>NZ_KK073768.1:2772882-3077711 GCF_000582685.1 [Scytonema hofmanni] UTEX 2349
TATCAAAAATCGAGATCTTTAATTCCCATTGCCCATTGCCCATTGCCCATTGCCCATTGCCCATTGCCCATTGCCCATTGCCCAATGCCCATTGCCCATTGCCCAATGCCCATTGCCCATTGCCCAATGCCTATTGCCCATTGCCCATTGCCCATTGCCCATTGCCCAACTAATCGGTAGAAAAAGAATTGCCACAACCACAGGTAGCGATCGCTCTTTGATTATGAAAGCGAAAACCACCGCCCATGAGATCCTCTGAATAATCGAGTATTAAATCGTTGATGTAATCTAAGCTGGCAGGGTCTATCAGTATTTGGATGCCGTGAGAATCAATTAGGCGATCGTCATCTTTTACCGCTTCATCAAAAGACATATCATAAAACCACCCCGAACAACCACCGGCTTTCACAGCCAAGCGAACGAAAATATTTGAGCGCAGCTGCTTTGATCTTAATCGCCTAATTTCGCTGGCGGCTGCTTGACTCAGTTCAATCATAAAATTTATTAAATTGAAAACCCCATCTTCATATTACAGATGGGGTTGTAAACTATAATCTAATTTATCCTCAAAGAGGAATTATCTGCTTTTGATAGCGGTCTTTGAGTTTTCATCATTACTACGGGCGTAGTCGTCTTGGTAGCGCACAATATCATCTTCGCCTAAATATTCGCCATTTTGGACTTCAATCAATACCAAAGGAATGACGCCAGGATTTTCTAGACGATGAGTTGTACATTGAGGTACATAGGTGGACTGATTATTGGTTAGTACCACTTCTAGCTCGCCACAAACTACCTTAGCTGTACCACAAACGACAATCCAGTGTTCGCTCCGGTGATGGTGCATTTGCAAGCTAAGGCGGTGTCCCGGCTTAACTTCGATGCGCTTGATTTTGTATCCGCGCCCTTCTTCCAAAACCGTGAAAGAACCCCAAGGGCGCAACTCGGTTGCAGCAACGCCTCTAGAAGTTCCAGTTGGAGGTGTGGGCAGTGTGTTGATTTGTGTTGTTTCAGATAATTGAGCCATAGTTACCTCATTAGGAGACAGGACAAATTGCGTGTACTCTTTACTATTGATGAAAAAACATGGCGCAATGTAGCAACCGTGAAAATAAGCAATTCAGTTCACCTTTGCCAAAGATAGCAAAACCACTCTTTAGTGTGTAATCGGTGACTACTGAAATTCCTGTATCTACATGAAGTCTTCATTAAGAAAGAGGAAAGCTTTGACTAACCTTTAAGAAAGGACAAGGGGACAAGGGGACAAGGGGACAAGGAGATAAGGGGACAAGGAGACAAGGGGACAAGGAGATAAGGGGACAAGGAGACAAGGGGACAAGGGGGACAAGGGGGATGAATTTTCTTCCTTGTCTCCCCCTCTCCTTGTCTCCCCCTCTCCTTGTCTCCCACTCTCCTTGTCTCCCCACCTCCCTCATCGGGGTTGGAGAAAAATACCGATTCCGTTGTGGACGCGGGCGGCTGTGTTGGGGGAACGGTCGAGTAGTTGTCCTCCTAAGTACAGGCTGGTGGAACTACCGCCGTCTAAATTGAGGGCATTCACACATCCCATACGCTGCATCAATTGGGCGTGTTCTGTCAAGGTGGGACCGGCACCACCTGGGCGGTTATGGACGGCAGCAATCATTACTGTGCCTGTTGCGGTTGTGCAGATGGCGCTGCGAATAGCTTTTTCGGCAATAAAGGCATCGCTGAATTTCTCGGCTTTAGCATCGAGGACAATTTGATTATTTTGTACTAGTAATGGTCCTGCGCCGACAATGTTGGGGTATCGGCTAAAATCAACGGGAGTGGTAGCGCTGGAAATGCGTAAGGTGGTGCCAATGGGCAATAAATTCGCATTACTGACGGCGTTACCGCGCAAGACTAGCAGATAGCCATTTTGGGGAATATTGACGCTTATGCTAGTGTCACCAGCTTTGCCGCCTAAGAATTGATTGGTAACTTGGTTATTTTGGACGACGAGAATGATTTCGTTGTCGGTAAGGTAGGTGTAGCTTCCCCAAGCGGGGGTGTAGCGGGCGATACCACTTTGAACGTAGCCACTGTTGACAAATTGAATCGGTAGCTGCTGGTTATTGGAGGTGGTTAAGGTTTCTGCCAAGGTGAGACGACCAAAGTAAAATTGTCCGGAGTCATTCCAGGCGATCGCTCCTCGGTTGAGAATTGGACTAGATAACCATTGATTATCCCGACGAATCGCACCTAAGGGTAAGCGATTATTGCGGTTAAAATAACCACCATTAATTGCGGCGACGGCTAAGTATTGTTGCGCTGTTTGAATTAAAGGGGCGCTCCCTGTAAGAGTATTGGCGTTCGTCACCATCGGTTTCAGCTTTATTCCCACGGTGCGGGGATTAACTTGTAACCAAACAACGGGAAACCGTTCTGTGCCTAAATTGACAATCTGCTGACGCCAGCGTAACCCCTGTGCCCAAGTAATATCTTTTTCTACCAATGCATCGGGGCGAATATCAATTATCAGGCGATCGGGGCTTGGTATAGTAGTTATCCGGGGCGCTAGACCAAAGGGGACGCTCAAATGAATGATCGTTTGGTTGTTGACCACTTCCACTTGTTGAATAAGTGGTTCTGGGGGCGTTTCCGGAGTAGGGGCTGGTATTATGACTGGTGGTAATTGTTTAAGAAAATTTGGCAGCTGTATTTCTGCTGGTGCTGGTGCACCAGGAGTATAGCGTTGCAACAAAATCGGATCGGCGATGCCATCTAAGGTTATTATCCACTCTCTATTTGGCAGTGCAGAGGTTTTGGGTGTGACTGTATCAGGGTCAGGTGGCAGCGCTTTTTTAATTGGTAACTCTTGTCTAATTTGCCAAGCAGTAGGGCGATCTAAATTTACAACGATGCGAGGCTGTTGAAGAGGGGCAACGCCAACAGTTGAAGATTGCCGACTTTGACTAATATCTGTTACTTTCGCGCCTGGGGTGGAAATCACCAATGTATTGCCATTAACTTGCATCTGCCATTGAGAAGTTTTTGCAAAAGTAGTGATATCTAAATACCGATATCCTCCTGCTAACACGCTGGTTAAAACCACTGGCTTTGTCAGGAGGGAAAACCACTGCACTGGCTGTCTGCTGGGATTGTTGCTATTTAAAAAATCTACCCCAACTAATTGCCTAAGTGCCCCATCACTTATTGAAGTGCTAAATGAGCCTGATTTAGAACGTTTTTGTAACCAAGTACCTGATAAGGTACGACCATTGAGTAAAATTTGATTACCATAAGAGATTACTCCTGGTAAAGGAGGTCGAGGTGACTGTTGAGTCAAAACTGGTGCTAATTTTGTTTCTATTGGAGACTGCTGGGCAAGAGTGGGAAAGGTAGCAGATAAGCACAGTACTGTTGAAATTATTGGCGAGACGAAAGTTGCAAAAAATTTTCTATTGCCCTTATTAGCAATAGCTTTACGGTCTTCTTCTCGGCAAAAATTGAGCATTTTCACCATAACTTACTAGGTAATTTGAAAAACTATTACGGACAACAGAAGTTAACTAATGTTTCTTAATATCAAAAAATCCTGACATACAGTTTGAACTACAACGTGATACTCTATATCTTGGAGTGTTGTATTTTATAAAGTTCAACGAGTAGTTTACCTACCAAAACCACTGTATTTTAGTGTGGTGACTAACACTTTAAGCTAACCACACGACAAGTGTAGTCTTGGTGATTAAAGTTGAATTAAGTGTTGCATCCTTACTGATGGTTGCAACTTAAGGGAGGTAGTGGTGGTAGTAACACAAGTGGCAATGGGTAGAAACGCAAAAATCTCAATAACAACACAGATTTAGGAATTGTCAAATGGGCATATAGTGTAATACGGTGCTAAATGTTGTTAAATAGAAAGAATTTCAGCTTTAAAAACAGTGAAGCTTTAAAAACCAGTTTTGTTCCAGGTCAGTCGAAAAAGTAGCTTTGATTTAAAAACAGCTAATTGAGAAAATACATAGCTTCACGATATAAATAAAAGACTGTTGATTCTCCATAAAATAAACAAAAAAAATAACGCGATTAGTTTAACACGGGTGAACGAAAAAAGAAACCTGAAGTTAGATTTTTTTTTCCTAATTTTAGGTAATCTCTATTTTTCCATTTTTAAAAGTTAGAAATTTTTTCTCACAAGTAGTGGCAAAATCCGTAATTCAAGTTATCAGCAATAAAATATGAATAATCAACCCATGAATCAAGACCAACAAATGACATTTTCGGATACGTCTTCAAGGTGTACCTACCAGGGTCCTCGATGGTTAGTAGAAGAGCGAGATGCTTGTGGTGTGGGCTTTATTGCCCATCGTCTAAATCACGCTAGCTATGAACTTGTTACTAAAGCCTTAGCTGCTTTAACTTGCTTAGAACACCGGGGTGGTTGTAGTGCAGACCAAGATTCCGGTGATGGTGCGGGAATATTGACAGCGATTCCTTGGGAGTTGTTCCAAGCTGACTTTGCCACAAAAGGTGTGGAACTGACTTCTACCAAAAATATTGCTGTCGGGATGATATTTCTCCCACAAGATCCAGAAACAGCGCTTTCATGTAAGGCAATAATTGAGGAAGTAGCTAAGTCAGAAAATTTGACTGTACTGGGCTGGCGAGTAGTGCCGGTGCAATCTAATATATTGGGGATACAAGCAAGAGAAAATCAACCCCAAATTGAACAAGTTTTGCTAGCTTCTGATAAAAGCGGCGATGAATTGGAACGGCAATTATACATTACTCGTCGTCTGATTTTCAAAGCTGTAAAACACATTTGGGAAGATTTATACATCTGCTCGTTGTCGAGTCGGACAATTGTCTATAAAGGCATGGTGCGTTCTGCTGTATTGGGAGACTTTTATCTGGATTTAAAAAATCCGGCTTTTAAGAGTGCATGGGCAGTATATCACCGCCGCTTTAGTACGAACACTATGCCAAAATGGCCCTTAGCGCAACCAATGCGGCTTTTGGGTCACAACGGTGAAATTAACACGCTATTTGGTAACATGAATTGGATGATGGCACGAGATGCAAGCTTGAATCATCCAGTATGGGAGAATCGCCTAGAAGAACTCAAGCCTTTTGTTCACATCGATAACAGTGACTCAGCAACTTTAGATAACGTAGTTGAGTTATTGGTGCAGTCTGGACGCACCCCACTGGAAGCCTTGATGATTATGGTTCCAGAGGCTTACCAGAATCAACCTGATTTAAGTAATTTCCCGGAAATTGTCGATTTTTACGAATACTACAGCGGTCTGCAAGAAGCCTGGGATGGTCCAGCACTTTTAGTATTCGGCGATGGTCGGAAAGTCGGTGCAACACTCGATCGCAATGGCTTAAGACCAGCTCGTTACTGCATCACCAAAGATGATTATATCGTTGTCGCTTCCGAAGCTGGGGTAGTGGACTTACCAGAAGCTGATATTGTGGAGAAAGGCAGACTCGGACCTGGGCAAATGATTGCCGTGGATTTAGAAAGCCATGAAGTGTTGAAAAATTGGGAAATTAAACAGCGCATTGCCAAACAGCAGCCATATGGAGAATGGTTGCAAAAGTATCGTCAAGATATTAAGTCATTGGTCAGTGAATCGTCTGTTAATGGCAACGGACATCATGCAAATGTCAACGGTAACGGACATTCTACAACCAATAATATAGATAGTCAGGGCGGAGTTACGCCGTCCCGATTGCAACATCAAATCGCTTTTGGCTACACCACAGAAGATGTGGAAATGGTAATTCAGCCAATGGCAATGGATGGGAAAGAAGCGACTTTCTGTATGGGGGATGATATACCTCTAGCGGTGCTGTCTGAAAAACCCCATTTGCTGTATGACTATTTCAAACAGCGCTTTGCTCAAGTGACAAACCCGGCAATTGACCCGTTGCGCGAAAGCTTGGTGATGTCTTTGAAAGTGGAATTGGGTGAACGGGGTAACTTGTTAGATCCCAAGCCAGAATATGCTAAAAGGCTGAAGCTAGAATCGCCTCTTTTGAATCCAGCAGAGTTAGAAGCTATCAAGCTGTCAGGATTTGCTACGGCTGAGTTGTCAACGCTGTTTGAAATTGCCTCAGGTCCTAATGGGCTATCTGAAGCAGTGAAGTCTTTACAAGCACAAGCTGTAGAATCTGTGCGAGCTGGTGCGAAGATTTTAATTTTAAGTGACAAGGTAAGTCACGGCATCGGTACAGAATACACCTATATTCCCCCTCTGTTGGCGGTGGGTGCGGTACACCATCACTTAATTCGCGAAGGGTTGCGAATGAAAGCATCCTTGGTTGTGAATACAGCTCAGTGCTGGAGTACACATCACTTTGCTTGTCTAATTGGCTACGGTGCTGGTGCGGTTTGTCCTTATCTGGCTTTGGAAACTGTGCGCGATTGGTGGTTAGAACCGAAGACGCAAAAGTCTATGGAACGTGGTACAATTACAACCCTCACTTTAGAGGAAGCCTTTGGTAACTATCGCAAAGCGGTAGAAGCAGGTTTGTTGAAAATCCTCTCGAAGATGGGAATTTCTCTGCTAGCGAGTTATCAAGCAGCGCAAATTTTTGAGGCGATCGGCATCGGTCGAGATTTGTTAGAGTTGGGATTTTATGGTACGACTTCCCGCGTGGGTGGTTTGAGTATCAGCGAACTCGCAACTGAGGTGCTTTCGTTCCACTGTAAGGCTTTCCCGGAACTGACAACCAAGAAGCTAGAAAATTTGGGTTTTGTGAATTACCGTCCTGGTGGCGAGTATCACATGAACAGTCCGGAATTGGCAAAAGCGCTGCATAATGCCGTAGGCTTGGCAAAAGTGAAAGAAAACGGTGCATCGGGCAAAACTGCTTATGACCATTACGAGGTATATAAGAAATATTTGCAAGAAAGACCGATTACAGCGTTGCGTGACTTGCTAGATTTGGAAAGCGATCGCCAATCAATCCCCATTGAAGAAGTAGAATCGGTAACTGAGATTGTCAAGCGCTTCTGCACCGGCGGTATGTCTTTGGGTGCTTTGTCGCGAGAAGCTCATGAAACTTTAGCGATCGCTATGAACCGAATTGGCGGAAAATCTAATTCTGGGGAAGGTGGCGAAGATCCAGTACGCTTTAAAGTTCTCGATGATGTGGAAGATGGTAACTCGCCAACCCTACCGCACTTAAAAGGTTTGCGGAATGGTGATACTGCTTGCAGTTCCATTAAGCAAGTCGCATCCGGACGCTTTGGGGTGACACCTGGGTATTTGATGAGCGCTAAACAAATTGAAATCAAAATCGCTCAAGGTGCAAAACCTGGGGAAGGTGGACAACTTCCAGGGACAAAGGTTAGTCCTTACATTGCCATGTTACGCCGTTCTAAGCCGGGAGTAACGCTAATTTCCCCACCTCCGCATCACGATATTTATTCGATTGAGGATTTGGCGCAGTTGATTTTTGATTTGCACCAAATTAATCCGAAAGCACAGGTATCAGTAAAGCTGGTTGCGGAAATTGGTATCGGTACAATTGCGGCTGGTGTGGCAAAGGCAAACGCCGATATCATCCAGATTTCCGGTCATGATGGCGGCACGGGCGCATCACCCTTAAGTTCGATTAAACACGCTGGTTCTCCGTGGGAACTCGGTTTAAGTGAAGTGCATCGGGTGTTGATGGAAAATAGTTTGCGCGATCGCGTCATTTTACGTGTTGATGGTGGCTTCAAGAGCGGCTGGGACGTGGTAATCGGTGCGTTGATGGGTGGCGAAGAATTCGGTTTCGGCTCCATCGCTATGATTGCTGAAGGCTGTATAATGGCGCGAATTTGTCACACCAATAAGTGTCCTGTGGGTGTCGCTTCGCAAAAAGAAGAACTGCGGAAGCGGTTTACTGGTATGCCAGAACACGTTGTTAACTTCTTCTACTTTGTAGCGGAAGAAGTGCGGAGTTTGTTAGCGCGACTTGGCTATCGAACGCTTTCAGAAATCGTTGGACGTGCCGATTTATTGACGGAGCGGGAAAACGTTAAGCTGACGAAAACGCGATCGCTAAATCTCGATTGCTTGCTGAAGTTGCCCGACACTAAAGAAAACCGTAGCTGGTTGCAGCATGAACTAGTTCACAGCAACGGTATGGTTTTGGATGACGAATTGTTAGCGGATGCAGATATTCAAGCTGCAATTAACACGCAATCTACTGTGACAAAGACTTGGAAAATAGTCAATACAGATAGAACAGTCGGTGCCAGATTAGCCGGAGCGATCGCATCTCAATACGGCGACAATAACTTTGCAGGGCAAATAAACCTGAACTTCAAAGGTAGTGTCGGACAAAGTTTTGGTGCATTCAATCTCCCAGGGATGAATTTAACCTTAGAAGGAGAGGCAAACGATTACGTAGGTAAAGGAATGCACGGTGGTGAAATCATTATTAAACCCCCGGCTGCTGCTACTTATGACCCAGCACAAAATGTGATAATTGGCAATACCTGCCTTTATGGTGCTACTGGTGGAATGTTGTTTGCCAACGGTAAGGGTGGAGAACGCTTTGCGGTACGTAATTCTAAAGGTACAGCAGTGATTGAAGGTGCAGGGGATCACTGTTGCGAATACATGACTGGTGGTGTAATTGTCGTCTTGGGTAAAGTTGGACGCAACGTTGCTGCGGGGATGACTGGTGGACTTGGGTATTTCTTAGATGAAGAGGGTGGATTCCCAGAATTAGTTAATCGGGAAATCGTCAAACTTCAGCGGGTAATTACCGAAGCTGGTGAAAAGCAACTGCAAGAATTAATTAAAGCACATGGCGATCGCACTAATTCACCAAAAGCGAAGATGATTTTGCAAAACTGGCAAGAATTCTTACCCAAGTTTTGGCAGTTGGTTCCCCCTTCTGAAGCTGATAGTCCAGAGGCAAATCCTCAGTTTGTTGCCGAAAAACAACTCAGTTCAGTTTAGTTGTTTGTAGAGACACCTCTGAGTAGAGCTTAAAACTTAGATTCCCGACTTCTTAAAGAAGTCGGGGATCTAACTTTCCACACTTTTATAGGACTTACGCACTCGTTACCAGAAAACAAGACTTAGATAGGTGCAACCGAAGCGTCGATAGGGACGGAAATACGTAGTCCGTGCGTAAGTCCTGTCTTATTTAGGATTACTATAATGACTAATAACTAATAAATATTACTTTTTAGCTGTCATTAGCTTCTGGTCTTTATTTTGCATTTCTAAGAGTTCCGGTATAGTGACAAAGCTATATTTCTGCTTTTTAAAGTAGTCAATAATTTGTGGTAGAGCTTGCACAGAATGAGAACGATTACCACCTCCATCATGCATCAATACAATACCACCTGGTTTTGATGCCTTGGTGACATTATGAATCAATCTGGAAACGGGAGGACGGCT
Source organism: [Scytonema hofmanni] UTEX 2349 (assembly GCF_000582685.1). GTDB lineage: Bacteria > Cyanobacteriota > Cyanobacteriia > Cyanobacteriales > Nostocaceae > Hassallia > Hassallia hofmanni. The sequence goes on from NZ_KK073768.1 coordinate 2,782,266, forward strand.
GTAGTCTACAGAGTCAGCAGACCACATGACGATTGTATATTTTTGGTTTCTGGCGTAAGCAGCTACCCCGTTGTTCATGATTCCCCCAGGTGGTCGGAATAAAGTTGTTTTCACACCAGTAGTTTGATAAATCAGTTTAGACGTGCTGTCAACTTCATAAGCCGCTACTTGTGGATTCATGAAATGATATCTGTGAGTCCAAGTATGGTTAGCAATGGCATGACCTTCAGTCACAATTCGCACACCCAAATCTGGATGCTCCTTAAGCATCTGCCCAACAATAAAAAATGTGCCTTTGATGTTATTTTTTTTGAGGATATCCAGTACTTTAGCTGTACTTCCAATCCAAGGACCATCATCAAAGGTAAGAGCGATTACTTTCTGACCTTGACTGAGTTTTGCTTCTGCGATGGTTGCCCCTTGAAAACGTTGTGGCACACTGTAAGCAAGACCCTTTGCTTTGGCTTCTTGCTGCCAAGTTCTAAGCATTGCCGATTTTAATTGCTCAATGCGCTGAGTTGTTTCTATAGGAGTAATCTTACTGTCGGATTTTATACTTGTTTCACTGTTTGCTTTCGAGGCTTTTGGATTAATAGGCATCATTAAACCAAGGCTTAAACTGCTACCTAAGGCAAGCAGAGCAATTATGATTCCTTGCGACCAAAAAAACGACTTATTGCTTTCCACGTCATAGCTCCTTCAAGGGTGAACCATCAGTCTGGGTTCTGACGGTACGTTATAGCACATTTTTTGTAATTATTAGATACCAAGTTAGTTTCTGGTAAGGACAGAAGAATTAACAACTGATTAACAGAAATATAAGAAAATTGAGCAAATTCATTGCACAAGTTTAATTTCAGCTTAGATTATCTGGCTTGAGCCAGTAGTAGCTAATAATAGCTATATGAATAACAAATCAGTTGCCTAAACATATTTGTTATTCTTGAATATGAATTTTAAGTGGCAGATAAAAAATGAAGTTAGTACTTCAGAAATAATTTATCCTTCTTTTGTTGGAGACCAACGCAAACAAACTTTATTGGACAATAGTGCCGATTTATTATTTTCATCCTTTATCATTTATCATTCATAGTTGACAAAAAATATTGTACTGCTAAATGTTATTCCTTCCTTTTTAAAATATACTTATATTTTCAATTTACTTAATGTAACTTTTGCCGTTTGTTAATTACTTGAATATAAATTAACTTAATATAATTTATATAAAGCAAGATGCACTATTACCGCAAATACAAGGTTGTTGGGTTTTTTGAATGGTAGTTTTATTTCCGCTACGCTACACTAGTGATACTATAATTATATGTCCTTGAATATGGTATAAATACTGAAACAATAAAAAATTTTTTATTGAAGTAAGTTAAAATGCTGTGTATTATAGTCTCATTGAAGCATTTAATTTGCAATCAAAAAGTAATATTGAATACGAGCAACACCGAAAATAGTCAAAAATCAGAGTAGCTTTATATACCAATAAATCGAGATTAATTATTAGTAACATCACATAATTCTCAATTTGTGTTTTAGGGACTATAGCACTTCAGATGAGCATACAAAGCAGACCAAAAACACTTTCTACGCTACCCACTGATCTTGAGCAAATCGGACAGCGAAGCTAGCAAGTAGAATGGCAAAGAAGCCCATAACTGCGCGTCCCCAAAAAGGATGACGAGCAAGCAGCACCCCAAAAGCGATCGCCAGGGATACAATACCATAAGACAAACGATTTAAAGAAATTGTACCTCCCGATGCGAGTAACATACCGATGCCACAAAAACCATAGACAACAGTAATTAAACTAAGTTCCCGACGTAAACGCCATAACAAATATATACCACCAAATATCATCACAACGTTAGTCAAAGGATCGCCGGCTAACAGCCACAAGACTAACCCTAAGCAGGCAAAGCCATAATTTACCTTAGTAGCATTCAATTTTTTGCGTAAATACCACAATAAAGAAGCACTACTGATAATAATTGCAAATAGCAGTGGATGCCAAGGGTCTTTAATGTAACCATACTTCCAATTAGTTGTACCGACGACAATTTGCATTATCATCTTTAACCAACGCAGCCAATCAAAACCCAATGACGGACGCCATGCTTTTTGAGCGTGGAGAAATGCTAAAGCGTCCCCCATTGTAATTTGGCAATACAAGCTCCATAGAAACAAACCACCACCAGCGGCTAAACTAGCAATGTAAGCTTTTACACCTCTGCGTTCCCACAAACTTACAAGCAAAAGCGCAGGTATCAGCGCGATCCCCGTAGGACGTGCTGCGGTAGCGATCGCACCACAAAGCGCTGTCCAACCATATTGTTGTTTATCAAAAGCTTTTAAAGTAGCTGTACTAAACAAAAGATACAGTCCTTCAGAGTAAATCACAGTGCCGAATAAAGACAGCGGACACCAAGCTAGTACGGCTGTTACCCAACGCGCTTTTTGTTTGTCATGACGCTCATTTATCCAAGCGTATAATACTATCAGCGCTCCTAAAAAGGCGAGATTATTTATCAATGTGGCTGCTACTTTAAAAGGTAAGCCAACACTCATCAATACGTGAGTAACTAAAGGAAACAAAGGAAAAAAAGCAACCGATGGGAGTTGCTTTCCGGGAATTGAGTAATTGTATCCAAAAGTGGCGATCGCTTCGTAAAAGTTACTATCCCAAGAAAAGAAAACATCCCAGCCAAATTTAGCAGCAACTAATCCTGGTGGAACTGGAAGTAAAGGCACAATCAATAACATAATTATGCAGATAAATATCCGGCTCGATAGCCACATGATAACTGGAAAAAATAATTTATTATTGATTATCAAAATATTTTACACCAAATTACTAACTAGATAATACAGCAGATTCCGCTTTCATCGAATACACGTAGAGACGTAGCAGTGCTACGTCTCTACAAGGAGAGGGGTTTTATATATGTACTTCATTTACCTCAAATCTGGTGTAAATAAACTCTTTGTTAAGTAGTAAGGACTTCAGCCCTTAAAATCTTGGATTTGAGCGATAAATCGCTCACTACGATGGATACATTATTTAGTAAACAAATAAACATCATCGCGCTGATATTTCAACTTAAATTCTGATTTACTTTTAAGTTGATTTAATAAGTTCGCAGCAAATTGTGGATTACTTGCCCAGCCAGGATGACGGACATCTAGTAATATATAATCAAAGATTGCTAAATCAGTTTGTGGTGCATTTGCATCAGTCAATTGAATTAATTGCCGATGTGCCAAGTGGGGGGAAATTGCCGCTGTTGTGTAAACACTGCCTTTAGTTTGAACTTGAGCGATCGCTTCTTGTGTAGCTTGCCAAGTATCCAGAGATTCTAAATATTTTCCGCCAAAATGGGTAAATTTTGCTAAAGCCAAGAAAGTCACTAAAGACCACAAAATAATTGCTCGTTTATTTTGCAACCATCCCTTACCTGCTGCAAGGCTAGAAATGACAGCTAACAACAAAAATGGAAGTGCTGGTAAAGAGTATTGATGCACCAAATCTTTTTGAGGTTGGTAGTCAGCGATTAGATTAATTGCTACACAAGGAATTGCACCAATTAAAGGTGCTATCCCGGAAAAAGAAAGCCCCCAAATTACAGGTGCTAGTAGCAAAATCAAATATCCGAAATTATCTAATGAAAAAACTTTTCCTAATACCAATCCTGGCTTTAATACTAGATTTTGAGCAATTTCTGTAACGGAATTACCTAAATAGCTAAAACGTCCAACTGCTGCTGCTTCCCTACCACTAAAAAAGGGAATAATCATTTGAGAACTAATCAAAAACCAGGCAACACCAACGCTAAGAGCAATGATGCCGTAAAAGCGTCGTTTTTCAAACAAAATCAACCATACACCCATTGCAGCTACCGTCAGGGATAAAACTGCTTTACAACTTAAAATCAAGATAATGCTGATACAAAACCATCCAGTTTTACCTTGCCGCGCAAACCATACCGCTGCTAATAAAATAGGGAGAGCGATCGCTTCTGGATGAAAATCAAACAGATTGATATTAAACACCACTGGATATAACAAGTACACAGCTGCCATTGCTATAGATTGCTGCGGTGTCAAATTAGCTTGACGCGCTAAATACCACGTAGGCAATGCACCTAACGCTAAAGCTGCTGCTTGCACCGCAAATAACCAATAAACACTAGGGTAAATTTTGTACAATAAAGCCAAGGGATAGAAAATAAAAGCGGCATGATCGCCCAAAATGTGATATCCCATGAAACTAGAAACAGGCTGTTGTCCTTGGCTAATTAAGTAAACTGCTTGATCAAAAATTCCTAAATCAAAAGCGGTTGATTGAAACAAAATATGTCGTAAGCTGCTGCACGCAAATAAAATCACCGTGCTGATGCCAATCATCCAACCGACAGTACCAAACACAATTAGTTTTTTTTCCATATCACCCTTACCAACTTTGAATAATTTTTTCTCGTAGTAAGCACTTCAGTGCTTATTTTAAGCACTAAAGTGCTTACTACAATTTAAGCTAACCAAAGTTCTTGAGAAAATCGGATACTAAAGGTAGCTAAAACAATGGCGAAAAATCCCATAATTGCATATCCCCAACGCGGATAACGAGCAAGCAATAGTCCAAATGCAAACGACAGCGACACAATACCATAAGCGTAGCGTTCAACAGAAGCAGTAAGTCCGGTATTAAGTATTAAGCCATAGGATAAAAAACCATATATAACAGCAACCAGAGGAATTTTATTTCGAGAAAACCAAAGTAAATAGACACCACCGAAAATAAGTAATATTTTAATTAATGGCTCACTTTTAAATGGATCGTTAGGTAAAGAGTTGCGTGTTAATAACCAGAGTAAAATCCATAGAAAATAAAATGCATAGCGCACCTTAGTCGCACCTAACTTGCTGCGAAAACGCCATAGTAAATAACTGCTACAAACAATAATTGTAAATAACAAAGGATGCAATAGATTTTGAATATAGCCATTTCCACTAGTTGAACCAACGACGATTTGCATCAACATTTTCCGCCAACCTTGCCAGTCAAACCCCACCGAAGAACGCCATCCTTTTTGTGCGTGAAGGAATGCTAAAGCGTCACCAAATTTAATTTGACAATACAGATTATAAAAAACAAAACCGCTACCTACACCTAAACTAGCAATGTAGGCTTTTAAACCTCTGCCTTCTTTCCAGGAGACAAACAAAAAGGCAGGTATGAGTGTTATTCCAGTTACTCGTGTTGCTGTAGCTAATCCACCCCAAAAAACTGTCGAGATATATTGTCTTTTATCGAAAGCTCGCAAAGCAGATATGCTGCACAATAAAAACAGTCCTTCGGTGTAAACTACAGTTCCGTAAAGCGAATAAGGACACCATGCTAAAACAGCAGTTGTCCACCGTGCTGCACTTTTACCATAACTTTCGTTTACCCAAAAATACAGAATTATTAAAGCAGCTAAAAATGCCAAATTATTTATTAATGTGCCTGCGACTGCAAAAGGCAAGCCAAGATTCATAAATATTCGGATAATTAAGGGAAATAACGGAAAAAATGCCGTTGAATATAATGCTCCATTATCGGAAGGTTGATATCCATTAGTTGCAATTTGCTGATACCAAACACTATCCCATGCTGTGAAAACATCCCAACTAAATGTCGCTGCAATGCCATTTGCTGGAGCAGGAAGTAAAGGAGCAATCAACAACATAGTAACGGCTATGACAAATCGGCTCGATAGCCACATTGCTATGACAAACAAAATCTTTTTTATTTGATATTTGTTTTTCCTGGTATATGCTGTTAGCTTGGTGATATTTTCATTAAAGAAATTTGTCATTTATTTTTCACGTTTATAATTTGATTTATTTTTGCCAGACAACTAATATAACTCCACCAACAATTAAGCTTAGACCTATTAAGCGGATCGAGGGAATTGATTCTTTAAAGATGAAGTAACCAAGCAAAACTGAGAAAACATAAACCAGTGATGCAGAAGGAGCAGCAACACTTAAATTGACTCTAGTTAACAAAAGAATGTAAGCAACAGCACCTATACCGTAGAAAGCTAGTCCGGTTAAAAGTTCCGGTATTGTAATAATGCCCAAAACTAAATTAACAGCATTACCTAAATTAACTCTGTCTAACTTCAGTGCGCCTAATTTTAAAAAAAACTGTCCTGTTACACTGGCAAGAACAGACATCAATAGTAAAGCAAATTCTTGTAAAGTCACAAAACTTTCCTTGAAATTATTGTTATGATAAATACAAACTTAATGTTTTTATATATGTTGCTACAAATTAAATTGATGAATGATGAGATGGCTTAGACAAGGGCGTTGTTGATGTATGATTTACATCGCCCATTTCCTTGACAGTATAAACAGGACGACCTTTGACTTCTTCATAAATACGACCTATGTATTCGCCTAAAATGCCAATACAAAACAATTGGACAGAACCCAAGAAAAATAGACCAATTGTAATTAATGTGAAGCCAATTAATGGAGAAGCTGGATCGAATAAGCGCCAGTACAGCACTAAGACTATCATTAATAAGGCTATACCAGCTGAGAGCATTCCTAAATAAGTAGCTAGTCTCAAGGGAACTTTTGACAGAGAAACTATCCCATTCACTGCTAATGCCCAAGACTTACCGAAGGTATACTTTTCTTTGCCAGCAAAGCGAGGATCTCGTTCAAAATGTATAGATGTTTGGCGAAAACCTACCCACGCTCTTAAACCGCGAATGTAGCGATTGCGTTCGGGCATTGCATTGAGAATATCTACCACTTGCCGATCCATCAAGCAAAAATCACCTGTATCGGGTGGTATATCTACATCAGCTAAAACCCTGAGTATGCGATAGAAGACGTAAGCTGTCAAGCGTTTTAGCCAACTTTCTTGTTTACGAGAAAGACGCTGGGCATAAACTACTTGATAGCCTTGTTGCCATTTTTCTATCATGGCTAAAATTAGCTCTGGGGGGTCTTGCAAATCGGCATCCATAACGATCGCAATTTTGCCTTGAACGATGTTCAAACCAGCAGTTACGGCAATTTGATGACCAAAATTCCGCGCAAAACTGAGGTAACGCACACGACGATCGCAATGGTGAAGTTCGCGGATCATATTTAAAGAGCGATCGCGACTTCCATCGTCAATTAAAATTAACTCAGCCTCACCGTCTAATTGCTCGATTAAATTATTCAGACGTCGATACATCTCGGTGATGTTTTCTTCTTCGTTATAAATTGGTATAACTATCGAGTAGATTGGTTTATTCACTGTCCTGTTTGTGTTTTTAACACTGAAATACACCGCTTTTTAAATAAGTATTATAAATTTATTTAAAAAAATTCATAATTTACTTACTTTTATTGAACTCAATTAACTGCAAATCAGAACCTTCATGACTTTGATTTACTTTTGTGTGCTAAAAGCAAAATAGATACGCCAAAAGGAAGACTCAATCGATTCATTAAGTGACGTTCGCTTGCAAACAAGAGACTCAAAAACTTATTGATATGTTTTGGAGGCAAATGCAAATCGCTGTTATCAATCGAATTACTTTCAAGTTTTAAACATGAACGCAAGTAACGCACGCCAGCAACGAGAGGAAACAAAAAAAAGTTAAAATAGCTACTGTAATGCACAGTATACCCAGCCTTTCTCACAACTTGTTGCAAATTTTTCAATACATAACGACGTTTATGATGGTTAATTTCATCGTGCTGGCTCCACAAAAACTGGTAAGCTGGAACCGTAATTAACAAAGAACCTCCAGGCTTTAATTTTGTATGCAATGCGGTCAGTGCTGCCAAGTCATCATCAAGATGTTCCAAAACATCAAGTATGAGAATTATGTCATACTCATTGCTAAAAGGAATTTTATCAGGTAAGCCACCCAATTTTACTGGAATTACTTGCCGCTCATTGGCAATTTTGCAAGCGGTTTCATCTAACTCCATCGCTGAAACTTGACCGTGACGGGTTAGCATTCTCAAATTGCCACCGGTACCACAACCGACTTCGAGAATTTGGGCATTTTTTGGTAAACTTAGTTTACGAATCCCTTGCTCGATAATCAGACGCCGACCAACAAACCACCAATGTTTATCTTCAACGGATGCATACTGTAGGTAAAAGTCTTTGTCCATAAGGCGTTACTTATTATTCACGATTTGACTTTTTAGCCTACCCAAAGTTTTTGGGCAAAGCGATCGCTATTAGAAAAATATTATCTAGTTACTGCGCTTCAGTTGTCCCCAGCAATTTATAGTAAAGTTGTCTTTGAATATTAAACAATTATGAAAGCAATTACTCTGCTTGGTTCAACTGGCTCTATCGGTACTCAGACTTTAGATATTGTCTCCCAGTACCCAGAACAGTTTCGGATTGTCGGATTGGCATCTGGACGCAATGTAGAACTGTTAGCGGCTCAGATTCGGCAGTTTCGACCAAGTATAGCAGCGATTTGCGAAGAAGATAAATTACCCGCACTCAAAGAAGCGATCGCTGACCTCGATCCTCAACCAATTTTACTCGCTGGTGAGGCTGGAGTCATCGAAGTTGCTCGCTATGGTGAAGCCCAAACTGTTGTCACCGGTATCGTTGGTTGTGCTGGTTTGCTACCCACCATCGCTGCGATCGAAGCTGGTAAAGATATCGCTTTGGCAAACAAAGAAACTTTAATCGCCGGCGCTCCTGTAGTTCTACCGTTAATTGAGAAACATCAGGTAAAATTATTACCAGCAGATTCCGAGCATTCTGCTATATTTCAATGCTTGCAAGGTGTTCCCAAAGGCGGTTTGCGGCGGATTTTGCTCACTGCTTCTGGTGGTGCTTTCCGTGATTGGGATGTAGCAAAGTTAGCATATGTCACTGTTGCCGACGCTCTCAAGCATCCAAATTGGTCGATGGGTCGGAAAATTACTGTAGATTCTGCCACTTTGATGAATAAGGGATTGGAAGTGATTGAAGCACACTTCCTTTTTGGGATGGATTATGAACATATTGATATTGTCATTCATCCTCAAAGTATTATTCATTCCCTGATTGAGTTGCAAGATACTTCAGTTTTAGCTCAATTAGGCTGGGCTGATATGCGCTTACCTTTATTATATGCTTTATCTTTTCCCGATCGCATCCACACTGATTGGCAACAACTAGATTTGGTAAAAGCCGGAAATTTAACTTTCAGAGAACCAGATCACCAAAAATATCCTTGCATGAAATTAGCTTATGCGGCTGGTAAAGCTGCCGGTTCAATGCCTGCGGTATTAAATGCTGCAAATGAACAAGCTGTAGCGTTATTTTTAGATGAGAAAATTCACTTTTTAGATATTCCTCGCTGTATTGAATCGGTATGCGATCGCTTTTCTGCTGATAACTCTGCCAATCCTTCTTTAGATGATATTGTGGCAGCTGATAAATGGGCTAGACAAGAAGTTTTAATGGCAACTGAAAATTTAGAAAAGCGATCGCGTATCATTTCTCTGCGATAAGCTAATAAAATGTAAAGACGTTCCGCCGGAACGTCTCTACGACATGTTATTAATTACTTTATAAAAAGTTACGTTACATACCGTTTTTTCCAGCGTTTTAACCGCAACTGAAAATTTAGAAAAGCGATCGCGTACTATTTCTCTACGATAACCAGATTAATAGCGAATAAAATGTAAAGACGTTCCGGCGGAACGTCTCTACGACATGTTATTAATTACTTTATAAAAAGTTACGTTGCATACCGTTTTTTGTGTCGCTTTCCAGTATGTTAAGCGCAGGACAATTATATCAAAAATGCCCAAGGATAAAAAGCTCGATTATTGCTGTCGCCAGATTAAATTTGAAACCCTATTTTCAGATTAGTCCGCGCAGGCGGACTTTGTTTATGTAGCCGCGACTTCAGTCGTCGGGGCTTCTTGGGTCAAAGAGCGATCGCTGCAATAATTGTTACTAAATGTAAAAGTTTATCTTTCTCAACACAAGACTTTTTTTAAGGGTGATATTTAAGGAATTAATAATATGTTAGTTGCTTTAATTGTAGCGTGGATAGTATTTACAATATTAGTGAAGATAGTAAAAACCACCGTCAGCAGTGCAATAACTATTGCAGCGATCGTTGTTTTATTACAAATAAGTTATGGCATTACTCCTCAAGATATTTGGAATCAAATAATTCATTTGCCTCAAAGTCTATCGCAAATACACGGTGGTAAATAACGGTTAAAAATACCGTCCACCGTCATAGACACCCACAGACACCCACACCCTAGAAGGGTGTGTGCAACAACCAATCAATTATTCATCGATCCCGAAAGCCTCGCTAATGCATCTTGAACAGTTGTAGGCAACTGACGCATAATTTTACCTCTTTCTTTGTCCACTGCAACTAATGTCACCTTGGCAGTAACGTATAACTCTTGCCTATCTGGTGATTCAATCGCATAATCCCAATTAATACGGACACCAGTCACCTCACTCATGCGCGTTCTGACGACTGCTGTCATACCTAAGCGAATTGCCCGATGATAGCGCAACGACAAATCTACAACTGGTAAATCACATCCTAAAGCAACTAAATCAGCAAATTCAATGCCTATAGATCGCAAGCATTCTATCCGCGCTTCTTCCAACCAAGCAATATAAGAACCGTGCCACACAACACCTGAATAATCCGTGTGGTGGGGTTGCACTCTGATAATATATTCATACCAATTCTCAAATGCCCTCAGAGTTGGAGTGTCAAGGGCACTTGTTGGCGATAATTGTGGTTGATTTGATTTTTCTTCCGACATTTTAATTTTTTTTAACAAAAGCTAGAGATTTTTTACAATTTTAATAGTATAAAAATTAGTTGTTCTGTACAATTTAATAGTTGAAAATTAACACTCACCTTATTTGGTGAGGGTTTTCCTATGCGCTCTCATTTTTATTATTTCAGTTTTGCTATTGCTAGTTTACTTCTTTTCCCAGGTTTGGGGACAGCATTATCAGCAAGGAAACCAGTAAATTTAAATTTAATACATCAGTATAATTACCGAGAAACGGCTCAAGCATTACCCCAGAAAACTAGCCAATTAGAAGTTCAGCGACTCAACTCAGAGGCAATTAAACTATTAGGTGCAAATCGCTCTGAACAAGCATTGCAGACATTGGAAAAAGCACTATTACTGACCACAGAGACTGGACAACGCTGGTGGGAAGCGGTGACACTAAACAATATTGGCAGAGTGTACCAAAAGCAAGGTCAGTATTCACCAGCACTTAAATCTTATCAGCAAGCTTTATTCATTTACAGAGAATTAGAGGATCGCGTCCAACTTGGCAAAACCTACAGCAACATCGGTTATCTTTTCGATGTTCAAAATAGACCTGATTTAGCAGTTTTTTTCTATAAACATTGTCTCATCAACCGGGAGCTTGCACGTTTGGAACCAGCAGCGCTAGCAGTAGATCCGGATGCTTACAGCATAACTGTTGCTCAAACATATCGTACTTTAGCTGAAAGATTACTAAAAGCGCAGGGACACATTTCCCAAGCGCAGCGAACTATGGATTTACTCAAAGTCGAAGAACTACAGCAATATCTCCGGAATATAGCTGGAAATCGACGCACTGCCAAAGGTATTGAAATATCCCCACAGGAAGAACCAACGAAACAAAAGTTAGATCAAACTCTCGATAATGCTGTTGTTCTGGGTCAAGAACTGACAAAATTACGTCAGATTTCTCCGGAAAGGCGATCGTCTCAACATAAACAACGTATCGCCCAACTTGTAACAAATCAACAACAACTGTTGGATCGATTTAACGATTTTATTAATAGTCCGGCGGTAAGATCCCAGATAGAACATATTAACCGCACAAGCAGACGCCAAAATTTAGATTTGGAGAGTCTTAACGAAATTCGGGATAATTTGGCACGATTACCCAAAAAAAGCGTCCTCATCTATCCACTAGTTTTACAAGATAGCTTGGAATTGGTACTCGTAACTCCTGATTCACCACCAATTTATCGTACCGTGGCTGTCAAACGTCAAAAACTAAATGAAACAATATTAGCTTTCCGTCAAGCTTTACAATCTCCGAGTCAAAATGCCAAAAAACCTGGAAGTCAGTTGTATGACTGGCTAATTAAACCGATAGAAAAGGAGTTGAAGCAAGCTGGTACACAAACTATAGTTTATGCACCAGATGAACAGTTGCGCTACGTTCCTCTTGCTGGTTTATATGATGGCACGCAATGGCTAGTACAGCGCTACAGCATCAATCACATCACTGCTGCCAGCTTAACTAATTTCAATACCAAACCCGAATCGAAATTGCGGATTTTAGCTGCTGCCTTTACCAAAGGTAATTATGATATTAGAGTTGGTAATCGAAAGTTTTCTTTTTCCGGTTTGCCCTTTGCAGCGGAGGAAGTGGAAACCTTGGCAAACATCGTTCCCGGAACCAAGAAGATTTTAGATGATGCCTTCAGCCTCGCTGCCACTGTGCCACAATTGGATGACTATACGATTGTCCATTTTGCTACCCATGCCGCGTTTGTGACCGGTAGACCAGAAAACTCTTTTATTTTATTTGGAAATGGCGATCGCATCAACTTGCGAGATATCGCCACCTGGTCATTATCCCGTGTGGAATTGGTAGTATTAAGTGCCTGCGAAACTGGCTTGGGAGGCAAATTAGGCAACGGTGAAGAGATTTTGGGCTTTGGCTATCAAATGCAAAAAACCGGCGCTAGGGCAGCGATCGCTTCATTATGGGCTGTGGATGATGGCGGTACAGAAACTTTGATGAGTGCTTTTTATACTTTGCTTGCTTCGAGTAAGTTGCCAAAATCTGAAGCTTTAAGGCAAGCACAAATTGCTTTAATTACGGGAAAATCGCCTACGATAAAACAGCAAAACCGTAGTAACAATATATCTCCTCCCGTTGCCGGTAGCTTCAATCATCCTTACTATTGGGCACCCTTCATTTTGATTGGTAATGGGTTATAATAGTCAACCGAAAAATTTTACTTGCTCATAGGGGAAGGGGAAAAAAATTTCATGAGTTGCGGACTTGATATAAAGCGATCGCAGTTCCTTGAAATAGAATGTTGCCGAGCCAATGTGGGCGGATTTCCCGACTTGAGCAATAGGAGCGGATTCCCCCATTGTCGCATAGGAGCGTAGCAGAACCGCCCATCCGACTGTTCACCAATTGCCAATTACTTCTTAGCAATTCCCAAATTGACATCTACACAAAGGTCAATTTTCTAAATACCCCATTAGACACAGACATTTTTAACACTTCTTGGCTAGAGTTTTGCTACCTGTAGAAGTTGGCGCAGGTTGCTTGACAATATTGGCAAGTTCCTGTAGTTGGTTGATTGCTTCTGCACCTTCCAACTTCATTAATTCGCGATCGTCCCGCATCTCAGTCCAAGTGATCCCGTAATCAGACACCAAAAAGCGAATCAGATGATTGTCGCCCAAGCTAACCATAAACGAACCACTATTCATCTGGTCGCCGCAGGTATAGCAAGACGCAGGATATCCACGTCGCTCAAGTACAATTGCCAAGGCTTGCAGGTTCATTACCAAGTCTTGAACGAATTGCCGATGTTGTTGCGCTAGTCTTAGAAACACGTTTTTCCTCCAAACACCACTATCATTTGATTCAATTTTATATTTTCTTTAGATTTTCTCATCAACTGGTATTGTAGACTATTCATTACAATTCCCAAAGAAATGTTGAGTTTTTGAATGCCTACCTTGCTTAGGGTAGTGCATAACCCGTTGGCGTTACGTATCAAAATATTCAGTTTGCAGATGCAAAATATCCGACAGAATAGAGAATCTTTATCTTACCCTCATACTCTTCTGTCAAAGTAGATGCTTACCTAAGACAATCCGCTTTAAGAGTAGCGCAAATTTCAAACAAGTCAACTACGCAAAAGATACATATGGTATCTTTTTGGCGAATTTACAGCCAGATTTTTGATTGGCATAAGGTATCACACCTGTTTACGTCTTCTGGTTAAGTTTTTATAAGCTGGTTAGCTTGTACTTTTTCAGACAACGAGAAAGTGATGCCATAGTATACATTTAGCTTGGGAGATAATCTGGTAAATTATCGGTTTCAGGTAGGGCTGAATCGATAATTTTCAATTTTTACCGTCCGTAATCAAGGTAAAACCTTCACAAAGTAAGACCTATCGGGAAGTTAAAGATAAGTCTTATCTGAAACCCAAAACCTCTGGTCTTATCACTGAGAATAAGTTAAGTCAAAAAAGCCATGTTGCCATTTAGGCAGGTTTTTCAGCCTTTACACGAGATTTTGAGAAACAGTTGCATAAGATACAAAAAGTTTTGTTACTGGGTTAAGTAAACGGTAGTATTAGATACAAAAAAAATTATTTTTATTAGACTTACAGAACAAAACAAAAAAAGACAGCTTCGTTGCTTGAGCTGTCTTTTATGTAAAAATTATCCGCGCACTCTTCTTTAGACGACTTGCCACCAACCGAAAGCAGGACCAATAAAACGGATTGTTATCCAGCCGATAACCGTAAGGATAATGCCAATCCAGGCACCTTTAGTAGTCCATTGGACAAATTGTTCGGATTGAGTTTTGGTAATGGGAACCCACGGCAAGATGCGAGTTTCTTGACCGTATTTTTCTCCCATAGCAGTTTTGGTTGAGTCGATGGGGAGTATTATCTCCCGCACCTCTCAGTTAGATCCGTGCGTACCCGTTTCCGTGTACACGGCTCCCGATGTTCTCAGCTTGCGCTTTTGCTCATGTGTTTGTAATCGTGACAACTCTCGTGAATTGCTTCTAGATTATTTTTCTTCCAGTTGGCGTGATTTCCGTTGATGTGGTGCAGGTGAACCCGTTCCTCATCAATGAACTTTAAGCCGCAGGATGCACATTTATGGTTTTGCTTCTTAAGAGCTTTAGAGGTTTCACCGTTGTAGAGCTTGCTATTACGTTCGCTCCAGTAGGTTGTATCTCCGTAATAGGGGGATTTAGTTCCCTTGACTGAGACGTGTTTATTTTCGGAGTAGGGAACTGCTGGAAATGCCTTGTCTAGTAATTTCTTGCTAGAGTAGCGGTTTTGTTTGGTTTCCTTGTTAAATACCTTGTAAGCTCTTGTTTCGATGTGGTACAGGGAATTCCTGGAGCCATCCATCTTGCAGAACTTATGGTAATTTCTCCAACCTCTAACCACCGAGGCTAATTTATCAGCCTTTGTGGTAGCACCATAATTCGAGTTGTTGACGATGTGTTTTACTTTCTTACGGAGCGCTTTGAAGTTGTCCACTGAAGGGATACTTCTGAACTTTCCGTTTTTCTGGACTTTGAAGTGCCAGCCGAGGAAATCAAACCCATCTGTCGCAGCGGTAATTTTGGTTTTCTTTTGGCTTACATTCATTCCGCGTTTGCGGAGGAACTCGCTGATTCTTTCAAGTATCTCTGTCGCATCATCTTCGGGTCGGAGTATAATAACCATGTCATCCGCGTATCGGACTGATGGCTCGGTGATATCACTGGCTGAGGTTTTATTAGTGATTCTCTGCCCTTGATTCTCGTGGTATCTGTGTATACTTTCAATGCCGTTGAGTGCGATGTTTGCTAATAGTGGGCTGACCACTCCGCCTTGAGGTGTTCCCTGTTCGGGGAATTCTGGGTTGACTCCTGCCTTGAGACATCGGAATATTCCGAGTTTTAAGCCTTTAGGGGCAATAAGTTCGTCCATTATTGCTGAGTGATTAATCCTATCGAAGCACTTTTCAATGTCGAGTTCGATTACTCGTTTTTCTATTCCATTGGAACTGGAGCTAAGGTTTAAGAAAATGTATTTTTGTGCATCATGGGCGGAGCGCCCAGTTCTGAACCCATAACTCCTGGCGTGGAAAGTGGCTTCGTGTGCTGGTTCGAGTGCATATTTTGCGAGGCATTGCCAAGCTCTATCCGCGATGGTGGGTATCTTAAGCATTCTGATAGTCCCGTCCTTTTTGGGGATGGGGATTTCTCTTAGTCTTTGATGTTTCCAGTTTCCGCTGTTCACTCTTAGTAATTCTTCAAGGTTGAAGCGTTCTTCAAATGAGAGGGATTTTTTCCCATCAATACCAGCCGTCTTTTTACCAGCATTTAGCTGAGATACTTGTCTTATTGCAAGAAATCGAGCCGAGGTGGATTTTAGAATGAGCTTTTGGAGTGACCGCGCTTTCCGCTTGTCTCCAACTTGAACAGCTTTAAATACGCGCTTTTGAAGGCGGAAAAGGTTTCGGCGGAATTTCTTCCACGGTAATGCTTTCCAAGATTCACTAGTTTTGTAACTGTGTCTAATCATTTTCTCTTCTCTAGTTTGTATTTTCTGAACACCTCAGTCCAATTACGGACTGTCCTACCCGAACTGTGGGGATTCCTCCGCTCGTCTGGTCTACCTGAGATTCGACTGTCTCAAGACCCACAATTCGTTTTTCTTCGTTCCCTCGGAGAGATTGATGAGCCACTGCGTTGCGGTGATTCCACTCGGCGGTTGCCTGTACCGTCCCGTCGAAGTGGCGAACCCGAAGGGGGGTTCCCCCCGTTGTAGCATGTGGCGTTGTTCCGTTAGATGTAGCCAATTCGACTACTGGATTCCCTGGACTCTTGCCGTTAATCGACGTTAATTCGGCGGGAATGAACTCCAGTGGGGTCAGGGATTTTGCGTTGCGCCCTGCCTGCAAATAAGTCGTTTTTTTAGGCTCGGTTTCATCGTAGGAACTCCCTATTAGCGCCAGTGTCAACCCGCAACGGTCGTCTGATTGCGCCCTGTTCCCAGCTTCACTCTACAAGAACCGAGCTTGTTCGGTGTGGGCAGATAAGGAGTCAATTCTGAGTCTGAATGGCAAGACTTGCACTTGCATCTGACCGAGAGTTCAGCCCTTAATGACAGTAATCTGCTGTCGGACTGGTTTAGTTATGTACGGACTGATTACCGTGATTCACTAAACAACGAATCGCACACGACGTTTTGCTTCACCCATAATCAGTAATTCAAAGTTAGAAAATTTTCAAAATTTTTAGTTCCCAATGCCGATGATAACTTTTGGCGAATATGGCGATCGCCTGTGCTTGACCAAAATTAACTTTCCTTCAAGCTTCGTGCTTTTAGTCGGATGCCTTTTTCTTTAATTTCAAACCGACGTCAAAAAAGGTAAATAGCCAAGAAGATTATGTAGAATTTTCCTCTACTTCAGTAGAAAATAGACTGGGATCAAGATAGTTAATACGTGCTAGAGGACTAAGGGCAGCTAAAACTTGAGTCCCGTAACTACGATTTACCACACGAGTGTCAAGTAAAGCAACAATACCTTGACTTTCTCGCACTGGAGCGATCGCCCGTTGTAATTCATTTAAAGCAGTCGGCAATAAATATAAGCGAAACCAATCTTGATGCGATCGCTTATAATAATCAACCCTACCAGCCACCAACGGATTTTCTAAAGATGGCAAAGGCAAAGTCGCAATAATTAAAAGCCTCGGTGAAGGCAACACACCTTGATGTTCTCGCCAAAATTCCCAACCACTGACCAAAATACCATTTTCATCCAAACAAGTTTTTTCAACCTGCACCCGCGAACCAAACTCAGATGCCAAAATTGCCCCGGCTTGAGCCTTTAATGGTACATCCCCCACCAGTATGACTATCAACCCTGGTGCAGTCGCACTTAAACAAAGCAGCGTCCGGACTTTGTGAATAAAAGCTGATTGAAATTCCGGCGTATTCGGTAAAGGTAATTTATGCGGCAAATATAATTGAATCGCTTCTGTTTGGCTATCAGAAGAGAACTTCAAGCAAGTTAAATTATCCAACCCCAAACGCGCTTTAAAAATAGGAGCCTCAGTTTCCGGTTCTAAAGCGCTACCAATCAACACCACAGGTTGCCGACTCCATATCGGCATGAGAATTTTCCCTAATTCAATTGGGGCGTAATGTAAAGAAAATAAACCTTGGCGACGGGCAATAGTCCCCCAGAGGAGGGCAGGGGGAGTCGAGGAAGAAAGACGTTCATCAATGTTTTGAAATTGCTGCCAGAAGTGTTTCCACACATCTGGAAGCGTAGCTGGATCTAAAGCTGAATAAAGACGGCTAAGAATTTCTGCTTCCGGCTGAGAAATCAGATAACATTCATAAGGATTAGTCGGATGCTGGAACAGTTCCCGTGTCAGCTGTACCCTTACCTCGCGAATCAGATCAACTTGATATGGGCAGGCTAACATCAGCTGATCCCAGTCATGGGGTTGAATTTCTCTTTTGAGTTGATGACGAACCCAATCTTCAAGATCGTCCACACCATCAATAATTGTGGGAATACCTACGGGAAAGTCATCTGTAAAAGCTAGTTGCGCTTTTAACCAAGCCTCAGGGGAAGTGAGAAACAGTCCTTGGAACCCATCTTTGGGGAAAGCGTCGCCAGTTCTAATCGGTTTGCCGATTTGCAACCACTGCTGTAGTCGGGGAATTTCCACTTTTGCAAGGCGTTGTTGTACACCTTCCGGGGCAACAATAATTACAGGACCATGCCACATTAATGCGGAAGCTACAAAACTAGTGCGATATCGCCCTTGATAACCACAAACCGCCCCGACTTGCATTAATGCGCTACGTCCGGTACGCAAGGTGCGTGCTACCAACCTTGCCATCGTCAAATGATGGGGCCAGGAAGGGAAACCCGCCTGCGATCGCAAAAAGTTATGTAGTGACAAATGAACTTCTGCCTCAATCACACGCTTTTATCCCCATACAAAGTAATTTTTACCTACAAAGCCCCACTTTTATCATCTTGTTATTAGTTAGTTGTTATTAATTAGTAGTTATTAGTTTAGTAGTTAGTAGGAGCGTGGTTACTAGTTGGATCTTAACCACGCTCTTAGTACGGGCGCTTTTTACCCACTATCCACTATCCACTACCCACTATCTACTATCCACCAACCAATTACCAATTTCCCGTTCATTATGCCTACATACAAAGGAATTTCCAGCGAAGCCTTCAGGCATCCACTAGATCGCCAAGCCGAGGAAGCTTTAAGAAATTTACCCGGATTTGATTTGATTGCTCGTAAATTTGTGGAATTTGTCTATGAACGCCCTCAGTTAGTCTATTTAATGGGCAACACCATCCAAGTCGGTCCGCGTCAATATTCCACTATTTACCAGATGTTTCGGGAATCCGTGCGAGATTTAGATATAATCTCTGAACCTGCACTGTTTGTCTCACAAAATCCCGAAGCAAATAGTTATGCTTTGGGGCAAGAGCATCCTTACATAGTCATAAACACAGGGATTTTAGACTTACTAAACGAAGCCGAGATTCGGGCAGTGCTAGCCCATGAACTGGGGCATATTAAATGTGGTCATACTATTTTAATTCAAATGGCGATGTGGGCGATGAGTGCCGCTAATGCCTTAGGTAGGTGGACTTTTGGTGCTAGTAATTTTGTTACACCAGCTTTGATGTATGCCTTTTTTGAATGGCGACGCAAAGCCGAGTTATCCGCCGATCGCGCCGCGCTTTTGGTGACGGATGATTTAAATACGGTCATGTCTTCGATGATGAAAATAGCTGGCGGTAGCAGCAAATATGCCCACGAATGCAGTTTACAAGAGTTTATCCGTCAGTCAGAAAATTATCAGGCTGATGAAGATGTCCTTAATCAGGTGTATAAATTCTTAATGTATAACGGCGCACAAGGCGAAATGCTCAGTCATCCTTTCCCCGTTGAGCGCTTACATTATCTACGTGAGTGGGCAGTATCAGAAGAATATCAGCAAATCAAAAAAGGAAATTATATGCGATCGCCTGCTGAAGGCACCGTCAATGTTGGAGTACAAACACCCCAAAATCAAGAAGCAGAAAATTTACGCCAGAAAATTGAAGAATTGCAACGAGAAATTAACAAAATGAAAAAAGGGACTGGGGACTAGGGACTGGGGACTGGGGACTGGGGACTGGGGACTGGGGACTGGGGACTGGGGACTAGTCCATAGTCCCCAGTCCCTAGCCTTACAGTTTATCATTTCCTTGTAGGTGTGAGAATTTACGTATTGTTCAGTATGGCTATTAATTGTATAAAAAGGGTCTTTGTGTTAATTAACGCGATGTGCAACTTATTCTTAAAACCCCTCTCCAAACCTCTCCCCGAAGCGGAGAGAGGCTTTAAGTCTTGCTCCCCTTCCCTCTCTTCTCCTGTCGGAGACGCTGCGCGGTTTTCATGCGCGAAGCGCTGTACGAGACGCTTCTCTTCTCCTGTCGGAGACGCTGCGCGGTTTTCATGCGCGAAGCGCTGTACGAGAGGCTTGTCTGCGACACGCTCCGCGAACGCCAACGCGAACGTAGGGAAGGGGTTGGGGGTTAGGTTTGAGAGAAAGTTGCACACCGCATTAATTAGTATTCTTGCTGCTGTCTTCTTGTTGCCCTTCATTGCTTCGGCAGCACCTGCTAAAGTTGATTTTAGTAAGAGTGCAATTGTTTCCCAAGTCCCCAATTCATCATTTCAAATTAATCTAACTCCTCAACAGCGTCAGCAACTTCAAGCTGTGCGTCAACGTAGAAATAGAGATATTCAGGCAATGTTAGACTCATCGCAACGTGTCAAACTTGCCAAAAATCTACACGCAGGTAATAGCCTCAATCAAGCTTTAGAATCACTTGACTTGCAAGCAGATCAGCAAGAGATGTTGAAAGCGATCGTCAAAATTAGTAATTTGAAAATGAAAGCTATTTCAGGACGCTTTCTGCACAATTAAATAACTAATTTTTGTCATGCCGTACAGCCAATTTACTATTGATGTGATATCGGAAACGTTTGGATTTAGTATTTCCGAGAGAATTGGCATCTTTACTGATGTACGAAAAGTGGATTATAGCACACTTTTAGCGCAAATGCTTAAAGAATATATTCCTTTGGCAGTTGCGATTGGTACAGAAAAAGCACGTTCGGAATTTATTATCGCTCCGATTCTTTTTGAACTCAAAAAACAACTAGTAAATCGGATTAGCCTATTTTCTGGGAAAGAATTTAACGTTGCACCAGAACAGGGTTTAAGTGGGTTTTGTGATTTTTTAATCAGTCTCTCCCCAGAACAGCTATTTATTCAAGCGCCTGTAGTTACAATCGTTGAAGCCAAAAACGATAATATTCAATCTGGATTAGGGCAATGTATCGCCGAAATGATTGCCGCTAAATTATTTAATGAACGGAAAGAAAATAAAATTGAAATTATCTATGGCGTTGTTACCACAGGCAGCATTTGGAAATTTATGAGATTAATTGAACAAAGAATTGAAGTTGATTTAGATGAGTATTTTATTCAAGATATTGGGAAAATCTTAGGGATTTTACGCAGTTTTGTTGATGTTTGAAACTGATTAGCAACGCACTTAAGAGCATTTCCATTCTCAATCGTGAAAAACAACGTAGCAGCGACTTGCTGCCCCTGGCTATCCACCGCCACCACCGCCACCACCGTCACCACCGTCACCACCGCCACCACCGTCACCACCGCCACCACCGTCACCACCAACACGAACACCATACGAGATAATGGGAATTACTTCTTCATACACATTGTGGTAGGAGCAGTTTTGACACTGGCAAATTACTCGTATTCTTCCGCTACGCGTTGTGGTTGCATCTACTAAAGTTTGAAAAGTCCGCTTAAGTTTGAATGTTTTGCATTCAGGACAACGAGAGTTTTTTATAGCATTAATAATTCTCCAAATGGGAATACCAACAAAGGGAATAAAAACAATAAAATTTAAGAAAAAATTCCATAGATTTTCTCCGATTAAAGTTTGCTGCCATTTAGGTTTAGGCAGGTTCAGAATTTCGCTAGGAAATGTGATTTTGATTTTTAATTCTTCTTCAGATGAAATCGGCTGAGTAGCAACAAAATCGAAAGTTGTGGGATTCACTTTATTCGCTTTCGCAGTTGCACCAAAACTTGTGAAAGAGGTAACTTTCCCAGATAGTGCCTTTGGTAGTTGTACCTGAATCTTACTGTTTTGAATTGCTGCTTTGCGATCGGCAAAAATCGCTTTCCAATAAACCTGAGTGTTCTGCTCATCCGTCTGCAATCCACCCACCACACGATACTTGAGGACAAAAGTATGCTTTGATGGTGGTTTCAATTCATGTTGCCAACGAATCCAAAATTGATTATTTTCAATCCCAGTTTCACTGGGAATTATCCGATCATTTTCTTGAACCGTCACTTCCCTAATCTCATCGATTTTATCCAAAAGAATATAGCGATACCGTTCATTGGTATAGTCTCCCTCGAACACATATGTTTGGCTTTCGGTGACTAACATGTCTCCGTTTGTCTGAACGTCAATCTTGACGTTGATAGAATCCCAATAAAACGGTATATCTTCAGCAATTACAGAAGCAACTGTGATGAAAAATGCAACAAATAACGAGATTGATAGAAAAATGATTCGTTCAATCAGACGCTTCCTCATAGTTTCTCTCTTCTAGCAATATGCAAGACCAATAGTTTTGTCCTAAGAATAATTATGAATATTGAATTTCATAAAGCCAGTAATTCAACTAATTTTTAACAACCTGGGCTATGTTTAATACATCTGGTTAATTACTGTCTTTCCCTTGAAACCTAAAGCACTAGACAGTTTTAGTTAAGAGTTAACTTTTACTTGTGAAAGCATGACTATATAAAGCTACAAAAATACTTATGTAAATTCCCGAAATATTCTTCAGAATTATCCGCTACGGGTTCACTACCATAAATGCTGCAAGTCTTATGGCTTAAAATGTAGATGAGTCAAGACTTTGGAACAGCATCTATAATTAATCTTGCCCTATGAAAGTTCGTTAACCATGTCGGAAGAAGATATTCGTGCCACGCGACTAGAAAAAGTAGAACAGCTAAAGCAGCTAGGTATGAATCCTTACGCCTATCGTTGGGAATCTACCGATCACGCGGCTGAATTGCAAGAAAATTTTGCGGATTTAGCCAATGGTGAAGAAGTCGATTTAGAAGTAGCGATCGCCGGACGCATCAAGCTACGTCGTTTTATGGGTAAACTTGCCTTCGTCACTTTGCAAGATGAAACTGGCACAATTCAGCTTTATCTAGAGAAAAAACGCATTGAAGAAGGCATGGCAGATATTCTTGAGAATGCTTTCAAACAACTCGATAAACTCACAGATATCGGCGATATCATCGGCGTTAAAGGCACGATCAAACGGACTGAAAAGGGCGAGTTATCTGTTTACGTCAAACAATACACTATTTTGACCAAATCTCTGTTACCTTTGCCCGATAAACAGCATGGGTTAACGGATGTTGCCAAACGCTACCGTCAGCGGTATCTTGACTTGATTGTGAACCCGGAAGTGCGGCAAACTTTCCGCCGTCGTGCTCAAATTACTGCTGGTATTCGTCGTTACTTAGAACAGCGGGATTTTCTGGAAATTGAAACGCCGGTGTTGTTAAGTGAAGCCGGCGGTGCCGATGCGCGTCCCTTCGTCACTTACCACAACACGCTGGAAATGGAATTGTATCTGCGAATTGCCACAGAATTGCATCTCAAGCGGTTGATTGTCGGTGGATTTGAAAAGGTGTTTGAATTAGGGCGGATTTTCCGTAATGAGGGCATTTCTACCCGCCACAATCCCGAATTTACCACTATTGAACTTTACCAAGCTTACGCCGACTACAACGACATGATGGCGCTAACGGAGGGAATTATTACCAACGTTGCTCAAGAGGTTCTGGGTACGCTGCAAATTACTTATCAAGATACGGCAATTAATTTGACTCCTCCTTGGCGTCGGGTAACAATGCACGATTTAGTTAAGGAATATACAGGTTTGGATTTTAACGCTTTCCAAACTATAGAAGAAGCGAAAACCGCAAGTAAAAACGCTGGGCTTGAAGGTATAGATGATTGCCCAACAATTGGCAAACTTTTAAATGAAGCTTTTGAGCAAAAGGTTGAGGAAAAGTTAATTCAGCCTACGTTTGTGATAGATTACCCGGTAGAAATTTCGCCATTAGCCAAGCCGCATCGTTCTAAAGTTGGTTTGGTAGAGCGATTTGAGTTATTTATCGTCGGGAGAGAGACAGCTAATAGCTTCTCAGAATTAACCGATCCGATTGAACAACGCGATCGCTTAGAACAACAAGCTGCACGCAAAGCCGCCGGTGACTTAGAAGCCCAAGGTGTAGATGAGGACTTTATAACCGCGTTGGAATACGGAATGCCGCCGACGGGTGGTTTAGGTATTGGGATTGACAGATTGGTAATGGTGTTAACTGATTGTGCCAGTATTCGGGATGCGATCGCTTTCCCCTTACTCAAGCCAGAAAAATCAGAATCTGAATCACCAACTTAATTGTAGGGTGCGTTAGGTGTCAGCCGTAACGCACCAATTTCAGTATGAAATCTTTTGTGGCGCTAATTTCACCTACGCATCCGATACAATATTCCTTACAAAGAATAATATAATTGACATTCCTTATAAAGAATACTAGACTGTGAGGTAGGAAGTGACCTGGACTTGGGAACTTTATCAAGATGTCAATGGGGAAATCCCCAAAGATTTGCTTGCTTTTTTCATCAGGATGATTCCTGAAGAGGAGCAACCAGAAAATCCACCAAAGCCATTACTGAGTGCTTCCGAAACCAGGCGTTTGCAAGTTAATCTTGGCTACCTGTGCAACAAAGGACTCGCATCACTTACCAGTGGGATCTTTGAGAAGTTGGAAGATGATTTGTATGAGTTACGCATGACCAAGAGCGAACATAATCCACGGTTTATCTTAACGGCTGCTACTCCTCAACGGTTTGTGGTGCTGCACGCCTTTATGAAGAAATACGACAACGCTATCAAAGATAGAGACAAAGAGCCTGCAAGAGTTAGATTGCGTGAATTGCAGGAGAGGGAACAATAATGAAAAAGCCTAATTTTCAAGCTTGGTTACAGCAAAAGGTAAGCGACGATTCTGAGGTGATTCTGGCGGGAAAGTTAGAATACCTGCGCCTATATCTTACTGATGCCATGCGGGAAATACGTAATAAAGCAGGATTAACTCAGGCACAGCTAGCGGAAAAACTCGGAGTGCAGCAAGCGGCGGTGTCCAAGTTGGAGTCGGCGTTAAAAGAACATGAATTGGAATCGGTGTTGCACTATTTACACGCCTTGGGTGCAAATTTGCTGGTAGCCGTCAAACAAGGGGACGACTTATATCAAGCTAGTGATAACGAAGGTGTGTTGCTGGTAGATGTACCAGATGTAGTTTTCCAAAAAGCATTGGCGGCAAACATGAGCGTCCGGGAATATGTGCGTGTTGCCGTTGAGAAGTTTTCTGGCGAGAATGATGGACTGAAAACAGCTTTGGTAAAACTGCTGGAAAGTGACGATTCGGTAGCGGTGAAAGTGAGAGAGCGTTTGGGTACAAGGACAATCCAAGAAATTGCTGTAGAGTTGGAAAAATGTTTGAGTTTATCTGAAGAAGAAGACAGGATTTTTGCTGTGAAAAATGTTTTGGCTGCTAATGTGGCGTGTGGAGAAAGTAATCGCGGAAGTAGTGATGAAGTTGATGAAATTGAGTTGTTGGATTTAGCTGAGGAATTGCTAGAAAAGTTGGCACATATTTAGGATGACAATAAAAGCTAAGTCGATTAATTTGATATTGAGCAAAATGCTCTCAAGCAGTGTGTGTTAGTGGTAGGTAATCTACTTTAAGGTCTGAAAAATCTCTGAAAAGATGCTATGAGTCCAATCCTCAGCACAACTAACTAGCTTGCTTGACCTACAGCGTAGTACTACTGGCTTGCTATGCCAAAATTTAGAAAATTTAGAGTGAGTAATTCAGGAATGGATAAACAGCAAATAAAAGCCTATTTCAGCTTCTTAGTTAAAATATTAAATACAATCTCGGTCAATTGGGGCAACTCGCAAGAATTATACTTGCTGCTCCTAAATAACTTAGAAAAACTAGATGATAATTTTACTCAAGTACTACAAATTTGGGCGACAGATGAACTGTCTAAAGTCGAACCATCAAGGGCAAAAGAGATTGCATTAGTGATCTCCGAGTTCAGCATACTAATCCAGTCTTTTCCATTTGGCAGCAGAGCAAGCAATTTAGAGATTGCCCTCACAGGCAACAAGATGGCACTAACTATTTTCACAAGAGAAGCTTCCTCACAGCAGTGGCATATAGAACAATGGGCTGTGTTGCAAACTAACCTTGCTAATGTTTACTGCGATAGAATTAAAGGAAACCGAGCGGAAAATTTAGAGGCTGCTATCGAGGCTTACCAATTAGCCTTAAAAGTCTTTACACAGGAATCATTTCCAGAAGAGTGGGCAACAATAATAAATAATCTTGGTACTGCTTACAATGAGCGGATACTGGGTAATAGAGCAGAAAATTTGGAAGTAGCGATCAATTCCTATACATTGGCATTAAAAGTCCGGACTAGAGAGGCATTTCCTGAAAAATGGGCTAGTACTCAAGATAATTTGGGTAGTGCCTACGATCAACGCATTAAGCGAGACCGAGCCGAGAATCTAGAAGCAGCTATCGAAGCTTATAAATTGGCTTTACAAGTTCGCACCTTGGAAGAATTACCCCAAGAATGGGCTAAAACTCACTTTAATTTAAGTAGTACATATGTTGCTCGTATTAAAGGAGACCGAGCCGAGAATCTAGAAGCAGCTATTAAGGCTTGTGAAGTAGCTTTACAAGTATATACACAGCAAAATTCACCAGAATTTTGGGCTAAAACTCAAAAAAGTCTCGCTATTGCCTATCGTCAAAGGGTGCATGGAAACCGGACAAATAATTTGCAAGCGGCTATGAATAGTTACAAGTCAGCCTTGCAAGTCTTTACACGGGAAGCGTTTCCAGCCGATTGGGCTACACTCCAATATAACTTGGGTAATCTCTACAGTGACTCAAATCAAAAGAATCATACACAAGATTTGAGAGCAGCAATTCAGGCTTATAATTTAGCTTTGCAAATATTTACAAGGGAAGCATTTCCAGCAGATTGGGCAATGACCCAATCTAGTTTGGGTACTACTTATATTCTACAAGGAAAAATAGATGAAGCTATTGAGTGTTTACAATTAGCTTTAGAAATTTATACCCCTACTTCTCTTCCTCAAGAATGTTTGAGATGTTCAAGAAAATTGGGAAACATAGCTTTTGCTATTACATTATGGAATGAAGCTATAAAAGGCTACAATAACGCTATTGATGCTGTTGAACAAATCCGTACTTGGGCAACTTCTGAATCACGTCGTCAGGAAATCCTAGAAGAATCCATCGGCATTTACGAAAGCATGGTGCAAGCTTGCATCAATGCTGGACAAATAGAAAAAGCTTTTGAATACTCCGAGCGATCGCGTTCCAAACGCCTGGTAGACTTAATGGCAAGCTACAACCTCTCTCAAGGCGAAGAAATCCCCCCAAAAGTTCAAGAATTATTGCAGCAGTATGAAGAACTGCAACGACAAATTGACCAAGAACGCCAAAGCCATAAATCTGAAAATAATCGCAGTGAAACACGCGCTGCATTCCAAGCTTATAATGAAGCGATCGCATCTTTAGAAACCCAAAAACAACAAGTTTGGGAAAATCTCAGACGCGAAGATCCCGTACTAGCTGGCGAAATTCAAGTTAACCCCCTCAGCTTGTCAGAAATTCAAAAGCTAATTGACCAACCCAATACAGCTATCCTCAGTTTGTACACTACCAACAGCGACACCCATATTTTTGTCGTGCAGAAAAACCAAATTACTCTCCACACCTGCACAGGACAAGGCTTAAATACGTTGCAAGGCTGGATTAACCAAAATTGGTTATTGCCTTATATGAATGATTCCCAAAAATGGGAAACTCAAATTAACAGTATTCTCTGTGAACTAGCTGAACGCCTACAAATACCTGAACTCATATCTCAACATCTTCAAGGAATAGAAGAATTAATCTTAGTACCTCACCTGTTACTGCATCAGATTCCCTTCGCTGCTTTGCCTACAGGAGAATATCAGGAATATTTAGGAGATAAATTTCTGATTCGTTACACCCCAAGCTGCCAAATTTTAGAATTTTGTCAACAACGCGATATTGTAGGGACATTTAATGAAATATCTCTGCAATATGGAACTGTGGAAGATGCCGAAGATAACCTTCCCTGTGCAAGATTTGAAGGCGAACAACTCGCCAAAATGTACAACATTCCACCAGAAAACAGATTAATTGGTAGCAGTCAAGCCACCTCTAATAACTATCGACAGTTAGCACAACAAGTTCAAGTACTTCATTCCTGCCACCATGCCCAATCTCGCCTCGATAATCCTTTAGAATCACAGTTAAAATTAGCTGATGGTAGTATCACCTTGGGGCAATTGATGACACCAAGTTGGCGTTTGCCTCAACTTGTAGAAGTGTTTCTGTCTTGCTGCGAAACTAATTTAGGTACTCCTTCCCTAACTGACGATATTCTTACTCTTTCAACAGGCTTTTTGTGTGCTGGTGCTAGAAGTGTAGTTAGTACCCTGTGGTCAGTAAATGATTTAGCTACAGCATTATTTTCCATTTTCTACTACCAACAGCGACAAGAAGGTAAAAACCGTCCTGAAGCATTGCAGCAATCCCAAATTCAGCTACGGGAATTCACAAAAGTAGACCTAAATAAAATATTCCAGGAACTAGAATCAAAGGAAAAAGAACTGATAGGAAATAGAAAAAAATACCCTTCAGGTTCTATCAAACATGAACAATGGAAGCGTGAATATAATATGTATACAAAATTAAACAGACGAATTAAAGAAATCGAAAACTCTACTCAGCAATTTCCATTTTCAGAACCTCATTACTGGGCTGCTTTTATTTGCCACGGTTTACGGTGATAAAACAGTATTGGGGTAATTACTCGCTTACTCATCAACTTGATTCGATTCCGGCAAAAACTCAGAATTGAGCGCTTGCTCCCAATTGTAAGGGCATATTTCTGGAAAAACTTGCTCACCTAATTGAGTTTCTCGAATTGCCAAAGCTAACCCTAATTCATAAGCAGTGAGAAAAACTTCCTCTAAGTAAGCTTTCAAACTAGGGCTATCTGACAAAAGCAGCTTAATTTGAATACGTTGCTCTCGAATTGTACCCAACCAACTATTGCTACGTTTATCAGCTTGAAACTGCCATTTTATTAGGTGTCCTAGCAAGATTCCCAGCCGATTTCTGAGTTCTTGCCGTTCTTTTCTGCCCAAAGTTTCAATTTCTTCAATCAGGTTGATCGTGTCTAATTGATCCCACTGTTGAGTTGTCAGCAAGCTTACCTGCTCTTGAGTCCAACCATAGAAATCTGTTTTATATAGCTGAGATTTGTACATCGTTGATAAGGCAAGTTTTTTGCCCGCGCATATCAAAAAAAATCTGATTGGGTTTACCACGACGAAACCCAATCAAGAATTTAATTAACCAATAACTTTTAACAGACGCGATATATCGCGTCTCTACAACTATTGACTCTTGACCAATAACTAATTCGCTACCTCAGCCAACTCGATTACGCGCCCTTCATAATCCTTAATCAAAAAATTCAAAGGCTTGCGATTGCGAATCTTGAATTTCAAGCCTCGCGTTTCCACACGCATTAAAATCATATCCAGGCAATCACGATCAAAGCAAACGTGGCGTTGCTGACTTTTAACGCCTAAACTAGCTCCAGTAATGACGTGTAGCTGGGTGTTTTTCTTTAATTGATACCAAAGCCCTTCGCTAGCATTATTCATCATTTTGCTGCCGGAAAACGTCGGGCTAGCTGACATGTAAAGCGGATCAATTCCGGCTGCGCCTATACTTTGCTCGTAGTTGTAGTAGTAGTGCAAAGGTACTTCTGCTGCTGGCAAATCTAGCAGCCCTTGATACAACTGGCGGGCAATCTCCAAATCTGACACCATAACGGTGTGTACTTTTGGCGCACTGGTAAGGAACATCCACATAGCACCGGCGTAGGCTGCTAGCAGCATCACCATAATGCCTTGGGTAGACAATAAGCTATCTAACGGCAACGAAGGCAAGAAAGAGCCTAAAGTAAAAGGTTGAATCAACAACGGTGTCACACTAACTGCTATAACCATGAACGCATCTAGGATTTTATAGAGGAATCGCTTTTATTATTCAAGGGTACAGACTAAAATAAAGTCCGTATTTATAGTGTATCAATAACAAAGTAGTCTAGATGTTACTCACGCACCAGACCAAAATCAAGACCCGATCGCCATTAGCTCATAGGATACTTGATGAACAATTTAAGTGTAGACCAGGAAATATTCATTTCTAATAACATTCATCCATTCTAACAACATACATTTATTTCGATTGTGCAAATACCACATTTTCCCGAAGCTAATCACCCTCTAGTTAAATCGCTGTTTCATTACGGCGATCAGGAACTTTTGGATTTATTTCAGTCTCATCCGGAAGCTGGAAAATATTTTACGGCGATGTTTTGCCGTTATAGCCCGATAGTATACACGTTAATCCGCCATTCAGCGCGATCGCCTGTGCAAGCAGATTATCTGTTTGCTCTCACTTGGCGACACATATATTACGAACTCGGTGGACTTGATTTAAGCAACGATGAATCTAGTAAAGAAACTTTAACTTTGCAAAATTGGCTGATCAATATGACGGCTTTCTGTATCAACGATCTCGAATTACCACCCACAGAAGCAATTCATTATTCTCTGCAAGCAACTTCACCACCACTTTGGTGTTATATCGAACAAGCTTTGGAACAAATGCCTCCAGTTTTGCGATTGATGGTTTTAATGGCTCAAACCTTTCACTGGAGCGAAACTCGCATTGCTGCTTATCTGCAAGCTGAAGGTGAAGCGATCGCTCCATTAGATGTAGCCAATTTTCTCCAGGAAGGCTATCTTATGTTAGAGGACAAATTGCCTGGGGATGTCCGCGCTATCTACTTAGGTGAAGATTTACCGCAATCATAACTTAAGTATTAACTCTTATAATGTCTGTTTTGAAACTAACACCAATCTCGCTAAGAATTATTTTCTTCTAAACCGTAAAATTACGGTTATTTTTATGAAGCAAAAGCATTTATTTGTAAGTAAATTTTCTGGAAAGTTATTGCCAAAAGTTCAATTTTATGCTGTCTCGTATTTACTGTTTGCAGCTTTGCTAAATCCAATGGCAGCAGGTGCGGTAGATATTACCCAACAACTCCACCGCCCTTTAAACCATTCAGCAGTGCGAGAATCAAGAGACGAGGCTGATATGTTGGTGCGTCAAGGTGAACAACAAGAACAAAAAGGAAAATCGGATAAAGCAATTGAGTCTTGGTTACAAGCACTGGATATTTATCATTTGATTGGCGACTTAAAGGCGCAAGGTTTAGTTTACGATTTAATTGGTAAAGGTTATGTAAATCTGGGTCGATTAAAAGAAGCTGAAGATCCAATGCGTCGGAGGTTAGCGATCGCTCGTGATACTCAAGATTTTCAAGGACAGATTTTTGGGCTAAATAACATTGGCACATTACTACTGCAAAAAGGAGAATTCACAGCAGCGGCTGAAACCTTTACAGAAGCAGCAACAATAGCCAGTGATGTCAAAAATATTGAAGGACAAGGACTATCTTTAAGTAACTTGGGTTTAGCGACAGTGAGGCTAGGAGATTATAACAAAGCAATAAAGCTTTTGGAAACAGCTTTGATTTTCCGCCGTCGAACACCAGATGCGATCGCCGAAGCGAATAGCTTGAATAATTTAGGCGATGCTTACCTAGCCGCCGGCAATTATCAAGATACCATTGGTACATATGGGTCAGCATTGCGAATTGCCAAAGTTACACGCGATCGCACCAACGAATTACGCGCAATTGACGGTTTGGTTACAGCTCACCGTTCTGTAGGAAGATATGAACGCGCTTTCGACTTACTAGAACAGCGTTTAACACTGGCTACAGAATCAGAAAATTTAGGCGAGAAATTAAAATCTTTTGAGTCTTATGCTTTATTGTACGAGCAACTAGGTAATTATCCCACCGCTCGCAATTTTTATGAAAGAGCAATCATACTAGCGCGGACACTAGAAGATAGCAAGCGGGAAGTTCTATTGCTTGATAGACTGACGCAAATGCTAAAACAAGCAAAACATCGATAGCACTTATTGCCCGACGACTAAAGTCGCGGCTAAACAAACGCTCGTCCGCAGAAGCGGACGAGCGTGTTCACAAGCCTACGGTGGATCGGATTACGCTACGCCATAATCTGTATACTGACGCTTGTATGGAGCTTGTAAACCCAAGACAATATCCTCTGGTGGTACTCCCATCATCACTAATTCCTCTGCTGGATTGCGATCGGTTAAATTCTGTTGCAGCCAGATTTTGCCATCTTTAATATCAAAATGTATCACGCATCGATAAATACGATTAAATCCTTGCCAACCGACATTCATCCATTGATAATGATTGCGTTCTGTGTCTAAAATCAGTTGGACTTCGACATCGTTATCTGAGACATCATCACTGGCATAGTTTGTCAACAGTGTTTTAACATACTCTTGATATTTTGCTAGTTTATCCACTGTACAATCACCTCATCGACTGGATTGTAAACAATTAATAGCACCTGATATTGTTTTATCGCAGTTTTAGTAAACTCCAGTTGAAAAAATGTTTTGTACGTATCCAATGGAACTGCTAAGTATAATACTCGCTCCGGTTCATATCCTGCTAATGCTAGACGGTAACTAAGGAATTGTCCCAAAGCGGAGTAAAAATCTGTAATGGCAGAGGGGTTTAAAAAGCTTTTGATTTCAATTGCTATTTTTTCATTTCCTTTTTCTGCGGCAATTATTTTTTCTGCACCTAAATCAATTTGGAAATTGACTTCCCCAAATTTAAACTTTAATGGATCGTTGGTAATTATCCATTGTTCTTTTTGCAAAGCTTTTTTAACTGATTCATGAAAAATATCTTTTGCAGACACAGTTAGAAAAAATATTATTTTTAGATTTGATATTCTCCATATTAGAGCCCAGGAGCTTAATTTATGGGTCAATTTATGCAAAAGTCTAGTTAGAAGTGCATAAATTAATTTTGCTGGCACCCATATAAAAAAAGGAGGCAAGTAAGTGCTAATCACATAAAGCGTTGCTTGCAACAGAACCGCCATGCAAGCATCACCATCAGATCAAAAGTTTCTGTTAAAAAGCTTATCTCAAAGAGATTACACTGCTTTTTGGCAAATATGGATGCCATACCAAGATTATCTTTATCATTGCTGTTTAACTTGGATGGATGGAAATGTTACAGATGCCCAAGATGCCCTCTCTCAAGCGACTCTCAAAGCCTGGGATAAATTACCCCACCATGCTGACAAAATCACTAATCTTAAAGCTTGGCTGACACGCTTTACTCATAATGTTTGTATGGACATACACCGAGAGCATGGCAGAAGGACAATAGGGATAGATAATTTTGAAGAAATAGCTGGGCAAGTAGAAGTTGTAACGTTTCCAGTTGAGTCATCTGAATCAGCCATTCTCGACAGTGAGATAGAAATAACCATCCGCTGTGCTATTAAGGCACTGCCTTCCCGACTGCGATCGCCTTTTATTATGCGTTTTGAGCAAGATATGTCTTACCTAGATATTGCCCAAAAACTCGGTATTTCCATAGATAACGTCTATAAAAGGATTTCACAGGCACGATCAATTCTCAAACAGCAGATGAACAAGTATCTTTTACAAGAGGATGATTCTGCGTTCTTAGAAATTCCCCTCCCATCAATAAAAAAGAAGAAACCAACAAAGGCGAATTTAAACAAAAAGATACAACAAAAGTTGGCGGCAGCTTGGTTAACTCAAGCGGAGGCTAGTGGCGAAGCTTTGCACAATCGAGAGATGCAGTGTCTCTATTGTCTGTCTACGCACATATGTAAAAATGGTAACAGAAAAGGGAAGCAAAATTACCTCTGCAAAAAATGCGATCGCCAGTTTATCAATTCCTATTCTTCCAAGCGCTATCCGTCGGAGGTTCGGGAGCGTTGCCTCAAGCTGTATGCCGATGGGATGGGATATCGAGCGATCGCGCGGGAAACTGGGGTTAGCCACAACACGGTCATCAATTGGGTAAAACAGGATGTTCCGTGATAACCAAAATCATCCCTTGATTGTGCAATATTCTGTCAGTTAAAATTCAGAGAGTGTATCCTTGTAGTAAAAGCCAGCACCTATGCAAGTTACATTTGACTTACCTGGTCAGTAACCCTGCTCTGAAGAGACAGGCTGTGATTCGTTGGTCGAAATGAATAGAAATATTCAGGGATGACCGCAAGAAAAAGAAGGGAATAATCCCAACTAAACCTTGACAACTTGACAACCATAAGGGTGACTCAAATTATATTTTGAGAAGTCCCTTCCCGCAGGTGCAGCGGTGACAGCAAGTCCCCCACACTTGAGGTTAGCAACCCTAAGTGACCATTGTAACGGGGAATCATGGCGGTATCTGAAAGCCTAATTTGGAAACCCGCCTAGCAAGAACCCATGAGCAAAGCCTCGGCTTGAAGATGCGCTTGAACCATCGTGATCATGAACCAGCTTAAAGGCTAACCCTTCCGGGAAAACAGGATTTAAGGCAATGCCTGAACACTGTTGAGGCTGGAGCCAAAAGGCAAAGGATAGGGAATTGGCGGTTCCGTCTCCGACCAATAAGCACTTCCCACAAACCCGGTGGACAGCATCACTCTAAAGGTTCAACCAATGGTTGTCAGGAACGAAGTAACCCCCTTAACGCTCTCAGTCGGTCGATACTGAGTAGGTGCTAACCGTATGCATTAAGGGGAAAGGATTGAGTCAGAAGCCAACGCTCTGCTGTAATGGCAGAGATATGCTGACGGACTCACGATGATTTGGAAAATAAAGTTGTAAGTAGCAATATATATGTCTAATACACGGCTTCAGTCAAAGCCCTTGCTAAGACAAAAACCGATGGTGGAATGGAAGGATACAAACTGGCGGAAGCTAGAGCGTGTTGTATTCAAGTTGCAAAAACGAATTTATCGAGCCACTCAGCGTGGAGATGTCAAGGCAGTTCGCAAACTCCAGAAAACATTGATGAGGTCTTGGTCTGCAAAGTGTTTAGCAGTACGAAAGGTAACTCAGGATAATCAGGGCAAGAAGACAGCCGGAGTAGACGGGGTTAAATCACTAACACCATTACAACGACTAGAACTTGCATCCAAACTGAGTTTAAACCGAAAGGTCAAACCGACCAGAAGGGTTTGGATACCCAAACCTGGAAGTGAGGAAAAACGCCCCTTAGGAATACCCACAATGTACGACAGGGCGCTACAAGCGCTTGTTAAACAAACAATAGAACCAGAATGGGAGGCTCGTTTTGAGCCAAACTCCTACGGTTTTAGACCTGGGCGCTCATGCCACGATGCCATAGAAGCAATTTTTACAATAATCGCGCAAAAATCCAGGTATGTACTGGATGCCGATATCTCGAAATGCTTCGATTGCATCAACCACGAGGCACTCTTGGACAAACTGAATACATTCCCCACCATACGCCGACAAATTCGTGCATGGTTAAAAGCGGGAGTGATAGATAAAGGCATATTTTCTGATACATCCGAAGGGACACCACAGGGCGGTGTGATTTCACCATTATTAGCTAACATCGCCCTACATGGCATGGAAAATCGGATAAAGCAGGTGTCTAAAAATGCCTTCCTGATTCGATACGCCGATGATTTCCTAATTTTACACGAAAATTTATCGGTAGTCGAAAGATGCCAAGAAATTATTGCCGAATGGTTAAAAAGCATGGGATTGGAATTGAAACCAAGCAAAACCCGTTTAGCTCATACTCTCAATGAGCATGAAGGACAAAAACCGGGATTTGATTTTTTGGGGTTCAACGTTAGACAATACCCAGTTGGAAAATACCAGTCTGGGAAAAACAACGGAACTCTACTTGGTTTTAAAACCCTCATTAAACCAAGCAAGAAAAAGATAAAACTCTATGCTAGGTCATTACGTAGTGTCATCAAAACCCATAAGGCTGCACCTCAAGAGGCACTAATAAGCCGATTAAACCCAATTATTCGGGGATGGGCTAACTACTACAGCACGGTGGTAAGTAAGGAAATTCTCTCAGGAATGGACAAACTTATCTATCAACAATTAAAAGCTTGGTCAAGTTTCCGTCATCCACAAAAAGACTCCCATTGGATAGCCAAGCGCTACTGGCTTATTGACCAGGGTGAAGGATGGGTCTTTGCTAGCAGGAAAGAGGGTAACAAAAAGATGCGTCTTGTTAAGCACTCAGAAACACCAATTGTTAGACACATAAAAGTGCGAGGAGATTGCAGCCCTTACGACGGAGATTGGATATATTGGAGTACTAGAATGGGAATGCACCCAGAAGTGGCAGCAAGGGTATCAAAACTCTTGAAAAAGCAAAAAGGGAAATGCGCTCACTGCGAATTGTTCTTTAAAAATGGAGATTTATTGGAGATAGACCACAAAAAACCGCGCTCAAAGGGTGGAAAAAACACACAAGATAATCTCCAATTACTTCATCGACATTGCCACGATACAAAAACAGCAAATGATGATAAAGCTGTTAGAGGTACTAATGACAATAGCCAAATCATTGAGGAGCCGTGTGAGGTGAAAGTCTCACGCACGGTTTTGTAGCCGAGGCAGTTCGGTGACGGACTGTCCTTAGGCAGCGCTTGTAGAAGATAGGTTCTACGTGTCTGACTAGCCCATTGAGCTTAATCTTGATACAGACTTCCGATTGCTTCCCTAGATCGGATTAACTCTAAACCGTCTTATCAGCGGTGTTGCGTAAAGGCAAGCCATTCTAGATTAAGTGGGCGAGGGGACTAATAACTAAACTCGAAAGGATTATCTCCATGTTACGAGTACCAGTTTTGTCAAAGTGGGGTCTGCCCCTGATGCCAACCAAGCCCAGTAGGGCGCGACGTTGGCTGAAATCTGGAAAAGCGCGAATTGTTCACAACGACTTAGGAATATTTCAAATCCAACTAATCAAATTAACAGGAGAAGAGACTCAACCAGTCGCGGTTGGGGTAGATCCCGGCAAACTATATACAGGTATAGGTGTGCAGTCAGCTAAATTTACTTTGTGGTTAGCTCATCTCCAACTGCCCTTCAAAACAGTCAAAGACCGCATGGAGCAACGCGCCATGATGCGCCGCACTCGCAGAGGTCGCCGTATTAATCGGAAAGTCGCATTCAATAAACGCGCTCATCGGCAAAAGCGATTTGACAATCGTAGGGGTTGCAAGATACCTCCTAGTATCAGAGCTAACCGCGAGTTAGAGTGGCGAGTTCTGGACGAACTAACCGTGATATTTCCAATTGAAACTGTCGTCTACGAAATTATCAAAGCGAGGGGTGATAAAGGGTTTAGTCCGGTTATGGTTGGTCAGAAATGGCAATTAGAACAGTTAACCGCGTTCGGCGAGGTCAAACAACTACAAGGTTGGGAGACAGCGCAGATCCGCACTCAACTAGGGTTGGAAAAACAAAAACACTCAAAAGGTGACGCGATACCTGCGACCCATGCGATAGACGGTGTAGCCCTAGCGTGTAGTGAATTTATTCAATATGGCATTATTGATCGCCATTCGAGAGGCTGGAAGGGTGAGGTTACTATAACTCCCGCGCCCTTTGCGGTTATTCGTCGCCCCCCAATGTCGCGCAGACAGCTTCACCTAATGGTTCCGGCGAAAGGTGGGGTGCGTCGCAAATATGGAGGCACTGTAACCCGTCACGGATTCAGAAAAGGCGATTACGTTGAAGCTACCCAAGGCAATAAAACTTATCGAGGCTGGGTTAGCGGCGACACTGAAAAACAGATTTCTGTCTCTGATGCTAACTGGAAGCGGTTAGGTCAGTTCAGTAAAAACAAAGTCCAACTAATTAGACGTTCTAGTGGGTTAATCTTGACGGTAGTTAAAACTACCGTTGGCGTTTCCTCTACTGTCTAAAGCCAAGTAGTTTCCACGCCGTTCGGCGAACTTTTTATGAGCGGGCAAAAGGTTGCTGTGAATATTGCCTGATTCCTGATGTGGCTACTTTTGCGCCTTACGAGATTGACCACATCATTGCCAAAAAGCATGGTGGACGGACTGAATCGGAAAATTTAGCCCTATCCTGTACTATGTGCAACAAGCACAAAGGCTGCGATCTTGCCTCTGTCGATCCAGAAACGGAAAAAATCGTACCCTTGTACCATCCTCGCCAAGACCTATGGCATGAGCATTTTCGCCTGAGTGGGGCTGAGTTTGTGCCTTTAACCCCCATTGGTCGGGTGACGATTGGGTTATTGCAGTTAAATCGTCGTGAGAGAGTTGAGGAACGTCAGCTTTTGCGACAGGCTGGAATGATTGAGCCATGATCGTCTTTTATCATGGGTTGCGATCGAGATATGTCCGACCTAGTTATTGCCCACAAATTCGATCCTTCCTGATCACCAAAATCATCCCTTAATTGGACAGCAGAGTTGAGACAACTGGAAAAATCCAGGGAAGAGGTAAACGAGGCAGGGAAAGGGTTTTCGTGTTTGATGCTGGTTT
The DNA here is from genome assembly GCF_000582685.1 of [Scytonema hofmanni] UTEX 2349. Classification (GTDB taxonomy): domain Bacteria; phylum Cyanobacteriota; class Cyanobacteriia; order Cyanobacteriales; family Nostocaceae; genus Hassallia; species Hassallia hofmanni. The sequence continues at coordinate 2,820,967 of NZ_KK073768.1, forward strand.
GATGGGAAGCATTGAGTTAGGCAACAAAAGCTTGCATATGCGATCGCAAAATTCAGAAATTGACTACTGGAATCGTCTTACAACTGGAATCATTCTGTTGCAAAGAGGTTACTCTTACTCATAGGAACAAGAATAATGCCCAGGCTTGGTTTAGCAAAATTTGGTACTCTTTTAGTTTTACTCATCTTTTTGTTAGGCGGCTCATGCCTGCTATCTGACATATTCCAGAATCACGCGATTGCTGCTGAACACGCACAATTTCCGACAGGAGATTTCCGATTGCGGAGTTATTTAAGAGTAACTCGCAGGTTTTTGGGTAGTCCTGAAGGAATGCGCTCCTCTAGCATGTCAGATCCAAGCTGTGAGCCAGTGGTTGATGGCAAAATTTATCGTCACATTGCTGGGATAGATCAATGTGTCAAACCCATGACGGATGACGATATTACCACAAATCTTAACGATCCATTTGCGACTGAGATTCTCCGCAAAGGAGCTTTTCCAGATAGTGTCGATGCCATTTCTACTGCGATTTTAGGTAGTGGACTACAACTACAACAAAGGAGTTTCGTAGTTGGAGAAGGCAGCCAAATTCTAACTACGATTGCTTCTCGTGAGGAACCCCGTAATCTTCGCTATGTTATCAGCTGGACACCAAACATAACCGAGGATCAAATTTTCCTGAGTGCAGCACCCGGTGGAAACTCTAGCTTTCTGCAACTGATCGCATGGAACGGCAAGGCTAAAAAATACAACTTTTACGAATTTCGAGAACAAGTAGGAGGAACCAGCAAGTACCAATTTGGACAACAAGTTGGAGAAACCAGCAGTGCCTCAGCCCCTACTAAAGTTTGGAGTTGGGCGGGGGATTCTGCAATGGCACAAACAGAACCAAGTATGGGGCATGGATGTTTTGACTGTCACCACAACGGTGTGGTGATTATGAAAGAACTAGCCTTCCCCTGGAACAATTGGCACTCTCAATTGGCAAGAATTTCACCACTGGTTGTGCCATTAGCTGTAGCCCAAGAAACATTCTTTGTGAATAGAAATGGTGCTGAGAATTTGGAGAAGGCTGTTAATGATGGCTTCCACATGTATTATGAAAATTGGTTGAGAGATCGCTTGAAAACTGAGGGAGACATCACTCAACTTAGCGATGTCAACCAGATGTTGCGCCACATTATCACCAACACGACTGTTAATCTGACTTCAACTCAGATTCAAAGCAATGGAGCCAATACCAGCCCACTGAACAGGGATATTTCTGGTATTCCTTCTGATTTTTTCCTGTGGGATTCAGCACTTAGAAAAGCATTGGGTCTCACATATAATATTCCAGCGATCGCTTTCAAGCGACAAGATTATGACAATTACCTCAATACACACAACTTCAAATTAGTTCAGTCTGACTTTACTAAGCCGGATGGTTCTCCGCTTTATGAACAAAAAGGCTCAACCCACTTTTCGTTCTTCATACCAGTTCCAGCGGCAGAAGACCTTTTTATGCTGGCAGAGATGCGGTCTAAAAATATTATGACCGATAAATTTATCGCTGCTGTACTGATGGTGGACTTTGAAAATCCGGTCTTCTCTGAAAAGCGATCTAGCCTACAAAAATATGCTGATCAGATTTCCACTGGTACGATTACGAGTGGACTTAGTAGTGTCCCGACCGACTTTGCTGCTAAAGTCAGAAACGCCGCTGGTGGTCAGCCGATCTGCGATGAAAATAACTTCGACCAATGTACCGCTGAACAACAGTTTCTCAAAACGTGGGATCTTCCCGACGACCAGTGGAAAACCGTTGTCCAAATGCAAATTCAGTCTTATTTAAATGAATTTCAGACGATGACTGATCAGGGTAAGTTAGATCGACTGATGAGATTAAGTGTGAAGCGTCGGGAGCAGTTTCAATCCTCGCCCAAAATTCGTAATTTGAACGAATTTAGTCTATTAATACCCCAGACAGACATATCCCCCTAGAGAAATATTCAAAGAAAAACTTCCCCAAATATAAGGAAAAAAAGATGCCTAAACTACCTCAATTTGACCCACCAGCCAACCAAAACGATTTTCATCCAGGCGAAGAAGAAAAGGAAAAAGCACTCCGTACTCGCTGGAATGACAACATAAATCGTTTTACGGAACAGACCCTACAAAACGATCCGTGGAGTTCAGAGAATCAACCACCACTGACCCAGTATTACAACCCGCTTAATACTGATATTCCTGCTGGAATAGAAGGCTTACCCATCCCATGGATAGCATTTCCTAATCGAATCTTAATTCAGTATCCCAATGTTGGACAGCGTACTCAATGGAAATATGCTGATGAGGGTCCGCCAGCTGCTGATAACTATACCCCGCGTGGTCCACGGGGTTGGCAAGATGAGTATTGCGAATGGAGCGTTAGCCGTAATGCAGAAGGCAAGATCACCAAAGTAATGTTTACCTGTGAGAATCGAGAGTATTGGTATACATTGTGGGATATTGATCCGAATGTTGTGTTGCGTCTTTATCAACAATTAGTTGGTTCACAGGTCAAGCTTGAGGATCTTTACCTGCGAGATAGCCAGGGCAATTTGGTCGTTGATCCGGCAACAGGACGACCAGCTTATGACGATCGCAATCCTTGGAATAGCACCACAACTAACGGGGCTGTTCACCTGATTAGCAACCCCAACACGCTCAGTGCCCAGATATTTCTCGCCGGACAAGCAACTGTCCTTCGTAAAGATACAAATGGTAATCCGATTACAGACCAAAACGCGCTGATTAATTGCAGTCTTTATGGTGCCGCAAACCGTAACAGCGATCCGACAATTGGAGCAACGGTTAATGAATTAGTACTTGGAACTGGAGAACCTAAATCTGGCTTACGGATTTCTCTCGAAAATCCAGTTGGTCTTTACATTCAAACGCCTAATTTTGGTACGTATCGACTGCCCTCAAATGCGCCCTCAAATGCTCGACCATCAGACTATTGGAAGGTGATTCGGGGTCGTCAGCGTCAAGGTGGTGAACGGATGGATTACATTATCCATGCAGTGTACGAAGTGCCTGAAGAGCTTGGTTTTACGGTTGGCGATATTAGAATCGGGACAGCAAATATTGAATTCGGATCACAGATTACCCAAACCTTCAACGTTGTTCTTGCGGGTTGGGGTTTACCTCAAGTGACCGCTTCAGAATCATTTCTTTGTGCTGGTAATGCAACCAAGCCGTTACCCCGACCGTTTATATTGAGAGAATCGGAGATGTTGGCTGTAGCACAACGTTCTGGTCTGAATATGCAGATCGAACAAGGAACTACGGTTCAGAATGTGGGACTTGAGGCATTTGATAGCGGGAGCAATACTTCTATTGAGGTTACTGGTGGAACAGGAATTACCGTTGAAAAAACTGGGTTTCAGGACATACAAGGCGCACAAATTTTTATCCTTACCATCACCGCTGCCTCTGATGCCCCATTAGGTAATCGTTCTATCCTCCTGACAAACTCTGATGGCTCTCACGGTCCTGCCGCCTATGGTTTGTTGACGGTTGTTTCACCAGGTACACTTAGTAGAACCACAGTTCCTACTGTAGCAGCAATTACAGAAGTCAGCCCTATTGAAAAGGCGGTGCAATCCATAACTGTTTCTGCCCCTGTTGAGTTACCAACAAGAAGGTACTCCCAATAGGCTTTGGTCTCAGCTTTCGTAGCGTAACGCACCTTGATTTATTGACTTAGTGCGATCGCATTGACTATCTATTTCAGCGACTCCGGAAATAGATTTTGCGATCGCCGAAATAGTAATTGCTCTGTCAATATCTATTTCGGCGGCTCCGGAAATAGATTTTGCGATCGCCGAAATAGTAATTGCTCTGTCAATATCTATTTCGGCGACTCCGGAAATAGATTTTGCGATCGCCGAAATAGTAATTGCCGTCTAAAATCTGGTGCAGAGTACCCCGTTTGGTCTCCCTATGATGCTGTAGAGGCTGTCAATATCATGTTAAAGCCTTTGAAGACCCACTTACTTATAATGAGAATATAGAAAAACAGTAGACTAAAAACAGGCGTAATTATGCAGGCTATTTTTTGGAGTGTAGAAGAAGTTGCCCAAAGAGCCAAACAATTTTACTTTAAGGGGATTCGCTCAGAGGTTGAGCATGGTGATAATACAGCAGATTCCTTTGTTATGAGGTAGATAATAGCCCCCTCATCGCTTGCGGGGAGGGGGTTGGGGGTGGGGTTCTTGTACCTCATGACACCGGGAAGTGCTGTATTGGCAAGATGATTGTGATTGATGCTGAAACAGGCGAATATGGAATTGATAAAAGTGGTGTTGAATCAGCATTAAGGTTAAAGCAGAAGAATCCCAACGCTAGATTATTTACTATGCGAATTGGTTATGATGTTGCTGTCACCTTTGGTGGTGCTTCTATGGAGCGTACAGTTGAATGATTTACGGAAGATTGATTGACCACAAAGCAATAGTTCCGGTGATTTTTCGTTTACCACAACAACCAGATTTTTCTCTGGATTTTGTCATCGATACTGGATTCAACGACTATCTTACCTTACCAGTTCAAGCAGTCAATGCGATGAATCTTCCTTTATATTCAAGCATACCTGCAAGATTTGCTGATGGTAGTGAAGCTTTATTAGCTATACATTTAGCAACTGTTGTTTGGGATGATGTAGAAAAGATAGTCCCTATTTTAGCTTCTGGTTAGAAGCCTTTACTGGGAACTGCAATGATGGAAGCATATCATCTTGAGATAGATTTTGAAGACAATGGTTTGGTTTCTTTAGAAAAAATACCATCTCCAATGTTATAGATTATTAATTAGGTAATTATGACAGCGATCGCAATATCCCTAACACCTCTTTTGACTCAATCAAGTAGGATTCCTATATATGAGTATTTCTTTGACTCCTGAATTAGAGCAATTTATCCAAAGTCAAATTGCCAGCGGTAAATATGCTTCGACTGAGGACGTGATTATTGCGGGTATTAAACTCCTGGAGGAAAGGGAAAGGATTTATAAAGGTAGATTTGAGGAATTAAAACGGGAAATTGCCATCGGAGTAGAGCAACTCGAACGTGGGGAAGTAATTGATGGGGAGATAGTTTTTCGTCAATTAGAGCAGAAATTACAACAGCGTCGTCAGCAAGCAGGTAAATGAGTAATATTTGTAGATTTACTGCTGCTGCAAGTCGGGATATTGAGAACATAATTGATTATATCGCTGACAAGAGTAGCTTTGATGCAGCAGAGCGCTTGCTGAAGAAAATTAATCAAAAATGTAGCAATTTAGCCAATTTCCCAAATATAGGACGCAGACGTGATGAACTTTCTCCCTTGCTGCGAAGTTTTCCTGTAGATAATTATTTGATTTTTTATCGTCCCATTGCAGATGGAATTGAAATTGCACGAGTTGTTAGTGTATATCAGGATTTAGATGCATTGTTTGATGAAGAGTCATAGATCGCACTCCTATATCATTACAAGCCAAACAAAATTATGCTTTTACAGGTTATACCAATTCTTTATGAGGCTGCGCTTAATAACCCGACGAGTAAACTCGCGGCTAAACGAAGGAAACCCAATTAGAATAATTGCACCACCTACAAGTAGCTTTTTGTTAACGCTCGCACCCAAATATTTTATTTTGTAAATGATATTATGGCAAATCACACATGCTGTAGAGACGTAGCACTGCTACGTCTCTACGACGGTAGATAGGTTTTTATTAGTGTTAATTTCAGGACGTGATTTAATGGCAGATAATGTATTCTAATTCAAGAACACAGCCCCATTTTTGTCAATTCTCATTGCACTTTTATCCATATTCACGTCGGTTGTTTCTTTGAATGAAAGTTGCAACATACCTTCTTGAGAAGATCCTTGTGGTGTCACCATCAACAGTCCCTTATCCTGACGATAAAAAGTAACCGTTACAGGAGTGTTTAAACCTTGCAGCATTACCTCAGATTTACCTTGCAGGGTTCGCGTTCCTGTATCACCAATTACTTGGTAGCTAATAGGTGCGGCTGTCTGATTTACCAAACGGACACCAACTTTGCCACTCATGGGCATTACCATTGCTATAGCGGGTTGTGGTGATGGTGTTTGGATTACAGAAGTTTGGCTTTGTTGTGTGGTGGAGTTGTTAACAGCACCAGATGAATTGTTCATGCCTTGTTGCGATCGCATCATCGACGACTGACTATTATAATTGTAATTCTGCGAAGTGCTTGTTTCATCTGGCGTTTCACCGCCTATACCCATCATTGTTTGTTCCGATGTCGGGTTAACAGAGGTGTTGTTGCGTTCTTGAGTTTGCCCTTGCACTCCCATTCTTTGAGTAAAAGCATTAGGTGGGCATCCTTGAGGAACCATAACTCGATTGTTGTGCGGTTCTTCGTAGAAAATCCGAGGACAAGGGTTAATTTTGGGAGTAGATTGTTGTGCGATCGCCGCATATGGAATTGCTGGCAAACTAATAAGCAGTCCGCCAAAAATTGTACCTAGCAATTTAGCCGACTTGCCGAAGTTGTTTTGATGTTTGTTCATTTTATTCTCCGTTATCAATTATTTTGACTTCGATATCATCAAATATATTAATATTCTAATTGTAGCTAATGAATAATAAACCTTACCTCTAGCTCTTAGCGGAAAACAGGAAATTTTTCCGATTTTTATTTCTGCCTTTAGGAAAAAGTAAATCTATCATTAGTTATAGTTAAACGAAAAATTAAGAGGTAAGAATTGCTGAAAAATCTCACCTCCTAACTTTATTTTGATTTATGCTTCTTCCCACATTTTGCGAACTACATCAGGCAACCAGCTAGCAATTTCCTGAATTCGTTCTTCTGATAATTCGTCTTTAGTGGCAGAAAATATTGCCATTACTACCTTTTCGCGGTCAGCATTTGGTGGCATTCCACCTTCATTCGCGACTCGAAATAAAAAGCGATCGCTATCAATCTTAAAAATGCCAGGACCTTGCCAAGGTGGACGTACCCGACTTAAAAACCCGACAATCGGATTTGTATCGTGCCACAAATCTGCAATTTCCATTTGTAGCGATTTATCATCACTTTTTTCGGCTGGTTTGTGCAACTCACCTTCAACCCGATCGGCAGCTTCAGTAGTCATCAAATCACGCATCACCCGGAATGCAACTTCTGTGATATCTCTAGCATCGAAGATATCTGCTAAACCCCCTTTTACCATCACCTTTTCCAAAAAGGGCAAATCTTTATCAGCGATTGGTGCTGATGATTTTGACTCTGGGTTTTTCGACAACTTGTCCTCAAAGTTGTCTATCATATTACGCCCTTTGTCAGTTATTTCAGCCTTCTGAAAGCGACCATTGTCTGTAAACTCAGCATTAATGTACTGATTTTGATTTAGGTAATCTAAATGAGCTAATAAATCGGCTTCTGATAATTGGTTTCGCCCAAAATCGACTTCATGCAATCCCTGCCCAGTTTCAGCAATTTTTTTGAGTAAATCGTAGAGTTCATGTCTGATTATAGAAATTGGCATCTAACCCTCCATCAATGCATATATGCGTTTTAGCTTCAGCGATTTTTACCAATAGCAAACTATGACTTGAAACAACTACTAAAAATAATTTTACTAGTAGGAATCTCAAGCCGCTAGAAAGCAAATTGATGACTGAAATTTCATGGTTACGCAATATAAATTACAAATTAAATATATATATTTACATCTGTCAGAGGAAACAGTTGTTTGTTGAAAAATTAAGACTCAAGAATGATTGGTAAAATGACAGTGAAGGTGGTGCCTTTGCCAAGAGTGCTTTCAACGTGAATTTGACCTTGATGGGTTTGGACAATAGCTTGAGCGATCGCTAGTCCCAAACCCGAACCGGTGACAGTTTCGCAGTTTTTATTTTCTGTGCTGTGGGTACGTGCTGGATCTACTCGATAAAAGCGATCGAACAAGTAAGGTAAAGCTTCGCTAGGAATACCAATCCCCGTATCAATCACTTTAATTTGCAAAGCGGTGCTATGACGTAGCCGAGAAACCGGATTTATTGCCTCAATCCGCGTCAATTCCACATTTACCTGTCCACCAGATGGCGTATATCTTAAAGCATTGCCAATCAAATTTGTGAACAACCGCATTAGTTGATCCCACTGTCCAACAAGTGTAAACCAATTGTCGAGCAATTCAAGGTTAATTTCCGTAGCTGGAGGGTCAATCAAGTTTAAAGTTAAAGTGACGTGTTTTTCCGCAGCTAGCAGATATTGTTCTTCAATCACTTCCATCAGCAAAGCATCAAGTGGACAAGGTGAAAAAATATCTTTGCTAATGCCACTATCTTGCCTTGCCAGAAATAGTAGATCGTTGACTAATTTCCCCAAACGCTGGGTTAAGCGTTCTACTACTTTTAATTGTTGCCGATAGTGTAAAGAAGTAGGATTTGCATCTGGGACTTCCAAATCATTGAGAGCAACTTGGACATTAGTTTGAATTAAAGCGATCGGACTTCTTAGTTCGTGAGAAGCATCAGCCGTAAATTGTTTCAGACGTTGATAAGACTCACCCACTGGTTCCATTGCCTTACCAGAAAGAAACCAACCACTAGCACCCACCGAAAGCACCATCAACCCAGTACCCCATGCCAAATCAAAAATCAGCTGACGACTCGGTTTAGTCACTTCAAACCAAGGATGACTAACACGCAGATATCCTAACACCTGCCGTCCGACTTCCACCCGTTGCGTAACTTGCCGTAGCAACATCGGAGGAGGAGTGGGGGAGAGGGGGGGATGGGGAGACAAGGGAGAGGGGGGAGACAAGGGAGAAATTTTTCCTTGTCCTCCTTGTCCCCCTTGTCCCCCACTCCCCCTCGTCCCCCACTCCCCCACTCCCCCTTGTCCCCCTCGTCCCCCACTCCCCCTAACCACCCGCACAGTCTCACCCATGCGGTTAAAATGAATAGGAATATTCAGCGGTTCAGATAAAGTTGACCAAATTAATTCACCAGTAGGACTAAACCACTCTAAATCTATGTGGTCATCTTCTACCGTATCCGCATTGTTGGCAAAACTAGCTTCCACATTAAGCCGGAACTCGCTTAAATTAGCATTTATCGATGAAATGACAAGCGTAGACGCGCAACGACTTGTGGTTAGACATCGCTCTACTACTTCCACCACATGATTCAAAGTATCATCAATCCGCTCAATCAACGTGCTGCGGACATATAAATACACCCCACTAGCAAACACTAGTAGCAGTACCGCTGTTACAGCAGTGTACCAAATGGCGAGACGGCGACGAGTAGCTTGAAACATACTTGTTACCTCATTAGTAATTAGTTTTTCTTAGTTATTACTTTAGACAACGGATGTGGAAATTAATTATGCGTTACCCAGAACCCCCAAGAGACTACCAAGTGCTACGTCTCTACATCTTTTGCGGAGATGTCTTCTATAAGAAGACTAAATGCTTACTAAACAATACTTTCAGTCCATTTTAATGGACTTAAGCTATTAGCCCGAAATTTATTTCAGGGCGGGTTATCGGGTAGATGCAAGATGTGATACCAAGTTGCGTTCTCTTGTGGTATGTCAGAGTTCATGAGATTGCTTGCTTCTCCTGTAACCAGACGCTACGCGAACGTCGCAATGGCGGGGTACTATTAATGACAAGCAATTTAATGTGAGTTAGGCAAACTTAGTTTTTGTACCTGTAAACAGCGGGACTTTAGTTGCTGAGTACTTTTGGCAAAGCACACTGAAATTTAGGTTACTATTAATGCTTTTGGCTCCAAATAAGTCTTCGGTGCTATTACTGAGTATAGTTAGTATGAATCTCCTGACAATTCCATATTATCACTGAAGTGGTCTTTCACCTAAACAGGTTAAATTCTTCTTGTAAAGATGTAACAAGGAGGAGCTAATAATTATCAGCAAATTTTACTAATAAAAATTCCATCGATAATAATCTCAGAGGGAATTTTTTATTGCTTAAGCCAGCCATCACTCTCTTTTGTTAGTTGGTTTATTAAGTCACATATTCTTGCTAATAAATCCAACATAAATCATGCATTGGTGTGTGCAACCATATTTGAGCTAAACAATAGCCAAATACAGATTTTTCCGTATCCAACAAAGGTGGTGATGTTTAAAGAAGTCTAAATTTAAAATTCAAAATGCTAACAACTAATGCTGGTACTTATCCTAGAATTACAACTGTGTACCAATTTTATAACAGTTAAGTAGTTTTCTTTGGATAAGACAGTTATCAATGCACTCTCGGGCTTACCAGGGAATCTCTATCAAACAATAATTAACATAAAAAAAATTAGTTTGAATGAGTGATAAAACGAGAGTTAATCACATTTAATCAATTGACACTACCTACACCTCGGAGAGATTTTTGACATCATGAAAAACAAAGTTTTAGCTATTCTAGCTGCTAGTGCAGCCGTTTTGGGTAGCGCCATTTTTGCAGCACCTGCTCAAGCACAGACCGCAACTTTACCAGTCAAAATTCAGGTACAACCACAAATTTATCTAAGTACATATAAGGATTTGAAATTTGTGGTTGACCAAAAGGATTTACAAGGAGCAGCTCCCGATCAGAGTGTAAGTTATGATGAATCAGCGGCGATTCTACCTCCTAATAAAGTAAGACCTATTGGGGCAACAGCTTTTTCGGGTTCAATCAGTAGGGCAATTGACCCCCTCTACTATGTTTGGGCTAACGCAGGGACTAACGTGACAGTTAAAGTCACTGCAACCGGAAATACATTGACGCGCACAACTCCTAATCCGAATGCTAGCGATACAGTCACTATGAGCGTTGAGGCAGGGGATACTTTTCCAACTCCTGGTGCTGGTTTAGCTGATAGTCAGGCTATTCCAGGTAAGGCAACGCTTAAGTTTTTATTCAACAATGGTCTCGCACCAAGCGCTGGGTCATACGATGGTGGTCAATTGGCAATCACCGTTGCCACTCCTTAAGCAAACCTAGACTATAAAGATTTCTGGTGCAGGCATTTTGCCTGCTTCCAGTATCTTCTAGATAGAAGCTAATTGCTGCACAGATATATTACAATCAAGCGCGAACTTAAATAGTAGTTTATGTCATTATTTATGAGAGATATGTAGTCAAGCTTGAAATTATTCACTCTGCACTAAGCTGCTGACTAATAAACATTCATAATTGACGATAAAAGCTAATCAATATCTAGAAGAAATTTGGTAGTCAATACTAAATTATCATTGAAACTTTTGTAAATTCCCTCTCATGGAAAAAATGAACTGCCGACAGATTTTTACATACTACTTAACTATGGTTGTTGCACTATTGTTTACGCCACAATCAAAAGCTTTCGCACAACAAAATCCCTCTGGATGTCAAGCAGCACTTTATCAAATATCTCTTATTGAAGGTAAAATTCCTGACATAACACCATCCGAAATTATAGATGATTCTGATTTTGTAGAACAAGTTGGTAGTGGTCCTCAAGAACAATTGCTAGCAGCTAAAGTGCCTATTAAGTCGAGTATCACTCACGATTTGCAAAGATTTTGGCAAATGCGAGTAAATAATACCGATTTACCATCTCTATTGAATAACAATGCTAAGTACAAAGTTATAAGTGATAACAAATCGGGTAATCCTTTTAATAAAGTTGATGCACAACCTATAAACATCCAGCAAATTACAACCTGCCCTGACAATACTGTGGTAGTGGAAGGCGGATTACGCTTAGTATTTAGCCAATTATCCCAACTGGCATCAGGTATGTCTAACGCACAAATTGAGGTGTGTGTACCAGCAAATAATAACCAGTGTCCGTAAAGTTTTAAATCATTTACATTTATTCTGTAAGGAAGTTAAAAGTTTAAATGTTCGAGAAAACTGCAAAAGGTATAGCTTTAAGCTTCATTGGGTTATTTGCTTTAGGAATACCCTGTGCTACAGCAATGGAAATTAGCGTCACTCCTCCGCGTATCGAATTAGATATTAACAGCAAAAACACCCGATCTAATTCAATTAAAATTTCTAACTTATCTGACAAGCCAGTAGAAATGAAGGCTTACGTCCGAAATTGGACAATGGATGAAAAAAATCAATTGGAAGATTCACCATCCAACGAGCAATCTCTAGACCAGTGGATTGTTTTTACTCCCTCTAGATTTACGATTCCACCGCGCACCACTCAAACTGTACGCTTTGGAATTCGTCCCAAAGTTAAACCTGCTCCTGGCGAACATCGTGCTGTTATTTATTTAGAAGAAATTCCTGGTGATAATCTAAATTCCCAGACTATTAACACTCTCGGTCGTGTAGGTGTTGTTGTCTATGGCTATACAGGAGAAGTGAAGCGAGTTGGTACGATAAATTCTGTAACTGTTGACAGCAAACCAAATGGTATCAAAGCAGTATTTGATGTTGCCAATCAAGGCAATGCATATATTAGAATAGCTGGTCAATATGCTATTTGGCGTGCTGGCAACTATCCTGGTGCAAAAGCAACACAACCTATAGTCGGTATAGGTAATCCAAAGACCAAGCTACCACCAAATATTGTTCAAGCTGGAGTTTTAGAATTACCACCGATTTTGCCAAATAATCGTCGCCAAATTTTACTACCTTTAACCAGACAACTACCTCCTGGTAACTACGTATTGGATATCAACGGTAACTTGAGTGGAATGGCGGTTGATACAGGTATTCCTTTCACTGTTCCAGCTGCGGCTAATGCCTCAAAACCTGCTCTTAAACCTGTGAATTCTTCAGCTAAATAGCTTTTGCTACAGCTAAAGTTCTTGCTCTTCAGGGTCAATTGATTGTAACCCTGAGAGAGTTTGCTGCAAAAAATTTTTCAATCCCTAAATAGTGCTGATTTCTGAGTTCACCAGTCTTAAGTGAAATGCATTTTCCTTAGAACTTAGCAACAAAGACTGAGGCAATTTAATTACAGTTCACAGCCTAGATATGGCTGGCTATTGCAATCTTTGTGCTTACGTATGCTCTACCTAGCTTTACCACCTACACCCCCGCCAATTTTTATTACGTTGACACCTGAACAGGTTGCTAACAAATCGGATATAGAACAAATTTCGGCTGCTCAACCAATAAAAGCACAAAATCCGGTTTGTCGATCGCCACAAACTCAAAAATCCGATCTTGTCAACAATTTATTAGGGAAAATGCTAGCGGCTTCTAATCAAGCAACAGAAGCTGTAGTTTGCACTACATCCCAAAAGAAAAAGTCGGTAATTGTGAGTTTTCAAGCTCAAATTGAACAACAAAAACAAGCGAAAGATTTTTCACCAACCACTTCCCCAAAAACAGAAAATACTGGCACCACCCCACCATCAATTTCTCCAGTTAACGAGGAAATAACAGCCTCTGCAAATATAGATTCTAAAAAGACTACTTCTGGTGAGCAACCCGGATATCAAAAATTAATTAGCAGCTTATCTAATAACAAAACTGCTGAAAAAAACACCATAGGTAAAATCCTTTCAGCAGTGCAGGAATTAATTAGCGCTTCTCTTTATGCTTCGCTAAATAATACTACTAATAATTCGATAAAATCAGATAATCAACATTCTTCTGAAGTAGCGATCAACCCTTCAGGAGATTCTACTTCTGGACAAACTACAGATAATAAAAAGCCAGAAGATACCAGCAGTAATAATGTTACCCAAGAAATCGCTACTAACACAAATGTACAGACAGAAAAAATTCTGGCAATTGTACAGGAACTAATCAGGGTATCTATATCTGCTTCCTTAAATAATACACTCAACCCAGATACAAAAACTTCAGAAGAAACAGCTAACAATAATAAAAAGCCAGAAAATAATATTGGTAATGCTCCTAATCAACAAAAGGTAGCAGCAAACAATAATGTTACTAATAATGACAGCAGAAATACGTTAATAGAAAAGCTGACTGGAAAAGGTTCTATCCAGTTAGCCAAATCACCCGATGAGCCTTTTTTGGTGGGTGTGATTATCAACGGTCGAGAAGTTGGTACTTTAGATATTATTCAAGAGGGAAATACTCTTCTAATTCCTCTAGAAAGCTTTGGGGAAATTGCTGGTTTTAAAGTAGAAAATACTGATTCTGCTACCCAAGTAAAGACCCCTTTAGGAGTTGTCAAACTGCAATCGAATTCCTTAAAGCAAATTAATGGTATTACATACATTCTTAAGTCTGCACTTAAAGATGAATTAAGCATAAATGTAGACTTAAACACCGCTGATTTAAATTTGCTTACAGACTTACCTTGGCGGGGAAATGTTGGACAATATCGATCAAGAACGGCTGATTTAAAACCAGAATTTTTTGCACCTAGCAGCGGACTTTCAAATTTTCGGCAAGAATTAAATATTGATAGTACTGGCGGAGATACAAGCCTGCGTAGTTCTTCACTTTTGGGTGGTAGACTAGGGGGATGGGCATATCGTTTGCGCTTAGATAATAATTTTGTTGACCAACCAGACATTTCTGAATACTTTTTATATAAACATAGCGGACGATTTCTTTATCAACTAGGACGGCAACAAGTTGGCTTACATCCCCTGTTAAATGGCATTGATTTAACGGGTTTCCAATTTGGTTATAGCAATCTTCCAGAAGAAAGCTTTGGTAATAGTTATAGTGCAAATGAGCTTTTGTCCAGACGCTCTAGACCTATACAAACATTTCGCGGTAAAGTCGAACCTGCAAGTTTTGTCCAACTAAGAGTTGGTGGAACTGTAGTTGCCCAGCAACAAGTAGGATTTAACGGTTTATACGAATTTGTTGATGTCAATTTACCTATCGGTCAAAGCAATGAAATTGAAGTTTTGATTTTTGACCGCAACAATTTGCGTGTACCCCGCGAAATTCGTACTGTCAGAATTAATGCTTCTGATTTGCTACTTCCCGCAGGTGGTAATGTACAGCTAGGTGGATTAGGTTTTAGCGGAAATTTAGTCCAAAATGGTTTATTTGGAGATGTAAATTCTGATAATCAAGGAAAACCAGTTGGTTTTTATCAATTGCGGCAAGGACTTTCAAGTAATTTAACCTTTGAAAGTTCATTACAAGCGGTTCCCAATGCGTTGCAAAGTCAAGCTGGTTTAATTTGGCGTTTGGCAAATCCAGTTGTTTTATCTGCAAGTGTTGGGACTTCTGCTAATAAAGTTGGTTACTCGGCAGATTTGGATGTGCAGTTAAACAGATTGGAAATTAATGCTAATTCTCAATCATTACCAGAAGGTTATAGATTATTTAGAAACTCTACACAATTATTTAATCATAGTCTGGAATTGAAATATCGCTTCGGTAATACTCTCAATTTGGGATTTATTGCCCGCAATCGCAAAGATGATATCAGCTCTGCTAGTTACATTTTACCTACTTTTTCAGCACGACCTTTTTCAACATTATCTTTAAGCGGTAGACCTGATTATGATGGACGGTATTTATTCAATGCTTTCTATCAGCCCAATAGATTAACAAGATTCTCTTTTAATACTTATGGTGATTCATATATTTCTGATTTAACTTATAACTTAAGTGATAGTTATCAGCTATCTTTTGGTAATGAATTTGGAGGCAATTCAGCACCTCGTTATTCTATAGGTATTGGTCATAACTCCAGTAACCTTAATTCTCTAAGTTGGAACTTAGGAATGTTATATAGAAATGGAGAAATAGGACCACTTGCAGGAGCTAGTATGCAGGTTCTTCCAGGGTTATTTGCCAGACTTGAATACCAAGGCATCCCAAGTAGAAATAGAAGCAATTTTGGCGGATTTGGCGACGATCGCCTGAGTTTATCACTGGTATCAGATTTATCTTTTGCAGGGGGTCGAGTTGCCCCAGCTAACTATAGCGGTATTGGCAAAGATCGTGGAGCGATCGCTGGACGCTTAGTAGTACAAGGTGAAAACAAAAAGTTTGATTTAAGTGGCTCTAATATCCGCGTGTACGATAAACGCAACCAAAGTGTTGGTAGTGCCAGAACTGACTCCAGGGGTAACTTCTTTGTCGGCAACTTGCCTGAAGGTAATTATATAGTTGAACTCGAACCTGACGAATTACCTGTAGAACTCTCCGTACCGAAAACTTCTACAGTCGTTCAGGTTGCTACCTCTGCTGTCACTAAATTAGATTTCCCCGTTAGACCAGAATACGGTGTAGCCGGACGCATCACCGATGTAGCAGGTCAGCCTATTGAAAGAGTGCGAATTGAACTCATCAACTCTGCCGGTATCCGCGCTTTATCTGCGATGACTGACCAATTTGGTCTTTATCGTCTTGATGGAGTTCCTGTTGGTAAGTATACATTGCGGGTTTCTCCCCAAGATTCACTCAACCCCAACGATATTTTACCCAAACAACAAATCGAAATCAAGAGCGAGTTTGTTTATAACCAAAATCTGCAATTACCTATTTCTGCCGCATCGAAGAAGAAATGAGACAAGGGGGATTAGGATAGAAACGATCGCTCAATTTAATCTATATTTATATGGGTTGCTGTCTATGCCTAAATAATCATGTCAAAATCTAAGAAAACCGCTCACCAAGTAAGTCTTAGCGATCCACAATATTACCTTAACCGCGAGTTAAGCTGGTTAGAGTTTAATCGTCGGGTTTTGCATGAAGCCTGTGATGAGCGAACACCCCTTTTAGAACGTCTCAAATTTCTCGCAATTTTTGGTTCTAACCTGGATGAGTTCTTTATGGTGCGCGTTGCAGCCTTAAAGCAACAGGTAGAAGCGAAAGTCAGCCTGTTAACTCCTGATGGTCGCACCCCGCAACAACAATTAGATGATATTAGTTTGAAATTGCGCCCTGCGGTAATGCAACAGCACCAACAGTTTGAGCAAATATTAAAACCTCAGTTGGCAAGTCATGGTATCCATATCTTGGATTACATCCAATTGACTCAAAAACAGCGAAGTTATCTAGATAACTATTTTAACGAACAAATTTTTCCAGTTCTCACTCCCCTTGCTGTTGACCCTAGCCATCCTTTTCCTTACATTTCCAATCTCAGTTTGAATCTGGCTGTTGTGATTAAAAACCCAGAAACTGAGGAAGAATTTTTTGCTAGAGTCAAAGTACCGAGTCCGAAAGTCTTACCACGATTTTTGCCTTTACCGCCAGAGTTAGGAATTCACCACGACGGACAACCTGTGAATTGGACTGGTGTACCTTTAGAACAGGCGATCGCTCATAATCTGGAATCTCTATTTCCAGGCATGACTATTCAAGAATATCATCCTTTCCGCATTACTCGCGATGCTGATTTGGCACTAGAAGAAGATGAAGCTGACGATTTGCTGTTAGCAATTGAACAAGAATTACGAAAACGTCGCTTTGGGGGAAGTCCGGTACGGCTAGAAATTCAATCCCAAACTCCCGAAAGCGTGCGATCGCGACTGATGCTAGATTTAGAATTAGCAGAAAGCGATGTTTATGAAGTAGACGGTCTTTTAGGACTGCGGGATTTAATGTTTTTTATGGCATTACCGCTGCCAGAACTCAAAGACGAACCGTGGCAATCTGTATTACACCCGCGTTTACAACGAATTAAGGAAGCAACTGTAGAACCAGGTATGTCAGCGGTAGAGGATGGCAGAGACTTTTTTGCGGTGATTCGGGAACGCGATTTACTCGTACACCATCCCTATCAATCTTTTACTACCTCGGTAGTACGCTTTATTACCCATGCGGCACACGATCCGGGTGTATTGGCGATTAAAATGACTCTTTACCGGACTTCTGGTGACTCACCAATAGTTAATGCGTTAATTGATGCTGCTGAAAATGGCAAGCAAGTATCGGTATTGGTGGAACTCAAAGCGCGGTTTGATGAAGAAAATAATATTTATTGGGCAAGACGATTAGAAAGAGTTGGTGTTCACGTTGTATATGGTTTGGTAGGTCTGAAAACCCATAGCAAAATTGTTCTGGTAGTGCGCCGCGAACATGACCGGATTATGCGCTACGTGCATATTGGTACTGGTAATTATAACCCGAAAACTGCACGACTTTACACAGATTTTGGTTTGTTTAGCTGTCGCGAAGATTTGGGTGCTGATGTGACAGATGTGTTTAATTTTTTGACTGGATATTCTCGGCAAAAGTCTTATCGTCAGTTGTTAGTTGCCCCTGTGAATATGCGCGATCGCTTTGTGGATCTAATTCATCGCGAAATCGCTCATGTTCAAAATGGATTATCTGGACGCATTGTTGCTAAAATGAATTCTTTAGTAGATCCGCAAATTATTGCCACTTTATACGAAGCTTCTCGCGCTAAAGTGCAAATTGACTTAATTGTGCGCGGTGTTTGCTGTTTGCGCCCAGGTCTTAAAGATATCAGTGAAAATATTCGCATTATTAGTATTGTCGGACGCTTTTTGGAACACTCCCGTATTTTTTACTTCCATAACAATGGAGAAGAAGAAATTTACATCGGCAGCGCTGACTGGATGCGTCGCAATTTGGATCGTCGGGTGGAAGTAATTACCCCAGTGCGAGAACCAGATATTGCTAAAGATTTGCAAGAAGTTTTAGGAATTATGATGGCAGATAACCGCCAAGCTTGGGAATTACAAACTGATGGCAGTTATATCCAACGCACTCCCGGTGAGGATTGTCCAGAATCTCACTCACAAAAAATTCTCATGTCTATGGCATTGCGTTCAAATAGCATTGCCTAAAATATGATTGATTCATAACATTTCGGAAAACATAGATAACTAGCAAAACGCAAGTTTTTTAATAAAACTTTAATTTTTACCTTAGCTATCTGATTAATATCTATAAATGTATAAGAATTATTCAACCATAAGATAGAGACAGTGCCACTACTACTTCTCATAAACTATAAAAGTTATAGTAGTTAGTGGTTCCCTTTAATGTTAATGCTATCTTGTAAATCTTATATTGTGCGTATTTTGGTAGTTGACGATCACGAATTGACTCGTTTAACATTGCAATTGGCTTTTTCCTGCCAAGAAAATATTCAAGTTATAGGTTTAGCCACTAATGGTCAAGAAGCAGTGGAAATGGTTAAGCGTCACCAGCCAGATGTGATTGTTTTAGATTTACAAATGCCAGTGATGGATGGTTGGTCTGCTTCTGGTCATATTAAAGCAATTTACCCTGAGACTCAAATCATTGCTTATTCTTCGGTGGAAGACGCGAAGTTGCTAGAGAAAAAAGCAATGAGTAGTTTGGATGCTTTCTGCAAAAAAGATGTACCCACTAGGGAACTAATTGATTTGGTTAAGCAATTAGGGCAACGTCGTGCAAGCGATCGCTCCGTTGTATAATACATAAAATTCGTTAAAAATCGAACAACGGATACTTAGGAAATATGGTAACGTTTAAAGGCGTCGGTTGAAGTCTAAATTCACGCTTCAACCGACGTAATTTAGTATTATCTCGTCGCAGAAGTCCGCTTAATTGCTTTCTGTTTGTGGAAACGTGCGTCTAAATTCATCGATTAAATCGTCCATTTCTTCTAAAGCCTGATTTACATCAATTCTTAAAGTTCCCAAGTTTGGCTGCTCCAAGAGACTCAGCAAATACTCGCGTTTGCTTTCAACTACACCGATTCGTTCTTTTATCGTCTGTATATCCATTGTTTTCTTTGACTTGTTTACTCTTCTCAAGTTTAACAAGCGATCGTAGTAACGACTTCAGTCGTTAATTTAAGCCTTGAAACGCGATCGCGCGAAAATATTCTTATGTAGTAAGGACTTCAGTCCTTGATTTGAGCCTTGAAACGCGATCGCGCGAAATTAATCATGTCTTGAGACAATAGTCTTTCGGATTGTGCGACACATAACCGATGATAATAAAGCTGAGGTCTTAAAAATTTATACTAATCTGAAATTATGTTACGCCAATTTTCCTTGGGAACACTCGGTATAACCGTCGGTGGAATTTTGACCATCATGGGCTTCGTCGCCTACGCTGCTGATTATGCCACACTTAATCTTGTCGGATTTTTTTACGGGATTCCTCTACTGCTGGGAGGATTAGCACTAAAAGCAAATGAACTCAAACCTGTACCTTTCACCGAACCCCCAACACCGTCAGTATTGACATTACGCGAACAGCAAGCAACTAAGACTCAAAAGGAAATTCGCAGAGACATTACTCAATATAGCTACGGTCAAGACGCTCATTTAGATAAAGCTTTGTCGTTTTTGGGTTTAAGTCCGACAGACGAAGAACGACCATTAATTACAGGCTTCAGAGAAACAGAAATTAATGGCGCTTATGCTTTAATTTTAGAATTTGATTCCCCGATGATACCAATTAATATTTGGGAACAAAAGCTAGATAAAATGACCAATTTTTTTGGTCCGGGAGTTGAAGTTAAAGTTACCCAGACAGCTGAAGATGAACTTGAACTGACGCTGATTAGCACTCCCAAATAGCGACTAGATGATGTCCGCGCTCATTAATAGTAATAAAAAAACTACAATGCTACTAGACACGCGAAAGTGGAAATTAATTATGCGTTACCCAAAACCCCTAGAGACTTAGCATTGCTAGCTACGTTTCTACATTTTTTCCACTTCGCGTGTCTACTTAATTACTTTTCTAAACGAACTGCATACCACTGCAAATATTGACCAACACCAATATCTAACTCGCAACTAGTGTCAAGTAAATATTGAGCTTGAGCTTCCACAGAATTAAATTTTTGTAAGTCTTTTGGTAAATCTTGAAAGTTGAAGTTTTGCAGAACTTTTTTCAACTTTTCTAATAACTCAGATGCAGTCATAAATTGTTCTGGTTGGTTTGTTTCTAGGACGACAAAATTATCATGTTGATACATTAATGAGTCTGGCATTGAGGAAAATTGGTAACTTTATATCTAATTATAGGAATCGTAAATTGTTTTTGAAAAAATCTAAGTAGTCTTGTAGTGGATTTAAAAAATCAAATACTAATCCCATATCATAAAAATATGGTAAATCTGCCGATGCTTAATAAGTTGAAATCTGAGATCGGGATTTGGGGCAGTCAGGCGATCGCGCTTGACTTTTACTTGCTATGGAATCCAAAGTAACGTCAGAATAAAGGTTTGAAGGTTTACCATTGAAGTTTTCAAAAAAAAGCAATTTCAGGTTAGTATCTGGGAAACATAAATAGTAACTCCTGCTATGTACCTGGCAAGACAAAAAAGTTGTCTTTGTGTTCCAGATAGATTTTTTATGCAACTCAGTCATTTATCATTTGCTTGGCTCAAAACAATTACACTTGTTTCACTTATAAAGGAGAAAGGGGAAAAGGGAAAAGGACTTCCAGCGTGAGGTCAGCCGAACGGAAAAGGGGAAAGGGAATGAAAATAAAGCGCTTTCCTCAGCGGAGTCGGTTTCCGTCCCGTTGATGTTTGTAAGAAGAGTTATTTAAATAACCATATTACGTTGTTCTTAGCCTTTCCCCCTCTTTTTGATCGCAACCGCAGAGCGTAAATTCTTGGCTTTTCCGGGAAATTGCAGACAGTCAATGCCTGTAAAATTAACGCTAGGGAAGAAAGCGTCAGAATTTCTCCTTTTTATTCAATTAATATTAGTGGCTCTGGTGGAAAGGAATAGCAAAATCTTGAAATATAAATTAATAGCTTGCCTCCAGATGCCGTATTCTCTGTGGAACGCAACTCATGTCAGGCATAAAACCAACTTCTATTTCCAACCAAACTCCTCTAATTCTGCTGGCTGATGATGACAAACTCATCAGAGTGCTGTTGCGTGAATTTCTGGAAAAAGAAGATTATCGAGTTATGGAGGTAACAAATGGTAAGGAATGTTTAGAAGCTTTCTTAACTGTTAAACCAGATTTAGTTATGTTAGATGGGATTATGCCCGTGATGGATGGCTTTGCCTGCTGCAAGCAACTAATCCAAATTGCTAAAAATAACTTGGCTACAGCTTTAGCCAACTTTGATAGTGGTGGATCTTCTCTAGGTGCTACTGTAATTTCAAAGCTATGGGAGCGCACTCCCATATTGATGATTACAGGATTGGAAGATCCAGACTTAGTAGACCGTGCTTTTGAAGCCGGAGCGAGCGATTTTGTCACCAAACCAATTCACCTAGGGATATTGCGCCAACGAGTACGACGGTTGCTACAACAAGCACAGCTATACAAACAACTAGAAGCTGCTAACAAGGCTCTACAGCATCTTGCTCACGTGGATGGTCTAACTAATGTGGCTAATCGTCGTCGTTTTAATAATTATCTAAATTCTCAGTGGTTGAGTTTAGCACCAGAGCGATCGCCTATATCGCTTATTCTCTGTGATATCGACTTTTTTAAACTTTATAACGATAAATATGGTCATCCGGCTGGAGATATGTGCTTGCAAAAGGTTGGTACTGTCTTAAACGAAGCAGTACAGAACTCTCAGGATTTAGTCGCACGTTACGGTGGTGAAGAATTTGCAGTAATTATGCCGAATACTAATATGGGTGGAGCAGTTCATTTTGCCGCAGCAATGCAAGCCAGAGTCAGGGAGTTGGAAATTCTGCACGAGCCATCAACTATTAGTCGCTACGTCACTCTTAGTTTGGGGGTAGCAACCACGATTCCTACTTTTGAATCTGAACCATCTTCTTTAATTGTGGAAGCAGATAAGGCTCTTTACAAAGCAAAAGCTGAGGGACGCAATCGCATTATTCTTAAGCAAATGCTTGATTGATAATGTTATTTGTTAGTTGTTGGGTGTTATTTGTTGGTTGTTGGGTGTTATTTGTTGGTTGTTGGGTGTTACAGCAGATTCCTTTGTTATGAGGTACATAATAGCCCCCTCATCGCTTGCGGGGAGGGGGTTGGGGGTGGGGTTCTTGTACCTCATGACACCGGGAAGTGCTGTAGTTGTTGGTTGTTGGGTGTTATTTGTTAGTTGTAAAAAAGAACTACTATCGACTAACCACTATCCACCAACCACTACCTAATATCTAAGAAGGATAAACTGGCAAAGTGAAATGGAACCATGCTCCGCCGATAGGGGCAGAATCTACCCAAATCTGACCGTAGTGTGCGCGGACGATGCGTTGGCACAAACACAAGCCAATGCCATAACCTTCTGTGGCTTCATCGCGTTTTAGCCGAAAGTGGTTTTCAAAGATGCGATCGCGGTTTTCTTCAGGAATACCAGGACCATTATCACCAATACTAAACTGCACTTTTTGAGTGGTGCGGTGCAGTCCACAAATGCTAATTTTACCGTCCATTGGGGTGTATTTAATGGCATTATCTAAAAGATTTACCAACACTTGGCGGATGCGTTCTGGATCGGCATACACATAAGGCAAATCTTTGGGGATATCTATTTCTACTTGTTGGGATTTGGCAATGTAGCGATCGCCTAATTCCTCTAGTACATCTAAACAAACCTTGCCAATATTTGTCTTTTGTGGTATTATCTTAAAATCTGTTTCAGTTCCTCGACCAACTGCCAAAAGGTCAGTTATCATCCGCTCAATTGTGCGAGCTTGACTGCGGGCTTGCTTGAATAAATGTACAGCCATAGCTGGTTTGAGGCGATGGAATTGACCGATATCAGGATTGTAATTAGATTGCAAAGTTTCTATGGCGATCGCTGTAGCGGTTAGCGGATTGCGGAGATCGTGAGCTAACATAGCGATTACTCGGTCTTTAAACTGTATTTGCTCTTGGAGTTTTTCTTTTTCCTGTTTCAAACGAAAAATTTCATCCGAGAGTTGAATTAGTTCAGCTTTATCGACAACTGAAGAAATAGAAGTTATGCTTGATGCCACATGAGCGCTGTCGTCAATAGTTTCTTGCAACTCTTCCTCTAATTTTAAATAACCTTCGGCGATTACCGCTTGCCAGCGGGGCCACCAGGTTTTCAGTTGGGCGATGATATTACTGCCAGCGAGTATCTGCCTGGGGTCAGGACAGATTTTAATTAACGCTGGGGTTGCTACCAATTTAAAGTGTTCCGCTAAATAGGGTTGTTCCCCAACATCGACAATTTGAAGTTCAAATTTATACCCAGCCTGTAATTCCTTGAGAAAGGCACGTATTCGCAGTACTTGCTGTCGGGACTTTGGACGTCCATCGACAAATAGTAACAGTTGGAGTGGAGCCTCAGAGTAAATAGGCTGATCCTGGGAAACTTGCATGTAATCGTGTTTCAGCACTGGTAACAACCCGGTGACGCTTGAGAAAAATTAGAATAAACGGACAATTGTCGATGGTAGGAGCGTTTTTCTCAATTTAATATCTATTTTAGATTTTTCATACTCCCATTCGATCTGCGTTTTTAACATGAGACACATATTTTTCAGCTTTTTAGTTGTTTTTTGGCTAATTTCTGTTCCGAGAAATACGTTAGCTGCTGAATTTGAAGGAAGAGACAAGGAGACAACGGGGCAAGGGGACAAGGGGACAAATCAGATGGAGATTAAGACCCCACTTTTTACCGAGTCACCCAATAAAATGGTAGAGGTCTTAAACCCCCTTCGCTTGCCGTCCGACAAGGGGATGGGAAGACAATTTCCCCTTGTCCCCTTGTCTCCCCCTCCCCTTGTCCCCTTTTATAAATCTGCCAGTTTGTTAGTGCAGCAGCAGATCAACTTGATTGCTCGCATAGAGCGAGCATTATCTCAACCTGATCCGAATCGGATGCGAGCTGTTCGGGGGCAATTAACAATTCAAGTTAAAGCCGTAGAAGGTTTTCTCAAATATCAGTACAATAGCCCAAAAGCTTTATGTACTCCAACGGATTCTTCTACGAGATTACCCTTACCTGAACATTTAACGGTAGGACAAATACAAATATATTGTTCTTTGTACGCTTCGATCTCCGAATTGTCAAACCTTGCTCCATTATTAGATAGGTTGTTATCTCGACGGGGAGAATTGGCTTTAGTACGAGAGTTACCACTAGTATCTGGTGAACGACAATCAGATCCAGTGCTTTCTTTCGCACTCATGCAGTATCCTAACTTGGGAAAACCAGCGATACCTTTTTCCACATGGGAACCGATACCACCAAGTCCACCACAAATAATCGCTAGAACACAGAAAACAGCCATAGCTGATTATGTACCACCACGGCAACCTGCGATCGCACCTCCAGCAGAAGCGTTGACTACTATAGAAACTGCCAAGCAACTCAATAGCACAGCACAAGCAGCATTTCCCCCGGACATAAAATTTAACAATCCGAAGGAAAATGTTACTAAACTTGATCGTTTTGCCTACGATCTCGACCCTCAAGAGCCGCAGATTTACGCAAAGTTTCTCACTTCACCTAATACTGGTATTTTTCGCGTCTTGCCGCATACAGCTTACAATCGTCCACTGAATACACTCCAGAATCGATTGCAACCAAGTGTGAGCGATCGCTATCCTTTTCCGTCCTTGGGTGAGGCTAAAGGCGGATTTACCCCTAGTTTAGCACTTGTGATGGTTGGCGATAACTTTGAGTTAAAGCAACAAGGACTAAATTACAACTTTATGGTGAATGTCGGCGATATCCCCTTAGAAAAATTGGATGCAAGCTTGAAAGATGTTTCACCGCAAACGCGAGAATTTTTTCTGAACTATCAGCCTCCCAAGCAATTGCAGGCACTGCAAGTAGAGCAACGGCGGTTTTTGACTGGGAAAAACCAGAACTTGAATCATCAAATAATTTTAGCTGATGCTTCAGCAGAATTGAACCGTACTTATTTAGTGCGATCGCTACAGTTCCAATTACCAGACATAATTGTAAGTGGTCAGCCTCTAACCCCAATCCAGCGACGCCACCTTGACCAATTACAACAAATGCACAGCAGTGACATCATTTTCGCCTTTCGTCCAGTTCGTCGGCGTTCTGATGGCAGCTACACAGTTCTCTGGCGAATTCTCAATCAATTACCCGCACCGCAAATTGAAGATTTAGAGAACTATGTGAACAAGGGACTGGGGACTGGGGATTAGGGACTGGGGACTGGGGACTGGGGACTGGGGAAACAAGGAAAGTGGGATTCAGTCCCACAGCGAGTGTTTTGTAGCGGGACTTAGTACAGCTTTGCATAAGTTCGTAAAATTCATTTTAAGTCCGCGTAGGCGGACTTCGTTTGTCTAGCCGCGACTTCAGTCGTTGGGTCATATTTTGAAAGCTAAAATGTTACTTTAGCAGCATCTACGGGAACACTCTAACTATAACTCTCCCTATCGCTACAGTTTACTTAACCATGAAAATATTAATTCAACACCGTCATAATGAAAACGAAATTAGTGGTGTTTTAACTTATATTAATTCGATTATTCCCGAACTCGAAGCCAGAGGAATCGAAGTCAAAACTATATCTACAAAACAAGACAATATCGCCAAATGGTTTAGTTATATTACTTGGGCAGATATAGTCCATATGAATTCAAATGACTTATCTTTTGCCTTGCTATGTAAGATTTTGCAAAAAAAGATAATTATTAAATACCATTATTGTATTTATCAATCTACTCATACTATTTACGAGCGGATGAAGTTAACACAACGGCTAAAAACCGAATTTAAACAAACGTTACCCAAAGCTAACTACCCATTGAAGTGGAAATTACACACTTTTGTCAAATGGGCACGCCTATTAACTCGTCTTTCTACTGCACTACTAGCCGATGGTCATACAGCTTGCAGCAATTTTTTGGGAGAATCTTCTGCCTTTCCTTGGTCAGTCGATACTTTATACAATCCGATTGAAATCAAATCGAAAAATCAACTGAAAACTAAAGAAAATTTATCTCATCCATATAAGTTTATTTTTGTCGGCAGATTAGCTACAGACAAAGGCGTAGATATTTTCTTAAAAGCAGCGCGAATTTTACAAGATGAAAAGAAAGAATTTCAAATTATTATAATTGGCGATGGCGGACAATCTCAGGAATTAAAACAACTAACGTCTGATTTAGAAATTGCCAACAAAGTTAATTTTTTAGGGAAACTTCCTCAAAAAGAAGTACTTCTAAAAGTTCAAGATGCTTTGGCTTTAATAGCTCCTTCTCGTTGGCAAGAACCAGCAGGTTATGTACTGCTAGAAGCCTCTAGCGTTCAAACCTGCTCAATTGTCTCAAATATGGGAGGATTCCCAGAATTAGGTAGACCGCACAGCCTCTTTTTTGAAAATGAAGATGTAGAAGGATTAGCTAAATGTATGCGATACTGCTTAGATAATCCGGATGAAGCAATTAAGCGGGGTTTCGAGTCTAGCCAATACGTTGCGGAAAAGTTTTCGGCAGGACGTGCTGTCACTCGACTGCTAGAAATTTGCCGTGAACTTACTCCCAAAGCATTGGTAAGCCGTGAAGCTTTTAATTTTATCGTTGAGGCAGAGAGGGAGAGGGGGGGAGAGGGAGAGGGGGAGAAAGTTTGAGGCAAAGGAAGTGAAATTTCAAGCATTGCAAACTGTAAGCGCAACAGCTTAACAAAATCTGATACTTAAATAAATTCTCGACAGTCTGCGCTAGGGTAGGAATTGACACTTGTTTTGTGATTTCCTGTTGTGCTTTGTAAACGTCCAGTTGTATTTCTGAGTTTGGCTGTTTTACTCTCATCGTTAACAGCTTGTGCTAGCAGTCCTGTTGCCAAAAATCTTGAGGATTCTTTGGCAGCAGATCCCCGACTGCAAAACAACTCTGTTATTTTTGGCAAAGCGAAGCAAACCGAACCGCAACAACTCCCCCAATCAACAGTTAAGTTACCTGCTGATTTTCCCGCTACTATTCCGCTTTATACCAATGCCCAACTACAAGAAGTTACACCCTCAAGCAATGGTGTATCAACTCGTTGGCTGAGTTCTGACCCCAGTAATATAATTGAAGAATTTTATCGCAATCAGTTTCAGGCGAATAACTGGCAGATTTTACAACAACCTACAGACCAACAGTCTAATGTTTTTGTAGCGCAGCGGAATGATTTACAAATTAAAGTTTCCATACAGCCGAAATCAGTCACCAATGCAGCACCCAATCAACCCCAGACAAATACTGAATTGTTGATTGAGTATGGAGGTAATGTCACTGCAACGGCACAACCTACACCAAACAAGAGCGAAACTAATAATAACGTTTCTCAAACTGGGGATTCGCAGTTTATTGGACCTGTGCCACCTGTAAATGTAGCACCACAGCCAGCAACTACCCCAGATGCTAGCAAAACAACGTCAGAATTTAGCGATTTAAATAAAGTACTGCCAGAATTGCGGCAACACATCGAAGATTTGGCAGCATTGGGCGTTTTGTCTGTAGAATCAAATGCAGCTAAAAGCGATACGGTGACAAATCAGTTTGAACCGAATAAAATCATTACTCGCAAAGAATATGCTCGTTGGTTGGTAGCGGCGAATAATGCGATGTATGCTAATAATCCAGCGAAACAGATTCGCTTGGCATCGGAAAGCGCACAATCAGCTTTTAGTGATGTGGCAAAAACTAATCCTGATTTTGGACAAATTCAAGGTTTAGCGGAAGCTGGTTTGATTCCGAGTCCTTTGTCTGGAGATTCTACAGAAGTTTTATTCCGTCCTGATGCACCTCTAACGCGGGAACAGTTGATTTTGTGGAAATTACCCCTAGATACCCGTCAAGCTTTACCAGGGGCAAATTTAGACGCGGTGAAGCAAACTTGGGGTTTTCAGGATGTGGGGAAAATTGACCCGAAAGCTTTACGCGCTGTGTTGGCAGATTTTCAAAATGCCGAACAATCGAATATTCGCCGGGTGTTTGGTTATACAACGCTGTTTCAACCTAAAAAGCCAGTGACGCGGGGTGAAGCGGCAGCGGCTTTGTGGTATTTTGGTACTCAGGGCGATGGAGTATCGGCGAGTGATGCGTTGAAATTAAAGCGAAATTAAAGCGATCGCTCTCATGAAATCAGAAAATTTCGGTTACTATAGCGCTTCTCAGTTTGACATCCTCCCACCGCGTTGCTCAGGTACTCCTGAGCAACGCGGGGGATTCCAAAGATCGCTCTTTAGGCTTCCTCTTTCAACGAGTTGATTTGCTTGAAGGAATTTCTTCACTCAAGTATTGATCAGTCTCTCCAGAGGCGTTAGTTCCGACGTGACCCGCCGTACTCAATCCTTTTTCTAAGATGTTCCGCGCCGCATTCCAGTCACGATCTTGGGTATGTCCACAATGAGGACAAATATGAGTTCTAGTGCTAAGAGTTTTTTTGACAACTTCACCACAATTAGAGCAATTCTGCGAAGTGTATTGAGGTGGAACGGCAACCGTTACCACGCCAAACACTTTACCAAAATACTCAACCCATTGACGGAACAGCGACCACGACGCATCACTGATAGATTTAGCCAAGGGATGATTCTTGACCATATTTCGCACCTGCAAATCTTCATACGCCACGAGGTCGTTAGACTTCACCACGCACCTTGCACATTTTACGGCAAAGTCTTTACGCTGGCGACTTACTTTGAGGTGTTTTCGCGCAAGTTTATTTCTAAACTTGACTCTGTTGTTAGAACCTTTTTTAGTCTTCGACATCCGGCGTTGCAACCGTTTCAAAGACTTCTCACTTTTACGCAGGTGTCGGGGATTGGCGATGGTTTCCCCATTACTATCGGTGTAGAAGTGGTTCAACCCAACATCAATACCAATAGTTTTACCCGTTGGTTCTCGCCTTTCTACTCGTTCGTGGTCGATACAAAACTGGCAATAATAGCCATCTGCACGGCGCACAACCCGCACTCTCTTAAACTGTTTAAGTTGGTAGAAGTGCAGGTCACGAGTTCCCCAAAGTTTGAAGGTTCCTGCTTTAAATCCATCCGAGAAAGTGATATACCTGCGGTCGTCAGAAAGTTTCCACCCACAGGTTTTGTACTCAACAGAACCGTGCGTTTGTTCTTTCTTAAACTTCGGAAATCCCTTTTTCCCTGGCTTGCTTTTCTTGCAATTATCAAAAAACCGAGCGATTGCAG
The DNA here is from genome assembly GCF_000582685.1 of [Scytonema hofmanni] UTEX 2349. GTDB lineage: Bacteria > Cyanobacteriota > Cyanobacteriia > Cyanobacteriales > Nostocaceae > Hassallia > Hassallia hofmanni. The sequence continues at coordinate 2,850,936 of NZ_KK073768.1, forward strand.
ACCACGCTCTTTCAGCACTAGCCTGCCTTGCCATCGAGTTCAACTTGGCGACCCAAGGAAACTCTATATTGGCAGCAAGGACAGCGCAGAACTTACTGAGGTCGTATCTTCCAATACTTTTGTTGTCCATCCAGTATCTAAGGCTTGCATTGCGAACAAAACGAGCAGTTCTAATCGCTTCATCAAGCGCTTGATACTGTCCGTCTTCTCCCTCAAGTTTTGCCTCAAATACCAGCATATTTACGTCATGTTTATTAACGTAAATGATAACATGGATTTGCGAAAAACTCAACTGTTCCCTCTTCCTTACTGGCTTGCAGCCAGTTATGGTCGGGGAACGTCTCATTTTTCGCCGTCGATTCATCTCGCCGCCAAATCAAAGATTATGGCGGGAGCCTTCTCTCCGAATAAGGTAAAGACGTTCCGGCGGAACGTCTCTACGACGGTGGTATGTTTTTATTACTGTTAATTAAACACACATGGTATAACTCGTGTAAGGGCGGGATTTCCCCGCCCTCGGTAATTATGCAAACGCAGCGGTTTTTACATCGTTGCTCACGAGGATTTCTTGCAACTCATCAGCATCCACAGTTTCCTTATCAACGAGCATTTGCGCGATGAGATCGAGAATGTGACGGTTGCTAACCAAAACATCTTTAGCACGTTGATAAGCTACATCCACCAATTTGCGGACTTCTTCATCAACTGCTGCGGCTGTTTCTTCGGAGAAATCGCGTTCTGACATGATATCCCGACCGAGGAACATGTTACCTTGTTGACGACCAAGGGCAACTGGACCCAAGCGATCGCTCATACCAAATCGGGTTATCATCTGCCGAGCAACACGCGCTACTTGTTGTAAGTCGTTAGAAGCACCTGTAGTCACTTCTTCTTCACCAAAGATGATTTCTTCAGCAATCCGACCACCCAAAGCTACAGCCATCTGATTTTCCAGATAAGCGCGGCTGTATAAACCAGTGTCCATCCGGTCTTCGCTGGGGGTAAACCAAGTTAAACCACCTGCACGACCGCGAGGAATAATGCTAATTTTTTGCACTGGATCATAATCTGGCATCAAAGCACCAACTAAAGCGTGACCAGCTTCGTGATACGCTACCAAAGTCTTGCGCTTTTCGCTCATTACTCGGTCTTTCTTCTCTGGACCTGCCAACACGCGATCAATCGCATCGTTGATTTCGTCCATTGAAATTTCCGTCAAATTGCGTCGTGCTGCCAAAATTGCCGCTTCATTCAACAAGTTGGACAAATCCGCACCGGTGAAACCAGGGGTACGACGGGCAATTTTATCCAAGTCCACATCCTTTGCCAAAGTCTTGCCACGAGCATGAACTTTGAGAATTTCGCTGCGTCCAGCATAATCAGGACGATCCACGACAACTTGACGGTCAAAACGACCAGGACGCAACAATGCTGCATCCAATACATCGGGACGGTTGGTAGCAGCAATAATGATAATGCCGGTGTTGCCCTCAAAGCCGTCCATTTCGGTCAGCAACTGGTTGAGGGTTTGTTCACGCTCATCGTTACCACCACCTAAACCGGCGCCCCGTTGACGACCTACAGCGTCAATTTCATCGATGAAGACGATACACGGTGCATTAGATTTAGCTTGCTCGAACAAGTCACGCACGCGGGAAGCACCTACACCCACGAACATTTCTACGAACTCGGAACCAGAGATGGAGAAGAAGGGAACACCCGCTTCACCTGCTACAGCACGAGCTAGGAGAGTTTTACCTGTACCGGGAGGACCAACTAGCAGCACACCTTTAGGAATTTTTGCACCAACAGCGGTAAAGCGATCGGCGTTTTTGAGAAAGTCTACAACTTCGTTTAGTTCCAACTTTGCTTGGTCGATACCCGCAACATCACCAAAGGTAACTTGGGTTTGGGGTTCCATTTGCACTCTGGCTTTAGACTTACCAAAGTTCATTGCTTGGCTACCCGGACCATTTTGGGCACGACGCAGTAGAAAGAATAAGCCAACTAAAAGCAATACTGGGAAAAATAAGCTGCTGAGTGCCTTAAACCAAAATCCTTCATCGGTTTGTGGCAAGACAGAAATATCAACACCTTTAGCGCTGAGAGTGTTAATCAGGTCTGGGTCGTTGACCAAGGTAACTATAAATTGGGTTCCTTGATTCGACTTCACAAGAGCCGTAGACCGATCTGCACTTAAACTGACTTTTGCAACGTTATTTTTTTCAACTTCTTGAATAAACTGGCTGTATCGCCATGTTTCTCTGCTTTGCGGTTGTTTGTCAAAGAATGCTGTTCCTAAAGCTATGACAACAATAAAAAGCAGCGCGTACAGCCCCGCATTTCTCCATCTTTTATTCACGCTTGGTCAATCCTCCAATACTTTTTGTGCGTTAGCTTTGAGCCGGCGTTTCGCGCCATCGCGTAGTGTCTCTGTTAGGAGAGGGCATTATAAGAATTATGTTAACTTATCTTAAGGTATATCAGATTGCCGCACCCTCATGCTAGATAAAGTTCCCGCAATTGCTGAAAAATTGGATGTCTGGGATCATATTCTAGCTTTCCTGTCGGCTGAATGACGGTGTGGATGGGGATAATTTCGACTACACAATTACTGTAGGCGATCGCCTCAAATTTTTTGACTAACTCTGGTGTCCAAGGTTCCTCTCTCACTACTTGCTGCTGAGTGTGAAGGTAATTTATTAATTGCTCACGCATAATTCCTGGCAAAATTCCTTCTTTTGGAGGTGTCCACCAACAGCCATCAAACCATCCCCAAAGATTGCCGGTACTCGTTTCTAACCAATTTCCTGCTTTTGAAACTAAAATCGCTTCTTGAGCATTCAACTTTTGAGCGCTATTTTTTGCCAACCAAGCACTCAGGTAATTTCCAGTTTTGTGAATGGGAAGACTGCGATAATATTCTGGTAGTGAAAGGACGCAATCAATACCATATTTTTGCTTAAAAGTCAAATCCGGAATTAATAATCTGCCAGTTATCCACTCTCGTCCATCAGAAAAGATAGTAATTCTCAGAATAGGAAAGTGTGCCATGATAACTTCTGCACCTTGACGCAGACGCTTCCAATCTGGTTGCTGCCAACCAAAAGTTTCTAAACTAAATTTTAGGCGATCGCAGTGTGACAGCCAGTTAGTTAAACCACTATCCAGCGAGTTGTCATAAACCCGCAGTGTAGTAAAAACCGTCGCTCCATAAAGTAACCCCGGATCGTCAATTGCTAACTCTAGGGTTTCAGACTCAATTATTTTGCCGTTATACCAAAACAAAGCAAGTGTTAGTAGTTAGAGGTTATGGGAAATTTAATTTGGTTTCCTTCAGGAGTCGTGATTACCTTTCCTCCCAAAGCTTCAATTTTTTCAATTACTATTTTACGAGTTTTCTCATCAACATGATTATTTAAAATCATTGCCCATGAAGCAATTTGAGCATGTTTACTATCAGGATTCTGACTGAGAAAGTCAGCCGTTTTTTGAGAAAGAGTTACAACATGTTTACTTTCTTCATCTGAATAGTTATTCGCCCATTTTGCCGCAGTTTCAAAAGATTGTCTCGCCGCTGGAGAATTACCTAAAAATAATAACTCATCAATTGCTTTATAACGCCACACATAATAAGACCTTTCCGGAACCCAAGGAGATAGTGACTTTAAACTTTCCTCCATTAATGCAACAGACCTTTTTGGCATAGCAGCATACATAGAAGTACTAGTAGAAAGACCAATATAAGCTGTTAAAAATCGCGGATCGTTTCCCAGAATAACTTCAAAATATTCTGGACTTAGACTGTAACCTGTTTTTTCGCGAATTTCATCATCCCCAAAATATTGCAAAAAATCGAGATATACCCAATCAGCAATTAAGTTTTTATAGCCAAAGGTGGGCATTTGTTTCAGGAAACGAAGACGCATTTTTTCGGAATTAATTTCTCTTTCTATTTTTAAAGATGCAAGTTCATTGCTACTGTTCTGTTTTTGCAGTCGTGGAAATTGGATTAATCCAACTCCGAAGATACACAAAAAGAGTAAAATAAATGTATTAACACTTTGACGAGATAAAGAGAACATTCTGGTTGCTGGAAAATAATCTTCAAACTACAAGTACATAGTTCCCAGAAATACTGTCCAAGTAACAGGCTTTGTATTCGGAATCATCTTTATGGTGTTTGCAAACAATAGACATATGTAGATCCATCTGGTCAGATTGTCTAGATTAGGACTTACGCACGAACTACGTATTTCCGTCCCTATCGACGCAAGGAAGCAATCTCAAACACGACTTACGCAAAAACTCTCTCAACCTCTTATTCCTCTGTGTCGCGCCAGTCGCTACAACGGGGCGGCAGCTTTTCGGGGGAAGCTTACAAGGAAGCAATCTCAAACACGACTTACGCAAAAACTCTCTCAACCTCTTATTCCTCTGTGTCGCGCCAGTCGCTACAACGGGGCGGCAGCTTTTCGGGGGAAGCTTAAGAGCGAAAACGTGCCTTGGGAAAATACGCAACGCGCTGGCTTCTCTGCGATAGTAGTGCGGTTCGTTTTTTGGTCTTTTTGCGTAAGTCCTATCAAAGTCTTGTTTTCTGGTAACGAGTGCGTAAGTACTATAGATATTTTGAAAAACTACCTCGCTAGGCTGAGGGATTACTTTGAACAATTATTAAAATTTTTAAATAGTTCTTAATTTATCTTGACTTTTGGGAAGACCATGAAAAAGAGTAACAGCATTTTAGCAAAAGTATTTTTCAGTGCCATTAGTGTAGCCAGTGTTGTTGCTCTGTCTGCTTGTAACAGTCAACCTGTTGCCGAAAATCCAACAGTTCCTCCCGCGACAGAAACTCAGACAACCGTTCCCCCCACAACAGAAACTCCAGCAACTACCGTTCCTTCTGTCTCACCAACACCCACTGGCACAACTGCAAACCAAAATTTGGGAGAATTGGCACAGACAGCAGCCAGTCAGGGTTCATTTATAACCTTAACAAAGGCAGTAGAAGCCGCAGGTTTAACTGAACAATTGGCTGGGAAAGGACCTTACACAGTATTTGCACCTACTGATGCTGCTTTTGCCGCATTACCAAAAGGTACTGTAGACAAACTCCTCAAGCCAGAAAATAAATCAAAGTTAGTCAAGCTTTTGGCATACCATGTTGTACCTGGGCAAGTCACCTCTAGCCAGCTGGCATCCGGAAAAGTCAAAACAGTTGAGGGTACTCCTGTAACAATAAAAGTTGATAGTGCCAGCAACACTGTCACAGTCAACGGTGCTAAAGTCCTTCAGGCTGACATTCCCGCTAGCAACGGTATTGTGCATGTAGTTGACAAAGTAATTGTGCCACCCAATTTTAAGTAAGTCTTAAGCACGGGATAGCAAATATAGTTACAGCAGATTGTGTTGTTATTAAATACACGTAAAGACGTTCCGGCGGAAAGTCTTTACAGGTTTTAGTTTTTACGCATGTACCTCACTTACCTGAAATCTGCTGTAAGTCAATTAAATAACTCTCAGTTGACGCAATCAGCAATAACTGGGGGCTTTTTTGTGCCTTGGTTTTAAAATAAGTACATAAATTTTTTTTTGAGAAAAATTTTTATTAAATAGTTTTATTAACGTCCTTTACTTAATTATTATGTTTAATGATTTAAATGTCAAAAACCCTGCCAATTGAACTTTTGAAGCTGAAAAATAAGGCGAGCAGAAATATTAGCTTATTCATAAAAAGGATTTATTGTCAAGTTTTTCCGTAATTTAGTTAAATTTAGTGCAAGTTAGTTAGCCCTACTACTGAGGCTCTAATCAAAGCGATGGAAGTAGTCTAAAGTTTAGTAGTCGCTGGTTCACCGGAGCATCCCAACTAACTCGCCCTGCCATCATCTGACCCTAGTCCTTGCTCTTGGCTCAAATTTCTAGCTTTTAAGCGCAAACAGCACATTGTCAAAAACTTGCTCATATCTTCATGTGCTGTAGCACAAGTAACAATTTCGTATAAATGCCATGCACTTTTGACGCTTTGTAGGCTAATATCTATAATCTGGCGTGTCAAATCTTTTGTGAATTGATTAAAATATCCTTGTATACAATAAGAACAGTTTGTCAAGTTTCATAAGGCTGAAATTTCAATTCTTGCGCTAAGGTGTGATTAACACCGAATTGAAAGAGCGCTGATTCTGTCCAATACCTTAACTCCTCAGTTTAGGTGATTGGAAAAAAGCTAGTTGATTGCTTGAATATGAGCAACACAACTGTTCACTTTGGAAACTGGTGCTAGGGTAAGCTTAATCAATCATAGAGAGAGAAGCACTCAATGAAGCACTTATAGCATCTCAACTGTTTAGCTTTAAGGCGATGTCTATCTTGCACAAATTATCACTCAGTAAGATATGAAGTAAATGTAAGAAGGGCTGCACTCAAACATCTAAACTGAGTTAAGATTAAATGCACGGTTTCTAAGTAGTTAAAGTTTTACATCATACTTAGGAATTAGATAAAGGCAACTATACCTCAGTTTGAATGTAATGATAATGCCACTGTAAATCCCAAAAAGATTTGGCAAAATTTAAGGGTATAATTACTTTTCTCAATACTTTTTAGGTAGAACAGGCTCAACTTTACTTAAAGACTTCATTGTAATTACACAAAAAGAGTGCAATTTCTGTGAAACAGGCTACAATCGGAACAGTCTTTACATAAACATCTCCCAACAGTCATATTAGTTTTATATGGAGTGGTGAGTTTTTTTTAGACCAGTTAGTCAAAAGTGATGTGCAACACCAACACTTATGGCGTTTACTTTCATCATGAGAAGTCTGTTGAAACGGCGGCTTCGCACTTAAGCTAGAAACACCTCCCCAGGGAGGCTTAAAAATTCCGGAAATATTAGTGGCTTTCTCCGACTTGTCCTATATTTTCGGTTGTCAAAAAGCTCATTTACAAGAGCACTAAAAACATCTTTCGTGAATTGATTCTGCAAGGAGCATGAGGAACGCGGCATGAACCAGGCTAACAACGTACTCGAAAGCATTTATCAGCCTGACCTAGAAATAATGAATCAGCCTGAGCTCGAGTTAGAAGAACTCTTAATCGAGGATGAAGAGGACTTGCTTATTAACGATGAAGGCGACGATGAATTTTTAGAGCCTCAGTCTGATGAGGACGACGCAAAGTCTGGGAAAGCCGCTAAATCGCGTCGCCGGACCCAAAGCAAGAAAAAGCATTACACCGAAGATTCGATTCGGCTTTACTTGCAAGAAATTGGTCGTATTCGTCTTCTTAGGGCAGATGAAGAAATTGAATTGGCACGAAAGATTGCCGACTTATTGGAATTAGAAAGAGCACGCGAAACACTTTTAGAGCAGTTGGATCGCGATCCTAAGGACAGCGAATGGGCAGAAGCAGTGCAACTGCCGCTACCAGCATTTCGTTATCGCCTGCATGTCGGTCGCAGGGCGAAAGATAAGATGGTGCAATCTAACCTCCGCTTGGTAGTTTCAATTGCCAAGAAGTATATGAATCGTGGCTTGTCCTTCCAAGACTTAATTCAGGAAGGTAGCCTAGGTTTGATTCGCGCTGCGGAAAAGTTTGACCACGAAAAAGGTTATAAGTTTTCTACATACGCTACGTGGTGGATTCGTCAAGCAATTACTCGTGCGATCGCCGATCAATCTCGCACTATCCGACTTCCGGTTCATCTTTATGAAACCATCTCTCGGATTAAGAAAACCACCAAGCTGCTTTCTCAAGAAATGGGTCGCAAACCCACTGAAGAAGAAATCGCTACTCGTATGGAAATGACCATTGAGAAGCTGCGGTTTATTGCTAAATCTGCACAACTGCCGATTTCTTTAGAAACGCCTATTGGTAAAGAGGAAGATTCCCGACTCGGCGATTTTATTGAGTCAGATGGCGAAACCCCTGAAGACCAAGTTTCCAAAAATCTTCTGCGCGAAGACCTAGAAAAAGTCCTCGACAGTCTTAGTCCCCGCGAACGCGATGTTCTGAGACTGCGCTATGGCTTGGATGACGGTCGCATGAAGACTTTAGAGGAAATTGGACAAATTTTTAATGTCACCCGCGAACGGATTCGTCAAATTGAGGCGAAGGCACTCCGCAAGTTACGCCACCCAAATCGCAACAGTGTTCTCAAGGAATATATTAGGTAAGAGCGTTGATAGTTGATAGTTGATAGTTGATAGTGGATAACTGTTGAGTGTTGACAGAGCCGCCATAGCGCAGTAGCTCACCAGCAACTATCAACTATCAATCAACCACGCTCCAATCATTAAGAATCAAAAATTATAAAAAACCTGGGAGTGAATTAACGCTCCCAGGTTTTTTTATTTATTTAATTTAAGATATTTATCGTTGTAAATATTAGAGGATGCCCCAGAAGTGTAGAAAGCCTTGACCAGAAAATATCTCAATTAAAGCAGCGGCTAAAAAGCCAATCATTGCCAAGCGACCGTTCCAAATTTCTGCTTGTGGGGTGAAGCCCCAACGCCAAGCATTGCGATCTTCGATTACGGGGGTGGTAACTTTTGTAGTATTTGTAGTCATTGTTGGCGCTCCAGAGTGGATTTACGAAACTTTGTTACTCTATGTAAACTAATATAACAATATTTTTCTAAAATGCAACATGATATTTAAGACACTGTGATGTTTTGTTGACTTTGATAGCAATCACTGATATTAAGAACAGACTAAGAAATCCACTGGAACGTGAATCATTAAGGCTGAGGTTAGAGAGCGCTTCAGTTTTGCTTTCTCACAACTTATCAATTTATTGAGATATAGTTGCAATTAGTATACCTGTAATGATGTCAAATATTAAGACTTTTTTACCTAATCTTTGGTGTTATGTAGGGTTTGCTGGTATACACAGTGCTTTGAAATATTAATAATAATAATTAGCAAGAAGAGACGTTCCACTGGAACGTCTCTACTACTGGAACCAATTTATCACCCTGCTTAAGAGTACACTTGGGCAACGGTGATGATTTTTTCATCGCGGTTAAGCTGAAGAAGGCTTTCACCGGTAGTATCTCTGCCTAACAAAGGCACTGTTTCTACACTTAGACGCAGTACCCGCTCTCGATTTGTGACTAGCGCTACTTCAGTTCGGGCGATCGCTATAACCATCCCAGCTAAATTGTCAGTTTTACTTTTAAACTTCAGCGCTTGCGTTCCCAAATCACCGCGATTAGCTAGTTTGAAATCTTTCACTGCTATTCGTTTGGCATATCCTTCTTCAGTAACCAACAATAAATTACTATCCTTAGCAAATGTGACAAAGCCGACCATTTGCTGATGTTTCAACAGCCGTAATGCTTGCAACCCGACAGCAGTACGACCCATAATCGGTAGTTGTTCATCATTTATCGGAAACCGCAACAATCGCCCACCGGAACTGGCAACAATCAGATGTTCTCCAGGAGTAGCAAATTGGCTAAATAACAATTCATCATCGTCTTTTAACTTTAGAATTGTAATTCCGCGACGAGTCAGGTTAGTAAATTCCCCAAGGGAGAGGCGCTTAATTCGTGCCTGCTTTGTCAAAAGAATCATTTGCGAGGTTTCAGAGTTTTCTGGCAGTACAAAGCGGTTAATAACAACTTCTTGAGAACCTTGAGCGGTACTACTGAGCATGGTTATCAGCGGTTTTCCCCGTGGAGAACGCCCCGTAGTTGGGGGAATGTCTCCCACGTTCACAGGGTAGACTTTGCCACCACTATTTAAGACCATTAACTCTTTGTTTGTATCAGTTACTGCTGTTTGGATAATGAAATCATTATCCGGCAAACCGTTGTCAGCTTTCGGCTTTTTCACTGATGGCTGAGTACGGCGCACATACCCCCGGTGGCTAAACTCTAAAATAACTTCTTCTGCTGGCTCTTCAGATTTTGGATTTTGGATTTGGGATTTGGGATTCTCCTCCTTATTGGTTGTCTGGTTGTCTTCAAGGAGTTTATGAGTCTGGGTATCAAGAGCCAAAAGTTTGGTACGACGAGCATCACTGTACTTGCGCTTGAGACTACGCAAGTCTTTTTTCAGCGCTTTGAGTAACTCTTTTCTGTCGTTGAGCAACCGTTGTAATAAGTCAATTTCGTCAATTAATTGCTCAAATTCTCGCTGTAAATTTTGCTGTTCTAAACTGGTGAGGCGTCGCAACGGCATAGCTAAAATTGCATCTGCTTGGACTTCAGTCAAATCAAGCAGGCTACACAGATCGATTTTTGCGCTAGCACCATCAGCCGCTTGCCGCAAAATGAAAATCACATCATCTAAGTTAGATAATGCTTTTAGCAAGCCGTCGAGCAAATGCAGGCGACTTTGTGCATTTTGCAATTCATTAGTGTAGCGACGGTTGAGAGTATGTTCGCGGAAAGTTAAAAACTCTTCCAGGAGGTGACGCAAACTAAGTTGTCTTGGTTGTCCATCAACGATCGCTAAAAGAATTGCCCCAAAATTAGTTTGCAGAGCGGTTTGGTGATACAAATGCCTAAGAACATCCTGTTCGTTAGTATCGCGTTTGAGTTCAATGACTACGCGCATACCTTCGCGATCGCTTTCATCCCGCAGATCGGAAATTCCTTGCAAGCGACCTTGATTGACTAATTCCGCTACTTTTTCAATCCAGGCTGCCTTATTCACTTGATAAGGCAATTCTGTAATAATAATTGCTGTTCGCCGTTTGCTACCCCTAACAGGTGCCATTTCCTCTATTTGGGCAACTCCTCGCAGCACAATACTACCCTTACCTGTGCTGTATGCCTCGCGAATGCCAGCATTGCCAATGATTTCCCCACCGGTGGGAAAATCTGGACCCGGAATTAACTGAAATAATTTTTCGTCACTCAAATCAGGATTGTCGATTAAAGCAATTAACCCATCAACTATTTCTCCTAAGTTGTGCGGTGGAATATTCGTTGCCATTCCTACCGCAATACCCGCACAGCCATTTAGCAACAAAAACGGTAGCTGTGCTGGTAGCACTGTTGGTTCTTGTTGGGAATTATCGAAGTTACCGATAAATTCCACCGTTTCTTCCCCAATTTCTGTCAGCATTCCCTCATGGCTGATGGCTGCAAGACGCGTTTCTGTATAGCGCATCGCTGCGGGTGGGTCGTTATCCACACTGCCAAAGTTGCCATGTCCTGACAATAAGGGATACCGACTGGAAAACTCCTGCACCAACCTTACCAAAGCATCATAAACCGATTGGTCGCCGTGGGGATGATATTTACCTAGTACGTCTCCGACTACACGGGCACACTTCCGATAGGGTCTGTCGGGGGTTAAACCGAGTTCGTGCATGGCATACAAAATGCGCCGATGCACTGGTTTTAAGCCATCACGCACGTCTGGTAACGCCCGCCCGACAATCACACTCATGGCATATTCAAGGTAAGACCGTTGCATCTCCGTGTGCAGGGCTGTGGTGATTACCTGTCCCGTTGAAAGAAGATTTAACTGTTTTGCCATGAGTTTTTTCCCTGAATTTTCACTACACAAAAATCTCTATAAATGAACACACCAGCAACCACAGCATAACGGATGAAATGAAATTCTTAACACAATCTTGACAGTCATCAGGCAAAAATCAGTTGTATTATCCGTCATATCATGGGGATACACATTGATTTTTTTAAAGTAGGTAGACAACTGTTTTGATTGAAGTGGTAATTTCTCTCACCCCTATAAGTTAAATTCTCGTCAACACCCCGCACCTATTGGCGCTTAGGCTTTTAGCCTCAATCCTTTAGGATTAGTTGACCCGACTCAGTACCTTGTGTACTACGTTATTGGTAAGTGTTGAAGTTCTCACTCCGGGATACGCAGCCAGTTCCGGACTCTGAAACCGAACGATTAAACAAGTTTAGAGGGTTAAGCTAGTGTCGAAGCGGAAAGTACCGACCAATAACATTGGCGCTTGCTCACATTACCCCGAAAGGGAGGTTCCGCAAGGAACAAAACCATTATGCCTACAGGGTGAAAGATGTCAGTTCGTAATTGTCAATTGCGAAAGTAGAAAACAAAACTACACGGTATTGAGTAACTCCAAAGCGGTAATGGTGTTTAAATCCAATATAAAGCCGTCAAACGAAGGACGGGGTTTCCACCCACATTTTCGATGAAAACTGTTTTGATTGTCGAAGACGATCTAATTAATGCTCGTGTTTTTTCCAAAATTTTGACCAAGCGCGGTGGCTTGCAGGTAAAACATACTGAAAACGTGGAAGAGGTAATGAAAATTGCCTCTTCTGGTGAAGCAGACATTATTTTGATGGATGTTTCTCTCTCAAGAAGTGTTTACCAAGGTCAGTCTGTTGATGGTATCAAGATTACACAAATGTTGAAATCAGATCCACAGACAGCAAATTTACCTGTTATTTTGGTAACGGCACACGCGATGGAAGGCGATCGCGAGAACTTTCTCAAGCAAAGCGGTGCTGATGGTTACATCTCTAAACCAGTTGTTGACCATCAACAGTTTGTTGACCAAATCATCGCACTGCTACCCAAACAGGACAATTGACAATTTATTTAGTAACCGTCGTCCATCAATATGTTGGGCGACTGTTTACTTTTTACACTTTAGTATATATGTACTGTTAAATGGTGCTTTTAAGCAAGGGGGAATTGGGAATTGGGCAATGGGCATTGGGCAATGGGCAATGGGAATTAAAGAAGTTCGGATGCGCGAGTGCGTGAATAAATACGATTCTTTCCATGCCCCATGCCCCATGCCCCTTTCTCCCCCTCATCTTATTGCGGCTGTTTATTGACTGACGGGGTTTCTTTTGGCTGGCGAGCGGCTTGAATGCGAGGTAATTCGAGGAATTTCTTCGTATCAGCTAGAAGCCGATCGCCCCAGAGATTCTCCTTAAGGAAAGTCAAATCACCATAGCGATCGTCAATTCGCAGTGCAGCTTCTCCCATTGCCAAGCCGGAAGCGCGATCGCCTTTAGTATACAGTGCCACCGCCAATGCTAATAAAGGTTCTGCGGCTTGTTTTTCCAGGGCAACAGCCATTTGCCATTGCTTGATGGCGCCGGGGATATTGCCTTGTTCGTAGTTAATTAACCCGACGTTGTTAATCGCGGGCCAGAATTTTTTGTTAGCGGCTACTGCTTTATTGTATTGGGCGATCGCTTCTGGCAATCTATTCAACTTATAGTAGGCATTCCCTAAATCAAACAAACCCTCTGAATCATTGGGTTTTAACTTCAAACCCGCTTGATAATACTCTACTGCGGCTTGGTATTTTTCCTGCTGAAAATTAGCTGAACCCAAAGCAAACTGAACGTCAGCATTTTTGGGGTTGAGAGATTGTGCCTTATTTAAAGCAGCGATCGCCGTATCAAACTGCTTGTTTTGCAAATACAAGCCACCTAAGAGAAACCATACTTTATCATTCTTAGGAGCGAGTTGAGATGCCAACTTTGCTCGTGGTAAAGCCATTTCCGTCTGTTGAAACTGCGCTAGTTGAGCTGCTTCTTGTGCCAGACTCAACCCCTGCTGCTCCAATTTTGCTGTATCAAGTTGCAGTGTGTGAGGAATCAATGCCTGTGCATGAGCTTTATAAGGCAAACTCCAGAAGCTACAGGCAATTAAAAGCGAAATTAATCGAACTAATTTGGGCACACTAACGCCTCTTAACCATAATTCTAAAGATTCTTTCAGCTAGCTTAAACGATCTCAGCTATAAGCGACAGCTAAATTTTGGGCATTGGGACTAGGGACTAGGGATGAGGGATTAGGAAGAGACATGAATGTTATTTTTTTTCCCAATCCCCAGTTCCCAGTCTCCAGTCCCCAAGTTGCGTAACTCATCACTAAAGTCACCCATTCAGGTGAAGTGATTTATAAGTACAGGAGGTTAGTATGATAAAAAACTTAAGTAAACGTAAACTATCTTTTATTTTCCGAAATCACGGAATTCTCGATTTGCCGCACCACAGATAATTAATCTTGCCCAATCCCTTTTTATTCCCACTCCTCAGTCCCTAGTCCCCAGTCCCCAGTCCCCAGTCCCTAGTCCCCAGTCCCTAGTCCCCAGTCCCTTTTTAATAATTTCCTCAAGTTGTTGAAACGCTTATCAACCGCCAACCGCATCATTTTTCACAGGCTATATATGACTACGCAAATAGAAGTCCCCGTATTTGGTAAAGTAAAGAATCCATTTTCCTGGTTGATTGGGCTGATGGCTGCTGGTGTGGTGGTTGTTGGCGCAACGACGACATACATGTTTGTGAATCAGGGTACAGGCAAAGAGGATATTACGCAACTAACTGTGCCAGTGGAAGCGAAAAACGTAACTTTGCGGATTACCAGTAGTGGCAAGGTTGTACCAGTTCAAAGTGTGAATATTAGCCCGAAAAATCCGGGAATTTTAAAACAATTGTATGTTGAGCAAGGCGATCGCGTCCAAACAGGACAAATTCTTGCCCGCATGGATAGTGCAGACATTCAAGCGAGAATCCAGCAATTTAGCGCCAATTTAGCCCAATCTCAGGCTCAATTAGCCGAAGCTGAAGCCGGAAGTCGTCCTCAAGAAATCGATCAATCGAAAGCGCGTTTATCACAAGTCCAAGCGCAATTAGCCCAAGCACAAGCAGGAAATCGTCCTCAAGAAATTGCTCAAGCTCAAGCTTTGGTAGATGCAGCTCAAGCAAAGGCGAATTATAGCAGCGAAAAAGTCAAGCGTTACCAATATTTATATCAGCAGGGAGCAGTTCAAAAGCAAGAATTAGATCAATTTGTCAGCGAAGATAAAAGCGCGATCGCGAATTTGCAAGAAGCACAAAAGCGATTATCGCTGCAACAAGCTGGTAGTCGTTCCGAAGAAATGGCTCAACGCAAAGCAGTAGTAGAAGAAGCAAAAGCGCAGTTGCAGTTGATGCAAAATGGCACCCGTCCGGAAATAATTAATCAGCGTAAAGCAGGTGTAGCGTCAGCGCAAGCTCAATTGAAGGCGGAGCAAGTTAATTTAGAAGATACGATTATCCGCGCACCTTTTGCGGGAATTGTCACCCAGAAGTATGCTAACATCGGCGCTTTTGTCACTCCCACAACTTCGGCTTCAAGTAGTGCCTCAGCAACTTCTAGTTCAATTGTCGCTGTCGCACGAGGTTTAGAAGTGCTAGCGCAAGTGCCGGAAGCTGATATTGGTAGAATTAAAGAAGGACAAAGTGTGGAAATTGTTGCTGATGCTTATCCAGATCAAGTCTTTAAAGGAAGTGTACGCCTAATTTCTCCAGAAGCAGTGGTAGAACAAGGTGTAACATCCTTTCAAGTACGGGTGGCATTGGATACGGGGGCAGATAAATTGCGTTCTGGCTTAAATGTCGATTTGACGTTCTTAGGCGATCGCTTGTCAAATGCTTTAGTATTGCCAACGGTGGCGATTGTTACCGAAAAGGGTCAAACTGGTGTGTTAATCCCAGACGCGAAAAATAAAGCGCAGTTTCGCGAAGTCACAATCGGTTCGCAAATCAAAGACCAAACTCAGATTTTAGAGGGAGTTAAAGTAGGCGATCGCGTCTTTATTGACCCTCCAAAAGAATATAAAATCGAACAAAAGAGGGATAAAGGGTAAAGGGGCATGGGGCATGGGGCATAGGGCATAGGGCATAGGGCATGGGGCATGGGGCATGGTATGAGTGAAATACGCGATCGCTTCTTTTTATTCCCATTGCCCATTGCCCATTGCCCATTGCCCATTGCCCATTGCCCATTGCCCATTGCCCATTGCCCAATGCCCATTGCCCATTGCCCTATTCCCAATTCTTATGAACATTCTCGAAAGCGTGAAAATGGCAGGGACAACTCTGCTGTCAAATAAGTTGCGTAGTGTCTTGACAATGTTGGGTATTGTCATCGGAAATGCCTCGGTGATTGCGATGATTGGCATCGGGCAAGGTGGACAAAAGTACGTTAATAAACAACTGGAGTCCTTGGGACCAAACGTCATATTTGTCATTCCCGGTAATCAAGAAACTGAGCGCATATCCCGTGATGTCCCAAAAACTTTAGTTTTAGAAGATGCTCTGGCGATCGCTTCTCAAGTCCCAAGTGTAGCAGGTGTGACGGCGGAATTAAACAGCAGGCAGGTGGTGACTTACCGCAACCGCAACACCGATGTCAACATTATCGGTACGACTCCTTCCTTCTTGGTGGTGCGGGATTTTGAAACGGCAAAAGGACGGTTTTTCAGCGACATAGACATGAAGCGCAGCAACCAAGTTGTGGTGTTAGGTGCTGATTTGGCAGAAAAACTCTTTGGTAATTCTAACCCCATCGGGCAGCAAATGCGAATCAAAAATGCCAGCTTTCAAGTAATTGGAGTATTAACACCCAAAGGTTCCAGCGTCGGTGCCGATTACGACGAAGCAGCATTAACACCGATTCCCACCGCTGCAAATCGCTTGGTGGGGAAAACTTCTCCCTACGGATTAGAGGTAACTTATATCGTCGCTTCGGCAAAGAATTCAGACAGTGTAGATGCAGCAGAGTTTCAAATTACTAACTTGCTGCGATTGCGACACAAATTAATCAACGAAGATGATTTTACCATCCGCACTCAAAAAGATGCGCTGCAAACTGTCGGTCAAATTAGCGGTGCGTTAACAATTATGCTTGCAGCGATCGCCGGCATTTCCTTAGTTGTCGGTGGGATTGGCATCATGAATATTATGCTTGTTTCCGTCACGGAACGCACTCAAGAAATTGGATTGCGAAAAGCGATCGGTGCAACTCAACAAGATATCCTGCTACAGTTCATGATTGAGGCAGTAGTTCTCTCAGCCGCTGGTGGTTTAATTGGCACTGGAATTGGTATCGGTGGCATTATGCTAGTAGGAGCGTTGACTCCTTTAGAAGCGGCAATTTCTCCGGTAGCGATCGCTCTTGCCGTTGGGGTTTCTGGTGGTATCGGTTTATTCTTTGGTGTTGTCCCCGCACGTCGTGCGGCTAAACTCGATCCGATTGTCGCGCTACGTAGCGCTTAAGGATTGGCTTTGCTTAACAGCGTATAAACATTTTGCAAAAAAGGTTAACTTTAATCTTAGGTAAAAGAAAAAAGAATAAAAAACCTTCAACCTTTGCCCCTTGCCCTAATCATGAATGAAAATACGATTCCCATATCAACTTTGTTTATCGGACTTAACGGTATCATCGCCTTTGTGCTTTCCTACATTGCCACAATGGAACGCACAAAAACTAGGGTTTGGCATGGTGAGTCAAAAGATGATGTCAAGATACAGCGTAATCCTCTCGACAACCCAAGCCCGTGGGCTGCTTTAATCGAAAGCACGACTCAAAAGTTAATAGGAGACACAATTCCAGATGATGGTATTTTACAACGTAAAGTCCGCGCTCATGGTAATTTCGCAGAATATGTACCTCTGGCATTGCTTTTAATTATTGCGCTTGAGTTGATGCATTCCCAGACTTGGCTGGTATGGCTACTGGGAGCTACGCTGACCATCGCCAGAATTGCTCATGGATACGGATTGATTCAGACTTATGGACCCTCACCAGCACGGGCGATCGGCTTTTTTATGACTTGGTTTGTCTATCTGATAGGTAGTCTAGCGTGTGTTTATTATGGCTTTAAAGACGCGTTTTAACGCTTTCCCATGTCAACCAAAACTGTGATTCTCCTTGCTTTAATCATCTTTTAAGAAAATCTTTATGGCAAACACTTTATCAATTACCGATTCCCGTATTCCCAATCCCACTCCTAAGAGAGCAATTATTCGGATTGAGAATGTCTTTAAAATTTATGGTACTGGGGAAACAGAAGTCAAGGCACTTAACGATGTCAACTTGATTATAGAACAGGGCGAATACTGTTCGATTATGGGACCTTCTGGTTCTGGTAAATCCACCGCAATGAATATTATCGGTTGTTTGGATCGTCCGACATCAGGACATTATTATTTAGATAACGTTGATGTCGCACAACTAGACGATAGCGCTTTGGCACATATTCGTAACAAAAAGTTAGGGTTTGTGTTTCAACAATTCCACCTATTATCTCAACTATCGGCATTAGAAAATGTAATTTTGCCGATGGTGTATGCCGGTGTGAGTAACAGTGAAAGACGCGATCGCGCAACCGAAGCACTTAGCAGAGTAGGTTTAGAAAAGCGACTCAACAACAAACCAACTCAACTATCAGGAGGACAACAACAAAGAGTAGCGATCGCTCGTGCGATCGTCAACCGTCCCGTCGTCCTCCTTGCTGATGAACCCACCGGCGCCCTTGATTCTCGCACAACCCAAGAAGTATTAGATATCTTCACCGAACTTAACGCTAGTGGTATCACCGTAGTCATGGTAACTCATGAGCCAGAAGTTGCTCGTCAAACCCAACGCATAGTTTGGTTTCGTGATGGTCAAGTGGTACACTCCAACATGACAGCATCCGACTTAGCTCACATGCAGTAAATCGAAAACTTATTCTTCGTAGTAAGCACTGAAGTGCTTACTACAAATATTAAAGACTTGACGTTTTACCAGTTTGTGCTTGCGTTTCAATCGGCTTCACATCGGTGTAACCCATTTCATTCGCAATTGTCCGGAATATAGAAATTTGCTCTTCAAATTCTAATCCTTCTACTTCCGAAAGCAGATTATTTATCGGCTCACTAGCATTGTAATTTGCTGGCATTCCAACTATTTTTTTCTCATCCATACCGATTGCCCAAGCATACCAAACCAAGAGCTGGTTATTTTCTTTGATAGCACCATAAGCACGAGAATATTCTGTATCTTTACGATTCACAATTTCGCGCATCACGTTTAATTGCTCCTCTTCAGATAATTCATAATAATCTCCTAACAACCTTGGTGCTAGTTCTGGTTCCGCAGCAGCCGGTACTGCTGGAGTAATTGAACTACCCATTTTTTTATAAACAAAATAAAACCAAGCTAATTTCGCATCAGTATCCAGCTTGTTAAATGCCTCCACCACTTTTTGAGTTGTGTTGGTCTGGGCTTGAGAATCGGCTTTATTGTAACTTGCAGTCATAATTTTTCTCCGAAGTTATTAAATCAAAAAGTTCAAAGTGATACCTGTTTTACCTTGACTATTAATGACTTTATTATCGACCTCCAAGAGAAAGAGTTTTAAAAATTAAAGCTACAAAAATTTATCTATCTTTCAATAGAGGTAAACATCTATCTGTAGATACCAAGAACATGAGACATCACTTTGTTAGGATTACCTCATAAATAGAAAAGTTACTTAAGGGGTTAGTTATGCCTGATGAAGTGAAGCCCAATGTCGCGGAAAATTCTACCCAAGACGCGCAATTAGCTGCTGAAAGCATCGCTAGTGGTGAAGAAAAAGCACCAACAGTCGATGTCGAGGGAGATTACAAAGCCGCACAGAAATACAGCGTCAGTGATGTTGACCGTACAAAAGAAGGTGAAGCAGCTGCCAACGCTGCAACTGCACCTAAGTTTGAGGTATCGAAACAAGAAGAGACAACAACGCAGGCAGAATCAACTAGTAATCCCGCTGATTATATGAACATGGCTAAGGATGTTGGCAATTCTGCAAATGAAGGTGCTACTAACGTCAGTGATGACCTAGTAGAAGAAGCTATAAAAAAAGGTCAAGCCGGAAAGTAAGTTTTTATGCTTGCTGCTAATTGTTAATAGGTAATTTCATGTCCGTTTAATTAACAGTAATAAAAACCCACCCTCGTAGAGACGTTCCGGCGGAACCCACCCTCGTAGAGACGTTCCGCCGGAACCCATCCTCGTAGAGACGTTCCGGCGGAACGTCTTTACAATGTGTGTGATTTGCCGGACATGATACAATGGGTAATAAATTTTATTTAATTACCAAATTACAATTAGCAACTTTTTATCACTTCTAGCAGTTGACTTGGTTGCTGAATCAAAAAGTTGGGATTTTGCTTGTTTAAAACTTCCTCGGAATTGAAACCCCAAGTCACTGCAATCACTTTGATATTTGCTTTTTTGGATGCTTCTATATCTCTAGTTTCATCACCTACATAAATAACTTCTTGAGTTTTTAGTTGTTTTTGTCTTAAGACATTATTAATTATTGTTGTCTTGCCAAAAATTGTCACCCCTGAGTAGATAAACTCAAATAAATTATCTAAATCATTTATTTGCAGGAAGTCTCTGACATTATCTTTAGAATTAGAAGTGATAATTCCTAGCCTATTTCCATCATTTTTCAGTTCTATTAATGCTTCTTTAATTCCGGGAATTGGTTTGAATTCGTGTATTTTATCTTTTAATTCTGATTTCACTTTTTTGACTAAAAAAGGAATCTTGAAAACCGAGATACCTGAGTACTTAATAATTTCTCTAGAAGTAAAATTCCTCATCAGGTCAAGTTCCTCCGGAGTAATTTGTATATAACCAAATTCTAGGGCTAAACGATTAGCAATACTTACTAGAGCATCTACTGTATCGGCAATTGTGCCATCAAAATCAAAAATAATTACTTTCTGGGTCATCTGAAGTATAAAGTATAAAGTATGAAGTTTGAAGTTGACTTCATGACTGAATGTAAGCCTTTACCTTAGTTTGCTCAAGTGCGCTATGCATCTAGTTTATTGTCTAGATTAGCACGGGCATTTCTTCGTAACATTTCTGGTTTAATTCGTCTGAATGCGGATGCCGGAAATTGTTTATCCCACTCCTCATTTGAGATTTTGGCTAATTCTATCAGCTTGGGTGCAATATTCCCAGAGTAAGGTTGAAACTCTGCCACATCGGTTGTACGAGCAAAACGCTGATTCCAAGGACAAACATCTTGGCAGATATCGCAACCTGCAACCCAACCTTGCAAATGAGGTGTAATTGTCTGTGGCAATTTTTCTGCCCTATTTTCAATTGTATGATAAGCTATGCAACGATTGGCATCTATTACAAACTCTTGAGTAATTGCACTGGTAGGACAAGCCTCAAGACAACGAGTACAAGTACCGCAGTGTTGTGTATGTGGGCGATCGCTCTCTAATTCCAGATTGGTCAACACTTCTCCCAAAAATACCCAAGAGCCATACTCCCTAGTTATCACATTACCATTTTTTGCAATCCAACCAATTCCCGCTTGTTGTGCCCATACTTTATCTTGCACTGGTCCTGTGTCTGCATAACTAAGCGCTTGAATACCTTTTTCTTGTTCCTGCAACCAAGTAGTCAGCACCTTGAGTTTTTTGTGCATGACTTTGTGATAGTCTCGTCCCCAGCCATAACGCGACATTTTAGCATATTCTTCACCTCCGGGACGTTGGTGAGGTGTGTAATAATTTAAAGCGACACAAATAAGCGATCGC
Source organism: [Scytonema hofmanni] UTEX 2349 (assembly GCF_000582685.1). Lineage (GTDB taxonomy): Bacteria > Cyanobacteriota > Cyanobacteriia > Cyanobacteriales > Nostocaceae > Hassallia > Hassallia hofmanni. The sequence continues at coordinate 2,872,277 of NZ_KK073768.1, forward strand.
ACTTCTGGCATTAAATACCGAATATCCTGACGCTTCGGCGAAGTCATCCATTCCATATCGGCATGATAACCCAGTTCTAACCATGCTTGCAACCGCTGGGCGTGTGTAGTATCGAGATGATCTACAGATGCAATTCCAACTTTGTGAAACCCTAATTCTAAGGCTTTTTCCTTTACCACACTGCTGCTGGTTGCGGGAAACTGATTCATCTTTCTTATTTAAATTTGCCCAGTGACCGGGATTTCTATTCTACATCATGCTGTTGTCTGAAGGATGAAAAAGAATGTAGAGACATAGCACTGCTACGTCTCGTCTGATTTTGGATAACGCATATAGGGCTTCTCAGTTCGGTGCAATACATCAAAGAATTAAGGAAACGCAGATGAACGCAGATGAACGCAGATAAATCTGTATTTGATTCAAACGAGAAGCGCTATATTTAAATTCGGTCAATTTATCGCTAACGATGACAGATATCTATGAGGATATTTTTTGATTTAGGCGATCGCAACATCTCAAGACGCGATCGCTAAACCTGTGTAATTGATTTTGAGACTGATTCGTTATAATATTGACGATAAACTTTGCTAAAGAGGGCAAATGTATGACTAGCCGCGAGCAGCTTATCCAAGAAATTGCAGAGCTTCCAGATGAGTTAGTCAAAGTAATGTTAGATTTTTTGCATCGTGTTCAGACAACGCGTAGTCATCATCCTCTAGCAAAATTTGCTGGTATTTTGAGTGATGATGAGGCGGCTGATTTACAGGAAGCAATTCAAGCTGATTGTCGTCAGGTTGATTTAAATGAGTGGTGAGATTGCATTAGATACTTCTGTTGCAATACGTTTTTTGAATGGTGATCCTGATGTTGTTTCAAGGGTGTTGGCGTTACCAGAAATATTTTTGTCGGTGGTAGTAGCGGGAGAGTTACTGTTTGGGGCTGAGAACTCGACTCGACCGTTGAAAAATTTTCCTCGATATTTGGAGTTTATGGAAGTTTGTACGGTTGTGCCTGTGGAAAAGCGAACAGCAGTTATCTATGCTCAGACTCGTTCGGCTTTGAAGCGCAAAGGACGACCAATTCCGATGAATGATGTTTGGATTGCAGCGCATTGTCTGGAACATGGTTGGGTGCTTGTGACCGATGATTCAGATTTTGATTATGTGGATGGATTGGTTACAGAGCATTGGTAATGATGGCTATTATGTTTTGCGATCGCCTTTTCCCATCATCTGAGCGCGATATCTACGACGGGCTACGCCTACGCCTAAATCCACAATATCCCAAATAGCGAACTGACAGACCGCCAAAAAGTGATAATTTAGCCTTTTCCCTAATCAGTTAAGATCATATTCATCAATCTTCTTTCCTCACCCTTCTCCTTGGAATTATGACGCAGGATGAGTTATTGGTACTGATAGATCGCGCTGTGGCTGAGGGTTGGCGAGAGTTAGACTTGTCGGGGCAGAAGTTGACTGAAATACCTGATGCGATCGCACAATTAACCAATCTGACGCAGCTTCACCTCAGTAACAACGAAATAACCGAGATTCCAGAGGCGATCGCACAATTAACCAATCTGACGCAGCTTGTCCTCAGTATCAACCAAATAACCGAGATTCCAGAGGCGATCGCACAATTAACCAATCTGACGCAGCTTCACCTCAGTGGCAACAAAATAACCGAGATTCCAGAGGCGATCGCACAATTAACCAATCTGACGCAGCTTGTCCTCAGTATCAACCAAATAACCGAGATTCCAGAGGCGATCGCACAATTAACCAATCTGACGCAGCTTCACCTCAGTGGCAACAAAATAACCGAGATTCCAGAGGCGATCGCACAATTAACCAATCTGACGCAGCTTCACCTCAGTTACAACAAAATAACCGAGATTCCAGAGGCGATCGCACAATTAACCAATCTGACGCAGCTTCACCTCAGTAACAACAAAATAACCGAGATTCCAGAGGCGATCGCACAATTAACCAATCTGACGCAGCTTGTCCTCAGTTACAACAAAATAACCGAGATTCCAGAGGCGATCGCACAATTAACCAATCTGACGCAGCTTCACCTCAGTGACAACAAAATAACCGAGATTCCAGAGGCGATCGCACAATTAACCAATCTGACGCAGCTTGTCCTCAGTATCAACCAAATAACCGAGATTCCAGAGGCGATCGCACAATTAACCAATCTGACGCAGCTTGACCTCAGTTACAACAAAATAACCGAGATTCCAGAGGCGATCGCACAATTAACCAATCTGACGCAGCTTCACCTCAGTTACAACAAAATAACCGAGATTCCAGAGGCGATCGCACAATTAACCAATCTGACGCAGCTTGACCTCAGTTACAACAAAATAACCGAGATTCCAGAGGCGATCGCACAATTAACCAATCTGACGCAGCTTGTCCTCAGTTACAACAAAATAACCGAGATTCCAGAGGCGATCGCACAATTAACCAATCTGACGCAGCTTGTCCTCAGTATCAACCAAATAACCGAGATTCCAGAGGCGATCGCACAATTAACCAATCTGACGCAGCTTCACCTCAGTGGCAACAAAATAACCGAGATTCCAGAGGCGATCGCACAATTAACCAATCTGACGCAGCTTGTCCTCAGTATCAACCAAATAACCGAGATTCCAGAGGCGATCGCACAATTAACCAATCTGACGCAGCTTCACCTCAGTGGCAACAAAATAACCGAGATTCCAGAGGCGATCGCACAATTAACCAATCTGACGCAGCTTGACCTCAGTTACAACAAAATAACCGAGATTCCAGAGGCGATACAAAGTTTGCCGAAATTGGAAACACTAGATTTACGGGGAAATCCGCTGCCTATTTCACCAGAGATTTTAGGATCTTCTGATCGTGTTGGTTCAGTTAAAGACATTTTCAATTACTTGCAATTACTCCGTAGCGGTGAAAGGCGTCAACTCAACGAAGCCAAACTCTTGCTCATCGGACAAGGCAGCGTCGGCAAAACATCCCTGATCGAGCGACTAATCCGCGATAAATATGATAAAAATCAATCCCAAACCGACGGACTCAATGTGGAAACTTGGAACGTGCAGGTTAATAGCAAAGACATCCGTCTTAATGTTTGGGACTTTGGCGGACAGGAAATTTATCATGCCACCCATCAGTTTTTTCTGACTAAGCGCAGCCTCTATCTCCTAGTTTGTAATTGTCGCACCAGCGAAGAAGAAAACCGCATCGAATATTGGCTGAAACTAATCGAAAGCTTCGGCGGAAAGTCCCCCGTGATTATCGTTGGCAACAAAAAAGACGAACAACCCCTCGATATCAACCGCAAAGCATTACGCGAAAAATATCCTAACATCGAAGCCATTATCGAAACCTCCTGCCAAGACAATATCGGCATTGATGAACTTCGCACCGCTATTTTGCAGCAAATCGGCAAACTCAAAGAAGTTTACGATCTTCTACCTCTGACATGGTTTGAGGTTAAACAAAAACTCGAATCCATGCCCCAAGACTTTATCACCTACAGCAGTTATATCGGCATCTGTTACGAAAACAAAATTCCCGAAGAACAAAACCAAGAGCAACTAATCGACTTGCTGCATCGACTTGGCTTAGTTCTCAACTTCCGCGAGCATCCCATACTCAAAGATACCAACGTCCTCAAACCCAACTGGGTGACAGAAGGCATTTACGCGCTCCTGAGCGATGAAAACCTCAAAACTCAAACCAAAGGCATTTTTACCCCCGCCGATCTCATCCGCATCCTCAATCCAGAGCGATATCCCCCCAAGCGTCACGACTATTTGATCGGGCTGATGAAAGAATTTGAGCTTTGCTTTGAATTAGATTGTAAACCACCACAATTCCTGATTGCGGGACTTCTGCCCAAAGACGAACCAGAGGAAACAGAACTGCACGGTGAAACCCTGGAATTTCAATACCATTACAAAGTTCTCCCGGAAAGCATCATCTCCCGCTTCATCGTCATCACCCACGAAAAAATCTATAAGCAAATCTATTGGCGCAGTGGCGTAATGCTGCAATATCAAGAAAACAACGAAATCTACAACATTGCTCGGATCAAAGCCGATCCAGAAGATAAAAAAATCTTCATCACCATTAGCGAACGCAAAGAAACCCGCCGCTTATTTCTCGGCATTATCCGCGATGTCTTCCAAAAAATCCACAAAAGTCTCCCCAATCTCGAAATCACCGAATGGGTTCCCGTCCCCAATCACCCCAAACATCCACCCCTCGACTACCAAGAACTTCTAGGACTTGAGGCAATGGGTGAAAGCACAATCACCATCGGCAAACTAAAATTAAAACTCGATCTGCGTCAACTTTTAGATGGCTATGAAGACATACGTCAAAGAAAGTCAAAAGGCGATCATTCTATTGATATAGAAGGAGGTGACTCACCTCTTACAGTTAATGTCGTTGATCGCCGTTCTAAAACCTTTAACCAACATGGAGAAGGCGATAATTTTGCAGGCGATCGGGTCGAAGGCAATAAAACAGGATGAAGTTACCCAACTTTGATAGGACTTACGCAAAATGACCAAAAAACGTTCGCCCTTGGCGTTGCCGGAGGCTACCGCAGAGGACGCAGAGAACACAGAGGAATAGAGTTTGAGAGAGTTTTTGCGTAAGTCCTGTTTGAATTAGGGTTTATCGATCGCAACAAACTGCAAAACTGAGGTAATGTCTATGCTTGCGACCCCAAACAAACTAAACTTATTAGATATTGTTGCTCTTAAAACTCCCTTATTTGAACATAACTTGCTTGCAGGTCAAGTGGGAACCATTGTCGAAATCCTCGCTCCCGAAGTATACGAAGTAGAATTTAGCGATGATGAGGGTCAAACCTATGCCATGCAAGCCTTACCAGCCCATCAACTCCTAAAACTCCATTACAAACCCCTCAAAACTATGTCTAACAATATCAATCAATACGGCAAAGGCGATAATGTTGCAGGTGATAAAATCCAAGGTGATAAAATCCAAGGTGATAAAAACCAAAATGACTTCAAAGACGCAACTATTGGATTTGTCGCTCAAAACGAAGCCCAAGCTAGAGTAGACAATATAAATCAAACAAGGGGTGCAAGCATAGCAGAACTAATGCAAATCATCAGCACCATGCGCCAAACTGCTGCCCAATTTCCACCAGAAACCCGCGACGACATCACCATTGATATTGATGATATAGAAGAAGAAATTAAAAAGCCAGAAAAAGAACGCAATTTACCCAAACTTAAAAAGCGTCTAGTAGCTTTACTAGCTGCTGGTACTCTAGTCGCTGCCCCGATCGCAGGTATGACAGACTTTACAAACAATGTTCTGGAAATAGGTCAGAAAGTAGGCATAGAACTAAAGCTTCCCTCTGTTAAATAGACTTTTTTATCTCTAGGGGCGATGGCTTCGCCGGTTCGCAAAGCGACCATCGCATAGGTTGAAATGATACCCGCCTTTCAATACGGTTCGGTTATGGCAGGAGACGCAAGGGAATCGCCGTCTCTACAAAGGGCTTATTATTGTAAAGACGGCGATTCCCTTGCGTCTTTGTGATCTATAATTTTCATCAAAAAATCTTATCCGAACCGTATTGACCCGCCTTTGATTTGATGAAAATTGAACTTGCGATCGCTATTCATCAATGAATATTTAAACCTAACCTACAGCAAACTCAGTATCAGAGCGCACTCTAGCAGGTTGAAAACCCAAAACTATATCTTCATGTGGTACACCCAATTTTAATAACTCATAGGCGATACCATCTTCCGTACCATCATATTGAATCCAAATCTTGCCATTTTTAATATCTAAATGTAGCAAACATCCATAATCTCTAATATCATTTTGCTTCCAACCCACATACACTAATTGATAGTGATCTCGCTCCGTATCAAAAATAGGTTGAGCCTCAACATCCTTTGCAGATTTCATCGAGCGATCGGCTTTTGCTTGGATTAGTTGTTGAATATATTGCCTGTAGAGAGCTACTTTATCCATTGCTCAATCGTCTCCTTTTCTAAGTCATAAACTAAAAGTTTAATTTGACTGCGTTGTACCACACTATTAATAAAAGCTAAGTTAAAAAAGGTTTCATAAACAAAACGAGGTACTGCTAAATATAAAATTCGCTCTGGATCTTTATCTTCTAAAGCATAGCGATAATCTAAAAACTGTCCATGCGCTAAATGAAAATCAGAAATCCTTGAGGGACTAATAAAACTTTTCACCTCAACCGCAATTTTATCATTTCCCCTTTGGGCACCAATAAGCTGTTCCGCGCCAATGTCTATATACATTTCAACTCCACCTATACGCAATTCGTATGGATCGTGAGTTATTTGCCATCCGTCTTTTTTAAGAGCGCGTTTAACTTGCTCGTGATACAAATCTTTTGCCATATTATGGGTTGCGTTGAGGAACTTGAGCGATCGCGCTTTGAATCACGGCACTAGAACATTTTAGCTAAAATTTGACGGACTCAAAACCTTCTGTATGCTGTAAAATTAGTTGCGAATGGCGCGATGGCTTCGCCGGTTCGCAAAGCGACCATCGCATAGCTTGAAATGATACCCGTCTTTGATTTGATCAGGACTTACGCAAAAACTCTCTCAAACTCTATTCCTCTGTTTTCTCTGCGTCCTCTGCGGTAGCCTCCGGCAACGCCAAGGGCGAACGTTTTTTGGTCATTTTGCGTAAGTCCTATTGATGAAAATTGAACTTGCGATCGCTATTCATCAATAGACTTCTTGCATAAATCAAAAAAAGAACCCCACCCCCACGAGTGACGGAAGTCAAAGTCTCCCCTCCCCGCCTGCGGGGAGGGGCTGGGGGTGGGGTGTTAGGGGAATAAGTGCAAAGCGTGAATTTAGTTTCACTTTTCATAAAAGCAACGCAAGTACTTCAAAACGATGTTTGGGTACTTCAAAACGATGTTTGGGTACTTCAAAACGATTTTTAGGTACTTCAAAACGATTTTTAGGTACTTCAAAACGATTTTTAGGTACTTCAAAACGATTTTTAGGTACTTCAAAACGATTTTTAGGTACTTCAAAACGATTTTTAGGTACTTCAAAACGATTTTTAGGTACTTCAAAACGATTTTTAGGTACTTCAAAACGATTTTTAGGTACTTCAAAACGATTTTTGGGTACTTCAACACGATATTGAAGGGCTTAAGAAGAAGAAAAAATTTATTTATACTTTCAATTAGAGATATTTTAAGTGAAATTAGGCAATAAATATGAGATTTCACCGTAAACTTCACATCAATTTTGGTGGTTTTCCCTCAGGGAAAGAAGAACGGCAAATGGCTAAAGTGGAACCATAAGTCTGTATTAATTTTCACACGAGTTTTTGTAGGAGAGGCATTCATGGCACGACTGAAACGCAGTTCTATCGCATTGGATAAGGCAACGCTACGGATATCGGGGATGCGATCGATTAGCGAAACGCTTGAGTTTAGCGATAGCTTGAGTTTAGCGGAGTATGAAAGGCGGATTCAAACCTTGCAAACAAAGCTATCGAGTTACAACACAATGCTTTCCACAGTTGATGAAGCGGTGGGGCAGATTAAATTGCTAGAGCAGGATTTGACAAGCTACTCGGAAAAAATGTTGATGAGTGTGGCAACGCGCTATGGCAAGAACAGTTTGCAGTATATTCAGGCAGGGGGTAGACCACGCAAGAGTAGTAAACGACCTGTGGGGAACACTGCACCGGCGGCGATCGCAGCAGTGATGATACCGAATACAGAGAACGGGACGACAAATGGCGGGAGTACAAAGGCGTTGGTAAATTAAAGAAATTAGTTGATCAGTGCGATCGTCCGGCTCTTTTCTAGCCGAGCGATCGCTATAAACAAGTACTAAATAGGTAGTATGAACTAATTACTAATTACTAACTATGAAAAATGGAAGCCATTATTTTTGTTGGTATTCAAGGTGTAGGTAAGTCTACTTTTTATCGTGAGCGCTTTTTTAATACGCACATCCGCATTAACATGGATATGCTTAAAACTCGTCATCGAGAGCAAATTATCTTACAAGCTTGTTTAGAAGGTAAACAAGCTTTTGTTGTAGATAACACTAACCCTACTCTTGAAGAAAGAAAGCGTTACATCATCCCAGCCAAAGCCAAAAAATTTCAATTGGTCGCTTATTATTTTCAAGCAGACTTAGAAGAGTGCAAGCGAAGAAATAGTCAAAGAATATCTAAACAAGTTGTGCCGCTTGTGGGACTATTAGGCACATATAAAAAATTAATTAAACCGCATTTTCAAGAAGGATTTGATGTTATTTATACAGTTAAAAGTGAGTTAGATTATTCATTTATTGTTGAGGAATCGCAGAATGAAATTTGATGAACTAGATAGTAGAATGCGGGTATTTGAAACATCCCACGATTATTGTGTTCTGCCGGGACTTCACATAGTTGCTAGGTTAGATGGACGCAGTTTTACTCGCCTGACAAAAGAAGTACATCAATTTGAATCTCCCTATGATGTCCACTTTCGAGAGATGATGCTGACAACGATAGAGCATCTAATGAATTGTGGCATAGATATTAAGTATGCTTATACTCAAAGTGATGAAATTTCCCTTCTTTTTGCTGAACACGAGACTACTTTTAACCGCAAACTCAGAAAACTTAACTCAGTTTTAGCGGGGGAAGCAAGCGCTAAATTTTCTTTGTTGTTAGGTGATGTTGCTTGCTTTGACTGTCGCATTTCCCAGCTTCCTAATATAGAAGAAGTGGTGAATTATTTTCGGTGGCGACATGAAGATGCTCACAGGAATGCTTTAAATGCTCATTGTTATTGGTGCTTGCGTCGTGATGGGAAAAACGCAACTGAAGCAACCACGATGATGAAAGGATTATCTGTTGCTGATAAAAACGAACTGTTATTCCAACATGGAATTAATTTTAATCAACTACCTAACTGGCAAAAGCGAGGTGTAGGACTTTATTGGCAAAAATATCAAAAGGAAGGATTTAATCCCATAACAGGTGAAACTGTTCATACATTAAGGCGAAGCATTAGACGAAATATAGATTTACTCATGAAAGATGAATACAGTAAATTTATTGCTGAATTAGTCAATAATCCATAATTAAAGCCTTAACTTTGTTTAATTTGCAGTTTAGATAGCTGATTTAAGTAGCTATTTGAGGTTTTTCTCCACCAAATCGCCACAGCAAGATAACACCCAAGCCCAACAGATTGACTAGGAAAACTACTAACCCTCCGAAAAATGGAATTAGTGTCAAAACTGTCACGATCGCCAAACCCACCAAGAACTGCTGTTGTAAAGACCAATTGCCATTACTGAGCAGGCATTGACCCACAAAAAGTGCCACACCTAATGACCCTACTAGAGAAGTGACGATCGCAGTTAGACTTAGGAGTGGAATCAAAGGAATACCAATGAGTGTAATCGCCAGAAACACGGTGGCAAAGACAAAAGAGACGATCGCCCCAATTCCCCATAGACCAGTCAAAATAGGGTGTTGACCCAATTTTGTCGCCAAAGAAGACAGAAACTGTGGATTGGTGTGCAAAATAATCAGTCCGAGAATCGCTGCTACTACAGCGGCACTAATTCTAAAAATGGCATTGAAGAAATACTGAGCGAAGAAGTTAATTCTGACTCGATTGGAACCATACATCATGCCATGTCGATCGCTGAATGTAGCACGTTCACCACCAACGATCGCACCTTCTTCTTGGACGATTTTGCCGCCAAAAGAGTAAGCATCAGCTTCTACCCGCGCTCCTTTTTTCAGTATGACATCCCCGCCAAAAGCGATCGCAGTGTCCAAAACTCTGGCATTAGGTGATACGGTAACACTCCCCCCAAAAGCTAGGGCATTTTCGACAACTTGATTCTCTGGTACGGTTACACTTCCACCGAAGCGAATGAGGTTGGTATTATTGATATTGATATCAGTCTGTGCCAGAGCATTGCCTGCAAATATTAAGCAAATGCTGGTTATAAAAACTAAAATTAATTGTTGCCATTTCATAGATTTCATCCTCGTAAACGATAAAAACATCGACTATCTCTCATGACATTGAAAAAATATACTAAGAGCAAAAACCAGTAGAAATAATTTTGATGGTGAGTGTTTTTTTGGTTTGGTGTTATCCATAATTGTTGTTAAATGAAGTTCTTTTTCGTATTTGGAAAGCATTGCTTAATACAGAAGGGATTTCTTCCGACTATATGCTATTCCTAAAATGACGGATACTATTAGCTCGATGGAAAAAACAACAATTACTTTCCAATTCAAATTTAGCTGCATGGCTCCATTATTACCCACATATAAAGCTGAATAAACAATACATCCATTAAACCAGGCATGACTTATTACACAGAAAAATAAGTTATTTGTGTATTTATACAGAGTTGTAAAGCTGGAACTTATAATTATTACTGAAAATAAATATAATCCAAATGGGAATGAAGTTTGAAGTGTCCCTTTTATAAACCATAATGGCAAATGCCATATACTCCATATAATTGCCACAATCAGGACAGAAGGTAAATAATTAATTACCTTTTCTAATTTAGGTTGCAAAATCCCACGCCATCCTAATTCCTCTAATCCACCTCCAATTATAAGTCCTGGTAAACTAATTAAGATATAGAGAATGGATATAGGATTCTTGATTCCAAAAGCAATCCAAACCATAAATAAACGCCAAATTAAAAACAATCCAAATATCAGCCACACTTTTTTATCTATTTTTTTACCAAAGACAAACTTCACAAAAGATTCTTCAACAAAATCTTCCTTGAACTGTTGATAAATAATATACGAACTAATGGCTGGACTCACCCCGCCAATTAACATCGGTATCCAAAATAAAGGCTCACCATACCAAAGAGTATTAAAATATCTGTTGCCGATGATAATAATCAACCAGCACGACCATGTTATAGAAAAAGTATAAAGCAGAAAAAATCCAACTTGCTTTAGCGATCGCTCTTTTTGATTTATAATTTTCATCTTTTATCAATTACTGTTTTTTTTTTGCAATATCTTGTCACGAATATATCAATAAATAAAGGATAATAATGACAGATTGTTTCACTTGATTTTTTGAGCAGGCGTATCACGTTCCCGTTCCCGCGAAACTAATCCCGTAACTTTTCCTTGAGTGTTTTTGACGAATTTAATTTCCAATTCAACCGCTTTCAGAAAGCAGAAACTGCTTGCCACTCTTGAATTGCCGTAAATGGGATTTGTAACTTGATCGGTGAGCCAGTTACCATTGGTAAAGTTAGCTGAATGGGGATTTCAGACTTCAACTGCGGTAAGATAGACTTAATGTTATATTCTGCGACATTCGCTTGGGTTAGTGTATCCGAAGAAATGTTGCTAGAAATATCCGTAGCAGTCAGTGTTTGCCCCATAGATGTTTTCAGGGTCAGTGGTTGAGTGTGATCGAATTCCACCGTACCAGGAAAGCCCACTAGCCGCAGAGAGACAATAGCGCTACCTTCAGGATGAATACGCTTGAAGGCGATCGCTTGCCAGGAATTTCCGGTCTGATCTCGCAGCTTTTGCCGGGATTGATACAGCATTTGCCCTGGATATTCTTCAATTTGCGTCACAGCAGCAAAAGCGGGTAGGGGACTGCAAACAACTAGTAAAACGCAGATCCAAGCAGCCAGCAGCCAGCGCATCGGGCGAATTTTAGACCCGTTAAAATAGATAGAGTTCATGGCAAAAGTCCTAATAAAGTTAAAATTTATTGAAATTCCAGAGTAAAATTTGGGATAAAATCCCAAATTGTTTTGGTGCATTATCTGGAAGCGATCGCTTCTCCTGCGACTTGCCAAGCTGCAAAGCTAGGTGGAAAACCCTGCACATTCTCATAGCCCAACAAGTGTAATGTCATCACTCCCATTGCCGAACGATAACCGGAGGAGCAATACAACACCACAGGGCGATCGTGCGGAATTTGATCCAGATTCTGCGCTAGTGTTCGGAGCGGAATGTTAATTGCGTTAGGTATATGTCCAGATTGATATTCAGAGGGTTCTCGCACATCCACCAACATGGTTTGAGAATTCTCTAACTGGCTTTTCAACTTTTCGACACTGGCGATGGTGTAATAGCCTAATGGAATCGAAGTGAGAAAGCGATCGACTCCCAATTGCAAACTCGGTGCAACCTTAATCCCAACCATAAATGTAGGGGAAGATGCCGCAGCCATCGAGGGTTGCCCAACACCAAAAAAGAATCCGATTGATAATGCGAGTCCAAGTAAAATTGTTGAGAAGAATTTTTTGAATATCATAGATTTTCTCAGATAGGTTTTCTTGATTTTGATTTTATCTGCGTTCATCGGCGTTTATCTATCTTCATCTGCGGTTAATTCTTTCTTTCTTTCTGTACCTCATGAATGTGGGAATCGCTATATTTTTGACCTGACTAAAGTTCAGTCAAAATCAAGTCTTCTACTTTGAAGATGCTCGTGATGTTGCGTCACTGAGAGCAGGGAGCATCCCACTTTTTTAACCAATACCCTAGAAGGGTATCGCTATACGAACAAAGCCTGCCGACCCAGGCTGAAATTCTTTCTTAGTCTGGGTCGGCAGGCTTCCCTTCGGGACGCTGCGCGAACGTTTGTGTAGCCCCAGGCTTGCAGCCTGTGGGTATTTGAAAAACTGGGATGCTCCCCTGAGAGCATTGCTTCAATTAAATTTAAGGCACTAGAAAGAAACTCAGTCCGCTGAATGTGCGATCGCCATTGATTAAAGGTGGCTTGTCCTTTGTCTTAGTTCTTTGTAGTTACCGCAGCGGTTTCGGCATCTAGTCTGGCGGCGATCGCTTCTAAGGTTGCTCTTTCAGCCTCTTCAATGGTTGCGATCGCTAAGTAGGTTGCCGTAGCTGCATGGTTTTCAGCTCTATCTGCCCGATGTTCGAGTTTTTTTACTTTGCGACTCGTTTTCCATTCCTCAACATGGGACTTTACCTCAGATTCTTTTTCCTCGAATTGAGTTTTCAGCTTTGCCCGGTATTCATCGAATTGTTGTTTCTTAGCGTCTAGCTTTGATTTCGCTTCATCAAGTTGAGATTCAATCTCAATTTGAGTTTTTTTCGGCGCAGATTGAATACTTTCCTTCAACGATTTTACCCGATCTTCAACCGCTTCTAAATTGTCATGAAGATTTTTAGTGAAGTTGTCAATTGTAGTACTCATTTAGGATTTCTCTAGTATGTTGAATTTCGGAAATGTGGCTCTATTATTATCATCAAGTTGAGATTGAATCTCAACTTGAGTTTTTTCGCCGCATACTTAATAATTACAAACTTTGCCCAATATAACCTCTACCTTTTGAATGTTTTAGTATAACTTATACAACTTATACACAATTTAAACCCTTATTAAAACATAATTGCTCTTACAAACAATTTTTCTTTCCTACTCTTAGCAAGACTTTCACGGCTAGATTTAGGCAATAATATTGCAGTATTTTGTCGCAATTATAAACTGCTATTAGGGCAGATTTTAACGATTTTTTTTTGATGAATACCTGTAAACTTAATTCTTTAGCAGTATTGAGCAAATGCTCTCGATTTTTTGAACTTTTCTCTCGAATTTTATATAGCGATCGCTCCCAGAAAAGCGTGTATCTCTTCATGTCGATTGGGACGCTTATCAAACAATCCGTAAAACCTTAGGTGAAAATCGCTCCGCTCATCTGACCTACTACAACGGCATTCTGGAGATTATGACTCCATTAGAAGCACACGAAAATTCGAGTGGGTTAATTGGGCAATTTATCGAGATTTTAACCGAAGAGTTAAATCTCAACATTAAAAGCATGGAATCGACCACCCTTGATCGACCTGGATTAAAAGCGGGGGCTGAACCTGATCAGGGATACTACATTGCCAATGAACTGCTGGTGCGAGGTAAAATCGTCGATCTCAACGTCGATCCACCACCCGATTTAGTCGTAGAAGTTGACATCACCCACACCGATATCAACAAAAATGTTCTTTACGCAGAGTTAGGGGTGCCTGAATTCTGGCGCTACAATGGTAAAATATTGAAGATTTATGAGCTTCACAATGGTCAATATCAAGAAGTTATTTCGAGTCCAACATTTCCTGGTGTTCCCAAAGAGCAGCTTTATGAGTTTTTGAGTAATTGCACACAGCAACGAGAAACCCAGGCAAAGCGAGACTTGAGAGTGTGGATTCGCAAAAACCGAAGCTAAATTACGATGCGATCGCTCCTCTCCAACATCACCTGAAGTTTGCTCTATGCAGCCACAGTTTTTATAATAGACATCTCCATTAATTAATTAGGGCTTGCCCGAAACCCTTGATTAGACGTAGCAGTGCTACGTCTCTACATTCATTTTTACTTCTTGTGTCTAATATAAAAATATAAGCAAATTTATCAAGCAATTGAATCAGGATCTACACCAAGCGCTCTCAACCTTTCTGCTAATATATCGGCACGTTGTTGAGCTTGTTTTGCTTGCTCTTCTGGTGTTAACAATCTTCTTCCCTGCTCGTCATACCAATATAACCACTCCCGTGTAATACTTTGATAAGTTCCCGTTTCCGTGCCAATTCCCAAATTAACCTCTGGTAGCCATACAGGATTGCTATCTTGTAATTGATACTCGCCATTTACTAACTTGTAAACTTCAAAACGTGGCTTGCGGCGGCAATTGGGATTGTACACTACATAATACAAAACTCCTAGCTTTGCATACTCGTCTTTCTTGGTTGTGTACTCCCCACGATAACTTTGAGAAACTACTTCCAACACAAATATGGGAACTTGCTCTTCTTCCCAAATTGCATAACTCAGACGGAGATTTTCATCAAAAAACCGCTCAACTCCCAAACTCAAAAATCCATCTGGTACTATTGGCGGTAGATTAGGGTCATAATATACTCCCATATCAACACCAAAAAACCAATTCATCCGATCTGCCCAAGCCATAGCTAATATAGCTTCTAGCAAATTTGGCATTAAATGTTGCAGTTGATTATCCACAGGAGTATCGTCCGAGTCGGGCAGTTCGTCAGAAGAGGGAAAGCAAGCTAATGGATCGTACTTTAACATGATGTTGAAGACTATCTGAATCAGGACTTAGACACGGACTACGTATTTGCGTCATTGCGACGTAAGGAAGCAATCTCAAAGTCTTGTTTTATAGTATTGAACCAAGAATCCCCGTCGATTTATCGCGGGGAGTGTCAATTTACCTTTCACCATACTCCGCAACTGTGGCACAATAAAAAACTGTAATAAGAAAAATATTGATAAGGTAATAAGCGTGAGTCCTACTGCTCAAACCACAGCTAATACACGTCGGGTAGTGTTTCCGTTTACGGCAATTGTCGGTCAGGAAGAGATGAAACTGTCGCTGCTGTTAAATGTGATTGACCCGAAAATTGGTGGTGTAATGATTATGGGCGATCGCGGCACCGGCAAATCCACAACCATTCGAGCGCTGGCTGATTTGTTGCCAGAAATTCCCGTGGTTGCCAATGACCCCTTCAACAGTGACCCCAGCGACCCTGATATAATGAGCGATGAAGTTCGCGCTCTAATAGAACAAGGAGCCGAAATTCCTGTAGTTCAGAAAAAAGTCATCATGGTAGACTTGCCACTAGGAGCTACAGAAGACCGGGTTTGCGGTACTATCGATATTGAAAAGGCTTTATCTGAAGGTGTAAAAGCTTTTGAACCGGGACTTTTAGCAAAAGCTAACCGGGGTATCCTTTATGTGGATGAAGTAAACTTACTTGATGACCACTTGGTAGACGTGCTACTAGATTCTGCCGCTAGCGGATGGAACACTGTAGAACGTGAAGGTATTTCTATTAGACATCCGGCGCGTTTTGTGCTAGTAGGTTCGGGAAACCCGGAAGAAGGTGAATTACGTCCTCAATTGCTTGACCGTTTTGGAATGCACGCTGAAATTCGCACGGTGAAAGAACCAGCTTTGCGAGTGGAAATCGTGGAGCAAAGAGCGGAATTTGACCAAAATCCATTGGAATTTGTTGATAAAAACCAAACTACTCAAAAAGCACTACAAGAGAAAATTGTCAATGCTCAGAAGCTTTTATCTTCGGTGAAAATTGATTATGACTTGCGGGTAAAGATTTCGGAAGTTTGTTCGCAACTTGATGTAGATGGCTTGCGTGGTGACATTGTAACCAATCGTGCGGCGAAAGCGATCGCAGCATTTGAAGGACGCACCGAAGTAACAATTGATGATATTCGTCGCGTAATTACTTTATGTCTGCGTCACCGACTGCGGAAAGACCCTTTAGAATCCATTGATTCTGGCTATAAAGTCGAAAAAACCTTTTGTCGCGTTTTTGGTGTAGAGGTAGCTGAAGATACTACACAAGCAAACGGTACAGGTCAAAAATCAGGAGTTAGAAATTAGGAGTTGTAGAGACGCGAAATTTCGCGTCTCTACAAGAGTCATTCTTCCTCATCTTCCTCATCTTCCCAATCCCCAGTCCCCAGTCCCCAATCCCCAGTGATGAGATTTTGGCATTTTTGGTTTCAGACTATTGTGATATCTAGCCAATACAACCCACCTCGGTTTGTAGAGCTATTGATGTTGATGTTGGCGATCGCTATGCTCACAATTGCGACTTTTATACCCGATAGACCTTTTTTGATACTGGGTTTGAGTTTAGTAGTTGGAGCGTCTATTTCCATCTTAGTGCGAGAAGCGATCGCTCCCTCACCTCAGACGCGAATCACCCAAATTACAGCACTACTGTTGCTGATCATCAGCATATACGGCTTTGCCGACATCATTAAAACGCTTTAGTTGATAGTGGATAGTGGATAGTTGATAATTATTAACATGTCAATAATTCGTCGTCATCCGCTAAGAAAATTATGATATCCACTGACAGAACTTATCAACTGTTGACAATTCCGCCTTTAGAAAGTGGCGATAAGCTCACTCGTCATGAATTTGAACGACGCTACCATGCTATGCCTAATCTAAAAAAAGCAGAATTGATTGAAGGAGTTGTTTACTTGGCATCACCATTAAGAATCAAAAGTCATGGAGAACCCCATGCTTACATTATGGCTTGGCTGGGAGTTTACAAAGCAGCGACACCAGGCGTAGGTTTTGCAGATAATAGCACAGTTTTAATAGATGCCGATAATCAACCCCAACCAGATGCTTTATTAAGAATAGAACAAGGTGGACAATCAACGATTAGCAAAGATGATTATGTCCAAGGTGCGCCAGAATTAATAGTAGAAATTGCTGCTTCTAGTGCTTCCTATGATTTGCATGAAAAATTAAAAGTTTATCGTCGTAATCAAGTGCAAGAATATTTAGTCTGGCGAGTTTATGACCATCAATTTGATTGGTTTAGGTTACAAGAAGGCGAGTATATCCAAATTGAACCGAACACAGATGATATAGTTTGCTCTCAAATGTTTCCGGGGTTGCGGTTAGCAAAATCAGCATTATTATCGGGAGACTTAGGGAAAGTATTAGCTGTTTTGCAGCAGGGATTATCGACACCAGAACATAAAAGTTTTGTGGAAAAATTATCTATTTAGCGAATGGTATCATTTGTCCTAACGGACACACTACAAAGAACGACCAATGCACCTTGGTGATTTCCACAAATCAAACATTTCTCTCAAAAGATTCCTCTTCAAAACCCAAGCGCGATCGCTCTTTCAAAAATATCTCCTGCATTCGCTCAGTATAAGGCAGCAACAAAGCCTTTTGTTCGGGATTCACACGGCTAATAATTTCATCCCCTAATACTTGACACCATTTTTCTGTGATTTCCCATTGAATTTCCACTCCCTCCACAACCATCTGACACAAAGGAAGTAATTCTTCTTCAAATGGTGCCATACTCTTCTCTAAAAAACACAGCCATAAATAAGCCTGAAACATATTTAAGTCACGAAGGCAAGAGTGTGTTACACCAGAATGACTTAATGTTCCCCGACGACTACGATGATTGGGCAATAATTCTACAAGTTGATTATAAACATTCTGAGCAATATCCCTAGCATCTGGCAATATTTGCTCTACAATAATAAATTCAGGCGAATTCAATTCATATTTAGCACTTTGATTGCAGACTCGCTGCCACGGCATAGCAACTTGCTCTTCTACAAAATTTAAGTAAGAAGCAAGCAATACTTTTTCAGATGGTGTAAGTTTTTTCAGAATTAAACTATTGCTAAAATTCAACTGCGTTGTCAAAAAACCAAGGGCACGCCAATCCTTAGATATAATGTGTTGTTCTTGAAACACCATTAATATTGGTTCTAATGCGTATCCTAGTTCCTCAACTGCTGGTATACCCCATATAAGAAGGGAATTACCGTTACTTTCACCCGAAACGGAGACGTTATTTATGGACTGTTTTTGATAAACTTCTAGTAATTTTCTATACACCCTAAAGGCAAATTGAGTTATTCGCCTTGCCTCGTTCAAATCTAAAATGTTAGGAATATAAGAGTAAAGGGTTTTCGTTTGTATCCACGCCATGTTGCAGTTGATATCTAATACATTATCCTTTAACTTAGTAGCAGTTAAAGCTCGACCCTCTGGGGATGAAGCTTTGAGCAACGAATCAGGGGATACTCCGTTTTCTAAAGATAAAGAGGATAAATCAACTGTGTACCGCTGTGCCCAAAGATTGAGTAAACGGTCAACCGTAGGACTTTTTACAGATTGAGAGGTTTTTAACATAAATTTTACCTGGGTAATATGATTGGTAAACTTGATAAATTAAGTGATTGTAGATTATTCATATAATTATGCCCTGTATAATATCAAGTATAATTCCTGGAAAATTTAATCCACATTCCTAAGTTAAATTACTTGTCAGTCAATATAAATATTGCGATGTTTGAGCGATCGCTTTTACAAAAATATCATAAGCAAATCTACTCATACCAAGCAGCAGACTTGGGCGATCGCAAATTGTTGGTAGTGTATTAACCTTAGCTTTAGCTTCTGGACGCAACCTGATCTGAAGTTGTACTTTACACTAACTTTAAGAATATCTGGAAGATTTTATAAATTCTTGCCGATCTGTACCCGTTGTCTCCAGTAAATGGATATACTATATTTAATTATGCATCCGTAACAATAGTTACAAAATAGCTGTTAAGTTTTAAATCTTAACAGGATAAAAAAAGAACTATCCAACAAGCATACTGTAGGCGCTTTTAAGCGTGTCTGTATTAATGCGATAGTTGGTATTGTAGTTTCCGTGGAGAGGGTAACAAACAAATGCTGTTTTATTGTCGAAACAAGCAACAAATCCTCTCATGAGTTACGGAAATTATATAGTCTTTGCAAATTAGCCTGTGAATAACGGAGTAATTTGCTTTCTTATTCTGTATCGAATGCTATAGCAATCTTAAATCCCAACTGAAAATTCACGGTCTTCAGATTCCCGATTTATTTAAGAAGTCGGGAATCTAACTTTTCACTCTCTTGCGATCGGACTGGTATATTGCCATCAAAGTTTCTCTAACTAGAAAAAAAGTACTTAATTTTTTTGCTGCATCGATAATATTACTTAAGTTCAATGGGTACAAATTTTATTTTTGTTTCAAAAATAACTTTATTTTGTCTCCATTTATCTTTTACTTGTTTGTGGTTAATTATGTAAAGGCTGTATGCCTTTCTCTAGCGACACTCTGACTTTTTAACTGGATAAGAACGCTGACAAAGGAAAAGATATGTATGTTAAAATATTTTGCTTTTATGAAAGAATGATGACGAAAATTTGCAAATTATATTGCATATAACGAAAATTAGTTATAAATTATTAATTAATAGGGGAACAATTTTATTTCAGTAAATAGACTGCTTCCGGTTTAGTTTCATGTAAACCCGATACGGTGCATTAAGTATGGCTTGCTTTTTCAAAGATTTATTTCAACAGAAAAAGTAATTATTTCAAAGTATATTTGACTGCAATTTTATCAACAATTATGTTATTACTGAATTGAAGAGAAAATAGGTTTAATTTCCTATAAACATAATTTACCAAAAACCATCACAATTTCAAATAAACTGTGTATTGAGCAGCGATTATATCCTACTTACTAGGTAAATTATGTAATTATATTGCTGCTCAAAAAATTGTCTTTGTTATGATCAGAATAGCAAAAATAAGAATTCGGGTGCATCTACCGCAAGACACAATATAACTACACAATGTCAAGGGAGATATAAAGAGCGATGCAACTAAACAAATTAGTAACAATTAAAAGTGTAGACGAAGAAGCATGGGCAGCACTAGAGAAATCAATTCTTTATTATCAAGGGCGTCCGGTAGGCACTGTAGCTGCCTTTGATGTATCAGTAGAAGCCCTGAATTATGACCAGTGTTTTGTTCGAGATTTTGTTTCTTCTGCCTTACTTTTTCTGATGAAAGGCAGAGCGGAGATTGTGCGTAATTTTCTCGAAGAAACCTTAAAGTTACAGCCTAAAGAAAGAGAATTAGATGCTTATAAGCCAGGTAGGGGTTTGATTCCAGCTAGCTTTAAAGTAGTATTAAATAATGGTGAAGAATCTTTAGAAGCTGATTTCGGCGAACACGCGATCGCTAGAGTCACACCTGTTGATTCTTGTCTGTGGTGGATGATTTTATTGCGTGCTTATGTCATTTCTACCAAAGATTTTTCTCTAGCTTATCAACCTGAATTCCAAAAAGGTATCAGGTTAATTATGGAACTTTGCTTGGCGACTCGCTTTGATATGTATCCAACGCTATTAGTTCCAGATGGGGCTTGTATGATTGATCGTCGTCTCGGTATCTACGGTCATCCTTTAGAAATTCAAACTCTATTTTATACTGCATTGCGTGCGGCTCGCGAGTTACTAATTTGTAAAGGCAATCAAGATATTGTTGAAGCAATTGATAACCGCTTACCTCTATTATGCGCTCATATTCGTCAGCATTATTGGATAGATATCAATCGCCTAAATGCAATTTATCGCTTTAAGGGTGAAGAATATGGCAAGACTGCCGTTAATCTTTTCAATGTATATGCAGATTCTATTCCCTATTATGAATTAGACAAATGGTTACCAAAAAAAGGTGGTTATCTAGCAGGTAATGTTGGACCATCGCAACTAGATACTCGCTTCTTTGCACTGGGTAACTTGATGGCAATCATTTCCGATCTTGCAAGTGTTGACCAATCGCAAGCGATTATGAATCTCATTGAGAAACGATGGGACGATTTAGTGGGAGATATGCCGATGAAAATCTGTTTCCCCGCTTTGGAAAATGAAGAATACAGAATTGTAACTGGATGTGACCCCAAAAATATTCCCTGGTCTTATCATAATGGTGGCAGCTGGCCCGTTTTAACGTGGATGTTCACGGCAGCAGCGGTAAAAACTAACAGAATAGATCTGGCACAAATGGCGATTGAAATTGCCGAAGCACGTTTGAGTGATGATGAATGGCCCGAATATTATGATGGTAAAAAAGGGCGATTAATGGGTAAGCAAGCCAGGAAATTTCAAACCTGGACAATTGCTGGATTTTTATTGGCGAAAGAACTAATAGCAAACCCTTCTTATTTACCATTAGTCAGTTTTGATGAATTACCCGCAGAAGTAGTCTCTAGAGCGTGTGAGTTTGAAATCAATAGTATTGATACTTACACTTCTCACGCTTAAATAAGTAGTTAAAAGTCCAGTTGATGGGCTGCCTAAGCAGCCTTTATTCTCAAAGAATTGATTTTTAGATTAGAGAATCAAGGTTCAAATCACGACTAAAGAAGTTGCGATCGCGTCCAAACCCAGCCGAAAAATTCACGTCGATTCATATCTATCTGCTACCAAAATCGCCAATTTTAACATTGAATTATTAATGACAATTCATCAAGGTAGCTATTTCGGTAGTATTGGCAAACCTATTTACAAGAAAGGCAGAAGTTCGAGGGCAGAAGGCACTTATGTTAGGAGTATCAATTAAAACTTACTTTGTGGGTTTAAAGCCCAGTTTAAACAAATAATTATACTCAAGATGGCTTGCACGGACGGTATAAAACGTCCTTGTTTCAATCCCACTATGAGTAAGGGTGGGTTGCCTTCTGCCTTCTGCCTTCTGAAGTTTTTCTTGTTGGTTTAGGACTGATTGCTATGCTATTTACAGGCATCAGCATGACGAGCATTTTTCGTAAGCGTAGCTGCCCAAACCAATGAAGAGCGCAAGCGATCGCTATCAGCACAGATCCTCAAAAACAAGATAACCGACTTATCGCTCGAAGTCGGGTATCTAAAAAATAGATTATTTAAGATATATTTTATACTAGTCTTATCTCCTTGTCAGAAACTGGATGATGATAAGCAATGACTGCTGATTGGTTAAGTTGGCTGATGGGGGCAGGTTTCATCTCACCTCGAAAGTCTAGCAACTGGACAAGAATTAGATAGGCGATCGCTAAAATTATCGAAATTGCACCTGTAATAATTGCCACTATTTTTGAGCGTTCCATTACATATTCCTGTTAATAAAATTTAACTACTCAACGCTTTTAGGAAACGTTGCAAACTCTTGAATACACCAGGCTTTTTCGCCGGTGTACCATCAGATGAGGTTTGTGAACCTTTTGCTAGAATTAGATCCAATTCGTCACCGGCTGGTTTTTTGGGTAAATCGGCTATCTTTTCGTAATTACCGCTTTTTTGCACCCAGACTTCCCACTGTCGAGGGTAGCAGCGAAATACACCTGTTTCATCATCTACAGGACGCAGATAGTAACATGATTCAAGAGTACTAATGAAGCGATCGCGTGTTTTTCGTGCTGCATAACCGATACCCACGGCACCTGCTTCATCTAAGCGAGGATTTAAAATGACAAAAGGGCGATCGCCTATATATTCACATAGTTTTTCCAACTGTGGCACTTCTACAGAAGTGGGAGCGACAAATAAGAAAATTTCGTCTTCTGGCTGAATTTTTGATTCTAGAGAAGCAATCCTACCGCTGCCAATATCTTCAATTTTAAATGGTACACCTGCCCAGTCACGACGGGCAAGAGCCGCAGCACCGGCATCGGTAAAGAAAACTTTGAGACGAGAATCATATGCTTGAAAAGCTGGTAGAAATTGCTCTGCGACTGACATATGTTTGAGTTCTGGGAAGACTAACTCAACTTGGAGACGAGTATAACCATCCGTTAGCGCTGCTTGGGTAGCTACTTGTGCTTGAGCGATCGCATCTTCTAAGGTATTAGGAAGTTCAGCCATTTTAAACGATTTTAGATTTGAGATTCTATTAAACTGTAAGGCGTATTTGCGCCGAGATTACTATTTTAGATTTTCTGTTCTATATTTCTGCGTTTTGTTGCTATTTTTGAGGCAGCGATGCAGAAAGGCTCAAAAAACCATTATCATTTTTTGGCGTTGCTGATTTAATGTATGACGCAGGATTTTACGTAATACCAAAATCCTTGTAGAGACGTAGCACTGCTACGTCTTTACATTTCAATTCAGCAACGCTCTAAATTTTAATATGAATCATTTTATCTTTATATGGGAATTATAAGAATTAAGTATTGATATCAAGGACTTTGATGAAACCTGTTTGGCATAAAGGTAAATTAACAACATGGAAGGATGATAAGGGTTTTGGCTTCATCCGTTCTAGTGATGGCAGTCAAGACGTTTTTCTGCATATCACCGCACTCAAAGAAACAAATCATCGTCCACAAGTTGATGATGTGATTTGCTATCAGCTAACGGTTGATAAAGACGGAAGAATTCATGCTTGCAACGCTTCCATTGAGGGAGTTGTATCGAAACCTATGCCAATAATCTCATATAAAGCAATAGAGAAAGAAACACTCAAGCCTAAAGCAAAATCTTCTTTAATATTGGAGGTATTACTCTTATCTTTATTACCAGGTTTAGGAGCAATGAATTTTGCACTGACGACTTTCAACCCAATTCCTCTGATTCTCTATCCTGTAATGAGTTTTCTTACATTTACACTGTACGCGGATGATAAATCTCGTGCAAAGCAGGGGCGTTGGAGAGTATCAGAAAGGACATTACATTTGTGTGAATTTATGGGTGGATGGTTGGGGGCATTCATCGCCCAACGAAGATTACGTCACAAAAGTCGCAAGGTTTCATACCAAATTGTATTTTGGGTAATAGTAGCTATTCACATCATATTTTGGTTGAATTGGCTTTTCTTTGGGAAAAAACTGTTAAGTTTATTTTTTGGGATTGTTTTTAGAGCGTAGCAGAGAACGCTTATTATTTCTCCATAGCTTTACATAAGTAAGAGTTATTATATTTATTGTTCTAAATAATATTTGTATCAATCAGAACTCTCACTAAAGATACTTCTCCAACCGACGTTCTTCTAGTATGGACTTCACCTGTTCATCGGTCGGTGATGGTTGGTCGGTCTTCAATAAACCTTTCATCTGCTTGATGATGCGCGATCGCTCAGGTGGTTGGGTTGGAACATCTTGCAAGGATTCAATGATCGCACGAACGAGTTCAAGGCGATCGCTTGCTGGCAGTTGACGGGCTTGCTCTTTAAGCTCTTGCAGGGACATAGAAAACACTCCAACAAATGCTGTATCTAAATTTTAGCTAAAACAGCAGAAGCCTCACACTCACTTTTAGGAGTCTGAGATGAATGCGCGGGAGTGGAGAGAGATAGTAATTAATGTTTTTTGACTACGCCAAAACAATTAATTACTATGTCGAGCCATAACCCATATTCATTATATTTCTTAAGACAAATACCACAATCAATGGTATTATAAATAAGTACAGACAAAGCCGAAAATGCTGGTCGTACACTGAACCTGGACAATCTAGAATATGGGGTTCCATTCAATAATAGACATTTTTGTGTCGTCTCCGTGAATGGGTAAAATTCTAGCGGTACAAAGGTAGAACATACTTTTTGGTACTTGTTCAACAGTGGGTCGGGGCATCTCGTGCAGTCTAAAAAAAGCGAGAGTTTTCGTCCGAAGCAATAGCTGGAGTCTCTGAGAAGCCTACACGCTCTCTGTACTCAGTCAGTGTAGGAGTATGTCACCTAAAGATAAATCCGGTATCAACCTTTCCAAAACTTGCTTGAACACCATCGCTACCCAATCTACATCGGCTTCAGTGGTATCGCGTCCTAATGTTATACGAATTCCCCCCAAGGCAGCTTTTTCGGAATAACCCATTGCTAACAATATCGGACTTGGACTAAGTTTACCACTGTGACAAGCGGCTCCTGCACTAATACCAATACCAGCTAAATTCATCTGCCGGACTAAAGTTTTACCAGTAATTTTTTCCCCATCAGCTTGTTGCAGACAGAAACTAATATGGTGAGGTAAGCGGGAAATCATATCACCTGTAGGGATTAAACCAGGAATATCAGTTAATTGAGAAAATAGGCGATCGCGTAATTTAATTAAACGCGGTATTTCGGTTACTATTTCTTGTGCTGCTAATTCTGCTGCTATACCAAAGCTGGCAATATTTGGCACTGCTTGCGTACCTGAACGTAGTCGCATTTCTTGCCCTCCACCACTCAACAAAGGCGCTAAATCCACTCCCTGACGCACATACAGCGCACCGGCACCTTGGCATCCATAGATTTTATGGCTAGACAGACTAAGTAAATCTACAGGCAACGATTGTACATTTATTGGCAATCGCCCGGCTACTTGGACTGCATCTGTGTGGAATATGACGTTGTGCGATCGCGCAATATTTCCTAATTCGGCAATTGGTTGGACTGTCCCAACTTCACTTTGACCGTAAATCACGGAAATCAGTACGGTGTTAGGTTGCAACGCTGCTTCTAAATCTACAGGATTTACTCTACCTTTCCCATCCACCGGCAAACGGGTTATTTCCCAACCCCACATTTCCAATAATCGCGCAGGTTCAGAAATCGCAGAATGTTCCACACTAGATATTATCATATGTTGGGGAACCGCGTACAAACGGGCGATACCCATAATTGCCAGATTATCAGCTTCGGTGCCCCCAGAAGTAAAGATAATCGATTGCGGATCGGCAGCGTTAATTAATCCCGCAACCTGCATTCTCGCAATTTCGACAACTGTTGCGGCTCGCTGTCCCCACTCGTGTAAGCTGGAAGGATTGCCCCACTGTTGAGTGAGGATTGCTTGCATTGCGGCGATCGCTTCCGAGCGAGTGGGAGTAGTTGCACTGTAATCTAAGTAAATTTGCATATTATATTGCGGGAGAACACACGCTAGCAACTTTTGTGTTGAAAAACTTTATTATTTGGGAATTATAAATTTGTTCACCTAACGATTAGCAGACTAAGGTGCAAATTTTTTCTCCCCAAAGACATTTTTATTTTATCTTTTTACTGATACTTACCCTCGCTGGTTGTCAACCAGTCCAGTCTCGCAGTAAAAGTCTTCAACCGCTACCCCAAGATTTGTTAGTCCAAGTTTACTTTAACCATTCCCAGTCTTCAGAATATAAAGAACCTTATCGACAGCAAACTCGTTTTGGGGATGATTTAGAAAAACAGATTGTTGATGCAATTTTACAAGCTAAATCAACAGTAGATGTCGCAGTACAAGAATTGCGTCTACCGAAAGTTGCAGAAGCGTTGGTTGATAGACAAAAAGCTGGGGTTAAGGTGAGATTAATCTTAGAAAACACTTATAGTCGTTCTTGGAGTAGTTTCACTGCGGCAGAAGTTGGTAAGTTAAATAAGAGAGAAAAGGAAAGATATCAAGAATTTCGACAATTTATAGACATTAACAAAGATAATCAACTTAGTTCAGAGGAAATCAACCAAAGAGATGCTTTGGCGATTTTACGTAATGCGAAAGTCCCTATAGTTGATGATATAGCAGATGGCTCGGCAGGTAGCGATTTGATGCATCATAAATTTGTGATTGTCGATAATCGCATTGTGATTGTTACTTCAGCTAATTTTACTTTGAGTGACATTCATGGAGATTATTCTAATAATACCAGTTTAGGTAACGCCAATAATTTATTGAATATAGATAGTCCCGAATTAGCCGCTTTATTCACCAAAGAGTTTAACATCATGTGGGGCGATGGACAAGCCGGAAAATCAAATAGTAAATTTGGCTTGAAAAAACCAATGCGTTTACCTGAACAAATAACCTTAGGTGAAAGCAAAATTACTGTGCATTTTTCACCAACTTCTCCAACTCAACCTTGGAGTCAAAGCAGTAACGGGTTAATTGGTAAAACTTTAAATTCTGCGAAAAATTCTGTCGATATGGCATTATTTGTCTTTTCTGAGCAAACTTTAGTTAATATCTTAGAAAATCGTCATCAGCAAAGTGTGCAAATTCGCGCTTTGATTGAACCTCAATTTGCCTATCGTTCATATAGTGAAGCATTAGATATGATGGGGATTGCTTTGAGTAACAAATGTAAATATGAACTGAATAACCATCCTTGGCAAAATCCCATTACCACAGTTGGTATACCTTTATTGCCCAAAGGTGATTTGTTGCATCATAAATTCGGTGTGATAGATGGGCAAAGAGTAATTACAGGTTCTCACAATTGGTCGGAAGCGGCAAATAATGGTAACGATGAAACACTTTTAGTAATTGAAAATCCGGTAGTTGCGGCTCATTATATCCGAGAATTTGAACGTCTTTATAATAATGCCAAAATCGGCTTCCCACCAAAAAAGTTAGAGAAAGTTAAAACAGAAGAAAAAAAATGTTTTAACGCAAAGGAGCGCTAAGGTAAGCGCACTCGTTTCGCAGAGTCTTCGTTAAAACCTCAGCGTACCTTTGCGTTTACAAAAGATGAACTCAAACATTTGGAATGGTCTGGTAAAAAGAGGGTTTCATGCTTTTATTTATAATTGCCATAGGTGATTAGAGGCAAGATATACTGACGAAACACTTTTAGTAATTGAAAATCCTGTAGTTGCGGCTCATTATATCCGAGAATTTGAACGTCTTTATAATAATGCCAAAATCGGCTTCCCACCAAAAAAGTTAGAGAAAGTTAAAACAGAAGAAAAAAAATGTTTTAACGCAAAGGAGCGCTAAGGTAAGCGCACTCGTTTCGCAGAGTCTTCGTTAAAACCTCCGCGTACCTTTGCGTAAACCGAGCGCGTATCTTTGCGTTTAAAAAAGATGAACTCAAACATTTGGAATGGTCTGGTAAAAAGAGGGTTTCACGCTTTTATTTATAATTGCCATCGGTGATTAGAGGCAAGATATACTGTAGTTGGTGTACCTTGTAGTCTCTACGTCTTTTCTAGCAGATGTCTATTAACTTAACCGCTGAGACAACCACAAAGCTAGTAATGGCAATGCTAATTTATAACCATGTTCAGCATCATAAATTAAGCCTTTCTGCTGAAGTCCAATTAAAGCACCTTGTAAACTTCCACCACGAGAAAGACCATGTTTTTGAATGTATTCTCGACGTTGAGGTTTATCAGTCGGATCTATTGCCAAACATTCTAAAAGATGCACTTGATTTGCCGGAAGTAACATTAGTAAAGACTCAAAAGTAATCGATAAATCTTTCAGCAATCCGCTAATTGCTTGCTCTACATCTTCTTCAGTAATCATACTATCTGAACAGCGCAAAATTTGCAAGCGGCGAATCAATGCCATTGCATCACCAATGTGTCCTTGCACGGCATTTAGAAATAGTTGCAATGCTTTGGAACGGAAATCAAAACTCAATTCTTCTGTTTGCAAAATTTCTCTTGTCCAAAGCGCCAAAACATCATTTGCTAAAGGAGTTAATTGCACCGTTTCTAAAGGATAATCAGTTTGGTTACTTGTTTCCGCAATCGTGGCAATTAAAATGTAACTCACCCTATCTTGCCGCTTAATTTCTCGTCGCAGCGTCCCTTCCCATAAATTATTACGATCCCAAGAACGAATGTGAGGGAAACTTTGTAAAATCAAGATTACGCGTTGATTTGAACCTGTAACTAATTGTTGGGGTAACTCAATTAATATTTCAAATGCTTGCCATAACTGTTTTTGGTTGAGAGAACGTAGCAGTTTAAGTTTACCGCCGGTTTCTTCAAGATGAAAAGCAAAAAGTTCTCTAGCTGTCTTGTCTAACCAAGCGTTAATTTCTGCTGCATCAAAGCTTTGACTAATTGTCTCAGCCAATAATTGTAAAAATCTTTCACCATCAGTGGCGCGTATACAGTCTACCTCTAAAACGATCGCTTTCACTGCCTGCGCCGCACTTCGCACTAAGGTACGTCGTCCACTTCCAGGTACACCCACAATCAGCAAGTCACCATCTTCAGCCAATACTTCCACTATCCGCTGAAATTCCGCCGATCGCCCAATCAATTCTAATGAAGTAGACATTACACGCTTTTCGCCTTTATCGAGTCCTCATCGCTAGTGCAAGCATAAACCATTGAAAGTAACTATTGTTAACATCAAAATATTTTAGTGCCAAAAATATTTTGGCACTATAAATTCGTGCTAAATGTTAAACAACACTTTAAATTGTCTCCAGTCATGCAAGTAATAACATCTGCCGTAGGGTTATCAGAAAAGCAAACCCCAGTTTGCCATTCTTGGGAAATTTCCGAAGCGATCGCTTTATTGGAAACCGATCCAACAACTGGATTGAGTGATGCGGTAGTTAAACAGCGTTTTGCGAAATATGGCGCAAACGAACTTACGGCGAAGAAAAGCAAAGCTTGGTGGTTAAAGTTTCTGACGCAATTTAACCAACCGTTACTAATCATCTTGCTGTGTGCGGGATTGGTTAAAGCGCTATCTGGCAGCTTTGTGAATGCGGGAGTGATTTGGGGTGTCACCACAACCAACGCGATTATTGGTTTCGTACAGGAATCAAAAGCCGAAGGAGCGATCGCTGCTTTAGCGAAAGCGATAACTACAGAAACCGTAGTTTTACGCGATGGTCAAAAATTACGCATTCCTTCCCAAGAGTTAGTTCCTGGGGATGTGGTGCTGCTTACCTCTGGTGATAAAGTCCCCGCAGATTTACGGTTAATTCAAGTTAAAAATCTCCAAATTGATGAATCGGCGCTCACAGGTGAATCTGTAGCGGTTGAGAAAATTACCCAACCTTTAAAGATAGACACACCCCTCGCCGAACGGAAAAATATGGCGTATGCAGGTGGTTTCGTTACCTTTGGGCAGGGAATGGGTATTGTAGTTGCGATCGCTAACAATACTCAAACTGGGCGAATTTCGCAGTTAATGGAGCAACATACAGATGTTTCCACTCCCTTAACTCGCAAATTCGACAAATTCAGCCAAAATTGGCTGTATATGGTGTTGGGATTGGCAACCCTCACCTTTGTAGTTGGACTTAGTTACAGAGATTTCCAAGATGCTTTAGAAGCAGCCGTCACTTTAACTGTGAGTGCGATTCCTGAAGGTTTACCAGCCGTAGTTACAGTCACACTAGCGATCGGCGTTTCGCGAATGGCAAAGCGACATGCAATTATCCGCAAATTGCCGGCGGTGGAGACTTTAGGAAGTGCAACTGTGATTTGTTCCGATAAAACAGGTACTTTGACTGAAAATCAAATGACGGTGCAAGCAATTTATGCGGCGGGACATCAATATAAGTTGACTGGGGTCGGTTATAATCCTGAAGGGGAGATTGTAATTGATAACAAAGTTGTTGACTTAAATCGCCATCGTGGATTGCAAGAATGTCTGATTGCAGGTTTGTTATGCAACGACTCGCATTTAGAAAAGAAGAATGGGAAGTGGGTAGTATTGGGCGACCCGACAGAAGGCGCGTTAATTGCATCTGCCGAAAAAGCGGGTTTTAGCCAGTCGATGCTTGCCAAGCAAATGCCCAAACTAGATGGGATTCCTTTTGAGTCAGATTTCCAGTACATGGCGACTTTGCACGTAACTGCAAAGGGAAAGACGATTTACGTCAAAGGCTCAGTAGAAGCGATTCTCCAGCGCTGTACGTTGATGCTAAATAGTGATGGACAGACACGTCCAATGGATTGTGTCGAAACCTTACGCCAAACCACCATTGAGCGGGAAGTGAATATTATGGCACGGCAAGGCTTGCGGGTGCTAGCTTTGGCGAAAAAGCCGATGTCAGATGAGCAAACGACGGTGGATCATGGTGATATAGAGACAGGATTGATTTTCCTCGGTTTGCAGGGAATGATCGATCCACCCCGTGAAAGTGCAATTAAAGCCGTGCAAGCTTGTCAAAATGCCGGAATTCAGGTAAAGATGATTACAGGCGATCATGCAGTCACAGCACAAGCGATCGCTCGTCGCATGGGAATCAATAAAAATGGTTCAGTGCTGGCTTTTACTGGTGCAGATTTAGCGCAAATGAATCCAGCCGAACTTGCACAAGTCGCCGAAGAAGGTGTAGTATTTGCCCGTGTCGCACCTGAACAGAAACTGCGTTTAGTTGAAGCTTTGCAATCAAAAGGTGAAGTTGTCGCAATGACGGGGGATGGTGTAAACGATGCACCGGCTTTGAAACAAGCAGATATCGGCATTGCGATGGGTGGTTCAGGTACGGAAGTTGCCAAAGAAGCAGCAGATATGCTGCTAACTGATGATAATTTCGCTTCCATTGAAGCTGCGATCGAGGAAGGACGGGCAGTTTATAAGAATCTTCTGAAAGCAATTTGCTTTATTCTCCCTGTCAACGGTGGAGAATCGATGACAATTTTACTCAGCACTTTGTTATCGAGAGACTTACCGATTTTATCGTTACAAGTTCTCTGGTTAAATATGCTCAATTCCATCACAATGACGGTACCTTTAGCCTTTGAACCGAAAGCTGCAAACGTGATGACACAACCACCACGTCATCCCAATGAACCGTTACTTTCTGGGAGTCGGATAAAGCGAATTTTAGCAATTTCTTTGTTTAATTGGTTGGTGATTTTCGGAGTATTTGAATATATTCGCTCCTCGACGGGAAATATAGATTTAGCTCGAACAATGGCGATAAATTCTTTGATTGCAGGACGAATTTTTTACATGCTGAGTATTAGTCAGTTAGTGCCTAACCTCATTGCCAAAATGGATGGGACGATTAAAGAAAATGTCGATATTCCGGCGATTGGACTTGGAATTGTGGGAGCGATCGCTTTGCAAATTGTCTTTTCTCATGTGCCTTTAATTAATCAAGTATTTTCAACTGCACCTTTGAGTTTTCAACAGTGGTTATTCTGTTTAGCTGTGGGTTCACCGATGATTATTTGGGCAACGTTTGTAAATAGGTTAGATCCACCGAATTAAGGCATAATATTTTAACGCAAAGGTACGCTAAGGGAAGCGCAGAGGTACGCAGAGTCTTCGTTAACACCTTTGCGTACCTTTGCGTAAACCTTAGCGTACCTTTGCGTTTAAAAAAGATGAACTCAAACATTTGGAATGGTCTGGTAAAAAGAGGAATTCACGCTCTTATTTAAAGTTGCTATCGGTGATTGTAAGCAAGATATACTTTTAATTATGGTTTTTCTTTTAATTAACATATGCGATCGCCTGATTTACCTAATTATATTAAAAAAATAGACTCTCGACACCGACTGGCTACTTCTATTTGTTTAGCCACATTCGTATTAGTCATACTTCCCCATTCACTGCACTTACCTACACGCATTCTCGCTGCTTGGAATTGTGGGATTTATTGTTTGTTAACCTTGAGTTTGGTGATGATGTTCAAGGCTACCCCACAAACAATGCGACGTAATGCTAAACTTGAATATCAAGGTCGTGTGGCTATCTTTATTTTAATTGTTGCTGCTGCTTGCGCTAGTGTCTTAGCTATTGGATTTTTACTCACTGATAAGGGAATTTCTCCAATGCTGTTAACTCTACATGTTCTACTTGCTGTGACGACAATTATCGGTTCTTGGTTGCTAGTGCATACAGTATTTGCACAGCAATATGCACGCAATTATTATCAAGACCATGAAAGCAGTAATGAGCAAATAGCCGGTGGTCTAGATTTTCCTAGCGATGTCTCACGACAAGCCCCTTTGGGTCTACGCCAACCTGATTTTTGGGACTTTTTATATTTTTCTTTTGTCATTGGCATGACAAGTCAAGTTTCTGATGTACAAACAACATCACGAGATATGAGACGTTTAGCTTTATTACATGGAATATTATCCTTCTTTTTTAATACTACCATTTTAGCAATGAGTATCAATATAATTGCCTCATTAATTAACAAATAAATTCTTATATGAAGATTGAAAACGATAAAATAATGATTCGTCACATGCAAGACGAAATACGCGATTATCAGTTAATGGCAAAATGGCTGACTGATGAGAGAATCTTAGAATTTTACGAAGGAAGAGATAATCCTTTCCCTATAGAAAGAATCATCGAAACATACAAACCTATGGTTATCGGAGATGATCCGGTTATCCCTTGTCTCGTTTATTATGAAAATATACCTATTGGTTATATCCAATATTGCTTGCTAGATGACTTATCGGAAAACGACAGACAAAGCTATTGTCTAGATGAAACAAATAATGTTTATGGAATTGACTTATTTATCGGTGAAAGCAATTATTGGAATCAAGGAATTGGCACGAAAATATTATCAACCCTTGTCAACTATCTTTTTGCAGAATTACAAGCGGAGAAAATTGCCATCGATCCAAACGTGAAGAATACTCGTGCTATCCGCTGCTACGAGAAATGTGGCTTTGAAAAAGTGAAAATATTGCCAAAACATGAACTACATGAGGGAAAATATCAAGATAGCTGGTTAATGGTCACAAGAGAGAAATAAATCATTAAACTAAAAGAACTCCCTCCAATGCCGACCTAAAGACCGATGACTCAACAACCTGCACGAATTTGTATACTTGGTGGAGGCTTTGGTGGTCTCCATACTGCCTTACGCTTAAGTCAGTTACCTTGGGAATCCAGCCAAAAACCGGAAATTGTTCTCGTAGATCAAAGCGATCGCTTTCTATTTTCCCCCCTCCTCTACGAACTTCTCACCGGGGAATTGCAAACTTGGGAAATTGCCCCACCCTTTGAAGAACTTTTACAAAGCACAGGTGTACGTTTTTGTCAATCAATCGTATCGGAAATTGACATAGACCAGCAAAGAGTACACTTACAGAATAGTCAGGAAATTCCCTACGATCGCTTAGTTTTAGCGCTTGGTGGAGAAACACCCTTAGATTTGGTTCCTGGTGCCTCATCCCACGCCTACCCCTTCCGCAGCATTGCTGATGCTTATAATCTAGAAGAACGTCTGCGCGTTTTAGAAGAATCATCACTAGACAAAATTCGCATCGCAATTGTTGGTGGTGGTTACAGTGGTGTTGAGTTAGCTTGCAAACTTGCAGACAGATTAGGGGAAAGAGGACGCTTTCGTTTAGTTGAACTCAGCGATCAAATTTTGCGGACTTCCCCAGAGTTTAACCGTGAAGCTGCGACAAAAGCATTAGAATCGAAGGGTGTGTTTATTGATTTAGAAACCAAAGTTGAATCAATTACTCAAGATAGCATTTCCCTAGATTATAAAAATCAAGTTGATACAATTCCCGTAGATTTAGTAATTTGGACAGTGGGAACGCGAGTTAGTCCAGTAGTTAAAAATCTTCCCCTTAAACAAAATCAACGCGGTCAAATTACCACTACACCAACTCTACAAGTAATTGACCATCCAGAAATCTTTGCTTTAGGAGACTTAGCAGACTCCCATGATATCGAAGGTCAGCAAGTTCCCGCAACCGCCCAAGCAGCTTTTCAACAAGCTGATTATACAGCGTGGAATATTTGGGCAACTTTAAGCGATCGCCCTTTACTTCCCTTCCGCTACCAGCAGTTAGGGGAAATGATGACACTGGGGATAGACAATGCTACCCTCACCGGTTTAGGAGTTAAACTAGATGGTTCTTTGGCAGCTGTTGCTCGTCGTCTAGCTTACCTCTATCGGATGCCAACTTTAGATCATCAGCTAAAAGTTGGTTTTAATTGGCTAGCACGTCCTATCATCGAAATACTTTCGTCCTAGAGACTTTCATGTGATAGCATTAACGGTTCATACATATTGTAGAGACGTTCCGTCGGAACGTCTCTACGACGGTTACAGCATGAGATAATATGATTTCATCACACAACAAATTATAAAAATCTCTTTCTTTAGTCCCCAGTCTCCATCTACCTTCAGAAAGCGTTACAAATATTGCTTCTTAATAGGGTGCGTTACGCAGTTGCTAACGCACCTTACTAATTTAAAATCTACTTTACTAAAGCATTCAACACTTGGTACTATGGAACGACCTAAAGTTATTTTTTTAGATGCTGTTGGTACACTGTTCGGAGTTAAAGGCAGTGTCGGTGAAGTTTATAGTCAGATAGCGCAAGAATTTGGTGTGCAAGTTCCTGCCGATACTTTAAATAAAGCATTTATCCAAAGCTTTAAAGCATCCTCACCACCGATATTTCCCGGTGCAGAACTACAAGATATTCCTCAGCGTGAGTTTGATTGGTGGTTGCAAATAGCTTGTCACACATTTGAACGTGCAGGTGTTCTCCCACAATTTTCTGATTTTTCAGCTTTTTTTAGCGAACTTTATATTCACTTTGGTACAGCCGAACCGTGGTTTGTTTATCCTGATGTTTTAGCATCATTAGTCAACTGGCAAGGTTTAGGAATTCAACTAGGGATAATTTCTAATTTCGATTCTCGCATCTATTCGGTATTACAAGATTTGCAACTCAGAGAATTTTTCACTTCTATTACAATTTCCACCCAAGTAGGTGCCGCTAAACCCGATCGCCAAATTTTTCTTACTGCTTTAGAAAAGCATAACTGTCCACCTGAATTAGCATGGCACATCGGCGACAGCATTAAAGAAGATTATCACGGTGCCAAAGCAGTTGGACTCAGAGGTATTTGGATTAATCGGAATGGGAAGAGTTAGTGGATGGTGGATAGTGGGTAATAGTTATAGCGGTTCTCGCTTGAGTGAGGTACAAGAACCCCACCCCCAACCCCCTCCCCGCAAGCAGGGAGGGGGCTATGATGTACCTCATGTGATTAGGAAACGCTATAGTTGTTATTGGATAGTGAATAACTATTGACTCTTGACTCTTGACCAACAACTAACACCCAAAAACTTGCAAAACTTGCACTTCCTCACCAGGATTAATTAAACTTTTACCCACAGGTAGAATAGCTAAAGCGTTGGTTTGCGCTAAATTTATTAAGTTTCCCGAAGTGTGACTACCACCAGCTACCTGAAAGTGGTAAAATCCATCAATTAAATGCAACTTACCCCAAAGGTAAGTTTCCCGCTTGCCATCCGATCGCAGTTCCGAATGCGATCGCGCTTTCACAAAACTCAGCCAATTGTCAGCAAGTCCAGACATCTTTTTGATTGCCGGTTGCACAAATCGCCAAAATGTCACCAAAACCGCAGCCGGATTTCCTGGTAAACCAAAATATAAACAATTCTCATTTGGGAAGGTAGCGAAAGTCAGCGGTTTACCTGGTTTGATTCCCACAGATCGAATGTGAATTTTTGCGTTTAAGGATTCGAGAATTTGCTCAATGTAGTCGTAATCTCCCACGGAAACCCCACCAGAAGAGATAATGATATCGGCATTAGCAACAGCGTCAGAAATCGTTTGTTTTAAAACTTCTGGCTCGTCCTTAACAATTCCTAACATTAACACTTCTGCCCCAGTTTGTCTGACCAAAGAAGCGATCGCATACTGATTAGAATCCACAATTTGTCCTGGTTCCAGCCGTTTGTCCGGCATTACCAATTCATTTCCACTGGAAAATATAGCTACACGCACTTTGCGGTAAACACGTAATTGCGTACATTGAGTAGCAGCTAAAACGGCAATTTCCGGCGCATTCAACACAATTCCTGCGGGCAGTAATTCTGTCCCAGCTTGATAATAAGATGCTTGATGTCGGACAAATTCTTGCGGTTTGGGTGTAGTGAGGATGAAAACGCGGTTATCTTCCAAGCGAGTTTTTTCCTGCATAACTACCGTATCCGCACCTGCTGGCATCACCGCACCCGTGAAAATTCGCGCAGCTTGCCCCAGCTTAATTGTACACTGAGGCTGATACCCAGCGGGAATTTTTTCAACAACTTCCAAAACCGCTGGTGTTTCCTCGCTAGAATTCTGTACATCTTCATAACGCACAGCGTAACCATCCATCGCCGAATTATCCCAATGGGGAAAATCTAAGTTACTTGTGACAGGTGTCGCGAGAATGCGATTATCTGCAAGTAAATCGACAAATTCTGTATCTCGCTGATTATCGAGCGATCGCACCAAATTTAAAATAATTGCTTCTGCATCACTGACTGAAAACATAGCGATTCTTACTTTCCCTGTTAACTTTCTCTAGTTTGTCATTGAACATAGGAGTGAAAATGAATGTAGAGACGTAGCACTGCTACGTCTCATCAAGGGTTTAGGGCAACGCATAATTAATTTATACTCCTATGTCTATTAGACATCTCCACAAAAGATGTAGAGACGCGAAATTTCGCGTCTAATCAAGGGAAATTTCGCGTCTAATCAAGGGTTTCGGTTAACGATAATTAATTTCCACTCCTATGTCTATTGGATTCCAATATATTTATGTATTTGCAAAGAAAGCCGATAGTGAGGATTTTGTTGTAGCAATTGTAAAACTAAAGGTATGGTTTTTGCTGAATTGTTCCATTCAGGTTGCAAGTAAACAGGCAGGCTAGATTGAGCAGATAGATATTTTTGATAAAAGTCAACTTCTGCACCAGTTTCTATCACTATCTTCACTTCATTTGTCCGGTTCCAAAACTGCTTCTGCACTGGATATCTAGGATTAACGTGTTCCTTGGGAGATAAAGTAATCCAAACCGCAGGAGAGACTTCTTGCCAAAAAGCTCCAGAAGTTTCAATACTGACTTTCTTTCCTTCTGCCAAAAGAGCTTGCACCAATTCAGGTAAATGCTTTTGAATAAATGGTTCTCCACCAGTGATTACCACTCTGGGAGATTTTATCTCAGCTAAAAGTTCGTGGATGGAACGGTAAGTTCGGGGTAATTTGGCACCACCATCACTATAACCAGTGTCGCACCAAGGGCAGCCCACTGGACATCCAGACAAGCGAATAAAGTCTACTAAAGAACCAGTCCAGTATCCTTCACCTTGAACTGTACTTTGAAAAGTTTCATGAATTGGTAACTTGATCTCTAACATTGATACAATTGTTGATGCAGTCTTGATATCTAAAAAGTGAAAAGATACACGTTTTAGTAGAAGAGGACTTATACCAATTCTACGCCGTGAGCCATTAGAAGATACATTGCACCGAGTTTTGCGTTTTAAAAGAGCGATCGGATGCGTTTTGGAGTATGAATTATGTCTAACGTGGAATTTCCAGCCAAAGTTGAGAATGGGATTATCGTTGTTCCTGAAGAATTTAAGTAAGAATTAGCAGAAGTTAGCACTGTGAGGATTGTTCTATTCAAGCAGCCTAAAAAACAAACCATACAATTCGATATTATGGATGAACTAGCACAAAAGCCTGTCTCAGTACCGGGAATTCGCTCAATTACTCGATTTGCAGATGCACTAGCAATAATTAATCAGCCGCACCATCTGCCAACCCCTATATAAACACTTATTTTGTATGACTATCGACCGAGTACCCCAAAAACATTATCCTAAGGTTGACATCGGACGACGCGCTATGGCATTGGCAACTGATTTCCTTGGTGTCTGGTTACTCAGTTCGACATTCGGTAGCGATCAAATTGGCATTCAATTTGTGCAAATATTAGTTTTTGTGATTGGTTGGGGAATA
Source organism: [Scytonema hofmanni] UTEX 2349 (assembly GCF_000582685.1). Classification (GTDB taxonomy): domain Bacteria; phylum Cyanobacteriota; class Cyanobacteriia; order Cyanobacteriales; family Nostocaceae; genus Hassallia; species Hassallia hofmanni. The sequence goes on from NZ_KK073768.1 coordinate 2,911,137, forward strand.
ACGCGGGTGTTGGTAGTGTACAACAATCAAGGGCAGAGTTTAGGACGTTGGGCTTTCGACATGAAGCTGCTAGAAGTGGAAGATGGGCAAGTAGTAGGCAGAATTCCAGATTTGCAGTCTCTTCTCAAAAGAGAAGCTATAATTTGTTTTGGTGCGCTTTTAATATCAATTGCCCTCGGCAACATTATTAAAAACCCCACTGCTATAGTGCTAGTGATTCCCCTGGCAATAGACTGTGGGGCAGCCTTATCAGATACCCAGATGCGTCAGGCTTTGCACGATCGCTATGCTGGTACTATGATAGTTTCGTCGCGTCGAGGCTATTCGCTGGATATAAAAATCAAGCGACTAGTTGAAAAAACACGACGTAATATGAGAAAATAGTAATTTGTGTTAATTCTCTTCAGGCTTTACTGTTTGTAAGATTATGGCTAAAAGTAAAGGTGCTCGCATAATTGTGACCCTAGAGTGTACAGAGTGTCGGTCAAATGCAAATAAACGTTCTCCTGGTGTTTCACGTTATACCAGTACAAAGAACCGTCGCAACACAACCAATCGGCTAGAACTGAGCAAGTTCTGCACCCACTGCAACAAACATACCGTTCACAAGGAAATCAAGTAAAAGATGAGTTATTTCCGTCGTCGTCTGTCTCCGATTAAGCCTGGAGAACCAATCGATTATAAAGATGTGGATTTATTACGTAAATTTGTCACCGAAAGAGGTAAGATACTTCCACGTCGGATTACCGGACTGACTTCTCAGCAACAGCGAGAGTTAACATTAGCGATCAAACGCTCCCGGATTGTGGCATTGATGCCTTTCATCAATGCTGAAGGCTAAAAAGAGTTGTGAGTGATGAGTGCTGAGTTATGAGTTTTTTATTAACTCCTAACTCGTAACTCCTGACTCATAAGTATTAATTAAAAGTATTCACTAATTAAGATGCGAGAGTTGTGGAGAAGGGGACGCTAGTTGAATTTAGAGTTCAAGGCGATCGCCGTCTGGGTGTAGTAGAAAAACCAGACGGCAAAACCCGTTGGTTTGTGGTAGATGAACGTAGTCAGTCCCACAGCCTCGCGCCTAGACAAATCACCTATACTGTGAATGGGCAAACCTACAAGCCCTCAGAAATTAAAAGCTTTCAAGAACAAGTTAAGGATTATTTAGATCCATCAAGTTTGGAGATCGCTTGGGAATTACTGGTTGAGGATGGAGAAACCGTCACTCCCAAGGAAATGGCGAATTTGCTATTTTCTGATTCAGATGCGACTTTGTGTTACGCCGCTCATTGCTTGTTATCAGATGATAAAATGTATTTCAAGCAAAAGGGAGAGGGTTACGAACCTAGAAGCGCTACGGCTGTTGCAGAACGCAAACACCAGCTAGAAATAGAGGCTTTAAGAGCGAAGGGACAGCAGGAATTTTTAGATCGTGTAGAACAAGCGCTCAAAGGCGAATCGGTGGAGTGGCAGCGGCACGAACGCCATAGAATAGAAGCAGTAGAAAAATATGCAGCTCTACTTGCGGATATCGTGCGTGGGGGTGTAACTTATGACACTTTGGGTCGCGCTTATCCCCCCCCGGCTCCAGTATTGGAAACCATCACCATGCTAGGGCGTCCTGCCACCCCCCAAGGAGCCTTTCAACTATTAATTGATTTGGGTTGGTGGAGTCCTCATGAGAACTTATTCCTACGTCGTTCGTCAATTCCGGTTCAGTTTCCTAGCAAGGTATTAGAAGTGGCGCAACAGCGTTTGGATTTTCCACCAGCAGACTTAGATAGCGATCGCCTGGATCTCACACATTTAAAAGTTTACACAATTGATGATGAAAGCACAACTGAGATAGACGATGGTCTAAGTTGGGAAAGACTTGCAGATGGGCAAGAACGCTGGTGGGTACATATTGCCGATCCCACACGCTGGTTAGAGCCAGAAGACGAATTAGACTTAGAAGCCAGAAAACGCGGTAGTACAGTTTATCTGCCTACGGGAATGATTCCCATGTTCCCCGAACTCCTAGCAACCGGACCCATGAGCTTAATTCAGGGTAAGGTGTGTTGCGCTCTCAGCTTCGGGATAATTTTAAATCAATCTGGGGCAGTAGATAATTATAGCATACATGCGAGTTTAATTAAACCGACATATCGGCTAACTTATGAAGATGTCGATGAAATGCTGGAATTGGGCGTAGAAGCTGAACCAGAAATCGAAGCGATCGCCAACGGAGCAACTAGACGCAAACAATGGCGCTATGCTCAAGGAGCAATCAGCATCAACATGCCGGAAGCAATGATTAAAGTCAAAAATGACGAAATCAGCATCGACATATTAGATGACTCCAAATCGCGCCAACTCGTAGCCGAGATGATGATTCTTGCCGGTGAAGTTGCGGCACACTACGGTAAAACTAACAACATTCCTCTGCCATTTCGCGGTCAGCCACAGCCAGAATTGCCCCCCGACGAAGAATTGCTACTGCTACCAGCCGGATTTGTCCGCGCTTGTGCTATGCGTCGCTGTATGCCGAAAAGTGAAATGAGCATCAACCCCCTGCGTCATGCCGGTTTGGGATTAGATACCTACACTCAAGCCACTTCTCCCATCCGTCGCTACAGCGACTTACTCACCCACTTTCAACTAAAGGCACATCTGCGCGGTGAAGTTCTGCCCTTTACAGCAGATGAACTCAAAGAAGTGATGATGACAGTGACTGCCATCACCCAAGAATTAACGATGGTGGAAAGGCAAACTAATAGATATTGGGCTTTAGAATATTTGCGGCGTCATCCACAGCAAGTTTGGCAAGTTACAGTTTTGATGTGGTTGAGGGAAGATAGCAATTTAGCACTAATTCTTATAGAAGATTTAGGCTTGCAATTGCCCATGACTTTTAAGCGATCGGTAAATTTAGGGGAACAAATATCGGTGAAAGTAAGCCATTCCGATCCGCAAAAAGACGTAATTCAGTTTCAGGAAATAATCTATCAAGAAGCGCAGTCAACAGCGAATTAAGACCTTACCTCTAACTTTATCAAATCTTTTTTTGTAAAAGAGTGATCGCTAACTCTAAGCTGTTCAAATTTGTGAGTATAAACCACCCTTCTTTAAGTGCAATTACTCCAACTTTGCGCTTCCACTTAAAGAATATAATATTAGAATAAGGGTTATTTATAGATTAAGATATGAGGCAAGTTATTCTCTACAAAGACGAAGACGGCGTTTGGATTGTAGAATGTCCAAGCTTGAAAGGATGTGTTAGTCAGGGAAAAACCAAACACGATGCTCTCTCCAATATTAAAGAGGCGATCGTAGGTTACATTACAGCTTTAGAAGAAGATGGATTATCTGTACCCGAAGATAATTTTGAAACCTTTTTGGTAGTCGTGTGAGCAAATTACCTAGCATTTCCGCAAAAGATTGTATTAAAGCGTTAGAAAAAATTGGTTTTTACGAAAAACGTCGAGAAAGCAGTCATATTATTATGCGGAGAGATGAGCCATTTGCCCAAGTTATTGTTCCAGACCACTCAGAAATTGCTAAAGGAACTTTAAGAGCTATAATTCGAGATATTGAGGTGAGCGTTGAAGAATTTATCTTATTGCTGTAAATTTTAATAGTTTCAGTCAGGACTTACGTAATAACTACGCAGTTACGTCACTGCCATGTAAGGAACTAATCTCAAAGTCTTGTTTTCTGATTACAATTGCGTAAGTCCTGTGAGTGAAGGTTTCAAAAATTTTAAAACAAGCTTACATTCGCGAAGCACCAAAAGCATCGTGTTTCTACATATGTCACCAGCTAATAACAAAGTGCTAATTTTTGACACCACCATGCGTGATGGTGAACTTACCCCTGGTGTCAAAATGAATTTGCAACAAAAAATCAGCATTTCCCAACTGTTAGAAAACATGGGAATAGATATTATTGAAGTTGGTTATCCAGGCATTTATCAAAAAGATTTTGAAGAAGTTTTCCAAATTTCTCAAATAATTAAAAATTCTATTATTTGCGGATTAGCAAGTGCAAATAAAGATGAAATAATTACTCTTGCTGAAGCGATTAAACCAGCCAAAAGAGGCAGAATTCATACTTATAGTTTGGTAAATCTGAAAAATCAATCTATCAGTGCAGAGCAAGTATTAGCAATAATCAAAGATAGTGTATCTCTGGCACGAAATTACTGCGATGATATCGAATGGAGCGCATTTGATGCTCCTAGAAGTGAGCCTGATTTTTTGTGTCAAGCTATTGAAACTGCAATCAAGAGTGGTGCTAAGACAATTAATATTCCTGATAGCTTAGGTTTGGCATCACCAGAAGAATTTTCGCAACTTCTACAAATGATTTTTAACCGCGTGCCAAATATTGATGAAGCTGTGGTTTCAGTTCACTGTCATGATGATTTAGGTATGGCAGTGAAAAATTCGCTGATTGCCTTAAATTGTGGCGTCAGGCAGATTGAATGTGCAATTAATGGTTTGGGTGCGAGAAAGGGAAATGCAGATTTAGAAGATGTTGTGATGGGGGTTTTACAACAGCGGAATTATCAAGTTGATATTGACACTAGATTAATGAGTAAAGCTTCAGACTTAGTTGCGGAAATCTCTGGAATTGTTTAGATAAATTGCGATTAGTAGGAGTAGATGAAATGAAGCTTGATGAACTACTCAATCGCTACCCTCATGCCAGACGGAAGTATTTGGGAAAGGGAAAATGAGCAATTTTTTTAATATTCAAGATAGTAAAAAAAAGCTCCTGTTGAAAAACAGGAGCCTTAAAACTATTGATTGTCAGTGATGAAAGTTAAAAACTTTGTAATCTAGTCAAGTGGTTTCATTGACATTACTGGTTCGGTATCACGGTTGATTCCTTTCTCGAATCCACCTGATGCAGCACGAGCGCGACCGGCGTGCCACAAGTGACCAACCAGGAAGAAGAAGCCCATGACAAAGTGGAAACATGCCAACCAAGCGCGAGGAGATACGTAGTTAAAAGAGTTGATCTCCGTAGCCACACCACCCACAGAGTTCAAAGAACCTAGAGGAGCGTGAGTCATGTATTCAGCGGCACGACGAGCTTGCCAAGGCTGAATATCGTTCTTGATTTTTTCCAAGTCAAGACCGTTGGGACCGCGTAGAGGCTCCAACCAAGGACCTCGGAAATCCCAGAAGCGCATGGTTTCTCCACCGAAGATGATTTCACCAGTAGGAGAGCGCATCAGGTATTTACCTAGACCGGTAGGACCTTGTGCAGAACCGACGTTAGCACCCAAGCGTTGGTCACGAATCAAGAAGGTTAAAGCTTGAGCTTGAGAAGCTTCAGGACCAGTAGGACCGTAGAATTCGCTGGGGTAAGCGGTGTTGTTGTACCAAACCATGAGGGAGGCGATGAAAGCCATCAAGGACACAGCGCCAATACTGTAGGAGAGGTAAGCTTCACCAGACCAAATCAAGGCGCGACGTGCCCAAGCAAAGGGTTTGGTGAGAATGTGGAAAATACCGCCTGCTATACAGACAAAGGCAACCCAAATGTGACCGCCAATGATATCTTCCATGTTATTGACGCTGACAATCCAGCCTTCGCCGCCGAAGGGGGATTTAATCAAATAACCGAAGATAGTGGCTGGGTTCAGTGTGGGGTTAGTAATTACGCGAACATCACCACCGCCTGGTGCCCAGGTGTCGTATACCCCACCAAAGAACGTTGCCTTCAACACCAACAGAAGCGCACCGCATCCTAAGATGATCAGGTGGAATCCGATGATATTGGTCATCTTGTTCTTATCTTTCCAGTCGTAACCAAAGAACGAAGAATACTCTTCTAAGGTTTCTGGACCGCGAACGGCGTGATAGATACCGCCAAAACCTAGTACTGCCGAAGAAATCAGGTGGAGTACACCGACTACGAAGTAGGGGAAGGTATCGATGACTTCACCACCTATACCAACACCCCAGCCCAAGGTGGCTAGGTGAGGTAGTAAAATCAAGCCCTGTTCGTACATTGGCTTTTCGGGAATGAAGTGAGCGACTTCAAACAAAGTCATCGCTCCAGCCCAGAATACAATCAAGCCAGCATGAGCTACGTGAGCACCTAGCAGTTTGCCGGATAAGTTGATTAAACGAGCATTACCAGACCACCAAGCGAATCCAGTGGATTCTTGGTCACGTCCGCTGCCCATTACCGAAGGTCTATTAGAGAGCGTTACCACGCGGTAGTACCTCTTCAGGGAATATAAATTGTTCGTGAGGCTGATCTTGAGGAGCCATCCAAGCGCGGATACCCTCGTTCAGCAAAATGTTCTTGGTATAGAAAGTTTCAAACTCTGGGTCTTCTGCCGCACGCAATTCTTGCGATACAAAGTCATAAGCCCGCAGGTTCAACGCCAAACCGACAATTCCAATTGCTGCCATCCACAAGCCTGTGACTGGGACAAACAACATGAAGAAGTGCAGCCAACGCTTGTTGGAGAAAGCAATCCCGAATATCTGTGACCAGAAACGGTTTGCTGTCACCATTGAGTAGGTTTCTTCTGATTGAGTTGGGTTGAAGGCACGGAAGGTATTTGCACCTTCGCCATCTTCAAACAGAGTATTTTCAACTGTTGCACCGTGAATCGCGCAAAGTAATGCACCACCCAATACACCGGCTACACCCATCATGTGGAAGGGGTTGAGGGTAAAGTTGTGGAAGCCTTGGATAAACAAGATGAAGCGGAAAATTGCCGCTACGCCGAAGCTAGGAGCAAAAAACCAACTTGATTGTCCCAAGGGGTACATCAAAAATACGCTGACGAATACAGCGATGGGGGCAGAAAAGGCGATCGCATTATAAGGACGAATCCCTACTAAGCGAGCGATTTCAAATTGGCGTAACATGAAGCCGATTAAAGCAAAGGCTCCGTGTAAAGCCACAAATGCCCACAATCCACCCAATTGAAACCAACGGGTGAAGTCGCCTTGTGCTTCTGGTCCCCACAGTAACATTAAAGAGTGTCCCAAGCTATTTGCTGGGGTCGATACTGCTACTGTCAGGAAGTTACAGCCTTCCAGATATGATGAGGCTAACCCGTGGGTGTACCACGAGGTGACGAATGTTGTACCGGTTAGCCAACCGCCTAGTGCCAGGAAGGCGGTTGGGAATAATAATATCCCTGACCAACCTACGAATACAAAGCGATCGCGCTTCAACCAGTCGTCTAGTACGTCAAACCACCCTCTACTGGGGGCGCGTCCTACTGCGATGGTCATTACAGGAAATCCTCTTTTTACTAAAATTGCGACGTTTTGGACGTTTTGAGGAATTAACGTTTTTTTGACACTCTCACCAGCTTACATGCTGTTGAGATTCTGAGAATCTAGCGAATTAATCAACGCCATTTCTCAGTTGCGCCTTCATAATCACCACTTACTGCTATATTTAGCTTGTGGTAACTTAATGATTCTTAATTTATCACATCTTGCCCGGTTTGCGTCGATCCACGTTAGTAAATCAGGTATCAAACACGAGGCTCTTAATTAATATGAATATCAGAATTTTTACAATTTGACACAGGTTTTCTCAGAAATCTTAAAACTAGAGTCGGAAAACTTGCTTGCAATACATCCTCTTGGGGTGGCAGACTTTTTTTAGGTGAAGATATTACGCGAAATAGGCAGTTCAATGACGGCATCAACAACCATCAATACAGGCGATCGCTCCGCTACAAACGTTTTACATCAAAAAGTTCTCGGTTCTCGTCGGTTCAGCAACTACTTGTGGGCAACTATCGTTACCTTAGGGTCTACAGGCTTTTTGCTGGCAGCAATATCCAGTTACCTCAAAGTCAATTTACTCATAGTTAGCGATCCAACTCAACTAGTATTCGTCCCTCAAGGATTGGTAATGGGGTTATATTCCGTTGCTGGCTTTCTTTTAGCCTTATACCTGTGGTTAGTAACTTTATGGGATGTGGGAGGCGGATACAACGAGTTTGATCGGGAAACTGGGAAAATAAAAATTTTCCGCTGGGGATTTCCTGGCAAAAACCGTCGCATTCAGCTTGACTTTGCCACACAAGATGTACAATCTGTTCGAGTGGATCTTAAAGAGGGTCTAAATCCACGTCGCGCTCTTTACCTGCGAGCTAAAGGTCGCCGAGATATTCCACTCACACGGGTAGGTCAACCATTATCCCTAACAGAGTTAGAAGTTAAAGGTGCCGAGTTAGCCCGCTTTTTGCAAGTTCCACTAGAAGGACTTTAAAGCTGTGTTTGACAGAGTTTTATTGAGTATTTTGTTTGTAGTCGGCACTTTGAGTGCCATTTTGAGCGCTGAAGCGCTCACTACTTATGAAATATGATTTGCCTCGCGGCACTGGTGGTTTAAGGGTATGCTTAGTACTTATGCTGTCTTTCATTCCACATGACTGAAGAAGTGGAATGGAAAACTAGCCGAAAATTTTTGTAAGTAACAATGCGCTTAAAAATTCCACAGTTTTTACTTGCTCTAGTGATTGTTGGTGGATTGATGTTGGGGGGATGTTCAGCACAGCAGGCTGCTAATAATGCTTCCCCATCCTCCACAGCTACCGAGTTAGCTACAGAAGCAAGCACCAAGACAACTACAGAGGCAAGCTCTGGATCTCAAAATACAAATAATCAGAGTATTCCCGGAATGAAAGATTTACCAAGACTCGAAGGTAAGGCTACTGTAGTGATGACCGTGAAAGGTTCGCCGATTACTATCGAAGTAGATGGCACAAACGCCCCTATTACCGCTGGCAACTTCGTCGATTTAGTCCAACGGGGTGTTTATGATGGGTTATCTTTTCATAGAGTAGTGCGCCAACCGCAACCGTTTGTGGCTCAAGGAGGCGATCCCAAAAGTAAAGACCCGAAAACACCAACACAACTTTTGGGAACAGGTGGTTTTATTGACCCAAAAACTGGAACTGAGCGCTCTATACCTTTAGAAATTAAGCCAAAAGGTGCACAGCAGCCTGTATACAGCAAGACGATTACTGAAACGCCTGTTTTGACACATAAACTTGGTGCTGTAGCAATGGCGCGATCGCAACAACCAGACTCTGCTTCCTCCCAGTTTTATTTTGCACTCGCCGATCTCGACTTTCTAGATGGTAGCTACGCCGTATTTGGCAATGTCACCAAAGGAATGGATGTAGTTAACAAAATTCAGCAAGGCGATCGCATTGACTCTGCTGAAGTCACCCAAGGTGCAGAAAATTTGAAAAATGGCGGGAAGTAAGATTGGGCATTGGGCAATGGGCATTGGGTAATGGGCATTGGTAATTAAAGAAACTTGATTTTCGATGCGCGTTCTATTCTAATAGAATTTCTTCAATGCCCAATGCCCCATGCCCCATGCCCCATTAGTTGCTGTCACTGGTATTGGTCTTGTTTCCGCTTTGGGTACAAGCTTAGAGGATAGTTGGCAGCAATTAATTGCTGGTAAATCTGGAATTAAATTACATCAACCATTTCCAGATTTAGAACCACGTCCTCTAGGTTTGATTGGTAAGCAACCAGTTGAGTTAAGAATACTAACTCAACTAGTTGTTGATTCGGCTTTGAAAGATGCTCTTTTAATTCCACCTTTGGCTGATTGTGGCGTTGTCATCGGCTCAAGTCGCAGTCATCAGGCTTCCTGGGAAGAGATGGCAAGGGGGAGACAAGGAGATGGGGAGACAAGGAGATGGGGAGACAAGGGGGACAAGGGGGACAAGGAGAATAATTCTTCTTTCCCCCCCTCCCCCTCTCCTCTTTCTTGGTTGGATAGTTTGCCTCATATGAATGCGATCGCCGCAGCGCGACAAATCGGTGCAACAGGGATAGTTTTAGCACCGATGGCTGCATGTTCTACAGGAATTTGGGCGATCGCTCAAGCAGTTTTACTCATTCAAAGTGGGCAATGTCAGCGAGTAATTGCCGGCGCAGTCGAAGCTCCCATTACACCGCTAACAATAACTGGATTTCAACAAATGGGCGCAAGCGCGAAAACTGGAGCTTATCCGTTTGATAAACACCGCGAAGGCTTGGTTTTAGGTGAAGGTGCGGCTGTGTTTGTCTTGGAATCAACAGAGTTAGCAAGGCAGCGTCAAGCAAAAATATATGGTCAAATTCTCGGTTTTGGCTTGACAGCAGATGCATATCATGACGTTAGACCTGAACCTGAAGGTAGAAGTGCGATCGCTTGTATAAAGCAATGTTTAGAACGCAGTCACTTAACCTTCTCGGAGATTGATTACATTCATGCTCACGGTACGGGTACTCAGATGAATGACCGAATAGAGAGTATGGTAATACAGCGGTTGTTTCCTAAAGATGTGGCAGTAAGTTCGACAAAAGGCGCAACAGGTCATACTTTAGGAGCATCGGGAGCAATGGGAGTGGCTTTTTCCTTATTGGCGTTAAAAAATCAAATTTTACCGCCTTGTGTTGGGTTGAAAGAGGCTGAGTTTGATTTAGATTTCGTAACGACAGCGCGTGAAGCTGAAATTCGGCAAGTGTTATGTTTAAGTTTTGGGTTTGGTGGACAAAATGCGGCGATCGCCTTGGCTAAAGAGTTTTAAGATTCACCTAAAAGTCGCACAGCAAAGCCTTGTCCAAAACTATTAGCAAGTTAGAATCTACTACGTCTTAGTACAGCGATCGCATTAATTCATGACGAAAATTTATCATAAAAACTCTGCGTCACTTTGCGCTTACCTCCGCGCTACGAGTGCGTTAAAAAACGCGCTCGTTCTTACCCAAAAATGTACTTAGTTTATTTGTTGTTCTGCCTGAATACGTCCTATAAGGTTTTAATATCCTCCTTGGAAGCGATCGCCCAAGGTGGGAAAATGGATATCATAATAAAAGTTGATAAAAGTTAAACTGTATTTACCAAATGCTGATTTCCTCCTCTGGCTTGTCCAAGGTAAAAGACTCAGTAACAGAAAAAATTTTCTTTGGCAACAAACCCTCTGTTGAATTACTTGCCATTCTTACTGTTTACTTAGTTCAAGGAATCTTAGGCTTGGCGCGTTTAGCCGTTAGCTTTTTCCTCAAAGATGAACTATTGCTGAGTCCGGCTGAGGTTTCGGCATTAATGGGCATTGTCATGTTACCTTGGGTTATCAAACCCGTATTTGGCTTTATTTCCGATGGCTTGCCAATTTTTGGCTATCGGCGTCGTCCATACTTGATTTTATCGGGGATACTTGGAGCAATTTCTTGGGTCAGCCTCGCAACAATTGTTGACACTTCCTGGGCAGCTACATTAGCGATCGCTCTTACTTCTTTATCTGTTGCCTTGAGTGATGTCATAGTTGACTCACTTGTTGTCGAACGTGCAAGAGGAGAATCTCAAGCAGCGGCAGGTTCCCTACAATCCCTTAGCTGGGGTACTGTAGCCTTAGGCGGTTTGATCACAGCTTACTTTAGCGGAATGCTTTTAGAGCATTTCACTACCCGCAATATATTTTTGATTACAGCCTCATTTCCCCTCATCGTTTCCGGGGTAGCTTGGTTGATTGCGGAAACACCTGTAAGCAAAACCCAACCGGAGAGTCAGTTCCCTATCGACGCAAAACAAAGGCACGTTTCTGCTGCCGTCCAAAGTGGGGACTGCCTTACTAAGGAAGATAACAATAGCAGCAACTCCCCAACAATCAAGCATCAATTGCAGCAATTAAGCAAAGCCGTTTCTCAAAAAACGATTTGGCTACCAACAGCATTTCTCTTCATTTTGCTAGCAATGCCAAGCGCTGATTCAGCCTTTTTCTTTTTCAGTACCAACGAACTACACTTTCAACCAGAATTTTTAGGACGAGTGCGTTTGGTGACGAGTATTGCTTCATTAATTGGTATCTGGATTTTTCAGCGTTTCCTGAAATCCGTTCCGTTTCGTGTCATCTTTGGTTGGAGTACGGTTATTTCCACAGTTTTGGGAATGACAATGCTGCTGCTGGTAACTCACACAAATCGGGCTTTGGGTATAGATGACCACTGGTTTAGTATCGGTGATAATCTCATTATCAAAGTGATGGGGGAAATTGCTTATATGCCAGTATTGGTGCTAGCAGCAAGGCTGTGTCCCCCAGGAGTAGAAGCGACATTTTTTGCCCTGTTGATGTCAATTACAAACTTAGGTGGACTGGTTTCCCACGAATTAGGTGCAGTCTTAATGCATCAGTTAGGCATTACCGAGACAAACTTTGATGCTATGTGGCTGTTAGTAGTGATTGCTAACCTTAGTAACCTTTTACCGTTGCCATTCCTCAGATGGCTACCGGCTGCGGACTCGTGAAACAAACAGGGCAAAAACATTAGAGACGTTCCGCTGGAACGTCTCTACGACGGTTGAATTTCAGATTTTTCTATATTATAAGCTATCTCAAAAAACTGTAACGAATGTTACCGAAAATGGTTTTATTCAAAAAAAAAGGATAAGGTAGCCATATATATATTCGGTTCGCGTGGATACCGCGATTGGGAGAACATTTTATGGTTTCAACACCCCTGTTACCCTTGGAAACTGCAACACCCGCGCACATTTGCCCATTTGACCAAGCCTGTAGTTACTTAGAGGCAGCAGCTAAAGAATTAAATTTAGATCCAGGTCTATTGGAAATACTTAGCCACCCACGCAAGGTAGTCACAGTTTCCATTCCTATAAAACGGGATAATGGTGAAGTGCAAGTTCTAGCTGGACATCGGGTACAGCACTGTGATATTTTGGGACCTTATAAAGGTGGCATTCGCTACCATCCGGCGGTGACATTGCGGGAGGTGTCAGCACTGGCAATGTTAATGACCTGGAAATGTGCGTTGCTAGGTATTCCCTACGGTGGTGCTAAGGGAGGTATTGCAATAGATCCAAAACGCTACAGCGTTGGTGAATTAGAACGAATTACCAGACGTTACATGAGCGAGTTGATTAAAGATATCGGTCCGAGTGTAGATATACCTGCACCAGACATGGGTACTTCATCTCGTGAGATGGCTTGGATGATGGATACCTACTCTGTAAATGTAGGTCATGCTGTGCCTGGGGTTGTGACTGGTAAACCGCTTTCCATTGGGGGTTCGCGGGGACGGGAAATGGCAACGGGACGCGGTGTAATGATTGTAGTTCGTGAGGCGTTAGGCGATCGCTCTCAATCCTTAGCCAATGCGCGAGTAGTAATTCAAGGTTTTGGTAATGTCGGTAGTGCAGCGGCTTTATTGCTACATGAAGCGGGAGCGAAAGTTATCGCCGTTTCCACAGGTTCAGGAGGAGTTTATTCCGAAACTGGTCTTGATATCCCTGCATTGAAAGCTTATGCGGCACAGAACCGTAAAAGTATTGTTGGTTTCCCGCAATCATCACCAATTACCAATGACGAGTTACTAACTTTACCCTGTGATGTCTTAATTCCAGCGGCTTTGGAAAATCAAATCACTGAAAAAAATGTGAATCAAATCCAAGCGCAAATTGTTGCAGAAGCGGCTAATGGTCCTGTAACACTTGAGGCAAGCGAGTCTTTAGAAGCGCGGGGAGTAATCGTGTTACCGGATATTTTAGCGAATGCGGGCGGTGTTGTGGTGAGTTATTTGGAGTGGGTACAAGGTCTTTCTTACCTATTTTGGGATGAGGAACGCGTCAATCGGGAAATGGAACAGTTGATGGTGCAAGCTTACGTAAGAGTGATGCAAGAATCGCAGGTACGGCAAATTTCTCTGCGGTCAGCAGCTTATACTTTGGGGGTTGGTCGTGTAGCCCAAGCGTTGAATGACAGAGGACTTTATCCGTGAAAAAGGGACTGGGGACTGGGGATTAGGGACTAGGGACACTTTCCTTACATTGAAGCCGGCTGGTAGGGGACGTAGCACTGCTACGTCTCTACGTGTATTCGATGTTTAGCGCAATCTTCTGTATAACTTTTTACTGAAGCCGAACAGGAACAACACCAGGAATTCGGCAAATTCGATGCAACTATTGCCCAATACGGTTGGTGTTAAGGATTTTTAGTACTGATTTTAGACCTGTAGAGACGCGAAATTTCGCGTCTCTACACTGGTATTTCGCGTCTCTACACTGGTATTTTGGGCTTAACACCAACTGTATTGAACTATTGCCAATTCCCCACTAGAACAAAAGGCGCCCAGTAATGGGGATGATTGTATTTCGTCTGTTTCAAATCTTTTAACAGACTCAGTTGTGAATTTTGCAGTACTTTTGCTCTATTTATTTTCTTTTCTTTAGCTTGCTCTAATTGGCGATACAATTCACCCATAATTTTCGCAGTACTTTCATCTTCTACTGACCAAAGTGTTGCTAAAGTACTTCTAGCACCAGCGCGGACTGATACCCCAGCCAAGCCTAAAGCAGCGCGTTCGTCTCCACTAGCTGTCTCGCACGCTGAGAGAACCAATAATTCAATTGGTTTACCCTGATTAAATGTGCTGTTTCTTAATAAGTTACCAAAGTCGATAACATTAATTCGGCTATCCCAGGCAAGAATAAAGGTATTTTCAGCTTTAGAACTAAACTGACCATGAGTAGCTAGATGGACTATAGGAAAACCAGCACCACCAATTTCTTTTCTTAATTCTTTGGTAGTGAATTCAGCATTGAGGATCGGCTGAGATGGAATTCCAGAGTTTTTAATTTGTTTGAGTTCCTCTTCTACGTATATTAAGGGCTTAAATTGTCCTGTAAATTCTTGACCAACTTCGCTTAATCCCGCTGTTAATGCTCTTAATTTAATCTCAGCTAACGGTTTTGGTTCGATTAGTTGCAAACCAGAAGCTACAGCAATGGGATACTTTTCTATGAGATAATTATTACCATCATGAAGAATAGACATCGGGATATTCCGCAACTTCCCATTTAGGACAAAGACTAAGTTACTAACTTTACTTGTTGCTAATTCCTTTTGTAGTGGCTGAATCAGCCAGTTATATAACTTTTGGTATTCAGGTAAAAAGCCCTTTGGTTGACTGTCAGGTGTTTTCAAAGACCTCTGCACATTTTCTATAGTTTCCTCAAAGACTTCTTGAGAAATCTTTTTTGTATGAAGGGTTAAAGGTTGGTTAGGTAAACTAAGAATAACCTCTAAGCGATCGCCTAAAACTATTGGATAAATAACCGCTGCTGTTTTGTCTACTTCATCAATCTGTTTCGCAACTCCTTCTACACAAGCTTCCCGGAAAAAGTTGTTTAATTCAGCTACTTGCAGAGATTCAATGACATTCCGAGCTTGTGTGAGCAATTTTTGACTTTTTTTGTCATTTTTTACTTCTTTATTCAAACTAGCAACATATTGTAAGTCTAAATCAACTAACTCTCGGTAAATTGGTTCGACGCGATCGCGAAAAGAAAACTGTACTTCTGCATTATTTGCGACTAAATCACCGCGTAATGATTGAACAGCATTATAAGCTTTGGTGTAAGCTGCGATCGCCTCTTCTATATCTCCTTGAGTGTTACGTATTCTTCCCATCTGCGAGAAAAATTGGTAAGCTATGTCTGGCGCTTCAAAATTTGAAACTAGACTCAAAGCCTGTTGAGTATATTTTTCGGCTTGTGTTTGTGGTGTTGCTTCAGTGAGTTCATACAGTCCACCACGATTTCCCAATGCATAAGCTTCAGCTCGTTTGTCTCCCAAACTTCTGGCTTGTTCTGTAGCTCTAACTAAGATTTTATCAATGTCGTTAAATGTTGGGAGTTGAGAATTAGCACTGGGGGTCAATTTTGTTGTCTGAACTAACTTAATTAAGTTAATAAAACTTTGAGCAAAATTAATTTGCTGGTATACTCCGGTACGACTGGGGGATAAAGTACTTAATTGAGAATTAAGCGATCGCCATAATTCTTCTCTTGCTGTCAATTCATTAAATACTTGTGTTGCTGTCAGTTGCTTAAGGTTGAACGAAGAACTTAGTTGATTCAGCAATAAACTTAATTGATTCAGTTGTGCTTGCTGTCTTACCATTGGCGACGGAGACAACTTTATCACGTTAGCATAAGCAGAAGCAGCTTTTTCTTCGTACTTCTCTCTTGTGCTGCGAACTGGTTCTCTTTCAGCTATGTCTCGTGCAGTGTTACCTATACTTAAATAAGTAGCAGCTATGTCTTGGGGAGAATTCAATTTTTCAGCTAGATTTAAACTTTTTGCTAAAATGATTTCTGACTGCTCTGGCTGACTAACTAATCGTAGCAGTTCCCCAAGGCTTCTTAAGCCTATCGCTACAGTTAAATTAGGAGATTCATTGTCAAATTTTGTCAGGTTTTGAGTTAATTTTTCTTTACTTAATTGTCCTAACTCTTGACAAGTTTTCACTCCCTCAATCTGTTTATTCAGCACTTCTAATAAAGTCTTGCAAGCGCGGGGATAAAGTCCCAAATCTTGCATTGCTTGACTTTGATTTATCTTACTTTGGGCAACTTTTAAAGGTTGATTAATTTTGCCATAAAGATTTGCAGCTTCTTGCCAAGAGTTGAGAGCATTTGCCGATTGTCCTGTTTCCCTTTGCAAAGAGCCGAAAACGTCTAAACTTTGAGCTTGGATTTGGAGTTTTTCTTTATTTTCTGGCTGGGTTTTGAGAGTTTGTAAACTTTGGGCGATCGCATCAGATGCTTGTTCCCATTGTCCGAGTTGTTGATAAGTCAAAGATAAATTACTCAACGCCATTGCTTGATTTAATTTATCACCTTGAGCCAGAAAAACATTAGCTGTTAATTTCCATGCCGCTGCCGCTTCTGTGAATCTTCCCTCACGATACAATTGAATAGCTTTGTTAGCTTGCTGCTCGGCATTCTGGGGACTTTGGACAACAAAAGTTGATGAAGGAGCTTTGGCGATTGCAGGTGAGATTGTGGCTGAGAGAATAAATAATAAAGCTGCGAGAAAGAGCGGAGACGCTTTGCGATTTTTGGTGAGCGATCGCTTTTTAGAGGATTTTTGGAAAGTCTTACGTGAGACTTTAAAACCCTTTATCGCGTTCTTATATATTCTTTGGATAAAACCCTTCAATTTTCGACTCAATCCAGATTGTTTTTTATACACGCTTTATTCCTCCTGTCAAGTTATATAGAAAAAATTAACGCGCTGGGCAAGCCGCAGTGCTAAAAGGACGTTGAGAACCTGTATTAGTAGGATCGTATGCTATGAGAACTACCTGACCTTTATCGTTAAATATCCATCCTTGGGCAGGTATACGTCTTGCAGTAACGGTGGTTGCAGGCTTTATATTTGCGCTAGGAGAATTGCCGGAACTGGCAACAGGTTGTAGCAAATCAACGCGGACATTATCACTGCTAAGTGTTTCATTAGGACTTGTTGGTAAACCACCGCGTCCAGTGACAATAAATTCATTGCCAAAACCTTGTCTACAAGGATTTTCAGCAACTTGTTGTGTGGTATCTGTGACTGTTTCTGGTAATTCAACTAACCCGCGACTGGGGTCAACATCTGGGGAAGTCACTTGCACGTTGTCACCAAAGTTGGAATTTTGCTCTGAAAAGGCAGTGATGTCACTTGTGGGCAATCGTCTGGGATCTAGATTGCCGTCACCAAGCAACCTTAGTAAATCTGCTCGACGGAGTGGGGCTATGCCAAATAGAATAGCGCTACGGTTGATTGTGACTCGTCCACCGCTACCACCAACAGCGTTAGCGATAATGTCATTATTTTGGGGAAAAGCGACAATGAAAGGAGAGTTGATTGTGATGTTACCGCCGTTTCCGTTTCCACCAGCAGAAGCAGAGATTAGGCTTTCGTTACGCAACCGGATAAAGTTTCGTAAGTTCAAATTGATGTTACCACCGTCACCTGAAGCAGTTGAGGCGTTGATAATTCCGCGATCGAGGGTTAAGCTATTTCCCGTAATGGAAATTTCACCACCTTGTCCCTGTCCCTGACTATCTACCGTTACCTCAGCACCGTCACTAATCGCAATTGTTGAGAACCTATTCTGCTCTTGTTGAATGGTGATATTTCCCCCATTACCTGTAGAGCCAGAAGCAGTGTTAGCAAATATACCGCTATTAACTCCAGTAAAAGATACGCGATCGCTTGCACTAATCGTCACGTTGCCTGCATTTCCATTACTTAAAGTATTGGCAATTATTTGAGCGCCATTGGTGAAAAATAAGTTTTTTGTAGAGATGTCAATACCACCTGCATTGCCGATGGCGTTATCTTGCACATTACTTCGGATGCTACTGATAACTGTATTGCTTCCTACGCCCGAAGCAAAGATACTATCGCTAGCTTGGATTTTGACTGTGCCTGCGTCTCCTGTGGCAAAAGTGCTGGCATTTATAATCGCGCCATTGAAGAGAGAAAGTGTTCCTGTGCTGATGTCAATACCACCAGCGTTACCTACAGCATCCCCTTGGACGGTGCTGAAGATTCCAGAAGAAAATCCAGTACTTCCGACCCCATCAAGAGAGATATCGCTAGCTTGGATTTTGACTGTGCCTGCATTTCCTCTGCCAAATGTAATGGCGGTAATTTCAGCGCCATTAGCGAAAGATAAGTTTTTTGTAGAGATGTCAATACCACCTGCATTGCCGATGGCGTTTTGTTGCACATTACTTTGGATGCTACTGATAACTTCATTGCTTCCTACGCCCGAAGCAAAGATACTATCGCTAGCTTGGATTTTGACTGTGCCTGCGTCTCCCGTGGCAAAAGTGCTGGCATTTATAATCGCGCCATTGAAGAGAGAAAGAGTTCCTGTAGTTATGTCAATACCACCAGCGTTACCTACAGCATCCCCTTGAACGGTGCTGAAGATTCCAGAAGAAAACCCATCAGTTCCTACTCCATCAAGAGAGATATCGCTAGCTTGGATTTTGACTGTGCCTGCATTTCCCCTGTTAAAGGTGCTGGCATTGATAACCGCGCCATTGAAGAGAGAAAGTGTTCCTGTGCTGATGTCAATACCACCAGCGTTACCTATACCGTTCTCTGCCACACTGCTGAAGATTCCAGAAGAAAATCCATCAGTTCCTACTCCATCCGCAGAAAATGTGTTTTGGACTTTAATAATAACGCTGCCTGCATTACCTTGTCCAAAGGTGCTAACCCCAACAGTGGAACCATCCTTTAAAGAAAGCGATCCAGCTTGGATATTAACCTGACCACCATTGCCTTTGCCTGTGCTTTCGATGGTGCTGAAAATCCGGCTTACGTTCTCTAGGGATACAGCACCATCCGCAGAAATAGTCACGTTGCCTGCATTTCCTTCTCCAAAACTACTAGAAATTAGGCGAGAACTATCTTTGAGAGTCACAGAATCAGTGACATTTAACTGAATATCACCAGCCTTGAATAATCCATCAGTTTCTGCTTGTCCAGAAAGAGATGTTTGAACTAGTCCATTTGTGGCTTCAAATGTCTTGGCATTTATAGTAATATCGCCTCCGTTATTACCATTATCATTTCTAGCTGTTACAATTCCAAAGTTTGTTAAACGAAAAGCACCAGTAGTAATATTTATACTTCCCCCAGGTCCTGTTGAGCCTGTTTCAGCGGGAGTAAATATTCCACTGCGGAGTCTTGAAACAGGATTGAAACCAGAAATATCAACAAAATCTGAAGCATTAATCTTGATACTTCCTCCTGTGCCGTTACCACCAGGAACACCGTTTGTTTCAGCAAAAAGACCAGCTTGGATTTGAGAACCACCTGTTAATGTAAGCGATCGCCCCCGAATGTCGATATCGCCACCTATGCCTGAACCTCCCTGCTGTACATTGGTGGTGATAGTACTAGAGTCAGTTAAGGCGATCGCATCACCAACTTGTAGTGATATATTGCCTGCATTTCCTATTCCGGAGGTGCTGGAATTTATTACAGAATCATTTGTTAAGGCGATCGCATCACCAACTTGTAATGATATATTGCCGGCATTTCCTTGTCCAAAGGTGCTGGAATTTATTACAGAACCATTTGTTAAGGCGATCGCGTCACCAACTTGTAGTGATATATTGCCTGCATTTCCTTGTCCAGAGGTGCTGGAATTTATTACAGAACCATCTTTGAGACTTACGGAATCAGAGACATTTAACTGAATATTTCCAGCACTGACTAATCTACCAGCTTCTGCCTGTCCAGAAAGAGTTGTTTCAACTAGTCCATTTGTTGCTTCAAAGGTCTTGGCATTTATGGTAATATCGCCTCCATTATTACCATTCGCAGTTCCAGCAATTACAATTGCAAAGTTTGCTAGGCGAAAAGCACCAGTAGTAATGTCTATACTTCCCCCAGGTCCATTTGAGCCTGTTTCGGCGGGAGTAAATATTCCACTACGTCCATTAGAAAAACTGAAACCAGAAATATCAACAAAATCCGAAGTATTAATCTTGATACTTCCTCCTGTGCCGATACTGCCAGGAAGATCACTGTCTTGACGAAAAAGACCAGCTTGGATTTGAGAACCATCTGTGACGGTAAGCGATCGCCCTTGAATGTCAATATTGCCACTCCTGCCTGAAGCTCCTGGCTGTACATTGGCAGTGACAATACTAGAATCAGTAAATGCGATCGCGTCACCAACTTGTAGTGATATATTGCCTGCGTTTCCATTACCAGAAGTACTGGAATCTATGAAAGCGTTTGTAAGGGATAGTGAATTACTAGTGATAGAGATGTTTCCTGCATTCCCTGTTCCTGTAGACAGTACCCTATTTTGCAACTGCGCCCCTGAAGAAGCATTAAAGGATTTGGTATTGACAACGATATTACCTGCATTGCCAGAAGCACCATCTACTACTTGTTGAGCGATTCCAGCCTCAAATTCACTTTGAAGTCCCACACCAGAGATGTTGAACTCATTGGAATTGACAATAATATCGCCTCCGTTTCTTGTTGCGATACCTTCAATACCACCTACCAGTCGTCCACCATTGGTTGCTGTAAAGATATTCGCGTTAACTACAATCTCTCCCCCCCCATTGCTCCGCACAGCTACTCGTGCATCATCAAGTAAACTGACGTTTGACAAACCATTTGCAGGGAAGTTCAACGTAAACGTATTGCCAGTAGTTTGTAATCCTACAGTTCCCGCTCCTGCCAAACCTCCTAACTCAATTCTTCCTCCTGCTGCTGTCAGTCTTCCACCTTGTTCTAAACTGACGTTACCACCTACCAGCGCCAAGGAGTTTCCTGGATTTACCTGAAGTCCTACAGGAAAACCAGTGTTATCCTCTACCACAGATCGATTAGTAATATTTCCCGGACTATCCCGAAATCGCAAACCAATGGGAATATTCACAGTTAATAAAGGTGCTGCTTGCGGATTGGTGGCACTAAATTCAATCCCGTCACCAAACAATAAACTATCAGCTGTGGTTGCAAAAATGAACCACCAATATTTAAACGAGCATTTTGTCCAAAGAAAATACCAGCCGGATTGAGTAAAAATAAGTTCGCGGTACCTTGAGCCTGAATTAAACCATTAATTTGAGATAAAGAACCTCCCGTTACACGGCTAATAATATTCTGCACATCCAAAGCATTTTGGAAAACAGCCGAACCATTATTGGGGACAGAAAATTCTCTGAAGCTGTGAAAAAGGTTTCCTCCAACGCGATCGCCATTATTGATGGTGAAATTTAAGTTATTCGGGCTGGTAACAGTGGTAGATAATGTTCCATCAGCGGAAACTTGCGCTCTGACGCTGGTCATCAAACCCAGAGTGCAACACGTAGTCAAGATAAAGAGTCTTTTCCAACTCCATTGCATATAATGTTACTTTTATAGGTTTGCCACCAGATTACCTTTTTCTTATCAATAAAATTGTCAAAAAATGTTAACGCGCTGGACAAGCCGCAGTGCTAAAAGGACGTTGAGAACCTGTATTAGTAGGATCGTATGCGGTGAGAACTACCTGACCTTTATCGTTAAATATCCATCCTTGGGCAGGTACGCGTCTTGCAGTAACGGTGGTTGCAGGCTTTATAGTTGCGCTAGGAGAATTGCCGGAACTGGCAACAGGTTGTAGCAAATCAACGCGGACATTGTTACTGCTGAGAGTTTCATTAGGAGTTGTTGGTAAACCACCGCGTCCAGTGACAGCAAATTCATTGCCAAAACCTTGTCTACATGGACTTTGAGCAATTTTTTGTGTGGTATCTGTGACAGTTTCTGGCAATTCAATTAACCCGCGACTGGGGTCAAC
Source organism: [Scytonema hofmanni] UTEX 2349 (assembly GCF_000582685.1). Taxonomy (GTDB): domain Bacteria; phylum Cyanobacteriota; class Cyanobacteriia; order Cyanobacteriales; family Nostocaceae; genus Hassallia; species Hassallia hofmanni. Next base: position 2,933,291 of record NZ_KK073768.1, read on the forward strand.
ATCTGGGGAAGTCAATAGCACCTGAGGACCTAATGGTGAAGATGAAACAATGTCACTTGTGGGTAATTGTCTAAAATCTAGGTCGTTAGGACGCAACCTCTCCAAATCTACCAGACTCAGTGGGGTTATTCCAAACAAACGTCTAGTCCTAATTAGGACTTGTCCACCGCTACCCCTGCCAGCATTGGCAGCAATATCGTTATTCCGGGGAAAAGCCACAATGAAAGGAGCATCAATGGTTATGTTACCGCCGTTTCCATCGAACCTTGAAAAAGCAGAAATGAGGCTTTCGTTACGCAACCGGAGAAAGTCCCGTAAGTTCAGTGTAATATCACCACCGTCAGCTGATTGAGTTGAGGCGCTGATAATTCCGCGATCAAGGCTCAAAGTATTTCCCGTAATGGAAATTTCACCACCTTGTCCCTGTCCCTGACTATCTACCGTTACCTCAGCACCGTCACTAATCGCAATTGTTGGGAACCTATTCTGCAAAGGTTTAATAGTGATACTTCCCCCATTACCTGTAGAGGCAGAAGCAGTGTTAGCGAAGATACCGCTTGCGGGTCCTTGATTGTTAACAATGTCATCAAATGGACCAGATTGTGCAGCTTGTTCAAATCGTTGATTAAAGTTAGGGTCACTACCAGAAATCGTAATCCGATCGCGAATATTTAGGTTAATATTTCCAGCATTTCCACTGTTGCGAGTAGTTGTGATTAGTTGTCCGCCACCACTAGCTGTAAAGGTATTGGCGTTTATGGTGATGTTTCCAGCGTCACCAGAATTGTCAGTTAAGGCATTGACCACCGCGCCATCTGCTATGCGAAAGTCACCAGTGGTAAGATTAATGTTTCCCGCAGCTTGAGGACTGATTGCGGTTGTACCTCTTTCGGCACTGGCAAACAATCCACTAGAGAATCCTGTTGTATCAACACCAAGAATATTGATAAAATCCGCAGCATTAATTTCAATATTTCCCGCTCTTCCTTTTCCACCACTTAAACCATTTCCTTCACGGAAAAGAGCTGTTAGTATCTGACTTCCCTCTGTGAGAGTGAACGATCGCCCACGAATATCGATATCACCACCAATTCCTTCCCCTCCTTGTCCGACAAAGCTCGTAATTAGGCTGGAGTCAGTTAGGGCGATCGCATCACCAACTTGTAGTGATATATTGCCTGCATCCCCTATTCCAAAGGTGCTGGAATTTATTTGAGAATTATTTGTTAAAGCGATCGCATCACCAACTTGTAGTGATACATTTCCGGCATTTCCTTGTCCAGAGGTGCTGGAATTTATTACAGAACTATCTTTGAGACTTACGGAATCAGTAACATTTAACTGAATATCACCAGCACTGAATAATCTACCAGCTTCTGATTGTCCAGAAAGAGATGTTTGAACTAGTCCATTTGTTACTTCAAAAGTCTTGGCATTTATGGTAATATCGCCTCCGTTATTACCATTCGCAGTTCCAGCTGTTACAATTCCCAAGTTTGTTAAACGAAAAGCACCAGTAGTAATGTCTATACTTCCCCCTGATCCAGTTGAACCTGTTTCGGCGGAAGCGAATATTCCACTCTGAAATAGCGAAACAGGATCGAAACCAGAAATATTGACAAAATCTGAAGCATTAATCTTGATACTTCCTCCTGTACCAATACCACCAGGAATATCGCCGACTCGACGAAAAAGACTAGCTTGGATTTGTGAACCATTTGTTAAAGTAAGCGATCGCGCACGAATATCAATATCACCACCAATTCCTTCCCCTCCTGATCCGACAAAGCTCGCGATTTGGCTGGAGTCAGTTAGGGCGATCGCGTCACCAACTTGTATTGATATATTGCCGGCATTTCCTTGTCCAGAGGTGCTGGAATTTATTTGAGAACCATTTGTTAAAGTAAGCGATCGCCCACGAATATCGATATCACCGCCAATTCCTTCCCCTCCTGATCCGACAAAGCTCGCGATTTGGCTGGAGTCAGTTAGGGCGATCGCATCACCAACTTGTAGTGATATATTGCCTGCATTTCCTCTGCCAAAAGTGCTAGCACTTAAAACCGCGCCATTTGTCAGAGAAAGTGTTCCTGTGGTGATGTCAATATCACCGCCATTGCCTATACCAAAACTTCCCACATTATTGAAAATTCCAGAAGTAAATCCAGTACTTCCTACCCCATCAAAAAAGATATCACTAGCTTGAATTTTCAGACTCCCTGCATTTCCTCTGCCAAAAGTGCCAGCAGTAATTTGAGCGCCATTAGTGAAAAATAAGTTTTTTGTAGAGATGTCAACACCACCTGCATTGCCGATGGCGTTATCTTCCACATTACTTCGGATGCTACTGGTAACTCCATTGCTTCCTACCCCGGAAGCAAAAATAGTATCGCTAGCTTGAATTTTAACTGTGCCTGCGTCTCCTGTGGCAAAAGTGCTAGCATTTACAACCCCGCCATTTGTTATAGAAAGTGTTCCTGTGGTGATGTCAATGCCACCAGCGTTGCCTACAGCATCCCCTTGCACTGCGCTGAAGGCTCCAGAAGAAAATCCATTGCTTCCTACTCCATCAAAGGATATATCGCTAGCTTGAATTTTGACGGTGCCTGCATTTCCCATGCCAAAGGTGCTAGCAGTTAGAAAAGCGCCATCTCTCAGAGAAAGTTTTCCTGTGGTGATGTCAATACCACCAGCGTTACCTCTACCGTTCTCTGCCACAGCGCTGAAAATCGCAGAAGAACGTCCATTGCTTCCTACTCCATCAAAAGAGATATCGCTAGCTTGAATTTTTACACTCCCTGCGTTTCCCGCACCAAAGGTGCCGGTACTAATTTCAGCACCATTTTTGAGAGAAAGTGTTCCTGTGGTGATGTCAATGCCACCAGCGTTGCCTACAGCATTCTCTTCGATATTGCTGAAAATGCCAGAGGTAAATCCATCGCTTGATACTCCATCAAAAGAGATATTGCTCGCATTGATCGTTACGTTGCCTGCATTTCCATTACCAAAAGTATCGGCATTTATCGAACTACCATTAACAAAGGAAATTGTTCCAGCATTAATGGTAATATCACCTGCATTCCCTGTTCCTGTAAACAGTACACTATTTTGCAACTGCGCCCCTGATGAAGCATTAAAGGATTTGGTATTGACGATGATATTACCTGCATTGCCAGAAGCACCATCTACTACTTGTTGACCGATTCCAGCCCCAATTCCACTCTGCCCAACACCAGAGATGTTAAACTCATTGGAATTGACAATAATATCGCCTCCGTTTCTTGTTGCGATACCTTCAATACCACCTACCAGTCGTCCACCATTGGTTGCTGTAAAGATATTCGCGTTAACTACAATCTCTCCCCCCCCATTGCTCCGCACAGCTACTCGTGCATCATCAAGTAAACTGACGTTTGACAAACCATTTGCAGGGAAGTTCAACGTAAACGTATTGCCAGTAGTTTGTAATCCTACAGTTCCCGCTCCTGCCAAACCTCCTAACTCAATTCTTCCTCCTGCTGCTGTCAGTCTTCCACCTTGTTCTAAACTGACGTTACCACCTACCAGCGCCAAGGAGTTTCCTGGATTTACCTGAAGTCCTATACCAAAACCAGTGTTATCCTGTACCACAGATTGATTAGTAATATTTCCTGGACTATCCCGAAATCGCAAACCAATGGGAATATTCACAGTTAATAAAGGTGCTGCTTGCGGATTGGTGGCACTAAATTCAATCCCGTCACCAAACAATAAACTATCAGCTGTGGTTGCAAAAAATGAACCACCAATATTTAAACGAGCATTTTGTCCAAAGAAAATACCAGCCGGATTGAGTAAAAATAAGTTCGCGGTACCTTGAGCCTGAATTAAACCATTAATTTGAGATAAAGAACCTCCCGTTACACGGCTAATAATATTCTGCACATCCAAAGCATTTTGGAAAACAGCCGAACCATTATTGGGGACAGAAAATTCTCTGAAGCTGTGAAAAAGGTTTCCTCCAACGCGATTCCCATCATTGATGGTGAAATTTAAGTTATTGGGGCTGGTAACAGTAGTAGATAATGTTCCATCAGGGGAAACTTGCGCTCTAACGCTGGTCATCAAACCCAGAGTGCAACATGTAGTCAAGAGAAAAAGCGTTTTCCAGCTCCATTGCATATAATGTTATCTTTTTAGGTTTGTTACCAAATTACCTTTTTCTTGTCAATAAAATTGTCAAAAAATGTTAACGCGCAGGACAAGCAGCAGCAGTGCCTTTTTAACGCTTTTTTATTACTCTCGCCAAATTAAATTTGAAACCCTATTTCCAGATTAGTCCGCGTAGGCGGACTTTGTTTGTGTAGCCGCGATTTTAATCGTCGGGGCTGATTTTGTTTGCGGAAAACTTTCTTTCGGGAGTTCCAAAAAATAAATTATCCCAAAAAATTAATTCATAGCGCGATACATTGAGTGGAAAGAGATGCATTGCACGTTATGACCCAAACACAAACACAAACGGAACCAAAACTATTTACCTTTGATGAATTCATCGAATGGTATCCAGAAAATTCACGCTTATGTTACGAGCTACACAAAGGAGTGATAATCGAAATGCCCCCACCAACAGGCAAACATGAGGGTGTTGTCGGATTTTTAGCCGCACAAATAACTTTTCAATTTTTGCAGATGGGACTACCGTACCGCATTCCCAAAACTGCGTTTGTAAAAACACCCGGTGATGACACTACCTATTCCCCTGATATTTTGGTACTAAATTACGACAATGTTGTAAATGAACTCTTGTGGGATAAGCAATCAACCGTATCCTTACCCGCATCCGTTCCCTTAGTGGTCGAAGTCGTTTCAACCAATTGGCGTGATGATTATTACGATAAATTCGGGGATTATGAAGAAATGGGAATACCCGAATACTGGATTGTGGACTATGCTGCGTTGGGCGGGCGTAAATTTATCGGCAATCCCAAACAGCCTACAATTTTTGTGTGCGAATTAATTGACGGCGAATATCAAATGACCCCGTTTCGAGGAACTGACCGTATGGTATCGCCTACTTTCCCGCAGTTAAACTTGACCGCGCAACAGATTTTTGATTCGGTATAGAAGCCGCGACGATTAAAATCGCACGCCACTAAAAATCTTTAACACCAACCGTATTGGGTTATTTTAGGCACTTTAGTGCCTACTACAAATTTAAAAAAATGTTAACGCGCTGGGCAAGCCGCAGTGCTAAAAGGACGTTGAGAGCCTGTATTGGTAGGATCGTATGCGGTGAGAACTACCTGACCTTTATTGTTAAATATCCATCCTTGGGCTGGTACGCGTCTCGCAGTAACAGTGGTTGCAGGTTTTATAGTTGCGCTGGGAGAATTGCCGGAACTGGCAACAGGTTGTAGCAAATCAACGCGGACATTATTACTGCTGAGAGCTTCATTAGGACTTGTTGGTAAACCACCGCGTCCGGTGACAATAAATTCATTGCCGATGCCTTGTCTACAAGGATTTTGAGCAACTTGTTGTGTGGTATCTGTGACAGTTTCTGGTAGTTCAACTAACCCGCGACTGGGGTCAACATCTGGAGAAGTCACTTGCACATTATTATTATTCAAAGACGGATTATCTCGTGAAATAGCAGTGATGTCATTTGTAGATAATTGTCTGGGATCTAAATCGTTAGGACGTAATCTTCGCAAATCTGCTGCGCTGAGTGGGGCTATACCAAACAAAGTAGCATTAATTATGACTTGCCCACCGCTACCTCTGCCAGCATTAGCAGTAATGTCGTTATTTTGGGGAAAAGCGACAATGAAAGGAGTATTGATTGTGATGTTACCGCCGTTTCCACCTTGTTGACCGCGTGCGTTAGCAGAGATCAAGCTTTCATTTTGCAATCGCAGAAAGTTGCCTATGTTGAGTGTAATATCACCACCATTACCTGAATTACCGTCGCTCTGGATACTGCTTTGGTTGAGGGAAACTTGGTCACGAGCATTGAGAGTGATATCTCCTGCAAGTCCATTCCCTTCATTTCTCGCTATTAATAAAGCGTCATCAGTGAAAATAGAGCCAGCGTTGATGATAATATTGCCTGAATTACCGTTGGCTCCTGACAGTACATTGCTCAAAATAGCACTACGATTTCCATTTGAATTGCGATCGGCAATCCTAACTGTACCACTAGCTTGAACGGTAATGTTACCAGCATTACTCTGTTCTCCACCACCACTAACTAAAGTTTGCAGTTGGGCACCATCAGTTAGGGAAAGATTTCTGGTGATAATATCAATTTTCCCAGCACTGCCCGTTCCTCCAGACTCCACTGTACTAAAGATGTTACTCACACCAGCAAGGGAGATATCTCCATTTTCTGCTCTCAGTGTCACATTGCCAGCATTTCCTCTGCCAGAGATGCTGGAATTTATTTGAGAACCATTTGTTAAAGCGATCGCATCACGAACTTGAAGTGATATATTGCCGGCAGATCCATTCCCTTCATTTCTCGCTATTAATAAACCGTCATCAGTGAAAATAGAGCCAGCGTTGATGATAATATTGCCTCCATTCCCGCTAGCTCCTGACAGTACATTACTCAAAATAGCACTAGGACTTCCATTTGAATTGCGATCGGCAATCCTAACAGTACCACTAGCTTGAACGGTAATGTTACCAGCATTACTCTGTTGTGCTCCAGCGCGAATTATAGTTTGTAGTTGGGCACCATCAGTTAGGGAAAGATTTCTGGTGATAATATCAACTTTACCAGCATTGCCCATTCCTGTAGACTCCACTGTACTAAAGATGTTACTCACACCAGCAAGGGAGATATCTCCATTTTCTGCTCTCAGTGTCACATTGCCAGCATTTCCTCTGCCAGAGATGCTGGAATTTATTGATGAACCATTTGTTAAAGCGATCGCATCACGAGCATTGAGAGTGATATCTCCTGCAAGTCCATTCCCTCCACTCGCTATTAATAAAGCGTCATCAGTGAAAATAGAGCCAGCGTTGATGATAATATTGCCTCCATTACCGCTGGCTCCTGACAGTACATTGCTCAAAATAGCACTACGATTTCCATTTGAATTGCGACCAGCAATCCTAACAGTACCACTAGCTTGAACGGTAATGTTACCAGCATTACTCTGTTGCGCTCCAGCACTAACTAAAGTTTGCAGTTGGGCACCATCAGTTAGGGAAAGATTTCTGGTGATAATATCAATTTTCCCCGCATTGCCCATTCCTCCAGACTCCACTGTACTAAAGATGTTACTCACACCAGCAAGGGAGATATCTCCATTTTCTGCTCTAAGTGTCACATTGCCAGCATTTCCTCTGCCAGAGATGCTGGTATTTATTGATGAACCATTTGTTAAAGCGATCGCATCACCAACAAGGAGTGATATATTGCCGGCAGATCCATTACCATCGGTAGAACTGCGAATGATGGTATTATCTAATGTAATTGTTTTCGCGGAAACATTCACGTCTCCTGCGTTTCCAGTATTTACGTTTCCTGTGACATTGCTACTAATTACACCTTGATTTCGCAGTTGAATATCATTAGCAGTCACATTAACTGTTCCTAAATTTCCACTGCCTCTGCCTATACCACCAATACCAGCTTGATTTTGAATTAACAGCGAATTAGTTTTGATAGTGACATTTCCCCCATCACCTGTACCGTCAGTATTACTGACCATTCCTTGATTATCTACGTTGCCAATATGACTATTAATGCCGCTGCTTCCCAAAAGTGCAATTGATTGGGATGTAGTAATATTGACATCTCCAGCTTTTCCAGCCCCAGAAGTCGCGCTGGTGATGCCCGCACTTTCCAGAGTAAGATTGGCGGCAGTAATATTGACATCTCCGGCTTTTCCAGCCCCAGAAGTCGCGGTGGTAATGCCACCACCTTCTAGAGTAAGATTGGCGGCAGTAATATTGACATCTCCGGCTTTTCCAGCCCCAGAAGTCCTGCTGGTGATGCCACCACCACTTTCGAGAGTAAGATTGGCAGCAGTAATATTAATTGGAGCGGCTGCTTGGTTACTGGCATTGATACTGTTAATTCCAGCACCATTATTTAAGGAAATCAAACCTGCGGCAGTCGCTGTAAACTGCCCTCCTATAGTGTCAATTGCTGCCCTGCTAATACTAATATTGCCCTGACCTGATTTATCGCTGTCTGCTTCTAGAACTATGTTCAATGGTCCATTAATGCCAAAACTACTGAGATTAATGTCGTTTGCAGCTTGTAATGTTAGTGAAAGAAGTCCAGTAATGCCAAAACCACTGAGATTAATGTCGTTTGCAGCTTGTAACGTTAGTGAAACTGGAACGGTGTTGGTTGTGTTGAAGCCAAAACTATCATTAGTAATATTGCCTTCTTGGGTACCAGTGTTGCCAGTGGTGATGATGACGTTGTTGCCATTACTCAGATGAGTCTCAATCTCCCGGATGTCAACTATGGCATCATCACCGTTAGGGGTGAAAACGTTAGGATTACCAACGCTAAAGCTACCTGAGGTATTAGAAGATCCCAGTCTAACATTACGCGGATCGATTAACCAGGTTCCTGGTAAGCCATTGCTAGCGCTGGCATCAACTGCAACACCTGCCACATCCAAGAACTTGAAACTAGATGTTTCAATTAAACCACCATCGCCAAATTCTGCCCCGCCTTTTGCCTGTAAAGTCCCGTATACTCGGCTTGACTGGTCACTCCAAACTACAATTTTACCACCATTACCTTGAGTTAAAGCATTTGCCAGAATAGTTGCCGATGGGCTGACATAGGTTGCCAAGGCATTTAATAATTGTCCCTGTCCTTGGTAATTACCACCCACCAAAACAGTGCCTCCCCCAGTGTTTCCAGAGGCATTTATTAGCGCACCTGGGTACAATCCTACTTGATTGCCCAGTATTTTCACAGTCCCGCCAGATGTGGGACTGGATGTATTGATACTTCCTGTGACAATTGTGGTGCCTGCTTGATTTGGGACTAAAATGCCGGCGAATTCAATTCCACCGTTGCCATTGACTGTAAAACCAGGAATATTTAATAAAGGTGCGAGAGAAATGTCACTTCCAATTTGTTTATCTCCAACAACCTCTAAACTTAAAAGTGAGCCTGTTGGTTGTAAACTTGCAATACTTTCACTGTTGACAGAAGCTAAAGTAACTTCACCACTAGGAGCATTGAGTTGTCCTGCATTTATAGCTGTGCCACCGATTAAAGTTAAGTTTTGTCCGGGGTTGACAGTTAAATTACCCGCGTTTACCACTGCATTTGATTGACCAAAACCAGCTTGAGAAGCGATCGCATTATCCCGAAACCGCAAACCAATAGGAATATTTACGGTTAATAAAGGTGCTGCTTGCGGATTGGTGGCACTAAATTCAATCCCGTCACCAAACAATAAACTATCAGCTGTGGTCGCAAAAAATGAGCCACCAATACTTAAACGAGCATTTTGTCCAAAGGAAATACCAGCCGGATTGAGTAAAAATAAGTTCGCGCTACCTTGAGCTTGAATTAAACCATTAATTTGAGATAAAGAACCTCCTGTTACACGGCTGATAATATTTTGCACATCCGCAGCATTTTGGAAAACAGCCGAACCACCATTGGGGACAGAAAATTCTCTGAAGCTGTGAAAAAGGTTTCCTCCAACGCGATCGCCATTATTGATGGTGAAATTTAAGTTATTGGGGCTGGTAACGGTGGTAGATAATGTTCCATCAGCGGAAACTTGCGCTCTAACGCTGGTCATCAAACCCAGAGTGCAACAAGTAGTCAAGAGAAAGAGCCTTTTCCAACTCCATTCCATATAATATTACCTTTATAGGTTTGTTACCAGATTATCTTTTTATTGTCAATAAAATTGTCAAAAAATGTTAACGCGCTGGGCAAGCAGCAGCAGTGCTAAAAGGATGTTGAGAGCCTGTATTGGTAGGATCGTATGCGGTGAGAACTACCTGACCTTTATCGTTGAATATCCATCCTTGGGCAGGAACGCGTCTGGCAGTTACAGTGGTTGCAGGCTTTATAGTTGCACTAGGAGAATTACCGGAACTGGCAACAGGTTGTAGCAAATCAACGCGGACATTATTACTGCTGAGAGCTTGATTAGGACTTGTTGGTAAACCACCGCGTCCAGTGACAACAAATTCATTGCCGATGCCTTGTCTACAAGGACTTTGAGCAATTTTTTGTTTGGTATCTGTGACAGTTTCTGGCAATTCAACTAACCCGCGACTGGGGTCAACTTCTGGTGGTTGAATGCTGATAGTACCATTTAGTTGGGGTTGTTGCGAAAAAGCAGTAATGTCACTTGTGGATAGATTTATCGGATTTAAATCTGGAACACCTAATCTCTCAAGGTCTGCTAGACTACGTTCTACTAGCCCAAAGATGCGGGGAGAATTGATTGTAATATTTCCTCCTCGACCTTGGGAAGCATTAGCGGTGATATCGTTATTTTCTGAAGGTACGGCTATCACAAAGCCTCGGTAATTTGGCAGATTATTGATAAAAATGTTGCCACCATTACCGTCTCCACCAGCAGAGGTAGAAATTTCACTATTGCCGCGCATACGCAAGTAATCTTGCACGTTTAAGTAAATATTTCCGCCATTTCCTGACTTAGCTGTAGCATTGATACCTCCTTGGTTATCCAAAAAAATAGAGCGAGATTTCACGTTAATATCGCCGGCATTTCCTGTACCTTCACTACTTGCAGTTATTTCAGCCCCATCCCGAATAATTAACTTTCCAGTTTCCAAGTTTATCGCACCACCATTAGCTGTTGTATCTCCAAAGGCTCTACTAGATATAGCACTGTTAGAGCCAATCACATCCGTTGACTCAGAAGCCTTTAAAACTAATGAAGCTGCGTTTCCTTGGCTGAAAGTAAAAGTTACCAGTAGTGCCCCATCTTCTACCCGGAGCCGTTTTGTTTCTACAGTTAACCTAGCACCATTACCGCTTGCTGTTCCCTGGACAACAGTACCTAAGGCAGTGGAAATAGCACCATTGTCTGATATGCCATTTAGTGTCACAGATTCAGAAGCGTTGACAATTGTGTTACCAGCAGTGCCAACACCATAAGTATCCGATCCGACCTGTGAACCACCGCGTTGGATAAACTGTCTAGTTCGCAGAATTAAATTGCCTCCAGTACCGTTGCCATTTTGGGAGACGGCTGTATATAAAGTGCTAGGAACCAAACCTTTTTCTGATACTCCCGTGCCGATGACTTCCAAAGTATCTGAAGCATTAACGCTAACAGTTCCCCCAGCTTCAGAGCCAGTAAAAGCAAAAATTCCAGAACCATCAGTCAGTTTGACATTTCTACCTTGTACTTGAATATCTCCAGCACCTGCATTGCTACTAGTGTCTATTGATGCCTTTCCAGACAAAAAAATGTCCCCCAAAGAAGACACATTTTCATATCCCAACTGCCAGCCTTTGTCTATGGGTGTCAAACTGACTACACTAGAACCTGCGACACTGCCAACTTCAATTCTGCCACCATCAGCGATTAAATTTCCTCCTTCCAGGTTCACACTACCCCCTACAAGAGCGAGAGTTTTACCGGCTTGGACTACAAGACCGGGGGGAGTTAATCCTCTTGTAAAGGTAAAATCTTCTGAATCAAAGCTGAGATTGTTACCCTGACCCTGTACGCGAATTTCTCCGGGGTTATCTCGAAACCGTAAACCAACGGGAATATTCACCTGTAATAAAGGTGGTGCTTGCGGGTTGGTGGCACTAAATTCAAACCCGTTGTCAAATAGAAGACTGTTTGCCGAACTTCCCAAAAAGGAACCACGCACATCTAAACTAGAATTCGGTCCAAAGAAAATTCCGTTAGGATTTATCAAGAAGAGATTGGCGTTACCTAATACACCTAATGTCCCCAAAATATTAGAGCGATTTACCCCAGTGACGCGGGTGAGAATGTTTCCAACCCCGTCTGGATTGGAAAAATAGGCTGCTCTTCCGGCATTGACGTTAAATTCGCCAAAACTATGGAAAAGGTTTTCCCCGCGTCTTGCACCTCCATTAATCTGATCGATTTGATTGATGGGAATGTCGTTAATTGCTTGATTTGGCTGTCCAACTGTGGAAGTTTCTGCGCCCAAACTGTTATCTGGAGTGATTTGCGCTTTCGCACTGGTCATTAAACCAAAGGTGCAAAAAAAGGTTAATAGAAAGAGGGTTTTCCAACTCTGTTCCATATCGTACTTACCTTTTTAGGTTTTATACCAGATTATCTTTTTTTTGTCAATAAAATTGTCAAAAAATATTAACGCGCAGGACCTCACCCCCTTCCCCTCTCCTTAACAAGGCTACGGTGTACACACAAGTTACAGATTTTTGATTCGGTATAGAAGCCCCGACGATTAAAATCGCGGCTACATGAACAAAGTCCGCGATTAGGCGGACTAAATTGTTATACGAAAAACATCAATATAAACTCGTAGTCCCGACGATTAAAATCGCGGCTACACGAACAAAGTCCGCGATTAGGCGGACTAAATTGTTACACGAAAAACATAAATAAGTAGTCAGACAGAATTAATTACACAATGTCATTGCGAGGAACGAAGCAATGACTGTAAATATTTTTGTCCGACTATTTATAAACTCGTAGTAAGCGCAAAGAGCGCTTATTTTAGGCACTGAAGTGCCTACTACAAAGTTAAAAAAATGTTAACGTGCAGGACAAGCAGCGGCAGTTCTAAAAGAACGTTGAGAATCTGTATTGGTGGGATCGTATGCTGTGAGAACTACCTGATCTTTATCGTTAAATATCCATCCTTGGGCTGGTACGCGTCTGGCAGTAACAGTGGTTGCAGGCTTTATATTTGCGCTAGGAGAATTGCCGGAACTGGCAACAGGCTGTAGCAAATCAACGCGAACATTATCACTGCTGAGAGTTTCATTAGGAGTTGTTGGTAATCCCCCACGTCCAGTGACAACAAATTCATTGCCTAAACCTTGTCTACAAGGATTTTGAGCAACTTGTTGAGTGGTATCTGTGACAGTTTCTGGTAGTTCAACTAACCCGCGACTGGGGTCAACATCTGGGGAATCAACTTGTACAGGAAGGCTTAAAGACGGATTATCTCGTGAAATGGCAGTGATGTCACTTGTTGGTAATTGTCTGGGATCTAAATCGTCAGGACGTAATCTCTGCAAATCTGCTGCGCTGAGTGGGGCTATGCCAAACAAAGTAGCATTAATTATTACTTGCCCACCGCTACCGTTGCCAGCATTGGCGGTAATGTCGTTATTTTGGGGAAAAGCGACAATGAAAGGAGAGTTGATTGTGATGTTACCGCCGTTTCCACCTTGTTGACCGCCTGCGTTAGCAGAAATAAGGCTTTCGTTACGCAACCGGATAAAGTTTCGTAATGTCAAATTGATGTTACCACCGTTAGCTGATTGAGTTGAGGCGTTGATAATTCCGCGATCGAGGGTTAAGCTATTTCCTGTAATGGATAGATTACCGCCTTGTCCCTGTCCCTGACTATCTACCGTTACTTCAGCACCGTCACTAATCGCAATTGTTGGGAACCTATTCTGCTCTTGTTGAATGGTGATATTTCCCCCATTACCTGTAGAGCCAGAAGCAGTGTTAGCAAATATACCACTATTAACTCCAGTAAAAGATACGCGATCGCTTGCACTAATCGTCACGTTGCCTGCATTTCCATTACTTAAAGTATTGGCTATTATTTGAGCGCCATTGGTGAAAGATAAGTTTTTTGTGGAGATTTGAATACCACCTGCATTGCCGATGGCGTTTTGTTGCACATTACTTCGGATGCCACTGGTAACTGTATTGCTTCCTACCCCCGAAGCAAAGATACTATCGCTAGCTTGGATTTTGACTGTGCCTGCGTCTCCTGTGGCAAAAGTGCTGGCATTTATAATCGCACCATTGAAGAGAGAAAGTGTTCCTGTAGTGATGTCAATGCCACCAGCGTTGCCTACAGCATTCCCTTGCACGGTGCTGAAGATTCCAGAAGAAAATCCAGTACTTCCGACCCCATCAAGAGAGATATCGCTAGCTTGGATTTTGACGATGCCTGCATCTCCCATGCCAGATGTAATAACACTTAGAGAAGCTCCATTTTTCAGAGAAAGTGTTCCTGTAGTAATGTCAATGCCACCAGCATTGCCCGTTCCTCCAGACCCCACTGTACTAAAGATGTCACTATCTCCAGCAAGGGAAATATCTCCATTTTCTGTCCGAAGCGTCACGTTGCCTGCATTTCCTGTGCCAAAGATGCTGGAACTGATTTGAGAACCATTTGTTAAGGCGATCGCATCACCAACTTGTAGTGATATATTGCCGGCAGATCCATTCCCTGTATTTCTCGCTCTTAATAAAGCGTCATCAGTGAAGATAGAACTAGCGTTGATGGTAACGTTGCCCGCATTACCACTGGCTCCTGACAGCACATCGCTAAAAATACCACTACGATTTCCGTCTGAATCGCGACCAGCAATCCTAACAGTGCCACTAGCTTGAACAGTTATGTTACCAGCATTATTCTCTTGTCCAGCACGAACTAAAGTTTGCAGTTGGGCACCATCAGTTAGGGTAAGATTTCTCGTGGTAATATCAATTTTACCAGCATTGCCCATTCCTCCAGACTCCACTGTACTAAAGATGTCACTATCTCCAGCAAGGGAAATATCTCCATTTTCTGCCCGAAGCGTCACATCACCTGCATTTCCTCTGCCAGAGATGCTGGAATTTATTGATGAACCATTTGTTAAGGCGATCGCGTCACCAACTTGTAGTGATATATTGCCGGCAGATCCATTCCCTGTATTTCTCGCTCTTAATAAAGCGTCATCAGTGAAGATAGAATTAGCATTAATGGTAATACTGCCGCCATCACCGCTGGCTCCTGACTGCACTTCGCTAAAAATACCACTACGAATTCCGTCTGAATCGCGACCAGCAATCCTAACAGTGCCACTAGCTTGAACAGTTATGTTACCAGCATTATTCTCTTGTCCAGCGCGAACTAAAGTTTGCAGTTGAGAACCATCAGTTAGGGAAAGATTTCTGGTGATAATATCAATTTTCCCAGCATTGCCCATTCCTCCAGACTCAACCGTACTGAAGATGTCACTCCCTCCAGCAAAGGAAATATCTCCATTTTCTGCCCGAAGCGTCACATCACCTGCATTTCCTGTGCCAGAGATGCTGGAATTTATTACAGAACCATTTGTTAAAGCGATCGCGTCACCAGCTTGTAACGATATATTGCCGGCAGATCCATTACCTTCATTTCTCGCTCTTAATGAAGCGTCATCAGTGGAGATAGAGCCAGCGTTGATGGTAACGTTGCCCGCATTCCCACTGGCTCCTGACAGCACATCGCTAAAAATACCACTACGAATTCCGTCTGAATCGCGACCAGCAATCCTAACAGTGCCACTAGCTTGAACAGTTATGTTACCAGCATTACCCTGTTGTCCAGCGCGAACTAAAGTTTGCAGTTGAGAACCATCAGTTAGGGAAAGATTTCTGGTGATAATATCAATTTTCCCAGCATTGCCTATTCCTCCAGACTCCACCGTACTGAAGATGTCACTCCCAGCAAAGGAAATATCTCCATTTTCTGCCCGAAGCGTCACGTTGCCTGCATTTCCTGTGCCAGAGATGCTGGAACTGATTTGAGTAGCATTTGTTAAGGCGATCGCATCACCAACTTGTAATGATATATTGCCGGCAGATCCATTACCTTGATTTCTCGCTCTTAATAAAGCATCATCAGTGAAGATAGAGCCAGCGTTGATGAAAATGTTGCCCGCATTACCGCTGGCTTCTGACAGTACATCGCTAAAAATACCACTAGAATTTCCGTCTAAATCGCTACCAGCAATCCTAACAGTGCCACTAGCTTGAACAGTTATGTTACCAGCATTTCCTGTGCCAAAGATGCTGGAACTGATTTGAGTACCATTTGTTAAGGCGATCGCATCACTAACTTGTAGTGATATATTGCCGGCAGATCCATTACCTTCATTTCTCGCTCTTAATAAAGCGTTATCAGTGAAGATAGAGCCAGCGTTGATGATAATGTTGCCCGCATTACCGCTGGCTCCTGACAGCACATCGCTAAAAATACTACTAGAATTTCCATCTGAATCGCGACCAACAATCCTAACAGTGCCAGTCGGAACATCAATCCTCACATTGCCACCATTTCCCTGCCCATTTTCACGAACACTGGATTGCAATGGTGATCCATCGAGCAAAGAAAATGAGCCAGCTTTGATAGTAATGTCACCCCCCTGACCATTTCGCGTTACATTACTAAATACATTAGTGCTATTAATAGAAACTTCATTGCGGGCATTGAGAGAAATATCGCCAGCGCTACCAGAGCCAAAGTTAGTGGAATTCAAGTCCCCTAAGTTCATGACAAATGAACCAGTTGTAATGCCGATATTACCACCATTAGCAATAG
This sequence comes from [Scytonema hofmanni] UTEX 2349, assembly GCF_000582685.1. Classification (GTDB taxonomy): domain Bacteria; phylum Cyanobacteriota; class Cyanobacteriia; order Cyanobacteriales; family Nostocaceae; genus Hassallia; species Hassallia hofmanni. The sequence goes on from NZ_KK073768.1 coordinate 2,949,794, forward strand.
TTCCCGTGTTGACATTATTCTCAATTCGGCTTTGATTTATTCTTGTTTCTCCCGTTGCATTCAGGGTAATATTTCCGGCTGAATTGTTAGCCGTTTCTAAATTACTGGCAATGCCAGCAGTCAGTAAACTTAGTCCAGAGATGCCGATATTTCGAGCGTTGATATCAATACTTCCACCACCCAATTGATTAGCAATGACATTGATTCCTGCCCGATTGGTCAGAGATACATCACCTCGCGTTACACCATCGGGAAAATTCAAGGTTTGATTAGCATTAATTCCAACGGTTCCTGCTGCTGTCAAACCTCCTAACTGTACTCGACCTCCAGTAGCCTGCAAAACACCACCATCTAAATTGACATTTCCACCTACTAAAGTTAGATTCTGTCCTACTGGTACTTCCAAAGTGGGATTATTAAACCCACTTGAGATGCCTGCTAAACCATTATTTTGACCAAGACCCTGTACGCTAATTTCTCCCGGACTATCCCGAAATCGCAAACCAATGGGAATATTTACGGTTAATAATGGTGGTGCTTGGGGGTTGGTGGCACTAAACTCAAACCCGTTGTCAAATAAAAGACTGTTTGCCGAACTTCCAAAAAAGGAACCACCTAAATCTAAACTGGCATTGGGTCCAAAGAAAATTCCGTTGGGATTAATCAAGAAAAGATTGGCATTACCCAATACACCTAATGTTCCCAAAATATTAGAGCGATTTATCCCAGTAACGCGGGTGAGAATGTTTGCGATTCCCGCTGGATTGGAAAAATATACTAGCTGTCCATTATTAACGTTGAATTCCTGAAAACTGTGGAAAAGGTTTGCCCCACGAGTTGCACCCCCACCAATCCGATCAAAGGAAATACCTTGAATACTATCAGGATTAATATTAGAATTTTCTGCACCCAAACTGTTATCTGGAGTGATTTGCGCTCTAACGCTGGTCATCAAACCCAGAGTGCAACAGGTAGTCAAGAGAAAAAGCGTTTTCCAATTCGGTTTCATAATCTTTTGTGGTAATAAATTTTCAAAAGGTGTGTTGTTGATTTGAAATAATGCTTCGGTGCGACTTATTCTTGAAACCCTCTGGTAAACCTCCCCCCTACAAAGACCTTGGTTTTGCGTTGCTCTCCTACCCTGCAATAAATTGCGGGCTAATAGCCTAAGTCCACAAAGCGTGGACTGGAAATTTCTCCTTTATGTAACAGAATGTAAAAGCCTTATAACCTTTGCGATTACTTCGCTTCACTCCGTTACGCTCGTAATGACATACCTGTAAATTTTTCAGCAAGCCCTACTTAGTCCTCTTTAGAGGACTTTAGCTATTAGCCTTGGAATTAATTCCAAGGCGGGATAGCAACGAAGCCAGAAAGTGAAAAAATGTAAGTCATGTTTCTCGCAAACCTAACCCCCAACCCCTTCCCTACAAGGGAAGGGGAGCAAGAATCAAAGCCTCTCGGACTGTGGGGGAGAGGAATGGAAGCGGGGTTTCCATAAGTTGCACCGAAGCGTCAATTAGGATTTTCAATTATTTACCGACGCCTAAAAAGGACTGTAATTAATCGAAAAATACAGACCTTGCTCTTGCAAAGTGCGATCGCTTGAATTAACCTCAACTAAGGGAAAACCATAATCAAGACGAGCATTAAGCTGATCCCCCATTTGCCATTGCAAACCTACCCCCGTTCCCACCAAAGTGTTCGGATCGGGATTAGAATTCCCTGAACTATTCCAACCAATGCCAAAATCGATAAAGGGTACTATTTGCAAAAGTCCGTCTATCTGATTTACCCGCAGAATCGGTAATCTAAATTCCGCTGAAGCAAAAAAGCCATTATCAACCAAAAACTGATCCTGACGATAACCCCGGACGCTTTGCAATCCTCCAATGCTAAATTGCTCTAAAGGTAAAAGGGATCTGGTTGCAAATTGTGCGTCAGAACGAAATACAAACAAGGTTTCCGGTGCTAAAAGTCGCACATACTGTCCTTGTCCCCTCCAGGAAAAATACCTTCCATCAGGAGGTTGGCTGTTGACAGTCGCATCAAACAACCCTACCCCAAGATTAAATTGAGAACGAAGGGCTACAACTTGCTGGGGAGTGCGTTGTGTATATTCCTGAAAGAACCGCAAAACTGATAAGCGAGTTTCCCCATTATCGTCAGATCCAGGAGAAATCGGAAAGTTTTCTCCTAAAATTTGGGTCTGGCTTTGCTGTCGAGATAAAGTTAGACCTAATGCTAATTCTTCGGTAGCTGTTTCAATTATCGGCTGGCGGTAACTCAAATCTACGTAAAAATAGTCACCTACAATATCAATGCGATCAAAGGGTGGTTCAATGACGTTAGTGTCTGCAAATCCGCCAGATAAAGTAAGTGTACCATTGCGAGGATTGAGTGGTACTGAATAACTCAAGTCTAAGGTGTTACTACCATCGGTATTCGTATATTGTGCCGTTGCGCGATCGCCAAACCCAAATAAATTGCCTTCGTTGATCCGCACACCCCTACGAAAACTACCTACACTAGGAACACGACCATTATCAACAAAAAATTCTGTTCTAAATGAGTCTGCTTCTACTACCTTGACTTCCAGTAAACTCTGTTCCGGACGCGATCCCACAGACAGTTCAACCGAAATATTTTTAATCAAGGGGTTAGTTTGCAATACTTGCAGCGCTTTCAACAAGCGAGTTCGGTTCAAAGGTTTTGAAACACCAAGTCTAATCCGACTGCGGATGTACTCTGAGTTCAAACGGCGATTACCTGTTATTTTAATGCCTTCTATTCCACCTTCAACAACCTCAACTTTGACTACCGCACCCTCTCTAGAAAAGGCTTGGTCGGCTGGAATAAAAGCACCAGAATTAATGTACCCAGCATCAGTGTAGAGCTTTGTGATTACAGCTTCAACTTGTAATAATTTCGCAAAAGTAATTGGTGTATTAGTAAATTCCTCTGTAACTTTTCTTAACTTTTCATCATTAAATGCTGTGTTACCTTCAAACTCAAAGCTTTTAACGGTGATACTTCCAGGAATCTCTGGGCGTGGTTCAGATGAAGGAGGTTTCCCTGGAGTTTCCTCGATAGGAGTTTCTGGTAATGGCTGGGGAATCGGAATTGGCTGTGGAGGTGGTGGTATCGGTGGAACAGGATTGATATTTGGCTGTGAAGGTGGTGGTATCGGTGGAACAGGATTGGGAACTTGAGATAGAATAAGAGGCGTTGCTGTAGTGTTGTAACCAGGAGTCAAAAATTCCGGAAAAGGTATTTCAACCTCCAGAAGCTCATCAGTCAAGCTTTCAGCTAAGGCTTTATGAGCAGAAAAGGTGATTAACGCTTGCACGATCAACAAAGCAGTTAGATTGTTCAAGCCCCTGTGATGCTTGCCCAGAATCATAGTATTATGTACTCCTCAGCAAAATTTTTGTTATTCAAGGCGATCGCTGTATAAAAATAAACGGACTATGATTAATTTAAGTTAAAATTTATTTACCACATATTGTTATTTATAGTCACTAGAATCATAATAAAAGTTAACTCACGGCTCAGGGTAAAAACCTAGAAGTGTCTTTGATTATCCGTAAATTAAAACTAAGTTAAAGCTAAAAATGAATTGTTAAGCTGAAAATAATATATAGTTGTCACTTAACATAAATTTAGATTCGGGTTATATAAATAAGTTGATTTCTATGTGGGTGCAATGAATGAGGAGAATAAAATTATACAATGAATTCCGCTCGAAATGCTTAGTTAAACGATATCGCTTGAGCATAAAAAACTAAGTTAACTAAAAATGGCGAAACAGAAGGAAGTATTACTAGTTGGACGCTACAAAATTATAAAAGAATTAGCAAGAGGAGGCTTTGGTATAACCTCTCTTGCTGAAGATACTATGTCGTCTAACTGTCCTTGTGTGGTGAAACAACTCTACCCGCAAAACTCAGATATTATTGAAACAGCAAAACTTTTATTTAAAAGAGAAGTTGCTATTTTGAAATATTTGCAACAAAAGCAACAGATACCAAAATATTTTAATTATTTTGAAGACGAACAAAATGGACAAACCCATTATTATTTAGTTCAAGAATATATAGACGGTGAACCTCTGCAAAATCTAATTGTTCAGCAATGGACACAGGCAAGAGTTATTAATTTTCTGAAGGAAATTCTCTCTATTTTAAAATATCTGCATCAAATAAATGTTATTCATCGTGATATCAAACCCCCGAATGTGATGAGAAGGGAGCAAGACAAGAAGTTTGTCTTAATTGACTTTGGTGCGGTCAAACAATTAGATATTAACTACTCATCTTCTCAAGAACAGCATACCCAGACAATGATTGGAACTACTGGATATGCTCCTCCAGAACAAATGGCAGGAAGACCAGGTTTTTACAGTGACATATACGGTTTAGGTATTACCGCAATCCAGCTTTTAACTAAAATACCACCCAAAAATTTAAAACGGGATGCAAAAGACAACATTATATGGGCTGATGGGCTTGATATTGATGAATCTTTATCTGCCATTTTAACAAAAATGGTCTACCCTAATCATGAACAACGTTATCAGTCTGTAGAAGATGTTCTTAATGATTTGAGTGACTTTACAGCAATCAACGAAGAAGATTTTATCCGTAGTTTATACACACCTTATAATGCAAATACAATTAATCCTTTCAACATAGCTGACTTCCCAACTGTCAGCCAAAGTTCTAATAATTTAAATACTAAACAACCACCAACATCTAACCAGAAGACAACAGTAAGTAGTTTCTCAGGGTCAAAATTGTGGAAAATCACACTTCTACTGACAGCATTAGGTGCGATCGCATTATTGATAGAATTTATTCATCCATTTATTAGACCTTTATATTATTCTTATCAAGGTAATCGTTTACTTGATATACGTCAACCAGAAAAAGCTCTCGAACAATTTCAAAACTTGATAGCAATTAATCCCAACTCTGCCACAGCTTGGAAAGGAAGAGGTGATGCTTATTTAAGTATAGGGCGCGATTTGCAAGCTTTAGAATCTTATAATAAGTCGCTCTTTTTTGAACCTAACGATCCAAAAAGCTTAAATAATAAAGGTAAAGCGCTATATAAGTTACGTAGATATAAAGAAGCTTTAGAAGTACATGAAAAGGTACTTAAAATTAACCCTGATAATCCGGAAGCTTGGAGTGGAAAGGGATTAGCTTATATTGGGTTGAAACAGTATAAAGAAGCAAACGATTCTCTGGAAAAATTGAAGCAAATCAATCCTGACAAACCAAATGTTTGGCAGCAAATAGGTTTGGTTACAGAACTTTTGCAAGGATCGCAAGCTGCAAAGAAATTCTATGAAGAAGCAGTGTTATCTTATGACGATCTTCTCAGAAGAAAACCGAACGATGTGGTTGCTTTGACAGAGAGAGGATCTGTCTTACTAAAATTAAACCGTCTTCCAGAAGCGCTTGATTCTTATGAAAAGGCATTAAAAATTGACAATAATTTTTATGAAGCTTTAGTTGGTAAAGGTAATGCCCTTGGTGGTTTAGGAAAACCTCAAGAAGCACTTTTCGCTTTTAATCGAGCTACTGAAATTCGTCCGCTAGATTATCAAGTATGGTTTACGCGAGGAAGTTTGCTGGCACAATATATGAAAGACTATAACGAAGCTTTAAAATCCTTTGAAAAAGCAATTGAACGCAGATATGACTTATCTGATGCTTGGGTGAACAAAGGTGCGGTATTGTTAGAGCTAAACCGTTACGATGAGGCTTTGGTTGCTTTTGATAAAGCTAAAGACCTTCAACCGAAAGATCCTTATGTCTGGGCTAACCGAGGATATGCTTTACAGAAATTGGGAAGAACTCAAGAAGCACGCAATTCTTATAACCAAGCTGTTGAACTTGGGTTTCCTCGTGAAGAGTTAAACATGATCAAATAATCAGACGTTACATCATTTCACTTTAATAGTGAAACATGTAAAGATGTAGAAACTTCGTCTCATGTCCGCCAAATTACCCATAATAAAAGAACCCCACCCCCAACCCCTCCCCGCAAGCGGTGAGTCCACTCGGCGGTTGCCTGTACCGTCCCGTCGAAGTGGCGAACCCGGAGGGGGAGGGGAGCTAAAGCTGTTTGGGGTTCCGGATCTGTTTGCTTAATTGCCTGGACATGATATCAATAGGACTTACGCAAAAATACCAAAAAACGAACCGCCTTCTGGTGCGTCGGCTTCCGCCAACGCGTTAGCGTCTCCCCTTCTCCCTTGGCGTCTCCGTAAGGAGAAGAATTAAGAGTTTGAGAGAGTTATTGCGTAAGTCCTGATCAAATCAGAAACGTAATATTTAAAAAGAGATAGGCAAAATACCTATCCCACACGAGTTATATACATTTTTCAAACTACCGATACTTACTTTTCGGCTTCACAAAGATCAACTTAAAAGTCCTGTGGTAGAAGTACTTTGTCAACTTCAATGATGACACCGTTGCTAGCGACGGTAGAAGGATATTTACCGGTCGCATCATTTAACTTGACTGTACCTAAAGACTCGTTAACAACAATTTTTACAGGCTGACCTTCAAGAGTGGTAACTGAACCACTATCAACGCTTTTTTCAGTAATTTGACCGGGAACCAAATGATATTTCAAGACTTTCATTCGGTTTTCCGACTGACTATATCGCTTGAAGACATCTTTCGGTAAAGCGTTAAAGGCTTTATCCGTTGGGGCAAAAATTGTGAAATTACCTTCCTTGAGAGTATCCAGAAGACCAGCTTGCTTTAATTCACCCACAAGATTGGCAAATTTACTATCTTGTATTAGCGTCTGAGCAATGTCTTTATTGGAATTGCGATAGGGAACGCTGCTGTAAGCAGAAGGTTGAAAAAGAGCGTAACGTGAATAGACTTTGGCTAAGACAGGAAAAGTGACCAGGGTAGTAACACCAGCAATCCCGACAAAGCAAGTCAACTTCTTGATCCAATTTTTGGTAGTTAGGGGATTTCGATTTTTATTAAGCATAAGGGTAGGTGAGTTCGACCTAAACTGTATAAGATAAAAGCGATCGCACTTCTCATACAACTAGTATATCTTGAGAATGCGATCGCTTAATAAATGCCAAAATCAGGGTTTTATGATTTATTATCTGCAATTTATAAGCATTCTCAATCGATGCAAAAGCCTCTATACCAGCTATGAAAGCAACAATCCTGATTTAGAATACAAGCTGACACCTTCACTTTTCGTACAAATCCCTAATTTTCTTATTTTTACTTAATGCGATCGCTTGTTTATCAGATTAATATTAGTAAAATTACTGAGGCTTTTCAGTATTTTCACTTGTTAGTACAGTTTCTTTAATTCTGCGAATCGGCAAATTAGCAATTAAGGCTGTCGTTCGTTCGTTGCTTTCGAGGGAAAACTCTAAACCGTCCATTTCAACTTCTACGTAGCGACAAACTATTGCTAAGATTTCTTGCCGCATTTTTTCTAACGTCTGAGGATCTAAATCAGCGCGATCGTGAGCAATCACCAGTTGCAAGCGACGTTTAACTTGAGTGCGACTGGTGTCAGAAGTGCGAGAAAAAAGTCTTTCGAGAAATTCAAGAATCATTGCTACTAAGTGTGCGAAGACTGGAAATTAAACAATCTTTGTCCACAGTAATCTTCTCAAACGAGTGAAGATATTATCTGAGGATGAGTCAAGCTCAAGAAATTCAACTGTTTCCCCTTCCAATCTCCGAGCAATATTTTCAAAGGCTGTGGCAGCTAAAGAGGGAGTATCGCTTAATACCAAAGGTTCTCCGCGATTGGTTGAAACAATCACGCGCTCGTCGTCGGGTATTACACCAATCAAGGGAATTGCCAGAAGTTCCTGAACATCTTGAACTGACATCATATCATTTGCCCGAACCATTGCGGGTCTAATGCGGTTAATTATTAAATGAATCCGCTTGATGCCTTGTGCTTCTAGTAACCCGACTACGCGATCGGCATCCCGAACGGAAGCAATTTCCGGGGTAGTGACAATTAAAGCTTCTTTGGCTGGAGCGATCGCATTTTTAAACCCCATTTCAATTCCGGCAGGACTATCAATTAATACATACTGATACTTCTGTGCCAGTGCATTCACTAATAATTTCATCTGGTCGGGAGTGACGGCATCTTTAGTCCGGTTTTGAGCTGCGGGCAAAAGCACCAAATTTGGCTGCCGCTTATCTTTAACTAAAGCTTGTTCTAAACGACACTCTCTAGCTAGTACTTCCACCGCTGTATAAACGATGCGATTTTCTAACCCTAGCAACAAATCTAAATTTCTCAAACCAAAATCTGCATCAACCAAGGCTACTTGACGCCCCATTTTGGCTAAAGTCATACCCAAATTTGCGGAAACTGTGGTTTTACCCACACCTCCTTTACCGGAGGTTGTAACAATAATGCGAGTCATGATCGAACAGGAGGGGGAAAGGGGAAGGGAAAGGGGAAAGGGGAAAGGTTTTATTATTTTAGTGATTGATTTATGGATTGAATTTAATTACATAACATAGGACTTTACTCCATAGCTTGGCTATAATTTCCCCTTTCCCCTTAAATCTTAAATCTTACTTAATTGCGAGCGGGAAAAATCACTTGCTTTAGAAATGCGAATTCCTTCAGGGGTGATATGTGCCACTTCTGGGAAAAATTGCAACGGGGATGTTTCGGGTGCCCTAGCGACAGCATCGGCAATCCGCAATTGGGTAGGTTCCATTTGTACAGCCATAATTAGACACTCGCGATTGCCAGTGGCACCAGCGTGAGCAATTCCACGTAGACGACCCCAAACTAGAATATCTCCATCTGCGACTACAATACCACCTGGATTTAAATCTCCCAAGATAATTACACTACCTGGGTGACGAATTTCGAGTCCAGAGCGCACGGTCATTTGCAGATAAAGGGCATCTGCTAGGGGTTGTGCGGCTGTTTGTGAGGCTAAATTGAGAGTAGATTCAGCTTGTACTTGTTCTACAGAATAGCCAGATGATACCGCAGCGATCGCTGTTTGCCGACGGCTGGTAGAAACTGATTTTAACTGAAGTTCGACTTCATTTAAAGATTCGGCGAGTTCTTGGAGTTGTCTGGTATCCAACAAGCGATCGCGTGCCACTAGATGCACTGGTGTGTTCGGTAAACGAAAGCGATCGCCACCTTTTAACCGCAGTTTCATTTGTTGCCAAATTTCCGACCAGCTGACTTCTGAGGGAGGCACTTGGGATTCTGTTGGTAAAATTAACAACAGCCTTCCTGACTCACTTTTCCACTGAACTTGGATATTATTGTCTACCGTGCTATCTAACAACGGTACTTCAGTGAAATCTACATCAGCGTCGGCATTTGATTTTACATCTTCCTCGGTCGGTGAATTTGGCTCAGGATCGGTTGATTCAGAATTAGACTGTAAATAGACGAGGACAGAATCTACCTCGCGATCGGGAAGGACAGAATTTGACTCTGTATCACCTGGGGTAGAATTTGCTTCTACATCAGAAAAATTAGAAATTGACTCTGCGTTATTATCGGCAGAATTTAAATCGGAAATAGCATAATCACCAGTCATTTGACACCAGCCAAAACAAAAGGGACTAGGAACTAGGGAAGAGGGATTTTCATACTTCTTTCTGAACCCGATCTGTTAAGAGTTCATTCATTGACTTTTAGACTCTTGTGGGCAAGGGTAAAAGCTTTTTCTGACCTCTTTTGCGTTTTCCCTTTATTCTTTCCCTAAATAAGTGCAAGAAGTTTAATATTAGATTAGTTGTAGGCAACAACATCCTCACCCACTATTTTTAGTTAATGTTCGATATACAGTTGCCAAAGCATCAGCATCACCGACATTACCGGGAAATAGCACCACTGGCAAGTTAGGAAACTGGGGATGATCGTTGGGAGTAATTACCATCGAACAACCAGCTAAAATTTGACCGAGTAAACGCGCTTTTATCAAACCTAGACCATTACTTAAGACATCATTTGAGGTAATACCACCCTTACTGATTAAGAATCCTATATCAGATGGTAAACCCCGGACAATATCCATTAATAAGCCGGAAACTTTTTCTCCAAAGTCCAACCGTGTTTTTACATCTTTGAAAGAAAGTTCCTGACGACTAGTATAAACTACTGGTGTTTTTCCCGCTTTGTGTGCTGCTTGGGTACTTTCAACAATCTCAGTTAGCAGTGTAGCAGATTGATTTGGCTCATCAAGCAATCTTTGTACATTGACTTCGATTCCTAGTATACCGTCAGCTTGTAATAATTTTTCTAACTGCTGAGTAGTTTTTTTGACATGAGAACCGACGATAATTGCACCCGGTTTACCTTCACGGACATAAGAACCCATATTTTCGGCTGCGATCGCTTGGGGAGGTAATGCCGCCAAAGCAGTTAAAATACTCGCAGCACTGCGAAATAAAAAGCGTTTCCCTTGACTCGCTGCATTCAGCACGTATAAAGCAAAGCGATTTAAATCAGCTTGAGTTTCACCGTCAACGACAGCGCACTGATTACCGCTCAGTTTCATTAGCCTTTCCAGACTACCAGCACAAATATCGGACAGTAAAAATCTTTCTACTGCTTCAGCTTTAATACGTCCTTGAGTTTTTTCTTCTACATACTTAGGTAAGTAACTGTAATGATAGCCAAAAACCGAATCACGGGCAAATTCAGTTTCATGTACTGGAGTCGGTACGCCGTCGATAATTAAGTAATGTATACTATCACGGGTGATGCGTCCTCCTTCAAAAAATGCAGGTACGAGAAAATGAGCATCAAAGGGACCGAGTTCAGCAGCAATAACGTCAGTTTCAATGGGGTAATGTCCCCTTAAAGTCGAATCAGAACGACTTACAATCAGAAAATCGTTAATTTCTTCAGTTTTTAACGCTAATTTGAGGTTATGGCAAACTTCTTTAGTTACCGATGCGGCTGATTCTGGAGGTAGTGACCTTGTATTAGTTAGTACAAAGAAAATTGGAGAATCATCCTGTAAACCTGTGCGTAAAGTTTCCACATCCCAGCGCATCAATAGCAAGCAACTGTGGACAGTTTGAGAACCTGTAGGGTCATCATCCAAAACAATTATTTTTGGTTTTTTGCTCATTAAAATCAACTAGAAGAATGTAACTTTCTTATCTCCGCTTGTACCTCAACGGCAATCTGCAATGATTCATTCAGAAGTTGAGCGTATTCGCTTGCCTGACTACTAACTTGTAAATCTTGCAGATTCGCTAAATTATTCACAAATAACTCTTGGTTATTTGCGAGTAATTTTTTATTATCTCGCAAAATACGCTCTGTTTTCATAGCGCGAACTAAATCTTCTCTAATAAGTTGCAAAGCCGCGATAACATTGTCCCTATCATTGATAGTACTTTCGTTTCCCGATGTTGCCAGTTGATCGTTAATATCTATTGCTTGAATAACTCCATGATATTTATCAACTTCATCTAAAAGTTTTGTCAGTGCATGGGGACAGGTTTTTCGTCGCCACAACCACCGCCCAAAAAGTACGGCAATTGGTACAATAGTTAGTAAACTGATTCCGATTAAAACTGAAGACCCAATTGTCGGCAAAATGATAAATGCATAAATAAACCCGACAATTATCGGGGTAAGCGCTAAAGCCACAAGCATTTCATTTAAGAAAAATCCCCATCGTTTTTCTTTATCTTTGATAATGGAGGGTCGAAAGACATCATCTGGATCGAATCCTGTCAAACGTCTGAGTTCCCCTTTGCTAATTTCTAAACCTAACAAATCTGTCTGCACAACTAGTTACTCCTATTGAAGTGCGAGTTGCGTACCAATATTAACACTATTGTGAATGAGGCAGTGGGGGACAGCGCCTTAATTGTCTATCTCTAGAGACGATTTCCAGACTTTTTTGGTATTTTGGCTAAAACATCGAAAACGTCGTAGAGACGTTCTACCGGAACGTCTCTACAATTGTTAATTAACATCAGTTCTCAAAACAAGATTATACTTTTCTAACAATTCCAAAGAAACATCTGGAAGATTAAGAAGTATATCATTCCATTGACTATAAGCTTGTAAAGCCTCCACAACTAGCGAAAATGGTTCAGAGAAAATGTTCTCAAAGTCTGCTTCTTGGGGAAATTGAATTTTATAAGCTAATTGCTCTTTTGGGGGGACAAATTGAGCATCAACATTATGACGATTTCCTCTCGCATCAACACGATACCAACCTATTTGGGGTAAGTAAACTGCATTGAAACCATGTAAGGTATAAGGTTCACCATTATCGTTAATGCTCAATCTCTGATAGCAAAATCCTGCGGGAATACTATTAGCTCTTAATAGTGCTGCGAGCAAATGACTCTTGGCAAAGCAATAACCTGTTTTGTATTTGAGTACATCTGAAGCTCGACAGGTTAGAGGATTCATTTGATAGTCGTAGCTATGATAAATTTCATCCCTTACCCACTCAAAACAAGCTTTAGCGATCGCTTCCGATGTTTGATATTTTAATGCAATATTTTTTGCAAGTTCCACAATTGTCGGATGTTGCCAATCAATCACTTCACTTGCTTTGAGATATTCTTCCATATGCCCAATGCCCAATGCCCAATGCCCAATGCCCAAAAAATTCCCGTTATAGATCGCTACAACGGGAGAATAATAAGAAGATTTTGTATAAACTATCGATAAGCCACTTGTGGACCTGCCCAAACTTGTTTGACTTGTTCACCATAAGTAATCGGCTGATCTACCTCAGTTGCTGCGCCGGTTTTACCATCGCTAGAAACTGTTACTAAAGGCCAGTTTTCATCTCCTAATTCACCAGTACGGAACATAACATTATCAGGCTGAGTTTTGCTCCAACCTAACAACACGGAAATTTTATCATGCTCTTCTTCGTTACCATTGCTAGGGGCAACAATATTAGTATTATTTTTTTGTCGATCCCAAATAACCGCGCTATCTGAGGCATCAGATGTATTAAATACTGCTTCAAATCTACGTGCTAAAAAGCGATCGCCTTTTTGAGACCAACTCAGAGGAACTAAAACGCCAATAGTCCCTTCACCGTTAGGATCTGGTGATGATACTTTAACCTTCAATAGCGCATCTCTATTATAAGAAGTTGAAGACACTACCCGTAAATTCTTGGTTTGCCTATCTTCAATAAACAGAACACTGCTAACCCGGCTATTGTGCATTTGGGGCTTGACTTCTAATTGTACGCGGCTATAAACAGCATATTTACCATCCGGAGAAAGTACAGGTACACTGCGGTAATAGCGCACTCCACCACCCTTGGAACTCATAGCCTCTTGAGTTGACTGTATCCATTGCCAAGGAATCGGATAAGGACTTCCTATGGGATCTAATTGTGCTGTTTGAGACTCATCAGGGTTGGGAGTTACATTTATGTTTGTTGTATTTGGTTGGGATCGCCCTGTTGCCGGCGAGATTGTCGCTGCGTCTAATGATTCATCAGCAGGCTTATCTATTGCGATAATAGTATCTTCGCTTGTCAAAGAGTTGAGCTTACCAGCTTTCAATCTTTGGACTAAATTATTTTGACTGGCAGATACACTCGTGGATGGTGCGAGTTCAACCGCTGCTAAGGGATCGGAAGTAGATCCCTCTTCCTTAATTAATGGTGCGAGTTCAACTGCTGCCAAAGGGTCAACAGTCGGTTCTTCATTTGACAGAGAATCATCTTCTGCTGTCAAAGGCTGCATTTCATCTGATAAAGGTAATATTTCCAGGTTAACAGCAGCCATTTGCACTGATTCTGAGTCAGAGTTTCCTGACGCAGGAGTGGTTTGAGCTACCTGTGATTGTTTCGCTGAACTAGAGTGACCCAATGCAGCCACTAAAGGTGCGATCAAAAGCACTACGACAACATACTTCCTGAATGGTTGTACGCGGAACCATCCTGACAGCAAAAGGGTTTTAAGCATGTTTTAACTCTCTAGAGGGCGGGTTGCTGTGCGAGGAGCACCTGCTGAGACAGTAATGAGGCAAACTACATTATATGTATAACAACAAACCAATTGGTTGAACGAGATATTTTATTCAAATTTTGCACAGTTTTACATAACCCAGGTAATATGCCCTATACCTTGAAAAAGTACTGAGTTTTTACTTTGAATATGCTAGCAACGTACTGACACTCAGCATAGAGGAACTACTGATATACAGAAATTCGCCGCTGCTAAAACTCAACTACACCAAAATAAACGCGATCGCCCTTATTACCGCCAAGAGGTTTTCATAGAAGAAAACCCCTTCTTCGTTTTTTCAGAACGAAGCAAACGCCCTTTGGGCGGTAGGGCGGTAGGGCGCGCTTCGCGATCGCCCGATTCGGGTGTTGAACGCATCAATTGTACTTACTACTTTTACTGGCAACCTGCGCTCATATGACGTGTTTGTTTCTTGTGGCTTTAATAAAACTAAAAGCTAACCTATTATAGGCAGCCTATTTTTATTTCATGCCACACACGAGACCCCGATAACTGTAAAAGTATGACCTTACTGAAAAATTTGGTAAAGGCACAACCAATAATACTCTAAAAGTACTACTTGCATCTACCAAAAGACAGACATTGCAATTGAAGTTACAATGCTTACTTAAGCAAACTACTAGTTAATTGATATCAACGGAATACAAAAGCCGAAGTCTTTGGGAACTATTAGGAACGATATTGAGTGCGTAAACTCAGAACGTTTTGTTCTTAGACATCGCAAGGGAATTAAAGCCAAAAGTAGATGCGCTTCATACTGGCTTATCTGCCAGATGATTTATTATAACCCTGGTTAGCGATGCTGTCTTTTACAAGCACGAAATTATTTTACAGCTAAATGAGCAATTTTTTAGTTAGCTTAAACAAAATACTCAATCCCCCAGTCCCCAGTACAACCAGTCCCTTATGAAAGTCGTATTTTTTGGTACTCCCCAATTTGCTGTACCTACCCTCGAAAAATTGCTGAATCATCCAGAATTTGAAGTTTTGGCAGTAGTTACCCAGCCAGATAAACGCCGGGAACGGGGTAACAAACTTACACCATCACCGATAAAAACTGTCAGCGCTGCTGCGAACCTACCAATATGGCAACCCCAACGCATAAAAAAAGATACTGAAACCTTAACTAAACTTAAACAATTACAGGCAGATGCGTTTGTCGTAGTTGCCTATGGGCAGATTTTATCTCAGGAAATCTTAGATATGCCCAAATTGGGTTGTATTAATGTACATGGGTCGATTTTGCCAAAATATCGGGGTGCGGCTCCGATTCAGTGGTGTTTGTATAACGGTGAGAAGGAAACCGGGATCGCGACAATGTTAATGGATGCGGGGATGGATACCGGAGCGATGCTGCTGAAAGCGACTACACCAATTAAATTACTGGATAATGCTCAAGATTTGGCAATTAGGCTATCTCTAATTGGTGCTGATTTGCTGGTGGAAACGCTATCTCAGCTAGAAGGGCAACAGATTCAACCAATTGCTCAAGACGATTCACAAGCTACTTATGCACCTTTAATTAAAAAACCAGATTATGCGTTGGATTGGTCAAAAAGCGCTTTTGCATTACACAATCAAATTAGAGGCTTTTATCCCAACTGCACTGCCACCTTTCGTAACCAACCGCTAAAAATTACTGCCACTGCTCCCCTTGGTTCTGCTTTTTGGAGTGAGTTACCACCAGAATTACAAGAAATACAGCATAAGTTGCCTGATTTGTCAATAATGTCAAGTAATCCAGGAATTGTGGTCAGCATTGTCAAGGGAATAGGAGCGATCGCTCAAACTGGCGATGGTTTATTATTGCTACGAGAAGTTCAGCAAGCCGGCAAACGTCCTCAATCAGGCTGGGATTTTGTTAATGGTACCCGACTAACTGTAGGAGAAGCGTTTGCCGGTGGGAGTTAGGAGTGGAGGACAAGGGGACAAGGGGACAAGGGAATTGCTGACTCCTAACTTTAGTACAGACGTTCTGCCGGAACGTCTCTACAGCTTTGCGACTCCTAACTTTTCATAGAAACGGCAAGAATCACAGGGTCCTTCTGGGTTAACTGCACAGCGAATAATTTCTGAATTAGCATTATAGAGGCAGGTGGCATCTCCGACTACCCAACGTCCGTTTACGAAACTATTCTCTGATGGTCGTTTGGCGGATTGTACGTAAAGAGCTATATTTTGTAAACAGTAACGTCCTGCCTTAAGCTGATATCTGTGGCGTCGCTCTAAAACTGCGTAGGTTTTACCTTCCAAATCGAGATAGTTTCCGGGTTGCGGTGTCCAATCAAATTGTACATTGCCGAGGGATTGGCGCGGATGCGTCAGAATCACCTCGGTTGAAAGAGATGGCTCCATAAGCTTTTGTAATTAGGTTTACATTATTAGGATGGTAACGCAATCTTGTTGCCCAATTTTGCCTAGTTTATCTTAGAGTTAACGATTTATTAAAATTATTCTTGCGTAGTGAGGACTGAAGTCCTCTGTTGATAATACGAGGACTTCAGCCCATATTCCGCAGGTGCGATCGCAAAAAAGCGACACTGAACTTTGCCCTAGAAGATGTTAGGCACGTTCATCTATTAAAAGTTGCCAGGGTCGTTATCAAGTGCTAGTAAGAAATTAATCAGGTCTGTTTGTTGTTGTGGACTAAACCCAGCCTGATTATCTACATAAAACTCATGACCTGTGCCATCTAGGTTACTTCGCTCTGGACTTAAAGCAGGATTCAATTTGTTGGCTCCCACAACTTTCTCACGAAGTTCCCGATCTAATAACCCACGTAAACTGCTAGCAGGATCGGCAGTTAAACCTTGGCTTAGAGTACCAGTTAATCCTAAACCACTGGGATCAACAACCTGAAATCTGCCATCAGGAAAAAATGCAAGGCTTCCTTCTCGCACTGCTACACCACCATCATGTAAATAGGGTGCGCTGAAATATAAGCCTCGCAAAGTCGTTGTTTTGTAACCACCATTCGGTAATATACCCTTGGGTAATGTTGTAGGACTCTCGGAGATACCCTCTGTTGGTACGTCCAGTACTTGTGCGTTAGCAGACACAGGAACGGTAGTATCAAAAGTGTATAACTTCGGTTCCACTAACAAGTTATTTAGTCCTAAGCGAGACTTGGCACGGGCTGAGTTAGTACCAATCTCATCAATGGGATGAATTGTGTTGTCGGTAAAGAAGGGGGGAATATGGCAAGTTGCACAATTGGCTTTCTGAAACACTTTTGCTCCTCGCTGCACCGAACCACTTTTTAAGGCTTTCCAGTTTGACTGTGTGCGGTTTGCAGGTGGTACTAAGCTATTTTGGAAAGCAGACATAGCATTATTTGCAAAGAAGAATTTGCCACTGGCTATGTCGTTTGGGTTGTCGCTATTGGGACTGAAAAATAACCCATTGTATGTAGCTAAACTAGGTTTTAGATTGGGATAATCACCCGCACCGGGAGCAGAAATTTGGTCTTCCAATTCTGCGAAGGGAATACCTAATTCTTGCTGCTTCTGTCGCAGCCAGACTGAAGGTTTCACTCCATCTGGTAAACGTAACCTTGGATCGGCAGCATTCTGAAGAAATGTACCAATATATACTTCTGAGTCAATCTTCAGAGTTTCTTGACTTAATTGAGCAGCTGCTAACAGATTAATTTCCGAGGAGTGAACCGCATTGTTGAATACACTGAGTCCAGCAAATGGACCAACAGCACTCTGTCCGTCAGCTGAATAAGGATGATTCTTAAAGGTGAAACCACTGGGAATTTGAGTGGTATTGTTAATGCCATCCGGTGAACTCTCAAAATTACCGAATGGTACATCCAAAACGGCATCATCGAAGGCTTTTTCAAACTTTTCAGGGTCAGGTAATTTTACAGATTGACCTTTGCTGTCAATAATAGTCTTACCATTACCTTGATATTGTGGGTCTAGGGGATTAAAGTTCAACCGTGCAAACCCAGCAGATGTATTTGGTGACAATGCAATTAACAAAGGAATGGCAAGTTCACCATTTGGGATTCCTGCCAGCCGTTTACCTTCATTTGAAACAGACGCATGACAGGCTGCACAGCTAATTCCAATTGTGCCAGTTTTCTCGTCAGGTAAAAATCCCAAAGGAAAAGTTCCTCCCTTTTCCACTTTTAAACCTGTATTCAGCACAGTTCCGGCAGGAAAAGTCCGGCTACCTAAGACAATATCATTCTGAAGGCTAATTTGTAAGTTTGTTGTTGGTTGACCACCCAACTGTGCGATCGCTGTTCTAATTTCTGGCACAATGGTAGCAAAACCTTGTGCAAAACCAAATACCCCTTGTAGACCAAAGGTATCACCAATCTTCCGATTGAAGTATATATCTTCCCCTTTGTTGATTAATTCCTGAGTGATTTGAACTGCTCCTACCTTTTGATAAGAAATGGGAGCACTAGGGTTAAGTCCTTGCTGTTTAACTAACTTCGCTGCTGCTCTAGGATTAAGCAGTTTGCCAAAATAGTCATAATAGCTTATTGGTTGAGTTGGAGCAGGTTGTAAAAGTTGAAAGTCATTTCTAGGGTACGTAGCGAAAGCTTGCTGGTTTCCCATCAAACTATTTGATAGCAAAATACCCGCAAAAGCCATGATAAACATCCAAATTAACCAGAATATCCGGGCTTTTTTCGCAAATAATTCCCTAATTAAACTCTTTTTCGGGTTGCTTTTCTGGGGTTTCATATTAAAATACTTTAAAAAGGTTTTGACTCAGTATTAACATAATGCCCAGTAATTACACGTAAAAAACATAAAAATTTATTTTAGGTAAATTAAACACGCAGAAGTCACGCATTCAAAAGTCAAAAAGCTTATAGGGCAAAGTTTTTGGCGATTTGGAATAGGTGGTTGATTTACGCTGTGCTACACTTTCCAGTACCTGGTTTAAGATTAAGGGTAATTGGGAATTGACCAATAGACATCTCCAGAAAAGACGTAAAGACGTTCCAGTGGAACGTCTCTACAAGGGTTTCGGGCAACGCATAATGGATTTCTGGAGATGTCTAATAGTTTTGTCGTCTTAACCTGTCACGAATGCTTCTGTCCTTATGACTGTAAAACTCCAGACTGAAAAAGACAAGTTACCTGCTTGCACTCTAATAAAGCTCAATCAAGAAACAGAAAACGAAACTGTTCTATGTTCTCATTGTCAGCGCACAGCTACGAACGGTATTAAATGTAAGGGAATTTGTGTAGCTGACAATGACTATTGAGACAAAAGTCAAAAGTTAAATTGTTAAATTCACCAAACTTAGCAATTTGTGCCAATTGTCACCTAGCCAAGCAGTAGTTTTAGCGAGATGTGGCTGAAGTTTTTCCATCGCCGAGGCAAATCCTTCGGCTTTCTTGGCATAGTCAAAAGCTCGGTCTAATGCCTTACCCACCTCGTTTTTATCTGGCTGTGGCTTATTTAGCTCTTCCTGGGCATCAGCAAAGGCATTGTCAATTTTACGACGGTCTGAGGTTTCTAACTTCGCTAGTATATCACGTAAGGCGTTGAGTTCTGCCTCTATGTTGACGCTTGCAGGTTCAGGTAAACTGACTTGTTGAAAATTGACGTTTGCAGTGCTACTATCTCCCGTTATAATTGCGCTACCAGTGGCATTACCTCCAATAGAAACTGAACGGTTTTGCCCGCTTTTGTTATCATTACTCATATTATTATCCTTGTCAGATTTTACTGGATTTGTTGGCTGTACTGTCTGATAACGCCGTCGCCTAATTTTGATCGCAGGGGTTAAATACTCTGGAATTCCCTGCAAATCAATGGAGGTACAACCCATTTGAAAACAATCTTCATAATTCCTGAGCGCAGCCAAAGCTGTATAAAATCCGACACTAAACTTAATCGCCGCTTTATCTCCAATCGCCTGATTCATCCCCACTACGCAATCAATGTGTTGGTGAATTGCTGTGGCTTGTGCTTCGCTGTAGCAGGCGTTGAGTAAAACACACTCCACCTGTGACTGAAACAAATCAAATAGCTTTGCCAGGGCTTGTGTACTGAGAACTTGCTTGTGTCCAGAATTATCTTCCAACGCTAATCCATCAGTACCAGAGCCATGTCCGGAAAAGTGAACAATTGTTGGTTGATGATTAGACAAAAAGCGGGTTAAATCATCCACTCGTACCGCAGATTCAGTGATGAGTTGAAAGTCGTCTCGATGGGGAGATATAGCAAGTGTGTTTTTGATTTCCCGCACTTCTTCATCTAGACGCAAATGACTTGTGTTTTTAGGGTTGGCGGAGAGGATGAGGATTTTTTTCATGGTGTTGTTTGATATGGTGATGTGTTGCAGGAAATTAAGGAGAGGATTTTTGCAGTATCATACAGATAGAATGGGGAGAAAAAAGATAAACTAAGCTATTAGACCCAAAATGCAACAAATTAGTATCAACGAATTACCTGAAAATCTTCAGAAACTATTAACAGAAGTACAACGTACTAAAACACCCTTAACTGTTACCCATGAAGGCAAACCATTAGTAATTATATCTCCTGCGACAACTCAACCCAAACGTGCAACTTTTGGAGCAATGAAAGGAAGCGGGGAAATTTTTGGAGATTTAATAACTCCAGCAGTTCCTCTTAAGACCTGGGAAGTGCTTCAGTGAAACTTTTACTAGATACCCACATCTGGCTTTGGTATCTCCTGGGTGACGAACGTCTATCTACCAACCTCCAAACCGTAATTGCAGAGGAAACAACCGAGCTTTGGCTTAGTCCTATTAGTATCTGGGAAACGTTAATCCTAGCAGAAAAGGGACGAATCTCGTTACAACCTGATGCAGTTGCATGGATCGATTTAGCCTTACAAACCCTAGAAATTCTTGAGGCTCCCCTTGTTTATCAAATTGCTATTTTAAGTCGCCATATTGAACTACCGCAGCAAGACCCAGCGGATAGATTTATTGCAGCTACAGCAGTTCACTACAATTTGAAATTAGCTACAGTCGATAGCAATCTGACGGGTGTTTCTTGGTTGCAAACATTAAGCTAGTCCAGTAGGGTGTGTTGTCGCGCAACGCACCACCAACAATTCAAGGTGCGTTATGCCGTAGGCATAACGCACCCTACGGGATGATTTACTGTTCGTTAATTATCGCTGTTTGAAAAAAAGTTCACTCCTCCTCCTCCTTTTCATCTAGGCGCAAATTACTTGTGTTTTTAGGGTTGGCGGAGAGGATGAGGATTTTTTTCATGCACTTATCGTATATTGTGTAAGATAATAACGAAAATTGCTATAGTTTGTTAATTTTATTAAGATAGACGCATTCGTTGTTTCCCGCATACCAGGTAATTTTATGAACATTTCACTGACTCCAGAACTAGAAAAGCTTGTCCACGATAAAGTAGCTACTGGACTTTATACCTCAGCTAGCGAAGTTATCCGCGAAAGTTTACGACTCCTACAGGAACACGATAAAGTTAAAGAATTTCGGCTTTTGGAGCTAAAAAAAGAAATTCAAAAGGGTATTGACCAAATAGAACGTGGCGAATTTACTGTCTATGATACCGAGTCGATAAAAACGCTTGGTGAGGAAATAAAACAACGAGGGCAAAAGAAAAAAGAGAACTCTCAGGCAAAATAATGAACCGTATAGTTGTTACTGGTGATGCAACTTCAGACCTTGATGATATTTGGTCGTATATATCTAATGAGAGCCAGGATAGTGCAAATCGACTTATTGATAGCATAATTGAGCGATTTGCTACATTGGCTCAGTTTCCTGAGATGGGCAGAGAAAGAGGTGAAATTTCAAATGGAATGAGAAGTTTTCCTGCTGGACGTTACTTCATCTTTTACCAACAAATTGAAGATGGAATCGAAATAAGAGCGCGTTCTTCATAGTGCAAGAGATATCGATGCCTTTTTTCAATAATTTTTACTTTGAAAAAAAGTTCACTCCTCCTCATTCTCCTCCTCCTTCAACTCAGGATGCTGCTGCTCGGCATGAACCGTTAAAACCTTCGCCAGCGATTCCACCTTACAATCGTCACTGGGACATTGTTGCGTAGCTTGCAGTGCCTGTCCCCAGTTTTTCAGGTTCGCTTCTGCTTCGGCAATGGCACTTAAAACATAGGCTTTGTCATCGGAATCCTGAATTTGGTTAGCAGCGGCGATCGCAAGCTTTAGCAAATCAGCGGCTTTTTCGGGTTGGTTGAGCTTGCCAATGGCTTCGGCAATGGCACTTAAGGCATAGGCTTTGGAAAAGGACTCCTGAATCTGGTTGGCAGAGGCGATCGCAAGCTTTAGCAAATCAGCGGCTTTTTCGGGTTGGTTGAGCTTGCCATAGGCTTCGGCAATGGCTATTAAGGGTTTTGAATCCTGAATCTGGCTGATAAGCTTCAAGGCTTGAGCAGAATTTTTATCCTTAAGAAAGGCAACAGCCGCTTGTGATTGATACTCAGGATTTCTTATCTGCTGGCTCACATTAGTCAATTGCCAGCGAATTTGAGTCAATTGCCCGGAAGTTGTATAATTCAACCAACCCCAAATCCCCAGCGGCAGTAAAAGGATACTCCCAATCCCCCCCAAACTCAAGTAAATTCGCTGCTTACTACCTTGACGCAGTGCTACACTAGCTTGAATAAATTCAAGCTCTGCTGCGCTCAGTTCCTCTCGGCGTTGTTTCTGCTTTTCTTCCGCTTCCTTTAACACTGCACCCCGCAATAATACCCCTTCATCCCGTTGCATTTTTTGCCATTGCAGCATTGCAAACCGCAGCCTTTCTTGCCAAGCGCGAAAGCTACGGTCTGCTTTCATCCATTGCCGCAGTTCTTCCCAATTACGAATCAACGCTTCATGAACAACTTCCACAGTTTCTTGGTTAGCAGCATTTTGACTGGTGACTACTAATCGATCATCTGCCAACTGTTTCACCAATTTCCAGCGTTCTTCACCCAATTCGGCTTTCGTTGCCAGTCGTCGCGTATCTTGTGTGCCTTCACCCGGTTGCACTAATTGGATGAAAATCCGCCGTACCTGTTCTTTCTGGGCTACGCTCAACTTACCATAATTCTGATCTGCATGACGAGCCAAGGCACCTTGCACCTTACCTATGTGCTGATAAGCTGTATGAGTTAACTGTTTACCCTTTCGCTGCTGCCACAATTCCGTCAACGCAAACTCCAAAAGAGGTAAATTCCCCGGTTCTTTTTCCACATCATCTAATATGCGTTCCACCAGTCCCCCTTCAAAAGTCACCCCCAACTTCTCAGCAGGCTTTTCAATCACCTGTGAAAGTTCATCATGCTTCATCGAGCTGATCAGCTTGATATCAGTTTTCAATACATCTCCAAAAGGGGGATATAACAGAGCATTCCCCAAGAAATCTGCCCGCATGGTTGCAACTAGCACATGATTGTATTGGGACTGATAAGCAGAGGATTGAAAGCTGACTAATAAACTATCTAGAAAACTATGGCGAATTTTATGATCCGCGCATAAAGTGTAAATTTCTTCAAATTGATCGGCAATCAGCAACACCCGATCCGTGGGGTGATTTTGGTGAATCTGGGCAAATACATCAGCTAAAGAGATTTCACCATCACCAAGGGATTGTGACAACTTACGAGCTTGGATGATCTTATCAGTAGCATCCAGATTTTGTGTGTAAAGGGGAACTAGCGCCAAAGCTAGGGCATGGAAAGGGTCGGAACCAGGACGAAAATGGGTAAACTTCCAGCGAGCTGCTTTTTGCAGCTTTGGCACTAATCCTGCCAACACCACCGAAGATTTCCCACTTCCCGACGCACCTAACACGGGTATAAAATTACGGTTTTGAGTCGCTGCGAATAGTTCTTCTACAAATACCTCACGTCCAAAGAAAAACTCCGCATCATCGGGACCAAAGTGAAACAAACCACGATAAGGGCAGGCAAGAATTTCGTCAGCAGCATCAGTAGATTCAATAGGTAATACTGTTGTACTTTCACGATAATAGTAGTTAGTGATGGTGATAGTAGCGGTATTGCGATCGCCAGTAATAATCGCGCTGCGGTCAGCGCTCCCTCCAACTTTGGCACTGCGGTCTTCTTCTGGCATATCACCCTCGTTTATTGATTCTTGAAGGCTTGTACTGGTTTAATACGTCACATTATACTTCTTGCATAAATCAAAAAAAGAACCCCACCCCGCCTTTGACTTGCGTCAAAGTCTCCCCTCCCCGCTTGCGGGGAGGGGCTGGGGGTGGGGTGTTAGGGGAATGAGTGCAAGAGGTCACATTATATAGTTGCAAGTAAAACATCAACATAAGCATTCAAAGGAGTATTTCAGCACAAACAACTGTAATTACGGGAAAATTCGTAAATTGAAAAAGTTAAAATAAACCATAAATAATCCCCAACCCTCACTATTAGCATAGTGCGATCGCATATAGCGGGTTGCGCTTGGATGCAATACAGACCTAACCACGCCAGGTGCTTCAAGTCGGCAGAGCCGCCCAACGCACTGGCTCCCCAACCCCTTCCCTACGTTCGCGTTGGCGAAGCCTCTCGAAGAGAAGCGTCTCGTTCGCGCAGCGTCTCCGACAGGAGAAGAGAGGGAAGGGGAGCAAGAATCAAAGCCTCTCTCCTTGCAGGAGAGAGGAATGGAAGTGAGGTCTGACTGTACTGCACCTTCGCCCTAGATGCCCACATTGCAAGGCTTCTAAAAAACTTTTTGGTTTACTGAATAAATGACTTGAGAAAAGTGACACCAATGCGTTAGTCTTCTTAATCGTGACTGCATGTTATAACATCAGGCGATGACAAATCAATTTTCCCCAGAAATTCCTTCTTGCGCTTGGAGCCGTCCCATTGGTAAAGGGTGGGACAAACCTTATACTGTTCGTTATGCCAGCAATATTGATGATGGTCCCTGGCATGGAATGCCTCTAGGAGGTTTCGGTGCTGGTTGTATCGGTCGTTCTTCACGGGGAGATTTTAACCTTTGGCATATTGACGGGGGGGAACATACTTTTCAAACGATCCCCGCTTGTCAATTTAGTGTCTTTGAGTCAGATGGGACATCTTCTCAAGCATACGCTTTGTGTACGCAACTTCCTGAGGATGAGAGTTTGGCTGGGTGGAAGTGGTATCCGGAAGGGGACGCGATGAATCGCGTCACTACGGGAAATTATCACGCTTTATATCCGCGCAGCTGGTTTGTGTATGAAAATGTGTTTCAATCACAGTTAACTTGCGAGCAGTTTTCGCCTGTATGGGCAAATAATTACCAAGAAACTAGCTATCCGGTGGCGATGTTTGTCTGGACTGCTCATAACCCAAGTGATGCACCTATTACTTTAAGCATTATGCTCACTTGGCAAAATATGGTGGGCTGGTTTACTAATGCTGTCAAATCGCCTGAAGTGCGAGTGCGCGATGATGGTAGTCCAGTTTACGAGTATCAACCGCGTTTGGGTCAAAGCGAAGGCAATTATAACACAAGAGTTGAAGATAGTCAATATATTGGGTTTGAGTTGGATAAAGCTGGTATTAATGAACCTGTAAAAGAAGGTGAAGGGCAATGGTGCATTGCTAGCGTAAAACATCCCCAAGTTGAATTATTCTACCATAGCCGCTGGAACCCAGTTGGCACGGGTGAGGATGTGTGGCAAAGCTTCGCAGAAGATGGTTCTTTGACGAATTATCTTGATGGAACATCGGCAACTGTGGGGGAACAAATAGGAGTTGCGCTTGCGGTTCGTTTTACTCTGCAACCTGGGGAAACTTTAGAAATTCCCTTTGTTCTTAGTTGGGATTTTCCGGTGACAGAATTTGCCTCTGGAATCAACTATTACCGCAGATATACAGATTTTTTTGGTCGCAGTGGCAAGAATGCTTGGACGATCGCTTCTCTTGCTCTTCAACAATATCAAAGTTGGCGATCGCAAATTCAAACTTGGCAACAACCAATTCTCAACCGCGAAGATTTGCCAAATTGGTTCAAAATGGCTTTGTTTAATGAGCTTTACAACCTCACTAGCGGTGGTACTCTCTGGAGTGCAGCGTCAGAACTTGATCCTATCGGTCAATTTGCAGTATTAGAGTGTTTAGATTACCGCTGGTATGAAAGTCTTGATGTCCGGTTATATGGTTCCTTTGCTTTATTGATGCTGTTTCCGGAACTGGAAAAAGCGGTAATTCGTGCCTTTGCACGGGCTATTCCAAAAAGTGATGAAACTGAGCGTATCATTGGCTACTATTTGACTATCAAAACAGAAAGTCCGAGAGCAATCCGGAAAGCGGCAGGCGCAACACCTCACGATTTAGGCGCACCGAATGAACACGTCTGGGAGAAAACAAATTATACCAGCTATCAAGATTGTAATTTATGGAAGGATTTAGGTTGTGATTTTGTTTTGCAGGTATACCGTGACTTTTTGTTTACGGGTTCTAATGATATAGAATTCTTAAGTGATTGCTGGAATGCGATCGTGCAGACTCTTGATTATGTGAAAGATTTTGATATTGATGGTGATGGTATCCCAGAAAATTCCGGTGCCCCTGACCAAACTTTTGATGATTGGCGGTTGCTAGGTATAAGTGCTTATTGTGGTGGTTTGTGGTTGGCGGCTTTAGAGGCAGCGATCGCAATAAGTGATATTCTGATTACGAACCGCAGAGGCGCAGAGAAGAGGACACTTCCGTGCGGGGGTTCCCCCCCGTTGAGGAACGTGTCCGTCGCAGAGGAGTTAAGAGAGAGAAAATCTACTTATGAGGGTTGGTTAGAACAATCTCGCTCTATCTACGAAGAAAAACTTTGGAATGGTCAATATTACCGACTTGATAGTGAAAGTGGTTCTGATGTGGTAATGGCAGATCAATTATGCGGTCAATTTTATGCTCGTTTGTTAAATTTACCTGATATTGTTTCAGGCGATCGCGCTTTTTCTGCCTTACAAACAGTTTATAATACTTGTTTTCTCAAATTCCATAATGGCAAATTTGGTGCTGCTAACGGTCTTCGTCTTGATGGTTCACCAGAAAATCCTCAAGCTACTCATCCTCTAGAAGTTTGGATCGGAATTAACTTTGGGCTGGCAGCTTTTCTGGTACAAATGAAAATGAAAAACGAAGCATTTCGCTTGACGCAAGCTGTTGTCCAGCAAATTTATGACAATGGTCTGCAATTCCGCACACCAGAAGCAATCACCGCATCTGGTACATTTCGTGCCAGTACTTATCTCCGTCCAATGGCAATTTGGGCTATTTACTTAGTTATTGGTGAATAGTAGAAACCCTTGTAGAGACGCGTTAGTGAAGCGGGACGAAGTTCAATTTCGCGTCTCTACAAGGGTTTCAGGCAACCCATAATTAATTTATACACCTATATATACTAGGTCAACTCAATTAAACCCGCATACTTATAGAAAATCTGCGATAAGTCTTGAGCAAAAATATTTCTACATCTATGGTTACATTTTCCGGTTATTTAAAGAAGCAATAGAAAAGATGAGTAGTGGTTAGGTTTGAGCCAAGGAAAGACTCAACATTACTAGTTTAGAAAATGCAAATATTACTAGATTGAGCCAAAACTATAACCAATAATGTTCACAATGCACAATTTTTTTGAAAATAAATGCTTTTATCAGGATTTTTTTGTGAAGCCACAATCTGTGAAAACTTTATCTATAAAAATGTGGAATACAAATGAATCCTTTTCAATTACATTTATCCGCAATCTATGTTTAAACTAAAAGAGGACAAGTTATAGTAGTTATTTGCTTGATTATTTTTGGAAATTCCGGTTAAAGGATAAGTTAAATTTTGATAAGGTATGGAAGGGTTATTAACGGGGATAGGCGAAATTTTCTAATAATGCACTAGATGACAATTAATACACTGGTAGAATAAGTAATTGGGTTTACCAAACAAATGTTTAATTTTATACAGTTTTTTCAATAAAAGCCGCCGAAAAATGATAGAAAAGCAATTAGTAATTAAAAACACAATAAATTGCGTTTTTCAGAGGCTATTGGAATAAAGCTAAACCCAATCGGCTGAAGTAATTATCAGTGTTTTTCTGGTATATAATAGCACGCTCTGCCAAAGTTAAAAAGTTTACTAAAAGATATTAAGATTAAGCCATGAACTCCTTTTCATCGTTAAGAGTTCAGGGAGAGCTGAAATATACAAGTAATCAGCATCCCACTCCCCGTGCTATCCTCGGATTGTTGAGGTTAGTTGCTGGTAATACAAATCTAGCATTTGACTTTAGCTCTTTTTGGAAAATTCTGGAATTTCAGCTAGGTGACGATTTGACAAGTTACCGTATCTTTGGAGACGAAGATAGCCGTAATGTTGTTTACTTAGTTTGCAGTGGAAAAGTGCGACTTTTAGGCTTTGACGCAACTCAAAGACGAAAAGTGTCAACTCAGTTGCTTGTAGCAGAGCAGGTTTTTGGGGCAGACGATTTTTTCATTAATCAATCTTTACAATATAGAGCGATCGCATCAACTCCGGGTTTGATTGCTTGCATTACCCTAAATGACTTAAAACCGTGGTTCAGTCAAATACCCAATCTTAAAGATTATTTACGGCAAACAGCTTATGAGCGACAAACGCTGATTTTCTTCAAAACCCATACAGAATTTCGTTCGCAAACCAGCCAAAAACTACAAAAACTCTTACCCAACTTCAAACAAATCAAGATAATTGCTGGTTCATCTTTAGATGATGCAATTCCACCTGACCAAGGACGCTTTTGGCTGGCAAGTGGCAAGATTCGCACTTCATCAGACATTCAGCCACCATCTGTCGGGGAAAGCTGGGGATATTCGATGACCCTAGCAACTTGGATTGCCGAAACTGATCTACTATTATATCACCTACCGCGAGAAAATTGGGAATTGGCTTCTTTGGCTCCTCAATTAGCCAATCAGCAGCCACTTATTCAAACTGGCACAGCAAATCAACAGGAAATCGAAGAAGAACAGCCGATTGCAAAGACATTTCCTCTATTGACATCTTATAGCAACTTAGAGTTAGAGTTTCCCCAAGCAAACCCACCTTGGTCAATCGCTTCCTTATGGTGTCGCTATCCGTTTATTCAACAGCACACTTCTTCAGATTGTGGTGCAGCATGTTTGGCGATGGTTTGCCAATACTGGGGTAAACGCTTAGGAATGAACACTTTGCGTAATTTAGCACAGATAGACCAAACCGGTGCGTCTCTCTGGGGTTTAGCCGCAGCCGCAGAAACCTTGGGATATGATACGCTTACTGTGCGGGCTTCTTTGAGTAAGTTGGAATGGCAAACTAGCCCTTGGATCGCCCACTGGCAACAAATTCACTACGTAGTTGTTTGGGAAGTTAAAGGCGATCGCGTCATCATTTGCGATCCGGCAATCGGTAAGCGATCACTTTCGCGACAAGAATTTACCGCTGGCTGGACAGAATATGCTGTGCTTTTAAATCCCACAGAACGCTTCCAAGCGATTGAAAGCGAAAAAATTTCACATACGCCCTATTTACAGTTATTTTGGGATTACCGCCAGCTTTTAAAGAAAATTATTCTCACTTCATTGTTGTTAGGGATTTTTGGGCTGGTAACTCCTTTATTTGCTCAGTTGTTTCTCGACATGATGCCATTGAAAAGCAGCATCACATTAAATGTGCTTGTTGGCAGCTTTCTTTTTTTTGGCATCTGCCGTATAGGGTTTTCCGCAGTCTATCAACACCTTCTAGACTATTTTGCGAACCAAATCGACTTGACATTAATTGGCAATTTTATTCGCCACACGCTAAAACTGCCGTTACAATTTTTCGCTTCTCGCCAAGTCGAAGATATAATCAGCCATGTTCAGGAAAACCGTAAAATCCAACAGTTCCTCACTCGTCATGCTGTGAGTGCAATTATAAATGCACTTTTTGCTTTTGTCTATATCGGATTGATGAGTTTTTACAACTTGCCGCTGACATTGCTGGTTTCGCTGTTTGTTTTAGCGATCGCAATTTTGAATTTAGCAGCAAATCCGTTGCTCAATCGAGTGTCGCGAGAAATCGCGGTTTCAGCAGCAGCGCAAAATTCATCAATAGTTGAAGCGATCGCAGGTATTACCACCATCAAGAGCGCAGCAGCGGAAAGCTCAATCAATTCCCGTTGGCAAGAGCGCTTTCTGGATATGTTGAAAGTGCGGTTTCAGGGGCAGAAACTAGCTAACAACTTGCAACTAATTAGCAATTTGCTTAATCACCTCGGTGCTACAGCGGTGTTGTGGTGCGGAGCGACTCTGGTAATGAGCGAGCAAATGACGATTGGTCAGTTTGTCGCTTTTAACATCGCATATAGTAATGTCCTCAACCCAGTTTTGGCTTTGGTGAAAGTGTGGGATGAGTTCCAACAGGTGCTGATTTCCATAGAAAAGCTGAATGATGTCTTTGCTTGCGTCCCTGAAGAAAATCCTCAAAAACCCCTATCGGTGCTGCCACCGATTCAGGGTGAGGTAATTTTTGAGAATGTGTCTTTTAGTTACAACCAAGGTGAACAGCACATTTTGCAAAATATTTCTTTTCAGGTGAAACCTGGACAAACGATTGGCATTGTTGGTGCTAGCGATGCGGGTAAAAGCACTTTAGTAAATTTGCTGGCTGATTTATATCCTCCAAGCACCGGAAGGATTTTAATTGATGGACATGATATTGCAGATGTTTCTCTTCAATCGTTGCGAAGTCAGTTAGGTGTGGTGCAACAAGAGTGTTTTCTGTTTTCCGGGACGATTTGGGAAAATATTACCCTATTTGACTCGCAGTTTACTCTCGATCAGGCGATCGCAGCTGCCAAGTTAGCCGAAGCACACACCTTTATCGAAGCGCTGCACGACGGTTACAACACCAAAGTGGGGGGACAAGGTTTGATGCTATCTGATGAACAGCTAAAAAAAATAGCGATCGCTCGCTCCCTTGTGAGAAATCCCCGAATATTGATTGATGCATCACAACGTCAGTTTAAACAAAATTTAGCCTGGTTGAATCGCACCACTTTTTTGATTGCCCATCATCTCGGTATCGTTCGCAATGCTGACTGCATACTTGTCTTAGACAGAGGTATTCTTGTTGAGCAGGGCACTCATCAGGAACTGATGGCAATTAACGGTATTTATTACCACTTATCTCAACAGCAAATGCACCTGTAATCTCACTGGTATTCTTTTGTCTCAAATTCAAAACATTTATATTCAGAAATACTTTAGTTAAATTCACTACTTAATCTAATTTACTAAATAACTCAACAATTTACTGGGTTAATTTGCTGCGTCTTTTTTGTCAAAAATTTATTTTTATGGGTTATAACATTATATCATCTTTACTCACATTTCACAACTAATTATCTATATTTTATTGCAAATTTTTATGCAAAACTTATAAGCTCTTTATGCTGATTTTTCAATTATGTCATAACAGCTAAAGTCTTTACGAGTAAGCTGTTAGGGTAAAACTTGCCACAGCAATAATATAAAATTTTATCAAATGAATTATTGATAAGAATCAATAATATTGGTTTAAAAAATACCATAAATATACTTCTGTTTATGTCTTATTAAGAATTTTATTTAATAGCACACTTGACAATAAAGACAACCAAGAAAGAGTCTCAACTAATTATTAAATGAGGGGTGTAACCCCCTATAAACTAATTAATAAAGGACAAAATATAAAGTTGCACAATACTTAAGTAAATCTCACAAGATGAACTGTAAATTTGACTTATAAAATGCCAAAATGGCAGATGACATTAACCGCAAAAAATAGTATAAATACAAATGTTACTCTTAACGATTGAAGATGAAGATTTTATCTTTGCCAGTCTGAAAACCATCGGTTTGTTCTTAAGCCCTCCTAACAAAAATGTAAGTTTTAATACATCTATTTATCAGGGAAAAGGAATTAAATTAGGAGTTGGCACAATTTTAATTTTTGACAAAGCTGTATCTACCAAAAGCCACACCCAGACTTTTTCTTGCCAGTCATCTGTCATGACGAAAGGTAAAAATTTACCTTTGACTTACAGCCAAGCAACAGCTTTTAGTCTGACTCTTCGGCTTAGTTCATTGCCTTTACACCAAAGGGAATCAGACAGGATTGCGGCAGGACAAGCACAAACTTGATTACAAACAGTCGAGTTTCCCATCAATGGTCAGCTTATGGAAAAAATCATTTTAGTAAATGCAGTTGAAATCTCAAGTCAAGCAAGCAGGTCAGAAATGAACCTAGATGCAAAAAAAACCAGGAAACTGTAAAATGGCGCATCTGTGAGAGGTCACTTTGGTAAGTGGCACAAACGTTTGTGCGATCGCTCTTAATAATTATCCAGGATGCTCCCGCTTAGTTTTATTGCTTAGGAATGCTTTAGCAATCAGCAGATTTTGTCAACAAACATCAAGGTGCAAATCAAATTTGATGTTGAAGAGCTTTTATAGCGATCGCTCTTTGTCACACGCAATCATCTACCAACCCATCCCCGAATGAGCTAATCAAGTAGCTGCTCACAAAGCGCTCTTGATGCACTCTTTCAATTTTGCCACCAAAAATCAAAGCCACAGTTAAGTACTTAATCCAAGACACCTAAAACCATGAATCAAGATATTACCAACATTAGTCACAAATTAAATAAGCCAATTAATCCTGAGCAATTAGACCAGGTAGTTGAAGCCATTCTTGCCGGAAAGTATTCCTGGGCTTGTGTTTTGATGCTACGTTTCGCCGGGTACAATCCTTTACATTACATTCCCTACCGCACCTATAATCGATTGCTCAAAGAAAACACTCAGCAGATAAGGTCAAATCAACAGCACAACGAAAATTTACAAATCGTCAAATCATCTTCCGAAAAAAGGTCTGAAGGTAATCTTTCACCTAGTTGCTTAAGCAAAATGAAAGACCTAGCTTATTTAGAAGTGGTTGGCAAACATCAAACAGAAATTCGTGGTCGCGGTTTAGATCAACAGTTGGGAACACAGATTCATGAGCATCAAGCCATAAAATCTGAATTAAGACCAGAAATCGCTCCAGAATTTTCCGAAAAATTCTGTAATCTTAATTAACAGTGTGTCAGAAACTTATAGCTTTGGTAATTGAGAATAGGGCATGGATGAAGGAAGAAGGGGAAAGAGAAAAGGAAAAAAGGGGAAAGGTACGGAAATAAAATAACTCTATACTTTTTAACCTTTTCCTTTTTTGCTTCCACATTCTTCACCTCGGTAATAATAACTTATATGCCCTATTAGCTTTCGCCAAAGCTATGATAATTAAAAACTCATGAATGAAATTTCAAAATTAGTTGTTGAACCGGAGGAGATTGTCAACTTCCTCAAAAGCGAAATCAATTTCAAACAAGTCTGTCAAAAGATTTTGTTTCAAAAGGTGATATGTCAGGTTGCACAAAAAAGAGGGATTATTGTCACGACAGAGGAAATTGAGGCAGAAGCAAATCGTCAACGTCGTGAAAAGCGTTTGGAAAAAGCTACAGATACTTTGTCATGGTTAACAGATGAATTAATTAGTTCGGATGATTGGGAAGTCGGAATCCGCAATCATCTACTGTCACAAAAATTGGCTCAGACATTGTTTGCTAAAGAAGTAGAAAGTTTTTTTCTCCAAAATCGTCAGAGTTTTGAGCAAGTTATCTTTTATCAAATCATTGTTGATTCCCAAAAATTAGCTCAAGAACTTTACTATCAAATTGAAGAAGGTGAAATCAGTTTTTATGATGCAGCTCACCTTTATGATATTGATGATAATCGCCGAAAGAAGTGCGGTTACGAAGGAAAAGTCTACCGTTGTTCCATAGAGGCAGATATAGCTGCTATTGTATTTACAACAATACCATCTCAGTTGATTGGACCTGTGAAAACCGACCGAGGTTATCATCTTTTAATGGTTGAAGAGTTGATTAGTGCTGAATTATCACCTGAAAGATATCAAGAAATTCTAAATAATATGTTTCAGCAGTGGCTAGCTACGGAGTTAGATTATATGCTTAATTTATCACAATTATAAATATAGCTACCTACGTCGAGAAAAGTCCGATTAAAGCTTATTTCTTGTGAGATATGAGTCAGACTATAATTTTTCATACTTATGATAGATGCTTAAAATATACATATGTGAATATAAAAAATATAAAATTTTACTCCTTTAGGTAGATGCACAAATGTCATTTAATATAATTAATCTATTTTTAGATTAAATTTTGCCTGTAAAAAATAAAATTTGACATAAACAGATTTGAACTTGGAAATTATAGGTGATAAAACGTTTATCACAAGCAAAGTTAATAAAATTTAAATTAACTCAAAGTTATTTGGTGATGTTAAATACAATAGAATATGAACATTTTAATAAATTATAAAGTTGCGATAAAGATTTGATTTCATTATCAGAATATCTTGACTAAATATACCGAAATGTATTATTAACAAAGAAGTGTGAGAGTGGATAATATCAGAATCTATCCCTTTGTAGCTGAAATTGACTTTTAGATCATTTCAAATTCATTAAGAATCTGGTGATTATAAAAGAGGTAATGGTAAGCTAACGAAAAAATTAATCATGGCTAGAACAGTTGAAAAGTATTTTCTTAACCATTTTTAACAAGTTGAAATATTTTGAGGAGTATCTATCACCTGTAATCTAGAGTTCAATCAGATAATCAATAGGACTTACGCACTTGTTACGAGAAAACAAGACTTTGAGATTGCTTCCTTGCGTCGATAGGGACGGAAATACGTAGTTCGTGCGTAAGTCCTGATCAAAATAAGACTTTTTAGCAGACCCTCATTAACTATATTACAAATATTTACTGATGAGCTATGTTAAAAGAGTTACAACATTTGTCAATCAGATTTTTGTCAAGCTAGAACTGATGCACTTCGTAAACAAGCGGTTGTGTGAACCAACTTGACAACCGCGTTACAGCCTTTACCTTTAGTATTTGCTGAACATCAAATTCCGGTTGGAATAAATTTCTGAGATTTTTCTCGTTTTTATCCTAAAAGTGCATAAGTTGATTTTTCAATACCCATAACAGAAAAAAGCTCTCTAAGCTTAACCGACGTTGAGAAAGTGAGGTTAAAATTAATACAATAAAACTTACGCATTGATATAAGTTCTAAAAGTCTGACAAATTCTATGTTTAACTAGCGACTAATTCACTAGTTGAGGTGCTGTGTCAGATACTGTTGTTTATCAGGGACTCAATAGCTATGGTTTATGCATGTTTTGTCAAGGTTGCTTACTACTGCTGGCTGAAAATTCGTTTTGCAGTCTTAATTTTGCGAACCTTTATCAGCAGCATTGAAAAAGAAAATCGAGGACAAGGTAAAGTAGAGCTAAAACTTATGCCTATCTACGCATTTAATGATTTTGCCGATGCAAAAACATATCTAAACCTCTTACCTTATCTAGCAACGTTTTCAGTGAAAATATTTGCTTAGGGAAGAAAATAAAAACATAATGCCATGTAACTAAAAATTTTTAAGCGTCGCTATATTTCCAGAGAATCTAATTAACCTTGGATATTGACGCACAAAATGATACAACCCGGTAATAACCCCCCTAGACTCGCAAAGCACAGGGGGGAAACCCGGTGTTAGTTGCACATCAAGTAACGAATTAATTAGTCCTAAAAGGCTAATTAATGCAAACAGCTGTAAAACTTTAGCTTGCCGGCTTAGAGAAACAGCTGCTGTAGACGAACTTGCCCACGTTTTACGTTGACGACAACTGGATTAAATTATGTCACAACATTTCTTTAAAGACAAGGCTGTTGAGAGATACGACTTGCAAAAAAGCAAATTGTTAACACCTTTTGGATGTCAAGATCGGGTAAAGAATTTCGGTGCGAATTTGCAGCCAAAATATAGTTTTCAGAGAAAAATTATATTCCTGGCTTCCACGGATGAATTTCCAACGCAAAAGTATAAAATATTAAGTTGTTTAGCAGAAATATTGCGGTATTTGATTGCTGTCGGATGGAATGAGCGATACCTGCTGTACGTAAGGACGCGATCGCATCCACTTCACAAAGAAGGAAAAATTCACTCCTCTAAGCATGTGGGAGTTAATATCTGCAACTGGCAAACTAACTCCTAACTTAGTTTCGATTAATCTTTAGTCAAATATTAAAAACTCTTGACTATTATCTGAAATTTGCAGGAGGAAACTATGTTTTCACGGCAACAGTTAACTCAACAACTTACCCAAATTTGGGGTGAAACGCTTGAGGAAGCAGAACTTGATAGGTGTTTGGCATTGCTTGAAATTGTTGAACCACCTTCTTCTAAGGAGTTTTGGCAAGCAGCAGAAGCAAAGCCGGGAATTTACATTATCCTGGCAGGTAAATGCAGACTTTTAGATAGCGCTCAGGACTTAATTACTACTCTTTGTGTTGGGGAATCATTTGGTGAGGTAACTCTGTTTCCCGAAGAAGAGTTGAGAAGTTACGCTGCGAGAGCTTCTGTTAATTTAAAGCTTGGCTATATCCCCTTAGAAGCGCTGCAATTCGTTATTCGCCAACATCCAAGTATAAGCGATCGCATCAGAGAACGCGCCGAAATTTGGGATTTAATGCTGTTATGTCGGCAAAACTCTCAACTTGCGGGACATACTTCTGCTGTTCCGGGAATGCTCAAAGCCTTATCTTATTTTTCACGGCATTACCTAGAGCTAGGACCGATACCAGCAACAGTATTTCAAGGTTGTCAGATATTGCTCTTGCGTCGCGGTCAATTGCAACATACTGACGGACGCTGTTTGATCCCTGGTAATATATGTGCAATTGATAACAATAATTGGCACGTCAAAGAAAAAGCGATCGCTTATATTCTCAAAAGTGACGATGTGTCTGCGGCACTGCAACACTGCCCGGAATTAGGGTCTTTTATCAATTCCACCTCTGTTAAGTCTGCCTCAGTGGAACGTCCGCAGCGAAAAAGCAGGTCAAGTTCAAAAGAACATTTTGATACATCTGCTAAAATCATTCCCTTTCCCCAGCGCGATCCCAAATCAAAAGAAAAGCCAAAAAAACAGCGTCCTTTCTTTCCTAGTCCCAAAGTGCGAGCAGGGCATTGGTGGGGACGCCTCACCAAGCGCTATCCATTTTATGCTCAACAAAGCGCTTCAGATTGCGGCTCTGCCTGCTTGGTGATGATTGGTCACTATTGGGGCAAGCACTTTAGTGTCAATCGCTTGCGGGATATGACCAACGTCAACCGCAGTGGGGCATCTTTACGTGCTTTAGCAGCGGCAGCAGAAAGCCTGGGTTTTACCACCCGTCCGGTGAAAGCCAGTCTAGATAAAGTTGCAGAACAATCTTTGCCAGCGATCGCTCACTGGGAAGGTAAGCACTTCATCGTCGTCTATGAAATTACGAAAAAGCGAGTCATAGTAGGCGATCCTGCCCTTGGACAACGCACATTAACCAAAAGCGAATTTAACACAGGCTGGACAGGGTATGCATTGTTATTGCAACCCACATCTCTGCTCAAAGAAGCCAAAGCCGAAAGTACAGGCTTTTGGAAGTTTTTTGAGTTAGTCAAACCCCACTACCGGGTACTAATAGAAGTCTTTTTGGCAAGCGTGCTGATGCAGCTATTT
The DNA here is from genome assembly GCF_000582685.1 of [Scytonema hofmanni] UTEX 2349. Classification (GTDB taxonomy): domain Bacteria; phylum Cyanobacteriota; class Cyanobacteriia; order Cyanobacteriales; family Nostocaceae; genus Hassallia; species Hassallia hofmanni. The sequence continues at coordinate 2,987,435 of NZ_KK073768.1, forward strand.
GGACTAGTAACGCCGGTATTCACCCAGTTGTTGCTAGACAGAGTGCTTGTACAACGCAGCGTTGCCACCTTAAACGCTATCGGGGTGGGAATGATCGTTTTTGGCTTATTTAGTATCGCCATGAATGGAGTGCGGCAATATCTGCTGTATCACACGGCAAACCGCGTTAGTCTCTCCTTACTGGTAGGTTTTATCAAACATACCCTGCGCTTGCCCCTCTCTTATTTCGAGTCGCGTTATGTCGGGGATATTGTCTCTCGCATCCAAGAAAACCAGAAAATTCAGCGTTTTCTAACTGGGCAGACACTCTCAATCATCCTGGATATGCTGACATTGGTTGTCTATCTAGCTTTGATGTTTAGTTATAGCTGGCGAATGGCATTATTTGTGCTGTGTACTGTGCCGCCATTTTTTATCTTGGCACTAGCTAGCACCAATATTTTACGCCGCATTTCCAGAGAGATTTTTAACGCTGGTGCTAAAGAAAATAGCTACCTCATAGAATCGCTGACCGGTATTCGCACAGTTCGCTCATTGTCAATTGAACAGACGGTGCGGTGGCATTGGGAAGAACTGCTGCATAGTTTGATCAAAAAAGGCTTTAACGCCCAGATAATCGGCATCCGCTTGCAAATTCTCAGTGGTACGATCCAAACCTTTGTGAATACAGGATTGATGTGGTTTGGTGCATGGCAGGTGATTCAAGGGGATCTCACCGTTGGGCAATTAGTTGCTTTCAATATGTTGGTGGGTAACGTCTTGAGTCCTTTTCAACGGCTGTCTGGACTGTGGAATGAATTGCAGGAAATCGTTATTTCCACCGAACGGATTAATGATGTTTTAGAAGCGGAACCAGAAGAAGACTTACAAAATAAACCCCGCAAGTCACTGGATAGACTTAAAGGTAATATCCGCTTTCAGAATGTCACCTTCCGCTATCACCCAGAAAGTGAAACGAATGTGCTGGAAAATCTTACTTTTGAAATTCAGCCCAATCAAATGGTGGCAGTTGTCGGACGCAGTGGTTCGGGAAAAACAACCTTGAGTAAATTGATTTTAGGTTTATACCCGGCGACAGATGGCAAAATATTGATTGACGGTCATGATATCAGTGGCGTATCGTTGCGATCGCTCCGTTCTCAAGTTGGTGTAGTCGATCAAGATACCTTTCTGTTTGGTAGTACCATTCGTGAAAACATCTCCATCGCTCACCCAGAAGCATCATTAGAAGAAATTATTCAAGCAGCACGATTTGCAGGAGCTGATGAATTTATTCAGAAACTGCCAATGGGTTATGAATCCCAAATAGGTGAAGCTGGTGGTATGTTATCTGGCGGACAACGCCAACGTCTAGCGATCGCTCGCGCTTTGTTGGGAAATCCGCGTTTATTACTTTTTGATGAAGCTACCAGTCATTTAGACTCCGAATCAGAACGTATTATTCAGAACAACCTGAAAACAATTCTCAAAGGACGCACAAGTGTAATTATTGCCCATCGCCTTTCTACTGTCCGCAATGCTGATTTGATTTTAGTTTTAGATCGAGGCGTATTAGTAGAAAGCGGTACTCATGATGAATTAATTACCAAAAAAGGTCATTATTACTACTTGAATCAACAACAACTAGCTCAAGCAGGTTGAGTCTAGGTAATACGCTTGGTGTTACTGATTTTAGACCTGTAGAGACGCGAAATTTCGCGTCTCTACCAAGGATTGAAATTTCGCGTCTCTACCAAGGATTTTAGAGGTTGTTTGAAAAGTAGTTAACTGTGATTTTAGGCACTTGTTGATCCCCCCTAACCCCCCTTAAAAAGGGGGGAACCGGAATTAAATTCCCCCTTAAAAAGGGGGATTTAGGGGGATCTAAAACGTTTTGCTACCAACAAGAGGACTTTTCAAACATCCTCTTAGACTTAACTCTCCCATACCCTATTCTGGGAAATAGAACTATGCCATATGCATCTGTTAATTCGTCATCCCCACTCCCCCAAGATGAGGGGGATGAGTATAAAAGTTATACGCACTCCAAAGAATCTGCCCAAACATCAGATAACGCTCAAGACTTGTACTACGGCACCGAAGAACTGTTGGATGCCTTACCTAGAGTTTGGACTCGTGGTGTGTTGTATGTGCTGGTAGGCTTTGCATTTGTCTTGTTACCTTGGGCAACGCTTTCAAAGGTAGATGAAACAGGAAGTGCCAGAGGACGTATAGAACCAAAAGGTGCAACCCAAAAGTTAGACACATCCATAGGTGGCAGCGTCAAAGCTGTCAAAGTAAAAGAAGGGGACAGCGTGAAAGCAGGACAGGTTCTGTTGGAACTTGAATCGGATATTTTGCAAACCGATATGGAACAAGTCAAAGAAAAGTTGCAAGGCTTACAAAATCAAGTAGCGCAACTCGATGTCATCAAAAAACAACTGCAATTAACCCTTAGCGTTCAGGAGCAACAAAATCAATCGCAAGCCTTAGAAAAAATCTCTCAAGTCAACCAGGCAAAGCAAAATCTGGATGCGAAACAAAGTATTTATAACTTACAAAAGTTAGAAAAACAGGCATTAGTCAGTCAAGCACAGCAGCAAATTAGCACCACTAAAAATGACGAGAAATCGGCTCAAAATCGTTTGAGTATAGATTCAAGACAAGTGCAACGTTTTAGCCAGCTTGTTAACGATGGTGCCGTTTCGACAAACCAAGTTGACCAACTCAAAAAAGAAGAAGAAGAAAGCAAACGACTTTATGAAAAAGCTAAATCTGACATCAAACAAGCTCAATTACGTTTAGCTGAAGAACAAAATCGCTATCAGTCCACAATGAGTCAGTTGGAGTCAGATATTAAGCAAGCAAATCTTCGATTACAAGAAGAACAAAATAGCTATCAAAGTCTATTGCAAACCGGGAAACTAGCTATGTTGAGAAATCAGCAACAAGTGAAAGATTTAGATACACAAATTGGGACATTACAATCCCAAATTGCCCAAGCTGGAAGCCAGATAACATCCTTAAAGCTGCAAATGCAGCAACGAATCGTGCGATCGCCTATTGATGGTGTGATTTTTGAATTTCCCACCACTAAACCGGGAGCAGTTGTCCAACCAGGACAGAGGATTGCCCAAATTGCACCCAAAAATACTAACTTCGTACTCAAGGCTCAGATACCCAGTCAAGATAGCGGTTTCTTGAAGGTGGGAATGCCTGTCAAAATCAAGTTTGATGCCTATCCTTTCCAAGAATATGGCATCGTCCAAGGAAAACTTACTTGGATTTCTCCCGACTCTAAAGTTAGTCAAACACCCCAAGGAAATACAGAAAACTTTGAGTTAGAAGTCACCATAGACCAGCAGTATATCGAAAATGGTAAAAAACGTATTCCATTAAGTGCAGGACAGACTGCAAATGCTGAGGTCATTATTCGTCAACGACGGGTGATTGACTTCGTTTTAGATCCGTTTAAGAAGCTCCAAAAAGGCGGTTTGGAGATGTAGTTGATACTTTCAATTTACGGGTATCAAGTCTGATTATTTTACGGCACTTTGAAAAAATCAATCTACCCCCTTATTGTTTGGTGTGAAGGAAAAAGAATGTAGAGACGTAGCACTGCTACATCTCTAAGGGTTCTAGATAACGCATATTTAAATTCGGTTGATGTCTGATCAATTCTGTCCGAGTACTTCAGATATTAAATCCGTCTGAGATTTACCAGTGCCGGGAACTTACCTGAAATGTAGATATAGCTATTGCAAGAGGAAGGTTATTGTATGCATCCAATTGAGCTAATGAGAAAATATGGCTGGTCTTACCACAAACTAGCCGCAGAGTTTGGAGTTTCCGAAGTTGAAGCTAGACGATGGGGATTTAGAAAAACTGCCAGTAACTACCGAAATCCCAAATTAATGGCTTATAAACTAGCAGAAAAGATTGATAAGGAATTATCAACGATATCTGCATCTGCATAGAACCATTGTTAGAACCAAAGTGACCTAGACTCGGCTTCAAAATCCCTGTTTAATAACAAAGAATAGGACTTACGCACTCACAATGCCACGAGCGCAATGACATCAAGTCTACTGGGGGAAGTTTTCCCCGGTGAGCTTTACGAAATTACGTTGTTGTTGCGTAAGTCCTGAAGAAGTGGAGGAATTATATTATGCCTCAACATCTAACTATCTCTAATTCAGACATCATTCGCAGCCTCAAGCTATCCTGTCAGATTCCTAATTTTCTAGAAGCTATCGCATTTAAAAAAATTATTGCCGAAGCTGCTCAAGAAGCTGGTATTCAAGTAGAGGAGGAAGAAATCCAAAAAGAAAGTGAAAAACTCCGGCTAGAACACAAACTAGTCAAAGCTAAAGATACTTGGAATTGGCTGAGAAAATATCATCTATCTTTGAATGACTTTGAAGAATTACTTCACGACAAGGTTCTTTATGAAAAGTTAGCGAATCATCTTTTTTCGACTCAAGTAGAAAGAGTTTTCTATGAACACCAAGTTGACTATGTTGCCGCTGTCACTTATGAAATCATTTTGGATGATAGAGACTTGGCTTTAGAACTGTTTTATGCCCTAGAAGAAGGCGAAGTTACTTTTCAAGAAATTGCCCGTTTATATATTCAAGAACCAGAACTTCGTCGTGCTGGTGGATATCAAGGACTTAAACACCGTAAAGATTTTCGTCCAGAAATTGCAGCGGCTGTATTTGCTGCAAGTCCACCAGAAATTCTCAAACCCATTAGCACCCAAAAAGGAGTTTATCTAATTTGGATTGAAGAAATAATTCAACCCCAATTAGATGAGCAGTTACGTCAGCAAATTATTACAGAATTGTTTTCGGCTTGGCTAAAGCAACAATTTGAAAGTTTAGAAATCGTTACGCAGCTAGACTCGGATAGTAATTTACAATTGCCAAATGAATTACTAAAGGCTTAATTTAGTTTTTTACTTAATAGTAATTAAATAAATTATAAGACAGTAATTTGTTAATTAATTTGTCCAATATAAATTGGATGTATGGTATTTTTTTGTAAAAAATCTCATACACATCCACATAAATATAAAATTTTTTTATTTAAAAAGTTTGCTATTAAAGGCTTATCAGCTTCAAAAGAATTAAAAAATAATCAATAAATTGCGTATAGGCATTAACACAAAATATTATTGCCTATTTTTTGCTGCTAATTTTTAAGAAGCATTTGCATTAACAAATAAAAGAAAAATTTCTAAAAAATATCTGAAAAACCTGTTGACTTTTAAAAGGAATCTGTTATATTAAAAATGTGAGCGACGGAAATAAGTTATTTGCTCAAGACGCAAACAACAAAAAGAAGTTGTTCGCAATAAAAATTCCCAGAAACTAACTTTAATTCCCAGGAGAAACCCATGATTATTTCAGATTTGAACTACTTGGAAGCTACTGAAGGTTCTGCTGTTGTTGGTGGTATCTATCTAGGCAGTGGTAAATATAACAAGTCAACTACCCTCTATGTTAAGGAATACCTCAGTATCAAAAAAGATATTGATGTAAAGGCTGACATCGACGGCAACGTAGCTACTGCTGAAGCTGAAGCTCAAGGTTACAATACTGTTACCCAAACCTTCGCTTTTACCACTCCATATTCTTCTAGCAGCACCTCTATTGCTGCTTCAAACTAATTATTAACCGTTGAATACTAGAGCAACGAAATAGCTCTACGTGAAAACAGCCAAAAACTATAGATAGCTTTTGGCTGTTTTTTTCCGAGTATTTAATAAGTCATAAGGAGTCATATGAGCAAATTAAAAATTTCCGATATCAGCTTTTGTGAAATAGCCAATATTAGTCAAGTTCGAGGCGGATTATCAGAAAATACAGCAAGGAAACTTGATATATTGGACTGGTTAATAACTTATATTCCTGGATTTTCCAAACAATCTTCAAAAATAACAGGGGAATATTTACTTGAAGAATTCAGCGATCCAAACGGACAAAATTATGGATATCGTGCCTTAACTCCAGATGGTAAACAAGTATTGGGCGGAGCAACTGGACAGTTAAATAATGTTAATTATGCTGTCTCCTTCGCCAGCCGTTCTACTTAGTTAATATTTGCTGCAATCACTAAAATGTGATTGCTATTTTTTGAAAATAAACAATAGTTTTTGTTAATATTATGACTAAACATAAAATTGTGGTTAAACGCATAGTCTCACCTGATGGGAAAGTAATTGCCGAGGCTAAAAGCGTAGTCCAAACATCTAGTGATGATGAGGTTGAGATTAGTCAAAGTGTTTCTGTATGCGTTTCATCTGGTAATAGATCCAGCAGTTACGCAAAATCTAATAGCAGCAGTTCATCAACATCTTTATCGTGAGGTAAGTGTGAGAAATTTCTTAATCATCTCTGACTTAAGTTATTTACACTCGATTAACGAAAGCATCCTTGTAGTAGGTGGCAAAGTTTACGCTGGTACAGTTACCACAACAACAGCCAGATTTAAAAATGCCACAGCTGGTGCAGGTGCAGTTGCCATCGGTGAGAATACTTATACTGATACTCAAACCAAGACAACTGTTGAAAACTTGGGTTTCCTTGACTATAGTAGAGCCGATGCAACAGCCACAGCATATGCAAACACTGGAAACCAAACTGCTTCATCTCGGAGTAGTAGTACTTCAATTTCACTTGATTTAACCAACCATTAATCCAACATTCTGCACCCCCTACTGTGATAATCGGTTTTTTCGGTTTTTTATCCACAACAAAGGCTAAATTTTATACAAAAATGGGTTCACTTGAGTAACGCGATCCGTCCAAAATTCGTAGTATGACACTTTAGGGTACGGAATGTGGATTTAGAGGCAAAAACGATATGCACATTGACATAATTAATAATTTTGAAAAATTTAAGAAAATAAGAGAAAATTGGGATTCTGTATACGCGGCTGATCCTCAAGCTCAGTTCTTCTTATCCTGGATTTGGCTGTCTGGATGGTTGCAGATGGTACATGAGCCGTGGTTCATATTTGCTGCCAAACCAAATACCCAGGATTCATCCTATGTTGCATTTTTCCCGGTGAAAATTGTATTAGAACAGCAGGATCGAGGTGGCTTTTATACTAAACTCTACATGTTAGGAAATAGCGTGGCAGATTACACGGGACTTATTTGCCTACCAGGTTATGAAGAAGAGGTAATTCCCGCCTTTGCTGCTGACATCCAGCAGCAGTTAACATGGTCTACTTTCGATGTACAAAATATTTTAGAAACAGATACACGAATGTCCCTCTTCTTGAGGCATTTCTCTGGAGATAAATTTGAGTTCAATCAACACCGCATTCAAAATCAGGGAAAAGATACTGATAATTATATTGCCCCTTATGTTTCATTGGTAGACAACTGGAATCAATATCTGCAAAACTATATCAGTTCAAATACTCGCCAAAAAATCAGGCGCTTTTTAAAGAAAATAGAAAGCTCTGACGAGTTTCATATTACCCACGTTGATGCAAACAATCTGAAGTCTCATATTGAGATATTACTCAGGTTATGGGAGTCAAAATGGAGACATAAAAAAGGGGATAGCTGTGACGTAATTATGGATTACGTTCGCGCTATTTTACGTCATTGTTTTGAAAATAACTGTCTGTATTTACCGGTTCTATGGAAAGGGGACACACCTTTAGGAGCGATCGCTAACTTTGTTGATGTTCATCAAAAATCCATGCTATTTTTCATCGCAGGTCGCGATGAAACTTTTAAAAATCCGCCACCTGGACTTATCCTCCATGCTGAGGCGATCCGATACGCTATTCAAAATGGATTTAAAGTTTACGATTTTTTAAAGGGAAATGAAGAATACAAGTATTCTTTTGGGGCTAAAGAGCGTCGGATTCAGCATATCGTAGTCAAATACAAAGATTGCCAGAATAGACAACTTGATGTCAGAATTATTCCTTTAGCGCTTCATTTGAGTGTTCAGGATCATCGAGCAAACCAACTCACCAAAGCCGAGCAGGGATACCGTCAGATTCTGGAAACTCAGTCAAATCATCCGGAAGCACTCTATGGACTAGGGGTGTTGATGAGGCAAAAAGGTGAGTACCAAACTGCGGAAAATCTCCTAAAAACCCTGCTTCAAATTCAGCCCAATTCTATCAAGGCTTTATTTAGCTTGGGGAATTTATATCAAACTCAAGGTCAATTATCGGAAGCGATAGAAACCTATAATCAAATCTTAGCTCTAGAGCCTGATACGATCGCCGTATACAATAACCTTGGCTATGCACTGCATCAACGAGGTGATATTGAAGATGCGATCGCCTGCTATCAAAAAGCACTCTCACTAAAGCCTGATTGCGTTGAAGCTGAGGTTAACTTAGCCAATGCACTTTATGCCCAAGGAAAGCTCTCCCCTGATAAACAAGCTCATTACGCAGCGATAAACAACGATTTAGGCTTTAAGTGTAGGCAAGCAGGAGATTTAAAAATGGCGATCGCCTACTATCAGCAGTCCATCTCTATGAAGCCTGACTTGGCAGAAGCTCACTATAATTTGGATCTGGTGCTGCAAGAACAAACTGCAAGCAACCGGGATCAAAAAACTCTCATTCCTGCCTAGAGAGCCAGGAAATTTTAGAAAAAGTCAAATACTTTTTCAGTGGAATACACAAACCTAATCCCGTCAATTTATTTAGTTAAAAAAGAAGACTCATGATGCTAATCAATGATTTATCCTATTTAGATAATGCTCCAGAAAGCGAGTTTATTTTAGGTGGTGCTAGTGCGACTATAGAAGCTAATGCATCAGTTGAAGGGTCTAATTCTCTCGCTGTCACTGATACAAACCTTGCACTCAGGGGTTTGGGTAACGGTGGTTCTAAGTTAAAGGGTAGAGGAATAGCTCTGGCGATCGGCGACGATCCTATCGCTGATGTCGATTACACTCTTGACGGCTTTGATAAAGTGAAGGTAAAAACTCGTTCTCTAGAAGGACAAAACTTTGATTTGGATATTGTTAAGATAATAGCGATTGATCTACCAAACAAATGACAGCTTACGACACAGTTTCAGATTGCGCTCATTCCTGCTGAAAATGCAATCTACTAGTACCGCAAGGCGGAAGTCACGCATTCACGCATTCAAAAGATTACCTATGAATTAACCGCCAAGTCGCCAAGTATGCCAAGGTAAGAGGTAAAGAGAGAATAGGTAATTTGAAAGTGGGAAGGGAGTATACACTTTTTACATTGACCTAAAGGAGCAATCCACATGTCTGACAATCATAAGCCAGATTTTAATTCTTCAAAAGTACCATTCTTTGCTCGTTACTTAGAAGGGCAATTCTGCGAAGATTTGTCCTCTGAAGAAATGGAAGCAGTTGAAGGAGGTATTACATTTGTGACGCTAAAATACCCCTCCGACAACGAAGAGGGTGGTCATGGTGGAGGAATTGTCACTAACAAGTTCCGGGATAAGTATGATTGGGGTGGAGGAATTGTCACCAAAAAGTATCCATCAGATGCTGATGAATATGCTGTGACACAAAAGTATCCATCAGATGGTGACGATCACGCTTTTCCCATAGAATAAAGCTTTGATTGATTTGTAGTCAAACCTAAAATTGTCAATTTTGAGAGCGCTGAAGCGCTCACTACAAAAATAAATGTTTTTATGCACCTATCGCGTGATGTTGTTTTATTAATCACCCACAGTGGTGATTTTTTCACAATAGATAGAGTAGCACAAGCTGTATCAAAACGGGGCGGACAACCGTTTCGCTTGGACACTGATAAATTTCCCCTACAAGTGAAACTGAAACAGCAACTGGGCAATAAAAGCAGTCACAAACTCGAATACGATCAAGCATCTTTTCATCTACATTCTATCGATAGCAATCAGGTAGTTGCAGTTTGGATGCGTCGGATCTTTGCTCCCCAGATGAATACAGAATTGGCTCCTCAATTCCAAGCAGCGTGCGCTAGGGAGTCATTAGCAACTTTAAATGGTTTTTGGGACAGTTTGCGTCAAGCGCGTTGGGTAGATAATTTACAGCAAATTGCTGTTGCGGAAAACAAGCTACATCAATTGCGGGTAGCGTCTGAGGTTGGTCTTATTATCCCTCGGACTCTTGTCACCAACAATGCTGAATCTGTGAGGGAGTTTTTCTCTGAGGTGAAGGGGAAAATGGTGACTAAACTGTTAACTCCTATTTCCATGAGTATGAAAGGCTCCCCTTTCTTTTTTTACACCAGTGCTGTTAAAGAAGAAGACTTGCTTGATGGGGAAACACTGCGTTATTGTCCGATGGTTTTTCAAGAAGAAATACCCAAACAATGGGAATTGCGGGTGGTATTTGTTAATGGTAATTTCTTTGTGGGAGCGCTAGACGCATCTGTTTATAATACATCTACCCTTGATTGGCGTTGTGCGAAAAACGAAGCTTGTGTATGGCAGCCTTACGAATTGCCGATTGCTGTCAAACTTGCGATCAAAGAGTTTATGGGAAGGTTTGGGCTACTTTTTGGAGCCTTTGATTTTATCGTCACACCAGCAGGAGAATATGTCTTTTTAGAAGTTAATCCTGTAGGGGAATGGGGAATGTTAGAGCGAGATTTGGATTATCCGATTTCGGAAGCGATCGCTTCGGCTTTACTTCCCTAAAGTATTTAATTTCAAATCATGCATTTTGCTCATGACAGTTTTAATAATTACCCATAGCCAAGATAACGAAAGCATTCCTCTAGTAATGCAAGCGATCGCAGCACAAGGAGGAAAAGCTTTTCGTTTTGATACAGACAAATTTCCGACTCAACTACAGCTAAATGTCTACTACGGTAAAGAAAAACAGCAACTAATTTTAATTGATGAAAACAAAAAATTAGACTTGAGCGAAGTATCAGCAGTTTGGTATCGACGAATTGCGATCGCTGCAAAAATTCCTATCACAATGGACTCGCAACTAAGACAAGCCTCGGTGCAGGAATCTCGTGTTACTATTCAGGGTATGATTGCCAGTATACCGGGATTTCACTTAGATAGATTGCCAAATATCCGTCTTGCCGATAATAAACAGCTACAACTACAAGTAGCACGAATGCTAGGTTTAGATATACCACGCACGCTGATTACAAATAATCCCCAAGCAGTTAAGGAATTTTCCCAAGAGTGCGAGGAGGGTATGATTGCAAAAATGCTTTCTTCCTTTGCTATCTACGATCGCAAAGGACAAGAGCATGTAGTATTTACTAATCCGGTTACAGATGCAGATTTAGACAATTTGCATGGATTGGATTTGTGTCCAATGACATTTCAAGAGAAAATACCCAAAGCGCTGGAGTTGCGGACAACTATTGTGGGTAAGCGTATATTCACTGCTGCGGTTGATTCCCAAAGTTTGCAACTATCTCGTTACGACTGGCGAAAACAAGGAATAGCCTTACTCAATGCTTGGCAACCTTACGATTTACCCCAGGATGTAGAGAACAAGCTACTTCAGCTAATGGCTCACTTTGGTTTAAATTATGGAGCAATTGATATCATTTTAACACCTGACGGTCGGCATATATTCCTTGAGATTAATCCTGTGGGTGAATTTTTCTGGATGGAACATTGTCCTGGCTTTGGGATTTCTCAAGCGATCGCTGAGGTATTGTTAGCTAACTCGCATGAACAAAAAGATGAGAAAAAACATCAAAACGCATTTTCCACACCAGTTTAATTTCTAATTTCCCCATCGGCTAGTTTTTTTACGTTTCAATGCCACACCAATAACACCAGCAACTAAGATAGCAGCTACATTAGTTGAAGGTTCAGGTACGGAAACTCTAGCTTGATTTCGCTTGACTTCGATTAAAGTTAAATTTGTTTGATTAGGAAAATAACGCTGTAAAGAACCCGCAAAAGAAGCTGTGATAAATTCTTCTTGACCGCCAAAATTAAAATTGCTACCTCTATTTATGAAGATAACATTGTCACTTTTTTGAACACCAATAAAATCTTCATCGCCTTCCGTAGTTAAATTACCGGCAACGCTAAAAATGTCTAAAAGACTGTTATTATTAGTGTCGAATAAAGCGAAAGATATATCTCCAAAAGCTCTAGCATTTTCTGCCGGAGGATTGTCTATAGATGTTAATAACGTTAAATTACCTAAAAAGTCAAAAGAAAAATTTGTATTTGCATCAACATCGAAGTTACCTATAACTGTAGCTTGGCTATTTGCTAATCCTAAGTAATCTCTACCTTCACCCAAGGCTATGCTTAAAGATGAATTTAATGCTATTGGTGGAGAAACGATAAAAGCTGCTTCGGCTTCAGCAAATGCAGTTGCCATACCGTTACCGATACCAATAACAAGGGTTTCTGTGTCAGTATTAGTTGAAGTTGCTGTAGGGCTTTGACTGAATTGTGTAAAGATGAATTGTCCTTGAGAAGAAGCAAATGTAGCAGCTTTACTGGGTGAAATTGCTAACATTGAACTGGCGATCGCCGGCGTAGCTAATAACAAGACGCGCTTACAGAATTTTATGTATTTTTTCATACATTGCTTTCCTAGTTACTTTTTACGTTGGTTACAATTCAGTCGTAGTTACGCATTCAAAGCGGTAATTTTGCCAAGCAGAATTACCTGGAAAAATTCTTTATGAATCATCCTTCATATCATGTCCGGAAAATTACTTATGATGTAAAGTAAAGACGTTACGAAAGGAACGTCTCTACGACGGTTGCGACGTTTTTATTACTGTTAATTAAACGGACATGATATCAAACATACATCTACCGAATTTAAATATGCTTTATCCAGAAACCCTTAATTAGACGTAGCACTGCTACGTCTCTACATTCTTTTTCGGAAATTTCTAAAGTAAATTTGTTGTTGAGAAATAATTTAATCGTCTTTGCACCCAAAAAACGGTAATGCAGTTAGAAAAAAATCCTTACGTAAATATACTAAAACAAGACTCCATATAATTGTGTAAAATTTTCATAAAATGATTTCATCTTTCCATAAATTTAACAATAGTTTAGTGTGAAGACACTGTAATATTACTAGTAGAGACGTTCCGGCGGAACGTCTTTACAATTTGTCGGATATGATGTAATTAATTCTGCACTTGCGGTTGTGGTGAACCGGGAATTGTCACATCGATCGCAGTCACCTGTGCTGCTAACTGAGTCAATGGAGGGTTAATAGCACTTTGATTCCCGACTACCAGTGTCACCATATTTTCTGGCTTGAGATATTTCTGCGCTACCCGTTGCACATCATCAACTGTGGTTGCAGCTACAGCTTTTTGATAGCGGAACAGAAAATCAGCCGGATAGCCGTAATATTCGTAGCGCATCAAACGTGATAAAGTCTGTTTCGGGTCTTGAAAATTGAAAACAAACGAGTTGAGTGTAGACTCTTTAGCAAAAGCCAATTCCTGGGGAGTGACTTTTTCAGCTTGAATGCGCTTAATTTGAGTTTGCATAGCTTTAACAAACTGTACAGTAGCATCCGATCGCGTTTGTCCCCCAGCAATGAATAACCCAGGATAATCGTAGCTGGGACTCCAGGAACCGTAAACAGAATAAGCTAAACCTTGACGCGATCGCACTTCATTAAACAAGCGTCCCCCAAATCCATTTAACACCCCATCCAACACATCCAACGCCGGATAATCGGGACTGTTGAACTGTCCCCCCAAATGCCCGATGAGAATGTTACTCTGAGTCAATTGTGGCTGATTGACAAAAAACACACCACCTGTTTTAGCTTGCTTCACCACAGGTAACTGAAGTTTAGGCAAATTGGGGTTAGCCTTCCAATCACCAAACTTAGCTTGAACAAGTTCGCGCATCTTCTTAGAATCAAAATCGCCAGCAATCCCCAAAATCATATTATTCGGGTAGAAATATTGCTGATAAAACTGAATCAAATCCTCACGCTTAATCTTATCTATCGTTGCATACTCCGTCGTTCTGGCATAAGGGCTATCCTTGCCATAAATCAATTTACTAAATTCCCGACTGGCAATATCATCAGGATCATCATTGCGTCTAGCGATACTACCTTTCTCCTGCGTCTTCGACAACTCCAGTTTATCAGCAGCAAACATCGGCTCTCGCAGCACTTGGGCAAACAGCCCAAACACCGTTTCTAAATCTTCAGTAAGCGACTCAAAACCAGCAGCAGCCGAAGTCTCACCAATACCAGTTTCCACCGAAGCTGCCCGTTGTTCCAATATCTGATTTAGCTGATCGGGAGTATGCTTGCGAGTTCCTCCTGTTCGCATCACATCCCCAGTAAAATCAGCCAACCCGATCTTATCAGCCGGCTCAAAGCGATCGCCAGTACGCACCAAAGCACTACCACTCACCAACGGCAGCTCGCGATCCTCCATCAAATATACAATCATCCCATTTTGCAGCACAAAGCGATCGTACTTCGGCAACTTCACCTCAGGTAAAGGTGCAAACCGCAACTCAGTATAAGGCTTCGCTCCCGTCGCTGCCACAGCAAAATCAAACATTCCCACAAGCAACAGAGTAAAACAAAGCACCAACGAATACAAAATTATCCTCTTCCTCTGACCCCTTACCTTATACATATCTCTCTCCATTCCTTCTTGGCGTCTTGGCGGTTCGTTTCTCATTTCTTCGTGATGTTGCGGTTATTACCCTACACGTTCAGGCACGAAATTCTTGGGTGTTACGCGTACAAAACACAGACGCGATAAATCGTCGTCTCTACTTCTTCGACAACAACTTACCAACAGTGCGATTTTCCGGTGTAAAACTTTCCCTCGCTACCCGTTGAATATCCGCAGGAGTCACAGCCGCAATTTGATCCAACTGCTTAAACAAATTGCGCCAAGAACCAGTTTTCACCTCATATTCCAACAATTGCTGCGCCATACCCATATTAGAATCAAGCGATCGCAACAAACCCGCACGAGCTTGCGTCTTCACTCGATCCAACTCAGAAGGTGAAACAGGCTGAGTTTTCAAAGAGTCAATTTCCTTTCTTAAAGCGATCGCCACCTCATCAACATTGTGACCCGGAGCCGTGAGAGCATAGAACAACATCAAATTCGGATACTTATCTCCCGGAAATCCACTGAAACCTTGAGCAGTCAGCGCCAAACGTTGTTGTTCTACCAAAGACTTATATAAGCGCGACGTGCGCCCACTACTCAACAAACTGCTAATAATGTCATAAACTGCATTATCTGGATGAGTAATTGCCGGACGGTGATAACCTTCTAAATACAAAGGTTGTGAACGTAATTCTAAAATAACTTCCCGCGTTTGCTTTTGCTCCGGTTCCACGGGGACTTGCGTTTGTGCTTTGGGTTTAGCCTTAAAGCGTCCAAAGTAAGTTTGCGCCAGTTGTTTCACCTGATTTGGTTTAACATCTCCAACAATGGCGATCGCTAAATTGCTCGGTACATAGTACGCATCGAAAAACTTCCGCACATCTTCCCGTGTTAGGTTGCGGATATCCTCATCATAACCAATTACCGGACGCCTGTAAGGATGTACTTTAAAAGCAGTATCGTTAAATTTCTCCACCATCAAGCCGATAGGAGAATTTTCCACCCGCAAACGGCGTTCTTCTAAAATTACATCTTTTTCTTTATAAAACTCGCGAAATACAGGATCGAGAAATCTGTCAGATTCCAAAGACATCCACAATTCCAACTTGTTAGAAGGAAAACTGTAAAAATAGCGAGTGGCTTCTGTGGAAGTATTCGCATTTAAACCAACACCTCCCGACTGTTGGACAATTTGCCCCAACTCGTTTTGCTTGACTAATTTGGCTGCTTGTGCTTCCAAATTTTTAAACTCAGCAGATAACTTAGCAACTTCATCTTGTTTACCACCAGCTTTCGCTGTTTTAATTTGGCTAGCTAACTGATCCAAACGGTCTAGTAAAGGTTTTTCTGCTTTGTAGTCTTTTGTACCAAGAATCGTTGTCCCCTTAAATGCCAAATGCTCCAGAAAGTGCGCTACGCCTGTTTTTCCATTTGGCTCATCCACACCACCGACATCAGCGTAAGTTAGAAAAGAAACTACAGGCGCTTGATGGCGTTCTAAGACAATGAACTTCATGCCATTATCAAGACGAAACTCCGTCAATTCCTTAATTACTCGATCTAAATAAGGTTGAATCGAAGTTGGAGGTGGTGGGGTTTGCGTTTTAGCGAAAGCAATTTCAGGTAACAACCCCCAACAAAAGAATATTGGCAAAATAAGGGTTACAACTAGCCGACGAATGGGTATTCTCAAGCTTGAGAAAAAGCTAAAATCTACAATTGGTGAGAAGTAACTAAGCTGCTTCATAAGGAAAATAAAGGGACTGGGGATTAGGGATTAGGGATTAGGGACTGGGGATTGGGGACTGGGGAATTTGAAGAGAGGGAAAGAATTATTGCCAATGCCCCATGCCCAATGCCCGATGCCCAATTCCCCATACTCTAATAAAACAAGGCGTTAATCTTGTATTAAGCTTTCTATGATTTTTATACTTCACATTAGACAATAATGCTACAAATCCTGTTCCGGAGATATCACCATAAATATTATGCGAGTTTTTAATTCTTCCCCACCTGCTGAGGCACAAACCCGTACCCGCATTTTAAGCGCAGCACTTCGGTTGTTTGCTTCACAGGGATTTGACGGTACGACTACCCGCGATTTAGCCCAGGCAGCGAGTGTAGCTGAAGGTACCTTGTTTCGTCATTTTCCGAATAAAAAGGCGATTTTGATTGAGGTAGCGACTAACGGCTGGGTGGAGATTCTGACAGATTTGCTGACAGAATTGAGTGAAATGGGCAGTTATAAGGCGATCGCACAAGTGATGCGCCGGCGGATGTGGAATATGCACAAAAATGTCGATTTGATGCGAGTTTGTTTTTTAGAAGCGCAGTTTCACCCAGATTTACGCGATCGCATTCAATTAGAAGTCATTGATAAAATGAGCGATGTTGCTGAAGCTTTCTTTCAAAGTGCGATGGATAAAGGCATCTATCGCCAAACGAATGCTAAACTGGTTGCCAAAGTTTTTTTAGGAATGTTTGCGATCGCAGGCTTTTCCAATAATACCTTAATGCAACCTGATGCCTCTCCTCAAGAAATGCAACAAATGGCAGAAGGACTCGCTGATATATTTCTTAATGGAGTCCTGGTGAAAGAGTGAGGAATTAAAAGTGAGGAGTTAGGAGTTAAATTAAATTCATAACTCTTTATTTGCTTAATTTACTTTTCAATTCACTAATTATCTAAAAATCCTTTAAATCATTATTTTGGTATAGTTTTTTATGCAAATTTTAATTCAAACTTAATTGTAATATTTTTTATCATTAAAATTAAGTATTTTTTATTATATTTAACATATTTTTCGTTCCGCAATCTCAAATATATTCTGATAAAACGTAACAAATCTACCTTTAGATCGATAGTATTAACAAATATAGTAAAGTACTTTTACTTATAAATAGAATTTTGTTCAGTATAGATGGTTAGCGATCATGAAAAATAGATTTAAATTGGATACGCCGTATCCCAGCAAAGCAATTTTCTTTGTCATATTTATTACTTTGTTATTTGGAGCGGGATGCAGTTTGCAAAAGACTCAAGCCGTTAATTCCTCAGAACAAGAAACAAAAACTGTCGGGTGGGTAGAAAAAGTAATAATTCCTGGTGTTGAGAAAGAAGTTAAAGCAAAGCTTGATACAGGTGCGACAACAACCTCTATAAATGCCGAAATTTTAGAAAAGCCAGATAACAAATCAGAATCTGGTGGAATGATTAAATTTAGATTTAGGGATGGAAAGAAAAACGGAGAGGTTTTTGAGCGTCCGATTGTGCGATGGGTGCAAATTAAAAGTCGCGAAGGTGCTGATATACGTCGTCCGGTCGTAGGAATGAAATTCTGTATTGCGGGTCGATGGATTGAAGAGGAAGTAAACCTTGCAGATAGACAAGATTTTAACTATCCAGTTTTAATCGGACGCAACATGCTAAAAGAAGGCAAGTTGGCTGTTGATTCATCTGCAACGTTCACTGCACAACCATCATGTGCAACTCAGGAGGCACAATAGTGAATCGGACTTTTCGCGCTTTGCTGTTAGCATTATTTTTAACAGCGATTGGACTAGCAATCTTTTTCCATAAACTTTCTAATTCAGATGTACCATTGTTTCCCAACCAAGCTTATAGAAGTTGGTACGTTGAAGCAAAGTTATCGTTGAATTCTCAGCAATCATTACTGCCTTCAGAAGAAGAGGCAAAGTCAACAAGCATTCAACTTTATCTTCCCCAAGAATCTCAACGGTACAGAATTGATAGTGAAGATTTTACGGATGGAAGATTTGAACGTAAAATCAAAACCTTGGAGAATTCATTAAATAGAATAGCTGTATTTAGTAGGCAGGATGACGCTAATAATAAGTTTATATTTTACCGAGCAATAATTCGCCGGAAAGATACCGCTACAGCAGGAACCGAAGTAGTTCCAATTTCCGGACGCCGATTGGTCGATCAAGAACTTGTAAGATTTGGCGAAAATACCGCTAGAGTTGAAGATAATCTCAAGGAAAATTCGCCAAGTGCAGAAATTAACGCGCTGTTGAATGAGGCTAAAAGTCAATCAACCGATCGCCAATCTTTAGCCAATAAAATCTATCAAATATCTCTTTTGAAAGATGACATTCGAGTTCAAGCTATCAGAAGAAACTTGAGAAATCAAGAATCTACCCCAGAATTAGCCGCATTTTTGTTGAATAAAACCAACATTCCGGCACGAGTTGGTAACGGTATTTTGCTGAGAAGTGAAGAAGTATATTCCACCGACTTTATTCAGTGGCTAGAAATTCAAGTAGGCGATCGCTGGTTAGCCTTCGATCCCATCGACTATAGCTTTAGAGAGCAAGACCGCTATCTAACATGGTGGTACGGTTCAGATCGTGTCTTACAAGCCAAAGGTGTAAACAATATCGCTTTAGAAGTCGTTGTTAAACCCAACACTGACAAAGGACTGACAAGCGCAATTTTGCAAGATGAAAAAGGCTTAAATCCACTTTTAGACTACTCCTTGTTCAACCTGCCACTAGCAAATCAGCGAGTCTTTCAGGTACTTGTCTTAGTTCCAATTGGTGCTTTAGTTATTTCCATTTTGCACCAGATAATTGGATTGCAAACCTTTGGGACATTCACACCAATATTAATTGCCCTTTCCTTCCGCCAAACTGGACTGATTGTTGGCGTTCCGCTGTTTATTTTAGTTGTAATTATCGGGCTTTTGATTCGTGCCTATTTGAATAGATTGCAGCTTTTAATTGTGCCTCGACTCGCCGCAATTTTAACAGCAACCGTCTTAATAATGGCTGCTCTGGCAATTGTAATGGAACATTTTAATATTAGGCTGGGCTTGTCAATTTCTTTGTTCCCAATTGTGATTCTGGCGATGACAATCGAACGGGCAGCAGTGACATGGGAAGAAGAAGGAGCAAAAGAAACCATAATTGCCGGACTCGGTAGCCTTTTAGCAGCCACAATTGGGTATTTCTGCATCATTAATGACTACGTGCAGCATTTAGCATTTGCCTTCCCGGAACTATTGCTGTTAGTTTTAGCTTTGAATATTCTTGTCGGACGCTACAACGGCTACAAACTAATTGAATATTTTCGATTTAGGTCATTACAACGACAGTTAAATCAAACACAGGTATAAGCTGGTATGCTTTCATCTTCACTTCGGCGTAGCGGCATTTTAGGAATTAATGCTCGCAACTTAGACTACATCTTTGCTAGCAATCCGCGTCAGCTATATCGCTATGCGGACAATAAACTAGAGACGAAAAAAATTACTCAAACTATTGGTGTGCCGGTTCCAGAAACTTATGGAGTTATTTCATTCCAAGGTGAGGTGAGAAACTTATCAAATATTATTAAACAACACAAATCCTTTGTTGTTAAACCTGCTCGTGGTAGCGGTGGGGATGGGATTGTAGTGATTAGTGATGTAACAGATGAGGGCTATCGCAAAGCTAGCGGTTCAATTCTCAAA
Source organism: [Scytonema hofmanni] UTEX 2349 (assembly GCF_000582685.1). Lineage (GTDB taxonomy): Bacteria > Cyanobacteriota > Cyanobacteriia > Cyanobacteriales > Nostocaceae > Hassallia > Hassallia hofmanni. Next base: position 3,007,466 of record NZ_KK073768.1, read on the forward strand.
CCCGGAGACTTACAATATCACATTTACAATATTCTCAGCGGCATGTTTTCGTTAGGAGGACAAACCGATCAAGCGATTATTGAATATGCGGTGCAATTCGATCCTGTGTTTGCTGAAATTGCTTATCAAGGAGTTCCGGATATTCGAGTAATTGTTTATCGCGGAGTTCCGGCAATGGCAATGTTGCGTCTCCCCACACGGGCTTCTGATGGTAAGGCTAATTTACATAGAGGTGGTGTGGGTGTGGGTATTGATTTATCGACTGGTAAGACGCTGGCGGGTATTCAGAGAAACAGCTACATTGATAATCATCCGGAAACGAAACATTCGTTGCGCGATCGCCAAATTCCCCACTGGCAAACTATATTAGAAATAGCTGCCAAGTTAGGCGACAAAACAGAGTTTGGCTATCTCGGCGTTGACATTGTTTTAGACGAAGAAAAAGGACCGCTGTTACTAGAAATAAACGCTCGTCCCGGTCTTTCAATTCAAATTGCCAATCGAGAAGGGCTTATTCATCGACTTGAAGCCATTGATAGTGCTTTGCCCAAACTCTCAGGAGTTCAAGAAAAAATTGCCTTTGCCCAAGAAACATTTGCAGTATAATCAATTACGCAAAACTGTTTTTGCTTGCTGACACCATTGTTGAACTAACTCGATCGCCGGACATAAATCTCTTCGCTGCATGGTTGCTACCTGCAAGCGCATAATTTGTTGATGCAATCTGTGGGTGGGAGTTTCTGCCAACTGTGCCACCGAACCTATACCTGCATGAAGCAATAATCCGCAATACTGCGTCCCCACACTGGGAATCCGAGCCAAATCCGCCAAAGCCACCCACTTATTTACATACTGAAGATGAACTTGTAATTTATTTGCCAGCGCTACCTTAGATTGCAAACTATTTCCTTGTTGAAACAGCGCTTTTGTGGTAAAGATACCGCAATTTTGGAGTTGGGCTAGTTCTTCCTGACTTAATCCCGGCAATTGCTCAATCGACCAATCGCCAGTTGGCGTATTGTCCAATTTAGCTTGATTTTTAGCAGACATTTTTTTACCTGAGAAATAAGTTCATTTAACTATTGTGACAAATTCACTCGTTGAGATCCTTGTCGATAGTTAGATAACAACAAGAACGTGACGTAGTACTGTAAATTAATTCATCGTAACGACGGATATATTTATGCGTTTTCCACTTTTGTCCATTAAATCCGCAATTAGAGGCAAGGCGATCGCCAACATCCTTGCTGCTATAACAACCGCGCTAACTTCTGCGGGGTTAGTCAGCTGCGGTAACGACGAACCAAAGCCACAGACTGAAACCCAGCAACAAAATCAACAATATGCTCAGTACAACAATCAGACTAACCAAAAGCCTATCCGGTCTAACAACGACAAAGATGACGACAAAGATGACGACAAAGATGACGACGACAAAGATGACGACAAAGATGACGACGACAAAGATGACGACAGAGACGACGATAAAGACGACAACAAAAATTAGGGACTGGGGATTAGGAAAAGAATTATTACCAATTCTCCATACCCAATGCCCAATGCCCATTGCCCAATAAACATAGGAGTGAAAATGAGTGTAAAGACGTAGCACTGCTACGTCTCTACAAGGGTTTCAGATAACGCATCATAAAAGAGCGATCGATGTCTAATGCCCAATGCCCATTGCCCAATGCCCATTTCCCAATGCTGATACAAAACACTTCTAACTCCCTCGTCGATACTCTACGGCAGCGAAGACAAAAACTAGCCAGCCTAATTGATTTTCCCGCAATTCTTTGGTCAGGAAACACCAGTCCGCGTAACTTTCCAGCAAATGTCTTTCCTTTTCGCGCTAGCAGTCATTTCCTCTATTTTGCGGGACTTCCCTTGCCAAACGCGGTAATTCGCTTAGAAACTGGGAAGTTAGAACTATTCATGGACGATCCTAAACCTAGTAGCGCTTTATGGCATGGAGAAACGCCTTTTCGTGAAGAAATCGCCCAAAAAATTGGCGCGGATGTTGCTAAACCAATGGTGGAATTAGAATTATCAATAAAAGGTGCGGCAACAATTGCTGTGCAAGATGCTGCTACTTGGACTCAGCAGTCGCAACTATTGGATAGATTAGTTTTACCGCAAATTCAGCCAGCCGGAATTGACTTAGAGTTAGCCAAAGCAATTGTTACAGTACGACTTACCCACGACGATACTGCATTAAGCGAGTTAAGAAAAGCCGCTGCTGTTACCGTCGAAGCGCACAAAGCTGGTATGCGTGCTACAACTAACGGCAAAATAGAAGCCGAAGTGCGGGCAGCGATGGAAGCAGTGATTATAGCACATAACATGACTACTTCCTACAACAGTATTGTCACCGTTCATGGCGAAGTTCTGCATAATGAACACTATCACCATTCTTTGCAACCTGGTGATTTAGTACTTGCTGATGTCGGTGCGGAAACTGAAATGGGTTGGGCAGCTGACGTCACTCGCACTTGGGCTGTATCGGGAAAATTTTCATCTACCCAAAGAGATATTTATGATGTAGTATTGGCGGCTCATGATGCGTGCATTGCCAAAATGCGCCCTGGTGTAGAGTATGAAGATATTCATTTACTAGCTTGCACCGTCATTGCTGAAGGTTTAGTAAATTTAGGCATTTTCAAAGGAAATCCGGAAGACTTAGTAGAAATGGATGCTCACGCGCTGTTTTTCCCCCACGGAATCGGTCATTTGCTGGGTTTGGATGTGCATGATATGGAAGACTTGGGGGATTTAGCTGGGTATGAAGAGGAAAGAGAAAGAAGCGATCGCTTTGGTTTAAGCTACCTACGTTTAAATCGTCCCCTCCGTCCCGGAATGTTAGTTACAATCGAACCTGGTTTTTATCAAGTCCCTGCGATTTTAAATGATGCTAACCTGCGCTCAAAGTATCATCAAATCGTCAATTGGGAGCGTTTATCTCAATTTGCCGATGTACGGGGAATCCGCATTGAAGATGATGTTTTAGTTACAACAGAAGGCAGTGAAGTTTTAACAGCTGCATTGCCAAATAAAGCCAGCGCTGTAGAGGATTTGGTTGTTTGTTAGTGGATAGTGGTTGGTGAATAGTAGTTATTGCTAAAAAAATAACCCTTTAACTCCTAACTCCCGTACAGACGTTCCGGCGGAACGTCTCTACCTAACAACTATTTTAGGGTTTCCACAAATCGACCCATTGTCTTTTTGTAAATTTCATGTTCAGGAGAAGGTGCCATGATTTCTAGATTGCCACGATTGTAAGTAAGTCGCAGGCGCCTACTATGATTAAGTTCTGCCAGCAAAGTTTCATAAGTTTGCCAACTAATACCAGATAAGTGAATTATTTCTTCTGGCTGAATCAAAGTTTTGCTAGTCATACAACCTTCCACCATATAGTGTCAACTGTTACCAATTACCCTCAAAAATTGCCCCTAAAAGCTTTAACTCTAGCTTCATCTCTTCAGAAAAGCTTTGATTATATCCAAAGTGAGTTTTCTCGACTTTCACATTATTGAAGTTGGCATTTCTCAAATCAGCATTTCTCAAGTCAGCATTATTTAAGTTCGCATCCTCTAAATTAGCGCCACATAAATTTGCATCTTTGAGATTAGCATCACTAAAGTTAGTATTCTTCAAATTAGCACTGCTGAGGTCTGCCCCTCTCAAGTCGGCATTGCTGAGGTTAGCATCCTTAAGTTTGGCATTGCTCAGTTTAGCATTTTTGAGATCGGCACTGCTGAGATTGGCATTTTTCAACTTGGCACTGTTCATGTAAGCATTGCTGAAGTTCGCACCGATTAATTGAGCATCGTTCAACTTGCCATTCCATAAATAGACACCACTAAGGTTGGCACTCATTAAATGAGCATTGTTGAAGTTGGCATCGCTAAGGTTGGCATTGCTGAGGTTGGCACCCATTAAATGAGCATTGTTGAGGTTGGCACTGCTGAGGTTGGCATTGTTGAGATTTGCATTGCTGAGATTTGCATTGCTGAGATTTGCACTGCTGAGATTGGCACTGCTGAGGTTGGCACTACTGAGATTTGCATTGCTGAGGTTAGCACCGCAGAAGTTGCCATTTAAAAAGCTGGCATTTACTAACTGAGCATTCCTAAGATTAGTACCAATGAAATATACATCATCAAGGATGATATTATTGAGGCTGGCATTGCTGAGGTTAACAAGGATAAAGTGAGCTTTGTTTAATTGTTCTTCAGATACTTTATCAACTAATTTTTGTAGCAAATCTTGATGAACTGATAGCTTTTTAATTTCCGCATCGTTGAGGTTAACTGCTGATAAATTGTCAGTTTGAGATGTCAATTTAGAGTTTTGCAAAAGCCGCTTCTGTTGGCTTATGCTTACAAAGCAAGCAATTAAGCCAAAGCTCAAACCAACCACAAGTGCTGGTGGTTTACCGTTGGTCAGCAGCATCACTATAAGACCTATAGCAGCCAGAATAATAATCGGCTTGAGCAATGAAATGATTTCTGCTTTCGCTTTTTGAGAAAAAGTACTATTTTTACGATTAGTTAGAGTCATCCTTAAATACTTTCCTTGTTGTTTTTACAATTTAGTTTAATTAGCCCAGAATTTATCAGTGATTCAGTCCGCAAGTCCTAAGAGTACTCCAAGTAAAAAAATGCCCAATTGTCCGAAGCCAATGGAGCAAAGTGTAATGTTCAAAGCAGCGTCTTTGCGATTGCTACGCTATACTTCGTTTCGTGAGCGCTCCGCGCACGCTAACGCGAACGCAATGACGGGTTTTGGATCATTTATTTTTTGGAACACTCTAAGGCAAAATAGGAAATTAGACGATATGATGCACTCTTGCTGACATAACGTGGCATAACCAAAGCATTTTGTTAGACGTATGAAAACTAGAGAAGTTTTTATCAGTCATGCAGTGGTGGATTAATTAGGGAATTTTGATAAGAATATATAAGGCGATCGCATCCTCAATTGATTGATAAATTTCTAATCCTCAAAATAATGTATCATTTTTAATGTATAAATTATTTTATTTACGTGTATAATTTATGACACTTATTAAATATCTGAAACTTTGGCTGGGTCATTTGGTGCTTGGATAAATTCAAAAGTGGGGGAGAGCGATCGCACTTACTACTGGAAATGTCTGTTGTTAGGAAATCCATAAATTGTATTAATCATAACTCAACATATATTGTGATATAGAAATGTTACATTACTTTGGGCATCGGGCATTGGGCATTGGGCATTGGTAATAATTCTTTTTTTTTCCCCATTCCCCCTCTTCAAATCCCCATTCCCCTTTAAAGTTGGGGGAGTGCGGGGTACTAGGTATTCGGTAGCTACAGACGGAATGAAAACCACTAAGCTGGTAAATAGCACCTGAAAATACCGGAAGTTAAACAGTGGCACCCAAACACTATTGCTAGCTTCCTTGTCGGCTAATTACCTGTAACCAAATTATGTTTGATGCTCTATCTGACCGTTTAGAAGCTGCCTGGAAGAAACTGCGAGGACAGGACAAGATTTCCCAATCCAATATTCAAGACGCCTTGAAAGAAGTGCGTCGCGCTTTGTTGGAAGCAGATGTCAATCTTCAGGTAGTCAAAGATTTTATTGCCGGAGTCGAGGAAAAAGCTCAGGGAGCCGAGGTAACTGCTGGCGTGCGACCTGACCAACAGTTCATTAAAATTGTTTACGATGAGCTGGTGCAGGTGATGGGGGATGTGAATGTTCCCTTAGCACAAGCTGAAAAATCGCCCACCGTTGTGCTGATGGCTGGGTTGCAGGGAACTGGTAAAACCACAGCCACAGCTAAGTTAGCTTTACATTTACGTAAATTAGAACGTAGCTGCTTAATGGTGGCAACAGACGTGTATCGTCCAGCAGCTATTGACCAGTTGATAACACTGGGTAAGCAAATTGACGTGCCAGTCTTTGAACTGGGAAGCGATGCCGATCCAGTAGAAATTGCCCGTCAAGGTATCGAACGCGGTCGAGCCGAAGGTGTTGATACAGTGATTATCGATACTGCGGGTCGCTTGCAAATCGATGAAGAGATGATGGGAGAGTTAGCCCGCATCAAAGAAGTAGTCCAACCACACGAAACGCTCTTGGTGGTGGACTCAATGACCGGTCAAGAAGCGGCAAATCTCACCCGCACCTTCCACGAGCAAATCGGCATTACTGGAGCGATTCTCACCAAACTTGATGGCGATAGCCGTGGTGGTGCGGCTTTATCAGTGCGGCAAATTTCCGGGGCACCGATTAAGTTTGTCGGTGTGGGTGAAAAAGTCGAGGCTCTCCAACCATTTTACCCTGAGCGGATGGCATCGCGAATTCTGGGAATGGGCGATGTTCTGACGCTGGTAGAAAAGGCTCAAGAAGAAATCGACTTGGCAGATGCCGAGAAAATGCAGGAGAAAATCTTATCCGCAAAGTTCGATTTTACTGACTTTCTCAAACAGCTGCGCCTGCTGAAAAACATGGGATCGCTGGGTGGTATCATCAAGATGATTCCAGGGATGAACAAGCTATCAGACGATCAGCTAAAGCAGGGAGAAACACAACTCAAGCGTTGTGAAGCAATGATTAACTCTATGACCAAACAGGAACGCCACGATCCTGATTTGTTGGCAAGTTCTCCCAGCCGACGTCGGCGAATTGCGGGTGGTTCTGGTTATAGAGAACCCGATGTGAGTAAGTTGGTAGCTGATTTCCAAAAAATGCGATCGCTCATGCAACAAATGGGTCAAGGTGGTGGTATCCCAGGTATGCCCGGTATGTTCGGCGGTGGTGGTATGGGCAACCCCTACCCAGCAGGCAATCGTCCCCCCGCCCCAGGATGGCGAGGTTATAATACTGGTGCTGCAACTGCCAAAAAGAAAAAGAAGGATAAAAAGAAAAAAGGCTTTGGTAATCTTTAGGATATGGGGCATGGGGCAATGGGCATGGGTAATTCCCCCTTGTCCCCAATCCCCAGTCCCCAGTCCCCAGTCCCCAGTCCCCATTGACTCATGGCAGTTAATGCTAGGCTAGTGCTAAAATTAGCATTCCAACATCAACAACCTACAAACTCATAGGTCACGCATAGGAGAATATTTTCTCAATCATGATTAAACTGCGCTTGAAGCGATACGGAAAAAAACGGGAAGTAAGTTATCGTATTGTCGCTATTAACAGCCTCGCTCGCCGCGATGGTCGTCCTCTAGAAGAACTTGGATTCTACAACCCCAGAACCGATGAAGTCCGACTCGATGTTGACGGTATCGTGAAGCGACTGCAACAAGGCGCTCAACCAACTGACACCGTGCGTAGCATCTTACAAAAAGCTAATGTTTTTGAACAGCTCAGTGCAAAAGCCGCATCATAACGACGAAACAAAATCGAAGACAGCCAGTCCTGACTACGTTAGGCTGGTAAAGTTTTTAGTGCAGCCGTTTTTGGAATCTCCGCAGTCTTTGAGCGTCGATTGTGAAATTTCTCACATCCTCAAACGAATTTGGATTCGCATAGCCTTTGACAGTTCAGATAAAGGAAAAGTGTTTGGTCGCGGAGGACGTAATATCCAGGCGATTCGCACGGTTATTGCCGCAGCCGCCGAAACAGCTGGACAATCAGTATACCTAGATATCTACGGCAGTAATGCCCAAGGTCGAGAAGGTATGTCTTTTGATGAAGACTCCGAAGAGCGATTACCAGCACCCAAATCGAGACCAAGAGAAGGAAACGACTCACCAAGACCTATTGTTAAACCCCGCGTCCGATCTAGTTTCGACTAGGAAGTAATTTATCCCCAAAATTATATTTAAGGTCGTGTGGCTTGCCATGCGACCCTAAATTAAGTAGCCTTACTCCGATTATTGCTGAGGAGGATGTCAAAAAGAACAATTCCTCACACATTAAGAAATAAGTAGGTAGATGCCTTGCCAATTCAACTGCAAAATATCGAGAGCGCGATCGCACTAGCGGGACAACATGAAGAAAATCTCAAAACCATATCCAGGCAAACAGGAGCTAACCTGGTGCTACGGGGACAGGAATTACACATTGCTGGTACAGAAAAACAAATTGATTTAGCTAGTCGATTAGTGCGATCGCTTGAAAATTTGTGGACTCAAGGTAATACCATCACTAGCGCCGATATTTTAACAGCTCGTCAGGCTTTGGATAGCGATCGCGAAGAAGAATTACACGAGTTGCAGCGAGATGTTCTTGCCAGAACTCGTCGCGGAGAAGAAATCCGTGCCAAAACTTTTCGTCAGCGACAGTACATTAACGCTCTACGTCAGCGAGACTTGACATTCTGCGTCGGTCCTGCTGGTACTGGCAAAACTTTCCTCGCTGTTGTCGTTGCTGTGCAAGCACTTCTGTCCAACGAATTTGAAAAACTTATTTTAACTCGTCCTGCCGTCGAAGCCGGTGAAAAACTCGGCTTTTTGCCTGGAGACTTACAACAAAAAGTAAATCCCTATCTCCGTCCACTCTACGACGCCATCAATGAATTTATCGATCCCGAAAAAGTACCGAATTTGATGGAACGCGGTGTAATAGAAGTTGCACCCCTAGCCTACATGCGGGGACGCACTCTCAATAACGCTTTTATCATTGTAGACGAAGCTCAAAATACCACACCATCTCAAATGAAGATGGTTTTGACTCGTTTGGGGTTTCATTCTCGGATGGTAATTACAGGTGACATAACACAAACCGATTTGTTACCTCACCAAGAATCTGGATTAACGGTAGCGTTACGTATTTTAAAAGATGTTCAAGGCATTTCCTTTTGTGAATTTTCTCAAAAAGATGTCGTGCGTCATGCTTTAGTTCAACGAATTGTCGCTGCTTACGAACAACATGAAAAATAGTTAGTGGATAGTAGTTAGTTGTAGCAATTCTCAATTCAATTGAGTAAACTCAAATACATCGTACTCACCACCGCGAAGCACAGATTCAACGTGTTTTCCTTGCAAGCGCTTACCAAGGGTTTGCTCTAATACTCCCCAAACAGCCCCAAGGGTGTAAGTACATTTACGGTCTGAACCTAAAGCTTCCCCGGCAGAACATAAAGTTTCCGAAGTGTAAACTTTGATAACATCTGCTTGAGCTTCGATACGGTTAATGATGCATAAACAAGTGCCTTCTTTACCTAAAGCAAACCTAAGTTTTGAGGCAATATCGTCTAGAGACAAGTTTGCGACTAAACCTAACTCTTGTGCTAAATGTTTACCACGACTGCGACCGGCTGCAATTAAAGCGATCGCTGTTGCTTTTTCACCCAAAGCATCTTCCATGCCGACAATTGCCGATTTGAAACAAACTATACTGCTGAAATCTCCAAGTGTTGGGCGTAACATAAAAGATTCTTCTACAAATTATTTTTTTATTTGTATAGCCTCAGGTTTTCAGCCTGAGGACTAAGTGCTGTGTCAATACGGTTCGGTTAAGCTAAAAAAACAAAAATTTGTAGGTTGGGTTGAGGAACGAAACCCAACATTTCCAAGGCTTTGTTGGGTTTCACTTCGTTCAACCCAACCTACAATTTCTACAATTTCCCTTAACCGAACCGTATTGAGTGCTGTGTTACATCGCTTTTGCACCACTAGCAATTAAGCGCCTAAATAAAGCCTCTGACCAGCCAGTTTCATTAAGTACAGCCGTCGAAGAAACTACTACATAAGCTTGCTCAATAAAAGCCAAATCAATCATGCAAATTCGGGCAAGAGACTCTTTGAGGTCTTCGCTTTTACCATCATTTTTTAAGCGTTTACCTACCTGATGAATTACCGTTGCCATCGCTGGCACAACATGCTGAGGTCCAATGCCGATGCGGACGTGAATTAGACCAATTTTCCAACGGCGATCGGCATAGTCATTTCCCCACTCATCCATGCCTGTAAACATCTCATAAAACCACTCAATAAACGTTTCCCGCAAACGATGAATCCGCCCTTCACTAGCGTGTAAAATCTCATCCATTTCTGGGTCGCGCCCAAGATAAGCATAAAAGTGGTCTGCCATCTCTGGAGCAATTTCTACTCCCCAGCTTGCCTCAGATTTTAGTAGAGCTTTGTCCTCATCTGTAAAGCCCATACGCTTTTCCATTGTGGACATAAAGGAGTGTGGTTCTAAAGCCATTATTGCGTTTCTCCTAAGATTAATAAAAACCAACTTTTTTGATTACAGTAGACCCAGACCTGATAAATCATCAGATTCAATCTAAGAAAACTTTCCTCATTTTTTCTTTTATGTTGTTGCAATTAAAGTTACAAATTAGTTGTAAATTAATCATGGCAACTTAAGAGAGAAAATCGGCAATCCACAAATCTGAATACGGGTTGCTTTGTGTCATTAGCTAACCAAGCAAAGGTGCTATTCTGCTAACGGCTCGTTTGATTTCTAGAAACAACAAGCCTTGTTTGACTGATGCATTAGCCAGAACTAATAAAACAGCGTCACCACTACAGCCAACCAAAACTCCATAACCTTTCTCACCTTCCACCACAATCCGCTCAACGTTACCGCGAGCTAGTTCGCGTCCGATGCGTTCACCCAAAGAAAGCATAGATGCAGACATTGCGGCGGTACGTTCGTCGTCCATACCTCCTGGTAAAACCGAAGCTAAAGCCAACCCATCAGGACTGACTAAAGCTGCGCCTTGAACCTCAGAGGTGCCGCTGACAAAGTTTTGCAGTTCGTCTTGTAGCATCGAAGTGTTAATCATGACTTTTTTCTCCAAAATTATTGGTAAATCTACTTCCGTGTTTTCCGTACTTATTGGTGACAGAGATTTTGTAATTAGGGGTAATGTTTCAGTATTTTCGGTAGTTGTCGGTAAGGTCGTATTCTCAGTTATTGGCAATTTTGATGCATTTTCCGTTTTTTCCGTACTTATTGGTGACGGAGATTTTGTAATTAGGGGTAATGTTTCAGTATTTTCGGTAGTTGTTGGTAAGGTCGTATTCTCCGTTATTGGCAATTTTGATGCATTTACAGACTTAGTAGGCGTTTTCTGAAATGCCTCTGCCAATAGCTTCAGGATTTTGCCTAGAGGCATAAGCGGTAAACTGCTTATTGCAATAGAGTTATTTCCATGACATAGGTTTCGATAATTTACTACCAAGGTAAAGTTAAAAGGAAAACGCTAACAAAAGCAAGAGTCCTTTTTTACTTTTGGCATTCTTTTTTTTGCATTTACTTTGTTTGTTAAAGTTGATGCTAGCGAGATTTGGCTAATTCTAAAACGATCGCCATTAATGCTTCTTTTATTGAAGCTATTTCGGTAGCATTTACAGCTATGAAAGGGGGTCGAGTAGATTCATCCACAAAGCCCAAAGCTAACGCTACATCTTCTAATTCCCAAGCATCCGCGCAATCAGTATGAGTCACCCCAATTAAATAAGGAATTTGCACCCTTTCATTCATAAATTTGAAAATTTTGCGACCATAACGGAAATGATCGGGACGGTGTGCAGCTACTAACAGGATGTAAGCTTGAGCTTTACTAATTAGGATGTCCCACATAAAGTCAAATCGCGTTTGTCCTGGTGTCCCATAAAGATGCAGTGATTGATTGGCTGCTATGGTTATCTGCCCAAAGTCCATAGCTACTGTAGTTTTAGCTTTCAGTTCTGCTAATTCATCGGTAACTTTCTTGTCCGTGTCAACAACATCAATTTCACTAATTGTGCGAATCAAACTTGTTTTTCCTGCACCTACGCCACCTGTAATTACTATGCGTAGGATTTCCATTAAGCTTTACTCCTTAAAAAGCCGACTAAATTTTGTAAAAATGCTGTACTTAGCTTCAGCATGTTTGGTTCTGGGACTTTTGTTTGCCCACAAATAGAGGGGTTTACTTGAGTTTCATCCATCGGGTAATTATTTAGTTCAGGTGTACATTGGTGGAAAGAAATTTCTTCTACCAAACCTGCAAGCATTAGTCGAAAAGCAGCTTGCTGAACTCTTAGTGTAGGTTGATTGAGTTGAAAAGCGATCGCACTTAAATCAACAGTTCCATTTGCAAACTCCCACACTTGCCACTCGAAAGGATTCAAGCGAAATTGTGGTTTGTTTTGTGTAATACTATTAATACCAGAACTGATATCTGGAAGCACATCAGCTAATACTTCCCAGTTTTTCAATGCTCTCAAAGCCATCAGTGCTACTTCAGTTGCTCTTAGGCTTAATCCTGTCATTTCTGTCCAAGGTAAAGTAGCCTTGCTATCAAGTTTAAATACACCAGTTTGAATTTCAAACAGTTCCCGAACTTGTTGCAGTTGACTGGCAAATAATAAGTTAAGTTGTTCCGCACTCAGCAATCCTTCAGTTTTAAACTCTAAACCCAAAGGTGTTCCTGTAGCACTTCTAGAAATATTTTCTCTTTGCGGGTTACACCACTTCCTTTTAATTATCTTAGATACTAATTCCTGACCATTTAAGCGATTAGCCGCAGCCACAATACGCCCTTGGCGGAACCAAATATAGTAATGTAGGGATTTAGATCCAGCAGCATGAAGGTCTGGTAAAGTACATACACTCAAGCAACCTGATTTTCGCCCTTGGTCAATCAATTGGAACAATTCCGCTAAGGAAAAATCCGTAAAAGAACTAGATAGACTCATTAGTTCAAAAACTGTAAATAGGAATTTATTGGAAATAGCACCCTAAAAATATTTTTACTCCAGTGCCAAGAAAGGAGGTTTCTTGTGTCGTTCGCGGACTGTATGGTCACAAGAGAACCACCAGCCGATTCAAAAGCAAGTTTTATGACTTTAGTTTAAAGCTACTTGTCTTTTATCTGTAGCACCCCTTAGAAGCATAAGTATATGGTTAAATTATGAAAATAAGTAATTCTACAACCACTAAATGATTCAAATCAGCCTACAAGAATAAATACGGCATTATTTCAGAAATTTAAGTATAAAATAATACAAAAATTTCTGATTTCCTTAATGAACCACAATCATGAAGACTTACTTGCCTAAAACTTCAACAACAGCAGTGAGTAAGTATCATAGGGGAAAATTCAAATTATTTTAGCTATGCTTGCTTCTCTGTAACTCAATAAATTAGATTGCGTAGTTATGTTTATGTTTAGTTACTTGCTGATTTGTTAAGTTTAATAAAGAAAATATAATTGTTGTAAGATACAAGGGTGTGCAACACCCTACGTATCTTTTGAAAAATCAAATATGAGTCCTCTATCAACTAACAACCATCAACCATCAAGCAACCAATCACTTCCAATCTTCCCAATTTTCATTAAAAATTGAGGTATCGGGGAAAGCAGTGGGATTGCCATTTTGTTGTAAGAGACGTTTGACGGCTTCGAGTTGCGGTTCTGGTTGCGGCAAATTGTCTACTAGTTGGTAAGGTGCGATCGCATTTTTCAAAGCAAAGGCAGTAATAGTTCCCGCAGCTGCACCAGCCGACCATTCAAATGAGTGTACTCGATATGCAGCGGCAGCAATGTGGCTGGTGGCAATACTTTTGCCCCCAACTAGCAAATTGTCGATTTTCTGGGGAATCATCGCTCTCAGGGCTATTTGGAAGGGATAAGCTTGTCCGGCGCCGCGTCTTTCACCCTCACGTTCTTTATTACCGGGTGCTTCGGCTGGACTGTTCACCATGCAGGGATGGAAATCTATCGCGTAGTGACCGATACCTATAGCATCAGGGAAAATTGTTGAACGAGTCCGCCGCATAGCGTTTTGTGCGGGGGTTTGTCCGGAAAGTACTGAAGCAGCTTCTAAACCTGAAAGTGCTGCTCGTAACCGACGATACTCTTTATCTCCCAGTGTTGTTGCGTAATACGGATCGCTGTAATCGCGGCGAGAAATATCGATTTCCCAAATTGTAAAGCCTGCGGGTTGTCCCCAACTAGGACGCCCGATAATTCTTCGTCCTTCCCGCATGTAAGGATATTTCGATAAACCATGCACTGTCCCCATCGGGGAATTTAGCCCAGAAAGAAAGCGGTTATTGGGTTGCGGCTGTTTCGTCCCATCTCCTAATTGCGAATCTGTCGTCCCGGCTACTAACCAGTAATAATATCCAAGGGCATTTTCTTCAGCTTTGCGTAAAGCGTCTGTCCGCAATCCACCCAGCCAACCTCCTGGCTGCAACTGCCCGCTAGCTTGCAATTGTTGACGCGAATAGATTAAATTATCTTGGGCGGTTCCTGGGCGATAATCGTTACCCCAAGTCCAGTTTTGCATGGAGATGTCCCCAGGTGCGGGATTTGTAAACTTGACTCCGCCAAATTGTCCAGCTTCTCCCGGTTGGGGACTCCAGATGCGACGATAGGTAAAAACTAAGGGAAAGCTTGCTAAACGCTTTAATTCATAACTGTAATATGGGGAATATTGCTGATAAAATGAAGGCATTGTTTGCGGTTGCGGGTCTTTGGTTGCCTCCATTGCAAAGGTGTAGGTAAAGCCTTGAGTACAATATTGGTCATTTGTGGCACTAGAGGAAGAAGGCTCTAAGTAAGTGCGATCGTCAATACCCAAACGGTAAGGAACATCAGCAAGAGCAATAATTTCGCCGGTTTCGCTGGTGTCTACAACGTACCAGTTAGGTGCATTGTTACCAGGTTTACTTCTTTGCTTGGGGACGAAGCGAATGATGTTTTTAGTGAACTTAGATGTATTTTCGTAGCGATAAGCGTCTTCGATGCTTTGAGATAAAGTATAAGTGTTGAGCGGTGTAGAACCAGTTGGTTTGTGTTCGATCGCGATCGCACTATTAATGATTTTGCGATCGCTACTAAGTTCCAAATCCTTAATTACGGTGTTGGGAAAAAATTGTAACTTGCCTTTACCGCGTTTTTCCGCATCTTTGAGCAGAGAAGTGAGGATTTCATGTCCATCACGGGGAAGAAAGCAAGAATCGCTTACCCAGCAGTTACCAGGGTTAAGTTTGCCATATTTCTTCTCAATCCGGTTTCGCAATTCGAGATAACCGCGAGAATAGAATTGTTTAGCACGTTGCGTTGGACGTTCATCTAACGCAGATGTTCCTTGAGAAGAAATTTGTCCCCCCAACCAATCGGTAATTTCTGTCTGACAAACTGTGCGACCAGCGAGTAAAGCTTCGTAAGCTGTCGCAACCCCAGATAATCCACCACCAACAACCAAGATTTCACAATTTACAGTTTTGTCTGGGTTTCTGGGTGGTGTAGCGCTCGCACCATAAGGTGCGAGAATGGTAGATATTAAGGCAAGGCTGATAAAACGCTTCATACTTTGGTAAATCCGTTCAACTCCTGTGTCACCATTTAGACGCTAACACTTACCAAATGTTCATCTCAACCTTTTTTGAAAAAAATTTGTTTGGTGATGGTGTGAGCGATCGCTCTTTATCCTCAAGGTAGACTGTACCCACTGTCAAAATTTGAATTGGGAATTGCTGACTGCAAACTCTTATTTTTAGGGGGGAAAGTGAAAAGCTACCCTGTGATAGTATTATTAGATTCTGTTATTTAAACAGTAAATTCTCTGGAAAACCTAAGTAACCAAACAAAATTAATTACAGTCATTGCGACGCAAGGAAGCAATCGCAAGTGCTGGGATTGCTTCTCCTGTCGGAGACGCTCCGCGAACATTTCGCTTTGCTACATTCGCTTCGGACATTGTGTAATTAATTATGTTTACCTACTTAACTAGAAAGTGAATAAGATACATTTTAATCAAGATTGGCAACTGGTTGTGAGTAAATACTGAGAAATAGTCAATTATGCAAGTCTGTCTAGTTACAGGTGGTAATTCCGGTGTAGGTTTAATGACGGCTGTAGGTTTAGCCAAATTAGGTAATCATGTATTTATTGCATGTCGTTCAGCAACTAAAGCAGCAAAAGCTATAGAATACATCCGGCAAACTACTCTTAATCAAAATGTGGAATTTTTACCACTTGACCTAGCTTCTTTAGATTCAGTTCATAACTGTGTCAGACTATTCAATGACAAAAATTTACCGTTGCATATATTGGTCAATAATGCAGGTATATTTAACCGCAGAGGTACAACAAAAGAAGGGTTTGAACTAATTTGGGGAACTAACTATTTAGGTCACTTCTTGCTCACTTATTTATTACTAGAAAAAATCCAAAAATCTGCACCTGGTCGCATTATCATGATCTCGTCAGATTTAGCATTATATCCAAGTGGTATTAACTGGGATTTATTAGTAAAAAGAACACCGTTAAATTTTCTAAACCTGTATGCGATTTCTAAACTCTGCTTATTGCTATTAACCCAAGAACTTTCTCAACGATTAAATAATTCTCAAGTTACTGTTAACGCAATTCATCCAGGTTTTGTGCAATCAAATATTACTATATGGCATCGCCTCAGTAAATATTTAGGTTTAGGTCTTTCCCCGGAAGCTGGAGCATATAGTACTTTGGTTTGTACTACTTCCCCAGACTATCAAAATATTAGTGGAAAATTTTTAGATAGTCATAACAAAGAAATTTCATTACCTCAAATAACAGAAAATCAAGAAATATTACAGCAATTATGGGAACGTAGTTTATTATGGACTGGTTGCAATCAACAGCAGAATTTGCAGGAAATTACTTATGATGAAACTGATGGCATTTGGGGACCAAATTCTCTCAATTTAAGCAGCAATGAACTGGCTGATATTACCAAAAATATTTTAAATAAAGTCTTGCCAATATTGCCAAAAAGAATAATCTTTACTCAGCTATTATTAGCATTGATTAAATTTGATTTGGGGTCTTTTTCCATTATAATAGTTCAACTTTTAAAAAAATCTTTTCACATGGAGAGACATTTAGACTCACCCATAATTTTGCAATTATGTCACAATAAGAGCTTATTAGAAAAGCTGACTGAACATTTAGGAGAGAATTTAGTATTATGGCGATCGGAACTATGGGTAAATTATCCAAGTCAACAATTAATTCCTTTTTGGCATCAAGATTCTTATCCTAAATTACTTAAAGGGGATGGTAAAACTATCCATGCTTATATAGCTTTGACAGAAGTTAATGAATATAATGGTTTTGAGTATATACCTAATACTTACTTTAAAAATTGTCAGATAAAAGTAACCGATCCTTTTAGTGGTAATCACTTTTTTGAGATACCTGATGAAGTTGCAAAAAAAGCTATTCCTGTAGTGTTACGTCCTGGGGAATTTGTGTTATTTACTGATAATCTTGTACATCGTTCTATACGTAATCAAAGTGGTAAAGTACGACTTTCTTTAACACTTAGGTTAACTCAGCCTGGGGTAGAAATTTTACCTGGTTATACATCTAATTATCACAAACCCGTGATTTTACAATCCGAAAAAAAAAGCTAAGACTAACTTAGCCGTACCATTACCTTGGTTAATGCGTCGATGATATAGCGATTCCCACATTCATGAGGTACAGAATATTGAATTAACCGCTTCGGAAGATAGATAAACGCCGATGGACGCAGATAAATTTGTACCTCAGCAGACTAGGAAACGCTATAGTTGTGGTTAAGATGGTTTATTTGGTTGTTTGAATATTTCAATTGATCGGCATTTTAATTCAGGACAAGAGCGGAACCTCAAAAGCATCCACGACGCACCTAAAAGGAGTAGTCATCTATCGCGATCTTCTCGGATCATAGCAGTGCTATCGAGCCATTCGATATCAGTCCGACGATTTTCACGACGTTGACGAATTTCCTCTAAAACTTTTGGGATATTTTGTCGCTTTTGTTCTTCTGTTTCTTGTGCTTGAGTTGTTAAGACTTGTTCTAACAAAGTGATAACTTGGGCATTTATTGAACGGTGCTGAGATGCAGCTAACTCTTGCAGCTTTGCATACAAATCATCGGGTAAATTTCTGACATAAAGGGTAGCCATTGGTTGACCTCCAAGCAGGATTTATCCTTTATGCTAGCATGATGCAAGCCAAAAATAAAGACGAGGCGATCGCGCAAATTATTTGTCTGTGCGATCGCTAAATTGTTTGTTGGGTGTAAATTACATAGACGGAGCGAAGTTCCCGCTACCATTGACTAAAATTAATTTCAAACTTTCCCAACCAGGTTTTGTATAGTATTCAATTCTCTCACGCAACATTGTTCCTAGTTCAGATACAGATATCTTCTTACCCTCAAATTGTACTTGCTTGTAAATTTTGAGTACATCAATATAAACAAGACCAATTACAAGTGTAGACACTAATGCTAAGAAGTAAGTAATTGCTACTTCAAAAACGGTATATGGAAGTATTATCACGTAAGATTAAATTTTCCGTATGATCGCCCAGGATTAATTCTTACCATTAATTGTATAAAGAATACATGCTATTCATAGCAGTAATTAGCCAACTATTTTTATGGGGTAAAACAATGTTTTTGCGTTTTGCGTATATTGGACTATCGTTGTTATCGATTGCTATAACTTTTTATGTGAAAGCTCAACTTGAGAAATTTCTGGAAAATAATACAGCGATCGCTAATGATAAATCTTTAGAAGAATATAAATCTATTGTGCGGCTTAATATGTATGGAGCGCTAGCTCAAATCATTATATTTATTAGTGCGTTTGGTAGTTGCGTTGCCTATATTGTTACTCAAGGTTTTACAGGAGTATTTTCATTATTTATGTTGGGGTTTGCGGTTAGTTTCATGAAACAGATAAGCCAGCTTGAGGAAAAAGCGCGATCGCTTACTTGTGCAACCACCCAACTAGACCGTCAATACAAAAATATTTCTCATGTTTGGAAGAAAAAAGCTCTCCCAGATTTCTAATTTTTTCGCAAGATTTAGATTAGAGCAATTAGATTTCTACACTTCAAAAATAAAAATTTAATTGAGCAATATAAATTTAACAAATCATGACTAGTAAAACACAACAAATATCAGATTACCGAAAAAAATTATCTTCTGCCTACCGTGCAGTCTATGCAGTTGGAGTTTTGAATATTTTTCTGGGGATATTAGCATTTGTTGCTGGCAATAAATTCAGCGAAGCAACGATAATAGGAATTCTCTTTTTTACTTTTGGTTTACTTTACTTACTTTTGGGTTTTTTCGTACAGCGTAAATCAAAACTTGCTTTGTTAATTGCTGTAGGTTTTATGCTTCTAAATTTATTAACTGGTATTTACAATATGATTCAAACTGGTAAACCAGTAGGTTTGATTATTCCCATCGTATTCTTTAGCCAAACATGGGAAGGATTTAAAGCTATACAAGTATTAAAACGAGGAACTTAAAGCTATAGGTTCGGTTAGCCGTACTTAAATCGAAAGCTGTTTCTGTCCAATAAACTTTCACTCTGGCAGTCCAAATTTTCTGCGTACTTCTTGAACCTATTACAAATAATCAAACGGAGAGGGTGAGATTCGAACTCACGGAACCTTTCGGCTCACTCGATTTCAAGTCGAGCGCATTCGACCACTCTGCCACCTCTCCAGGAGACTGTCAGCTAAGACAGACATATTGTACTATACCATCATTTACGCTGTTTGCACTACTTGATTAGGTTGTTCATATAAAATTTCCTCGGAAGCAACGGTGAAATCTTTGCCAACCCAAACCAAAGAGACTTGGGAAACAACCCCTGCTTCCAAGGTGACTATAGAGAAATTACGCAGTCTATCGCTATTATTTTGTACAATCCTCGGCACACTCGCGGCATTTAAGTAAATCGTGTTTTCTGTCGCTATAACAGACTTTCGCAGCATTTTCTTTGTGAATCGCAGACTGTGGTGCATATGACCAAATGTTACCAAAGGAATGCTTTTACCAGCAGCACGAGTTCGGGCGATCGCCTCACTAAAATCTGGATCTCCAAAGTCTCCACCTTTTGGTTCCCAATCTTTACCACAAGGGTCTTCAGGACGATCGCCTAAACCAACTGGTCCATTGTGACCGATAAAAATAATTGTCTCATAAGCGGCGCTATTTGCGGCTGCCACAATGCGATCGCTAGATTCAGCAAAACTCGTCACTCCATACCTTTGTTCGTAAAAATCATTATATTTCCACTGCGGTCCACCCCAGGTAAAGGGACGACTCCCCACCACAGATAAATTCAAATCGGGAAAATCCAGCTTACTGTAACCTACATGAGTTTCACCCAATAAATCGAGTTGTTGCTGTACCCAATCTTCTTTAGTGCGATCGTAAGGACATTTCTTGCGTCCCCAATCAGTTGCCGAGTACCATGCATCGTGATTTCCCATCACCGCAGCTTTGGGGATGTCAATTCGTGCGATCGCTTTTACCACCGAAACCGACTCATTGCCAAAATCGCCGACAAATAGCACTAAGTCAATACCCAGATGTTTCAGCGCAATTCCATCTTCTTCCTCCCATTGGTCGTGAACATCTCCGACTACAGCTATTTTCACCATGCTTGTTTTTTTCTGACTGCTCATGCCATCTTCCTTGCCATCTTCTTACCAGCATAGGAAACTCAAGCTTATTTTGGCACATTCGCAAAGAAGGTGGGTAATCCTCCCTCTATTTTTGGTAAAAACTACTATAATTAATTCTACAAGACAATTACTTGCATCTCTTAGCAACTCCTAACTGTGTTTAACACTGCACTTGCTCAACGAGAAAACACCCAACTGGGTGCATTACCACGGGATTTATTTGCCGCGATTGAGAGTTTGAAAAAAGAACTCAACGCGGTAATTTTGGCGCATTATTATCAAGAGCCAGATATTCAGGATATCGCAGACTTTATTGGCGATTCACTACAACTGGCAAATGCAGCAGCTAAAACTAATGCTGATGTAATTGTCTTTGCTGGTGTTCACTTTATGGCAGAAACGGCAAAGATTCTTAATCCTGACAAATTGGTACTTTTACCAGATTTGACTGCTGGTTGTTCTTTAGCTGATAGTTGTCCACCGCAGGATTTTGCAGAGTTTAAAGCTGCTCATCCAGGACATTTGGTGATTTCTTACATCAACTGCTCTGCCGAAATTAAGGCGATGAGTGATATTATCTGCACTAGTTCCAACGCTGTCAAAATAGTGGAGCAGATACCGAAAGAGCAGCCGATTATTTTTGCTCCCGATCGCAACTTGGGACGGTATGTGATGGAAGAAACAAAGCGAGACTTGGTACTGTGGCAAGGAAGCTGTATTGTGCATGAAACCTTCTCTGAGAAGAAGATGGTGCAGTTAAAAATAACACATCCCCAAGCGGAGGCGATCGCTCACCCAGAATGTGAAACTTCCGTATTGCGCCACGCCAGCTTTATTGGCTCTACAGCGGCTTTACTCAAATATTGTCAAGAAAGTCCAACAAAAGAATTCATCGTGGCTACAGAGCCTGGAATCATTCACCAAATGCACAAATTAGCACCGCACAAACAATTTATTCCCGCACCGCCGATGAATAATTGTAATTGTAATGAGTGTCCGTTTATGCGGTTGAATACGCTGGAGAAGTTGTATTTGGCAATGAAGAAGCGATCGCCGGAAATTACGATGTCTGAAGAGATCCGATTAGCAGCGTTGCGTCCGATGCAGCGAATGTTAGAGATGAGCATTTAGGTATTTGTAGAGACGTAGCACTGCTAGGTCTCTACGATAAATTAATTGCAGTTTCATTGCAGATCCACTTAATGCAGCACCAGCTTCAGGTTCTCCAGTATAAAATAAGTAACCGCTTCCAGCTAGAAGCCCAATAGAAAATATAGGTAAAAGAAATGAATTTTTGAATACGTTCCATGAAAAATTTGCTTTTCTAGAAGATAAGGGTACTGAAGAATTATTTGAAGGTTCTATATTAGACACGAAATCTCCACCTTCTTTTTCAAAATCAACAAACTCGAAATGTACAGGATAAACAATACAAGCGTATGCTCTCAAGTACTTTACCACAGAAAGCAAAAATACCTTATAATTTTTATGTATCTTAAAAAATAATTATTGTTCAATTTTAATTGCAAAAATATTATAGCAGAGGGCAGGAATCAGAATTCCATAAGTGTATAAGTGCCTCCAGCATAAGTGCCTTTCCTGATAAAGGCGCTTATGCTGCACTAGACTAGAAGTAGGTTGAATTGACTCGATATTTAACAACACTATCACCATCTATGAAAGCAATTGAAACCACAGCGACAATTAATGAGAGTGGACAACTTACGCTCGATAAATCGCTGGGATTCATCAAACCACAGCGCGTTCGTGTTATCGTCTTACTTTCCGAAGATGACGAAACAGATCCAGATGAAACACCTACAGAAGTTGTTATTGAAGGTATTCGCCAAGGATTACACGAGGCTTTAACTGGACAAACTATTCCCCTCTCAGAAATGTGGTCAGGTATCGATGCAGAGTGAACCATCGCCAATTCAGATTGCTCTTACACCTCGTTTTAAAAGGGATCTTCGAGAACTTGCCAAACGCTATCGTTCAATTCGTACCGATCTCCAACCCTTAATTGACCAACTTAAAGCAGGTGAAATCCTTGGCGATAGAATTGCTGGAGTTAAATATCAGGTTTTCAAAGTTCGTCTCAAAAATAGCAACATCCAAAAAGGAAAAAGTGGAGGCTATCGAGTCATTTATTATCTGAAAACTGAGGAAGGAATTATACTCACTACAATTTATTCCAAATCCGATATTTCAGATGTTAGTAATGAAATAATTGAATCCGCGATGCCTACGGCGGTAAACTACGCGCAATACGAGCAAGAAATTCAAATAGCCGATAATTCAGATGCATAAACGGATATACTCTCCTCGCTCCACAAAGCGGGCAGGATGTAAGTATTGTTGCAGCCCAAATGCTGGCTAGCGCTTTGGAGTGGGAAGCGCAAGACTCCCAAGAAGCTATTGACGGCATCCAGCGTGGGTTGGATGATTTTGAGGCAGCGCGGTTCCGTTCTTTTGATGAGTTTGCTTTATACAGCAGATTCCTTTGTTATGAGGTACATAATAGCCCCCTCATCGCTTGCGGGGAGCGGGTTGGGGGTGGGGTTCTTGTACCTCATGACACCGGGAAGTGCTGTAACAACGTCGCAAGTATAATCTGCGCTTCCGTTCATGAAATCTCGCATTTAAATTTCCAGTGTGGCTGAAGCTGAGACTGATGGTACATTATGTTTATAAAATCGGCTGTTGTTAGCACAAAGGCAATATGATATCACCACATTTATTAGAAATAGAGCGTTCAATCCGTACTTTGTCTCTAGAAGAACAAGAATGGCTTCTAGAACGTATTAAAAGACAAGTGCAAGAAAAGAAGCTAACAGCATATAAATTTATTGATAAAAAATATATGAATGAACAGTTAGCTGCAATGGCTAGCGATTTAGATATACAAGCAGAAATTGCTGACATTTGATTTGCTGCTTTATTCATAGATAGCGATCGCTCTCAAGCAAACATACAAATTCTTCCACACTGACTGAGTGCCAACTGCGATCGCCTTTTTATTGACTTTCCTACCTAACTAAGCCAAGGAATTAGTTAAAGTTCTAAAGTGAAATTAAATCATCTAAATATCTGTGAGTGAGAGAAATGTCAAATCTTGTGAAGCGTAAATCCCGTCCAACAAAGCGAAAAACTATCGGTTTAATGGTGATAATTTTAGCGTGGAGTCTGGCTATGGGCTGGCTTCTGGCTTTGGCAACTAATGTACAAGCAGCTACAAATACATCAGAAATCGGTACGGTTGACATAGTGCCGGCACAATACCAATTAGGACAACAACTATATCTAGAAAACTGCTCTAATTGTCACATTGCCCTTCCACCAGCAGTTTTTCCCACCGAAACTTGGAAAAATCTTCTGCAAGATTCCCAGCACTACGGTGTACAACTCAAACCCCTAGTCGATCCACCCCGCATCCTCGTGTGGAGATATCTGTTAACTTTTTCCCGTTCCCACCTGAAAGAAGAACCAACACCTTATCGCTTCAAGGATTCCCGCTATTTTAAAGCTTTGCATCCCAAAGTGCAACTACCACGCCCACTACAAGTAGGTAGCTGTGTCAGCTGTCACCCAAGTGCCACCGACTTCAACTTTCGTAGCCTAAGTCCAGAGTGGAAGTAAGGGGAGTGGGGGACAAGGGGAGTGGGGGACAAGGGGACAAGGGGACAAGGGGACAAGGGGAATTTTCTTCGTTGTCTCCCCCTCTCCCTGTCTCCCTGTCTCCCTGTCTCCCTGTCTCCCTGTCTCCCTGTCTCCCCATCTCCCTTAGCTGAAGCCAAAATGATACTATGAAATAAGTTTCAAATTATCGACCTTGCGCTGCCACGGCTCGGTTGGCTTAAATGCTTATAATAAATGCCAAACCTTTAATCTCCATCCCTCTTGATTTAGTTGAATAAACTGCCATGCTAAAAACTTTGTTGGGCGATCCCAACGCTCGTAAACTTAAAAAATACCAACCTTACATTACTGAAATTAACCTCTTAGAAGAAGAAGTTAAAGCTCTTTCTGATGAAGAGTTAAAGGGTAAAACAGCAGAGTTTCAAGAACGACTTGCTAAAGGTGAAACTACAGATGATCTTTTGCCAGAAGCTTATGCTGTTGTCCGGGAAGCAGCTAGGCGTGTTTTAGGATTGCGACATTTTGATGTGCAGCTCTTAGGTGGTGCTATGCTGCATATAGGGCAAATTGCCGAAATGAAAACCGGGGAGGGCAAAACCCTGGTTGCGACTTTGCCAAGTTATTTAAATGCTTTAAGCGGTAAAGGTGTACACGTTATCACCGTAAACGATTACCTGGCTCGTCGAGACGCGGAATGGATGGGACAGGTGCATCGCTTTTTGGGGTTGAGTGTGGGGCTAATTCAAGCAAATATGACTCCCGCCGAACGTCAAAAAAACTACAACTGTGACATCACTTATGTGACTAACAGCGAGATCGGTTTTGACTATTTGCGTGATAATATGGCAACATCAATGGCAGATGTTGTGCAACGTCCATTTAACTACTGCGTAATTGACGAAGTAGATTCAATTCTCATTGATGAAGCGCGGACACCTCTAATTATTTCTGGACAGGTAGAAAGACCGACAGAAAAATATTTGCAAGCAGCGGAAATTGCACTTACTCTGAAAAAAGATGACCATTACGAGGTCGATGAAAAAGCGCGGAACGTGCTGTTGACCGATGAAGGTTTTGCCGAAGCTGAAAATCTTTTGGAAGTAAGTGATTTATTCGACCCGGAAGATCCGTGGGCACACTTTATTTTCAATGCGATTAAAGCAAAAGAACTTTTCCTCAAGGATGTAAATTATATCGTCCGCAATGAGGAAGTGGTAATTGTCGATGAATTTACCGGTCGGGTGTTACCAGGACGACGCTGGAGTGATGGACTACACCAAGCAATTGAAGCTAAAGAACACGTAGAAATTCAGCCGGAAACGCAAACTTTGGCGACGATTACTTATCAAAATTTGTTTTTGTTGTATCCCAAGTTGGGAGGAATGACTGGAACAGCAAAGACAGAAGAACCTGAGTTTGAAAAAATTTACAAACTGGAAGTAACTGTAACTCCCACCAACAGGAAAAGGCTGCGTCAAGACTTGTCTGATATGGTCTTTAAAACTGAACCTGGGAAATGGAGGGCGATCGCCAACGAATGCGCCGAAATGCACCGAATCGGTAGACCTGTGCTGGTAGGAACCACCAGCGTAGAAAAATCAGAATATCTCAGCGGGCTTCTCAAGGAGCAAAATATTCCCCACGAATTGCTCAACGCAAGACCCGAAAACGTCGAACGAGAGTCAGAAATTGTCGCCCAAGCCGGACGTAAAGGTGCTGTCACCATCGCCACGAACATGGCTGGTAGAGGTACTGACATCATTTTGGGTGGTAACTCTGAATATATGGCGCGTCTGAAGCTGCGGGAATACTTTATGCCCCGCATCGTCCAACCCGAAGATGAAGATACTTTTGGTGTCCACAGAGATGGTGGTTTACCCAAAGTATCTAGTGGTGGACATGGTTTTGTCCCTGGTAAAAAGGTGAAAACTTGGAAGGCTTCGCCACAAGTCTTCCCGATTCAACTGTCAAAAGAAACAGAGCAACTTTTGAAAGAAGCTGTACAAGTCGCAGTGCGGGAGTATGGTGAGCGCAGTTTACCCGAATTAGAAGCAGAAGATAAAGTAGCTGTAGCGGCAGAAAAAGCGCCAACTGACGACGTAGTAATTCAAACTCTGCGCCAAGCTTATAACCGCGTCAAGCACGAATACGAACAGTTTACTAGTCGGGAACACGAAGAAGTAGTGCAGTTAGGCGGTTTGCACGTAATTGGTACAGAACGCCACGAATCGCGACGGGTAGATAATCAGTTACGTGGACGTGCAGGACGCCAAGGGGACCCTGGTTCGACAAGATTCTTCTTAAGTTTAGAAGATAACTTGATGCGGATTTTTGGAGGCGATCGCGTTGCCCGCTTAATGGAAGCCTTTAATGTTGAAGAGGATATGCCCATTGAGTCGAAGATGCTCACCAACAGTTTAGAAGGCGCTCAGAAAAAAGTCGAAACCTACTACTACGACATCCGCAAACAGGTGTTTGAGTACGACGAAGTGATGAATAATCAACGTCGCGCTATTTACGCTGAACGTCGTCGAGTGTTGGAAGGGCAAGACTTGAAAGAACAGGTTATCAAGTACGCTGAAAAAACGATGGATGAGATCGTTGACTATTACATCAACCCCGATTTGCCCTCAGAAGAGTGGGAATTAGAAAAGCTAGTTGAGAAAGTCAAAGAATTCGTCTATCTGCTGGAAGACTTGCAGCCAAATCAATTAGAAGAGATGACAATTGGCGAAATTAAAGCTTTCCTTCACGAACAGGTGCGAATTGCCTACGATATGAAGGAAGCTCAAGTTGACCAAGTGCAGCCCGGACTGATGCGACAAGCTGAAAGGTTCTTTATCTTACAGCGGATTGATACCCTCTGGCGCGAACACTTACAACAAATGGATGCCTTGCGAGAATCTGTGGGACTACGCGGCTACGGTCAAAAAGACCCCCTGATTGAGTACAAGAGCGAGGGATATGAACTTTTCTTGGATATGATGGTGAATATCCGCCGAGATGTGGTATACTCCCTATTCATGTTTCAACCCCAACCCCAACCAATAATGCAAGCACCATCAGAGATGGTTTAAAGTTAACCGCTAAAGATAATATTTTCGCGCAAAGACGCTAAGAATTACTTAGCGTCTTTTTGTTTTGATGTCAGATATAAGTCAATACAGTTGAGTTAGGACTGTAAATCTATCACCAACCGAATGTAGAGACGCGTTAGCGAAGCGGGACGAAGTTCAATTTCGCGTCTCTACACATCTAGGATTTCCACCAATAATCCTTAACACCAACCGTATTAAGATATAAGTAGTCTTACGGAATTAATTATACAATAGACATAGGAGTGGAAAAGATGTACCAGACGTAGCACTGCTACGTCTAATCAAGAGTTTTGGGCAACCCATAGTTCATTTATACTACAGATGAAAAAGCTTTTATTTCTGTGTAAAAGCCCTAAGTTACTGCACACGTTTTACAGGCAGATTGATTTGGACTCGATCCGCGACTCCCCAAGAAAAGGGGAGTTTCGCCGGTGAGTTAGTCCGGCTCGTCAGGCGGGTTAATAATCGTCGTCGTCTTCATCCTCGTCCTCGTCCTCGTCTTCATCTTCATTTACCTCAACCGTCATTTCTAGCCGTTCGCTCTCATAATTACCTAAGTTTTTTACCCTTTGATAAGTAATGGTAATGAACTGATTTCTATAGCTCATAACTAAGTTTGAAGTCAGAATTCAGAAGTCAAGAAAAAGTTTGAAGTACAAGGTGGCGTTACGATTGGCGGGAGTGGGATTGAGCGTACTAATTTTAATAGCGTGTTACGAGAAGTTGTTACCCCCAATTGCTCTGAGAGTCTTACCCCTGCTGCACCGCCCAGAGATAAACCAATTGCGCTCAGTCGTTGCGCTAAACGCAGAGTCCTTCGCGCCCAAGGTGCGGTTACACTTGTCAGCCTTTCCGTAAAAATGCGCCGTTTACATAAAGTGTTAACGTTGGGCGAAAATTATGATCTGCGATCGCCAAAGCAAACGACCCGACCACCAAAATAATCACCACAATAGATCGAACACTTAAGTTTGAGAACATATTAGTATTCGTCATCCCGAAGAATAAAGCCAGATTCTTTGTTTAAAAAGCCCGCAAGCTGCTTAATTAGCCCGCGAAGTCGGTTAAATTTGTGTTCAAGCTGCTTATCTGTTGCATTGTGTCTGTATTCAGAAAATAGTTTTTTTTCACTCTAGTAGATTGAAGGAGGTTGGGACAGCGACACCTGCCCTTACTTCTGTCCCCATCCCCGATATAATTTCAGCCGACGATCGCTTTCACCAATTGATCAAAAAGCATATTCACTCTAATGGTTGATTCATCAGCTTTTATAAATAAACCTGATAAATCAACCCTTAAAATAAACTGTCTTTAGGCAGGTAGGAGGCAGATAAAGTTTTAACTAAATTGACAAAGCTTGAAAGCCTTGTGTAGCATATGCCAGGAACCGGACTTGAACCGGTGACACGAGGATTTTCAGTCCTCTGCTCTACCAACTGAGCTATCCCGGCGGGACGTTTGCTTGCCACGATTATTAATAGTAGCAAACTAATAAGGGTTCGTCAACTAGCTGAAGGAAAGAAAAATTTATGCCCCTTTCATAGTCAACTTGACCCAGCTAAAAACAGCTACGAATACGATAAACTGCACAATAACAATACTTGGACCAGAGGCAAAGTTAAAAAGACCCGACATGATTATGCCAGCGATGCTGGTGGTGGAGCCGAAAATAACTGACATTACCATAAAGCGGCTAAAGTTATGACTTATTAGTTTCGCAATTGAGGCAGGAATTACTAGAAAGGCATTTACCAGTAAAACCCCGACGGCTTTAATTGCCACAGCAACGGCTAATGACAGCAATACTACAAATGCGTAGCGATACAATTGTACTGGAATGCCTTGAATTGTTGCTACGGCGGGGTTAAGGGTTAATAAAATTTGCTGCCGCAGGGTTGAAAGTAAGAATATACTACTTAAGACAAGCACTAACAGTGTCAAAATTAAATCTGTGGTATTGATAGCGAGAATATCGCCGAACAGTACACTCATCAAGTTGCCGCGATATCCTTGAATCAGGCTAGTGAGAATTACGCCTAGAGCTAATGCCCCTGACAAGACAATACTTAGAACGCTATCGCTACCTAAATCGGTTTTGTCAATCAAGTAGAGGACAACAACGCCAAAAACTAAAGTAAACGGTAGTAACATCCAAGTGGGGTTTAACTGTAATAACACACCTAACGCTACCCCTACCAAAGCAGCATGACCAACAGCATGGCTGAAAAAAGATAAGGAACGCAAGGTGACAAAACTACCTAAAACACCGCCAAGTATTCCCATTAAAACAGCACCAGCGATCGCACGTTGCATGAAGGGAAATTCTAACAACGTCACTAAGTCATTACCATTGGTGACAGCTAGCCAACTTAACAGACTATCATCGCTTAAAAACATTAGTAATTTCTTATACTCTGTAATAGTTATACTGGAAGTATATAATGTTTCGACTCATAAAGTAATTGCACTTGAATTTTTCCCGCTATGTCAGCCAAAAATACTGTTGCTTATACTCTGACTAATTCTCTTCCCAATACAGAAGATATACACAATGAGCTAAAAGACGAGATAGGTGGTGATAATGTTAAACCCCTACAAGAATCGCTTCTTAGTAGCGATAAAGCCCAACGTATGGCAGAATTTTTTAGCTTTTTAGGGGATGCTAATCGCTTGCGAATTCTCTCTGTTTTAGCTAAAGAAGAACTTTGTGTCAGCGATTTAGCCGCATTATTAGAAATGAGTGAATCTGCTGTTTCTCATCAATTGCGAAACTTACGAGCAATGCGCTTAGTAAGTTATCGCAAACAAGGTCGCAATGTTTTCTATCAACTTCACGACAGCCATATTTTCCATCTTTACCAAGCTGTTGCAGAACACCTTGATGAAAAGGATGAAGGATAAATCAGACTTAATACTTAATTTTTTAGTTGTGGTGATGATGGTAGCGACTGAAAAGAGGACTGTATGTTGCTAACAGATTTTCTGGGGATAAAGCAATTTCTGGCTTTCCAGTACAAACAATAGTTTGATTAAGACAAAGAACGCGATCGCAATGCCGACTTACCATATCAATATCATGAGAAATCTGCAACACCGTCCAACCCTCTTCCTGCTTTAATTCATTCAGCAAAGCATAAAAATCCGCCACACCTTGCATATCGACTCCAGCAAAAGCTTCATCTAATATCAAAAGTCTCCTTGGTATCACTAAGCAATAAGCTAGCAACACTCGCTTTAATTGACCACCGCTAAGAGTACCAATAGCTTGATTTCGGACATGGTAAGCATCCGTTCTTTGCAAAGCTTCTATTACTGCTACTGATTTTTCCGAATCTTGTTTCCACAACCTATGAAAAAATGACTTGTCCCCTTGTCCCCTTGTCCCCTTGTCGTCCCTCCTATCCCCCCTGTCCCCTTTTTTCACCCATCCTAGTCCTACCAATTCACTAACAGAAATCGGAAAACTGCGGTCAAATATAAAATTTTGCGGCATATAACCCAACTGATGACGTAAATGCCCTAACCTTGTAATTGGGCGACCAAATATTTCAATTGTGCCACTACTGCGCGGAATCAAATCTAAAATCGCTTGGACTAAAGTACTTTTACCCGCACCATTGGGACCAACTATAGCTGTATTTGTTTGTGGCAATAATTCAAAAGAAACATCTCTCACGGCAGTTGTTTTGCCTTGATATACAGTTAATCCGTCTACTTTTAAAACAGGAATGTTATTAGTCATTAGTTATTAGTCCATTGTCTGAATGTTATTAACAGGCACAATACTTTTTAACTCCTAATTTGTAGAGACGCGAAATTTCGCGTCTTTATTTGCAAGCAGTTTCTAAAGTTTGCAAATTAGCTTTCATCGCTTCAAAATAATATTGTGGATCTGTTTTACCAGTCTCCAAAGAATCCAGCGGACGTAAAGTCAAATTCAAATCTTTAGAAAGACTAGATAGCAATCTATTATCTACTCCTGGTTCGCTAAATAAAGTTTTAACTTTGTACTTTTTTACTGCATTAACTGCGTTTTGCACATCTCCTGGTGTAAGTTGATCTTCTGGAATTTCTACTACAGCAAGCTGTTTTAGTTTATAGCGTTGTGCTAAGTATGGATATGCATCATGGAAGGTGACAAAGGTACAATTAGGAGTCTTTTCTAAAGTCTGTTCAAATTCGTTATTTAAACTTTCTAATTGTTTAATATAATTTGCTGTATTCGCTTCATAAGTAGCTTTATTTGCCGGGTCAGCAACTATTAAACCATCGCGAATATTGATAACTTGCTGTTTAGCCAAAACTGGATCTAACCAGACGTGGGGATTTCTCTCAGCGTGTTCGTGTTCTTCTTTCGTGGTTTTTTCTACCGGAGAAATTTCATTTAAAGGTTTAATATTTTTGCTGGCATCAATTTGAGCTAATTTAGGATTTTGGGCATTTTTTACTGTATTTTCGAGAAATTCTTCTAAACCCAAGCCATTTTTTACCAATACATTTGCAGTTGCGATCGCTTTCACGTTGTTCGGTGTAGCTTGGTATTCATGCACCTCCGTACCCGGAGGCAGTAAAATTTCTACATCTGCTACATCTCCAGTCACCGCTTTGGTAAATATATACATCGGTAAAAACGTTGTCACTATCTTTGTTTTGCCTCTTTGCCAAGATGTAGCCTCTTGTATTTTCGGTGATTTAACTGAACTTGTTGCCTGATTTGTGTTTGCTTGGCTACATCCTGCAAGGGTCAGCAGTAATAAAGCAACAAAAGACAAAATGCTGCTGCCTGTTTTATTTACTACACGATTCGAGAACACTGTTTTTTCCCCTTTTAAAAGACGCTTGCGTATTGACAATGAGACTTATTCTATCTCAGAATGAGAATAATAATTCTCATTCTCGGTATGTTTGCAATATATTTAAAAGAGCGATGGCTCTGCCAAAGCATTCTCTACGAGACGCTCCGCATAGCTTGCTTCCCGCAGGGTACGGCTAACGCGCCAAAGTCTGCTATCTATATATTTGCAATAGCATAATGCCGCTTCTCCTCTGGCTTTACTTCAAGTTCGCTTGATTACTTATTAAAACCGAAGAACCCCACCCCGCCAAAGCTACGCTTTTGCTCCCCTCCCCGTTCACGGGGAGGGGCTGGGGGTGGGGTGCAATAACTGCGGGAATTATAACTAATTATCCGAACTTGATATTACTTCAAGAGTAATAATTTTTTATTATTAAAAATCTGTTAATCTGATAAATTAATTGAGAAGACTTTTTAATAAGACAAGCTGTCATAGAAAGACAGTAGTAGGTGTGAGCAAAAAAATGAAAACAGTATGGAAGTCTTTGTTGGCTACTCCAGCAGTGTTCGGTGCGATGCTATTTGTTGGTTCTGGAGCTATGGGAGGAGAAACTTCAACCACTTGGGAAATAACTGACCCGCTAGTGAGTGAGAGTAACACCGAAGACCAAAAGATGTCACAAGTGAACTCAGTTTCTCAGCTTTCAGATGTCAAACCCACAGACTGGGCATTCCAAGCGTTGCAATCGTTGGTAGAACGATATGGCTGTATTGCAGGATACCCGAATGGCACATATCGCGGTAATCGAGCGATGACAAGGTATGAGTTTGCGGCTGGTTTGAATGCTTGTTTAGATCGAGTTAACGAACTAATCGCTACAGCTACAACTGATTTGGTAACAAAAGAAGATTTAGCCACATTGCAAAGATTGCAAGAGCAATTTGCTGCGGAATTGGCTACTCTGCGTGGTCGTGTGGATGCAGTAGAAGCAAAAACTGCCGAGTTAGAAGCCAATCAATTTTCTACCACAACTAAACTAAGTGGTGAAGTTGTCGCTGTTGTCAGCGATGTTTTGGGGGGAAGAAGAGTTAATGATGAGAGAATTGAAGAGCAAAATACAACACTGGGAGCGCGGGTACGTATAGAATTTAATACTAGCTTCACAGGCAAAGATGAACTTTTTACCAGAATCCAGACTAATAATATTGTCAGCCCTAACATTCGCACACCAGAGGGTAGTCTATTTTTTGGCGAAACTAGTGCAGATGCTAGCAATGATGCTTTCATTGATGCATTGTATTATAAATTTCCCATTGGCGAAAAGACACAGGTGATTGTTCTTGCCAATGCCGGTGCAGCAGACGACATTACTAATACTGTGAATATCTTTGATGGAGATGGTGGATCTGGTGCTTTATCGAGCTTTGGTGTGCGTAACTCAATTTATTACCATCTGGATGGTGCGGGGTTGGGAATAAATCAAGAGTTCGGTGATAAGTTATCTCTTTCGTTAGGGTATTTAGGAAGTACAGCTAATGATCCGACTTCTGATAATGGTTTGTTCAATGGACCTTATGGAGCGTTGGCACAGCTAACATTTAAACCAAGCGATCGCTTTACCATTGGCTTTACTTACATCAATGCCTACAATCAAGAGTTGGGTACTGGCAGCAATCGGGCAAATCCGATATCATTCCTGGGATCTCAACTTGTTGCTCCTCCTGCTGTTACGGGAGAACCCGGTGAAGTGAATGTACCGTTTGCGAGTAATTCCTACGGTATAGAAGCATCGTTAGGTCTGAGCGATAAATTTGTTTTGGGTGGTTGGGTAGGCTACACTAACGCACGCAATTTATCCACTGAGGGAGGATTAGTTGACCGGGGAGAACTTGATATTTGGAATTGGGCAGTAACTTTGGGATTCCCAGACTTGGGTAAAAAAGGCAATTTAGCTGGTATCATTTTTGGGATGGAACCAAAAGTAACAGGTTCCAGCATCAATGAAATCTCCAGAGACAGAGATACTTCATATCACATTGAAGCTTTCTACCAGTATCAAGTGAGCGACAATATCTCTATCACCCCAGGAGTAATTTGGTTAACAGCGCCAGATCATAACAATAATAACGATGATGTTGTGATTGGTGCCTTGAGAACCACCTTCACCTTCTAAGCCGAAAAATCTTCTTGTAGGGGCAATTCATGAATTGCCCCTACTTCAATTCAAGGTTTTGGTGAGATGAGTGCGTAAGTCCTGTATACTTAAAAATATTATTATTTAGTATTTTTTATTACTTGATTATTCTATATCTAAGTAAAGTCCACCATTTTCAAACCCTGTCAGGAGGAAGAAAAAGAAAATCTATTGTGGATTTAACGGAGTAGTTGTGGAACGACAAGAAACAAAAGTAGCTTTTAGAAAAACACGGATATAAAAAAAAGACCAGCCTCCCACAGCTGGTCTTTAAAATGTTTTAACGTTGTCTTCTCAAAAGAGTTAATCCGAATTGCGCGTTCCCAAAACTTGACGAGCAATCTTTCTTCACAATATTGTAGCAGTCAACACACTTTTTTTATTGCGATTTAATAAAAAAAGATAAGAAAAAAACAATCAGCCTCTATCTTTAAGAATAATTCAATGGATATTGGGGGAGTGGGGGAGTGGGAGACAAGGGGACAAGGAGATGATTCTTATCGATTACCAATTACCAATGCCCATTACTTATTGACTAATTGCGGTTGTCCCCAAAGGATGCGCTCTTGTTTATAAATGGCAATTCCCGGTTTGGCTCCTTTGGGTTTATAAACGTGCTTTGGCTCAGTATAGACTACAGGTGCTTGATCGGTTTGACGAGCGCGACTGTAGTATACAGCAAGATTGGCGGTAAATTGCAAATCAGCTTCTTCTGGCACAGCACCGGGTTCTAAACGTAGTAGAACATGGCTACCGGGAATTTCTTGAGCATGAAACCACAAATCATAATCGCCGGCGACACGAAACGTTAGATAATCATTTTGGCGATTGTTGCGACCAATTAAGATTTCAAAACCGCTGGGAGTGCGGTAACGATGAAAGTTAGTGCTAGCAGCTTCATTAGAAGTGCGGTTGCGGTATTCTGGATCTTCTAGATACTTTTGTCCAATCAGTTCTTCGCGGATTTCGTCTAAAGCTTCTAAATCTTCTATCGTTTGATACTTGTCTATTTGCGCGATCGCATCTTCTACTTGTTCTAAATATCCAATTTCACCATTGACTTCTGCTAGCAACGGTTCTACAGCATTTTTGACACGTTTGAGTTTTTGATGCTGTTTGTAAAGGCTTTGGGCATTCTGCACTGCATTTTTATCGGGTTGAAGTGCGATCGCTACAGGTTTACCATTCTCAAAGTCTGCAAGGGTAATTTCCTTCATCCCTGGTTCCCATTCTTGCAGATACGCCATTAATAAATCAGCTTTTTGGCGATATTCATCGGCTTGCTCTGATTGTTGCAAGCGTTTTTTAAATGTATCAGCCTTCAGCCGTAATTTTGCCAAAATATTATTTAGCTTCTGAGTCAGCTGATGGCGGAGTTGAGAAAATACCTGTTGATTGATTTCGTCTGTATAATAGCGGTAAACTAATTCTTGGATATCTTTGACTGGTGCAACTCCACCCCAACCCATTACAGTGTATCCATTATTTGTCCAAGCTGGGTGAAATTTTTGCTCCTCCAAAGCTTGTAACCATTCTTGCCAGCGCTGAAATAATCTTTGCCAATCGTCGGGTTGCAAGGTATCGGTTGCGGCTTCTGGATCTAACGAAGCTACCTGTAACATAGTATCTAACAGTGCTGCACTCAAACCGCTATAACTTTTGAGTAACTGACGCTTGATCGCTCCTGGTACTAAGCTGACTCGTTCTTGCCAGCGTTGTTGAGATTCGCTCAAATTGGGGGTAGTATTAGTAAGTTTGGGTGGAATTTCGTAAAATTGTCCAGTTTGAATTGGACGGACAGTAGATTGTTGCTGACTAACTTGATGTGCGGCAGTGATAATTTCATTCTTGGCATCAGTGAGGATGACATTGCTATATTTGCCCATGATTTCAGCATACAGGTGATATAATGCGGTTTCACCTGGACGACGAGCAAACTGCAAATTAATCACACGTTCCCAAGGTGCGATCGCTTCAATTGCAACCAGCGCTAAACCACCTAATTGATGGACTAATTGTTGACTAAATGTAAATGTATCAGGTTTTCTGGGTGGCGGATCGCCAATACAAATATGAGCAGCTTGAGGATGCCAAGAAATCTCTAGCCAACCTCGATGTTTTAAGGTGCGTAATGCCACAGCAATAGTATAGCGATCGCGCTGATGAACTTGCTCTAGGCGTGATGGTAGCCAGTTAGCGCGGATTTCGCTACAAGCAGCTGTGAGAGTGGTAAAGTCAACTGGTTGCAAAGCGATTAATTATTGACATTCAAGTGTTGGCGATCGCTATGCTTCTATTTTCATCTAGTCAAAGCATAGCAGACCTCAACTATCATAGCGGTTACTTGGTTCGCAGCAAAAACAAGAAGTTATCGAATGGCTGGAAACGAAAGCACATTGGACTTTAACTGAATTAGAATACCATTACTTTTACGCTGGATTGTGCCGCTGCTCCAAATGCTCACGAAGTATTATGTCAATTTCTGGGTCATCTAAACTTTTCGGTGGTGGATACACCTTTGCCTCAGGGTTTTTAAATCTTTCAACGTAAATTGAAAACGCTTCGTCATCTTCCCTATGCTCAAGGATATATTTAGGACTTACGCATTGACAGAAAAGCCAAAATGACAGGTATAGTTTTCAAGGCTTCTAGCTAGATTTTTCAATTGATTATTGCGATCGCCAACAATCATAAGTGACATTCAAACGCCTGGAACAACGTATTTACGTTAATACACAAGATAGTGGTTTTGTACAGTGCGTAAGTTCTATAACAGTCAAGTCGCTTCTGTTTCAGGGACTTGCCGCAACGCTGCAATTAAAAACTTAAAAAAAGCAATCGCCAACTTTTCTTTAAGGGCGATCGCTTTACACTAAAATAGTTCACCTTGATTAACTTGCCATTGCAACCGACTTTTTGCGCGAAGGACGCTTGCGGTCTGATTTTTTCTTCAATCCCACCGCTTGAGCTTGATCGCTATCTGATCCATATTGCCCCCGCACGACTTCTTTCATCGCTAAAACAGCATTATGAAATTCCCATTCTGCTAATCGGGCAGCATCAGCAGCAGCACGATATATAGCTAGTTTCTCGGTTTCGGTTTGTTGAGAAATCAACATCGCCTGATAAGCTTGCTGTAAGTTAGCATTAGAGGCATCAGCACGGGTTGTGTTATAGGTGCTGACGGTTTGCAAACCGTGCAATGAGTCAATATCTTGACTAATAGTTTGAGAGCGCAAACGGTTTGTTGTATTTTGGGGAGCCATACATGCATACTTAGTAAATTGTATATTTAATGTACCCATTGCAACAAAAAAAATAACAGAAAGGTGAAATTTTCAGATAGGGCAAGGTTAGAAAGGTTGATTTAACATAACGGACCGACGTATTGGCATAACGGACTGACGTATTGGCATAACGGACTGACGTATTGGCATAACGGACTGACGTATTGGCATAACGGACCGACGTATTGGCATAACGGACCGACGTATTGGCATAACGGACTGACGTATTGGCATAACGGACTGACGTATTGGCATAACGAACCGACGTATTGGCATAACGGAGTGATGCAATTACAAAACCGCGTCTACGCACTAATTGGTGAGTAGTACGTAGACGCGGAGAGTCTGTTTACTGAATAAACTTGTTCAGTTCCTGCACTAACAGATGCACTGTTGTTGATGGATTGTCTTTCTCTGGATTGTGAGGATCGTATTGTTTGAGAAGTTTTTCAGCATTTCTAATAGCAAAAGATTGCTTCTCAAGTAGCTCATCATAAATCATTTCGCTATTCTTCTGATATTTACGACCAAGTAAAGAAGTTAGCTTCCGAAGATAATCACTTCGAGGAATACCAGTATTGAGAAATTCAAAATGCAGGACATACCATAGTTCAAACGCTTCATTAGAATAAGCTACTTTAAATTTTTGATCATTAGCATTATTAATAGCATTATTAAAATCTTCTTTAGTCCAAGAATTACGATCAAAAACACACCAAACCTGATCGTAATCATCTTGCTGATTTAGTTCCTTTGCGCTTTCAACTAATTTGCTTGGATTCTCTCCCCTACCCTGCACATTTATTTCAGCGACATCTTTAGAAACACGAAAACTCCTAAAGTAGTTAGGTTCGGTTTTTGCTCCTTCACATACAATCAAGAATCTCTGCCTGATTTCCCTAGTATTAACTTTTCGTTCGTGATATCCACGATAGTTTTCCTTTTTTCTAGGCATGAGAGTCGATTAGATGATTCAAACTTCCGATATATGGAATTGCACCATATCTACCTTTAATATAATCACTCTCAAATGACGCATCGTTAGGTATATTATATTCTGCTAAAGAGTACAAATCTGTTGCACCATATCTATTTTTTTCAACAAACCAAATCTGATCCTTACGAAAAAGCTGATTGCTAAGTAAATTCGTATCGTGAGTCATGAATATTAACTGAGCATTATTTGAATTCGTTTCGTTGGAATTAAATAATTCAACAATTGCACGGCTGATCAAAGGATGAATTCTAGCATCGAATTCATCAATGATTAGAACTTTACCATTTTTCAGTGTATCAACAAGAAGTCCTGCCAAAGCAAAGACTTTTTGAGTTCCCTCAGACTCTTGATTATCTAAATTAAAAATTTCTGTAGATATAATATTTCCTGCTTCATCAAATTTTCGGTGTATGGTTTTAACTGATATTGCTTTTACTGCCGCATTTGTTCTAATAATTTTTCTTATTTCATCAGGCAGTTCACTAGGCAAAGAATCAACAGTCACCTCAATTTTTTCTACCTGTACATCGCTAAATCCCAAATCTAATTTTTTGAGTAACTGAAGAATTTCATCTTTATTTTCGTTATTCATGAAACAACTAACTGTGTATCCTCGATAGCCTCTATCATTTAAACTAGAGACAACATTGATACTGTTAGTCAGCCAATCTAAGATTTTTTCTGCAATCTTGACATTAAATTGAGCAGATACAGACAAGAAGAGGGCATTATCTCTTGTCCTCTCCTGAATACCATTAGCTTTATATGCTTTAGAAACACTAATATTGTCCAGTGTGCGCTTAAAAAGTTTAGTTTCTCTTGATTTAGGAACATAAAATAACCATTCAGAGACAACTTTGTCACGAGTTGCCTCGAATCCGTATCTATATTTCTTGCCATTCATTAAAAATACTATTTCAAACAAAGATGGTTTAGCTTCGGTTTCACTGCTAAGTTGAAATCGCTCAACACCTATTTTTTCGGTGCTTTGAGTTTCTTTAGAAGAATTAACCATGAACCATTTCATGAAATTTAAAGCTTTAGCCAGGTTACTTTTACCACTAGCATTTGCACCATATATTGCCGCGCTTTTAAGTAGTTTTAAATCATCATCTATTTCAAAAACGTTGTTTTCATCAAGCTTTTTATCTTGTGCGACAAGGTTAGCTGCCACCATACTAAAGGTGACTTGCTCTTTAAACGATCTGTAGTTGCCGACACTAAATTCGATGAGCATAGGATGAAGTTTAAGCTGAAGATATAAATCTGTGAATAAATCGTAATTTACTGCCTTAAGAGTAGCAATAATTGGTTGAAGATGCTAAGTTATAAGATTAATTTAAAATGTACATCTGTTAGGCAAATAACGATCGCAACTTTGTCTTCAAGACAACTTCAGACTGCGGACAGATATTTTACTACAACATTTTTTCTAATATGCGAGTTAAACTTACAACTTTAAAATTGTAGATATGAGGCTGAGGTTTAAACGCCGAAGGTTTGGTCAGGTTGCGATCGCAAGTACATTGGGGGCTATGTTGGAGAATTTGGGAACAAAGACCCAAGCTCAAGCAAACCCTCAGTCTAATACTCTATCAGCAATACCAAGTAATTTTGTTGATGTCAAACTACATATAAATGGAACACAACACGCGCTAAAAATCGATCCTCGTGTCACACTACTCGATGTGCTGCGTGAGCGTTTAAATTTGACTGGTACTAAAAAAGGTTGCGACCACGGTCAATGCGGTGCTTGTACGGTGCTAGTTGATGGGCAGCGAATTAATTCCTGCCTGACATTTGCCATTATGCACACCGACGCGAAAATTACAACTATCGAAGGTTTAGCACAAGGAGAAAAACTCCACCCAATGCAAGCCGCGTTTATTGCCCGCGATGCGTTTCAGTGCGGCTATTGTACACCGGGACAGATTTGTTCGGCGGTGGGTTTGGTAAAAGAAGGACACGCTAAATCTGATGCCGATATTCGCGAACTGATGAGCGGCAATATCTGCCGTTGCGGTGCTTATCCAAATATTGTCAATGCTGTGCGCGATGTGTTAGAAGGAAAAAAAGATGCAGCCGTTTAGCTATAAGAAACCAGGACAAGCGGATAATGCTGTAGCATTGGTGACTCCAGTTGCTCAAGCCTCGTATCTTGCCGGTGGTACTAGCTTAATCGATTTGATGAAGCTGAATGTGCAGACACCAAGAGAGTTAGTTGACATTAACTTACTGCCGCTAACCAAGATAGAAATGCAGGGTAACAGCGTGCGGATTGGGGCAATGGCACGTAATAACCAGGTTGCATATGATGCAATGATTCGCGATCGCTACCCTGTGCTGTCTGAAGCGTTGTTGTCTGGTGCATCACCGCAACTAAGAAATATGGCATCAGTAGGCGGAAATTTGCTGCAACGTACTCGCTGCTACTACTTCCGCGACACTTCTATGCCATGTAACAAGCGGGTTCCTGGTTCCGGCTGTCCGGCGATTGAGGGCTACAACCGCATTCATGCTATTCTCGGCGGAAGCGATCGCTGCATTGCCACTCATCCTTCTGACATGGCTGTGGCAATGGTAGCACTTGATGCAGTTGTGCAGACACGGGGTCCCAAGGGAGCGCGTAGTATTCCCCTGGTAGATTTTCATCTTGTACCGGGCAGTACACCAGAACGGGAAACAGTTTTGCAACATGGTGAGTTAATTGTTGCCGTTGACTTGCCTGTTTCTAATTTTGCAAAGCGATCGCACTATTTAAAAGTACGCGATCGCGCTTCTTATGCCTTTGCAATGGCATCAGTTGCGGCTGCATTAGATATTCAAAATGGGATCATTCAAACGGCACGCATTGCCCTTGGTGGGGTAGGAACAAAGCCTTGGCGTGCCTACGAAGCTGAAAAAGCACTCGTAAATAAGCAACCAAACCAGGCAACATTTCAAGCAGCGGCTGAGGTTGCTATCCGGGGAGCGAAAACGCAAAAGTACAACGCATTTAAAGTAGAACTAACTAAACGCACAATTGTCAAGGCACTGACAACGGTGGGAGGGATGGCATGAATACACCAGATAGAAACAAAGTTGTCGGTAAACCGCTAAATAGAGTTGATGGATATCTGAAAGTAACTGGTGGTGCGCGTTACTCGGCTGAGTTTCCCGTTGCCAAGCTTGCATATGGAGTGACAATTCAAAGTGCGATCGCTAAAGGTAAAATCACTCAAATTGATCCAAAAGCAGCGGAGCGATTACCGGGTGTACTAGCAGTTATTACTCACCTCAACGCACCAAAAGCATTTGGAGATAAAGGAGGCGGTCGCAAGCTGCAAGTGCTACAAGATAACATTGTACTTTATAGCGGTCAGCATATTGGTATTGTGGTTGCCGATACCTTTGAACAAGCGATGCACGCTGCCTCGTTGGTGCAAGTTCGCTATGAGGAAGAGAAGCCGACCATAAATATGCGGGAGAACCTCTCTAAAGCATACATCCCTAAGGGGAAAATTCCCAGAAACGAACCACCCGATGCATCTGTAGGCAATGTCACTCAGGGACTAGCAAGTGCTGCTGTCCGCGTCGAGCAAACTTATACCACCCCGGTGGAAAATCACAATGCGATGGAACCTCATGCGACAACAGCGGTTTGGCAAGGCGATCAATTGCTGCTGTATGATGCCACTCAGGGGGTTTTTCCCGCTCAACAAAAAGTTGCCGGAGTATTGGGAATTGAACCAAAGAATGTCCGCGTTATGTCTTATTATGTCGGTGGTGGCTTTGGTGGCAAAGGTTCGGCTTGGTCGCATGTGCCTTTAGCAGCGATCGCATCACGGCAGGTTAAGCGTCCAGTTAAGCTGGTGTTGGGACGCATCCAAATGTATGGATCTGTTGGCTTCCGACCAGAAACAATTCAACAAGTTACTCTAGGTGCAACCCGCGAAGGAAAATTAACCGCACTGCGACACGCTGGAACTTCCCAGACTTCAACATTCGATGAATTTATCGAACCGGTTGGTAAAAGCGCACGGATGATGTACGCTTGCGCGAATATTGAAACCAGCCATCGTCTAGTTCAGCTTGATCAGGGAACACCAACTTTCATGCGTGCGCCAGGAGAAGCTTCCGGCTCCTTTGCCTTAGAATCGGCAATGGACGAACTTGCTTACAAACTGAAGATCGATCCGGTGGAGTTGCGTTTGCGTAACTATGCTGAAGTCGATCCGAGTAAAGGATTGCCTTGGTCGAGCAAGTCACTCAGAGAGTGTTACAAAGTAGGGGCAGAGCGATTTGGCTGGCAAAAGCGCAATCCTACCCCTCGTTCGATGCGGGATGGCAATTATTTGATCGGTTGGGGGATGGCAACGGCTACACACCCTACTTACCGTTCTCCAGCATCGGCGATCGCTCAAATTATGGCAGATGGTACAGCCGTTATCCGAACTGGTTCCCAAGATATTGGTACGGGAACTTATACTGTAATGACTCAAGTTGCCGCTGAAGCGATCGGTATACCAGTTGAGAAAATCCGCATCGAGTTGGGTGATACTAATCTACCAGAAACGCCGGTTTCCGGTGGCTCACAAACCGCTGCTAGTGTAGGCTCGTCGGTACATTTGGCGGGAACTGAAGCTCGCAGTAAGCTGATGCAATTGGCACTTGCCGATCAAAAATCGCCTCTCTACGGCTCAAATGCTGAGGATGTGATTGCCGAGAATGGCAGCCTTTTCTTAAAGAATAAATCATCCGCAACCGAAACTTATGGAGCAATTCTCGGACGGCATAAATTGAAAATGATCGAAGCGCGTGCAGATGCCAAGCCGGGAGAGGAAAAAGATAAGTATTCCATGCATTCATTTGGCGCCCAGTTTGCAGAAGTCCGGGTTAACCCTGATTCGGGTGAAGTCCGGGTAACGCGCTGGGTAGGCAGCTTTGGTGTTGGACGCTTGCTGAATGCGAAGACAGCCAATAGTCAACTCGTTGGTGGGAT
Organism: [Scytonema hofmanni] UTEX 2349; assembly: GCF_000582685.1. Classification (GTDB taxonomy): domain Bacteria; phylum Cyanobacteriota; class Cyanobacteriia; order Cyanobacteriales; family Nostocaceae; genus Hassallia; species Hassallia hofmanni. Next base: position 3,050,865 of record NZ_KK073768.1, read on the forward strand.
TGTCTATGGTATTGGCATGGCGTTAATGGAACACACTGTAATTGACCCTAATCTAGGACGTGTTGTCAACCGTGACTTAGCTGAATATCATGTGCCAGTTAATGCAGACGTTACGGCAATTGAAGTGTTGTTTGTGGATGAGCACGATCCCCATGTAAACCCCCTTGGCATCAAGGGAATTGGTGAAATTGGCATTACCGGAGTTGCTGCGGCGATCGCCAACGCAGTTTACCACGCAACAGGCAAGCGCGTCCGCGATTTGCCGATTACACTAGACAAGCTGCTGTAGATAGAAAATGCGATCGCGCTTTGTCAATTAGGAATGAGAATTGAACCGCGAAGGAAGAGGTAAGAGAGAGCGATCGCAGTTTGAAGTTACAATTGATGGGTGTTGTGTGGTATAAATTTGGTGTGATTTGGAGAGAAAGAGTGCGATCGTTAGCGATATGCTTCTTTAGGACTTACGCACGAACTACGTATTTCCGTCATTGCGACGCAAGGAAGCAATCTCAAAATCTTGTTTTCTCGTGACTGAGTGCGTAAGTCCTATTAAAGTTATCTATTGGGCTTTCAACGTTAAAATCCCCTACAATCTTCGGTAATGCCAAAATTTGATGACCAACTGGAATCTATTTATGCCAGCGATCGCAAAAAATGGCGGCAGTGGTTGGAAAAGTTTCATCTCACCTTGCCTGGTATATGGTTGATTTACTACAAGGTCAAAAGCGGTAAAACAAGCGTTAAATACAGCGAAGCAGTCAAAGAAGCTTTATGCTTTGGTTGGATTGACAGTAAAGTAAAATCATTGGATGAAGACCGTTATCAGCAAATCTTCACACCTCGCAAACCCAAAAGTGTATGGTCAAAATTAAATAAGCAATATATTCAAGAGCTAATCGAACAAGGCTTGATGACTCAGGTAGGTCTAGAAAAAATTGAAGCTGCCAAACAAGATGGCTCATGGAACTCCTTGGATGCGATTGAAGCATTGACCATTCCGATAGATTTGAAGCAAGCCTTAGAAGCAAACTCTTCAGCCAACCATAATTTCGAGGGGTTTAGTAATTCATTGAAGAAGAACATTCTATTTTGGATTGACAGTGCAAAACGTCCAGAGACTAGGTTGAAGAGAATTGAGCAAACCATAATTTCAGCAGCACAAAACGCAAATCCATTGATCCGATGAGAGTTTCAATACTTTTCGGTTGACAAGTAGCCGTCAGCTCTATACATAATTCTAGGAGCGATCGCATTGCAGGAGATTGCACTTCCCAGATATATACAGCAGCACTTACTTGGATAAACTGTATCTTGAGCAGGCTTGCAAAATAAAAATAGTTGCAGCTAGTGAGAGAAAATATTTATATGATTTTTCACTCACACTGTAAGGATTACAGATAATGGAAGTTCTAAAAAGAGCCATCAAACCAGAAAGCTATATATCTTTTCTCCACATCTACCCAACTACTTGGGGGACTGCTGGTGATATCTGTTTAATCCGTGAATCTGTAGCTAATAATTCAACCGGATCGAAGTTCATCGGTCACAAACTTAAACTAGCACTTCCAAAAGGGCTGGAGCGCGATCGCTTGTCAAACTCTCCGATAATAAAAGTTGCAGGTAATGTCGGTGACGGACATCCTAAAGATCACCCGTCCGAATGGGAAGCTTATGATGGTGTAGATAGAGAACTAGCGATCGCAGCTCTCAAACCTTGGGGTTTTAAGTTAATTGATTCTATCGCTGAGTTTTAACTTATAGTGCGATTTTTGACGATAAAGGGCTTTGCATTTACACCATTCTTATATGCTGCATTAGAACAGTGCATAGGCATGAGATTTGTCTTCATCTATATAATAGACATCTCCGAAAAAGAATGTAGAGACGTTCCGACGGAACGTCTTTACGTCTTTTCTGGAGATGTCTAATAGTCAAAAAGAATGTAGAGACGTAGCAGTGCTACGTCTCTAATAATTCTGGATAACGCATATTTAAATTCGGTCGATGTCTAATAAATAATTTAAAAAGTAAAAAGTCCACTGATTAAACGAATATAATTTTTTCCTTTCCCCTTTTCCCCTCCCCTGATAATGGTGAGTGAGGACAAGGAACGGCAAATTATTGCTTAGTTCCAAATTCCTCACTCACCATTATCTGTTACCTAAGAGCGTTATTTCGCAACCAAAAGTGGTTCTTTTAGTGTTGATTGGACTAATTCTACTGTTGAATCCACTAGTTCTTTTGCTGTTGATTGCACTAATTCGCTTGTTGACTGCATTAATTCTTTTGCTGTTGCCGGCGGTACTGACTCTGGCTGCAACAGTTCGGTGTAAAGTTCACTTAGCTGAGTTGCGACACCATCCCAACTAAACTTGCTTTCAACGCGCTTTCTACCACCTTTACCTAATTTTTCTGCCCATTCTGGATCGAGTAGAATTCGGTCAATTGCATCTGCAAAACCGGCTACATCTTGTGGTGGTGCTAATAAACCAGTTTCTTCAGGAACAACTGTATACTGCAATCCACCGACATCACTCGCGACTACTGGTGTACTACAAGCCATCGCTTCAATCGCTACTAGTCCAAACGGTTCGTAGTGACTGGGAACTACAGAAACATCCGCAGCTGCGTAGTAAGTTGGCAGAATTTCTTGACTGAGGCGACCTGGGAAAGTGGTAATATCGCTTATTCCCAATTCTTTGACAATGCTTTCGATGCGATCGCGTTCGATGCCATCGCTTTGACCAGGACGACTACCACCACCGATAATTAATTGCAGGTTTTCATTTCCACGCAACTTAGACTCAGCCACTGCACGCACTAAGGTTTCTATACCTTTGCGGGGGTCAAAACGTCCCACATACATTACAACTTTGGCATCGCTTGCTATTCCCAATTTGGTTCTAGCTGCAACTTTATCAATGCAACCGAATTTACGAATGTCTGTACCGCAGGGAATAATATCGATATTACCTTTATGTGAAACCAATTCGCGCATGTGTTCTTTTTCTTGCGGACTGGTCGCTACAATCCTTTCTGCTGTCTCCAACACTTCTTTTTCCACTGTTAAACGCTGACTAGCAATCTCAGGAATATCTTCTATTGTGTTGTATTTAACTGCTCCCAAAGAGTGGTAGGTATGAACTTGTTTGCTTCCTTGAATTTTCTTCAATTGCATTCCTACCCAGCTAGACAGCCAGTAATTTGTGTGAATCAACGAATATGTAAAGCCATTTTCTGCTTGGAATTGAAGAAAATTATCTATAAATTCTGGCAAATACTCAAAAAGATCATCACGCGGTACAAACTCAAGTTCACCAGCTTGCAAACGAATTGTTCGACAATTTTCGCTATGTTGCACAATCGTCTCTTGCTTTGCACTTACTTTGCGGGTAAACATATCAACTTGCCATCCTAACTGACCCAATGCTTCACCCACATTCCGCACGTAAACATTCTGTCCTCCAGCTTCTTCTTTTCCAATCTCAATCGCGGGATCTCCGTGGACTGAAATTAAGGCAATACGTCGTTGAGTTGTAGAGTCCATGATTTGTGTGTTGTGTTGCTGATTTAAGAAAGTTTTAGGTAATTCCAAGCTTGCGCCTAGCTTTTACTTCACAGTTAGTCAATAAAGTTTACATATTGTTATTTTAATTTAATATGTCACATATCTTTTCACATCTGCTAGTAGAAATATTCTTTTTGGTTAAGTGTCTATATTTAATTGCTTTATACAGAAAATCCTATATTTATTTCTAATAACATTCATAAAATAAACTTAATCACTTCCGGAACATTACGTAAATTAACCTATCTTCAAATTGCTAATTCATACGTTTTTAGACATCTTTTCATTTGGAAAAGATGCCCAATACTTATATGTATAAACACTTTCAAAACTGGAACTTTCACTTATTTATCTCCTGAAAAAAGTGTTATTTAAGGGCTAAGATATATTTCTATAATCCAAACAATGCCCTTACTACATTTTTTTTGCAGACAAGTAAGTGGTTGAAGTTTAACTTGGAGAATATACTATATTACTACCTGCGACATTTTTGTAACATAAAATACTTTCTGATAAATAATAATAAATATATAAGAAAGTAATAGTTTATATCACCGAAGATGAATCAATCTTGAGAATTCATTTATGGGAACCATTTAAAAAATCTATCTTTAGATAATAAAAAGTATTTATATATACAAAAATATGCAACTGTTATAAAGGTATGCTAAGGACTTCCCCTTCCCTTTCCCCTTTGGGAGTGCAAGAAGTCTATGATTTTGGGTGTTTTCACCCCATCGCCTAATTTATGGGAACATGAAGCGGTAAAATATGCCTATGCAATTAGAATTTATTCCTGTTGAAGAGTTTTACTTCGCCCTGACTCTGGCAGTTCGCACTCTGGATGATTTGGAAAAACCTGGTTTAGTCGCGCTTGTGCGATCGCATCTCTTGGCTGAATACGGTCAACCCTCTACCGTCGTTTCTGGCAAGCAGAATACTTTTAATTATGTATTTCGCGTCCTCGGTGTAGACAACAGTCCTTCACCTGGGCTTATTGTCTCAATTGCCGACTACCAAGACAAGCTACGTCTAGGTAGCGATTACGGCTGGATGTTAGATCCTGAACGCAAACCAATTCGCACTGATAATTTTAGCCATAGAGAGCAGTTTGCCCAAGAATTGCGATCGCATTTACAACAATCGCTGCAACTACCCCTTAGCTAAATTAAACGACAATTAAAAATTAAAAATCAACTTAAATTGATTTTTAATTTTTAATTTATCTGCGACATGAATTAATTTGTCGCTTGTGCAGCTAACATTTCCTTGAGCTTTTCTAGTTCAGATGCCCAACGGGGATCTGGACGAACCGCATCAGAGTCGTTGGTGCTGCTGCTGGTATTGCTAGAAGCACTACCACCACCGCGACGAGGCTTTTTAGAGCTTTTATCGCGACGGCTGCTTTTTTCACCAGTGTTAGGAACAGGGTTTCCAGCGTTACTTACAGTAACTGGTTTCGGAACTGCTTGTTGCAGCGGTTGCGGCTGCTGCTGGTCTTCATTTTCCTCACCTTTCGTGCGAGGTAATGCCTTCTCTAACTTAATGGCAGTGTCTTTGAACGTGCGACCATTATATTTTTCAATAATTTGGTCTGCATGTTCGTCGTCGTTAACTGTCAGAAAACCGAATCCACGACATTTGCCTGTTTTCCGGTCTTTGATTAGTTTGGTGGTGACAGCTTCACCTTCTTCAGCAAAAACTGCTTGCAGTTCTTGACGGTCTATTTCTTCTTTCGGCAAATTACCTATGTATAGGCGAACGGACATGAACTATACCTCCATTAGATGAATTATGATTGGGCAAGAAAACAATCCCTTGGTTTTGGCTTTTATATAGATGCTTTTGATCAAAACTGCCATGAACCAACTTTTACACTCCAAACTGTCAACCTATACAATACAGTTTTTCGCCAGGATCAAATTGTTTAATAGTCAAGCGCGACAACGCTCTTTTACACCTTAATTCTAAGATTTGTAAATTTAACGGCACACTGCCTGCCACAAAAAACTTTTTCTATGCCCTTGTTCGGGATAACCAAACGCCATTCTTTACATTACCACGGTATTTTCTACGTAGCCAGTTCCACGCTGACATTTACGACAATATCATGATTGCATCGTAACATAAAATACATATTTTCTCCCTTTTTTTGTGTTTGAGAAATAAAAACCACCTAATGGCTGGTTGATTTGTTGCTCTGTTGTCAGCATTGAGGCAGATAAATTGGTTCAAACAGACAAAACTAAACCTTAAGCTCGGAAGCTTAGTTATCTCAGTTGCGATTTTTGCAAATAAATTTAACATGGGCGAAAATAATCTGCAACTTTTGTTTACATTCTGCGGATGGTGGTTAGTGGATGGTGGTTAGTGGATGGTGGTTAGTGGATAGTGGTTAGTGGATGGTGGTTAGTGGATAACCATCAACCATCAACCATCAACCATCAACCATTAACCATCAACCATCAACCATTAACCATCAACTACCCCTTCAGAAGGATGTACCCACCCCAAGCTAGTGCTGCAACTGCCAAAATCATAGACCAAAGAAGATGATGACTATTAATAGTTTGACCGTTTTGAGTTTCTAAGCTTTGGATATCAATCCAAGGAGTAGCACCTCGACGAAACCAACCTGTGACAGTAATTTGCCGACCAATCCAGTCTTGGGGATTGGCTAACTGTAACAGCCCAGAAATATGATGTAATTTCACTAAACCAGTGTTAGTTTGTAAAATTAAGTCTTGTTCTAGGGAATTGCTAGTGCCGCGACGACCTAATAACTTACCGACAAGACGCACTCTGATACTATCGATAGGAAGGGCTGATGGGTTAGCTAAGAAATTGGGCAAGCGATCGCCAGTGTGTACAATGTTGCTAGCATCAGTCCAGAAACTTTGCAGTATCGAAGGTTTCATATCTGCATCGGGAAAGAAATAAAGAATCCGCATGAAAATACCGATGCTAATGCCAATAAGTACGCAACCTGTAACGAATGACCAATCGTCGTATATCCACTTCAAATTTAACAACTTGAATGCGAATGCTATTTGCCAGATTAGGCATAAAATACCAGCAAACATCAAACCAAAAGGAATTCCTAAAAAAGGCGCGATTTGTAAAATAAGAGAATGACGCTTGATTTTTAAAGGTTGTTGGTTGGTGAGATATAGTTCTAGGTCTAGATGCCAATGACGAGCTATTTCACAAAGGCGTTGGATGCGATCGCCAATTATTGGGTGACTATTGTTGATTGTAAACCATTGACGATAAGGATTGAGACTATCCCACATTAAAAATGATTCAAAAGGAATTTTCCCAGCAATACTACCTAAACAAAGGCTCTGTTGATAGCTGACTGGTGCTAAGATATTCAGACTTTCAAGCTGCCCAGAAGTCTGTTCTTGCTTTTCGATATCAGTTGCAACCCCAATAGAAATTTTTAGTAAAGCGCGAACCAAAGCATTCGGATTACCGGTGATTTCGGCAGCTAGGCGATCGCTATAATAAAGCCGCACCTTAGATAACCATAAAGCCGTGCCAGTTAGCAAACACCAAACCCCATAAGCCAGACTAGATATAACTACTCCCGGTACTTGCAAAATTTTGTTTGATATTTTGTCCGTCCACTGGGAAACTTGTTCATATACTCGATAAATCGGCAAAGTTACCAGCAAGAGCAAAGACATTACCACACAATCACCGTGGGCAATATGCGCCAACTCACTGCCATATATCGTAGCGATTTCATCATCTGCTAGTTGCTCTAATAACCCTTGGCTAACTACAATTCGAGCAGTGCGGGGTAAATAACCGTAACTCAAGGCAATTGGTGCCGCGATTGGTAAAACGCTTAATTTGGGCGATCGCCACCGTCGTTGTTGACAGTAACGTTGTAGCAGTCGTATCGTCTCTCGACTGTGAATATTTAAGGTTTCTTTTGGCAAATCTCGCCCTCCATAAAAGTTAGCCAGCAACCAATCTAACAACCAAGGGGATGCTAATATCAGAATGCCCAATGCTATCAATAGAAATTGAGTTGGATCTCGATAAAAAAGCTGCAAAGGCTGCAAGCGGATATTAGATAAAATATTATTGCTCCAATGCATCAGCAGCCTCAGAATTGCCCGGATCACCCAAAAGATAGCAACGAATGTTCCTGCTGTGAGCAGCCGTAAAGGTAGTAAATTTGATTTATGCCTCGGTTGCCATACCTTTGCGCGTCCAGCATGACGCCAATACATTTGTGTATTTTTGGCAAGTCGATTAGTTGGTGGTAAAAAGTTATCTGATTCGTTGCTGGGATTATTAATTTTGACTACTACTTGTGTTACCGACGAATTTAATGGGTTAAGTGGCTCCGGTTCTGGGCGATAATTTTCGTGGGAATTTTTAATCGGGACAAATGCAGTTTCCGATTTTTTTGATTGTATATCAGATTTTTTTGGTTTTGTTAATTCTTTGAGGGCGCGGTCTGCCCACTGCTTAACTTGAGGATTGTTAATCTCTGTAAGAGTTTGACACAGGGCGATCGCTCTAGAGTTATCGCCGCTGCGTGCATAAGCCATCACCAACCCGACTTTAGCTTGCAATACAGTAACCAAACGAGCATCAGTATTGCTAGCAATCGGTTCTAGTTGAGCGATCGCATTTTTATAATCCCCTTGTTTCAGGGCAGCCAAACCAGCCTCCAAAGGTGATTCGGCATTGGTCGGCATAGAAATTCCTGGACTCCAATTTCTGTGAACTTATCCTCATAAATCATCCGGGTTCGATGAGTGCCATAACCAATGAATTATCCCTCCATTGGTTGACTGGAAAACACCGGCGCTATTGCGCTCAATTTCAATTCTGGATGGTCTTGTTCTAATTGCTGACAATTCCATTCATTCCGGAATAGCAATACTGGGCGATCCATGCTGTCTTTGACCGTAGTGGTGTTGAATAAACGTCCCACCTTATTCAAAGGTTCCCAACCACCTTCAACCCAGCGAGCGACGCTGTAGGGCAATAATTCCAGCTGGGTTTCCACACCATATTCATTTTGCAAGCGAAACTGTACCACCTCAAATTGCAACTGACCTACTGCTGCCAAAATTGGATCGCGTTTGGCTTCATCAGTTGAGTACATAATTTGTACTGCACCTTCTTCGCGCAATTCGGAAATACCTTTTTGAAATTGTTTAAATTTAGAGGGGTTGGGATTTCTGAGAATCGCGAATAATTCTGGCGAGAAATAGGGGATACCTTCATACTCCAACTTCTGCCCAACGTAAATTGTATCGCCGATCGCAAAAACACCAGGATTATTTAAACCAATAACATCCCCTGCATAAGCTACATCAATGGATTCTCGTTCTTGAGCAAATAATTTTTGGGGACGAGATAGACGGATAATCTTACCAGTGCGAGCGTGATTCACCGTCATATCTTTTTCAAATTTCCCTGTACAGACGCGGATAAATGCCACGCGATCGCGATGTTTCGGGTCCATGTTCGCCTGAAGTTTGAAAACAAATCCCGAAAACTCCGGATAGGTGGGGGGAACTTCGCCGACGCTGCTATTATGAACACCTGGTTGCAGGGCGTAGTCGAGGAAGTATTTGAGGAATAATTCTACCCCAAAGTTGGTCATGGCGCTACCGAAAAATACAGGGGTCATTTTTCCTTGATGCACCAAATCTAAATCAAGTTCCGGTCCGACTCCTTCGAGAAGTTCTAAATCGTTTTTCAGTTGATAGTAAAGTTCTTCTTCTAATAGTTCTTCTATTTTTGCATCGCCTAAGTCAATTATTGTATTCCGGGCTTCGCGACTACCGTGAGCGCTGCGTTCAAAGAGGTGAATTTGCTGTTTGTGTCGGTCGAATACACCTTTAAAGCGATCGCCCATCCCAATGGGCCAGTTTACCGCATAAGTTTGCAAGCCTAATTCTTGCTCAATTTCATCCAACAATTCTAAAGGTTCTCTGCCTGGGCGATCAAGCTTGTTGATAAATGTAAAAATCGGAATACCCCGCATTTTACACACTTCAAACAACTTTCGGGTTTGCGCTTCCAATCCCTTAGCCGTGTCAATCAACATCACCGCGTTATCCGCTGCGGCTAAAGTTCTGTAAGTATCTTCACTGAAATCTTGGTGTCCTGGGGTATCTAATAAATTTATTTGACAATGCTGATATTCAAACTGCAACACCGTCGAAGTTATGGAAATACCTCTTTGTTGTTCCATTGCCATCCAGTCAGAAGTCGCTTTGCGCTGCGCTCTGCGTGCTTTTACGGCTCCAGCTTCGTGAATCGCACCTCCGTATAAAAGTAGCTTTTCTGTCAGCGTAGTTTTCCCAGCATCAGGGTGGGAAATAATCGCAAAATTGCGACGTTGTTTAACAGCTTGATCGAGTTCAGATTGAAGTTCAGTAGACATAATTGATATGCGATCGCCTTGTAATTTAACTTAACTTAACTTTTTCCAACTTTAGCGAGTCTTTTAATCTTAAGACAACGATGCTCGTGATAGGGTCGATAGGGTAAGTTAAAACTTGATTTAATCGGAGATACTAAATGTACGACACGGACAAGCGAAAGCTTCTATCAGCACTGTGTCACGGAGCCATCTTTTTTAGTACGGCATTTGTATCTGTTGGTGTACCTATTGCCATGCTATTCGTCAGTGATGACCCCGTTGTGAGGGAAAATGCCAAAGAAGCCATTAATTTCCACTTTAATGTCTGGCTTTATGGTGCAATTATTACCGTGTTGATTTTTGTCACCTTTGGTTTACTACTTCCATTGGCATGGTTAGGATATCTTCTACATTGGGGACTAACGATTTGGGCACTTGCCAATGTTTTAAGCGATCCAGATAAACCGTTTCGTTATCCCTACATTTTTCGGCTTTTATAGCACAAATTGGCTAGTAATAAATGCTTAAACATTTACTACTAGCCAACAACGGTTAATTAATTTGTTTGATAATTTTTTTTCTTATCCATCATTAAGATGGGAAATAAGTTGTAAAATATAAAATTGCCCCACAACCTCATAAGTCGTAGAGCAGAGGACAGTTAAGCACTTCTTGTAGTTTGTCTGACATCCCCCAAATTTTCCCCTAAGTTTGTGACGCTTTGTTTTGTGTCCATTAATGTTTGCACAAAACGCAACTTACGTAAAAACTCTTCATCAGCTCTTATCTTCTCCTTCAAATACGGTGCGCGAAGATGTGCCAGTGCGTAAGAGTGCGGTTCGTTTTTACATGATTTTATCTAAGTACAGTTTTACATAAAAGTGTAGCGCTTTTATGATGCCTTAGCTGAAACCTTGTAGAGACGTAGCAGTGCTACGTCTCATTCATTTTCACTTTCTATGTCCATTACATCGAGTGACAATGCCATTGCAATACGGTTCGTATAAGATTTTTTGATGAAAATTATAGATCACAAAGACGCAAGGGAATCGCCGTCTTTACAATAATAAGTCCTTTGTAGAGACGGCGATTCCCTTGCGTCTCTTGCTTTAACACCAACCGTATTGAATGCCATTGCATCGAGTGACAATTCGATTGGATCGCGATCCAATGCCATTGCATCGAGTGACAATTCGATTGCATCGCGATCCAATGCCATTGCATCGAGTGACAATTCGATTGCATCGAGTGACAATTCGATTGCATCGAGTCACAATGCCATTGCATCGGGTATTGCAAAATTTAATTCGCGCTCGTATTAATGATGAAATGCTGTACTAAGTTGGATGAAGGTGTCTTTTATAACTTTTATTGAAGCAAGTAGTCAATTTTTCGGAAAACTACTGTAAGGTGTTGGAGTCATAACCATCAAAAATTCTTTGTGCAGTAATTTGAAGAGGTTTGACTATGGCTACTGATTATATTTTATTTATCCACGGTGTAAATACTCGCGAACAACGAGAAAAACGCACTTACGCCGATCAATTAATTGGACACATCAACAAGTTAATTGATAACCCCAACAACCTTAAACCAATACTTTTGTATTGGGGTGATGTCGGCATTGAATCAGAGAGAAACCTAATATCCAAAATTACACATCCTGATAGTTCTTGGCATCAACTATGGTTTCAGAATACACGCCAAAATGCAATTCTTCAATTTATGGGTGATGCGGCTTTGTATATTAGCCGCAGTGTTGGATCTAAAATTGTGGAAGCGCTGAAGGAACAGATAGAAGATGGGTTAAAAAACAAGAGTCTAGGCGATCGCTTACATCTAGTTACCCACAGTTGGGGAACATTCATCCTTTTTGATATACTATTCGCTGCCCGTTGGAATGACAGTAATATCCCCGGTCATAAAAGCGCAATGGCAATTCGCGGCTATTTCTATGGATTAGATCCGTACCCAGAACAAGGTATTCGCATCTCCACCATTCACACAATGGCATCACCCATCGCCATCTTCAGTTTACTAGATATAGTCAAAGGCGAAAATCAAGCTTTGACCCCAGAACTAACAGAGAACCAAGCAGAACAACGCGCCACTCATGATATTACACCAAAATTAAAACAACTTGTAGCCAATCTTAACCAAGAAGAAAATAGTAACAAACTACCTTGGCGGAATTACCTTCATCCCGCAGATCCTATTGCTTGGCCCCTCGATCCTTTAATTTACAGTTTAGTCGATGGATTGCAGCGAAACATTGAAATTAAAGACATCATCAGCAAGTTAAGTTTTCTAGAATCTTTAATGCAACCTTTCAGTAAGGAAGCCTTAGTGATGTTATTATACGGCGGTCAAGCTCACGGAAGCTATTTCAATAACGTGCAAGTAGCACAGGAAATTGTTAAGACAATTGAACAGACTAGGAAATAGGGACTGGGGACAAGGGGACAAGGGGACAAGGGGACAAGGGGACAAGGTGAATTTTCTTCGTTGTCTCCCTATCTCCCCCTCTCCTTGTCTCCCCATCTCCTTGTCTCCCCAATGCCCAAAGCTGTTAACCTTTGATAATATTTTGAGAGTTTGGTTCATATAGGGGTTTACCATACTTTATGGGATGAGGCGATCGCACGCACTAGCGCAGCATTGCCCCATAAAGTATGGTAAATCTTGAAAAAACGTTATGTTTCCTCAACATCGCCCTCGCCGTTTGCGTACCAATTCTCAACTGCGTCGAATGGTACGCGAAACTGTCTTAAATGCAAGTGATTTAATTTACCCTCTGTTTGCCGTACCAGGTGAGGGAATCGCGAATGAAGTCAAATCAATGCCTGGAGTTTATCAACTTTCGGTAGACAAAATTGTTGAAGAAGCCAAAGAAGTTTATGACTTAGGAATCCCCGCGATTATTTTATTTGGGATTCCCGCAGATAAAGATGTAGATGCGACTGGTGCATGGCATGATTGCGGTATTGTCCAAAAAGCTGCAACTGCTGTCAAAGAAGCTGTACCAGATTTGATTGTCATCGCTGATACTTGTCTGTGTGAGTATACCAGTCACGGTCACTGCGGTTATTTGCAAGTTGGTGATTTGACAGGAAGGGTTTTGAACGATCCGACTTTAGAATTACTCAAGAAAACAGCAGTATCCCAAGTCAAAGCCGGTGCCGATATCATTGCACCTTCCGGAATGATGGATGGATTTGTCCAAGCAATTCGTGCCGGTTTAGATGAAGCTGGATTTCAAGATACGCCGATTATGTCCTATGCTGCTAAGTACGCTTCAGCTTATTATGGTCCTTTTCGGGATGCAGCAGATTCTACACCACAATTTGGCGATCGCAGAACTTATCAAATGGACCCAAGCAACGCTACTGAAGCGATTAAAGAAATTGAACTTGATATCGCTGAAGGTGCTGATATGCTCATGGTTAAGCCAGCTTTGGCATACATGGACATTATCTGGCGCGTCAAACAAGCCTGCAACTTACCCGTTGCTGCTTACAATGTTTCTGGTGAGTATGCGATGGTTAAAGCCGCTGCCCTCAACGGTTGGATTGACGAACAGCGCGTAGTTATGGAAACTTTAACCGGCTTTAAACGCGCCGGTGCTGACTTAATTTTGACCTATCACGCCAAAGATGCGGCGCGGTGGTTAGAAAAATAATGAATGGGGCATGGGGCAATGGGCATGGGGCATAGGGACTAGAAAAAGAATTATTACCGATGTCCATTGCCCATTGCCCATTGCCCATTGCCCATTGCCCATTGCCCATTGCCCATTGCCCATTGCCCAATGCCCCAGTTTGAACGGTGAAAGTACTGCTTTACATTACTTGCGGGGATAGTTTCATGTTATAATTATAAGCTAACTACGAGATACTACAGAAGTGAAGCGTTGCTTACTTTGCCAGACTGGTAGACGAAATAATATAGTTAATAAATTTTTTTCAATTGGCATTTTCACATCAATTGATTTAATAAACCCGTTTAATAACTTTTTAAAGGAGACATAAAAATATGGATATGCAAGTCCTGAGAGAGCGTGCGGGACTAAGCCGTGCTGAAGTTGCCTTCAGGCTTGCAATCAGTGAAACCAGTGTTCGCAACTGGGAAGCTGGGCGTACAGAACCAACAATGACACCAAAAAAATTTTTAGACGCTCTACGCCTTTTTAAATGTACACCTGAAGAGTTTGCACAGGCAAGCGAAAAGTCAATTAATCAACGACACAAGCGCAAACCCGGAAGACCAAAACGCTTTCCAGATAATAATCAGGCACTTGAATTACCCGATTCATCAGTTCATCTGCTAAACCAAACTTAATATTTATTTCGTAATAAGCGTTTCAACGCTTAATTCTTAGGGACTGAAGTGCCTACTACAAAATTACAACGCATGTGTCACACATACGCGAAACCTCAGACAATATCTTTCTTCAGCATACAAGCTTCGCAACGTCTGTATAACTTTTTGTGACAAAGCAAACTTGATAATAGCAATTAATTGCCCCCATCGTTTTAGTTCTTCTAAGGCGTTACTTTGCCCAAATTTTTTTGCGTAAAACTTGCACCAATAATCGGGAACGTGATTAGTTTTTAGCTTACGCCAACGCTTGCGCCAAGCCAGAAAATCTTTTACAGTAGGAGGTGCAGCTCCTAAAATTGGAGGGATCTCAGCGTAACTGACAAATCTACTCATGCCGTCAGCCACCACCAAAATCATATATCTCCACAAGCGGATTTCTCTAATTTTACCAGCATCGATATTGAGAAGCAGAGCGATCGCCTCAACTGTCACGAATCTAGATAAATGATTAACTTCCTTTGACTCTTGCTTAATTATTGTTATCATGAAATTAGATTTAATGTTATTCAGGCGATCGCTTGACGAGCAAAACTTCTCAGGCGATCGCCTTTTGTTATTTTTATATTAAAAGGCACATACATACCTTTTGTCAAGCATGGGATTGGTGAAGTTGCGGATAAAAGAGTATGCCGCAGAAAAAGGTTGGACTCTAAAGGAAGTTTCCGATCGCTCCGGGGTAGGTTACAGTGCAATAAAGGTTTATGCACGTTCTCCGGGATTGGCAACAGTTGACGTTACTGCCCTACACAAATTGGCGCGGACATTTGACGTGTTGATTGAAGATTTATACGAAATTGTGCAAGAGTAGTAAAGGTAATTGCGATCTTTACGGGTGCTAAGGGACTTGATAGTTTGCGCTTTCTTATTCAAGTAGTGCGATCGCTAACTGTATTTTTTCCTGTAGCGCGATAAGATTCAAAACAAGAATTGTATTAAAGTATTTAAATGGCAGAAACTTTATTCTTCAACGCCCTACGAGAAGCCATTGACGAAGAAATGGCACGCGATCAGAGCGTATTCGTTCTCGGTGAAGACGTAGGACATTATGGCGGGTCTTACAAAGTTACCAAAGACTTATATCAAAAATACGGTGAGCTGCGAATTCTCGACACCCCCATTGCCGAAAACAGCTTTACTGGAATGGCAGTAGGGGCAGCGATGACCGGCTTAAGACCGATAATCGAAGGCATGAACATGGGCTTTTTGCTGCTTGCCTTTAACCAAATATCTAATAACGCCGGGATGTTACGCTATACTTCCGGTGGAAACTTTAAAATACCAATGGTAATTCGCGGTCCGGGAGGGGTAGGACGGCAACTAGGAGCAGAACATTCCCAACGATTAGAAACATACTTTCAAGCTGTTCCTGGCTTAAAAATTGTTACCTGCTCTACACCTTACAACGCCAAAGGATTGCTGAAATCAGCGATCCGCGATGATAACCCCGTATTATTCTTTGAACACGTTCTGCTTTACAACTTAAAAGAAGACCTGCCACAAGAAGAATATTTACTGCCATTAGATAAAGCAGAAGTTGTGCGTACTGGGAAAGACGTGACAATTATCACTTATTCACGGATGCGGTATCATGTAGCCCAAGCAGTCAAAGTTCTGGAAAAACAAGGTTATGACCCAGAAGTAATTGACTTGATATCCTTGAAACCGCTGGATATGGATACTATCGGTGAATCAGTGCGGAAAACTCATCGCGTGATCATTGTCGAAGAAGCGATGCGAACTGGTGGTATAGCTGCCGAATTAATTGCTTGTATTAACGATCGCCTGTTTGATGAATTAGATGCGCCAGTCTTGCGGCTTTCTTCCCAAGATATTCCCACACCTTACAATGGCAATTTAGAGCGCTTAACAATTGTTCAACCAGAGCAAATAGTCGAAGCTGTAGAAAAAATGATAGCTTTGCGAGTTTAGAACTGGGGACTGGGGACTGGGGAATTTCATGAGGGGAAAAGGTTAAAGGGCAAAGGGTAAAGTAAGAAAAGTTTTTCCCTTTTCCCCTTCCCCTTTCCCCCTTTCCCCTTCATGCTGCCCAATGCCCAATGCCGAATGCCCCAGTCCCTTCATAAGTCGTTAAAATAGCGCTATCATAGCCTTTGTCAGTTGCGAGTTATGGTATGCAAAGACAGCGATCGCTATTAGCCTTGATTTTAGTTATGGTAATTGCCGCGATTACGGTGATTGCAACAATTCCGATTCCGCTAGGACTGGATTTACGCGGAGGTTCACAGCTAACAATTCAGGTGAAACCAACAGCGGAGATTAAGCAAATCACCGAACGCGAATTGGAAGCTGTGAAAAAAGTAGTTGAAGGACGCATCAACGGACTTGGTGTTTCTGAACCGCTAATTCAAACGGTGGGTTCAGACAAAATTTTAGTGCAACTACCGGGAGTTAACGACCCAGAACAAGCAGAACGAGTTTTGGGAGGTACTGCACAGCTAGAATTTCGTCTGCAAAAAGCCGGTACAGAAACTCAATTGTTTGCTTTTCAAAGATCGAAAGAGGAATTGAAGGCTAAACAGCAGGAATTGATCAAAACTAAAGACGCAGCCGCAATTGCGAAAAATAAAGAAGAATTAAAAAATAATAATCAAGCGATCGCTGAATTATTTGAAAGTACTAACCCGCCTTTAACTGGTAAATTTCTCAAAGATGCCTATGGTGAACCGACTCAAAGCGACAACTGGAATGTTGCCATTCGCTTTGATACTAAGGGTGGGGAATTATTTGCCCAACTGACAAAAAGCCTCGCCGGTACTGGTCGCAGTATTGGTATATTTTTGGATAATGAAGCGATTAGCACTCCTAGCGTCGGTCCAGAATTTGCTGCCGCAGGCATTGTCGGTGGTTCTGCTGTAATTACAGGTAGATTTACCACAGAAGAAGCGAACGATTTAGGTGTACAATTACGCGGTGGTGCATTACCGGTACCAGTAGAAATCGCTGAAAGACGCACAGTCGGTGCAACCTTGGGTAAAGACAGTATTCAACGCAGTATTTATGCTGGCATCGGTGGTCTGAGTTTAGTATTAATTTTTATGGTGGTGTACTATCGACTACCAGGATTAATTGCTGATATAGCCTTAGTAATCTACTCTTTGCTAACTTGGGCTTCCTTTGCTTTATTAGGTATCACTCTCACACTGCCCGGTATCGCCGGATTTATTCTCAGTATTGGGATGGCTGTTGATGCTAACGTACTAATTTTTGAACGCACGCGGGAAGAATTACAATCAGGTAAAAAGTTGTATCGTTCTGTAGAATCTGGTTTTTACCGAGCATTTTCTAGTATTTTAGATAGTAATGTGACGACATGGATTGCTTGTGCTGCTTTGTTCTGGCTGGGGTCTGGGTTAGTTAAAGGCTTTGCCCTAACTTTGGCTTTGGGTGTAGCAGTTAGTATGTTTACAGCGATTACCTGTAGTCGGACACTTTTGTTTTTGGCAATTTCAATTCCTGCATTGAAGAAGCCAGAACTTTTTTCTCCTAACCTGCCAAGCTCGAATAAGGCAGAGGTAGCTCAATGAAACTTAGTATAAATAAATCGCGATCGCTTTGGTGGACTATTTCTTCTGCCATCATCATCATTGGTATGATTTCGATGGTGATTTCTTGGCAAACTCCGGGAATCAAAGCACCACTGCGTCCCAGTTTGGATTTTATCGGTGGTACGCGCTTACAATTTGAACGCGATTGTACAAAACCTGGTAATTGCGACAAACCAATTGATATTGCCACTGTTCGGGAAGTAGCCAAAGAACAGGGAATAGGCGATAGTAACATTCAACTTGCTGGTGAGAATGGGGTAACAATTCGCACAAAAGATTTAAATGTCGATCAACGCACCAAATTACAAAACGCCTTAAGTGAAAAAATCGGCGTTTTTGACCCGCAAAAAAATCAACTTGACTCCGTAGGTCCTACACTAGGACGAGAACTATTTACGTCTGGTTTATTAGCTCTGGTCGTCTCTTTTCTCGGCATCACCGTCTACATGAACTTCCGCTTTCAGTTAGACTATGCCATATTTGCGATTATTGCTTTGTTTCACGACATCTTGATTACAGTAGGGATGTTTTCAATTTTTGGTTTGGTATTTGGCACTGAAGTTGATAGTCTCTTCATTGTCGCCTTGTTAACAATTACAGGTTTTTCGGTGAATGATACTGTAGTCATTTACGATCGCATTCGCGAAACCGTCAAAACTAATCCGAATCGACCAATTAGCGATATTGTAGACGATGCAGTAAACCAAACTTTAACACGGTCAATTAACACAACTTTAACCGTGTTGCTGACATTATTTTCTATCTTTTTCTTTGGTGGCGAAACTTTGCATAACTTCGCCCTAGCCTTGATTATTGGCTTTACAATGGGCGCTTATTCTAGTATATTCATCGCCAGTACTCTTTTAGCTTGGTGGCGAGAACGTACCGGTTCATCCACACCCACTACAGAACCAATGGATGCATAAAGGTGAAAGTTAGTCAATAGTCAATAGTCAATAGTCAACAGTCAATAGTTATCCTTGTCCCCCCATCTCCCCCTCCCCCCCTCCTCCTCTCCCCCTAGCCTATGGATCAATTTGAAAAACCGCCAATAACAGATGTATCTTTTGTTCTACAAGTAGAAAAGCTACATCGATTGACCGTATATGCTAGATGGTTGTTCTGCCTATTTTTGTGGCTTACACTTGCACCGATTTGCTTGTGGTCTTTGCGTGAAGAAATTGTTCTGTGGCGACAATATTTTACTTGGATAGCGGTACGATATGGACTTTTTTATCATCCATTCTCTACTATTGGTTTAGCTTTTTGTATCGGGATGACTGCTGCTGTTTTAGTTTGGCAAAGTCGGAATATCTTAATGGGTTTACCACCGCAGGAACAAGAACGTTTAGAAAAACAAGTTTGTCGGATACGTCAGCAAGGATCAAGTCATCCACTGTGGAAGTGGATTTGTCAATAAATCTTGAAATATAAAATTTTAAAATACTTGGAATATATACAATACAGGCGATATATAGAAAAATCTGACTTCAAGATAACCAGTATAAATTGTTTTCAATCTTATATACTACTATAGTTATCTTAAAAAACCTGATATCATGTCCATTTAATTAACAGTAACAAAAACGTTGCAACCGTCGTAGAGACGTTCCACCGGAACGTCTTTAGTTCCATGATAGGAGTTAACGATAGCAACAAATATACCGTTGAAATTAGGTGCGCTGCCATGAATTATGCTGAAGTTCAATTTAGCGATCGCAAGTCGGAAATTGACCTTTACCAACTCCAAGAGCTATTTAATATTGCTGCTTTCTGGGCAAAAAAGCGCAGTATAGAAGATATGGACATAGCCATTACTAACAGTCAGCCAGTAATTAGCGTCCGCAATCAAGAACGATTAATTGGCTTTGCTAGAGCAACTTCCGATGGTATTTATCGTGCCACAATTTGGGATGTTGTAATTCACCCAGAATATCGCGGTACTGGACTGGGAAGCAAACTGGTAGAAACGGTTTTGAGTCATCCGCACATGCACAGAGTTGAGCGCGTGTATTTGATGACAACACACCAACAGAAATTCTACAAAAAAATTGGTTTCCAGAGCAATTCTAGCACCACAATGGTGTTATACAATCAACCTAAGCTTAATTTGCCGACTCCAGAAATCCAGCTTCAGGAATCATAAGGGGGATAGAAACTTGTAGCCTGCTATAATGCTCATTTGGTTCATTCCTAACAGAAGAAACAATTTCTAACTTTCCCCCCATAACTTCCAACAAAGTTTGATTTAGTAATAGCCTCATTCCTGGCGAAAAAGGAGCATTTTCCTTGTCAGTATCACGCAGTTTATATTCAGATTTAATTAAATCTATTGGCTCACTTGTAGGGATAGCACTAGTTGGTAGATCCAAGTAAACATGAATAAATTTACTTGTAGGTGAAAAAGCAGTTGAAATAGAAATACTGCCTTCCTCCATGTGAGTAATCGAAGTATCTACTAAATTTAGCAATACTTGCCTTAACCAACGGGGATCTGCCAAAACATAAATTTCTGGATCAAGTGGCAAAAGTTGCAAGGTTAAATTGCGATTTGCCGCCAGCATATAAGTTAAGCTATGAACTTCCTGCAAAACTTCCGCTAAAGATTGGGGCTGAATATCTAATTTGTTGCTACCATATTCTGTCCTGGAGACTTTGAGAATTTCATCAATTAACTTAAGTAACTTTAGCGCTCGTTCGTGAGCTTGGGCGATAAATTCTCGTTCCTCCGCCGCATCTTCACATAAATCTGACAAAATTAACTGATGTAAACCAATTAAACCATTAAGAGGCGATCGCAATTCATGGGTAGTCCGTGCTAAAAATCCCGCTTTAAACTGGCTCATTTCCCTTGCCATTTGATACGCGAGCATTAGACGCTTCATTTCTTGCTCAAGTGCTGATATATGCTGCTTCTCAAGCACTACAGATGGGCTAGAGGACGTTTGGCGTCGTGCAAATAACGCACTCAAACTCAGCCCCAATGCTATTCCCACTCCCAAATATACCCAGTTACTCCAATCCATAAATTTGGCAATATCAAATTATTAATTAACCATCAAGAAAAGCGAAGTAAAATTCCCAAGTTTTTAATCCGCAAATCCTAAGCTGTAGGTAAAGATTTTTCTGTTTTGTGATTTACAGGACTTACGCACGGACTACGTATTTTCGTCCCAATCGACGCTTTGGTTGCACCTATCTGATGTTAAATTCCTTATCATTAATACTACCCCGTCCCAATTGACGTTCGCGTAGCGTCGTCCACAGGAGAAGGAAGCAATTTTATGGACTCTGATATACCACAAGAGAACCCAACTTGGTATAAGTTTTGTTTTCTGGTAACAAGTGCGTAAGTCCTAATTTATTTGAAATTTGAAAAAAAATCAGCAGTTTTTATATTGAGCATACTCCTTGATTTTGACTTCCTTGGGGAAATTCTAACTTCCCATTACCAAAATTTAGCCCAAAGATATCAGATAAGTCAGAATTCAGGAGTCAGAATAATTTCCAGTAAAAAAATATACTAAAAATTCTTTTCAATTAAGCCCCAAATACTCGTAGAGACGTAGCACTTCCTAGTCTATACACGCATACCATTTTTTACCACAATTCCTTAATTGGCTTATAACTCTAACTTCACTGCACCTTGTCGCAAAATTTGCCAATTGTTGCCAGTCCATTTAACAACAGTCGAAGGTACACCGATTCCTGGTATTTCTCCCTGGCATTCTGTTTCTGCTAAAGTCAGAACATCGGGAAACTGAGCCGCAATTTCTGTTATTGTCTGCAAAGCAGGTTGACCTGACATATTAGCGCTTGTAGTGGCAAGGGGACCTGTTTGCGCCAAAATATTTTGAGCGATCGCACTCTTGGGCACTCGTATCCCAATTGTCATCGAGTCTGTAGGATTCATTTCTTTTGGCATACATTCTGACGCCGGTAACACCAATGTCAACGCTCCCGGCAAATACTTATTCATAACTGAGCGCCAAATTTTATACTCTTCATCACTACCTACAACATAAGACCACAAATCTTCTGCATCTGCTGCCATCAAAATCAACGGTTTATCTTGGCTGCGTTGCTTCGCTGCAAAAATTAATTCTGCTTTTTCTGGTAGCGCTGCAAGTGCGGGAACAGTATCTGTAGGAAAGCTGACTAAAAAACCAGCACGAGCACCAGCAATCAGGTTTACTAAAGAAACTTGTGTCATCATATTAACCTTACATTTCGCAATTCTGCCGCGATGCACTAGAGCGAATTACATCCATCTCGATACTTTATACAAACAACACAATAATTACAGCCGTACAGTTATAAAATTTTTTGTAAACTATTTTCTCTTACTAATTAAAACTGAATTTATGTTGCTGTCCAGTAATATTTCTAAATATCCTTCTGTTGATCGGTTGGTTAAGCTTTGGGGAGAGCGTTATACAGTTGACGTATCTTCTTTATGCAAAAATCCCAAGTTCTATGGACAATTGATGAAAGCATCTTTGCCAGAAGCTCGAGCTTTAACCGCATCTAAATTATGGAATAATGTAATACATCGAACAAAGAATCAAGCAGAAATACAGGTGAAAACCCTCTATCAATATATTCCTGAAATTATTGATTCTCAATTGGGGCAGCGAATAAATCAAGCTGCCGGACAAGTGTATGAAAAAGTACTGGAAATGTATCAACAGCAATCTGGTGTGATTGTCACTCCTATGACCAGACAAATCACAACAGAAAATGTTTATAACCAGGTTTCTCTTTTATTATCGGCGATACCAGATATAGAAGAGCTGGCAAATGATCTAGAACCATTGTTACTGAAATATCAAGACCAACACATAACGGCAAATGATTGGCGCGTTGTTGGCTTTCTAACCACACTGTTCAATTTCAGTAATAAGTTACTTATCAATCAATTGACACCAGTAGAGAAAATTCTACTGTGTTCCTACTTCAAGTTTGTTGAAGAAGAAGTCGCTCTTCCCTGGCGCCGAGTTTGTGCAGCAGCAGCTAAACATGAAGTAGGTTCTCCAGCCTTAACTTTAGTTGAGCAAATGTTGCCTATGGCTCATGAGATTAGTTCAACAGTTTACTGCCGACTTTTACAATTATTTCCCGATCATCATAGCCTAAGAGGTGGATTGAGCAAGCCAGATGTAGCACACTCTTGTCTTCGGGACTTAGATATGTTCCAGGCTTACTTATGGCTTAGTGTGCTAGAGGAAAGTATAAAACCTGTGGAAGAGGAACTTGTGCCTCTATGTGTGATGGTCATGCCGACTGTGGGAGTGAAATGGGAAATGATCGATAAATGGAAACAACTATTAATTGATGAAATAGAAAGCTATGTACAGCCCGAAGAAAAGCACCTTTTGCTGAATTACACTCAAGGTATGGAGCAAGCATTCTTTGAAGCACGTAACCAGCTCAGTGACTCAGGTAAGATAGTAAAATTTAGCTACATAAGGGAAAATTTGAGTTTTGACGTCAACTCTTAAAATCCCAGGACTTTCGCAACCCTTTCTCACCGTGCATCTTACAACGCTCTTGCAACGGCAAAGCGTTCAATTCCCGCTAAATCGGCATGAATTTCAACTTCATCATAGCTACCTTGATTTTGCAACATTTCACGCACTGCATCTGCCTGTCCTGCCATCATCTCAACCAACCACACGCCACCAGGTCGTAAGTAAGCGGGAGAAATATCTATCAAATGGCGGATGCAATCTAAGCCATCACCACCACCATCCAGAGCTAGATGTGGTTCATGGTCAACTACCTCTGGTTGTAACGTAGAAACGGTGCTGGTGGGGATATAAGGCGGATTTGACACCATACCGCTAAATTGACCTTTGAGCAATTCTAGTGGCTCCCACCAAGAACCTTGATAAAAGCGAATGCGGTCAGCGAAACCGCAATTTAAAGCATTTTTTTGGGCGATCGCCAAAGCATCGGAACTGCAATCAACAGCATGAATTGTTGCCGTCTTAAAAACATCCGCTAATCCTAAAGCGATCGCCCCACTACCAGTCCCCAAATCCGCCCAGTGACCTTGCTGTAAGGGCGTTGACTTGGTAGCAGCCACAGCCAAATCAATTAAACACTCAGTTTCTGGTCTAGGAATCAAAACCGCATTCGATACCGCGATTTTAAAATGCCGCCAAGGTGTAACTCCGGCAATGTACTGCACAGGCAAGCGGTCATTTAATCGCCTGTGCCAGAGATGCTCTAAATCTTCTAAAGGCAATTTTAGAGCGATCGCTGATGAATCTTTATAAGATTCCAAACGCAATGCCAAGCGGTCTAAATCAGCTACCTCTTGTAGTAACCAATCTACCTCAAAAACAGAAACATTAGTGGCGATCGCTGCCTTGATTGCTGCATTCCGCCAATGCCAAAGTTGTAAACCAGAAACTAGATTTGGCTGCTTATCTACCATGCCGAGGATGTTAAGGACGCTTGGGAGCCACAGCAGGCTTTTTGCCGCTACCAGATGGAGTAGCAGCAGGCTTATTCCCTTCTCTAGGAAGTGTCTTGATATATTCTCTCGACTCTGGGGATGGTACTAACACAACTTGCGAGAGCCAGTTATCGTTTTTATCCTGCAAAGTTTTAATTACACCGTCTACATCTATTACCTGGATATCAGCTTTAGGATACTTTGGCTTCACCTGAGTCAACAATCCTTGTGCGTCTTGCTTGCTTAAAAACAAAGGAATTAGTTGCTGATTGTCAGCTTTCAATTGAATTGGTACATATCCTTGTTCTGGTGAAAACCTAACAGCAAAAACAGGCACGCTTTTAAATTGATTTACTTGCTGACCGCTTTGACGCAGCAAGTCCAGCGCTCCCTTCACTTCCGTATCCACAGGTTTAAAGGCAAATAGAAGGCGATTTGGCTGATTTTTGCTTTGTTGCAATTGCTGATAAATTACCCCTAAAGGCACTGCCGTTACTTGTAGGCTTTTAACCACTTCTTCCATTTTTGGGTCTTTGCCTTTGAGATTCTGTAATTCCTTAATAAACGACTGAGCTTCCTGCCGACTCAGATAAACACCAGTCACAGAACCGGTGGATTTTTGCCCATTTTGACCCTCAGGAATAGGACGGCTTAAAGGTAAACCTTGGGAGTTAGTAATTAAATAAACCGGCACTGAATCGAGTTTCTCTTTGACTTGTTGTTCTGTCAATGCCAGCACTGGGAGATTTCCCACAAATACTGTTCCTAGCAGTGTACTCCCAATTAATCCTAATGTTGCGCCCCAGCGAACCAATGATTTCATGACTTTTCCTCGCATCAATACTTTACTTTAATTAAGTCGAGACTTTGGTTGGATTGGCACAGAACCAACTTGTTTTAGTTATAGTATCGTCTTCGCCAATTGACAGCGTTGTTTTTTATTTCGCCTAAGTTTAAGGCAACAAATGCCATTTTATTGTCTTTTCTGAGGATAGTTGACATCATTGCCTAATGGATCGTTCCAGCAATTTTAATTTTTAATGTGCTTATTTTTACATCAATATTAAATCAAGATTTATCACCTCAATTAACACAAAAGCTTTATTAGAATATGCTAAAATCAGAGGCTACGTAAAACAAAATAAGTATTTTTACTTATTTTGTTTTAGTAAATTAAGATTTTTTGCAGTACAACTTTTAGCAAAACTCTCAGGAAGTTTTTATTTTTTAATAAAAATTATAAAAACCCTAGATTCTGCTAATAAATCTAAGGTTTTATCATTTGCATTATCAAATCGGGATGACAGGATTTGAACCTGCGGCATCCTGCTCCCAAAGCAGGCGCGCTACCAAGCTGCGCTACATCCCGGTTATATTAATCCACATATAGTGGTTAAATTTTACATAATTGCTTTTGCAGAGCAACTATGACATCTTATCATATTTTTTGGTTGCTTAGTTAATTTATTTCATCCTCAAACTATTTTGTCAAATGTAAATACAAAACTTTGTCTTTACACCAAGAAATAAGTTAAACCCAACATGATATATGATAAAAACGTATTTTTATCATCATAACTTACTTTTTGTTAATAAGCATATTTATATCAGGAATTACTGAGGATACCAAAACATGCCTTTAATACCTTCAGGATCGGCAACAAACCCCATAGTCCGATAGAAATCGACAACATGAGGGTCAGCGAAGAGAGTAACATTGCTAATCTCTTCACTTCGGAGTTTTTTGAGTACGTACTTCATCAGTGCTTTACCCAGTCCTTTAGCTTGAAAGTCCGGGTGAACTACCACATCCCAAATAGTGGCATTAAAAGCATGGTCTGAGGTAGCACGGGCAAAACCAATCAGCCGTCGTTGAGTTCCTCGCACTTGCCACATTGTGGCTACGAGAAAACTATGCTCGATCGCTTTTTTCACTTTTCTCAAAGGACGACGCGACCAACCGACGGCATCACAGAGTTCTTCTAATTCATACAAATCAATATCTCGCTCCGTACTAAAAACGATGCGAGTCTCCTTCGGAGGAGCAACGCCTTCGCCATTGGAGCTAGAATTGCCTACAACTTCCGCGCTCATCTCCTCAAAAGAGTTCGTCCTAGATGACGGTACAGCTTCGGGAGTACTAAACCAAGTTTTCCAAAAACCCATGCCAACGTGGTTCGGGTAGTATAAGTGAATTGGTTTCCATTGAAACAGTGTTGACCCACGGAATGAATCTCGCTACCCATTTGCAACCCCTCACACTGAAAATTTTTCCAGTGTTTTCCGGATTTTTAATTGATTTAGCCAGTCAGGACGTGTTTTACACCAATCATTTTCAACTTTAGCATTTTGTTGTGGAGCTAGGAGAAATTAACCAAAACTGAAGGATATGAGAGTCAATTGTTGTATATAAACACCCATGACTGGGGCATGGGGCATGGGGCATGGGGCATGGGGCATGGGGCATGGG
>NZ_KK073768.1:3077811-3155302 GCF_000582685.1 [Scytonema hofmanni] UTEX 2349
TCTCCCCATCTCCCCATCCCCCCCTCCTCCCCTCTCCCCAGTCCCCCGGCGATGAATAAGAGCGAGTCTTAACCCCAAAATGGCTTCTGGTTTAAAATCTTCGACACTGGAACTCCTAAAACGCTTTAACCGAGCGTTTCCCCAGTTTTATGAGCAATTTGTTAGCAGTGAAATTCAATTACAAAATTTGCGGCTAGCCTACCGTCTTTATAAAACCAGACGCGCCGTTATTGAGTTGAAACCCGAAGGTAGCAAAAGTGCCCTGCATTTTGCCTACCGCAACCAGTCTTTTCTACTCAGCGATATTTTTGGTGTGCTGGCAGCTTATGGGCTGACTATCCACGGTTTAAGTCTATACGGTCAGATCCGACCGCCGATGTTGGTTTTTATGAAACTCTTGGTGTCTCGTGGCAGTAAAGCCCTGA
This sequence comes from [Scytonema hofmanni] UTEX 2349, assembly GCF_000582685.1. Classification (GTDB taxonomy): domain Bacteria; phylum Cyanobacteriota; class Cyanobacteriia; order Cyanobacteriales; family Nostocaceae; genus Hassallia; species Hassallia hofmanni. Next base: position 3,078,237 of record NZ_KK073768.1, read on the forward strand.
CCGAGAAAACCGCCGAAAACGTCTGCCGTGCTGTTCGCGAGGCTTTAGGAGGTCGGTTTGAGGTAGAAGAAATGCTGGCAGTAGAATTCAACCTCGATGCCGGCTTAGAACAAATACAAACCGAATTCTATGTCGATCCGGTCTTTCATCTGCCCGCCTTAGTTATTGAAGCTGATAACCAACCGGGATTATTCTACAAAGTGATGTACGCCATTTGGCAGGAAGATTTGCTGGTGGTAAATGCTAATTTACTGGTTTGGCGCGGACGTACACGCCTTATTCTTTACTTGTTAGGACCCAATGAAAGCCTGATTCCTGAATATCTAGGTCACAAAATTGCCGAAGGAGTGCGACAGAGATTAATGGGAAAATGAAAAAAGTTAGGTTGTTGGTTGTTAGTTGTTGGTTGTTAGTTGTTGGTGGATAGTTGTTGGTGGATAGTTGTTGGTGGATAGTTGTTGGTGGATAGTTGTTGGTGGATAGTTGTTGGTGGATAGTTGTTGGTGGATAGTTGTTGGTGGATAGTTGTTGGTTCTTTTAGTCACCACTATCTACTAACCACTACCTACTAGCCACTATCCACTAACCCCTATCCACCAACAACTAACCACTGACTCTGAGTATTTAATCGCGCCCGCCCTTAAGGGTACGATGGAATTATGGCAAGGATTGAAATATTGGGCGTTCCACACGCATACGAGCTAACGGCTCCCACGACCTACCCCCATGCTTTAGTTTTTATCCACGGTTGGCTCAATAGCCGTGGATACTGGCAACCTGTGATTTCTCACTTATCAGTTGATTTCCAGTGCCTGTCTTATGATTTGCGTGGCTTTGGTGAGTCCCAGCCTGAGGCAAAAAGCGATTTTAGTCGCGAAGACACATCTAGTTTGAGCCTAACTGACAATGACCGTGGTGGAGTTGGCTATCCGTTCGATTCTGTTTATACTCCAGCTGCCTATGCTCAGGATTTAGCTGTTCTTCTGCAACAGATGAATATTAACAGTGCTTGGCTAGTTGGTCATTCTTTAGGAGGCACGATCGCTCTTTGGGGTGCGGCACAAATGCCCGATCGCGTTAAGGGTGTCATCTGTATTAACGCAGGTGGTGGAATTTATCTCAAAGAAGCTTTTGAGCAGTTTCGCTTAACAGGTCAGCGGCTTTTGCAAATCCGTCCGAGGTGGCTGTGTCAAGTTCCTTTGATTGATTTACTGTTTACCAGAGATACTGTGGCACGTCCTTTAGATCGCTTTTGGGCACGTCAAAGGATGATTGATTTTGTTGTGGCTGACCCGGAAGCTGCTCTAGGAACCTTGCTAGACTCAACAACTGAGGAAGAAATTAACCGCTTACCCCAGTTGGTATCCAAAATTAAACAACCAGTTTATTTCTTAGCTGGTGCGGAAGATAAAATGATGGAACCGAAGTATGTTCGCCATTTAGCTAGCTTTCATGCTTTGTTCCAATATTCTGGTGACAATGTGATTGAAATTCCTGATTGCGGACATTTGGCAATGTTAGAGCAGCCGGATGCGGTTGCCAATCACATCCGGTCAATAGTCAATAGTCAATAGTCAATGGTCAAAGGGAAAGGCATCGCACAATAAATCATGAAAATCTCTTCCCCCTTCCCCCTTCCCCTTTCCCCCTTCCCTCCCTCCCCTTCCCTTTCCCCTTCCCCCTTTCCCCTTTCCCCTTTCCCCTTTACCCTTCCCCTACTTGATATAAATCCATGACCTGGGTAAGCGAAAGTCTTGATTGAACGCTGAGGGTAAGTGGCGATGTATGACCAAGGGCTAGATGCTCTGAGGCTGTACAGCCTATCATGGCGGCGTTATCGGTGCAATATTTCATTGGGGGAAATAACACGCGCAGGTTACGCTCACAGGCGGCTGCTTGTAAATGTTTCCTCAAACCGCTGTTGGCGGCTACCCCTCCACCGACGGCGATAGTTTTCAAATCATAGTCAAGAGCACAGGCGATCGCTCTTTTGGTCAGCGATCGCGCTACGGTTGACTGAAAACTCGCTGCAATATCCGCTACAGGCACTTCCTCGCCATTTTTCTCGAATTGTTGCACTAGTCGCTGTACTGCCGTTTTTAACCCACTAAAACTCGAATCATAGCGATGATACCCCCCACCTGGTAAGGAAACTTTTCCTTCTGGCAAAACAAAGGCTTGGGGATTGCCTGACTGCGCCAGTTTATCAATCATCGGTCCACCGGGATAGCCCAACTTTAACAACCGCGCTACTTTATCAAAGGCTTCACCTGCCGCATCATCGCGAGTTTGTCCTAAAATTTCGTATTCACCACAATCTTTCACATAAATCAAGCTTGTGTGTCCGCCGGAAACCAGTAAGCTAAGAAAAGGAGGCTTAATAGTTGGCTCGCTCAAGTAAGTCGCGTAAATATGACCTTCAAGGTGGTGAACTCCTAAAAATGGCTTATTGTGTACCATTGCCAGGGTTTTGGCGGCAGTTAACCCTACTAAGAGCGCTCCCACGAGTCCAGGCGCACAAGTTGCGGCAATTCCGTCGATTTTTGTCCAATCTAGTTTTGCTTCTTCGAGGGCTTGGGCGATCGCCTGATTTATCGTTTCTAAATGCTGGCGGGATGCTACCTCTGGTACTACCCCGCCATACTGCTGATGAACCAGAATTTGCGAAGCAACAATACTACTACAAACTTGACGATTGTTTACAATTGCTACGGCGGTTTCATCGCAGCTGGTTTCTATCGCTAAAACGGTTGCCATGACAGGATTATGCTGAATTGAGACTTGATGTCGAAGCTTTAACTTTTATTTACTTAAACTTTACTCGGTTCCCAGGCAAGAGTATGATGACTTCCTAGTTATGTTGATAAACACTGTACAAGCCGCTTCGTTTTGTACAAAAAACTTTTTGTTTCGTAATAAAAGGAAACAACCCAATGAGACGATTGTTTACTTTGGTTTTGGCGATTTGCCTAATGTTCAGTTTTGCGCCGCCAGCAAAAGCTTTAGGGGCTGACCTTGTACCCTGCAAGGACTCTCCTGCTTTTCAAGAACGGGCAGCAGAAGCGCGTAACACTACATCTGACCCTGCCTCCGGGGAAAAGCGATTTGAGCGTTATGCCCAAGCTTTGTGTGGTCCAGAAGGTCTACCTCATCTGATAGTCGATGGTAGTCTTGATCACGCTGGTGACTTTCTAATTCCCAGCATCCTTTTCCTGTATATCACCGGATGGATTGGCTGGGTCGGTCGCTCCTATCTACAAGCCATCAAAAAAGAAGGTGGCGACGTGGAGAAAAAGGAAATCACAATCGACCTGTCAAAAGCATTACCTCTGATGCTGTCAGGCTTTACTTGGCCCCTATCAGCCGTGAAAGAACTGCTTTCAGGCGAATTGACAGCTAAAGATACCGAAATCCCGATTTCGCCTCGCTAATCATGATTGGCAATTTCATCTATTTTGGAGAATGATTCATGCAGCAGAATTATTTCGTTAAATATCTTTCCCTAGCACCAGTTTTACTTTTCGTCAATTTATCTTTGACCGCGATTTTGCTGATTTTGTTTAACAACTGGTTCCCCGACCTACTTTTCCATCCGTTGCCATAAACGACGGAATTAAGGAGTTTTGTTAGCAGTTAATAGTTAGTAGTTAGTTGACTACTAACTGTTAATTGCTAACAGTTTCATATAACTATGTATGGTTAATTAACTTTTCTAAACTTAAGAGTTAAAAATCATATTTAGACACAATTATTACTAATAATAAATAATTAAGCATCTTATTTAGAGGCAAAGACAAAATATGGCGCAAGCAATAGACGCATCAAAGAATAATCCTAGTGATGTTAGAAATCGCGAGGTTGTCTTTCCAGAATGGCGTGATTCGCAGCGGGGAAATCTAGAAACCCCGGTTAATTCTTCTCCATTGGTCAAGTGGTTTATTAATAATTTACCCGCCTATCGCCCAGGTATAACTACCTTCAGACGAGGGTTAGAAATCGGTATGGCTCATGGTTACTGGATATTTGGTCCTTTTGCCAAATTAGGTCCCCTGCGGAATACAGATAATGCCAACTTAGCTGGGTTACTAGCAACCATTGGCTTAATTGTTATTCTTACCGCCACCCTCTCCTTGTATGGTAATAGCAATCCTCTCCCACCAGTTCCCACCGTCACTGTACCAAATCCTCCAGATTCTTTTAAAACGAAAGAAGGCTGGAGTAACTTTGGCAGTGCTTTCTTAATTGGTGGTCTTGGTGGTGCAGTAGTTGCCTACTTTGTGGCTTCCAATCTCGAATTAATTCAAGGTTTATTCGGCGGTTAATTTAGTCATTAGTCATTTGACTAATTAAGATAAGGACACAAAGAAAAGCTTAACTTTTTCTTTGTGTCCTTTATTTGTTGGGGTGATAAACAATCAGCTGTGGTTTAACCAAATAAAGCAGATGCGATCGCATTTACAGCAGTCTCAAAATCGTCATTCACGATTTGAATATCAAATTCTGGTGCGGCTTTAATTTCTTCTTGAGCGCATTGCAGACGACGAGCGATCGCTTCAGATGAGTCTTGTCCGCGATTGCGTATCCGTTGCTCTAACTCTTCAAATGAAGGTGGTAAAATAAAGATGCTGAGGGCGCTAGGGAAAGAAGCGCGGATTTGTCGTGCCCCTTCCAACTCAATTTCTAGCACAACCGTCTTCCCGGCGCGAATTTGCTTAAGTACCCCTTCACGAGGAGTGCCGTAATAGTTACCCGCAAATTCCGCCCACTCTAGGAATTCACCTTGAGCAACCAATTGTTCAAATTTGTTACGGCTAATAAAGTAATAATTTTTGCCCTCGATTTCTCCAGTCCGGGGAGAACGAGTGGTCACGGATACTGAGTAGTATAGCTCCGGATAACGTTGTAGAAGCGATCGCATGAGTGTGCCTTTGCCGACACCACTCGGACCTGTTAAAACAATTAGCCTGCCCAGAGGAGGACATTCTTGGGTAGTAGCACCATTCTGGATGGATAAAACTTGCATCATCCGCTCAACTTGTGAATTAATCGATAGACATTATTCATTAGTCATTCTCAAAACGAGTATAGACTAAAGAACTGGTAGCATGGCTGACAGAAAATTTGTCTAATTCACATATTACTGCTGATATGGCGCAAATAGGGGTGGGGCTTTCAACCCACCCCCAATCAATTATCTACAACTTGATGCTCGCGGGAGACTACAAAGCGATTTGCTACCGTTTCCGGTTGAATCGCCGAGAGAATCACATGGCTGGAATCTGTGATAATTACAGCTCTAGTCCTGCGACCATAAGTCGCGTCAATCAGTTGACCTCTGTCCCTTGCGTCAGTAATAATTCGCTTAATGGGGGCAGATTCTGGGCTGACAATAGCAACTACTCGGTTGGCAGACACGATATTGCCAAAACCGATGTTGATTAACTGAATCTCCATAAAAAAACTTATGCCAAATACAGTGTGAGAAGCTTATTAGTAACTTCTTTACATGTTATCTATAAAAAATGGGAGTTACAACGATTAAATTCAAGCCAATAAGCGTTTTTTAATTCTCACTCCTTTTTTTAGCTATTTATGCCCTAATTTTACCCAAAATACTTCTAAAGACATAGGCAAAGTAATGCTAACACAAGCTATTGAGTAGGTCGTTAAATTAAACATCACTGGCGATCGGTCAGGCATAGGGCATGGGGGAGCGCTAGTTTCGTGCAAAGATGCCCTTTGTTGAGACATTTGGTGTCATATAGCAATCCGATTTGATTTGGAGAATCACTCGTAGAGGTAAGGGACTCTTTACTGGGAAGAAGGAATAAAAGTGTACTGAGTTTTGTTCACGCAATCAAATATGAGTCTAGGACCAGCCCTTTCAAGGTGAACGTTTGTACTATGAAATAAATAATATTTTTCACCCAATTTCGGTATTTTGGCGATTGCGATCGCTTAATTTACAGTCCAAAAATTTGGAGTTTATCCATAATTTATTTCTTCAATTGCAGTCAATGCCTGAAATACGGTTAAAAATTGGATAGTACATATGCTCACCTTGAAAGGGCTAGTCCTAGAGTCCTATAGGAAATGGAAGAAAGCACGCTTTTTACATTTGTTTACATAATATTTTTGTTTTAATTTAAGTAGGTGGGCGTTAAAAAACATAACTATACTTTGTCATTGCGTTCGCGGAGCGTCTCGTAGAGAGGAGGCACGACCTTCGCGCAGCGTGTCGCAGACAAGCAATCGCAAGGGTTTTGAGTGTTTTACATTTCGTTACATAGTTAGGTTTATTTGTACTTACCTACTTACTTATTAGTGAATTGTTGTAATTAATTTATACTTTTTTCGTATAGCTAGTAGGAAATATTTCTCCGTATAAATACTTAAATAAATCTGGATTGAAGTTGAGTTCAAGAAGGCAGAAGGCAGAGGGCAGAGGGCAGAAGGAACCAATTGGGAGGGGTCACAATCCCCTCCCAATTGGAGGCTCCCAATATCGTTGCATTTGGGAGGGGCTTCAGACCCTTACTCCTTTCAGTCGTGGGCAGAGGACACTTATACATTCCTTCTGCCTCCTGCCTTCTGCCCTCTGCCTTTCCCGGTGAAATAAAATCTAGGTAATTCTTTTAAATTTTACATCATCATTATTGCTGATTTAAGGTATAAAGATACTTGGCGTTACTTACCGAGTTGAATTGTGTCACAAGTTATTACCAAAGATTTTGAAATCGAATATTCTCCTAAGCAACTAATTTGGAGTGAAATTGCTCATCGAATTGGAGAGATGGGACTACCAGGAACACCTATCCGGTTGATTTTAACTGCTAGCCGGGAAAATAAGTTGGTATTTGAAAGCAGTTTTTTGGAAACAGACAGAAAACCTGTCTGGCCTTCCTTATTAAATATTCGTCCTCGTCAAATTTCATCGGCTAAACCTTTTGTCGCTGTAAGTATTATCCCAACAGGAGTCCGTGCGGAAATAGGAGGTTTTGCTGGTGATGCTACCCCAAGTGTTAATATTTTAGCCAAAGCTTGTGATTATCTAGTTGTTAATCCCAACTCAGTTACAGCTTCTGACCTCTATTATGCTAGTGACAATGTTCTTTACCTAGAAGGAAATCTAATTTGCCATTTATTGTTGGGGCATACTACTCTGATTCCAGAAACTCGCGCCAAAATTGGCGTAGTTATTGAGAAAGCCGAAGAAAAATATTTGAATGTCGTCTTCAATGCCATCAATTCTCTTAGAACTGTGGGAGGCATCAATATTGAACCTGTAATAGTTACAGGTGGGCCAGTGAGCACTGAATGTATTTTTTCTCCCTATGGTCATGCCTCTGGAAGATTTGAAGGCATTGATGATCTGATGAAAGCATTAGATGTTGTTACTCAAACAGATACTACTGCCGTTGCTTTATCCACAAGTCTCTCAGTTGAAGATGAAGTGAAAAAGCAGTATTTCAACGGGGAAATTATGCCAAATCCTTGGGGAGGAGCAGAGGCAATTCTCACTCACATGACGACGAATTTTTATCCTTTTACTGCTGCTCATTCACCATTATGTTTAGACTTCTCAGAAGAAGAATTACAACTATTGTATACTTTAGGTGACCCAAGGGATGGAGCAGAGTTAATCTCTATGTCATTTCTCTGTTCAACTTTAAAAGGATTAACCCACTCTCCACGTCTTGCCAAATTCGATGCTCCTTTACCATCAGGATGTCAGGGAATTTCTGTAGAAAACGTTTCAGCAGTTGTAATGCCAGAGAGTACTGTAGGCAATATTCCCTTCTTTGCTTCTCTTGAGCAAAATATTCCAGTTATTTTGGTTCGGGACAATCACACTCAGTATGAAATAACTCCCTCAATTCTGGGAATTGACCACAGCCAAAGGAAAATTTATTACGTGAATAGTTATATGGAAGCTGCTGGTTTACTCCTTGCTTTACGGCATGGAATTGCTCCTGAAGCTACAACACGTCCCATACATCAAATAAAACCAATTTTCCTGTAATATCGAATCTTTTCAGTCACTGCTAACACTTGTCAGCAAAACTTGGAACCAAAGGGAGCATCCCACTTTGGTAAATTTATACTAGCAAAAGTAGCATAGTCAGACTGGCTTGGCTAAGGAATGTGAATTCAATAAAATGCAAAAATTCAATCTTGTAGGGTGCGTTTCTAATGCTCCAATATCTGATGACAAATGGTGCGTTAGGAACGCACCCTACATATTTGAGTTACAGATTAATAAAGCCACGTTTATAAACGGGATTTTTGTTAATTTGGAATGTTCTCGAACCTATTACGTTCAAGGTCAAACAGGAGACTTATGGAACCCAAAGCAAGCTACACAAATGGCAAATTGTCTACTTATGAGATGATTGCTTCTCATTCCCCAGAAATCAAACTTCGGCTCCTCACTCCTGCTCATCAAGGATATCGAGGGGCATCTGAATATTTTGACGATCGCATCTACGCTTATGATCTGCCTTTCTTTGAGCGTAACAAGTTTGATAGTGTGGAAAAGTATATTTCTGAATTATATCAAACTAAACGTACCTTTTGTCTCACAGGAGGAGCCACTCAAGGAATTTTAATTGCCTGTACAATACTAGCAAGAAAGCACCGAAAAATTGCTATTGGTTTGAATATTCATATTTCAGTAATTCATGGCTTTATCCTCGCCGGATTAGAGCCATTTTTTATTCCCTCGCGTTCGTTAATCCCAACGGATGAAGAAATTATTCAAGCATTAGAAACAACAGCAGGAGAAGTTACTGCACTGTTTTTAACACATCCCAGCTATGATGGCATCACAACTGATCTGGGAAAAATTGCCAAATATTGCCGTGATAAAAATATTGAATTCATCGTTGATGAAGCGCATGGAACTCATTTTCCTTTTTTAGGAGAAGATAATTTATCAGCGCTGTCTGTAGAATGTGATTTGGTTGTTCACAGCTTGCACAAATTTGTTGGTAGTCTGGTACAAACAGCGTTACTTCATTTACCTGAAGCCTCAAGGATTACAGAAGAAGAAGTACTCACAGCGCTGTCACTGTTTGACACAACATCACGGAGTAACCTACTTTTATTAAGTATAGAAGAAGCTATTAGGCTGGCTTTTGGAGATGAAAGAAACTCCTTGTTCCAAAAGGCTGCCCGAAATTGTCAGGAATTACGATGTCTGCTGGATAATTGGGGAAATATTTTAACTTATGATTCCCAAGTTAGCGATCCATTGAAGTTGTTTCTGTATAGCGATCGCGCAACAGGTGATGAAATTGGTGACTTAATTGCTGAACGTGGCATTGATTATGAATATTCAAATCAGAGAGGAGCATTGTTAATTTTCTCATTTCAAAATATTGATGAGGATTTTGCCTATGTTGCCAAAGTCCTTGAGGAAATTTATCAAATTATTGCTGGTAAAGAACAAGCAAAGGTGTTTGAGCAAAATCAGTTAATTCGCACTCCGGTGATAGGCTGTTCACCAAGGGAAGCTTTTTTTGGCAAGAAGAAAAAGCTTTTACTTGAGCAAGCTAAAGGCATGATCAGTTGTAGTTGTATCAAACAAGTTCCTCCAGGTATTCCCATTCTGATACCAGGTGAAGAAATTACCGATTGGCATCTTCAGAGAATCAAGCCCGATACTTTAGTTGAAGTAATGATTTAGACAGATTGATCAAGAGAAATAATCTATGCTGTGCATCAAAACAGAAATCAGAGAATCTAACATACCTAATGCGGGTAAGGGATTATTTAGCTTAGAATTTGTACCTAAAGGAAGTATAGTTTTTATTCCCATAACTGGTTTTCCTATCGATAATATTGTTTTAGAAAAACAGTATCAAGAAGAGTTGAAAACAGAAAACTATTTTCCGATGAATGCTGGGATGAGATGGGGTGGGGATTATTTTCTTTACTGTAGTAAAATAGCTCACAATGCAGATTACATTAATCATGCAAACAATCCTAATCTTTTGCCATGTCTTGGCTTCTTTTTTGCTTTGCAAGATATCAATTGTGGAGATGAATTAACCTTAGATTATAGGTATATAGGATTTGCAGAAGAGATACCAATAATAACTGATAACCAAGAAGAAATTGTTTGTTTATCCGGCAAAGAAGCCTTATTACAGTCAGCTAAAAAACTAATCAGTCTTTTAAATGAAGTTGACGATATATATTGTTTTGATTTGCCTATTCAGAAGTTGACAGAAGAAGGATAAAAAGTATAGCTATGGCTGGAAAGGATAAATGATTGAGCAAAAAGTTGCATTGGTAACGGGTGCTAGTCGAGGAATTGGGAGAACAGTAGCACTTGGGTTGATTGAAGACGGCTTTCGTCTCGCTCTTGTTGCGCGATCGCTTGAAAGTTTGCAATCTATTGCTTCAGAGATTGCTGCACTTAATTTGCATCCTGACTCACAACCACTGCTGTTTCCCATTGATATTACAGAGCGCGATTCTGTCCATAAAGTTGTTGCGGAAATTGACAAGGTATGGGGACGTATCAATTTATTTTTCAATAACGCAGGAGCGTGGACAGAGGGAACCCTTGATGTATCAATTGACGAATTTGACAGAATCTTCTCAGTTAACTTAAAAGCAGGTTTTTATTTTCTCCAAGCTGTTGTTCCCATCATGAAACGACAAGGGTTTGGTCAAATAGTAAATTTAGTGTGCATCACTGCTAAAGGTGCTGAACCGGATTGGGGTGTATACAGTGCTTCTAAATATGCCTTTTTCGGCTTAACTGAAGCTATTCACTTTGATCTAATCAAGCATGGAATCAAAGTCACGGCTATCTGTCCGAGTTGGGTTGATACAAATATGGCTCAACAAGCAGCTACACCCTATCAATCCTGCGAAATGATTCAAAAAGAAGACATTTTAAATACGATCCGATGGTTACTAAAAATGTCTCCAAAAGCAGCAATTAAGGAAGTAGTGATAGATTGCCTGAGTGACTACATCGAAGACAAATAGTCCAATATAAACCTAGATTGAATATCAAAAAAACAACGGAATCAAGAAAATGACTGATGCTAATTTTACAGAAAATTTACCAAGTAAACCAATTGACTTTGTTGAACGGAACGATCTAAAAGGTTTCCTAGCATTGCTGAGAGACTGGATGGCAATTTTCTTGATTGCTGCATTTAGTATTTGGGCAAACAATATATTTATTTATCTGGTTTCAGTATGGGCGATCGGTATCTTTCAATTTGCCATTGGAGAGGCATTGTTACACGAAGCATCACACAATAATTTATTTCAAAAACAATTGTCGAATGAACAGCTAGAGTTTCTTTATGGATTTCCCGTGTTGAGAACAATATCCTCCTATCGGGAACATCATTTTCCTCATCATAAGGGTTTGGGAGGTGAGGAAGACTATATCCCTGAGTATTATGAAATGTTGGGGTTATACAAGGAGGATAAAAATCTGTTCTGGCTCTTGTTTGTTAAACCTGTGATGGGATTTGCTTTATACCACTTTTTAATAGACGCATACTATCATCTCAAGGGGTTGGACTACCGTCCGTTTAAAACTGGCTTTCAGGTATTTGTTTTCTGGTTGGTTGTTGTTCTTAGCTTCTATCTATCGGGACATATAGATATCTTGTTGCTATATTGGTTAGTCCCTCTGGTTTGGTGTTTTCCTTGTTATATGTATTGGTCTGAGGTACACGATCATTTAAATACTGTCTCCGGTACGAGATCAAACCTGAATTTTCTAGCTAATCTTTTAACCCATAACAACGGATATCACTATCTTCACCACCTCTGTCCTGCTATTCCTTGGTACAATCTGCCACAGGCACATCAGGCTTTATGTGCAGACAGTCCAGATGTGTCCTATGGCTTATTCGATGTCTATAGGAAATTAACACGCACTGAGGCACAATCTCTTTCCAGCTAAGAGGGAGTGAACTACCTACACTGTACTGTACCCAGTCAGTGTAGGCTTCCGGCTTCATTGACAGACACCTTAAATTTTTCCTTAGTCTACATCGTTAGACTTTGTGTTTGTATTAGCCTTTGCTATAGATTCTATTTTTAAATGACATGATTTATATAATTAAGATTTTCTAATGTCCATCTTTCATAATAGCCAGTAGATTTTAATTTTTGTGCATACATATTAATCGCTTGTATATTTTGAACTGTAAAATTTATAAATGGATCTTGTCTTGTGTAAACACCATCTATATTAAAGTCATCAAGTGGATGACCACTGAAAGCAATTAAATCGAGAGGAGATATGAGATTATTTAAATTTGTGGTAAACTGCTTCATCTCCTCTAATGACAAAGCTTGTTTATCTGAATGAATAACTATCATTACTTCGTGATATTCATCTTTTTTAAATTCATTGATTAAATCTATAACTTTTGCATCTAAACCCAATTTTTCAGAGTAGTAAAAATTATAAACTTTATATAAAATTTTATTCTCTTGACGGAATTTATTTACAAAAGGGCAAATGGGCATATTGTCAAAAACAGAATTTGGCTTTTCTATAAATTTTTCTATGTGATCTATCATGGGAATAATCACGTCATCATCATTATTGCTATTGTGTTGGTTCATAAATTTTAAAAGTTTGTCAGGATTTATAGAGAAGTCAAGGCACAATATAGGTACTTTACCATATCGAGAATATCAAACATTATAGGTACTTTACCATATCGAGAATATCAAACATTCCTGAGAATAATCGCACTATCTAACTCTTCCTCATCTTCAACTTTTTGAATAAGCTCAGACATCAAAAGGTAAAAACGATAGATTAAAAACACTGTAGATAGTGAGATTCCTATAGTTAATCCTGACCATAAGCCGATAGAACCCCAATTGAGATGGAAGCAAAGCAGGTAACCGCTTGTCATCCCAATACCCCACTGAAACAGTATATTAATCACTAAAGGTAAGCGAGCATCTTGGATACCCATCAATGTCCCTAAAGCAATCAAGTTAAGTCCAAAAGCTATGAGAAAAAGTGCTGAAATTCTTAACAAGGGGATTGCAGATGTGATTGCTAGAAGGTGATCTGGCTCACTTGTATCTAAAAAGATGGTGGCAATCTGCTCTGGAAATAGAAATAAACCAACGGCAATGAGGCTAGTTGTTGCTATACCAATGGCAATTGTGGCAAATCCTGCCATCTTTGCAGCAGAGGGGTCATTCTCACCCATCCTTTGTCCAACTTGCGTCATGGCAGCGTAAGAGATTGCTATCGGCACAATCAATGATAATTCTATACTTTGCACGACAATTTCATTTGCAGCTAATAGGGTTGTTCCCATATAGCCACTTAATAAGGCAATCAAGGTAAACAAGAATAATGTAGAGGCATATTCTAATCCAAGGGGCCAGCCATTTTGCCAAAGTTCGCCAAACACATCTTTATTGAACTGTAGAGAAGCAAATAGTTTGTATTCTTTAAACGCAGGATGGAAGGCAAGTACGGCAGCAGCAGCAAGAAAATTTACCCAGAAGACAAATGTACCAGCCCAACCAATTCCCGCTAATCCTAAAGCTGGTAAGCCTAAATTCCCGAATATTAAAACGTAGTTAGCAATAATATTGATAGGAATCCTAGTCAGGGCGATCGCACTAATTAATTGGGGACGATTGAGGGCTGTGGCAATCTCCTTGAGGACTAAGAAACCTACCGCTGCTGGAAAACTCCAAACAATGGCTTTTAAATAAGTGCTAGTTAGGGCTACTGTGTCTTTTTGTTGACCCAATAGGAGCAAAATTGAGTCTAGATGCCAAGTGAGCAACATCATGGGTAAAGATAGCATCACCACCAGCCAGAATCCTTGAGCAAAAAGTTGGCGAATGCGATCTGTGTCTCCAGCACCAAAGGCTTCAGCGGCTAGGGGAGTGGCTCCTTCTAAAACCCCCATACACAAGAAAACTAGAGTTTGGAAAGCGATCGCACCCAGAGCACCAGCCGCAAGGGATTCAATGCCTAAGAATCCCATCATGACGGTATTGATAAAACCCACGGATGCTTCTGCTAGTTGAATGCCCCCCAAAGGCACTGCTAATTGCAAAGTGGCACGGATTTCTGAGAGGAATGTTGATGGCGATCGCATTAAGTAAACTGCTCCTGGGTTATAGGAGTCAAGTAAATGATTTATCCTCTAAGTGTATCAAATTAATCTTTACACTCAAACAGCTATATGTAGAGAGTCTCTTGGGTTGGTTGTTACAGCAGATTGCGTTTTTATTGAATACACGTAGAGACGTTCCGCCGGAACGTCTCTACAGGGTTTTAGGTTTTATGCTTAATTAAAAAGTTATAAATCACTCTAACTAATCAACTTTTATTAGCCTTTTTCATTTCTTGCCATCTTTGTCGCAATTGCTTCAAATTCGGCGCATGACCGCCATAACGCCAGCTATTATATGATTGGCAAATTTCATCTATTACCTCAGCCGTTGCTTCTGAATGATGCTGGTATGATACGCTGGCATACTCTAAAGGCGTTTGTGCTGGGTGCTTGCTAAAACCTTTTTCAGCTAAAGTTTGCAGCATTTGTTGATAAAGGCTTTCCATTGGTGGCAATTTTCTCAAAGTACGCCCCTTCAACCATTTTCGCCACTGTACCCAACCCAACCAACCCAAAAAAGCCGTTGCAGTTGCCAAAATTAAGCCTGTCAATACACCTAGCCAACCTTGATAAAATAAAGCAAAAAATAGAGCGATCGCTCTACCTATCCAACTAAATATTGTCCCAAATACATTATTTAATAAACTTGTCACCGGCGAGGGCAACCAGCCTGCAACCCAATTCCAAAATTGACGTAACACGCTAAAAGTCTCAGTCTCTTCTATTGAAGGTGGAATCAGCGGATGATTGGGAATTGGATCAAAGGTAAACCAACCATGTTTGGGGAAATACACCTCCGTCATTGCATAAGCATCGGTGTTGCGAACAATGTACATCCCCGTGAATGGGTTAAACTCTCCAGAACTAAATCCTGCCACCAACCGCGCTGGAATGCCAATAGAACGCAGCATCACTGTCAAAACTGTGGAAAAATGGTCTGGATAGCCTCCTTTTTGCTTAAACAAAAAGGTTTCTACCAAGTCCTCTTTCTCACCTAAGTAAGGCAATCCTAAGGGATTTTCGGGAATAAAATAATTTTGCTTGAGATATTGAGCTAAATAAAGTGCCTTTTCGTAAGCTGAATCAAGGGATTTTTCTGACTTTCCGACTCGTTCCCGATTGTAATTAGTTAAAATTTGTTCGGTGCGTTGCCGGACTTTTTCGGCAATTTCTGGGGGAATTTGCAGATAGTAATTTTTAATATTTTGGGGATAGTTAGTTGAAGCGTTTCCTAAAGAAGTGCGATCGCGGTAAGGGACATCGGAAATTATCGTATAAGTCAGGTCTTCTGATAATCCCACAGGCGATCGCAAAGAACCTTCTTTATCAACAGCGATCATCGGTGTGGGAAAGTATACTTCCTTGGGATAACTCATCGCCGGAATCAAGTTAGGTAAATCCGACACCACAGTGTATGTTTGGACTATTTCTTTAGTTGGCGTATTTATTGCTGGGGGGTTGAGATAAATTTGGTAAGACCAAGGCGATCGCTTAACGGTAAGAACTTGTTCATTGCGGGAAATCTCCCATCCCTTACCGGTGTAGCGATCGAATGCCAAAACTCGCCAAAAACCTTCGACTTGCGATCGCACCCGCATTACCACTTTGGGTTTCATTTCTCCCCGCAGGTTTTGGTTAATCTGGCTATTAAAACCGTAATAATACGTATTATCCAATCCCCCCGGTTTACCGTTTTTATTTTCGTCGGGTCCGTTGCTATTATTACCTTGATTATTGGCATTACCTTGGCGCACATAACCGGGATTGATGATACTCCGTCCTGTAAAACCGCCTTTAACTTCGATAGGGGAACTTACGGGGAAAGTCCGCAGTTGATAGCCAGGAAAACGCGGCATCACAGCAAAAATTACCAATCCTAGTCCGACAATTAAAGTAAAAAGTAAAAAGTAAAAAGGTAAAACAGAAGATAATTTTCTGGAGTTTATTTTTACCCTTTTACCTTTTTCGTTTTTTAAGCCGAGGCGAGAACGGTAATCTATAACTAGAGTTGGCAGAGCGATCGCTAAAAATAACATCAACATTGGCGCAAACTCAAAAGTTTGACTTAGCGTCGCTGCCACACCCAGCAAAATCAGCCCAATCACAATTGAATACCCTAAGTCCTTGCGGCGAGGCATATCAAAACTGTGAAGGACTTGTAATTGAATTAGTAACTCAGCTAAACCCAGCCGTGTATCATTCAATTCGCCTAGCAATCGCCCTAAGAAAGCACCGAGCGCTACTAACATTCCAATGGCGATACAAAACTTAACTGATACATTAGCATCTCGACGACGGTAATAACTCCAAATCGCACCCACCACGCTTAGAGGAATTGCCCAAAAACTAAATCCCGTTTGAGCTGCAATATCCGTCGCCAAAATTCCCACAATTACCAAAGCTAGCACCAGCACCCGTAAGGTAATTGAATCTTCCACTTCGATTAAAGGTGAAGAGCGCAAATGCCGCCAATAACGATTAACAGGTAAACGCCAACTTATCCTGGACAAATTAAACATTGTGATTGCAAAGCAGCTAAGGGTGTACAAGCAGGTGCGATGATGGAGACGCAACGAACACTACTGCGAGAAAGCACCGAACTTATACCATTTGACCGTAAGAACCTCAAACTAGCCTGGGTTGGCAGGCTTCGTTATAGCCCTATGCTTCCAGCCTAAGGGCGATATTCCGCGCATCCTTACAGAGAATTGATATTACCTCGGAGCGTGTCTTCTTCATAGCCGCTTCCCGCAGACGCCCTAACCACCGCTTTTTTTAAAAAAGGATGAGCCTCAAAACCAGAATAATTATCTTATCAATCGGCGTTTATCAACAAGTGCTTGCTAGCAGTGGTAATATGGGCTACATCATCGGCGGAATGACAAACAAAAGTGATTGTTGCTCTAATTCAGGGAACTCAACCTCCAAAGTATAAGTCTGGTTAAGTGGCTGCCCGTATAACTCAACACTTAGGCAACCGGAAGTAGAAGACATCGCCTTTGCTTGAGTGCCATTTCCTTGGAGTGTCAAAATCCCCGCCGTGGGTAGATCCCCCATGACGCAGAGTTTTGTCACTCTACCGTGAGACTGATATTCTACTTTGAGGTTGATAGCGCCCACACTAGTTAGCCATTGTCTTTCGACCACTGGATTGCTATTTGAAATTGGTAAAGTCAAATTTTCCAGTAATTGTTTAGCTGCTAGCAAAGATAAAGCCATCTGTTGGCGTTCTCCTAAATCGGAGTAATCGCTTTCTTGGATCGGCATTTTCTCTAGGGCATCCACAGAGCGATAGGGACTTCTGAGCACCATTCCGGCTAAGTCGTTGAGTGCTTGGGCATCGTTAGGAAACAAGCTCTCGACTACCTGAACTAATTTTGCCCCCAAAGGCAGAGAAGATATCAGCATAGCCTGACATTTTTCTAGCAATTGCTGAAAAACTTTTTCAGGTAAAGATACTGGTATATTCAATTTCGATTGCTGTGCCATCCACCCGTATGCTGGAACTAATGCAATCGAAGGACTGTCTACGTAGTCGGGGTAATCTCTTAATTGGGATTCCCAAGGGAATAAAGGCGGGTGGCTTTGAATTTGGACTTGTAGCCGACGTTTAATGACGGCTTGGAAACGTTCTTGCACAGTAGGAATTTCTCCCAGTTGAAAGGTTTGGGGTATGCCTTCCGACTCAAAATCACCACTTGTGGAAGTGGTGGTTTCAAAGAGCGGATTTTCTACCCCGTCAATTTCCTCACACTCAGCCGAGGGATGCAAGCTTGGTTCGACATCTGATGACAAAAGCCAAGCGAGTAACTGGTGTTGTAAGGATTCTGAGTCACTATTCATGAGTAGATGCACCTGATCCGGATACTAACGAGTTACGAATTTCCCAAGCTTGCTCCAGAATTTTAAACCACCGTTTTTGCAGTTGTGCCATTGACAAACCTAAAGTTTTGGCGATTTTTTCATCGGGTTGTCCTTGTTGCTTCAACTCCAATAAAGACCGTTGTTTCTCCTCTAGCTGTGCGGTGTAAATTTCCCACTGTTGGGGAGTCAAGCCCAAATTAGTGGGCAAAGAAGCTTCTAGCCACTCGTGAACCAATTCCCAGCGATGCAACAAGGCAAAACGAATCAGATGATATTTAAAGCGTTGCTGCAAGTAATCGCGCTGGCGAGGAGTTAAACCTAAAATTGACTCAATTTCTTGGGCGGATAAATCTTGAAGGCGAAGGGCGAAGTAATCAGCGCAGTCAGTTTGTTGGCGTTGTTCGAGATAGTTCATTAACTCCGTAACCACAACAGAACGCAACGTGTCTTCTTCGGGTTCGGGTTCGGGTTGCATCGCCATCGCACTTCGCAATTGCTGCACGGCTGGATCTTCCCAAGAACCATCGCCATCATTAGCGCTACCTTCTGCGGCTTGTTCGATGTCTACAGAGCTTTCGGGGGGCTGTTGTTGAGAGAAAGTTTGCGCCCGCAAAATAATCAGCTGCTGCTGTCGTCCTGGTAGGGGAATCCGGCGCTTGCCATAGCGCTCGGTAAATGCCATGTACTCTGCTAATTCCAGAAGACTCTGGGGGCGATAGCTAGAGGTAAGTTGATTTTCGCGTCGGAAAGCATTTAATGCCTCCAAATAAAAACTTTGTAAGAAATCTTCAATGATCGTCAGCCGCCCTTGATAGCTCAACTGCCTCTGAGGAGGATTAATGTAACGGTAGATAATCGCACTCAAAGTGCTATGTAATTCGACCCTACCCCGATTTGAACCTAACTGGTAGTATCTGAGACACTGTTGTAGCCTATGTTTGGCTAAGGTGAGCGCCGAGCTTTCCACTGCACCGGAAGCTTGGATACGTTTACTTTCATGGCAAATACGGTAAACTTCGGCGTTAATTCGTGTAGCCACGTCGTGGCAATTCTGCTCCGAAGCTTTGGTTAATTGGCTGAACTCCTTGAACAGGAGTTGAAATATCCCCTCCACTCCGATAGAATTTTCTCCCTGAATAGTTGCGGTTGCGGCTAAATTCATAGTCTCAGTTTAAAAAAACCCTAACATACTTGGTTACAACCTGTATGAACGTAGATATTGGCTTTTTGGGTTTTGCGTATAAGCTAAACGCAGGCAGATCCTGTGTTTATAATTTGCTTCTCATCTATTATTCCCAACTTATAGTGAGATTATTCACACGTAAATATTTTATAGCCATTACCCAAAAGTTATTTGCAGGTCGTTATGGACTTAAAAAAACAAATTCAATTGCTGATTGACAATGCACCCAACGATGGTGTAACACCACAACTTGTCACAGCAATCGCCCCAGTTATTAGCGCGATCGCTCAAAGGTTACGTCACCCCCAGTATTATATTCTCCAAAATTTGGAAAAAGACTGGATTTTAACTACATTGAGCAACCGTGCAAATCCAGGCTTGGAAAAGCGTGCGATCTACGCTTATCCTACCTTACAGGATGTTCCACTCAGCTTCAATGCTGGGCTTGACCCTCAAGTAATAGCTGCACCCATTCCGATTGCTGACATTTTGTTTCAACTTGTGGCATTAGAACCCGTAGATAGTATAGTTTTTTTTGATACTCCTGGCATGAGTACCAACGCTGTGGAAATTAAGCGAACTGAGTTACAGCACTTAATTCAAGAAAAGCTTCAACAAAAACATTCTCGCACTGTTATTCCACCTGATATTGCTTAAAGTGGCTGGGTACGCTTGGACGCTTAGACTGAGGACTAAGCAAGTATTCCAAATCACTTCTTGCACAATCCCCAATCTCCAGTTTTTAATAGAGCCGACTCAGTACATAATCAGCCATATTAGTCAGGGCTTGCCGGCATTCTGAGGCTGGGAGAACCGCAAGATGTTCGATCGCACTTTTGGCATGTTTGGCTGCTAACTCGCGCGATCGCACTATACCCTGACTATCTTCAATCAGCGCCAGCGCTTGTTCTAAATCACCAGCATGGGCAAACTCTCGTGAAATCAGCACTTCTAAGTATGGTTTTTCTTCCAAAGCAAATAAAACTGGTGCAGTCAGATTCCCACTGATGAGATCCGATCCGGCTGGTTTACCTAAGGTATCCGTCGAACTTGTGAAATCTAAAATATCATCCACAATCTGAAACGCCAAACCAAGATTACTACCGTAGCCATACAAATTTTCGGCGGTTTCTTGGGAAACGTCGCTCAATAACCCAGCTGCTTTAGAACTGTTGGCAATTAACGATGCAGTTTTGTAATAGCTCTTTTTTAAGTAAGTTTCAATGGAGGTGTTAGTATCAAAGCGATTTAGTCCCTGCTGGATCTCTCCTGAAGCCAAATCCATAATCACCTCAGACAGCAGTTTCACTACCTCTAAGTTGTCTAGGTTAGCTAAATACCAGGAAGATTGGGCAAATAGAAAATCTCCGGCTAATACAGCAATGCGGTTGCCAAACAAACTATGAACTGTGGGAACAGAACGCCGCATATCTGATTCATCCACCACGTCGTCATGCACTAAGCTTGCAGTGTGAATCATTTCTGTAATTTCAGCTAGGCGTCGGTGTCGCGGCGTGATTTCTTGGTCTAGCATTGTTGAGCGCGATACTAATAGAACAATTGCCGGTCTTATGCGCTTGCCCCCAGCTCCAAATAAGTGCTCTGCCGCTGCATAGAGTATGGGGTGGCGATTTCCAACTAGCTGTTTCAGATTGTCTGCTAGTATTCGCAGGTCTGCTTCCACAGGGGAAAAAAAGGAGGTAGCTGGGGTCATGGATGGGCGGACTCTGGCTTAAGTTAAGAAAGTTTACATATCCTATACTCATTTTAAGATAAGCCTGTGCCGTCGCGAAGTTTTCGTCTAAAATCCTTCCGCAATGCTTCCTCCTTGAGCTTGATCTCAAGGAGAAAGCATGATCAGCCTAATTTATTAGCCGTCAAAAATGGTATAATTGAATTAGCTATGATGACCTCTAAAGTTAGGTGAGGCTCAAGCGTGATGAAACGTTGACTTACATATACTTAAGTAAACTTATTAAAAAGTTTTATTAAGCTTCAAAATAACCTCCATACGATAGATGTAACTATACAACTTAGTCAGAAATTTCTTTTTGCGAAGATAATCTGTAAGTAAGGTTCGCAACAACACCTGAAAGTATATCTTCTGCTAGATCCATTATTTATTTGTAACTTCAGACTAAATTCTTTCACCTTTTCTGTGACTGCCCTAGAAATTTTTAAATTGAGTACTAAAGTTGGCTTAAAAGTCTAGACTATTGTGTTACGCTAAAATTAAGGGATTTAAAATTTTACGGATATTCACCCTAATAAAGATAAATCATCAATAGGTGATTTTACTCAAAAATTTTGGTGAGTATAAATAACTTATCGTAGGTTGAATCAAAGAAATTATTCTTTTGATTTTTCCTGCGATGTCGAAGGCTAGACGGGAAGGCATTTGGTGAGGGCAGTTTTCGCCGCAACTGATTGTCTGTTCGGAGCTAAGGGTTGCCCTTATGGGAAACCCTTACACGATTTCAGCATAGGTTGAGCATAAGTGTTGCTCGTGCCATGATGTGCGCTTTTTAAGAACGCAGACTGGGTAGACTGCTAATGCAGCAGTTGTAATTGCTATATAGCAATTACAACTGGTGTGATAGGTATTGTCTGTGAAAAAACTAATTTAATAATTAATTGGTTAACCGTAGAGAATAAAAACTCTATGAAAAATTTACTATAGCAAACTACAGCCATCAAAGATTTACTTTGTTGGCTGGGGTTCTACTAATTTTATGCAATTTTATATTCCTTTGAGAAAGGTGCAGGTAGAAGAATGATTTACAGAAACATCCCTATGATGATTTTTATTTTAGCTGCGGGTTATTTATTCACCGTTTATTTATTATTAGCTTTGGCGAAGCGAACAGGACAAAAGCCTGTACCTAAAAGTATCACTTCAGCTTCTAGCGAGAAACATAAGCGGGAGATATCTCTAACTCCAAATGTGACCAAAGTAGTCAATAGTTAAGGGTCAAGGGTCAAGAGTCAATAGTCAATAGTCAATAGTTAAGAGTCAATGGTCAAAGTATCTTTATACTATGGAGTATTGACTTTTTGACTATTGACTTTTTGACTATGGACTAACTAGTCTTTCTGGATGTAAGAAATTGCGGCATCGCCCAAGCGCACAACTTCAACCATTGGGGTACAGCCTAACCACGGTAGGGAGGACTGAGCAAACTGTTGTGGACAACCACTGACAGCAAAGCGAGTTGGCTGTGGTGGGTGGGTATTTTTTAAGCCCAGAAGGTCTAACTCTTGGGTACAAGCGGTAACGACATGAACCGCTGGATCAACTAACTTGACCTCAGAAGGTAGAAGCGATCGCAGTATCGGTTCAAGGTGAGGATAATGGGTACAGCCGTAAACTAAAGTATCAATTTGCTGCTGTATTAAAGGTTCCAGATAAGACCGGGCAACATCAGTAGTGTAAGGGTCTTGAATTCGGTTTTGTTCAATTAGTGGCACAAACTCCGGACAACCGACTTGCCAAACTTGAACATCTGGATCAATTTCGAGAATAGCTTGCCGATAAGCATTACTTTTGGCAGTTGCTGGGGTCGCAATTACCCCAATCCGCTTTCCTTGTTGCACAGCTGCTCTCGCTCCTGGGAGAATGACTCCGAGAATGGGCAGGTCAAATTCTTCACGCACCGTCTCTAAAGCTAAAGCAGAACTGGTGTTACATGCCATAATTACCATTTTCACTTGTTGCTGCTGCATCCAGGTGAGAATTTCGCGCACGAACTGCAAAATTTCTGCTTGGGAACGAATACCGTAAGGAAGTCGAGCTGTATCCCCAAAGTAAATGATTGATTCATTGGGGAGTTGCCGATAGAGTTGTCGCAATACTGTCAAACCACCGACACCACTATCAAAGATGCCAATGGGGGCACGTTGGGGTTCAAGATCGGAAAAATGATTTTGATTGCCTTCAAAAATGGAAGATGGAAGCACAGGCAGATTTTTAGTTAGGTTTTGGATTTAAGATACAGGATTGTTGATGGTTGATGGTTGATGGTTGTTGGTTGTAAAAAAAATTACTCTTATCCACTAACCACTAACCACTAACCACTATCCATTTCTAGCGTTGTAGATACCTAAGGACACCACGAGCGATCGCTTCTGCCATGCGATTTTGGTATTCTGTAGTTGCTAGCCTGGGATTATCCTCACGACCGCTCATGTAGCCTACTTCTACAAGAATTGAGGGCATAGAACTTTTCCTCAGAACATAAAATCTAGCTTTGCGCGTTCCCCGGTCTTTGATAGTACTGATGTTTTGTAAAATAGTTTTGCGAACTACTTCCGCCAAATTATAACCGCTGTCGTAATAATAAACTTCTAACCCATTCACATCTGGGCGCCTATCAACTGAGTTACCGTGAATACTGACAAACAAACTAGCATTAGCTCTGGCTGCTATATCTACCCGTCCCTGAAGTTCGACAAAATAGTCAGAATCTCGCGTTAGAACTGTTTGTACGCCATTTTGCTCTAAAATAGCGGCGACTCTTTTACTAATAGGCAAGACTACATCCTTTTCTAAAAGTCCTCCCAAACCAGGGGCGCCGGAGTCTTTACCACCATGTCCTGGGTCAATAACTACGAGCGTTCGTCCTCTAGGAACTCGACGTGACGGTAGGGGTGATGTCGGTCGGTCGTTAGTAAGTGGATCTGGGAAGGGACCTCTGTCTGGTGATGGTAAGGGAGGTAAAGGAAGTCCAGAAATGCTGGATGATGTTGGTACCCGCCGAGAGGGTTGTATTTGTAAAGCGATAAACTGATCGCCAACTTGGTTGAGTTCGCCAATTTGTGCTCCCGGTGTCGGTTGAACAAAGATGGCAACAGTATTTGAGTCTTGCTGTTGCAAGCGTACTTTCAGAATGGGGCTATTAGAACCAAATACCGGACCTCTGACAGAGGGAGCCAAGCGAGCATTGGGAATGGTGATGCGGTAAAATCCAGTGGATCTATCCCAAGAGCCGTTTGCAGATAAATTGCGATCGCCTCTAACGATCAATTGCGTGCCAGTAGCTGCCAGTTCCACAGATTGAATTGTGGCTGGCAAGTTGGCGACAACTGGTGGTGGGATGGGACGTGGGTTGCTGCTTCCGGGAAGTTGAATATTACTACTTCCCGGTAATCTGACTACACCAGTATTCGGTAGAACTATAAAACCACCAACACTACTGGTACTTGCTCGCCAGTCAGAACCATTTTTGTCCACCTGCATAGTCATGCGAACAACAGGTGGGCTGGTTTGCAGTTGGGAAAATTGGATGCGGTTAACACCATACCGATTAATCGACACATCCCGTTGCGACAAACTTGGTGATAAAGATGCGCCGGCGATATCAATATTAATTGCCCTTCTATCGTCGCTGCGATTTACTTGAATCTGAGGATTACCCCCACTGGTGCGGACAAAAAATCCATCCCCTGTAATCCGGAAATTTTCAATTTGAGTCGTCCCTTGTGTAGCGCTGATAGCCGTTGGCTTAGTAGCTTGGGCTAAAGTGCTCGGTTGGGTTGTCACCACATTGTAAATATTTCTAGGCGGTAAGGCGCTGGTAGCTGTTGGTTGCCTCACAGCAATTTCTGTGGGCTGAGTTGCTACTCCCTCTGCTACTGGCGTTGGTATTTGTACAGTCCAGCGGCTAGCAGTTGTGCCGACAAATTTGACCTGGTTGGGGTCTAGGGTATAACCAGGAGTCAATTCGACGACGATACGAGTTGTTTGTTGATCAAACTGCCCGACACGAATTGAGGTAATTGCCCCACCTACCTGTTGCCTTAGCTGTGGACGCCCAAAGGTTGTTCCTGGCAAGTCAATTACTAAACGAGTGGGGTTAAATATTAATTGCGCTTGGGGTTGAACAGCGCCTGTAGTATTAATTTCTAGTCGGTTTTGGTTGGCATCAAAACGCCAAGAGTCCAATTGCGCCGCCAAAGTTGGCGACGATAGCATCAAAATACTTCCAAAAGTACCGGGTAGTAACCAGTGTAATTTCACAGTCCTTTCTCCTGATT
This sequence comes from [Scytonema hofmanni] UTEX 2349, assembly GCF_000582685.1. Lineage (GTDB taxonomy): Bacteria > Cyanobacteriota > Cyanobacteriia > Cyanobacteriales > Nostocaceae > Hassallia > Hassallia hofmanni. The sequence goes on from NZ_KK073768.1 coordinate 3,103,461, forward strand.
CGCATTCATGGGAGCCGTCAATCCGTCAAAATAAATTAAATATTGATAAATCCTCACACCGTCACCGCCCAATATGACGCTTTGATGCTCCGCTCATGGCGCGTGCGTTTGTATTAAAGACACAGCTAATGGCGTAAGATTCTAGCACGTAATAGTCAATTTGCCATGATGTTAAAGCATAAAAGTTCTGTCTTTAAAGCATCAGATTACACCAAAAAAGAGCTGATCGGGATAATTAATACTTAGCGATCTTCGGGTTAATTACACTTGAATCAGCCAATAATTGATGTATGAATGGATTTTTGATGTTAGATGCACAAAATCCGAAAAATGTCAACGGCTGTCAGTTAATGAGGCAAAGCTGGTCAATAGTCAACAGTCTAAAATTAACAGTCAAGAGTCTAAATAAAGGCGCTTGGGCGCTTGGGTTAGGGAAAATCTATTTTTATCATGAGTTTTGTGAGCGTAGACGCGATCGCTAAGTAGTTGTGCAAAATTAAATATATATTTGTCCGAAGCGAAGGTCGCGTTCAAAGGAGCGTCTCCAACAGGAGAAGAGAAGCGGAATGTTCAAAGGAGCGTCTCCGACAGGAGAAGCAATTCGCTTGCGGTTTGGAGATTGCTTGTCTGCGACACGCTCCTTTGAACGCTACATTTCATTTCGCTCGCAATGACATAAATAATTTTGCGTAATCACTTATCCCTGAGTTAGACATTACAATTGCTCAGTCGAGAAAATTAACAGAAAATTCATGATTGTGTATTTACTCAGATTTTGTCAAATCAGTTATCTTTGTTTTAGATACTGGAGGACACCGCGAGCGATCGCCTCCGCCATTTGCTCTTGATATTGGGGATTTCTTAGTTTGGCAATATCCTCCCGACCAGTCATGTAACCAGCTTCTATGAGAATAGAAGGCATAGAACTTTTTCTCAAAACGTAAAATCGCGCTCGTCGCACTCCTCGATCTCTAACATTCACACTTCGGAGAATGTTGCTATGGACTATACGAGCCAAGCTTAAACCACTGTCGTAGTAATACGTTTCCAATCCGCTGACATCCGGACGTTGTAAACCGGCAGAATTAGTGTGAATACTGACAAATACATCAGCATTAGCTCTCTCTGCTAAATCTACTCTTCCCTGAAGACTGACAAAATAATCAGAATTTCTTGTCAGTATCACTTGCACCCCATTTTGCTGCAAAATCCGCGCCAACTTTTGACTAATCGGCAAGATGATATTTTTCTCTTGCAGTCCCCCAATGCCAACCGCACCAGAGTCTTTACCACCGTGTCCAGGATCAATCATAACCACCACTCGTCCCGACGGAATGCGGGGACGACTCCGTGATGGTGCGGGATATCGAGCGTTTGGATCTGGGAATGGCACTTGACTTGGTAGTGGTAAGGGAGGTAAACCACTAATCGGGGGTATGATTCGCCCAGAGCGTTGCACAGAACGTTTTAATTCTAAAGATATAGTCTGGCTATTGCTTTGGTTTAGTTCCCCAATTTGTACTCCCGGATTTGGTTGGACAAAAACAAGCACAGTATTTGAGCCTGACGATTGCAGACGGATTCTAGCGATTGGGCTATTGCTATTTAAAACCGGACCTTTGAGTGAAGGTGCTAATCTAGCATTATTGATGGTGATACGGAATAAGCCAGAAGCTTTATCCCAGCCTCCAATAGCAGATAAAGTGTCATCACCTTTGAGGAGCAATTGGGTACCACCATCGGCAAGTTCTACAGACCTAATTGTAGAGAGTTTATTGTCTGTGGAAGTATTTGGTGATGAAGAAGGTAAGGAGCGATCGCTATTTGTATTATTCAGATTACTACTACCAGGCAATCTGACAACAGTACTGGGCAGAAGTACCAAACCACGGGGACTGTTCAGATTTACCTGCCAATCTGAACTATTTTTATCTACCTGCATAGTTATGCGAACAACAGGTGATTTTGTTTCCCGCTGGCTAAATTTAATGCGCTTGACACCATAGCGATTAATTGCGCGTTCACGTTGCAAATTAGGCGATAAAGATGCACCAGCAATATCGATATTAATTGACTTTCTGTCGTCGCTGCGATTTACCTCAACTTGAGGACGGACGCCATTTGTGCGGATAAAAAAGCCGTCTCCGGTAACAAGTAAATTTTCGATTTGCGTCTTTGCGTTTGTGGTATTGGCAATTTTGGCATCTGGTTTGGTAGTTCCTATCACCACATTATTGTAAAGTTTTCTGGGGGAGGAAACGACTTGCTGTGCGACTGGTTTTGGTAATTGTACTGTCCAGCGACTGGCAGTTATGCCGACAAATGTCACCTGTTTGGGGTCTAGGGTATAACCAGGGCTAAGTTCAACGACTATGCGAGATGATTTTTCATTTAGTTGCTTAACACTGATAGAGCGAAATCCGCCAGTTAACTGCTGTTCCTTTGGCGTTGGCGTAGCCTCTCCTGCGGAGAATCGCCCAAATGTTGTTTTTGGCAAGTCAATTACCAAACGCGTGGGGTTGAAGAGTAATTGCGCTTGGGGTTGAACATCACCCGTAGTGTTAATTTCCAACCGATTTTGATTAACATCAAAACGCCAGGATTCCAATCTTGCAGCCAAAGTCGGTGACGATAGCATGAAGATAGTTCCAAAAGTCCCAGGTAGTAACCAGTGTAGTCTCACAGTTCTTTCTCCTGATTCGCATTTGCTCTCATCTGTCAAAATATTGGCAAATCTTCACAATCCAAGCTCCCAAACTGTCTGATTGCGTGCTTTTGGTAAATTTTGCGCTGAAGCTCAAAATACATTTAATGATGTCATTTTTTTGCACTTTGCTTTTAATTTTTCATGTTGTTAGCATATCGCTCATTGCATCGTTCAAGTATCCGATTGCACTAACAAAGAAATAAAAGGTCAAGTATGAAATTACCCCAACCATAAAGCGAAAAGTCTGCCGGGGGGATACTCCCCTCAGAGAACTTTTCAAGGCAGGGATGAGGGTTGAATAAGGTGAAAGTTTTTGTTTTGCCTACGCTTACACAAGATATGTAACGATATTTTTTCATCCTTTATCTTTCAAACTTCATACTTCTTTAGTAAAACATCGCATCGATTATTGGAGTGCTTGAAATCGGGAAAGACTGCAAACAAGTAACATTATGTTAGGAGTAATTACAAAAAAAACTGCTAATATTTTACATTTTTAGGCGACGGATGTTAAAGATGGAAAGTTTCCTTTCTTCGATCGCTTTTACCCATCACGCAGTACTGAGTTATGAGCGAGTAGTTAATTAAGAACTACTCACTTATAACTGTGTTAAAAATACGTCTTCAACCAAGACGTTTGATTAATTACCATCTGGGGTTGCTTCCGCATTTGTGGCGTCATTTGACTTTTGAGCGGCAGCAGCTGGTGATTCCATTGCCAACGGTGTGCCAGAAGTCTCTAAAATTAGTGTTTCGTTCGCAACACCCACCGCTTCTGGATCGGGAAATACAATTCGTAACAGAGGAGGAGCTAAAAAGGTGGTAAGAATAACCATCATGATAATTGCTGCTTCCAGTGGTTTGGAGAGAATACCAATAGAAGAGCCAATACCAAGAAACACTAAGCCTACCTCGCCTCTAGGAATCATTCCCACACCAATTGCCAAGCGGTTGATTCCCGGTTGACCAAACACTACAAAGCCTGTAATTAGTTTACCGAAAATAGCGACTAAAATCAGGAAAGTTGCAATAATTAAACCTTCGCGGTTGCTGGGGATTGCTGGGTTTAAGACTCCTAAATCGGTTTTTGCGCCAACAGTAACAAAGAAAATTGGTACTAGCATATCAGCAATGGGACAGATTAGCTTTTGCAGTTCTTTGCGTTTATCAGTCTCTTCCAAGACTAAACCAGCTGCAAAAGCTCCCAAAATCGCTTCTAGTTGAATGGCTGCGGCAAGATATGACATGAGAAAGGCGAAGATAAAAGCAGGTATGACTAATTCGCCGCGTGTCTTGAGTTTATCAGCGATCGCCACAAAAGATTTATTGAAAAAATTACCCAAAGCGATCGCGCCCAACAGAAAACCAGTAGCGCTGATAATTAAATAAACAACTTGGCTGACATCCACCGCACCATTTTTCGCCAGACTAGCAACTACCGCTAAAACGATAATTCCCAGCACGTCGTCAATCACCGCAGCACCGAGAATAATCTGCCCTTCTCTAGAATTGAGCCGCCCCAATTCTGACAATACCTTAGAAGTAATACCAATACTCGTTGCAGTTAAAGCCGCCCCAGCAAAAATTGCTGGTAAGGCATCGATACCGAACAAAGTCATCAATCCGACAGTGCCAGCAGTAAAGGGTACTACAACCCCCACTACTGCCACAACACTGGCTTGAATACCTACTGCCATCAAGTCTTTTAAATTCGACTCCAAGCCAATTTCAAACAGCAGAATGATCACACCCAGTTCTGCCAAAACCGAAACCACCTCAGACTGCGCTGCAAATACCCCAGCAGCAGCCTCAGGTTTTAAACCGGCAGTGCTTTGGAGAAAGGTGATAATCAAATTAGAACTGTCTGCACCACCTTTGGCAAACACCAACAGATGTAGAACAGACACACCCACTACTACACCGCTGACGAGTTCACCCAACACAGGTGGTAAACCAAATCGGTTGGATAACTCCCCACCAACTTTGCTGGCGAAGTAAATCACTACTAAACTTAGCAGCACGGCTGCTAGTACCATTGAACTGTCTGCTGTTTCTGTTGCGCTTGCCAGCAGAGGCAAGGGAAAATTAATTGCACCTAAAAACTGCATTGATTCTGTGAAAATCGTTCTTTTTTACTCTTTTATTTAAACGAACAATTACAGATTCGCTACAATCAGCTTCTTTAAATTAATTAGTAACTTTTGTCGGATTTAGCCAAAAACTAGGTATTTCTGTCATTTATGCCGGGGAGTACGTCAATTTGCTAATTCTAACAAACGCTGCCAATGCGACTCAGACACCGCAACTACAGACAATCGAGGAAGACGTAGCAAGTCAAAGTTTTCCCAATTAGCATCTTGCTTGATTTTAGCTAGCGTTACGGGTTGGGGTACTTTTGTGATTGCCTGCACATCCACAACCACCCGTTTAATGTCATCCAATGCTGGATCGGCATAAGGTTTACTGATTATTTCCGCTACACCGACGATTTGTCGTTCTTTGCCTGTGTGATAAATCAATGCTAAGTCCCCAATCTCCATTGTTCGCATATGCTTAAGGGCAAGGGGATTGTTCACACCATCCCAAACTGTACTGCCGTCTTTTTCTAAATTAAAGTAGGAATAATTATTCGGTTCGGTTTTCAAGAGCCAATACGCCATATGACAAATAGTAAATTATTTGTTGTGTTATAAGAATTAATATTTTTAATGATTATAAATCAATTTAATATCTGCTTATTAAGCTACTACTTAAATCAATTTTTTGCTTTATTAGTTTTCTGACGTTTTTAAACCAGGTCCATTGTTGGAGACGCACTTGCGATCGCGGAATTCGCTCATTGAAAAAGCTGGAAATACAAGATTTTTGGTTTTTTTGAATGATCGCTTTATTTCCGCCACCCTGTACTAGTAATAAGGCTTTTATCTTAACTTTCGGGTTAAGTTATAGAGCATTGGGCATTAGACATAAGTAGATAATATACCTTTACAAGTAAATTATCTAAAAATTGATTAATGTTAAATTAGCATGTAATATTGTATACTTAAATGTCTAAAACTTTATACCTTATACTTTTGTTTTATGCGAATATTTTCGTAAATTTGTAGTAATATACTTAATATCTGGTATTTACCTGAAAATTGCGATTATTCAGCTAAATACTAGAATACTTTACTATTTGTAATAAGTAGTGATGTCAGCACTCATAGTTATTTAGTATAAAAAATACTAAATTATCTATCAAAAATTATGAAGACATCACCTTTTTTTTTCAGTCAGATGGTGCTGAATTTAAGTACAGACTATTACTCCTAAAATTATTACCTAACTCAACACATGAAAGAATTATTAATTATTTTAGCTCAATTGTTTGTCATCTGAAGAAAACAATGTAGCCTAAGTCTTATTCTCAACAATCTAATATGTGGGTTCAAAAAACTTTGCATCAGCTATGTACGTTTATATGTTAGCTAGAATAAAAATTAACATAGTCGAATACCTCTCTCGACTGCATGAAAGACTAAGAATTAAACATTTTCAAACTTTGCTTTTATCTTAAGTCGCATCATTAATTTTCAGCTACTATTTAGGGTGTTCAAATTGAAAAATATGCTTATCTTGCATCTGACTTTTCACGGGATCTGGAAAACCTCTCTCCTGCAAGGAGAGAGGCTTTGAATTCTCCCCCTTCCCTTATAGGGAAGGGGACTGGGGGGTTAGGTTTCGCGTTTGTTTTTCCACATAACGTGAAAAGTCAGATATTGCATCAGCTTCTGCGTGTGTTTACATTAAAAGGTTTATCTCAGCATCATCTGAGTTTTAGAATACCTTTTTAGAAGCAAAAATTTGGGTTATTTGCCAATGTACAGCAATACTTTGTAAATGTCTGTAAATCATAAAAAAGGCATTCACAATATTTATTGTAAACTTTGGCGCTTTTAACTTGCACAAAAGTTGTATGAAATTTTGGGCAAAATAAAGGTTATTTCGTTTAAATAGCATCTACTAAAAGCTAATTCAATAATTACAGTAATTAAACGATGAGCAACAAAAATGGTCTAGTTAAAAATGGTAATTCTCAAATGGTTGCCTATTCCGCAAAAGAAAATTTAGATCATCCCAGAAGCGGTTATGTTATTTCCCCAATCAATGCTGTAATTTCCGCTTTCAAGCAAATAAGTTTATATCGAAAAGCAATTATTTTTACCGTAGTTTTTGGGACGCTACCAGTATTAGGAATAGGAACACTTGCTTATTACTTAGTTAACCAATCACAAACAAAGCAAATTATCTCTTTTAAAGAAGATAAAGCCAATCTTTTGATAGATAATGTCAACGGTTTTATGGAAAGACGATATGGAGATATTCAAATACTTTCTCATCTGACATTTTTACAAAATCGCAAATTAAGAGAAACTATAACTCCTGAACAGATGCAAGCACGACTGAATAACTATTTAAGTATTGAAAATAGTTATGAAAGCATTGCTGTGTTGGATCTTAATGGTAATGTAATTGCCGAATCAAAAGGACAATTGATTCTTAACCAAAAAAACGAGGACTATTTTCAAACGGTAATCAAAACCAACACACCTTATATTAGTCAACCCTCAAGCACAAAAAGTGGAGATAAGCTGCAAATTTACACAGCTGCTCCGGTGAAAGATAGCGAGACAAATCAAACTATCTATATCATCCGTACAGTCATACCTGTGAAGTCTTTAGAAAAGGTATTAAATACAGGTTTAATTAATCAGGATGATTATGACCTAATAGATGCTTCGGGAAAAATTTTCTTGTGTAAAGAAAATTTAGATGTAGGTAAAAAGATTGAAGAGGTGATTCTTGAGTGGAAACAAATGCAAGCAAAAAATCAAGCAAATGCTCGCATATTGTTGAACAAAAAAGAGAAAATTGAGGAATTAGTAACTTACGTGCCTTGGCAAACAAGGGAAGGTTTACCTCCTTTAAAATGGAACTTAGCTCTGAGTAGCAATACAGCGATCGCCTTTGAGCCATCGAAAATATTATTGCGTATACTGGAGATTAGTACAGTCACCGTAACATTACTAGCTGGTGCGATCGCCACAATTAGCGCTCACCGTCTAACATTACCAATTCGCATTGCTGCTACAGCAGTGATAAAATTGGGTGAGGGCGATTTGGATACCCGTATCCGGGTCAAAGGCAAAGACGAATTTGCTACCTTGGCTTCTAACATTAACCAGATGGCACAGCAATTGCAAAACTTGCTAAGTCAACAAACAGCAGAGGCTGAACAATTAAAGTTGTTTACCAACACTTTAATCTCAATTCGCCAGTCTCTTAATTCTGAAGACTTATTCAACATAACAGTAATACAAGCTCGCCAAGCATTAAAAGCAGATCGAGTAGTCATCTATCACTTTAGTGACAAAGGAAGTGGACAAATCATAGCCGAATCCGTTGCTCCTGATTTACCTCAAGCTTTAGGAGAGGCAATTGAAGATGACTGTATTAGTCCGGAACTAATAGAAGCATACAAAAATGGTCGGGTTTTGGCTGTCAATAATGTCTTGGAAGCCAACTTTGCTCCTGCACATCTAACGTTAATGGAACGTTTGCAAGTCAAAGCAAATTTGGTAACGCCAATTATCAAAAACAACCAATTATTTGGCTTTTTAATTGCTCATCACTGTCAGGAACCTCAAATTTGGCAACCTTATGAAATTAATTTTTTAACCCTATTAGCATCTCAAGTCGGACTTACTTTAGAAAATGTGAGTTTACTAGAAACAACACAGGCACAAAAAGACCTTGCCATCCATTTGTCTGAAACTCTCAACTTAGAAGATGTTTATAATTTAGCGGTTCAAGATATCCGGCAAGCCTTAAAAGTAGACCGAGCAGTTATTTATAAATTCGATGCTTATTTACACGGAAAAATAATTGCTGAATCAGTAGTTGCTGGTTTTCCTAAAGCTCTAGGGGCAGAAATTCATGACCCTTGTTTTCCAAAATACATTCAAAAGTATCGGCAAGGTCGTGTTGTGGCAATCAACAATATTTACCAAGCAAATTTAACTCAATGTCACATTCAACAGCTTCAACCATTCGCAGTCAAAGCTAATTTGGTAGCACCAATTCTCCTGGGTGATAAAGTGCTAGGGTTGCTAATTGCTCATCAGTGTTCTCAACCCCGTGTGTGGCAACAGTCAGAAATCGATTTGTTTGAGCAGTTTGCCAGAATTGTTGGTTTAAGTTTAGAGCGAGCTGATCTTTTAGAGCAAACAAAAAGAGGACGCGAAGTCGCAGAAATATTTTCCGAACAAGAACATCAAGAAAAAGAAGAACTGCAACTGCAACTACAAGAACTATTAGTTCAGATTGAAGGAGCATCCAGAGGAGACTTGACAGTGCGTGCTGAAGTTACTTCAGGGGAAATAGGCACTGTCGCTGACTTTTTCAATTCTATTGTGGAAAGTTTGCGTCTTATTGTCACCCAAGTAAAAGTTACCGCGACTCAGGTCAATCAAGCGATCGCCGGAAATTCTGGAGCAATTGATCAACTTGCAACTGAAGCACTTAAACAATCAGAAGAAATCAGCCAAACTTTAGATTCCGTTGAGCAAATGAGGCTTTCGATTAAAGAAGTGGCTAAAAGTGCAAATATTGCCGCAGAAGTTGCCCGTAATGCCTCTCACACCGCTAAAACTGGCGGCACGACAATGGATCTCACAGTAGAAAATATCTTGAGTCTGCGACAAACTTTAGGGGAAACTTCTAAAAAAGTCAAGCGTCTTGGAGAATCTTCGCAGCAAATTTCTCGCGTGGTGTCATTGATTCATCAAATTGCCCAGCAAACCAACTTATTAGCCATTAACACTGGCATTGAAGCGGTACGTGCTGGTGAAGCAGGTCAAGGTTTTAGTCTAATTGCCCAAGAAGTCGCCCATTTAGCAAGTCAGTCTACCACAGCAACTACTGAAATTGAAGGAATTGTTGCAAATATTCAATTTGAAACCACTGAAGTAATTAAGGCTATGGAATTAGGAACCGCACAGGTGGTTGAAGGCACCCATCTTGTTGAGCATACCAAGCAAAGTTTGAGTCAAATTCTTAATGTATGTCAACAAATTGATGACCTGGTGCAGTCGATTTCTGCTGCAACAATATCTCAAGTGCAAACGTCTACAGAAGTTACTAATCTCATGAAAGAAATGGTCAAAGCATCGGAAATGACGAGCAACTCATCTCACCAAGTTTCCCTTTCTCTGCAAACAACAGTAGATATTTCTCATAAATTACAAGCTAGTGTTGGTACTTTCAAAGTCGATTAAATTCCACAAATATACATTAATATTTTGGGTGAAAAATTTACCACTGTAAAAAGGGAGTGTAATCAATTTTAATAATGTTTTAAACACTCCCTCTTAGTCTCAGGTTTAGACAAATATTAATTTGAGTAAAGAGTGTTGACAATGAATACCTTTCCGATCATTAGATACAGAATCTCACAGAAACTAGAACCATTATCTCTATTAAGTCAAATAACCAGTAATTCTTCTACTTGTTGTTTACAAGTATTTAGTACTTCTGAATCTTGGTTAATCTATGTAGATAAGGGAAAACTAGTTTATGCCTGCTATTTAAATAATATGTTTGATGCTATTGAAAGAAAGTTGCAGCAAATTATTACTTTAAATAGTAAAATTAATCAGCAGTTGCGTGGGATATTTGAAACTGGTGTTGAAAACCAAATAACACCACGTCCAGATTATATGGCTATTTGCTGGTTAGTCGAGCAGAAATATATTAGCTCCGAACAAGCAAGTATCCTCATTAAGGAATTGGCATTAGAAGTCTTGAAGTCATTTCTGACTTTAAACGAGGGGAATTATGAAATTACTCCTGAAAGCTTCTTGAACGATATGCCAAAGTTCTGTTATCTAGATGTGCCTTTATTACTTGAAGAGTGTCAAAAAAAATCACGAAATCCGAAAAATATTGAGTCAGCAGTTTCTAAACAGTCCTATTTTCAAGCTTTAAACCAATTTGAACCACCAAATGAAACAAAAATTGGACAAGAATTGTCAGAACAAAGCATTATTAGAGATGATAATAAAGTTCCCCAAATACAGGAACAATATATAAACGATAAAATTTACACAATCGTCTGTATCGATGATAGTTTAAGTGTGTTGAATGTGATGAAATTCTTTTTAGATGATCAAATATTTTCGGTTATCGGAATTAACGATCCATTGAAAGCTTTAACACAAATCATCCGCAGCAAACCAGATTTAATTTTACTAGATGTTGAAATGCCGAATATAGGTGGTTATGAATTATGTCGTTTATTACGTAAACATTCATCTTTCAAAAAGATACCTATAATTATGGTGACAGGAAGAACAGGTTTTCAAGATAGAGCAAAGGCAAAAATTGTTAGGTCTTCAGGCTATTTGACCAAGCCTTTTACAAAAGCTGAGTTATTGAAAATAGTATTTCAAAATATTGGTTAACACTAAATTTTGGAATAAGTAGATGAGTATAAATGCTCCTTAAGGTAGTAACGGCTTTAGCCGTTAAAATCCTTGCTTTGAGCGATCGCTCACTCTTGTTTATGAGAATTAGCTAACAAAATACACAATGTTCTTCTACTAACTTATAACTCATACCAATTTAATATGAAGACGCATAGAAAGAACCCCACCCTAACCCTCCCCGCTCTTCGTGGAGGGAACCGGATTTTCCCCTAAGAACTCTTCGGCGAGGCACTGATCGGGGTGGGGTCAAATTCTATGCAGCTTCACAAATAATTGGTATCAATACGCTTGGTGTTAAGGATTTTTGGTACTGATTTTATACTTGTAGAGACGCGAAATTGAACTTCGTTCCGCTTCGCTAACGCGTCTCTACACTCGTATTTCAAGCTTAACTGAACGGTATTGACTTCTAACTATTGACAATTACCCAGCTTTCAGTTGCAAAAAATGTAACCGCTCTCACCTTTGACTATTGCAATGCGAAAGTAGGAACATATTACTGGTGACGCCATAGTTGAAGCGTCTACAAAAAATAGTTTGAGGAGTGGAATCAAAGTATGAATACAACCGTTTTAGCTGGTTCTCGGTTTAATACTGGCAGTTTGTGGAAAACATTACCTTTCGTCTTGATTGCCTGTATAAGTTTTATCCAACCTGGTTTGGCAGAAGAAAAAGAAAAAATGTTGCGAACCCTCACCGTTACTGGTCGTGGGATGCAATCAATTGCTACAACTCTTTCTCTAGTAAGTTTAGGTGTAGAAGTTCAAGGTAAAACTGCACAGGATGTACAACAAGAGGCTGCCCGGAAATCATCAGCCGTGGTAGCGTTGCTCAAGAGCCGGAATGTAGATAAATTAGAAACCACGGGTATTAGACTTAACCCAGTTTATAGCTACAACAATAATGTACAGCGAATTACAGGATATGCGGCTACGAATACTGTGAGTTTTCGGATTGCTACCGAGAAAGCTGGTACATTGTTAGACGAAGCTGTGAAAGTGGGAGCGACGCAGATTAATGGTGTTAGTTTTGTCGCTAGTGATGAAGCGATCGCGATCGCCCAAAAACAAGCACTCACAAAAGCTACTCAAGAAGCTCAACAACAAGCTGATGCCGTTTTTGCTTCTTTAGGTTTTAAATCCAAAGAAATAGTCAGTATTCAAGTTAATAATGCAAATGCGCCCACCCCACCGCCTATTGCCTATCGTAGCGCCAAGGTAACAGCACAAGATGCTTCTACCCCCGTTGTTGGTGGTGAACAAGAAGTAGACGCATCAGTAACGTTGCAAATTAGTTATTAGTTAGTTGTTAGTTGTTGGTTGGTTGTTGTTGGTTGTTGGTTGATGCTTAAGAATTATCCACTATCCACTAACCACCATCCACTAACCACTCACTCATGAGAAATTTTCATCCCCCATATCGCTATCTGCATCCCGTTTGGAACCTAATAATTCCAGTTCGTCTACTTGGATAATTGGTGATGAGCGAGTGATGCCTGTATTGCGATCGCTCCATGAGTCGAACTTTAAGGAACCTTTAACAGCGATTTGCTTGCCTTTTTTTACGTAGTTACCTGCTACTTCTGCCGTTTTTCCCCATAATTCTAGGGTAAACCAATCGGGTTCATCGCTGTTGCGCGATCGTCGATTTACCGCCAGTGTTAACCGACACTTAACTTTACCCGAATCAAAATACTTCATATCTGGCTCAGTGCCAACACGACCAACCAAAGTCACAACATTGATACTCATATCTTTCACCTTTCAGTACAGGCGTACTTATCACTCGTGACTCTTATAATAGCGAATTGTAAAGGAATTGATGGTATGTTAAATAATTAACAATTATAATTACTTAACACATGATAAGATTTTTTCTATTTTAGGGAAAATTTTATACGGATCTGTTGATATAGAGGGAGAATATCAAAAAATAATAGTCACTAGATTAGTAAAGATTCCCAAATATTACTGAGAAAATGGTCTATTTTACTAGACTATGGATAAAAAACGTAATAGAATCCTGCATAAATCGCTCTTATGGTAGTTGTCAAAAGTATAAAATATTAGGGGGCGTAGAGAGGCGTGGGTCTTTTCAGTAAATTTTCCTTATCGCGGGATATGGGTATCGACCTCGGTACCGCCAACACCCTAGTTTATGTATCTGGAAAAGGCATTGTACTCCAAGAGCCTTCAGTAGTTGCCATCGATCAAAACGAAAAGGTAGCACTGGCAGTTGGAGAAGAAGCCAAAAAAATGCTTGGTCGGACACCGGGAAATGTGATTGCGCTGCGCCCCTTGCGCGACGGTGTAATCGCTGACTTCGATACAGCTGAGTTAATGCTAAAAAGCTTTATTCAGCGTGTCAATGAAGGCAGGTCTCTGGTTTTACCACGGATTGTCATTGGCATTCCCAGTGGAGTCACAGGTGTAGAACGACGAGCCGTAATGGATGCAGCCACCCAAGCAGGTGCAAGAGAAGTTTTCTTAATCGATGAGCCAGTAGCAGCGGCAATTGGTGCAGGGCTACCCGTTGCTGAACCGACTGGAAACATGATTATCGATATTGGAGGTGGCACCACAGAAGTTGCTGTGTTGAGTCTTCAAGGTACGGTGATCTCCGAATCAGTACGCATCGCTGGTGATGAACTGACCGAAGCCATCATGCATTACATGAAAAAAGTTCATAACTTGGTAATTGGGGAACGAACCGCTGAAGACATCAAAATTCGGATTGGTTCAGCTTATCCCACTCATGAAGACGAAGAAGCGATGATGGAAGTCAGAGGTTTACACCTGCTCTCTGGACTACCGCGCACTGTCACCATCAAAGGTCCAGAAATTCGTGAAAGTATGGCGGAACCGCTTTCAGTAATTATTGAGGCTGTGAAGCGTACATTAGAACGGACACCTCCAGAACTGGCGTCAGACATTATTGACCGGGGGATCATGTTAGCCGGTGGTGGCGCTTTGCTGAGAGGTTTGGATACACTAATTAGTCATGAAACAGGGATTGTTACCCACGTAGCGGCTGATCCTTTGAGCTGTGTTGTGCTGGGAACAGGGCGTGTATTAGAGAACTTCAAGCAGCTGGAACGGGTGTTCAGCGGACGTTCTCGCAATATGTAACACTGATAACAATTTTCGATATTGGGTTCTACATCACAGAATCCAATATCTTCTGTAAAAATATTATTATAAAATAAACCAGGTATATATGTTTACTTCGCGTCGTTGGTGGGAGCGGAAAGGATTACAAATCGGGCTGGTAAGTTTAGTAGTTGGTAGCGCTTGGATGCTTCGACAAACTCAAGGCGGTGTTCTGCTTGATATGTATCAAGAAATGACCCGTCCGTTGCAAATGTTGCACACCGGTTCGACTCAAGAAGAACGTGTTAAGGATACGCGGGTGTTGGATTCGTTGAATGCGCGCATAGAAGATTTGGAAAGGCAAAATCAAAAGCTAAAAGACTTACTGGGTTACATTGAAAAAGAACCGCTCTCAGCCCGCCCAATTCCGGCGCGGGTAGTAGGACGCGGTGCCGACCATTGGTGGCAACAAGTAACCCTTAATCGCGGAGCAAGCGCTGGGATTCAAGAAGGTTACATTGTCAAGGCTGAGGGTGGATTGGTAGGTTTGGTAGAAAAAGTTACTGATAATTCTAGCCGCGTGTTGTTAATTAGCGATCTCAAGAGCCAAGTAGGTGTAACAATTAGCCGCACTGGAGCTAAGGGCGTTTTGCGTGGAGATGCTTCTGCTGATGGGGTGTTGGAATTTTATGAAAAAGTTCCTAGCGTCAAACCCGGAGATGTAGTTTCTACATCTAATTACAGTCAGAAGTTTCCTTCTGGCTGGGCAGTAGGACGAGTGAAATCTCTGAATTTGAAGAAGCTTCCAGCATCAGTGGCAACAATTGAACTTTTCCCGGCAATTCGGTCTTTAGATTGGGTAACTGTATACCCCAAGCCAGAAAACCAAATGCCGGAAATGCAACAGGAAGCAAAACCTGAATCGACAGATAAAAAACCATGATGAAGAGGGGGAAAGGGAAAAGGGAAAAGGGAAAAGGGAAAAGGAAGAATTATTTTCTTTTCTCTTCGACTGATTTTAAATGACTCCATCTCCCTTTCCCCTTTTTTCCTTTGCCCTTTACCCCTCTTATCCCATTACCCCTTACCCTTTTCCCTTCTTTGGTAATAGTCAAATTAAATTTTCGCAAGCAAATATATTAAAAATAATGAAGATTCCTGCATTTGGTCGCAGCAGGCAGCAAAAGCCAAAATCGCCATCAAAATCGCCATCGAAACTACCAGCGAAACTGAAAATTAAGCCTCTTTCTCAATGGCATCCCCGCTTGCGTCAAGTGCTGGATTTGACCGTGACGGCTGGGTCTGTACTGTTATGTTTGATGATGTTGCCTACCCGTCTTCCAGGGATGGAATTATTGGGAATTGCACCTAACTGGTTATTGATTTGGGTAGTATCTTGGAGCGTAAAGCGCACAGTTTTTCAAGGAGCATTAGCAGGTATAGTTTTGGGGCTGCTTCAAGATGCCATGACATCGCCCAACCCCAGTCATGCTATTAGTTTGGGGATAGTGGGAATGATTACTGGCTTTATGCAGAAACAGCGTTTTATCCAAGAAGACTTTATTTCTATCGCCTTAATTGTCTTCGGAATGACAGTTTTAGAAGAAACTATTTTTGCGTTGTTATTAACTTGGATGGGCGATCGCAATATCCAAGATATCTGGACGTATTACCAGAAAGTCGCCCTTGCCTCTGCTATTCTCAGTAGTCTCTGGGCACCTGTGATTTATTATCCCTTAAATAAGTGGTGGCAGCAGATAAAATTGGCACAGTCATGAGGAAATGGGCATTGGGCATGGGGCATGGGGCATTGGGCATTGTTAATTTTAACTCCCCCCTACTCCCTACTATTTAATCATTGTATTGCCCAAAGTTATGGATAATTTCCCAGTGATTGCTCAACCAAATGCATCAAACAATAATTACAGTGAAGAAAATGCACTTTTAGTAAAGTCGGCAGTCGGTTTGGATTCACACTTACAGAAAATGGTGGGAAATGACTTTGACTCTAGCATGATGCAGCGGTGTTTGGAACTCGCAAAACGCGCTAGCGGACGCACTTCGCCAAATCCTTTAGTGGGAGCGGTAATTGTCAAAGATGGCAAGATTATTGGGGAGGGGTTTCATCCTCGTGCTGGGGAACCTCATGCGGAAGTTTTTGCCCTCAAAGCGGCTGGTGCTGACGCTCGTGGAGCGACAATTTATGTCAGCTTAGAACCTTGCAATCACTACGGACGCACTCCGCCTTGTTCGGAAGCATTAATCGCCGCTGGAGTGGCAAAAGTGGTAGTAGGTATGGTTGACCCTAATCCCCTGGTTGCGGGGGGTGGCATTGCGCGTTTACGCGCCGCTGGGATAGAAGTTGTGGCAGGGGTGGAAGAAGTTGCTTGCCAGAAAATTAATGAAGGTTTTGTTCATCGTATTCTCTACAAACGACCTTTGGGCATTTTGAAATATGCCATGACTTTAGACGGCAAAATTGCTACTAGTGCCGGTCACAGTGCTTGGGTAACAAACCGAGATGCCCGCACTGAAGTACATCAACTGCGGGCTGCTTGTGATGCTGTAATTGTCGGTGGGAATACAGTGCGACAGGATAATCCTTATTTAACCAGCCATCAAGAAGGGGCAAATAATCCGTTGCGGGTGGTGATGAGTCGCAGTCTGAGATTGCCAGAAAATGCCCACTTGTGGCAAACTTCTGAGGCTCCCACTTTAGTGTTAACAGAAGTAGATGCTAACCCTGATGTTAAAGAATTGTTGCTTCGTCAGGGAGTAGAGGTGCTGGAACTAACTCCACTCACGCCAGATCGGGTAATGGCTTACTTGTATGAGCGGGGTTTTTGCAACGTATTATGGGAGTGTGGCGGGATATTAGCCGCTAGTGCGATCGCTCAAGGTGCTGTACAAAAAATTCTTGCCTTTATCGCTCCGAAAATCATTGGTGGTAACAATGCACCCACACCTGTGGGTGATTTAGGCTTCACCACTATGACTGAGGCTTTGCCTTTAGAACGTGTTACTTGGCGCGTAGTAGGTTCCGACTGCTTAGTGGAAGGTTATTTATCACAAAAATAGTGGTTAGTTGTTAGTTGTTAGTTGTTAGTTGTTAGTTGATGCTTGATGGTTGATGGTTAAGAGTTATCCACTATCCACTAACAACCAACCAATCAAAATTGTCTTAGCCGTAACATTGACGGTCATGGGCGATGTCACGAATCAGGCTTAACCTGGCTTGAATGTAGTCACAGAGAAAATCGGTTTCGTTACAATCTAACAATGCTTGTGTTTTGGTTTGTTTGACTAACCATTGCACCAAGCTAGCATCGTCTAGTTGCAAGAGGGTCTTGGAATGGGCTGTTTCAACCACAGTCCAAAGCTGACGCATAATCGTAGGAGTCATCAGACCTCAATCTAATCATTAGCTTAGTTATTTTCAGCGTACACAATTGCAGCAACAAGTTGGGCATGAGCGTACAAGCCGACACAAGTATTATCAAAAACTTCATAATCGGATTTATAACTTGATGAAGATTAAGAATCCGCAACGCGCTGACTTCAACTTAATGGTAACTAGGTAGATTAAGAAAAATTAAACATCACTCATTGGGCATGGGGCATGGGGGAGGCAGTGCGTTGGGGAGCCAGTGCCGTGGGCGGGTTTCCCGACTTGAGGCACCTGGCGTCCGGCTTTGCCGACTTGTTCGCGCAGCGTCTCCCCGAATCGAGAAGCATCTGCCGTCATGGGGCATGGGGCAGAAAAGAAAAGTAAGTTAAATTTCTTGACGATCGCTTACTTAATTAGATAATCACTCTTTTCATAAAGTTAAAAACTTAAAAAAGAATAAAAATATTTGTTTCAAGGCTTTCGCTATGAAAGAACTTAACTTAATTACAATATGGCAATATATTAAGTAGCCGAGATGAATTCCGTTTTCGCTTGCAGGCATATAAAGCTCTGTTCCAAGCGTTCCTATTTGAGACATGGGAAAAAAATCAAGTTGACTGTAGCGGCTTGCAACGCGATCGCCTTCTATGGGCGCTTCAATGGTACTCTGTAAACATGAATTACGGAACTGCTCGCAAATTGCTTATTGACCAGGCAATGATAACCGAGGAAAACCCAGATGCTCTGTTAATGCGGATGCAACAGGGAAAACCACCTATCCCTGGTCACGTTACTTCTATTTTATTGGCGTTGAAAGTAGTTTTTGAAGAACTCAAGGATGTTACAATTATAGATAGGGAACTAGCTAACTCGCTGTATCAGTTAAGTATCAAAAGTCAACAGTTGTTTGCTGCGGGGCGTAAAGTTGGGATAGAATGGCCCCCGCTGCTACAAGAAGACTTGCTGCGAATTACGATCGCTGTTGAAAGTATTTTTTCTGGCGATTGGCAAACTCTACATTAGATATAAACGTAAAAAAGAATGTAGAGACGCGATAAATCGCCGTCTCTACAAGGGTTCTGGATAACGCATATTTAATTTATACGCTTATATCTATTAACGATTTCGCAATTCGGCTTCTAGCTTATCTAAATCGGTTTTGAGCAAAACTGTCATCTGACCGACAAAGGCTTTACCTTCTTTGGGTTGAGCAACTTCTACCCAATATGCATAGCGATCGCCTACTCGCAATTCTCCCTGCAAAGCTTCTCTAATGGGGGTTTTCGCGAAACGCGCACTATTTATCGCACTTTGGTTCGGATACTCATATATTACCTGAGCGCGATCGAAATCTTGATAAATATCTAACCCATAAATGACGCGCAACGATTCTTGCAAACGTTCAGATGTAATCCCGTTAATTGCATCATACATCGCAATCCGTTCGGTGCGTATTCTGCTGCGGTCTTTGGTAAAAGCGACTCTACCAGGTGGTAACACCGATGCTTGAAAACTAAATCGCTGTGCTGCTGTATCAGTCTTTTGAATCAAAAAGCGCTCATTTCCGGTGGGACGAAGTGTAGAATTAGCTTTAATCCAGGTGCCGACTTCCTCTGTACTTTGTCCTGGTAAAGCATTAACTTTGGAATCAGAAAGCATTCCCAGACAAATTAAGGAAACTACAGAACACGGTACAATCAGAAAATTCAGTAAAGGTTTTTTTAGCATTTTTTCTTTTGGGGATTTACATTACGATTCCCTCCATAGAGGGTGTAATCATAGTTTTCCCTTTTTTGCAAAAATTAATGCTGACTTCAGCAGAGAAATCCCCTCTCTTGCAGTGAAACCTCGCTTCCATTCCTCTCTCCTACAAGGCTATGCATTACCGGGATCTTTCTTAACATTGGTGAAAGATAGGCAGGACAAGAATCCTGGGACTGAAAGTGGTTGTGGGGGTTGACAGGAGGAATACACTAGTACAGCGGGCGCGAAAATCAACAGACCATTCTCAATCGCTAAAAAGCTTATTCCATATTACTTTTGACTTTTGACTTTTGAATGAGTGACTTCCGCGAAGCGGTACTAGTGGTCTGTCAAGTCTCATATTAGGGCAGGCGATGAACTCACGTTAAACTTAGCACCAATTAAGAATTCCCAGACACCACTGTACTACCATTCCAGCAAACGATTCAGGCATATAATAATTGGTTCCTAATCTCCTCAGCCGTTAGCGCACTCACCAAAATACCAATTCTTTGTGCGATTGATTTCATAGGCGTTTTTCTGAGGCACAAGGATGATTCTGTGAATGTTGTTTATCTTCTTCCATGTACTGGAAGCGATCGCCTTTCATAAATTTAGTCGCAATATAAAATAATACATCTGGAGCGATCTCAATCTCGGTTCCTTTGTAGTTATGATTTACACGACAGTACTGCAGAATGTTTCTACACCACAATCTGATGCTTAAATTGGAATTTTAATCCAGAATTCTGTGCCTTTTCCTGGTTCTGATAGACAATTCAAAATTCCACCATGTCTTTCAACTACAATTTGGTAGCTAATTGACAGTCCTAGACCTGTTCCCTTGCCTACCGGTTTTGTGGTGAAAAATGGATCAAATAACCGCTTTCTAACGTCTTCTGTCATTCCTAATCCGTTGTCGGCAATTCGGATGACAACAAATTTACTATCTAAAACTTTAGTACTAATTGAAATTTGCGGTTGATTAGTTGTTTTGATATTGACAATTGACTCTTCTAAAGCATCGATCGCATTAGTCAAAATATTCATAAACACTTGATTAAGCTGCCCAGGATAGCAATCAACTAAGGGCAAATCACCATATTCTTTAACAATAGATATATCCAGCCCAATCCCATTATTTTTCCAGCGATGATGCAAAATTAATAGTGTATTTTCAATTCCTTCATGAATGTCTACTTGTTTTTTATCTGCTTCATCATGACGAGAAAAGTTTCGCAATCCCAAAACAATTTCACGGATACGATTAGTACCCATATTCATCGAATTTAGGAGTTGATAAAGGTCATCAGTAATAAATTCTAAATCAATTCTTTCAGCGAAATCTTCAATTTCTGCTTGGGGCTGGGGATAGTATTGCTGATAAAGGTGCAATAGAGTTAACATTTCTTGAAAGTATTCTTTAGCATAGGTTAAATTGCCGTGAATAAAGTTAACTGGATTGTTGATTTCATGGGCAACTCCAGCCACTAATTGTCCTAAGCTAGACATTTTTTCATTCTGGATCAATTGAGATTGAGTTTGCTGCAATTTGTGCAAGGTTTCGGTGAGTTTTTCAGCTTGAGTTTGAGCTACTAAAGTATCAGAGCGACTTTGGGTATAAAGTTGTGCGTGATCGATGGCGATCGCTAGTTGATCACAAACAGCTTGTAAGAGCTTAATTTCACTGTTACTCCAAATGCGATCGCCACTGCAATGACTGCAAACAATTGCTGCAATCTCCCCAGAATTACTCTTAACTGGTAACAGTAGTTGAGATGTGATGCCAAAATCAGTTAAAAGTTCTTGCATATCATAATCGAGATATGACTTGCTATTAATATCGTCGATACAACTTAGCTCTTGAGAGAGAAGTATTTTTGTTAAAAAAGTACTTTTTTGCACCGGAATACTACCTAACATGGTTGGTAAGTTAGGGTTTCGTGCTTCATAGGTGACAGTCAGGCTTGGCTGGGATGGGTGCGGTAAGTAACAAAGAAAGTAGCAACGATCAATTTGTAATAAGCTCCGAATTTCATTAACCGCAGTTTCTAGGATTATATCTAGGTTAAGAGAACTACGGATTTGACTAGCTAGACGCAGTAATAAGGCTTCCCGACGGCTTAGGAGTTCTTCTCGCGCCCAGATTCGGTCGATAGCTACAGCTATATTATTAGCAATCCAATTTAATAGGTTATGAGTTGGTTCGGTAAATAATTGCTTGCTAAATAAAGCCATTATACCGATTAATTGCTGCTCTACTATCAGGGGATAAGCAGAAAATCGAAAAATTGAGAATGCAGAATCCAAAAGTTTATCTGAATTATTAATTGATAGTTCTTCGTTAAAAACGGCTTGATGGTTTTGAATCATTAAGCCAATAATATTATTAACTAAAACCATGTGATTTGGGTAATCTCTGGTATCGCTCAAAGCACTACAAGTAACGTCTGTACAATGAACGCCAGCTTGCAATTGCAGGTGGTTTGTCTGTTGTTCAAAAGTCCAGATACAAATAAAGCCGATATCAAGGTATTGGGAAATAGTATTTGTACAGTTTTGCAAAATTTCTGTAAGTGTGCCACTTTGAGATAAGCCTAAGCTGACTTCTGCGCTCAAAAGTGACAAGCGCGATCGCTCCAATAAAGCTAACTCTGAAAGCTTGCGCTGTGTAATATCTGTACGAATTGCTACATATTGATAGTATTTTCCATCTGAGTTCAATATTGGGGCGATCAAAGTATCCACCCAATAAAAAGTACCATCCTTGGCTTTATTTTTAATTTCTCCTTTCCATATTTCTCCTTGGGCAATAGTTTTCCATAAATTTGCAAAAAATTCCTTTGTATGATAACCAGAATTGATAATACGATGATCTTGCCCTAAAAGTTCTTCTCTAGAATATTTAGAAATTTCACAAAATTGGTCATTAACATAGGTTATTCTGCCCGTTTTATCAGTAATAGCTACCAGTGAATGGGCGTTTAAGGCAAATTTAAAAGCTTCTAGTTCTCGGATAGACTGTTGTAGTACTATCTCACTCTCTTTATTAAGAGTGATGTCACGAGCTACTGCATAAATCAACTTTTCTTCACTCAAACCAGTTGCATTCCATGACAGCCATTTGTAGGAACCGTCTCGACAAAGATAGCGGTTTTCAAAGCAGATTGAATCTACAGATTCTGTAAGTTTTTGGGCTGCTAAAATAGTAGATTCACGGTCTTCGAGGTGAACAAATTCGATAAAGGGTTTAGCAATGAGTTCCTGAGTTGACCAACCTAGGGTTTTTGTCCATACTGGATTTAAATACTTAAAATAACCATCAAAATTAGCAATACACAATAAATCTATGGAAAGCGAGAAAAATAGAGAGTATTTTTCTTCAGATTCTTTGTACTCAGATTTCAATAGGTTCATCAGTTATTTAGGTATAAAGCTTTTTTTAGTATAGGTTAAATAAGTCCGTTTTTCGTAAATTCAATAACCATCTCAATGGGATATTGTTGAGCTAAAAACTGCATAATATCAGTTACAATGAGACTATTCTATTTATGTAAAAACACGTGATTATTTTTCTTCATAAGTAAAATAATAATGTACTGAGTAAACTAACTACTTATTAACTTAATTCTGGACTTAAATAAAGGTTTCCCTAAAAAAGCTGTGAAGTAAACATTTATATTTTTGATTTAAGATAAGAAATGTTAAGTAAACGAAACAAGCTCCCCGACTTCTCCAAGGATACAGCTATTGCGATTGGTGGGGTATCACCCCTTATCTCACCATTTTTCGACATTCCACTGTGACCAAAATCACTATGGATTGAAGTTCGCGTGAGTTATCTTAGTGAGGAGTAATGCACAGCAAGTAAGCACATAAGTAAAATTCTCTTGTTTAACTAACCCAGATAAAAGAGAGTGCCGCGAGTTGCATTTGCCGAGTATTTTATGTAATAAGTCTAATATACTGATTAGTAAATATATTATTTGTGATATTTACACAAGTTATCCCTGGACAGCCACTTAGTTCTGTACAAAAAATCGGTTTAAATTTAGTCTCAGTTTTGCATAGTGGACGGGATGTTGTCTTGGCTATTGATTTGACGGAAAGCGTCGGATTGAATGATGAGGGTCGTATTCGCTTACGTCAGATTGTTGAAGATAGCCTAAAACCGGGAGATTCAGTTTACGTTGTTCCTTTTGATAAAAATGTAGCTTTAAAAGAAGTTACACCGGGTGTAAATTCATTCGTAACACCCATACAATTTAAAATTAAAAGTAAAGAAAACATTGAAAAAGTATTAGCAAAAATACCTTTTGTCCCTGATCCAAACCGCTACGGCACAGATATTCAGCGAGCTGAATTAAGTATTTATCAAGGTCTCGCTCAAATCAATCAAAATCGTCTCCATAAAAGTCAACCAATCAAGCCACAGTCAGTTGTTTGGGTTACAGACGCACCTTTATTTACCCAACCAGGAATTAACTCACAAGTGTGGGTGGAAACACCAGCTATTAGTCCTTTTAGGATAGCAAATTCCCCAGAAAGTCAACAGCGACAAAGTTGGATTAAAGCTTTGCCAATAAAAGAGCGATCGCGCTCAATTACAACCAATAATAATAAAGAGTATAAACTCACTGTCGTTGATATTGCACCTACTGTCCAGGAAATTTGTACACCAGCACCAGGGGGTGAAGAAACTTGTTTAGTCACTCCTTATTTAATTAAGCAGTTGTGGCTACCAAGTTTAATTTCTCTATTAATATTTGCGGGTTTGGTTTTTGGGTTAATTAGATTCTTGCGTCTACAAAAGAAGTGGGAATTGAAAGTTGATTTTGAAGCAACAGAAAACCCCGAAGACCAAAAATGCAGATTACCAAACAACAAACGCATTGCAATTGGTGAATATGATGCTTCTTGTATAGATTCTATTGATTGTCCAGGTTCAGAAGTTAGAGCATATTTAGAGAGGAAAGGCGAGAGTTTATATTTAGTACCAACTAATTCAACACCAATTTATTACAACAATAAAGAAATTACGTCGCGCACTTTCATCTCTAGTTCTACGTTCAGGATAAATTGTCCATATAACAGACGTGATTACAAAATAGTAATTAAAGTTAAAAAATAGTAACTGAGGAATGAAAACATGATTAACAACACTGGAAATCAACTTCAATATCGCGGAATTAATCGCACAATTTGTATCGGATTAGGCGGTACTGGACGGGATGTTTTGATGCGAATTCGGCGATTAATTGTAGACCGCTATGACGATTTAAGCAACTTACCAATTGTTAGTTTTGTCCACATCGATACAGATAAAGCCGCAACCCAAGTAACTGGTATTCGTACAGGAAGTACTTATCATGGTGTTGATCTCAGCTTTCGGGAAGCGGAAAAAGTCAGTGCTACTATGTCCTCTGCCGAGGTTACTATGTTTGTGGAAGGATTGGAGCGGCGTTCAGAATACACTCGTCACGGTCCCTATGACCATATTGGTATCTGGTTTCCCCCGCAATTACTGCGAAATATTAAAGCAGTGGAAGAAGGTGCAAAAGGTATTAGACCTGTTGGAAGACTGGCTTTTTTCCACAATTATCAAAAGATTAAAACAGCAATTGAAACAGCAGAAAAACGTACAAGAGGACATGATTCTCTATTACTAAGAGAAGGTTTAAGAGTGGAACCAGGACTCAATATTTTTGTCGTGGGTTCTCTTTGTGGGGGTACAGGAAGCGGGATGTTTTTAGATGTTGCTTATAGTCTTAGGCATCTTTATGGCGGTCAAGGAGGTCAAATTGTCGGCTATTTAGTGATTAGTCCAGAATTGTATGGTAACACTCCTAATATGAGTGCCAATACTTATGCTGCTCTCAAAGAATTAAATTATTACAGCACTCCCGGCACAAAGTTTGAAGCTTATTATGATATTCAAAATTTGGTGTATGTGCAGGAGCAACGACCACCTTTTGACTACACTTATTTAGTTTCCAGTCAAACAAGTGGCGAGTATCAAATCTTAGGACAGGGTAAGTTGTGCAACGTCATTGCTCATAAGATTGCTTTAGACTTTTCTGGTGAATTAGCACCAGTAGTTAAAGGCAACAGAGACAACTTTCTGCAACACATGATTCAGGGGGATAAACACCCGCGTCAGAATGTCCAGCGCTTTTTAACATTTGGGCTAGCGGCTATTTATTTCCCTCGCGATACCATTGTTCAAGTCGCTTTAAATAGTGTCCGTTTAGAGCTAGTAAAATTCTGGTTAAATGGCGAAGGTCAAAGTCCAGATACCTCAAGTTTACTGGAACAATTTTTAATTCAGTATCGTTGGCACAGCGACGAAGGGAAAAAGGATGGTATAACTACCAGACTAACTGAATCTGTCCAAGAATCTAATAAAAATTTTACTAATATAATCAACGCTTGGAGAAATAAATTAGAACGGTCAATCTCTGATTGCCAAAATAAAGATGACCGGAATGGTATTCGCCAACAGTTGTCAAGAGAGTTTCGCGAACAATTTAGGAAAATTCAACCAGGTGAAACTGAAAGTAGTAGGGGAATTTGGCTAACAAAAGTGCAACAAATTCGTCCGACAATCAGTAAAGAATTGAAAACAAATATTGACGACTTTATCAATCAATTACTTACTCCCGGAGAACCTAAATTTTCGATTAAAAGCACGCGCAACTGGCTAGATGCTTTACAACATGAATTGCATAACTATCAACATAATATTCAGGAAGAAATCACCAACATTGGTAGTATGAAACGCTTGGAAGATGTAGATATAAAATGGCGTGATACTGAACAAATAATTGAAGACATTGAACAAAAAGGTGGGATTCGTTTACTCAATAATAAAAATAGCCAAGTACAAGCTGAAGCTAAAAGGGTGGTACGGGAAGTCTATGAACTGATTAAGCATAACTTTGAATTGGAAGTCTTTCAGGAAGCGCTACGAATTGTGAGTGAGTTGCAAAGACATGTTCAAGAAAGAGCAACTCAACTAGCTGCTTTTAATGCAAGCGTAGAAAATTTGCAAAGCGCTTATGAGAAACAAGAGCGAGAATTGAAACAACTGAACTTTGATGAAATGAGCGGTGAAGCAATATTTGATAGTGAAGATATTGATTGCTGTTACCAAAATATGTTACCAGA
Organism: [Scytonema hofmanni] UTEX 2349; assembly: GCF_000582685.1. Taxonomy (GTDB): domain Bacteria; phylum Cyanobacteriota; class Cyanobacteriia; order Cyanobacteriales; family Nostocaceae; genus Hassallia; species Hassallia hofmanni. Next base: position 3,130,083 of record NZ_KK073768.1, read on the forward strand.
AGATGATGTTCGCCAGCTGTTAGTATTTGTCAGTTCAGCAATTACAGAACCAACAGGACGGGGACAATCTTTAGCAAGTTTTATAGATCGAGATCGCACGACTCCATACCAACTGCAAAAAGAAGTTAATCTCAAAGTTGACAACATATTCACGAATCGCGGTGACAATATAGTTAATGTAATTAAACGCTTTATGGAAAAGTACTCACTTGCAGCGCGTTCAACTCGTTTCGCACAAATTATGCAAGAAGCTGAACCTCTCCTACGCTTGAATTTGACTGATCCTTACTTCCATGATGACCTTGCTAAAAGTAGTAAATTAATCGGGTTTAAGGACAGAGATGAGTTAGAAGTAAAACAGTTTAAAGATTTGCTAGAACAGGATTTGGGAATTGCTACAAGTGTCTTCAAAGCGACTCAAGCTGACGACGAAATTTTAATTGTGAATGAGTACGCTGGTTTTCCTCTGAGATTAATTGGCAATCTAGAAAGGATGAGAAACCCCTACATCAGGGAACAGAATTCTCCTACATCTTTTCTACATAATGACTCTCGTGCAACATTTCCTGATATCATTCCTCCTGATGCGAGAAGAATCGAGGAATTGGAGGATATTTTTTATCCTTGTCTAGCGTTTGGGTTATTAGAGAAAAACCAGGAAAATCATAAATTAGAATTTCAATATTATGATGAATCTCGTTATAGTTATAATACTGCATCTCTGAATTCTGAGTGGAGTCAAGCTTTAGAGGAACTTGCTAACCGCAAGAATATGAGTGAAGCTTTGCAGAAGCTTTTAGATGATGAAATTGCCCAAATAGAAAGACAACCTGAACTTTGGGACAATGAATATTTTCCTAAACTGCGGCAGTTTATCAACTTCCTTGATAAATTACCTGAAGATAGTCCTAATTACCCCTACAAAGCTACAGTATTAGGAACTTCTGCAAACAATGACCCCACAGTTAAAGAAGGAATTATTAATCGTTTCCGTAGAAAGCTAGAGCAGCGACTTAAAACTGCACAACAACAAAATCCGCCAACAAATATATTAAATCAGAAAGCTATTCCTGGAGAGATAGTTATTGTTGATTATCCTGTGGATGGCGATAATATGACAAAACGACGTTTAGAAATAAAGCAGTTAAAAGAAGATTTAGATGATGGTATTCTAAGTCTAGAAGAATACGATCGCAAGCGTAAAGAAATATTCAATAAATACCCAGTCTAATATAGCTAGTTTGTAGTTGTGATGCGAGTGCATCGCAATTATAAACTAGCTATTAGTTTTTAATATCCTCTCACTATCTTAAGAGTATTTTTATGCCATTGATACCATCTAACTTAATTCTTTTCACTGTTGTACTCGTAATTTTGCCATCTCTAGCTGCTATTCTTTCACGCTGGTCTCTCTATCAACATCTGGTTCAGGAAGCTGATAAAGTAAAAATGCTGATTAGTGGAAACAAAAGTGTAGCAGAACCTCAGACTGTAATAAATCTAAAAAGCAGATTTAGACAAGCTAGTATTCAATTAGATAATGTTAATACGGCAGCTTTAATTGACCAACTTTATAGCCAAGAAAAGATTAGAGTAAATTTATTAGTTTTTAATAAAGAAGTTGGTTGTGACCAAATCGATTATTTCTGCCGCATTCTACCTAATTTATTATTAGCATTTGGCTTATTCGGTACTTTTTTAGGTATTACAATTAGTTTGTTAGCACTTAGTCAAACAATCAATCAAACCACTGCTAGTGATGTAACTAGTTTAGTGGCTGAACTAGAAAAACCACTACAAGGCATGAGCATTGCCTTTATTACTAGTTTAACAGGACTATTATTTAGTGTTGTCTTGACGGTATTTAACTGGTTAAAAAATACTAGCCAAGCCAAGTATCGACTTATTAGTTCTTTAGAAGATTACTTAGACAATATTTATCAACCAACAATAGATGGTCATACTCGTCTTGATAAAGCTGTTGACAGAATGGCTAATCTGCAAAATGAATTTTTAACTAACTTTGGTAAGAATGTTCGCGATGTCGTTGAGCAATCTTTAGGAAAAGTAGCTAAAGAAATTGCGGAAGAAAATAAAAAAGCCAATCAACTAGCAAGACAAGTTTATGAGGGTTTTAAAGACTCTTCTGGAACTATATCTGCTGCTGCTACTAATTTTAAGATTGCTGGTGAAGAACTGAAGGCAAAATCTGAGATATTTAAACAAGCTGCTGAAACATTTGAAAAAAGCCAGTTTGCCCAGAAATTATCAGATGCTACAGCAGATTTGGCTAACACACAAACAAGATTTTCTCAGTCTGCGGCAAGTTTGGCTGAGACTGTGATATCTATTGCAACAGTAGTGAGTGAAATTCAGCGTTTGGGAGAAGAAATAAGAAGTGTTAATCAAACTTCAGTCAAAGTATTAGAGTTGCATCAAACTAATCAAAACTCTCTGAGCGAAATTATTCCTCAACTTAATCAAGGTGCTACTAATTTAGGAAAAGTAACTAAAAAACTTGATAATTTAGAGGATAAAATTGCAAATAAAGCTGATAGTTTCAATGGGGTAGAAGTTACCCTGAAAGAGTTGGTAGGTATGGTCAGAAGCTATACGGAAGGGGTAAAATTGGGAATTGAGTCTTTAAGCGATCGCTTTGTTTTAAACTTATCTGAGCAACTCAACGCTAACAACCAACAATTTCACACTATTGTCTCCAATCTAGAAGGTTATGCAAATCAATTAAACGTCAAAGTTGACACATTAAACTTTGATTTGATGGAGTTACTCAAAGACAACAATGTGAAAGCAACTTCCGAATACAAAAATGTAGGCGATCGCTTGATTTCAGCTATGACACAAGAAGTTGAAACTAGTATCAAAGGTACTCAGTTTTTAGGTAATAAAATTCAAGAATGTAGCCAAAAAGTTGCTGAGATTAAGCAGGAAATTTCTCAACTGAGAAGTGGTGATGCCAACAATCGGCTTTCTAACTAAACATTTATAATTATTTAAATATGAATCGGCGTTCTCGACATACTGATTATAATGAAGACCTGAATATTTGGTCTGCTTTCACAGACTTAATGTCTAATGCCTTCATGATACTTCTTTTTTTACTATTAATAGTTAGCGTCAAATATACAGTGTCGCAAATATCTAATAAAAATACACGCACACCACCAATTATTTTAATTAAAGATGAAGGTGCTTACCGTTTTGCTTCCGGCAGTGCTGAACTACCACAGCCAATGTACAATTATATTTGGACGAAAATAGTTCCAGAAATTGAACGCAAGACAAAAGAATATAACATAAATACAGTAGAAATTATCGGTCATACTGATGGTCAGGCTAATGGCAGTGTAATCAGTAATCTAGACCAGAATTTAGAAAACGTAGCTAATGGTGATGTACCAATACAAAATTTGAAAGCTGGTTCTAATGCTGACTTAGGACTAATGCGATCGCTAGCATTAGTCAGAGTGCTGCGTTACATCCAGACCAAAGAACATAGGCTACAAGGACTGAAATTTCGCGCCTATTCTGCGGCACAGCTTATATTACCATCAGGCGAGTTTGCACAACCATCGTTAGCTCACCAGGAAGATGTCACACGACGACGCATTGAAATTCGCTTTACCCGCTTGGGTGAAGTGACAGAAGTAAAATAAAGCGATCGCGTTGCACTAAACTAGTAGTCTGTCAAGATAAAAATGATGGTTGTAGAGGCGATCGCGCTATAACCGTGGAGTACTTGCCGATCGCTCTAATTGTTGTTTTGTATAAACAGATGTACACTGGCAAGCAAAGTAATGCAAAATATTACTGTGCTTCCCTTCGGTTTCGGCATCACCCACAATGGAACACTGGCAATTTCTATTACAGAAACAAGGCGATCGCTCTTGGCATACCTTGGAATCGCCAAATTTAGAAATATTGGAAGGTCGGTATCGAGTTTTGGCTCGTTCTAACCGTCCTCATATAGATGTAGAAGTGCGCGTAATTCACTCTTCCACTCAGGAAGTTCCCATACAGCGACGAGTTCAAAAGCGATCGCGTCGCACTAACAATGAAGGCTTAATGGCAGTAATTCCCTTTACCCACCTGAAGCCAGGAATTTGGGAGTTACGATGCTCTGGCGATTTGATGTCTGATATCCTGGGTAAATCCTGGCAATATAGCATCAAAATCCAAGTTCTGCCTCAATCGGCAGTTTTATCGGATGTCAAGAGATTGGACGACTCTGAACATCATCCCAACAGCTTATCAACAGCCGCAGCCCAAACTTCTACCACCATAGATAACGCTATTACCGTTAAGGCAGAGCCAGTAATTATTACACAAAGTAAGCCTTTGCCAAGTAAAGAAGAAGATGCAATTATTGATGCACCTATTACCCCAGTCTGGGTTAAAGGTGATACAGCAGAGCAAATATTACAAAACTTATTAGAGTTAGCTTTACCCGTTTCTGAATCTTTGCTTGATAATGAAGCGATTGATGTGACTCCAGCAGAGCAAGCACCGCCACCATTACTGCTAACTTTAGAGCAGGAAACTTATGTTGCTCGTTGGGGAGAAACTCTTTGTCTCAATGGGCGTGTAGAATTAAAGCAAGAACTGCTGAGTGAAACATCAGATTTAGAAAGCGTCTGTGCGGCATTCCTGCAAATTGAAATGCGATCGCCCCAAAAATCGGAAATATTAACTCAACTAAGGCAACCAATACCTGAAAAGATTTTACCCTGTACTATCACTAGCCAGATTGAAATTCCCGCTAATTGCGAATCCAAGCTGATTTTAGCAGATATAAGTTTATATGGCGCACTCGCTGGAATTGGTGAGGTAACACTGTTAGCCAGCCAGTCCTTCACAATTACAGCAGATGTGACAGAATTACTGGCAATTAGTACAGCTATGAAACATAGTACATCAGAACTAGATTACCAGCTAGCGCCGCCTATTTCTAAAGAACCGTTACCATCATCCCTTGATTTAGAACTGTTTAATCTAGTAAAAAGCGTAAAAACAGGTCAAAATCTAGTTTTTCATGCATCAACGAAAAAAGCTTTACCACCGCGAATTGATCTGCAAAAGCTAAGGAAATCAGTCGCAGTGCGTACAAGCTCTGCTTCTTGTAGCCAAACATCGCCTCAATTACCAACTTTTTCTCACGGGCAAACTAAAATGTTAGCCGCGTCCAAATCGCAGTATTTAGAAAACACAGATACTATAATTGCCGAGGGTCAAGAGCCAATATTTGAGGAACAGGCAAGACTTTCTCTGAGTGCAGGCTCCACTTTTAGATATTTGACACCGGTTAAATCCTTGTCTACCGACTTTGAAGAAGTTCAAAGCAACGGGCAAGATACTTTGGATTATCAAACTCCAGAGGAATTTCCCCAGCTTGAGACTACCATAACTGAGTCGGAAAATGCAACTGACTTAGAAGGGGATGAAGATGCACTTGAAGAATTAATGGTTGAGGATGTGCGATCGCCGGATAACTATAACCCAGAAGTAGTTGTCCTCCAAGCTTCTGAATTAATCACACCAGACAACCCCTATTCATCCCCTTTAATCAGAAAGTGGATGCACACTCAAGGCTATTCTTTGCCTGAACCGATGAATGTGCAGTCTCAGAACTACTATACTTATATCCCAGCTAACCAGACTATTTCTGAAGAATATCCGGTTTCTTTGGATGAGCAAACTTTGACTGCTGATGTTAATTCGCCGTTAGTATCTGATATGGAGACACAACAAGGCGATATTGTGGAAGAAGTTACTGAGACGCTACATGAAGAAAATGTATCAGAAGTTTCCTTGTCACCGGAAGTACCACAACTACCACCTCAGTTACAGCCAACTTGGTTCACACAAGAATTTGTCGTAGATGATACAGCAAATGAAATTGAAGCCGATGCTACGCAGAGCGGTTTGTTTGAGCAAAAGGACGAATCAGTCACAAATTTATCGGTTTCTCTAGCGATCGCAGCGACAAATTGGAGTCCGTTGCCAATTCCCCAACTGGATGTACCAGAAGGTGAACTTATTGCCGGCAAATCTATCAGAGTGCGCGTGTATCTGCCTTACGTGCGGGAGCAAATGGCTGTGAAGTTATGGATGGAGGATTGTCAAACTCGCTGGTTGTTAGATGGTCCGCATTTGCTCAAGAATTTGCTACCTAACTCTTTGGGAGATTTGGAGGTGATGACTCAGTTAAATATTCCCTTTGGCTGTTTGGAAATTCGCTTAGAAGCGATCGCTATAGATATGGCAACTCAACAGGAAAGTCATAAAGTGACAATCGGCAGGACTGTGATTCCTCCAGATTTGCCAACTTTGCAGCTAGATGAACTGCTGGGAATATAAGCTTATCCCCTGGATTTGAGTATTAATTACCAGCAAATAATATACAGCTAATTTCAGATTGCAGGAGGTACATGCGTAAAACCCCTCTCCTTGTAGAGACGTAGCAATGCTACGTCTATAGGTGTATTTAATAACAACGCAATCTGCTGTAATTTGTCCCAACGCAAATTTTTTTTCCTTTCGCAAGCAAAATGAGCCAATATTTACACGAGCTTTTGCATCCAGACTTAAGCGTAAAAGACTTGGGTCATGTTATCCTATCAAGTTCATCAGAGGTGTGTTTCAGATCGAACAAAGTCAACGTACTCACGCAGAGAAGCTTTGTTATCAACCTCAAGAACAACAAACTCTGGCAATTCATAAGGATGAAGTTCACAGAGCCGGTGCTTTAAACGCTCTACTCCTTCTGTTGAGACTTTCATCATCAATGTAACTTCAGCGTCTGATCGTATTTCTCCTTTCCAAAAATACACGCTCTGGATCGGATACAGGTTGACACAGGCTACAACATGCTCTTCTACAAGCAAACGAGCAATTCGTTCTCCGTGTTCTGTTGGCAAGTTCGTTAGCGCAATCCTCATTATATTGTTCTTCCTTAGATTGAAATAAAATAGCTTCAGTCAACTCTAGTCTTTAAACTACCAACTTCAGGGTGATAAAGCACCCTCCATCCTGTTCAAAATATCCTGTTTTAGATGCCTTAAGTCATCTCGCTTTACGCCAGTACTCAAACATCCTTACTCAACGAGCTTACGACAAGACAAAATTAGTTGAATCGCATCAGAATGGAATTCTATATTAGAATATCGAAATTTTGACCGAGCGAACAAGTCTTTCAATACCTCCTGTCTTCGATGATAAAACGACCATTCAAGAATATATTCAAGATAAACACGATTGGGGTTCGTTTCAGATATTTGTCCCAAAATTACAACACCATCTGGCAATAATTTTTCGTATATCCAGTTGAGAAATTCGATGACTTCGTTATCATCAAGGTAGTGTAGAATATTCGCCCCTAAGATAGCCTTTTGTGGATCAAGAAACACTCGACTACTCCCTTGATAGATTTGGAGGACGCTATCTTGCACAAAAGAGACAGATAGCTGATTTCCTAATACTTCAAGCTGTTTCTTAAGTATCGCAAAGCCCCGTGCATCCACATCGATACAGGTAATATTCATGGGCAATGTGTATTTGTCTGTGACAAACTCCAAAACGTCTTGGGAAGTCCCTATTCCCAGGACAGTAATTGGCATGGCAATATCTTTTTCCCATTCCTGAGCGAACTCGAATAGACAACGTGCCATCTCCTTCCCTCGTTTTCGGAGTAAATTCATCAAAGGAAGTTTAAGAACCCATTCATCAATCATCTGTCCAAGTAGACCATCACCATGAGGAATGCCCTGATAAATATAGTCAATGAGTTCGTAATCTACCTGATAACCAAGTGGCTTAGTATAGGCTTTATCATTTGCATAACTCAGCATCAAATGATGACATAGCTCGGCTCAGTGATATCAATTCCATAATGCTCGGTAATCCATGCACAACACAACACGACCGCAGGAGCAATGACTTCAAAGCGATAAATACGATAGGCTAATGACAAGTAGGATAAGAGATCATAAACTTCAGGATTCCCCTCTACGATGAGGGTAATATCATAACAGCCTTGAATATGAAGCTGGCTCAATTTTTGGTTGATGCGATCGATATTGACTTCATACCTTTCCCAGTCATACTCCAGTATATGGAGTTCTCCTTGCAGTCCGACATCTTTGATGAGGTCATACACAAAATCAAAGGTGACAATTAGGGGAGCTTGAGCCATAAGTGCGATCGCCTCCTGAGTGAGCATAGCTCTGATCGGAGCAATCCCAATAATGTGTACAGATTGTTGCGCGATCGCATTCTGTCCGACAAAAAGCCCATACTCTTGAGCATGTTGATGAAGCGCTCGACGACGAATGTATTTATGCGATAGTATGGCTAAAACATGACGATCTGATGAATGTTCAAACGACATGTACGGATCAAATACCGAAGCGTGTAGATCGTTGACTTCGATAATTTGCATACGCCTATATCGTCGATAAAATTCCCGAACAATCTCGGTTGTAGCTGCGTTAGCACCGTCTATAAGAATCGGTTTTTTATTCCGAATTAAGATATGGAGAAACCGTTCTAAATCCTCTTGAGAATAATCATGTGAACCTGAAAGTAAGGCATAGCCATCAGCTAATAAAAGCAACTGCCATAGCCTAGTGCCAAAAGGTATCTTTATGTTATCGTAAATTGCTTTACTTGCGAGGAGAAATTCGGGGACAAGTACTTCTTTTGTAAAATCATAATTTATCATCTTTGGCTATATATAGACTTGACTTATTGGCAAACTGTCTACGTTCAAGAGAATAAATTTCATTCATTGAATTTTGCAACTAATCCTGAATAGATGCTTCCCAACCCTCTGTAAAAATACCATAACCAGAGTCAGTAAACCAAAAAGTTTTTTCCAAAAGAGAAATTTTCCAAAATATTGTTTCATATCGCCTTTTTTCCCTCTTTTAATGGCAGGCATCATATTTACTTTACTGATATTATTTGTTGCAGAAAAACATAAATCAGGAGCCAAAAAATGGAAATGCTGTCTCGTAACTGCTTCATTACCAAATATAAAGCAACACTCCCAATCCTCTGGATTAGGCGAAATTTTACATATATACATTATTTTCCACCAAATGTCTAGTACCTTCAGGTTGAATTGAGCCGGAAAATCCCCAATACCCATATATAAAATCTCAATTTGTTAAAAATATGATAGATTTTCAAAAATGAGGCAGAATTTGCAGTAAGCTCCAGAATGAATTCCAGTAAGATTTAACAGGAATCTTTACTATGTCAACTTCATTTTTGCCTTCTATCTTCGTTCCACTGACAGGTTTAGTTTTTTCAGCAGTGGCAATTGCCTTGTTGTTTATATACATTGAACGCGAAGATATAGCTTAAGTTTGATAAATCCCCAATCCCAAAAAAACGATGACCAATTTTTGGCGTTGGTGAATCTGGGGCGTGAAAATGATTTTACACAACACTAAAATCTTTGTAGAGACGTTCCGTCGGAACGTCTTTACATCCGGATTCATGCATCAATTCAGTGATGACCAATTTTCATCGATTTTTTGCAGATTTATCAGAAAGAGTGAATATTAAAATACCGCCTATCTTTTAAAGACAGGCGGTTTTTTTATGCTGATTTCTCAACAATTGCGTTTAAAATTCAGATGACGGTATTCAGTTCCAGCCACAATTATATGGAAGAACCGATTCCGGCGTAAGCCCCGTAAAAGAAAATGCCTACAACAGTAATTACACCTAACCCTACGATTGTCGCGACAACCCACAGGGGAATTCTTCCACTTCCAGACACAGGTTTTCTCCTCCCTTAATAAAAAATCAACGCTTGTTAAATAAACAAGGATTAATACCAGTCGTCCTTTGTTAGTTAAAGAAGTAACTGGAAAATAGAATCCCCAGAACAAAAATCAGTAGTAGTCCCAGGAAAAGCGAAGTCCGGTTTAGTTCGACCGGCTGTTTATTAGAATTTGGCGATCTATCCATGAGTAGTTCCTCCTAGCGTTGAATAAACTGCATTGAAGCGATCGCACCCAAAAAGAACACGGTGGGTACAGCGAGGGTGTGAACTGCAAGCCATCTAACCGTAAAAATCGGGTAAGTAATTGGTTGATTAACGTTATTGCCGCTGGTCATGTCAAACTATTTTCCGGTAAATTGATCAATTTGTTGTTTAGCTTCAAAACGATCTTTCACAATTGGCGGTGCTACCTGCTCCGCTCTTGGGTAATACTCGTTCGGTCGGGGTGTGCCAAATACATCATAAGCCAGTCCGGTGCTGACAAATAACCAACCTGCAATAAATAATGCGGGGATGGTGATGCTGTGAATTACCCAGTAACGAACGCTGGTAATAATGTCCGAAAACGGACGTTCTCCAGTGGTACCTGACATGCGTGATTCCTACCTGAGTGAGATTGTTCTTGAGAATATTATCCTACAAAGTTAAGAAAGAGTTACAACTTGCAACCTATTTCTCAGAATTTGCATCAGAAATACCCAATCTTAAGGTTAAGCCGCTCCTGATTTGGAAGCTGCTGCAACACTTGGTTGATATTTTAGTAAAATACCGCGATCGCCAATAATAAATCCCTGTTCTGGGGAAAAGAACACAATCTTATACAAATTTGCTGGAACTCCTTCCACATCACGGTCTTTTTCCCAGGTTTTGCCACCATCAGCACTCCGCAGCAAATTACCACTACCACCACCGAGCCAAATTTCTTCAGGTGTGCGATATGCCATATCCAGTAAACCCCAGCTTGTAGACACTTCTGGATATTGGGCTTCTAACCATTCTTCAGGTTTTTCTGGGTCATTAAATTGCACTTGACCGCCTCGTGCTAACATCCATAATTGCCCCTTGTCGGTAAACCCCATATTTTCAACTCGTCTAGAACTATTGCGGTTATGAGGAACCCAAGCAGTTTGTCCTGGTTCCCAAGTTGAGTAGAAGTTACCTTTGGCAGAAACGCCAACATATTTTCCATCAGGCGATCGCTTGATGTTACGTAGCACACCAACTGCTTGTTCTACCTGTGCCTTCCAGTTTTTACCGCCGTCTGTAGTCTTATATATTGCTCCTACATCCGTAGCCATCTCCGCTGAATTTTGTCCTAATGCCAAAATGCTAATTGGACCACCGGGTAATTTTTCGCTTACGGGAATGCGCGACCACGAAGCACCTTCATCAGTGGTATGCAATATCAGACTTGGCTCTCCGACTATCCAGCCTTCTTTCCCAGTAAAACTGACTGAGTTAAACCGATACTTCGGATCGTCAAGTTGCAGTGTTAAAGGTTTCCAAGTTTCACCACCATCTTTTGTTTCTAACAAAGTGGCGCTGCTACCGACTAAATACCCATGCTGAAGGTTATCAGTAAAGGCAATATCTAGTAGTTTCGCCTCTGTTGGCACAGAAATGATTTCCCAAGGATTGTAGCTAGTCGAGGGAACTTTGCTACAACCTATACACATGAGGACGACTACCAATAAGGCAACTATTCTTTGCCAACTTCTCACAATTGAATGCATCTGTATTTTTTAGTTTCTTCTAAATTTGTCTAGGGTTTCTTTCAAAGGTTTACTTTAAGTAATCGGTTTTTATGTAAGTAAGATATGTAACATCCTACTGTAAACCGTAGAGACTTAAAAAAAACAAGAAGGCAAGAGCCAATCCGCCGAAAATCAGGATATTTTTTTGGTTCGGTGTCAGCTGGTTGACACCCAATCCATAACGGAGATTTTCCTTAAAGCCGGATGCTGTACCTTGAATACCTACGTTAGTGAAAGCGTTCTTTCTCGCAGCACAAACTGGGCAGCGCCACGTTATGGGCAATTCTGCGAAAGGTGTTCCTGGGGGAATGTCGTTGGTGTCATCTCCCTTTTCGGGTTGATAGATGTAACCGCAAGCACGACACTCGTAACGGTCTAACTCTTGAGTCTCAACAGCTTGTTCACTCATCATAAAAATGGGTAGAAACCCCGTGCTTACAGGACGGCTTTATATTGAATTTGGATACCATTACCGCCTAAGGGTTACTTAATTTGGTGTACTATTGTGTTGCACTTTCAACGGGACAATTACCGTTTCAAATTTTTCACCCTGTACGCATAATGGTTTCGTTCCTTGCGGAACCTCCCAAAAGGGGTAAAGTTAGCCTTGACCAGTTATGAGAGCTTGTTGGGCTTGCAACACTGTTCCAGTGACCTTAGAACTGTTTAATCACAAGCGACAGAGCGAGGGACTGGCTGCGTATCCCAAGGTGTCGTGACTCAAATAACGGCTACCTATTACTAGGTGGTCGGGTCAGGATGGCTTGATGATTTCTCTTTCAAGCCTCAGCATGACGGCTGAGGTTCCTGACGGCAGCTGAGGGGCAAATATTAAATATACGTTAAAAATTATGACATAATTGTTAGACTTTTCTATCACAATCAAAAAGGAATCAAATACCTCAAGCCTGTCTATTTGGCAGCATTCAGCATTTATCAAAAAGATATAATGTATAGGGATTGGGGACTGGGGACTAGTGACTGGGTACTAGGAAGAAACAGATCCATTATAAATAATCTCTTTCAGGTATCCCTAGCCCCTAGTCCCCAGTCCCTAGTCCCTAGTACCCTTGATATCAATAGCGGTAGGTAGATATTTATTGTGTTTGTCCTCAGCGGTTACGAGTACCTTCTAGGCTTCTTGTTAGTCTGTAGCCTAGTGCCTGCCCTGGCGCTTTCAGCGTCGAAGCTCCTCAGACCCAGTGGTCGCAACCCGGAACGGCGAACCACTTATGAATCCGGCATGGAACCCATCGGTGGAGCTTGGATTCAGTTCAATATTCGCTACTACATGTTTGCGCTAGTCTTCGTCGTCTTTGATGTGGAGACTGTGTTTCTCTATCCTTGGGCGGTTGCTTTCCACCGTTTGGGGCTATTGGCATTTATTGAAGCACTGATTTTTATTGCGATTCTTGTAGTTGCCCTAGTTTATGCATGGCGTAAAGGAGCTTTGGAATGGTCTTGAATATTAATTCAACTACCGAAGATAAAGAGCGAATTATCAACCCGATTGAGCGAACTACGGTTACTCAAGACCTTTCAGAAAACGTAATTCTCACTACGGTTGATGATTTATACAACTGGGCGCGGCTTTCGAGTTTGTGGCCCCTGTTGTTTGGTACGGCTTGCTGCTTTATTGAGTTTGCAGCTTTGATTGGTTCCCGGTTTGACTTTGACCGTTTCGGGCTAATTCCTCGTTCTAGCCCCCGGCAAGCTGATTTAATTATTACGGCAGGAACGATCACGATGAAGATGGCACCTCAGTTGGTGCGTCTTTACGAACAAATGCCGGAACCCAAGTATGTCATCGCTATGGGAGCTTGTACGATTACTGGTGGGATGTTTAGCGTGGATTCTCCCACAGCAGTGCGTGGAGTTGATAAGCTGATTCCGGTAGATGTGTATTTACCCGGTTGTCCACCGCGTCCAGAAGCAATTATTGACGCGATCATCAAGCTGCGGAAGAAGATTGCTAATGATTCGATGCAAGAGCGGGGTTTGATTAAGCAAACTCACCGCTATTACAGCACGACTCACAATATGAAGCAAACCGAGCAAATTCTCACTGGCAAATATATGCAGTCAGAAACTCGCTTCACACCGCCCAAGGAACTGACGGAAGCTATAGGTATGCCGGTACCACCAGCGCTGCTAACACAGGGTCAAAAGGAGGAAGCTAGCCGTGGCTGATGAAGAATCTAAACCAGTACCAGTAGAAAAAGAGTCATTGGTAGAAGCGGGTAAAGTTTCCCAATGGTTAACAGAAAATGGTTTTGCTCATGAGTTTTTGGCACCCGACCACAATGGGGTAGAAATTATTAAGGTTGAGCCAGATTTCTTGTTGCCAATTTCTACTGCACTGTATGCCTACGGGTTTAATTATCTTCAGTGTCAATGTGGTATTGATATTGGAGTTGGACAAGAGTTGGTCAGTATGTATCACTTGATTAAAGTCGCTGATAATAGCGATGTCTTACGACAAGGCTTGCGCCAACGCCCTGAAGAAGTCCGAGTCAAAGTCTTCCTACCACGAGAAAATCCTAGAGTGCCTTCAGTATACTGGATTTGGAAGACGGCAGATTGGCAAGAGCGCGAATCTTACGACTTATTCGGTATTATCTACGAAGGACACCCGAATCTCAAACGCTTGTTGATGCCAGAAGATTGGGTAGGTTTTCCTTTACGTAAAGATTACATCTCTCCTGATTTCTACGAGATGCAAGACGCCTACTAGTACCGCTTCTCCTTCGGAGACACTACGCGAACGCGGAAGTCAAAAGTCAAAAGTCAAAAAGCTTGTATTTCAAGCTTTTTGGCTTTTTTGAATGGTAGCTTTATTTACGCTGACCTGTACTAGAGTGTATAGCACCTCACACTCTTACCGCTTCTAAAAACCTACGCATATCTAGGCATAAATCCATAAATATAGGTAAATCCAACTCCACGGTATAAGTTTGCTCAATTAGAAGCGCCAAAAGGCTTGGAACACTAGCCCTGTGGCGTAGGTTCCTTGACCTCTAACTCCCAGTTAGAGATACTGAAAACTTATTTTCAGTACGAGACTTAAAAACTCAATAGTTTTTAATAATTAGTTTGTGCCAAGTGTTTCAAAGTTTTCACAACTTCGTAAGCTTTTGCATCCCGCACTAATCAAGCGTATTTATATTATACAGCATCATCAACAATGATACGTTTGAAAAATCTGGGCAATATTACCAATATTTGCCTAGATATGCACAAAATTTATTGAGCAGCAGTCAGCCCCCCTTTTTAATTGTTGAAGAGGGGGGTGATTTTTTGCGATCGCACTTTTCTCTCCACGATAAAGCGAAAAGCGCATATCCGCTAAAGCTGCCAAGCTACTATTTAAGAAATTAGTTAAAGTTCCAGATTCACCTTTCCCCTTTTTTCCTTTCCCCTTTCCCCCTCCCAGATTGGTGAAGCAGGGAAACTGAAACTATGAACACAAAGCAGATAGTCAGATGCAATACATAAAAAAGAACAAAGAACTCTTACGTGTCATTCTTGCAGTATGTATCATAATAGTCGGAATAACGCACTTTACCGTTGCCGATCAATATGTGAGAATTGTACCGCCACAACTCCCCAATCCTTTGGGATTAGTTTATCTGAGTGGTTTTTATGAAATTTTAGGTGGTATCGGTTTATTAGTCCCACCTCTAAGTCAACCTGCTGCTTGGGGATTAATTGCTCTTTTTATTGCGGTTTACCCAGCTAATATTAATATGGCGGTCAATCATATCAAAATTGACCATATACCAGATTCAAACTTACTGCAAGCGATAAGACTGCCCTTACAAGCGGTTTTAATAGCTTGGGCTTGGTGGTATACAAAACCGAGCGATGGAGAAAAACAAGCTTCAATTATTCCCAAGTCTCTTATTCCTAAAGAACTGGAAACTAAAATATGAATAAACGCAGTTTTTTACAGGCTGGTGCAACAATAGTTGGCACCGCATGGTTATCACATTATTTACTAAACAGGTCAGAAGTTATGGCAATCTCAAATAACGAGTTTGAAGTTCAGAAAACTGAACAAGAGTGGCGTACTATTTTAACACCAGAACAATATAAAGTGCTGCGTAAACATGGAACTGAACCCGCTCATACTAGCCCGCTGGATAAAGAGTATGATAAGGGTACTTATCTATGTGCAGCATGTGATTTGCCACTTTTTACATCAGACACAAAATTCAATAGTGGCACAGGCTGGCCCAGTTTTTTCCAACCAATCGAAGGTGCGATCGCTTTCACCGTAGACAAATCATTTTTTATGACTAGAACTGAAGTTCATTGTCATCGTTGTGGTGGACATTTGGGTCATGTATTTGACGACGGTCCTCAACCCACCGGTAAGCGTTATTGCATGAACGGTGTTTCTCTCAAGTTTGTTGAAGGTTAAGTAGTGAGCGATTAATCGCTCATAATGGGCACTTTTCGTGCCCATTACAACTTGTTAGCAGCCAGTATTTGGCACAAAGACAGGAGACTGCCCCAACGGACGTGGTACGCACCTATTTCTGTTTAAAAGGTTCTGGTTTGGAATTGGGTTAGTTCTAATTCTATTTCCATTGTTCAGCCCTCCATTGACGCTTGGTATGATAAAATTACCGCCAGGACTAACTGTATTTTTATCAGTGGTAATGCGAGTTCCGTTTGAGTAATAGTAAGTCCTAGAACCGTCACCATTATTTATCGTCACGGAAGGATAAATTGTTGTTCCATTAGGGATATTAAGGGAACCATTATTATAAATGCGCGTTCCACTAGGGTAATTGAGCAAGTTGCCAGTACCTTGATAAACATTC
This sequence comes from [Scytonema hofmanni] UTEX 2349, assembly GCF_000582685.1. GTDB lineage: Bacteria > Cyanobacteriota > Cyanobacteriia > Cyanobacteriales > Nostocaceae > Hassallia > Hassallia hofmanni. The sequence continues at coordinate 3,146,477 of NZ_KK073768.1, forward strand.
GAGCTAGCTGGATTCTGCGCTATAGTTTCAGCGCTTGCTAACTTTTGAGTTGCTGCTAGTAAAAGCAAAGTAGATAAACAACTGACAATAAGACGTTTCATCATATTACCTCGCTCATTCAAAAGCATAATTTTTAATTTAAAGCAAACGTAATTAATACAAGTTCTATTATTTAGGATACTCCTTTTACTTACGTATAGGCTCTTGTTAGCAGCTTTCTGTCATAACCTGACTTTCGAGAGGGGGAAAGTGAAAATATTTTTCAGAAAACTCATGACTAAAGTCATAAATAGATCATGACTTTAGGAAGAATTATTTTTTGTATATATGAGCGAAAATAATACATAGGGTTATCTATTATTGTTAGCAGCAATTCTTGTTGAAAACTGAGAACAAGTAGTAAGTTTAAATTACTTATATTTACAGCAGATTGCGTTGTTCTTAAATATACGTAGAGACGTTCCAGCGCAACGTCTCTACAGGGTTTTGCGTTTGACGCATGTTCCTCATTTACCTGAAATCTGCTGTAATTATGAAAAAACTAAAAATGTGGCTTAAATTATTTAAATTCGTCTACTTGATTTTTATAGCAACTCTAGCCGATAAACTCACAGGTACAGATGAGTAAATATTAAAGCCTTTTTCTAGTCTTTCATGTTCTATAATCTGCTAAAAAAACGAGTTATTCTTCAATCTTTCAGGAGACTTTTAATTAAGTAACTGTCATTATGAAAAGAATTCTAACAACTTGCCTGATAGGTGTTTTGCTCACTTCTACTGTTTTAGCAAAACCAGCTTCTGCTCAAGTACAAGTAATTTTTGGAGGAGAAGATCGACGTGATTTTCGTCAAGATCAACGCGAGTGGCGTGAACGGCAACGTAGAATATATGAACAACGGCAACGTAGAATATATGAACAACGGCAACGTGAGCAACGCTATCGCTTTGAACGGCAACGTGACCAACGCGATCGCTATGAACGGCAACGTGACCAACGCGATCGACGTGATTATCGTCGCTACTAAAATAGTTTCAGACATTTGGGTAACACTGATTAATCCTTAAAATACCCACTGATAACGCCAAATCTTTTTTACAGAAAACATGTAGAGACGTAGCATTGCTACGTCTCTTTGAATCGAACAACGCATAATTCAATTCTACTTCTTGTGTCTAATTAGGGCTTGCTGAATAAGTCTTTAAAGCGAATCTAGAAGCCACACAGGTTACAAAATGGTTGTTCGTTGCTCAGTTTCCTTTCTTTACCTAGCGATCGCGCTTTGATTGTGCAAGGGTTTTGAGACTCTAGATGTTAAACAAGTGCATTTGTTTGGTGAAAAAAGGCTTAAACCCCTTATCTGGACTAGATTACACATTCATTCAGCAAGCCCTAATTAACTTTCTAACAACGTCCAGAAGTAGCCATCGGGAGCAACAAAAGAGAAACTCATCTCCCCAAATTCATTGCTAACAATATTTGTAAATTTTTGTACTTTACTTGCTTTAATGCGATCGAAATACGCATGTATTCCGCGCACACGATAAGTGTATAACGACATTCCTAAACAGCCTGGTTGCGCTTGCTCAAACCGCGACTCTAATTGTATAGAATTTGGAAAGCGAATAATATAAAGTCTGCCAGAACGTGCAGCCATAAAATCAGACGCAGAAGAACGGGGATCGTCAAAAGCAGTAACAATAAACTTTTCACCTTTATTTAAATCAAAAATCTCTCTACCCGCAAGAGAAGATTCATAACTAGTTTCAACATCATCACGCACTTTCAGCAACCCCAAAACTTCTTCATAAAACTTCAGCGTTTCCTTGCTGTCATCTTGAATGATCATTCCCATGTGAGTAAACTGACTAGTTTTAAAAGTAGCGCTAAGATTAATTTGTCCGTAATGTGGTAGGGAATAGCCAAAGCGTTGAAATAAAACTTGTCGAGTCAATGGTTGCAATAGTAGCATCTCTCGTACCCCCACCACCGGCTCAACAAAAGGACGACTTTTTCTGTCTTTGTTGTAAATAACTTCCCAATGCGGATTAGTGTAGCGGATAGACCAATTTGCTATTTTTGCCTCCTCTACATGATTTAAAATACTTAATACATCCGCAGTTAAAGTTGTTGCCCAGCGATTTCCCTTCGCTTTCATTGTTGTAGTTCCTAACCCTTCATTCGTCGGATTTTGCCAAATCATCAGCCGAATCAAACCATGATCGGCATTTAAGTGGTTTAGGCGAAGCGATCGCAAAGACGAATCTACCCCATATAATTGCTTTGCTGCTGCTGCGGATAATTCCCCCACTTCCCCGATACGATAGCCAAATTGCTGCCAATATTGAATTGCCGAAATTGGATCTGAGATACCAATGCAAACTTCGTAAATGCCTTGAATTGAAGGCGCTTGTTCTTGAATCATATCATTTGAGATTTTTGCTGATGTTAAATAATTTTAATTTTGCCAAAATAGATAAAATTGAAATTATCAGAAATTAGAAAAATTTTCTTACCAACTATTTTTATATCAGTTTTCGCGACGCTATTGCTGTTGTGGCAAATTCTGGCGATCGTAACGGCGTCGGTAATACAGCAGAACCAGGCTGGAGTTTGTGGCATCTGATATCATGTCCGTTTAATTAACAGTAATAAAAACATCGTAACGGTCGTAGAGACGTTGCGGCGGAACGTCTTTACAGTATGTGTAATTTACCGGACATCATATGATATCTTGCACCAATCTCCGTTAGCACCATACTTTCGGCAAGACGCGTGAAAATAAGTCAAACGGGAAATTATGATTCTTTTGTTGACACATGACGCAAGTTTTTTGTCAAGACCTTTGAGTGGAAAATTTATATTTTTTAGTGGTAGTATATTTTACATTTTTAAATATTTGTCCTATTTAGTGGAAGTGTTTTTTATAAGAGTGAATTTTATATTTTATCTATTAGGATTTTTCTTCCTAAAGATTAGATGTATGAAATTAACAAAAATGAACACTATGACGCTGAACAACTTCGAGGAAAATTCTTCTGTTGAAACTAGAACAGAGGTTCCAGCGACTAATCAACCGGTATCTATTTATCAACCAACATCATATGACTATTTAGCTTTATTACCAGCATTAATTACTGCTGTAACTCCATTAATTTTGGTTTTGAAGAAAAAATAAGACTTTAGGACTAGCCCTTTGAAGGTGCAAGTCGAAGATTTGGATTTTCTTCGTGACAGTACATTGAATCAACTTTGAGTCTTGAATTAAGCGATCGCCTTTCCCAGCTTATTGAAATATTTTGGCGAGCGATCGCTATTTATTTTCCCAAAATAAATTGATCCCTGATATGTTTAATGTTATTTATCATTGAGCCTAATCGATAAGCATTTATATCCAAATAACCAAAATATAATCCTCAAGATAGATGTAATAATTCAAAAGCACAAGTTAGGTTAATAACCACAGCCATGATATGATTGTGGCTCAAAGTAAATTTGGAGGTGAGGCTTAAAGGGTGAAGTTAGCCGGGGTTGCAGTGTTCGCACGCCTGAAGCGGTTAATTTGGACTTTCAGAAAAGGAGGCAAAAACTCTGAACTAAAGCATTTGAACCCTTTGACAATGACCAATTTACCTTCTGAACCAAAACAATTTTATGAAAATAGCTCAAGTAGCCCCTTTGTGGGAGCGAGTTCCGCCTTCAACTTACGGAGGAATTGAACTGGTAGCGAGTCGCTTAACTGATGAACTGGTGCGTCGAGGTCATGATGTCACATTGTTCGCCTCTGGCGATTCTCAAACTTTGGCTAAATTAGAAGCTGTTCATCCCCGTGCATTGCGCTTAGATGCAGACATTAAAGAGCATGTGATGTACGAAGTGCTAGAAATGAGTCAAGTTTACCAACAAGCAGGGGAATTTGATATTATCCATTCCCATGTAGGGATTTGGGCATTACCTTTTGCAACCTTAGTGTCAACACCCACAGTACATACCTTGCATGGCAGATTTACGCCTGATAACAGCAAAGTATTTTCTTATCATCAATCGCAACCATTCATCAGCATCAGTAACGCGCAGCGTCAATTAGAACTAAATTACGCTAGCACAGTTTATAACGGCATTAATCCCGAAGAATTCACCTTTTATCCCCAACCACAAGATCCGCCATATCTGGTATTTTTGGGTCGCTTTTCGCCAGAGAAAGGACCACAACATGCGATCGCGATCGCCAAGCAGAGTGGTTGGTGTCTGAAGATGGCAGGAAAAGTAGATGTAGTAGACACAGAGTTTTTTGAAAAAGAAATCGCCCCTCACATTGACGGTGAGCAGATACAATTTTTAGGCGAAGTTAACCACGCGCAGAAATCGGAACTATTAGGCAACGCAAGCATCACTCTCTTCCCCATTGCCTGGAGTGAACCCTTTGGGTTGGTAATGATTGAATCAATGGCAACAGGTACACCAGTAATTGCGATGAACATGGGTTCTGTGCCAGAAGTTATTGCTCACGGAAAGACAGGTTATGTCTGCCAAAGCTATGAAGAAATGGCAGCAATGATTCCCGCTACCTTAGAATTAGATCGTCAAACCTGCCGAGAACACGTAGAAAAAAACTTCAGCGTTACCCAGATGGTGAACGGCTACGAAGCAGTTTACCAGCAAGTTCTGCAAGAAAGCAACGCGAAGAAGTCTTCATCACTCTTGCAAGGTCAATTTTGGAATTCTCTTCTTTCCAGAAAGAAGAAAATAGCCTAATTGAGGGATGAGTGCTGGAATTAACGAAACCTTGAGATAGGCAAATTGTAGAGACGCGAAATTTCGCGTCTCTACTTCGTGGCGATGTATTTGATATTATGTCCTGATAATTAACATTAATAAAAATATGGCAACCCTCGTAGAGACGTTCCGCCGGAACGTCTTTACCCGGAACGTCAATACAATTGTAAGTAATAAAATTGATTTGATATTATATCCTGATAATTAACATTAATAAAAATATGGCAACCCTCGTAGAGACGTTCCGCCGGAACGTCAATACAATTGTAAGTAATAAAATTGACATGATATAACTCAAACGCCATATTTTCAATTTCCCTCATCCGCTGGCTTCTCATCCTTTTGAGATTGACTATCAGAAGAATTCTGCTTCAGTTCCTGTGTTGGTACAACGATACCGTTTGGTTCTTTCGGTGATTGCACTTGGGGTATGACTACAGAATTGGAATCTATAGGAGATTGACGTGATGGAGTTGCGCTATCAGAAGATGATTTGGTGGGGGAAGCGTTACGAGTTGAACGTACCGCTCGTAATTTCTCAACCAGAGATGGTGAAGGCGCCGCATCAGGTGTAGGTGAAGTTTCGTTGTTGTCGGATCGACGCCTGCGTCGCGGTTGTGGTGAATCGTTTGATGTCGATTCTTCTGTTTGTCTGTAAGTCCGTTTTGGTGTTTCATCATCATTAGCAACAGGACGAATGCGCTTGCGTCGTCTTGATGTGTATGTCGATGGGGATTCTTCTCGTGATGAGGACGAGGTGGTATTATTCTGTTTTCGGGTGGTAGTTTCTTTTATCTGCGGTGAGGGTGAAATCTGCACGGGACGCACTTCCGCAGAAGTATCATTAGTAGTAGGCTGTTCAAAAACTGGCTTTGCGGATGGTTGCGGCGGTTGAGATTTGTGAACTAGGCTGGTGATAGCAAAACCGATTGTGGCAGCTGTGAGTGCGATTCCACTACCAATCAAAACTTTGGCTGAACGAAGTTTTTTCAAATTGCCGGCTTTTGATGGCGCACTGGTATTATTTGCGGCAACGTCTGGAGGTGATGGGTATTGCTGGGTAGATAAATCGACAGTTGCAACTGTGTGAGTTGGTGTCAGTTGAGTTGCAACATTTAGCCCATTTGCAGGTAACGACTTTAACCATTCTGCGACTGTTGCGGGACGAAAGCGAGATTCTACCGCCATACCACGCATAATTGCTTGATTGACAGCAGCGCTTAGGTGCGGTTGTAGTTCGCGGGGGGAATGCATTTTTTCGCGATCGCGCAACAATGCAGGTATAGGAACTTGCGCTGTCAACAATGCATACAAAGTTGCTGCCAAACCATAAACATCGGTGGCTGGGCTGCGCGGTGCTTGCGTTAGATATTGTTCAATGGGCGAATAACCCTCAGAAACCATACCTGTATGAGTTTGCCTCACACCACCATTAAATTCTCGCGCAATGCCAAAATCAATTAGTACTACTTCCTGGGTTCCTTGGCGGAGGATAATATTATCTGGTTTCACATCGCGGTGCAGCAAACCGTTATTGTGTACCACCTCCAATGCTGCCCCAATCTGCCGGATATAATGAATTGCCGTCGGTTCTGGTAAAGGTATCCCTGGCAAAACAAATGCTTCGCCCAAGGTTTCACCGCGAATGTATTCCATTACCATGTAAGGCAGACCCGCTTCAAGAAAAAAGTCGCTTACCCGCACAATGTTCGGGTGGATACAAGTAGCTAATCGCCTTGCCTCATCTTGGAATTGCCGCTCAAACTTAGTAAAATCAGCATGTTGTCGCAGTTTATCATTGAGCGTTTTAATCACTACTTCGTGACGTAAGTAATGATGCGTAGCTTTGTACGTAATGCCAAAGCCCCCACGCCCGATTTCTTGATTGAGGGTATATTTTCCCCCCTGCAAAGTTGTACCTGCTAACATAGAAAATCCTAAGTACTGAATGAGCAGCTTGGCAGTGAGTCCTTGAGTGGGAAAAGCAAAAACCACATCGCCACAGTTCTGTCTTTGTTAATAATACAGTAGGCAACTGGGAACTGGGAACTGGGGGAGAAAAGGACAAGGGGACAAGGGGACAACGGGACAAGGGGGAATAATATCATGTCCGTTTAATTAACACTAACAAAAACCTATCTACCGTCGTAGAGACGTTCCGGCGGAACGTCTTTACATTGTAAGTAATAAACCTGTCATGATATAATTTCTACCCAATGCCCAATGCCCAATGCCCAATGCCCATTGCCCCATTCCCTTAAAAACGCTGACCTATACCGAAATGCAAGCGACTTTCTCCTTGGTCATTAATACCATAATCTGCCCTAATTAAACCCAAAGGTGAGTCAAGACGGACACCAGCACCATAACCAAAACCACTACCTGGTTTGTTACGGGCGCCAGCAGGATTTCCTAATACTGTATCACCAGTACCTAAGTCTGAGCCAAAGTCAGCAAACAGCACACCTCCCAAGATTGGCAAAACCGGGAAGCGATATTCCGCCGAAGCTAATACGTAAGTACGACCGCTGCCAACGTCTCCAGCATCATAACCGCGCACGGAATTGGGACCTCCTAAGTTAAAGGCATCATAAGGCGGTAAATCTCCAAGTACGGTGCCACCTTGGAGATTCAAAGCAAATACTTGTGGGTTCTTACTGTTATATAATTTTACTGGGAGAAACTGACTATAATTTGCCCGTAAGCGATTCATCGAAATGTTGCCTAAACCAATCGGAACTGATTGTTCTGTGCTGAGACTGAGAATCGAACCTTTGGTAGGATTAAAGGGGTTATCTCGTTGATCTTTAACAGCGGTGAAGGATACGGTAGCTAAATCGTCGATGCCAGTACCGCTAAAAGTTAGTGGATTTCCCTTTTCATCTTTTGGGGTAATTGTGCCATCGCGATCGCGTATACTAACACGAGTGTAATTAAATCCTAATGAAGTATCCCAATCGTCAATCGGTCGCTGTAAGCTTACACTACCACCAATTTTAGCTTCTCTGGGTCTGTCAGCGTTAGGTAGTTTGACATCGCCATCAAAAACGTCGGAAAGTCCGCGATTGCGAAAAGCGTTGATGCTGTAACCAAAGCGATCGGGATTAGTTATGCGATAAGGACTGCTATACTTCCCATCAAACAGAAGATCGCGGGCACCTACTTCAACATTCGCGCTCAAAGTATCGTTAATACCACCGACATTTCGGTCAGTATAGTTTAATGTACCGACAATTCCTTGATCTGCATTGTAATTACCACCGACGTTGATACCGCGTGCGCCAAGTTCTTTTAGTTGGTAAACTACATCAACCCCTGTCGCATCACCTTCTAAGGCGACATTAACATTTTCAAATATTCCTAGTTTATATAACTGCTGCAAATCTTGTTTCACTAGATTGTCTTGGAAAATTTGACCTGGTTTTAACTTTAGCTCTTGCCGCAAAAAATCTTCTTTGGTGCGTCCTTTAACCGGCTTACCTTTGCTATCAACGGTATTGCCTTCGTCGTTGACAAAACGAAACTTGACATTACTCACTAAACCTTCAGCTACATTTAAGCTCAAAATTCCTTCGCTGCTCGGTTTAATAGAGATAACCCTTCCCAGATTATAACCTTTGTCAGCATACCATTTATTAATTTGTTCCACTGCTTTCTTCAAAGCTTCCGGACTGATGGCTTTGCCGATTTGCGGTTGAAAGAGTGGCAAAACTACTTGGTAGGTAAGGGTTTTCGCGCCGGAAAGTTGGAGCGATCGCACGATCAATGGTTCCACTCGATACACCACACTCAATCCCCCCGGATTAGTAGTGGTATTTACACGAGCATCAGCGAATAAACCCGTATCCAAAATTGCCGCCACTTCTTGTTGTATCTGACTTTGACTGGTTTCTCCCCCAGTTTGGGTTTTAATTATGCTGTTAATTATTTGCTGCAATTCTGGAGTCGCACCAACTACCTGCACATCGGTAGCAGTAACGACTAAATCCTTTTCGTTAGGCGTGGGAGTGGAGGAGGGGGGGAGAGGGGGAGTGGAAGAGGGGGGGAGTGGG
>NZ_KK073768.1:3155402-3295646 GCF_000582685.1 [Scytonema hofmanni] UTEX 2349
GAGGAGGGGGGGAGTGGGGGAGTGGAAGAGGGGGGGATTATTACCACTGGGGATGAAGGAAAAATCTTTCCTTGTCCCCTTGTCCCCTTGTCCCCTTGTCCCCCTTGTCCCCCTGTCCCCTTGTCCCCTTGTCCCCCTATTCCAACCTCTTGTGTTGGTACTATTGAATTATTATTAGCCGGAGTTTGGGAAAATTGTTGGACAACTATCGTTTCTGGAGATGCGATGTCTTGCGAAAACCCGTTTTGCGTGTACGCTTTGATTGGTGCAGGTGTATTTTCTTGAGTCACCGGCACTACTAAGCCGACTTTTTCTGGCTGAGTGGGAGTTATAGAAGGTGCAGCTATTGCTTCAGTAGTGTTGCTAGTCGCTAAGGTAGCTAAAGTCAAAATTGCCGCAGAAGAAACTTGCATGTTTTTAGCCTGATTACCTGGGAGTTAGTTTGTACTTTTTTACTGAGGTTAGGCAATGGGAATAATACTAACTTCCAGCTTCCACGCCGATGATTGATACTCCCATTCACCCCTCTTGCCCAAACGACAGTTAATTATGAGTTTTTGTTTCTCCTATGAGTGATCTACCTAGGTTATCCCTAGCTTTAAATTCGCCGGCTACAACTTCTGCCTTGCATTTACTTGTTTTAAGTAATGGTCATGGAGAGGATGTAATTGCTGTCCGCATTTTGCAAGAACTTCAGCAACTATCCAACCCTCCAGATATCTTCGCTTTGCCTATAGTGGGTGAAGGATATGCTTATCAACAGTTAAATATTCCCTTAATTGGTTCAGTACGCACCATGCCTTCTGGTGGGTTTATTTACATGGATGGACGGCAATTAGTGCGAGATGTACGCGGTGGTTTACTGCAACTTACTCTGAGTCAAATTAAAGCTATACGTGCTTGGGTAAATTTGCAAAAGAAATCAGGTCATAAAAGTGCTATTTTAGCTGTAGGGGATATTGTACCTCTGTTGTTTGCTTGGGCGAGCGGTGCTAATTATGCTTTTATCGGCACGGCAAAGTCAGAATATTACGTGCGGGATGAAGTTGGGTTACTGCAACGCAAATCAAAAGCTGCACGTTGGGAAAGTTTTTCCGGTTCAGTTTACCATCCTTGGGAACGTTGGTTGATGAGTCGTCCCCACTGCAAAGCGATATTTCCCAGAGATTCGCTAACCACGGAAATCTTAAAAAAGTGGTCTATTCCGGCTTTTGATTTGGGGAATCCGATGATGGATGGACTTGAACCGAGCTTTCCTCAAGGACGATTGTATCGTGGTGATGCTGAACAACAAGAAATAATTCGTCCGTTGATTGTAACTCTTTTACCTGGTTCTCGTCCACCAGAAGCTTATGCGAATTGGCAACAAATTATGGTTGCAGTTTCTTCAGTGATGGAAAGTTTCTCGAAACGCGATTACCTTTCACAGACTCAAATTATGGTGTTTTTAGGTGCGATCGCATCCAGCTTAGACTTGAACATTTTATGTCAATCTCTACAATTTCAAGGCTGGCATCCTCACTCTGAATCACCTGTGCAAATTTCTGATAAAAATTCCTTGACTTTTAAATCAAACAATGCATATCTGATTTTGACTCAACAAGCTTATAACGACTGCTTGCATTTAGGAGATTTAGCGATCGCAATGGCAGGGACAGCCACAGAACAATTTATCGGTTTGGGAAAAAGTGCGATCGCCATTCCGGGAAATGGTCCTCAATATAACCCTGTGTTTGCGGAAGCACAAAGCCGTCTGTTGGGTTCATCTCTGATTTTAGTACAGCAAGCCGCCCAAGTTGGTCAAGTTGTGCGATCGCTTTTTAACGATCCAGATAAACTTCAAGCGATCGCTGATAATGGTTTGCGACGCATGGGTAAACCTGGGGCAGCACGACGTATTGCCGAATGCTTGCAAAATCGGTTGGGGTAAAGACGTTCCAGTGGAACGTCTCTCAATACGGTTCGGATAAAACTCGATCCCCCCAACCCCCCTTAAAAAGGGGGGCTAAGAATGGCTCCATTTCCCCCTTTTTAAGGGGGATTAAGGGGGATCTTTAAAGACTATGCACCTTAACCGAACCGTATTGGAACGTCTCTACAATATCTGTAATTGCGATTATGCTACCAAACCGGAACGCAAAGCGCGAACTGCTGCTTGAGTACGGTCATCAGCGCAGAGTTTGTTTAAGATGTTGCGAACGTGGGTTTTAACTGTCCCAACTGTAATATAGAGTTTTTCGGCAATCTGCCCGTTGCTACAACCTGCAACAATCAACTCTAGGATTTCTAATTCTCGTTGAGTCAGGGGATAGGTTTCTAAAACTTGCTCGTATTCAGTCTCTAGCGCTTCAATTTTGACAGTCTTTGGCTGACTTGACTGTGGGTTATCTTCTGGCAAACCTTGCCGCATTTGCCGCAATACAACATTAGCGATCGCTGGATCGATCCACGAGTTACCTTCGTAAGTCGCTTGGATCGCTTCCATTAATCTATCAATGCTCGTATCCTTCATGTAATATGAGTCTGCACCCGCCGCAAAAGCCGCAAGCACCGCATCCTCTGAATGTTCCATTGTCAGGATGAGGATCTTCGTTGCTTGGTCTTTTGTCTCTTCTTGGAAACTTCTAAACTTTCTGGTGAGTTCAATTCCATCCATGTCCGGCAAACCAATATCCACAACTGCCACATCCGGCTTAGTGGTTTGCAAAAGTTTCAGTCCTTGGGTAGCATTTGCCGCTTCGCCAATCACTTCAAGTCCGCTATGAGACTGTAATGCTGCCCGTAGTCCCATTCTTGTTAAATCATGATCTTCAATGAGAACTATTTTAATTTCGCTCATAGCTATACCCACTTTTTCCTGATTATATATATGAAGTTACGACCTTTTACAATCAATTTATCTTAATTTGAAAACTTAAGATAGATGATTTTTTTACCAACTTGCATCCACCGATAGAAATAATTGCTTTATCTTTTTCTTTTTATTTTTGCATAAAAGCAAAAATCTAGCCTGGGATATATAGCTATTTTACGAATAATTGTGAAATATTAAGGCGAACTTAAACTTGTACATCTTCTTCATCATGACTCATAAACCAATAAAGAAGGGGAAAGCGGCGGAGTGAATTCAAAATTGCTCAATAGACACTCTTTAGTAGAAAAGACATACAGACATAGCAATGCTATGTCCCTACGTTTGTGTAGTAGCGAATTCTATTCGCCCAATTGCTTCCTACGTACCCTGTACCGAACGCTACGCGAACAGATCGAAACTTTCATCAAAATACGCTCATTCCCATGAAAGTTTCTATCTACAAAAGTTCATATATAACTCTCACCAATGGGTGAGGACAGGCGATCGCCTATTTATCTATAATTGGGTTGAGTTGGATGATGCTGTATTTTATGATACGCTGTTTCCAAAATAGTTCCTTAGAGATAATCATTCGGAATGGAATAATTGCTAATAGTTGTATTGTTAGCAGTGAAAGCGCGAATAATTAATTATTATCGTCCAAGGCGATTTCGAGTAAACATACTAAAGTATAATTTCTGATGTTGCTAAATTATATCCAAGGAAATGCCAAAAAGCGTGAATAATATACTACTAGTGGTGGATGACAAAGTGAAATGCTATAAAAAAATTATCATTAGGTAGATTTTGCCTTTTAGATTGGTTAAAGGTTAACAGTTATCAGTTAGTGCCAATGTAAAAATTTAAAATAAATATATAAAGATAAAATTCCATATCAGGGATTTGAAAATAGAAATGTTATACATAAACCTTTATTTGAAAGCGATAACTCAAGCCGATGGAAGAAACGCTCTCAATTTTGCTAGTAGACGATGACACAGTAGATCGCATGGCTGTGCGTCGCGCTCTGACAAAAGCCGATGTGCGGATGGAACTGTCGGAAGTCGAAGACTGTGAAAGTGCGATCGCTGCCCTAAACAATAATAGTTATGACTGCGTTTTTCTCGACTATCATCTACCAGACCAAGATGGGTTAACGCTGATCCAAAGAATACGAAGAGCAAAAATCAAAGTTCCCTTAGTAGTTCTCACCGATCAAGGAGATGAGCAAATCGCTGTGGAACTAATGAAAGCTGGTGCTACTGATTACCTGTCTAAGTCTAGAATATCCCCAGAAATTCTGGCGCAAGTTCTGCGGAATGCCATCCGGGTTTATCGCGCAGAAATGCAGATAGCCTTGGCAGACAGACAGATCCGAGAAACTAACGAGGAACTGATTCGGAAAAATTATGAACTTGAAAAACAACGCCAACAAATTCAGTTACAAAACCTGAAATTATTACAAGCATCGCGTCTAAAAACTCAGTTTTTAGCCACAATATCTCATGAATTGCGGACGCCCCTAAATGCTATCATCGGGTTTTCGCAATTATTGCTGCGTCCCAAGGCTGGGGAAATTACGCCTGGGCAGAAAGATATGGTACAACGAATCTTAAATAATGGCAAAAATTTACTAGTGTTGCTGAACGAAGTTCTCGATTTTTCTAATTTAGAAGCCGGACATCTAGAGTTAAAGCCAGCAATCTTTGATTTATCAAAGATAGTTAATGCCACAGTCGCAGAAATGCGTTCTCTAGCAGAAGCCAAAAAACTGACGGTGCTGGTTCAAAATCAGTTGCAAAACCCGATGCTGTTTAATGATTCATTGCGTGTGCGACAAATTATCACGAATTTGCTTTCAAACGCGATTAAATTTACAGAGTCTGGCTCTATTTGGATCGATATTAAAGAAATAGGAGCAAATCAAATAGCGATCGCCATTCGCGATACAGGTATTGGTATTGCTGCCGAAGATTTAAAACATATTTTTGAAGCATTTAAGCAAGTCGATCAAAGCACCACCCGGAAATATCCCGGTACAGGTCTGGGTTTGGCAATTATAGATTCACTAGTGCAAATGATGGACGGCAAAATTATTATTGAAAGTAAGTTGGGTCATGGTTCAATGTTTCGCATTGAAATACCACGTCAAATATCATTATTGAACAAAGACCAAAATCTCACAGAACCTAAATTAAATAATCAAGATAATCAAAATTCTGAGTATCCTCCGCAAACCAAAGCATCGCCGAGATACTGAAACGAAAAACGATAAAATTCCTTTGAAAAAAGTCGGTTACGTCATGTCTGTTGTTGAAAGTTTAAAAATTGACCGTATTCTCGCTGTTGATGACACTCCAGATAATCTCATCCTCGTTGAGACAATTTTAGAAAGCGAAGGATTTGAGATAGATTTAGTGGCAGATGGAATAACTGCTTTGCAGCAAATTGCAGAATCACCACCAGATTTGATTTTGCTTGATGTGATGATGCCGGGGATAGATGGATATGAAGTCACACGACGCATACGTAATAACCCACAATTGCCTTATATCCCGATTCTGCTAATTACAGCTTTTACTGAATCTAGCGTTGTTGAAGGTTTGGATGCGGGAGCGGATGATTTTATTAGAAAACCATTTGATACAGATGAGTTACTAGCAAGAGTGCGATCGCTTCTACGTCTAAAACACAGTCTTGACGAACAACAAAAAATGGCACGTCAGCGAGAAGACTTTGTATCGCGGATGACCCATGATTTGCGAACTCCGTTAGTAGCATCGGATCGAATGTTGAATTTGTTTCAGCAAGAGATTTTCTGCAAGATTTCACCAGAAATGAAACAAGCGATCGCTGTGATGATTCGCAGTAACCATAACTTGACGCAGATGGTGAACAATCTGCTAGAAGTTTATCGGTTTGAGGCTGGTAAAAAGACCTTAAATTCCGAAATTTGCAATTTACCAGAAATGCTAATTGAAGTAGTTGAAGAATTAAATCCAATTGCTAACGATAAAGGCTTAACTCTAAAAGTCGATACTAGCGGATTAGAAAAAGTAAGTGAAAATCCTGGTATAGTTACAGGCGATCGCTTAGAATTTCGGCGCGTTTTTAGCAACTTAATCGGTAATGCCATCAAGTTTACAGATACAGGAGGGATAGAAACTCGCATTTCTGAATCCGCACAGAATAACGATAAAAATTTGGTAACAATTGAAATAGAAGATACTGGATATGGCATAGCTGCCGAAGACCAAACAACAATTTTTGAGCGCTTTCGTCAAGGGAGAAATAAACGCGCCGGTAGCGGTTTGGGACTGCATTTATCCCGTCTGATTGTTGAAACACATGGAGGAACGATTGAGGTTTTCTCTGAATTAGGTAAAGGAAGTGTATTTACTGTACGCTTACCAAAGCAAAGTCAATTGAGCAATTAGTCATTAGCTATATCTAAAATTACTAATCGAATAAACCAAGAGAGGGATAAAAAGGTAGTGGGAAATACTACATTTGGACGCTGATTTTTGGCAGTGGCTATTACTATAATGAGGACAGTTAAGTGAGTGGGAAAAATTAAACCTCAAGTACTCTCTTGATTCGTAGTGAGCGGTTTACCCCTCGTCGCTAAAGATTTTAACGGCTTCAGCCGTTACTACCTTAAGGATGGTTTATTTATGCCCATCTACTTACAACTGAAGTTCTCAATTTAGTTACATCGTAAGAGTTCACTACTGCTGATAACTCAGAAAGTCATCAATAATTTCTGGCTTATTCGTAGTTGTCTAAATCTTTACCGCAAACAACACATGACGACAACATCAAACCCAACCCGTGGACAAATTCAAAGAACACTCGCACAGCGTATCCAAGCTTTGTACCGCGAGCAACTAGGACATCAGCCGAGTAAAGTTACCTGTCAGTTATCGGATAGCAATCTTACCATCATTCTGGAAAATTCTATCACTCAACCAGAGCAGTTACTAGCACAAACTGGTCGTGAAAAACTTGCACAACAAGTACGATCTGATTTAGATGAAGCAATTCAACCTCAACTCAAAACACTAATTGAAAATATATTAAATGTTGAGGTAGTTGAATTACTTAGTGATGCCACACTAGAGACAGGACGCACAGGAATTATAGCTTTACTCACGGATACGCCAAATATCCGCAATTCCCCTTTAACTTCCAATATCAAAAAAAAGACAACAGATAAAAGCCATAGTGAGACATCTGAATAAACTACTTTTACTGTAGGTCAAAACATGATTCCGGATTTAGCTTTTTACTCAAGAAAGAGCAAATCAGCGCTTCAAAATCTTCAATCATGTAAGGCTTGCTGATATAATCATCAAAGCCTGCCATGAGGATGCGTTCTCGTTCCTCCGGACTTGCTAAAGCTGTAACTGCTATCACCGGAATCTTACAAGTTAACGATTCTTTTTTGAGATAATGTACAACATCGATACCACTCAGACCAGGTAACAAAATATCCATCAGTATTAAGTCTGGCTGATACTCTTTCGCTATAAGTAGCGTTGAAGAACTGTCTTTTTGACAAATCAGTTTACAACCAAGTGATTCCAGAGTATAGGTAATCAGTACTAAATTATCATCGTTGTCTTCCACTGCCAAAATCAACGGCTGCGGATAGTTGGTCTTATTTTCTTGACCAATGAAAGAACGTGCCAAATCCATATCTTCTCCAGAAGATTATATTGAAATTCATGACCTGTTATAACAGCCAACAGCGGAGGCACTCAAGAGAGCGATCCTAAAGCGCTCATTCAAGACTGGCTCGCAGTTTCGATCTTAAAAGCTGATAATCTTTGCCCACTTAACACATGCACGAGGAAAGAATATATCTAACTGACAAAGCGATCGGACACTTCTTGATTATATGAGATAAATGTAAAGGATGATAGCATTTTGGTCAGAAAATACTAAGAAAATTAATAATACTTTTATATTGTAACAACGGAATACATTTTCATTAAAGAAAATTAACAATCCCAGAATAAGTAGATTAGCCTACTTTGTAGTACAGACTTCAGTCCTTTTTTCTTTTTTGCTGGGATACCAGCTTGTAAAAATTACCATCCACCCCCTTGACACTTTTGTATTACATATGTAGTATAAAGATGGCGATAAACAAAAGTTTCACACATTAGCCACATGACTGGTTAGCGATCGCAGATATACTGTCGTAATACTTGCAGAAATGGCGCAAGATGACTTAGCTAATAAACTAGAAAATATCAAAGTAAAAATTATTCGTCCCCGAATTGAAAAACGTCTGATATTCAAGCTAGCTGGAAATCTGATAGTTAATGGTTGCGATTTTTTTAAACAAATGACAGATAGTCAAGCACATAATGCGACAAGAAATAATTGCTGCCTTCGACAATGAAAGATTTTTTGTATATCAAGCATTCAAACCTTCGATTGCTGAAAATGCTCTGCGACGTTCAATTTTTGGCAAAGGTTTTAACTTAGAAAGAAAGTAAATTTATTTAATTTATTCTTTCTAAAATCCCTTTTCAACCATGAGGTGAACCATGAGCATATTTAAAGTTGAAGTAGTCAAAATAAGCAGCGTTAATCCTCATCCCAATGCTGATAGGTTAGACATCGTTACAGTTGAAGGGATGGCATATCAAGTTATCACCGCCAAAGGTAACTTAAAGAGTGGAGATTTAGCATTTTACTTTCCAATTGATAGTGTAATTCCAGAACAATTTTTAGATAAATTTGGCATTCGCAACTACTACTCTAAAAAACTGCGTGCAGCTAAACTGAGAGGAATTTTTTCTGAAGGTTTGCTCATACCTGTAGGTGATAACTTTACGGGAAACGTCGGAGATGATTGCACAGAATATTTTGGTGTAACTAAATACGAATATCCGATTCCTCGCGGAATGAGTGGACAAATGGAAAGTCCGATTGGACATTACAAATTCCCCAGCCCAGAGAATTTAAAACGTTACAAAGATGTGCTGATAGAAGGTGAAGAAATAGTAGTCACAGAGAAGTTACACGGAACTAACTTCACCGTCTTAGTTGATGCTGAAGGCATCATAAAAATTGGCAGTCACAATTACTTTTGGAAAAATAACGAAGCGAATAAAACTCTAGTTTACATCAGAGCATACAACGAAAATGAAGCTTTGCATAAAGTCCCAGTAAATACTCAGATTTTTGGGAAAATCTACGGCGTACAAGATATTAAATATGGCTTGAACAATGGCAAAATTAAAATTGCTTTATTTGCTGTACGTAGTGATGGAAAATTCCTAAATTACAGTGAATTTGTGGATTTTTGTGAAGAGTATAATCTACCGAGAGTGCCTTTACTTTATATTGGTGCTTACAGTTATGTCGTTGTGTCTCAGTTCAATAATGCTGATAGTGTCACAAGTCCAAATTGTATGATGGAAGGTGTTGTTGTGCAACCAATAGTTGAGAGAAGGCACGCCATAATCGGTAGAGTAGTGCTGAAATTAATCAGCGATCGCTATCTACTTCGTCAAGATGGAACTGAACTACATTAATCAGAAATAGCAGAGTAATATCGTCGGAAGAATTACTATAATTAGAAAGCACCTAGTTGCCCTAGCTGCGCTTAAGCCTAGATGCCACATGCGTGAGTGTCGGCTCACTTTTTTTGCAGTGGCTCGGCTATACTAACGCAGGCTCCTCCATGACCCCTGTCAAGTGCGCGGAGGTTTTAAGTAAGTCGGCGTTCATAGTGCAAGATGTAAGTTATATTACAAGAAAAGTTTTTTCCCATCTCCTAGATTACAACAGAACAACTTAACCACCGCCGCACAAATTAAAATATGGATTTTGATTATTATAGACAAAATGAAGGGACTCCAACGAATAACAATCGTCAAAGCTTATTAGCTAGCGGTTGGCGACCATTTAACCGAGAGTTTGACTGGGGATTTCTGTGGCATTTGTTGTATACTGATGCAGGGGAATTAACTCAAAAAAGTTTGAACTTAGCAAGTAATATTGCTGATAATTTGGGACGGACTAATTATGCTTGGTGGGCTAATATATTAAATGTTGTTTCTGATAATACGCGCTACGAAATAGAAAAACTTTGGAATTACATCACACCTGAACCTAACTCACCAGATCATCGCTACAAAGATGTTTTAAGTACAGAAACGCCCATCGTTCAATTTGTGAGCCGCAACAGTATCCCTATTGATTACGTTCTTAATAGACTTCAAGAAATTACTGTATTAAGAGTTTTAGAATTATTAGGTCGTCCAGATATTATTACCCAATATTATTTAGAAAGAGATTTTTATTTTCCGGTTAACCGATTTGTTAATTGGGAACGCTTAGATGTGATAAATACAGTTTATGCTTACTGGTCTGGGCATGATGTTTGGTTGCAAATTGACCCTTACGATCGCGGAAGACGACAATATACTTTAATGGCAAGAACTTTAACACCATTAATTAATAAAGCAACTTTCGACTTAGCAATGATGTTGAGTGGATATCAAAGTCGTGTGGGTAAGGTTCACAGTCAATTTCCCATTCGGACTTTTCCCGAAGATATCCAAAGTTTTACAGATTCAGTACAACAAGCAGTTCTCAATCAAAAGCAGCTAGCAGTTTTAGTACACGGGGAACCAGGTACAGGTAAAACCGTATGGACGCAAGCTGTAGCCAAAGAAATTCTTGTGCCTTTAGGATATGTGATTTTTATTTTAGATCACGATGCGATCGCTAACTTTGTCCCACCCACATATTTAGAAAGAATTTGTATTATTATCAACGAAGCTGATAACTTAGCACAAGACCGTGCCAGCGAAGTAGCGCAATACAATAATAAAACGGAACACATTCTCAGCTTGTTGGATGGCACATTATACCAAAGTGTAATTGATGAATCTGGTATTCAAATGCAACAGCGTTTGGTCATTTTGATGACTTGCAACACAACTGAAAGATTAGACCCAGCAATGTTACGTAAAGGTCGGATAGATTTAATGTATAAATTTGAGCAAAAATTTGTTTAAGCCTTACAAAGAAAGTCTTAATCAGCTGAGAAATCCATCTGGCACAATCGGCGGCTTATCGGGGTGATAATAAATACCCATATCTACGCCAAAAAACCAGTCCATGCGCTCTGACCAAAGTATCAGCAGTATTGCTTTCAACAACCCTGGTATTAATTCTTGCAGTTCGTTATCCACAGGTGTTTCGTCAGAGTCGGGTAGTTCTTCAGCAGAGGGCAAGTACCTCGGCAGATTAAATAACATGGCTGGTTTTTTGTAAAACTCGAACATGATATTATAACGATTTTCTCTTCTAGTAGAGGCACAGATTTTAGGAATGGGGAAATTTCCGCACTTGATATTCACTAGACTCCACAATAGGATAAGATTTTCCCATTGCTGCGTCAAACTTCAAAGCGATCGCCTTTAAATCTGCTTCGGGTACAGCGTCCCAATGTTCGCGAGTTTGCCAACGAATTATTAGCACAACTTCTGTAGGATCGTTGGGGTTGATCCAAACCTCTTTACCCATAAATCCTGGATACTTAGCCAGCGCTGCTGTCCAAATTTCTGCATCCTTCTGGATACATTTTTCTCGCAGTTCGGGCGGGATTTTCACCTTTAGTAGTTCGATAACCACACCTTTTATTCCTTGTATAATAGTGCAAATTTGCCAAAATATAGTTGTAGGCTAAAATAGCGCTTGCTTTCAGCATAGCTTTAATTAGTTACACACAAAACCAAGAATTGGCTCCTTTAAAAAAAGTAATAGGAAAAAAATATGGACAACAACAATTGGGTGCAACAATTATTAATGGTTGGTATTGGTACAACCTCTTTGGTAGCAGACAAACTCAAGCAAGTGGGCGATGATTTGGTCAAAGATGGCAAGCTCAATCCGGAACAAGCCAAAGCCGTAATCGATGATATTGCACAGCAGTTAAAGTCCGAACAGGGCAACTTTGAGGGCAACATGCAACGGCAAATGCGAAATATGATGCAGGATTTTGGTGTTGCTCGCCAGTCAGAAGTGGACGAACTACGCGGTAGAATTGATCGTCTAGAGCGTCAAATTCGCGATTTAGAAAATAAACTCTGGCGTTAGGATGCGCTTTCTGATTTAAACTAAGTTTTGTCCTACTGGTAAACAAGAATCTGAGACTACGTATGTAGGGAGGACTGATGAATGAAAGCAATTTTACTTAGTGTGGGTTTCATGCTGGTCTGTGTAGTGGTTTTAGTATTGGCTAAAGTTGGGGCAAAACAAGATACATTTGTTGCTTCATCTTTAACTCAAACTACACCAGCGTCCACTACTGTAACTGAAAACAATACCTTGATAGCGAGCAAAACTATGGCTGATGAAAAAGTCGTCACTACCCCCTCTGGATTGAAGTACGTCGAAATAGTAGAGGGGACTGGTGATACTCCTAAAACCGGACAAAAAGTGACAGTACACTACATCGGCACATTAGAAGATGGTACAAAGTTTGATAGTTCACGCGATCGCAAACGTCCCTTCGATTTTAAACTTGGTGTCGGACAAGTCATCAAAGGTTGGGACGAAGGACTTAGCACTATGAAAGTAGGCGGTCGTCGCAAATTAATCATCCCCCCAGAGTTAGGTTATGGTGCCCGTGGTGCTGGTGGTGTCATTCCTCCTAACGCTACCCTGCTTTTTGATGTGGAGTTGTTGGAAGTTGGGTAATGGTTAGTTGTTAGTTGTTAGTAGTTGGTAGTTGGTAGGAAATTCAACCAACTACTAACCTTTAATAAAAAACTTACTCGTATTATTCTGTAAATAAAGACTCTAAATTTCGATAAACACTAATTACACGCACAATTTCAACTTCACTGTTTATAACTCGGTAAAGAATAATATAATCATCTAAAGGAACGCCCCTTAAATCAGGTTTAATATTTCCATAGCTCCGTCCCATATTGGGAAAATTAGCTAAATATTTACACTTTTTATCAAACTCATCAACAAAACGCTCTCCAGCATCAATATTTATCCTAGCAAAATAATCAATAATTTCCGACAAATCTTGGCTTGCTTCTGGAGAGATAATATGTTGTTTCATCCTTGCTTTTCTCTCGCTTGACGCAATTTTTCCCGTAGTTGCTCAACTACAACTTCCCCATCAATACCTTCTCCTTTATCCAACTGAACAATCGCAATCTCAACTTTTTGTCGTGTTTCTTCTACCCAGTGCTGATAACCTTTTTCCCACTCTAATAGCAGCTTTAAGGCTTTACTAAGAACTTCTTCCGCATCCGCATATCTACCTGTAGCAATTTGCGCTTCGATAATTTGCTCTAGTTCAGGTTTTAGTTGGATATTCATAATTTATACTTTTAGTTTATTTACAGCTTTAACCTTGTTATAACAACACTCTTAGTGTTCAAGCAAAGAGCTAGGCATTTTTTTATTGGTTCTTGCCAAAGCATTTAATAATGTTTTAATAATTATTTGACCTGGCTAAATTTTTGAACCTGATGGTCAATAATTACCTTGTTTAGCTAAATTTTTAAACTTAGTAAACTGCGGGTCAAACAAAAGTTTCACAGTTCCTGTCGGACCATTGCGGTGTTTAGCAATTATCACTTCAGCCACACCGCGTTCGGGTGTATCTGGCGTATAATATTCATCTCGGTAAAGCATAATAACTAAATCGGCGTCTTGCTCGATGGAACCCGATTCTCTCAAATCAGACAACATCGGACGCTTATTAGTACGCGCTTCGACACCTCTACTCAACTGAGATAAAGCAATAACAGGCACACTTAATTCACGAGCCAAACCTTTGAGACTGCGCGTAATTCTCGATAATTCTTGTACGCGATTATCGCCGGCACCTTCCATTAATTGCAAGTAATCTATGACAATTAATCCCAATTCTGTTCCTTGTTCTGCTTGCAAACGTCGCGCTTGACTCCGCATTTGTGTAACTGTAATATTCGGCGTATCGTCAATATAAATTGGCATTTCTGAGAGCATACCAATAGCACGGCTTAAAGGTTCCCACTGAGCTTGACTGATGCGTCCACTCCGCAAATAACCACTTTCAATTCTCGCTTCACTAGCTAATAATCGCTGCGCTAATTGCTCTTTTGACATTTCTAAACTGAAAAAAGCAACTGGTAATTTATAAGAACTAGCAACATTCTGAGCCAGATTCAGACAGAAAGCGGTATTGTGAACACAGATATCATTGGCAACAAAATTGTGTGTTTCAGGAATTGTCAAATCATAAACTTGTTTATTGCCAACTGACTCGATAGAAACAATTTCATCCCAATAAACATCACTCGCGGCTAACTGCTGAAGTGGTAAATCTTCTAAAGTAGTTGCTAATATCCACAGTCTTTCTCGTGATAAAGCACGTTTGCCTACATGGATATTTGAATACCCTTTAATTCCGGCACGTTGAGCTAAAATAGTCCAAGGTTCATTACCTTTAGCTGCTGCTATCTGTTCCCAAATTTCTACAGGGATAAGGTCTCTATTTGTTTGATATCTCTTTTGAGCTATTGCATCTGAGACTTTTGCTAATGCCTCTTCTTTGCCAAAAATACCAATTTCTGAGATAAAAGTTTTGATACTCTGGGCATCAGTAATATCTAGTTGCCAAGCTTGTCTGCGAGTATCTTTATATTTTACAGAGCCTTTTTTGAGACTGGCAATAATTCCAAATCGCAATAACAAATGTTGTATTTGTCTGGCTAATTTTTCACTGACAGTACAGTAGCCTAATTGCGATTGACCGCTTGCAAGTAAAGTAGCCCATCCATCGGTTGCAAATAGACGATTGAGGAATAAGGAAAGTTGTGCTTTTTCTAATTTAAAGACAATGGCTGGGATAGTTTTAGTATGAGCATCTTTACCCCATAAACCTAATTTTTCTAACCAAATTGTCAAAGCATTTTTACTAGACTTTCTAATACTAGCAAATCCATGAGGTGCAAATTCTTCTGACTCCATTTCCAGAGTTTTACATAATAGCTGATAAGTGTCATACTTTGGTACACACTCTCCTTTTTGCCACATACAAAGTAAAGATGAAGTTACTCCTAGTTCATAACTCAATTGTTTAGCAGATAATGAACGAGAGCGAATAGCCATTTTGAGACTTTCGGCAAAAAGCTGTCTTTGAGTAGCAATAAATTCTAAATCTCCTCGAACACACAATGATGGTGTCCGTTTGCCTTGGGAATTTTCCCATCCTACTGACAAACCACCAAATTCAATTACTGCTTGGGAAAAATCTGTTTGCAATAATGGGTTGCTGTTTGTAAATCTGGGAGTGCTGTTAGTTAAACCACCATCACCAATCAAATAACCTAACAATTTGACCTCGCACTCGCGGATAGTTTCTGTCCCAAACACATTTATTTTGCGAGGAATTGCAATCTTATCACCAACTTGCAGAGTTTCTAATCTTTGCCAACCCTTAATAGTTAAAAATGGGTGAGTAATTGTGGTTTCAATTACCCGACCCAAGCAAGTTGTTACGCGGAAAACTGGTTTAATACCATCATCTACAAATGCAGATGGTTGGGTAAAGATAAATTTCCAATCATCATTTAAGGTTAATAATGAACCTTGACGTTGCTGATATAACTCTTCAATCGTCGCAATTTGTCCATCTGCTAAAACGATTTCTGAATCATGACTGAGGCATTTCCCCATTGACGGTCTGCCAGCGACAATGATTAAATCAGAACGCTGAAAGCCGGTTGTCATGGCATCTAAATCATAAAATCCGCAGGGAATACCCGGTAAAGCTATACCTTGATGACGATTTTCTATATCCTGAAAAGCATTAATTAAAGTGTCAGCAATGTGAATTAAACCTGATTGGGGACGTTCTTGAGTTACGTTGAAAACTTTCTGTTCTGCTTGATCTAAAACTATTGGTAATTCTTTTTCTGTCTCGAAACCGAGATGGACAATTTCATTACCAGCTTTAATTAACTGACGTCGCAGATATTTTTCTGTTACTAGCGATGCTAAAGCGTCGATGTTAACAGCGGAAACGGTGCGATCTACAAGAGAGGCTAATTTATTTCTGCCACCAATGCGGGCAAGCATATTATGGTCAGCTAGCCAATTGATTACCGCTAGCAAATCCGTGGGTTTACGTTGAGCAAAAAGACGCAGCGCGGCTTGATAAATGTCTTTATGAGCGCTAATATAAAAAGCTTCTGGAATAAGACTTTCGCTAACTCGTCCGATCGCTTCTGGGTCTAATAAAATTCCCCCCAAAATCGCTTCTTCCGCTTCGATGTTTTGGGGTGGCAAGCGATCGCTTCCATCGCCTTGAAAACTTAATTCTTCAGCCATAAACTATTTTATATATAAATTGGGGATTTTATATCTCTGACAAAATCCCTTTTAATCAGGTGTAAATGGACATTCCTTCGTAGTAAGCGGCTCTATCCCTTAAAATTTTGATTTCAGCGGTAAACCGCTCACTAGGTTGTTTTAAGTGAAATTTCACCCACTTAAACACTCAACAGCAAATGACGAACCACAGATCCACACAAATTAACAGAGTGTGCATCTGTGGTTTCACAAAAAGTTGTTAGTTAGATACGACTTCAATATCGATTTGCGCGGTTACTTCCGAATGCAGCTTAATTTCAGCTTTATAAGTACCTGTTTGGCTAATATCAGGTATAGTAATACCGCGCCGATCTACTTCTAGCCCCGCACTTTCTTTAATTGCATCAACAACTTCTTGAGTAGTGACAGTACCGAAAATCGACTCACCTTCACCAACTTGCTTGGCAATTCTCAAGCTAGCAACTTTTTCCAAAGCTGCTTTTTGCTCAAGTGCTTGTTGCTTGAGTTCTAATTGTCGCTGACGTTCCACCTCGCGACGGCGTTCAACTTGCTTTAGAATACCAGGAGTAGCATTAATTGCCAGCTTCTGTGGAATCAGATAATTACGAGCATAGCCAGGAGCAACTTCTACTAAGTCGCCAGATTTTCCCAGCTTGTTGACATCTTGGTTTAAAACTAACTGTATGCGTTTCGCCATCGTTTTTCTTTTTTCTCTTTCCGGTAAAATCTGTCTGTTCTTAGCTTTGGGCAGGGTAACTCACATGATTTGTAGCTGTGTTCCCACAAGCTAATCAGAGCATATAGCTTAAAGCTTACAGATCCTAGCTTCATCTAGGGTGCGATCGCAACCATTAGTCACAATAAAGTTCTACCCGACAAAGCAAAGTCAATAGTCCACCAGTCCACAGCCCAAAGTTTTGACTCTTGACTCTTGACTCCTAACTAAAATTTATCTTTCATCCCCCGCAAACGAGCAAAAGTTTGTACTGGATCGCTACTCTTAACAGATAATTGTAGCGTCGGCTGCTCCCAACGTAAAAAGGGATTTGTCCGCTTTTCCACTCCCAGTAGCGAAGGAACAGTAGCTTCTCCCCGACTACGGGAAGCCTTCACTTCATCATATCTATTTTGTAAATCGGCGTTCTCTGTATCTACACTCAGCGCAAATTGAAGATTTTTTAAAGTGTATTCGTGGGCGCACCAAACCCGCGTATCATCCGGTAGAGAGCGTAGTTTACTCAGGGAATCCACCATTTGTGTAGGAGTTCCTTCAAATAAGCGACCGCAACCTCCAGCAAATAGCGTATCACCGCAGAATAACTCCCCCGTTTCACCTGGTTGTGCTGGTGGAAAGTAGTAAGCGATGTGAGCGCGGGTATGTCCGGGAACAAAGATAACTTCCCCGATTCTGTCTGCAAACTGAACCTGCGAAGCTTCTACAAGAAATACTTGCTGTCCTGGTATTCTCCCCCGATCCTCGGCTCCACCATAAACCGTCACTTCCGGGAATTTTTGCATTAAGTGTTTATTGCCACCAACATGATCCTGATGATGATGCGTGTTAAAAATCGCCACCAACTTAGCGTTTAGTTTAGCAAGTTGCTTTAATACTGGTTCAGCCTCCGCCGGATCGACTACAGCAGCGATATTTTGGTTTGCATCGAAAAGCAAAAAGATGTAATTGTCTGATAAAGCCTCAAGACGAAATACCTGCATGACAATAGCCTCCCTCATCCTATATTTCACTTATCCGCGACAGCTCTACCTTCACAAACTATATTAACTATTTATAATTTTTTAACCATAGCTTCACAAACGCATAAAATATAATAATTTACAACCGTATTTTTCATTAAAAATAGCTTGCGTATACCTTAAGAGATACTAAAATTCCGTAAAATTCCTCTGGATTGAGTAGTAAACGCAAAGTTAGATTTATCTAGTTATTTTCTTTATAAAGATACTAGTAATCCTCAGTATCCCAACAAAAAAAATCACAGATATTTGCTCTAAGCTGTTAGTTTTAATAAACTTTTAATTCTTCTACAGCTCCCTTTTGCAAAAAAAAAAGGTGAGCAAATGTTGCCATTTCTTTTTTTGCATCCAACCAGAGGAATATGAATTACCAAACTTATACGTACACAGCCATTAATAATCATTGTAAATTGGCTGTGAAAAAGATTGTGGATCGAATTCTCCGCTCAGGAAAGATGAGCCGTCAAGACCATATCCTGCTTACCTCTACGGTATTTGATGAGGGCTATGTCAGCGAAGGAGACCGTCGCCAAATTAATCGCGTATTTGATCATATCCAGACAGGTCGGCTAAAATTAATTGACTGGTAGCATCCGTAAATAATTGTGGCTATTTATCTATCTATAAGTCAATACGGTTGGTGTTAAGCCTAAAATACGAGTGTAGAGACGCGTTAGCGAAGCGGGACGAAGTTCAATTTTGCGTCTCTACAGGTCTCAAATAACTCAAAAAAAACCTTAACTGAACTGTATTGATCTATAAGTAAAGACTCAAAAAGATAAATAATATGCCACATTTATGATTAATTTTAATAATAATAAGTAATAAGTCAATTAAATATAAATACAATAATTAAAACGATGGATGTAAATATGAATAAATATTGCTAAAATTCAAAAATTAGTAATAATATTTTTCGGATTGGCTACCGTGATTTTACTGATAATTTTTCATATACCAGGAAAATAAGTTTGATTTATCCGTGAATTTTCTCTTGAAAAGGTAGCATATGTAAGGTTAGATTGATTTTGATTTTTCTGATTGTAAGTAACATAAAATATTGAGATTCCGTACAATCAAGATTTATATGTTAATTTTAAAACAAGGGTGTGAGGAATCTACTAGTTTTTTGCACACATTAACAACAGTAAAGTATTGTGAGTTTACAGCAAAGCAAAACTCAATTGAAAGTTTCAATACTTGTCAGTGACCTATCGAGCGCTGGAGCAGGAAGGTGGGGAGGTGGAGGTGTTCGTTCATTTTTACTAGCTCAAGCACTCCAAAAGCTTCAATATCAAGTAGAAATTCTAGGATTTGTTTTTGGTGACGAGCCAGCAGTAATTCCTCAATCGGAAATTCCAGTTAGTAGCTTTGTTGGCTACAACTATCCAAAATTTATAGTATCAGCTTCTGGGCTTCTGAAAAAACTTGATGGTGATATTATTTATGCAATGCGACCGAAACCAACAACCTTCGGTTTATCTTTGCTAAAAAAATTAAATAATCATCGACCTGTAATTTTAGATATAGACGACTGGGAATTAAGTTGGCATGGTGGAGATAAGTGGCAATATCGCCCTTCAATTAAGCAATTTGGTAGAGACATTTTTAAATCAGATGGTGCTCTTAGATATCCAGATCATCCGCTTTATTTAAAGTGGATTGAAGGGATGACACAAAATGCTAATGCGATTACAATTCACACCCACTTTTTAAAAGAGCGATTTGGTGGATTTTATTTGCCCAATGGTAAAGACACTACTCTATTTAATCCCTCACACTACGATCCTGAAGAAAGCAGAACACGTTATGGACTTACTGGCTATCGCATTTTAATGTTTCCTGGTGCGCCAAGACCATACAAAGGTGTTGAAGATGTATTGATGGCATTAGATAAACTAAATCAGCCAGATTTAAGACTAGTAATTGTTGGTGGTAGCCCTTATGATAACTATGATGCTGAACTCACTGAAAAATGGGGACGTTGGATAATTAAATTACCAAAGTATCCATCTACAGAAATGCCTGCAATTGTCGCAGCAGCGCACGTTATTGTTGTTCCCCAGCGAAATACCCCAGCAGCTTTAGCTCAGTTTCCATTAAAATTAACCGATGGAATGGCAATGGCAAAGCCAGTTTTAGCAACACGGGTAGGAGATATTCCTGATATTTTAGGTGAGACTGGTTATCTAGTTGAGCCAAGTTGCCCTCTTGAAATAGCCGAGAAAATTCAATACATATTCCAGCATTTAGATGAAGCAAATGAGCGAGGAAAGCTAGCCAGAGAAAGATGTGTAGAATACTACAGTATTGATGCAATGACAGCTACCTTAGGAAACATCATGCAAAATATCTAGTAGTGCATGGATGTAAAAGTGTCATTCACGGTATTATTAATACGTAATATTCTGAGAGTAAATACATACAGTATGTTGGGCAATAAGCTACTAATCAAATTTGCTAAACCTTATCCGGGCTGGATTATTATAACAATAATCCTGGGGTTTTCTGGAGCTTTATTTAATGGTATAAGTACAGCACTAATTGTACCAGTAATTTTAAAAATTGTCGGACAAGAAGTGAATTTAACCACTGCTCCTGGTATTCTCAAAGTAATTATGTATCCCTTTGATAAGGTATCGGAAAATTACAGATTACCATTAATGGCAGGAGCAATTATATTGACAATTATTTTAAAAAATTCTGCAACTTATGCTAGTAGTTTAGCATCTAGCACTTTAACGCGGATGCTAACATCAGATATGCGAGAAGCGGGAGTAAAGTTATTACTAGAAGTTGATATAGATTATTATAGCAAGATGAAAGTTGGTGATTTAATCAACCGTCTTGGTGGAGAAATTAATCGTGCTGCTAGTGCTATAGGAAATGCAGTTAAATTAGTTATTCTCGGAATGACAATTTTAGTTTTTGTTGGCTTCTTGTTATCAATTTCTTGGCAATTGACAATTGCTGCTACGTTTTTGCTGTCTTTGGTAATGCTGATTAATCAGTATGCTATAGGTCGTTCTAAAAAGTTTGGTCAGCAATTGTCAGAGATGTCTAAAGCTTATTCAATCAGTACACTAGAAACCCTGAGTGGAATTCGCTTAGTCAAAGCAACTGGGAATGAAGAGAAGGAATATCAAAGAATTAAAAAACTAATTCGCGATCGCGAAAAAGCAGAGTACCAATCCCAGGCTAATTCTGAGATAATTGCACCAGTTAGTGAGGTGATGGGAATTACGGCTTTACTGCTAATTGTCTTTTTAAGTCGTACCTTTTTTGCATCACAAATTGCGTCACTTTCAGCGGTTATTTTTACATATTTATTAGTGCTTTTGCGACTTTTGCCGTTAATCTCTCAGTTAAATACTATTCGCAGTGCATTTGCTAATACCGCTGGTAGTGTAGATATGGTGACAGAGTTTTTACGACTCGATAATAAACCTTTAATGAATAGGGGTGAGTTAAACTACACAAAATTAGAGGAAGGAGTGCATTTTCATAACATCACATTTTCTTACCCCAATCAAGATAAATTGGTGTTGAAAGATGTCGATTTATTTTTACCGCGTGGTACTACTTTAGCTTTAGTAGGTGGTTCGGGTGCGGGTAAGTCAACACTTGCAGACCTTTTACCAAGATTTTATGACCCGATATCTGGCAGTATTACCATTGACAAAACCGATCTGCGCGACTTCAATCTTACGTCTTTACGAAAAGCGATGGGAATTGTTAGTCAAGATACGTTTCTATTCAATGATTCGGTGCGGAATAATATAGCTTACGGAAAACCGGAAGCTACGGTCGATGAAATTATTGCAGCAGCGCAAAAGGCAAATGCTTATGAGTTTATCAGCAAATTGCCTCAGGGATTTGAAACGATGATTGGCGATCGCGGGGTGATGTTATCTGGTGGACAAAGACAAAGATTAGCGATCGCTCGTGCATTAGTGCAGAATCCGGAAATTCTCATTCTCGATGAAGCTACCAGCGCTTTAGATACCGTTTCTGAACGCTTGGTGCAAACCGCTATTGACGATCTCAGTCGCGATCGCACTACTTTAGTAATTGCACACCGACTTTCTACAGTCCAAAAAGCTGATCAAATTGCTGTATTAGATCAAGGATGTGTTGTTGAGGTAGGAACTCATCAAGAACTGTTAAGCAAAAATGGCTACTATTCGCGTTTGTACTCGATGCAATTTAGCGATCACTCCCAAGTGAAGACCAAACCTCATCAAAGCTTGATTCGGATTTCTCATGAAATGCGATCGCGTCTTAATTCGATGATTGGTTTCTTGCGCTTAATACTTGATGATATGGTAGAAAATCCCCAAGAACGGCAGGAATTAATCGCAGAATCTTACAAATCAGCTTTTAGAATTCTCAACGCTGTTGATGTTTTTGACGACATGCTCAACTTACATAATAGCTGCCAATCAACATTAGTTAATGATAATAACTCACCAGATATTTTGAACAATATCTCTAATGAATTCCGTACCCATCTCAATCCGATGCTCTATTCTCTTCGTTCTCTAGCTGATGATTTAATAGAACAAGAAAACGAAGAATATAAAGTTATCAAATCTGCCTACGATGACGCAGTACATCTACTTGGCACTCTCCAAGATTTTGAAACCAGTTATCAAAAGTAAATACATATTTCCACATTACCTAAAATTAACACTCATGCAAAATACCAATCAAAAAAATAAATACGTTTTTTATGCTAGAGAACTAAATATGCAGCCAAATACGGCGCATCAAATTCATGATGTTCTTTGTGCAAATGCCGCAGCTAATTTAGGTTATTCCACAGTTTTGATTTATGGAAATAAACACAACGCTAGTTTGAATCCCGTAGAATTAATTCGTCCTTCTGAACCCAAACAACCACATCAAGAATTCATCGATTTTTACAACGTTGATGAAGCTCTAAAAATTTTACCATTACCTCTGCCCTGGCCCATTGACCGCATAGCTAAAAGATGGTTAAATACTCAAGAAATAGTCTCAAAGTATTATTTTCCTAAGCAAATTCAACCCCATGCCAAAATTGTTCATACTCAAG
The DNA here is from genome assembly GCF_000582685.1 of [Scytonema hofmanni] UTEX 2349. Taxonomy (GTDB): domain Bacteria; phylum Cyanobacteriota; class Cyanobacteriia; order Cyanobacteriales; family Nostocaceae; genus Hassallia; species Hassallia hofmanni. Next base: position 3,178,460 of record NZ_KK073768.1, read on the forward strand.
ATTGGCAATTTGTTAAACTCGCCATAAAGAATCAGATTCCTGTTATCTACGAACGTCATTATTTCCAAGACAAACAATTTGAGCCAGAAATTGTTAATAGTCCATATTTTCAATTAGCAATAACTCAGTCAGAAATCATCAGACAAAGCTTAATAAAATATGGAATGCCAGAAAAAAAAGTTATCTGGCTGCACAATGGGTTTAGTCAAGCATTTTTACAAAGACAACCGGAAGAAGCACAAGCATGGCGTCAAGAATTACTTGTGGATGGACGCAAGCATTTAGTTGTTTATTCTGGTGCTTTGTATCGCTTCAAAGGAATTGATGATTTAATTGATGCGGCAAAATATTTACCAGAAATACAGTTTGCTATTACAGGTGGAAAAGATTCCCAAGTCAAAGAATATCAACAAATTGCTCAAGATAAAAATGTCACAAACGTTAAATTCTTAGGCTGGATTCTCCCAAGAGAACGATTGGTTAGCTTGATGCAAGCTGCGGATGTTTTGGCACATCCTCACTGTTCTGGTGAAGCCGCCGATTTCACGAATCCAGTGAAGTTTTTCCAATATATGGCTACTGGAACTCCCATTGCAGTGACAGAAATTCCACCTTTAATGGAATTCAAAAACACACCTTTAGTAGCAGGTTGGTGTGAACCAGATAATCCGCATAAATTTGCTGAATGTATCCAGCAAATATTAGAAAAATATCCGAGAAAAGTAGAAGGTTACACCGATAGTATAAATTTTGGGAAACAGTTTTCTTGGGAAGATAGAATTCAAAAAACTCTCAGCTATGTCGATGCTTCTATGCGACCAGTAGCAATAAATTGAGATTAGATGACTGAAAAAATTAGTAATTTAAAAGTATGGAAAAAAAAACTATCGGCATGATTACCAGCTACCAAGCTATTAACCAAAGTGATTGGCTTTGGCATCAAAGCCCTAATGCATTTGGTGAGTGGAAAAATATTCAAATACAAGCAAATAACTCAGCACCAGATTTTCTCTTGTTATATAATTTCTGCGACTTTTTTAAGCCTATTGCCAATAAAAGCTGGTTGAATAAGTTTATACCGCAGCAACAGCAAGAAGAAAACATAACAAGTTTACTACGAGGAGTACCGAAAGAAAGAATCTTTTATATAGTAAGAGAACCACCATTTTTAGAGTTAAAAGAAAAGCGAATTAGTGATTACAAAAACGCTTCTAAATACTGCGATTATGTCTCTGGTCCCGATGATTTTGCACCAATACCTGAGTATATGCCTGCTATTTGGTATCATGCAAATTCCTTTAGAGAATTGAACGAAATGCCACCTCCAGAAAAGGTTCGTCCTTGCAGTTGGATTACATCGGGAATTGATCGCACGGCAAATCATCAGCAACGTCTTAACTTTTTAAAAATGTTGCGAGAAAGCGGTTTAGTATTCGATTTATATGGACGAGATTTACCAGATTGGGCACAGGGAAATGGCAAAGTTAATAATAAATGGCATAGCATGGCTCCCTATTATTACAACTTGGCAATAGAAAATTATGCTGACAATAATTGGTATGTGAGTGAGAAGCTTTGGGATTCTCTTTTAGCTTGGTGTTTGCCAATTTATTATGGTGGTTCTGCTGCTGATAAATTATTGCCACCAGGAAGCTTTTTAAGACTACCAAGTATAGATGAAAAGGGTTTGGCATACATTCAGGAAGTAACGTCTACTCCTGATGCTTGGTACGCAGCTAAAGAAGCGATCGCTGAAGCTAGGCAAATTATTTTGCACAAATTAAATCTGCTCAACTGGTTAGATAACGCAGTTAATCAAATTACCTAAAACATTCAGGAAATTTCCATGACTAATGGTATCTATACAATCGCGAACGATGTAGTTTATAACCAACTCGTAGCTTTTCTTAATAGTGTTGAAGTCAATGTAGGTACAGATATTCCAGTATGTGTAATTGCCTACGACGACAATATTGAAAAAGTTAGTGCGGAAGTCGCTACTAGAAAAAATGTCACTCTGCTAAATGATGCCCAATTGTTTAAAAGTTGGGAAGATTTTTCTCTGCGAGTGTGGCAAACACATCCCACTGCTTTAAAAGTTTGGGAAGAACAAGGCATTAAAGGAGTGCGTCGGATTGGCATGAATCGTCGATACTGCGCTTTTGACAACAATAGCCCCTTTGACAAATTTGCCTATTTTGATGCAGATATTTTGGTCTTAGATTCTCTGCAATTAGTTTTTGAAAAATTGCAGACTCATCCCCTAATTGTTTATGACTTTCAGTACAAAGATCCATCGTTTATTTTCAATACTGAATCTGAAAAATTATCAACTATTTTCAGCAAAGAACGCATAAGTTCAGATATCTTCTGTGCGGGTTTTTATGCCGGAACTAAGGGTTTATTTACCCCAGAAGAACGGGATTACATAGTATCCAAATTAGAAAGCGGGGAAGCAGAAATCTTATTAATGAAAGCCCCAAATCAATCTGTTTTGAACTATATGGTGATGCGATGTAATATCCCAGTTTATAACTTATCGTTGCAATTACCTCCTAATGAAATAACTGGTTGTGCAGTTACTTCCGAACACTTTGAGTTAAGAGATAATCTTTTGTACGACAAAGGTAGCCAACTTACTTATCTGCATTATATTGGTTTGTCATCTAGTCTATTTGATAGAGTGTGCAACGGCGAAAATATTGATTTTCCCTATAGAGATATTTTCTTGCACTATCGCTATTTACATGAACCAGAAAAGCGACCAAAGTTTACAACTAAGCCAAGATATTACAATGCACCTCCTAGTTTAACTACGAGAGTTTTCAACAAGTTAGGATTAAAAACTTGAGGAATAAGAAATGAATCGCGGAATTTATATTGTTGCCAACGATCGCGTGATGGATAATGCGATCGCTTTAATTAACAGTATCCGATTTTATGACCAGGATACGCCAATTGTGATGATTCCATACAATGAAAACTATCAAGCGATCGCAGAAGTTATTAGCAATTTTCCCCAAGTAAATATTTATGAAGACTTGGAATTTATTCAGAAGTTTTCTGAGCAAGCTAATCAAATCTGTGGTCAAGATTTATTTGAACGACCGAATTTGCTTCGCAAGCTAATTTGCTGGTTTGGAATTTTCGAGGAATTTCTGTATATTGATACAGATATCATTGTTTTTGAGAAAATAATTGATAATCTCAAATATCTTACAGAATATGATTTTGTCTGTTATGATTATCAACATTTAAGTGGCATTTATGAAGTTTTTAAACAACCAATAATAGAAAATAAAATTTTCTCATCTTATGAGGTAAAAGGTGTTTTTAATAGCGGTTTTTGGGCTTCCAAAAAGCATGTTTTTTCCGAAGAAGATGTTTGGAAAGGGCTAAAGAAAGTGGCAGATAATCCTGAATATTTTGATTTATCAACTGTCGATCAACCTATTCTCAACTATCTCGTCTTAAAGCATGTTCCGCGCCGATTTAATATAGTCAATAGACCTGGTAAAGCACCTGGAAATTGGGCAGGTAGCCCTCATTTTCAAGCTCAAGGGCATATACTTATAGACTCTAAGTTGAATCAACCTCTACACTTTCTTCACTGGGCAGGAATGCGGATTGAACCTGGTTGCCCTTATTGGGAAATTTGGGAGTATTATCGCAATCTCAATCCATCATTGCCACCACCAATTTTCCCCGTTAAGGTCAAAAAAAGTTCTTGGCAGCAAACTTTAAGTCAAATTAAAACTCTATTCCGCTTTCGGAAAAAGTAAGTTTTTGTGAAAAGCTAGAACCCCGACTTATTAAAGAAGTGGGGGTTCTGGATGCTGCGAATAAGTAAAAATTTTTAACTTGTCAGGCATCATTTAAGGCATAGAATCTAAGTCTAGAGATGCCGTTCCTTGACGTTCTATAAAAGCTAGCATACTTCCTAACTGCAACCAAACTAGCACACTTGTTAAAAGAGAAACTGTTACACCAATTATATAAGCAAGGAATGGTGGAAAACCGAATATCTGAAAACCTGATGTCAGAAATAAACAAACACCACCAGCGATTCCGATAAATGGGACAAATAATTTTTTGATCCAAAAACGAGAACCTAAACTTTCTGCATTCTTTAATTGTATTTTTTGCATAATTAACGTTAGCGTTCCAGATAAAGCTGCACCAGAGGTTAATGCAATAAATAAGCCAACAGCTAACAGAAAATATGGCGGATGTAGAGGGTAATAATACATTAAAACTCCTGATTTATATCGTAATTGGGAATAGGGAATTGGGCAATGGGCATTGCTAATTTGAACACCCGCTTGTCCCCCTTGTCTCCCTTGTCCCGACAGCCTATGTTGTTACTGTTTTTTTCCAAAAGAAACAAGGGATGTAGCAGTTGGTAAAATAGCCGCTGCACTTTCTCTAGAGAATTCTGTCAAAATGCCGATCGCTACATTCAACAAACGATTCGGCTTTAAGTCATCTTTCACCAGATTCCACAGCCGTTGAACTTCTTCGGTGTGAAGACGGTCATCCTCAGTCAAAGCAAGCAGCAACTGTCTTTGGATAAACTTGCCTTCATCAGACAGCAAATATTGTAAACCTAATTGTGCTGTTGGTAATAAATCAAAGTTGTTATCAGTGCGAGCGATCGCAATTAAATTCTCTAACCGCTGCCACTGGAATTTACCATCTTTAAACAACACATTCAATAACCGTCGCTGCAATCCTGGAGAATCTCCTGTTAGCAATCTTCGTGCTACATAAGGATAAGCTACCTCGACTATTTTAAAATTAGGATTCAGGCTTAAAGCAATACCTTCTTGCGTCACCAAAGAACGAATAATTAAGGCAAACTTCGCAGGAACGCGGAAAGGATATTCATACATCAATTCCGAAAATTCATCGGTAATTGTTTTGAAATTAAAATCCTTGACATTTTTGCCAATTGCGTTTCCTAGCACCGCTTCTAATGCTGGCACAATCGGAGCAATATTCGTTTCTGGTGTGAGAAAACCTAAATTTACTAAGTCTTCAGCGAACTCGCTATAGTCTTTGTTGACTACATGCACCAACGCATCCACAAGAGTTTCTTTGGTGGTTTCCTCTAGCTGATCCATCATGCCAAAGTCAATATAAGCCATACGACCATCATGCATGGCAAATAAGTTACCCGGATGGGGATCTGCATGAAAGAAACCATGTTCTAACAACTGTTGCAAACCTGAGGTGACACCAATTTGGATAATCGCTTCTGGGTCTAAACCGACACCGCGAATGTTTTTCGTGTCTGTCAGTTTGAAGCCGTTAATCCATTCCAAAGTTAACACGCGAGTGTTGGTATAACTCCAATAAATAGCTGGTATTTTTACTTGGGGATGGTTGCGGAAGTTACTCGCAAATTTTTCCGCGTTACGACCTTCATTGATATAGTCGATTTCTTCAAATAACTTTGTGCCAAACTCGTCCACAATCAAACTTAAATCGTGACCGAGATTGAGGGGCAACCAAGGACTCAGCCAACCTGCTGCCCAGCGCATTAGATAAAGGTCAAGTGTAATCACCGGACGTAAGTTTGGTCGTTGCACTTTTACGGCTACTTCTTCGCCGCTGTAGAGACGACCACGGTATACTTGACCTAAACTAGCCGCAGCGACTGGAGTTGGTGACAATTCGCTATAAATTTCTGCAACGCTTGCGTTCAGTTGAGTTTCGATAATCTGATAAGCGATCGCATTATCAAAAGGTGGCAACTGGTCTTGTAGCTTTACCAGCTCGTTTAAGAAATCTTTACGTATTAAGTCCGGTCGCGTCGAGAGAGCTTGACCTACTTTAATAAAAGTTGGACCCAGACGTGTTAATATTTCTCGCAACTGAATGGCTCGTTTGAACTTGTTTTGTTCAACTTCCCCACGCCATTCATCCCACTTTAAACCGAGAATAAATCCCGCAAAAAACCAAACTATCTTTATTGCCCGCGCGATCGCCAGCCAGGGACGCAAGCTGTAGTAGCGAGCGATCGCGTTTGGATTATAGCTCGTTAACTGAGCAGGTTGATACTGACCCACGCCGACCTTTGCCTCTTAAACCAATAATTTTACTGTTTTGTTTGCTTGTCTTTTTTAACCACAAGTTGGTTGCAAAGACAATATATCTGTAGTTTTTATCTACAACTATCTAAAACAATTAAACTTTTAACATTTCCGGGTAACTTTCTAGGTAATATTAACCAAGGGAGGTTGCCCGTCTTTTTTTATCTTTATTCTTAATTATACTTTATAAAAGTACAAATACTTCTTTCATAAAGCTTAAGACGAAGCGCAATGTAAACTTATGTAAAGGTTAGGCAAGCTGGTAAAATATGTAATAGCTATATTTGCCCTGAGAGGAGCGCCCAGGCGATGAAAGCCCTAACCATTACCAACATCTCTAAATCCTCGTTTATCAGCCGCAAGGGACTGGGACTTAAGTCGCAGTCTCAAAGCTAAAGTCGGATAAATCCGACTCAAATTATTTAATAGTCCGTTTCAACGGACTTGTGCTATTAGCCGATACTACTTTAGTCTGAGGCAGGACAAAACATTTAGAGGAATTCAGCTTCTTTAAGAATGTTGGTAATGACAAGCTGGGGCTATACAAACAGAGCTTACCTGCGTGGGCTAAATTAGGCGCATCTTCATACAGAAATGGTATTAAACCTAGATTCAAAGGCTTGGCGATAAATCAAAGGTGCAAAGTGACAAAATTGTAAATAAAGTTTGTCTCTTTGCCCCCTTTGTTTATACAATGGCAGTTGGTTTTATTTACCAAATACACCGATACCGTAGTAACAAGCCTGGGTATTACAACTAGCCATATCAACTTTGACTTGATAGGTTCCACTACGAGAAGGATTTATGGTGATGGCAGGAATATCATCATCTCCCAAATCGGAAGCGATGCGGTTTCCCCGGCTATCGTAGAGAGAAATATCTAAATCTCGACAATCGCGATCGCACACTCCAACCATGCCGTATGATGTACCTGCGCTCAGATTTACTGTGATATAATTTGAACGACCGTGATCAAGTGCATCGATCATAGGTTCGTGGGTTAAACTATAGCCACGTAAACCAGAAGCGATCGCCTTTTCGATTAACTGGTTGCGAACTTCATAAATATATTCGCGATTATCAGCGCGAACTGGGGTAGCTGCAACGAGAAGAGAAGCAGAAATAGCAGTAATTGCAGCGACGGTTCCGAATAAAGCCTGAACTTTTTTGTCTAACATTGAATTGCCTGTTGAACTCGACAATTCCATAATCTAAAAGTGCTACTTGAGTTCATCCCTGAGACATTGTTGACTTTATTCCGATTTATCTTCGATTTTTAATTGTTGATTTTATGAATGATTTTTGCATTAAAAATTACGAAAATATTCTCGATATAATTCACAACTGGGTATTACCCCATCGTTTGTGATTTTTACTAATCCCATTGCTTGTAATTTAAATTTAATTTCAGCGATTAACTGTACAGGATGGCTGACTTTTGCAACTTCTCGCATTGCTGCTAATAATTCAGGTTGTTTGCTCAGAGCAGACACGAGACGACTCAGGTGGTTGTAGTAAATACCCGATTCAGTTGCTGCTGTTTGGAGGAATTTTGCTAAAGTTACATCTTGACGGGCAATATGATACAAAGCAAGACGAACTAAAAACGGGTGTCCTCCAATCATAGATATTAGTTGGGTTACATCATCGCTGCTCCAATTTAATTCATGTAATTGAGCTAAATTTAGTACCTGCTCTAAACTAAATTCTGGTAAATCGACGGGAAAACCTGCATTAAAGGGAGAACGGTTGATATCCAGTGGGACGTAAATTTCGGTGGAGTGGACGAGTACCAAACGCAATTTTTGCCAAATACTTGTTCGTCTGGCTTCTTCGTGTAAATATCTGAGCAAGCCGAAAAAATCACCATAAATATCGGGATATGCAAATAATCTATCGACTTCATCCAAACCCAAAGTCAAGGGTTGATAAATTTCTGGCAAGATGTACTCTTCAAAATAAGTTTCGCATCGCATATTGCAGCTAATATCATCTTCCCAATATTCATTTAACCGATTTTCCAACTTTAACTTGTGGCTAATAGTTACACAAAACCAACGCAGAAATTTATCTAAGTTAGTAAAACATTGCGTGTCTGCTTGTTTCAAGCTAATTTTAACAGTGCGATCGCCTTGTTTTTCTGCTTGATCAAGAACTCGAATCAGCAATGAAGTTTTACCCATTTGTTCGGGTGCTTTGATCCGAATTAACGCACCAGGTTTGCTAATTTGTTTATAGCAATCCTGTTCTTTGGGGGGACGATGGATGTAAAAGGGAGAATCTAATGCAACACTGCCTTCTGGATATTCTATGCTAACAGATGGGGTTTGCATTGCCTGAGGTTGAGGATTTGCCTGGGGAGAATTTTCTGGTTCAATATTATCTGAACTATCTATTTCTCTATCGAAAATCTCTTGCCAATCTAACCCCAATTTCTCACAAATATCTTGAAAATTCTTAATGAATATATTTTTACCGCCAAAGAAATTAGTAACTGTAGATGGAGCTAAACCCACCGCAAGGGCTAATTCGTTTTGGCTGGGGTAGCCATTTCGTGTCAGTGCAGCTTTAACTTTTTTGCTGTATTTCTGATTTACCCTAATTCCCATAGTCGTGCTGATAAAACTTATACAATGAGTTTAAAGGATTTTTTCCAGGAAATGAAGCCCCAAAAAAGTCAAAGCGAAGTCGGATAAAACTCGAATCAAAGTCGAATGAATCTCAGGATTCTCCAGAGTAAAGTCTTATGGTATAAGCTTATCGTCCTACGTTTTCTGATTTATTTTTAAACTTTATACGAATAAAAAAACCAGAGAATAGGAATACAAGAAAATAATTTACAGTGCCGATTTACCATTATCACTTATGCCATTGGAGACTAAGCAATGACTGGAAACTATGAATACCAAGTTGGAGCAAGTCTTCCAGCAGATGCTCCCAGTTATGTAGTCAGAAAAGCCGACTCGGACTTTTATAATGCTTTGAAAGCTGGAAAGTATTGTTATGTTTTTAACTCACGGCAAATGGGTAAATCGAGCTTGAAAGCTCGGACTATGCAACGATTTATAGATGAGGGAGTCGCTTGTAGTAGTATCGATATTTCCGGGCAAGGTAGCAAAGATAACGTTACCCAGGAGCAATGGTATACGGGTATTGTTTCTAGAATTGTTAAGGATTTGAAAATTGCCAATCACGTAGAATTTCGCCGTACTTGGTGGCGCGATCGCAATGATATTTCATCTATGCAAAAGTTAGATGAATTCATAGAAGATGTGCTTTTGGCATCTATCCCAGGAAAGATTATTATTTTTATTGATGAAATTGACAGCACTCTGAGTTTAAGTTTTGGTCGTGAGGATTTTTTTGCTCTGATTAGAAGTTGCTATAATAGGCGATCGGAAAATCCAGCTTATAAACGGCTGACTTTTGCTTTATTAGGAGTAGCAACTCCTAGTGATTTGATTGCTGACAAAACCCGTACACCATTTAATATTGGGGAACCAATTCAACTAGATGGATTTAAAATTCACGAAGTTGGAGCATTAGTGAAGGGTTTAGAAGAAAAAGTGGAAAATCCCCAGGCTGTGATGACTGAAGTTTTAGCTTGGACAGGGGGACAACCATTTTTAACCCAGAGAGTTTGTGAATTGTTGAGAAACTGGGATTGGCAAGAAAATATAGATTCTCAATCAATAATTGAAAGGATTATTAAAAGTAAAATTATTGAGAATTGGGAAACACAAGATAAACAGGAGCATTTAAAGACAATTCGAGATAGGATGCTGACTAACGAACAAATTGCCGTGGCTTTGTTGGGGTTGTATCAGCAAATTTTGCAACAGGATGAGATTGCTGTCGATAGTAGTGCAGAGCAAATGAGGTTGCGTTTGACTGGGTTGGTGGTGGAACAGCAGGGAAATTTGAGGGTTTATAACAAGGTTTATAGGAATGTTTTTGATTTAAGTTGGGTAGAGAATGAATTAGGTAAATTACGTTTTTATGCTGATGATTTAAAGGCTTGGGAAAATAGTAAATTTCAAAATAATTCGTATTTGTTGCGGGGGGAAGATTTACAGAATGCTCGTGTTTGGGCTGATAAAAATAGTTTGAGCGATGCTGATTATCGGTTTTTATCTGCGAGTGTGGAAGCTGAGTTAAATCAGAAAGTTGCGGAAGCGGAAAAAAGACAAAATCAGGCTTTGAAGGAAGAGAGGACAGCGAATCAGCGTTTAACGGAGGTGGAAAGAAAAACAAATCAACGGATTCGTATTGGTTTGATTGTGCTTGCTGTCTCTATTATTGGGGCTGTTGCGGCGTTGATTTTTGCAAATTGGGCTAATCAGGAACGGGTGACAGCGCAGCAAGATGCTGAAGTTACGATTAATCAAGCAGAAGATAAAGTTAAAAAAGCAGAAGATAAAGAAAAGATTGCAAATACTAATTTTAACAATATTGATAAACAATTAAAGCAAAAAAATCAGGAAGTCAACCAGAGAACCCAAGAAGTTGAACAGCTAAAACAGAGGGAAGAGTCTTTGAAGGAAGCAGCTAAACAAGCACAGGGAGACAAACAACAAGCAAAACAGGAAGTGGAATTACTTGAACAACAGCGTCGAGAAGCAGAAAAGGCACGGCAAATTGCTTTAAATAAACTAGAAACAATCAAGAAACAACAGCAAGCAGCGTTACGAGACAAGCAAATAGCCCAGCAACAAAGGCAAATTGCTGTTCAACAATCACAACAGGCAAAACGGCAGCAGCAAGAAGCTAAACAACAGGCACAAAAAGCCCAAAAGCAGCGAAAAGACGCAGAAAAACAACGCCAAAATGCTCTGACAGCTACACGATTGGAACAAGTGGGAGTTAGAAACTTGCGTCAGTTCTATGTAGGAGGACAAATTGAGAATTTGGTAGAAATAATGCGGGCTGGAAGAGAGTTGAAAGGTTTGGTGAAAAGTAAACAATCTTTGGCTGATTATCCGGCTTACAGTCCATTGTTTAGTTTACAGGAGATGTTGTTAAACATCCACGAACGCAATCAGTTACAAGGGCATGAATCTTTGGTCAACAGCGTTGCCTTTAGTCCCGATGGCAAAACTTTAGCTTCTGCAAGCAATGACAACACCATCAAGTTGTGGGATCTGACCACAGGCAAAAAAATTTATACTTTCACCGGGCATAAAGATTGGGTCACAAGCGTCGCCTTTAGTCCCGATGGCAAAACCTTAGCTTCTGCGAGTTCAGACAACACCATCAAATTGTGGAATCTGACCACAGGTAAAGAAATTTTCACTTTCAGACGTCATCAAAATTCGGTCAACAGCGTCGCTTTTAGTCCAGATGGCAAAACCTTAGCTTCAACAAGTTATGGCAACACCATCAAGTTGTGGAATATAACTACAGGCAAAGAAATTTCTACTTTCACTGGACATGAATATGCGGTCAACAGCGTCGCTGTTAGTCCTGATGCCAAAACCTTAGCTTCTGCAAGCACTGACAACACCATCAAGTTGTGGAATATAACTACAGGCAAAGAAATTTCTACTTTCATCACTGGGGATCAAGGTGGGGTCCACAGTGTCACTTTTAGTCCTAATGGCAAAACCTTAGCTTCCACAAGTTATGACAACACCATCAAGTTGTGGGATGTGACCACAGGCAAAAAAATTTCTACTTTCACTGGGCATCAATATGCGGTATCAAGCGTCGCTTTTAGTCCAGATGGCAAAACTTTAGCTTCCGCAGGTTTTGACAACACCATCAAGTTGTGGAATTTGACCACAGGCAAAGAAATTACCACTTTCACTGGGCATAAATATCCGGTCAACGGCGTCGCTTTTAGTCCTGATGGCAAAACTTTAGCTTCCGCAAGTGGTGATAACAGTTTAACTTCCGCAAGTGTTGATAACGCCATCAAATTGTGGAATCTGCCCACAGGCAAAGAAATTTCCACTTTCACCGGGCTTCAATATGGTGTATCGAGCGTCGCTTTCCCTATGATGCAGATAATGCAGATAATGCAGATATTCACCGGGCATGAATCTTCGGTCAACAGTGTTGCTTTTAGTCCTGACGGCAAAATCTTAGCTTCCGCAAATAGTGACAACACCATCAAATTGTGGCATATGACTACAGGCAAAGAAATTGCCACTTTCACTGGGCATCAATATGCGGTATCAAGCGTCGCTTTTAGTCCTGACGGCAAAACCTTAGCTTCCGCAAGTGGTGACAGCACTATCAAATTCTGGAATCTGAACACAGGCAAAGAAATTTCTACTTTCACTGGGCATCAATCTGGGGTTTTAAGCGTCGCTTTTAGTCCAGATGGCAAAACCTTAGCTTCTGCAAGTTATGACAACACCATCAAGTTGTGGAATTTGACCACAGGCAAGGAAATTTATACTTTCACTGGGCATAAAGATTCGGTCCACAGTGTCGCTTTTAGCCCAGATGGCAAAACCTTAGCTTCCGCAAGTAGTGACAGCATTATCAAGTTGTGGAATCTGACTACAGGCAAGGAAATTTATACTTTCACCGGGCATCAATCTTGGGTCAACAGCGTCGCTTTTAGTCCAGATGGCAAAACCTTAGCTTCTGCAAGTTGGGACAAAACTATCAAGTTATGGAATCTGACTACAGGTAAGGAAATTTATACTTTCACCGGGCATCAATATCCGGTCAAGAGCGTCGCTTTTAGTCCTGATGGAACCCTAGCTTCCCTAAGTTGGGACGGTACTATCAAGTTGTGGAATGTCGCCACAGGTAAAGAAATTGCCTCCCTGAGTGGGCATGAATCTTTGCTCAACAACGTTGTGTTTGGTCCCGATGGCAAAACCTTAGCTTCTGCAAGTGATGACAACACCATCAAATTGTGGAGTTTAGATTTAGATGATTTACTAACGCAAGGTTGCAACTATCTCAAAGATTATCTCGCTTCCCGCGATCAGTTGCGTCAGGAAATTTGTCCGAATCAATCAGGGAAGGCGAAAGGTTAAAGCAGAGTGCGATGGCGTTTGTTATTTTGGGGAAGTGCGATCGCATTTAGGTTGTTTTAGGATTAGTGCGATCCCGTTTATTAGGTTTTGGGATTAGTGCGATCGCATTTGTGATGTTAGGAAAGTGCGATCGCGTTTATGTGTAGTGAAGGGATAGCGATCGCATTTGTGATGTTGTAGAAGTGCGATCGCGTTTTGGTGATATTGGGGAAGTGCGATCGCGCTCATTGACAAGTTGAGATAGGATTGAAAAATAGATATATAGACTGTGAGCGCGATCGCCTAATATTATGCAACAAGTAGATATTACAGACACATCCGTTACCATAAATCAACTGGTTAACCAAGTTAAAAATGGCGAAGAAATGGTGATTATTAGTCATGGTAAACCCATCGCTCGGTTGTCATCAATCTCACATATTCCTCAACCTTTAACATCTCGTCACAAACTAAGAGCGACCCAATCTCAGACACTAACCAGTAATGTAGAAATGATCCAAAGTTTACGCCAAGAGGCAAGATATTGATCTATCTAGACACAAGCTTTCTTGCACCTTTTTACATCCAAGAAGCAACCAGTACATCAGTTGAGACAATCCTCCTTAATATACCTACTAATAAATTAGCCATTAGCGATTGGACAACCGTCGAGTTTACCAGTCTTGTGTCCCGTCGCGTTCGTATGAATGAGTTGAATCTAGAACAAATGGAAGCAGTAATACACTCATTTAAAGAAGATGCATCTCAATCTTACACAGTTTTTACGGTGACAACTGCTGATTTTATTCTCGCAGCTGAATTTATCCAGCAATGGGAAACCGGATTGAGAGCAGGAGACGCTTTACATTTAGCAATCGCTCGCAACCACAGCATAGAAAATCTTCTCTCACTCGATCGTAGACTTATTGATGCTGCTAGACAATTAAACATTCCCTCAGATTCTTGTGGACTTCTTTAAGATTGAAGCACAAATTATCATTGCGTTTCGGGTTTGTGGGAAAGTGCGAAGTTTGCCCGACGTGAGTCGTTCGCATTTATGATGTTGGGGAAGTGCGATACTCCGCAGGAGTGGTCTTCGACCATCGCATTTGTGATGTTGGGATTAGTGCGATACTCCTTCGGAGTCACTTCGTGAACGCATTTGTAATGTTGGAGAAGTGCGATACTCCTTCGGAGTCACTTCGTGAACGCATTTGTGATGTTGGGGAAGTGCGATACTCCTTCGGAGTCACTTCGTGAACGCATTTATGATGTTGTAGAAGTGCGATACTCCTTCGGAGTCACTTCGTGAACGCTTTTGTGATGTTTGAGGAGTGCGATCGCCTTTTGTAATGTTGGGATTAGTGCGATCGCATCTAGCCGCCCAAAATAATCTGTAAAAGATTATGTAACGCTTGAGCGTCAACTTCCTGGAGTTCTCCTAACTTCTTAATTACCAGCATCTTATCAATGGTAGTTAAAACTGGTTTGATAATAGAAGGTTTTAACAAACCTGCTGCTTTCCACTCAGTAATTGTCATTTCAGCAAAAGAAGTTACGGGATTAGCAATACTTGTGACAGCTATTAATATTAAATCCGAACGCTGACGTTGATAATCGGTAGAACTGACAACAACAGATGGACGTTTTTTAGTAGTTGTTTGGTCGGTGAAGGGAAAGGGTACTAAGATAACATCCCCGAATTTATAATTTGTCATATTCTGCGTCGTCGGGGTTGTCCCAAATTTTTTGCAGAACTGGTTCAGAAAGCTTTGTTGCAGCTAAAGTCAAATTATATTCCTCATTTTTCTGGGATAAAGAATCAATGAATCTTTCAACTAATACCACTTGCTCCGGAACTAGCTGACGGATTTTACCGATTAATCTTTGTTGTGGTATGTTATCAGTCTGCATTATTTACACCACCTTTGCTTACTTATTATGCCTTTATAATAGCTGATCGCACTTTTTACTACACGATGAGTTTATGCGTTAGCAAAGCTGAACGAAGTTCTAGCTTGCGCGACGTAAGTCGTTCGTTCAGTTTTAGCCTATTTTCTCCAATAGTGCTTCATTGATAACCGTTTGATAGCCTACCCCTCGTTTTTCTGCTTCTTCTTTTGCCCAGGCTATGATTTTAGGATGAAATCTGATAGAAATCGGTTCATACTTTTCTTCTTCATCCTTAGCAGGTCGTCCACGCTTCCTTAGTGTAATTCCAAACTGATCTGCGATCGCATCTCTGAATTTTTGGTTTTCCTCTGATGTAACTCGTCTTGCTCTGTCAAAAGGAAACTCAGATTCCTGACTCATATTGTTGACACTCCCTTTTTGTCGCTTTTCTTGGACTAATTATCCTTATTCGCTCACCTCGCATGGTAAAAACAACCACAACAATTGAGCCATCTTCCGCTTCACCAATTGCCCATTCCCTTTCTTCTCCCTGAGAATGGCTAGAGTCCTCCGTAAATATGAGATAGGGGTCGGCAAAAAACTGTTACAGCTTCCTCAAATTGAATGCCATGTTTCCAAAAATTCGACTCAGCTTTATTCTCGTCCCACTCAAAGCGCATTTATAGTATATACCAAAAATATTTGCCTTTGTTATCCTACACCGACTTGGACTTTGGGATGGAGTGCGTAGAAGCGATCGCATTTGTAATGTTGTAAAAGTGCGATAAGCTCCGCTTAAGCCTTCGGCTATCGCATTTATGATGTTGGGGAAGTGCGATCGCATTTGCGATGTTGGGGAAGTGCGATCGCATTTGTGATGTTGGGATTAGTGCGATAAGCTCCGCTTAAGCCTTCGGCTATCGCATTTGTTATTTTGGGGAAGTGCGATCGCATGTTGGTTGTTAGAGAGTTTATGCGATCGCATTTGTGGTGTTGGGGAAGTGCGATCGCGATCCGAATGAATCGCATAAATTTGAACTTTAGATTTATTACCAAGCGATCCGAACCAAACCAGACTCAACTATATTTTTGTCACACGACAATAACTGTACTGCCTCACCTTTGTTCGCTAAAAATATTACAGTTGCGACAATTTGGCGATCGTGCATTTCATTGATTGCGGATAAATTGATAGTTATTTCAATCACATCTCGATCCAAAGGATAAATTATCACACGAGAATCTGCTTCGACTGCTGCGAGCAAATCTTGAGCAGAAGAAATAGATGTTTTCCCTTTTTCAACAATCCAAACAGCTTCAGCTAAGGTCGTCGCAGGGATAACTAATCTAGAATCCGGATGGGAAAGAATGGTTTTGGCATTTGCACCCAAACGTGGGTTTCCTTCTAAAAACCAGATAAGAGCATGGGTATCGACAACATATTTCATGGGTTATTTTGACCAGTCCAAGTAATCTTCCCTATCTCCATAAAATTCAGCTATACCAAAATCCTCTTCCGTCGATTGATTCTTCCCTGAAAACATTCCAAATGTCATTATTTGTGAGTGCTGCAAAGAATTTCTTGACTCTAAAAAAGTTACAATGACCCGACCTTCTAATACATCTGATGGTAGTTCGATAAGTTCAACCTTACCATCTTTATAAATTCCTTCAATCGATTGCAACATAAAGCTTTACGAGTGATTTATTTACGCTAATTAATTATAAACTAGGACAATAATACATTTGTGCGTGATTGAGAGATTTTTACGCGATCGTGAAAATTACAGTGATTGCGATGTCTGGGTTTGATGGGATATGCGATCGCAGTTATTAGGGTTGATGGGAGTGCGATCACCTTACGGCTACGCATTTGTGATGCAGGGGAAGTGCGATGTCTGACGACAAGCCTTACGGCTACGCATTTATGATGTTAGGGAAGTGCGATAAGCTCCGCTTAAGCCTTGTCCTGTCGGACACGCACTCGCGTTCGGCTATCGCATCCCTAACCCCTCTACGCAGTGTAAGGAGAGGGGTTAGGGTGATGGGATTTATATTGCCGGTAATTTAGCGAATAACTCAAACGTGGGGTGGGGTTTGGTGGAAATAGCGAGTATTTAACTAGGCTTAATATCATCTCAAATAAATACTGTAGATTCTACGGTTATCACTGGCTAAAAATACTGCTAAAACAGAATCACTGTTAACGAAGAATTAGTAATGGAGAAGTTATAAATTAAGAGTTAATATTTCTAAGTCTTAATTAATCACTATTTTATTATTAATTGCCAATTTTTCAAAGGTAATCTACTCATACTAATATCTTGCACCGGGCGATTTTAATCGCAGTTCATCTTCCACACAAACAAAACCTGCTGACCCAGGTTCTGTAAAGCTAGATTTTTTTGAGTCTGCGTAGGCGTACTTCCTTTGTATAGTCACGAATTACATTCGCCAGGGCTTATTAATTTAACTGTTCGGAGAATTAAATTAAAATGTTGTTTTCAACTCAAAAGGTGGGAGTTATTTCCGCACCTGTTAATATTGCTTTGCATTTAAGTTCCTGGGCATTATCTGCGGCTTTACTTTGGGCAGGTGCAAGTCAAGCACAAGTCAGTTTGTCACCATTAAAAATTGAAGTTAAAACTAATCGCGGTCAAGCTCAAGGTGTTATTAATATCACAAATACTAGTAACGAAACCTTTCGCGCTCGCGTCTACGCTGAATCCTTTACATACAATCGAGATTCAGGTTTTCAAAGTTTACCATCTAGTCCTTCCGATTTAAGACCATATTTACAATTTTCGCCGCGTGAACTTGTTGTCCCACCAGGAACAACTAGAAGAGTACGCTTGAATGCTCGTTTAGCTCCCAGTTTGCCGGCTGGTGAATATCGGACAATGATTTTCACTGAACCTTTGAAGCCAAATACTGTCAAGAATGGGAATGGAATTACAACCAACATTATTACTCGTGTTGGTAGCGCTTTCTTTGTCCGTAAAGGTGATGTGCGTCCTAATTTGATGGTGGATAGCGCTAGATGGAATGCAGAAGCAAAGAAGATACAACTATTAGTCCGCAACACTGGTAAAGCATCTGCTTACACATCTATTAAATGGACTCTCAAGCAAGGTGGAACGGTTGTTAAATCTGGAGAATCACCAGATACTGGTATTGTCCCTGATGGCGATCGCAATTTAATTTTAAATCAATCTAAGAAAGATGAATTAGCTCTTTCTCCTGGAACATATCAACTAAGTGGTGAGTTGATGTGGGGTGAAAATAACGACAAAAGTAAAGTACCATTCAAGCTGGATTTGACTGTCCCTGGAGGAAATTCTACCCCATCACCAACTAGAAATAGAAGGTAAAAGTCAGCGTGAAAAATCCCCTGTTTTACCTTTCTGCGTTTGCGATTTGCCTTTTTTTCGCTACTCCAGCTAAGGCTAAGAACCCTACTCCTGACTTATCAGAAGAAACTGTTATAGATCATACCTCACCCCCTAACCCCTCTCCTTATAAAGGAGAGGGGAGTGTTGACGTAAGCCAACGGGGGGGTGAGGTGAAACCTATGAATGCAACTTTAGATCAGACGAAGCCAGATTCACTCTCTTTGGAAGAAAGGTTAAAAAGTTTGCCGATTAGTGAAGCTAGTCGTGCGGATCTGCGGGAGAGGCTGATTGAATATCGGGAAGCGGTTAAATCTCAAAGACCTCTCTCCTACGAGGAGAGAGGCTTTGAGTCTCCCCTTTCCCTACTAGGGAAAGGGGTTGGGGGGTTAGGTCTTCCAGATGAGGTGAAAAGTCAGGATTCAAATTGGCATCAACGACTAAAGCCTACGCGGTCTACAGATAACGTTGCTGCGGATATTAGATCCCCCCAACCCCCCTTGGAAAAGGGGGCTGAAACACTGACACCGGAAGTTAAATCTGAATTGGAAAAAAAGACAAAGCAATTCAGTACATTTCCGGTTGGTTTGAGTGTGGGCAAACGCAATGTCAACCCCAGCGTGATTATCCGGGGACAAGAAGACGGAACGCAAGCAATTAACTTTGAAAATTGGCTGTTACCGTTTGATGATGTAATTCAAGCGTTGAAATTAGACTTAAAGAACTTACCAGATGGTCAATTAGAAGTGCGATCGCCTGGTATAGTAACTCGCATCGATCCAAAAAAAATTCGCAACGATCCAGAGTTAGGCTTAGTATTTTCGATTCAAGATTTAGATACTTTGTTTGGCATCAAAGCGAAATTCAACATCAACGATTACGCAATTGAGCTTGATGTACCTTGGCTAAATCAATCTAGTTCGAGAATTGGGCAAGCGGAACCGCCGATTATATTAGAAGGTATACCACGAATTGCACCGGGTAACTTCAGTTTTGGCGCAATTGAACAAAAACTTAATGCCAGCGGTGCGGAAGGGACAGGAGCGAGTTACAGAGGCGATTTTCTCGCGGTTGGTAGTCTGTTTGGTGGTAGTTGGTTTGTGCGTACAGATCAGCCAAATTTCCAAGACGCATCAAGTTGGAGATTAGCAGAAGCACAATTTTATCGACCAAATAATCAATCTGACTATATATTAGGTTCTCAGCCGACTTTTTGGCGCAGTCAGGGTGCAAGCGATTATTGGGGTTTTACATATATTCAACGACAAGGATTTACCCCACCGCAACTCTTTGGTGGTGGTTTTGTCGATCCGCGTTTGCGGTTGCAAGCTTCGCAAATTGGCAGGACAATTACAGGTACGGCTCAACCGGGTACTTTAGTTAGGTTAGCAGAATCATTTGGCGATCGCGTAATTGGCGAAGTCTTAGTTGACTCTTCCGGAATTTACCGCTTTGAAAACGTCAGAAGCGAAAATCAATACTATGGCAGTAGTTACCGCGTCTTGCTTTACCCAGAAGGACGACTCACCGCTCAACCAGAAATCCGCGAAGCTACTTACTCGATTGTACCAGGACAATTACCCGCAGGTTCTTCGGCGTTGGTTTTTTCTGGTGGTTTGCGACGCGAATTAAATAACAGTCTGTTGGGGAACTTTTCAGATTTTCGTGGTGGAATCGCTCAAAGATGGGGTTTATCAGAAAATCTTACAGTCGGTGTAGGTGGAGTATACGACGATTCCGCCAGAGGTTTAGCAGAATTATTTTATCGTCCGTCAAATTTGCCTTTAGAAATTGCAGTTTCTGCACTCAGCGGTAGTAAATGGGATGTGAACGCAGATATCCGGTTTAATCCGACTCGGAGTTTGAGTGCATCATTTACAAGCGATCGCTTTTCTAATCGTTTTAACATAGATTGGCGCCTTTTTCCTGGTTTGAGCTTATTTGCTACTACCGATAGCCGCGACGCAACAGGTGGTGGTGTACAATTAAACTTTAGTGGCAGAAACGCTTTTACCTTCGCCCGTGTTAGCTTAGATACAGAAAATCGTCTGCGCTGGACTTTGCTCCAACGTCTCGGCAGATTAGAATTAAATCAACGCGGTAACGAAATCGGCACTTTATCGGAATTCAGTTATAATTTCTCTCGAAGCAGCAGCTTTTTGAATTTAGGAAACTCGCTGCTAGTAAGTTATGAAACCCGCAGTCAAAATTTGAGTAATAATTTACTTACTTTAGGTTGGCGATATCGTTCCACGCAACGCGCTAACGATGGTAATTATCGTTGGGAAGCGCAGTTAGGTTATGGGATTGGTTCTCAGGGTAGCGGTGCGATCGCTTCATTATCAACTACAATTTTACCAGGTATTTTGTTGCGGGCGCGTTATCAAGGTGTATCTGTGACTTCCGACCAAGCCAGCTTTAATATAGACTTAGTTTCTAGCGCCGGTTTGCAAAGTGGCATTACACCAGGGGATAGACGTTCTGATTATTTCCGTACCCAAGGCGGTTTATTGATTCAGCCGTTCTTTGATAACAATAATAACGGCAAACGCGATGCGGGTGAAAAATTATATACAGAAAATGCAGATACACTGCTGCTGCTTAACAATAGACTTATCAAATCATTGCAAGCAGATATTCAAAGCGATCGCATTTTGGTACGCTTAAATCCAGGGACTTATCGTTTAGATTTAGATCCCGCAGGTTTCCCCGAAGATTGGCAAGCTACTACTGACGCTTACGCTGTCGATGTTATTGCCGGTTCTTACACACCAGTAATGTTACCATTAACTCGTGCTTACGCCTTTTCGGGAGTTATTACCGATGCTCAAGGTAAACCAATTAATGGTGCAAGGGTAGAAGCAGTTTCTTCATATTCTAAAGTGCGGTTATTTTCCGTCACCAACACCGCCGGAGTTTATTATTTAGAAAGACTGGAACAAGGAACTTACGATTTATTGGTTAACGATAAAGTTGTGAGTGGTATGACATTGAATTTAGATAAGTCTTCCCAAGGTTTTCAAGAACTCAATGTTCAACAGTTAGAAAATCAAGATTTTCGCGCTGTAATTCCCAGTATAAATCAAAGTGGCTTGCCAAATAAAGATAAAGATAAATAAATTCGACAGAACGCTTGACAATGACACAATTTATCTGCCAAGTAGAGGCATTTTGGGATTCAGAAGCTCTAGTCTGGGTTGCAACCAGTGAAGACGTACCAGGGTTAGTAACAGAAGCTGAAACAATAGAGGCTTTAACACAGAAACTGCGAGTAATGATTCCAGAACTGGTCGTTCTTAATAGAATTGTCCCTCCTAAAGTATGTTAAGGCAGAGCTTGGTAACAAGAAAAAAGCGGGATTATCCCACAGCAAATTCAGTGTAATGACGCATCTTTGGAGGGTCAAACCCCAAAACAATGTCTTGCTTAGAGACACCGAGTTCTACCAATTGGTTCGCATACCTTTTTCTTTAATCCAATCAAACTCAGATTTTACGTGATTATTGAAGAATTTTTTAAGTAGAAATTTATTAGGCTTCAATCCATCTCTAACAAAATCATTCCAAGTAGCCAGTCCCCAGTTATAGGTAAAGCGGGCAATGCCTGCATGTTTACTCATAATGATTTTTTGACTTTTACTTAGTTTTAACTTTGTTTTGATGGATAAAAGCATTGATTCGACCTTCAATGTGTGCTAATAATATTAGTATACTAATAAAGTTTACCAAGTGCAATGACTTTTAAGAAGAATCATAAATTAGGCGCATTACCTTTTAATGATGAGCCTTTTGATACGTCGCCTGTGTGTTTTAAAGTAAGAAAAGGCGTTAAAGATAAATTAAAAGCCGTCCCCGACTGGCAAGAACGGTTAAGAGCATTTGTCGATAACCTAATTGAAAGTGCAGCAGAATAGTTGTCAATAATAGTCTACTCTTGTCTATATTATTGCTGGCTTAGGAACTACTCAACAAGTTCGTGAATAAACACAGTTGTAAAAAGGCGATCGTAAATATCGCTGGAAACTGCTAGATATAAGATGCGTTGTGGTTCTTGATTGCGTAAAGCAGCTCGATATGTAATAAATTGTCCCAATGCTCCGTAAAATTCCGAAATCTTGGATGAACCGAGGAAACTTTTGATTTCCACGGCAATTTCTAACCCTTGCTTTTGAGCGGCAATCACTTTTTGGGCACCGAGGTCAATAGCAAGGTCAAATGTACCAGCTTGCAGGGGATATGGGTCATGAGTAATTAACCAGCCATCCTTCTGAAGGGCTGTTTTGACCACATAATGAAAAGCATCTTTGGCGGACACAATTAAGATTTTAACTTTTTTATTTAATTAAGCAGCATAAACAGCTTTACAAGCTGTTCTAAACTCCTGTTAAATGCCGCCGAATTCGCATATGATATCATATCCGAATTCATCTTTTACCAAATTAGTATTGTAGGGTGCGTTAGACGGAACGTCGTAACGCACCGTCTTTTATGCTTTGGTGCGTTACGCTTCGCGCTCCACACCCTACGTGTATTTCACGCAATCAAATAGTAATCCCATATCATATGCGAATTCATCTTTTACCAAATTAGGCGTTTCCAAGAGAAACTTAGAAACGCCAAACACTGTTTTAAAACAAACCTCCATAATTAACAGTTCCGGTAAACCCTTTGAGGGTTGCCAAAAGCTGATTTGTACCTGTATCAGTAATTAAAGTGTCGCCATTTACCACTTGAGGTGATAAGGAACTATATTTCAAGGCACCAGCACAACCAAGCACATCTTCAGTTGTAAAATCCATGATCGTATCTGCACCCTGACCTCTGACTAAGACAAAGGCATCTTTCCCAGTACCACCATAGAGCGTATCATTGCCATAACTACCCCAGATTTGGTCATCTCCCTCACCACCCCAGATTTGGTCATTTCCCTCGTCACCGTAAAGCTTATCATTACCAAGATTGCCGTAGATTTTATCGTTACCCGCACCACCAGCGATAGTATCGTCCATGCTAAAAGTAGCACCATAAGCTGGTTGGACGTCCGATATTAGTTTCGGATCGATATTAGATATAATTCCTAAATCGCCGTAGAGGATATCGTTACCATTGTCGCCAAAAATGCGATCGCTACCCAATCCACCATAAATGATGTCGTCATTATCTAAACCGGAAATGCGATCGCTTTGGTCTGTTCCGATTAAATTATCAGCAGATGGCGTACCGTTCAGTAAGTTAGTAGTTGTAGGATTAACGGTGATTTTGAAAGTTTGCTCGACAGAAAGATCATTATCACCACCGTTATCTTGGACTTTGACTTTAAATTCCACCGTTTTGCTGCTAGTAATTGTGCTGGCTGGTTTGTATATAAGGTCGCCTGTTAAAGGGTTGATTGTAGAAGGGTTAATTTTTGGCGCAACATCAAAAAATTGACTGTCTGAAGAGTTGACAAAATCAACTATATAGTTGTTGATACCTTGCCCTGATTCATTGGCAGCACCAGAATAAAAGCCGCTTGCCCAACCTGCGATCGCTTGCTGTGCTGCACCTGTTTTTACGCTTTGGTTGGCGCCAATATTGAAAGTGGGGCGATCGTTTACAGAGTTGACATCAATAGTCATCGCATATGCCGAGGTGCTAAAGTCCACACCATCACTCACCTTAAACTGGAAGCTCGCATAGTTGCTGCCATTGGCATCTGCAACAGGAGTAAACTTGAATTTACCAGCCGTAATGTCAGCAATACTAATCTCTTGGTTTGCATTGACAGCAGTACCATTGAGAGTTAAGCTACCTGCGCCTAATAAACTTGTAACTTGTACTTTTTGTAAATTATCACTGTCTGCATCTCCAAAATTGAAATCTGTAGCGTTTAAGGTGTAAGTAGTGTCTTCGTTGGTAGTAACAGTCTTGTTGCTAGCAGTGGGGAGAGTATTGTTTATATTGAAGATATAGGCAATTCCAGCATCATTAATACTTCCCGCGTCATAATAAGGAGCGCTAATGGCAATTCTGTTATTGTTAATAACAGAAATCGCCGCCCCAAAGCCATCATCGCCTGTACTGGGATTAGTGAAAATGCGGTCAAGATTGTAGGTTGGTGTTGTTCCATCGCCATCATATAGATAAACTGCACCACGGTTTGGAGTCGGATTAAAACCTGTAGTCAAGTTTAAAGTAAAACCACCAGGTGAACCTATTAGGATGTCGTTACCAACAAATGCCACCGAAGCACCAAATCCCTGATTGGTTGTATCTGAGTTGGTAAAGGTTCGTAACAAAGTGCTGTTATTGTCGAACAGGTAAGCAATTCCGGCAGTACCACCGATAATTTCTCCCGGTGCGCCGACAAGAAAGCGCGTACCATTACTATTGGACGCTACCGAAAAGCCAAAGAAATCTTGCGATGATGCATTCGGATTGGTAAAACTTTGAAAGTTATTGCTAGTTGTGTTGTAAAGATAAGCTTTTCCAGTACCGAATCCAGCAGCAAAATTCATTCCAGAAGTAAAACCTGGTGAACCGATAAAAATATTATTATCAGCAGCTGCTACAGAGAAGCCGAACCGAGCATCTTGAATAATTGGGTTTTGCGGGTCATTAGGGTTAGTTATATCCTTTATTAATGTTCCGTTGCTACTAAACAAGCGTACCTGTCCAGCGTTGTCAGTAGGTGAACTTTTACCCTTTTCCGGCGCACTAATAACGTAATTACCGTTACTCAAGATTGCTATAGCACTACCAAATTCACTGTCGTCATTGTTAACAGAATTGTTAAAAGTTTGCTGGTTTGCGGCATTAGCATCAAATCGGTACGCTATCCCGACATCGAGAGCATCCCACTTAGAAGCACCAACAAGGTAGTTAGTGCCATCGGTAGCAACTGCAAAGCCGAATTGCTCTGCTGTAACGCTTGATGGATTAGTAAAAGTTTGTTGGAATAAACCATTAATACCAAATCGGTACGCCTCACCTTTTTCTCCATCGGCTTTGGGTGCGCCAATTAAAATACTACCGCTACTAGATGCCAGTGAAAAGCCAAATAATTCATTGCTAGCAGGTGACGGATTGTTAATTGTGACAGCAGGCGTATTGACAACTTTTACAACTCCACGCAGTATGTTAATCCAACCTGTATTGTTTCCACCATTAGCTAGACCAGGAGTAGCGATCGTAGATGCAGCGTCATCTGACCAGTTACTAGCAGTTGTAGCACCCGCAATAGTGTTGCCGAGATAGGTAGTAAATTTCCCACTGTCCGGAGTTTTAGAGCGAGAGCCACTTGCAGCTATGGGAAACTTATATATTTCAGTGCCACTTACATTCAGCAACCTGGGTGCATCTGTACTGGCATTCCCAAAAGCCCCAGCTGTGTTATTCCAGCCACCGTTAATATTACGTATAACCGCAAAGTCCCCACTCATATTCTGAGATGATATCTGTAATACATAATCTCCACCTGCGGGGTTGTAAGTCAGGTCAGGAGTAATCGTGCTATCGCGATCACCACCGTTATAAAGCACTATTAAAGTTCCAGCCCTCAAGGAACTAAAACCAGAACCGGATAAAGTTATGTCCAGACCGTCAGGATTCTGAGGATTAGTAGCATTAGTATCAACTAATCTGTGATTTCGTAAATCTAAATTGTCTTTAACAACTAAAATCTCAACCCACTCTTTTGCATTGTCACTACCTTGCGAAAATTCGTTGATGATAACATCCCCAGCACTGGCTAAAACAGCGTTATAAGCCTCCATCACCCCCACCTGAAACGCCAGTGGCGCCTCAATCTTCCCTGTCTTCACTTCCAAATCCCAATCACCACCAAGGGCAGCACTCCCCGTCAAATCATTCGACGCCGCTACATCTGCACCCATTAACTGACTCAACTGCTGCACAAAGCCTACACCAGTTTCCCCCGCAGCCACATCGCAACCATAAAGCAAAATATCAGCCTCATCTGTGAGGTATTTTGCCCACTGTTGCAACTGACTTTTATAACTATCCAAATTACTCGAATTCAGTTGTTTTGACCCCAACTGCAAACTTCCCTCGCTGCCGTGAGAAACTATATGAACAGCCTTATATGTACCACCTTGCAAATTCTCAGTAATTTGTGATATCCCATCTTTCATCTGGTCAAGTATCACCACTTTTGTATCTGGGTAGATACCAGCTATTAAACTCTCGTAATCTTCAACAGTGGGATCAATAAAGATAATTTCTTTTACTAAAGAATCGTTTGATTGCAGTGTCATAATTGTTTAAATTGATTTAGTGTAGTTATACAGAGTTGCTTTCATAGATATCACCTCACCCCCTACCCCTCTCCTTGTTAAGGAGAGGGGAGATAAAGCTATGCTTTGTCGGGGTGAGGTTATGGTGTGTAATACCATTTCTGTGTGAAGCTGCGTCTAATTAGCCCACGAAGGTGGGCTTTGTTTGTATAGCCCCAGGCTTCCAGCCTGAGGGCGAATAAAGCGCAACCTCATATAGAATTGGTGTAACTTGGTATCAGATTCAAATCAGATGTACTATTTCCGATTAAATATTCGGAAATTTTATATCGAACATTCTTGATGTTTGCAATTAATGGCTGTAATCCAATTTTGAAAAATAAAAAATGATTTTTTTCAACATAAATCAAAATTAAATTAATAGCCATTAGCTAATAATTATCAACTTTAGAGATAAAATAGTGCCTCAGTAATTACACGATCTTTATTTTGAAGACTTTGTAGAGCGTTTTTGAATTACTCCCTTCCCACTAGAATATTACCTTTGAAAAAGAGACGCTCTTGACAAAGGGATTCGATAAATTTATTAAGGTAGATTCAATGAATTGGTGAAAGCGATCGCTTGATGCTTTATATATTAATACAGTTCAGTTAAGGAATTGGTAGTAAAAATGGTATGCATGTAGAGACGTAGCACTTGGTAGTCTCTATGAGGATTTGGGTAGCGATCGCTTTCAATGAGCGCAATTTTTATTGTCAAACCAGTTCGTCAGGATTGACACCCAACTGACGCAATCGTTCTGCTAATTGTTCTGCTTTTCTTTTAGCTTGAGTGGCTTCAAATTTAGCTTGAGTGACTTCAAATTTAGCTTGAGTGACTTCCTCTTCGGGTACGGGAATCAATTCTCCTTCTAAAGTAAACCACCTCAACCACAACCGCTCAATATCCCGAAATGACCCTTGCCATAATCCTAAACTTAAGCCTAATTCTGGCATTGGTAGGCGATCGCTAGTTAAATTCATCGGTTCATAATGACCGCCAACAAGATGAAATGCCCGAATTTCATTTGTGTAGCGACTAAATACTATATAGTAGGGAACTCGCAAAATCCGTTCATAAACTTCCCATTTAGTAGGCGGTTTATTTGGTTGGCTTTGGGTTTCTCCTAAGTCTTCTTCTTCGGTACCGGGTGACAATAACTCAACGACAACAAAAGGATTTACTCTTTCTTGCCAAGTTACATAACTTAAACGTAAATCCCCTTCATATAATTTTGTCACTCCTACCACACCAAACCAATCTGGACGTTTATACCACTGAGAATGACGAACATCGTAGTAAAGATTGAGGTCAGCAGCACTGTAAACTGATTCTGAATTCCAATTATTTGGCTGAAACGTTAAAAATAACAGTAGTGGCTGTAAAAAGTGAAAATCGTCCGGCAAACCTGGTTCCTCTGGGTTATCGCTTGGTAAATCGTACATCGTCGGCAGCGTTTCCCTCGGTGGTAGCGGCGGATCTGTTTGAGGAATTAGGCGCATAATCAATTCAAAATTGTATTATAAAACAACATATAGCGTTTCCTAAGCAACTAAGGTGAGCGCGATTACCTCACCCCGATAAAGCTGTGCTTTATCTCCCCTCTCCTTAGTAAGGAGAGGGGTTGGGGAGCCAGTGCGTTGCGCGGGTTCCCCGCGTTGAAGCACCTGGCGTGGTGAGGTTTTAAGTGTATACTTCACTCTTATTGGGAACTGCTATAATGTCTAATTTACCAACAAATGCCTCAGCCAATCACGAAAGCCAGCATGATAAAAACTATAATGGATTTCTGCTGCTATTGATTCTAAATGTAAAAACTCTCGCCACTTGTCTAAAAGTACCTTGATTTCATATTCATCTGCATCTAATCTTTCTGCGATCGCTTCTATTGATATTGATTGCTCTTGAACTAAGATATTTAACACCTGTAAAGCCATTGGTTGCTGTTTACTGGTTGCTAAATTCATTTTTTCTAAGTGATTTTGGTAATAGAGTTGTAAATTTGGGGGGTAAATATCCTCGTTAATAGCTGCTAAAGTTTCCTTAACATACATAAAATTGGTTTCATCATCAAAACTTTGTGTCATGTTGAGCGAAACATCTCCGGGATTCTTCTCTTCGCTAACGCTACCCTCTGAATGAGATGATTCATTTAAATAACTTTTAATATATTCCTGAATATCAGCGCGATTTTGTTGCGGGTAGGCTGATAAATCTAAAGATTGGGCTGGAGTTTCAATTAATAAACCTGATTTATCTGTCAAAAATGGACGACGAGTGAGGATAAAATAAACCTTTTCTGGCAGATAGCGGGGTAAATAGAATATATTTGAGCCGCGTGGTTGATTGTTGATATCAATTCTATCGCAGCCATCAATAGTAATAATTAAATGTTGCTCTGGATGCAATCTATCGCTGATTTGTTGCAGTAAAAATGATAAAAAACCACTGCCTTCTGTGGTAGAATCATGAAAGTTAGTGGTGAGATTTTGTCTACGTTGACTTTGGGCAATTTCTATTAATTGAGTGCAAATCGTCGTCATAAATTCTTCAGCGCGACTTTTGCCTGCAATTTCCACATTGTAATAAACAACGCCGGGATTTTGGCTGACATAGTGGGCAAGAATGGCACTTTTACCAATACCAGGCTCACCGATAATAGTAAAGTAGCCCCGGTCAGATTGATTGAGAAAGTTGTTGATGGCAGAAAAGACAAATTCACGACCGACAAAGTTGTGGTTTTTGGCAGTAATGATTTGCTGAAATTCTGGGGGATATCTGGGGATATTAATTGTCTTTTGGGTGATGTTATTCATTTTCTGAACCCCCTTCTAAACGGAGGAAATGAACACGACTTAATTGTTCTCCTGCTACAATTGTCAACCCATCTGGGGAAACTGCACAGCAAGTTATAGAACTATCACCAATAAAAGTAGAGATTTCCAATCCTTTCTCTAGATCCCACAGTTTCAGCGTATTGTCATTTGAAGCAGAAACGGCAGTTTTTCCATTTGGTGCGATCGCTACTGCTGTTACTGTGGAATTATGACCAGTCAGGGTAGAGATTTCCTTTCTTTTGAGTAACTTAAATCGTTTCCTAAAAATGTAAATAGCATACTTAAAAGGATTTTTCTTTATTTCTTCTATTTCCTTACCTTTCTCTAGATCCCACAGTTTCAGGGTTTTGTCAGATGAAGCAGAAACCGCTGTTTTTCCATCTGGTGCGATCGCTACTGCTGTTACCCAGTCATTATGACCAGTCAGGGTAGAGATTTCCAATCCTTTCTCTAGATCCCACAGTTTCAGGGTTTTGTCAGATGAAGCAGAAACCGCTGTTTTTCCATCTGGTGCGATCGCTACTGCTCTTACTGTGGAATTATGACCAGTCAGGGTACGCAGTAAGTTTCCGCTTGGAGTGGTTAAGCTAGCTGTAATGGGACGAAATCGAGGAATTTCACTTTTACTTTGTTGTGCATCTGCCAATATTTTTTGAATTTCTGGCTGGGGAAAACTCTGCAATCTCCCCCATAATTGTCCTACTAATTGATTTGGGTCTTGATTCAAAACATGTGCCGATAACTCTAAGGTACGTTGAATTAATTTGAGGGTTTTGACTTGTTCGGGGTCTAGTTTCTCTTCTTCCTCTAACTTATCTAATATCTCTGGGTCATGAATCAAATAATAATCTCTAATCAGGGCTTCTACTCCAAATTTAGGATATTGAATTTTCAGAGAAATAAAATCAAAATTCGTGAGAGTTTGATAATATTTCTCTGCATCTCCCGCTTTTAAGTTGCTTTCAGCACGTTTGCCTAGAAACAAATTTTTAACTTCGTCTGTTGCTGAGGCAAATTTAGTAGCAAGTTCACCCATTTTATGCAATCCTCTGCTCCAGGTAATCAGCTATACGTTGATTAACTTCTTTAAATAATCTTCGACCTTTAGCTAATTTGTCTTGCTCTTTGAGAAATTCCAGAAAACTTAGATGATAAATCTTATAGTAAGTTGGTTTTTCATTTTTACTATCTTTTTCTGTTATATATTCCACCCAATCATCTAAAACCAATTTCACTTCATATTCATCCTGCTCAAGAATTTCCGCAATCATGTTTAAAGATATGGGTTCACCTCTTTCTACTAACATATACAGAATTTTTACTTTCATTTCATTGGATTCATTTTCCATATCCATCCGCAGCCAATGAACTTTATAATAGTCTTTCAGACCTTGTGGTAATCCCTGTAATGTCAAATCACTATATTCTCCTTCAGCAATCCAAGGTAATACATAACGCAAATACATGAAATTATTTTCACTCTTAGCCGCTACTTCTTGAATAAAGTTATGTTCAGAAATATTGCGGTCTGCAATCCATTTTTTCAACTTATCTTTATAGTCTTTATCAGCACTGAGAAACAAGTTAAGATACTCTTTTACATCTTCTGCACTAAAATTTTTATATTCATCTTTTCTTAAATCCAATTCATCTACAGGAGTATCTGGAGACAAAGTTAAACGTTTTGTTTCTTGATTATAAGGTCGTCTGGTCAGTAAAAAATAGACTCCATCAGGAATATTTTGCGGTAAATCTAAAAGATTACCATTTCCTTCTTGTTCTACTTCATCTAGTGCATCAACAACAATGACAAGTTGTTGTCCGTTTAGTTCTTCACTGACTTTTTGCAGTAAAGTTCTTAAATCAGCGTTCTTTGCATTTTGGAGGGAATAACGCTTAATTAACTGTTGACGAATACTGGCTAAAAACTTTTCTGGCTTGTTGCGTCCTTCTGCGAAAATATTAAAATAACAAGGGTGTCTCTGAAGTAAAACGTATTTAGCAGCAATGGCACTTTTACCCATCCCTGCATCACCAATCACAGTAAAATAACCCTTTTTTTCCTTGGCAACGAAATCTATAATCACCTGAAAAACAAAATCACGACCACAAAATAAACGAGTTTTTTCAGAAATCAAGGCTTTAAATTCTTTGGGATAAACATCTAAATCCCAATCTGGATAAGTTTGGTCTGGAGGAATCAGGAATTTTGCAGATGTAGTAGCTTTAGCGACAGAGATAAAAACCTCACCAAATTCCTCTAATTCTGCTGATATATTAATGTTAGCTTTGCGTAAATCAGTGTCTAAATCAGTATCTTTATCAATAAAATGGCGGATATATTCTACGAATTTAAACGGAGTATTATTAGTATAAGCATCCCAAAAAGAATCTTTAGTTCCTTTCTCTCTAAACAAATTTAAAATTGCTTCATGCTTAAATACACCATACTTTACCAGAGTGTAACCATAAACAGTATCAACATCATCGGCAATTTGGGTAGGATTGAGTTCTAATTCGTGTAGAATTTTGATAATAGCTTCGTGTTTCTGAGCTTGTTTAATGATTATTTGACCAGCTTGAGGAGCATATTTACTAATCGCTGAAGTAATGGCGGCAAATTCTATCATGTTTATTACCAAAAATTTAGTATTTTGCTTATGAGTAATATTTTACCAAATTCCGAAATATTGAATAGTCATCGACCGAATTTAAATATACGTTATCCAGAACCCTTGTAAAGACGCGATTAATCGCGTCTCTACATTTTCACCAGATGTCTAATAGTGATATCAGATCGCATGTTCGTTAAAAGTTGAAAATTAAACAGCTACCAGATTGTTTAGCTGCGATTCACACTCTTGAAAGACATAATTCACAGCAGCAAATAGTTTATCTAGTTCTTGAATGCTGTAAAAAGTTGCATTTCTAGTAAACACGTTTTTTTCTAACTTACCAAACTGCCAGCGTTCACCATTAGAAACAATACCAAAGACAATTATTTCCAGTTCTCCATTAAGTCTTTGCGCTGCAATCATTTCGGCTAAACATTGTGCCCAACCCGTTTCAAAATTATCTTGCTTTGCTTCGACTAAGATAAAATATGGTTGATCAAATACAACTTTACCCAAAGGAGACCTTTTCGACAGAATATACTCTGGAAAACCTGATAATTTTTCATCAAAATTGAGCGAGTGATGACTCCATAAAATAAAATTGTTGAGATATTGCTTCCAAACTTCTTTGAGAACTGGATAAATTAAATTTTCACAAATAGCAAATTCTGAACTATCAACAACAGCCTCCCGCATCATTAATTCTAAATCTTCTCGAAAATAATTAGAGATATTAAACGCAGTTTCCACAATAAAATTTGCTTCAGTATAAAAAACCTGAAATGCTTTAATTACTTCACCGATAGTTTTGTAACTACTAAAAGCCATATAAACTCCTATTAAATAACTTTACTTAGGCTGATATAAAGCGTCACCCGTACTCGGATCAAACACAAATAATTGATGCATATCCAATTCTAAAGTCAAGCGATCGCCTGAACGCAAACGCACATCTGCACCCCCTTGCACATTTACCAAAACCCCCGGAGAACCAACTAAATCACCCCTAATCAAAGTCTCCCTTCCCAAAGGTTCCACCACCTTCACCTCAACCTCTAACTCTCCTTCTTGGGGTTCTTGGCGTCTTGGCGGTTCGTTAAGATAAACATATTCCGGACGTATCCCCAAATCAAAACCTTGCCCTTGTTGCGGCTTTAAACTCTGCCTGATATCATCCGAAACAGGCAACAATTGCCCACCCACATTAAAAGCATTATCCTGAAACAAAGAGGGCAAAATATTCATCGGTGGACTACCTAAAAAAGTCGCTACCATTCGATTCGCAGGACGTGCATAAATACTTTGCGGATCGCCAATTTGTTGAATTCGTCCTTGATTTAGCACCACAATCTTATCAGCCAAAGTCATCGCTTCAACTTGATCGTGAGTCACATAAATCGTCGTAATTCCCAACTTTTGATGTAGCAGCTTCAACTCCGCCCTAGTATCATCTCGCAACTGGGCATCTAAATTAGATAAAGGTTCATCAAGTAAAAAAACTTGAGGTTGACGAGCGATCGCTCTACCTAATGCTACCCGTTGTTGTTGTCCCCCGGAAAGCTGTTTTGGTTTGCGATCTAGCAAATGTTCCAGAGAAAGCGATCGCGCTACCGTCAAAACCCTATCTTGAATCGTAGGAGGATCAACTTTCCGCATCTGTAACCCAAAAGCGATATTTTGCGCTACCGTCATATGCGGATATAGCGCGTAATTTTGGAAAACCATCGCTACATCCCGCTGTCTTGCCGGGATATTGTTTACCAAGCGATCGCCAATAAACAATTTACCAGAAGTTGCAGATTCCAAACCAGCGATCGTCCGCAAAATTGTAGACTTACCGCAACCCGATGGTCCCACCAAAACCCAAAATTCACCATCCGGAATTTCAAAGGAAATATCCTCGACAGCGGTAACGTTGTTAAACCTACGTTTAATGTCTTCTAGACGAACATTTGCCATTGAATTTAAAAGTGATAATTTTTACTCAAGCAATGCTATAAAATCATAAGATTGAAATTTCAGCATCGCGTAATATTTTGCGTAGCAATCATGCAGCCAATAGTTTTCCCAGAATAGGAATAGTTTTTGTAGCAATCCTATCTGGATTCATTAAAAAATACTTTGGAAAAACGAACCACAGAGACGCAGAGAACGCGGAGGAAGAGGAAACAGAGAGTTTCACGCTTTTGTTTAGGATTGCTATATTTTATTGACGCACCACTTAAAAGCCTACTTTTTCCAAAGTGCTAATAATTGCGTGTCCCTTTAAAGTTGGTAGTTTTGGCATCAAATAAGTACTTTTTGAATTCCGACAAATTTCGGTATATTTTCATCACTTTCGACTTCCAAACATAATTCAATTACTTCTTTCATATTCACCATCAACTCGTCTATTGTTTCTCCTTGGCTATAACAAGCTTTTAGATAAGGAACTTCCCCAATATAATATCCATCTTCGTCACGCTCAATGATGATGTAAAATTCGCGTTTGCTGGTATTTATCGTCATAGTTGTATTTACCCGTGTTTATTTTGTATTAGTCCAAGCTGGATGAGAAAATAAAGAAGCAATTACACGCACCCCGCGCAATTGATTGGAAAGTGGTAAATGACCTTTGGGTGCGCTTAAATCCCAGGTAAATTCGTTGGGATAACGTGTCCAATTGTTACCATTTTTCCAGCCAATTTTTGACCAAAAGTTCTCCCAATTTTTACTTAATCCTAACCAAATTTCTCGCTGGACTGAAAAGCCAAATTTGCCTTCCGAGTGAACTAACCACAGATGATTAATCGTTTGTAAGTCAGTGGTGGGAAAATTTTCTACCTCGGTAAAATACAACCATTTTCTTTGAACAGCCGTCGATCCTGCGACTTCACACATTTTTTGCAAAGTCAAGCGATCTGCTGCTTGAAAGTCTTGGACGGCAAGTAGTTGTTGCAAAGAATTGTAATCAATCCCGCACTCCGATTTTAGAGGTACAATTCCCTCAGGGAAATAGGAGAGCAGAAATTCTTTTGCCTTAGGTGCATTAGACTTGTAGAGGACTTGGTAGGCATTGCCATCAATCCAAGTCGCTTTAGTCTCACGACGTTTTAGTAAAAACTCCGTCAATGCGTGCAATCCTTCATCACCGAAGTCTGATAGCTGTAGAATCAGTTGTTGTTGGACAGCAATAGACCCAGCGATTAACTGTTGAAGGAGAAAGTCGATGTCATTAGCAGTGCCTGGTACAATCATTGGGTTTGTCATGCCATTAAGGAGTGTTAGCGTAATAGAGCGAACAAGCGATCGCATTGCCCCGTGCATTCTGTAAGCTGAAGCATTGATAGCGAAATGTAGTTTACTATTTTTGAGCGCACAAAAAGCAATGCTTTGACCGAATCCCTTACCTTTTTTCCCAATACTTTACATCGGGAATAAAGTAAAATTTTGCGCTTCATAAATTGGTGAAAACAAGACACAGTAACATCTGCCAGAATTCCAAAGAACCATTTTCTCACTTGGAGTGGCAGCGTATCTATTAGGAGTGTGTAATATATGTACGACAAGATTACCCCCCCCACAACCGGAGCAAAAATTTCCTTTTCTAACACTGAACCGATTGTGCCTGATAATCCAATTATCCCTTTTATTCGCGGCGATGGCACAGGAATAGATATTTGGCCCGCAGCTCAAAAGGTACTTGATGCTGCGGTAGAGGTAGCATACAAAGGTACGCGAAAAATTAGCTGGTTTAAGGTTTACGCTGGTGATGAAGCTTGCGAATTATACGGAACATACCAGTATTTACCCGAAGATACCCTCACAGCGATTAAAGAATATGGGGTGGCGATCAAGGGACCTTTGACAACTCCCATTGGCGGCGGAATTCGTTCTTTAAACGTGGCATTGCGCCAAATATTTGACCTTTACGCTTGTGTGCGTCCTTGCCGTTATTATGCTGGTACTCCCTCACCGCACAAAAATCCTGAAAAACTTGATGTGATTGTTTATCGGGAGAATACGGAGGATATTTATTTGGGGATTGAGTGGAAACAAGGAAGCGAAATAGGCGATCGCCTGATCAAAATCCTCAACGAAGAATTGATCCCCGCTACCCCAGAACACGGTAAAAAGCGAATTCCCCTCGATTCGGGTATTGGCATCAAACCCATCAGCAAAAAGGGTTCTCAGCGCCTTGTACGTCGTGCCATGAAACACGCCTTGCTTTTGCCGAAAAATAAGCAAATGGTGACTTTGGTGCATAAAGGCAACATTATGAAGTACACCGAAGGCGCTTTTCGTGATTGGGGTTATGAATTAGTAGAGAGCGAGTTTCGCAACGAGTGTGTCACTGAGCGGGAATCTTGGATTTTGAGCAATAAAGAGAAAAATCCCAACATCAGCTTAGAAGAAAATGCCCGGATGATCGATCCTGGTTATGATGGTTTGACTGAAGAGAAGAAAGAGCAAATTGTCAAGGAAGTTGAAACAGTTCTTAATGAAATTTGGGAAAGTCACGGCAGCGGCAAGTGGAAAGATAAAGTGATGGTGAACGATCGCATTGCTGACAGTATTTTTCAACAAATCCAAACTCGACCAGATGAGTACTCGATTTTGGCGACAATGAACTTGAATGGCGATTATTTATCTGATGCAGCAGCAGCGATCGTTGGGGGATTGGGAATGGGACCTGGGGCAAATATTGGCGATAGCTGTGCGATATTTGAAGCTACCCACGGTACTGCACCAAAACACGCCGGTTTGGATCGAATTAATCCCGGTTCGGTGATTTTGTCAGGGGTGATGATGTTGGAATATATGGGTTGGCAAGAAGCAGCGGACTTGATTAAGAAGGGATTGGGGAATGCGATCGCCCAAAGTCAAGTTACCTATGATTTAGCACGGATGCTAGAACCCCCGGTTGAACCGTTGAAGTGTTCCGAGTTTGCCGAAGCAATAATTAAGCAGTTTAAATAGCCCTCAGACTGGAAGTCTGGACGCCACATGCTTCTCCCAAGGGGAGACGCTGCGCGAACAAGCCGGGAAACCCGTCCAACGCAGTGGCTCGGCTACAAGAACAAAGCCCGCGAAGGCGGGCTATTAATTTGGTAGGGTGCGTTATGCTTTGCCATAACACACTTTTTTACTCACTATTATTAACGTCTGGCTGTTCATCAGTTGCTTCATTTGCTGATTGTTCAGGAGGTTTTTCTTGGGACATACTATCTAATAAACCAGCAGTTTTTAGCAGATTTCTAAGCAAACCTATTTTCAAGTCTTTATTACCGTGAATTGGTATAGAAATTCGCGATAAAATTCCAGGTTTGCCATAAATATGATGACTACCTTGAACTCGCAATAATATCCAACCGTTAGCTTCTAAGAGCTTTGCTAACTTTTTGCCAGACATCGAGTTCATACGGCAATTTCTATAATTCTAGATTGATCGGTCGTTTCCAGATTTTCAATATCAACGGATAAACAACCTTCTACAGCTTCATAAATATTCTGTAGCAATTCTTCAAAAGTCTCTCCTTGAGTGGCACAACCTGGAATAGCAGGCACTTCAGCCCAATATCCGCCTTCTTCAGCCTCATGAATGATAACTTTAAGTTTCATTTCCGGCATTACCTCCACTAAATGTGCAAATTGATATAACAAAGTTTTACAAATGATAAACCTCTATCTTAGTCTGGTGGTAAGCTACTGGTAAGGATGCCAAAATCTCTGCATCGTCGTTTGGCTGAGACTGCTGAAAATGAAGGTGTAAGTCTTAATCAGTATATTGTGTCTTTATTGAGTGCAGCGGTGTAAGTGATGTTGAGAAATGGCAATGCTTGGGGCAAGAAGCTTTTGTTTAAGGCATTTGGTAGTTGTGGGAATGTGTAGACGCGGAGCGACTTGTCGCAAGCGATCGCCCAAAGTCAAGTTATATCATGTTCGTTTAATTAACAGTAATAAAAACCTACCTACCGTCGTAGAGACGTTCCGCCGGAACGTCTTTACATTATAAGTAATTTATCGGACATGATATTACCAAGAAGGGGAAAAGGGGAAAGGGTAAGGGGTAAAGGAAGAAGAAAAAACTTTTCCCCACATGGTATAAAGCCCCTATTTTTAAATATGGACACATATAAAGGAAGATTTTACCAGACACGTAGTGCGATAAAAATCAGCGTCCCGGAAGTGAAACCCCTATTTTTAAATATGGGGTTCCTTTTCCCCTTTCCCCTTTCCCCTTTCCCCCTCCTTCTCATTTATGATTTAGCGCGGATGCTAGAACCGCCGGTTGAAGCCTTGAAGTGTTCCGAGTTTGCCGAAGCGATAATTAAGCAGTTTAAATAGCCCTCAGACTGGAAGTCTGGACGCCACATGCTTCAAGGGTTCGGGGAGACGCTGCGCGAACAAGCCGGGAAACCCGTCCAACGCAGTGGCTCAAATTTCATTCCCTCACCGCTAATCGTAAAATTTGTGAGAGTGAAAAGTTAAATTTTATAATTATTCGGGA
The DNA here is from genome assembly GCF_000582685.1 of [Scytonema hofmanni] UTEX 2349. Lineage (GTDB taxonomy): Bacteria > Cyanobacteriota > Cyanobacteriia > Cyanobacteriales > Nostocaceae > Hassallia > Hassallia hofmanni. The sequence goes on from NZ_KK073768.1 coordinate 3,217,026, forward strand.
ATACTAAGCTATTAAACCTTAGAACCATATCGGGTTTTGGATATTTGAAGGCTCACTTATGAAAAAGATTGCTAACTCAATAATCATGGGAATCATCCTCCTTGGGCTTTGTAGTTGTAACTCAGTCAAATCGACTGATCAAATAAATTCTAATCAAGTTACCAACCAAACTGATTCTCAAGTCAAAAAAATTATCAAAATTGGTTCTTCCAGTTCAACGGTAACTGTTTTAAAACTTTTAGCACAAGCTTATCAATCCGAAAATAAAACTGTCAAAATTGAGTTTATCTCCAACAGCCAATCCGAAGGTGCGATCGCAGCCCTAAAAAACGATATTATTGATGTCGCTGGTAGCAGTCGCCAACTCAAACCAGAAGATGATAACAATCAAGTTCAATATCGTGAACTGGCAAAAGATTTGTTAATTGTCGCTACTAATAACAGTGCTAAAGGTGTTACCAACTTATCAACCAAGCAATTAAAAGCAATTTACAAAGGTGAGATCACAAATTGGCGAGAATTAGGCGGTGCTAATGCAGACATTGTAGTATTGGATAGACCCGAAGACGAGTCAGCAAAAAAGTTATTGAGAAAATATTATTTGGGAGAAGAGAAGACCACAACTAAAGCGGTGATTTTAAACAAAGAAGGAGAGTTAATCGAAACCTTACAAAGTACTCCTAATTCCATCGGCGCTTTTTCTTTAGCATCTTCCCTGATCAATCAATTGCCTGTCAATCGTCTCAGTCTCAATGGTGTTGTTCCCAAAGCGGAAAACTTTGCCAGTGGTCAATACCAAATGGTGCGTCACATAGGTATCATCTGGGAAAAAGCACCTTCAGCACCTACTCAGGGTTTTATTGATTTTATCTTTAGCGAGGAAGGTAAAAAACTACTACAAAATAATGGCTTTGTCCCTGCCAAATAAATTAACCATTCGTAATTACGAGTTACGAATTAAGAATTGATATACCATGCAAAGATTTTTTAGGAGGCTGAGACTCAGCCAAAAAATTGTTCTACCGCTGCTTGCTGTTTGTCTTAGCATATTCATGCTGGGCTTAGTAGTGGTAGGACATTGGTTTACGGATAGTTTACAGCAGAATTTTAGCCAACAAATCGAAAGTTTTACCGAACGAGTTTATCAAGATTTTCAGTATGAACAGCAAACACTAGAAACTGAAATCGAGCTAATTGTTAATCGAGATATACTGAATCAGGCTGTTAAACAGCGTAACCAAGGATTGCTTTTGCAGATATTACTACCACTTAAATCTGTTTTGAAATTGGATTGGATTAAGGTAATCGATACTCAGGGCAATGTCGTCATAGATTTACGGAACAACTCGTTGAGTCAAACTAAGTTTCTAGACGAAGTAATTACCAGCATTGCTAGTAAAGGAGCGCATTTAGTCGATTTGGTAGATATAGAAGGTGAGCAACAGGTTCTACAAGTAGTAACAAATGGGATTAAATCATCAACCGGACTCTTGGGAGCAATCATCATTGGTAATTTAGTAGACGATACTCTACTGCAAAAAATTGCTGTGGGTTCCTCCAAACACCTGATTGTCCAGAGAAAAAATCTTGTGGTTGCGGCAACATTGTTGGCAGCCAAGAGTGGAACTTGGCAATTTCCTCCTCCTAATTTGCCTGCTACACGAATCACTATTGACAACAAAAAATATTTAGCCAAAAGCGTTGTATTTACAGGAGCAAGTCAGTCTTTAAGAATCACAGTTTTGTCTTCCATGTCGGTGCTAGAGGTTGCCCAATATAAGTTATGGGAGTATTTAGGACTGTTATTTTTGTTGGGAAGCAGTATCTTAACATTTACTGGGTTTTTAATTGCGCGAACAATTACTCGTCACCTAAAAGCTGTTACACAAGTCGCACAACGAGTTACCCAAGAATCTAATTTTGATCTCCAAGCTCCCGTAACAACTGAAGACGAGGTTGGAATCTTAGCAATTTCTTTTAACCAGTTAATTCAACAGGTAAAGCGATTGCTGGCAGAACAATATGAAGCGAATCAAAAGCTAGAGTTTTACAGCCAAACACTAGAACAAAAAGTAGAAGAGCGAACGCAAGCACTGCGACAAAAAAATATCGCTATCAAGGATACTTTACAGCAACTCAAACGTACTCAGTCCCAATTAATCCAGAACGAAAAAATGTCTTCTTTGGGGCAATTGATTGCTGGCATTGCTCATGAAATCAACAACCCAGTTAATTTCATCTATGGGAATCTCAAATACACTGATGATTACACCCAAGAGTTGCTGTCGTTACTTCAACTTTATCAAAAGTATTACCCCTACCCAGAACCAGAAATTCAAAATGCTCAACAAGAAGCTGATATTGAATATTTAACAGAAGATTTGCCTAAAATTTTGACTTCCATGAAAATGGGAGCCGCTCGCATTCGGGAAATTGTCCTCAGTTTGCGAATCTTCTCTCGTTTGGATGAAGCCGAATTTAAAACCGCTGATATTCATGAAGGGATTGACAGTACCCTGTTAATTTTACAACACCGGATAAAATTCCAAAGCGTAGATGCAAAGCAGCTTGTCGATAGACATCGCCCTGAAATTACAGTGATTAAAGAATACGGTGAAATACCTAAAATTCAGTGTTTTGCAGGACAATTGAATCAGGTATTTATGAACATCCTAGCAAATGCTATTGATGCTTTAGAAGAGGCTTTTCACAACGGGCTTTGTCCAGAACCTATAATTCGTATTTCTTCAACCCAAGTGAATGAAAATGCCGTTGTTTGTATTGCTGATAATGGCACAGGAATTCCAGAAGCAATCCAGTCACTTCTATTTGACCCCTTCTTCACCACTAAACCTGTTGGTAAAGGGACTGGTATGGGATTATCAATTAGCTACCAGATTATTACTGAAAAACATCGTGGCTCGTTACGGTGCATTTCATCACCGGGACAAGGTACAGAATTTGTAATTACAATCCCGATTCGAGAAGTCGGAGTAGCAGTTGTTGAGAAATCTTGACCTGTAACCGCCAAGAAGGTATGACATTTCTATAAGTAATTTAAATGAGCAAATTAAATAAATTAGTGCAGGAATTTCTCAAGCAACTCCCGGAAGTTAGGAGTTAGGAATTACTGCCTCCTAACTCTTGAGAGCGAAAAATTAATTACTAATAGTAGCCTTCAACAAACTGAGCAAAATATCAATTGGAGTGAGATAAATTTCCTTAAAATCAATAGTGACTGTATTACCTTGCATAGACTAGGGTAAATAGTTTTAAGTTATTTGGCAATCCTATGCCTTTAAAATATTATTTAAATCTTCAATATCCAGTAAAACTTTACCCCGAGCGAGAAGGGGGATATGTAGCCAAAATTAAAGATTTGCTCACCCAAGGTGAAACCTTAGATGAGACAATGGCGAAATTCCTGCATTGTCGTTTAGCAGTGTTTAGCGATCGCAAAAATGCCAGCCTCAATCAGTAGATTCTGTCTTTCTTCGCATAAAGCAAGAAATTAACCACTTATGTGCGATCGCCCAACAACTCTGTAAGAATATCGCCTCTGGTTGTTTTTCAGCAAGCAAAGCATAATAGTAAGTAGCAGAAGAGCATTTACAACTGATGGCTCTGGTACTTTCTTAACTTCCTGCCCTCCGATTATCGGGTTAGGACAAGAACTATTGACACTCTGATTATTAACAACACCATTGCCACCAGACATAGTAGGGCATACGGTAGGGCTAGGGCTAGGGGGAGGAGGAGGACTCACACCAGTTTCTCCACCACTGGAAATAAGATTACCTCTTGAACCGGAACTATCTCCACTGTCTCCATTCAACAATAGAAATAAAAGCAGTCCTGCCAGAGGAATTCCTATTAACCAAGTAGGGAACTGATTACCAGAACCACCTGGAACCAAGGCATATCCTTCTCCCTCACCAGGAGTATCAAAGCTTATCACTTCTGGCTCCAAGGTGACTACAGAACCACCTGAAAAGGCATTTCCTTCTAAACCTTGCCCATATAGCGAATCAAACTCATTCGGAATTCCAACGTTCGGACGCCCAAATTCTCCTCCTTCAGGTGAGAAGGGAACCGAAAGTATGTGTAAAATGCTGTCTTTGAGTGAATTCTCATTTCCTGCATTCAACGCTTCCAAACCTCTAGAGAAGTTACTCAAGTAATACTGCGTGACTTCTTTTGGCAAACCCAAAGATTGAATCTGCTGCTCAAGGTTAGGAATTTTGGAAACCTCTTCTAAAAGCAGACGCCCGTAAGAATATTTCAAGTCGAGCAATCCACTGCGGAGACTGAGTGAGTTATTGTCTCCCGATAACGGTGACCAGTAGAAGTTCTTGGTTATCAGTCCCAGATTTTCTACCGGATTTCGAGCAACCTGTTGCCCCAGAACATACTGATAGCCATCCACAATGTTTTTGGCATCATTTTGCCAAAAAGACGAATATGGAACTTCAGGTAGACGGGGATTGTTACCGTAGAAGTTGGAGAAATTACGAAAATTTTGCTCTCCACCGGCTGCACGCATCAGCAGGCTGGAGTAACTAGTATTGTTATTTTGTTCAACTAATTGTTGGAGTACCGATCCAGTCTTGTTGCAACTAGCTCCAAATCCTGTAAGACACCCAGGAATGGCTCGTATCTGACTGAGACTTTGCCCCGAAAGTTGGTACTGGAGATAATTTTGCTCCAATCCTGGTTGAACACCATAGCGTCCTATATTCAATTGAGCAGAAGCAGGCTGAATAATTGCTATTACTGCCAAGAATGAGAACGCAATTCTATTTAGAACTGACCTCAAGATAATTAACCTCCACCAAATAAAATTGGACTTAACCTAACGGACTTGGCTAGAACCCAAGTTAGACGGGGAATTGATATTGATGGTGATTCCCGTACCTTTGAGTTCTCCCGAACTAAGGGGGTGGTACATCACCAAACTACGACTCGGTTGGTCAAACAGATAACCACGGCGCGAAGCCTGTATTTTTCCGGAGCGTACTAGGGATATAAATGTCTGCAAATACTTACGTATACTTTCACGGTTATTCCGGGTTGTATTTGTATAGTTATCAACAAGCGTCATGAAGAAATCTAAGCTGCGGTCTTCTTGTCCTTCAATGAAACTACCCTGGTCAAGAAAAGAACTTGCTACAAGCTTTCCATCTCTCTGTTGAACCTTTAAGAGGGTGTAATAGCGTCCTTGCTTTTTCGGGTCATTTACATAACAAATCCACGAACCGTCACTACTTTGTGTAAAACCTTGCTGTGCCAGGTAGGAAATTGGAGAATTACTTGGCTGGCTTAATGGAGGTAACAAACTCTCCACTGCATCACTAGAGCAAATTTTCTGTGTTATTCTGTCAGGGGAAGCAGTCGGAGCCTCCTGTGAAAAAGCAACATCAGATACAGCGGCTACTGCATATATAGCAAAAGCCGCTGCGCCAAAAAAGCGCACAAATATATTCATTGAAAAACTCCATTAAATAATCCGAAAATCTGGAAAATTATGCCCGATTTTCGACATTTGACCTTCATGTTCTTCATGTCTTGGCGGTTCAGAAATATTTTTGAACCACAAAGACGCGAAGAACACGAAGAAAAACTTCAGTTTTACACTTCACCTTAACAGGGGTAGCTTCTAGGACTTAGGCATTGACAAAAACCTGATTGTCTAAGCATAGCCCTAGCAACACGGGTTAATTCAGATAAGCTTACTTTTCCTTTGTATTCTTAAGTAGGTCTTACCACTGATTTTTTATGCAATGTCTGGGATAGAAATGGGAAAAAATACCCACAGACGAAACGGCTGCACTAGGAATACACTGTGTTGTTAGTCCATATAGCTCCCTAGAAAGAAAAATGCGTAAGTCCTAGACTCCTAATATCAGATGAAGTTAGGATGCCTAGACCCTATTAGCAGTGAGACATCGCTCCCATACTCTGCATTCCTTAGCCAATATTTACAATATTAGTATCCGGTAACTCCTCGGAAGGCTACTTTACAAGACACGATTATCATAAGCGTCGCATTTGTTAAATATCAAATAAATTTTTGGGGGTACGATTAATAGTAGTGCATAATGTTCAATTAAATCTTTAATTCTTTCTTTAAATATTAAAGATGGGGTATGACCCCACAACATCTAACTTAAGAGTGATAATTCTAGGTGTTCTCATACCAATTCTTTATGAGGCTGCGCTTAATAACCCGACGAGTAAACTCGCGGCTAAACGAACGAAGCCCAGCTGCGTGGGCTAAATTAGGCGCATCTTCACACAGAAATGGTATCAGCCATAATTGAAAAATATTATTCTCTTTTTTCCACCCAGGCATATAATATTACACCGTTGCGTTCAGTCGAGTCGTATATGCGAAATTACCCGCAGCGCGATCGCAACTATTAAACTTGCTGCTCCTAACTCATTAAGGATACGTGTAACCATTAATGTTAACTCCCCCATACTGTCCTGCTGACAGGGGAGGAACTGTGAGATTAGATTGAGGTGATTTCGTTTGCAGCAAGCTAGGATTTAGATTGCTATTACCATATCCTACTTGGTTACTCGGCTGGACAGCACCTTGATTCGGAGCCTGGGGAGAGTATGGTGCAATATTATTCGGTGCAGCATAAGTTTCCGGCGATACCGTTGATGTTGGTGTTACTACGCTGGGCAATGGTTGAACATTATTAAAATTACCGTAGTAATTTGGCGGCTGGTTGGTTACTATCGGCTTTTGGTAACTTGTCGCCAACTGAGAACTATTAGTGTAGTAATTTTGTGGCTGATTCGTGAGTGTTGGCTGAGAACCAGGGAAATTGGTGTAGAGATTTTGTGGCTGATTCGTGAGTGTTGGCTCAGTGTAACCCGTTGTAGAGATGGGAGCGATGGGGTTTGTATTCAACTGAGTGTTTGCAGAGAAATCCTGATTGGGTAAATCGTTGCTGGGTAGCGATCGCTCAATAGTATTTGTCTGGTTAAAAGTAGTATTATTTAAACTTGACGGCTTCTGTGTCGATTCATTGATTGCTGTTTGTAAAGCGCTGATTGCGGCAGGATTTTGATTATTGTTAATTTGATTAGGCGTACCAATCCCTAAGTTAGAGGAACTTCCTGCTATACCTGGTTGAAGAGAGGATGTATTTGAGGACTTGACACCAAATAACTGACTACCAGTCCCAGCTTGCAATAAATTTTCTGCTTGTGCCACAAAAGGATTTGTCACCTTTAAAGTCGGTGGATTACCAACTATCCCCACAGAATTTGGTTTAGCATTTTTAGCAACTTCTTGCTGTTTGCTAATTAAATCATCTAATAAGTTTTTGCTATTATTGTCTTGACTTTTTTCCTTGGGCGTGGTAGGGGCTATGAGCAACTTTGATTGTTGAGCGTCATTAATCAGCACTGGTAAATTATCAATATCAGCTGCGATCGCTCTATCTTCATCTGAAAGAGATGAGTCAGGAGGCTTCTGTGCAGCAGGTTGCTTATTATTTTGCAAAAACGTTAAAAAATCTGGGTTTGCCCAATATTCTCGAATTCCTAGCCCTAGCACAGATAAAAATATAGCTGTTCCCCAAAAAGCCGGTCGCCCTAAATTCCATAATCTGGCTCTGAGGTAACGTAAGTAAGCGGGGGGATAACGACGGGGTGACATGGGGACTCAAATCCTTGAATTTACATTTACTACAAAAAGCACAAAACTTTCCACAAATTCAAAACTGAGCTTTCAAGAGTGTATTCAGACTAAGGCGTAGCAATTTCATCAGAAAATATAATTTTTTACCTTAGAAATCAAGTCTGAACTTAAGGAAATTTCTCACTTGAAGTTGCATTGCAATTTAATCCTAACGTTTCCAGAGTCCTGCGTCATTAGACACAAAGAAAGTAGAAATTAATTATGCCTTGCCCGAAACCCTTGATTAGACTACCAAGTGCTACGTCTCTACGTATGACTCTACTAAAGAGTGTCTATTAATAATCCAGATGCATTCGGTGAGAAACTTGACTTTTTTTTCACTTTGTCAAATTCTTTCGCTCTTAGGTTCGTTCTCCGATGACTTGGATAGCAAAGCGATACAAAAGTCAAGTTATTTATCCTCGGTTTTGCGCCTTGGTCAATTTGGATATCATCTAAAGTTGAAAGCTGCTCTAACTTTATTGTTGTGGGCGAGAGTTGAGCAAAGAGCGATCCTACCGTACCATCCTACTTTAACGGGAGGCTATAGCAATGATGAAAGCTGAAGATATCATGACTAAGGACGTAGTTACCATTCGTGGCTCGGCAACTGTAGCTGAAGCGGTGGAGGTGATGAAACATAAAAAGCTACGTGCTTTAGTTGTGGATCGCCGCCATGAAAATGATGCCTACGGTATTGTTACTGAGACAGATATTGTCTACAAAATAACGGCTTACGGCAAAGATCCTAAAGCAGTGCGGGTTTACGAAATTATGAGCAAACCTTGCATTGTTGTCAATCCCGATTTGGGGGTAGAATTTGTAGCGCGGTTGTTTGCCAATACTGGTATTCGCAGAGCACCTGTGATCCAAGGCAGGCTGTTGGGCATTATCTCAATTACTGACATCTTGACAAAAAGCGACTTTGTGGATTCTCCCAAAGGACTTGTGCTGGAGGATAGAATTCAAAAAGCGATTGAAGATGCTCGTGCTATTTGTACAGCCAAAGGTGCTTATTCTAAAGCTTGTGCTGCCGCTTGGGATGAAGTAGAAGAACTCCAAGCGGAAGCTGCTCATCAAAAAGCTGAAAGCATGGTATCAGCTAAAACCTCTTTTGAGCAATACTGTAGAGAAAATCCCGATGCTCCGGAATGTCGGAACTACACTTATTAGACCCCACCCCTAACCCCTCCCCGTGAACGGGGAGGGGAGCAAAAGCGTAGCTTTGGCGGGGTGGGGTTCTTCGGTTTTAATAAGTAATAAGCGCGAACATGATATAAGATGTGATTATTTTGTGTTGTAATTTATCGTCGAGCAGCTCGCATCAATAAGAATATACCCGTGCCTAAACCAAGAAAATCCGGCAACCAAGCTGCCATAAAGGGAGAGAGAACATTTGCCTCTCCTAGCGCACTAGTAATAAAACCAAATAAGTAGTAAGAAAAAATAACTATGACACTAATACCAAAACTGGTTCCTCGTCCGGTGCGCTGTGGTATGGTTCCCATTGCAGCACCTACTAAGCCAAAAACTACACATACAAAGGGCAAGGCAAATTTTTGTTGAATCCGAATTTTCAGTTTGCGAATTTTTTTATCATCACCGCCAAGACGTTCTATTTCCAGTTGATCTAGCGCTTGAGCGATATTCATTTGGTCGTAATCTTTGCTTTTTTGTGCTAGTTCAAATGCTGTGCGAGGCAATTGTAATTGTTGCTGTTCAAACCGCACAATATTGCGATAAGAACTATCAGGAGCTACTAAATAAATGGTACCTTTGTAAATATTCCAGGTGTTTTCCGATGGATTCCATTCGCCGGAATCTGCAACGACAATTTGACTTAAACCTTGCCGAGCTTTTTGGTCGGAACGATCTATAATTGTCAAACCTCTGAAGCGATCGCCATCAAATTGGTCGGCGTAATATAAGCGAATGAGAATTTTTTGCTTTTTACCATCGGGTTGCCTCACATCTCGCTTTTCTGCATAAAGGAAGTTATCCTGTTTAGCAATAGGTGGCTTGTCCGATTTTAGGGCTTTTTCTAAGGTAACAGCGGCTTGGTAACTTGCTGCTGGTGCAATTTGCTCGTTGAAAACAAATGTCAATCCTGTAACCAGCAAACTTAAAAATACCGCAGTTAATACCATGCGATAAACACTTACACCACATCCTCGCAAAGCAATCAATTCGCTTTCGCTAGAAAGACGACTGTAAGTCATCAAAGTAGCTAGCAGCGTAGACATGGGAAAGGCTAAAACAACGAACTTTGGCAGGGTTAATAAAAAAACTTGGAGTGCAATTCCTACTGGTAGCCCGGATTCTACTATTTTTCTCACTAATTCAAATACTGCATCAATTGTGACACCAATTGATGAGAATGCACCGACACCAAATAAAAATGGCGGTATTAATTCGCTAGTGAGGTAGCGATCCATGATGGAAAAAGGCAGGAGAGAATTTAGGGTATAAAAAGGCTTGTATTTCATTATTCATTAGTCACTAATTAGTGGGAGGGGAAAAGGGTAAAGGGGAAGGGGGAAAGGGTTAATAAAATATCATGAGTTGTTTAAAATAATTCTTTATTTCCATACCTTTCCCCTTTTTTCCTTTCCCCTTTACCCCTCTTATCTCCTGACACATGACTAAACCTGGAAGTTATCGCCTAAGTAATATTGTCTAACTAGCGGGTTATTATAAAGTTCTTCAGCAGTACCAGCGGCGAGAATTTGCCCCTCGCGCATGATATAAGCGCGATCTGTGATGGCGAGAGTTTCACGGACATTGTGATCTGTGATGAGGACACCCATATTGCGATCGCGCAATTTGGCGATAATATGCTGAATTTCCGAAACAGCGATCGGATCAACTCCGGCAAATGGTTCATCTAAAAGCAAAAATGTTGGTCCCGAACGCCCAGCAGCCAAAGCTCTGGCTAATTCTGTCCGGCGTCGCTCACCTCCAGAAAGTTGAATTCCTTTACTGTTAGCTACTTTTTCCAAACGCAACTCCCGCAGTAAATTTTGTACTCTCCCTGACCATTCTAATCGTGGCACATTGGTTTGCTCAAGTACTAAAAGAATGTTATCTCGCACACTCAAGGCACGAAAAATACTTGGTTCCTGCGCTAAATAGCCAACACCCATTCGCGCCCTTTTGTGCATTGGCATGTCAGTAATATTCTGGTTATCTAACCAAACGTTTCCATGATCGGGTTTTTCTAAACCTGTAGCAATATAAAATGTGGTTGTCTTACCAGCTCCATTGGGACCGAGTAAACCGACGATTTCTCCTTGAGCGACAGAAATGTTAACACGATTGACAATAACTCGCTTGCCGTAAGATTTGTGAACGTTTTCTAAAACAATTTTCACAGTTGATCTACCCTAAATAAAGCGATTATTTCTAATTGGAGCGCTTTAAAGGCGGTGTTTTTGGTGCGGGTGCCGCAGATGGTGCGTTGACGTTGGTATCGTTCACCAAATAGATTGATTCTACCTGGCGATTGTTTTGCGGTAATGCTACAAACCGTCCTTCGTCAATTAGATATGTAACTTTGTCTGCTCGGATGCTATTAGCACCCTGTTGCAAAATATAAACGTTGCCACTGAAATCGATGCGGCGTTCTTTGCTAAAATATTGAGCTTGGGCAGCTGTGGCTTGAATTTGCCGAGCCGGATAAACCATTTGTACGTTACCACGCGCTGTTACTACTTGGGTTTTGGCGTCGTATTCTTGGATATCAGACTTAATTTGCAGTGGGCGTCCTTGTTGTCCAGAAGTTTGTGCTGTAGCGCTTTGCAGTTGGATGGGAAAGGCTATAGTTCCCACCAGAGCAACTGGTAACATTAAGGCTAATCCAAAGCGACGTATGTGTAATTGAGGCAATTGATACCAGGGCATGATAGTAATTTAAGATTTAAGATGAATTTGATTTTTACTTTAATTATCTTAAGTGTTTTATTGTAGTAAGCACTTTAGTGCTTAATATTAAGCACTGAAGTGCTTACTACGAAACAATAAGTAACGCAGTTTTAGTCGTGTTTCGGATACAATACACAATCTAGACTAGTTGTGGATTAAGCACTGGCTAAAACTCTTGACGCTTTCTAAAACTTTATTGTTTCGCCATTACACAGCTTTTGTTGCGAAGCTCCTTGTCTCCTTGTCCAAGCATTCAAGCGTCCCCTAATTCGTTAACGAGTAAAATCTTGGGTAAAGTCAAGGTTTCATCTTGACTCAAGTCCTCAGTGGTAATCTTGTCTGCTCCGGCTTTTTGTAGTGCGCTCAACAATGTTGCACTCTGATCTAATAATTGGTCAACATCAATACCGCTGTATATTGATGGATAACGTCCCAGGCGATTGCTTCCTTCTCCTAATAAAATTACTGCGCCTCGCCAGTTAAGATTACTCAGATGATATAAGGCTACGGCAATTTGCAAAACGCCTTGATAAAAGCTTTTTTCTGGCTCTGATGCTTCGATCCATAGAGCCTCTAAAGTATCGTGACAGGCATAGAACTGCCCAGAATTGAACTGCTCTACGCCTTGCCAAAACTCGCTGGGGATGCTTTCCATCAACCCATGCTATCGCGAACTTCTTTGATTGTTTCTAAAGAAATTTCTTGCATTTCACCTGCAAAATCGTTATCTGGGGTAAGAAACAGCATACAATGGCATTCTTTGCGTTCTCGCATCGGTACACAAGGACAGTTCCAAAATGTCGCGCTTACCTCAGCTGCTTTGTCTTCGTAGTGACGACAAGGACATAAAGGCGCCCCTAAGTCGTCTTTATGCTTGGCAAGTCCTTCAATTACAACTGCGGTTACAGAGGCTTCAGTACAGAAGTAAGTTCCAGTACGCTTGGCGTATTGTTCGGAAAAATGACGCATTGCCTCTAGGTTTTTATCACTGGATTTTGTGTTAACTTCTGGTCTGATCATAGGAGAGAGCGTCTCATAATTTAAATATTTCTTTGCATTGTACCTCAGCCTCAGTGAGCTATTAATGGGGGTATTTCCCCATTCTCAGATTTTTAAGTTTAGTTAAGTTTTTTAATAATTGCTAACGTTACGCTTATACAGGACTTACGCACGAACTACATAGCTTCGGTTGCAATCTCAAAGCCTTGTTTTCTGGTAACGAGTACGTAAGTCCTATTATAGAATCCTCATGGCGTTGCTGAATTCAGGTATGAATCCGGATGTAGAGACGTAGCACAGAATCGTCTAATCAAGGGTTTTGGCATCACGCAGAATCATTTTCATACATCTAATCAGCAACGCCTCCTTATCATCCGTTTTATATCCACCACTAATTCTGGGTACTTACGGGTTAATAGTAAAAAAAGGAATCAGGGTTGATAATAATAAATTGTTTTTTTACACTCCCTTAATGTGGTCATGTTTTTTTCATGAACTTGAGAGGCAAAGCTAGCATATACATGTATACTTCCAGATAGAGAGGGTACGTAAGTATCTACCAAATACTTCTACCAGGCTACTTGTTTTAGTAAAATCTACCCTTGTGCAAATTGTAGCCAAGCAAACCTTCTCAAGATTTTAAACCAGGACTAATTACTGCTATCTAATCGATGCGATCGCTGACTTTAAAGGCTTTGTCACCATTTTGCATTTCTTTTAAAGGTAGTGATTTTGTTGAATAACTTCTCCCTCGAAGTATGCACTTAGACAGATTGTTTCTGATAGCTTGTGTATGATGATACAACAGTGATAGTGAATTCGCTTAAAAGGATTTACTTGGTTAGGAAAATATATTTGATACTTGGTGAAAATTTACCGGATGTATACGTAAGTAGAAGAAAAATTCTTTATACAAAAGCTAAATACATCATTAATCAAATAGCCAAAGGAAATTTAGAAAATATGAACTTAAAACAACTAGATGAGAAAATTTCCGAGTCTTCTATAGTAGAGGCAAATCAAGAACAAATTTCTTCCGATCTGGGTGGGGAAGCAGTCATTCTCAATCTCAAGACTGGAGTTTATCACGGATTAAATGAGGTGGGAGCGCTGATTTGGAATTTGATTCAGGAACCAAAAGCTGTGAGAGATATTAAGCAGATGCTTCTGCAAGAGTATGAAGTTGAAGATCAACAGTGCGATCGCGACCTGAGAGCATTACTTGAAGACCTTTTGGCTGCGGGACTAATCGATGTCAAAAATAATACGACTGTTTAATTTTTTTCGGATGGGAGCGAGCCAGAGTGCGAAGCACACGCTACGCGATCGCCAGCTTTTAATCATGACCTTAATAATACTAGCAACCATCAGGTTAGGGCTTTGGATAATGCCCTTCCGCACACTTTTAAAAGTGTTAGCAAAAGTTAGTCGGCAAAGCGATCGCTTACAAGTGACAAATCCAGTTTCCGTCCGCAAAATTGCTTGGGCTGTAAACGCAGTTAGCCGCTATATGCCTGGGGTAAAATGCCTAGCTCGCGCTTTGACTACTCAAGTGCTAATGAGTCGCTACGGTCACTCTTGTGAACTGCGGATTGGTGTTGCTAAAGGAGAAAAAGGAACCTTAGAAGCTCACGCTTGGATAGAACATCAAGGACGGGTTGTCATGGGTTATCTAGTAGACCTTTCACGTTTCATTCCACTGCCATCTCTCCAAGGAGTGAAATTATGAGTGGTATTATGGGAATTTACTATTTGGGCGATCGCACTCTAGACCGGGAAGACCTGGGAATGATGATGGAAACCCTGGCACACCGAGGACCCGATGGTGCAGACATCTGGATACATGGAGCGATCGGTTTTGGGCATCGGATGCTGTGGACTACTCCCGAATCTCTGCTAGAAAAGTTACCTTTAGCTAACTCTACAGGCGATTTGATTATTACATCAGACGCTCGCATAGATAACCGTGATGAACTTATAAATAAGTTACAATTAAATAACTGTGTATCTGATAAAATTACGGATAGCCAGCTGATATTGGCGGCTTATGAAAAATGGAAAGAATCTTGCCCAGAACATCTTTTAGGTGATTTTGCCTTTGCTATCTGGGATAAGCAACAACAGTCTCTGTTTTGTGCTAGAGACCATCTCGGAGTCAAGCCCTTCTATTACTACTATCAACCAGGTAAAGCCCTTGTATTTGCTTCAGAAATCAAGGCACTATTATGTTTGCAAGAAGTTCCGCGCCGACTCAACGAAGTTAGAATTGCCGATTACTTGACATTGACGATGGAAGACAGAGCCATCACTAGTTATCAAGATATTCTGCGGCTTCCCCCTGCTCACAGTATGGTTGTCAGTCAGTCAGGAATGGAGATAAGGTCTTACTGGGAACTCGATCCCCATCGTGAGATTAAGATGGATTCTGATGAGGCTTACGCAGAGAAGTTTCGGGAAATTTTTACCGAGGCAGTACGTTGTCGCTTACGTAGTGCCTTCCCCATCGCCAGCCAGTTGAGTGGTGGATTAGATTCTTCGGCTGTTACCTGTGTGGCACGGGATTTACTTGCGGAAAAAAAGACAACTCCGCTACACACAATCTCCACTATTTTTGATAGAATTACTGAGTGTGACGAGCGCCCTTTTATGAATGCGGTGCTAGAACAGGGGGGATTGATTCCCCACTACGTCCACGGTGACAAGTTTGGTCCGTTATCTAACCTGGATAGCATTTTCCGGTACGAAGATGAAGGTCTTTTGGGTCCAAGTCATTTTTATCCTTGGATTGTAAACCGCGCTGCTAAAGAACTAGGACTGCGGATTTCCCTAGATGGTTTTGATGGAGACACCACAGTTTGCCACGGTGTAAGTAGGCTTACCGAATTAGCACGTCAAGGACATTGGAAAACATGTATAGAGGAAGTTAAAGCATTTTCGCCACACTTTAATGTCTCACCTTACGCCGCATTTCGGAGTTATGGGCTGCCCTACCTGAAGGATTTTGCAAAGCAGTTCCGTTGGATATCATTCTTTGAGGGAGTAAGGCTAATCCACAAACATTTTGGTGTTTCGCGCAAATTGTTGATCGTAAATCACGGACTAAAACCAGTTCTAGAACGAGTACGGCAACTTTGGCAGCGCAAAGAAACAAAAGTTGCAAATTCCTTTGTTTCCCAGACTCCCCTTATCAAAGGTAACTTTGCAGAAGGTGTTGGTTTAGATGAGCGAATCCAGAAGTTTGGTACATCGAATCAAGAACCCCTCACCGCAAAAGAACAACATTGGCGAGGACTTACCCAAGGTGTATTGCCTTATACCTTAGAACGAGCGGATCAATATGCGGCAATGTTTTCTTTAGAAGCGCGTCATCCATTCATGGATAAGCGACTAATTGAATTTTGCCTAGCATTGCCTGCCGAGCAGAAGTTATACCAAGGATGGGGAAGGATGGTGATGCGTCGTGGCTTAGAAGGAATTCTACCGGAAAAAGTTCAATGGCGTGGGGGAAAAGCAGATTTATCAGCCAATTTCGACGATGGACTGTTGAATCGCGATCGCCACATTCTGGATGAGGTGATGTCCAATCAGATTAGATACTTGGAAAAATACATTGATTCAGATTTCCTGCAAGCAGCTTATGAGCGATCGATATCAGCAGGAAATGAAGTCAGAGATGAGGATATTACACCAATTTGGCAGGCAGTTACTTTAGCTTTGTGGTTCGACTACAAGCAAATGACGCCGTAAGTCCAACAGTCTTGGCAGGTTATGGCTGGTGTCCTATTTACGACAACCATGCCACACCGTAAGTCCAATTATGGGGCACTACTTTCAACGACTAATACATCAACACACTCAAAATCAGGAAATAGATCATGAAAAGTTCTTACACTGCTCCCAAATTGACTGTTCACGGTAATGTTGCTGACATTACACAAGTTCTTGGTAATCCAACAGCGCAAGATTTTGTGTTTTTAAACGGCAACGTTATATCTAATAGTAATGACGTCGATTCGATAGATTTAGACTGTAAGGGTACGGCACATAACTTGGATTGCGTTCCTAAATAGTTCTACCAGTAAAATCTTTGATTTCAAGCTGTAGAACTTATTTAGTGAGGTAGACACAGAGGCAATACCAAATTCCTGGTTTGTCTCTGTAGCAATTCCACTCTTCTGAAGCAGAAAATACCCAATTTTTTGCCTGTTTTGGAATAAACGTTGAAAGTTAGATTCCCGACTTCTCTAAGAAGTCGGGAATCTGAACAACACGAATCGCACCACAAATCATCTAGGATTCCTATAGCAATCCTAGATGATTGCGTGAAAAAATCTAATCCTTGGTGAATTTACATTAAATCTCTGTTTTTATTAGCACTAAATAAAATCACAATATGAAATTTTATAAAGCCTACAACTTGTGCATTGCTTCGGAATTGCCACTTCCCGAACTAATTGAAACTGAGGGTGAGCCAGATGTAATTGTGCGGTTTGGCAAAATAGATAATGCAACCGCAATGCAACATGATGGCGGTCAAAATTTTCTGGGAGAAATGCCAGAAGTAGCTGAGTGTTTTATTCGCAATGGACGAGAAATTATTATTAATCCTCTAGCGGATGTGGACGAATCTCTTCTTCGCACTGTACTTCTAGGACCTATATTATGCGTACTGCTGCGACAAAGGGGTTTGTTAGTTCTACATGCTAGTTGTATTAACATCAATCACAAAGGTGTCGCATTTATGGGTGGTTCCGGTTGGGGTAAATCAACTTTGGCAACTGCTTTTCATAATCGCGGCTATGATGTTTTAACTGATGATGTACTACCAATCCAAATTAAGACAGGTCAACCTGTTGTTTTTCCCAGCTATCCCCAATTTAAACTTTGCCCGGACGCTGCAACATCTTTAGGACACGATACTAAAAGCTTATTGCCTGTTTCGCAAAACTCATTCAAAGTAGCATACAAACTCTCTCGTGGTTTCCAACAAACTCCGATTCCATTACATCATATTTATGTATTGGATAAGGGAAGCGAACACAAAATTACCAGAATTAAACCCCAAGAAGCATTCGTTGAATTGGTGCGTCATACTCGCGCTATTAGCTCAATCTCTGAACAGGAATTTATGGCAGAGCATTTACATTTTTGTGGCGAACTTATCAAAAACGTCAGATTTTCTCGGTTTACGCGTAAACCTTCTCTAGGAGATTTACCTGAGCTTGTGAAGCTAGTTGAGGATGACTTGGCAGAATTAACCGCACAAGCCCCTCAGGCTGGAAGCCTGGGGCTATACGAACTAAGCCCACCTGCGTGGGCTTCAATGATGTAGCTAGCATCACTTTTATTTTTAGTATTTATACTAATTTTTAATGAAGATGCGCCTTATTAGCCTGCGTGTGCCTGCTTTGTTTCTGTAGCCCCAGACTTCCAGCCTGAGGGCTTCAGTTCGATGATTATTGTTGAATTCACAGGGTTTTAATATCTTGATTAGCAAACTCCGTAGCGCCAACACCATATTCTCACATTTAGTCAAAACTCTCAGCTTGGTGTGGGCAGCGTCTCGCTACTGGACTGTGGCTTGGATAATTTTGCTGCTGGTTCAAGGATTGATTCCGGCAGCTTCGATTTCCCTCACCCCACGGGCAATCAATGCTTTGGTGTCAGTAACTGGATCGGGCATTTCTGCGGCAAATGTTCAAAAAGTAATTATACCAGTGGGGTTAATGGCAGGTATCGTGCTAGTGGGGGAGGTTTTAAATAGTGTTGCTGAATGGATTCGCACGGCTCAGTCAGAATTGGTACAGGATTACGTCACTGGTTTGATTCAAAAACAGTCTGTGGCTGTGGATTATGGCTTTTATGAATCCTCTGAGTATAATGACAAACTTGACAGAGCGCGGGAGGGTGCAAGTGGGCGATCGCTTGCTTTACTAGAAAATACTGGCAGATTCTTACAAAACACCGTTACTTTATTTGCGATGGCTGCAATCTTGGCTCCTTATGGTTTTGGTCTACCCATCACTTTAGTAGTCAGTGCTTTTCCTGCTTTCTATGTTTTGACATATTTAAATAAAATTCAGTATCAATGGTCACAACGTACAACAACCGATCGCCGATGGCTGACGTATTATGACTACTTGCTGACAAACAATGCCACGGCAGCGGAAGTGCGATTGTTTGATTATGCAGATTACTTTCAATCATCTTACCATAATCTGCGTCGGCGCCTGAGACACGAACAATTCCGTCTATTGAAACTGCAAACATTAGGTCGCTTTGTTGCTACCATAATTGCACTGTTAATTTCTGGTGGAGCTATAGCCTGGATAGGACGGCAGGTATTGCTAGGAATTTTGACTTTAGGAGACTTAGCTCTGTTTTTTCAGGCATTCAGTCAAGGACAAAGCATTGTTAGGGATCTATTAAACAACCTGGGACAAATTTATCGCAATAGCTTGTTTCTGGCTAACTTATTTGAATTCTTACAAATACAGCCCAAAATTGTAGATCCGCTTAATCCTGTTCCCGTACCGTCAACACCTAAAAAGGGAATTCGTTTTCGGCAAGTCACCTTCCGCTACCCTGGTACATCAGAACCAGTTTTAGATAATTTTAACTTGACGCTGCCGGCTGGTAAAATTGTGGCGATTGTGGGTGATAATGGTGCTGGTAAAAGTACGCTAATTAAGCTTTTATGCCGCTTTTATGACCCGGAGTCGGGAAGTATTGAACTAGATGGTATTGATTTGCGTAACTTTTCGGTGAAAGCATTTCGCAGATTAATTACTGTTTTGTTCCAGTCACCAATTCCTTACTATACTACCGCTGGGGAAAATATTGGTTTGGGTGACATATCCGCAGCATCAAATTACACAGAAATTCAAGCAGCTGCTAAAGCGTCAGGTATTCACGATAAGATTAAGCGCTTGCCTCTAGGTTATAACGCTATGTTGGGTAAGTTGTTTCCGGAAGGAACTGATTTAAGCGGTGGTCAATGGCAACGTTTGGCATTAGCACGGGCATTTTTTAGACGTGCCCAAATCATCATTTTAGATGAACCAACAAGCGCAATGGACCCTTGGGCAGAACATGATTGGTTAGAGAGATTTCGCACATTAGCAAGCGATCGCACTGCGGTGGTAATTACTCACCGCTTTACATTAGCGATGCGAGCTGACATCATTCACGTCATGCGTGCTGGGCAAATTGTGGAGTCAGGTACCCATGATGAATTGCTTGGTCAGGGTGGTTTTTATGCTCAATCTTGGAAAGACCAAATGGAGTCGAGTGGAAGTGCCATAGTTAGTGAGCAAAACTCATTGACAAAGTAAAATTAATTAGATTAATTACCAAAAATGCAACTTATATCTAAACAAAACACCTGGATTTCAGAAAAAAAATTATGTTTGGAAATAGAGTTACTTCTTAATTGCGTTCGTCCACAAATTGATAGCGATCGCATTAAAGATTTGGTTCAAGAAAATATTGACTGGCAATACCTAATCCAAACAGCATATAGACACGGTGTAATACCGCTTCTTTACAGCAACCTCAGTAATATATGCCCACAATTAATTCCTGCAAGTTTCCAACAGCAGTTTCAACATAACCAGTATGCGAGAACTCAACGCAACCTGATGTTAACAAGCAAACTGCTCAAGCTATTGGAGCTTTTTGGGGCAAATGATATACCTGTGATTCCATTCAAAGGTCCGATCTTAGCTATATCAGCTTATGGTGATATCTCACGTCGAGATTTTTTTGATTTAGATATTCTAGTTCGCAAAGAAGATTTTTTGAAGGCAAAAGAACTACTGACTACTCAAGGATACCAACCATACTCTAATAATAGTGAGAAAGAAGCAGCTTACCTTAGTTCTCTCAAAGACAAACAACAAAAGGCTTACCTTCAATCCCATTGGGAACTGCATATGGTTGATGAGCGCGATCGCGTTACTATAGATCTCCATCATGGGATGTTACCAAAGCAATTCTCATTTTTGTATGATACTGAATGGCTATGGGAGTATGCTCAACCAAAGCCTTTTGCGAATAGAATGGTTCTCAATCTTTCTTCGGAGGATTCAATCTTAATCCTCTGTTCTCAGGGAGCTAAGGATTGTTGGCAACAGTTGAACCGGATTTGTGATATTGCTCAAGTGCTTTGTACCTGTGGTGAGATAAATTGGGAGCAGGTTTGCGATCGCGCGATTAAGTTACGGATGACGCGAATCCTCTTACTTGGTCTTTTACTAGGGCATGAACTTCTAGAAGTAAAGCTTCCAAAAACCATCTTACAGCAAATACAAGCCGACCCACTAGTGAAGTCCCTCGCTTCCCAGATTTATACACAACTTTTCTATCAAACTGAAAGTTTACTTCCAAGCCAGAAAGTTAATAGATCATTGTTTCACTTAAGCATGATAGAACACCCATTGGATAAAATTTGGTACTGTTTTGAGCATTTAGTTGTTCCAACAGTAGCAGACGAAGTGTTTCTGCCGCTACCTCAATTTCTATCTTTCTTGTACTATCCTCTCCGACTTATTCGCTTAATTAGAATCTACGGACTGAAGCGAAGATTTAGAGAATGAAATACTAGCAAGTTTAGACATATTTTTGTTGATTACCAGTTGATAAATTTCTATCAACTGGTAGTAATTTGCTTCAGGAGTATACCTGGTTTGATACATAGAATGAGCATGTTTTCTCATTGCAATCATCGCTTCAGGATGAGTAGTTGCCCATGTTATTTTTGCTGCCAAATCTACTGCACTTCCGGCTTCAAAATGTAAACCAGTTACCCCATTTTCTACAATCTCTGCCATACTACCTAATTTTGCTGCAATGACAGGTAGACTACAGGCAAATGCCTCGGCAATTGTTAAGGGAAAACCTTCATACCAGATAGAGGGAAAGACTAAAAACTGGGCTTTACGCATTAAATTCAACACAACTGACTTATTTTGCTGCCCAAGAAAGGTAATCATATTCTCTAACCCCAACGTCCGTACCTGCTGCTGTAGTACGTCGTTTAATGGACCGTCACCAACAATTTTTAGGGGAATACTTAGATTGCCTTGTTTGTAAGCATCAATTAGGGTAGCAACACCTTTTTCTTCTGAAAGTCGCCCGACAAAAAGTGCGTAATCACCATCATAGCTGGTTTCTGCTATGGTATCTGGCGTAAATACAAAGTTAGATTTAATGTAAATCTTCTCACTAGGAAGTCCGGCTTCCACTAGTTTATCTTTCTGAAACTGGGTCAAAGCAATGTAACCATCCACCCGTTCTTGCCAAGTTTGCCTTAAGCGATGCACCGCTAACATGCTTGCTACCACTGCACTTTCAACGCGGGAACCTCGGTAACAGCCATGCACTACAGCAGGCAGAGGTAAGGCTTTGCCAATACACTCTTCGCAAACTCGACCTTCCCGAAAGGGCATAGCTTTTGGGCAACCCAATCTATAATTGTGTAGTGTCTGCACAACAGGCACAACCGCATCTCGACAAGCATCGTATACAGATGGGGAGAGTAGTGGGAAAAAGTTGTGTATGTGAACAACTTGAATATTGTGTTGAGCGATCGCATTACTCACCAGGTTTCTTGATGAAAAAGAGTAAATTGCCGAAAAGGCTGCTTTTGCTTTACCCCATACTCCTACAATGCTGTCGTTGTCTACTTCTAAAACTGAAACATCATGTCCGTAAGACTTTAACAATTCCGCTTCAGCTTGTACAACAGCATCCTCTCCCCCAGCAAGTTGATAGCGATTATGGATAATTAAAATGTTCATTTCTGTGATAGTTTTAAACTTAAAAAAAATTAGGCATTATATGATTCCATATACAGCAGATTCCTTTGTTATGAGGTACATAATAGCCCCCTCATCGCTTGCGGGGAGGGGGTTGGGGGTGGGGTTCTTGTACCTCATGACACCGGGAAGTGCTGTAACAAGATTGATTGTTAATTTATTATGCATTTAATTGAAGCTAAAATTAGGCTTTTTCTCCTAATGGTTTTTGAACAAAAAAATTGTCTTGCATTTTGTGCTGCCATAATTTGTTAGATTTCTCAGCTTGATGTTTTTGCCATTGCAGTCCAATTAAACTAGCGACAAAAAGCATAAAAGCAGGTTCTTCCATCCAAGAAAATATTAGTCCAGCAACAAACACAGTAATTAGGAAAAACTTGGAAACTTTATCTAAACAGATATAATTCCAGACCAAGAACCAGAGATACAAATATACTCCCAATCCTAGAAACCCTAAATCTCCCCAAATACCTGCCCAAGAGAATAATAAAGAGTACATACTAGAGCCAGTAATACTATTAGACCAGTAGTAGCTCTCTTGAGCGTTAAATACTGTCTCAAAAACAGAAGTGCCAGTAATACCTAATGGTTGCAAAAGTTGTAGATAATCTTTCATTAGCCAACCTAATCGGCTAATAGTATGACCTGGTCCAAGTCCAAACAACCAATTTATATCTGACTTATAGAAGGAGCTAATAATAGAAAATACAGATAATTTATATTGAAAAGCTTCTGTAACTACCTCCATATCAGATATGTAGCGTATTCCAGAGTACAGAGTGTTGATGATTTTCAGAACTCCAATAGTAATTGGAATAGCAATTCCTAAATACATTATTGCTTTCACTATCTCCTTCATCTGCGTAAGTATCAAGAGAAACCAGGAAACTAGAAATGCAATGACTACCTGTTTCACATCAGCATAAAGAATGTTTCCCATACATAAAATAAATACAAATATGCGTAACCATAGTGAACGAACGCCGGAACACAGAAGGAAATAAACGCCAAAAGTTAGGGCAACATCACCTCCTACATGGTGTCCCGCTCCCATCTTCAAAAAAATTCCCTTAATCTCATCTGGAGAATATGGATTGATAATAAACTTCTGAAAATATACAAAAGCTAGATGAATATAGACAAATGAAAATATCCAAAATTGAAATTTTTTAATACTAGATTCAGGTACTTTTGTACTGACAATTGCTATCAACATCATAAAAGGTTCGGCAAGCATCAAAAAGCTGAGAATGACATTGATAACGCCTGCTTTATTGAACATGGCACTAGATATAATTATTCCCAGAAAAAT
The DNA here is from genome assembly GCF_000582685.1 of [Scytonema hofmanni] UTEX 2349. Taxonomy (GTDB): domain Bacteria; phylum Cyanobacteriota; class Cyanobacteriia; order Cyanobacteriales; family Nostocaceae; genus Hassallia; species Hassallia hofmanni. Next base: position 3,240,772 of record NZ_KK073768.1, read on the forward strand.
CATCAGTCCAACCAGGAGTTTTCCAGCAATTTGGCTACGAATTTTCGGTACTACCCATACAAATAAGACTATAACCAAAGCGAAATGCAAAAAGTTAACAACTGATGGGACTTTTAGTGCTGTTAAAACACGTGGGAACATAACAGAAGCGAGAAATATCACGATTAAGCTAGACCTTGTGATAATTCCTGCTTGAGGTTGAGGTGATGTTGCTGAACTCATGAATTTCCTGCTACGGTTTGATAGATTTGAGCTAAATATTTTCCCTTAACTTCCCAGTTGTAGACTTCCCATACCCTTTTTTTTCCAGCCTCTCCCATGTGAATTCTCAGTTCTGGCTTTTTTTCATAATTTTCTAACCCAATTTCAAGTAGGATTTATCTTGAGTTGAAATTTCTTCGTAAAGTTGAGCAAAGTAGCGCCCTTTACTTTGCCAACTAAAAGCTTCTATCACCCTCTTGTGTCCAGCTTGACCCATACGCAATCTCAAATTTGGGTCTTTGGCTAGCACCGTCATTGCCTTAGCAAGATCGCTCACTGTTTGCTCAGGCGTTTGAGCGTGAATCTTAAAGCCAGTTTCCTCTGTGATCTGGATAGCTGGTCCGCCTAAATTCAGGCAGACTACTGGACGCCTTGCCACCATAGCCTCTAAGCAGACAGTTGGTGAAAAATCATGCAGTGCGGGATGTACTACTACATGGCACTTTGCTAATGTTTGAAAGGTTTCTTCACGAGATATTGCTCCCAAAAAAAATGTTCTGTCTGCAATTCCCAGCTGATTGGCAAGTTCTTCCAGCCTTTTTCTTTCGGGTCCTTCCCCAATAATCAAGTACTCACTCTGCTCTAAACCAGTCTGAGCAAATGCCTTGAGACCGAGATGAAATCCTTTCCAGTGTAAAAGACGTCCTATGCTGACAAATCTGATAACAGTTTCGTCAGATGAAACCGCAAGTTTTTCAAGACGAGCAAACTCTTGTTGATTAATTCCAGTTTGTCCAGGCAAAAATTCAATTCTTTTAGCACCTAAAACATTCAAATGGGTCGCGGTTTCTGGAGTCGTCACTATCGCAACAGTACTTCGGCGAGCCGTAAGATGCACAAATGGGTCAAGCTCACCCACCCAGCGCAAAAGGTTACGTAGAGTTTCATAAACTTTAGCGCGTCTGCTGAAGTCTTGCCAGAATGCTTTAGGTGTAGATTCCGCGCCTCCAACTGGACCCCAGACAAAGGGTACAGGAAGAAAGACAAGAAAACTCGGACTCGAATATCGACCATAGGTTATGTGGTGTGCAATATCAAAGCCAATCTCTTGATGGAGTCTTCTGGCTCTAAAATATGCCCAAATTTGCCATAAGTAGTAGTGGAGGTAGACTAGCCATTGCGATCGCTTTCCTTCATAAGACCAGTCATAGACCCAACCAAATGGATCGAGAAAAACGAAGTTCAGGTTGGGCTGTTGGTTACGAGCCAGTTCTGCCTCAATAGTTGGACGATGAGTATTTGAAGTCAAAACCCAGACTTTATGGTATTTAGCAATCTGGCAAGCCATGTTCCAGCCCACTCCTGGTTCAGATCCGCGACCTGGTTCACATGCATAAGCAGATAGAAGGACTTTCATGGATGAAATTCTCCAGTGTCAAGTTTGATTTCTACAAAAATAAAAGCTGTATCACTATCTCAAAAGACTATGCATTCAAAACGATTATTGATTTTTTCTGGCGTTACTTTTAGCTACAGTTGTTCTAGAAATCTGAGCCACTGCTGGGCGATCGCTTCCGGCTTAAACGCTTCACTCTGCCGCTGGCTAGCTGTAATCAATTGATTGCGCCAATCTTTTGAAGTTAGAACTTTGTAAATTGCTGTGCCTAAAGCTTCTGGATCATCTATTGGCACTAAATTTCCATATTTGCCATCTTCTAAGATGCTGCGAGGACCCCCACCAATGGCATCCGTAGAGATAACGGGTACTCCACAAGCCATCGCTTCTACCAATGCTAGGCAAAACGCTTCATCCAGTGACGACATGACAAAAACATCGGCTTTGGCAATGTTGCTCCAAGGATTAGCCACATGACCAGGTAAGCTGACACACTCCTGCAAACCTAGTTTCGCAATCACTTCCTCCAAGTGTTTTCTTTCTGGACCTTCTCCCAAAATAATCAGCTTGACTTTCAACTGGCTTCGGACTTTTGCAACCGCTTGCAAAAGCAGGGGATAGTTTTTGCGCTTCACTAAACGCCCAAGACTAACAATCACTGGTTGGTCTTTGTGCTGAAGCCAGGGATGTTCCGGTGCTGCTTGGCTGCGGATTAAAAAATCATCGACATCTACAGGATTCGGGATTACTGCCACACGATTGGAGGGCATGGGGATACGATCTTCCTTGAGGATGTCAAGGACACCTTGGCTAACGGTGGTTAACCCATTAGCTGTGGGATACAACAGCCTTGCTAACCAAGGCATGATTTGCATCCGTAGGTCATGCTTGTGGTCGATCGCAATATCAGAGGTGAGAGTATCTCCTTGGTAAATCACAAATTTTGTCTGGCGCACACCAGCTAACAGCCATCCCATAATTGCAGGGATACTAATGATTGTGGGCATGGAGATTAGTACATCTGGCTTGACAGCTCTCAAAAACTTAGCTAGGGCAATGGGAGATGCCATAGACCGCTCAATACCCAGTGGCACTAATTTGACACCTTCTGGAAAAGTGATATCCTCTGCTGGTCCTTTTGAAAGGTACAAGACGTATAAGTCTGTGACTCCCAAGTTCCAAAAGCCTTTAGTCAGAGCTACTGGAAGATTTGTGAATGCTCCGCCGTCTAAACCCCAGGTAAAGATAGCAATTGATCTCTGACTCATCTATTGTCCTTGTACAACGTAGTTAAACAAAATTTAAATTTGCGGAGTTAGATACACTCTTCATAAGAGAAAAAAAATAGTCCTAATCACCAATGCTTTGCTGACTTCTTTCATCTTTTTGAGATAAATAACCCAATCGTTCCCTTTAGAATTAATCTTGCCAGACGCTTAAGTCCACTTTCGTGGGATATCTGATTAAACAACGCTAAAAATACAGCATTCGATAAATACTCACCTGATTGAAGTAACCATTTCAAAGGCTTGTAAACAAAAACTTTGTGAAACTGCGGATGCGCTACAAGTCGCTGGTGAATTTCCCTTCTTTCTGACTTGGTTGCACCTTGAAAGCGAGCCAACAAGTAGCGTTCGTAATAGTGCCAGGGATTAGCTTCCAGACCCGCTAGACTTTCTGCCACCTCTACACCATAAATCTTTTTGAGAAACTGCTTCTGTTCTTGGTGTACTCGTTTTGCAGTCTCGTGCTCCCGTACCAATATGTCGGTTGTGATGGAGGTAAAACTCGTAAGATTTGCACCGTGTAAGCGAAACTTACTAAGTACTTCTGATATAGGTACTATTTCAGTGATAAAGGGAGCGAGACGGAAAATTAGACTATCAGCATTGCGCGTAAACTCTTCGTTCATTGGGAAGATTAAGTCCCCTAACTCGCGACGGATACAAAGTGCAGAAGCGGGGGGTATGTTTTCAAATTTACCGCCATTTTCTAATCCAGATAATGCCACCCAGCCTGATGCTAAATTTTTCAGCATAGGTGTCGGTTTGATCAACTTTCCTTGACCATCAATTTGATAGACATCGTGAATGGCAAAGCCGCCCTTAGGATTAAATTGAAACGCTTCAACAACTTTTTGTACCTTATGGGGCATCCACACATCATCTGCATCAAGTAAACAGATGATTTGACCGTTGCTTTTGCTGTAAGTTGTATTTAATGCAGAAGCTACACCACCATTCTGCTGACGTATCAGCTTGATTCGGGAGTCTTTCTGGACATAAGTTTCGATGACTTCACAGGAGTTATCTTTAGAGCCGTCATCACAAACGATCGCTTCCCAATTTGGGTAGGTCTGAGAAAGTACACTCTCTAAAGTTTCCCCAATGTACTTTTCGTAGTTATAGTTGGCAATCAGTATTGAAACTAAAGGCAATTCTTTTAGTTGGGGAAGTTTGAGTGGTTGTAGCTTTTCGGTTTGCAGTTCTTGCATATATTCATCCTTAACTTTATACTCGGCACATTCTTAAACCAACACAAGTTGGAAAAATTTTCAATTTTCACTTTAAAAATAAGTCATCTCATTCGCACTAAAAGACCTAAAAACGTGTTTTACCGTAGTTTCCCTTAAACGATGCTGTCATAGTTTTTCGGCACATTGGCACACATTCCGGAAATTTTAATTAGCAAATCTACTGAAAAACATCATTAATTTAATAAGAAAGTGCCGTAATAGCTGTGTAGTTTGGCTTTGAGCTATGTAAAAAAAAGCTAATTTTTGCAAAAATCATGTAATTAATTTATAAAGATTTGATTTCTTCCGGATATAGTTGCATAGGCTTGAGTAATATATGCAGAATTTTTTTACCAATTAAGCTGAGTGCTAAGTGCAGTTCCCAAAAGCTGCAAGATGTAAGTTTAACATGCGTAGATTCCACAAAAATCACCCGTCTTTAGTTACAGTGGAGGCGGGAGAGCATCAAAATAAGTTCTGTAGCAAGAAACGAGGTCGTTATGACAAAGATTAAGCGCAGAAGGAAAGTCTCCTCTATGCTTGCCATCATCTCTGGGATAATACTACTTTCTTTTGTGTTTGCTGTGACAAACCCTAGACTTTCTTCTGTGTCGGGGATTTTTGCGGACAAGTCTCTAGTAAGAGCGAAGAATCCATGCGTTATTGCTACTACCCCGACACAGGATAAGCTCTTTCCCGATAATTTAGTGGTTAACGTTAAGACCCGCTATGCAGCAAAGGGAGATGGTGTTACAGATGATACTCAAGCACTTCTAACGGCGATGCGCGAGAATGTAGGGAAAAACAAAATTCTCTACTTCCCTCAAGGGACATATCTTGTCAGCGATCGCCTTGAATGGAAAGACACGAACGGTAAATGGCAATCGCAGCTATGGCTCCAAGGACAAAACCGTGCCACCACTATTATTCGGTTGAAGGACAATGCACCTGGTTACAACTCTACTAACAACCCTAAAGCAGTAGTCTATACTGCGTCGGGACTTTATGTAGAGCAGCCTAACGGCGGCGGAAAAGACTATCCAGCTAAAGGAGAGGGTAACGAGGCGTTTGCAAACTACATTGAAGACCTGACAATTGACACTGGTAATAACCGTGGAGCGATCGCACTCGATTATTTAGCCAACAACATCGGTGCGGTTCGCAATGTCACACTTCAAGGGAGAGGACTCGTCGGTCTTGACATGACTCGAAAGTGGATTGGTCCGGCTCTGATCAAGAACGTCTTTGTCCAAGGCTTTGACTCTGGAATTCGGATTGGGAGTCAGGTCAACGGTATTACTCTTGAGCATATTAATCTTTGCAATCAGAAAACTGTTGGTTTAGAGAATTTAGGGAATGTTGTAGCTATCCGAAACCTCTCAAGCAGCAATAGTGTTCCAGCGGTACGCAATACCAACAACACGAGCCTTATTACCCTTCTCGATGCGGATCTTCGTGGCAGCAGTGACTCGGTAAGTGCTATTGAGAACAATAGCCGTATGTTTGCTCGGAATGTCCGCTCATCTGGTTATCGGTCAGCAATTATGCAAGATAATAAGGTCGTAAAGGGGACAAAGATCAGGGAGTTTACCTCGTTTGCTCCTTTTACTTTGTTTAAATCTTCCGCAAAGACCTCTCTCAATCTTCCGATTAAGGAGCCGCCAAGCTTTCATGATAACAAGCTCTCAAACTGGGTAAACGTTGAGGATTTTGGTGCAAAAGGGAAAAACCCCGATGGAAGCGATGAATGGGGGGACGATACAGTGGCAATTCAAAAAGCGATGGACTCAGGAAAATCCACTGTCTATATTCCGCCGGGTCGCTACTTTGTCAGTGATACCTTACACGTCAGGGGAAAGGTTCGCAAAATCTTTGCGATGGGTGCTACATTTTCTCCTGGTGGGACAGCTTTTGGAGATATCAATAATCCGAAACCGTTCTTTCGGATTGAGGATGGAACAGCACCTGATGTGACCATTGAACATGTTAGTGTTTTAAATCTTGTTCAACAAGCCCCACCACAAGCTGGACTTATTGGTTTTGAACAAGCCACCTCCCGAACACTATTTTTGAAAGATGTGACCTGCTGCTCATTAAGACCCAATGATCAGAAGTATGTATTTCGGAACAAGCCAAGAGCCGGAAAGCTATTTATTGAAGATGTATCCGCTGAAAGTTGGCAATTTGAACATCCTCAACAGGTATGGGCACGTCAGCTTAACCCTGAAGGTAGTAATAAAAAGATATTTAATAACGGTGGCAAGCTCTGGGTGTTAGGTTTGAAGACTGAAGGAGGTAATGTCAACACTGTTATCCATACGAAAGGAGGTGGTGTCAGCGAGTTATTGGGAGCGCTGTTGTACGTGACCGGGAACGTGCCATCAAATGCGATCGCTTTTATCAATGACAACTCTCAAGTTGCACTCTCTTATGCCACTATTAGCTACGGAGCCAACGACTTCCAGATTCATGTTCAAGAAACACGAGGGTTTAAGCGTTTTCAACTCACTCGCAATCGGCTGCTTGGGCATGGTAATGGGCGTGCGGTGCCACTTTATGTAGGAAAGCAGTGAAGGAAATTTCTAATCAAGAATTTTCAATTGCCTTGAGCAACTTTGGAACTCACCAAAAAAAAATCCACATACCATTTTGACAAAAAAGTATGTTCGCGCTGTGTATTTGAAGAAGGATAAACAATAAAAAACTTGTCAACGGTCAATCCTTCTCGATTTGCAAAGCCGTAAGCAATGTTCATACATTTATAGGATACAAGCCTATAAGCCCCTCAATTTGTTGATGGGGTTTACAAGAAAGGCAGAAGTTCGAGGGCAGAAGGCAGAAGGTTACGAGTATCAATTAAAACTTTAGTTCTGGGTTTAAAGCTAAAGCCCAGTTTAAACAAATAATTATACCGAGACTGCTTGCACTTCCGGTATAAAACGTCCTTGTTTCAATCCCACTATGAGTAAGGGTGGGTTGCCTTCTGCCTTCTGCCTCCTGCCTTCTGCCTTCTGAATTCATACTTCAGATGACCCGATCTAAAATTGGCGATCGCTAAAAAAAGCCTAACCCATAATAGTAAGTAGATTCCACAACATAATTGATGTGATTTGTGTTAATTTTACATGTAGCTGTTGCTTTTCTTCAGCGGTCATTAACCTGATCTAAGTGAATCCTGTGTATTTACCATACTGCAACTATTGAGTATTTTTGCAGAAGTGATATGTTCCCGCTGTGTGCTTTAATTTTAGTCTAGGTGCAAAAAGCAAGTATTCAGCCTGAATATTTTGATCTACCGTTGAGCGCACACAAATATTCCCAGTCATCCTCAAATCTTTGCCAAGATGAAACTCTATGGTCTATCTAAGATAGGCTCAATATTTGGTTTCATTGGACAGATATTTGGTTTAGCGACTGCGCCCAAGAAATGAATAGTTCTCGGTGATGGACGAATCCCCACCTCTAGTGAAAAGAGGAGACGCTTAAGCGTCAAAATAAGTTCCCTATTAAGAAGCGAGGTAGTTGTGACAAAGTTTAAACGCAGAAAGAAGATATTGTCTAAACTTTCGAGCATGTGTGGGATAACAGAACTTTCTTCTGTTGCTGATGTAAATGAACCTACTCCTACCAAGGTAGTTGTGACAAAGTTTAAGCGTAGAAAAAAGATATTGTCTAAACTTTCGAGCATGTGTGGGATAACAGAACTTTCTTCTGTTGCTGAGGTTAACGAACCTACTCCTACCAAGGTAGTTGTGACAAAGTTTAAGCGCAGAAAGAAGACATTTTCTAAACTTTCCATCATGTGTGGGATAGCAGTATTTTCTCCTATTGCTGGGGTTAACAAACCTACACTGAGTGCAAACATCCCCTCTCAATTAGGGCTTTCTGAGAAGGTTGCTGTCAACTCAGCAGAAAATAGATGTGTCGTCACCGCCAATACTTCGGAGGATAAGCTTTTTCCCGAAAATATGGTGATTAATGTTAAGACACAGTATGGAGCCAAAGGCGATGGAGTCACAGATGATACTCCCGCAATCCAAAGGGCGATTCGAGAGAACGTAGGTACAAACAGAGTTGTCTATTTCCCTCAAGGGACTTACCTTGTGAGCGATCGCCTGGAGTGGAAAGACACGAACGGTAAATGGCAATCACAGCTAAGGCTTCAAGGACAAAACCGCACCAACACTATTATCCGGTTGAAGGACAATGCACCTAGTTACAACGATCCTAGCAACCCGAAAGCAGTAGTCTATACCGCGTCGGGACTCTATACGACAGATGCTTACGCCGGAGCAAAGGACTATTTCGGAAAGGGGGAGGGGAACGAGGCATTTGCAAACTACATTGAAGACCTGACGATTGACACTGGTAATAATCGTGGAGCGATCGCACTCGATTATTTAGCCAACAACATGGGTGCGGTTCGCAATGTCACACTTCGCGGTCAAGGACTTGTCGGGCTTGAGATAACTCGAAAGTGGATTGGTCCTGCTCTAGTCAAGAACGTCGTTGTGGAAGGCTTTGATCATGGTATTCGTATTGCGGGCGAGGTCAACGGTATGACTCTCGAACACATTAGTCTTTGCAACCAGAAAACTGTCGGTTTAGAGAATGCGGGAAATATTGTAGCAATACGAGACCTCTGGAGCAGCAATAGTGTGCCGGCGATACGCAATACAGGCATGACGGGTCTTATGACCCTAATCGATGCCGAGCTTTATGGCAATAATCCCTTGGTAAGTGCTATTGAGAGCAATAGCCGTATGTTTGCCCGGAATGTCAGTTCATCGGGTTATCTGTCTGCAATTATGCAAGATAACAAGGTCTTGCAGGAAGCTACGGTAAAGGAATATACCTCGAACACTCCTTTTACTTTGTTTGGGACTTCCGCAAAGACCTCTCTCAATCTTCCAGTCGAGGAACCGCCAGACTTTCATGATAATAATCTCTCAAACTGGGCAAACGTTGAGGATTATGGTGCAAGAGGGAAAGCAGCAAATGGTGGCGATGATTGGGGCGATGATACGGCTGCAATTCAAAACGCCCTCGACTCAGGAAAATCCACCGTTTACATTCCACCTGGTCGCTACTATATCAGTGATACCCTACGCGTCAGGGGAAATGTTCGCAAAATCATTGCGATGAATGCTACGCTTTCTCCTGGTGGAAGAGCCTTTGGGGATGCAAACAATCCCAAACCATTCTTTCGGATTGAGGATGGAGCAGCGCCTGACGTGACTATTGAACGTGTTGGTATCACAAATATTACTCCAGATGCCTCACCTGGATTGATTGGTTTTGAACAAGCTACTTCCCGAACACTGTTTTTGAAGGATATGGGCTGCTGCTCATGGAGAACCACCGACCAGAAGTATGTGTTTCGGAACACCCCAGGAGCCGGAAAGCTCTTCGTTGAGAATGTATCTGCTGAAACTTGGCGCTTTGAGCATCCGCAACAAGTATGGATGCGTCAGATTAATCCTGAGGGTAGTAATGAGAAGATATTCAATAATGGCGGGAAGCTTTGGGTGTTAGGTCTTAAAACCGAAGGAGGTAATGTCAACACTGTGATCCATACCAAAGGAGGTGGTGCAAGCGAGTTATTGGGAGCGCTCTTGTACGTGACTGAAAGTGTGTCACCTAATGAGATCGCTTTTATCAATGACAATTCTTGGGTTGCACTCTCTTATGCCACAAGAAAGTATGGAGCTAACGATTTCCAGATTCAGGTTCAAGACACACAGGGATCTCAAAGTCGTAAACTCACTCGCGATCAGGTTTTCCAATACACTAATGGTAGTACAGTGCCGCTCTACGTAGGAGGGCAGTGAGGGAAAATTAGGGGTTTGAGAGTCGTAGTTTTAATCACAAATTCTCGTTAAAAACCTCTTTCCCCCCAGTCTAGAAGACTGGAGCTATACAAACAAAGCCCGCGTAGGCGGGCTTTGAATAAGGTGCATTAAAAGCTGGGTTCTGGTGTGTAAATCCTGATTGATCTACCTCCTAACCTGTTAGACTTACTGCGCCACTTCTTTCTCAAATAAGCCCAATGCCCGCAGCACTGCTTGATCCATGTCGTAGTACTTGTAATCTGCAAGTCGCCCTGCAAACAGTACACTGCCGTTGAGTTTCTCTATTTCTTTAAGGTAAAGGTCTAGACGCCCACGGTTATCCTCATTGAGGATGGGGTAATAGGGGTCGTTTTTCCCTGGTACATAAGCTTGGGGATATTCCATCACCAAAGTGGTTTTGGGTGAGGTTTGTCCTGATAGATATTTCTGCTCAGTGATGCGGGTGATGTCGTAATCGTTAGGATAGTTGACTGTACCAACTTCTTGATACTGCTCTTGATCCAAAGTCTCAAATTGAAAGCGCAGGCTACGGTAGGGCAACTCACCGTACATATAATCAAAGAAGGCATCAATCGGACCAGTGCAGAGTATCCGGTTAAATTGAATGTCGTTGATAATTTCGCGGTAATCTGTGTTCAGAAGCACCTTAATGTTGGGGTGATCGAGCATTTTGTGGAACATTTCGGTGTAACCAAGCTTGGGCATAGCTTGGTAAGGGTCTTGAAAATAACGGTCATCCCGACTGATGTAGACTGGAACACGCCCTGTAACTCCCCGATCTAGTTCTTCTGGTTTCACACCCCACTGCTTCATGGTGTAGCGGAGAAAGACATTTTCATAGATGTACTCGGCTAGAAAAGTTAAGTCACCACTAGCACTTTCACGCAGTTTTAAAATCGGTACTTTGACCCCAAAACCAAAGTTTTCTAGAAGTAAATTCTCTAGCTTCTCTGCATATTTTGGCGGAAAAAGAGCATAAAGGGAATTGAGATTAAAAGGGATGGGGACTTTCTTGCCTTCAACTACTCCTAGTACATGGTGATAGTAATGTCTCCAATCAGTAAATTGAGATAGGTAATCCCAAACTTTTTTAGATTTGGTGTGGAAGATATGGGGACCGTATTTGTGGATTAAAATTCCATGCTCGTTGTAGTAGTCGTAAGCATTGCCACCGATGTGGTTTCGCTGTTCTACAATTAGCACTCTTTGTCCTAACTGATTAGCAATTCTTTCAGCCATAACGCAAGCTGAATAGCCTGCTCCAATAATTAACCAATCAAATTTCATTTGGCTTCTCTTTTATTTATGTTACGTAAAGTATTAGAGTGCAGGTCTTGCTTACAGCCAGTTTGATACCTTTATCAAAAAGATTAAATTTGATAAATTATTTAAGGACAGAGTTTGTTACCTGCTGTATATGCTGTTCAATTTGATGTAAAAATGGTTGATACACTGCTTGAGGAGAAAGTTTCCCTTTTACATATTGATGAGCTTGTGCCTCCATCCATTTACGTTTTTCTGGATTGGTTATCAGTGTGTGAATTGCTGCTGCAAACTCTTCGGCTGTTTCGGCTACAAGCACAGCATGACCGACTATATCACTTAGTCCTTGAACACCAATAGGTGTTGATACGCAAGCACGCCCAGATGACAGAGCTTCTACAAGCTTAATCTTCAGTCCACTACCCATAAGAAGAGGAACCATACAGACCTGAGCGGCTCCATACTCTGGCTTAAGGTTGGCAACTCTGCCTAAAAAGCGAACATTTGGAAAACTTCCTTGAATCTGAGCACATACGTCACCACAAACATGGAGACTGCAATATGGGGCTGCGTCTAAAACAAGTAGCCATACATTTTCCAAGAACCATCGTAAACCATGAACATTGTGAGGCGATCCACTACCTACAAATAAGCAGCGACCATCAACTTGCTGAGTCTCGTGAACATGGCAAACAACAGACATAGGCATACTAATCACCTTGCTTGAAGGAGCCATCTCTTTGAGAATTTCAGCCTCTTGTTCCTGAATAGCTAACAAAACTTGTGCTTTTCGCAACAGTGCAGATTCTTTGTCCCAATTCCAGTCTGAAAGATGGGAATCTACGCCTATTTTTCTAAAATCGGCAACTCTTTGGTGAAGAATGTCATGAGTTAATATGGCTTTTAAGACTGATTGCTTTTGCGGGAGAGCCTCTAATAGACTCCCTAACCAAGTATAGTTAGCAATCACAACATCTGGCTGGAAGCTGACAAAGCGTGAATTTGCAAAGGCTACTTCCTCTGGTGTTGCCAAAGCATCCCAAGTTTGAGGGGCGATCGCATCCTCGCGCTTGTTCCGTAGTTTATTCCAAACAGCTCGGTAGAAACTTTTCCAATTGTTTGGCACTTGTCTGTAAGCTAGCTGTAATGGCGCAAGAAGCCATTGTGATAAGGAGTTGAATTTTAACAGAACACGACCAATTCGCAAGTTATCCCTTGCTGACACAGTGGCGATCGCTGCCAACGACGATGGAATAATATAGAAGGGAATTCCGCCATTTGGGGATGAACTTAGAACTGTGTACTCAATTTCACAACCTGCATAATGTAAGTAGCGGATGAAGTCCAAGATATAAGTGGCATTACCAACAGTATTCTGGATTGGAATATGCCGACTAAAAATCTGAACCTTAATAGGTCGATTTATTACAGGTTCTTGGATCTTTGCAGAAACAATTCTAGAGGAGTTAGGCTTGGATAAATCAACTTGTTTCGGAGCATTGCTTAACTTCTGTAATAAGCTTAAAGTTTCCTCCACCATTCTCTGCTCCGAAAAATCCTGGACGCGCAGTTTTGCCTTCATAGCCATCTGCTGCATCTCCTCCGGGTAGCGAAGTGCCCAACGAGTCGTTTCCAGGAGGTCACAGCTATCGCCCGTACGGAACAGTAGACCATGAACTCTATTCTCTATTAACTCCGGAATACCACAAGCATCTGAGGTCACGATTGGTAATCCGTGCGCCATTGCCTCCATCAGTGCAAAGGGTTGACCTTCATACCGAGTAGGGAAGAGAAACAAGTCAGCAGAAACTAATAATTTTGGGACATCAGAGCGATATCCCAAAAACAATACTTTATCTTCAACACCGTATTGTCGAACTTTTTGAAGTATATCTTCCCGTTCCTTTCCGTCTCCTACCCAAACAAACCTCACATCTGGAAACTCTTTAACCAAGTGAGGGATTGCCGGAATGAGATCCACGTGTCCTTTTTGAGACTCTAAGCGACCAACGGTGAGAGCAAGACGACTCGTTTGTGGTAGATTAAGTTCTTGTTTGATTTGACGGCGTAAGTTATTGATTTCCTCGTTGTTGAAGTTGTTTATAGATAAAGCTGCTTTACTCCCGTTATAGATATAACGCACTTGTTCACGAGGAAACTGAAATGATTCAGAGATGACTTTGCGATTATGCTCTGATACAGCAATCCACTGCTGATTTCTATCTCGTGCCCACTGATAAAGCTTTAATCTTACCCGATTATAAGAAATAGGAGTAGGTGCTAACTGAAAGACAACTCCTGTCGGTATCTTTAATAAACCACATGCAAGTATGCTACCCAAACACAAGTCCAACTGAGGCAGGACTATTTGCACCACGTCTGGCTTATTCTTCAGTAGTAAACGAACTGTTTGAGTTAAGTGAGGTAAATATTTTCTTATCGTTTTGAATTTGAGAGGATTTGAATTTTCAATTTCTAAAGGGTGATAACTTACACCGTTTTCCTCAAAGCTTTTGATAAGAGATGCTGTTTGTTCCCTTTTTGGGAAAGCTACATGCACGTCCCAACCTTTTTCGACTGCTGCTGAAGTTAATGTCAGGGCATATCCCTCAGCACCGCCACGTTCAGTAGAGGGAGATATTACTAGGAGCCGCAACTTTGTTTGAGGAATAGTCATAATATTACAGTGTTACTTTTGGTAGCTATATTGCAAATTTTTGGCAATATTACGGATAATAATGTGTGCTATTTTTATGTTTTTCAGAATATTTTTTGCTGAATTAAACGAAGATTTTGGCGGAGTTTACGTAAAAATTTAAATATAAAATAAGGTATACGTACATCTTCGCGTGCTAAAGCAGAATTAACAGGTGGTAGCTTTATCCAGAAAGGTTTTTTTATGGCTTTCACCCCTTGAGAATTAGTATGTAATTCTGTCAGTAAATGAACCCATTTGCTTGTGCAAACTTCACTAGAGTAATAAGCTTCTATTTTGGCACGGGCAGATACGGACAATCTTTCCCAAAGTCCCACTTCATTTCTTAGGCGTTTAACAGCAGTCACAAACTCATTACCTCTGTCATTGACCAGCAACCCAGTCACTCCATCTTCTACTAACTCTGGTATTCCACTCCGCATTTGTAGACATATTGGGACTACACCACATGCCATAGCTTCCATCAGAGCAATGGGTAAGCCCTCATAATCTGATAGCAAAACCAAAGCATGAGATTCTAGCATCACTTCTTGAATTCGAGCATTGTCTACTAGCCCAGCTAATTTTATTGGTAATCCTTTTCCTTCTGTGGTAAGTATTTTTTCAACATTAGCTTTTGCCGAACCATCTCCGAATATTATTGCTTCTGTATTCGGTATCTCTCTAACAGCACGGCACAAGGCAGATGTTACTTGGGATATCTGCTTTTGTTCTTCCACTAAACGACCGACATATATCAGCCTCATTCGCTCTAAAGGCGGTTGAGCAAAGTTCTCAGGCAGAGTTACACCACAAGGAATTTGTCTGATTAAGGTTGCTGTATTTCCTATACTGCTAACTTTTTGTGTTAAAAATTGTGAAACACAGACTAATGCAGAGAGGCTGTAAGAAGTTCTACCAAAAACAAATTCTCTTAAAACACCCCAATAAAACTCTTCATCAGAATGTAAAACTCCAACAGTAGGTATTCCTGCTTCTTTGACCCATCGAATAGCATAGAAGGCTGGGGCTAGCATATTTGGCACGAATACATCCGGAGGCTCTTCAGTTAGTTTTGAGAGAATCCAGTGAATTTTCTGTTGTGTAGTCGTTTGCCAGGGAAAGGTTTGGCAAGAAATTCCTTGATTACGCAAATTTACAAAACAAGGACAATCATCTGGTGAATCAGCATTGATAAAAAAAAGCACCTGTGGTTCTACTCCAGCAAGTTTAAGATCAGGTAACAACCTCCTAAGCCATGAGTTTGGTCCTCCTGTAAAGGCAGGATCATCATAGGTACAAAACGTGACCTTAATTTTGTAGTTTAGTTCCACGGCATTTAAAAAGTTTGAAGATGGATAATTTATTTAATTTATGAAGGCTAAAATTGCAGTTTTTCTGACTTTATTAAAGCTACAAAAAGTAGTTTCTTTGTCACTTTATGTTGTGGCAATTAACCAAATTTCTTTATCAACTTTGCTGTAATTGACCGAGGTAGTTCTTGGGGGCTTTTTGAAAAATATTTGATTCTGACTTCAATCCAATTCTTCTTTTCGTAAAACTCACGTATAATAGCTATTCGCCACTGCTGATACCAAGGGAGATTTTTACGATAACTAGCCATAATACTTTCTATTCTCGGCATAGTCTGACCACTCAAATTATTATTGAAAGTTTTTGTACCCTTGAGTAATCGAAAATTGCCCCAAGTTTCATCTACATACTTGACTGTAGCTGCTTGCACAGCCTGTAGCATGAAATGTAAATCCATTGAATCATGATCGTCCACATCATAAAGACCTATAATTTGATGTACCGAAGTATGATAGAAATATGCAGATGGGTTAGCAGGCAAAGGATTTATATTCCATCCCATCAAAAAATCGGTGAACTTCATTTTTTTTGGTTTATTGATTTCCATGAGTTCACCATCATCGTTCCATAAGTTACAGTTTCCAACAAGTAAGCTGGGGTTCGGTAAGGTTTTAAAAAGTTCTGATACTCGATTCAGTACATTTGGCTCATAGTAATCATCAACATTGAGAATTGCTAATATTTCTCCTTTTGCTATTGCAATTCCCTTATTCATTGCATCCGACTGTCCCTTATCTTTTTCAGATATCCAACGGATATGTGGATAGTTTTCTGCATATTGTTTGATGATTTCTACAGTGCGGTCTGTTGAGCCACCATCTACAATGATGTGTTCAACGTCAGGACAATTTTGTTCAATGACAACCTTGATACAGGCTTCAATGAATTTTTCTCCGTTGTAAACTGGTGTGATAACACTAATCATGCTTGGCTTGCTTTAGATTACAGGACTATTCTTTGATGGCGATAAAGTAGTCGATGATTTACCGTATAACTACTGAAGTATTCTGTAATAAACAGAAGAATCCGGATTAATTGTAAGAACTTTTTATAAAATTTTGTAAAATCTATTGTTATGTCTCGGTGTAAAGACTGATTTGTAACTTAGCGAGAATATTGCTCAGGTTTTTGGTTGAGCATCACTGATAGCATAGAGTTGAAGTTTTTAATAGAAACATTCGGCATGAAGTTTAAGGCAATTGTTCACCAAGCTGAAGAAGGCGGATATTGGGCGGAGGTTCCTGCTCTACCTGGTTGTATTACTGAGGGTGATACTTGGGAAGAGTTAATGGCTAATCTCAAGGATGCGATTGAAGGATGGCTTGAGGTCGCTAATGAAAGTCATTCCACAGAAGATACAGTTCAGGTAGTTGAAATTGCTATATGAAGTCTATTTCTGGGAAAAAGCTATGCTCGATAGTAGAAAAGAAGGGATGGTTTTTGAAGAAAATTACTGGTAGTCATCACATTTATCAGCAACCTGAGTTTAGTAACATACTGTCGATTCCAGTTCATGGGAACAAAGATTTGAAGATAGGAACTTTGAAAGCTTTGATGAAGATAGCCGAGTTAACTGAAGAAGATTTGTAATAAAGAGCGATCGCTCTACCTCTAAATCAACACTTATTAGCCAATGTTCGTCCCTGTTTCTCAAAAATCTGACGGTACAAATCAACGTACCGCTGTGCCTGAAGTTCTAGGGTGTACTCTGCAAGAGCGATCGCTCGACAGCTCGACAATTTTGACTTATAGACTCATATAAAAACTCACCTTTGAAAACTAAAAATTGCTTGACTAGCTAAAAGCAGCCCTCTTTTTTTCGCCTTATAAAAGCGACGCTCTCTCGGATTCATTTGTAAAAGTCGATAAAATTCAAGTAATTTTCCTTTCCATGATGAACGTGCTACATTTGGCATCTGACCCCTTAAAGAATCTAGTATTCTGTGGGAATACTCCATACCTTCTACTAACTTAATCAAATATTCCTCTTCCAACCGATTCGCTGGCATAAGATGAGTTAATTTGAGAGATGTGAACTGTCCTGTACCTAATCCAATGTCACAGGATGTAAATGCTATATCTGAATCTCCGCCGCTCATTAATAGCTTTCCCTTTCGGTCTAGACCTAATCTTTTCTGGTCAGTACATACCAGATCAGCATACTTCTGTGCCACAATTTTTCGTACACACATTCCAGCACCACAAGGAGCTGTTTCATGTAGGTTTAAGTTCGACCACTTGTCTCGCTCCAACTCCCGAATAGCCAAGTGACCCCAATAAGGTTTAGTCCAGTCTGGAGGTGCCACCTCAAACTCAGCTCTAATCTGTCCACCCCAAGCGCCAAGGAATGGGAAGTCTTTATTGATTCCTAAGGTTATTTCAAGATAGTCTGAATCAAGGACGTTATCATCGTCAACGAAGACTAGTACTTGGGCTTGAGCTTCCCGAATTCCACGCAACCGGGCTGGTGTAAGACCTAGTTGCTCTTCTCGAACATGACGAGCGTTAGGATGCCAGGTAAGGTCAATTTCTGATGAGAGTAATTGTTCACTCGCATTATCAACTAGTAATAGTTCCCATTGTTCCAAGGGCAACGTCTGAGACTTGAGTGCTGCTAATACTTTATCGAGGTAATTCCATTGAGGGTTATGAGTGCAGATGATGATACTTATAGCTAGTTGCATAGGGGGGTACATTAATAAATTACTAAAACCAACGATTTTCTTTACGCAGAAACCCATCTTGCTTCACAAAGCACACGTCAACTTGTCCAAGAGCACCATCATATGGTCTTCTGAGAAAACCTGGAAAGTCATATACTAGATAGCCTCGCTCAACCATAAAGGCAATAATTTCGTGGAAAATAGGCTGAGCTTCCAAAAACTCAAACAAAGAAACTTCTAAGATGAAAACCTCTGTGCTGCCAAACAGCATAGTTCCTCCCCGTAGCGCTTCAAGTTCAAAACCTTGAATATCCAATTTGACTAACTGGGGTATTTGTATTAAATTATTTTTAATTAGTGAATCAATAGTAACTATCTGAATCTTTCTTTGCTTGCCTGATACCTTTAACTCTTCTGATTCGGATGGCAAAAGCGATGAACCTACTAGGTCATCCCAAATAGTTAAAGTCATTTCACTAGGGCTTGCACCCACACCTACTAGGAACCAATTTGAACCTGGAAACTCTTTACAAAAATTATCTAAATAAGACTGCATTTCAATCTGCGGCTCAATCAGGAAGCAATTTGCTGAGGAGAATACTGTCTTGGCAATTCTACTCCAGTTTCCATCGTTAGCTCCTACGTCAAGAATTGATTGACACATTAAGCCTCGATATTTAAGATCCTCCAAAAGTATCTGCATATTACCTACAGGTCGATATTCTGTACCCACCTTAGATGGATTAAGACGATGCACGTCATATCCTAACTGTTTAAAAATTTGTTTCAGCACTTTTTGCATTGAATAAACTCCTAGCAATCTTAAGAAGCTTTTCTGAGAAGGAGGCTAAGCAGACTTTTCCCTAAAGAACTATTTATGAATTTGCAGGCTGTGCCCCACTTAGCCCCGACAGCATCATGAGGTAAAAGATTTTTATACCTAGCTTTAGTGAAGAGCTAACTACCGACAGTGATGAGTGACATAGTAAAGCTTCTCTAAGTTGATTTCTGGCACCATAACGATCGCCTACACTAAAAAATTCATTTGCAGTATTAAGTGCATAAAATGCATAGTTCCTTAATGCTGTTTGTGTAAGTTTATCAGCACACTCAGTTGGTAAATATTCCCGCACTATATCCACTGCTTTACGAAAATCTTGAATATTCTTACCAGTTCGTACAGATTGTGCAGTTAATGAAGTTGAACCTCTGCGGTATAAAGCTAGTGGCTCAACTTCGTACCACACTGGGTAGCAAGCAGCAATACGAACCCACATTTCCCAGTCTTCACCCCAGCAGGTCATACGACGGTCATACCCACCAAGTTGCTCGTATACATCACGTCGCACCACAATTGATGGTGTCTGAATACGTTGCTGCACAGCAATTCGCTCTAGCCAATTACTCAAAATGCCACTTTCAGGCTGCTCTAACCAGGAAATGTGGGTCCAGTGTCCTCGCTCATCCATCAACATATGTCGGCAAAAAGCAGATCCAACTTCGGGGTTTTCGTCAAAGCCTCGTTGTAGCTTGCGATAAAAGCCATCTCTGACGCAATCATCACCGTGTAGAAGATGAATCAACTTACCACGCGATCGCTGCAAACAAGTTTCAAAGTTTCTGATATAACCTACGTTCTCTGGTTGCCGATAAAAACTAACGCGACCACGACCTAGTTCTTCAACAACTGCTGCTGGATCGTCCTTGGTGGAGTGATCGTCAACCACCTCAATCTGCATGATATCAGCTCCCGGATCTTGGGCTAATACGCTAGCCAGTGTCTCGCGCAGATAGTTGGCGCAATTGTATGTAGGAATCATTACAGACCACAAAGGTCGTGGACTGCCCTCGGGTACAGGTAAAATAGTAGCTCTATGTGGGTGTTGCTCACTCATTAGGATTCTCTATAATTATTTAAAAGCTAATGATTCAACTAAAAGACGGACATCGATATGCAGAAGCTTCATGCAGGTGGTTTAATGGCTTCCATATATAGAGAATCTGGTTTGTAAACTGTACCATCCGGTTCCGTCCACTCGTAGTTAGAAGTCCACTCTTGAGAACCACTGCTAGCTTGTTCCACTGCTATTAGATAAGTTTTAGCAATCTGTTCTAAGTCTGGAACTACTACTCTCAAGACACCTTGAGGACGCAAGACACGATAGCACTCTTTCAAAAAAGATTCAGCTTCTGTTTTTGGTATGTGTTCTAGTACATGTGAATGATAGACAAGATCAAAAGAAGCATTAGGAAAGGGAATACCTTGAGTGAGATCGTGGGCAATTACGCTTCCTCCTGTTGAGACAATATCAACATTTGTCCAATCGGGATGATAGCGATCACCACAGCCAAGGTTAAGGTAATCCATAAAAGTAAATATCCTTTAGTAAAGTAAATCTGATTAATCTTCAGTTATATAACCGCTTTGATAATCGCCTAGTAAATACCTTATTCTCTCAATTCTGTACTTCAACACAAAAAATCAAAAAAAGGAATATTTTGCCAGTCTTTTTAACTTGATTTAATCTCAGGAAACTTGACTAGCTAAGTAACTGAACATAAGCTATAAATGACAGTACACAGCATCAGCTTATCCTGGATTCATGCTAATTTTTTCAGATTCAAGCATAACTATCTCGATTTCAAAACTCTTTGATAAAAATTGTATCTGACTTCAGAAGCTAGAGACTGTGAGTAGCCTTCCCTGATGATACATTGAGCATTTTGGCAAAGCATAAATGTGCGCTCTAAGTCTGCTAAAAGATATTCTATAGCCCAGCAAAATGAATCTTTATCATCAGCAATCATCACACTTTCCAAATGCTTCGCATTTATTCCTTCAAGTGCAAACTTTGTACTTATAACTGGAATACCTTGAGCCATTGCCAACAGTATTTTAGTTCTTAAACCACCACCTATTCTTACTGGAGCTATGCTAATACTATCCTTAGAAAACTCATATATATCTTCAATAAAGCCCATAAATTGAACTTGGCTTGGATGGTTATTATATTGTTTAACTGTATCTGGTTTCCATTTCCCTACTACATAAAATTTTAAGCCAAATTTCCTGAAAATTTCTACTGCTGTTTCTTCAAGAAACCACTTTACAGCCTCTTGATTGGGATAATGATGGTCTGCTCCTACAAATATCAATTTGTTTGGTTTGACAAATTTTTCCCTGTCTATTTCTTTAAAGTCCCGCTCAAGAACAGGGAAAGGGGAAACAAAAACCTCAATTTTATTATTTTTATCTTCTAAAGAATTTTTTAAAATTTCATATTCTAGATGATTAAATGTTAAAACGCCGTCTACTTTATTAAGCAAAGAAATCTCAACATTTTTATAGAAGTTCATAACATAATCAGCAAAAACTGATTTGAGTTGTCTTGCCTCTATATGAGATTTAATTCTTAAAAATATACACTCATGTTCTACAAATACTTTTTTGATGTGTGGAGGAAGGGCTGTTACCAAATTTAGATTGTCTACATATTCTAATTGAACAATATCAATTTCATCTTGCAGAATTATCTCATTCAATTTTTCAACATATTCCTTACTGTGAATATAATATGGATTCCATGATGAGTACATAGTAACAAAATCGGCTTCCCAAACATTTACTTCTGGAACATTTTTTAAATTACTACTGCTATAACTTTGCGAAAATTTTAGCAAACTTTTCAAGAAAAGCTTAACTTTACGTTTAAAAGCACTAACAAAATTAAGTGCTTTTGAACTAATATCATTAGTGCGTGTTTTTTTATTTGATTTATCCTGGTTATCTACCGCATAAATCTTGACTTTTGGTAACAATTGCTTTAGTTCAGTAAATTCTTGGTCTGTGATACTGCTTTCTTCAGGAAGTAATAGACTTATATTACATAGATCGCTTAAGTATTCTATCATTCCAAATTGGGCAATACTTGCGCCAGTCTCAAAGGGATAAACTTGATGAAATGCAACAATAAGTATGTTCATGATTTTGGTATTTTCTAACTTGGAACTTAACTGTGTACTTTTCCATGTCAATAAGAAAGTTTCTGACTATGGAATTGGAAAAATACAGAAAAACATTATTGTGACAGTTGTGGAACTAATACCTTGACAGATAAACGACAGCCTCCATAACCTCTGTCACCGACTAAGTCTGTAGAACCTGAACTTGCTTCCCAAGTGATTGCGTTAGGAATAAAATCTAAGAGATGGGCATTTGAAATAATGGCTACGCCCACTGAATATATACTTGGATGTAGGGGATTTTTATCTAATTGAAGATGAATTTCATGAATACCAACTGGCATTTGTAAAGGAGGTTGATCGTGGTCAGAATCAAGGGTCATAACTCTATTGCCATCTAAGGTTTCAAAGCCAATTCCGATTGCTAAATCGGATACTTCTTGAACACAGTTAATGGTAAATATTAACTCTAAAGGTTCTCCATAGCTGAAACTAGTGCCTCGAGCTAATCGAAGACGAAGTAAACGAGCTTTTTCTCCAAATCCACTATTTCTTCGCACAGAATCTAGGTCAATATCAAAGGCTGACATAGATGATTGAGCAGAGTAGCGTTGGATTGCGTCTTCAACACTATTGACCTCCTTAGTGACTCCCCGCTCAAGGTAAACTGCTTTGGAACACAACCGTCTGATGGCTTGCATATTGTGGCTGACAAATAAAACGGTTCTTCCTTCCTTACCCACATCCTCCATCTTGCCTAAGCATTTCTTCTGAAACGTTGCATCTCCTACTGCTAATACTTCATCTACAATCAAAATCTCCGGTTCCAAGTGAGCAGCTACAGCAAACGCCAACCGCACATACATCCCAGATGAATACCGCTTCACTGGCGTATCTAAAAACTTCTCAACTTCGGCAAAAGTGACAATCTCATCAAACTTGCGTGTAATCTCTGCCTTGCTCATCCCCAAAATTGCACCGTTGAGAAAGATATTCTCTCTACCTGTCAACTCTGGGTGAAATCCTGTTCCTACTTCTAATAAACTGGCAACTCGCCCTTTAATCCGGATAGATCCGCTGGTTGGTTCCGTAATTCTGCTGAGAACTTTCAGTAGCGTTGATTTACCAGCACCATTACGCCCAATGAAGCCAACGCGATCGCCCTGTTTAATCTCAAATGACACATCTTTCAGCGCCCAAAACTCCCCCTTGGCAGTTCTTGCTTCCTTCTTGGCACGGGGGTTTAGCGCACTGCTAACGGACTTCGCCGCATCAGTCATTGCTCCACGAAATGTTTTGTAACTACTTCCCTCTTCCTGTTGTCCAAGGATGTACCTCTTAGCTAAGTTCTCTACGCGGATTACAGTATCTGACATCTATCTAACTCCTACTTAAATCACGTCTGCAAAAGTGCGTTCCATTCTGCGGAAGTACCAAATACCGCTCAACAGTATCAGAACTACCAGAGCCAGAGATAGTGCAAAACCAGGTAAGTATATCTGCGATTCACCACCTAAAATTGCCCAGCGAAAACCGTCAATTACTCCTACCATTGGGTTGAGCGAATACAGCAGCCGCACCTGTTCAGAATATCGTTCAGCAATAATCTTGCTGCTAAAACCCACCGGGGAAACGTACAAACCAAACTGGACTAGAAACCCCACAATATAACGGAAATCTCGATACTCCACAGTCAGAGCCGCTAGCCACAATCCCACACCTATGGATGCTGCAAAGGCAATCAAAATAAATAGTGGCAGTGTCAAAATGCGCCAATCGGGTACAAAGTTGTAATATGCCATCAACCCCAGCAGAATCATGCCAGATATCAAAAAGTCTACAAAGCTGACAATTACCGCACTCGTTGGCACTATCAATCGGGGAAAGTAGACTTTAGAAAGCAAGTTGGAGTTGGCAACTAAGCTATTGCTGCATTCGTTTAACGCACCAGAGAAAAACTGCCAAGGTAGCAGAGCTGAAAAGACTAGTATCGGGTAAGGTGCGCTACCTTCAGTGGGTAGTTTTGCCAAATTTCCAAACACAACAGTGAACACCACCATTGTTAAGAAGGGACGAATTAAAGCCCATGCCATCCCGATCGCAGTTTGCTTGTAGCGCACCAATATATCGCGCCATGCCAGAAAGTAGAATAGCTCTCTGTATTTCCACAGGTCTTTCCAGTACTGACTCTCAGTTCTACCTGACTCGATAATGAGTTCTTTGCTTTCCATCTACTTACCTGTATGTTGCATCAATTTAAAGAACGTGTGATTGTTTTGCAGTCAATAGACATCTCCGAAAAAATACTGCCTTTGTTATCCCTTTAGTATTTCCTTTGCTAATCTTCATATCAGGAAATATTTGTAATTTTGTCTCAGCTTTAAATCAACTGGAGTTTTTGGCAAAAAGGATTAAATCAAGATGGAAACTTTAGCTTTAAAACTCCGTAAAGCTTACACAAAAATACTTTAGGCGATATAGAGAGCTACAAAATTCTCCGAATTATTTGTTGATAATTTATGGTCAAATGCTTCACGAAAAATGAATGTCTTAGTATTTACTCGGAGAAGATTCTGTAATATACTTCTAAGTGCTTTACTGGTGTTCCGGACATTTTACTCAGAAAATCTACTGCTACTACTTTGAATTTGATGCAAAAACTAAATGTAGGTCAAAACAGCACAACGATGGAAATAAGAGCGCAAAAGGATGATTAAATGGTACTAATTAGACTATCACTTACGTACTTCTGATGGAGAAAACAAGACTTTGAGATTGCTTCCTCGCATCGCAATGACGGAAATACATAGTTCGTGCGTAAGTTATGTAGGCATCAACCGAATTTAAACATGCGTTATCTAGAAGCCAGAGACGTAGCAATGCTACGTCTCTACATTCTTTGTTGCTAATCTCTCCATCCCAAATACCGTTCGCGGATACGAAATGGAGTGCTAAAAGAACTTGACATCAATAGTTGCTTCAAAGCCAAGAATATAAAAGCTGGAATGGTCTGTGTATAACGATTCCAGAGACGACGAGGTTCTTGCATCCACCGATATAACCATTCAAAACCCAAGTCTCGTATCATGCGGGGTGCGCGTTTATGGATTCCTGCGTAAACAGGGAAAACTCCACCCAACCCAATCATCACCGACTGAATTTGATTTTTATGTTGAGCTATCCAATTTTCTTGTTTTGGACACCCCAGAGATACAAACACTAAACCAGCACCACTATTGTTAATCATCTTAATCAGAGCTTTGTCTTCAGTTTCCGTCATGGGACGAAAGGGCAAAGGTTCCATCCCGGCAATTTTCAACTTAGGAAATTCCTGCTCTAACCTTTTTTGCATTCTCGAAAGAATGTCTAGTTGAGAACCCGCAAAGAAAACACTAACGTTTTGCGCTTGCGCTAGCTTGCACAATGCTAACAATACATCCATCCCCGCTACGCGATCTTGGTAACGCGCTCCCAAAAGCCTCATCATCCAAACTAGAGGCATCCCATCAGGAGTGATTATATCTGCGTTCTTTAAAACAGTAGCAAACTCTGGATTCCAATGCGCCTCCATCAGCATATGTACGTTGGCTACGCAAACTGTTTTGCTTTCGCGAGCGATCGCCCACCTAAGTATAGTCTGTATCTGATCGTCAAATCGTAAAGCTGTAATCGGAAAATCAATCACTCTTTGTTTAGGTAGAAAAATTCCCACCATTAGGTCACTCCTTGTGTCAAACAAAAATTTAGAACAACGACTAACCATTCCAAATATTGAAAATGTCAGATTTCATAAAAGACTGACTCTTTTCAAGGATTAGAGCATGGTTGAAGTTAACACATGGAGATGCAATACCTTTTCCTGTAAATTCTTGGCTTCCCTGGTAATAATTCTTTCTTCTTAGCCTGTATAGAATGTACTCTAAAAAAAAGCCATTTGTGTAATTTTTCTGCAAACTTTATATTAGATTTACATGAAATTCATATTAACTTTATATTTCTTTTACGTAAATCTTACAAGTGCTTTAAAAATAGAAAAACAAACATTTAATTAACACAAAAACTCAGTAATTTTAGCTAAATATTAAACACTTAAATAGACAAACCTTAATACTTGAGGATTGCAAATGAGAAGTATAATTTATATTTAAAAAAATTATGAATTAACAAACAATCTGCTGTTCTGTAGCTTAAATAACAATTTTTTTTAACTTTAAATAAAAGCTCAAAAAAATAGGGGAAAGATTAACTTTTCTTCCCCCTGTTTATTGTTTTTGCGATTGTCTAGGTTGTTGCCTTCTTTCAGCCTTTTTCGCAACATCTGCCTTTGTTTTTTAAGTTGTCGCTGTCTTGCAGAACCACCTCTGCCTTTATCGTTTCTGCCTTCACGACGGGGAGATTCCCATCTCTTTAAGCGCATAATCATTAACCTCTCTTCAGTAAAAATTAGTGGAATAAGATAACCGAACTTTTATGACTGCGAAGTCGCTGATAATTTATTTTTCTCGCAATTAATATTCACTACATATATTTTAGTTCATAACTATCATATCGTCAAATCAAAATGGTAGAGGTGAACAAATATCATGATGAATAACGGCTGCAATGTAAGTTAATTTTGTGCAGCTTGATGGCTATCCATGCAATATCGCTAATCAAAAAAGTAAACCCACATTTACATTTATCATTGGCAATAGAAACAAAACTTGCCAAATATAGCAAGTTTCTTTGTTAAATACATCCCATACTAAGAACTATCCGGGCTATTTTATTGCCTCGCTGCAATAGACTTTGAGAATCCATCTTGTAAGCGATCGCTAGCTTCTTTATATTTATTCATAATTTTTCCACCACGATCCGGAATTAAATATATAAATCGCAAAGAAATTTAATAAATTTATTTAATATCTATAATAAGTAAAACAAATGTTGCTAGTGGCGATCGCCGCTAGTGAGGGGCTGATATCTTGCATCAATCCCAACAACCGCCTTAGAATTAATTTATCAGGCTAATAGCGCTCATTCGTATAAAGACGACTAAATAATTGCAGCTTTCACTCATTGGGTGTACATTGGGAATACAAGAAAGCCATAGGAGAAAAACCATGTTTGAGGCTGCCGCCGCTACACCCAAAGAAACGCGGCTTTCCATTCGCGCAACGGAGCCGGAAAAGGCAATACTGGCAGAAGCGGCACGCGTGCGGCACACGAATGTTAGCAAGTTTGTCCTGCAAGCATCGCTTGATGCCGCGAATGCCATTCTGATGCAGCAAACCGAGTTTCGCTTGCCACCGGATCAGTGGGAAGCGTTCTGCGAACGTCTTGACGGGCTGCCGAAAGTCGTTCCACAATTGCAACGGCTCTTTAGCGAACCAGATCCGTTCTAATGCAAAGTGAGCCTTTAAATGAGCCAGTTCTGCTGACCAAAAGTCACATTTTTGCGGGTTTCGATTGCGGCAAGCCACCGCTTAATGATTTCCTGATGAAATACGCTTTGCAAAATCAGGCAAGCGGCGGAGCCAGAACCTATGTCCTTACCCGGGAAGAGCGCGTCATCGGCTATTACAGCCTTGCCCCTGCGTCCGTATCGCCAGACGATGCCCCCGCTCGTGTTATCAAAGGGCAGGGGCGTTATCCTGTACCAGTTATCCTGATGGCGCGGTTTGCCATAGACCGAGGCGAACAGGGAAAAGGCTTAGGCAAAGCCCTGTTTCGCAACGCGCTACGCCGTTCCCTGGCGGGGGCAGAAACCATTGGCGGTCGTGCTTTTCTTGTCCATGCCAAAGACGAGGAAGCCCGCGCCTTTTACCTCAAATTCGGCATGGAAGAATCCCCAACCAATAAAGTACACCTGCTTTTACTCTTCAAGGACATTCGACAATCGCTTGAAGCGGCTGGATAAGTTTTCAAGGCAGAAATTTTGATTTCTGCGATGTTTAGAAATAGCTATATGGTTGGTTTATTTACGCCGACCTGTACTACGGTTGTAAACCCTAGTCGGGTTATGGGTTTAACGACAATTTAAGTGGGATAAAAATGTTGGCAATGGTTAGCCCTACATTTATCTATATTTTTACAATGGGCAGGAGGAGAATCGAACTCCTATGACCTCACGGTCGCCACATTTTGAGTGTGGTGCGTCTACCAATTCCGCCACCCGCCCTTGGGTGCAACTTCACCATTATACACTTTTTCTGACGAATGCAACAACTTTTGATATTCTTTGCTGCTTGCCCAGCGATCAATTTCTCGCGCCCGCAGTACTGGCACTGGATGTGACAATTGAGAGGTGCGAGCTACTTTGACCATTTCACCCAATTCAGTCTTGCTAATATCATCATAAGCGCGAGCTTGGGCGACAAAGGCATCAAGGTTGAGTTGCGGTGCTAATGTTGGGGAACCACCGGCAAGCTTCATCAAGACTGACATGACAACTTTGGGATCTTGGGTGGCTAATAATGCGGCGCGATCGCATGTAAACTCAGCACAACGTACCCATTCTAAAAGTTGTGCTTGTATGCTTTGTGCTAGGACTGCTCCTATATTTGGTAGACTTGCGGCTGCTAACACCAATAAATTTACTGGAGTCAGGTAAACGCTGTGATCGCATTTGAGATGTCCTAACTCATGGGCAATCACTGCCTGAATCTCAACGGGGGTAAGTAGATCAATCAGGGAAGTGTGTATGACAATAAAAGGCTGCTTGCCACGCATGGCAAAAGTATAAGCGTTGGGAGCCGGATGTTGGCGGATGTAGAGTTGGGGAGATTCCATATCCAAAATTTTGCAGGCTTCTAACAACAAGTTGTGTAAATCAGGCAATTGTTGTTCACCTACCAAAACGCTGGAGGCAATATTTTCTACATAAAAAACTTGCTCTGCCAATGGTCCGAGCAAATTCCGCACGAGCATGTCTAATCCGGGTATCTGCTTGAGAGCAAGAGTTGCTTCCAAGTCTAAAGGATGACGAAAAGAATCTGCTTTGATACCAATGAGCTGAGTCTTAAAAAAGGACATAGCGATCGCTAGAAAAAAAGTAAGAAATGGTGGGATGTCGCTGCGGATATACACAGTACCCCACAGATAGTATAACGATAATTAGGCAGGGCATCTGCCCTACCTATTACTCGTAATGAGCGATTAATCGCTCAATTTTAAGCGCTGAAGCGCTTACTACGTTGAAATCGAGGTTTGAGGATTACTAGCTATTGCGGGTAATTCTGCATCCGTTGGTGTTTCGTTTACGCGGAGGATTTTTGCTCCCAATTGCTGCAACTTCATATCAAGGCGATCGTAGCCGCGATCTAAATGGTGCAATCCTTGAATTGTAGTTTTGCCTTCAGCTGCCAGTCCTGCTACAACTAAGGCTGCTGATGCCCGCAAATCTGTACCTAATACAGGTGCACCAGATAACTTCGGTACTCCCCGCACGAAAGCCGCGTTACCTTTAACGCGAATATCTGCTCCTAAGCGATTCAACTCCGAAGCGTGACGCAAGCGATTTTCAAACACAGATTCGTTGATTATGCTGTCGCCTTCTGCTACGGTCAGCAAAGCCATAAATAATGCTTGCATATCCGTGGGAAAGCCTGGATGGGGCAAGGTTTCTATATCCGTCGCTCTCAGGGTTTCAGCGGGCAAAATGCGTAAGCAATCAGGCGCTTCTTGAATTATAGACACACCAATATCCCGCAGTTTGGCAAGTACTGGAATTAAATGGTCTGGTATCACTGGTGACAGAGTAATTTCCGATCGCGCGATCGCTCCAGCAACCAAAAATGTGCCTGTTTCAATGCGATCGGGAATAATAGAGTAGTCAACAGAATGCAACTTGGGGACACCGAGGACGGTAATCGTACTAGTGCCGGCACCTTGAATCTTTGCTCCCATCGCGTTACAAAAATTCGCCAGATCGACTACTTCTGGCTCCCGTGCGGCATTTTCAATCTTCGTTTCCCCATCTGCCAGAGTAGCTGCCATCATCAAGGTTTCCGTGGCACCAACGCTGGGGCTGTCTAGGTAAATCTTGGCTCCTTGGAGTCTACCATTACTACCTGGCACATAAGCATTACAAATGCCATGTTCTATCTGCACTTCGGCTCCCATCGCTTGTAGTCCCCGGACATGCAGATCAACCGGTCTTGCCCCAATTGCACAACCACCGGGTAATGGCATCTGTGCTACTCCCAGTCGTGCCAGAATTGCACCAATGGCAAAAAAACTTGCCCGCAGTTGGGTAACTAGTTCGTAAGGAGCTTTGGACGTTGTAATTTCGCTAGCGTTGATATCTAAAATATCATTGTGTTGCTCTAAACGAAGACCCAAAGCTGACAAAACTTGACCCATCCGCTTGACGTCAGCCAATAATGGAACGTTGCGGATGCGGCAATCTCCCGAACATAGTAAGGCTCCAGCCATGATTACCAGTGCTGAATTTTTTGCCCCACTAATTTTTACATGACCTCGCAAACGATGCCCACCCCATATTTGCAAGACTGAGGAGTCTGCTTCAGATGAAGATTTGGCATCTGGTAAGCTGGTATTCGTATTAATAAGCCTACCCTCCAAAATAAATTTAGTAATTTTAAAGATTTGAAGTTGGTTTCGATTCTACAGTAAAGATTCGATTTGTCTACATTTTTGCCCTCGGTCTGGCATTGATTTAAGTGGTAATTTGCTCTTCCAAGCAATTTGGAGTAAGCCTTTTAAGCATTTTTAAAATAAGTGCGCTCAGTAATGAATAGTATAGCGGGAGTAGGGCAGATGGGGGAGACAGGGGGACAAGGGGACAAGGGGACAGGGGGACAAGGGGACAAGGGGACAAGGGGACAAGGGATAATTTATCTGATTTTCAATGCCCAATTCTTTATTTTACGCTTAGGCGTTGACAAAAGCTAGGAAATGAGTGAAAATAGAGAACGGTGATTAAATAAAGCCAGCGGAACTGGCGGAATTGGCAGACGCGCTAGATTCAGGTTCTAGTGCCGCAAGGCTTCCGGGTTCAAGTCCCGGGTTCCGCATATGAGTAGAGACGTTCCGGCGGAACGTCTTTTGGGCGGAACGTCTTTTGGGAGTTAAATCATAACTCATAATTTTTAATGTTAACTAGTTTACAGAATTCTTTAGTAAAGCAAATCCGTAAATTGCACTCCTCGAAAGAGCGTCACAAGCAGGAGTTGTTTTTACTGGAAGGTACGCATTTGCTAGAAGAGGCTTGTGCGGTGAATTATCCCCTGGAAGTTGTGTGTTGTACAGAACAATGGCAAGCGACTCATTCGGCACTTTGGGAGCAAGCTTGTAGTAAGTGCGATCGCACTCTCATTGTCAGTGAAGAAGTATTGAGTGCGATCGCTACCACAGTACAACCGGATGGTGTTATCGCTACCGCCAAACGAAGCGATACAATGCAAGTTCCCTTCACTGGGTTGCTCCTAGCTTTGGAAACTGTCCAAGATCCGGGCAATTTGGGGACGATGATTCGGACTGCGGCAGCGGCTTCTGCATCGGGGCTGTGGCTGAGTGCAGATAGTGTAGATTTAGATAACCCCAAAGTGTTGCGTGCCAGTGCTGGTCAGTGGTTTCGCTTACCAATGGCGGTAAGTGCAGATTTAAAAGATACAGTAAGTCTTGCCAAACAAGCAGGAATGCAGATTGTGGCAACTTTGCCAAATGCAACTTTAACTTATTGGCAAGTAGATTGGCGAAAACCAAGTTTAATTTTATTGGGTAATGAAGGTGCGGGTTTGTCGGCTTCTTTAGTGGCAATGGCAGATAAAGTCGTGAAAATACCCCTGAGTCCAGGGGTGGAGTCTTTGAATGTGGCGATCGCCGCAGCTTTAATGTTATACGAGGCTCAACGACAGATTAGGAGTTAGGAAAACGGAAACTTTTATTTTCTTTTCTTTTCCAGATATTGTTCGATATCAGCAACGGCGTCTTCCAAAGCCTCTAAATCAATTTCTGTTTTTATTTCAATTACTTCAGCATCAATGGTTTTAGCAGTTTCGGTTTTTGGCGTTTCTTCCTCTTGTGTCGGACTCTCTTGTAA
This sequence comes from [Scytonema hofmanni] UTEX 2349, assembly GCF_000582685.1. Taxonomy (GTDB): domain Bacteria; phylum Cyanobacteriota; class Cyanobacteriia; order Cyanobacteriales; family Nostocaceae; genus Hassallia; species Hassallia hofmanni. The sequence goes on from NZ_KK073768.1 coordinate 3,272,739, forward strand.
TATATCCTCCAACTGATTGAGGGATTGAAGAAACTTTTTCGCGGCAGCGCCGCGTTTTTGCTGATTTTGCTCCATAATTTTGATTTGAGAATCGTGATTGCAATTTCTAATAATGGTTATCTGTACCAAAACTAATTTATTCTGTATCAAATTTACACATTAAAACGCTTGATGGCAAAATCAGCTAATGTGAATCCCCAGAGCGTTTAGTTGCTTCCGGCAGTATTTGCCCCAAATATCCACCGACACCGACTGAGTGCCAAATCCCCAAAAGTGGGACTAAAATTATCGTGTGCGATCGCTTCCAGCGGGCGGGTACGCCATCGCGCTCAAAATTCAAAATTACTAATTCTAAACGACGTTGAGACGGCTGAGGAAGGTACACAAGCGATCGCTTTGAGGATGTGAGATAACCTGAAAAGCCGCTCCTTGTTCGGCGACAATACCTTGATCCATAAATATTACTTGATGTGCTGCTTCCCGCGCAAACTGTATTTCATGGGTGACAACTACCATTGTCATTCCTTCGGCTGCTAGTTGCTGCATCACTTGCAATACTTCACCGACAAGTTCTGGATCTAAGGCGCTGGTGGGTTCATCGTATACCTTTTGATCGTATTATTCCCGGATTACAAGCAAATACTGTAGATGCGGCGATTAGTTCTATAACTATTACGGAGGAACGAGCGAAGACTGTTTCTTTTTCGCGTCCTTATTTTAAAGCCGGGTTAGCGATCGCTATCGGCAATAACAATAAAGATATTACTACTTTTGAGAGTGTGACGCTCCTACACCGGATGCGAAGCGCGGTAGGTGTAGGCTTCTCAAAGATTACTTATACAAACTCCGATATTCCCAAGGATTAATAAACTTAGCATCACTCCAAACGCCGCGCTTTTGTTGCTTTGCTTCGGCTTCAGCTTGTTCAACTAAATCTCTACTAGGACACTTATTTAAGTAAGGACGATACACTTTTGCTAATCCTTCACGCAGCAATACTTGTTGAACAAAAGTGCCATCTTTTAAACGCACTTCGGCTACTTTTCGTCCATAACGATCGCTATCAGTAATATTCAAAGTGACGCGATCGCTACTTTGTTTAACTAGTTGCTGCAATTTTTCTTGCGCTTTTGTACCCCAAGTAAATTGATTGCGATCGCTAGCACGTTTACTTTCTCTTTCTTTCTTTGAATGCGGCACTTCTGGTGCATCCATACAAGCAAAGCGCACGGTGATATTGTTACCTTTAGCATCTTTCACTGTTAAAGTATCACCATCACTGATTCTTTCTACTACCTCTCCCGAAGGTGGGAAAATACGGTCACATCCTATCAAAGTTAAAATCAGGATAGCTGCACAAAACCAAGTTAGCGGCTTAATTAATTTCTCCATTTAATTTCCCAAAATCTTCCTTTGGGATGATACTACTAAAATTCAAATTTACTAGTTTATTATGGTATAAAATCCATAAATTGGGGAGTCACGATTTTATAACAAAGTAAAGTTATCATTCATATTATCTTTGATTAGTATAGGTAATGTAGACGACGCAAAATCAGCGGGAATCTTTGATGAACTTATTTACGCACTTCATGCATTTGCTAGGTTCTGGTGCTGCGGCTTATTACTCTGCGAGTCAGATGCGCGATCGCAAAACGCGACCCAATGTCCTAGCAGGATTCCAAGTGGCTGAAGCTGGTTCAGTACCTTTTTTGGAAGCTTTAAGCCAACGCGCAGCCCAGGAAGGCGATACATGGCTAGCGGAGAAACTTACAAAACACGCATCAGATGAAAATAGGCACGGTCAAATTTTTGCCCATGCCTTAAAACAGCTTAATAAAGAAGTGATTGATTTTAAAAGTTTGCCAAAAAAAACAGACGAAAAGAAATCACAACAAAATCGCAGTCCGTTTTTTGCTGCCTATTTTGAAGGTTATTCTACTGAACAGCTAAAACCGGATACCATTGACTGGAATGTGTTTATGGCTAGTACCTACATTCTCGAATTGGATGCCAGCAAAGACTTTCGGCGGATGGCGAACGTGTTACCTGATGATAACCCAAGCGATCGCAACCTCAAATTAGGAATGTTAAGCATTGTCACAGATGAAACTGCTCATGCTGCTTATCTTTACGAGGCAATGATGCGGCGGATGCCTGCTGATAAGGTGGAGAAACTCACTACGGAGTGGTGCACCCGCAAAGTAAACGCCTTATTAGCAATGGTTGGCGGTATCCTTCAACGCAACGGCAATACACCTTCCCTCGTGCAGGATGCTGCACCAACAGAAGACGAGCCAGAATTGATTGTTGCTTAAGACTTAATTAAATAGGTAAAAAATTCTTTGAACCCGCCTAATCGCGGGTTTTGTACGTGTAGCCGCGATTTTAAGCGTTGGCAAACATTCCCAGCATTGTTAACAATACAACTAATCCACACACCCAAAGTAGCAATGACCCCCAAGTGACAGAATCTTTTTGTATTCTCTCCCACAAATTACTAACTAAGTTATTACGAACAGCCATATTTATCCCCTCCAAATTTTGCTAAATTTGTACTCAACTCAAGTTAACTTCATCCTTGAAAGTACGAAGCTTTAAAATGCTTACTTCTAAAGATGAATTAACTGCGATTTAAATACATGTATAAAATTAGCAGCGGCTAACGCGTCGCCTTGCCAAAACAAAAACTTATAAAAAGAAAATTTTTCTCTTTAACCTAATATTCATCCTCTCATAATTGAGCGTTTACATTAGAAAATCGAATCAACTTGAAAAGATTCTTAATATCATGTCCGTTTAATTAACAGTAATAAAAACATCGTAACCGTCGTAGAGACGTTCCGGCGGAACGTCTTTACAGTATGTGTAATAAACCTGTCATGATATAACGCAATACGATTAAGATAACTCTTGGAGCCTTCAAGCACTCTTCTCAACCACTGTTCCTACCAAACAGGCTCTATCCCAGTTAACGCCACTTAAATTAGCACCGTCTAACTCGGCACACAGCAAGTTTGCTCCTGTCAAATTTGCTCCCGCCAAATTCGCAGAGCGTAAGTCAGCTTCTTCTAAATTAGCTTGACTTAACAACGCACCTTGCAAATCTGCGCGGCTCAAGTCTGCACCTTTAAGATTTGCGCCGGTGAGGTTCACACCCCTTAAATCAGCACCGCGCAAGTCAACACCTTGCAAGTTGACATTCATCAAATTGCTGCCGCTTAAAAAAGCACCCGCTAAACAAACATCGCTGAGTGTGGCTCCCATCAAGTTAGCACCCCGCAAGTTGCTACCGCGCAAATCAGCACCTGTCAAATCTGCTTGCATCAAGTTGGCTCCCATCAAGTTTGCTCGCAAGTCAGTTTGCACGAGGATGGCTCCCATTAAGTTAGCTCCTTGTAAATGCCCACCTTCGAGTTTAGAATTAGCCAAATTTGTGCCGACAAGATTGGCACCAGCCAGATTGATGCGGCTTAAATCAAGTCTAGTCAGTTCCTCGTCTTCTAAATCTGCCCCTGGAAGCTGTTTAAGTTTTCCCGATCGCAATGCTTCAATATTCATAATTGAGTTATATCAAGTTGGTAAATATACGCACACGCCCTCACCCTAGAAGGGTGGGGCTACACGAACTAAGGCTGCCTCCGCAGCCTATAACTGTTAAGGCTGCGTTCGCGTAGCGTGTCGCAGACAAGGCAGCCTTTGTATGTATAGCCGCACCCTTCTAGGGTGTCGGATACAAAAATAAAATGCTTCAATATTCATTTTTCATAATGGCGGTTTTAATTTCGCTATCTAGCCTCGCATCAAGTAGCCACATACCGGCGCTGACTTTGGGTGTCATCAGAGGTAATTCGATTCCTTGTTGCAAGCCCATAACTAACAAAGCTAGGGTATCTATTAGTTTAGGATCAAAGCGCGTCGATTGTAGCTGTTTGCACTCTTCTAAAGCTTGAGAAAATATCTCTTCGCGACTCAATTGAAATGCTTGCTTTTCATTGACTCGCCACTGAAAGTCTGCTACTAACGCCAATATTCGCGATTCTAAGGGAATTTCATCGCCAGATAAGCCGGCTGGTTCACCTGTACCATCCCACCATTCGGTTTGATGAGTAATTATTTGTGCTACTGCTCGCAGTCGCGGCATGGTTCGCAATACCTGCGCTCCTGGTACTAAAGGACAAGTTAAGCGACTGCTAGGAGCATCTTCGTGGTAATGTGTAGACGTACCGGGTTCGAGAATGCTTTCTGCTTTTTGTAATGGATCTATACGATGGAGCAAAGCAGCAAGTCGCAATCTTTTAACTTGCCATGCGGGAAGATCCAACACTTGAGCGATCGCCTCACAAAGCACTACTACTTCTGCTGCTGCCATTGGATTGTTGACATCAGCCATATCCATCAGTTGTGCCATCCGCAAAAATGCTTGAATTTCGTTGGAAACCAAGTTGCGATCCAAGCTTTGTTTATTTGACGCTGTGGGTATAGATAAATTCTCCTGCCCAGTTTGAAGATAATCTACCACACGAGAGACTACTGCGCTCAAGTTTTCTGCTGTGGCAAGGCTAGGCTGAATTGTCTGTTTATGTGCTTTGAGTTTTTTTGCTAGTTCTGGGTTGTATGGTTCGATGTGGGCGATCGCTAAAGAAGCTGTTTGATGTACTAACTCTGGCTCAAATGTCCACAACCCATAAAATTTCCGCTCCTCATCGGATGCGGGAAGCCCTGCCGTGCCATAATCAGCTGATGATAGCTCTTGACAAAGTACCATTGCTGTGTATGCGGGAGAGAGAATGATTAAGTGCCATTCTTGAGCGACTGGATCGCTAGTATCTAAAGCTACTAAGTCTACATTATCAAGAAGGCTTGTGGGATGTTCGGCAAAACTTGCATCTGGGGCAGCCATGATGACGATTTGGCGGGAGTTTTTGGCAATATATGCATAGCGATCGGCTTCTTGCAAATACCATTTCCCCTGTTGGAAGGCTGTGATTACTAAAGGTTTAGTGTCATCGCTTAAAATGTGGTCTTCGAGAGCATGGCACAGTGATACCAGTGTATTTTTATAATATACCCCAAAGCGAATTGGTCTGGTGCTGTGACGGTGGGTAGATTCTAATTGTTGGAGTAATGAGCCTTCTAACATGGGGATTGGTGAAACGAACCGCAAAGAGTGCTTATAACTATTTAGTTTACTGTTTAAGCCATGAATTATGCTATTTCCGAAAATGGTAATATCTAATACCACGGTTTAGCCGACGCGCCGAGAGTTATAAGGGTGGCTTTTTATGCTGATGTTAAACCATAAGCCCCTGTGATGTTCATAAATTTAAAAATCGCAAGAATTCGGAAATATTCCTCTCAAAAAAATCTCTCATTGCCGCAGCCACAATCTTTAATGCCAAGGGGTTTCGGGCATAATGGGAAATTAAAACTTGCCATTCGTCTTGTGATATCATGTCCGACAAATTACTTAGAATGTAAAGACGTTCCGGTGGAACGTCTCTACGACGGTGATGAACGCACTATAGCGGTTTGCGGTTGAATACAATACAGACCTAACCCCCAACCCCTTCCCTACTAGCGTTGGGGAGCAAGACTCAAAGCCTCTCTCCTTGTAGGAGAGAGGAATGGAAGCGAGGTCAAAACTGTACTGCACCCAAGCGAGAAGAGCTATATTAGACTGCCCAAACCTAATTGTGTGATAGTACACAGCCACAGTTATTTTTTTTGAGTAAAAAGTTACCTTTGAGCCAGGTATTGAAGCAGGAAATTACAGAGTTACTCGATTGGTTTGATGCCGATGAACAATCTTTCCAAAACCCGTATTGCTGGGCAGGCTTTTGTGCCATTGGTCAGTAAACTTGTATAAATTTACTTATACATAACCGATAAAAACTTGGCAACAGATAATATAATAGGACTTACGCACTGTACAAAACGACTATCTTGTGTATTAACGTAAATACGTTGTTCCAGGCGTTTGAATGTCACTTATGATTTTTGGCGATCGCTCTTCTATCAATTGAAAAATCTAGCTAGAAGCCTTGAAAACTATACCTGTCATTTTGGCTTTTCTGTCAATGCGTAAGTCCTACAATATGCATCCCTTGACCCAATCCTTGCTATTCAGCTTGTTGCTGGGAATTGCAGGAGCATTTCTTGGTTGGGGATTGAGTTCTTTTTTTCAAGCGATCGCTGCACACAGAGGAAGGTCATAACCTCAGCCGTGTTGTACTTAAATCAAACGCTTGATAATACACCTTACACTAACACAAACATTACAGATAAGTAGGTAGGCACAAATAAACCTAACTATGTAACGAAAAGTAAAAAGGCTGAAAACCTTGCGATTGCTTCACTCCACTTCGTTGCGTTCGCAATGACATAGTTATAAATTTTCTCACTTACCTACTTATTAAAGGCTTAAACTCAGCCGAAATTACCACCCTCAAAGCATTAAGCGCAGTAGAAGATGGGGAAATGTAAAATTAACAATATCAGATAATTAAACCTTCCCATATATGGAAATAACAAAAATATCAAACGAAGGACAAGTAATTATTCCCGAACAATTACGAAAATCTCATGGCTGGGAAACTGGTCAGGAGCTAATTGTAATTGATACAGGTGACGGAATTCTTCTCAAACCAAAGAAACCTTTTATACAAACTAACTTAAATGAAGTTGCAGGTTGCTTAAAATATCAAGGCACGCCAAAATCTTTGGAAGATATGGATGATGCTATCTGCCAAGGTGTTGAGGAATCATGGCATGGTGGCAGTTGATACAAATATAATCGTGCGTCTATTAACTCAAGATGACGAGCTACAGTATCAAAAAAGTCTAGAAATTTTCCAGACACAAACTGTTTTTATCCCAGATACTGTAATTTTAGAAACTGAGTGGGTGTTGAGATTTGCCTATAATGGTAATTGTATAAATCGTAGAGACGTTCCGCCGGAACGTCTCTACAAAACGTCGATAAATTCGACGTTGATTGTCAAATCATCCCGCCAATATGCAACGCCCAAAAAATAAATTACGTTGCATATTTCCTCGTGGAACCTGAGAATGAGAAAGAGAAAATGGCGGACAAGATGCCCACCCCACAAGAGTTTATGAAACTCCAGCTAGTTGCTTATCCTTCGTTTCTATTGGCGCCGAAAGTGCTTCTTCTAAGTCAGCGCAACCGAGTTTCTCTTCTAAGATTTTCATGACTTCGCGTCCGAAGTCGTTGGGGTTTTGTTGCCAAGCTTGCAAACAGACTTCCCCAAAGAAGGAACCGAGGGGTTCGGGGTTCCAAAGAAGTTTTTTGGCTGTCCACGGCATCAAGCTCATTGGATCGTACCCTGGTTTGAGGATGCCTTCTTTGAAAGCATATTCTTCTAGGTGGGTATGGGGTTGCAGTCCAATGAAGAAAATAGCAGGTTCGACTTTATCAGCACCGAAAATGCGTTCTAATTCGCGGTGGTAGGCGATGGTTTGGCGAATGGTTTCGGGACGTTCGTCAATGACGTTAAATGAATAATTGACGGAAACTAAGTCATTGAAACCAGCTGCTTTTAAGTCGCGGCAATTTTGTAAGACGGTTCGGAGATTATACCCCATCCGCATTTTCCGCACAAGTTCTTGGGAACCGCTGGTGATACCGATTTCAAAGTAGTTCATCCCGGTTTTTGCCATCAATTCACACAACTCTGGTGTCAGGTTGTCTGCTCTGATGTATGCTGCCCAATGAATATTTGTCATCCCAGAATCGACAATTTTCTGTAAAAGTTCTACAGCATCATCGATAAATTTCCGCGCTGGGATAAATTGGGCATCGGTAAACCAGAAATTGCGAATGCCGCGATCGTATAATTGACGCATTTCGGCGACAACTTCATCCGCTGGGTTGATGCGTACTTGTTTGCCTTCAACGACAGTGTAAACGCAATAACAGCAGTTGTGGGGACATCCGCGCTTGGTTTGGACACCTATGTAGAAGTCTTCTTCTTGGAGGTAGAAGTTGAAGTCAGACCAGATGCTTTCTATATAATCGTAGTTACAGGCGGTTTTTTCTAATGGGGTGGGTTGTTCGTGAATTAGGCGATCGCGTGGTTGACTTTCTCCCACCACATAACAGCGTTCATCCCGGAAGTCTTTACCACTTAACAGTTTTTCCAGTAGCGTTTCGCCCTCACCTATAGATATAATTGTCTGTCTAGGCAAGCTTTTACCCAACTGTTCGTAAAAGACGCTGACTGCACCACCACCAACAATTGCACGCGCTTGGGAATTATATTTTTGAGCGCGTTTTAAACCGCGTTTGATTAATCCTAAGTTTCGCCACAATTCTACATAATAGGCGATGAAGATTCGCCCACCGCCTAATGCGCCGCGTAATTTGATGAAAGGGTTCTTGGCGTAGTAAAATTCAAAGGCGTTTTGTAGTGGATTTCCCCCACGTCCACCGACTGGGGCATAAATTTGAATATCCCGCCAAGAAAATACTAGCAGTGTCGGTTTAAATTCATCAATACACGTATCAAGGGCAGAGTAATAGTCTAAAGGTGGTACTGTTCCGAAATCGAAAATCCGCTGTTCGATATTGGGAAATAGTTTGTGAACGTGATCGCAAAGATAAACTACCCCAATGGGAAAAATAGGGTTACAAGGAAGGCGAACGTAGAGAATTCGGTTTTCCATCATCGGTGTTTTAACTTCCATCTTGCCATTCCTTAGCGTCCAAGAGAGAGAAATATTTGAGTTTCAAGGGTGTTTGTTTTCTATCAGGCATTGTGCTTGACATTTAAGCCGATGACTGATATCGGTTAGGAGCGATGTAGCATCTGTAGCAATAGCTGTAGGACTTTGCTTTCACAGATGTATGATTTTTATAGATAGGTTTTATGAAAGCAATTTCTATATAACTTTACGATAACACCCAGTTTATCCATTAAGCGATCGCCTGCATCTGTTAATCGCGATCTAAGTGAATCCGAAAAAATTCCCTCCCCCGGTATACGAAAAATAAGAGGATTGCCGCTAATGGTGGTCATTACTTATATTAAGAAAGTTATAGATGCTTCACCAAAGAGCAAAATCTTCAAAACATTGATCTTTAATCTACAATTTTCCAAAAGGCAAAAATCTTAACAATTTTTTCATAGAGTTGACATAACTTATGAGAGAAATTATCAGGAAAAGCTCAGTTGGTATTCGGAGTTACAGCATATGGGGATCAGCCGGTGTTAGCTTTGCTGGTGTAATATAAAATTGTGGCGTAAAGCTCTTTAGCAGTTATGGCTCAAATATTAGATTCTTTACCACCAGAGCAATCAGGGAAAATTCTCTGCTGCTACGTTAATGCCACGAGCAAAATACAGGTGGTTCGCATTTCAGATATTCCCAACTGGTACTTTGAACGGGTGGTTTTTCCAGGACAACGATTAGTTTTTGAAGCACCAAGGGTTGCTCATCTAGAGATTCATACGGGGATGATGGCAAGTGCAATTTTATCAGATACAATTCCGTGCGATCGCCTCGCCTTAGATGAACCTAGTAGTAATGAGTTTGGTACAGACTCAGAAACAGCAATAGATCCAATAAATAAAAAAAAGTTGATGCAGACAATTAATACAAACTTTGGAGATACAACACAATCCTTTCAAATAGCTGGTTTAGTATCTGTTGATTAAAAAAAACAATTTTGCTCAATAAAGAGGGTTGCTGGACTCAGCAGCCCTCTTCTGTTTATTATTCATTGGGGACTAGGGATTAGGGACTAGGGGGACATATTTCTTCTTTGTTACCCTTTTCCCTTTACCCTTTACCCCTCCTCAAATTGCCCAATGCCCGCACTTTCATTACAATCCTTATTATGGATCTGCCTTCTTTTGTTTGGTTGTGGAAAATAGCAGCTTGGTCAATGGGGTTGTCGCTGTTGGCTTATTTGTTGCTTGCGGTAACTGGGGTTTTAATGTTTCAGATGAGAACTTCTCGACGTCTGTCTTTTATACCGACGTTTGGGGGAGAAAATCAAAAAGTGCGCGATCTCCACTTTCTCATCGGTTGCTGCATGGTAAGTTTAGTCATGCTGCTATTGGCGATCGGTATTGTTGGCACTTACGGTCACTTTGGTTCTTTAGGACACTCGTCACACTTATTAGCCGGTTTGATAGTCGTAGCCTTAGTTTTAGTATCTGCTTTTAGTGGCACCCAAATTAGCGCACTTAAATCCTGGGCTAGACCTTTACACATCGGGACGAATATTATTTTATTTATCGGTTTTGCTTGGGTATCAATAACTGGTTGGATTGTAGTCCAAAAGTATTTGCCATAACTGTTATCTGCGATAGTAGTGCGGTAGCCTCCGGCAACGCCAAGGGCGAACGTTTTTTGGTCATTTTGCGCTCATTCCTAATTTGCTTGAATCGATTGGTGTGAAAGACGGTAAATTTCCTTATATTAAATAGTTAGACCGGAAAGAGACACACATCAACCTTATAAAGGTATACCACTGGAGTTCCCCATGATCCGACCTACGACACCCGACGATTCGGCGGCGCTTATCGCGCTGACCGTGGCGGCAGGTATGTTCCCTGCGAACGAAACCGAGGCGCTGGCGAAAGTGCTAGCGGACTACTTCGGCAGCAACATCGACGAAGGTCATGTGTGGGTCACGGACGAGGAGGAGGGTGAGCCGTGCGGGGTAGCCTACTATGCGCCAGATATGATGGCGGATCGGACGTGGCATTTGTACATGATCGCTGTGCGACCCGACTATCAGAGACGGGGGCGCGGAGCGGCGCTGCTGCGGCATGTGGAAAATGCATTGCGGGCGAGCGGTCAGCGGCTGTTGTTGGTCGAAACGTCGGGGTTGCCGAGCTACGAGCACGCGCAGGCATTCTACGCGAAGTGCGGCTACGAAAAGGAAGCTCGCATCCGCGACTTTTACGCGGCAGGCGATGATAAAGTTGTGTTTCGCAAAGCGTTGAACGCGGACTAATAACACTAATCTAAAATGGAATCAACTTTTATTTTTCCCCTTTCTCCCTTAATTCGCATCACCCTGTTAAGCCTCTATATAGCCCTTACAGCACCATTACCTTTTTTATCTAAGGCAACAGCCTCACCCATACCCCCAGCATTATTATGGGTAGGAATCAGCATCGGTTTTGTTGCTTTGTATGCAGTATTAACCGAAAGAGTAATTTTAGACGACCAAGGAATTCAAGTTACCTACCCCGTTTGGGTTAAGCGCTTCTTTCGTAAAGGTTGGTCTTTATCTTGGTCGCAAGTTAAAGAATTAAAACCCCGTACCACAGGGCAAGGAGGTCTAGTTTATTACTTCCTTAGTCAAGATGGCAAAGCTTATTTACTACCGATGCGTGTGGCAGGATTTGCCGAATTAGTAAGGCAAGTTCAAGCTAAAACCGGCATTGACACCACAGATGTCTACCCCTTAGCACAACCCTGGATGTATTTAACCTTACTAGTCTTTACAGTCTTGTTATTATTAGTTGATGCTTGGACTATCACCACAGCCTTGAGATTGGGTAGCTTAAATTAAAGCATCACGGAAAATTATTCTTCTGCTCTCTGCGCTCTCTGCGCGACGCCACTTGCTACAACGGGGGGAACCCCCGCAACGCAGTGGCTCCTCTGCGTGAGATAAAAGAAATTAACCCTCTTTTACAACCTTGTCATTACCAACATTTATTTATCTCCTAAAACCCTTATCCCGCCAACGGTTATAAACCGTTGTCTAACAGCTAAAGTCCATTAAAATGGACTAAATAAAGCTTTCAGTCCATTTTAATGGACTTGTGCTATTAGCCTGATAAATTTATTCTAAGGCGAGATAGCGGCATTCTTCGAGGGTTTTGAAATATGTTGGTAACGACAAGCTTTTACAACTCTGGAAAGAGAATAATAATTATGAAGCCCTGACGATTAAAATCGCGGTTACACAAACAAAGTCCGCCTGCACGGACTAACCTGAAAATAGGTTTTCAAATTTTATTTGGCGAGAGTAATAAAAGAAATTAATACTTACCGAATTTGCACTTGGATAATCCCAAACTAAAGCTAGAGCAAGTAAATCTATTTGCCAAACTGAAAACCCTGAAAAGCAACCAACAAGGATATCCTATATTACAAGATATTTCCTTTGAGGTATTCCAGGGCGAATTTATCGCTATTATCGGGCTGACTGGTGCTGGCAAAACTTCCTTATTACGCCTCATCAACCGCCTTGATGAACCGAGTAGCGGTAAAATCTATCTAGAAAATCAGGAATATCGGCAAATTCCCATCTTAGAGTTACGCGCTAGTGTGACACTCGTACCGCAAGAATCCAAATTATTGGGAATGACAGTGACAGAAGCCTTAGCTTACCCGTTAGTTTTGCGTGGTTTAGCCAAACAGACTATCGGGGAACGCATAAGTTACTGGATAGAACAACTGAACATTCCCAATGATTGGTTAGGAAGGACTGAGGTGCAACTTTCGGCAGGACAAAGACAATTAATAGCGATCGCTCGTGGTTTAATTATCCAACCCAAAATTTTATTATTAGACGAGCCAACATCTTTTCTAGATATTGGCAGGGCAGAGCATCTGATGCAAGTCTTAAAAGAGTTAACTCAAAGTAATCAAACCACCGTTCTCATGGTAAACCACCAATTAGAGCTAGCCCAGATGTCTTGTACCCGCTTATTACACCTACAGCAAGGTCAGTTGTTAGCAAACCAAAAAGCCCTGGAGGTAGACTGGGTTAACTTACGCGCTTGCTTGACACTAACACAAACTCAAGCAGATGAAGAATGGAGTTAATTGTTGTTAGGTGTTGGGTGTTAGTCGTTAGTTGTTAGTTGTTAGTTGTTAGTTGTCAAAAAGCACTCCTAACCACCATCCACTATCCACCATCCACTATCCACTACCCAGTAACCACCTCCCCTTCCGGAATTTGACTGCTAAGAGTTGAACGTTGATTAGTAAATCTCTCTTTCGCTAATTTTGCTTGTGATTGTGGCGGGTTGGCATTTATAATTTCCATGTTAAAGCGATATCCAACATTGCGGATAGTTTGAATCAAACTAGGTTGTCGAGGATCGAGTTCAACTTTTTTTCGTAATGATAAAACGTGAGTATCAATAGTCCGTGGGTTGTCAATCGCATCTGGCCAAGCACGACGTAGCAATTCTGTCCTACTTAGAGGCACTCCGCCTGCTTGTGCTAAAACATACAGTAAGCTGAACTCTTGAGGTGTTAAATCGATAAATTCGCCTTGAAAGCGGACGCGACGCTGCACTAAATCGATTTGGATCGAGCCATAATCGAGGTAAGCTGGCGCTACAGGTGTGCGTCTGCGGCGAATTAGTGCTTCTACCCGCGCTAGAAACTCTTGCATCCCAAAAGGTTTGCTGAGATAATCATCAGCCCCAGCTTTCAAACCAGCGACGATATCAGCTTCATTAGTCCGGGCAGATAGCATTAAAATTAAAGGTTGTTGCTGACGATGCAACCAACGGCAAAACTCAATGCCATCACCATCAGGCAAATCAGCATCAAGAATAATTAGTGTTGGTTGTTGGCTAATAAAAACTTCCCTTGCTTGATAAATACTGGCGGCTTGATGCACGCGATACTCTAGTTGTTGCAAGTGCCAACCCAGCAACGACCTCAGATGGGGATTTCCCTCAATGATTTCAATACAAACCGATCCCACGGTGGCAATACCCCTTAGCGTCGATGACTTTCAAAGTAACAAAGCCAATGTCTAAGGTTTTGTAGCCCTTGTTACCTCCATTACGATTAGCATAACTTTTTCTAATAAAAATGCTGACAAGTAGGTAATTTATGCCTTGGGAAAGGTGAATTGGTAATCTTCTTAAATTTTTGTTAGAATTCCGGGAAAGTAAAATCATCATTCGTTAAACATCTTAGCTTCACTCTCGTTGCTATTGACAAACAAAATCTGACCAAATAAGCTAATCATTACCAAAGCTATCTTTGTGCATAAACATGAAAAACTATTCCATCTGGTAGATGAAATAAATGCTTACACCCCTCCGTCAATTTAAGCTACTTTAAGAGAAAATCATTTCTAATATCTTACTAGCAATTCCTTTTCCCCTTCTTCTGGAATAGGATCTAGTTAGACTGTAACCAATAGGTAGTGATCCCCAAAGTAGAGTTATCATCTCTAATTTGATGGCAACCTGAAAGTATGACTTCACATTTCCATGTGAATCATTTACAATTCTGATTCCAAAGAGATTTCTATCGTCTGTTATGCTCCAAGACACACAAACCATTCGCTACTACCAAAGACTTACCGACGCCTTCGTCGAGCTATGGAATCGCGGTTATCGGACGGATGATATGCGGATGTATTTGGATGGATATCTAGCCGCCCTGCGACATAGTAACACTATTGAACCTTATTTGATTCATCGTTTAGAAGAGGAAGCCAGCCGTTACTTGTACGATGGCTCAAACTTCGTCATGACCCAACTAGAGCCAGAGATAGAACGACAGCACGATTACTACTAATACCCTTTTAGAGTAAATCGTTAGTAACCATTAATCAACGCTGATGATTATAACATATTATCAGCATTGGTCAATGGGCAATATAGGTCTGTATGGCACAAATTGTATTTATTTATAAAAAATATTCCTTCAGTTTTGTGTGGTTAGCCCAAACAAAGCTGAAGGAATTTTAGAACAATGGCGATCGCTATGCCGAAGCATTGTTAATTCATTAGACATCCCCAATTAATTATGCGTTGCCCGAAAACCCTGTAGAGACGTAGCACTGCTAGGTCTAAACCTCTTTCGTGGAGATTTCTATTAGAGAAAGATTTAAGGAAGGGCTTACAGCATCAAATCACCAAAGACGTTTTGGTTTACGAAGCCAAAGCAACTTCCACCAATTGTTTCAATTCGCCATTATTGTACATTTCAATCAAAATATCAGAACCACCGACGAATTTACCATCAATATAGACTTGGGGAATTGTGGGCCAATTGGAATATTCTTTAATTCCCTGACGGATTTCTGGGTCATCAAGAATGTCAAGGGTCTCAAAGGGAACTCCCAAAGTATTGAGAATCTGCACAACATTGTTGGAGAATCCGCACTGGGGCATCAACTTGTTACCCTTCATGAAAACCATAATCTTGTTTTTCGTTACCAAGTTGTCAATTTTCTCTTTAACTTCTGGTGTCATGTTCTTTGGGTTTCCTATTATGGTTTCAAGAGTGAAGAATCAAGATTTAGATAGAGAAAGTTCCGGGAGAACGTTTCTAGAGTTAGCAGTTACAAATTAAAAATCTTCTTCAACTCATAGCTCCCGTACAGATGTTCTGTGATCCCGTACAGACGTTCCGCTCTCCCGTACAGACGTTCCGCGCTCCCGTACAGACGTTCCGGCGGAACGTCTCTACCTAACTTTACGAAGCGGCTGTTGTCTGCCAAGCCTCAGGAGTGTAAGTTTTAAGTGC
The DNA here is from genome assembly GCF_000582685.1 of [Scytonema hofmanni] UTEX 2349. Classification (GTDB taxonomy): domain Bacteria; phylum Cyanobacteriota; class Cyanobacteriia; order Cyanobacteriales; family Nostocaceae; genus Hassallia; species Hassallia hofmanni. The sequence goes on from NZ_KK073768.1 coordinate 3,288,234, forward strand.
TAAAGCATGAATTGCATCACTTGACATGGCTTGCTGCAAAGCACCATAAATTAACTGATGTTGTTGCACCAGTCCCTTGCCTGTAAACTGCGGTGAAACTACAGTGACTTGATAGTGGTCACCACCACCAGTCAAGTCTTGCACCTGAACTTGGGCATCTGGCAGTTCCGCCTTGATCATTGCCTCAACTTGCTGCGGACTAATCATCGCCATTCCTGAAAAACTTCTGTTTCTATTATTAACAACAAATACGTGTCGCTTACCTTTGCCAACATAAGATTTTAGCAATGGTTAGCACACGCCTAAAGCGATCGCACACTTTTTGAGAACGCCATGTCATGGCACATAACCCCATCCTAGCATTGGGGGTTTAGGACGGGGCGAGAAGGAGAAAAGAATAATCAACGAAAAAAGAGTTTTTATTTCTTTGGGGAAGAGGAACTATTACCTTGCCGGGGGGGTGAGGGGGAGGAGGGTGAACTACTACCAGTGCGAGGATAAGGAGAATCTACAAAGCCTAACTCTAATAACTGCTGGTAAGCCTTCTTACCTAAGTCCCGCGTTGGGTTTTGAGAGCGAATAATCTGAACCAGCAAAGGCACAGCTAATTCTGGCTGATTTTGCGCCCGATGTACCAGCGCTAACTGATAGGTGGATTCATCTCGCATTTGAGCAGTTTCTAGCGCCTTTTTTCGCAGGGAATCAGAAATTCTGTTATCAATTCCCGAAAAGCTAGAATTCAAGTCTTGATAAAAATTAGATAGCTGGTTAAAAACCTGACGTGCTTCCTGGAGTTTCTTCGCAGCAGTAGCATAGTTTTGAGAGCTAACTGCACTACTTGCCTCACTCATCAGACGCTTGCCGCCTTCAATGCTTAAAAGAGTACCATTTGGTGCAGTGGGACGGAGGTTGTTCGGGTCATCGGGATCAATGGGCTGTGCTTGGTTGGGATTGCTTGGTAACTTGATTACCTGAGCATTGACAGGTGATAGCAAGCTGAGGGTTGCTAGCAATGATAAGCAACTGAAGCGAATTAAGGGAATTGTAGCAAAGTTCATTCTTATAAATTGGCGCGACAATTACACACAATAAGTATGGAAACTTCGGGTATCTTAACTCTGTTTTGGTCTTTGATAAAAGCAAAGCTAAATACTAAGTTTCTTTCTTTGAGACTAAACATTGGTGTAATCGAGTTCCCGTAGCCACCGTACAAGGGACTGGGGGAGTGGGAAACAAGGAGGAATTTCATGAGGGGAAAAGGTTAAAGGGTAAAGGAAGAAAAGTTTTTCCCTTTTCCCCTTCCCCTTTCCCCCTTTCCCCTTCCCAATGCCCCATGCCCCATGCCCCATGCCCGAATTCATAACCCATGACTAAGAATTAGGAACTTCAGCAAATCTGTGATTAATCATCTCTGATTCGTGATGGCTTAATTGTTGTAGTGTCTTTGCTAAATCAGCTGTTAGGCGTTTAGCCTCTTGTTTCACGCAACCATGAGTGTAATCTGCTACTGCTAGCGGTGAACCAATTTGGATGCTAACATCCGTACCCCAGTTCGGATAAGGTTGGCTGTAATTAATATTGATCGGAACAATTTTCACTCCTAGTCCTGGGTGACTAGATTCAGCACTCAAAGCCAAACGTCCAATTCCTGGCTTTAACGGGTGAACTTCACCATCACGATAAATCCCACCTTCGGGAAAAATAACCAAGGTTTTTCCTTGCTCGAGTAGTTCAACACCGTGCCGCAAGGTGCTAATTGATGGGCGTTTAATATCTACAGGAAACCCCCCCAAGTGTCTGACAAACCAGCCCTGAAACCCTTGACATTCAGTGATTGTTACCATGAAACGCAAATCTCGACCTGCCACACAACAACTAACTGCGTAGGGGACTAGCAATGCATCCCAACGCGCTCGATGGGTGGGAGCGAGGATAATTGGACCAGTGGTGGGGATATGTTCTTCGCCGATGATCCTGATTTGGCGAAAGAAGAACGGTAAAAGGAAATGACGCCCTAACACATATGCCAAGGGAGCTAGCCAAGGAGAAACTTGAGAGGTCGTAGGAGCCAATTTAGTAATTATTTCAGAATTGGCAGATGTTTTCTGGCGGATATTAGCGGAAGTGCGAAGTTCCATCATCACGGTGGCTGCTGATTGTCGGGTCAATTGCGATCAAAGCTATGTTAGATACACCGTAGATTTTCTTTTTTGATTTGTGTTGCACCTACCGGACAGTTTTATCTCTGTCCGTTAGATTTTGCCACTTCGGCGCACTTCAAACCAGGTTTGCAACTGTTGACGACTCTTAGACTCTTCAACTCCTGCGATTACACCCAAGCGGTGGTTAGAAGCGGCGCTATCAGGTATATTGGCAACGGTACGAATTGAGCCAGTTTTTGGATCGTCCACGCTATAGACAAGAAGTCCTAAACGTGCTTGCACAATAGCACCGGCACACATCGGGCAAGGTTCTAAAGTTACGTAAAGGGTACATTCGTTGAGACGCCAGCTTTGCAATATTTTTGCAGCTGACCTAATGGCGATAATTTCTGCATGAGCTGTAGGGTCTTTGTCGCGTTCTTTTCGATTTTCACCCCCCGCAATAAAATTGCCAAATGAATCAATTATAACAGCGCCTACGGGAACTTCTCCCGCATTACCTGCTGCTTGTGAAAATTCTAGGGCATGAGTCATCCATTGTCTATGTATAAGATATTCTGAGTATTCAGTTAACATATTCTTATCTGAAGGGCAATGGGCATGGGGCAATGGGCATGGGGCATAGGGCATAGGGCATGGGGCATGGAAAGAATTGTATTTATTCACGCACTTGCTTTACTTCTTTAATTCTCACTGCGAGCGCGCCCATTGCCCATTGCCCATTGCCCATTGCCCATTGCCCATTGCCCATTGCCCAATCCCTAAACAGTGACTTGGACCAGAAGAGAGTCAAGTTGACCTTGGGTATCTAGCTGATAAATGTCATCACAGCCGCCAATGTGCTGATTATTGATAAAAATCTGCGGTACGCTACGGCGTCCGTTGGCGCGGTCAGCCATTTTCGCTCTGGCTGCTTCGTCACCGTCGATTTTGTATTCGGTGAAGTTGACACCTTTCCACCAAAGTAGCGTCTTGGCACGGATGCAATAAGGGCAAGTTTGCCAAGTGTAAATTTCCACGTTTGCCTTAACTCGTTCTGGGTGACGACCTAAAAGGGGGTTGAGAAAGTTGAGCATATTTTGATTTTATGGATTTTGGTAATTTTTTTCTAGGATAGCTATTAGAAGAGTGAAAAAATGTTGCAGAAAAAGCCAATTGCTAAATTATTAATCACGTTTTGCTTGACAAACGCGCAAAAGTAGATTTCCACCACGTTGAAATTCATAAGGTACTTGCTTGATTTCAACTACATATCCTTGCTTTTGTAATTCGCTCAGTACTGGATGAAGTAGGGGGGAGGGTTCTCCGGAGATGTTTAGGAGAGGAAAAATTCTGGCTTCTTTTGCGACTCGGCACATTTCAGCGATCGCCTCTATATGAAATTCTGCGGAAAAGTGGTCAGAATAGGTAAACAAAAAATGAGAACACAAGGCTAAATCAAACTGATTTGCCTGAAATGGTAGCACTGGCAAACCATCGGTTAAATAACGTTTTTCCTCCAACCCTAAGGGAAAATCTTCTAAAAACTGATGCATTGCAGCCATGCGAATCTCCCCTAACTTTGCGGGAGATTCAATTTCTATCCAAAGGTAGTTGTGTTGATTATTCTCAATCCCATTCATAATCAACGAATAGGTCTGTTGAATGCGTTTGGCAATCTCGCTCTTAGAGAACTCATAAATTGGATCGCAAGAAACTACTTGATATCCTTGACTATTCATTTGAGCGTTGAAGCTGGCAGGACCTCCAGCACAATCAATAATTTTTAAGTTGAAGTCAGAACCTTTCAGGTGAAACATTCTGACATACTCTGTCATCGAACGTCCCCAAGGGACGACTTTTTCAAGTTTTAAACCCACGGTGTTTTTACCTCTTGATCAAAAAGATTTTATGATTTAAAAATTCATTACTGATAAGATTATCAGTAAATCAAGAGAGATTTCGCTCTCACTATACTTATAATCATACGTAATATAAACATTCGTGATTTCATGTTATCTTCCTTGTAAGTTTCTGCTGGGTGAAGCTTTTGTATTTATAAAGCGGCTTTCGATTTCACAAAAATACTTGGTAACATAAGTTGGGTTAGTGATTGCTGCTGATGTCATTAACACTCAATTTATACCGATGAGTAAGTGTTAGAGATTACAAGTATAAAAGCAGTTAGCAGCAAAACTTAACACAGAAGCAAGGCAAGACTATTTTCCAGGTGTATCCGCCCTTTGGTAGACTTGAAAACTGAAATCATTGATAAAAACACGGTAAGTCAAGCAATTTAGAGGGCAGAGTTTGTGGAAAATACACTTGGTTTAGAAATTATTGAGGTTGTTGAACAAGCGGCGATCGCCTCCGCACGTTGGATGGGCAAGGGCGAAAAAGACATCGCAGACCAAGTGGCTGTAGAAGCCATGCGGGAACGAATGAACAAAATTCACATGCGCGGTCGCATTGTTATCGGCGAAGGCGAACGCGATAATGCCCCTATGCTGTACATCGGCGAAGAAGTAGGTATCTGTTCTCGTGAAGATGCCAAAGACTTCTGTAACCCAGATGAATTAGTGGAAATTGACATCGCCGTTGACCCCTGCGAAGGTACAAACCTAGTAGCATACGGACAACCCGGTTCGATGGCTGTGTTGGCAATTTCCGAAAAAGGTGGATTATTTGCTGCACCTGATTTCTACATGAAGAAACTAGCAGCACCTCCAGCTGCCAAGGGCAAAGTAGACATCGACAAGTCAGCAACGGAAAACCTCAAGATTCTCGCGGAGTGTTTAGAGCGCTCTATTGAGGAACTTGTGGTAGTAGTCATGAAGCGCGAACGCCACAACGGTTTGATTAAAGAAATCCGCGAAGCCGGCGCGAGAGTGCAACTAATTTCCGATGGTGATGTCGGTGCAGCCGTATCCTGTGGTTTTGCCGGGACTAACATTCATTGTCTGATGGGTATTGGTGCCGCTCCTGAAGGTGTAATTTCCGCCGCTGCAATGCGTGCTATGGGTGGACACTTTCAAGGTCAATTGATCTACGATCCAGAAGTAGTGAAAACAGGTTTGATTGGTGAAAGCAAAGAAGCCAACATCGAGCGGATGAATTCTATGAATATCACTGACGTCGATAAGGTCTACGATGCTCATGAATTAGCATCTGGTAACACTGTGCTATTCGCTGCCTGCGGTATCACAAGCGGTAACTTAATGCAAGGTGTACGCTTCTTCCACGGTGGGGCAAGAACTCAAAGCTTAGTTATTTCCAGCCAGTCAAAAAGTGTTCGTTTTGTGGATACGATTCACATGTCTGGCGAGCCGAAGATTGTGCAATTGCACTAGGGATTAGGGACTGGGGATTTTAAAGAGGGGAAAAGGGTAAAGGTAAAAGGTAAAAAAAGAAGAAATATTTTCCCCTTCCCCTCCCTTTCCCCCTTCCCCCTTCCCCTTTCCCCCTTCCCCTTTTCCAATTCCCCATTTAGCAATTACGATTTAACATATGCATATAGCAGTGGTGGGGTTAAGCCATAAGACAGCCCCAGTAGAAGTCCGGGAAAAGCTGAGTATTCTAGAAGCGCAAGCTGAAAGTGCGATCGCTCACTTAACTAGCTATCCTCATATTCAAGAAGTCGCAATTCTCAGCACTTGTAACCGCCTAGAAATTTACATCGTGACTCCAGAAACTGAACAGGGTATCCGAGAAGTTACTCAGTTTCTTTCTGAATACAGCAAGTTGCCTTCTGCTTCTTTGCGACAACACCTGTTTATGTTGCTGCACCAAGATGCGGTAATGCATCTGATGCGAGTGTCAGCAGGTTTAGATAGTCTGGTGCTGGGAGAAGGTCAAATTCTGGCTCAGGTGAAACATGCTCACAAACTGGGACAGCAATACAACGGTATTAAAACCATTTTGAATCGATTATTTAAACAAACGCTGACAGCTGGTAAGCGGGTTCGGACTGAAACTAGTATTGGTACTGGGGCAGTCTCTATCAGTTCCGCAGCTGTAGAATTGGCGCAAATGAAGGTGCAAAATTTAGCGGCTTGTCGAGTAGCAATTCTCGGTGCTGGCAAAATGTCCCGGTTACTTGTGCAACACTTAATATCGAAAGGTGCTGCGAAAATTTGCATTTTAAATCGCTCTATCGAACGTGCCGCAGAACTGGCAGGGCAGTATCCCGACCACAATATTCAAATTCATCCAATGTCGGACATGATGCCAGTAATTGCCGAGAGTGATTTAGTGTTTACGAGTACTTCTGCAACCGAGCCGATACTTGACCGCGCTAAATTAGAAATGGTTTTAGCGCCGAACCAACCTTTAATGGTATTTGATATTGCCGTACCTCGTAACGTCCATGTGGACGTGAATGAGGTGGAAAACGTACAAGCCTTCAATGTGGATGATTTGAAGGCGGTGGTGGCGCAAAACTACGAAAGCCGTCGCAAGATGGCGCAGGAGGCAGAGGGTTTACTAGACGAAGAAGCGGAAGCTTTTGATATTTGGTGGCGCAGTTTAGAAACTGTCACTACAATCAGCTGTCTGCGGAATAAAATCGAAACCATTCGCGAACAAGAATTAGAAAAAGCTTTATCGCGATTGGGTTCCGAATTCGGCGAGAAACATCAGGAAATCATTGAGGCTCTAACACGAGGAATTGTTAATAAAATTTTACATGACCCGATGGTGCAGTTACGCGCTCAACAAGATGTTGACGCAAGACGCCGTTGTATGCAAACTCTGCAAATGTTGTTTAATTTAGATTCAGGTGAGCAGTTTGGTTAAATTGATTAGGGCTTACGCACTCCTGCTCGACAAAACAAGATTTTGAGATTGCTTCCTTGGGTCGATAGGGACGGAAATACGTAGTCCGTGCGTAAGTCCTGCTAATTTGAGATTTTGGATGGAAAATTTTAGATAGAAGTCAATCCAAAAGCAGCAATTTGATGAAACGTACTTTTAAAGTATTTGTACTGCTGCTGGGTTTGTGGCTGTTATTTGATTTAGCCTCACAACTAGCAGCAGAAATTCTTTGGTTTGATGAAGTTGGATATTTACAGGTATTTTGGTTGCGCTTGTTGTCGCAACTGGGATTGTGCGCGATCGCTTTTTTCACTTCAGCAGGTTTTTTGCTGTTTAACTTGGCTATAGCCAATCGAGGAGCGGGGGAGAGGGGGAGTGGGGGAGTGGGGGAGTGGGGGACAAGGGAGACAAGGGAGACAAGGGAGACAAGGGAGACAAGGGGGACAAGGGGACAAGGGGG
>NZ_KK073768.1:3295746-3430453 GCF_000582685.1 [Scytonema hofmanni] UTEX 2349
GGGGGGACAAGGGGGAGCAGGGGGACAAGGGGGAGCAGGGGGACAAGGGGGAGCAGGGGGCAAGGGGGGAAAGCAGAATACTCAAGCTTTGACGGAGAAGCAACAGACGATTATTGCGGCGCGGGAACTAGATTATACAGCGGTTCCGGAGCAAGCGCAGACTTGGGTAAACAAACATTTAGTGTATACTCACGGTTACGGGTTTACACTTAGTCCGGTGAATACTGTAGTTTCGGGTGGCTTACCCGATTATTACGTTAAGGATATTGGAGTTGATAACGGTAAAGGTTCTTTGCAGATATCAAATGAAGCAATTAGGGCAAGTATTCCGATTGGTGAACCGCGAATTTATTATGGTGAAAATACTAACACTTATGTAATGACGGGGACAAGCAACCGAGAGTTGGACTATCCCAGTGGCAGCGAAAATGTGTATAACGTATATGATGGACGCGGTGGAATAGCGATTGGTGCTAAATGGCGACGGTTGTTGTTTGCTGAGTATCTAAAAGATTGGCAAATGCTGCTGACACGAAATTTCCACTCAGAAACGAAGTTGCTATTTCGGCGGAATATTTTAGAAAGAGTTCGAGCGATCGCTCCTTTTTTACGTTACGATAGCGATCCTTATTTAGTTGCAGCCGATGCAGGTGGAACTAATAGTATAGGCGAAAAGACTTATCTTTACTGGATTTTGGACGCTTACACTACAAGCGATCGCTATCCTTATTCTGACCCAGGAAATAATAAATTTAATTACATCCGCAACTCTGTAAAAGTCGTCATCGATGCCTATAATGGCACTGTTAATTTCTACATTGCCGATGCACAAGACCCAATTATCAACACTTTAGCGGCTATTTTTCCCAACCTGTTAAAACCTCTAGATGTGATGCCAGATGCTCTCAAAAGTCATATCCGCTATCCGGTGGATTTGTTCAGCATTCAATCTGAACGTTTGCTAGCTTATCACATGACCGATCCCCAGGTATTTTACAACCGCGAAGATTTATGGCAGATACCCACCGAGATTTATGGAAGCGAACCGCGTCCAGTGCAGCCTTATTATCTAATTATGAAGTTGCCAACTGCTGCCACAGAAGAGTTTATTTTGCTGCTTCCTTTTACACCAACTCAACGTGCTAACTTAATCGCTTGGTTGGCTGCGCGTTCCGATGGACAAGAATACGGTAAACTACTGCTTTATGAGTTTCCCAAACAGCAACTGATTTATGGACAAGAACAAATAGAAGCTTTGATTAACCAAGATCCGGTAATTTCTCAGCAGATTTCTTTATGGAATCGCGCCGGTTCGCGAGCGATTCAGGGTAATTTGTTGGTAATTCCCATTGAGCAATCCCTTCTGTATGTTGAACCTCTGTATTTGGAAGCCGAACAAAATAGCCTCCCAACTTTAGTGAGGGTAATTGTAGTTTACCAAAACCGCATCGTTATGGCAGAAACTTTACAACAGGCAATAGATGCCATTTTCCAATCGAAGACTCAAAATACACCTGCGATCGTCCGTCCTGTGAACTAATTCGTAGTAAGCGCTTCAGCGCTTAAATAAGCGATAAATCGCTTACTACAAATCTCCAATTATGAAAGATGTTTGATAAACTACCAACTTTAGTAGTTGAAGTAAATTGTTAAATTAGAGTCAGGCTGATAGGAAATTAACATGACAACAAATTATGAAGGTGGATGTCATTGCGGTGCAGTGCGCTTTCGGGTAGTAGTTGATAATTACAAAGTTACTGATTGTAACTGTTCTATTTGTAGGAAGAAGGGTTTTTTACATTTAATTGTACCGCAAGACAAATTCACTTTATTGCAAGGGAAAGATTTGTTGAGCAACTACAGATTTAATACGGGAGTTGCTGAACATAAATTTTGCTCTGTTTGTGGAATTCACTCTTTTTATATTCCCCGCAGTCACCCCGATTGTATTGATGTGAATGTGCGCTGTCTTGATGGTGATGTGATGTCAAATTTTGAAGTGGTGCCTTTTGATGGTGCAAATTGGGAAGATAATATTCATAAGTTGATTAATTAACATTGTTTCAATAACAATATCTTCGCCAATTTTATTAAATTTCCACAGGCTATAAGTTTTGTAGTTTTTAACATCAATTTAGTTGCGATCGCATTTACCCTAATGTCAGCACTCCTGCGGGAAAATCTGCTACCAGTCGCTTTGTCTGCAACCAACGTATACCCAAGAGGATGTCTTGCAATTCATCTCCTCCTAAAACTTCAATAATGAACTCTTCTCCATCTAAAAGCACAGTTCCCTCATAAAGATTAAACCGTGCTTCCCCCTGTGCAGTTTGCATATCCCGTTGTTCATTAATCTTAATAGTCCATCCCAGACTCAAAGCATCTTGGTTGTCAATTGCTAGCCAACCTGTAAAACCCGTATCCAGTAACGTATTAACTGGGATAACATCTTTATCAGCAGTAATCAAACTAATTTCAAAGACTAACTCACCTTGGCTGTTAAATTCACCTGAAATCATATTGTGCCGCAAGTCCCGCTTTCATTGAGACGCATAATTAAGCGCATTTTATCAGGATGTTTTTCACCAGCTTTTGCTCTAGCAACATTTTCATCTGGATCAATAAAATAATCTCCGCTTTCCGGTTCAATTACAATAAACCAGTTGTAGTGGTCTTCGATCAATTCTGGTTTAACTTTGTCAAAAATCATACGACAACGCTGAGAAAACAATTTATCTTCAGTTTGACGCCGTGCTTTCTCTTCCGCTGATAATTGGTTTTCTGGAAATACTCGTCCTCGACGTGGGATGCGATTAGAAGATAGTGTCATGTTTTTTACAAATAAGTAATTTGGTTGTTTTTATAAGTTGATTTTATCTAAGACAAGTACATAAAAAAAGCGCATTTACCCTAATGTCAGCAATCCAGCCGAAAAATCTGCTACCAGTCGCTTTGTCTGCAACCAACGTATACCCAAGAGGATGTCTTGCAGTTCATCTCCTCCTAATGCTGGAATTGCGAACTCTTCTTCATCTAAAAGCACGCTTCCTTGATAAAGATTAAATCGTGCCTCTCCTCTTGCGGTTTGCATTCTACTAGGATTAATGTCAACAAACCATCCCAAACTCAGAGCATCTTGGTTGTCAATTGCCAGCCAACCGGTAAATCCTGTATCTAAAAGCGCCTGGACTGGAATTATATCACCATCGGCAGCAATTAAACCAATTTCAAAGATTAACTCACCCTGAGTGTTAAATTCTCCATAAATCATATTCTGCCGCAGGCTCCAGTTTCATTGATGCGGAGAATCAAGCATAATTTATTAGGGTGTTTTTCATGTGCCTTTTGTCTGACAATCATTTCATCTGGATCGATGAAATACTCACCGCTATCTGGTTCAATAAATATAAACCAATCGTAGTGTTCTTTGATTAATTCTGGTTGTACTTGCTCAAAAATTACTTGACAACGCTGATTAAAGTCTTCCCACTCAGCTTGACGCCGTGCTTTCTCTTCCGCTGATAGTTGGTTTTGTGGGAATACTCGTCCTTGACGTGGGGTGCGATTAGAAGATAGTGTCATGTTTTTTACAAAGAAGTAATTTGCTTATTTTTATAAGTTGATTTTATCTAAAACGATCGCATAAAAAAAGCAATCGCCTGAGAACATTTCCCCAAGCGATCGCTCTTTAATTAACTACAAAAATTAACCGGCAACAGGTTCTAACAACTTGATATTCGAGAAGATAAATTCTTGAGTTGAAAGTTGTCCTTCTGTTTGGGTGCGAATTTCGCGACGATTGAGGATAAAATAGTTATCAACCTTTTCATACTCGTCTGTAAATTCGCTTCTACCACCCTTTTGTTCACCTGTTTTCGGGTCGTGGTATACAGAGTCATAAGTGTGGGATAAATAGCCTTCACCAGTATTGTGACTGCTGAAAGTATTGATCGTGACATAAGTACCATGAATTAGACGGTGAACAAAGCATACTTCATTATTGCGGACTTTGTATCCATCGCCCTGACACTTACCACCGAGGAGAATCTCCACTGCACCAGTTTCGTCAGTTTTACCATAGCTGAACGTATTGGTGCTGTGAACATCTTCAAAGCTGCGACGGACACGATGAATTGCTATTTCCCACGCTTGACCGTGAATAAGTTTTTGTGCTTGCTCATCCTGGACATCAAGCACTTCTGCCTTGAGATCGGCGTTAATGCGAATTTTACCAGTAATTACCTTATCATTCTCCTTAAAGGTGATATCTGCGGTGTAACCGGGGAAATTCTTATCCCAAGTGTAGCGGTTTTCATAAGCAGCCTGGAAAAATTCTTGGGCAGAAATTTGTGTTACTGTCATTAGTGTCCTATCGCTACTAGTTATCTTAACGTTTTACCTTTGCTGGTATTAGCATAGAAGTAATTATGGAGCCTTGCCTAGTCCCCAACTGGGTACACTTATGCCTAATTTTCTTCATAGCATATTTCATGCGATCGCCAACGCCCAAAACGAGCAAGAACTAAATAATGCCATCATGGAAACAGTTGGCGAACATTTTGGTGTGCAACGTTGGGGTATTCATCTGCTTGATGACCACACGTCAAAGGACGGTATTCAAGATATCCCGGATGTGTGTATAGAAAGTAACCCTATCGGACGTTATGTAGTCGAGCGTCATGCACCGACACACGAACAATTAATATTATCCCCAACCAGCTGGAAGCAACTTTGCCCGCGTCAAGACCACGAACACGTCATGACAGGTCCAATTATTTGTGATGGTCGTCTGATTGGAACCGTCAACCTTGCCCGTTTTAGCGGAAATCCTGCCTTCGATGCCAACGATTTAGCCGATCTGAGCGCGTTGTGCTTGCATTTGTCAGCGAAACTGGCAACTTTACGCACCAAATCAGTAACATTTAATTCTCAATTAGCAAGTAAGCTGACACCACGAGAGTTAGAAATAGCTGAATTAGTAGCACAGGGTTTAACTAATGGGGAAATTGGCGGAAAACTTTGGATTAGCCAAAATTCAGTTAAACAAGCTTTGAAGCGGATGTTTCGCAAGCTGGAAGTTTCCGCACGGGCAGAAATGGTAGCAAAGTTGCAGGATGTACTGAATTCACACCCATAGCAAAACTGGTCTGTATGAGCATACAGCAGATTGCGTTGTTATTAAATACATGTAGAGACGTTCTGGGGAACGTCTTCTAAATGTTTGACTGTAATCCCTGTCAGTTCATTTAATTGATTTGCAACAGATATCCGATGGCATTTTGCACTTTGTAATTCTGCACATAGTAAAAGAACAGTTTCTTTTTGTGCAATTTGAGAAATTTCCAATAATGCCTATGAGCCTTAAATTAAAATCTAAGAGGGGTAATGCAACTGCTGCAAGATATCGGTTTTACTTAACATCTTGCACCATTCTCAATTAGCGTCCAGACCCCTTGTCATATTCCACTTTACCGTAATCAAGTTTGATGATTCGGTCTCCTAGATGAAAATAGCGATCGTCATGGCTAATTACTAATACTGTTTTGCCTCTATCCCGCAAATTTTGTAACAGTTGGGTGTAAAATATCTCTTTGAAAACTGGGTCTTGGTCGGCTGCCCATTCATCAAACAGATAAATTGGTCTATCTTCCAAGTACGCTGTGAGCAAAGCTAATCTTTTACGCTGTCCTTGAGAAAGATTTGTGGTGGAAAGTTTGCCATTTTTAATTTTCACTTTGTGGTCGAGTTGCAAAAGCTTTAAATATTCTTGCGCTTGAATATCTAAGTTAATATTTTCTAATCCTAAAAGGGTGTCAAATAAATAGAAGTCGGAGAATACGACAGAAAAATGTTGCCGATACCATTCTCGATTATGTTCGGTGATTAACTCTTTATCTAAAATAATTTCGCCTGTTTCGGGGATGTAAAGTCCGGTGATGAGTTTGGCTAATGTCGATTTACCGCTACCATTCCCACCAACAATAAACACTAATTCTTGCGGATAAAATTTCAGATTAATTGGACCGAGAATAAAGTCGCTGTCTTCGGTGTCTGTGCGGAAAGCGTGGGTTACATCCACAAGTTGTAAGCTGTGCCAAGAAGATTTAATTACAGGTGGAACTGTGGAGATTTCCCCTTGATTAGTCAAAGATAAACCAAGAGATTCTATCTTTTGTAAAGCAATGGTGGCTTTGCTTAATAATGGTAGATTGTTGATGATGTTTTCCATTGGCAACATCAAATATGTGAAAGTTAAGATGTAGCCAGATAGTGTTTGCGGACTGATAGGAAAAAGATTGGGAAGCGCAAACAAGATAAAACCAATTGAGAAAAAAAACAGCAGTCTCCCCCAACTGGAAGTTGTGGCAAAAAAAGTTAAACCGCGAATATTATGGTTACGAAATGTGGTAGCTGTTGATTCGAGTTGTTGGGTAAGAAAGACTTGACGTCGATTATAGTGCAGTTTGAGTTCTTTGATTCCTTGGGTGATGGTTCCCAAATGTTTAAAGAGCAAATCTTGATCGTCACGCGCTAGACTAAGAAAATGTCTTCCTCTTTGTAACAGCCACTGACAACTAGCGATCGCTAAAATTGAAAATACTACAACCATCAGCAATACTTGCCAGGAAAGCCAAGTTATGTATAGCAAGCAACCGGCAACTATGGCAATGTCAACGCAGAAAAAAGGAAGCTTCTGAACAGCATTGGCAACTGCTTGAACGTCCTCAGTGAGGGTTGCTAATAAGCGGGGATTTCCTAACTTTTCTAAATGACTCAAGGAGGATGCGAGAAGTTGACGACTCAAACTCATCCGTAATTGCAAAACGGCATTTTCAGATAAGCGAATCAACATCACTTGAGAAATGATACTGGTAATTAAAGCAACTGTTGCTAGCCCAATAAATCCCCAGGCTATCGATGTGAGGCGCGATGTGGCATTATTACTGGTAGCATGACTAATTAAGGCAATCAGGCTAGCACTGCTACCTCCACTTAGTAAACCGGTGCTGATAGCGATCGCTACCATTCCCCAAGAAGAACGCAGAAGGAAGGAAATCAAATTCATTTGGATTATTTGCCAATTATTTCGCTAACGAACTACCAAGGCATTTTAGTTTGTTATATAAAAATGCATCTATCTAAAGTTAGATTAATTTATCTTTATTTAGCCAAGGTTAATAAAAGTTACCTTGATACTTCTTTGCTTATGGTTCTATATTGTCTGAAAGGGCAAATTGAATATAGCAAGTGAGCTGCTTTGTGGGAAGTTGCTAAGTACTATAATTTAATCATTAGTAGCTTTTTTAAACGCACTCGTAGCGCTAAGGTTAGCGCAAAGGTACGCAGAGTTTTCTTTCAGATTTTGGTTATGAATTTATGCTGCTGTTGTATTAAGATTGCCTAAGCCTCAACGTCTCCAATCCCAAATCTATAATCGGTATGATTGCTAATCTCAAATCTTTGGAAAAGCCAATTTCTCTGGGGGAATTGTCATCCGCTGCTAATAAAAGAAGTTCCTACGTTCCCTTGCATCATCGAAATATCCTCTGTATATTTCCCAAGTACAGCCGCTCTTTTGGTACTTTTCATCACGCTTACCCGCTGATGGGTAATGTTAAGGCTTTTATGCCACCCCAAGGTATTTTGATTGTGGCTGCTTATTTACCCGAAAAGTGGAATGTGCGCTTTATTGATGAGAATATCACTGAAGCTAACAAGAGTGATTATCAGTGGGCAGATGTGGTGATTGTCAGTGGAATGCACATTCAGCGACCACATATTAATAAGATTAATGAACTTGCCCATAAAGAAGGGAAAATCACAGTTGTGGGGGGACCTTCGGTTTCTGGTTGTCCAGAATATTATCCAGAATTTGACATTTTGCATCTGGGTGAATTGGGGGATGCAAGCGATCGCATGATTTCATATCTTGACCAAAAGAGCGATCGCCCGAATGAGCAAATTCGCTTTGAAACTAAGGAACGTTTGCCTCTGAGCGAGTTTCCTACCCCAGCTTATCATTTGCTGAATCTCAATGATTATTTTTTAGCAAATGTTCAATTTTCCAGTGGTTGTCCTTATCGTTGCGAGTTTTGTGATATTCCAGAATTGTATGGAAGCGATCCCCGGATGAAAACACCAGAGCAAGTGGTTGCCGAATTGGATACGATGTTGGAATCTGGGAATCCGGGATCGGTGTATTTTGTTGATGATAACTTTGTGGGCGATCGCCGTGCCGCTATGAAGTTATTACCACATTTGATAGACTGGCAAAAGCGCAATGGCTATCCGCTGCAATTTGCTTGTGAAGCCACATTGAATTTAGCTCAAAGTCCCAAGCTTTTAGAAATGATGCGCGAAGCTTATTTCTGCACAGTTTTCTGTGGCATTGAAACACCAGAAACTGACGCTCTGCAAGCTATTTCTAAAACGCATAATTTGAGTATGCCGATTTTGTCAGCAGTGAAAGTTTTAAATAGTTATGGGATGGAAGTTGTATCGGGGATCATTATCGGCTTTGATACAGATACACCAGAAACCGCAGACAGAATTATTGACTTTATTCGGGTTTCCCAAATTCCTGTATTGACAATTAACTTGCTTCATGCACTACCAAAAACACCATTATGGCGCAGGTTAGAACAAGAAGGAAGACTCGTTTTTGATGAAAATCGAGAATCGAATATCGAGTATTTAATGCCTTACGAACAAGTCATGGAAATGTGGCAACGCTGTATTTCCACAGCTTATGATCCAGATTTTTTATATGAACGGTTTGCCTATAATATGGTGCATACCTACCCCAACAGAATCAAACTTCCTAATAGTCCGGCTCGTACTTCTTGGGCAAACATTCGTAAAGGCTTAACTTATTTCACCAATATCTTATTGCGGGTAGGTGTGTTCGGTAATTATCGTTCTACCTTTTGGAAGATGGCAAAACCAGCATTGAAATCAGGTAGTATAGAAGACTTGATTCACGTTGGACTGGTGGGACATCATCTAATTAAGTTTGCCCAAGAGTGTACCAGAGGTGAAGAATCTGCCTCATTCTATTCTCAGAAATTACGGAAACCCCAACCAGCAAATCTGGTATAGTTTTCTGATAAGATTCCTCATTAATTCTCAGCGTCACTTTGCGTTTACCTCCGCGTCCCTTTGCGTTTAAAAAATAGTTTGAAAAAAGGAGAGATATTAGTGAAAAAAACTCTATTCCTCAGTCCTCCCTCATTCGATGGGTTTGACGGTGGTGCAGGTTCCCGATACCAAGCAAAGCGAGAAATTACCTCCTTTTGGTATCCTACATGGTTGGCGCAACCTGCTGCTCTGGTACCGGGTAGCAAGCTTGTAGATGCACCTCCACATGAGCAAACTGTGGAAGATGTGCTGAAAATTGCTTCAGATTATGAGTTAATTATTATGCACACCAGCACACCTTCGCTGCTGAATGATGTGAAGTGTGCGATCGCAATTAAAGCGCAAAATCCAGATGCACAAATTGGCTTGATTGGAGCGCATGTAGCAGTGTTACCAGATGTTACTTTACAGGAAAATCCAATTATTGACTTTGTGTGTCGGCACGAATTTGACTACACTTGTAAGGAATTGGCGGAAGGTAAATCTTGGGATCAAATTAAAGGTCTAAGTTACCGCGATAATAACCGTAATATCCATCACAACGAAGACCGCCCATTGATTCACGATTGGGATTCTATGCCCAGTGTATTGCCTGTTTACGCACGGGATTTGGATATTACAAAATATTTTATCGGTTATCTGTTACATCCTTACATCTCATTTTACACTGGGCGCGGCTGTCCGGCAAAATGCACCTTTTGTCTATGGCCCCAGACGATTGGTGGACATTTATATCGTACTAAAAGCCCGGAAGCTGTGGGACGGGAAATGGATGAAGCCAAAGCTATTTTTGGCGACAAAGTGCGGGAATATATGTTTGATGATGATACTTTTACAATTGACAAACAACGAGCGATCGCTATTAGCGAACACATGAAGCGACTCAAACTGACTTGGAGTTGCAACGCCCGCGCTAACTTAGATTATGATACTCTCAAACAATTGCGTGACAACGGCTTGCGTCTACTATTAGTCGGATTTGAATCTGGCAATCAGCAAATATTAGATGGTATTAAGAAAGGTATTAAGCTGGAAGTAGCCCGGAAGTTTATGGAAAATTGCCATAAACTCGGCATTACTGTACATGGTACATTTATTATTGGTTTGCCCAACGAAAATCAGCAAACAATTGAAGAAACGATTCGCTTTGCTTGCGAGATTAGTCCCCATACAATTCAAGTTTCCATTGCTGCTCCTTATCCTGGGACAGAACTTTATCAGCAAGCGCAGGAAAATAATTGGTTTAGCGATACTTCTTTAGTTGCGAATTCGGGGATTCAAATGTCAACGCTGCAATATCCTAATCTTGCTAGTACGCAAATTGAAGATGCTGTTGAAAGGATGTATCGACGCTTTTATTTTCGTCCTCAAGCGATTATCCCGATTGTTGGTGAAATGCTGACTGATCCTCAAATGTTGATACGTCGTTTGCGTGAGGGACGTGAGTTTTTCTCTTATTTAAAAGACCGTCGCAGTCAAGGAACTGGGAAAATACAATCAGTTGTGCCAAGGACTGAAGTCCCTGGCTAATAGCTTAAGTCGTCTAAAGACGACTGAATAGGGAGGGGTTTTAGTCCACTTTAGTGGACTTTAGCTATTAGCCTTAGAATTCATTCTAAGGCGGTTGTTTTAAAAGTCTTCTTGTCGGTAGCAAAACGTTCTAGATCCCCCTTGTAAAGGGGGACTTTGATTCCGGTTCCCCCCTTTTTAAGGGGGGTTTGTTCGGTTCAATAAGTGCCTAAAATCACAGCCAACCACTTTTAAAACATCCTCTAATGCGGTTGTTGCGATTGATGCAAGATATCGGATAAATCTGACTGTAATTATCTAGACGGAATGTGCAGTAATGTGCAGAAGTCTAAAATCTCAAAATAAAATGGTATCAGATTATTTTGTTGCGATCGCCTGGGGAATCAACTTCCTATTGCTGATTCTGTGTCTGTCGGGAATTTGCTATTACTGCTATGGGATCTATGCGGCAATTCAGTTTTTTTCCCATAAGACGCAAATTGATCCCGATTTTCATCCACCTATTACTATTCTTAAGCCGATTTGCGGTCTTGATATTGAGACTTACGAAAATTTTGCATCGTTCTGTCAACAAGATTATCCAGAGTACCAAATCGTTTTTGGTGTGCGGGATGGAAATGATCCAAGTGTGCAAGTTGTCAAGCAAATTATTGAGGATTTCCCAGAGGTTGATATTAGTCTGGTTATCAGCGATCGCACAATTGGTACTAATTTAAAAGTTAGTAATTTAGCTAATGCTGAAGTTGAAGCTAAGTATTCGCTGTTGTTGCTTGCAGATAGCGATGTTCGCGTCGGACGAGATTATTTGCAAAGAGTCATCCAGCCAATGTGCGATTCTGGGGTAGGTGTTGTAACCTGTTTATATCGTCCTTTTGTTCGCGGTTGGGTAGCTATTCTGGAAGCTGTGGGGATATCGACTGAGTACCATGCGAGTGTTTTAGTCGCTAGGTCGTTGGAAGGAATGAACTTTGCTCTTGGTCCAACGATCGCTATTCGTAAAAGTGTCTTAGAAGCGATTGGCGGATTTGTCGCAATTGCCGATTATTTGGCAGACGATTTTCAACTTGGCTATTTACCTACACAACTTGGTTATAAGGTAGTCCTTTCTGATTATATTATTGATCATGCGATCGCTACAGAAAATTTGCTTGATTTAATTCATCGTCAGACACGCTGGAATTGCTGCACGCGAGTTTCTCGACCTTGGGGTTATTTGGGGCTAATCTTTACCCACGGCACAGTCATGAGTTTATTATTCTTGATTGCTACAGGTGGGTCAATTTTCGGTTGGGCGATCGCGCTTTTAACTTTAAGCGTCAGATTAATTCTGGCATGGGTTGTTGGAGTCAAAGTTCTTAAAGATGCAGTTGCCAGCAAATTCTTGTGGGTGGTGCCTTTACGCGATTTTATCACCTTTGGGATTTGGTGTAATGGCTTTTTTGGCAGCACAATTGAATGGCGAGGACGACGATTGAAGTTAACTAAAGGTGGAAAGTTAGTAATAATTCCTTTGACGACAGAAGAAGTTGTGCCAAGTTGACTAAGGGGAAAGGGGAAACTCTTCCCCAATGCAGTTCAGATACTGATTCATCTCCCTCAAAGACTGATTCATCTAGCTCAAAGACTCGTTCATCTATCTCAAAGACTCGTTCATCTAGCTCAGATACTCGTTCATCTATCTCAAAGACTCGTTCATCTATCTCAGATACTCGTTCATCTCCCTCAGATACTGATGAATCTATCTCAGATACTCGTTCATCTCCCTCAGATACTGATGAATCTATCTCAGATACTCGTTCATCTCCCTCAGATACTGATGAATCTATCTCAGATACTCGTTCATCTCCCTCAAAGACTCATTCTTCGTTCCATGCTCTCCATAGGAATGCCTTTTTGGAGGCTCTGCTTCCAAGGAAGGTTAAAGGAGGCTATAATTGAATACGGTTCACTTAGCGTCAAAAACTTTAAACTGCGTAGGTTGGGTTGAGGAACGAAACCCAACATTTTCGGGGGGTTTGTTGGGTTTCACTTCGTTCCACCCAACCTACAATTATTCTAGCTCAAAGACTGATGAATCTAGCTCAAAGACTCTTTAAAGAGAAATGCTGTAACTTCTTCCAATACTTTCAATGCTCGCAGGGAACCTCTAATTAAACGAGTAGCGGCAATAGGTTGACGAATCATGCTCATAGCTAAAGGCAAAGGTTGAAGGGAACCATCAGAATTTATTGCTGATGTTAAATCAGGTATATCGTGCTGCGAGTCATCGCTGACGACTCGTAGCATTGCCACTTCTACACCTGCTTGCTGAAAAAATTCTAAAGCTGCGAATCCTTCCATGTCAACAACATCAGCCCCGGATATTTTGCTCAAATGCAGCTTTTCTTTAGCTGAACAAACTACGCGATCGCTTGTTAACCCTTTCACCAAAGAAACCTTATCTTGAAGATGCTTGTGAAGTTCTGCTGTGAAGGAGTGATCGCACTGTTGTACCTTCGTTTCATATATACATTCGTCATACAACACAATATCGCCGACTTGAAAGCGATCGCGCAAGCTGCCACATAAACCCATCATTAGAACTTTTGCTTGAGGATTCCACAATTTGTCTTGACAAGTTCGCAAATATCTGATTACAGCTTGACCACCCACAGGAATCGGTATTACATTTTGTTTCACGGTAGTGCTACGACTTAAACCGCGACATACAGCCTTATACTCCGCTCCCTGAGGAACAATAATTATCGGCATTGTTGATTGATAAAACATACGTTTACGCTAATTTTCATAGGAATATCTCTGTTTAGAAGTAATAAGTGTAAACGGTTATCACTACTTAGCTGCCAAACTTACGTAGCTTTTCCACTTGTTTATTATCTATAATATTTGGCTGCTGATTAATGAATTCTTCAAATAAGCTAAAAAATCTGTCTACTGCACTTCGTTCATCCGCAGAATTAAAGAGAATGATACTTGCCCATAATTGTCCAGTTTCAACCTGAAATTTTTCTCTTATCCATTGTAAAAATTTTTGAAACTCGCTCTCTTGTTCGGTTAAAGGTATACCAAGTTCGCGCCGAGCAAAATAGTATCCATCCAAAAATGCCTGAAGATTGAAGATGGAATGTTTGCCCAGATACATTGCAGGTCTTTTTTTGATCTTTTGTAGTAAATCGTATAAATTATCCATACTCAACTCCCTGAATGGCTTGATTCAAAAGTAAATTGTGGAAATGAAATTTTATTCAAGAGATGACCATATTTGAAGGATGCGCTGACGCACTTTTTCCCAATCATTTGGTTGTAAAGTTCCTAATTGACGTTCTAATAGACGCTTTTCTACTGTGTTTATCTTATGCAATCTAACTACCGATGGACGCATCAAACCTGCTTGCTGCCATTCGATAATTTCAACATCAAAAGCTATTTGAGTTATTTGACTGGTAATCCGCGCCACAATAACATCATCATCTCCAGTATCTAAAAGTAATAATACCGGACGCAGTTTGAATGTTACTGTATCAGAAAAAGGCAATTTGAGTAAAAGAACTGAGCCAGACTGATAATTTTGCATTGCTTAAATCCTGTCGTAGATAGCATCATCTTCGCTGTAGCCTTTTAATAATTGATCGGCTGCAAGACTATGCCAAGCTGCTTCTTCTTGTTCTTCTTCTGTGGGTTCATTGACAAGAATAATTACTTTTACCTGCTGTTTATTTACTAACTGTTGCAAAATCACATCTGGTAATTCTATTTTGCCTTCGGTAGTGACATTTGCTGGAAATTCGTATGCTTTCATGTTGTTTTTATTGTTCACTAGTTCTAATACTATTTTGACGCTGTTATTCCACAACTAGCTGCGATCGCCAAATTTTGATATTTCCGCCACTATCTCCAGCCGCAAGCCAATTTCCATCGGGGGTAAAGGTGATGGATGTAACTCCACAAAAATGAGTCAGGCTGTGAATTTCTTTACCTGTTGCTACTTCCCACAATTTGATAGTCCTGTCCCCACTACCACTAGCGAGTACTTGCCCATCAGGACTGAAGGCTACACACCAAACCCCACCGAAATGACCAGTGAGAGTGCGAATTTCTTTACCTGTTGTCATTGACCACAGTTTAATAGTTTTGTCGCCACTACCACTAGCTAAAATTTGCCCATCACTACTGATGGCGATGGAATTAACCCACTCGGAATGACCGGTGAGGGTACGGATAAGTTGACCCGTAGTTGGTGACAACAAATGAATATTACCCGCCCGCATCATAATATTACTCGGCTTCAAATCCCGATGCAGCAAGCCTTTCTCATGAACCAATATCAAAGCTTCGCCAATTTGCCTAATATATTGCAGTGCTTCCCCTTCCGGTAACGCCCCTTTGTTGGTGATTCGCTTCCCCAAATCTTCGCCTTCGATGTATTCCATCGCCATACATGGCAAATTACCTTCATCAAAGACATTTTCTACCTGCACAACATGAGGATGGCGACATAAAGCCAGTCGCAAAGCTTCATCTCGAAAGTCATGCCGTAATTGATCTTGATGTGGTATCCATTGGGGATGATTGAGGATTTGTTCTCTGAGGGTTTTGATGACTCGCAACTCGCCGCGTCGATTTTTAGCGAGATAGGTAATCCCAACTCCACCTTCGCCTAATTTTCTCTCGATTATGTAGCGATCGCCAAACAACGGCTGTCCCGGATTCCACGCCATAGGTAAAAATTTTGAGATTCTGCTAATTATTTTGACATAAGGAACCTCATGATTTTTATCCCCTCAACACTTGCAATTTTTCCTGTTTAAGAAAGCACTCTTCGTGCTTACTACGGTAAGAAAGTATTTTTCGTGCTTAGTACGGCTTAAAGGATTCGCATTCCTGTAGTGATTAATGTACGATCACTAATAATTCGCCCGCACGATGATTTTGCCAGATGAAGCCTAATAACTCAAAATCCGCACGAGAGCGCTTTAATATCTCTAAGTTAGCGATTCAATTTTCGTGGCTGACGCTTTCGTTTTGGATTGCAGTGACGGTAGCTGGATTATTAGCTTTTAGTTCTCTCAAATATGCTTTGTTTCCTGATGTTACCTTTCCCGTGGTTGTGGTGAATGCTTCGGCACCGCTAACAACGGCTTTGGATACGGAAGCAAAGTTAACTCAACCTCTGGAAATGCGCTTGCGTGAGCTTCCCGGTCTTGATGATGTGCGCTCTTCGTCGTATCCTGGTCAAAGTGTGGTCAGTCTGTCTTTTGCTGTTGGTACAAATTTGGAAAAATCGACTCGCGAAGTGGAAACTAGACTCAAGCAAGTAAGTTTGACTGAGGGAGCAAGTTATAAAATCATACCTTTAAATTTGAATGAGTCGGCGGCGATTAGTTATGCAGTTGAAAGTGATTCACGCAATTTAACTGATTTAGCTAAACTGA
Source organism: [Scytonema hofmanni] UTEX 2349 (assembly GCF_000582685.1). Taxonomy (GTDB): domain Bacteria; phylum Cyanobacteriota; class Cyanobacteriia; order Cyanobacteriales; family Nostocaceae; genus Hassallia; species Hassallia hofmanni. Next base: position 3,311,847 of record NZ_KK073768.1, read on the forward strand.
CTAAAGAGCAGATTGTGAATGCGATCGCTCTCATTCCAGGAGTTCTAAAAGTCTCTTTATTAGGGGCACCTGTTGATGTTACTCCAGAAGCATCAATACCCACAGGGGGAGCAACATTAATTAGGTTTAATGGGAAGGACGCTTTAGCATTTCAAGTCATCAAACGCGGTGATGCCAACACTTTAGAAGTTGTCAGTCGGGTAGAAAAAGAAGTTAAAAGACTGCAATCAACTCTTAAAGATGTCAAACTTACCTTAGCAGCCACCCAAGCAGAGTATATCCGCAATGCTACCCAATCGACAATAGATGCGTTAATTGAAGCGATCGCTCTTTCGGTAGTTGTCATATTTCCCTTTTTATGGAATTGGCAAGCTACTTTCATTTCTGCATTAGCTATTCCCGTCTCTATGTTGGGTACGTTTATCGTCATGGCTATATTCGGCTTCAATTTAGAGACAATTACACTGTTAGCTTTAGCTTTGGTGATTGGTAGTATAGTTGATGATGCGATCGTTGATGTCGAAAACATCATGCGACACATTCAAGATGGTGAAAGTCCTCGTCAAGCGGCACTGTTAGCCACAAATGAAATCGGTTTGACTGTCACTGCTGCCACCTTTACAGCTGTAGCTGTTTTTCTCCCCATAGGTTTGATGGGTGGTACTATAGGTCAATTTTTCAAACCTTTTGGAATCACTGTTTCCGCAGCAATGCTGACTTCTATGCTCGTAGCGCGGACTTTATCCCCAGTTCTCGCTCTTTACTGGCTAAAACCGACATCTTCACGTCCCCCTCGGCAAACCAGCAACATCGGTGCAGGCTTTAACCAATCATACCGCGATTTACTCAGTTGGTCTTTAAATCATCGACGCATAGTTATGGGTTTAGCTGTATTCAGCTTCATTGCGGGAATCGGGTTGATTCCCCTGATTCCCAAAGGATTTATTCCCAAACTAGATCGCGGCGAGTTTAATATTGTTTTTACTGCTCCTTTACCGAATATATCAGAATTAGAAAAGCAAGGAAACGCACTATTAGGAAGCTTGTTAGGTGAAGAACAATCTCCAGTCTTTGATTCTCAATCGCCTATTTCCAATCCCTTAAATGATTCTCTCGAAGTTGCCAAGAAATTGGAAGAGGTAGTCAGAAAATCCCCAGCAGTGGAAACGGTATTTACTACCGTCGGTTCTCGCGGAGGTGAGCCGAATAAAGGTACACTTTATGTCAAACTCAAAGATAAGCGTACAATTACCACCTTAGAATTGCAAGAGCAATTTCGTACCTCCTTGCCAAATCTTGCCGGCGTCACTACCAGCGTCGAAGATATTCCATTTGTCGATAGCGGTGGTCAAAAACCGCTACAAGTCGCATTACAAGGTAATGATTTGCAAGCTTTGAATACAGCCGCGAAAGCGATTAAAGAGAAGTTAGTGAAAATACCAGGATTTGCTGATGTGACGGTGACAGGTGAAACAAATCCCCAGGATACAATCTTTCAAATTGAGCGTTTAAATAATCGGCGAGTAACTTATATTAGTGCGAATCTGGGTCAAGTTTTAACTTTGGGTGATGCTACCGATAAATTGGTAGCCACAGCTAAAGGTGTGATTCCTCCAGATGTTACCTTAAACTTGGGAGGAGACTCTGCCAGCGTTAACACAGTTATTAGCAGTTTCGGCACAACTTTAGCAATGTCAGCATTCTGCATTATCGCGGTATTGATTTGGCTGTTTAAAGGTTGGGTAGATCCGTTGGTAATTGGGGTTTCTTTGCCTTTAGCAATTGTCGGTGCTTTATTAGCCTTACTGATAACTAAAAGCGATTTTGGCATGATTTCCCTAATCGGCTTTGTCTTCTTACTGGGAATTAGCAATAAAAATGCCATTCTGATTGTAGATTATATTAACCAATTGCGCGAAACCGGTTTAGATCGCACAGCCGCAATCCTCCAAGCGGGACCTGTGCGCCTTAGACCAATTATGATGACCACTGCGGCAACGATTTTAGGAATGGTACCCATCGCCTTAGGATTAGGAGCAGGTTCAGAATTGCGATCGCCAATGGCTGTTGCGATCGCTGGTGGTTTAATTAGTTCAACAATATTAAGTTTGATTGTTGTGCCAGTACTTTACACCTTAATGGATGATTTATTTCCCCGCAAAAAATCTTAAGATAACAATAAGAATATAAGTAATTGAACTATCCGCGTTCATCTGCGTTCATCTGCGGTTAAAAATGCAAAATCTAAAATACCAAAGTGTTTTTGTTACAGGTGGTACAGGTTTTATCGGCGCCAATTTGGTGCGGTTGCTGTTACAAGAAGGATACTCAGTCAAAGCGTTGGTGCGTCCTCACAGCAATCTGGGAAATCTTCAAGGACTGAATGTAGAAATTGTCAAAGGTGATTTAAACGACTTGAATTTATGGCAGCAAATGCAAGGTTGCCAGTATCTTTTTCATGTCGCTGCTCATTATTCACTTTGGCAAAAAGATAAAGAAGCACTATATCACAATAATGTATTAGGCACCCGCAACGTTTTAGCCGCAGCGCAAAAAGCAAATATAGAGCGTACAGTTTATACTAGTTCCGTCGCAGCCATCGGCGCAGGTAAATTCGATCAAGTTGTTGATGAAACTTATCAAAGTCCTGTAGAGGAACTTGTTGGAGACTATAAGAAGTCTAAATTTCTAGCTGAACAAGAAGCGATAAAAGCCGCTAATAGAGGTCAGGAAGTGGTTATAGTAAATCCTAGCAGTCCCATTGGACCATTGGATATCAAACCAACGCCAACAGGAGATATTATCCTGCGGTTTTTACGGCGTCAAATGCCAGCATATTTAAATACAGGTTTAAATTTTATTGATGTGCGCGATGTAGCATGGGGACACCTACTCGCATTAGAGAAAGGAAAATCAGGCGATCGCTACATCTTAGGACATCAAAACCTCACCTTAAAAGAACTACTCGACGAACTAGAATCAATCACAGGTTTAAGCGCACCTCAACGCACTGTACCAGCTTGGCTACCCCTAAGTGTCGCCTGGATTGATGAAAAAATTCTCGCACCTTTAGGTAAACAACCGAACGTACCCCTCGATGGCGTCCGCATGGCAAAGCAACGCATGTACTACAATGCATCAAAGGCAGTACGAGAATTAAACTTACCTCAATCTTCTTTGAATACCGCACTCAAAGATGCTGTAAACTGGTTTGTCTCTCACAAATACGTGAATTAGGGACTGGGGACTGGGGACTAGGGACTAGGGACTAGGGACAAGGGGACTAGGAGACAAGGGGACTAGGAGACAAGGGAGAATAATTCTTCTTTCTCCCCATCCCCCCTCTCCCCATCCCCCCTCTCCCCAGTCCCTAGTCCCCAGTCCCCAATCCCCAATCATAGAGGAGTGATACGAGAAATGGCAATCAACTTACAACAAGCAATAGATATCGGGAAGTATCTAGTGACTCAGCGTATTTTAGGACGCAAACGCTTTCCCCTAGTTTTAATGCTAGAACCTCTATTTCGTTGCAACTTAGCTTGTACAGGTTGCGGTAAAATCCAACATCCCACAGACATACTCAAGCAAAACCTCACCCCCGAACAATGTTTCAAAGCAGTAGAAGAATGCGGTGCGCCGGTTGTCTCGATTCCTGGGGGTGAACCTTTATTACATCCACAAATTAGTGAAATTGTCAAGGGATTAGTTGAACGCAAAAAGTATATTTATCTGTGTACTAATGGCTTATTGCTAGAAAAGAGCCTGGATAAATTTCAACCATCCCCCTATTTAACCTTCACTGTACATCTAGATGGATTGCGAGAATGGCACGATCAATGTGTCGATCGCAAAGGTGTTTTTGATACTGCTGTCAAAGCAATCAAAGCAGCGAAAGCGAAAGGATTTCGGGTTGCCACTAACACGACTATCTTTGAAGGTGTCGATGCCAAACAAACGCAAGAGTTCTTTGACTTTTTGGGTACGTTGAATATTGACGGGATGACAATTTCCCCAGGTTACAGCTACGAATGGGCGCCAGATCAAGAGCATTTTTTAGGACGCGAACAAACACGCGCTCTTTTCCGCGAAATTCTCGCACCTTTCAAAGCAGGTGATAAAAAATGGGACTTCAATCACAACCCGCTTTTTCTCGATTTTCTCACAGGTGAAAAAGACTACGAATGTACACCTTGGGGTAGTCCTAGTTACAGCGTCCTCGGTTGGCAAAAACCCTGTTATCTGCTAAATGAAGGTTATTACAGCACCTTCAAAGAATTGCTAGATAAAACAGATTGGAGTGAATACGGTCATAAAAGCGGTAATCCTAAATGTGCAGATTGCATGGTTCACTGCGGTTATGAACCTACCGCAGCATTGGATGCAATGCAACCACAAAATATGGCGCGATCGCTTGGTAGTGTATTAGGGATGAGCTAGAAAGTTTTGGGGAATGCGATCGCACTCCTCAAAGCAGGAGTCAGAATCATAAGTAAGCTTGTTCTGATACCAATTTTTTATAAAGCTGCATAGAATTCGATCCCCCCCTAACCCCCCTTAATAAGGGGGGAACCGGAAAAACATCTATCAAAGTCCCCCTTTTTAAGGGGGATTTAGGGGGATCAAGATATGTGCAACTTCACATTAAATTGGTATGACTCCTAAGCGCTGAAAACAAATGAAAAATCAAATTAAAAGGTAAGTTATATGGCTTATAGCGATTTTAAGCTGGGTGAACTTATCAAAACTTTTGGCTTAACAATTAGTGAAAGCTCTGGATTGTTTGCTAATGTACCAGAAGTTGATTACAGTGATATTTTAGCAACCCTCCTCCAGGAAAATGTTGATCTAGCTGTTTCTATCAATACCGAAAAAGCTCGTTCGGAAATGATAATTGCTCCGATTTTATTAGAATTGAGGCGCAAGTTCAACTATCAAATTGGTTTATTTTCTGGAGTAGATTTTAATGTCGATAACGAACGGGGATTAAATGGCTTTTGTGATTTTATCATCAGTCTTTCCAAAGAACAGCTTTTAGTTCGCGCTCCAGTAATTACCATTGTAGAAAGCAAGAATGAAAATCTGAATATTGGGTTAGGACAATGTGTGGCAGAAATGATCGCAGCACAATTATTTAACCAAAACGAAGAGAATGAAATTCCGGTTATTTATGGTGCTGTAACTATTGGGACGATTTGGCAGTTTCTTAAATTGAAAGATAAAACAATTTTTATTGATTTAAGTCAATATTATATAAAAGATATTAAGAAAATTCTCGGTATATTATCAAGTGCGATTAGTCAAGATTAATTAGCCTCAAAGTGCGAACAGGGAGACGCTACGCTAACGCTAACGCTCTAACCTTTAGTACCCATGACATAGATTTTCTCAACAAATTTGTATTGACCTTGTGTATACAATACTTGTATCTTCATTGTGTGGACATGTAAGGAAATTGATTGATGCAAAAGCAATCAGATGAATCGGTGAATCGAAACCGTGATGTAACCATCAACATTCGGGTACACCAAGCGCAACGCGATTTAATAGATCGTGCAGCAGAAGCTGTTGGCAAGAACCGCTCCGATTTTATGCTAGAAACAGCTTGCCGAGAAGCAGAAGCGATTTTATTAGATCGTCGGCTGTTTATGCTCGACGATGAGAAATTCCAGCAATTTATGGATCTCCTTGATGCACCACCATCTGACAATGAGAATCTGCGGAAATTGCTTTTCACTAAAGCACCGTGGGATTGAGGGTGGTAGATGCAACCTCCTCAACCCATAAAACCAGAGCATGAAATGAGATGTACTAGTTATTTAAAATACAAATTGATTGCTTTCCGTGTAGGAGAAGTAACTTTTTCATGCGTTGTTAGTGTACGCAGTTGACTTAGGGCTACTTAAATCATTGTTACAAAGCATTTTCAACAGATGCCGTAACAATTACGCAACAGTTAGACTAGAAGCATCAGGTAACAAATAAAGGAATATATGATGAGCGATCGCGATTACACATTAATCCTTGACAAAAGCGGTAGCATGTCCACCCCAGACCAAGCCGGTGGCAGAAGTAGATGGGAAATAGCCCAAGAATCTACTCTCGCTTTAGCAAGAAAATGCGAACAATTTGACCCCGATGGACTTACAGTATATGTATTTTCTGGGAAATTTAAACGCTACGATGATGTAACAAGTGCCAAAGTCGCGCAGATATTTTTAGAAAACGATCCCGCAGGTACAACAAATTTAGCAGGTGTACTTCAAAACGCACTTGATGATTACTTTCAGCGCAAAGCCGCCGGCAAAACTAAGCCGAATGGTGAGACAATTTTAGTTGTGACTGATGGTGAACCAGACGATCGCAAAGCGGTATTTGAGGTAATCATCAAGGCTACCCAGCAGATGGAACGCGATGAAGAACTAGGAATATCTATGATTCAAGTTGGTTCAGATGCCCAAGCAACTAAATTCTTGAAAGCTTTAGATGACCAGTTGCAAAGTGTTGGTGCAAAATTTGATATTTGCGACACTATCACTTTAGATGATATGGAAGATATGAGTTTGGCAGATATATTAATGAACGCAATTACTGATTAATTAGTCCAAAGTCCAAAGTCTAAAGTCTAAAGTCCAAAGTCAAAAGTCAAAAGTCCCAAGTCAATAGTCAAAAGTCCAAAGTCCAAAGTCCAAAGTCTAAAGATATTTTGACCATTGACCATTGACCATTGACCCTTGACCATTGACCCTTAACCCTTAACCCTTGATTTAGGAGAATTTCCCAATGCTAGATAATCGTGACTACACCTTAATTATCGACAAAAGCGGCAGTATGGCTACCCCCGATCAAAAGGGTGGTAAAACCAGATGGGCAACTGCACAAGAATCGACTTTTGCCTTAGCGAGTAAATGCGAGCAATTAGATCCAGATGGGATCACTGTTTATGTATTTTCTGGCAGATTTAAGCGTTACGAAAATGTCACTGCAAGCAAAGTAACTCAACTTTTCCAAGAAAACGATCCCTCCGGAACTACTGATTTAGCTGCTGTCTTAAAACACGCGCTAGATAACTACTTTGAGCGAAAATCTTCTGCCCAAACTAAGTTAAATGGTGAAACAATTCTAGTTATTACTGATGGGGAACCGGATGATCGCAAAGCAGTAATGAAGGTGATTATCGAAGCTTCAAGGCAAATGGATCGCGATGAAGAATTAGCTATTTCTTTTATTCAAGTTGGTACAGATGCTCAAGCTACCCGCTTTCTCAAAGTCTTGGATGATGAACTCCAAAGTGCTGGAGCCAAGTTTGATATTTGTGACACCATCACAATGGAAGATATGGAAGATATGACTTTATCAGAAGTCCTACTCAATGCTATTAATGACTAAATATCCGTTTTACAGGATTTGAAAGATGGATTCAATTGATAAGCTATTGGCTGAACTTCAAGCTGAATATACCGAATCAACAACACCCCAACAGCAACCACCACCAGCAAAAACATTCATCCAGCCACCGTCAAAATCGACATCTTCAATAGACAACCTTTTAGCGGAAGTTAAAGCTGATTTTGTTGAGAAAGAGACGGCTGAAGAGTTAAGAAGACAGCAAGAATTAGAACAAAAGCGAATTAAACAAGAAAAACTCAAAGCACAACAATTGGAAGGTTTGAAAAATCAAGCCAAAGATTGGCTGAAAAAATTAGATCCATTGTCAGCGGAAGGACTTTGGTTTGAAAAATTTGCTGAAAGTTATTCTTCAAAGTTAGAGGCAGCGATTGAATATTTACAAACTAATGAATAAATAATTTAATAAAAGTTAGGAGTAGAGACGCGATAGTTAGGAGTAGAGACGCGATATATCGCGTCTCTACAGAGTGCGATCGCTTTTAATTTGACTTGCATTTTTACCCAAATAATGCTGCACTGCCCATTCATGCATAGCATAAAGAATCGGTTGGAGACTTTTTCCTAAAGGTGTTAAAGAGTATTCTACTTTTGGAGGGATTTGTGGGTAAATTTCTCGATGAATAATACCATCTTCCTCCATTTCTCTAAGTTGCTGAGTCAGCATTTTTTGAGTAATTCCCGACAAAGCTCTTTGCAATTCACCAAAGCGTTTAACTCCAGGCATTAATTCTCTAATAATCAATACCTTCCAGCGTCCACCAATCACTTTTAGCGTAGTTTCTACTTCACAAGTCAGTCTGCTATAGTTTTCTGCTTCAGCTTTCATAGTTACTTTTTAGTAAGTATCTTACTTTTAAGTGCCTACTGTTTATATTAGCTTTAGACGGTTTAAAGTGTATATGAAGGTGAAAACGAAAATAGATCGGCATTGCTAAATCCATACTGTGCGATTCTCTGCGCTTTCCTTTGCGTCCCTCTGCGTTTCAATTCCATCCAAAGTGGACTGATATAAAATCACAAAAGTGGCTCTTGTAGAAGACAACTTTAATAATTACGCTTTAAATGTGCTGAAAGGGAGGCAAATAATGCTGACGCAAAGACAAATCATTATCAGAGAAGCAACAACCCAAGAAGACTTAGTGATTGCACACCACTTTTACCAAATGTGGCAAGATATGGGGATTCTGGAAGACGCTATCAACCCAGACTGGCATCATATCACCCTTAAGTATATCGACATGGCGCGTCGAGATTTGTTTTATAAAGCTTTTGTCGCAGAAGTTGATGATGTAATTATTGGCTCTGCGAGTTGTCAAATATTTGCGGGTTTATACCCAAATATTTTTCAACCAGAGTACCGGAAAAGCGGATACATTTGGGGCGTTTACGTCGAACCATCTTACCGCAGACAAGGCATTGCCAAACAATTAACTAGCATAGCAGTTGAATATTTGAAAGCGATCGCCTGCACGCAAGTAGTTCTCAATGCTTCACCAGCAGGTAAACCAGTTTACTCAAGTCTTAATTTCTCCGAAGGCAATCAAATGATACTCAATCTCGTAGTGAGCGCTTCAGCGCTCTAAATCATCTATGAATAATCCAGAAAACCTAACTCCCACACAACCCAGCAAAATCAAACGACTTCAGCTTTCATAGTTACTTTTTGGTAAGTATCTTACTTTTAAGTGCCTACTGTTTATATTAGCTTTACATGGATTAAAGTCTATATGAAGGTGAAAGCCTAAATTGATCGCGAGCATCGTTGCAAAGCGCAAAAACGCTTTATATTTTTAAGGAGATTAATTAATGGCACATATTCTGCATATTGACTCTAGTCCTCGTGGCGAGCGCTCTTTTTCTCGCAAACTTTCCTATGAGTTTGTCACATCCTGGAAAACTGCTCATCCTGATGATACACTCACTTACCGCGATTTGGGTCACAATCCCGTCCCCCATGTAGACGAATCGTGGATTGCTGCGGCTTTTTCACCACCGCAAGCACGTACCCCGGAACTCAATCAAGCGATTAAAATTTCTGATGAATTGGTAGATGAGTTTATCGCGGCTGATCGGTATGTTTTCGGTGTACCAATGTACAACTTTAATATACCATCTACCTTCAAAGCTTATATTGACCAAATTGCTCGCGTCGGTCGTACCTTTGCTGTCACTGAACAAGGTGCTTTTCAGGGTTTAGTTACGGACAAAAAGATGCTGATTGTTACGGCGCGTGGTGGTAGTTTTACAGAAGGTAGTCCTGCCGCACCATACGATTTTCAAGAACCTTATCTAAGGACGTTTTTTGGCTTCTTAGGGATTACAGACGTTTCTTTCATCCATCTGGAAAACCTGAGTGGGAGTGATGATGTGCGCGAACAGTCGCTAGCTCAAGCTCAAAAGGCGATCGCTCAAGCTGTCGCTAGTTGGTAATTGGTAATTGGGCATTGGGCATTGGGCATTAGTAATTGAGAATAAAGTCAAATCTTTTCCCATTACCCATTCCCCATTCCCTAAGTAAATTTACGCTTTGATAAAAAACTTATTTAAAACTGTGTTAAATGTTTGTTTTATTTGATGGTTGCGATGCCATTTTTGAAAAGCAATTTCGTATTCTTCGCTGTTAGTTTGATAAGTATTCCAAGCATCAAGCGCGACTCCTAGTCCCCAAAATAGCAAAATGTAAAGCGACCAGGAAAGACCGCCACTACTAACTAAATTGACTAACATTAAAACACTATTAACAATTGCATACTTGCCAAAACGCTTCTTTAATCTTTTTTGGCGATAGATGTTAAAAGCTTGGCGCTGTTGCATTTCTCCTTGTTTGTCTAACCAATCGCGTTCAGCTAGTTTTAAAGATTCTGGGGGAATTTCTAACTCAGCAGCGATTTCTAACAATTGCTCGTAAGAAAATTCTTTTTCTTTATCGTCCGCTTGACGAGCGATCGCTAAATGAAGAATTTGCTGCACATCTTCTTGATTATAGAAACGGGTGGCTTTAGATTCAGAAGCTGCCATAATTCTGTCTCTTGTATTACTTTTGATAAAGTTTTGTTACCCGATAGATATTGAGCAGTTACCCCACCACCATCAGGATTATTTACATTATCCCTAGGCTAGCAAATATAAATAGTGCTGTGGGTACGGTTTTCATACCATGCACACAGCACCACCAGCGCGATCGCTTGATAAAGGGCTAATTACCCTGAACTTAAAGCCGCAACATCAGTAGAAAAGATTTTTTTCAGATTTTCTGGCTGTGTCGCTGCCAAATATTGAGATGTCATTTCTGGGGTAAGCAGTTCTAACATAACTTGATTTTCCAACCAGAACTCAATCACATCGAAGAAAGATTCACGATTACAACGCACCACTCGCCAACCTTCACGTTTTCCAATCTCTTCTATTTCTTCTTGAGTCTTTGTAACAGAAATAGCTGCATGAGTAGCTATAAAGTTAGAAGAGTTAGCAATCTGTACAAACTGTACAGACTTGCCTTGCTCATCACCTTCACCAGGTATCAGCTTAGTTTCTAATGGATAAATTTCAATTCCTGTCCCATATTCATCCATAGGAAAAACCATATAGCTACCTGGATGAGGAAAAAATGGAAGAGCTTGTCCATTCCAAACTTCAGCTAGAACTTGTGCGACATGTTCGGGGTTTTGAGCAGAAAGAGAAATGTGATAAATCATAAAAAAAGACACCTTTTGTAATGTTAGAATCAGTGCGATTAATTTCGCAATGATAGTTAATCTCTACAATTTATGCTGTCAACTTTCCAGATAAGTTTAACTAGAAAATATAGCGAAATTTTCAAAGCTTTTTCTAGTATCCGCAGCATCGACAATCAGCGGGAGATGCGTAGCATTTATAGCCATTTGCAAACTAACTTCCCATCTTCAATTTCCCATTTAGCGCTCAAGCGATTTTTGGGAAAACTTTTTAGAGGCAAGTTGAGATTATTATTTGTTTCCTGCTGAGATATTTCTTGCGCTTCAATGTTTCTTACGGCTGAATCATTAAAATTGAATAAAGATTTTTTGTAGTTTAGTAACATGGCACACTTCCTTAGTTGAATGTTTATGGGACAACATCCAATACGGTTCGGTTAAGAATTTTTCGTGGTGATTTAGGGTATGTAGAGACGCGATACCCTTGCGTCTCTACAAGGTTTTTGGTCTATCGAATTTTCTTATCCGAACCGTATTGGGACAACATCTTTGGTTCTATATACTTAATAGCCGTAAGCAAAATTAACTTATGCACTTTTGTCTAATGCGTAAGCTATAGATTTATCAAGTTATGAGTTTTTGCTCTTTGTGACGTAATAAAAACTTTGGCACTAAATGCGCTTACCCTGATGACCTGGAGACTGCAAGCGCTATAAAGTAATGCTAATGTATTGCTGGGATTAAGCAGACACAACTAAGCCGCAATTTATGCGGTTCTATCAATCCAACTGTTATATAAACGTAATAATAAATACCAAATCTTAATTTTTTTCAGAAAACACGCAGTAAGGAGGAAAACCCAAATGACTGAAGATAATAAGATCCGCACTTTATCTGTTGATATTGGTGGCAGTGGTGTCAAGGTTCTGCTTTTGGATAGTAAGGGAAATCCCTTAAGTGAGAGGGTACGAAAAGAAACGCCGCAACCAGCTAAACCCGAACCAGTGCTCAATGCAATTGTTGAGTTAGCAGCAACTCAAGGTGAATTTGAGCGCGTTTCGGTAGGTTTCCCAGGTGTGGTACGCGATGGAGTGACAGAAACGGCGGTAAATTTGCATCCAGATTGGATTAAACTTGATTTGGCAAAGCAATTATCACAGCGTTTAAACAAGCCTGTGCGGGTGATTAATGATGCTGATATGCAAGGTTTGGGAGCAATTGTAGGTAAGGGTGTAGAATTAGTAGTTACTTTGGGTACTGGCTTTGGTTCGGCTTTGTTTGTAGATGGTAAATTAGTGCCGAATTTGGAAATGGGGCATCATGAGTTTAGAAAAGGCGAGACTTATGAGCAACAATTGGGACGTGCAGCTTTGGAAAAGATTGGTGATAGTAAATGGAATCGACGGGTAGAAAAGGCGATCGCATCTTTGCAAAGTTTGTTCAATTATAATTACCTTTATATCGGCGGTGGTGAAGCCACAAGGGTAAAAATTCAGCTACCTGAAAATGTGAAACTCATTCCAAATATTACTGGTTTACTCGGTGGAATTGCTTTGTGGCAAGATTGAGAATTGTTATTTGTTAGTGGTTTGTTGTTGGGTATCGGGCATTTATCCCCCTTGTCCCCCACTCCCCTACTCCCTTCCCTACTCAGTCTTACGAAAGATGTCACGAGGGTTAATAAAACTTATTAATTGGAGGGATAGGGTAGGGATAATAAAATATGCAATTGAAGCCGATAAATCAGCAAGTGGTAGCCATCGTTGGAGCTTCGAGTGGGATTGGACGGGAAACAGCAATGTTGTTTGCGCGACGTGGTGCAAAGGTAGCGGTAGCTGCGCGGAGTGAATCAGGGTTAAATTCGTTGGTGAAGGATATTCAAAGCTTTGGTGGTGAAGCGATCGCTGTTGTTGCAGATGTAAGTGACTTTGAACAGGTAAAGGCGATCGCCGATCAAACTGTGGCACAATACGGAAGGCTTGATACTTGGATTCACGCCGCTGGTACAGGTATAATCGCACCTTTTGAGCAAATTACACCGCAAGAGTTTCAACGAGTTATTGATGTCAACTTGATGGGACAGGTTCACGGTGCGATGGTAGCATTGCCCTACCTTAAACAAGAAGGACGCGGAGCATTAATTCATATTTCTTCAATGGAAGGTAGACGTGCTTTACCCTTGCAAAGTCCTTACTCTGCGGCAAAGCATGGTTTAGAAGGTTTCTTAGAAGCGCTGCGGGTAGAGTTGCAGTATGAAAAGTTGCCCATCAGCGTTACCTCAATTCTGCCTTCGGTAATTAACACACCTTTTTATAATAAAGTTGCTACCAAATTAGGCGTGAAACCGACAGGAATACCACCATATTACGATCCTAGCCTTGTTGCTGAAGCGATTCTTTATGTTGCCCAACATCCCACCCGTGATTATATCGTTGGGGATGTGGGTAGAGTGTTAGATGTGCTACAAAGATTTTCCCCTGAGTTAGTAGATTCAGTGTTGGTAGCCATTGGTATTCCGGGACAGCGTACCGACGAACCGAAGTCAGAAGACGCACCAAACAATGTTTTTGAAGCGATTTCCGGTTATGACAAAGTGAAAGGAGACTTTGGGAAGCTGGAAATTCCAAGTATCTCAGATTGGTTTGAGATGAACCCACCGATTAAGTGGGGTGCTTTGGCTGTTGCAGCTTTGGGTGTTGCCGCGTTTCTCGGTGGATGGGGGAATAATAATGATGTGTAGGCTGTTTTAGCTTTTGGGTGAACAAGCGATCGCATTGAATTATTGTAGAGTGCGATCGTTGATACCAAAGTTATGTGATTTGAGTAAAAATTCTTAATATTACCTAATACTATATTTTCTTGATATTGGCTAAACAAATGATTGTATCAGTATTTTCTCGGATGCATATTTAGTAAAAAGCGTGATTACATAAGCAAACTGATTTTTTAATTTGCTTAGGTATTAGGTAATGCCAGATATAAATTGGAGTGATATTTTAGACAATATTTCGCCTAATGAGAGTACGGAGAATGTAATTAGTAATAGATTTGTTGAACCGCTGCTACAGGCTCTTGGATTTAATCATCAAGAACAACGTCCAGAATTTAGAACAGGTAGTGGTAACGACAAGGTAGACTTTGCATGTCGCAAGAATAATGGTGATGATATTTTTTTTAATTCTAAACTTAATCCATATTTACTTGTTGAAGTCAAAGCACGAGCAACAGGAGCAGGAGCAAAAATTGATTTATCAGAAGCTACTCCTCAATATTTAGGTACTAAAGAGCAAATTAAAAAATATCTGCTTGCTCCTAACTGCAAAATGGCTCAGTGGGGGATTATTACAAACTCCATTCATATTCAACTATTTCGCCGACATGGGAAAGTTGTAATTCCAGCAACTTCTAGTATTTTAATTACTAAAAATAACATTAATGATATTGTTATTTATATTAAACACTTAATTCATAATCCTCCCAAAGCTTTAACTATTTGCGTCTACAACAATAAGGGGGGTGTAGGCAAAACTACAACAACAGTTAACTTAGCAGCTACTCTTGCCAAGGAAAACAAGCAAGTTTTAGTAGTTGACTTCGATCCACAACAAGGAGATTTAACTAAATCTCTTGGTCTAAGTTTAGGAAAAGTAAGTTTATATGATTGCCTAACTACTTCAGCTATAGATATTCATAATTCAATTCAGCAGTTCACAGTTAAATATAAATCTGGTCACAAAATAGAATTTGATGTTATTCCTGCCGATCCACTAATGGGGACATATACAGAGAGTGATTTGGCAGCAAAAATTGAAAAAGGATCTGCTAGATTAAGAGACATACTTAAAATTTTTCATAGTAAATATGACTATATCCTGATTGACTCTCCTACAACTTGGATGTTTTTTAGTCAAAGTAGCGTCTATGCCTCAGATGTAATTCTCATCCCCACAAAGCACAACAATTTAGCATCACTAGATAATGCTGCTAAAGTGATTAAAGAATTTATCCCAAAAGTTAAAGCATCTAGAAAAGACGGTGGACCAATTGCACTACCCATCTTTTTTAATGGAGAGAAAATAACAGATCCGGCTCTTCGCACTGCAAATTCTGAGGTTGAAGCAATTATTATGAGAGAAATAAAAGAGTCTAAATTTAATTTACTACCTTATTTCTTTCCAAAAGTTAAAGCAGGGTCAATTGACAAAACTATATTTTACCTGCCCGGCTATGCAATAGTTGCAAATGCTGCATTTTCTCGTGTTCCAGCAGCTTTCAAAGATTCCACTGCTGCCGATTATTATTTAGGTTTAGCCAAGGAGTATTTTTTATATGGGTGATTTTGATAACATTGGGAAACTGATGCACTTGCCTTTAGCTAATATTGAACCTGAAGTACAAATTTCCAAACCAGAGTTTATCATCACGGCAGCAGCAGAGGCTATCTATCAATCTGCTGGACGTAATTGGATTCCTGTAATTGTCAAAGAGACTAGTGACTACCACTATCAAGTTGTTAGCAATCACTTTGTTTATGCAGTTGCTCAACAGGCAGCTTTAGAAAGAGTCTGGTGCATTGTAATTGAACCAGACGCTCAGAATATTGAGCAAGCGAAAATTTTAGCGGGAGAAGCAATTCCCAAAGTAAATCTTAATACAGCATCAAGAGACACTATTCTCGCGGCACTGAGATACTTAATTGCAGAACCAGCTAGTGCATTGAAAGGAGTAGATGTGATTGTAGCAACTAATCGAATTGCAGCAGCAGACAGGAAAAGTTGGTCAAGCTTTAACTCTATTATTGCTTTGAAGTGTGGCATTACTAAAGGCAAAAAATTGGATGCTCTATCCAAAGTATTCTTTCTATCACCCTCAACACCACCACCACCACTACCACCAGAAGTAGTCAGCATTAAACATGCATCAAGAGATGAAATTTTTACTCGTTTAAGTTATTTATCAACATATAAAATAGATGGATTTGAAAAATTTGATGCAGAAAGTATAGCCAATATTTTGTTTACAGCTAGTAAAGGCAAGTGGAAAAGTTTAAATCCTATCTCTAAACTTGGATGTGACATTGATACTGCCAAAATCAAGACTCTTAAAACAGTGTTTAGTCTTTAATTTCATCCCTTAACTTCCCAAAGGTTCCACCACGACTAGCTTCTCAACATCATCCACCATTACTCGCGCTAACCCAAACTGCTCAATTATTGCCGCATTTGTCGTCAAATGCAGACTTACGTCAGCTACCCGATACTCACTTTTCTCGCTAGCTAAAGCTGCTGGTAGCAATAACTGATCCGCCAAATGTTCATCTACAGGTGCTATTGTTTGATGAAACTTCAGCAATTCCTCACAAGCGATTTCCGCAACTTTTTCTGATGACAACCGCTTCTCTCCCAACCCAGCAAAGCCAGCCACACTATTTTTATACTTAGCGGTGAGAAACAAACCCGCACCAGGAGCAATACCCTTTTCTCGCAATGCTTGTACAGTAACTTTTAATTTAGCTTCTTGCAATAACTTCTCAGCACGATTTGCCATTCTTTGGGGAATATTGGCAGGTAATTCTGTCACCACTGCCAGTCCCCGTATTTGCTGTAAGTCACCACGTTCGAGCAACTTGATACCAGTGGGTTTATTACCGCCACTGACCCGCAATTGCACTTCTCCCCCACCTTGAGGATACCATCCCCAAGCGCCAAGCTTTACTTGAGCTTCCACGCCCATTTGCTGTAACATTGGCAGATAGATTTGCTCAATGTACGTCGTTGAAGGGCTAAAGGCAACGTGAGTTCCACCCCGTAGAGTTACTTGAGAATCTACATCAACTAGTGCCAAAGGCAAAAGTATAGTTTGCAACACTAAAGTAACAGCACCCGCAGAACCACCTTCTCGTGCTTCGCTGACATCAAAGGTGTAATTTCCCGCTTGCACGGAACTACCGGGAGTGAATTCTAACATCATTGAACCGAAAGCATCACCCCGCAGTTTGGCATGACAAATTGCCGCAGCAGCACGAACTGATGTCAAGTGTTGTGCTGCTAATCCCGGTTTTTTGCGTCCCGCACGAATGTTGTAAATGCGTATGGGTTTACCTGTGATGGCAGCGAGACTTAAGGAGGTACGGAGAACTTGTCCACCTCCTTCTCCATAGGAACCGTCAATTTCAATCATGCGGTGCAATACTTTTCTATTTTTGTAATACTACAATAATACAATGTATAAAGATGGTTTGTCATCCTGTTAAGCACGCTTGTATTATTGGCGTTGCATATTAGCATGATGATTTGACAATATACATCTGGTATAAGTTAAATATCCGTTATCTAGAACCCTAGAGACGTAGCAGTGCTACGTCTCTACATTATTTTTTCACTACTATGTTTAATACACGTCGATAAATTCGACGTATTGTAAAGACGTTCCGGTGGAACGTCTCTACCATTGATTGTAGATGACGTATTGTAAAGACGTTCCGGTGGAACGTCTCTACGATTCATTGCCAAAAATAAATTGTAAATCTAACACAAAACCTGGAAGAACATCTTCACCAGATAAACTAGTAGGAGATTGTAAAACTTCCACTTCTACCAAAGGTCGATAAATTTCTACTTGTTTATTTTTCGGATTAATTAACCAACCTAAACGCAAACCATTTTCTATATATTCCTGCATTTTTGCTTGAGTATCTTCTAAATCATCACTTTCAGATACTAATTCCAGTACAAAATCAGGACACAAAGGTAAAAATTTCTTTCGTTGACTTGAAGTGAGTGCATCCCATCTTTCCATCTTGACCCAAGACGCATCGGGAGAACGAGTTGCACCATTTGGAAGTTTAAAACCTGTGGAAGAATCAAAAGCTTTTCCGAGATTATTTTGACGATTCCAGATTCCTAAATCAATATAAATTTCAAAGTTACGGTTTCCCGTTTCTCCCCCTGTGGGTGACATAATAACTAATTCTCCATATCGTGTTAATTCCAGTTGTAATTCTTTGTTAAAAATCACAACCTGTTCAAATTGTTCATCTGTAAATTTGAGATTTGGGGGTAACTGTAAAGTTAAGGCACTCATAGTTAATTCTCCAGAAAATGTGAGATTAGGTGGAACGTCTCTAGGATTGATTCCACATTATGCAACGCCAAAAATAAATTGTAAATCTAACATAAAACCAGGAAGAACATCCTCACCAGATAAACTACTAGGAGATTGTAAAATTTCCGCTTCTACCAAAGGTCGATAAATTTCTACTTGTTTCTTTTTCGGATTAATTAACCAACCTAAACACAAACCATTTTCTATATATTCCTGCATTTTTGCTTGAGTATCTTCTAAATCATCAGTTTCAGATACTAATTCCACTACAAAATCAGGACACAAAGGTAAAAATTTCTTTCGTTGACTTGAAGTGAGTGCATCCCATCTTTCCATCTTGATCCAAGACGCATCGGGGGAACGTGTTGCACCATTTGGAAGTTTAAAACCTGTGGAAGAATCAAAAGCTTTTCCGAGATTATTTTGACGACTCCAAAACCATATTTGACCTAATAAATCAAAGTTGCGGTTTCCTGTTTCCCCCCCTGTGGGTGACATAATAACTAATTCTCCATATCGTGTTAATTCTAGTCGTAATTCTTTATTAAAAATAACAACTTGTTCAAATTGTTCATCTGTAAATTTCAGATTTGGGGGTAACTGTAAAGTTAAGGCACTCATAATTAATTCTCCAGAAAATGTTAGAATAGCTTAATACACCAGATTTCAGGGAAATTAGGTACATTCGTCAAACCCAAATTCCTGTAAAGACGTTCCACCGGAACGTCTCTACGTGTGTTTAATAACAACGCAATCTGGTGTAAGTTCCTAATTTTTAATTCCAGCATCTTGCTATTCTCAGGATTCGTCAAATTATAGGTATCGACCATTTCCTTAAATTTTAGATGTTCTGGAGCGATCGCTCTCAACCTTCTTCTATAAAATAGGAATGGCGATTGGCAAGAAATCTGACTTCTGAATTCTTTTTTATCCGCGCTTTCATGCCATTTATTTAATATAAAATTATATAAGGCACTCAAAAAGAAAAATTCCAGCGCCTAAATTTTTAGCTGATTCGCAGTGTACATTCTAAAATTAACTTTTGGTTTACCAAAGAGTATGGTTGAATTTCTAAAGCGCGTTGAAATGCTTTGATTGCTTCACCGTACTCGCCAAGTGCAGCGTAACACAAGCCCATACCGTGAAGTGCGCCAAAATGTACTGGTATTATTTCCACAACTTTCTGACAGTCTGCTAGGGACTTGTGATATTTACGACTGCTGTAGTAGAGAAAAGCGCGACGATTCCAAGCTTCAGCAAAATCTGGTTGTTCTTCGATGAGTTGGTTCAGCATTGTTTCGGCTTCGTCTAGTTCCCCAGCGTCTAGTAACTTTTGACTGCGGTCAATGGTTTCTAGGGCAGAAATTCCCTTTTGCTTGAACCAGATGCGCCAAAGTTTCCTAGTCGCATATTCGCGCACTGTTTCGTCAGGATTTTTCAAATCTTCAAGTAAGGAATTGATTGATAAAGAATCCATGAATTTGAGTTTAGAGATTGTATATTAGTAATTTCGCACAAAACTATCTAATTAAGTCACTTTTAAAGCCATCTTTAAATTACAATAATTGCAATTTAGGCAATTATCATGCTATTTGTTGTACTCAGTAATACTATTAGTGCATTTACGCAATATATCAAGTCATTAACACAAACTTTATAAAAATGAAAAGGGTGTCTTGGCAGTTGACAAAACCCTAGAAAATAATACTTGATAAAAAGATAACAAAAATTAAATTGACTATGCCAAAACAAAACAGCGTTTCTCGGCATATTGTTCTGACTTCTCATCCCAGTCGTTCTGGTCCCAAACCGATCGCGATTAACTGGGGAGCAGCTGACCCGATGGAACGAGGTCCAGTGATTGCTACTTTAACAAAGTCCGCGCACCGCAATGTCATAGGCACTCATTCGGGTGGTTATGCGATTTATCG
Organism: [Scytonema hofmanni] UTEX 2349; assembly: GCF_000582685.1. Classification (GTDB taxonomy): domain Bacteria; phylum Cyanobacteriota; class Cyanobacteriia; order Cyanobacteriales; family Nostocaceae; genus Hassallia; species Hassallia hofmanni. The sequence goes on from NZ_KK073768.1 coordinate 3,331,963, forward strand.
CGCTTTAGCAGTGGCTAGCGGAGCACTGCAATCAGATCATATAGCGGATTTAACCAACACGTCTCCAACAGAGCGTATTGGACCATATCCAAGCTGGTCTGACCCGGAGAAAATCGTTTCTCTTGACCCTTATGGTGCGATCGCTTCTGAGGTGTTTGCATCCTACTACGAACAGGGATATGATATCCGTCCGACCATCGCCATCACCAAAGCTCACATCAATATGCCCGAACTGCAAGAAGCGATCGCCAAAGGACGCTTGCAAGTTGATGGTAAAATTATGAAGGCTGGTGGCGATTTGGTGGTTACTAAAGCCGCAATTGAGCCGGTTTGGTATTTACCAGGACTTGCCAAGCGGTTTAATATCACTGAAGGCGAATTGCGTCGCGCTTTATTTGAACAAACTGGGGGAATGTTTCCAGAATTGGTCACTAGATCGGATTTGGAGGTGTTTTTACCGCCAATTGGAGGTTTGACGGTGTATATTGTCGGGGATTTTGAAGCGATCGCCGATCCGAATAAGCCTTTAGCAGTCAGGGTACATGATGAGTGCAACGGTTCCGATGTCTTCGGTTCGGATATCTGCACTTGTCGTCCTTATCTGGTACACGGAATTGAGGTGTGCGTGCAAACAGCACAAGAAGGTGGTGCTGGAGTAATTGTTTATTGTCGCAAAGAGGGTCGCGCCCTTGGTGAGGTGACTAAATTTTTGGTTTACAATGCTCGCAAGCGTCAAGAAGGAGGCGATCGCGCTGATGCCTATTTTGAACGTACTGAATGTGTGGCAGGTGTTCAAGATATGCGCTTCCAAGAACTAATGCCGGATGTCTTGCATTGGTTGGGCATTACTCGCATTGACCGCATGGTATCGATGAGTAATATGAAGTTCGATGCCATAACTCAGTCGGGAATTGAGATTGTCCAACGAGTTGCCATCCCGGATGATTTGATTCCTCAAGATGCGCGGGTGGAAATGGAAGCGAAAAAAGCTGCTGGCTATTTTACCACAGGAGATGTGTTAGATGCAAATGGTTTAGCTGATGTGAAGGGTCGAGCTTTGGAGTAGGACTGGGGACTGGGGACTGGGGACTAGGGACTGGGGGACAAGGGGGACAAGGGGGACAAGGGGGACAAGGGGGACAAGGAGAATTTTCTTCCTTGTCTCCCCCCCTCTCCTTGTCTCCTCCACTCCCCCATTCCCATTATTTACGGAGATACGAACCGCCAAGATGCCAAGAACGCCAAGTGAAGAGGGAAAGGAGTTGATTGCATATCTTCGTTCTGCGATCGCTATTCGGGAACGTTGTGAGCAATTGTTTGTATTGGCAACTGAAGATAAGTTGCCAAATTTTGGTTGTGATTTGATGCAGTTGGATAATGTAGCAGATTATGTGATTTCGGTTATGCGGGGTGAGTACCCTAATTTGGATATTCCGTTTCACAGCCGTTGGCGACATTTTGAAGCTGGATCTGTGCGACGTTTAACTCAGTTCGATGAGATGTTGGTGGGAATGACACCCCTGCAAAAAGCAGCAGCGAAGTTTGATTTGGCGATTATTAGTGTTTTGCTGGATGCGGGAGCGGGGAGTAGCTGGCATTATTATGAGCATGAGAGTGGTTTGGATTTCCGGCGAAGTGAAGGTTTAGCTGTTGCTAGTTTCCGGATGTTTTGTCAAGGTGCTTTTTCCAGTGAGGAAAGCAGTCCTTTACAAGCTGATGCTCAAAAGTTGCAATTATTAACAGAAGAAGAATTGGCGAATGGGTTTCAGGTAAATGCCGAAAATCCTTTGGTGGGGGTTTCTGGGCGGTTGAAGTTGTTGCAGAAATTAGGACAAGCTTTGGTTGCTTCTCCTGATTTATTTGGCGAAGTAAATCCGCGTCCCGGAAATCTGGTAAATTACTTAATGGGAAAATCTGAGAATCAGGCGATAGCAGCAACAACAGTTTTCGATGCTGTTTTGGAAGGACTGAGTGATATTTGGTCTGGACGAGTTGAAGTTGCTGGAGTTAATTTGGGGGATGTTTGGTTTCACTCGGCTGTTGCTGATGATGGTTTGGTGCCATTTCATAAATTGTCTCAATGGCTGACTTACTCTTTGTTGGAACCACTACAGGAACTCGGTTTAGAAATTACTAATTTAGATGCGCTGACTGGATTGCCAGAATATCGCAATGGAGGATTGTGTCTTGATTTGGGACTTATCAAAGTTAAAGATTCACGGGTTTTGCGATCGCCTCATACAGTATCATCAGAAGTTATAGTTGAATGGCGTGCAATGACTGTGATTTTGTTGGATCGCATCGCTGTTACAGTACGGGAAAAGTTGGGTATGAGTGCTTCAGAATTGCCACTGGTGAAAATCCTCCAAGGTGGAACTTGGACGGCAGGACGAAAAATTGCCGCAGAACTCAGAACAGGTGGTGTCCCCCCTATACAAATAGAAAGCGATGGGACTGTATTCTAATTGTAAGTAGTTATAGTTAGTTTGAATTAAGGAACGAGTTATGAGTCAGCGATCGCATTTGGTTGCTGATAATTGTTTTGTTTGTTTTTTTTTATATACGGGAATGAGCGCAGAATTAATGGAGAAGGAACCGCAGAGGACGCAGAGAACACAGAGAAAAGAGGTTTGGGAGAGTTTTTGCGTAAGTTTTAGAAGTAATAAAATCTGTCTTCCCCATTGCCCATTGCCCATTGCCCATTGCCCATTGCCCATTGCCCATTCCCCACTTTATATAAAAATATGGCACAAGTAACACTAATTGATCATCCGTTGATTCAGCACAAATTAACGCTGATGCGTAAAGCTGAAACTAGTACGGCAAAATTTCGCGTTCTCCTGAAAGAAATTAGCTTATTGTTGGCTTATGAAGTGACGCGGGATTTACCGCTGAAATATGAATTCATAAAAACGCCATTAGCGCCAATGAATGCACCAGTGCTGGCACCGGAAAAAAAGCTGGTGTTAGTTTCGATTATGCGAGCAGGACAGGGCATTTTAGATGGAATGCTGGAGTTAATGCCATCGGTTAGGGTAGGACATGTTGGTTTATATCGCGATCCAAAGACGTTGATTCCGGTGGAGTATTATTTTAAGGTTCCCGATGACGTAGATAAGCGAGATATGCTGGTGGTAGATCCAATGTTAGCTACTGGTAATTCAGCGGTAGCAGCGGTGGAAAGACTGAAATCAACTAATCCGATGTCGATTCGGTTTGTCTGCTTACTTGCTGCACCAGAAGGCATTGAGCATTTTTGTGCGGTACATCCTGATGTGCCTTTGTACACGGCAGCGATTGATGACCATTTGGATGAACACGGTTATATTATACCGGGTTTGGGAGACGCAGGCGATCGCTTGTTTGGCACAAAGTAAGTCAATAGTCAGATAAAAAAAGGAAATTTTGTCTTCTTCCTTTTTCCTGATTCTTTGAGATGTGTCTATTGGGGGAGGCAAAAGGCTATCTTAGCCTTCCATGATATTGTTATCTTCATAATTTGCAATCAACCTTGATGAATAGTATTCATAGTTAATATAGGAATCCGGTTTGATTGCGTAAAAAAAATTAATAAATTATTTATGGCTAGACCAACTATTGGACAATTAGAACGAGAAATCTCACAGCGGATTGGTTCTTTATATAATGCTCAACTTGGGCTACGTCCTACCAAAGTTATTTGCCACTGCTTTGATAAAGAAATTGTCGTGACTTTAGAAGATTCTGTTACTTTAGTTGAGCAAACTCTTGTAGATGGTAATTATAGGAAGTTAGCCGACGAAGTTAGAATGAGTTTAAATAAAATAATTAAACCTAAAATTAAAGCTTTGATTGAGGAAATTATTGACATAAATGTGATAGATATAATTAGCAATTCCAGTTTAGCAACTAATCGGACTGGTATCATTGCTATTTTGCAACAGTCCCCTACAGTTCGCAATCCCGAAGCTATTCCTAAAGTTAACTTGAATAGTGTAAGCGATTGAGATGCAGCAGATTGCGTTGTGATTAAACACGTAGAGACGTTCCGGTGGAACGTCTGTGAGCGGGTTTTGGGTTTGAGGCTGCATATAATATCATGTCCGTTTAATTAACAGTAATAAAAACATCCTAACCGTCGTAGAGACGTTCCGGCGGAACGTCTTTACTTTACATCATATGTAATCTACCGGACATGATATGAGGGGCGTTGCGCCTAATTTAGCGCACCTGCGTGCGCTAAATTAGGCGCATCTTCATACAGAAATGGTATAAGTCCTGTCCTTGTCCCCTTGTCCCCTTGTCCCCTTGTCCCCTTGTCCCCCCATCCCCTTGTCCCCCTCACCGCCAACTGAGGTGATTTATTAGTGTTTGACGCATGATGTCTACGGGGACGGATTCTAAATCTAACCAGATTCTTAAGGCTGATGCACCTTGCTGGACTAGCATTTCTAATCCGTTAATGGCGATCGCACCTTGTTGTTGTGCTAATTGGAGAAATCGTGTCGGGCTAGGATTGTAGATTAAATCGTAAGCGATCGCTCCTAATTGCAAACCCCTCATTTCCTCTGCACTTAAAGGTGACTGTTCAACATTGGGATACATTCCTATTGGCGTTGTGTTTACCAACAAGTGTGCTTGGGAAATTATATTTGACATCTCCTCCCATTTATGTATTTGTAAATTAACTTCTGGTTGTAAATTATCCCAACTATTGCGGAATTCTTTCAACTTCTGCTCATTGCGCCCAATTACATGAACGGACGTACAACCTAGCTGGATACAACCGGCTACAACTGCTCTGGCTGCTCCACCATTGCCTAAAATTACTGCTACCGTCTGCTGCCAATTTCGCCTATAGGTTGTTTGCAGAGGAGAAATAAATCCTTCTATATCAGTGTTTATCCCAATCCAATGATTATCTTTACGAAGAACAGTATTTACAGCTCCTACAGATTTAGCACTTGGATGAATTACCGATAGATAACTCATTATCGCCTGTTTATGAGGAATTGTCACGTTAAACCCTGTAATGCCAATAGCAAAAAAGCCTTGGATAGCTGTCGATAAATCATCTGGTTTGATGGGAAAAGGCACATAAACGTAATCTAATCCTAAAGTTTCCAGAGCTGCATTATGCATCAACGGTGACAGCGAATGTTCAACCGGATGCCCAATTACTCCTAGCAATTTCGTTTTTCCACTTATCATTTAAAATAAATACTTTCAGCTTCTAAGTTTGAATTAATGCTCATGGAATGGTAAATCACCTGATGCTGATTTAAAGTATTATTTTGTACAAAAAATCAGATTCAACAGATGTTCATAGAGATACCTTGTCCATTTTACGGGGAGCATCCCAAATTTGTAAGTTATATCAAACCCAGGTTATAAATTGTCATTGCGAGCGCAACGTAGTGGAGTGAAGTAATCGCAAGATATGGGATTGCTTTACTACGCTGTCGCTTCGTTCGCAATGACAAACATGTTCTTGCAAAATTGGGATGCTCCCATTTTACGTGACATTTTTCATACTCTGATAGGACTTATGGAAGTGTGATATTTTTTCACGATCGAGCTTGTCAAGAGTCAGGCATTGAACAATCCAAAAAATCTGTACTTTCGACCGTTGACTCCCCCCGAAGGATACTTTCATACTCAACAACCCGATTCTTTCCTGTTCGCTTTGCCTCAAGCATCGCCTGATTTGCCCGACTCAGCAAATCGTCAAGTTTGATACCTGGTTCTGATACAGCTATGCCAATACACACGGTGATGCCGTCGAGGAAGCGATCGCCTTCTCTCAATTGCATTTTTTCAATCTCTGCCCTTAGTTGTTCTGCTCGTTCCCTAAGCTTTTCTAGGGTAATATTAGGCATTCCAATCACAAATTCTTCACCACCCCATCTACAAGGAATATCAGAAGGGCGAATAGATTTTAACATTACTTCTGCTAATTTTTTGAGGGCAATGTTGGCAGTTAAGTGCCCATAGCGGGAATTATAAGATTTGAAGTTGTCAATATCTAGGAAAGCAATGCCAACAGCTTGACTCGACCTTTCAGCCTCCGCAAGCCGTTGATCGATTATTGTTTGCATATAGCTCTGATTAAATAGTCCAGTCATCCCATCCCGCAAACTGCTATTAGTCAGGCGTTGTTTCATCGATAAATTATTCAGCGCAAAGGCTGAGTACCTAGCAATAATCTCAGCAATTTGTTGCTGTTCTAGACTAATTTCTTCAAGGTTATAGAAGTGTAAAAATCCAACCACAGCAAGTTGTCCAAACAGTGGGATACACAAATGAGTACCGTTAACAGGCTGTGTTAAGTGGCTGCATATCAATCCTGGGTTATGAGGCGACATGAGGTTGAATTTTCCTCTCCGCAATGCCCAACACTCGGATAATGAAAAAACTTGTTTACTAGTTCTTTGGCTTCCCCAAAAACCATTTATCTGAACATAGTTTTTGGAGTTAGCAATTATATTAATACAGCCACTCATTTGCGGAAATAACTTAGAACAGCTTAAAATAATTACCTGATACACTTCATCTTCAGTCTCGCTGCTAAAAAGCATATCTACCATATCTGAAAGATGTGTAACTTGCTGATTTTTTGCCTCTAATATCTGTGTTATTTCTTCTAGCTGTTGATTTAGCTGAGTGAGCGATCGCTGGGCTATGACAGAATCTGTAATATCTATGCTAATGCCACCAAGACGGCGATCGCCTGTAGCGTAATCGCTAAAAGGAAACTTATATGATAACCAGTAACAAGGTTCCTTATTACCAGGATTCTTGACCTCTTCAATCAGCTTCAATGGGCGGAGAGTTTTCAACACGATTTGATCGTTTTCCATTACCCGTAGCCCTTCTTCTGGATCTGGCAAGAAATCACTATCTGTTTTACCTAGCCATTCTTGGGAACTCACTAAAAATCTAGTCTGTAGTTCCTTATTGTAATAAAGAATTTTAGAATGCTCATCTTTGATATAAGCCCCAAAGGGACCTTGATCTAGAAATAGTCGTTGCAGCTGCTGACTGCGTTCAAGTTCGCGAGCATCTTCTTGATATTTAGCGATCGCCTCTATAATTTGATAAGCAGTTGGCATCAAGCAGAGTAATGCAGAGAAGGAAACAAAAGCCATAAGGTCTATTACAGCTAAGTGTAGTATCCCTACTGCTTGATGTATCTCAAATACAGCTAATAAATGATGAATACCGCAAGTTAGTATAAATCCAGCTGATAAGAAAACAGCCAACCAAAATTTCTTAGGGATAATTGCCTTAGTTTTGCTAAAAAAATACCCTATTATTATGGGGATACCAAAGTAAGAAAATGCGGTAACACCATGAGCGATCGCCCAATTCGATAAGATAGCCTCCATTGCCTACCGGATACTCATTAAAGGATGTTTGAAAATTTGAAAAACAGCCTGAACCTCCACTAGCCTGGAGATAGTTGAAGCGCAAGCCAGAGCTAACAGAGTAACGAAAGCTAGATATGGTCAGTGATAGTATAACTCTTTCCTAAATATTTTTAATCTTCCACGCTTTCAAGGACACCTAAAGACAGTAATTTAGTTATTGGTGCTAAAAGGCTCTAAATAATCAGCCTATAGCCTGAGAATGCCAAGCTACAATTATTAAAGTTACTTAACATTTCGTCATATCATGCAGGCAACTACAGCCCCATTTACAACCCCGATTCCGGGAAAATATTGGCAATGGCGAGGGCATAACGTTTACTACGTAAGAGCGGGAGAAAAAACAGAACAACGTCCACCCTTGCTGTTAGTGCATGGGTTTGGTGCTTCTACTGACCACTGGCGTAAGAATATCACAGGACTGTGTAACGACTTTGAAGTTTTTGCGATCGACCTTTTGGGGTACGGACGTTCAGCTAAACCGAAGTTGGAATATAGCGGTAATTTGTGGCGCGACCAACTTTATGATTTTATCACTGAAGTGATAGGTGAAAAAGCGGTTTTAGCAGGTAATTCCCTTGGTGGGTATGCTTGCTTGTGTTTAGCAGCGCAATATCCTGATGCAGCAGCGGGTTTGGTTTTGCTTAACAGTGCTGGACCATTTAGTGAAAATCAGACTTCATCAGAACCAGAAGCGTTACAACCAGAAATTCAGCCTCCCAAGCAAACAGATACATTGCAAAAACTATTTGGTGACGTTGTTAAATGGATTTTTCAACAACCATTAGCGCAGTTTCTTTTATTTCAATATGTGCGACAGCGTTGGGTAATTCGCCAAACTTTAGAGAAAGTGTATCTTGACAAAAGCGCGATTACAGACCAGTTGATAGAAGAAATTCATCGACCTTCTAACGATCCTGGTGCAGTGGATGTATTTGCTTCGATGTTTAGCACTCCTCAAGGAGAGAAAAATGATGTGTTATTGCAGCAATTAACTTGTCCGTTGTTGATATTATGGGGTGAAGCTGACCCTTGGATGAATGCAAGAGAACGTTCTAAGAAGTTTCGCCAATACTATCCTCAACTGACAGAATACTTTTTGCAAGCCGGTCACTGTCCTCATGATGAAGTACCGAATCAACTAAACCCACTTTTACGAGATTGGGTTTTGTCTATTGTATAGTCTTCGTAGTCAGTGCTTCAGCGCTGAAGCGCTGACTACAAGCAGATTTATTTGAGAATATATGACTTAATTTCTTGATCTATTTGGTCGCTAATAATTTCAGTACCGATCGCAGGTTTATTAAGATTAACTTTGATAAAATTTATCTTATCTCGTTCTGTAAATCTTTTATCGTTATCAGAGTCTTCAATAATTTTTAGAAAAATAGCACCAACACTTTGAACAATTGTCCAACTAATGAGTTGAGTATTGTTTGGGGTAATTTGCTGAAGATTCTTTCCTGACGAATCTGAGATGTATCCAATAATTGCATCTTGGGAGTTGAGTTTATTGTCTTTGTTTGTATCGTTTTCAATTATTCTATATAACCAAAATCTGGTTGATGGCTTTCCCGCTTCTTTTTTCTCCAAAAAATCAAAGGAAGTTATAATTCCATTTTTCTTTAGCAATAGATGTGTTTCACCAGTTTTTTTAGGGAAAAATATAATATTGTAAAATTGAATTTCTTTCTCCGAATAATCTGAAGAATATAAAGAAATTTTTCTAGTTTGATTATTATGTTTGTTAATAACTGGAATCATCAGATAATCTGATTGTTCTTTCAATATTAAATCGCCGTAGACAATATTGGGTTGTGACTTTTCCTCGGTAATTCCTTTTGTTTTTGCCTGTTCTGCTTTTCTAAAAACATTTGCCTGACACGATGAAGAAAGTATAGCGAGGATAAGAGCTGTAGTAATTTTCAACTTATGATTTATCATTAAATTTCAGCCACATGTCTTATCCTATTGTATTCGCTGTGACAAAGTTGCAAGGGAAAAACAGCTTATACCAATTATTTGTGAAGCTGCATAGAATTTGACCCCACCCCGATCAGCCCCTCCGCGCAAGCTCTTAGGGGAAAATCCGGTTCCCTCCCCGCTTGCGGGGAGGGTTAGGGTGGGGTTCTTTCTATGCGTCTTCATATTAAATTGGTATTACATATGCTGGCTAATTGATAAATTTAAGGTGGGTGAAGTACCTTGAGCAAAAATTATAAAAGTACTAAAAAGCTCAAAAACCTGGTCAAGGTTGACCAGGTTTTCCGAAATTTATGATTCTCAAATTGTTAAACTTGCTAAATAATACAATCAGTCAACAACTAGGGTGGATACAACAACGGGCAAACTCAGCATATTTACGTTTTTCCGTTTTAGGATTTGGCTTCCCTATTCAAATTAAGGGCAGTGCCACTCATTTTTTATGCTGTTATTTGCTTGGGCTGATGACGGGGGACACGAAGTCATTTGCCCTTTGACTTTGGTTGTGCTTTGTTTGGTGTCCTACTATTTAAGTTATCACTCAAATCTGAGATTGGAATCGGTTGTTTAATAAAGTTAACGTTTCGTTTAATTTTGAAATATATAATAGTTTTTCGTTCTGATGAGTAAGCTAACTGAACTATATTGAGAAGCGTAGACGTTGCATCGGCTTGTCGCTAGACATCGCCTAAACACTTAATCATCGCCACTGGATAATCAGGGTTAGCTGGATTCGGTATCAAGCGCTGATTTTTGCAATCTACCAGTAAATCTAACTGTTCCAAAATCACCTGACCAATCAACACCTCATTACCCACCACTAGAGCCTCTGCAACAGTTTCACGTCCTTGACACTCAACGATTACAGGTTCGGTGACTCCTACAGATTCTTCACTCCCGTTAGCATATTGAGCAACCCGCTGACCTCTAATTCGCAAACCCAGCTGCTCTACAATAATAGTAGGAATTACTAAAGACACTGCCCCTGTATCTACTAATCCTTGAGTTTCATGCTCACGCAATAACTTTGGTGCTAGCAAACCTCGATTTATTAGTGCCTCATCTATAGCATTGGTTAACTTGACTTTAGCGTAAACTGCTCCCATCATTTGTTTTACTAATACTTTCCTGTTTGATTATATCTCCGTTTGACTTAAAATAATTAATTCAATTAATAAACATGTTTAGATAAATAGAGGTAAAATTCAAGATTCTATTTATTATTATTTACGAATAATACCCAATAAAAAATCCACGTATCAGACTTTTTGCAAAATCTTAAATTTAAAATCGACCCATCTTTTGCTGTAAATAGCTAAAATCAGAATGTTTATTTATTTGCCCTCAAGTTTTGGCTACTGTATCTTGTCCCCGTTGTCATCAACTCGTTGACAGTCAAGCTGTCAGCTGTCCCAATTGCCGCACAACTCTCAAAGCATTCGGACATCCCGGTATTCCCTTACATCGTGCCACAGGGAAAGAGTATTTGTGCGACAGTTGCACCTACCATACTGATGATAGTTGTAACTTTCCTCAACGTCCTTATGCTAAAGAATGTACTCTCTATCAAAACATTGAAGAGAGCAAATTACAGTTGCAACAACAGCGTGAAAACACCAGCTTTTCTACAACTGTAAAAAATTGGATTAAACGCAATCAAGCTTTGTTTTTGTTACTAAGTTTAGTATTAGTTTGTTTGCTGATAGCTTTATTAAGATGATGAAATAGCAAGTTAGTGGTTAGTGGTTAGTGGTTAGTGGTTAGTAGAACACCTATCAACTCTCAACTATCAACTATCAACTATCAACTATCAACCATCAACTATCAACTATTTCATTAAAAACAGTTAAATCAAACCAAAAAGTTGTACCAACACCAACTTCACTCACGAGATGAACTTTACTGTGATGCTTTTCTTCAATGATATTTCTGACAATCGATAGTCCTAAACCTGTGCCTTCTAAAGTGTGAACTCTGTTTTCAACCCGAAAGAAACGGTCAAAAATTGCTTTTTGGTCTTCTGGAGGGATGCCAATACCAGTATCAGAGATTTCTACCCGGACTTGACCAGGCTGCTTGTGATTGGGATTTGATTCTAATTGATAAGTGCGAATTACAACTTTGCCACCCGACAGAGAAAATTTGAGGCAATTACCAACCAGATTTGCTAACACTTGCAGCAATAAATCATAGTTACCAACTACTAGCGGTAAATTTGGGGCAACTTCTTGAATAAGTTCGATGCCTTTATCTCTAGCATTAAGTTGGTAAGTACGTAGAGTTTGCTCGATCGCTTGCGCCAAATCTACTCCATTAAAGTGATAATTGCGACCAGATTCTAGCTTAGACAAATCTAAAACATCATTAACCAGACGAGTCAGGCGATCGGTTTCATGGTTAACTGTTTCTAGAAATTCCCGCCGTTGATCTACACCCAAATCTTCACCGTATTCGTGCAGAGTTTCGATAAACGATTTGATATTAAATAAAGGAGTTCGCAGTTCGTGGGAAACGTTGCTGATAAATTGGCTTTTTGCTTCGTTTAGTTCGACTTCGCGAGTTATATCTTGCACAGTAATGGCGATACCTTTAATACTCTCGCGTTGTTGGTTGAGAACTGTAGTTAAAAGAATACGAATGGTGCGCTTAATAGGTTGGCTAATGGGTATGCGAAACTCAGCGCTTTCGCAGTCACCTGCTGCCATTTCATACAAGGGACGGGTAATTTCCATTTGCACTGTTGAGGGCAAATGAGACAAAATACTACTACCTTCGACATGACTATTTTCCCAGCCAAAAATTCGCCGCGCTGTGGGGTTGACTAATATCACCTGCATGTTGTTGTCAATCAACACTGCACCATCGGCAATGGTGGAAACCAACGTTTCTAACTTGGCTTTCTCTGCCGTAAGTTCCTCAATATTTTGTTCTTCATAACTCTCCAAACGTTCAGCCATGTCATTAAAGCTTAAAATTAACCCTCCCAGTTCACCCCCTAGTGGTAAGTCAATTCGCTGCTGAAAATTTCCGGCAGCAATTTGTTTTACTCCCGCTAAAAGTTCTTTAATTGGCTTGGTAATGGTCAAAGCGTTAACTACTCCTGCCAAAATCACCATTACCCAAATTGTGATAAACACAGCAATGGTGACATCGCGGGTAAAATTTGTGGAAATGACTGCGGTTTGATTGGGGTTAATGCCGATCGCTAATACACCCAAATATTTTTTATTAACAATCAAAGGCACAAATACATCAGTTACGACCCCATCCGGTGACTGATGTTGTCGCACCATCGGCTTATCTGCATCGGCAGCATAATCATCTGGTAGCTGTATCCGACGCTCAATTGTTAGGGACGTTTCTACCTCTGGTTCGGAAAAGGGAATGCCAAAAAAGATTTTCCCAGTTTTATCAGCGTAGAGCATATAACGCACGCTAGAGGTGCTGCTGTAAAAGCGTTGGGAAAATTGGGCAACTTCCGTGAGATTTCCGGCTTCTATTAGCGGTGCAATGTTACCAGCTAGTAGCAGTCCGAGGTCACGACCGAAGCGGGTATCATTTAGACGCGCATCCTGCTGAATCGTGTTCACTGCCCAGAAGGTTAGACCACTCATAATTAAAGAAACCACTAAAGTGGCAGCAGCCAAAAGCTTGGTCTGGAGAGTGAACTCCGACCACCAATTGGCGATCGCTTCTCGGATTGTTTTAAAAAAAGCCAGCATTTTAAACAAATTGTTAGTAGTTTCTCTTATAAACCCCAACACCTAAAAATTAACAGTTAATTTGACAAATATGTTAGTGGGCTAGGGACTGGGGACTAGGGATTAGGGACTGGGGACTAGAAGTTATGAGTTAGAAGAGTTTTGATTAGGGCTGAGAATTCCTATTTCCATCCCCCAGTCCCCAGTCCCCAGTCCCTAGTCCCCAGTCCCTATTACCCGATAACCAATATCACGCCGATAATACATTCCCTCAAAGTGGATGCATTTAATGCCGGCGTATGCAGAAGCGATCGCTTGATCAAAATTTTCTCCTATGCCGGTGACATTTAACACCCGACCGCCATCTGTCATTACTTGCTGCTCCTGCAACTTTGTCCCAGCATGAAATACATTAGTTCCTGCGGATAAAGCTTGTTCAATGCCTGTAATTACTTTTCCTTTCTCATACGCCCCAGGATAGCCCCCTGCGGCAGCGACGACGGTCGCACATGCTCCTGCCTTCCAAGCTATGGGCGGCATGTCTCCTAGACGTTGCTGGACGCAGGCAATCATTAATTCTTCTAGGGGTGTTTCCAATAGTGGGAGAATTACTTGTGTTTCCGGGTCGCCAAAGCGACAGTTAAATTCTAAGACTTTAAATTCGCCATCTGGTGCAATCATTAAGCCAGCGTAGAGAATGCCTCGATAATCGATGTTTTTGGTTTTGAGGATGGCGATCGCTTTCTCCAAAACTTCTTTCTGCACGCGTTCCATAATTTGCGGTGTAGCGATCGGGGAAGGGGCATAAGCTCCCATCCCCCCAGTATTATCTCCTGTATCGCCCTCCCCAATTCGCTTATGATCCTGAGCCGGCAATAAAGGGCGAATCGTCAATCCATCCGTTAACGCTAAAACTGATACCTCCTGCCCTGTCAAACACTCTTCAATAACCACAAATTCCCCAGCGCTGCCAAACTGCCCCTGGAAAATCGCCTCAATTGCCGCTTCTGCCTGTTCTAGCGTTGCTGCCACAGTTACACCTTTACCAGCAGCTAAACCATCAGCTTTGACCACAATTGGTGCGCCCTGGGATTTCGCATATAATTTAGCTGCTTTTGCCTCCGTAAATACCGCAGCCTTCGCTGTGGGAATTCCCGCTTCCTGCATCAAAGCTTTTGCCCAAGCCTTACTTGCCTCAATTTGCGCTCCCGCTCTCGTTGGACCAAAAACCATCAAACCTTTATTTTGGAGATAGTCGGTAATTCCCTTTGCCAAGGGTACTTCTGGACCAACGACCACCAAAGAAATATTATTTTCCAAAGCATAGCGGCTGATGCCTTCAAAGTCATCTACCGCCAGAGGTAAATTTTGGCAACGCTCTAAAGAAGCCGTACCACCATTTCCGGGTACACAGACAACTTGCTCAACTTGCTTAGATTGCAGCAGTTTCCATGCTAGAGCATGTTCCCGCCCTCCATTACCAACAACTAAAACTTTCACGCGCTTTCCTTGCTTGCGATGATTATGCCTTAAGTCTTTTCGCCGATCAATTTTTCCATCAATTCTGATGCGAATGCAAGCCCCCATCGGGAATTCCTTGTAAAATCTGTAACCTTTGTTTTAAATGACACTAATAAAGACATTTTCAATGATTCAAATTTGGGTGCGATCGCTTTAAGGACTACTCTAATTTTCAGCTTGGTTTGTTTTATTATTTTCTCTCCAAATTAATAAAATAAAATTACGCCCCATCGCACAAGTGCATAATTCGACTTTAGTTACACCCATTAGATAGTATGAAAATATTTTTCCTCGAATTCTGGAAAATTCTAAACTCAATCTGTATCACTGTTTAGTCATCAACATTCTTTTGAAACTTAGAATAAAATTATACACAATTTTTGATACATACACAAACTCGAAAGAACTAATATTCAAATTTTAGATTGATTAAAAATTATGAAAAAAATCCTAATTTTATCAGCAAATCCGATAAACACAGATAGATTGCGATTAGACGAGGAAGTCAGAGAAGTCCAGTTAGCTTTAGAACGTTCTAAAAGACGTGAGCAATTTGAAGTCATTTCCAGATGGGCTATTCGTATCGATGACCTGCGTCGCGCTTTATTGGATCATGAACCACAAATTGTGCATTTTTCCGGGCATGGAATCCCAGCTAATAATATAGCTTTGGAGAACTCTGGGCAATTGCAACAACAGCGCGAAGCTTACCGTCTAAGTTCGCCAAAAGTAGGCATAGCTTTGGAGAATAACTCAGGACAATTGCAACTAGTAAGTACGGAATCAATCAAAAATCTATTTGAGTTATTTAAAGGCAAAATTGAATGTGTGCTGCTTAATGCCTGCTACTCAGAAACGCAGGCTGAAGCAATTTACCAACATATTGATTGCGTTATTGGCATGAACCATTCTATCCAAGATAGAGCCGCAATTAATTTTTCCAAAGGGTTTTACGACGCTATTACTGCTGGTAGAAACTATGAAGAAGCTTTTAAATTTGGTTGTAACAACATTGACTTAAATAGCATTCATCAATCTTTAATTCCCGTAATCAAAATCAGAAAAAACTCTACAAATTCATTTGCTTCAGAACAAATAAACCCTAATCAAAAAAAACAAGAACCTGATATGACTAGTAATTCGCAATCATTGAACATTAGTGGCGGCAATTTATCGGGTGTTCAGTTAGGACAAGCTGCTCGCGATCTCACTCAAAATCAGCAAAATACTCAGGATGGGACTGAAAAAGAATTGACGTTAAATGAGGTTGTTGAACGCATAGCACAAATTGAAACTCTATTTCGTACTTCAGATTTACCGGAGGATTTGAAAGAAAAAGCTATTAACCTTTTAAAATCTGCAAAGGATGAGGTTAAAGAGAAGGAACCAGACAAAGACTTTGCAACCAAAAATTTACAGAAAGCCACTAAAGTCCTTAAGGAAGCCAACGAAACCTTTGGTGCAGGGCAAGGACTTTGGCAAAAGTTACAACCAATTGCTGAACAATTAGCCCCTTGGTTAGGAATTGCAGCAAAAAATCTACTTTTACTTCCCTAAGCAAACATTTCTGCAATATATGGAGAGTAAGTGATGAATAATAAACCACAAAATAAATCTGAGCAGAAAGTCGGAATTGATAATGCCTCAATAAATGATGCTCAAATTGGACAAGCTGGACGTGACTTGATTCAAGCTAAGAATGTTTCTTTCCGGGTAGTAATAAGATTTTTCAGATTGCTGTCGGAACAAGCTTTAAAGGGTTCTATAGTCGGTGTTGTCATAGGTTTATGTCTGATTGTAATCAGTCATAAAATTCATGATATTTTCGGTTTTCAACCAGGAGAATACACAGAATCAACCAAGTATGCAGAGATGATTAGTGCAATTTTTGTGGGAATATACTGCGGTTTATTTTGTGCTCATCTGATAAATAAGACATCGAAAAAAGTTTTCTTAGCAGTACTTGCCTTTCTTGTAACTTTGTGGGCATTACCATCAGTTCGCCTAGTTTTTGTTTCAATTTTGGAAACCGTCGGTTTTAAGAAATATACACAGCTATCAGATACAATTAGCTATTCAATTAGCTATGCTATTATTTGTGTCTTGGCTGGTGGTGTCATAGAAACTATAGCCCAGATAACCAACAAGAACAGGAGAAAACAGAATCGAGCTAAGAGTGTAGTTCAATCTACAACTCAAGTTAAAAATGAAATTTTATGCCCTCATTGTAATCACATTAACCCAAGTAACTTCAAATTCTGTTCCAAATGTGGTAAAGAATTGAATAAACCATTTAGGTAATATAGAAATCAGGTTTGATTTTTGAACAAAATTAGGTATTTGTAGGGTGCGTTAGCGTTTCGCATAACGCACCATAAGTCAGCTGCGCTTTGACTTAATTTCCGGCGAGCTAAATAGTGGTTGCTGGCAATTAGAAAGCGACAAAGCTTGACAGGCTGTTTTTGTAATCATTTCAGCAGTTGGATTATCTTCTGATGGGGTTTTATCTGGCTGCTTTTGTAGGCTCCATAGCATCAGTCCAGCGGCATTCTTGTTAACAACAGCCTGTGTCAAGTTACGAATTTTTGCCAAAGTATAAACATTTCCACCCCAAGCTTCTGGTGGCACTTCCACCCCCATAACTACTTTACCTTTGAAATAGTTTTGATAAGCCGCCAAGGCTTCTTGAGGATTGTAGGTCAGACCTGCGTCATAGGACATAACATGCAGTTGGTCAATCATTGCACCCTCAGGTGAGCGCAGCAAATTCAGCATCAAACCTGTTTTCTCACCTTGGGGTTGAGCATTTATCCATTGCCCTTCACCATAAGCACCAATACTCCATGCTGCCGCAGTCACCAGGTAAGGTTTGGGCAAAGCGTGACGAATTTGTCTGACAACGCGACGAAATACTGTATCAGATGTACAGGAAATTTTACCATTTGACAATGAACACTTAGTATCGATAGGCTCGTAATCAATATCAACCCCATCGAATCCAAAGTCTTTGACAACATTAGCGATCGCTTTGGGATTGAGTTGAACAAAATTTGTGTAGGAAAGCCCACCCACTGCTAGTAGCAGTTTAGTTTTGGGATTGCGTTTCTTGAGAAGGGCAATTCCATCTTTCACTACTTTGCCATTTGCAGTGAATTGCAGCCCCGTTTTGGTCAAATTGTAGTTACCACTGTTGTAACTAGAATCTGGCTGCATGAAAGACACAATTACTAGATTCACATAGGGTGCTATATTTGCCAACTGAAGCTGTTCTGGACTACTTACCCCCTTTTCTGACCAACTTTGGAAGTAGCCAACAATAGTTTTTTCATGAGTATTAGTTTTAGCTCTAACCAGTTCTTGTGAATGCGGGAATAGGGAAAAATAAACACTACCTAATAACAAAGAGAAAAAGCACACTACCTGGATCAACAAAAAGTGTTTATTACTTTTTAACGAAGCAACTAATTGGAAAATATTTCGAGGAAAAAATTTTTTAGTCATATTTTAAGTAGTGTAGAGGTGATTTATCAAGTGAATCTTACCCAAAAAGACTGTATTACTGACAATATCTATACTTTTGGCTTTTGAAATTATCGGATATTAATAAATTTTTATTATGATTTTCCTCAGATGCTTAACCTTGACCTGTGCAGTTGGGTGCGATCGCTTGTCGGCAAGCTTTAGGGAAAAATTTTTTGGTTTATTGATATTCCCAAAATTTACGTAAATAATAAATTTTTATTAACATTTTAACGCTTACTACGTACTCCACCACATCAACACTGAGTATTACACATTTATCAGTACTGGTTTTATTATGTATTTTTTTGCTGTATTTTAACTTCGTTACCTAGTATATTCATAGAGAAAATATTATCCACAAAAATCAACAAATATACTGATATATTTGCTAACAAACCACGTTGCTTAAGTATTTTCAAGTAATGACTTTCATCTGCAAATAATTGTTTAAAAAAATAATCCTAAAGTATTGGCATTTACCTGGGTGTAAAGATTAACCTGGGTATATTCAAATTGATAAAATATCCAAAAATCACAAAACATGGCTAAAGTTATTGTCACCGGCGCGGCAGGGTTCATTGGTTCTCAGCTTACAGAAACATTGCTGAAACAAGGAGATGAAGTAATCGGAATTGATGAGTTTAACGATTACTACGACCCTGCTTTAAAGCGTAAGAATATTGCACACTTACATTGGTCTCCAGGCTTTGAATTAATTGAAGCAAATATTCAGTTTTTAGATTGGCAAACGCTCCTCAAAGACGTTGAAGTAGTTTACCATCAGGCAGCACAGGCGGGAGTACGTGCCAGTTGGGGTCAAGGTTTCCGTGCTTACACTGAACGAAACATCAGCGCTACCCAAATTTTATTGGAAGCGGCAAAAGATGCGAAAGACTTGAAAAGGTTAGTATTTGCCTCAACTTCTAGCGTGTATGGTGATGCCGAAACTCTACCCACCCATGAGGGAATTTGTCCGGCACCGGTTTCCCCTTACGGTATTACTAAGCTAGCAGCTGAAAGGTTGTGTGGACTGTATCAAAAAAACTTTGGCGTGCCTTGTGTAGCGTTGCGCTATTTCACAGTTTACGGTCCCAGGCAGCGCCCGGATATGGCGTTTCACAAGTTCTTCAAATCGATTTTGCAAGATGAAGCGATTCCGATTTACGGTGATGGGTTGCAAACGCGGGACTTTACTTTTGTTAGTGATGCTGTTGCCGCTAATTTAGCCGCTGCCACAGTACCGGAAGCTGTGGGTGAGATTTTTAATATTGGCGGTGGTAGCAGGGTGGTGTTAAAAGAAGTATTGGACACGATGGAGGAAATTGTCGGCAAACCGATTAAGAGAAACCATATTGAAAAAGCGATGGGAGATGCCCGTCACACGGCAGCGGATGTATCGAAAGCACAGAGAATTTTGGGATATCAGCCTAAAGTTTCCCTCAGAGAAGGTTTGATACAGGAGTGGGAGTGGGTGAAGGCGTTGTATTAAGCATCGCATATAACGTGGGATGAATCGTAGAGACGTTCCGGTGGAACGTCTTTACAATACGTTTGTCTAACCCTACTCTTCGGTGGGTGAGGGTGCCAATACGCTTGGTGTTAAGGCAAGAGACGCGATAAATCGCCGTCTCTACAAAGGACTTATTATTGTAAAGACGGCGATTCATCGCGTCTTTGCGATGTATAATTTTCATCAAAAAATTTTATCCGAACCGTATTGGGTGAGGGTGCAATCCAAATCTATATAGAAACAAAAGATTTTCAACTCAAGGAAATCTTGATTAAGACAACACCCATTGACAAGTTGCCACCTGAATGGTATCCACAAACCATAGATTTACGACTAAGACAAATCTTAATTGAGAAAATCCCTTTTCATAAGTTGCAACCGCAATGGTTATTATCAGAACCAAACTCTGAAATACGGCGATCGCTAATTCAAAGAATTGGTTACACACGCATCGCTAACCAATTGCAAGCTGTGGAATTAGATTCTTGGCAAGAATACACGCTGTTAAAAATTGAAGCCAAGGTTGATGTTGAGCCAATTCATATTTTAAAAATGACTTGCCCCAGTACGGGAAGTATTCACACTTTGCGCGTACCGCCGAATTTGCAAACAGCGCGAGAAGCAATTCGCTGGGTGAATTGGGATATAGACCCAGAAGAATTTAGCGTACAAACCTAATTATCATATTATGAGTAATATATTTTTTAACCAAAGTTAATATTTACCACAGCCAGAGTGCTTTGTGCGGTAATTTTTATTCATAAATCGGACTCGATATTAATCCACTTTTAAGTAAGAAATGCACCCTGAAAGTAAGAATTTATGCACACCCGTAATTCTTCGGTTTAAATTGTCCACCTACTTAAACCGGAGCAAAAGCCCCTGGTGGAATTGGCACAAGCTGAGGAGTTGATAAGCAGGTTCCCTGTCTGTACCAAATGCCCTCAACCTCAAATGCCTCAAAGTGGGTTGTTAAAATTGCCCAAGCTTGCTCGTTGAGTCCAGCAGAGTAAGTCCATGTAAACTCACTATTGTTATTTAGTCTTTGTTCTAGCTCTGCCAAATCTTCAGGAAGCCAAAATTGAGTCATTACTCTTTGGGTAGCAACCTCCGGGGGAGTATCTAACATGTCAGCCATTGGTTGGTTGACTATGATTTGCTTGCGATTGTCTTGTCTGACAATGCTAATTGGACGCTCATTTTCAGCGGCTGCAACCATTCGGTACAATAACCCTTTTGGGATATGCACTTGGCTGCAAAAGACTGCACCCCCAGAATGCAAAATCCGTTCAGCAGTTTCTGAGGGTGTGGGGGCACCAGAGGAAGACATCCACCCGAAAAATTCGATTGGATTTTTACAGCCCCTCCATTTAATTCGCACTTTACCGTTGAGTTTTGCCGCAGTTTCACTGAGAGCATCTCCGTAGCTTTGGGCGAGGTCGGTAGCATCCCGCTTTGTGGGAGCAAGGATGGAAACTCCCTCATGGGACATCTTATAGTTCCAGCCCGGTAGGTTCAATATCCGAAGAATACTCGTGCTCATCTTCTTTTATACTTTCAGACTCTTTACATATATTTACACCCCGAAAATCGGAAAACACGGAAATTTTGAAAGTTTCTTGCCAAATTATTTTCCGTTCTTCTTCAGGAATACCTAAGGCTGACGTGATGATGGCAAAGTCTCCTGGTGTCGGTAGTACTTCGGCTTTGGCGATCGCTCGCAAGTTTCTCACTCCACAACCCTTAAGTTTTGTCATGTTTACCTGAACTACCTCAGCAATTGTTTTTGGACGGGCAGGTTCGGGAACTACTGAATGGACACCTGCTCTTTTAGCTAGCCATTCACGCGTCATCTCTTCTAATGCGTCGCTTTGAGATACACCTTCGCGAGCGCAGATGCTTTTAAACTCCCGCGCTAAGTCTATCGGAATGTAGCCGCTAACCTGCTTGTAGTCGTCAGAACGTCTTCTATCAGTCATAATTTGAACTTCTCAACACTACTCCTACCTTTTATTTTCTCTCATGACATCTCAATAGCAGGACGATTTTGTTAGTCATTTTTAAATGACATATTGACAAATAAAAATGACAAGCTTAATATTAAGGTGTGAATCACTAAATTACTGAAGCGGAAAAATCAAAAAAGGCAGATGACCCTAAAAGCCAGCTTTTCACTCTTATATCTCGCTTTTAATTTCAAGTAAGGAATCTAAAGGTTTTTGTCCCTCTTCTTTTCAGTATATACGCTAGCACAAATTTAGCAACATCACACAACTGAAAATTCCGTAGACGAAATCCCTTATCGGATGAAAGTTCAGCGCACAACCGAGCAGTGCAAATTGTTCATCTGTTGATCAGCGTTATCTGGAGTTTGAACTTATTCAAGTATCGATTTCACCAAAATCATGACCCAATTAACTTTTGACCACTTCGTCCATCCTCTTTCACACTTTCCCCAAATTGTAAATAACAATGGTGATGAACCAATGTTAGATATGTACACGATGGCGGGAGTAGTGCTTTACACCGCTTGTGCAAATAATAATCTCAAGGCAAGTGAAAATACAGTGTTAAAATCAGCAATTGAGACGGGATTGGTGGATGTTCATTTGTTATTTGAGCGTTGCAAGACGGGTGATAGAGCCGCAATTTTACAGATGATTTCTTTGATAGTCTCTGGACTGGAAACAAATATTGAAAAGCTTAAACTGATGTAAAAAACACAGTTTGAGGATGGATTAAGAGCGCATAGGATGAAGATAATAAGCAGAGGCATTTTAATTAATGCTTCTGCTTTTATATTATTAATTGAAAAAGGGACTGGGGACACAGGATTATTGTTCGGGGATAGGGAAATACACTCTTCTACCAAAAAACGCCTGAAACCCAGATATATCAAGAAACTAGGCAAAACGATGTTAAAGCCTCTGTGCATATACCTTTAAGCTTTTTTATCGGCTAGTTTTTGTCTAAGTCCCGTTAAGATTTTTGGGATTAGAGACGCGAAATTTGGCGTCTCTACATTCGTCCGATCGGGCTGTATTGGATTATAGATGAGGATTCGTGTGCTAATGAAGAGTTTTCTTAAAAAGCTTAGTTTTTATTGTTACGTTCTTAATCTGTCTCTTGCTGGAGAACTGAAAATCTTTTGGATAGACGAATACATTAAAATTAGCAGAGGTATGACCAAAATCAATGCGGCATACCAAGGAATACCAGCATAAATGAAAGAATTCAGCCATATATTTATTGTGCTGCTAGCATATTCATTTGCTTCTGAATAAGAATCTTTAATTGTGATAATTGGTGCATGAGTTATTATCCGCGCAATATTTCCAAATGCACCCTTTAACATATCAACTGATTGGCTATTCCAAAAACCCCAAATAAATACATTATCACTAACCATACCGCGCTGTGTGGCATATTCTAACCGGAAATGCCAATTAGAAATAATTGAAGACAGACTGAGAAGAAAACCAAAACTTCCTAAAAATATTGTAGAAATTTTTAAGGCTTTTTTTTGAAGAAGGTATTCTAGATTGACAGCAAATGGGAGAAAGAGAAACGGTAGGATACTAAGAAAAAGTCGTGGTCCCCATCCCCAAGCACCATACCAACTTCTTAACTTAGCATGAAGTAAAAACCAAAGTACAGTGAGTGCTGCTATGTATATAGCTTCTTGTCGATGTTCTTTATAGAATTTTTTAAATAATAAGATAGATAAAATTACTAAAGGAGCATAAACAAATATACTTTTACCAGGACTAAAAAGTAAACCTGCTATTCCTACAAAAATATTACCATCCAAAGCATTATTACTTGCATATACTGCTGTTTGTACTGGTGATTTATAAAAAATCCCCGTTCGGAGATAGTTGTACCAACATTGCCACAATATAAAAGGAACAAGTGTCACTAATCCCAAGACAATTTCTCGGAATCGTGTTGCTATTGGTTTGTAATAGTTTAGCAAATAAGCAAAAGTTACTAGGATAGCTAAAATCATGGATATTCGGGTTATTAAAGCGAATCCTAGACATATAAAACAGCCAAACAAATACCACCAATTATTTTTTTGTCGATAGCTCAATAGCAAGAAAAAAGATAGGGTTAGCAATGTGGTACATAATACACCATCAAATAAAATGCGAGAATAAGTCCAGAAATAAGTGGTAAGCGCTAGACATAAAGTTGCTAAAAAGCTGGGAATTTTAGCTTGTGAAAATCTAGTCCGCAAAATAGCAAAGAAAGTAGTTGCAGTCAATGCTGAATAGACACTAGCTTGAAATGATAAAATAAATTTCTGAAGCATCTCTATTTTTTCTAGACTAAGAAACCTAGAAAAAAGATTTTCTAGCAGAACATTTATGAATGCTGTTGGCAACATAAAAAGGGTATTGCCAATTTCGTGTCCTGCATAGGTTCTACCATTAGGTGCTATTTGAAAAATACCTAGTTGTGGTGTATCAAAACCTAATTGTCCATGTTTGATAATTTGGTAGGCAACTTGGTAATGAAATAAACCTTCGGAATTATCGGAGCCGGTATTCGTCAGAGCAAATAATGCCCAGAAAAAAATAAATACATGAAAATAAATTTTATGTTTGGAGTAAATTTCATGGCAATATTTGAATATATTTGTCATATGTAAATGCCTCAATTGATAAAAGATGTTAAAAAATCTTTTTAATTTAGGACTTACGCACTCGTTACGATAAAACAAGACTTTGAGATTGCTTCCTTGCGTCGCAATGACGGAAATACATAGTCCGTGCGTAAGTCCTGGAATTGCCAAATTTAGTCAAAATCTAACCATTTTTTGAACCGAAAGCGATCGCGGAAATTCCACTCAACATTAATCCCAATCCCCACCACTGGGAAATTGAGACTTTTTCCCTAAGAATCACTGCACCAGCAATCGTTGTAGCTAAAATTGTTAATCCGATTACTACTGGATAAGCTACAGATAAATTAAATTTACCCAAAACCACTATATAGAAAAGGGTACTAATACCGTAAGTACAAATTCCTCCCAGTAAATAGATATTTAAAGGATTTTGACCTGCTCCTAGTTTTAAAAGAGCTTGAGCAGCGGTATTTAAACCAACTGTGATAAGAATAAGTAAGCTGAAAAAAAGTTGATTATTCATAAAAATACTTTTTCTAAAAGAAACTTTCATAACCAGCAGAATCATCAAAGTCCCAAAGTTCATTTTCGGTTGGGTAAGGTATTTGCACCCATTTACCGGCGAGGGATTCCCACCAACGGGGTGGATGGGGTAGGGTAGCTACTTGGATGCTGCAACAGCCTAAAAGCCATGCTCCGATGACATCTGTATGTACGCTGTCACCAATGACAACTACTTCTTTGGGGTGCAAGTTCATGTGAGCGATCGCTTGACGAAATGCTTTAGGAAAAGGCTTTTTCGCTGGGTTGATTGCTTTAATATCTAGACGATGAGACCAAAATTTAACTCGATAATGACGTTTACCGTTTGAAAGAATAAAAAACTTTAATCCGGCTAACTTTGCCTGTGTAATCCAATCTTCTGCTTTCGGAGATAGGTAGCGGTCATCTTCAGAAATAATAGTGTTATCTAAATCGAGGATGATTCCGCGAATGCCGGATTTTTTTAGCAATTCAATATCGATGCTTGCTAATATATAAGCCCGTCGTGGTAATTTATGGGGGTTTTCTTTTAAACCTGGTCGGTTATTTCCCTGAATGAGCAAACGCAACCAAGAAATAAATTGGTTGACTATTTTTTTCAACATCTGTAAACTCTTTTAGAACTAATTGTTGGTAGTTCTGCACTGAGCAAATTTAATTAATTAGTCCCTGCTGTTTTAGGCAAAGAATTACAAAGCAGGTGATAATCCAACCAACAACAGTGCATAGAATTGGCAAGTCTTTTAATAAAACTTCTTCTGGTCGCTCACTGCGTCCACCATGCTCAACTTCGTTGTTATTGTCAGTGGCAATTTCTTGAGGATCGCTGAGTAGTTGATAGCGAAAAATGCCATACAAAACAAAGGGCAAAGTCAGCAGCATCCAAGAAGTGGAAGCACCGCGTAGGAGGGGACCTGAACTCCAAAGAGTATAAGTAACAAGGGTGCTGGTGGTAACGACACTCTCCATCCGTGCTAGCAATTCGAGGGAGTAACGTCTGAGGACAGCACGAGGTTTAGTACCTTTGAGTTGTGTCAACCGCAGTTCTGCTTTGCGCTTTTCAATTCCCAAAAACAGCGCTAGCATTGCTGTACAAATCAAAAACCAAGACGATAAAACAATTCCTGTGGCAGCTGCACCAGCATAAGCTCGCAATACAAAACCGGTAGCGATCGCTCCAATATCTAAAATCACCATTCGCTTGAGTCGCAAATTGTAGGCGATTTGCAATATGGCATAAGCGGTGATGGTTGCACCCAATTGTGGCGATCGCCACCAACTTATCGCTAAAGCACTTCCTAATAGGATTACTGCCATCCCTAATGCTACTTTAATCTTGACTAATCCTGAGGCGATCGGGCGGTTGCACTTGACAGGATGTTGACGGTCAGATTCGACATCTGCGATGTCATTAATTAAGTAGAAACTACTAGAAGCACAGCAAAACATTATAAATGCCAGTAAACTGCCTAGCAATGATTGCAGATTAATGCTAAAAGCAAACAAGGGTGCTGCAAAAACTACCAAGTTTTTTGTCCATTGCCGAGGTCGCATCGCAAGTAAGTGTGCTGATTTACGCGATCGGGCAATTAAAGGTTTTTTGTCAACCGAATTCAAACGGGAGTCCATCGGCTTCGTGTATGTATAGGTTATAAGTGTAGAAATGCCGTTAGTCTTTACACCAATGCATCTAAAGTTATATTACAAATCATACTTTTGACAGAAAATTATTTTTTAAAGTTTCGATAAAAAATAAGTATTTTTACAGACTATTTACGTTTTGACGCCAAAGAAGCTTTCCTCTTTATCCCCTCTTCACATTTAAGTGTTAGTACAATAATAATTGTAATGTTTTGTAAATAAAACACACGAAAAGGCTAAATGAGTTGTGAAAATCGAAAGGCTCAGATCCCCGACTTCTCAAAGAAGTCGGGGATCTTGTTGTTCACGCTCTTATTTAGGACTGCTATAGCTAACTATGCGTTAAAAACAAAATACCCTCAGGCTAGAAACCTGGGGCTACACAAACAAAGCCTACCTTCGTAGGCTAATTATATGCATCTTCATATAAAAACGGTATTACTCCCATTCTTGAAATCCACCGCTAGTATTGCGGAGTAAAGAATTTATTTGAGTACGACGGGTTTCAAAGTTGGCTGCAACGGAAATCAACGCTACACCGACTAACAAGCCAATTACCCATTTTAAAAAGGGATATCGCAAGCTGAAAATTATTAGTTGATAAACACTAGTAATGAAAAAAGTCGCTGTACCAACGTAAAGAAAAGCCCGCACTCGCAAACTTAATCCGGCAAATATGGCGATGAGGCTGAAAATTCCCGGCACGATCGCACTTTCAGTATGAAATAAAATTGCCCATCCACAAATTATGCTGCTGCCTAGCACTCGTAAGTAGTGACGAGATGTTTTATAATCTGGAAGGAGAAGATGTGGATCTACTTGAGCAATATAGAGTAGTGATAATCCCACTGGTGTGATGTACCACAAAGTATCTGTGAAATGTAAATTCCCAAACCAGCGAAATAGCGCCCAATCAATCAAGGCAACACTAATATAGGTAAAACGAATGTTTTCGCGAATTTTGGCGAGGAAGATGTAATACCCAGCAGCGATCGCTATGGTAATTGGGTATACTTGCAATCTAGTTTCCCATAAAATTATCAGTGGAATTATGTATGCAGCGTTTTGCCAAGGTTTTTTCGACCAGCCCCAACTCTCCCAAGGTAAGATGTAGAGAAAATAGGCAACTACACAAGCGATCGCACCATTCCAAGGAACTAAAACTCCAGTTAATAACTGCCCTACTGCTGTTTCGCGCCAGTAAATTCGCATACCAGCAAATTCTAATAAACCTAAGTAAACCCAGATTTCTTCTGTAGAGACGTGACCGTGGAACGTTGTAGAGACGTGACCGTGGAACGTCTCTACGGTAGTAGGTGAACGGCGTCCTTGAAAAATGGCGTAGCGAACTAAAAATGCGCCTGTTGCTAATCCTACAAGGCGATTGACCGCAATGGGGGCGGTAATGGCTGACATTAATAAGCAACTACTCCCAGCCCAGTGAAGATGAGCGATCGCTTTTAATTCTTGGGGTGTAAGACGTAAATAGTTAATTAGCCAAGGCGACAATATACGATAAGCATACATGATGGTTGCGCCCAAAGCGGACATGGCAATCAATCCATCACCCCTACCACCTCCCGAAGCTTGGGACATTTGATAGAACAAAAGTTCATAAGCGGAAATTGATATGCCTGCAATTCCTAAATAAAGTAGCGGTTTTAAATCTTGGTGGCGTCGCCCTACACCAATTACAATCAAGGCTACACCTAAAGAATATAAACCCGTCCACTCGGTAAAGGTGTTTAAACGCAGCAATATGCTGAATGCACCATATATTAAAGGTAAGATGTGGAAACTACTGGGCATTTTTGCTAATTGATGTCGTCTTCGCCACCATTCGCCAAAAAGCTGAGTTATTAAACCTAAGGCAATGTTAGCGATCGCAATCTTGATAATATCGCCTTTGCCAAAGCCGAAAACTTGATTTATCAACAATTCCAGACACCAACCGATGCCATAAAATGCCCAATTTGTCGGTTGTCGCCAACTGCGATAAAGGATTGCAGCTAAAGTTAATGCGGTGGAAGTTAAGTATAAAAAATCAGGATTTGCAAAGCTTTGGTAAACAAGAAGCGCGTGCAGTGTTAAAGTCAATAATTCAAAACTACATAAAGCGATCGCCCATTTGTCGGTGACAGTTGCATATATAGCGGCTAATTCTTCACCTCGACTGAGTGCTTTGCTCATCAGCCATAAACTGAAGATAGCGATCGCTCCCACAACGAACCATCCATCTAGCGATAGATGCGGTAAATTAAAAATGCCATCCCACAGCAGCACAGCAACAAAACTCAGCCCAAAACCTACCGTAGTTCCCGCAGATTGCTTGTTTCGTAAATAGCGCGTGTTTGCAAACATCCCTGCCGTACCCACAGCTAAACCAATTAATCTGGCTCCTGGCAAAGGTAAAATAAGTAACTGTGCCGCTAACAACGTCAAAATGCTCAAATAACTGCTAGTAATCCTTCGCGGTGCAGAGGTGCGGGTAGCAATTGCCGTGAGAGTAATAGGGGTAATTAACCAAATTAAGCCCCAATTCTGATTGTTGATTATACCGCTTGTCCAAAAAGCGGAAGCATTCACCCAAAGTAGTAAATAGCTAGTTACCGCCAATCCAAAACCGATGTGCCATGCACTACGTCGCCATATTCCAGCGCCAAGGCTTTGCAGCCACTCTGCAACCATCAGTGCTAACAAAATGCTTGCCCAAACTTGAGTTTGCAGACTTGGTAAGAGCCAATCAATTGTCGAGCAAAGTGTTAGTACCCCGGTGATGTGTGTCAAATATATCATCGAGGGTGGGCATTGGGCATTGGGCATTGGGCATTGGGAATTGGGCATTGGGAAAAAAGAATTATTTGCCTCATCTCCCCCTTGTCCCCCTTGTCCCCTTGTCTCCTTGTCTCCTTGTCCCCCTTGTCCCCCTGTCTCCTTGTCCTGACGTCGCTGGGTGACTACGGCGAGAGTTATTGTGGAAAAGAGGAGATTTAGCGATCGCAATATCGGATTGACCAGAGCAATGGAAGTTAAGAAAATACCGAATAAAAGCGTTAAATTATCCCCAAAATTAGCTAATTCCCGCTTTGGTGTGCGATAAATTCGATTTGTTAGCACCAGCATGAAAATTAGGTAAGGAAATAAAGCTACACTGAGTAACGCCCAAGGTTCGTTTTGCGAATTGGTGAGTTTTGTTGCTTCTTCGATCGCTGATTGTTGTAATTCAGCAGGTATCAATCGCCAAGCTAGCCAAACTGTTTGTAAGCCTATAACGAAAATTGCCGCTAAATCAACTTTGAAAGCGTGTTGTTGCAAACGACGGTTGAAAAACCATAAACTCAAACCGCTAACAGCGATCGCTTGCCAAGGTGATGATACTACCGTTACTAACCAACCGAGGAAAAGTAAGATTCCTCCAAGGTTTTCCCACGGGAGTTGAGGAGGGGGAGAGGGGGATGGGGGGGGAGTGGGAGATAAGGGGACAAGGGGATGGGGAGATGGGGAGATGAGGGGAGTCGGGGAAGATATAGAAATTTCTTTTTTGTCTCCTTGTCCCCCTGTCCCCTTGTCCCCTTGTCCCCTTGTCTCCCCAGTCTCTCCTCTTTGCGCTAACCAAGCGACTAACCAACCGCAAATTCCAATAGCTAAACCTAACTGGGTGATATCTACTCGGACAACAAAAATCGCCCGAACTAATAACACCGCCAAAGCATAAACTACTATTAAGGCAGGTAAAGTGATACCAAGTCCGACGCGCTTATCTTGTTCTTCTTGTAAAGAATTTGCGGATCGATTGCGATTGTGATATATGGTAATGATAGTTGTGCTGATCATCGCCAAATAAACGGCAATTAAGGGAAATCCTGGTAATTTCCAACCCCAGTGTAAGTATGACAGCGCCAAAATATTTACTAAGGGCAATTTCCCGATTGGAGAATTGGCGATAAATAGCGGGTTTTTGCAGAGTAAAACAGTAATAGTTGTGAGAATAGGAAAAGCGATCGCGATCACTAACCAATCCACAGGATTTTGCCACAACTTGAAGCTATCCATCGCCCAAAAATTCACCGGCACCAATAAAAGAGTGACAATTAGCAATGTCTGTGCCGTTAATCTGAGATTAGGCTGTTTACCTGCCCAAAAACTGAACCCCCAGAAACTCAAAGTATAAGCTAACAAAACTCCATACTGTCCCGAAGCGGGGAATCTCTCCCACTGACTTGCAGCTAATACCCCAGAGGACACTACTACCAGAAATACACCTAAAAATAGCAGCCAACGGACACTTAATTCTGCCCCCAATGACTGCAACATCGTTGCGATCAAGTTGGGTTTAACAGGCTTTGGTGGTAAAGTTGCTGCGCTTTTCACTGATTTGGTAGTTTTAAACGCTACCTGCAATTCGGGTTGAGTCTCAGGTTGCGACACCATCGGACAAACGAGAAATTCAAAGGCTATTTGCTTAACTTGGGCATGGGATATTAAACCCAAGCGTAGCAATGTATCCAATCCTTCTAATAACTCAGGATGGGAGGATGGTAGCTTGATTTCAAATTTCAAAGAGCGATCAAGAGGTGAAGACATAAGCCGCACTAGTAAAACTTGATACTTTAATCATCATTTTGATTAAAGTATCTTTTAGCCTTAACTATGGCACTTGTTTATGCTGACTGGCATTAATTGTAAATTATTTGTTATTGGGCATCTGTTGAAAAAGAATGTAGAGACTTAGCAGTGCTACGTCTCTAGAGGTTCTGGATAATGCATATTTCAATTCGGTTGATAATATCATGACAGGTTTATTACACATACTGTAAAGACGTTCCGCCGGAACGTCTCTACGATGGTTACGATGTTTTTATTACTGTTAATTAAACGGATTTTAGACCTCATAAACTATTGGTCATTGTCCCCTTGTCCCCCCATCCCATCCCCCTAACCCAGCATCAGTAGACATCTGTTGAAAAAGAATGTAGAGACGTAGCAGTGCTACGTCTCTAGGGGTTCTGGATAACACATATTTAAATTCTGGAGATGTCTAGTATATTCTCTTTTTGCTGTTGATAAAGTCCTTTAAAGTGGCGTTGCTGTTGGTTGTGATCGACAATTGGCTGAGGATAGCCAACAGCTTCGCGTTCCAAAGGTGGGATTTTTCCCGTAACTAAATATTCTGCATCCATAGAGCGCAATTCGCTAACCCATTCCCGGATATATTCTCCTTCGGGATCGAATTTTTGCGCTTGACTGGCAGGGTTGAAAATCCGCAAGGGTTTGGGGTCCATCCCACTAGAAGCACTCCATTGCCAACCACCATTATTAGCAGATAAATCACCGTCAATCAGCTTTTGCATAAAGTATTTTTCTCCCAGTTGGGGATTTATCAGCAAATCTTTAGTAAGGAAACTAGCGACAATCATCCGACAGCGATTGTGCATCCAACCAAGTTCATTCATTTGCCGCATGGCTGCATCTACTATGGGATAACCTGTTTTACCTTCGCACCAAGCTTGAAAGTATTCTTCGTTGTTTTGCCAAGGAAAGTTTTTCAAAGCTTCGCGGAAAGCACCTTCAGCTAATTCCGGGAAGTTGTACATTGCATGTTGATAAAATTCCCGCCATGCGATTTCTTGTTGCCATGTGCGGATGTTGCTTTCTGTTTCTTCACTGCGACTATTTTCTAGCGTTTCTAAAGTAGCGATCCATACGGTGCGAATGCCGATCGCTCCAAATTTCAAAGCTGCACTTAGTTGAGATGTACCGTTAATTGCGGGAAAATTCCGCTGTTCTTTATATTCGTTGATGGCAGAATTAGTAAATTCCTCCAGCTTTTCAAGTGCCGGCGCTTCTCCTGGTGCAATTACTAAGTCTCGATCCCAAATAAATCCTAAATCTTTCGCTGTCGGTAATGCGATCGCACCATTTTCTTTGGCAATTTCCTCTTCAGCTTTCGTCAAATTTTGTAGAGACGCGATTAATCCCGTCTCTACTGGGTTAGCCTTCGGTTTGCTAATCCAATTCTTCCAAAAAGGAGTATACACCGTGTAAGGTTGATTGGCACCACTGCGAATCTCGTCGGGGAAGTGGAGAATTTGATCCCAGTTTTGATCGAGAAACTGAATCCCTTTTTCTTTTAACGCATCAATAATAGTGCGATCGCGTTCTTGAGAATACGGTTCCACATCCCAATTCCAAAATACAGCTTTAGCTTTTAAAGCCGCAGCTAGTCTGGGTATCGCTTGCACCGGATTGGCATGAAGTATTAATAGTTGGCTGCCAACTTCAGCATATCGCTGTTGTAGTGCTTGCAAACATCCAATCATATAAGTTACTCTCGCTGGGGCAATATCATCACGTTCTAAAATATTCGGATCGAGGCAAAACACACCTACAACTTTAGACGAGTGCGATCGCGCTGCTGCAAGTCCCGTATTATCTGAAATGCGTAAATCGCGACGATGCCAAAACAAAATTAAATCAGACATTCCATCTTCTTAATAGTTCGCCTGTACTAGGCTAGACGTTAATTGTACCATTTCGCATCACTCTACCGAAGAATTTCTGCTCTTGGGGCACTCTGCTATGTAGAGTTAGTGGTACCTGGGTTTGATATCCGCAATAACGATGGCAAAGCGATGCGCTTAAAATCAAGTTAATTAAAAGATGATATAGATAAATGTCAGCCAAAGACCGATTCCATGTTGCTGTGAAACAAGCTCTACAAAAGGAACTGTGGGTCATTACAGCCGATCCACTTATAATCAAAATTGAGGGTGTAAAATTTGAGATTGACTTGGCAGCAGAGAAAATTTTAGGTGCTGAAAAAGCAGGTCTAAAAATCGCAGTCGAAGTAAAAAGTTTTCTCAGTAGTTCAGCAATTACGGACTTTCAGGTTGCGTTGGGACAATTTTTGAACTATCGGCTTGCTTTACAAATGAGTGAATCGGATAGGACACTTTATCTAGCAGTACCATTTGATACTTTTAATACATTCTTCCAAGAACGCTTTGTTCAAGAAGCAGTCAAATTTTATCAATTGAAGCTCGTCGTTTACGATTCAAATAAGGAGGAGATTATTAAATGGAAAGAGTAGAAAACTATCGCCAATGCATCCGTCAGTTGCTAACAAAACAAGCGATACTGGAAGATGGCAACCCAGATGTTGAGTGTCAGCTAATTTTTGATGTAGAACATGACCACTATCAATTACTAGATATCGGTTGGGAAGAAATGAAGCGGGTGTACAACTGTTTCATTCATTTAGATATTAAAGATGGCAAAATTTGGATTCAGAGGAATATGACTGAGACAGATATTGCTCAAACACTGGTAGAAATGGGAGTACCAAAAGAAGATATTGTACTGGGGTTGCATCCCCCATATAAGCGACCGTATACAGGGTATGGGGTCGCTTAGAACTGTACTTATAGATCATTTAAAAAATCGAGTAATGTTAAAAATTTTTGCCGATCGCGGTGGTACATTCACAGATATTGTAGCTGTTACGAATAATAGCTGCATCGCAGACAGACTATCAACACATCCCGAACGTTTTCTCATCGTTCCCTTACCTAACCAACAATGGGTGATAGTTTATAAATTACTTTCAGAAAATCCCGAACAATATCAAGACGCAGCAATTCAAGGAATTCGCGATATTATCGGTCTTTCAGGTAACGAACCGATTCCCGCAGAAGCCATAGAAGTAGTAAAAATGGGTACAACAGTTGCTACAAATGCACTGTTAGAAAGAAAAGGCGATCGCCTAGCCCTTATTATTACTAAAGGCTTTAAAGATGCCTTACGAATAGGTTATCAAAATCGTCCTAATATCTTTGCCCGTCACATCATTTTACCAACGATGCTTTACGAGCAGGTAATTGAAGTTGATGAACGATATGATGCTCATGGTCAAGAATTAAAGCCTGTAAATATAGAACAAGTAAAAAACGACTTACAAACAATTTATAATACAGGAATTCGCAGTTGTGCAATTGTTTTTATGCACAGCGATCGCTATCCCCACCACGAACAACAAGTTGCCGAATTCGCGCAACAAATCGGATTTACACAAATATCCGTATCACATCAAGTTAGCCCTTTAATGAAATTGGTATGCCGAGGAGATACAACAGTCGTAGATGCTTATTTAACTCCGATTCTGCGTCGCTATGTCAACCAAGTAGCTAGTCAGTTACCCAAAGTTAGATTAATGTTTATGAAATCTGATGGAGGTTTAACTGATGCACAACAATTTCAAGGTAAAGATAGTATTCTAAGTGGTCCGGCTGGGGGAATTGTCGGTGCAGTTCAAACTAGCAAAAGAGCGGGATTCGACTCAATAATTACCTTTGATATGGGTGGAACAAGTACAGATGTTGCCCACTATAAAGGAGAGTATGAACGAGAATTCAATTCAGAGATTGCGGGAGCGAGAATGCGAGTTCCCGTATTAGCGATTAATACAATTGCGGCTGGTGGGGGTTCAATTTTATTTTTTGATAATTCTAGTTATCATGTGGGACCTGAATCCGCTGGTTCAAATCCTGGACCTGCTTCTTACCGTCGTGGTGGAGCTTTAGCGGTAACAGATGCTAATGTCATGTTAGGCAAAATTCACCCGCAATATTTTCCTTCTGTTTTTGGAATTGGTGGGAATTTGCCTTTAGATAAAGATATTGTTATTGAGAAATTTACAGAATTAGCCCAAGAGATTGCAACTGTTACAAAAAATGCTCGGACACCTGAACAAGTAGCAGCGGGATTTATAGCGATCGCTGTGGAAAATATGGCGAATGCGAT
This sequence comes from [Scytonema hofmanni] UTEX 2349, assembly GCF_000582685.1. Classification (GTDB taxonomy): domain Bacteria; phylum Cyanobacteriota; class Cyanobacteriia; order Cyanobacteriales; family Nostocaceae; genus Hassallia; species Hassallia hofmanni. Next base: position 3,367,219 of record NZ_KK073768.1, read on the forward strand.
TAAAAAAATCAGTCTCCAAAGAGGTTATGATATCACTGAATATGTACTTTGTTGTTTTGGTGGTGCAGGAGCGCAAGTTGCTTGTTTAATTGCCGATACTTTGGGAATGAAAAAGATATTTTTACATCCTTATGCTGGAGTTCTTTCTGCTTATGGAATGGGTTTAGCTGATGTGCGATCGATTAGAGAAGCAGGAATAGAACAGCCTTTAACCCAAGCATTAATTCCGCAATTACAGAAGTTAATGCAGAGTTTGGAAGTTCAAGGGAGGGAAGAGTTTCAAACGCAAAGTAACGCAGAGGAAAGCGCAGAGGTACGCGGAGGTTATGAAGAGGAGTTAGTTAGAAAGGTTAATTTAAAGTATGAGGGGACTAATTCCATTTTGGCGGTAAATTTTGATTTGGATGTGGTGAGAATGCGGGAGGATTTTGAGATTGAACATAAATCTCGCTATGGTTTTATTCAATTAGAGAAAAGCTTAATAGTTGAATCGGTTTCAGTAGAAGTAATTCAGAAGATGGATACTCCGGAAGAACCTTTAATTACTCGGAAGCGTCCTCTAGATGAAATCCCCACATCTGTTGAGACAGTACGCATGTTTAACGCTGATAAATGGCATGATACACCCGTTTATCGACGAGAAGATTTACAGCCAGAAGATAGCATTAGTGGACCAGCAATTATTGTCGAAAAAATTAGCACGATTGTAGTTGAGCCATTATGGGAAGCGAGATTAACTGAACGCAATCATTTAATTTTAGAACGTATTTAGTTATTCGTAGTAAGCACCTCAGTGCTTAAGAAAACGCTTACATTGATTAATTCATCACGTTTCATCTGTATTTGTCGGATAATTATCAATGTCAGTTCCCTTGAAATAAACCTAAATAGAAGTTAAATGTCACCTTACCTTTATCCGGTCATTGAAACCGCAGAAATAGAAACTACATTCTCAGAATTAGCAGAACAATGGCAACGTGAAACAGGAATGCTCTCCGTTACCTCCAAAATATCAATCACATTTATGGTGTCCAGATTAAAAAACAGCGATTTTTTTTCTGTTCTATAATGTTTGCACCTAGCCGATAGTAAAAACTCAGTCCGCGAGTGTTGCGAGCATCAGTATTCCAAGCCAAATGGGTACAGTCATTGTTCTTCGCAACTTGAGCTAAATGGCTCATCAATGCGGCTCCTGCTCCCTGACTTCTCATATCTTCATCCACATACAAATCATCAAGCCAGATACTCGGTTGACCTGCAAACGATGAGTATCTGAATCCATATAAAGCAAATCCAACCACACGCTTTGAGGTTTCAGCAAATAAAACGTAGGAGAAAGGTACTGCTCTAAAAATTGTTTTATGTATTTTATCTTCAGTGACTTGAATTACACCAGAATAAGCACCAATTTCTCTATCAAACTCAGACTTTTTTTGGATGAAGGAATAAATTAGTGGTACATCATCAGGTGTAGTAGTCCGAACCTTCATTAAATTAATCTCAATCACTTTAGTAGCTAATCTTAGCAAATATAGGAGTCAAAAATGTATACAACATCTCAACCCGACCCAGTTCGCTTAGAAATCTTCAAAAACCTCTATCAATTTATCGCCGAACAAATGGGGATTGTTCTGCAAAACACGGCAGCATCGGTAAATATCAAAGAACGCCTAGATTTCTCCTGCGCTATTTTTGATTCTTCTGGATTATTAGTAGCTAATGCCCCCCACATTCCTGTACATTTAGGTTCAATGAGTGAAAGTGTTCGCAGTTTAATTAACGATAAAGGCGACACTTTAAAACCAGGAAATGTCTATCTATCAAATAATCCCTACAATGGGGGAACGCATCTTCCTGATGTAACTGCAATTACCGCCGTTTTTGACGAAGATGGAAAACAAGTTATTTTTTACGTTGCTTCTCGCGGACACCAAGCAGATATCGGTGGAATTACTCCCGGTTCAATGCCTCCTCACAGCACCACGGTAGAAGAAGAAGGAATTTTATTTGATAATTTTCTCTTAGTTGAAGAGGGTAATTTTCAAGAAACATTAGCACGGCAGCATCTTTCAAATCATATCTATCCTGCTCGTAACCCAGACCAAAATATAGCTGATTTTAAAGCACAAATTGCCGCCAATGAAAGGGGAGTGCAAGAACTGCGAAAAATAATTTCTCAATACGGACTTGAGACAGTTCAAACTTACATGAAATTTGTGCAAGATAATGCAGAAGAAGCAGTTAGACGAGCGATTGATGTTTTAAAAGACGGCGAATTTACCTATGAGATGGATAGCCAAGCCCAAATTCAAGTTAAAGTAACAATTGACCGAATAAATCGCAGCGCTCTTATTGATTTTACAGGCACATCAAAGCAGCTAAATAGTAACTTCAACGCTCCCAAAGCAGTAACTCAAGCAGCAGTGTTATATGTCTTTCGGACTTTGGTTGATGATAATATTCCCCTCAATGCCGGCTGTCTTAACCCTTTAGAAATTATTATCCCTGAAGGCTGTATGCTGAATCCAACTTATCCAGCAGCAGTAGTTGCGGGTAATGTGGAGACTTCCCAAACCATTGTCGATGCTTTATATGGTGCTTTGGGGGTGATGGCTGCATCTGCGGGAACAATGAATAATTTTACATTTGGAAGCGATCGCTATCAATATTATGAAACCATTTGCGGCGGTTCGGGCGCCGGGATTGATTTTGATGGAACTGATGGTGTCCAAACTCACATGACAAACTCCCGCCTCACCGATCCAGAGGTCTTAGAAACCCGCTATCCTGTACTTTTAGAAAGTTTTAGTCTTCGTTGTGATAGCGGCGGTAAAGGAAAATATTCGGGCGGAAATGGAGTGATTCGCCGGATCAAGTTTCTCGAACCGATGACAGCTAATATTCTCTCCGGACATCGATTTGTTCGTCCCTTTGGCTTAAATGGTGGAGAAGCCGCACTAGTAGGACGCAACTGGATACAACGTCAGAATGGAACTCAAGAGAATTTAGATAGCACAGCAACGGTAGAAATGCAACCAGGGGATGTTTTTGTGATTGAAACCCCTGGTGGTGGCGGATTTGGTCAAGTTTCCGCGAAGAATGGATAAATACACGTAGAGACGTTCCGGCGGAACGTCTCTACAAGGGTTTCGATCAACGCATAATTAATTTCTACACCTATGTCTATTATTAATTACTCAAAATTTCTAATTTCACTGCGGCAACACCACTGCTAATCATTCCTAATTCTCTTGCCGCACTTAGAGAAAGGTCAATTACTCGACCGCGAATAAATGGACCCCGGTCATTAATTCGCACGACTACAGAACGACCATTGCCAGTGTTGGTGACACGAACTCGTGTACCAAAAGGCAAGCTGCGATGAGCTGCGGTCAATCCTTGAGGATTAAATCTCTCACCAGTTGCAGTCCGATTACCACCTTCATAGCTGTAATATGAAGCCATACCTTTAGAGGTGGCTTGCACTTTCCCAGTAGCATTTTGCTGGGGTTGCTTTTTCACCTCCTGCGGTTTTGTAGCTGGTTGTTGTGGCTGTTTAATCGGTTCCTGGGGTGGAAGTGCGATACTAGTAATCTGGTTTTGGTTTAAAGCATGAGCGACATCAATTAGTCTCCGCAAGCGATTGGTGGCTTGCATCGCATCTTGTGACAGGTTATTGGTTGTATCTGGTAGACGTGTTGTTTTGCCATCGATTTTTACCAGTTCTTCCCCATTGACTTTGATGATATAGCTGTCTGCTTTCCAACTGACTGTAATTTGACTGGCATCAACTTTGTCTGTGATTAATTGATTGATTTTAGTAGCGAGTGCGATCGCTCTTTCATCTGAGTTGCTAATATCCGCTTCACTCACAAAGGTAAGAAACGGAATATTACGGATATACAGCGTTGTCGCCTGACGACCTGCTAAGTTATGAGAATGAATTTGAGTAACCATATCACGGGAAATAAGTTTTTCCCTGATCGATTGCGGCTTTTTCACATTCACCCCATCATTACCAGTTGTCTCGTCCGGAGTGGTAGAATTTCCGTTGGTTGTTGCAGCACGACTAACTGACGGTAGCCCCAAAACAGTTGTTGACAAAGCGACAACAGACCACAATTGCGTTTGTTTCATGTATCCGATTTTTTAAGGAACTGAACAACTGCGATTTTGATTGCTGGGATGTTCCACTGAATGAAAGTAACATCACCTGATAACTCAAACTTCGCTTTTTCTTTTGTTTAGTAGTCACTGCAACACCTGAAGACTAGCCTTGAGATTTGAAAACTAACATCTTAGCTTCAACTTGGCTAATTTAGCAAAATATAGTGGTAGTTGGCAAGCTAAAAATGTTACAAAAAATGATTATGCGTGCGTAAGCCTTTTTTATTTGTTCAACAGGTCGCCAAGATTGTTTCCCCGACTTAAGCGTGTGCAAGTCTAAGAGAGGAATGGCGCTCCGGGACTATGAGTCTGGGGACTGGGGAAAAGGCACTTCCGTTTTCTTTAAAACTCGTGTGTGGGTCCCAATCCCCTTCCAAGTAGGGAAAGTGTCCCCAGTCCCTAATCCCCAGACTCATAGTCCCTTTTTCAAATTAAAATTTGACCGACTTATGCATAGATACGAAAAAACTAGGTTAATGAACAACGCTTAATGCCTGAAACGACGATTTTTGGCGGATAAACCTAATTTATGTCTAAATATTCAACTTTATTTATTGAAGTTGGGTAAAACTGATATTTTGCATCAATCCCAATAACGCCCTTAGAATTCATTCTAAGGCTAATAGTTAAAGTCGTCTAAAAACGACTAGGTAAAGGTTTTAGAGTAATCCAAGAAATAAATGATCCAAAATGCTGGGATAAGAGTGGGCTTGAGTATAGTTTACGGTATTGCTTTAAAAGCAGTTGATAGAAAAGCTTGAACATTTCCTTCTACTGTCCCGCTGCCAAAAGCTGATAAATGTTACGGTTTTAAAGGCTATTTACCTTAATTCTTTATAGATAAAAATTTTTTTTATTTTTAATTACATAATACCCAGATTAACAATGAGTTAACGATTAGATAAGCAATGGTAAAACTTAGGGATTTTCCTAGTGAGCATGATATGTTTACAAGTCGAATAAAGTATTCAAGGAACATAAACTATCCTTAATCTTGCTCCTGTATATTTGTTTTTTAAAGGCAGATTAATTACCATATCTGGCAGTATATCTGCTAGTAAAAATTGACATTATTGATAGCAAAAATGGTTTTTAGGGTAATGATTCTATCTATTCACATGAAGGGGCAGTCCAATGACTAAATTTACACGAAGGCAGCTACTGGCTTTTTTTGGAGCGAGTGCTGGTGCAGCTGTGCTAGCTCCTGCTTTTGGGAAAGAACCGTTTGGCAGCAATTTTGGCATTGCTAATGCGGTTAAACCCCTGAGATTTACGCCGATGCGTTTACCTCATCCTTTACCGATTTACACAGAGCAAAACAGCTACTTACCAACAGGAATTGAGCAAGGAGAGGTATTAGAAGCGTCTGCCGATGCACGGTTAAGTAGCTACACCATACTTGACGATGTTGTAGTACCACCGGAATATGAACGGTACTTAATTGTGAGTTGGGGCGATCGCGTCTTCCCCAACCAAGAAGATTACTTTGGCTACAACAGCGACTACACCAGCTTTGTTCCCATTGATGGTAGAAGCCTCAATGACGGCTACCTTTGGAACAATCACGAATACGTCGGCTATCCATTTTTATTTGTTACACCCGAAACCCCAAGTGATTTAGCGGCATTTCCTACAGCTTACTCCGCAGTTATTGGACAAAATTTACCAGAAGACAGAACTAGTATCGAAGTCTTGGGTGAATTCATGTATAACATAGGCGGTTCTGTCGTGCGGATTTCTCGCGGAAACCCCAGTGGACGTTTTAGAGTTGTGCGTGACCGCAAGAACCGTCGCATCCACGGACTTTCCGGTTTAGGGATCAATAGCGAACGTACTGATGCTTATAGAAACGTCACCTCCTGGGGTTCCAAGAGCTATCAAAAAGGAGACGACAATTATCTAATTGGCACTGGACCTGCTGCTACCGAAGTCTTTCCTCTGAGTTCTGACGGACTGGGTAACAAAATTATCGGCACCGGATACAACTGTTCTGGTGGCACAACTCCTTGGGGAACAATCTTAACTGCTGAGGAGAACTTCCAAGGTAGTACAGCCTTTTTCGTTGGAGTCACCGAACCTGTTAACGACAACGGCACTCAGACAGGCTACATCAACGGCACCACGGGAGCGGCATTTGGCTTGGTTGGCGAAAAATACGGCTATATGGTGGAAATCGATCCAGATAACCCGAATTTCCGTCCTCGCAAACACACTGCTTTGGGTCGCTACCGCCATGAAAATATTGCCATGCGGGTGGAACCTAGAAAACGATTAGTTGCCTACCTGGGTGATGACCGACGCGGTGGTCATACTTGGAAGTTTGTCAGTTCTGGTAGAGTCAACAATCCCACAGATAAAAGGAACAGCCGCTTATTTGAAGACGGTACTCTCTATGTCGCTCGTTACAATGCTAACGGTACGGGTGAATGGATTCCCTTAAAATTAGATACTCCCACCAATCCGATTCCGCCGTCGGTGCTTGCTTCAGTAGAAATTGCGGCATTAGGTAGAGCTACCAGCAATGGTAATACCCCAATTCGGCTTTTGGAACCTTCAGGAAATAGTGTATCTGTCAGCGTTCTGACGACTAATGAAGCCGAAATTCTGCCTGCTTATGAAGGTAAGAAACTGTCAGATTTCTACACTAGTCAAGGCGCTGTGCTAGTTGATGCTTTCTTGGCAGCCAATCTCATCGGTGCAACTCCTACAGCTCGTCCTGAAGATATTGAAATCAATCCCAGAAACCCCAGAGAAGTATTTATCGCTTACACAGATGGTGCTCCCGGAAGTGATGGATATCCTGATTCGAGAATCTTTGTAGTTTCCAAGTATAGTTCTGATGTCAATGCCGGACAGCCTTCAGGGGAACTTTTTAAGATTATCGAAGATAGCGCTGATAGCACAGGTACAACCTTCCGTTGGGAGCTATTTGCTAAAGGTGGAGAAGCGGGGGCAGAACCTGGAAATGGCTTTGCCAATGTAGATAATCTTGCCTTCGATGATCAAGGTAATATTTGGGGCGTGACTGATATGTCCACTGGCTCCCACAATGGCTTTAATGTCGGTGCTGCCGGCACTCCATTACAAATAGACCACAGGGTAGTAGGTGCTAACTCCCCCAGTCAGATTGACTCTAATCTCAATGTTCAGACTTCTAGCTTGATTGGGGTTTTTGGCAATAACTGGCTGTTTTACATTCCTACCATTGGTCCCGATGCTGGGGAGATTGTACCTTTTGCTTATGGACCACCACGCTGTGAGATGACCGGACCTACTTTCGTTGGGAATACACTGATTATTTCCATACAGCACCCCGGTGAACAGGTTCCATTCACCCCTCAGCAAACCCTCAGCCGAGATATTGAGATGTTGAACTTGGATGGCACTTTGTTCACCCAAAGACGCAGTGTACCTCGTGGCAGTAACTGGCCCAGTAATCTTGAGGGCAATCCCCAAGGACCACCACGTCCAGGAGTGATTGGGATTCGACGCAAACAGTCGAAAGGTCGTTTTGTTTAGTTAGACGTTTGTTTTAGGTTGAATCTCGATAGGGGAAGCACGCGATCGCGTGCTTCCCCTATTTTTTTGTGTCTATATATCTTTTTTATATCTAATATATGTATTTGTTATGACTCTTTTCCTTGAAAACAAAGCTGAGTTCTTTGATGTAGCCGAATAATTTTATACTGCTTGTCAGGGGATCACGATATTAACAGCAAGTATTAATTAAAACTTATCTCCCAAATCATTCTACATATATAACAATTTGTCAAAAAGTATTAAGAAATTCTTATTAAAAAATATTGCAGCTACTTGATTTAGTTGTTAGTGTGTGTAAGTGAAACGATTTGGGTGAATGCTCGTATTTAGGAGAAGTGTAACCTATGAGCTATATCCATCTTTAGGAATGAAAGCGAGTAAATTCTGGCTTGAATGGTAATTATGAGGTATTACAAAAAATTAGCGCCTGATTTATCTCGTTTCTAAGAACTTAGTTACTTTCATATTTCAATCAATTCTTGATTATTGTCTTACCCGTCGAGAAACTTCGGAGTTTTGATTTTTTTCTTGACAATAAACACCGTAAGACCAAAAATTTGGAGATGAAAAACTGATGAATATACAAGGAAAGGTAGCCTTAGTTACAGGGGCTTCCCGTGGAATTGGGCGAGCGATCGCACTAGAATTAGCACAACAAGGCATGAAGCGGTTGATACTCATGGCACGCGATCGCGCCAAATTAGTTGAAGTAGCCCAAGAAATTGAGGCAATGGGTGTCAGCGCGGTAATCGTACCGATAGACTTAACCAAACCGACTGCTGTAAATATTGCCGTTGCCCAACTTTGGCGAAATCATGGTCCGATTCATTTGCTAGTTAATTGTGCCGGTATCGCTTACCAAAACTCATTTCTGCAATCTAAACTACCGCAAGTTCAGGAAGAAATTTCTCTGAATTTATTGGGAACCTACACCCTAACTCATTTGGTAGCGCGACGCATGGCAAGCCAAAGACAAGGGACAATCATTAATGTTTCCAGCTTGATGGGTAAAATAGCTGCACCGACGATGGCGACTTATTCAGCTACCAAATTTGCCATTTTAGGATTTACCCAGGCACTGCGCCAAGAACTCGCACAATACAATATTGACGTAAAAGCCTTATTGCCTTCACTGACAGACACAGACATGGTGCGCGATATGCAATTATTTCGCTGGGTGATCCCCATGTCTCCCCAAGAAGTAGCGCAAGTACTCGTTGCCGGATTGTCAAAAAATTCATCAGAAATCTTAGTTGGTTGGCAAAGTCATTTGGCTGTTTGGTGTCAACGTCTTGCACCTTGGCTGCTGGAGTTTATTTTAAAGTTGGCAACTCCACCAAAGCAAGTAGCCAGAAGACATCAGCTTTATCAAAAACGGGTAGGACTAATGCAGAGATTGAGTTTGTGGACAAGCGATCGCTTTTTGTCGAGAAATACAATTTCTTTTGCGTCTGCACGTAAAGGCTGATACATCGGTATAGACGTTCCATCGGAACGTCTATACCATGATTTGCGCTAAAGACGTTCCCCCGGAACGTCTCTACAATAATTTGCGGTAGAGACGTTTCGGTGAAACGTCTCCTTTGATGGTTTGCGCTAAAGACGTTCCATCGGAACGTCTCTACTAGTGGTTGGGTTTTTCGATAGGAAAATTTTCCGGATGATGTTCGTCAGATTCCCATTTTACAGGGTTGTTAATAATATATTCCCTAATTCGGTTGAGAGATTCTTCATCACGAATAATACAGTCATGAAATCTAGTTTGCCATTTAAATTCTGTAAATCCAGCAATCCAAATTTGCTTTGTACAAACCGATTTAAATTGACCAATTATTGAACCTAAAGAATTAGATTGTAATCGTGGCACATTATTCGTAGAGACGTTCCGGTGGAACGTCTCTACCTGCGGGAACGTCTCTACAACGGGGTTGTTAATAATCAAAATACCGTGCATTTCAAGAAGGCAGAAGGCATTCGTGCTGAGGGCAGAAGGAACCAATTGGGAGGGGTCACAATCCCCTCCCAATTGGAGGCTCCCAATATCGTTGCATTTGGGAGGGGCTTCAGACCCTTACTCCTTTCAGTCGTGGGCAGAGGACACTTATACATTCCTTCTGCCTCCTGCCTTCTGCCCTCTGCCTTTCCCGGTGATTTGGCATTATCACCCATGCATCTAATTGGACATTAGAGCGAATTTGTGATGTTTTCTGCCATTCTTCAGCAATAATTTCTCCTATTTGCGATAACTGCATTTCACCATCAATTATTTCGCCAAAGAAAAATTGTCGATTATGGGTGCAAATAGTAATAAAATAATAGCCATCAGATGTATAATCCCATTTTGAACATCGCACTGTTTCAATACGGTATTTATTTTTATATAGGGTCATAAATCGCAAAATCCAATTGTCGCAATTATTACATTGGTAGAGACGTTCCGGCGGAACGTCTTTACCATGATTTGTGCAAAAGACGTTTCATCGGAACGTCTCTACCATGATTTGTGCAAAAGACGTTTCATCGGAACGTCTCTACCATGATTTGTGCAAAAGACGTTCCATCAGAACGTCTCTACGACTAACGTAATTTTGTCAGGCTGTGATGTCTTCGGTATTATTGCTAGGATTATTCAATTAAAAATAAAGACGTTCTAGTGGAACGTCTCTACAAGCGATTCATTAAGATATAAGCTGTTGAGTTAGAAAAACAATCCAAAATACAAGATATTTAGATATAACTCGTTTCGGAGCTAACCAAAAATGCCTTCCCCAACAATCAGCTTCACGACTTTACCGGAAATCATTGATGGTTTGCCCAATATTTCTGGTTGGGAAACAGAGGTGCTTGATGTAGTCAACCGTGATGCACCTGTATTTTTGCCAACAACAAACCTACGGTTAGAAGATATAACCGGAACTTTTGCGATCGCACTCCACATGCATCAACCAACGATCCCCGCAGGACATGATGGTGGATTTATCAGCAATCTGCAATATATGTTTGAACATCCAAATGTTGGGGATAATCATAATGCGACGCCTTTTGCATATTGTTACAGTCGCATGGGCGATTTTATACCCGAACTTGTCAGCCAAGGTTGCAATCCTCGCGTCATGCTAGATTATTCTGGGAATTTGTTGTGGGGATTGCGACAAATGGGACGCGAGGATATTTTAAATAACCTGAAGCGGATAACATGCGATCGCACCTATCAACCTTATGTAGAATGGCTCGGTACAATGTGGAGCCATGCTGTAGTTCCTTCTACACCTATCCCAGATATTAAACTGCATATTTTAGCATGGCAACATCACTTTGCCGCGATTTTTGGTTGGGAAGCATTAGCACGAGTCAAAGGCTTTTCACCTCCAGAAATGCACCTACCAAATCACCCCGATACTCTCTTTGAATTTGTTAAAGCGTTGAAAGAATCTGGCTATCGTTGGCTATTAGTTCAAGAACATTCTGTAGAAACTCTTGACGGTCAATCTCTCGCTCACAAACATTTACCACATCGTTTGATTGCTCGCAATTCCCAAGGCGAAACAATTAGTATCACAGCTTTAATTAAAACTCAAGGTTCAGATACTAAATTAGTTGCTCAAATGCAACCTTATTATGAAGCTAAAACATTATCTAAACAACAATTAGGTAGTGTAAATATCCCGCCAATAGTTAGTCAAATCGGCGATGGTGAAAATGGCGGAGTGATGATGAATGAATTTCCCAGCGCTTTTAAACAAGCTTGGCATCAAATCGGCAAAACAGGCACTGTTGGTGTGACAGGAACAGAATATTTAGAATTAATTGAAGCTGCTGGTTGTAAAAGTGAAGATTATCCAACTTGTCAGCCGATAGGACAATCTCAAATTTGGCAGCGAGTTTCATCTGAGAATATTCAACCGGGAGAAGTCGAAAAAGCAATTCAAGAAATCAAGCAAATTAATTCAAATTTTCACATGGATGGAGCTTCTTGGACTAATCATATCAGTTGGGTAAATGGATATGAAAATGTTATCAGTCCGATGAATCAACTTAGTAGTTTATTTCATCAAAAAGTTGATTCCAGCCTTACCAGAGATTCTCATTACCGCAGCGCTTTGCTACACAACTTATTGTTGCAAACAAGCTGTTTTCGCTATTGGGGACAAGGTGCTTGGACTGATTATGCTCGTGAAATTTACCAACGTGGTGAAAAGTTGCTGAAATAAAACTAGAAAATCTCAAAACAGGAAGGATTCGTGAGGTCAAATGACACAAATTTTACCAAAACTAATAACCTTTGACGAATTTGTTGAGTGGATACCAGAAAACTCACCGAAGCGTTATGAATTGTACAATGGGGTAATAGTGTCGTAAAGACGTTCCGCCGGAACGTCTCTACAATATGTGTGATTTGTCGGACTTGATATAATGTCTGTTTAATTAACATTAATCAAAACCTACCTACTGTCGTAAAGACGTTCCAGCGGAACGTCTCTACAATATGTGTGATTTGTCGGACTTGATATAATGTCTGTTTAATTAACAGTCGTAAAGACGTTCCACTGGAACGTCTCTACAATATGTGTAGTTTGTCGGACTTGGTATAACAAAATAATCAAACTAAAGGTAAGATAATTTCAATTTCTGTACCGATGCCAAATTGGGAATTGAAATTAAACTTACCTCCATGTTTTGCGGTTATAATTTGATAACTTATTGCTAAACTAGTTTCTTTATTAGCACGTTTTTCAACAGAAAAAGACTCAATAATTTGCTGTTGTAACTCCAGAGGTATTCCGGGACTATTATCAGCGATGCGAATGGAAACCCAACGAGAATCAGGTGCGTCAGATTTTGTCGCCTCCTGTGAAATAACTTCTGTAGTAATTTCAATTTTTGGTTTGTGATTTGTATTAGTATTAAACTGTTGTCGCACAGTTTCATCAAGCAATGCATCAACAGCTTGACTCAAAATATTCATCAATACCTGGCTCAACTGCCCCACAAAGCAATATACTGGGGGCAGATTACCATAATGTTTGACAATTTTAATTTCTCCTTTAATTTGGCTGTTAATTAACAATAAAATATTATTTATGCAAGTATGTAAATCTGCTGGTTTAGGATAAAGTTCGTCGATGTGACAAAAATTTTGCAAACTGGTAACAAGTTTTTTTAATCTTTCTGCACCGGTGTGGATACTCTTCAGCGCTTTTGATAAATCTTGTTCTAAAAAATCAAATTCAATATCTTCTTTAATATCGATTATTTCTGTAGATGCTAATGGTAACTCTTTGTCGTAAGCTTGTATCAATTTCAGCAAGCCTTGGCTGTAATTTGAGACATAAGTTAAGTTACCCCAAATAAAACCCACCGGATCTAAAATTTCATGTGCTACTCCGTCTACCAAGCGTCCCAGACTTGCCATTTTATCATTTTGAATCATTTTAGCTTGACTGCGTTCATAGCGCACCTGAGTTTCGATTCCGCGAATTTGCCAAGAGGCAATGCCCAATTCTTGTATATCTAATAACTTGTAAGTATCAGGTGCTGTTTTGACGATGACTGGTTCTGCCAAAACTTCAGGCGATCGCCTGAATGCAATTTGCATCGCGCTCAAAATCGGCGTACTATCAGGAAGTAACAAAATCCCTGTCCGAGCATAGCTGTAGATAATACTTAACGGCTCAGTAAAAAATAAATCTTTTGCGTGGGGACGAATCAAAAATTCCAGCAGTCCTCGTCGGGAAATCATACCAATAAATTTTCCCTGTTCTAGCAAGATTGCTCCAGGTAGCAGCGGGTATTTTTCAAAGTATTCAGCAATTTCTGTGCCAGTACAGCTAATTTCCACGCCGAAGTTGTATAGTGGCAGTTCCTGGAGAGTTGACTCTATACCGAGATTGCGATCGCTACCCTCAGATAATATTGGCGGTAATATTTGCGAATTGAATTCCTGTTCCACTCAAAACCCTGGTTTGTACAAAGACAGCTTAAAGACTGAAAGCTAACCAATAGGCTAACATTTTTGCCTATGTCTGGGGGGAGTGGGGGACAAGGGGGACAAGGGGGAAAAGGGGGACAAGGGGGACAAGCAACCACTAACAACCAACAACCAATAACCAACTACTAACAACTAATAGCTTTGGCAACAAGTTGAGTTTGTTTAGTTGCTTGGGGAACTAAACCTGTTAGGGTTGCAAGTTTTGCTGCTACGAAGTCTGGAACTTGCGCTTCTGCACCTTTTGCTAAATAACAATCCTGTAGTGCTAACAGGAAACCTTTGATTAACTCAATATCTGATATGGCTTCGGCTTGAGCGAGAAAATTGTGCCAGGAGGTTTTATCATTTCCGTAAGAGTCTAGCAGGTATAAGCCGGCGAGATATTCTGCTAGGGGATCGAGGGCAAAGCGAATTTTATCTTCTGCGGAACCGATAATGTCAATTAGGTGCAAGCGTTTTTTTAGATGTTCCAAACGTGCTTCGGCGTTATCATGAGCATCGAGTGCAGCTAAAACATCATTAAGTATGGCAGTTGTGGGACGAAAAGTTTGCTTGAGACATTCCCAGGCGATCGCTTTGGCATCTCGTTGTACTGTACGATTATCTGGTTCGTTTTCGGTTGCACCTCGGTTAAGTTCGTTGAGGTACGCTAGCATCAAATCGGGTATATTATTCGGTAAATCAATCGCTGTACCTTCTTTAATAGCAATCATCTGTTCCGCGTAAAGTTTCGCCAGCAACACTGTGATGTTGCGTTGCCCTACCATTAAAGAAAGACGACGACATGCATCAAAATACTCTGGATCGTCGAATAAATTACGCTTGCCTCGCTGCGTCAAGTATGCTTCCATAAAAGATGATAAGCGATCGCCTGCAACCCGCAACGGTTTAATTGTGGTTTTCGGTATTTCGTCCAGCTTTTCCTCAAGTCGGGAAGTGACAATTAACGCATTCGCTGTAAAATCTGGATCTCCTGGGCGAATTTGCTTGCGTGTACCTTCGCTCATTTCCGACAAGTGATCCACAATTACTAGAATACGCCGTTGCCGCAGCAGATGTGCGAGTAATTCGTCAGCGATGGGTTCTGGTTCCCCAATTAAAGCTTGAAGTTGTCCGCAAATAGCTTCTGTTAAAGGTTCTTCCCCTGCTGCCACATCAAAGTCTAATTCTTGTTCAATTAAAACTGGCAGCATTTTATGTTGACTGATGCGTTGATTTGCATCGTCAGACATTGCCCACACTGCCAACTGACAAGCCAAACTAGTTTTACCTGCTCCACCTTCCCCCCAAAGTAGTAAAGTTGCGCGTTTTTTATCGAAAGTCGGTTGTAAATCTTTGCCGGTGAGGTGAGCGATGTTATTTTTATCTAGAATAACGGGAATGGGGACGTGAACAAAGCGATCGCTTACCGTTTTCTTCTTACCAAATCCCTCTTTAGCCGAGTCGATGTGTGCAGTAACCCAAGCATCAAGCACTCTGGGGCGATAATTAAAAAATTCAATAAATAGTAAAGTGCGGATGGGTAAAGTTCCCCCACCCAGGATATCAGGTAATTTAAAGCTGGAGAATGGTTTCAGGGCGTTGTTGATGTGTAAAAGCCACAGGGGACGCAAGCGCAGCAGTGCGAACCAGAGAGAGGGGACAAAGATAATGTAAATGAGCGCACCTGTTACCCAAGGATGTTTAACCATCCATTGTAAAGTGCGATCGATGAAGCGGGAGTCTTTTTCTTTTTTTAGGAGATAGAGCGATCGGCGTAAAGGTGCTTTTTGTCTGTCTGTAAAGTTATCTTTGAGGTCATCCGCAGCTTTTAAAGCTTTTTCTAAGTTAGATATGCCTTTGTCTAAATCTGTGCTGGATAGCTTACTGGCATTATCTTGATAGCTTTCAGCGATACGTCCTAAACCAGAAATAGCATAATCTTTAACCTTAAAAGTATCGTTAGAAGCAACATCATTATCTTTTAAAGCTTGAATAAGTGCGGGAACAGCCGATGCTGCTTTTTCACCAATGCTTCCCAAGGCATCGGCAGCGTATGAGCGAACATCTGCCTCTTTATCATTCTTCAAAGCTTCAATAAGTGCGGGAACAGCCGATGCTGCTTTTTCACCAATCCTTCCCAAGGCAGAAGCAGCAGATGAGCGAACATATGCGTCTTTATCCTTCTTCAAAGCTTCAGTGAGTGCGGGAACTGCCGATGCTGCTTTTTCACCAATCCTTCCCAAGGCTTTGGCAGCATTTAAGCGAACATCTGCCTCTTTATGATTCTTCAAAGCTTCAGCAAGTGCGGGAACTGCCGATGCTGCTTCTTTCCCAATCATTCCCAAGGCTTCGGTAGCAGATGAGCGAACATTTGCTTCTTTATCATTCTTCAAAGCTTCAGCAAGTGCGGGAACTGCCGATGCTGCTTTTTCACCAATGCTTCCCAAGGTATAGGCAGCATTTGAGCGAACACCTGCCTCTTTATCATTCTTTAAAGTATCAGTGAGTGCGGGAACTGCCGATGCTACTTTTTCACCAATGCTTCCCAAGGTATAGGCAGCCCTGTAGCGAACACCTGCCTCTTTATCATTCTTCAAAGCTTCAGCAAGTGCGGGAACTGCCGATGCTGCTTTTTCACCAATCTGTCTTAAGGCATCGGCAGCAGATTTGCGAACATATGCTTCCTTATCCTTCTTCAAAGCTTCAGCAAGTGCGGGAACTGCCGATGCTGCTTTTTCACCAATGCTTCCCAAAGCAGAGGCAGCTAAGTAGCGAACATTTGCCTCTTTATCATTCTTCAAACCTTCAATAAGTGCAGGAACAGCCGATGCTGCTTTTTCACCAATGCTTCCCAAAGCAGAGGCAGCGCTTGAGCGAACTTTTGGGTTCTTGTTCTGCAACGCTTTAACTAAATAGGGAACAGCTTTTAAGCCAAGTTTCTGCAAGGGTTTAAAGGCTTTTTCAGATTCAGCATCATTACCCAACTTCTCAATATAAGAATTAATCTCAGTGTTGCTGACATCTTGCGTCCATCCTTTGCTTATCGGCAGCACAGACAATGAAAGGCACGAAAAAGAAAGCGCCATAACTGCGAAAAATCTCGGAAGCGTGCTGTTGCCCATCAGTATACCTCTGAACAGGAGGGGGAAATTACTGATAATCTACATCAACATTGCTCACTTTTCTGCAAAACTGCTGAAACAATGCATTGGATTTGCCCTCACCGATGCGTTGTAATTCCTTAGACCACTCTTAGCCTACTACTGTTATTAAATCAGCATCATCTAATTTTTCAAACAAATCTGTAACTTGTAATTCAATTGTGTTAACCATGATTTTTAAGTATTCGTAGAAAAACATTACGCACTAGCGCACTTAAAATATTTTTATACATTTATTTCTGGATAGCAATCAAGCTGCTGATAGGCTATGAAGCTACAAATCAGATCGAAAAATCGGTCAAACATAAATAAGTCTCAAACTAACGTGCTAGCATAACAGCAAATTAACTTTTACTTCATTATGGAAAGTCGAATTAACAAACGCACCCATAGCGATTACACCCAAAGCGCCGCTTACCTTCCTAAACAACTAGTAAAAAATTTCAAACAGTTATCTCTGGAATTAGAAATCGGACATAGTGAGGCGATGGAAGAGGCAATAAAAATGTGGTGTGATGCGGCGAAGGCAAAAGTAAATCAACGTAGATGAGAAATTCTCGGTATCCTACTTCGGAACAAAGTCTAATTTGTTTTATCCTCAGCCAAAATCTAACAACGTTTCTACTACCTATTTTTATAGTCAGGCTAGATGAACGAACGGGAAACATCTATATCTTGGCTGGAGAAGAAACCGGAATTGTAATCAACCGTAATGGTAAATGGAGATACGACGAATGAGTGAGCTTAACTTTGCAAAAATGAGTAAAACTGAGTTAAAACGCTATCTGCTAGAGCATCGCAACGATACAGAAGCGTTTCATGCATTAATGGACAAAATTAACGCAGAACCTAACCAAAAGTTTTACACGATAGATGAGGTTGATGTACTACAGGAACTAATAGAAGCAAAACGACACTCAAAAGAGAATCAGTGAAAATCAACAGGCACGGACGCGCCAAAATTCTCACTACTCAGGGGTCAATACGGTTCGGTTAAGGCAAGAGACGCAAGGGAATCGCCGTCTCTACAAAGGACTTATTATTGTAAAAACGGCGATTCCCTTGCGTCTTTGTGATCTATAATTTTGATCAAAAAATCTTATCCGAACCGTATTGGGAGAGGGGTAGGGGTGAGGTAGATCGCAGAAAATCGCATATTATTTAATTTTCTTTTCTCAGCAAAGAAAGCACTTTTACCACAATATCGATTTAATCAATTTATAACCTCCAGCCTTGAATCCTAACCATAAGTGGAAAATTACAAATATAACTACTATAGGGATGGTTGCAAAGTGAACTACTCGCAAAGCTTGCCAGCTACCGAGAATGCCAGGTATCCAATGAAACTGAGCAGGTTTATACATGCCGATACCGCTCAGTATAGCTAGCAAAAGAATCGGAATGATCACAGTGTATGCTAATCGATGCCAGACATAGATTATGCGTTTTGGGTTTTGACTCGTTTGCAGTGCTTTCAAGTCATTAACAGCAACAAAGCGACGTTTCCAACGTTGGGTAATAAAAATGTATATCCCGTACCAAAGTAAATTTAGCGCAAACAGCCACATAGCCGCAAAATGCCAGTGTCTACCCGCACCTAACCATCCTCCGAGCAAAAATACAGTTGGAAAGCGCCAACCCCCACGTCCACCAAAAACCGGATTAGCATTATAAATCTGTAGTCCACTGGTAATCATTAACAACAAAGCAATGATATTGACCCAGTGAAATATCTTGGCTAAAAGAGCCTGACTTGGTTGTTTAGGTCGTGATTTTTTGGAAGGAGTAGAGGCAGTCATAGGTATTTTCTCTTTTAATAAATTTTAAAGTGGTAAACGGGGAAAAAATGGAGCTAGCCAAAGTTGAACTTTTACGTCCCAACCTAAAAGAATAGCGATCGCACTACCGGCAATCATGACTCCGCCGACTCTTTGCAAAATCATACTATGCGATCGCATCTTTTTCAGCAGATTTTCACTCAAACGACGACTTCCGTAAGCAAGTGCAATCATTGGTAATGCTGCCCCTATTCCATAGACAACCAGCAAAACAAAAGCATCTGCAATCTGATGTTTAACTGCTGCCAAAACTAAAATACTTCCTAAAACAGGTCCTGCACAAGGTGTCCACAACAAGCCTAGTTGAGTTCCTAGCCAAAACTCTCCCTTTAATCCTATCTGCCCAGGCTTCCTGGTACTTCTACCTATTTTTATATAACTGAATAAACGGTAACTCCATTTAGGAAAAACTGCGAGAATTCCCATGAATAAAAGCAGGAAAATCGCTAAATTTCTTAGCCCATTAGATAAAAAAGTCAACCAGCTTGCCGTCACTCCCAAAAGACTGCCGGCTATAGCAAATCCACTTACTAACCCTGCAACCAAAGCGACAGGACCATACTTGTGAGACTGAAGCGATCGACCCACTAACACTGGCAGAATAGGTAGAACACAAGGAGACATTACAGTTAAAAATCCCCCCAACAGTGCCAAACCTGCCGTAGATAAAGTAGAAATAGCCACATTCTTTATCCTAATAACTGACGGATTTTCTGCTCAGTTGTATCATAAGCTCCTTCTCCTATACGGTCATATTGCACGAACCCCTGACGGTCTGCCAAAAATAGATGAGGCCAATACTGGTTGTTATAGGCTTGCCAAGTTTTATAATCGTTATCGATGGGAACCGGATAAGTAATTTTGTGTTCTTTCAATGCTCTTTTGACATTGTTTACATCCCGTTCGTATCCAAACTCAGGAGTATGAACTCCTATTACCTGGAGTCCTTTACTAGCAAATTGTTCATGCCAACGAACAACATAAGGAATAGTTCGCTGACAATTGATGCAGGCAAAAGTCCAAATGTGAATTAATACAACTTTCCCTTTCAAGTCTTGAGTCGTTAAAGGAGCAGAATTCAGCCATTGACTTATGCCCTGAAATTCTGGTAAAGCCTTAGCTGAAGACTGTGCCGCAACAACAGTTGCCGGAGATGAGTTGTTCGGATTATTATTTAAAGGAGTAGAGCTATCAGCTTTTTTTGAAGCTAAGTCAATGATTGGTTTTCCACACCCACTTAGCATAGCTCCAATCCCAAAGTAATAAAGCAACTGGCGTCGTCGAAAAAGGTTCTTATTCATTGTTTTATACTGATGTGTTTGTCACTTAATATAAAACTAATTTCTCATCTAAATATTAAAAATACACGATAAATATGCTGAGAAAATGCTGAGAAATTATTCTTGACGTTAGCTGCTTACCAAGGGAGGGGGAAAGGGGAAAGGAAAAAAGGGGAAAGGATGGAGTTGTTGAAGATACGCATAAAGTTTTTCCTTACATGAACCCTTGATGATGAGAATAGCCGATCGCGTTGCAACAGTGCGGCGTAGCGCGTACAGAGTCTGCGATCGCCTGCCTGAAATTCATTGACTGATTCTTAATTTTTACTTTATAATATTTAGCTGCCTCTTAGGGGTATTTATGCCAACATTTTCGACTACTGAGGCGATCGCGTAGAACAAAAAATCGCGCTTCTGTTTAAAAACTGTAAATTTTTGATGAAGATACGTCGAAGTGAACACTCAATCTAGGGAAATTACTGTAAGTCTTTAAAGATCCATTATGAAAAATGATATTTTTAAGTAGTTACGCCTAGAATGGGAACCATTTTGAAACTCAACCAATCTAGCACAACTATAATCTCGTAAGAAAGAAGAAATATTTTTCCCCCTGCTCCCCCAACTTTGTTTAAGTAATGTTTAATGATTTCTATCTGTTTTTGATCCCCATTTCGATAAAATAGCTGGGGATCACCTGAAAACTCACACCGCTTTGATCAGCGACACACATGAATCAACTGAACAATGGTTTCACCCTATTTCTTAGTCTACTAGTAGAGGCGATACCGTTTTTATTGCTAGGGGTATTGTTCTCCAGTTTGCTGTTATTGTTTGTGGATGAGCGCAAATTGGTGGCAATAATGCCGAAAAATCCGCTGTTGGGTGCATTTGCCGGGAGTTTGATCGGCTTTTTGTTTCCGGTTTGTGAGTGCGGCAACGTGCCGGTAGCGCGACGGTTACTGATGCAAGGAGTACCTACATCGGTAGCAATTGGTTTTTTGCTGGCAGCACCAACTGTTAACCCAATTGTGATTTGGGCAACTTGGACAGCATTTCGAGATCAGCCAGAAATAGTGGTGTTACGAGTCGTGTTTTCACTATTAATTGCCACGATAATCGGGTTTGTCTTTAGTTTTCAGAAAGATTTGAGTCCGATTTTGCAACCAGCGATCGCTCGTTATCTAAAGTTTAATCCACCACGCAAACCAGAACTCAAACGGCGAAATCATCGTTCGCAAGCAACTTCCTCTGGTTTATTACAGTCAGGGACTTATTTTTTAGGAGGAAAAGCCGGTTCAAGCATTAGGATAGATAGCAATTTAATGCAGGGGACTGAGCCAACTTCTAGCCCCAGCAAACCGCTAAAAGATAAACTACGGCTATTGCTAGATAATGTCGTCCAAGAATTGCGAGAATTAGGCGCAGTGATGGTTATCGGCAGTGCGATCGCCGCAGCAATTCAAGTCTTAGCCCCCCGTGACTTAATACTCAGTCTGGGTGCGGGTCCGGTTAGCTCAATCACTACCATGCTGATATTAGCGGCTGTTGTATCAATTTGCTCCACAGTCGATTCATTCTTTGCCCTATCTTTTGCTTCCACATTTACGAGTGGTTCATTATTAGCATTCCTCGTATATGGTCCGATGATTGACATTAAAGGTGTTGGTTTGATGTTAACAATTTTCAAGCCACGAACTGTATTTTACTTATTTAGCTTGGCAGGACTCTTGACATTTTTGCTGACACTTTTCATCAACTTGCACGTAATTTAAACAAGTTGATAGTTGTTAAGTTGATAGTTGTTGGTGGTTAGTAGGTAGTGGATAATTGTTAAGAGTAATTTTTCATAAATAACAATTAACAATGCCCAATGCCCCATGCCCCATGCCCCATGCCCTACTTTGACCAATGACCACCCCAAATCTAAAACCTCAAAAATCAAATTTGTTACTTCCTTGGCTGGATGTTATAGCAATTGCAGCTTGGGGAATTTTATTGTTGAAATACTGGCTGACTGGCAAGCTAAATTTGTTGATTCATCCGAATTATTTTTGGTTAGCGATCGCTAGCGGTATCAGCTTACTAATTATCGCTTTTTTCAGAGGACAAGAACTGTGGCGACGACGACGCCACAATATTGTACCTAGTACCGAGCATATAAATTTATTTCCCCCTGGTTGGGGTAGTGCTTTGGTATTAACAGCGGCAATTCTCGGATTAATTTTTACACCGCAAGTCTTTGCTAGCGATCAAGCACTGCAACGCGATGTCAGTGAATTATTGGG
The DNA here is from genome assembly GCF_000582685.1 of [Scytonema hofmanni] UTEX 2349. Taxonomy (GTDB): domain Bacteria; phylum Cyanobacteriota; class Cyanobacteriia; order Cyanobacteriales; family Nostocaceae; genus Hassallia; species Hassallia hofmanni. Next base: position 3,389,461 of record NZ_KK073768.1, read on the forward strand.
AACATCTCGGATTAAACCTCAAGCATTTAGTGCTTCCACTCCTCCAGAGAAGCGATCGCTTGTAGATTGGGTACGCGAACTTAATGTTTATCCAGAACCAGATAAATATTCAGGACAAAAAGCCAAAGTGCAAGGATTTGTGATTCATCCACCAAATTTACAAAAAGATTATTTTTTCTTAGGTAAATTTGTTCTGACTTGTTGTGCAGCAGACGCTTATCCTGTAGGATTACCCGTCAAATTAACTCCAAATAGCGAACAATACAAACCTGACACTTGGCTAGAAGTAGAAGGACAAATGGTGACAGAAACACTGTCCGGCAAACGTCAACTCACCATCGCTGCTAATTCCATAAAAAAAATTCCCCAACCAAAAGATCCGTATAGTTATTAGTTAGTTGTTGGTTAATTGTTAGTTGTTATTTGTTATTTGTTGGTGGATAGTTGCTAATTACTATCTACTAACGACCATCCACCATCCACTATCTACTAACCACTAACCACCATCCACTAACAACTATCCACTAACAACTATCCACTATCCAATGACCAATTTTAAAGCCTCTATCCAACCGCTAGATCGTGCGGCGATCGCCCTAATGCTCCTACTCTGTTTGGTGATAGGAGTAATGATATTGCAAGGTGACGTGGTAACATCCCGTGTGCGAGACTTTACCTGGCAACATCAAGAAACTGAGACAAAAGATTTATCCTTAACCAATTCCAATTGGGAAAATCAACAAATTGGGGCAGAATATAACCGTTTTTCCCTTTCTTTTAGTCGTCCAATGGACACAAAAAGCGTTGAGCAAAACTTGAAAATTGACCCTCCCTTAGCAGGCAAATTTAGTTGGGCAGGGCGGAAAATGTTTTATACTCTTTTGACACCGGCACCCTATGGTACAACTTATAAAGTGCAGTTACAAGGTGCAAAAGATAAGTTTGCCGAAAAAGAAGGAAAAAAACGGACGAACGCACCTTTTGTAGCTAACTTTCGCACACGCGATCGCGTCATGCTTTATATAGGAACAGACAAAGAAGAAAAGGGACGATTAGTTCTCTATAATTTGACTGAAGACCAAAACAAAATACTGACTCCCAAAGATTTGGTAGTGATGGACTATAAGCCATTTCCAGAAGGAGACAAAATTATATTTTCGGCTCGCACATCATCAAGTCAAGACTTACTTTCGGCGCAGATATATACAGTAACCACAGGCATTTCTTTACAAGCAAAAAAACAAGCTGAACCGGCAGGTAAAGTTGACCTAATTTTAGATAATAAAGACTTTCAAAACTTAAAATTTGACGTATCTCAGGATGGACAAACAATTGTCATTCAGCGAGGAAATAGAGCAAGTCCTGGTGACTTTGGGCTGTGGTTTATGCCAGCAAACACTAAACCAGGAGAAAAACCCAATTTGAAACGCGTGCAGAGTCCACCAGGGGGAGATTTTACGATCACCGCAAATAGTCAATCTGTAGCAGTTGCCCAAGGAGAGGGAACAGCGATTTTACCTCTAAAAGCAGATGGTAGTAAACCCCTAGCTTATTTCCCACAATTTGGCTTGGTGCAGGCTTTTTCTAAAGACGGTTCTCAAGCAGCAATGGTGAAGTTTAATACAGATTACACGCGAGATTTATTTTTAGTCACAAATCAAGGTGTCAACAAACTACTGTTAAAAACTACAGGCTCAATTATTCAGTGTCAGTTTGATAGTGCCTCACCCACTTTATATTGCTTGGTAACACAGCTATTACAAGGAGGAGAATTATATCAAGAACAGCCATATTTAGTGGCAATTGACATACAAACTGTGCAACAGAAACCACTGTTCGTGTTACCCCCCGCTCAACGCAATGTGGAAATGAGTTTAGCACCGGATGGTTTAGGCTTGTTATTTGACCAAGTAGTACCTCAAGATCCGAACACTCCCCCATCACAGGGAAACACATTGAGAAGCGATGACGGAGAAGCGATCGCTACTAGTAGTTTATGGTTAATGCCTCTGTTACCCATCACTGACGCCGGAACAACTACCGAAATCAAACCAGAACAACTTCCCTTAACTGGATTTCACCCCAGCTGGCTACCTTAAATTCGTACAGGACTTACGCAAAATCCCTCTCAAACTCTCATTCCTCTGTGTTCTCTGTGTTCTCTGTGGTTCGTTTTCCGTTATTCTTGCGTAAGTCCTATCGTAGTGAGCGGTTTACCGCTCATCTCCAGTCAGGAAACAGGTAATCAAGTTGCCAATTCAGCGTCTCAAAAGTCATGAACGATAGCCAAATCAAAATTCTGTTTCTCACAGCCGATCCTAGTGACGAATCTCGGTTACGCTTAGGGCAAGAATTGCGCGATATTAAAGCAAGGCTGCGTAAAGAGCCAGGAAAGTTTCAAATAGAACAGCATGAGTCAGTTCGTGTTGGGGATATCACAGACGCTATATTTGAGCTTGAACCGCAGATTGTGCATTTTTCCGGACATGGTAAAAGTACCGGCGAATTGTGCTTTGAGAATGAAGTCGGCAAAGTTCAGCCAGTCAAGCCTGATGCTTTAGCAGCAATGTTTAAATTATTTGCACAAAGCATTAATTGTGTGGTAATGAATGCCTGCTATTCGGAAATTCAAGCTGAAGCAATCGCCGAACATATTCCGTTTGTGATTGGGATGAATGACGCCATTGGAGATAAAGCAGCGATCGCTTTTGCAGTTGGTTTTTATAAGGCTTTAGCCGCAAACCGTTCAATTGAAGACGCTTATGAGTTTGGCTGTGTAGAAATTCGACTACAAGGCATTCCAGAACATCTTAAACCAGTTATTTATTATAAAAAAAATATTTCTGTCCAAGAGGTGATGCCTAAACCAACAAACTTAACCCCAGGACAACGACGACGAATTTTACAGGAACTTGAGAGCCTTCAAGAACAGTACAATCTGTTAAGCGAGAAACTTAAGCATCTAAGGATAGATTTAGCAATTCAAGCTGGTGCTAGTGTAAAGTTTCAGTTGGAAAAGGAGAAGGAACGAACTGAAAATCAAATAAAACAACTTTCTCAACAGATTGAGGAGCTAGAAAACAAACTTCAATAATCGCAATTTCTGAATGGAAAGAGATGTCCTCAGTTCAACACTTGCAGCACAAACGCGAAGAACTTCAACAACAGTATGATGTACTGAGCCAGAAAATAAAACGCTTGCGGACTGATTCGGCAATTCAGGCAGGTACTTTAGTAGCTTTTCAGCTAGATAAGGAAATTGAGCATTTTGAAGCACAACGCGATCGCCTTGTCAAACAAATTAATAATCTAGAAAGTGAGCGAATACACATTGAACTGTTTCGCCTAAATTATATCAAGCAGGTGCGCTTATTCCGAGAATTTATTGAACAAAACCGTATCGGAGCTTTTTTGGTTCATGGTTCCCCAGAACACGGGCAAATATTTCTCTTAAAACGCTTATTACAGTCAATACCTGATGGTTCGGTAACTCCACCATTTCAATTTCACCTCTCCCGTAGAGCATTTAGAAAAGACATCAAAACATTATGGCGTGAACTTGGGCGTCAGATGCAAGTAGAAGACTATTCATTAGCCGAAATTGCCAGAAATGTGATATGTCAATTGAAAAATCAGCACGTAATTCTGGTTTTTCACGATATGGATTGCATTGAGGAAGACTATTTGGACGAATTGATCCGCGAATTTTGGCTTCCCCTGGTAAACTCAACTCAAGAAGCGATTTATTCAAGCAACGAGTTTTTTTTATTGATGTTTTTAGTTGACCAGGATGGATGTGTTAACACCTGGAATATCGCGTTTGCAGATGAATTTGAAACACTTTGGCAACCTTGTACCCCTATAAGGTTGCCGATTATTGACAGTCTTTCTGACCAAGTGTTAGTTAACTGGATGGAAAATGCAATTGATGCACTACCCACAAAAGTGACTAAAAAAATTGAATACACAGTTAAGGTAATTTTAGAGAACAGTGAAGGCATTCCGGAACGCGTGTTTGCCGAAATTTTTGGGTTGTGTGGTTATAGTTGGGAGCAAGGAGAGGACAGGTGGTTAAAGCTGTAGATGAGCGGCTGAAATACACTGGTGACAAGGATAAACAGCCGAAACCAAAAGAGAAAGATGAGCTAACGGGGCAACTTTTGTATCCATATTTGCCCGGTGAGAAATTGGTAGAAGCAGTGAATTTAGCGATCGCTCTCGAACGTCCTTTATTATTAAAAGGTGAACCCGGTTGTGGCAAAACAAAATTAGCGCGTGCTGTCGCTTACGAATTGGGTTTACCTTATGAAGCTTGGTACGTCAAATCTACCAGTCGAGCGCGGGATGGGCTGTATACTTACGATGCAGTTGGCAGATTGCGAGATGCACAACTTGCTGCTTCTGGGATAGATAAAGATGCCGCAGAACAAGCGAAAAATCCTGATGCTTATGTTGAGTGGGGACCCCTTGGACGTGCTTTTAGAAACGAACGCCGCACAGTTGTACTGATTGATGAAATAGATAAAGCTGATATCGACTTTCCCAACGATTTACTTTTAGAGCTTGATGAAAAACGCTTTGAGGTAATAGAGGTAAAACAAACCAGCCCCATCAAGAAAATTTACGCGAAAGTGACACCGATAGTTTTTATTACTAGTAACGACGAGAAAGACTTGCCCGATGCCTTTTTGCGTCGCTGTTTGTTTCACTATGTAAAATTTCCGCAACGGGAGGATTTGATCAAGATAATTAAAGCTCGCTTTCCTTTTTCCGATCCCCGTTTAGCATTACTGGATGCAATTATCGATCGCTTTATTAATCTTCGCAACCAGATGCAACAAGATAAAGGAGACGCAGGCAAAAAGGTTAGCACTAGCGAATTGATGGACTGGATGGACATGCTACTTAAGCACAATTCCGACGACGAAATTCTCAGCAAATTGAAAACAGAACTTTTGTATCCAGGGGTATTGCTGAAAAGTTGGGATGATTATCGACGTTATGCTGAAGAGCGATCGTAATGTAAAGACGTTCCGGCGGAACGTCTCTACGAGGGTTGCGATATTTTTATTAATGTTAATTATATTATTTTTAGTCCGCGCAGGCGGACTTCGTTTGTATAGCCGCGACTTCAGTCGTCGGGAACATCTATGGAAGCAGCCCAAGTACAATTCGCTACCACTAACTCAGAAGAATTACCGCTACTTGACCTCTTCACGCGGCTGCGAGAGGCAGGCTTACCACTGGGCATTGATGAGTATCGCCTGATTCTGGAAGCTTTACAGAAAGGCTTTGGCATAACTAACCAAGAGGCATTAGCGCAACTGTGCCGTACTTTGTGGGTGAAATCGAAGGATGAAGAACATTTATTTAATTATCACTTTCAACAAGTAATGAGCGCTTCATCCACCAACAGCGCTTTTACTCCCACCTCACCGGAAAAACCGGACAGTTCTGACACAAAAACTACTAAGTCCAGTTCTCAACCCGAACCCGAACAAACCGAAAATACACCTGTTTCCGTACCCGTTTCATCAGAATTAATCGAAGTAGAAGACGAAATGCAAATAGCAGAAGCAGTACAAATTACTACTAATAGCTTTGACGAAATTGCTGAAAATCGCTTTACCCAAACCGATGAATATTTCCCCGTCACACGACGCCAGATGAAGCAAAGTTGGCGACATTTGCGGCGTTTCGTGCGGCAAGGTTTGCCCACAGAATTTGATGTAGAAGCAACAATTGAGCGGATTGGACAACAGGGAATTTTGCTAGAGCCTGTAATGGTTCCCAGTCGAGTAAATCGCACAGAATTACAGTTATTGATTGACCAAAAAGGCTCAATGGTGCCATTTCACGCGCTTTCCCAGCGATTGGCAGATACGGCAGTGCGGGGAGGACGCTTAGGAAAAGCTGGTATTTATTACTTTCACAACTGCCCAACCAAGTATATTTACAGAGATACTGCTCGCCAGAAAGCTGAACCTGTATCAGATTTTCTGGCTAAACTGCGTCCAGAGTGTTCCGCTGTGTTGATTTTTAGTGATGCGGGGGCAGCGCGGGGTGGTTATAGTTTAGAAAGGTTAGAGTTGACAGAAAAGTTTTTATACCAAATAAAACAACGAGTTCGTTATATAGCATGGGTCAATCCGATGGCGACAGAGCGATGGTTTGGGACAACAGCGGGTGAAATTGCCCGTTTAGTACCGATGTTTGAATTGAGTCGTCAGGGGTTGGATAGTGCGATCGCTGTTTTGCGAGGACGATCAACTTCCGTTGCAGGACAGATAAAATAAGTGAACTGGAATCAAAATTATCGCTGTATAAAATGAAGCCAGAAGTCGTCACTCGTAGAATAGAAGCTTTTCACCAACGCTTTGGTGAAGCGCATCTGGATTTCGCTTATCATGCTGCTTTTCCCTTAGCGCTGACACCTGATTTGCTTTATCGTTTGTGGGCGAATTTTCAACGCGATATTCACGGTGAAGCGCTGAAAATTCCCTGGCTTGCCGTGGCAGATTTATTACTTTCCAGCCTTTGTGATGAAGTGGGATATGAACTCTATGAAATGGAAATAGAGGTGCGAAATGCACTGTTGAGGGAATTGAAAGTTAATCCCCGCTTTGGTGAAAAGCGAATTCATGAATTATCTGATTTTTTGCTTGTCTATGTAAAACAACAGCTTGAAAGTCACGATCCGGATATGCGTGATTTTGCTCAAGTTCAGAGGTGGACGGCGTTAGCTTATACAAAACCTGGTGAAGCAGCGCGAGAAATTGCATCTACTCTTGCCAAGTTGAAATTAGAGGAAAAAGCAGAGTGGGTTCGCATGGCATCTATAGTGGAAACCTTTGCAGAACCGTTAGCAGGATTTCAGCCGCTACTAATTTATTCTCGTGCGATGGCAAGTTTTGTTCGTGGGAAGAAGGAAAGCGCAGAAGCCGAAATCAGCAAATTATTTACACAAGACAAAATACAAACTGCTGGTGTAAGTTTAACTATTCCTAAACAGATAGCTTCCCAAAAGTTAAATAAACCCTCACTAGATTTAGAAAGATTTTATCAAGCATCCAATCCGAGCAGACCCTTAATGATGGGAAATCCCGCTGATCGCCGATATTATATTGATTTTGCCTCGGTGCGGGGTGGTAAAATCATCGAAGCTTTACAGCGTATCATTACGCGGATATCACCGGATGTCCCAACCTGTCAGCTATTTACAGGTTATATCGGTTGTGGAAAGTCAACCGAGTTGTTGCGACTTCAAACGGAGTTGGAAGAGCAAAAATTTCATGTAGTTTATTTTGAGTCTACTCATGTCCTAGAAATGGCTGATGTAGATGTAACTGATATTTTACTAGCGATCGCAGGTCAAGTAAGTGAAAGCTTGGAAGCGCTAAAAATCCGGATTAAACCTAGCTATTTTACTAAGTTGTTTACGGAAGTTATAGACTTCATGCAAACACCGATTGACCTAGACTATGAAGCTGAATTATCTGTTGGAATTGGCAAAATTACCGCCAAAACTAAAGAAAGTCCGCAATTAAGACGTCGTTTACGCGATTATCTCGAACCTCGCATAGGAAATATTTTACAGTCAATTAATAAAGAATTGCTAGACCGGGCGAACACTGAACTGAAAGCTAGAGGTAAAAAAGGATTAGTCGTAATTGTCGATAACCTTGATCGCGTCGCAATTAGACCTTTACCATCTGGGCGATCGCTGCCAGAATATTTATTTATCGACCGTGGTGAGCAATTACGTAAACTTAACTGTCATGTAGTTTACACTATTCCCTTAACTTTAACTTTTTCTAACGATAGCGCCAAACTACAGCAACGCTTAGGTGGTGGTGTCGCACCTAAGATGTTACCGATGATACCCGTGCGTTCGCGAACTGGAGAAATTTACACTCCTGGACTAACTTTGATGCGTCAAATGGTGTTAGCGAGAGCTTTCCCTGATATTTACCCAGAAGAAAGATTAAACTTAATAACAGAGGTGTTTGACAGTCAAGAAACTTTAAATCGGTTGTGTCTGATTAGCGGCGGTCATGTCCGCGACTTGTTAGGATTCTTATATGATTGTTTGCGAGAACAAGATCCACCTTTTGATCGCGATTGTGTCGAACTTGTGATTAAAAGACACCGTGAATTCCGTGCTAACCCAATTGATCGGCAAGAGTGGGAATTAATTTTTCAAGTGGTACAACAGCAGCGGGTTCGAGGTGATATTGAATATCACACATTGTTAAGAAGTTTGTTTGTGTTTGAATACCGCGATCATCAGGGAGTTTGGTTTGCGGTCAACCCAATTTTAGCAGAAACGCCAAAATTTCAATCATGGTTGAACGAAAACCGCAAACAAGCATGATAACAGATAACAAGCGTTGTTTTAAAAGGGCGATCGCTCTCCACAAAAAATCAAGCAAGGCTTAAGACTTATGCAGCACTTATTAACTTAGGGCAAAATAGAGAGAAGCAAAAGAGCCAGAGTTAGCTATGACTACCCAGGTCACGATTACTTTGTCAGATGAGGTTTACCGACGATCAGAACGCTTCGCACGGCTAGCTAACCGTGATTTAGCTAGTGTTCTAGCTGATACCATTAAACTTTCTCTACCACCAATTAGCTCACATATTGAAACCCTAGAACCCATATCAGAACTATCTGATGAGCAAGTTATGGCTCTTACAGAACTGCAAATGGAGCCAGACCAAGATAAGCGTCTGAGTAATTTGCTAGATAGGCAACAGTCAGGGATTCTGACTGAGGACGAGCAGCAAGAATTGCAAGACCTAATGCAAGTCTATCAAGAAAAATTATTGCGGAAAGCGACTGCATTCAGCGAAGCAGTAAGACGTGGATTAATGTAGTGAGTACCAAGAATATAAAGCGATCGCCAGTCATGCTTGATTTAGAAGTTAAGAGCCTTTTGTAGAGACGCGATTCATCGCGTCTTTTGTACAGAAGCGATTAATCGCGTCTCTCAATTACCCCCCAAAACCAGGAATGGGAACCAAACGCTTCAGCGCACGATTAACAACATCGCCATAACGCAATTCCCCACAGAGGATTCTACCCATAATTTGGCTACCAGAAGGACGCTTGACACCCACCTTGTAACCAACACCCGGAAAGCGGTAAAATGCGCCAGCTAACTTTTGCGCCCAAGCCATATCAGCACCCCATTGTTCAGCGATCGCTTCTGAATAATTTTCTAAAGCGATCGCATCACCAGAAAGCGCTTGATGAATCGCTCCAGCTGCCAACAAACCGCTAAAAATAGAGGGACGAATACCTTCTGCTGTCATCGGATCAACTACACAAGCAGCTTCTCCTGCCAAAACTGCATTTTGAGTATGCAGCTTTTGATTGCCATCCCATAAACTAATAGGATGACCGTATTGCTTGCTAGCTTTAACATCTAGACCAAAACTTTGTCCGTACTCATCCAAAATTTTCTTAAAATTTTGAGCTTCTCCACCGATAAAAGTACCGACACCAATTGAATAACCATCAGCTTTCGGGAAGTTCCAGATATAGCCATTTTTAACCATACCAAACTCGAAGTGAATTGTAGATTTATTCTCCACAACTGCCGGAACTTCTACCTCTAAAGCCCCTGCTAAACGGCGTTTGCGTTCTTTGAAGCCCAGCCATTTTGCCATCGGTCCCTTGGCACCATCAGCGGCGATTAAATAGCGACCAGTAACCGAACCATTAGCTGTGTTAACTTGCCAACGATCGCTTTTAAATTCAATTCCAGTTACTTCCGTAGAATCTTTTAATTCAGCACCTTGAAGAAGCGCTTGCTGAATTAGGAAATGGTCAAAAATATCACGTCGCACCATCCAGACTGGCTCGATAGTCTCTATTTTGGCTTCTACAGGATCGCCCATTTTCCAAGTAAAGCGCAACTCGTCAACTTTCAGGGAAATTGCTGGACTAAAATCAAAATCAAACCATTGGGCGATCGCAGGCGATACCCCTCCGCCACAGGGTTTATATCTAGGCAAAGATTCTTTTTCTAAAACTAATACTGAACGTCCCTGCTTGGCTAAATGGTAAGCGGCTGTTCCACCAGCAGGTCCCGCACCGACGATGATGCAATCATACATATCGCTGAATTTTTGCTCCTGAAGAACGTTGATTTTTGCGTAAGTCCTAATAACTTTAAACAATTTAAATATGTTTTTTATGTCATCTCAATTATTTAATGAGTGTAACCGCTACTAAATTACAACTCATTACTTCCACTGATGACAAATTTTTAGCCCATACACTACGATATTTTATAAAGTTTTAATAAACATCTAAGAAAGTATGAAGGTTGAAAAATTCATAAATTAACCTTCAGCCTTCATACTTCACACTTTAGACAGTGGTGATGTCTTTTTCTTTTTCTGCCAACAAGTCGCCGATTTTCGCGGTATACTTGTCGGTTATTTTTTGCAATTGGTCTTGCTGGTCTTTGGCTTCATCCTCAGAGATTTCTGAGGCTTTCTCCTGCTTGCGAATTGTGTCTAGGGCATCGCGGCGGATGTTGCGAATGGCAACGCGTCCTTCTTCAGCATATTTGGCGGCGAGTTTGACAAATTCTTTACGCCGATCGCTTGTCAAGGGCGGAATATTCAGCCGAATCACAGAACCGTCGTTGTTGGGGGTTAGACCAACATCCGACATGGAAATTGCCTTTTCGATCAAATTCATGGTATTGCGATCGTAGGGCTGAATCGTAATACTTGTCGAATCTGGCGTGCTAATATTTGCCAGTGATTTCATCGATGTGGGGGAACCGTAGTAGTCCACCATCACCTTATCTAATAGACTCGCATTGGCGCGACCAGTGCGAATCGTGTTAAAAGCTCGTTGAGTTGATTCAACGGTCTTTTGCATCGTACTCTCAGCTTCATCTAATTTCACAAGAACCTCCCACAAGGGTGCCGATAGATTCTCCCATAATTGCTCGTTGAATATTACCTCGCACCGATAAGTCAAATACAAGTATGGGAATGTTGTTTTCTTTACACATAGCAATTGCGGTACTATCCATTACCCGCAAATCTTGAGCCAAAACGTGGGCGTAAGTAAGGCTTTGATAGCGTTTGGCATCAGGATAGATATGGGGGTCAGCATCGTACACACCGTCTACCTTAGTTGCTTTAAAAATGATTTCCGCATCAATTTCTGCGGCTCTTAATGCGGCAGTCGTGTCGGTAGTAAAGAAAGGATTTCCAGAACCAGCGCCAAAAATTACCACCCGTCCTTTTTCAAGATGACGGATGGCACGACGACGAATATACGGTTCGGCTACTTCTTGCATCGCGATCGCAGTTTGTACCCGCGTTTCTATCCCTATTCGTTCCAGCGAGTCTTGCAGTGTCATGGCATTCATTACCGTGGCAATCATGCCGATGTAGTCAGCGTTTGCCCTGTCCATACCCGCTGATGCCGCTTTGACACCACGAAAAATATTACCACCGCCCACAACAATGGCGATCTGAACACCTGTGGTTATTACCTCTGCGACCTCTTGTGCTATTTCTTTCACCACTTCTGGATCAATTCCATAGCCCATATTCCCCATCAAGGCTTCACCACTCAGTTTAAGTAAAACCCGTCGGTAATTCGTTCCCATGAAGTTACGCTTTATCAAAAAGTTGCAATTGCCTCCAATTTAAGATAGCAGTGGGGGTGACTTTCTGTCTCTAATTCCGCCAGATTAGACAAGTACCAATAGGTGAAGTTTGGGGAGTGTAAACTTTTTTACCTTGAAACACAGAGGCGATCGCGTTTTTTAAATATTGCTCTTTCACAGACCGGGAATCTTCCGGATTATCATCGATTTGCCCTTTGTAGCGGACTACACCATCTTTATCTATTAAAAAAGCCATTGGTGTAACCAGCGCCCCAAAGCTGCGGCTTGTATCTTGGGTTGAGTCCCATAGATAGGGAAAGTTCAACTCATGCATGAGCGCGAAAGCTTGCATATTCTCAAAGCTTTCGGTCGGATTTTCATTACCATCACTGCCATTCATGCCAATCAGTGAAAAACCTTGTTGAGCAAATTCCGCTTGAATTTCTTTTAGCCTATCTATATACAACCTGACATAAGGACATTGGTTGCACATAGAAATAACACCGACAGCACGGAACTTTTCAAGATAACGCCGAAGATGGTGTACTTGTTTGTCGATTCCTGGCAATTCAAAATCTGGTGCGTAGCTTCCTACGGGAGTGTCAATTATTTCTAGTATATTCATCTTTTTTCACCGCCAAGGAACTAAAAACAAAAAATATAGTCACATTCAGCGTTATGTTCCAACTTCAAACCAACCCTTAGCTGATGCTTGATATCCAATAATTTTATAGACCAATTTGGCTGCCGTAAATTGTGAAACTACTGAATCTACAAGGGGTGCTAATTCCATCACATCACAGCCGATGACATTATGTTTTTCACAAACGCGTCGCAAAAAGGTCATCAAAGCATACCAATTTAAACCGCCCGGTTCTGGAGTACCAACGCCAGGAATTAAGGTAGGATCGATCCCATCTAAATCAATGGTGAGAAAAACGTTCTCTGTCTGAATCGCCGAAATTGCTCGTTCCATCCAATTTGGCTCATTAGCAATTTCCCGCGCTCGAAACACAGTTAGCTGTTTTTCTTTGATTAAATCGGCTTCTTCTTTACAAATCGCCCGAATCCCAATTTGGACGGTGGGTAAATCCATATCGACAATTCGTCGCATTACACAAGCATGATTGTGAATTGACCCTTCATAACTGTGGCGTAAGTCACCGTGAGCATCAATCTGCACTACCGTAAATGGCTCATTTGTATAAAATTGACGATATGCTTCGACAATTCCGGCAGTAATACTGTGTTCGCCACCCAAAGCAATCACAAATTTGCGATCGCCAATCAATTTAGAAACCGTTTCTTCGGTGACTTTTAGCATTTCCTCGGCGCTAACACTAGTAGAGCGGGTGTCCGCAATGGTTTGGTGAGTGTAAATCCCCACCTCGCAACCAGTTTCTCTATCCAATTCTTCATCGTAATATTCCACCTGATGCGAAGCTTCCAGTATAGAATCTGGTCCATTTTCACAGCCCCGGCGATAAGTGGTCGTTGCTTCGTAAGCAATGGGCAATATTACTACTTTTGATGTATCATAAGTAGCAGCAACGTCAATGCCAAGAAATGGCATTAGAGAAGTAGAAGTTTGTGCCAACATGACAAAAAGTTTCCTCAGCTTAGATAAGATGTGACTCCTAATACTGACATAATCTCACTTACAAATGCACTATCTAAGAACAAAAACGAAGAGTTATCCCATGCTGAATTAAGCTGTTAACTTGGCAAGTAACACTAAAGCTATTTATTTTAAAGTTTTATATTTATTGAAAAAATAAAAAATAATGATGCCTGCGGCTTCACCCTTGGGGTTCGCAGTCGGCAGCGCTGTCTCAACAATCTGGGAGGGGGAAAGGGGAAAGGTGAAGAAGTTATTTAAAAAAGCTTTAAACTTTTTTTCTTATATGACCCACTGTAGGGGTTTGAAGCCCCATCATAAAGCTTGTCACGCATAGCTCTGGGGTTACAATCAAGACCGGACAAGAAGGGGAAAGGGGTTCATGAAAAAAGGGGAAAGGAAAAAATATTTTCAAACTCTTTCGACTGATTTTAAATGACTCCACCCCCTTTCCCCTTTCCCCTTTACCCCTCTTAAAAACCCCTTTCCCCTTTACCCTTTACCCCTTACCCCTCTTCATGAATGTCTTGTGTCCATATGTTATGCTTGTAAATTTTCTATGATCCAATCGACAACTAAACTGCCTGCAACAAAAACCTGGAATTGGCAAGGTTTTCCCATTTGCTATCAAACCCAAGGAACCGCTGGACCTGCTGTGGTCTTGGTACATGGCTTTGGAGCCTCTTGGAGGCATTGGCGGAAAAATATCCCTGTACTGGCGGAAAATTGCCGTGTCTATGCCATTGATTTGATTGGCTTTGGTGCTTCGGCTAAACCCAAGCCCGGTGAAGAGATTGCCTACACATTTGAAACCTGGGGACAGCAAATTGCTGATTTTTGCCGGGAAGTAGTGGGAGAAGCCGCTTTTTTCGTAGGAAATTCTGTAGGCTGTATTGTGGTCATGCAAGCAGCGGTGGATAACCCAGATATGGCATTAGGGGTTGCCTTGCTGAACTGCTCCTTACGGCTATTACACGATCGCAAACGAGCGACACTACCTTGGTATCGTAGCGCCGGAACGCCCTTATTGCAACGCCTGCTATCTATCAAACCTGTTGGCAAGTTCTTTTTTAATCAAATTGCCCAGCCGAAAACGGTGCGCTCAATTCTTCTCAAAGCTTATGTCAATTCTGAGGCAGTGACAGACGAGTTAGTAGATATTTTAATGGCACCAGTAAGCGATCCGGGTGCTGTAGCGGTTTTTCTTGCCTTTACAGCTTATTCTACAGGTCCCCTGCCTGAAGACCTTTTACCTCTCCTACCTTGTCCAGCAATTATTTTGTGGGGAACGGCTGACCCTTGGGAGCCGTTTGAGTTAGGTAAAGAATTAGCTAATTTCCCAAAAGTGCTAAAATTTGTACCTTTAGAAGGTGTTGGGCATTGTCCCCAAGATGAAGCACCGGAGATAGTGAATCCGATCATACAGGATTGGATTGGGAAAATGCCAACTCGCTTCTCTCCAATTCAAAAAAAATAGTTTTTCTTAATTTTTAATTCAAAAAAAATCAGGGGATTTTGAATTAGCATCTTGCACCAAGCTGCTATTTGAAGTGAATGAACTTCGCCCGGTACAAGATGTTAATATGCCGAGGTGAAGAAGTATGCTTATCAGGGCTTTCTCGTCACAACAAATGCATAAACATACTCGCTCATTAGTTAATAAGCAAGAAAAATTAACGTTGGGGAGACACTTCCACAGGAGGAATTTGTTGCAACCAATCCTTACCTAGCTGTATAGTGACATCAGAGCCGAGATTACCAGTACTTTCTACTCGCACTTCCCCAAATCCTAAAGAGTTGCGAATCGATTCGGCGCTGTTACCGTCTCCTTGTTGGGCGACAATGTGTGTCACTTCTAGAGGTTCACCCCAAGGCTTAGAGATATAAACATTGCGATAGCCAGCTTGTTCGAGGCTTCTAATTAAAGGTCGTAGGTTTGAGCGATCGCCCCCGGTGCTATCCTGAATTGCGATTCGTAATGAACCTGGGTCAGTTGATTGTTGCTCGTGTGAGACATTTACATCAAAATTTTCAGCCATCATAGCCGCAATGCGATCGCGGTTTGGCAACCAATAACTAGCATCAAATTCGTTCTTTTCGCTAAAGCGACCAGGTACCAGCAACATTTGCATATTCGAGCGATTTGTTCGCGCTCCATAACCTACTAAAGCTAATAACTCTTCAACCGTTAAGTTGGTGTCAATATGCTCTTTAACTACGTCGAGAACTTTCGGCAATTGAGCTAGTGTAGTTGGGTTAAGGCTTTGATCCATCAATGCCCGCATCACCATTTGCTGGCGCTGAATCCGACCGATATCGCCATTTTCATCATGGCGAAAGCGCAAGAGTTGCAAAGCTTGGTTGCCATTTAAATGCTGTTTCCCAGCTTTCAAGTTGATGTACAAGTGCTGAGAATCATCTTGGTATTTCATATCTTTGGGGACGTAAACTGTCACCCCTCCCAAGGCATCGATCAGCTTACCAACTCCCAAAACGTTAATTCGGATATAGCGATCGATTCCCACGCCCTCCAAGAGATTACTAACGGTTTTCGCAGTTAAAGCTGGACCACCATGAGTATTTGCAGAATTAATTTTTTTAATGCCATACCCTTCTATTTCTGTACGGGTATCTCTAGGAACAGAAAGCATAACTAATTTTTTCTTCTCTGGATCGAATTTGATCAAGAGCATCACATCCGCAAGACCATCAAAGGAGTTTACCTGAGGCAAGTACCTGAGATTTTTAGTTTCGGCAGGAGCGTTTTGAGTATCTGGTGGGAGTACGCTCATCCCCATAACTAATATATTGACAGGGCGAGTTAATTGAGAGAATCGCAGTCCTTGTCCGGAGATGCGATCGCCATCAAAAACTGCCGCTTCCTGGGGACTTAAAGAAGCTTGCATCAATGGTGTACTCGTTAAAGAAACTGCCAATAGCGCCCCAGCAGTGGCTGATACCATCGCAATTCCGCTCATCCCCACCCAAAACCACAGCCAGCGTCCTGATTTGGAATTTATAGAATTATTGTTACTTGAATTCGAGGGGTTTGTATGGTCTTCTTGCGCCGAAGTTCTTTGAATGGTCACGGACTTCCTCACACTTACTGATAAAATTCGGTAAATTTGTTACTTCAAAGCCGACAAATCAACCCTTGGACTGAACAAGCGCCAAAAATGGACAGCCTTCTACACAGATCGTCTATTATGCCCCATGAATATTTCAAAACAAGGCTGTCCATTTTTGTCTATTTTTTATGAAACCCATAATAGCTAACCCTTAATTATCAGTGCTAACTTTTCTGGTTTAGTGTTAACCAAAACACTTATAGCAGTATTTCTCCTTCTTTTCGGCAAATCCGGAGACGTTTTCTTGAAGTATGGCAACATTAAACCAGATTTGACTAGACCTGTCGGTAAAGAATGTGTAGTTTTTAGAAAAATACGTATAAATACGGTGTCCCGCATTTTTTCCTAAAATTATGACAAATATTTCTTACTAATTCGGTTGGCAAAACTACTAAAACCTGATATCCGATTAGATTTGCCTTGAACTGTACGAACAATTAACCAGGCACTAACCAAAAAGTAACCAGAGGTGAGAAAGCTATTGAGGAGCAATAGACGCAAGCTGAAAAATTCTCCAGTAACCGCTCCGGTTCCTAATAAGATATACCCCAAAAGCCACGTAAGTGCCAGAGTAATTGACAGACGACTAACATTAAGTTGTTCCCGACTGCCTTGACGACAATAGAGAGTCCACAAGGAGGGGAAAAACCCGATGACCGGAACTAAATATAAAATTAACGATAAGGCAGAAATGCTGGCATCCTCACTGGGGATGAAAAATAAAGCTGATTTTTCTTGACTTTCTGGCACTGTTGATGAGTCATTTGGTGGAAAATTATTCATTTGGGTAAGTGCAATCCTAAATTAGAGAGATGTCTCTTGTCGTATAGTCAGAGATAATAAGTTTCAAAGAATGATTTAATTTAGTTTTATCCCGCAATCGGGTGTGATATGCAGACACGCAAGCTTCTTAACTGGTGGCAAACACTAAAACCAATAGCGCGATTTGGTGCGATCGCACTATTCGCACCGCTACTTGTCCTTAATGGTTGGGCGATTTCGGCAATTTTTAATTACTTTCACTCATTGATAGTTATTTTAGTCGCAGCCTCAGTTTTAGCCTTTCTGCTTAACTATCCTGTGAGTTGGATAGAGCGTCAAGGTGGCAAACGGGAACAAGTTGCTATTTTAGTCTTTTTACTTGCCTTATCAATTTTGTTCGCGTTGGGTGTTACCCTGATACCGTTAGCTTTGACGCAAGCGCAGCAACTAGTTGCGCGTTTACCGGAGTTAATTGACTCTGGACGCTCTCAGTTAATGCTGTTGAACGACAAAGCAGATTCTCTTGGTTTCCCAATTAATCTCGAAGCTTTGGTAACACAAATCAACGATCGCGTCAAAGGACAATTACAAGCGATCGCTTCACAAGCTCTCAATCTGGCTGTAGTTACCCTCACTAGCCTGCTAGACTTTCTTTTGACAATGGTTTTGACTTTTTATCTGTTGCAGCATGGCGATGAACTCTGGCACAGTTTGGTAGATTGGTTGCCTACCAAATTCCGCGATCCTTTTTCTAACACCATACGCCTCAGCTTTCAAAATTTCTTTATCACTCAGTTAATTATCTCAACTTGTATGGCTTCAGCCCTCATACCAACTTTTCTCTGGCTGAAAGTGCCATTTGGTTTACTGTTTGGCTTAACTATCGGTATTATGGCTCTCATCCCCTATGGCGGTTCTGTAGGTATCGCCTTAACTACCTTACTCGTAGCTTTACAAGATTTCTCTATCGGAATGAGAGCGTTGATTGCAGCCGTAATTGTACAACAAATTCTGGAAAACTTGATTGCTCCGCGAATTTTAGGGAATTTTACCGGTCTAAATCCGGTTTGGCTTCTGGTTTCGGTTTTGACCGGTGCGAGAGTCGGCGGATTGCTAGGTATAATTTTAGCAGTCCCAAGTGCAGTTGTAATTAAAACAGCTTTAAGTGCTTTGCGTCCTGTTGTTGGTAGCGATACTATGGAAGAGGTAAATGCACTTGCTGATCAAGAAGAAAGCTCAAAACCTGAGTCCAAAAATCTCAGCGTATCCAAAGCCACATTGCCTTAAGGTTGTCAGGGTCATTCCAAATTCACAGAATCCGTAAATTTCCTACTCAGGACTTACACACGGACTATGTATTTCCCTCGTTGCGACATGAGGAAGCAATCTCTAAGTACAGTTTTGCATTAATTCGTAGCGTTTTTAAACGCACTCGTAGCGCAAAGGTAAGCGCAGAGTAACGCAGAGTTTTTGTGATAAATTTTCGTCATGAATTTATGCAATATTGTACTAAGTCTTGTTTTCTTACGACTAAGTACGTGAATTTCCTACTGTGGCTCCACAATTGAACCCATAAATAAAACGCTACCTGTTTGATTATCCCTTACCGCACAGAAAAACGGACGGTCAACAATCATCCGAAATGGCTTTGGTTTCTCAACCGCTGAAGTTGCTACTATCCCGACAGAAGTCGCTGCTGCTGCTTCTGTACCTTCTTCATTTACCTCAACAAAGGTTTTATGTTTAACTTGGCTGATGGCGAGATTTTTACCCATAGCGGAAAAATTAGCTTTGCTGGTGAAAGCTTCTCCCATACCTAAATTGCTAAGGGCATTGTTGAGAGTAATGTCATAATTGATTTTAAAGCGGGGCAAGCGAATAAACCCTTCTTGTTTGCTGAATTGAGCCATCCATTTTTCCCAGTTGTCAGAATTCAAGTTCTCATAAAAGGCTTTTGAGTTATTTTGTTTCGGTAAGAAGATATAAAAGCTGATTTTACCGTCTTTGCCGTAAGGTAAACTGACAGCTTGAAATTGTTCATTTTCTAAGTATCTGTAGTCACCCGTTTGCGACATCATCGGGTGTTTTTTTTGTTTGTCAGATGCTATATAAAAGGGGAATTCAGCGGTTTGCTTTTTATCAAATTCGTTCTTCCAGTTACCTTTGAAGTAGATGGCGTTAATTAGATATAATACTTGCGAAGGTTCAATTTTTTCAACTATTTTATTGATTTTTCCGCCTGTATTATCATTTACCCAAGTGTTGATTATACCTGACGAACGAGAGTCTTTAAAGTCCAAATTTGTGACTTTAGCTTGATAAAAGTCTTTGTTTCTTTGGATGAATTTAGATTTAAAGCTAGTATCTTTGTTTGCCCAAAGCGAGTTAGCAATTGTTAGTTGCACTTTCGGATCGGTATTTTCTAAAAGTGCTTTTAAAGCGGCGTTAGAGGAGTTTATTTCTTCTAAACTTATACCTTGTAACTCTAACGCTTTCGCCATTGCTTGTTGGGTGGAACCACTAGCACCATTGTAAGTCATGGCGAGAGCGATCGCTACACTATAAGGCGAAACAAAAATGTTATCTTTGCTATCCTTTTTCAAAACTTCTGAAAACAGTTTGAAACCAAATTTTGTATGAGCAGCAACGACTTTTGTATCAGGTGTGACTGTTTTTTTAGTTGATGGTGATTCTGAATTCGCTAAGGGAGATTTCGCGATCGCACTTGTACTGTCGTTAACCTGAGAACAGCCTAATACGCCCATAAGCATAACTCCTGCTGCTGCCAGAACATAACGTCTACCCAAGCGCACACCATAGCGTCTTTGGATAAAATTTTCTTTCACACTATTAAATTTTTGCTGATGCATTCCTCTACCTCTCTTGCCAAATATTTTTTGTAAGCTATCTGTCTAGATTGACCATTATGTGTCAGATGTTAACTATCGCATTAAAAACAACAAAAATATAGAGCGGTTACAGTTTTTGTAACAGCTAAGTAAGTGATAGGAATTAAAGATAACTTGTCAGTTATGCAACTTGTTAATTACTCATTGAAGTGACAATGCAGATTTATGCTCAATCAGCTTTATTTATCCCGATTTTATGGTTTTTACTAAGTTGTATTTTAAACTACGAAATGACAAAATAAAACTAGTTTTTTTGTTGGTGGTAATAAATAAATCTGATTATGGTATTATGGATTCTTGGCTTTGTGTTCATGAGCCGACAATTTTCTTTCTAAAATGATGTCTGCGATACAGAAATTAGACATCTCCATAAAAAATGTAGAGACGTAGCATTGCTGACTTTTCACGGTATCTGGAAAACCTCTCTCTAAATCTCTCTCCTAAAACGAGAGAGACTTTGAATTTTCCCCCTTCCCTCTCTTCGAGACGCTTTGCGAACGTAGGGAAGGGGGTTAGGGGGTTAGGTTTTTTGTTGCTTTTTCACATAACGTGAAAAGTCAGGTAGCATTGCTACGTCTCTACATTCGCGTGTCTACTTACTAGATACACCCCACCAAGGTAGAGCGAAAGGTTGAACAGATTCGTTTACCTTTTGATGAAACTAGCTGTTCCGTATTTAATTTGTATGCAATCTCAGATGCGATCGCCTGTTCATTAATGTTGTCAGGACTTACGCAAGCGTCACAAAATAATGTCAACTGGCACAGATATTGAAATTTGAGGTTAATGCTTGTAAGTATTGATTTATAAACGCTAGAGCCAAATTAATTCAATGTGACAGTTCTCAAATAAATGTGCCAGTTGCGTAAGTCCTGAGTAATAAAAAAGTCGCAACCGTCGTAGAGACGTTCCGCCGGAACGTCTTTACATCATAAGTAATTTTCTGGACATGATATGACTGCCTTATGCGGTACTAGGAATTGGCTATGTCTTCCTGCGATCTAGATGTTTCGTGAATGGCAGCAAAGACGTAGCAATGCTACGTCTCTACATTCGGGTGTCTATTTACTAGAGACACCCCACCAAGCTAGAGCGAAAGGTTGAACAGATTCGTTTACCTTTTCGCGAAACTGGACGCGGATTTTGTAATTGCCGGTAGCCGGAACAGGGCAGAAGATATGTTCTACACTATTAACTGGGCTAATGGAGGAGCAAACCACGCCTGAGTTAGAATCTGAAGCATCAGCTTTGACTAGATACAAGTCGAGATTGTTCAAACCGCGATCGCGAAAATCCTCACTGACATCATATAATCCATTTTTATTTGCATCCTCTAGCTCTACCACCCGATCCCAAGCAAGAGTAACAGCAACAAAACTGCCTTGCACTAACGGCTTTGATAAGGTATAATCCACAGATGCCCCAGAATCCAATGTCCGATAATCCCAACCAATTGCAGGCACGGCAGCAGATGGATTCCATTGACCGGGACTAAATTGCTGGTAGGCACGAAATGCATTTAAATGACCAGTTCCCATTTGTGGATCGAGAGCAATTTTTGGATCGCTATAAGCTTTTGAACTTAGCCAGTCGCCATTTTGTTTGTCAATTAGCGTCCGCGTCATTCCCAATCGCAAGCCATTACCAGTATCTTGAATTTTGTCTGCGGAATTTAGCAATACAGCTTTCATCACTTGATGACGGCGAGAAGCTATACTCCAGTTAGGTTGTTTTGTCCGCAGTTGTTTGTCACCAAATTCCTGTAACAACGCAACAGTACCCACTACATGAGGTGCTGCAAAACTCGTACCGGTGACTTTGTTGACTTTGCCATCTGGATTGAATAAAGGAATGTTACTCCCAGGAGCAACTAAACTAATAGAAGGACGCCCATCAACATTAAACTCCTTTCCTGCTAGCCGAGTTGCCGCTCCTTCGTTAGCAGCAGCTAAATTGGAAACATCAACTTTATTAAAAATGTTTCCTCTGCGTGAAGAAAAAGCGACGTTGATTGCATTAAAATTGTCTGTAGGAATAGGAATGCCCCCTTTGCCTTGGTTGCCAGCGATCGCATACACAACATCATGAACTCGACTAGACCAGTCAATACATAATGTTAGTAAAGCGTTACCGTCTAAAGTCGCTTCCGGTCGGGGATCGCGGGTCAGAGGTTCACCAAAACTAAAGTTAATCACACGGACATCACCACTATTTTGCATGGCTATGTGCTGCGCTGATAAACACTCTTCTGGCTGACCCATGTTTTTTGTAGAACCCACCGCAGATGAATACAGCCGCGCTCCTGGAGCTATTCCTGGTAAGGCTTTGTCTCGACTAACTATCACACCAGCCACATTGTAAGCGTGGGGGTCAACACCACTATTTGATTTAGCCGGTCCATTGCGTAAAAATACTCCTGCTAAGGATACTACTGTATTTTTAGACACTGCTTTATCCCAGCCAAACTTTCCCGGACGCCCAATTTCCACCTGACCAATCGCAATTTTGCGACCAGTTAAGTTATATGGAGCTTTTTGTAATCTCAGAGCATCAATACCGTTAGTGCCGATGGAAGTAACTATAGCAGCTAGTGCCGGCGCACCAAAACAAGAAGCACTCAATCCCCAAATTATCCAGCTAAGTTTTTTGACCATTGCCAATTATTAGTTGTTATTTGTTATTTATTAGTTGATGGGCATGGGGCATTGGGCATTGGGCATTGGGTATGGGGCATTGGGTATGGGGAATAGGTAATAAAACGAAATTATCTCCTTGTCCCCTTGTCCCCTTGTCTCCTTGTCTCCCACTCTCCCATCAAATCTATGAGCGCTGGGTCAAGATTTTGTTACAATGCCTACAGACGAGGACGCTTAATAAGCCACTAGCCATGACCCAAAACCTATCTAAAAAGCCCATTGTAATTGCTCCATCTATCTTATCAGCCGATTTTAGCCGTCTAGGAGACGAAATTCGCGCCGTAGACGCCGCTGGAGCAGATTGGATTCATGTTGATGTAATGGACGGTCGTTTTGTACCTAATATTACGATAGGTCCTCTGGTTGTGGAGGCGATTCGCCCGGTGACGACAAAGCCTCTGGATGTCCACTTGATGATTGTGGAACCAGAAAAGTATGTTGAAGACTTTGCCAAAGCTGGGGCAGATCACATCTACGTTCATGCAGAACATAATGCTTCCCCTCACCTGCACCGTACTTTAGGTCAAATCAAAGAGCTTGGTAAGAAAGCTGGTGTTGTACTCAATCCTGGTAGCCCTCTAGAGCTAATTGAATATTGTTTGGAACTGTGCGATTTAGTGCTAATTATGAGTGTTAACCCAGGCTTTGGCGGTCAAAGCTTCATTCCTGGAGTCGTACCGAAAATCCGCAAGCTGCGCTCGATGTGCGATGAACGCGGTTTAGACCCTTGGATTGAAGTAGATGGTGGACTGAAAGCTAATAATACTTGGCAGGTTTTGGAAGCTGGAGCAAATGCGATCGTTGCTGGTTCAGCTGTGTTTAACGCTCCTGATTATGCTGAAGCTATTAAAGCTATTCGCAACAGTAAGCGTCCTTCGCCAGAACTAGCAAAAGTCTAGTTTTATAGGTTCTTCTAAAGGCGTGTTGAAATTTCAGCACGCCTTTTTGATTTAATGTAAAGTAAAGACGTTCCGGCGGAACGTCTCTACGATGGTAGGTAGGTTTTTATTACTGTTAATTAAACGGACATGATATTATTTCCCTCAAAACCGCAAAATCTGTTCAATCATGCGATTCGCTTGCGAAGCATAACCGCCGCCAAATAAATTAAAATGATTGAGAATATGATATAGGTTATAAATAGTCTTTCTTTGTTCGTAACCTGCATCTAAAGCAAAGACTTCGTTGTAAGCATTGTAAAACGCTGCTGGAAACCCACCAAAAAGTTCCGTCATGGCAATATCAACTTCGCGATCGCCAAAATAAGTTGCTGGATCGAAAATCACCGGTTCTCCTGACACAGTACACCCAGCATTCCCCCCCCACAAATCACCATGCACTAAGGAAGCTTGCGGTTGGTGTGATAATAACTCAGGTATAGCTGCTAGTAATTTTTCTTGTTGGGGAAAATTGCCACCGCGCCGGATTGCGAGTTTAAATTGATACAAAAGTCGATGTTGAGCATAAAATTCTACCCAGTCTGCCGTCCAAGTATTAATTTGCGGCGTGGAACCGATGGTATTATTAATTTTCCAGCCCATACCTTGACTGCTAGTGTAGCAATGCATGGCAGCTAACTTGCGTCCCATCTCTTCCCAAGCAGAATTGCTATTACCTTTATCCATTTCCAGCCACTCCAAAACGATGTAGCTGGAATTATCTGCTATTCCCCAGCAAATTGGTTTGGGGACGCGTATGCTATTTGATTGCAGCATTTCTTGCAAACCCAGCGCTTCAGCTTCAAACATGGCAATTTGCGCTGCTTGGTTTAGCTTAACAAAGTAAGTGCGTTCGCCACTACTGACAGCATAACCTTGGTTGATGCATCCACCACTAAGCGATCGCCTATTCTGGTTCTCAAATTTTTCGCCAGTCACCTGGCTAATATCAGCATCAATTTTAGTCCACATTGTTTGATTGGGGAATGGAGTGGGAGACAAGGGGGACAAGGGGGGATTTAAAGAGGGGAAAAGGGTAAAGGGTAAAGGGTAAAGGTATAGAAATAAAGAGTTATTTAAATCACTCATGATATTTTTTTCCCCCTTTCCCAATCATAGGCAGTTGCTACAACGCGGGGAACCCGCGCAACGCACTGCCTCCCCTTTCCCCCTCCTCAGATTGCCCCATGCCCTAAGCTGGTTTCATGACAACGACACCGTAAGCATCTGGGGAAAGATACTTTTGGGAAGCTTGCATTAAATCGGTTGCATTTTGTGCCTGAATGTGATTTGGATAATCAAAGGCTGGTTCTAAGTCTCCTACCATAGATTGATAGTAACCGTACAAACCAGCGCGATCGCTTGGTGTTTCGTTCCCAAAAATAAACCTGTTAGCGACACGCTTTCGCACGCGCTCAATTTCTGATTCGGCGATGATTTCTGTTTGTAGCCTGCTAATATGTTGAGCGATCGCACTTTCCACGGCTGGCAAATTTTCTACAGCACAATGGACGGAAATATAAAAAGTCCCCTGTAACCGATGGGTCATATTACTCACAGAAACCGAAGAAACCAATCCTCTTTCTTCGCGCAAATCTCGCACTAGCCTTGATGTGCGTCCATGTCCTAAAATTCCCGCTAAAACATCCAGCGCGTAAGTTTCATTTAACTTAATTAACCCCGGAACTCGCCAAATCATCACCAAACGTGCTTGAGTTAGACTTTCATCCACATATTCTTGGCGGACAATTTCTGTAAATGGTAATTCTTGAGTAATTTCTAAATGCTGTTCGGGGGGGGTTATCCTGCCTTTTGCGGTAAATCCCCCGGCGACAATTTCAATTAATTCTTCTACTGGCAAATTACCTACAACCGCAGCTGTCATTGACTGTGGTTGATACCACATAGCGTGAAAATCCCGCATTTGCTGCGCTTTTAGTTGAGAAATCACTGTTTCTGGTCCCAATACCGAACGCCGATAAGGTAGCTTATCAAAAGCCGTTTCCATCGCTCGTTGAAAGGTGCGCCGGCGAGGATTATCATCACTACGGCGAATTTCTTCTAAAACTACCAATCGCTCTCTTTCAAAAGCTTCGTCAGGAATACTGGCATTAGTTACTATATCAATTTGTAGTGGGGCTAGATCCGCAAAATCTTTGGGAGCAGTTGTCACATAGTAATGAGTATAATCTTGGCTGGTGGCAGCATTAGTAACAGCACCACGCTCTTCAATTTGACGTTCAAACTCGCCGCTACTTAGTCGCTCACTGCCTTTAAAAATCATATGCTCTAAAAAGTGAGCCATGCCGTTAATTGCATCTGATTCTACGGCTGAACCGACTTTAACCCACAAATTAAGGTTAACGGCTTCAATTGGCATTTGCTCTGCTACTATTGTCAACCCGTTGGGCAAGATGTGCAGCTTTGGGGCATTGAGACGAGGAAAATTCAGCAGGGTTGAAGTCATTGGTGGTAAGGAAGTGAAAAGCTTTGTTACTTCTTCATTTTACGAGACGTGATGCTTAAAGCCTCCGTACTTCAGTCTGGGGGTATAAGGAAATTGTTGAATTCTAGGACTTATATAATCCGTGAAATCAACACTTTTTAAGTTTTCTTTGGCACTTAATACCCGCAAAAAAAGTTTGTCATCCTTCTAAAGAAGGATTTTTCATGTTAATATAACTTAGTGAGAGTCGCAATCTCAAGAACGAGAGCGATCGCATTCATTCCCTAATACATAAATCCTGTCATTAGATAACATATAATTGATTTTCCTGTAGATTACAGTAACATGTAATTTAGGTTTATGATAAACGTAAGTAATTTCATGTAGGAAAGTTTTTCTTTTCTTTTGCACTTTTTGCCAGATTTTTATCTGTTTTCGGTTTTCGGCTAACTTGTTAAATTCTTTAACCAACATTTGCAATGTTTGTGAACAAAATGAAGGCTAATCTGCCCTTTGTTTCAGTTATTATTCCTGCTTACAACGCTGAGGCATTTATTGGTCAGACACTAGAATCTGTCCTCTCGCAGACTTACGAAAATATTGAAGTGTTAGTAGTTGATGATGGTTCTAGAGATCGAACTGCGGAAATTGTAGCATCTTTTGCTCAAAAAGACAGTCGTGTAATTTTATTGAAACAGCAAAATGCTGGAGTTGCCGCAGCGCGTAATTTAGCAATAGAAAAGTCGAGAGGGGAATATATTGCACCCCTGGACGCTGATGATATTTGGTATCCCTCTAAACTTGACAAACAAGTGCAATGCATATTAGAAGGAGGTTCATCTGTAGGATTAGTTTATGCCTGGTCATTATTTATTGACGAAGATGATGTAATTATCGGACAATATGCACCTTATGATTATTTGAACATTCACAGCGTACAGGGAGAAGTTTACCCAGCTATGCTGTTTAAGAACTTTATCGGCAACGCTAGTGCGCCATTGATTCGTCGAAGTTGTTTTGATAAAATTGGTGGTTACAACTGCGAACTTAAACAGCAAAATGCTCAAGGTTGCGAAGATTGGGATATCTACTTAAAAATTGCAGAATCTTATCAGTTTCGGGTTGTGCCTGAGTTTTTGATTGGTTATCGTCAAGTAAGTGTCAGTATGTCTAACAGTTGTAAGACAATGGCAAAGTCTTACAATCTAGTTATGGCAGATTTCCAAAAACGACATCCGGAAATTCCTAGTTATATATATACTTGGTCTGCCAGTGCTTTTTACGTCTACCTTTCATGGAAAAGCAGAGCTTGCGGGGATTATTTGACTACTTTAGGATGGATATATAATGCTGTCAAACTAGATTATAGTCCGCTTTTGTTAAGACCAATTTATCAATGCATTATCGAATGTATTTTAAAAATCACATTTAAACCGATAACGTCTTTGATTTGGTCAGATCATCACTGTTGGTTGCAATTCTTAGAAAAATTTCAAATTGTCCGGAAAGTATCTGTTAATCCCAATATTACAGTTACTGAGATTCAGAGACAAATGTATAAACCATACCAATACCCCACCAAACCTTACGCAAGAATTATGGGACAAAGATGGTTGCAAGTGTTACAGCTTTGCCAGACGATATATGACTGACATCGATAGAATAGAATTACTAGGAGGCAATCGTGATGTCACAAACCAATGCGATCGACAGTATTAACTCACTGCTCTCGAAGCTCCCTGAAGCACTCCAAGTCGAGGCATTGCACTATATTGAATACCTCGCCTCCCGCAGCACGAATCGACCCTTACCAGAAGTTCTCGAACCCCCAGCCCTAACCCAAAAGCGAAACGGCTTCGGCATTCTCAAAGGCAAAGTCACGATCGCCGATGACTTTGATGACCCGCTAGAAGAATTTGCCGATTACCAATAATTTATGAACCTTCTGATCGATACTCACATTCTGATTTGGTATATTGCAGGACATCCCAAACTGAACAAAACCATGACTACTCTCCTAGAAGATACTGAGAACAACCTCTTTATGAGTGTTGCCAGCCTCTGGGAAATTGCGATTAAAATCGGCAAAGGTAAGCTGAATCTAGGCATTGAATTTCATGAATTGGAAATGATTTTAAATCAACTCAATATCCAAATTATTCCCATTCTATTTAGCGATCTCAATATTCATCTCACATTGCCGTCTCACCATTCTGATCCGTTCGACAGAATCATCATTTCCCAATCGATTAACCAAAATTTAATTCTCATGAGTGCCGATTCAGAATTTAGTGCCTATCCGATACAGAATATCTGGTCAGAGCTTTGATCCTTCCAGGCACTGCGTTGGAATGCGATCGCGGTTCGCTGGCTAAACTGGGTGAGCTATGATGTATTTTCCAGGTAGTATTGAAATGCAACTTCAAAGTCAAGCAAAAATTGCACACATTATTGTAGAGACGTGACCGTGGAGCGTCTCTACGGTTGTTGCATGACACTGGTTGCGCCTCAATGCAAATTTCCTATTTTCCTCAAATAATATAAAATTATTAATATTAAGAAATATGTCATAATTATTTATGCCAAGCGATCGCGTCATCGTCATCGGTGCAGGAATCGGTGGACTCACTGCTGGGGCTTTATTAGCTCATAGAGGTTACAGCGTGTTAATTTTGGATCAAGCTCTCGTACCGGGAGGTTGTGCTTCTACCTTCAAACGCAAAGGATTTACCTTTGATGTGGGAGCAACTCAAGTAGCGGGGTTGGAACCAGGAGGTATTCACCACCGTATTTTCTCAGAATTAGAAATCGAGCTTCCCGAAGCGACTCCTTGCGATCCCGCTTGTGCGGTGTATCTTCCTGGGGAGAAAACACCGATAAACGTTTGGCGTGATTTAGAAAAATGGCAAGAGGAACGGCAACGGCAATTTCCTGGTAGTGAACCATTCTGGCAATTAATGGCAGCTTTATTTAAAGCTAGTTGGAAATTTCAAGGACGCGATCCGGTGCTACCACCGCGTAATATTTGGGATTTGTGGCAGTTGACTAAGGCAGTCCGGTCTGGTACATTAATTACCGTGCGTTACACTTTGTTTACGGTGGGCGATGCTTTACGAGCTTATAAATTAGGAAGCGATCGCCGTTTGCGGACATTTTTGGATCTGCAATTAAAGCTGTATTCTCAGGTGAATGCAGAAGAGACAGCATTACTTTATGCAGCGACAGCATTGAGTGTATCACAACTACCGCAAGGATTGTTTCATCTTCAAGGTAGTATGCAAGTATTGAGCGATCGCTTAGTTTCAGCTTTAGAAAGAGACGGTGGTCAGTTGTTGATGCGGCATACTGTAGAACAGATCGAAGTAAAGCATAACAAAGCTGTCGCCGTCGTCATTAAAAATCAGAAAACCGGCGAAGTCTGGAGAGAATCAGCCAATCATATAGTTGCAAATGTCACCGTACAGAACTTAGTGCAACTATTAGGTGAAAAAGCTCCTCGCGGGTATAAAAAGCGAACAAAAAATCTCCCACCCGCATCCGGTGCATTTGTAGTTTATTTAGGTGTAGATGAAAGCGCGATTCCTTCAGGATGCCCGCCCCATCTACAATTTATGTATAATGCCAATGGTGAGATAGGCGAGAATAATTCGTTATTTGTTTCCGTCAGTCATGGGGGAGATGGTCGGGCACCGGAAGGTAAAGCAACAATTATTGCTTCTTCGTTTGTCGATCCGTTACCGTGGTGGGAGACTGAGGATTATGAAGAATTAAAACAAAGATATACAGAAGAAGCGATCGCTCGTCTTTCGCAATACTTCTACCTGAAACCAGAAACGATAATTCATGTAGAAGCAGCAACACCACGCACCTTTGCTAATTATACAGCACGCGATCGCGGTATTGTCGGCGGTATTGGTCAAAGAATATCCACTTTCGGTCCCTTTGGTTTCGCCAATCGGACACCAATCAAGAATTTATGGTTAGTGGGAGACTCTACCCATCCAGGGGAAGGTACTGCTGGAGTAAGTTACTCAGCACTTACAGTAGTTAAGCAAATTGAAGCTCATACGTAGTAACCACTTCAGTGGTTAAATATAGCGCTTTAGCGCTAACCACATATAACTAAGTATTTTTCGAGTGCGTTATGTGTAACGCACCCAACTACGCATCTTTTCTGACCGATGGGTAGTAGAAGTGTTACCCAAAACCCTTTGTAGAGACGCGATTTATCGCGTCTTCCGGTCATTTCCACGCCTATGTCTATTAATCAAAATACCACAATCATCGTAGAGACGTTCCGCCGGAACGTCTCTACAAAATCCTAACCCCTACATTTTATTTTTTATCGCCAATCGGATTGATTTCTCCGACAAATTTTAACAAGTCAACCATTGTAAATGTACCAGGAATTTGGGAAGGTAGTATTGGCTTCCAATCTGGGCAACGCACTAAATATGAGCTGCTATCTCCTTCTAAAAGACCGACAAACACCTCAGCGAGAATGCGACTTCCGACTTGACCCAACCGCTTTCCTTGACCTTGGACTTGCGCTTCTTTGAGGATATAATACCACAGTGGTGACTCAACATGAAAGTTATGCTTGACAGCAACTGCTCCATCAGTTCCTGTGGAGATTTCAGCCCTAGTCAACGGCTGGAGTCTCATAAACCGAGCTACACTTTGACCTGATGGTAAGCCGAGACTGCGACCACGCAGCAGGTTTCTCACTGCCAATGAATTAGGAGGTGGAACATTTGGCAAATTCTTCAACGGGTCAACCAGGAATGGATCTAG
Source organism: [Scytonema hofmanni] UTEX 2349 (assembly GCF_000582685.1). Lineage (GTDB taxonomy): Bacteria > Cyanobacteriota > Cyanobacteriia > Cyanobacteriales > Nostocaceae > Hassallia > Hassallia hofmanni. The sequence continues at coordinate 3,420,394 of NZ_KK073768.1, forward strand.
CTTGCGGCTCAAACCAACTGGTACATTAGAATCGATTTGAAAGAACCTTCTCCAGTCAATAATCCAGTCACTGGGAATAGGAATATTAGCAAAGTCACCCAACTCACCTGATTTGGCAGTGAAACGAAACAGCAGTTCCAAAGTAGCAGGAGTGACTCCTCCAGGAAGAGGAGTGAAAACCCGGTTGTAGTCATAAACCGCACGTACCATGCTGTGACCGAGACGATAGGCAGCTACTGAAAACTCAACCGGGATGAATGGCTCTTTCTTAAAATTGTAAAAGCGTCTGCCTTTATTCAACACCGTCTCTAGCTGATCCTTGTCAAGAATGCGAGTCAAAAAATCGTTGAGTACAATCCATTGATAGTGCCAAATCACCAATTCTCTGGCTTGTATAAAAACCGATTTGTCAGTAGAATTCTTTGGTTTAATGCTTCCATCTCTAATGCCTGCAACTATTTTGTTGTGAAACTTCAAAAAAGCTAGGTGCAGTTGTGCAACAATTAAGTTTTCATCGTTGCGTGAGTCCCCAAGAAGACCCAAAGTACTCTGGGCACGAGGCAAGTCATTAGGCAATTTAGTCGGAAGCGATGGATCTCCTGCTCCTGGCTGTTCGTTCGTTGTCCCAATTAAAAAGAGATCCGGGTCATTGAGTTGGTAGAGATACGGTTGCACATCCGGTCCTGAACCATAGAGACTATCAAGGTCAAGCTTTGGTGTGCGGAAATTTTGCACAGCCAATGGATCGACAAGAGTCTCTTGCAGAGCAGTGGTATCAAGGGTTATGTCATGATCGACAAATTGACCAAGATAAGTGAACCCCGCAGGGACATTTAAATTGTCACCGGCAGGAGTATTTGGGCTAGGATCGTTCATTGCGTTGCCCAATTCAGTCAAACTTTGTTGTGACGGAATAAAACTCGGCAATTTAGGAAACATTCTCCCGAATTTACCTGCTTCTGTAAATTCACCCAGCGGTTGATTTTCACCTGTACGAGGGGCAAATCCATGAAATCTACGCATCTTTATTGTCTTCCTATTTGGAGTTTGTTGTCCAATTGAAAAGAATTCAATTTGTACTTATCTGTAGTATGGTTTGGGCAAATAAGTTCTGGCAGTACCCCTGAGGGTACTCTTGTATCATGTTCGGAAATTATATATGCGTAATATTATGATCGTTAAATTACTTACAACGTAAAGACGTTCCGGCGGAACGTCTCTACGACTGTTACACGGACATGGTATTATATAATGTCCGATAAATTACATATGATGTAAAGACGTTCCGGCGGAACGTCTCTACGAGTGTTACGACGTTTTTATTATTGTTAATTAAACGGACATGGTATTATATAATGTCCGATAAATTACATATGATGTAAAGACGTTCCGGCGGAACGTCTCTACGACGGTAGGTAGGTTTTTATTAATGTTAATTAAACGGACATGGTATTATATAATGTCCGATAAATTACATATGATGTAAAGACGTTCCGGCGGAACGTCTCTACGAGTGTTACGACGTTTTTATTATTGTTTATTAAACAGACATGATATGAAATAAAAATTTAAAAAATATCCTTGCGTTTTTGTAACCAAAAAGTAACAGTTAAATAAATTGCCGTATGCAAACACAAAATTCCCCAATTTAATCCTAGATTCCCCCAGGTTGCATCATAAACTGGTGTTGGGTCTAATGGTCTAGCTAAAGTGCTACCATCAGGTAATTTGATCGGATCGGGAATCATTGCATTAATATTAACTAAAGTGCCATAAGCACCTATTGACCAACGACTCAACATCAACCAGGAAATTTTACTACCAAGACCTTGCATTTTAAACAAGACACCAGAAAAGATAATTTGAAGTATCAACAATAGAGGTAAGGCACTATTCGCTTGACTGCTATTTTTGACAATGGCAGAAATTAATAGCCCTAAACTCATACTAGTTAAAAGTGTGAGGAAAGTAGTAATTGATAATCCTAAATACCAAGAAATTAATTGCGGTTGGGGAGATTTAAATAAACCAATTACAATTAAAGTAATTAACAAAGTTTGCAATAATGCTAAACCTGAAAGAATTATCAATTTAGAACCAAGATAAGCAAATAAACTCAAATTTACCAATCTTTCGCGCATGTAAATCGCTGCTTCTTTGACAATTTCTTGTAATGAACTAGAAAGTCCCACCCACAAAGCAGCACAGGTAAATACAAATAACACTCGTAAGGCTAAAGGTGCAAGAGTTGCATCTGGTTTTGCTGGTAAAACTAAGGGATGGATATCTTTAAGTGCAATGATAATAAAACTAATGCCGATAGGTGCGGTTAAAAGTGCTAAAGCAAGATTGATGCGATCGCGTTGCTGAATCTGAAAATATCTTTGAGCAAGAATACTTAATTGCTTTATAAAATATATACCAGAAGCTTGTTTGTTACCAGCATTGATTTGTGAAGCTTGATTTCCCGGACTGAGGTGATTGACAACGTAGTGGCGATAATCGTCTGAAGAGTAAAATTTTTGCGCTTGGTCGATGACGGTTTCCGGTTTTTCTAGCTGGTTGTAGATATCTGCGAAGTCTTCCTTAACACCAAAAAATTGCAAACATGCATCAGGGGGACCAAAATAACACAAGCGTCCACCTTGACCGAGAAAAACCACGCGATCGCACAACTTAATATTAGCCGTCGCATGAGTCACCAAAATCACCGTCCGTCCTTGGTCTGCCAATTTCCGCAATAGTTGCATCATCTTTTTATCCAACCCCGGATCGAGTCCAGATGTTGGTTCATCTAAGAAAAACAACTTCGGATCGGCTAACAATTCTACCCCAATACTGACACGTTTGCGTTGTCCTCCACTCAATTCACTTACCCTAGCATTGCGACGGTGGGACATTTCCACATCTTGTAAAGTCTTTTCCACCACCTCTGCAACATCAATATCTGGTGGTAATCGCAGCTTGGCAGCGTAAGTAAGCACTTCTGCAACTGTCAATTCTCGGTGAATAATATCGTCTTGGGGAACATAACCGATTGAAAAGCGATAGATATTGAAGTTGCTTCGCAAGTCTTCCCCATTTAAGTAAATCACACCTTTGGTTATTTGCTCAGTTCCTAAGAGCGATCGCATCAAAGTTGATTTACCTGCACCACTTCCCCCCACCAAAGCAACAAATTGTCCCGGTTCAATCGCTAAAGAAACATCATCTAATCGACGCTTACCTTTAGTTTCTAGCACCACATTGCAAGCATCGAGACGAATTTGATCGCCTTGATCGAGTATCTGTAGTTCATCACCACGTATAACTAAAGTGTATGGTCCAATGCGAATAGTTGCGCCCGGTGATAGTAATATACTGCTATTAACTCGCTGTCCATTGACAAATACGCCATTGATACTGTGGTCGCGTAAAATGTAGCGTCCTTGAGCATCTGTATCAATTGTGGCATGATGCCGGGAAATTGTGTGAGCCTCTAAAGATAAAGTAGCATTAATATCTCGACCAATTAATACAGAGCGATTTTTGAGAGAAATTGATTGTAAACCCGGTTTAGTTGTGATTACTGGGTTAGCAGGATTGTAGTATTTCAACAAAGCCTGATTTTGCGGGTTTTGACCAATATAGATTTCACTGCCATTTTTAAGTAAATATCCTGTATCGGTCGTGATGCGACTGTGATGAAAATATAACCCATTTGTACTGGGTTGAGTGCCATCCCCATCATAGATGCGGTAGTCTTCCCCTTCTTTGCGTAACAGAGCTTGGCAACGTCCTACTACTTGCCAATCTTCGGGGATTACCAAATCGACTTGATTGCGATCGCGTCCGATTAAGTGCTGCGGTTTATTTAACTCTATGTGTAAAACTTTTCCCTGACTTTTTAACTCTAAGTACTGGTTTTTAGTTGGTAAATTTTTGTTGACTATTTTTGTATTCATTGAAGAATTATGATGATTAATTAAGGTGTCTTTTCATATTTAAATCGAATACCGTTCAATCCGGTTCGGATAAGATCATAAGCATTGCCGATAATTGCTGTAGAGACGCGAAATACGAAGTCTCTACACATCTGACATTTTTACAAACAATCTTTAACCGAAACGTATTGCAATACCGTTGGTGTTAAACCCCAAATCCTCACTTAGATTATTTCACCGATCCAAAATCCACTTCTCCATATACCGTAGTGTGGGCAGAAGTCGGTGTACCAAATTAGATTATTAACCTATATTTTTAGTGTGATTTTACAAACGTCTGTCAAATAATAACCCAACTTGCAGTTTATCAACCTTTATCTGCTTTTAGCTACAATATATACAATCGAAAACATAAATCCTAGCTTTTCTTATCCAACTTCTGGCATAATTACAGAAATTACTTGATTCCGATTCTTACGATAAATTCTAAAATCACTACTTCTTGCTTCATTCTCGTAACGGTCTGTTAAGATACTCCTTGTTTGTAGATAAATCTCCAGGTTCTCCATCCACACATCCTACTAAGTCTGCCGCAGCTTCTAAAGCAGACATTAGCGTCCCATTAGGATGCTTAAACTCCACTTTTCGTGATTTGCTGTGTAAGAACTCCACGAAGTCAAGCACCTGCTGCTGTTTTTCAAGGGAAAGGGTTCTCACTTTTTCTGCAATAAGTTGGTCTATGCCAATTGCTTGAGTCATCAGTCTTTACTCCAGTCTTATCACTTCAAGTGTAAATCCAACTTTACAAGAAAGGCAGAAGTTCGAGGGCAGAAGGCACTTATGTTAGGAGTATCAATTAAAACTTACTTTGTGGGTTTAAAGCCCAGTTGAAACAAATAATTATACTCAAGATGGCTTGCACGGACGGTATAAAACGTCCTTGTTTCAATCCCACTATGAGTAAGGGTGGGTTGCCTTCTGCCTTCTGCCTCCAGCATAAGTGCCTTCTGAAACCATCACCAATATATCTTGGCTTGTCTGCGATCGCATGACAAATGGTAAATAGACATCATCCGAATTTAAATATGCTTTATCCAGAACCACTAGAGACGTAGCAGTGCTACGTCTCTACATTCTTTTTCACCACTATCTCTAATAAAGCTGATATCATCAACTTTCTATTCTGCTGCTTGCTGCCTTTATCTAGTAAAATATATAACAATTACTTTTGTCTCAAGTTGCGCTAGTTTATGCAAATAGTTTTAAGCGATCGCTATCGAATTATTCAAACTTTGGGAAGCGGTGGATTTGGTGAAACTTTCCTTGCAGAAGATACCCAAATGCCATCAGGTCGTAGATGTGTAATTAAACAGTTAAAACCGATTATTAATAATCCTCAGGTTTATCAATTAGTACAAGAACGTTTTCAAAGGGAAGCCGCAATTTTAGAAGATTTAGGGGGAAATTCTGACCAAATTCCCAGATTGTATGCATACTTTCATTTAAATGGACAATTCTATTTAGTTCAAGAATGGATTGAAGGTGACACGTTAACATCAAAATTTCGTCATACGGGATTATTTAGTGAAAGTGCTGTGCGAGAAATGTTAGTGAACTTGTTGCCAATTTTGGAATATGTACACTCTAAAAAAATTGTTCATCGCGATATTAAACCAGATAATATCATCTTGCGTCAACGCGATAATAAACCTGTTCTAATTGACTTTGGTGCAGTGAGAGAAGCGATGGCAACTGTGATAAATTCTCAAGGAAATCCTACCAGTTCAATTATAATTGGTACACCTGGATATATGTCGAGCGAGCAAGCAGCAGGTAGACCAGTTTATTCGAGTGATTTATATAGTTTAGGATTAACAGCGATTTATTTACTAACAGGGAAACAACCGCAACAATTAGAAACAGATTCCCGTAGTGGGGAAATTGTTTGGCGTTCTTTCGCTTTGAATGTTAGTCCAACACTTGCGGGAATCATTGATCGAGCGATCGCTTATCATCCACGCGATCGCTTTTCCACCGCTAAAGAAATGTTGGAAGCATTGCACTCTAATTTTGCAATTCCTTCTACCATACATGCCACACAACCACCAATAGTAACTGCACTGTCAGCACCACCTCAAACCATGATTTCTTCTACTCCAACAACACCTAACCATCAAGGTAATGGACAAAGGGGAATCCTTCTTGCCAGTTTAATCGCTGGTGGCTTAATTGGTGCTTCTATTATTATTGGTCTTGCTCTTAACAAACAACCTCAACAAGTAGCATCTAACCCACAAACTACCACACCACCAAATTCTCAGGACGATGCACAACCTGTAAAATCCCAACTTCCTAGAACTTCAGAACCTTCAATAAACAAAGACGAAACCCAAGAAAACGCACGACTCATCAAATCCCAAATTTCCAGAACTTCAGAACCTTCAGCAAACAACGAAAAAATCCAGGAAAACGAACAACCGATCAAATCCCAACTTCCCAGAACACCAGTATATTCTCAGCCGATTATTACACCAACTCAAACTTCTATTTCAATACCGACACAAATTGATAAACCATCACCACAACAAGCTCTGCAAAATTATTTTACAACTATTAATCAAGGTCAATATCAAAGTTCTTGGAAACAACTATCTCCGAGCTTTCAAAGTGATAAAGCTATTCACCCCGATGGTTATGTTTCTTACATTGATTGGTGGGGTGGAAAAGTTCAACATGTAGATATTGAACAAGTTAGTTTGGTGGAAGAAACTACAAATACAGCTACAGTAAATAGTAAATTAAAATACTTCATGAAAACTGGTAAAGAAGTTCCTGAATCTGTACGCTTTTCCCTAATATGGGATGGGGAAAGTAATAATTGGCTAATTTCTGGGGCAAAATAATTATTGCAAAATTGGCAGGTATAAAATTAGAAAATATTATTTTCCGTATAAAGGGATACGCTTGGTGTTAAGACAATGATACGATAGTCTTCCCCTTGTTTACGTAATATCATGTCCTAATAAATAACATAATAAAAGAACCCCACCCGCCTGTGGCACCCTCCCCGCTCTTCGTGGAGGGTTGGGGAGGGGTTCTTCATGAATTAAGGCGATTGCCCGGTCATCACATAACACATTAGCGAGAGTCATTGATAAAGCGATCGCTTATCATCCAGGCGATCGCTCCATAAGCACCCATACCATGCGTAAGTCCTAAAGTTATAAAAATATTTGTATAATTAGAGACACATTCGCGTTTCTACTCTAAACATACTACGTGTACTTTAGCAAGGACTTTTATGAACAGTTCGGATAAGGCAAAACGAATCGTATCTCCCTGGTGGCGCTGGCCTATTGAAGCTCTATTCCCTGATAAAAAATTTGATGGACAATTCCAAAATCCAGGTAGCGAAGAGGTCTTTGATTTTGACTGCGTAATGGCATCTGTTAACCCAATCGCCACCATTGCATCTGAAATCGCCTATTATCCAGAAAACGATCAGCGCGAACTTTTTGCAATTTTTATCTCAGGGCTGGGACAACGTGAATCAGAGTCTTCAAGAAGGAGCCGTAGGTATGCTAATACTCTCTTAACTGGCATTGCCAATATGAACAATTCCACTTTTCTTAAACAACATCCAATTATCGGTTTCATTAACCGATATCTTGACTGGATTAATGCAGCTTTTGACTATGTTGGTTTATCTAGTAGTCCAGTCATTGAAAATGCGGCAAGTTTGATTACTTATGCCGTTACCAACTCGATAACTCTCAATTTATCAGGCGATAGTCTTGGAACAATTTTCTTGGCTAGAGCTATTAAACTTGCTAAAAGAAAGTTTATTTGTGGACGCGCTAGGGTGTTTGACTTTCGAGAACGACGAATTCAAGAACAGAAGTGGAAGCAGCGCACTAGTCAACTGATCAATGTCTTCACCTTCGGTAACGGGTATCGAAAATGGGTATTAGGTCCAAATTACATTATGGTTTTTATTCAAGGCGATCGATTACCAGAGAAATATGGAATTACACCCCAAAGAGCTATTAAGCAAAAACGAGACGATATAAAATTTTTGATATTTCCACGTTTGTTTCCTGAAGGCAGCTTTGAAGCTCATAATATGATGTTTACAATCGAACTTCTTCGCGAAACCTTTCAAAAAAATCAGATTGAAATTGGTGATTTTGTAAGCTTATATAACAAACTGAATTCCAGCACCCTAGAAATTGCTACACCCGATGAAGTATCATGGCCCAGCGACATGAAAAAGTATGTATGGAATCAAGACAGCCTCAAGTCAATTCCATCTTTATCGTGACACGAATTGCTGTATTTTTTACGGGGTGTGATGCGTAAAAGATTTAATAATTTGGAACTTTGAGTTTCACAACTCAGTCAACTCATATTTGACCCAAATTGCGATTAGATGAGCCGTCTTATGAAGCAACTGTTGGTTATTACTGCTTTAATTTCGCCACTTTGCTTAATTGTATCAACACAAGTGCTTGCTCAAACGCAGCCAACAGAGGCGGAAATTCAACAAGCTTGTGCCAATCGGCAGATTGACAAACTGCCTGCGCCATTTTCTGATGTGCCTTCATATCACTGGGCATCTGAAGCTGTAGCGAATCTATATTATTGTAAATCAGCGCGGCGAAATGCATCTACTAGCGGACTAAAAACCGCGCCTGACAAGGTAACAATAAATGGACGCTCCTACGGAATTGATGCTTATTTGTGGCGTAATTTTATGCCAAGTACCACTCCCAATAATAAGGGAATAATGGCGAATGTCCGCTTGAAAGCACAGGATGGAAAACCAGTAGCGTCAACATTAACTGTTGATAAATTGTGGCTAATTAAAAGTAATGGTGAAACAGTTTGGGAAACTACCTTTTCTGAACAACCGAGAATTTCTAACTCTGGAGTCGAGATGGTAGTCAGGGGTGGACCAAATTTAGAACCTGATAGCGTGGTTGATGTGGTGGTTCGCTTGCGGAATGGGAATAAGACTTATTTAGTGCGATCGCCTGACCAAAAAATTCAACGCACATATTAAAAGTAATGAGGGCTAAAGCCCTCATCTTTAAGCACGAAAAGTGCTTAGTACTGTTTGAGTCGAACTACTTCAAACTCGAAAGCCGCAATACGTCGATTATCAATGTAAACTTCTATCTTATGCTTACCACTTGGATCGCCAGGAGCAATAGTCCAAAAGTTTTCAATCACACCATTTTGAGCCTTCTGTGTACGAGTAGTTACACCTTCAGTACCATTTGCTGTTAGTGAGAAGTTTTCACCATTATCTGTACCCCAGTTTTCTGGTTGTTTTGGCAATCGCAGAACTTCTCGCCATGTTACTTCACCCTTGTAATCTTTAAGTTGAATTCGCCATCCGTAACGCTTTTTCTCTTGAAGTGGTACTCTCATTGTTGGAATGAAGGTAACATTACCTCTGGCGCCAACTCTCTCAACTCCGAATTCAGCTTTTGTGACAGAAATCTGTTTAGAATTGCTAGATTGAGAAGTCGCAACAGACTGATCCGCCAAAACCGAAGTTATCAAGGGAGATGTCAACCAAAAAGAAGCCAGCACAAGGGTAGTTCCCCAAACTCTCAAAAACATACTTTTTCTATGAGATATTCCTACTTATTAATAGAGGAATATCAACTCGTGTTCCGGACACACTCTATGAAAATTGAGAATAGTGTGCTATTTGCTGGTGGAGTTTAAATCTTGGAAATGAACTTCCAAGTCATATTTATAACAAAGGGATTTAAGTTTTTCTTTAACGAGCGATCGCACATTTTCTGGTGAGACAATTACGCAGTCTGGTGCATATTGCATCACTTCGCGAATAAACCAAAAAGTGCTAGTAACTTGTCTAACAACTCCTCGCACTCGCTGTTTATCAGGTAGCCATTCGATAAAAGATAGATATATTAGAACTAAAGGCTGTTAAAGCTAAAGCTGTATGAGTAACAATGATTTACTTTTGATCCCAGCCTCTAATGCGTTGCGAGGGATTGGATTCTACTAATTTTCTTGTTTAAAAAAAAATCGTAATTTTACAAGAAAGGCAGAAGTTCGAGGGCAGAAGGCACTTATGTTAGGAGTATCAATTAAAACTTACT
>NZ_KK073768.1:3430553-3456565 GCF_000582685.1 [Scytonema hofmanni] UTEX 2349
TTCAATCCCACTATGAGTAAGGGTGGGTTGCCTTCTGCCTTCTGCCTCCAGCATAAGTGCCTTCTGAACATCTCTCGCCTTTCCTGTTTTGTACTATCTGCAAATTCATCCAATATCTCTATTAATTTAGTAACAGCATTTTTAACTTCTTCAAGAAATTGGGATTTATTGAAAATAATTGCTTTCTGACTTCCATACTTTATTTCCAGTAGACTGTTTTTCTGAGAAAAAATAATATCATTAGGTTCAACGAGTGGATCGACTCTAACGATATCCTCTACTTTCATACGTTCAACTCCCTCTACAAAAGCTTCAAAAAAAGCATCAATGTACGTATATTCTTCTGTTATGATTCCTTCGTCTCCGGAAATTTTAATATTTCCTACTGGGTCATATAAATTTGCTCCTTCTTCCATATCAAGATTCCATTCTAAGTAATTCATGATAATACCTCATTTGTCTCGAATATGAATGCTATGCAACTTATTTAGTTCATTCAACGCTACTTAACTCCTGGTTTCGATATCGTATAACTGGCATAGGGTGAGGAGTTTTTGTTTGAGGCGATCGCGCACATTCTCCGGCGATATCACCACGCAATCTGGTGCATATTGCATAACTTCGCGGATAAACCAAAAGGTACTAGATACTCGCCTAACAACTCGCCGGACTCTTAGTTTATCTAATAACCATTCATTGATATCATCTTCTGGTTTAGCTTGATAGGCAAAAGCCAAGCCAGAAAATAAGTGCATCTCGACTTCGATCCGATCTAAACTTGAGTGCCATTCCCCCTCAATTGGTACGATTGCTGCTTCAGGGATGCGGTCTAGACGTAAGCACCAATTATGAATCAGTTCTGGTAAGTCCTGATTACCTTCCGTCTCATCACACCAACAGTCTAAATATTGTCGTCGCTCGTGCAAGGTAATTTGAGCATAACGAATACTGAAGCTCCAAAAGCGATCAGCAGCGTCGTGGTAGGAAATCTGAAATGGTTGCTGACGAAGGATATAACGCTCAATTTCCAGCCGCCAAGGTGGAGGTGGAGTTTTTAAGAAACGTTCTATTTCTTTTCGTAAAGGAAGAGAAACTTCACTACGTTCTAAGAGCAAACTAGCAATGATTTGAGCCTCTTCAAGCTGTCCTGTATCCGTTAAGGTTTGGATAGCTTGGGCTAATACTCGAATACGACTTTCTGACCAGTTGTTATTTGGGGCAACTAGAAATTGCTGACGAGCGATCGCTTCTACCAATGCAGAAATATTCGGGCGCTCACCCCGCATCACACCTAGTTCACGGGCGATCGCTTCAAGCTGAGATTTGTCTTCGTCAGAAATAGACAAAGTAATAGACTGACCTTTGCGGCTCATTAGCACTCCTTTTGCCTCCTACACGGACAATTTTATATTTTGCCCTTGTCATTTTTTATTTTGTCTGCAATATTAGGTAAATAAGTCTAATGCGGATAAATAAAAATATTATACGGACAAAAGGATGGAGTTTAAATATCGTATTACTCTCAAGCCTGTTTACTCCCAAACCGTCCCGACACCTGACGGGGTGAAATTACCTAAAGATTGGTCGCTTTCTTGGCATCAAGCCGCAACTTTAGAAGCGTTGCGCGATCCAAATATTGATGTTGTGTTCAACACTGCAATGACTGGCGATGGTAAAAGTCTCGCGGCTTACCTAGAAGTGCTTCAGGGTGAATTTTCTGCGATCGGACTTTACCCAACCAATGAACTCGCCCGCGATCAAGAAACGCAGATTAGAGGATATGTTGAGAAATTTCAGCCAGAGAATAAGCCGCGTGTAGTGCGACTCAGTGGGGCTGATTTAGAGATTTATGCTGAAAATGAGGGATTGAAAAAAGGGGCTGCGATCGCAACTCTGACTAACCAGAGAGAAGCATTATTAACCAACCCTGATATTTTTCATTACTTACATCGAGGCGCTTATATAATTCGTGGTGATAGTCCAGATAAGCTATGGGGCAGAATTGATAAGGATTTTGACTTGTTTATTTTTGATGAATTTCACGTTTTCGCAGTTCCCCAAATTGCTAGCGTGATTAACACAATGTTGTTAATTCGCTGTACAAATCGCCGCAAGAAATTTCTGTTTCTTTCAGCCACACCAGATACAAACTTAATTGGGCGATTAGAAAAAGCAGGATTTAGTTGTAAAGAAATTGATCCTCTAAAACAAAATAAATATCAATTTCCCGATACACCAGAAGAAGGGCAGCAACTGCAAACACAGGGCTGGCGACAAGTAGCGCGAACAATTACATTGAATTTTATTCCTTTAGAACCATCATTTAAAGCTTCGCAAACCTGGCTAAAAGAAAATAGTGGTTTGATTTTGGCTCAGTTTCAGCAGTATCCAGGAAGTAAAGGCGCAATCATCCTTAACTCAATCGCAGCAGTCAAACGCCTAACTCAATTTTTTCGGGAAATATTACAGCCTTACGGCTTGAAAGTTGGAGAGAATACAGGGCTATCGGGAAAAGGAGAAAAGGAGCGAAGTCTTGCTGCTGACTTGGTTATTGGTACTAGCACAATTGATGTTGGGGTTGATTTCAAAATCAATTTTTTAATTTTTGAGTCTTCAGATGCAGGTAACTTTATCCAACGTTTAGGACGCTTAGGAAGGCATGACGAATATGAGAAAGATGGTCAGGTAGTTAAGTTTGAGAATTTCACAGCTTTTTCTTTAGTTCCTAACTTTTTGGTAGAGCGTTTGTTTAAGGGAGATACGCCACCGTTAGAAGTGAATAGTATTTGCGATCGCCCCTCTTTTCACAATACAATTACTGAGAATTATCGACAAATCAACGATTTTCGTGGTTATTATCGTCGTTGGGGTGCTGTGCAATCATTTTGGCTGTTTTATCAGTTGAGCGATCGCACAATTAAACAACAGTATGCCCAAAGCCGAGACAAGTTTCAAGAAGCTTGTGAACAATTATTTGAAACTAGTCTGAAGTCACAAGCTGGACGTATTCAAGGCTGGGCGAAAGATTGGCAAGCGCTTTCAGGTAAATCAGGAAATCCGATTGCTGAGGATGCTGCTAGTTTTCGAGGTTCAAGTCCTTTGCAATGTGGTTTATACGACTTAACGGAAGAAAATGAGGCAGATAGGTTTAAAACCTACGATTTACCCGGTATTTTGGGCAATTTAGAGATTGAAATGTGGACGGAAGCGGCATTTATACGGACACTCAAAGAAACCGCAGAACGCACCGGACAACCCATTGCCAAAGGTAGATTTGCTCATTGTCTAGCATTTATGAAGTTGCGTTCTTACCGAGAGGAACGGCTGAACTGGAAATTTACCTATTCTGGAAACTTGCAGCCAATTGCTGACGCTTGGAAAGTTCAGGTTTTGACTGGTGTAGAAATTTGGCAACCTGACAACTATTGGGTTGGGGAAATTAACAAACGCCTAAAAAAGGAGGGTTTGGTTTGTTACGTGATTCGCCGTCCTCTTGCTGAAGTGCGGATGCGGCTAAGGCTACCGATGAATTTTCAGATTTATGGCATCAGCGATCAGTATAGCTTTCATGATGCTACTGCACCCTATGCGATCGCTTTTGGTCACTCTGCGCTGCTGCTGGATACGCTGGCTTATACGTTTAAAAGCAAAGGAGATGAGATATGGGTTGTTTGAAAATTTTGTAGGAGGGTTTCAGACCGCAAATAGTAGGTCATGTTTCAATCCCTAGTAGGTATTATTACTCAAAACTATGTAGAGTAGATGGCTTACCCTCCCACCTTTAGCATACCAGAGTAGCAACAGAAGGCTAATTTATTAAATATAAATACTCAAAAATATTTGAGCGATTTTGCTATGGTCATGACTAACTAATTACATTAACATGTGAGTAATCCTTGTAAGGTAACTCACCATGCCGAACGAAAACAATAACCCTAATCAAATCATTGTGGTAATAAATGCAGAGTGCAACCAGATTAGTGTGTCGCTGTCTATTCCTCTATACAACGAGGTGAATCTAGTACAACAACACAATGCCATTCAAGACCATCGGCTATCTGATCTTGAGAATCGCGTCAGTGCTTTAGAGACAAATCTTGAATACCACGTTCGTCAAAAGGAGGATTTACAGGACATAGTGAATTTTTGTTACCCACAAGATTAGGATGCTGTTTGGAGTGTACACACCATAAAACAATCTACCGTTACTACATAACTAAACATGGACGAACAACATCTATTAGAAAGAATTACAGTCAACCCCAAAATTTTTAACGGTAAACCAATTATTCGAGGTCGTCGCCTTGCGGTTGAACATATTTTGGGGATGTTGGCGGCGGGAGATACTATCGAAACCTTGCTAGAAGCTTATCCCTGGTTAGAACGAGAAGATATGCAAGCCTGTTTAGTTTATGCACCTCGGCTAGTTAGTCATGAATAAGTTGAACCTTTTCCGCTATGAGTAACCCCATTTCAGGCGATTACAGAGATTTGCTAATGGAAATAAAACAGCGTATTCGTTCAGCCCAGTACGAAGCACTAAAAGCAGTTAATCGGGAAATGATTAACCTCTACTGGGACATTGGACAGATAATTGTTACTCAACAACAGGGCGCTAGTTGGGGAAAATCCGTAGTAGAACAGTTAGTAAAAGACTTACAAGCAGAGTTTCCAGGAATTAGCGGATTTTCTGCTGCTAACCTCTGGCGGATGAGGCTTTTTTATGAATCTTATGTCAACAATGAAAAACTCGCACCAATGGTGCGAGAAATTGGATGGAGTCACAATCTGGTCATTGTAGAGAAGTGCAAAGATGACCTAGAACGGGAATTCTATATCAGAATGACTCGTAAATTTGGCTGGACAAAGAATGTTTTGATTCACCAAATTGAAAATCAAACCTATGAAAAGACTCTGTTGAATCAGACTAACTTTGATAAAACTGTTCCAGCAGAGATTCGTAACCAATTAAAACTAGCTGTCAAAGATGAATATACTTTTGATTTCTTGGAACTAGCAGATGAACACAGCGAACGACAGCTAGAACAGGCGATTTTGGCAAGAGTTGAACCATTCTTGCAAGAAATGGGTGGGCGGTTTACTTTTGTTGGTAGTCAGTATCGCTTAGAAGTTGGCGATAAAGAATTTTTTATTGACCTGTTGCTGTATCACCGCCAATTAAAATGTCTAGTTGCGATTGAGTTAAAAACTGGAGAGTTTTTACCTGAGTATGTGGGAAAAATGCAATTTTATCTGGCGGCTTTAGATGATTTATCTCGATTCCCAGACGAAAATCTCTCAATCGGAATTATTCTTTGCAAATCCAAGGATAAAACTATTGTTGAGTATGCACTGAGAGAATCGAATAAACCAATTGGTATAGCAACTTATAAACTATTTTCTACGTTGCCTGAAGAATTAAAAAATCAGCTTCCGGCTCCAGAGCAAGTTGCCAAGTTGCTAGAAGGCGTGGAGTAAAAAATGGAGTTTAAAAATGTCTAATGATGATTGGTTATCAGGTGATTTTGGTTTTGATGGTGATTCTTCAGACCGTACTATTGAAACTGAAGGCGAATTATTAACACTAAAGCTATTACGAGAAGCAATTCAATCTCAAAATCCAGATGATAAGGTAATGGCAGACTTTGGTGAGTATGTTTTACCAAATCTGTTGCGGATAGCAATTGGTGTAACGGCGAAAGGTGGTAAGTTTTTTGATGAAATTGACCAACAGCGAGAAGCAGAAGGAAAAACTAAAGTCAGACGAGATAATGCTGCTGATCAATCCCTGAATACTCACTTACTTAATGGTTTATTTCCCGCTAATTTAATTGAGAAACGTTTAGAAAAACTCAATACCACAGTGCAGCGAGTGGTGAAAGAGCGAGAACGGCGTTTAGTAATTGCTGGATTTATTTTACATGATTTTGAAAAGTTTCCTGATGTACCTGAAAACTGCCGCAAGCTACCATTAACAGAACATCGTGAAATTATTGATAAAAAAGTTCATCAGTTAGGACTAGATAACTTTATAAATCCAGAAAATCCTGAAGCTTATCGAGAGTATCTAGATGATTTGTTGTGCATGGCTTATAATGCTCAACGTCGCTGGGATACTAACTGGAATTTTTCTGAATTTGGGTTGAATCCTCTCCTCAAAGATCGCACGCTTCGCAGTCTATCTGATTTAACTTGTTTGGCTGATTCTCTCGCCTCAATTGTTAAACATCCCCAAGATGCAGAACATCCTAGACTCAAAGAAATCATCCACAGCCTCAGTGATGGACAATTGAAATTTACCTATCACAGCATTGCTGAGAATCGTGGTGTTTTAACTAATGTGGTGAATAATGCTTTAATTCAGGCTCATACTAGTCTCAATACTGATGAGGATACCTACTATGAACCTTTGTTATATCTGCCAACAGGTGTGATTTACCTGGCTTCGCGCAATGCTCCAGCTATCTCGCCGGAAGATTTACCAGACCGTGTAGTTAACAGTATTAAATCGCTTTGTGCAGGTCAATTACGCCTCAGACAAACAGGATTTGGTAGAGATGGCAAAGGCATGAAATATGCCGAATATTACAACTTATTTTTTGATGACATAGGCTTGATGAAAGTAGCCTTAGATGCTACATTACGCATCTTAAACCCTAACAAAGGTTCTGTTGCTAAAAGTCGCAGCGAAAATCTGAATAAGTTTCAGCAACAAAAAGTTTTATCTGCTGATTATGACTTCAAATTTGAAGACGATATCCGTATTGACCAAATAGCAGAATTTGGTGATTTAGTTAGCCGGAAGATTTGGGAAGAGACAGTTAATCGTGTTAATTCTGCTCGTAAGAAAGATAAAAAGCTGCCAGCAGTTCCCGATTTTGATTTAACTCATAAAGTTGCAGAATTTTGGAATTTAGCAGAATGTTTACCCCAAATTAGAGAAATTCAACGCATCAATGAAAGTCTCAAAGAAAACAAGTTAAAGGGAAATACCGGAGGAGTACCTTATGAATGGTATTATCTAGCAGCTAAATATTTAGAACATCATCCAGGAATTGAAGATGTACGCGAAGCTTGTCAGCAAGTCATTGACTATTTGACAACCTTAATTTCTCCAATAATTTCTCAGTATGAATTGCCTGATGGTTGGGATGATTTAAGGCTTTGGGTAAAACGAGTTGTGATGTTACCAGGCACTAATCAAGAGTCATCTGTTAAAACTCAAGTTGAAACATTTCTAAATGAGTTAGATAATTACAATGCTGCGAAAAAATCAGGGCGAGGGAAACAATTAATCTGCTCAATTTCTCATTCTGCTTACACGGTTACAGAGCAAATGGAATCAGCAGTTTTATTTACGCCACAAGTTTATACAAACAAGCAAATGTTAGGAGGTTCTAACGCTAAACGCAATATCTCCAGTATTGCAGGTGTAGAGATGATGCTAAGGCAAATCTTGATGAATCAAACTCAAGCTGTAGGTAAGCGATTTGAAGATGGTAAATATCGCTATCTCTACTTTTATCCTACTTATTACTTTACTCCAGAGACTAATAAGTTTTTGCAGAAAGCATACAATGGTATTGCTCAAACTCGCTTTGATACCAGCGTTCGCAATCATTTTATCAGTAAAGATTTACAGGCGGACTTGGGGCGCGATCGCTACCAAAGTGTAGACAGTTTCTTAATTGATGAAAACCTCCCGCGTGACAAGGATCGCACCTTTAAGCTTTCCTATCCTGAAGACCAGCCTTTAACATTTTACTTCATGGCACTCCCGCCAGGAAGAGACAGCACTGATACAGAATCTTGGGTAATGCCAACTTGGTTAGCGTTTGCTTTCCCGATGATTTTAGATGTTAAAACTGTGGTTTCCGAGTCACCGATTCCACCTTTTAATGATGGGGCTGAATTTGAGGAAAGCGTTTTCCTTGATAGTGCGCCTCATGCTTTCCGGGCTTTAGTAAGGCGCGATCGCTTCCGTCTTGACTACATCCTCGAAGGCTGGAATGAAAACGGTATCCAATACCCAGCCCCTTTAAATGTGCTTACCGCCGCTTACGCCATTCATTTAGATGTGAATGCGCGACAGGGTAAGTCTGGTTACGATGCCAATTGGGGGAGATTTACAGAACTGGCTAAAGATTTTGAAACCAGTCCGTTGTACGTCTTTTCTTATCTCAATCGCTGGGTGCGTAACCAGGGTTCGGAAACAGCACGAATTGAGAAAATTAGGCTTTATGCCTATCATTTTTATCCTTGTTTTGACCCTTATGTGAAATATGACACTAATATGGAGCAATTAATTGTGGGAGAAGTATCAAGTCTGAATCATCCTAAGAAATTAACAGATTTATACCGCACATTTTATCGAGCTAATAAGCGTTATAATCCTAAGTCTAATGCTGTGTTGAAACCAGTTGATATTGCGGCTGAAACTATACTCAAAGCTGAGTCAAGTGTGTTTCAGGGAGAAACATTAGTTGTGGCCGTTGCAGCAGAAGTTTTTAAACTCATGGATCGCGTTCATTCTTCTACTGCTGAGGGACGCTGGATTATGAGCAAACGAGAAGAAGAACGGCAAGCTGTTCTAGATTTTGCCAAGTATTTTGTAGTGGAGGTATTTGATAACGCATTTGCTGGCGATCGCGCTCGTTTGGCTGGTCGTCAACTCAACTTAATTCGAGATACCTGTGAATTTCTTTATCGTCTTGAAGATGATAAAGAAAATGCAGGTAAAAATGAAAAATCGGCGGAAACAGATAACGAGAATGAGTAGGGATTTTCCCTTAGCATTTGCTGGAAACGTAAACAATTAGTAAATATTTTTTTGGAGATAATCATGGCGATTTTAAAAAGTGTTGAGTCCAAATTCTTTCAAACTGAGATTCCTTACAAACCAATGGGTAAATATGTTCATTTCTTAACTATTCGCATTACTGAATCTTATCCTCTATTTCAGACAGATGCAGAACTGAATAAAGCACGGGTAAGAGCAGGAGTTAAAGACAAAACCACAATTAGCCGTTTGTCAATGTTCAAGCGCAAACAATCTACACCAGAGCGTTTAGTTGGTCGGGAATTGCTACGTAACTATGGATTAATGACGGCTGAAGAATGCGAATACAACGTGAATTTTGCAATGGATAATCCTGATTGCATCATTTACGGTTTTGCTATTGGTGACTCTGGTTCTGAAAAATCGAAAGTTGTGGTAGACACAGCATTTTCAATTACAGCTTTTGATGAATCGCACGAAACATTTACCCTCAACGCACCTTATGAAAATGGTACGATGGCTTCCAAGGGTGAAAATGGTTCTAAACCTGGTGAAGTTACCAGTCGAATTAATCAGCAAGACCATATTAGACCGCAAGTTTTCTTTCCTAGTATTGTCACCTTGAAAGACCCTACTGAAGCTAGCTTCCTTTACGTATTTAATAATATTTTGCGAACTCGTCATTATGGAGCGCAAACTACCCGTACAGGTCGCGTTAGAAATGAGTTAATTGGCGTTGTATTTGCTGATGGAGAAATCACAAGTAATCTGCGTTGGACTCAGGCAATATATGACCAAATGAAATCTAATAATACTTTAAATGCT
This sequence comes from [Scytonema hofmanni] UTEX 2349, assembly GCF_000582685.1. Classification (GTDB taxonomy): domain Bacteria; phylum Cyanobacteriota; class Cyanobacteriia; order Cyanobacteriales; family Nostocaceae; genus Hassallia; species Hassallia hofmanni. The sequence goes on from NZ_KK073768.1 coordinate 3,440,158, forward strand.
CCCGATCCACTAGATGAGGATGACGTAATTACTGCTGCTAAAAATGCTATTGAGGCATTAATGTCTGATGAGTTTATTGTTCACACAGATTTCATTGGTGATGCTTTTACATCCCTAATTAATGAAGTCAAAAGTTTAACAGGAAGTGAGAAAGGAATTCAGGCAATTTTGCAAAAGGCTGATGCAGAAGCTAAAGATTATGCTAAGAAGCATATCAGCAAGAAGAAAACTGCTGCTAAAGCGGGGAAAGAGTAATGGCAATTATTTATCGCTGTCAAATAGAACTTCATGACAGCCTTTATTACGCAACTCGTGAAATCGGTCGCTTGTATGAAACAGAAGCCCTAATTCACAATTATGCACTCTGTTATGCACTGGGTTTAGTTGATAGCCAAATCTACTCTACTACTGTTGCTGAAGAACATTCTTATCGCTATTTTTGTCTCGAACAAGTGCCAAAATATGAGGAGCATTTAACGCCACTCAATCAACAAAAAATTTACGTAACTCCGGCGCGATCGCTCAATCATTCTTCTATCCTCAATACCTGGAAGTATGCTAACAACAACTACCACGTTGAAATGGAGAAAACACAGAAAAATATTCCGAGTTTTGGTAGAGCAAAAGAAATTGCGCCAGAAAGTAAATTTGAGTTTTTTGTTATTTCTGACAATCAACTGAAATTATCCAAATGGATTCGCTTAGGTAAATGGATGAGTAAGGCTGAGGTGATTGTTGAAGAATTACCCAAACATAAAATTGTTGAAGGTATATTCACTTGCACCTACCCTTTAAATCCCTTGGATGTAATGTTTACCAATCAAGTGATTAGCTACGATGTCGTAAATATGCCTCCAGTAAGCTTAATTAAAAATGTGCAAATGCGAGGGCAATATTACCAATTTGAGAAGATTCAACAACTAAAAATCCCGGCTCGGATGGAATATCGTTTTAAAAATTGAACAAGTCAAATTAGTACAGTTTTGGATAAGTTAGTAGCGTTTTTAAACGCAGAGGAGCGCGGTGGTAAACGCAGAGTGACGCAGAGTTTTTGTGATAAATTTTCGTCATGAATTTATGTAATATTGTACTTAGTACAGTACTTTTGTAGAGGCGTTAAATTTGCGTCTCTACAATATAAAAACTTTTGTATTATGCCTCATAGCCTCGTTCTCAACCTTACACCAAAATCTCCCATCTACCCTGATTTCCTCAGTGGCAGACATCTCCATGCCCTATTTTTAACCCTTGTTAGTTCGGTAGATAAAACATTAGGAGATTATCTGCATTCATCTAAGGCAGACAAGCCTTTCACTCTTTCTCCCTTACAAATACAACCAAGCCACAAAAATCATCAGACGTTGCAATTATGTCATCAAAAACCCATTGCGCCAGGTACTTCCTGTTGGTGGCGCATTTCTCTATTAGATGACACTCTATTTAGCAAGCTGACTCCGCTATGGCTAAATCTTAACCCTAACCAACCTTGGCATTTGGGTTCTGCTGATTTATTTATTACCAGCATTCAAGGGACACCCCAATCTACTCAACCTTGGGCGAATGTTTGCACTTACGGACAATTATATGAACATGCATCAGAGAGCGATCGCACTATTAATTTCACTTTTGCCACCCCCACTGCATTTCGTCAAGGAGGGTACGACACTGTACTACCGATTCGAGAATGTGTATTTAACAGTCTTTTAAGTCGCTGGAGTAAATACAGTGGGATTGAATTCGATAATATCCCCGTCGAATCTATTTATCCCAGTTTTTTCAATATCAATACCCAAGTTGTCAGCAACTACGACAGCAAATTTATTGGCTGTGTTGGCGAAATTAGCTATCGTATTTTCGGTGATGTCGAACCAATAAAAATTAAACAAATCAATGCTTTAGCCAATTTTGCAATATATGCAGGCATCGGACGCAAAACAACGATGGGTATGGGTATGGTACGTCGTTTCAAAAATTAAAACTTCAAAAATATGCATGATTTAGAATATGTTTCCATCGCTGCTTTAAACCAATATGCCTACTGTCCTCATCGATGTTGGCTAATGTTTTGTGCGGGAGAGTTTATTGACAACCAATACACAATTGAAGGCACAAGTTTACATGAATGCGTGCATACTGTTGGTGAAGGAAACCGTGAAGAAACTTGGCAGGTTCGGGCAATTTGGCTGAAATCAGATACATACAAACTCATTGGAAAATCAGATTTAATCGAAGCTGAAAATGGCGAATTTTACCCTGTTGAATACAAGCGCGGACGCAAGGGAGAATGGGATAATGATGAACTGCAAGTCTGCGCCCAAGCCTTATGTTTAGAAGAAATGACCGGAAAAACAATTAATACTGGTTATGTCTTTTACGCGCATTCGCACCAACGCCAATTAGTCGAGATAAATGAAGAGTTGCGACAAAGTGCGATCGCTACTATTGAAGCTGTGCAAATGCTTCTATTTACAGGGACGATGCCTAAAGCTGTCAAGACCAAACGTTGCGATGGTTGCAGCTTGTATGGACGATGTTTACCTCAAGCAACCGAAAAAGTAGGTCGCTATCAAGAAGTACTTTAATATCGTGTCAGATAAATCACATATATTGTAAAGACGTTCCGCCGGAACGTCTCTACCACGGTATGTAGTTAACCTGACGATTAAAATCGCGGCTACACAAACAAAGTCCGCCTGCGCGGACTAATTGATTTTTGCTCTTCAGAGCCTCTTTGAGGAGTTGGAAGCTACACAAACAAAGTCCGGATGGTGCGCGGACTAATTGATTAGGACTTATGCAAAAAGACCAAAAAACGAACCGCAGAGAGCGCAGAGGACACAGAGGAATAGGAGGTTGAGAGAGTTTTTGCGTAAGTCCTGTTGATTTCAAATTTTTTAACAATCAAACACTCATAACACGGAACTCATACTTTATGGGCACAGTTTACATTTCCCAGAATGATGCATTTATCGGTAAAATCGACGAACGATTAAGTGTCAAATTCGACAAAAAAACGATTTTAGATATACCGCTACTCAAAATCGATGGTATTGTGGTTTTAGGGCGTGCTACGGTTTCACCTGCTGTTGTTAATGAACTATTAGCAAGGCAAATTCCACTGACTTTTCTTACCGAAACAGGTCGCTATCTCGGACGATTAGAACCAGAAGTTACCAAAAATATCTTTGTTCGCAAAGCGCAATGGCAAGCAGCAGGTGAGTCACTTCAAGCAATTCATGTTGTACAAGCGTTTGTACGCGGTAAACTTAAAAACTACCGCAACACTCTTATCCGTCGTCAACGCGATACAGACTTGGATTTATCTGCAAATATTAGTCGCATAGAACATGCGATCGCACCCATTGAGACAACACTAACTGTAAACTCGTTACGTGGGCTGGAAGGTGCGGGGAGTGCTGCATATTTTGGCTGTTTTAACCAACTTATTCGCAATGGGGAATTTGAATTTAAAACCCGCGTGCGGCGTCCCCCTACCGATCCAGTCAATTCCCTACTCAGCTTTGGATATTCGTTGTTGCGTCACGATGTTCAAGGTGCTGTTAACATTGTTGGGTTTGACCCTTATTTGGGGTATTTGCATTGCGATCGCTACGGTCGTCCATCGCTGGCTTTAGACTTAATGGAAGAATTTCGTCCATTGGTAGTAGATGCGGTTGTATTGTTGGCAATAAACAAACGCCATTTGACACCGGCAGATTTTCTCACAGAACCATTAAGCGGTGCGGTTTCCCTTACTCCTGAAGGACGCAAGACCTTTTTGCGGTTGTACGCGCAGAAAAAACAATCTGAGTTTAAACATCCAGTGTTAGGACGCAAATGCATGTATCAAGAAGCTTTTGAACTGCAAGCCCGGTTGCTGGCAAAATACTTGATGGGCGAAGTTGAGAAATATCCGCCACTGGTTTTGAAATAATCAATTCAAAGAGTTAAAGTCAAGATGAACGTTGTTGTTTCCTACGATATTTCTGAAGATAAACGCCGTACCAAAATTCACAGCACCCTTAAGTCTTACGGGCAGTGGGTGCAATATAGCATATTTGAGTGTCAGCTTACCGATACTCAATATGCAAAACTGCGATCGCGCTTGAAAAAGTTGATTCAGCCTGATACCGATAGCATTCGCTTTTATTTTCTATGCGCCTGTTGTTTTGGTAAAGTTGAACGTATCGGTGGCGAACAACCCCGTGATGAAACGATTTTCTTTGCTTAGTACAGTTTTGCGTAAAAGCGTAGCGTTTTTAAATGGATCGGGTGACAATGCGATTGTATCGAGTGACAATGCCATTGCATCGCGATCCAATGCGATTGCATCGGGTGACAATGCGATTGTATCGGGTGACAATGCGATTGGATCGCGATCCAATGCGATTGGATCGCGATCCAATGCGATTGCATCGGGTGACAATGCCATTGCATCGCGATCCAATGCGATTGCATCGGGTGACAATGCGATTGTATCGGGTGACAATGCGATTGTATCGGGTGACAATGCCATTGCAGGGTGTTGCCAAATTTAATTTGCGACCAATTTAAGCAATATTGTATTTAGTGCGCGGATGGGTAGGTGTAGAAAAAGAGGTTTTAATAAAAATGCCTGAATCGCGCTCATTACAAGGCTTTGCGGTTCTATTTACTCGCCACCTACCCGCGCACCTTACACAGTAAAGGTTTCAGCTTTTTTAAAATGAGTGCGATCGCGCCAGATTGTGTTATGATTTACCCATCCGCGCAACCGAACCTTGAAAACCTCATACTGACTCACTTTGAGCTTCCCGCAGTTGAAACTTCACTTAATCCCTATTAGGGATTGAAACTTTAGCTGAAGTCTGGGAGCATCAATCTTTGAAGTTGAAACTTCACTTAATCCCTATTAGGGATTGAAACGGTGAGCTTGATGACATGAACTCTATTATCTCTGCGTTGAAACTTCACTTAATCCCTATTAGGGATTGAAACATCTTACAGAAGCTTAAGAACTCTAGACTTATAAGGTTGAAACTTCACTTAATCCCTATTAGGGATTGAAACATGAATAACCCTGTTACTAAAGGAGTGAAAGCGGTGTTGAAACTTCACTTAATCCCTATTAGGGATTGAAACATTTGTTTGATGTAAGATTCATACTGCTGCTGATTGTTGAAACTTCACTTAATCCCTATTAGGGATTGAAACAGTAAGAAAACTTGGTAAAAGAAAGAACCAAAAGGTTGAAACTTCACTTAATCCCTATTAGGGATTGAAACAGCAAGATTACTAAAACTCAACCCGCACAAGGTGTTGAAACTTCACTTAATCCCTATTAGGGATTGAAACTTCATAAAAGAAGGTTCGGGAGCTTTTATCCAAAGGTTGAAACTTCACTTAATCCCTATTAGGGATTGAAACAATGCACCTTTATCTGGCAACGCGGGTAATTTAGTTGAAACTTCACTTAATCCCTATTAGGGATTGAAACGCTCTTGCCCACACAGCACTTACCACAAAGTTTTGCGTTGAAACTTCACTTAATCCCTATTAGGGATTGAAACTGGGCGGTCGGCTTTGTTATATCGAGAATTGTTGTGTTGAAACTTCACTTAATCCCTATTAGGGATTGAAACCCGGGGTAAGGTTATAATTCCCATTACAGGGAATGTTGAAACTTCACTTAATCCCTATTAGGGATTGAAACGGGCAACCATCGGAATTAGAAGAATTATCAGAAGGCAATGTTGAAACTTCACTTAATCCCTATTAGGGATTGAAACACCCAGCACGCACTAGCCACCCCCGAAACTGGTTGAAACTTCACTTAATCCCTATTAGGGATTGAAACTTTTACGTTGATATGGAACAAGAAAATGTACTTGATAGTTGAAACTTCACTTAATCCCTATTAGGGATTGAAACATTTTGTTGGACATTTGGGCAACAAGACATTTTAGTTGAAACTTCACTTAATCCCTATTAGGGATTGAAACATATTGACGGAACTCTTACCACTACTATTTCTGGTTGAAACTTCACTTAATCCCTATTAGGGATTGAAACACGTAAATTATCAAAGCTTGCTTGTCGTTCTGCCTGTTGAAACTTCACTTAATCCCTATTAGGGATTGAAACAGTGATAAAAGTTTCGGGAGTGCCAAAAAGCTGCTGGAGGTTGAAACTTCACTTAATCCCTATTAGGGATTGAAACCATTTGGGAAACATCACTACCGCTTGCATAATTTGTTGAAACTTCACTTAATCCCTATTAGGGATTGAAACTTATTTGCTACAAGGATTAGACACGGATAAAGAAGTTGAAACTTCACTTAATCCCTATTAGGGATTGAAACATATTTACCTGTTTGAATAATATTTAAAAGATATATGTTGAAACTTCACTTAATCCCTATTAGGGATTGAAACCGAAGTCTGCTAGTTCGGTTTCCCATTCTTTGAGAGTTGAAACTTCACTTAATCCCTATTAGGGATTGAAACAGATCGGTTGTGGGACTTTGGGCGTCGAGTATTGTTGAAACTTCACTTAATCCCTATTAGGGATTGAAACTTGCAAAAGCGACTTACCCCACTACTAGAGACGTTGAAACTTCACTTAATCCCTATTAGGGATTGAAACATGAGGTTTCTAAGGTTCATAGATGCCTACTGGAATGTTGAAACTTCACTTAATCCCTATTAGGGATTGAAACCAGACTGGTTTTCCGTAACACCAACCATGAGAAAGTCCGTTGAAACTTCACTTAATCCCTATTAGGGATTGAAACTGCAATAAGATTTGTTGCAGAGATAAATGCAGGTATGTTGAAACTTCACTTAATCCCTATTAGGGATTGAAACAAGGGTTCGGAGTACCGAAGTTCCGGAGTACCGGGTTGAAACTTCACTTAATCCCTATTAGGGATTGAAACATAAAGACTGATTATTATCCGGATAATCCTGGAGTTGAAACTTCACTTAATCCCTATTAGGGATTGAAACAGTCTCCCAACAGGTATTACACTGCGGGATGCCTGGTTGAAACTTCACTTAATCCCTATTAGGGATTGAAACGGAAAAGAAGTGGTGCCGGTGCCTCCTTGATTCACGGTTGAAACTTCACTTAATCCCTATTAGGGATTGAAACTCCCTTGTGATTTTTTTTCCTTCTCCCTGCATAAGTTGAAACTTCACTTACTCCCTATTAGGGATTGAAACCCCACAGTCGTCTCGGCATTTGATATACATTTGAAGGGGCGATGTCTTCTGACGCGCCGCGATGCACTAAGCTTGTGACGAAGGATGACAACAACGCTGCTAAACAATCGCTATCAAGTAATCGAGGTACTCGGTGCCGGTGGGTTTGGTGAAACCTTTCTGGCAGAAGATACCCATATGCCTTCTCGCCGTCGCTGTGCGATTAAGCAACTCAAACCGATCGCCGCAAACGATCCGCAAACTTACAAACTGATTCGACAGCGGTTTGAACGAGAAGCGGCGACTTTAGAACATCTTGGCAAAAGTAGTGACCAAATTCCCGAACTTTACGCCTACTTTCCTGAGAATGGGCAGTTTTATTTGGTTCAAGAATGGATTCACGGTCAAACCCTGACACAGTTTGTCGCAGCTAAAGGATTACTCAACGAAACAACTGTACGAGAAATTCTTTTGCGTCTGCTGTCAGTTTTGGATTACGTCCATAGCAAAGGCATTATCCACAGGGATATCAAGCCGGATAATATTATTTTGCGCTCTAGCGACGACAAACCGATTTTAATTGATTTTGGTGCAGTCAAAGAAACGATCCGTTCGGTTGTCGGTACACCTGGATATCCGACTCAATCCCTTGTGATGGGTACACCTGGATATATGCCGAGTGAGCAAGCTGTGGGACGCCCAGTTTATGCCACTGATATTTATAGTTTAGGCTTAACGGCGATTTATTTACTGACTGGCAAACATCCGCAAGAACTAGAAACCAACCAGCAAACAGGGGAAATAGTTTGGCTTGAATATGCGCCGAATGTATCTCCTTCTTTTGCGGCAATACTAAATCAGGCAATTAAACCGCACCCAGGCGATCGCTATTCCACCGCTAGCAAAATGCTACATGCTTTGCAATCTGCTAGTTCTATTCCCCCACAAGCAGCACCAACTGCTGCTACAGTCGCTTTAAATCCTGTAGTTGCCCAAAAGCAAACCCAGGTACCTGCGACGCAAATCAAACATATCGAAAACTGGCGAAAGCCTGCTTTGATTGTCGGTGGTTTGGTTGTGGGTAGCTTATTTGGTGCAGTAGCGATCGCTAATCTGACTCGTCAACCCCAGCCTGAAGCTTCAATTGCGACATCGCCAGAACCGGAAATTACGCAAAAAGCTTCGTCCGCAACTCCAACTCCTTCCCCAGAAACTCCAGTTTACACCAACGAACCCGCCGATAACCCCGTTGCTTCAAAACCTGCCCCAGTAGGAATTATACCGACAACACCGCAGCAGCCAACAAATCCTGCGCCCCAAATTGCAGCCACTACGCAGCCAGAAACCCAGGAAACATCTACTTCGTTAGATGATAAATCAGATACATCTGTACCGATAGAACCTGATGAAACCCCCGCAGCATCTACCCCACAGCCACAAACCGAAAATCAATCTCCTACCCCTGATGTAAGTCCACCACCCAAGAAAAGCAAAAAACCTCCCAAGGAAGCGATCGCTACTACAAGTATACAAAGCGTCCCCGCATTTCCTACAGGTACAGCAAGAAGCAGCGTAGAAGCAGCTTTGGGCAAACCAGCCAAAGATTTAAGAGGTGCTTGGAGAAATACCCGTGCTGTCACTTACACGTTAGTACCGAATCAAATTGACCTTGGTTACTTATTTGACCGCAATTCGGGAGAATTGCGCCAAACTGAAGCCGCTTTTGCCCAATCTGTAGATCCCCAAGTAATGCAGACAACCTTAGAAGGAATGTTAGGTGGGCAAGCAACTGAAGAAATTAAGCAGGGACTGCAACAAATCCAACAACGTCAAAAAGATAATGTCAGCTTTACCCAAGGGGGATTAAAAGGTCAGATTGTACGTCAGGAGTGTGATTTAATTTACATCAGCATTTGGGATGCCAACTTACATGACTTTGTGAGCGTATCTCAAAACAGAAAGTGTTAAATATGATGGTGGTGAAGCGTCAAGATTTGATTGTGCCAATTTTGGATATGACTAGAGTGGTGTCAGTTAAAGAGTTGGACTGTTTAGACGAATCTGAGTATTTTTGACAAAAGGAGCTGGGTTAAACCAGCTCCTTTCGGGTTTAAATAGTACGGGAAAATCTTCTGTACTCCAATCCTTACTTTTGCTACGTCAATCTTATCAACAAGAATTATTGCCAAATGTCGGTTTAGCATTGAAGGGTGAATTAGTGCGTAAAAGTGGCGATCGCACTATCGAGTTCTGTCAGTAGTATTGTCGTCTGCGACGCTATTCTGGGGTCATTGTTCTGCTGCCTCCCGAACTTCTGAATCAGCAACTTCCCAATCATCCCAAGGTAGCCGCATTTGCCCAGGAGAAGCTTTATTTTTCCCTTTACCCTTCACAACCTTTGGCAATATGTGAATATACTGGAGGGTGTTTAAATATGGAACCCCATTTGAATACGGTTCGGTTAAGGCAAGAGACGCGATTTATCGCGTCTTTGTGATCTATAATTTTCATCAAAAAATCTTTTAACCACTCAAAATCATGCGATCGCTCTTTCAATTTAGCCATTTAAATCAATCATGCGATCGCTCTTTCAATTTAGCCATTTAAATCAATCATGCGATCGCGTAGCGACTCCTGCGGAGTATCGCTCTTTCAATTTAGCCAGTTAAAATTATGCGATCGGTATATGCTTACAAACATTATTCAGATTGTTCATCTAGATAAGATTGGCGACTGTGGCGAACATGAAGAACTGCTACAATATCTTTTTCAACAACAAATAAAACTCGATATTTTTTTTGTTTTCCAACCCAGAGTTGCCTAATTTCACGACCAATCATTGCTGTTTCTGGTGCTACGCTACAGCGATTAGGAAATTTTTGAAGCGACGCGATCGCATCTTGAAGTTCGTAATACCAATTGTTGGCTATTTCAGGACTCAGATTGTCGCATATCCAACAGTAAGATGTTTCGATTTCTTGAAAAGCAGTTGGTTGAATAAGAACCTGGTAATTCATGAACGGGGTGGAATGCTGAGTTTGCGCTGTAACGTTGCTAAGGCTATATCGGCAGGAATTCCTTCACCTCGATCAAACTCATCTAGTCCTTTACGAATACCTACTATTGTTTCTAAGTAATCAATACGTTCTAACAGTTCTCGGTATGTGTATCGAGACTGCTCTGGGTCTGTTTTGAGCGATTGCAAAAAGCCAAGCACATCTTCTAAGAGTTTATTTGGAGTGCTGTCAATTTCTTGTAATAGCAATTCTTTGATCGTCATTACAGTTATAGAGATTAATATTTATATTTTTAGTATAGCCATTTTTCTCGTTGAAAATAACACAAAAGTTATATCTTGCGATCGCGTAGCGACTCCTGCGGAGTATCGCTCTTTCTATTTAGCCAGTTAAATCAATCATGCGATCGCCAACTATATCTAAACCTTCGCGAGTACAGATCCCCGACTTCTCAAAGAAGTCGGGGATCTAAAAGGCTGATCGCATATTTAACATGTGTATTAGCTGGAATCACACCAAACACCAGCGTTTACGAGCCATCTTTTGTGAGAAAATAAGAGGGCGATCCCCGTCGAACTTAGGTTGAATTAAGCTGAACAGGAGTGTACGCTAGTTAGGCATTCAAATCAATCGTGCGATCGCTATGTGCTTACAAGCATTACTCAGATTGGGCGCATGTTCACAAAGAATTGGTATTAAAATTTATATTTAGACTTAGTAATAAGGGGCAATGCCAAAACTGCCAACAAAACCGTACAATTGTAGAGACGTTCCGTCGGAACGTCTCTACATCGCGTTGCTGCCAATTTTGAAACGTCCAAAATTCGTTTTGTGCGATCGGCTTTATCAGAAGACAACCGATGTGGAAATTAATTATGCGTTACCAGAACCTTTAGAGACGTAGCAGTGCTACGTCTCTACATTTTTTCCACTTTTTGTGTCTAATGGAATTTTGACTACTTCACAGTCACCTTACCACCAGCTTCTTCGATGCGCTTCTTAGCATCTTCAGCCGCATCCTTGGCAATACCTTCTTTAACAGCCTTGGGTGCAGCTTCCACCATGTCTTTAGCTTCTTTCAGACCCAAACCGGTCAATTCCCGGACAATCTTCAGTACGGCAATCTTCTTATCAGCTGGAACTGACTCTAGAATCACGTCAAACTCGGTTTGCTCTACTACTTCTTCAGCAGGCGCAGCAGCAGCACCAGGACCAGTCACCATCATCATACCGCCTGTGGATGCAGCACTTACGCCGAAAGCTTCTTCAATTTGCTTGACTAATTCAGATGCTTCCAGCAAAGTCAAGGATTTCAATTGTTCCAAAATTTGTTCGGTTGCAGCAGACATTGATATAACTCCTGTAATTTGTTTATTGGTTGTTGGTTGTTGGTTGTTAGTTGGAGCGTTGATAGTTGATATCTTTTCCGCTAACTCCCGTACAAACGTTCCGGTGGAACGTCTCTACTACGATTCGCTTTCGGCGTTGTTGCTTTCAACGTTGTCGCTTTCGGTGTTATTGCTTTCAGCGTCGTCACCTTTATCCTTGTCAGCAACTGCTTGCAAAGCCCGCGCCAAGGAACTGGGTACTTCGTTGATACCCACAGCAATCTTGGTAGCCAAGGCGTTGATAGCTCCGGCAATTTGCGCCATGAGTTGTTCCTTAGATGGCAAGTCTCCAAGTACCTTGACATCAGGTTCTTTTAACAGGCGACCATCCATAACGCCGCCGCGAAGTTCTGTCTTCTTGCTGGCTTTCTGGAAGTCTTGGTAAGCCTTAATTGCGCCAGAGAAATCTTCTTTAACTAGCAAAAAGGCTGAGGTACCCTTGAGCAACTCAGACATCGGTTGCCACTTTTCCTGTCCTTCAATGGCAATGCCCATTAAGGTGTTCTTTGCCACCTTACAAACAGTGCCACTCGGACGTAGCCGTCGCCGTAAGTCAGTGATTTCGGCAACTGTTAGCCCTTGGTATTCAATTACCAGTGCCAAAGTTGACTCACTCAAACTTTCTTTGAGGTCAGCAACGATCGCTTTTTTATCTTCTATCGTTCTTCCCATCTTTGTTTCACCTCCTTAAATAATTTTTGGCTTTCCCTAAAGAAAGCATTTTTTTCTGACTGACCCAAAACAACAAACCCCAGCTATATCAGCCGGGGTTTTGCAATGTTTCTCATGCTGCGATCGCACTTTTTATCAGTGCAACTTCAAGCAATTAAACTGCAAACCTCGGCAGGACATTAAGCTATTGACACCTGCTGTCTTTGGTTTTGCCTATTCAATTTTGGCAATTTGCAATGGGTAATTGCTTCGATTACCCACTAGCCATTATCAGGCTTCGCTCAGTTTCAAATCGCGTAGGGCGTTGACATCGACTTTAATCGATGGTCCCATAGTAGCAGACACATACATTGTCCGCCAATAACGACCTTTGGCTCCTGAAGGACGGTTACGGTCAATCGTCTCTTGCAACGCCTTCAAGTTTACTAACAAATCTTCGGGCGAGAAGGTTGCCTTACCAAACATAACATGGACTATGCCAGTACGATCGGCTCTAAATTCTAATTTACCAGCTTTGAATTCAGCGATCGCACTTGCGACATCAAATGTCACCGTTCCCCCTTTGGGTGATGGCATCAAACCACGTGGACCAAGCAATTTACCCAGCCTTGCTACTTGTGGCATCACATCAGGTGTGGCAATCAGCTTGTCAAAGTCCATCATGCCTTTCTGAATCTGCTCAATCAGTTCTTCCGAACCGACGATATCAGCACCGGCGTTGCTTGCTTCGTTGACTTTTTCCCCTCTCGCAATTACTGCCACTCGGACGATTTGTCCTGTGCCTTTAGGTAATGCTACAGTGGTTCGCAACTGTTGGTCTGTATACTTGGGGTCAATTCCTAACTTGATATGCGCTTCTGCGGCTTCGGCAAACTTTGCTGTTGCTGTTTCTTTCAGCAGCGCTAAAGCATCCAGAGGTGCGTAATCAGTGTCTTCTACTTTTTCTAGCAGTGCCTGTAATCGGCGTGATACTTTTTTGGTCATTTTTCTCTCCTGGGGTAATTAGCGAGGTTTGTTCTCTCCCCCGATAAAATTTTGTTTTGTTAGTTGATGGTTGATGGTTGTTAGTTGATGGTTGATGATTGACGCTCAACAATCAACGACTATCCAATAACCAATATCCAATATCCACTAACTACTATCCACTATCCACCAACTAATCCGCGATCGCGACACCCATATTCTTCGCAGTACCTTCCACAATCTTCATTGCCGCTTCGATGTCGTTAGCGTTGAGATCGGGCATTTTGGTTTGGGCTATTTCTTGCAATTGCGCTTTGGTAATGGAGCCAACTTTCTTTTTGTTGGGTTCGTTTGAGCCTTTTTCAATTTTTGCTGCTTTGCGAATCAATACTGATGCTGGTGGCGTTTTCAGTACAAAAGTAAAACTCCGGTCTTCAAAAACCGAAATTTCTACCGGGATTACCATCCCAGCTTGGTCTGCTGTTTTGGCGTTGTACTCTTTGCAGAACATCATGATGTTCACACCATGTTGACCTAGCGCAGGTCCCACTGGCGGTGCTGGGTTGGCTTTCCCAGCGTTCAAAGCCAGTTTAATAATCGCTACTACTTTTTTCGCCATTTTCTATTTAGCTCTGTTTCTCAACCTGATTAAATTCCAATTCTACTGGTGTATCTCGTCCAAAAATGGAAAGTAGAGCTTTGAGCTTACTCCGCTCTGGACTGACTTCAATCACTTCGCCTTCAAAGTCCTTAAATGGACCGTTAAGCACGATTATCTTATCACCAGTCGCCATGTCAATTTTGACAACAGCCTCTTGTTCGGCAGTTTGTTTGAAGATCCGTTCTACTTCTGAGGCACTGAGGGGCATTGGTTTGACGTGACCGCGACCTTTGCCTGTGCCGCGTTTTTGTTCGGCTCCCACGAAGTTTATTACATGGGATGTATTTCGCACTACCTGCCAGACGTCATCGTCCATAACCATCCGCACTAACACGTAACCAGGAAACACTTTTTCTTCTGTGTTTTGGCGACTGCCGTCTTTACGGATTTTCACTGCTGGCGTGTGGGGAATTTCCACATTGACAATTTTATCAGCTACATCAAATGTTTGAATGCGCTGCTCTAAATTTGTCTTTACACGCTTTTCACAGCCACTAGCTACTTGTACTGCATACCAGCGTGCTTCTTGCAAAGCATCCAGCGCTGTTTCTGCTTCTTCTAAGTTGCGTGGTTCGTCTGTTGCACCAACCATCAGAACACCTGTTTTGCTGCCCAAGTAAATAATCCATCGACTAAATATATCAAAGATGCGGAGAGTGTTACCATTAGCAACACTGCTGCTGATTCGCTCACCAGCTGCTGGCGACTGGGCCAAACCACCTTATCCAGTTCTTCTCTAAGACCTTGATAAAAATTGGTTATGCTTAACCCATTAGTGGTTTCTGGCATTTCTGCTTCGTTTTTCTTTGCCACAATCGTTTATCTCCGCGATTCTTTGACGAGCTTTTATTTACAGCTATTGTCTATTACTTTACATAAGTAATGAAACTAAAAAGGCTGCAAATACAAGTATACCCAAAACTTTCCGTACTTGCTGAATAATTAGCAGTTGTGTAATTGTTTCGGGCAATTTTGTTTTTTGGAGAGCGCGCCCTGGAGGACTTGAACCCCCGACATCAGGTTTTGGAGACCTGCGTTCTACCAACTGAACTAAGAGCGCACAATGGGTGGGTTTTAAAATTCAGTCATTGCGCTGAACTTGATCTAGTCTAACGCAATTTGACTTTTATTTCAATAGAATGTGAGCAGCTTAGGGAACAAATCAGCGGCAGGAGCCGCTTTTAGGTGGAGAATTCTCCCATAAATAGCTTTGCGAATTACAAAGGACGGTCAAACCGTTGTTTGATTCGGGTAGCTTTACCTACGCGATCGCGTAAGTAATACAATTTAGCACGTCTTACCTTACCACGACGGATGACTTTGATGCTGTCAATGCGCGGAGAATGCAAAAGAAACACTCTTTCAACGCCAACACCTTGAAATACCTTACGCACTGTAATGGTTTCATTAATTCCACCATTGCGTCTGGCAATCACTACACCTTCGTATGGTTGCACGCGGTATTTCTCGCCTTCTTTGATTTTGACACCGACTTTAACTGTGTCGCCCACGTAAATGTCGGGCAAATTAGATTTTAGATGTTCCGCTTCAATCGAGCGGATTATTTCTTGCGCGTTCATACTCTATTTAAAAAACTCCCAGTCATCCATAATAATTCGATAACCCCCGAACAGTCTAGTTATTTCACTCTAGTACTTTAACCAATTCCCGAAATAGTAACTTTGCAGCTTTGGCGGAGATGCGCGATCGCACTAATCGAACCGGACGACCGGCAGCTTTCTCAGCGTCCAACTGAGCGCCCAACGCTGCACCAATCTCATTATCTAGTCGGCAGCGCTTAACCTCGATGCGGGTAAAAACCCACTGCCAGAAGGCGATACGACACAAATCAGAACCACCGACAATCTTGATTTTACTCTTGTCGCCGGACGCTTCCATTGAGGGAGCAAGCCCTAAAGACTTCTGAAAGCGCCGTAGTGAAAGGTAGCGTTTAGTAGGCTTTCCCGACTTTCGACCCTTGCGAATCCTCACCTCTGGCTTACCGTCAGCGGCGAAGTAAGCTGACAGCGGGTAAATCTGGCTGAGGATAATTCCCTCCAGGCGCACACCGAAACCAAAGCTCTTAAAAACCTCGCGGTATGCAGTAAATTTTGGATCACCCAAAAGTTCTTGTAATTCCACCTCGATGGTGTGTTCTTCTCGCTGCAAGTCGCACAATCTGCGAGCGTGATGGCGAACTGTACTAGAAATTCCTAAGCCAATAGAGCGATCGCGTAAATTATCATATCGCTTCGATGAGCGTTCCCCACACAACCAACCCCACAGCAACGGCACATCACCATCAATCGCCCGCCGGGATTTTAGATGGGCGATCTCTGGAAACTGCCACGCCAAATCCTGACGCAAGCGATTGATAATTGGCGACTGCACCCGATTGAGATGAGCCAGTCGCAGCACCAGTTCTCTGATGCGGGTTGTAGTAAAATCACGAATTTGGACAAAGCGCCTGGGGGAGTCGCAATAATCAAAGTAGTAACAAGCCAAGGCTAGGGCGTCTGCATCAT
>NZ_KK073768.1:3456665-3463306 GCF_000582685.1 [Scytonema hofmanni] UTEX 2349
GTTTTACATTGACTGTGAATGTAGTTTATTTATGTTACTTATTGAAGTGCGGAATGTGGGTTGATAATAAAATTCCCGTGGTTCGCTCGGTTTGCTTTCGAGTAAACATGAAACAACCGAGGACTTGCTAACATCAAGTCCCAAAATTCTTTTATTTTTTTCCATTGGGTTTGTGCGTTAAAACCTCGTTTTGTAGCCTGCGAATCACCCAAAGGCACGTAGCCTAACTCACTCTCAAGGCTGTGCCAATGACGGCGCTACGAGGGAAACTGTAGACGGTGCAACAACCGAGCTTATGAAGGAGTAAAAGCAATTGTGCTTGATTCATCTAAAAAGCCCTAAGTTACTGCACGGTTTTACAGGCGAATTGATTTGGACTCTATCCGCGACTCCCGATGTGGGAGTTTCGCCGGTGAGTTAGTCCGGCTCATCGGGCGATTTACCTAAACTGTTCGTGCAGTATTGCTTCGGCTTCTCTTACGAGGGTTTGTGCTTTTTTATAAAGTTCTGGGTCTGGAAATTCACTGGAAGTCACGATTTGCAAAGCGTCATCGATTAACGCTTTGCAATAATTACAAGAATGCCAAACAAGATAAAAATCCCAAGACGGATCTAAGTGTATTGCAGTTTTAATCGGCAAAGAATTTTCAGTTTTGTCCATGAGAACAAGCTTATTTTGCAGTTTCATAAAGTTTTTTGGGAAGTCGTCGGTAGGCTCATCAGGCGGGTTCATCGTCCATGAGTTCGCTATAGTCCGGGTCGTCTTCATCAGAAGCCCAAACCCTACTGCAAGTTTCACATTTAAAAAATCCGAATTCTTGATCGAATTGATGGGTGCGACGCCGTTGGAAGTGCGATCGCGTCCCAATGCCCAATGCCCAAAAACTAAAAAGCCCCAGCACTTCCAATGCATAGGGCTAAAAACTAAACAATAACCAAATTGAAAAAAATGGAACAACATTACAGAATGACTCTGCAAGATGCTATTGAAAAATATCACGCGGGTGATATTACAATCAAGGGCTTAATTCATTTTTACATACTAATTAAATGTAAACCCGGTTGGAAAATAAAAATAGACTACGACTCAATTAAACAGCTATTACCTGTCAGTAAGTCTTCATTTTACCACGTAATCAGTTGTTTAAAAAAAGAAGGTGTAATTGCTTGGGAAGCTGTTAAAGGTATTCTTGTATCAAGAATCACCCCTGATAATGAGACTTCCATCAGTGTGCCTTCAAAGTCATACACAGAGCCTGATTCCAGAATCCTGGACTCCGAGTCCGGAATCCTGGACTCCGAGTCCGGAATCCTGGACTCGGAATCCGGAATCCCGGACTCCGAGTCCGAAATCCCGGACTCCGAACCTCCAAAACCAGCTACACAAAGCAATTGCAGCGATTCCCCAGATTTAAATCAATCTTTAGATCAACTTTTAAATAACTCTCTCTCCAATGAACAGGAGAGAGAGGATTTTATAGAGTTTGGTAAGAAGAAAGCCGCTTCGCTCCCAAAACCACCAAGCTTATCGTTGTCGTGGATAAGAGCGCACTTCACCGAACTTTTTGATATTTGGCAGAAACAATCAGGAGCAATCACAAATCAAGCTAGTAACAAATGGGAGAATCACCCTCAAAAAGAAGAATGGCTCGACAAAATTAGAACCATAGGCAATGCTGCATTCATTGAGTAAGGGTGGGTTGCCTTCTGCCTTCTGCCTTCTGCCTCCTGCCTTCTGCCTTCTGAAAACGACTGGCACGATCGCTTACCCATCTGTCAACTTCCGGGTTGCGGTCAAAATTCGCGCTGGATGCGATTGGGGGATAAAAACCTTGATATGAGGCTAACTCCGGCAATTTGTCAGCAACTCGATATGCATGAACGCACAGCTTGGCGGCTAACCACTGAGCGCAAAGCCATAGACATACGGTCTTTAGCCAACAAAATGACAATGCCCGCCGTAAAAGAGCGTAACCCCAATGACGAGCGAGAAATTCAGCAGCGCAAAGCTGAGATAGAGGCAATCCCACCCGAAGACTGGCTACGTATGGGAGACGAATATATGTATGGGAAAAAACATGACGATGACTAAGCCGCTTGGGAACTATTAAGTACTTGCGGATAAAAAAATAGCCGCCTGCAAGCGACTACGAACAAAAACCTCGAATTATAAATTATGCATCAACCAAAGCAATTACAGCTGTTTGAGATTCTCATTCAGCCTGAAATCAAGGCAATTTACGATCCTTATTGGGATGAACTAGAGGCGCAAAAAGAGGATACTGTTGAGCAGGTATTGTTAAGCATCAATGCTGAGAGTGAAACTTTCAACGTTGATACACTTATTGCGCCTCAGCAAAATACTAGTGTTCGGGCGCAAATTTCTTTTGATGCCCCTCCGTACAAAAGTGTTCGGGCGCAAGTTGACTATGATACTGCGCCCGAACACAATTACCCTGAGTCGTCGGTAAACCCATATACCTCTAACTCTTATACTCACTGGGTAGAGAAATACTGGGTGAAGCGTCGCGGTGAAAAGCACGACTACTACCGCTATTGCTGGATGGAAGGGAGAAAAAAATACCGCTGCCATATTGCAGGTCGAGCCGGAAGAATTGGCGCTATCCAAAGAAAGGAAGTTGTTATTGAGGCTCTAGCCGACGGTCAATCACCCCAAGAAATTAAACAGCTAATCCGAGGTTTCAGTAATGGCAATGGCTAAACTATTAAGAGAAACGGTCTATATTTTTTAGCAACATATTAATTTAGTTTTCGAGAGTATTTAGGCTGTAACCGCTTTTATATAAGGAATACAGCTATTTTAGCTCTCTAAAATATCTCCCAAGAAGCTATTAAACTAAAATCGCTATCTTTTTGTGGAATCTATCAATTTATCTTTGTCCCGTTTCACTGTTGCCCTAAATAAGCGCAACTCATCCCAGGAACGGCTACTAATCTTAACTTCCCTAGAATGTTGATTGGGATGATAAGACGAGCGTCTCCACTCAATATATTTATCAATCGCTTGTAATATCAAATTACAAGAAAAATCGCCCTGTACGATGAAGGCGAGTGAGGACTTATTATGTTGGTCGAGCCACCTAGCATATTCCAAAATTTGCGGAATAAGTGCAGCGGGAACACGGATAGCTTTTGTAGTTCCACTGTTCCACTTACCACTTACTACTAGTATTCTCCCATGTAGTCTTTCGTCTTCCGCCCTTCATAAAAGCTGTATTGCCATTGTACATGGCAATACAGCTTATCACCTTTATGGGTCAATGCGAATTGACGCCTGCAAATCTTCCGCCTCGTCCCAGGTTACTTGTCCCAATCTTCTAGCCTCATTCCAGGCATCACCGGCTAATTCTTCTAGTAGCAGCGCAAAGCGTGCTGGGTGCCTCACTTGTCCGAGCAAGATAAGGTTATTAATCCGCGTTAAAGACTCCATCAACTCATTTGAAATCATGTTTTTATTGAATTTACGATAATAGTTTTTGTGCTTCTGGTAACACAGAAACGACCTTGTTGACATAGCCGTTATCGGGACAATAACCGGCATCAACAATAAATCTCAAATACTCCCTAGGAGAAGATGAATATTTTTCCCACCCCCGGTACGGCTCTCTGGCGATAAAAAGCCAGTAACCTTTCACCGCATCCTCTAGAGTCGCAAACTTGCAGTAGCTATCAAGCCCGTCGTGCGCTTGATAGGAAACATCTGTACTAATTGCGCTCATTTCCCGACGCCACTTAAGCCCATAGGGGTTGTTGTGTTGTAAAAATAACTTTGATGTTCCCCTCCCTGACTCCACAATCGCTTGTGCTAACTGGGCTACCTTCAATTGGGGATATTGTATTGATGTGCTTTTAAGCACTTTAATAAACTCTTGCCATTTGTTAGTGTCGGGAGTTTTAGGAGTTGGTGTTACGGTTAGCCCGGTTAAACCTCTCACGATCGCAGTCGCCATTTTATCGGCATCAAATAAATCCATATCGGCTTTGGAGTCGATGAAGCAGCATTCCACAAGAATCGCCGGCATACTGGTATTCTTGAGAACGTATAAGTGTGAGCCATCTTTCACCCCACGGTCGGAAAATCCTAAAAAACAGATTGCGTCTACCACTTTTTGAGCTACAGCACTTCCTTTACTACTAGCTGCAAAAACTTCGGCGCCGTGAGCTTGCTTATTGAAAGCATTAAAGTGGATCGAAACAAAAATATCCACCTTTAGTTTGTTTGCGACAAGGCAGCGCTGACTCAACGAACTAGAAACCGAACTGGCTGATTTAGGGCGGCAATCAACAACTTCATGACCCAATGCCTGTAACTGAGCCATAACCTTATGACCGACAGCGAGTGTAAGCCTGTCCTCAAGTTGACCATTTCCACTAGCGCCAGTATCCGGCGGGCACCCATGCCCGCAATCAATTCCATATTTCATAAATTCGCGATCGCTCCTTTAACGCGGTCAATGTCAATTTCTACGTAACGTTCCAAAGCTCTAAAGTCTTGGTGCCCGGTAATTTTCTTGATGGTGTATAAGTCTGTCCCGTTGCGGTGTAGCTTGGTGATGAAGCTCCTCCGGGTGCTGTGAGTTGAGATGCCCTTAGCAGAAAGTCCAGCCTTTTCCACGGCAGCGCGAAGAATCATGTCAGCCCATCGCAGGGAGATTGGTTTTTCGCCAGTGCGATCGGCAAACATATAAACAGAAGTAGAATCAACTTGGTAGCCGCGCAGTGATTCAAGTAGAACTTGATGCACCGGTACTTGGCGCGTAGCGCGTCTACCGTCCGGTGTCGCTTTCCGGGTGCTGGCTCGAAAATTGATGCAATCTCTGGGACTGCCGTCTGGGTTGTAACAATCCTCCCTTTTCAGCTGCACCAAAGCACCCCAGCGTTCGCCGGTGTACCAAGCAAGATCCAAAAACAGTTTGTACTTTTTAGATTTAATTTGCTTGCGAATTTTAGAATAGTCTTCATTGGACAATAAACACGCTTGTCCATGTCTATCATTTTTCAATTACTTTTCCTTCTTGATACTTCCGGTTTAACCACTCGTAATGGTTAAACCGGAACATTCCTATATTTAACTATTGATTAAATACGGCTCTAATCTATTCGCTGTCTACATTTCACGGCATCCGTAATAGTTCTGGATTTACATAAAACCGGAACATTGGCATAAGTTTCATTGCTGACTACAACTGATATGTAAGCTAACCAAGAATACATATGACAGCTTTTACCAAAAGTCAACTTCCAGACAATATAGATACTCTTGAAAAATTAATCGCTTGG
Organism: [Scytonema hofmanni] UTEX 2349; assembly: GCF_000582685.1. Classification (GTDB taxonomy): domain Bacteria; phylum Cyanobacteriota; class Cyanobacteriia; order Cyanobacteriales; family Nostocaceae; genus Hassallia; species Hassallia hofmanni. The sequence goes on from NZ_KK073768.1 coordinate 3,461,967, forward strand.
GCGGCAACAGCTTGTTATCAGTTGAATAAAACAGCTACAGCAGTTGAAGGTGCTGGCGTTGCTCAACGAGTCGCGCAATTTGGAATTTTTAATGTTGAGTCTAATAATACCAATCGGGTTATTTTACGGCAGAGTCTTGAATTAGAGGAGGATTTCGCAATTAACGGCAAACCTATCTGGGAAGAAGTTAAAGAACTTTCTCAACAACCACTTCCTACTGCCTTTTCACCATTGGTTTCTGTTTCTTAATCAAATAAAAGAAATTGATTCAAACAAAACAAGGCTCAATCGAGCCTATTTTTATTGTTTTTTATTATAAATAATGACTCCAATTGCACCCTTACCGCCTGGACAATTTACCTCACCTTTACCAATAGCGCCACCGATTCCAGGCGCTAATAATATTGTCCCGTTTGAACGACTTCCAGCCAACGAACCTAGTTTAAGTTCGGTTAAGGCTAGTGATGCTGCACAATTCCCAAATCAGATTGATGTTCCAGTTCGCTTCAAGCTATCAGATTCTAATGCAATAAAACAAGTTTCTATAGCTGCGGCAAAAGTGGCTGCACTTTTACAAATCCCAATTGACAAAGTTCCAAATCCTGAACCAGATCCGCCATCTTTAAAGAAAATTAAAAACGGCAAAAACTTTACTGTTTATCGGATTAAGTGGGAAGTTTCTATTATAGGTCTAGATGGGGTAGCGTCTTCTTATCAACAAAACGATCATTTTATTTGGGGACTAATAAAAGGTTACACAGAGTCTAATATTCCTCAACCAACTTATCAGTCAGAGGGTGGAACAAAATACGGTCCTGTTATCTTTTGTGGGGGGGCATGGGGTGGACCGGGAGAAACAGCAAGACCAGTCGATAATCCAACTTTTATTTGGGCTAGCACTCATTATGATTTTCCTGTCGATATTAAATACAAAATCACTATTACAAGCTTAGAAAGGATTGACGGTTTTGTAGAAGACGACGAAAACGAAACTGCACCAGAAACTAAACCGGGGGAAACACCACCGAGTGTTTATCCGCCGCCAGCGCTGCCACCAGTTAATCCACCATCTCCCAATACACCGCCACCAGTCCCAAATCCAGCCCCACCGCCTGGGGATGGAAATAATGTAGTGCCTTATAGACGTCCCCCGACACCAGCGCCAACTCCAGAGCCACCAACACCAATCCCAACACCAACCCCCACCCCCACCCCGACACCCACCCCGACACCCACACCGACCCCAACACCAACCCCAACTCCCACACCAACCCCGACCCCAACTCCCACACCAACCCCGACACCCACACCAACCCCAACCCCATTACCAGACGGTTCGC
>NZ_KK073768.1:3463406-3478915 GCF_000582685.1 [Scytonema hofmanni] UTEX 2349
CCCAACCCCAACCCCGACCCCAACCCCAACCCCGACACCAACACCCACACCAACACCGACCCCAACACCCACACCGACCCCAACACCAACCCTCAAACCTAAAGAAGATGACGGCGGTCCGAAAATTCCCGGCTTGCCGATTCCCATACCCCCAATTCCCGCAAAACCAAAACCAAAAGATCCACCACCACCAGCGTGTGACGATGGCTCATGTGGTGCTGCAATTAAAAACGGCGTTGATAGTAACGGGAACAAATTAGATGCTTTACAGTTATTTCTTCAAGGGCTTGATTTAGCACTTTTAAAAGTAATAGATAACAAACTTGGACCCCAACTACAAAACGGTGGTATCTCTAGTTTTTTAGTAAGGTTTCAACAGGGTTTTAATGCTTTTACAAAGTGGACGCGACTAGACAGAATACTGAATATTTTAATTTTTGCTGCAACAGTTCAAAACCATATAATGTTGTCGAACAACCTTGCTCAAACATTAATAGGTGCGCTAACAAATGTATTGACACTTATTGGACTAAACGATAGTGAGGGAAACTCTTTCAGCGTAGAAAGTATTATCAATTCCTCTATTGAGAACTTTGTTAAGTCAATTGTTGGCGCTGAAAATTATGCTGAATTATCAGCAGCTTGGGCGAAAGCAAACAGAATTTATCAAGCGGCAACGAATGTATTAAATAGCTTTCAAAATATCGCTAATACAATTCTTAGCGGAATGGAAGTCATGGCAGGAAATACAAGCAAGATAGGAAACGCGCTAAGGAAAGCAGGAGAAGTATTAGAAACCGCATACGGTTGGATGAATCCCCAACCCAAATTTAATAAAGTTACCCAAACATTAGAAAACCTTAATCAAGCTGGTTCGACAATTCAGCAGGTGACGCAAGTTCCCCTTGACGTAATTCAAGCGACAACAGATTTGCAAAGTGAAACAATTACACGTACAGATGCAGAGCGTCTAGCCCTGAGTATTAAAAATGAATTAGCAACACCCCCGTTTATTTGGGAGAAAGGACATTTCATCTGCACTTATTATGATGATGAACGCGGATACAAAATGCGCTTACAAGTAAAATCCAAACTTGAAGGAGAAAGAGTAGTTAAAAAAATATTATCGATACAAGACCACATTTTTAACGATGATAAATTTCAGTTCGTTGAAAATAGTCGCACCTTTGCAGCAATACCAGGAACTCACAAGGTATACGGAAGAAATGTCAAAAAACCTCGTGAGCGTCCCATCGCTTCGGTGAAATTTAGATACGCCCAGCTTTTAATCTGGGGACAGCAAAATGCTGTGAACTTGGTTTCGGTCGCTGGCAGACTCCGAAGCGTTATTCAAAGGGTTTAAGTTTTTTTAAACAAATCGTGAGGAGACACTTAGTGTGTCCTCTTAGATTTTTCATTGTTTTTCCTGTGATAGAAAGGAAAAAACACTACGGATAACCTTTTTACACAATGGGTAAAAGATTCAATAACCTAGACGCGGCACTAAAATATCTTCGCGCTCCTGGTGCCACAACTGGTACTACAACAATAACCGCGCCAGCTGGTAGCCAATTAGCAGAGTATCAGGAATACAAAAGTGGGAAGAAGATCATCACTTACACTCGTGATGCCACGTCGAAACCAGGCAATCTAGGGGAGGCTTTTATCAAGCCCTTTGGTTTAGTAGCAGCGGACACAAAAGTTTTTATTGTCGATTATTCTGCTCGTGCCAAAACTGGAGCTACTGGTAGTGGGGTGTCTGATACCGTTTTGGGGCATGAAGCAAGCAGTGCTGATGCATCGCGGGTATATGGGTTTACTCCAGCTAAAGCGGTGGTTACTGTTGCTGGTACCGGTGAAGGAACTGCCACACCTTCAAAAATTACTGGCAGAAGTTATAAAAAGAAGGCAAACAACACTTACACTTACCCGTTGGGACGCACAACGGCAAACCCATCTTACTCCGAACAAAAAGGTGCAGTTACTGCTGCTGTTGCTACTGGCAGCGCTAACCGAGGTGTCAGCTTTAAACCGGAGATTTATCGTTAGTGTTAGCCACCATTTTACAGCCAGAAATTAATTTGATTCATCCTGTCTGTTTGCAAGAAGCTAATCATTTGTGTAAACAATTGGAATTAGCACAGCTTGCTACCGATAAATTTGTGGGATGTGAGATTAGTTTTTCGGATTTTTTGGAGCTTATGGAGTTAGCAGAAGTCAATATTGATGACTATCTGCTAACAATTGAAAATAATTTGTTAGAAGTTGGAGCGAACATTTAAATGTCCCAGCCGGTTCTCCAACTTACGAGCCAAGGGAACTGGAATCAGATTTATGATGAATCACGATTAGCTGTTCCCGCGACTCCTTCCGGAGGGCATATCCCTATACCTGCTTTTGAAATTCCTTTTTTGTTCGATAAGCATGTTATTGCGGTACGATGTCTTTCACCGAGCGCCAAACCGACTTGGCGATATGCCGGTACACTTTCACAAAGATTTCAGGCGGGTACAGGGGGGAGTGCTTCAACCCTACCTACTTTAGATGCTACGTCTTTAAGCTTAAGAATAAATCGCAGTAAATTAGTCGTTTTCAAAAAATACACTCAGCAGTATGAATTACTTTTTGAATCTCCACCTTGGATCAAAGAAATGCGGCTAACTATTTGGCAGTATGTAGGGACTGAATCTGACAGTACGGAGGATTTGTTGAGAGAGTTATTAGGATTTGAATAAATGCCTTTAAATATTGACGATACAGATAATTCAGCGATTACTGGCAATCCTTTAAATTTAAGGCGAGTTCTTAATGGTTTCGCATTCCAAATAAAGGCACTTTCCGGACAAACATCCTGGAAAGTTCCCCCGCATCTTCCTATCACCCAATTGGGGCTAAAGGGGGATAAGGGAGATACCGGAGCGCAAGGCATCCAGGGACTAAAGGGAGACAAGGGAGATCCAGGGGAACCGGCACCAATTAATCACACTCATGCGATCGCCGACGTTTCCGGTCTCCAAGCGGCTCTTGATAGTAAGGTCTTGCCACATCCGGGCTTTGTTTCTGGGAGATATTATTCTCCTGCAATATACTCTTCTAATGTAAATACTAGCTTTGCTGTTGGATATGTTTACTACACTTTTCGTTCAAGTCGCCTCCTACCGAGACGTAGAACTTATCCCTACTATCAAAGATGCTATAGAGCAGGCGCACTTTCCTGAATTATTGAGTTTTGGTATTTGTTGGCAATATCAAACAGAGTCAGAACTACGTTATATTGATGCGCTTAAGAGTATCAAAAACTGTCGTGTAATAAGTGTTTTAGCTTCTTGTTCTAAAGGGGTTGGTTGGGCAAGGTCTGAAGTCCAAAGGATGTTTGAAAGAGAAAAATATACTCTACAAATTGATTCTCACATGCGTTTTGTGAAGGATTGGGATATTTTATTAATTAACATGTTAAATCTATGCCCAAGCAAGAAACCTGTTTTAACTGCTTACCCCGCTAGCTATACACCGCCTCGAATATTGAATAATAATTTTGTTACTGGGATAACTTTCGATAAGTTCCATGAATCGGGAATTATTACTTTTAAAGGAAGTGGGGAAGATTTAAGTAAATTTCATTTACCACAACTGGGTAGTTTTATTGCTGGCGGTTTTATGTTTTCAGAAGCTTCTATTATTAACGAAGTACCAGCAGATCCGAATATTTACTTTTTAGGGGAAGAGTTTTTATTTTCTGTCCGGGCTTGGACACGCGGCTGGGATATTTATCATCCCAATAAGCTTTTATGTTGGCACTACTATAATGAAAAATGCACTTCTAGACCGCTTCACTGGCAGGATAACGAGTGGATACCACTAAATTATTCATCCGCTGAACGGTTTAGAAAAATCCTTGGCTTGGAAGTAAACAGCGAAGATTTTGGGATTTATGGCTTGGGAGATAATCGCACCCTATCGGCGTATCTGCAAATGTGTAATATTTCCCTGGATGATTGGGCAAATCAATACGAGAATTACCGTGGACAAGCAACAACTAGAAATGAAGGTAGACTTTCTAATCACCAAGATCCAGGAATTAGAAACAGTTCACACCTCACAACTAACCCAACTATTTAAGAGAGTCGAGGAGCTTGAACAGTTCCAGCATGATTATGAAAGCTGGCAGGAACATCAGCGCGATCGCGGTGAATAGAGATTGGGGATTCCGATTAATCATTTTTGGGGTACAACTACCACAGAATCGGCACCAGAAGTTTTACCCTCATCAGGCAGCATTTGATCCAAATACCCACCGACACCAACTGAGTGCCAAATCCCCTTCATATGTCACGGAAACTATGGTCTGCGATCGCAGACCAAACGGGACTTAGACAAATTTCCGAGGTACATGCGTAAAACCTAAAACCGACTCACAGACGTAGCAATGCTAGGTCTCTACGTGTATTTAATAATAACGCAATCTGCTGTATTATATTGTTCCCAATAGACATAGGAGTGAAAAAGAATGTAGAGACGCGTTAGCGAAGCGGGACGAAGTTCAATTTCGCGTCTCTACAAGGGTTCAGGATGACGCATATTTAATTTCTACCAGATGTCTAATAAGGGCAACACCTTCTTCTTTAACAAGTTAATTAAAACTGGCTCCATATACTCAAAGTCATTTGGTATATCCAAACATATAACTTTTTTACCCTTGAGAAACGGCTGAAAGTTTTTCGATAGCTTATTTCTATGGGATTTTTCCATAACAAAAATAATATCAGCCCATTCAATCATTTCAGTTGAGACTGGTAATTCAGCATTGCGATCTAAACCTGCCGATTCCACCTCAAGTCCTTCATACTCAGAGAACACAGCCTCAGCTGTAGGACTTCGCAATCTATTCTGACTACACAGAATCCCCAGAGCGTTTACTTGCTTCTGGCAGCATTTGACCCAAATACCCACCCACACCAACTTTCGCCAAGTCGCCAAAGGTAGGGCGAAAATTATGGTCTGCGATCGCTCGCAGTTCGGCTTGTACTGATTGAAGTCGAGTTAAGAAAGTGTTTTTTACTACTGGTTCCATCGTTGTGTTGCCATAATACAGCTTTTTTCATGTACTTGTTCGAGTTTTTAGAGAAATTAGCCACCAGAACCCGCCGACCACAAAGCAAAAGCTCTAGCTCCTGGCGCACCGATCCAAAGAACATGGGACTGCAAGCCAAGTTACTTAACTTACTGCACCGCGACAAATCCACGGCTAACCGTTTGCTACAACAACAGCGCCGAATGCATCCAGGAAAGTCAGACAAGTGGTATCTTGAAAAAGTCATTTGGGACTTAGAACGCGATCGCGGTCGGTAATGCCGGACTAAATCTAGCCTCCTCGATGCAGGTGCGATCGCAGTCTGGATGAAAGACAACGCTCAGTCTGGATGAAAGATAACGCGATCGCCATTCCCCAACGCCCAATGCCCAATGCCCAATGCCCAATTAAAAGCGATCGCGCTTCCGGATGAGAAAGAGGGCGATCGCTGGTGAACAAGTAAATGTTGAGCAAACTATACCAATGAAACTTACTGAAATCAAGAAAAAATTTAAGCGATCGCACTTTCTCGCAAAGCTCTGGTTTTGGGCAGCGGTTCATTCTCCAGATTTTAAAGAGTGCCAGTTTCTTCTTTACAGGTTCCCAATCACAGTATTAGTCGATAGGAGGACCTGGGGTTCTACGTTTTTATCAATCATCATTGATTTTAATCATTTGGAATGGGATATGTTTATCCCTTCGGATGTTTATAGTGCTTTTGAAAAAGTTCACAAAATACAAGAGGTGAGCGAACATATCACCCATGACGATTTGAGACAGGTTTTAACAAAAGTGCAGATATCTCGCTTGAGCGAGAAGTTAAGTGTCCAATGCTCCAAACGGTTTAGCATCCTTTTTATCAAAGATTTCAAGAGCATCACCACGTCGAATCAGACATTTTTCCAGACGCGGAAATTCGGCAATTTCCACATCAAGGTTTTCTCCTCCCATTAAGTAAAGTAAATCTTCGTCACCTGTATTCCTGAGATGATGAGCTACTGAAGGAGTCGGGAATGCCATAAAGTCTCCGATACCAACTTCAAATTCTTCGCCGTCAATTTCCGCAATTCCCTGACCTGATAAGATATAAATCCATTCTTCCTCGCGGTAGTGGGAATGATAGACAAAGGATTCCTTCCCTGGAGGGATTTTTGCAAAATTGACTCCGGTACGCTTGAGTCCGAGCGATCGCCCCATATATGTCCCTGATATTTCCGATTTCGGATTCCAGGGGTGCGAAAACGTTTGCATATTATCCGCAATTTGTTGAGCACGTAAAATAAAAGATTTATTATCTGTCATATTTATCACCTAATTATCTAGCATTTCGGTATATTATCGCTAATTTATCGAGGGAGACGTTCCAACGGAACGTCTCTACAAAGATTATGGTTTCTACAGGCAAGTATAAAAACCAAATTTAGGCTACTTTACTCCAACTTATATAAGGCAACTTTGCGGCAGTTGCCCGAACTTGTTCAGAAGAAGCAACTAACTGACCGCAAGCATCCCAAGTGCCGGCAAGGAACATGTTTTTGGCACCTTCACTCATTGTAACTGTGCCAGTAAAATCGCCACATTGCACTTGCATTGTTTCCAGATTCACTGTCATCGATGCTTGGGGATTGTTTGTGACAATTTCTTGCAAATGCTTGACGGTAGGAGCATCAGCCGTCAGGCAGGGAATGCCCATTGCGACACAGTTACCGAAAAAGATTTCGGCAAAGCTTTCACCGATGAGCGCTTGAATTCCCCATTTTGCGATCGCTTGGGGTGCATGTTCCCGCGATGAACCACAGCCAAAGTTGCGGTTAACTAACAATATCAAAGCACCTTGATACTGCTCTTGATCGAAAGGATGCTCACCTTTCAATCCTGTTCTATCATCAGCAAACACATGTTCGCCCAAACCATCAAAGGTGACACAACGCAAATATCGAGCCGGAATAATGCGATCGGTATCAATATCATCACCCACTAAAGGAATACCGCGTCCGGAAACTGCTTTAACTTCACTTACCATAATTCTATTAGGGAATTGGGCATTGGGCATGGGGCATTGGGCATGGGGCATGGGGCATGGGGCATGGGGCATTGGGTATGGGGCATGGGGCATTGGGCATTGGGCATGAGGCATTGGGCATGGGGCATGGAAAGAATTGTATTTATTCACGCACTTGCTTTATTGAACTTCTTTAATTCTCATTGCCCATTGCCCATTGCCCATTGCCCATTGCCCATTGCCCATTGCCCATTTCCCATTTACAACAATTCGCGCACGTCGAATACTTCACCTTTCAAGGCTGCTGCTGCAACCATTGCCGGACTCATCAATAAAGTGCGACCGGAGGACGAACCTTGGCGTCCTTTGAAGTTGCGGTTAGAAGAAGAAGCGCTAATTTGCCGTCCTTCAAGTTTATCGGGGTTCATCGCCAGACACATAGAACAGCCAGCTTCACGCCATTCAAAGCCGGCTTCGGTGAAGATTTTATCGAGTCCTTCGGCTTCTGCTTGCTTTTTCACTCTTTCGGAACCGGGGACGACAAAAGCTTTAATTCCCTTAGCTACGTGGTGTCCTTGGGCAATTTTCGCAGCTTCGCGCAAATCGCTAATTCGTCCGTTGGTGCAGCTACCAATGAAGCAAACATCAATTTTTGTGCCTTGGATTGGTTGACCGGGAGCCAAATCCATGTATCGATAAGCTTCTTCGGCAAGAGTGCGATCGCTTGCGGGGAGTTCTTCGGGGGTGGGTACGGCTTGGTTAACTCCGATACCTTGACCGGGGGTAATGCCCCAAGTTACGGTAGGGGGAATTTCGGCGGCGTCGAAACTTACTATATCATCATATTCGGCGTCAATATCACTGCGGATCGACTCCCACCAAGCAACTGCTTTATCCCAATCTGCGTCTTTCGGGGCAGAGTCTCTACCTTTGAGGTATTCGTAAGTAACTTGGTCGGGATTGATGTAACCGCAACGGGCACCACCTTCGATGGACATATTGCAGACTGTCATCCGTTCTTCCATGTTCATTTGCTCAAAGGTGGTGCCTGCAAATTCATAGGCGTATCCTACACCACCTTTGACGCCGAGGGTGCGGATAATATGCAAAATAACATCTTTGGCGTAAACACCGGGTTTGAGTGTGCCATTAACTTCTATTTTGCGGACTTTCAGTTTGGAAAGTGCGAGGGTTTGGGAAGCGAGGACATCCCGGACTTGACTGGTACCGATACCAAAAGCGATCGCACCAAATGCACCATGAGTTGATGTATGGCTATCACCACAAGCGATGGTCATTCCTGGCTGTGTCAGTCCTTGTTCTGGTGCAATTACATGCACAATTCCTTGACTTCCGCAACCAATATTATAAAATGTAATGTTATTTTCTTGACAATTTTGCTCCAGCGCTTGCATCATTTCTTCTGCTAGGGTATCCACAAATGGACGTGCCTGATTTTCTGTCGGCACTATATGATCCACCGTGGCGACAGTCCGCTCTGGAAATAATACCTTTAAATTGCGCTCTTTTAACATCGCAAAGGCTTGGGGACTGGTGACTTCATGAATCAGATGCAGTCCAATAAACAGTTGCGTCTGTCCTTGCAGGAGCGTACCAACTGTGTGTGAATCCCAAACTTTATCAAACAGTGTGCCTTTGCTCATACTCAATTGGTCCCTGGTTCTGCCGGATCTATGATGTTATCAAAAAAGTGAACTACCCACGCCAAGCTGAACGGTTGGCAAAGGATATTTATTTTTAGCTTCTTTAATCACGATAAGAAAACTTCTTAGTTATGTCCAATATATCTTTCTGGTTTGATTAATATTTTTTAGATATGAATGAGTTGCATGATTAGCGCTCTTTTATTACTCTCGCTAGGTTAAATTTGAAACCCCATTTTCAGATTAGTCCGCGTAGGCGGACTTTGTTGGTGTAGCCGCGATTTTAATCGTCGGGGCTTCTTTAATGCGATCGCAAATCTCCTCAAAAATCTTTTTGTAAGTGATATTACTGAAGTTAATCATGTTTAGCCTGTAGTAATTGGGCGCGATCGCAATGACACAAGCAGCTCCTAAACTCCTGACATTTGATGATTTTGTCGCTCGGTATGGAGATACGGCAGCAATTTTCACTCTTCAATGCGGGAATTAATAGGTTTTTTGGTGAGACTACAGAAAGGAAACAACAAAGGGCGAGGCTGTTATATAATCATTGAAGTTTGGAGCTCCGAGTTTTTCCCTTCAAACAGGAACGTTCTCACTTGAAACAGGAACGTTCTCACTTCAAACAGAAACGTTCTCACTTCAAACAGAAACGTTCTCACTTCAAACAGGAATGTTCTCACTTCAAACAGGAACGTTCTCACTTCAAACAGGAACGTTCTTACTTGAAACAGGAACGTTCTCGTTTAGAACCTCAAGCTTGAACTTCAGATCAAGGCTAATAGCTGAAGTCTGCGGATATCTTGCATTAAAGCCAAAACCGCCTCAGAATGAATTCTAAGGCTAATAGCTCAAGTCTTCTAAAGAAGACTGAATAAGGGCTTGAGTCCACTTAAGTGGACTTTAGCTATTAGCCCTGAGTTTTAACTCTGGGCGGGTCTGGACGCTAATTGAGATTGGTGTAAAATATCAGTTTGAACGGACTTCAACTTCTCGCTGTGAAATTTATTTCTTGGCTGACGAGAATTAGGGTGCAATATATAACTAATCACATTTTAGAAGTACAGCTTCCGGAATGGCTGTTAATGCTGCTGATGTTATGTGTGATGAGCTTGAATTTTGATACTAAAAGCTAGATAATAGCCTCAGGCGCCCATGAGCAATAATCCCACCGTGAAAAAAATCTTGATTTTGGCAGCAAATCCTAAAAATACAGTGCGCTTGCGACTGGATCAAGAGGTGCATGACATTAAGAAGGGATTGCAAAGTGCCAAAGAACGTGACAATTTTATCCTACAGCAAGAGGGGGCAGTACGTCCGCAAGATATTCGCCTTGCGGTGTTAGATTTTCGTCCAAATATCATTCATTTTTCCGGACATGGTTCGGAAACTGAGGGTTTATCCTTTGAGGATGAAGTCGGTAAGGAAAAGTTTGTCACAGCAGAAGCGCTAGCGGAATTTTTTAAGCTTTTTGCTAAGGATGTAGAGTGTGTATTGCTCAATGCTTGTTATTCTGAAGTACAAGCTAAAGCGATCGCTCAACATATTGATTATGTCATAGGGATGAATGAAGCGATCGCTGATAAAGCTGCACTGGAATTTGCTGTTGGTTTTTACGATGCTTTAGCACGTTACAACCCACAGTCTGATGGAGATTCGTCTATAGAGTTTGCCTTCAACGTTGCTCGCAGTTCGATTTTACTAGCTGGGGTTTCGGGTGCATCTATCCCAGTGCTGATAAAGAACCCTAATCTAAAGCCTAAAGATACAACTATTTTAAAACGTATGAATCCAACTATTATACGATATTCTGGTAAAGCAAAAAATTATATCTGCCAAAGGCTAGTTGATGATTGGGAACAATTAGCAGACCATTTTGATATTCCCAAACATCAGAAGAATAGTTTTGAAAGAGGAAAAGAGCCTAATCGTGTTTGGGAATGGTTAGAGCAAAGAAGCAGACTTGGTGAATTAGAAGTTGCTTTAAGTGACATTGGGCGAGATGATTTAGTTGAGGAGCTAAAAAAAAACTAGTTCCTGACGAAGGTGATAAGCTGCTTCTCGGTCAACTTATTGGTAATGTACCAAATTTACCACCGCATTTTTTACCCCGTGATAAACAACTCAACCCGCTGAAAAATAAGGTGTTAGCTGATACGAATCAACCTGTGGCTATCACTGCTAAAAGTCGCAGTGTCGGTGTGCAAGGTATGGGGGGAATTGGTAAAACTGTACTAGCTACGGCATTAGCGCGGGATGAAGAAGTCAGACGGGCATTTCCTGATGGGGTGATTTGGATAACATTCGGACAAACACCGCAAATTTTAACTTTGCAATCGAATGTAGTAGAAGCACTGGGGGATAAGCAAGCATCGTTTACCGAGATTAATTCGGGAAAAACGCAGTTGCGAAAGTTGTTGACGGATAAAACTTGTTTGCTAATTTTAGATGATGTATGGAATTTAAACGACGCAAGCGCGTTTGACGTGTTAGAAAAACGTAGTCAGATGTTAATTACTACCCGTGATGCGGGGATAATTACAGCGTTGGGAGGGGAAGAATATCAACTTTCAATTTTAAATCAACAACAGGCTTTAGCTTTATTGGCAGATTGGGCAGAAAAAGCTGTAGAGGAGTTACCAAGCATAGCATTAGAGGTAGCGCAAGAATGCGGGTATTTGCCATTAGCATTGTCAATGGTGGGAGCGATGATGCGGGGGAAGCCGACAAATCGCTGGCAGAATGTGTTAGAAAAGCTGCGTTGTGCAGACTTAGACAAGATTCGTCAACAGTTTCCAGATTATCCTTATCCCGATTTACTCAAGGCAATTCAGGTAAGTGTGGAAGCGTTGGAAGCAGAAGAGAGAGAAAGATATTTAGATTTTGCTGTCTTTGCTGAAGATACACCGATTCCCGAAGCAGTTTTGCAGACTTTTTGGGAACCGTTGGGGTTAGATGAGTTTGACACCCAAGATGTAATTGATAAGTTAGTGAGCAAGTCTCTGGCGTCGCGGGATAAAAAGGGAAATCTGAGTTTGCATGACTTGCAACTTGATTATGTCAGAAAAGAGATCCCCCCAACCCCCCTTTTTAAGGGGGGCTATGATCCTGAGAACCATCCAACCTCTCAAGACATGCGGGGCTATGATCCGGAGATCCCCCCAACCCCCCTTAAAAAGGGGGGCTATGAGACTGAAATTCCTTCAACTCCCCTTAAAAAGAGGGGCTATGAAAAGCAAGGCTATATTTCTAACACCCCCTTTTTAAGGCAGTCGCCACAGGCGGGGGGATCATCTGCGTTATCATCGTTACATAATCGCCTATTAAACGCTTACACTCAAAAATACCCCAATGGCTGGCATAGCTTAGAGAATGACGGCTACATCTTCCTCTCTTTAGCACATCATTTAATTGAAGCAGGACGCCCAACCGAGTTACAACAGTTATTATTTGACTTTCGCTGGTTGCAAGCGAAGTTAGAAAACAGCAACATCAATGAGTTAATTGCAGATTATGACTTATTACCCGAAGATGGGAATTTGCAATTGCTGCGACGGACGTTATTACTGTCAGGACATATTCTCGCTGAAGATAAAACACAGCTAGCAGGGCAATTATGGGGACGTTTGCAGAGTTTTGCAGCGTCGGAGATTCAACAATTGTTGCAACAAGCACATCTGAACCAAACTACTTGGTTGCGTCCTTTGTCAGCTAGTTTAACTCGCCCAGATGGAGATTTAATTAAAACTTTAGTTGGTCATAGTAGCTGGGTTCTTGCAGTTGCTGTCACACCTGATAGCAAGTACGTGATTTCTGGTTTACGTGACAACACCCTGAAAGTGTGGGATTTGCAAACAGGGGAAATTCTGCGTACCCTAACTGGTCATAGTCACTCGGTTAATGCAGTTGCTGTCACACCTGATAGGAAGTACGTGATTTCTGGTTCACGTGACAACACCCTGAAAGTGTGGGATTTGCAAACAGGGGAAATTATGCTTACCCTAACTGGTCATAGTCGCTGGGTTAATACAGTTGCTGTCACACCTGATAGGAAGTACGTGATTTCTGGTTCACGTGACAACACCCTAAAAGTGTGGGATTTGCAAACAGGGGAAATTCTGCGTACCCTAACTGGTCATAGTAGTTGGGTTCATGCAGTTGCTGTCACACCTGATAGCAAATACGTGATTTCTGGTTCACGTGACAAAACCCTGAAAGTCTGGGATTTGCAAAGTGGCAATCAGCTACGTACCCTAACTGGTCATAGTAGCTGGGTTAATGCAGTTGCTGTCACACCTGATAGCAAGTACGTGATTTCTGGTTCACGTGACAAAACCCTGAAAGTGTGGGATTTGCAAACAGGGGAAATTCTGCGTACCCTAACTGGTCATAGTAGCTGGGTTCATGCAGTTGCGACCACATCTGATAGCAAGCACATCATTTCTGGTTCCTGGGATCACACCCTGAAAGTGTGGGATTTGCAAAGTGGGGAAATTATGCGTACCCTAATTGGTCATGATCGCTGGGTTTTTGCAGTTGCTGTCACACCTGATAGCAAGTACGTCATTTCTGGTTCAGATGACGACATCTTGAAAGTGTGGGATTTGCAAAGTAGCGAAATTATGCGTACCGTAACTGTTCATGATCGCTGGGTTAGGGCAGTTGCTGTCACCCCTGATAGCAAGTACGTCATTTCTGGTTCATATGACAAGACCCTGAAAGTGTGGGATTCGCAAAGTAGCGAAATTATGCGTACCCTAACTGATCATAGTCACTCGGTTATTGCAGTTGCGACCACACCTGATAGCAAGTACGTGATTTCTGGTTGCTGGGACAACACCCTGAAAGTGTGGGATTTGCAAAGTTGCGAAATTTTGCGTACTCTAACTGGTCATAGTCACTTGGTTCTTGCAGTTGCTGTTACCCCTAATAGCAAGTACGTCATTTCTGGTTCACGTGACAAAACCCTGAAAGTGTGGGATTTGCAAACAGGGGAAATTCTGCGTACCCTAACTGGTCATGATCGCTCGGTTAATGCAGTTACGACCACACCAGATAGCAAGTATGTGATTTCTGGTTCCTCGGACCACACCCTGAAAGTGTGGGATTTGCAAAGTGGGAAAATTCTGCGTACCCTAACTGGTCATAGTCAGGCGGTTAATGCAGTTGCTGTCACACCAGATAGCAAGTATGTGATTTCTGGTTCAGTTGACAACACCCTGAAAGTATGGGATTTGCAAAGTGGGAAAATTCTGCGTACCCTAACTGGTCATAGTCAGCCGGTTAATGCAGTTGCTGTCACACCTGATAGCAAGTACGTCATTTCTGGTTCCTGGGACAACACCCTGAAAGTGTGGGATTGGCAAAGTGGAGAAGTAATTGCCACTTTCACAGGTGACAGTGTAATCGCTTCCTGTGCGATCATACCCGATCGCCTGACAATTATTGCTGGAGAACAATTAGGACGAGTGCATTTTTTACAATTAGAGGGCGCCTGATGAACTACAATCTAAATCAGACGATTTTGCGATCGATAAAACGGACGCTTCACCACAACTGCGGGGTAAACTTTCCCCCGAATTTCTACTTCTAGCTGCTGACCAACACTTGCTAACTCTGTGGGAACATAACCAAGGGAGATGGGATAACCAAGTGTAAGTGATAAAGTTCCACTGGTGACTTCCCCCACAACTTTACCTGCTGATAATATTTGATAGCCGTGACGAGCAATATTGCGTCCTTGCATCTGCAAACCTACCAACCGACGTTGCACACCATCAGCTTTCTGCTGTTCTAAAATTGAACGTCCGATAAAATCACCTTTGCTATCCAGATGAACCAACCAACCCAAACCCGCTTCTAAAGGAGTGGTATTATCATCGATATCTTGTCCATAAAGTGCCATTGCCGCTTCTAGTCGCAGAGTGTCTCTCGCACCAAGTCCACAAGGAATCACACCAGCTTTAATCAGATTTTGCCACAACTCCACCCCCACATCTGGATCTACCATCACCTCAAATCCATCTTCCCCGGTGTAACCTGTACGGGCAAGAAATGCCGGTTTCCCGAATATAGTTGCATCCAAATGACCAAATGCTTTGACTGGAGTTAAGTCTGCTGACACAAATTGCTGAAGAATGCTGCTTGCTTTTGGTCCCTGGACGGCAATTAAGACCTTTTCTCGTGACAAGTCTTGAAAATTCACCTTTTCAACGTCCAGCTTTTGCAATAACCATGCTTTGTCTTTGCCTGTGGTTGCCGCATTGACTATAATTACAGCTTTTTCTATGCCTGTTGTGCTGTCTTTACCTTGATAATATACAATGATGTCGTCAATAATTCCCGCTCTTTCATTTAACAACACAGTATATTGCGCTTGACCTGGTTGCAACCGACTCAAATCTGAGGGAACCAAACCCTGAAGCTGGGAAATTACGCTTTTACCTTGTAAAGTAAACTTACCCATGTGGGAAATATCAAACATTCCCGCAGCATTTCTCACCGCTTCATGTTCGCGGCTAATACCAGTAAATTGTACAGGCATTTCCCAACCACCAAAGCTGGTTAATCTTGCTTTCAGTTCTACAGCAAGCTCATATAAAGGAGTTTGTGCCAGGGTAGTGATAACTTCTTCTTGATTAGCCACAGTATTTATTGCGATCGCGCCTCTATTATAATATACCCTCATCCTGGAAACCCTACCGTGTACAAACAAGCCGGAAAAACCTCACCCTTGCTTTTAGCTACGCTAAAATCTTTCCCTCTCCTTGGT
>NZ_KK073768.1:3479015-3481237 GCF_000582685.1 [Scytonema hofmanni] UTEX 2349
TCTCCTTGGTAAGGAGAGGGATGTCCGGAACGGACAGGGTGAGGTTTTTCACTCCTTTTTGGGTAATTCTATGACTTGTGTGTACACCGTAGTCCTGGAAACCTGGGGTTATACGGACGAAGCTTACCTGCGTTGGTTAACTCGTGCGATCGCACGTCTATTTTTAATATCAGTTTAGTCCGCGAAGGCGGACTTTGTTTGTGTAGCCGCGACTTCCAGTCGTCGGGGTTGGGGTTATATGAACGAAGAACACCGACCTGGGCTAAAGAACGGCGATCGCACTTGTTACTTATAATGTAAACAATGACTAAAACAACCCTGAATACTCAAAATCCGGAAATCAAAAGAAACTATATTATTGAGATATTAGAACAGTTAACCGTCGATTATCAAAATACCAAGCAAGAAAGAAAAGAAGTTGCAGCGTTAGATCCTAATTTTGAGGAAGAATTCACTGTTTTAGAAGAAATCGAACTTTTAACAGTAGATATCCGAGGTTATGCCAGTCAAATTAAAAGACGGGGTTGGATTGAAAATGAACAACAAGCAATTAATCAATTAAAAAGTATGCGACTTTTTGACATTCCCGCGATCGCTCAATTTTACTTAACAACTGGAAGAGAATACAGACAAATCAAAGCTTATATGCAAATGCTAGATTACTTACGCTTGCTGATTATTGAATATTTGCAGCCAAATCAACACTCAGAACCAGGATCAGTTTAACTTAAAAACGTAGTAGGCACTTCAGTGCCTAGAATAAGCGCTGAAGCGCTTACTACGAAAGACCAAAATAATGTGAAAACTCCTGTAAGTAAGCTCCTGATATAAGTTCAAAAGTAAAGCTGCATTGAAGTTAGCTCAGTATAAATACGCGGCAATCTGTATGATTGATGAATTTTTGACAAAGTTGTTGCACTTGTGACAGGCGATCGCCGAATTATTCGTTAAGCTATAAGCGCCAAGTTATGATATGAAGTAAATTATGCACTGGTTGTTATCTGGACCGTTAAGCGTAGAGAAATTGACGGTTAAGATTGCTGGTTTACCCCCATCATTACAAAACCTAAAGCTGGTGCAGATGTCAGATTTTCACTATGATGGTTTGCGACTGAGTGAAAATATGTTAGATAAAGCGATCGCACTCACCAACGAAGTCGAACCTGATTTAATTTTCTTAACCGGCGATTATATCACCACCATCCCAGCACCAATTCATCAGCTGGTGTTAAGGCTCAAACATCTCCAAAGTCGTTTGGGAACTTATGCTATATTAGGAAATCACGATATATGCTATCGCAACTCTAAAGCTGAAGTTACAGCCGCTCTAACCAGTGTCGGAATTCACGTTTTGTGGAATGAAATCGCATATCCAGTAGGAAAAGAACTACCAATAGTCGGATTAAGCGATCGCTACTCACGAGAATTTAACCCTGGATTAGTTATGAATCAACTAGATCCGGCAACACCTCGCATAGTATTATCCCACAATCCAGACACAGCGGAAGTATTGCAACAATGGCGAGTAGATTTGCAACTATCAGGTCATACTCATGGCGGTCAAATTAGAATTCCGACAAAAGGTCCCGCGCTACTTTATTATCGCAAAATCCTGCGAAAGATACCAATTAAAATACGCCGACGAATTCCATGTTTGCGAAAAGAATACTCAGTAGTTCGTCATTGGGAATGGGCACAAGGATTACATCAAGTCGGCAAAAATCAATTATACGTCAATCGCGGCTTAGGAACTTATTTCCCAGGACGTTTATTTTGCCCCCCAGAAGTTACAGTAATCACCTTAGAGGGTGTTTATAAATAAAAAGTAAAGAGCACCGCAGTCATTCTCCAGGACAGGTATTTTAAAAAAGACAGTTGTCATATTTGAATTAGGTGACATGAGTCGAAAACCTTATCCCACAGACATTTCTGATCCGGAATGGGATGTGATTAAATCCATGATTCCGGCAGAACGTAAACGAAAACGTGGAAAAAGCGTGAAGTCGATCTGCGCGAAGTGGTAAATGCAATTTTTACGTCTTGCGTGCCGGCTGTTCGTGGCGAATGATGCCGCATGATTTACCAGCATGGCAAACTGTATACTCGTATTTTCAACGTTGGCAGCGCAAAGGCGTATGGCAAAAATCCATTCAGCTCTGCGATCGCAGCTCAGGGAAATCTCTGGACGAGACGCAGAGCCATCCGCCGGAATTATAGACTCT
>NZ_KK073768.1:3481337-3497748 GCF_000582685.1 [Scytonema hofmanni] UTEX 2349
CTGATGTTACGTCGATTAGCCCGTAATCATCGTTGCTCAACTGCTTAAGATTTATTTTATAAACACCCTCTTAGAGGGTTAGTGGATGGTGGATAGTGGATAACTGTTAAGCTTCAACCAACAACCAACCCCCAACAACCAACAACTAACAACCAACAACTAACAATTAACAAATAATAATTTAAATTTTGGTAAGCTATAAGCGCTAATATGAGGAGAGTCTGTAGCGCTATGCATTGGTTGTTAACAGGACCTTTAAGTATAGATAACCTGACCATAAAGATAGGGGGACTTCCAACATCTTTACAAGGCACAAAACTAGTGCAATTGTCAGATTTTCACTACGATGGTTTGCGGTTAAGTGAAGAAATGTTAGAAAATGCGATCGCACTCAGCAACGAAGCCGAACCCGATTTAGTTGTATTAACTGGGGACTTCGTAACTGACGATCCTACCCCAATTCATCAACTCGTACATCGACTCAAACATCTGCAAAGTCGTTGTGGTATTTATGCCGTACTAGGCAACCACGATATACATTACAACAAATCCAAAACAGAAATTACCACCGCATTAAATAGCATCGGCATTCATGTTCTTTGGAATGAAATTGCCTATCCATTAGGAAAAGAATTACCAATAGTAGGACTAGCCGATTATTGGTCACGAGAATTTAATCCCGCATCAGTGATGAATCAAATAGATTCTGCAACACCGCGCATCGTCTTATCCCACAATCCAGACACAGCCAAGATATTACAACAATGGCGAGTAGACTTGCAACTATCGGGTCATACTCATGGTGGTCACATCGTCATTCCTGGTTTTGGTCCAGTAATAGTTTATTATAAAAAGTTTCTAAAATTACTTCCCAAAAAACTGCGCCGTTGGGTGCCATTTTTGCGCGGAGACTGTTCTAAAGTAGTCCGATATTGGGAATGGGCACAAGGCTTTCATCGTCTAGGAGAAAATCAATTATACGTCAATCGCGGCTTAGGAACTTATTTCCCAGGACGCTTATTTTGTCCACCAGAAGTTACTGTAATTACGCTTATTAGTTAGTTGATGGTTGTTAGTTGATGGTTGATAGTTGATGGTTGATGGTTGTTATACCATTTCTGTGTGAAGATGCGCCTAATTTAGCCCACGCAGGTGGGCTTCGTTCGTTTAGCCGCGAGTTTACTCGTCGGGTTATTAAGCGCAGCCTCATAAAGAATTGGTATTAGTTGATGGTTGTTAGGGAATTACAAAAAATAAATTCCTCAAAAAAATCAAGAGTTAACAATTAAACAGTAATAGTCATTTTGACACTCCCCTGGCTGAAGCCGAGGGGATTCTTCATTCAACGAGTCCACTTGCTTAAAGCTCCTTGCGTTACTTTAAGTAGAGCTGCGATCGCTCTTTTGTTGAGATGATGAACAACGATCGTAAAACGTACTTTGGTGCATAGTGGCTCTTTAATTTTATTACTGGCAAGGCACAACAATAATTTAGAGCAAGCAAAGCGATCGCACACGCAACAGCACCGCCAACCATAATAGACCAGGCGATCGCTTATAGTATATAGTTTGTAGAGTCACCTTCTTACTGAAATTTTAGTTTGATATTAAGGAATTAAAAAATGTCTACAGAAACTGACATAGTTACTTACATTCAAGAAAGCGAATTTGATGCTCTTTTAATTGAAGAAAAAGTTGTTATTGTTGACTTTACAGCTACTTGGTGTGGTCCTTGTCGTCTCATTAGTCCATTAATGGATCAGCTTGCCCAGGAATACAAAGGTCGTGCCAAGGTTGTTAAGGTAGACGTGGATAAAAACAAGCCGATGTTCAAAAAATTCGGTCTTCGCAGCATTCCAGCGGTTTTAATTTTCTTTGATGGTTCCTTAGCAGAAACAATTGTAGGAGTTTCTTCTTACGAACAATTCAGCAGCGCTATTGACAAACATTTGAAGCTTGTTAAAGAGTAGCGGTAAGTGATTAAACAAAATTAATTACTTGTGGGCGATCGCTTATTTAATAATACAGCAGATTGGGTTGTGATTAAATACACGTAGAGACGTTCCGACGGAACGTCTCTACAGGTTTTTGGATTTTACGCATGTACATCATTTACCTGAAATCTGCTGTATGTCTTGTCGATTTTTCGATTGCTTGACCTTCAACCGTGACGTGTTTGCCGCTTATAAAGCTAGTTTGAGCTACATTTTGGCTTAATTTTTCTTTAAGTCCCGTTACTAGTTATCCACTATCCACTCATTCCAATAGACTAAACCGCCCAAAGCTACGATGGATAGATATCAGCAGCTTGGGCGGTTTATAAGCGATTTAATAGATTGAGAAGAGTAAAAAATCAGAGGTAAATAACTCAACTAATGTGGACAAGACTCGCAACACACGATACTCAACAATTGTGCATCCTTCATTCCAACTAGGCAGGCATTTTTGGCTATGCGTTCAAAAACCTCCAAAATTACTTTATATTAATTTAAGGCTAAAACACGTTTTGAGGATACGACAATCGAGCAGTTATTGCGAGGACATTAGAGCAGGAGGCACAGGCTCTAATCTGAAGGGTTTTTCGTTGAAGTTTTTAACTTCTCTGTACCTGCTTATTAAGTTAGCATTACTCTTCCCAAGCGCAACTGTTATATTACCAAACTTCATTACCATTAACTTATCGCAACAATTGCGAAATCTTTCTTAAAATTTGGGCAACTTGCTTTCCTCAAGAGTCAGGGAATATTAAGTAGATGGGCATAAATAAACGCTCCTTAACGTAGTAACGGCTTCAGCCGTTAAAATCCTCACCAACGAGCGGTAAACCGCTCACTACGAACCAGGAGAGTATTTTACATTTAATTTCCTCCACTTACTTAGTCATGACAGCCTCACTCACAAGGCAATAGCGTAATAGTTTTATCTCCACTGCCACTAGCAAGCGTTTTACCATCTGGACTAAAGACAACCGAATACACCGCATCTTCAGATCCTGTAAAAGTATAGAATTCCTTGCCTGTATCCACCTGCCATAGCTTGATAGTCTTGTCTTTGCTACCACTAGCTAAAATTTTGCCATTTGGACTGAAAGCCACAGAAGAAACATCATTGTCATGTCCAGTTAGAGTGCAGATTTCCTTGCCTGTATCCACCTGCCATAGCTTGATAGTCTTGTCTTTACTACCGCTGGCTAAAATCTTGCGTTTTGGACTGAAGGCAATGGAATTTATCCCCCCAAACCAGTCAGAATGACCTTTGAGGGTTAAAACTTTTTGTTTAGCCAAATCCCATAGTTTGATTGTTTTGTCATTACCAGCACCACCACTGGCTAAAATCTTGCCATCGGGACTGAAAGCAACGCATAAAACGTCATCTGAATGCATCTTTAGGGTGTGTATTTCTTTTTGTGTGTCTAATGACCAAAGTTTGATTGTTTTGTCTTTACTACCACTAACTAAAGTCTTTCCATCTCGACTAAAGGCAACACAGCAAACTTTTTCTTCATGTCCAGTGAAGGTGCAAATTTCTTTTGCGGTAAGCACATCCCACAATTTAACAGTTTTGTCATCACTAGCACTGGCTAATTTCTTGCTATCGGGGCTAAAAGCCACTGAATTAACACCCCCAGACCAAGAGGATTCTCCGTGTCCCTTGAGAGTTTCGGGTTCGTTTTTTGCCAAGTGCCAAATTTTGACGGTTTTATCTCCACTGCCGCTAGCTAATATTTGCCCATCAGCGCTGAAGGCAACGGATGTAACCTTATCTGAATGCCCTTTGAGAGTACGTACAAATATAAAGTCTTGCATAAAAATGAGTCACAAGCTTACTTAAAAACAAGTATTACATCATACATGTTAATATCTAACGAAACTAGATCCCCGACTTCTTTGAGAAGTCGGGGATCTAGGACTTTTGCCTAAACCGCAGTAACTTTTTTATCTTCTGACAAAATCGATGTTTAAGTGATACACGCTTTGATACAGATTTTGGTGATGGTGTAAATTTTACACCTGGGTATTTTAATTCCCATTCCAACTCTGCCGCTTTATTTAAATCGGCAGTGGCTCTATACTCATATCCAAGCTCGGAACAAATTAGCCCCCGATATTTGTATGCTTTAATATATTTGGGATTCAGGCGAATAGCGTGGGTAAAATTAGCGATCGCTTCTTGATACATTTTTTTCCTGACATTCTCCCTTCCCAATTCATAGAATGCCTCCGCATCAAAGCGATGAATGTGAATTTCTGTATCATTAAGTGGCGAAGATTTATTTGCCGCGATCGGCTGATAATACTTTAATTGATTGTAAGCTTCGTTAATTTCTTTAATTCTTTCCTCAGCTTTCTGCTTTTCCTTTTGAACAAAAAAACGATCTGGATGCCAAACTTTAACAAGCTTGCGGTAAGCTTGCTTCACTTCTTTGTGAGATACACCAGCTTTTAAACCAAGAATTTCATAAGCATGATGAATATCCAGACGTAGATGCGTTAGGGGGTTATCGTCAGACATCGGGCATACTGGGAAATAAACACATGTGTAAATCTATGTTATCTATTTCCACAAATCCTTTTAAGTCAACTCAAACCCCACACAGTGGCTATCATTGGGATCGTGGTAGCAGACGCTTCTTTGAAGGTTGGTATTATCGCGTAACCATACCAGAAATTGAGCAAACCTTCGCTTTTATGTACTCTATCGAAGACCCCATTGGTGGGAAACCCCACAGCGGTGGTGCTGCACAAGTCCTCGGTCCCAATGATGAATATTTGTTGCGGACTTTTCCAGATGTTAATAAATTTTGGGCAAAAAACGATGTCTTGGCTTTAGGTCATTGGGGCAGAACTGATTTACAAAGTCAACCCCTTTATCTGTTTCCAGCAGAGTTCGATCGCTATATTCAAGAAGGTTATCAAGCTACAGCCACATTAAATCAAGGAATAATTCGCGATCCGGCAACCGGAAATTATTGCCGTTGGCAGTATGAAATTAAACCAGTATATGGCTGGGGAAATAAAGGACAATTACAACAATCTACCGCAGGCATAATCTCCTTTTTGCCGATATTTGAACCGGGATGGCAAATTTTGATGGCTCACGGTAAGGCTTCCGGTTGGATTGACTGGAATGGTAAAATCTACGAATTCACCGATGCCCCAGCTTACAGCGAAAAAAATTGGGGCGGTGCTTTTCCGCAAAAATGGTTTTGGTTAAATTGTAATAGCTTTGATTCTGAACCCGACTTAGCATTAACCGCTGGTGGTGGAAGACGCGGTGTGCTGTGGTGGATGGAATCTGTGGCGATGATTGGTTTGCATTATCAAGATAAGTTTTATGAATTTGTTCCTTGGAATTCACAAGTTTCTTGGAATATTCAGCCTTGGGGTAGATGGCAAATGCAAGCGCGAAACTTAAATTATGAAATTGAATTAACTGGGACTACGCATCTACCAGGTACACCGTTGCGTGCGCCTACTGCCAACGGTTTGATATTCTGTTGTCGGGACACCATGCAAGGAAAACTCGATTTAGAGTTACGCGAAGTAAGTGGAACAAAATCCAAAACAATCCTGAAAGCACATAGTTTTCTCTGTGGATTAGAAGTAGGCGGCGGTTCTTGGGACAATTCGTGGCAATCTAGCTAAAACTGCTATAATTCTACATAGCAGTTTTTTGGGGCTGTAGCTCAGATGGATAGAGCGAGCGCCTCCTGAATAATCGGGCACCATGAAGGAAACTTTATGAGTGAATGTGGTTAAATTCGGTGAACCCTAAAGAGTATATCTAGCAAAGTGCTGACACTTCAAGGGAATACCGAGCCAAGCCTGAATCGAAACGACAAAGCAATATTACAAGTTCGACTCAGGAAGGTGTAGAGACTAGTAAGCCACCGCCTAAAGGCTAAAAAGCCTATGGTGAAGGTATAGTCCGGAGAGTGGGGAAACTCACACAAATCTGAAGCGCTAGGTCGCCGGTTCGAGCCTGGCCAGTCCCGTCGTCTGGAAACAATTAAATGAATAAACTAGTCGAACTTTCTTTATAGATGGTTCGATACACGGTAGGATATTGCAAAACTCACGACAAGCGTGGGTTTTTGCGATAAATTATCTAAGTTCATATTTGGGTAGTTTTTTGAAAATGCTACCCAAAATAATTTAATTGTTTTTTCTTCATTAGAGAAAATTCTCTGAACAGACGAAGTAATAGAACCTTGAATAAATTACTTTTTACAAATAAATCATTTCGATGTATGATTATTGCCCTACCGCTGTTCATGTGGTTGGGATACAAGGAAGTTAAAAGCC
Source organism: [Scytonema hofmanni] UTEX 2349 (assembly GCF_000582685.1). Classification (GTDB taxonomy): domain Bacteria; phylum Cyanobacteriota; class Cyanobacteriia; order Cyanobacteriales; family Nostocaceae; genus Hassallia; species Hassallia hofmanni. The sequence goes on from NZ_KK073768.1 coordinate 3,487,642, forward strand.
AAGTTGTACAACCCCAAGCGGTCTTAGTTCTGGGTGGTTCGACTGCGAGATTAGAACGAGAGAAGTTTACAGCAGATTTTGCCCGGAAGAATCCAAATTTACCAATTTGGATCACTGGTGGTAGCCCAAAAAAGACTACTGAAAAAGTGTTTGCCAAAGCCGGAGTTGATCCCCGACGTTTACACCTGGACTATGAAGCGGTAGATACAGTTACAAATTTTACCACGTTGGTGGATGATTTGCAAAAACGCGGTATTAAGAGTGTGTATTTGATTACATCAGATTATCATATGCGCCGCGCCTGTGTGATTGGCGAGATTGTTTTAGGTAGTCGGGGTATTATATTTAAACCAGTGTCCGTTCCTTCTGAGCGATCGCCTGAACCAATTGAAAAATCAGTGCGCGATGGTGCTAGAGCTTTGGTTTGGATGACAACTGGCTACACAGGCGCCGATGAAGCAAAAAATAAGCGGTGATAACTTAAAAGTTAAAGGATAATCCTCGAAAAAATATTTATTTTATTTTTCATAAAGTATGCTGTAGGACTACTTCTTTTAACTTTTAACTTGTTTTGTGATTGCAATTCTTTGCGTAGCTTTTCGTTTTCAGTTGCTAACTGATTAACTATCGCTTGGTCAATCAGGTTACTGTCAGTAGTGGTATAGATGTTTACGCCTTGTTTTTGGGGTGGTTTTCGATTGTATCGGCTGAAGTACAACTGTTGTACCCTACGTCCTACTTCTAATACTTCAGATTTGCTACAGTTTATCTGTAACTGCTGACACCGTTCACTGATGGTAATTCGAGGAGACATTGGGGTGTCAATTTTGGAACGTTGAGCTGTAGCTGGTGTGGTGGCAATTAGCAAAGTCGCTAAGATGGCAATGATGGTTTTCATATAGTAGAAGCTTATGGGGTGGCTTTTTCTTGAATGAGAACGTATGGCTGTACAATCAAAGTTAAAAATAGCTTTGTGCGATCGCCATTCCATTCGCCAATTTGTGTAACAGAGGGTTTAGTAAGCAATTGTTGATCAATCCATTGCTGCACTTGGGGAGCGTTATCGCTAGCGATCGCGATTCCGACATTGAGCAAGTCTAATTCAATTGGGACTAATATTACCGCATCACGCTGTACGTGAGGAATTATCCACTCCCACTCAGCCTCATCTAGGATTTGGGTTAATTCAGTTCTTAAATCTTGCATAACTGCCCAGTTTTTCTCTGCTTAAAAAGCATTTTACCTTATTAGACATAGGAGTAAAAATTAATTATGCGTTGCCCGAAACCCTTGTAGAGACGTTCCGACGGAACGTCTTTACGTCTTTTCTGGAGATGTCTATTCTTCCTACAGACGTTCCACTCAGAAGCGTCTCTATCTAACTCCTAACTCCTAACTCCTAACTCCTAACTCCTAACTCCTAACTCCTAACTCCTAACTCCTAACTTTTAACTAAACCTCTGCTTTCATCTCGTCAATTTCAAATAAAGAAACTATTACTCCAGCAATTGGAATAGAGATAAAAATTCCTAGTAAACCAGCTACTCTAGCACCTACAAGCAAAGCAAAAAATACTACCACCGGATTAAGATTCAGCGCATCTTGCATAATTCTTGGCGAAATCAAATTGTCTTGTATTTGCTGAAGGATAATACACGCTACTAATACTTTGAGTGCTAGCCAAACACTTTGAGACAGCACAATCAAAGTAATTACACCAACTCCTAATGTAGCTCCTATCCCCGGAATAATGTCAAGTAAACCTACTATCACTGACAAAATTAAAGCAAAAGGTACTTTTAACAAAGAGAAAATAATGAAACTAGAAGCTGATAAAAACAAAGTTAATATCAACTGACCGCGAAAAAAACCTAAAAAGCTGCGTCTGATTATCCTTGTAAATCTAGCGCGTCGCTCGCTAGGTACTACTTTTAAGATAAGATCCCAAAGTTTTTCGCCATCAAGAAGCATAAAAAAACCGACAACAGCAATTAATATGAAAGTCACAAAATTAGTAATGAAACTTTGGAAAATAGTCAAACTTGTGACAAGCATTGATATTGCTTGATTTCGCAATTGTTCTTCAATTACACTTAAATCTATCTGCAAATTGCGGTTACGCAGAAATTCTTCAAGTTGTTCGACAAAAGGTATTAAAGAATTTAAAAAGGCAGTTACACTCTCAATTAATTGTTGCCCTTGAGATAAAACGGCTAAACCTACAGTGATTGCTAAACCTCCAATAAACACAATACTGAGCAAAAAGACAAAAATAACCGCTATACCGTGAGGCAAAAAATGCCGCAGCCACCTAACAGGATAGCTGAGTAAAAAAGCCAAAATTGCTGCAAATGTGAAAATAACAATGACCGTTTCAAAGTAAGCTAAAAGTTGTGTAACAGCCCAGCCAGAAGCAACTAAAAGTAAAAAGCGAACTAATGCGAGATTATTTAATCGCTGCCAAAGATTATTGACTTTCATTGCGGCTCATATGCTGTTAAGGAAAAGTATGATGAGGTTATAGTCTCAAAACAACTAAGGCGATCGCTACCTCCCTTAAGCATATTTTTTTTAATAATCTCAACTTATCGCCCTAACAAATGCAAATCATTAATCGCTGTTGTACACTGTTGCGTTATCGCCTCTAATTCCTCTTTATTAGTAGAACTAGGTGCATCAATCAACTTGCCAATTCTGACAGAGATAGGAACTGCATGAGGTATCGCCGAACCTTTGACCTCAATTTTCTCACTACCCCACAAAGATACAGGTAATAGTGGTGCTTTTGCCTTGGCAGCTAGGAGTGCAGCACCTCGTTTGGGGTCTGTAATGCGTCCATCTGGGGTGCGCGTACCTTCTAAAAATACACCCACAGCCCAGCCATTTTCAAGATACTCTAAAGCTGAACGAATAGCAGCGCGATCGGCAGTTCCCCGACTTACCGGATAAGCACCAAATAATTTAATCACAGTCCGTAAAATCGGGATTTTAAATAATTCTTCCTTAGCCATATATGCTACAGGACGACCGACACAATTAGAAACAATTGGGGGGTCGTAGTTACTCGCATGATTGCTGACTATCACCACTGGTCCAGTTTTGGGGACGTTTTGGGCATCATAAACTTTACCTTGAAAGTAAGTGTAAAGCATAGGGCTGACGATAGACCACTTAAAGGTGTGGTAAAGTGCCAGACTGATAAACGGTTCGCGACTTTTGCTCACAGAAGATAATTGAAATCGGACAGAATTAAGGATAAGCGATCGGTATGCCTCTAGTCACGGAAGAGCGTGAACATTTGTGGAAAACGTATACATATACTCATCATTACGGTGAATTGATTTACAGTATTTGTGACGGACTGGGCTAACCTTACTTGTCGGTGTTTTCATCTCAAACACGCCACTTTCTCGAACTGTTAGCCTGCCAACATGAACACCTGCAAACTTCCCGGTGGGGAGGATTGCCCGTACCATGTCGCCAGTCTGAAAACCAAAGAAAGTCTTGCAGCGTGTTCGATGACGAACCGGAAAGCCATATTGATTGGTTGTACACATTTGACGATTCCCCCACCCTTTAGCGGCAATCAACAAGGGCGCAGAAGTAAGCATTTGCAGGCTTTCTACATTCCCCACACAGGCAGCATCTAGCCAATGCGCTTTAGGCAAGTTAAGCCGGACACGATTGTATTTTGTCCTACCACCCGTCCCGGTTTCTACTGGCAAGCCCGTCTCTTTCAATCTGTTAAACAATGCCCAACGAGTAGAATTAACCGCCGCCGCATCTTTGAGCGGAAGCTTGGCTTGCCTCAAAATACGAGATAAAATGTCAGGTTTTTTAGCTAAGAAATCCTTAACATCTCTGTTTCCCTTAACTTGATTGCAAGCATGGCAAGCAATCGTAAGGTTTGAAATTCTGTCGCTTCCTCCCCTTGATTTTGGGTGAATATGTTCAACTTCAAACGGTACATTTTCAACGCCACAATAAGCGCACTTTCTGCCCCATTTCTCAAGTAAATACTCCCTGACCTCGTAGCCTGCAAGTTCCCCTTGTTGGTATTCCTTGCCGGATATTTCCGGATTCTGCATTGCAGCCAGATCGAATTTAACCAACTCTTGGGATATGCCTGTAATTGGCACATATCGGGTTATGCGATTGACCCAAGTTAAGATGTTTTCAACTCTAGAATTAAGGCTTGGTGCTAACCAACCTTTTTGGCGAGTGCGGTTTAGAAATCTGGGTTTCCGGTAACGGGTTTTGCGGTTACGACGACTGCGACGGATAGCGCGACGCGACTCTAAATCATTTTTGATTTGTTGCCCACGGTGCGCTAACTCAGCACCCCAGATTACTTTCTCACCCTGTACAATCGCTAGTCCAGTGGTTTTGGAACCTGGATCTATTTTTAACCGATATGGGTCTGTATCAGGGATTGGAACCGCATATTTTAGGATGATTGTGAACGGATAGCGACGATACACAGCAGCTTGTTTTGCTTTTAACAATCGCCTAGCTTGTCCCGGTGGTACTGGGTTCAATGGTTGGAAGTTAGTGTCAATTACAAAAACAAAATTAGACATTGATTGTCCTCCCATTACTGGGGTTAGGTTTTCCTCGCTAAAGTTTTGAGGGCTTGTTAGATCAACCGCACTTCTTTAACCAAATAGGGATGTTTAACGGTTGATGAAAGAGCTACAAGCTGGAAAGCACCCATAGGTTTCGTGACCCTCAAAACGTAGCTTTCGCTTAAGCTGGCTATCTGTCCAGTTTCAGAGCTAGAAGGCTTGCGCTTTGTCCACTGTTTGGTGAATAGCCACCACTTTTGATTGTTAAAGTTAGTTACCTGGAAGGCTGCGATTATGAATAATTTTTTGGGCAATCTAAATATAGCCCTTTTTTTTTGCTTACCAAATCTATTGTTTAGAGGGTGAACCCTGTGATAGAAGGCAATTCCAGCCCATTTGACAGCAAAATGCATTCCTCGCGCAATTTGCTGATTCGATTTATTCTTGGCGGCACTACTCTGATTGTGAGTATTTCTGCTTATTTTAGCTATGAAGCTGCTCGAAAAATAACCCTAGAAGACTTGAGAGGAAAAGCTTTTTTAGAGGTACAGAGAGGGGTTGATGAAATTGAGGAGTGGTTGCATGTTCGCAAAGTGGAGGTGCAAACCCTTGCTCACACATCAACTGTACGCTCATTAGACTGGTCTGTGGCAGAACCCTATTTAAAGTCAGAAGTTAAGCGGATCGATGAATTTTTCTTTTTCCAAATAGTTACCCCGGATGGTTCGTTTTCTAATACTAAGGTTGGTCGGTCAAATAAGAATATTAAGGATCGAGACTTCTTTCAAAAAGCACTAGCTGGAAAAAGCAACGTTTCTGATCCCTTTATCAGTCGTTCCACAGGCATTCCTTTAATTGCGATCGCCACCCCGATCTGGTCAAATTCTCCTATTGGCGTCTTCCACGGCAATGTTAAAGTCGATCACATTTCTGAGGTGGTCAACTCCCTGCACTACGGCAAGAACAGCTATGCATTTGCTCTCAATTCCCAAGGAGAAGCGATCGTCCATCCCAACTCAACGTTAATGTCAATAGTAGAAAAACCTGCACCCAGTTTGTTGAAAATTCCAGATCGCAATTTAAATGCGATCGCACAACGGATGGTAAACAAACAACGGGGAATTAAATTGATGGAAATTGACGGCACCAAAAAGTATGTTGCTTATCTGCCGTTGCGAGAAGCTAATTGGTCTGTGGCTTTGGTAATTCCGCGCCAAAATATTGAATCTCGGCTAAAATTCCTCGATTTTGTAGCCCTAATTGTGGGTGGGTTGACAGTGACGATGATCACTGTCTTGTGGCAGGTACAAGCCTTTGAACAAGCTCAACTGAAAAAGTCCAAAGCAACGGCTGATACCGCAAATCGTGCTAAAAGCGAATTTTTAGCCAACATGAGCCATGAATTGCGAACACCCTTAAATGGTATTTTGGGTTGCGCTCAAATTTTGCTACGTTCCAAAGGTTTGCCAGAACCAGAGCAATATCATGTAAACATTATTGAACAATGTGGCTCTCATCTGCTGACTTTAATTAATGATATTTTGGATCTTTCCAAAATTGAAGCGCGAAAACTGGAATTGCATCCTCAAGATGTGCATTTACCGTCTTTTTTACAGGGTATTGTGGAAATTTGCCAGATTCGGGCAGAACAAAAGGGCATTTTATTTGTCTATAAACTCGCAAGCAACTTACCCACAGGGGTTCATGTCGATGTCAAAAGGTTACGTCAAGTTCTCTTGAATTTGCTGGGAAACGCCATCAAATTTACGGATGAGGGTAAGGTTAGTTTCAAGGTTGAGGTAATCGATCAACTTCCTGCTGATGGGCAGACGGTGAAATATCGCATTTCCTTTAGTGTGGAAGATACAGGAATTGGGATAACTCCAACCGAATTGGGCAAGATTTTTTTGCCATTTGAACAAGTAGGTGAGAAAAAGCGGCAGATAGAAGGGACGGGGCTGGGTTTAGCTATTACTCGGCAGTTGGTGCAGATGATGGGTAGCGATATCCAGGTTAAAAGTCAGATCGGTCAGGGTAGTACTTTCTGGTTTGAAATTGCGATCGCCGAAGCGAGTGAATGCATACAGTCTGATATGGTTGCATCAAAGAGACAAATCATAGGCTTTGAAGGTAGCCCCCGCACCATCCTGATGGTGGACGATCGCTGGGAGAATCGCACAGTAATTACAAATTTACTGCAACCATTGGGTTTCAATGTGGTTGAAGCTATCAACGGTCAAGAAGCTTTAGAAAAAGCGATCGCTTTGAAACCAGAACTGGTGATTACAGATTTGATTATGCCAGAAATGGATGGGTTTGAATTGATTCAATACCTGCGTCATACCCCAGATATTCAGGATGTCAAGATAATCGTCTCTTCCGCTAGTGTCTTTGAAACCGACCAACGTCGCAGTTTGGAAGCAGGAGGTGACACCTTTTTGAGCAAACCTGTACAAGCAGATGAATTACTGCATCAATTAGAGTCCCACTTAGGTTTGGCATGGATTTACCAGCACTCTCAGTATGAGAAACAAAGAATCAACTCTTCGGCTACAACACATGATAAATTGACTTCTCCTTCTGCCGATATATTGCGGGAACTGGTGATTTTAGCCACTAAAGGTAACTTCAATGCCATTCTCAAATGGGCAGATCAACTAGAGGAAACAGACACAAAATTCGATCCCTTTGCTCACCAATTGCGGCAATTAGCGAGGCAGTTTGATGAAGATTTAATCCTCAATTTTTTAACTGAAAAAGAAAAGGATTGATTCCTGTAAATATATGGGGATTGTAAATTTTGAATTCGGAGGGAAGCAACGTGACTCATATTGAGGTAGAAACACCATGACAACAACGATAGGCGATTCAAAGAATTCTCTGAATCGCGATCCTGCCAGAGGAATTATTTTAGTCGTTGACGATAACCCTGCCAACTTACAAGTTTTATCGAGCTTTTTGGATCAATCTAACTTTGAAGTTTGGGCAGCTCGCAGTGGTGAAAAAGCTATTCAGAGATTAGATAATGATAATTTACCTGATTTAATTTTGCTTGATGTGATGATGCCTGGTATTGATGGGTTTGAAACTTGTAAACACCTAAAAAGCGAAAGCAATCCTCGTGTCCAGGATATTCCGATTATTTTTATGACTGCTCTTTCCGATACTGCTGATAAAGTGAAAGGATTGAGATTGGGAGCCGTAGATTATATTACTAAACCTTTTCAGTATGAAGAGGTCTTGGTGCGAATAGAGCATCAACTGAAGCTGAGAAATTTGACAAAAACCTTGATTGCCAAAAACGCCGAATTACAACAGACTCAAATCCAACTGATCCAAGCAGAAAAGGTAGCAACCTTGGGTCAAATGACAGCAGGAATTGCCCATGAAGTAAATAATCCTATCAGTTTTATCGCTGGCAACTTAAATTTTATTGAACAGTATTTCCAAGAGGTTGTTAATTTACTCAAGTTATATCAAAAGTATGTGCCAGACCCACCTGCGGAAATTCAAAATGCTATTAAAACAACAGATATCAGCTATTTGTTAAATGATTTATCCCAAATTATTCAATCTATGCAACTGGGTACAGATCGCGTTACAGAAATTGTGTCATCTTTGAACAAGTTTTCTCGACAAGGAGAAGCCGGGAAGAAACGGGCTAACCTGCATGAAGGGTTAGAAACTACGCTACTCATTGTTGGGCATCGACTTAAAAGAAATGCTCATCGTCCGGCAATCCAATTAAGCAAAGAATATGGAGAATTGCCACTTATTGAATGCTATCCAGGGGAACTAAATCAGGTTTTTATGAATTTGATTGGCAATGCGATCGATGCAATTGAAGAAATACAAAAGAATCAAAACTTTGAGGAAATTTCCAATTATCATGGTTTGATTCGGATTAAAACTGAGGTAATTGCAGAAGGAGTTATTCTCCGAATTGCAGACAATGGCTCAGGAATCAGCGAAGCAGACCAGACAAAAATATTCGATGCTTTCTACACCACAAAAGCTATAGGTAAAGGAACAGGGCTAGGTTTATCTATTGCTTACCAAATTGTAGTTAATAATCATCACGGCAAACTAACTTGCCATTCAATACAAGGTGAAGGCACAGAGTTTGTGATTGAATTACCTATCCGATAAATTAGAATCTGCACAACGTAATACCGATGTACAAAAGTCAAAAGTCAAAAAGAACGCAATGACAGAAATAAGTTATGTTTATTTACACCTACCTGCTTACAAAGCTTCTTTGTATAAACCGTCAAGGTTAACAATTAGTTAAGCTAGCAATTCAGTTATACCACGGACATTTTGTAAGATTAAGTCAGGGCAAATGCGTTTAATTAAATTAGTTAGCACGTTACCCGGACCAATTTCTACTACTCGCTCAATGCCGTTAACGGGAAAAAGTAGAGAAATTTCTCGCCAACGTACCGAACCAGTCATTTGTTTAATTAGACGTTGCTTTAAAATTTCGGCATCAACACAGGGAACTGGTTCTACATTAGATAATACTGGTACAATAGCTGGTTTAAATTCCACAGCTTCTAAAACTTGTTGAAATTCGGCAGATGCAGGTGCCATTAAGGGTGAGTGAAATGCTCCAGAAACTTTTAGAGGGATAGCACGCTTTGCCTTAACTTGGGACATGACTGTTTGTACTGCGTCCGGTGTGCCGGAGATTACAACTTGTGTGGCACTATTATCATTTGCTAGCACTACATCGGGGGTTTGGGCGATCGCTTGTTCTAACTGTTCGCGGTCAAAGTTCATCAAAGCTGCCATCATACCACCTGCCGCACTATCCATCAATTCAGCACGACGCTTCACCAACCGCAACCCCGCAGACCATTCAAAAACTCCAGCGACGTAAAAGGCAATATATTCTCCCAAACTATGACCGGCAAGTAAATCTGGTTTGTGTCCTCTTTCTTGGAGAATGTCAGCGAGAATGCTCTCGACTACGTAAAGACATGGCTGAGTATAAAGTGTAGTTGATAACTTTTCTTCATTTTTACAGATTTCCGTCACAGACCAGCCCAAAATTTCTTCGGCTTGGGCAAATTTATCTTGAGCGGATGGTAAATCTAATAAGTCGGTTCCCATTCCTACTGCTTGAGAACCTTGTCCGGGAAACACCCATGCGGTTTTAGTCATCGATTTGTCGTATTTTGTTAGTGGATGGTGGATGGTGGATAGTGGTTGGTGGTTAGTGGTTAGTGAGAATTTGAAGAGAGGAAAAGGGCAAAGGGACTCATATCATGTCCGTTTGATTACTTACGCTCACCCCAAGAACCCCACCCCGCCAAAGCTACGCTTTGTCTCCCCTCCCCCCTAGCGGGGAGGGGCTGATCGGGGTGGGGTGCAATGACTATGGGAATCATAACTAATTACCCGGACATGATATCATAGGAAATTCCCAATGCCCAATGCCCTATGCCCACTAACAACTAACAACTATCAACCAACAAATTTTTATCTTCCCCATTGAAAAATTGCTGCCCCCCAAGTGAGTCCGGCACCGAAGCCAGAG
>NZ_KK073768.1:3497848-3508739 GCF_000582685.1 [Scytonema hofmanni] UTEX 2349
ACTAATTACCCGGACATGATATCATAGGAAATTCCCAATGCCCAATGCCCTATGCCCACTAACAACTAACAACTATCAACCAACAAATTTTTATCTTCCCCATTGAAAAATTGCTGCCCCCCAAGTGAGTCCGGCACCGAAGCCAGAGGTAGCAATGATGTCACCTGGTTTTATTTTGCCTTGTTGCACTGCTTCGTCTAGTGCAAGGGGGATAGAGGCGGCGGAGGTATTGCCATATTCCGCGAGATTACTGATAACTTTATGTGCTGGAATATTCAGACGTTGCGCTACAGCATCGAGAATGCGCTGATTTGCTTGATGTAATATCAGCCAGTCTATTTGGTCAACGCTGAGATTAGCGTGAAATAGAGCTTTGTCAATTACTTCTGGTACTCGTTGGACGGCGAAGCGGTAGACTTCTTTGCCGTTCATGGTGATGGGTTGGAAGTTGCCTTTATTGACATTTACACCGGGGATAAGTTCTTCGGGAGAGGCTTTGTAGGCAAGATTGAGATAGTGGTTTTGAGTGCCGTCACTTTTAAGTTGAAATCCTAACAAGCGATCGCTATCGTTTGCTTGCAATATTACCGCCCCAGCCCCATCACCAAACAATATACACGTACCTCTATCTTGCCAATCTACCCAACGGGAGAGGATATCTGCTCCAATTAAGAGGACATTTTGATAAACGCCTGTTCTGATGTATTGGGCAGCGGTGACAAGTCCAAACACGAAGCCGGAACAGGCAGCTGTCAAGTCAAAGGCAACTGCTTTGGTGGCTCCCAATTCAGCTTGAATTTGACAAGCAGTGCCAAATAGATCATCAGGGGTAGAGGTGGCGAGTAGAATCAAATCTATGTCTGCTGCGGTAATTCCGGCAGCAGCGATCGCTTTCGCGCTGGCTATAGTAGCGATCGTCTTTAAGGATTCATCTGCACCCGCTAATCGTCGATGACGAATCCCCGTTCTTGTGGCGATCCACTCGTCTGACGTGTCAACCAGTTGAGTCAGCCCCTGGTTATCTAAAGAAGTTGTCGGTACTGCCGAACCACTTCCTGTAATTGCTACACCTAACTTTTGCACTCCTAGTTTCTCCACCTATCAGCTTTTATTGTTTGTCATCTGTCATTAGTAATAACTATTGACTTTTTAATTGCTCTCCTGCTGAAGGCTTTGATATTGAGACTGAATTCGTTGCAGCACAGAGTTATCAACCGCTTCTTTGGCAATGCGAATTGCATTAAAAATCGAAGGAGCTTGGGAACTGCCGTGACCGATTATACAAATTCCGGCTACGCCTAAAAGCAAACCGCCGCCATGTTCCGCGTGGTCTACTCGCTGTTTAATCCGCTTCAGGTTTGGTTTTAAAATTGCCGAGCCGATTTGACCGCGCAATCCTTGGGGTAACTCTTCGCGCAAAATTTGCAAGACGATATCCCCGACAGCTTCGGCGAATTTTAACAAGACATTGCCGACAAAGCCATCACAGACAATCACATCAAAGCGACCGGAGAGGACATCACGTCCTTCAGCGTTGCCAATAAAAGAAATTTGGGAATTTTCCCGCAGCATTTCGTTAGCACGGACAGCTGCATCATTTCCCTTAGAATCTTCTTCGCCGATATTTAACAAACCTACTTTGGGATTGGGTGTACCCAACACATACTCACTATAAATCGACCCCATAACGGCAAACTGCTCTAAAAATTTCGGACGACAATCTACATTTGCGCCGACATCAAGGATTAATACTGGTTTACTGGCTATTAAGGTAGGAAATACAGCGCCAATTGCCGGACGGTCAATTCCCGGTAGTCGTCCCAAACGCAGCAAAGCAGCTGCCATTGCGGCACCAGAGTGACCGGCACTAACTACAGCATCTGCTTGCTGATTTTTAACTAAATTCATCGCCACATTGATGGAAGCTTTGGGTTTGCGTCTAATGGCGCTTAAAGGCTCCTCATCCATAGCGATCGCTTCAGTTGCGCTGACTATCTCTATCTGCCCTAAATTTGTTTTTGACGGCAGGGCAGCCTCAATTTGCTGGGTATCACCAACTAACAATACTTCTACACCTAGTTCTTCTCGTGCCCGCAGTGCGCCGGCGACGATTTCCCCAGGTGCGTGATCCCCTCCCATTGCATCAATTGCGATCCGCACGCAAGTCGATCCCATTGCTAAAGCTTATAGAAACCTTACAAATTTTACCAGATGTTAGGGAATGAGGATGGGCGATTGTCTCGTTCCCAGCCGGAAATTGGGAATGCTTCATGTGATCTACTGCCTGGACTGTTAGTAATGGAGGTAGGCGTAAAAATTAATTATGCGTTGCTCGAAACCCTTGATTAGACCTAGCAATGCTACGTCTCTACATCTTTTTTACCAGATGTCCAATGGAGGTAGATAGAGCCGTAAAGTCTTGGGTTAGTTCTGAATAATTTGCGAATCTACAGCGCGTTACTGCCGAATAACGCTTGAATTATTGCGCTTAATAGCCCTTGTCATTACCAACATATTTCCAAACCCTCGTTCTTGCCGCTATCCCGCCTTAGAATAAATTCTAAGGCTAATAGCACAAGTCCATTAAAATGGACTGAAATCTTTATTTAGTCCTATGAAGAGGACTTTCGCGTTTTAGACAACGGTTTACAACCATTGGCGGGATAAGGGTTTTACGAGATAAATAAATGTAGTTCAGAAGGCAGAAGTACGAAGGCAGAAGGCACTTATAGAACCCACGTTTAAAAACGTGGGATTGAAGCAATGACGCTTTGTCGGAACGCGCTACGCGTCTCGATACAATTCTTTTTTTAAACTGGGCTTTAGACCCAGAACTAAAGTTTTTATTAATACTCCTTTCATAAGTGCCTTCTGCCTCCTGCCCTCTGCCTTTCTTGTAATACCATTTCTGTATGAAGATGCGTCTAATTAGCCCACGCAGGTGGGCTTTGTACGTATAGCCCCACCCTTCTAGGGTGAGGGGAATAAAGCGCAACCTCACATAGAATTGGTATAACGACAAGGGCTTACAGCCTGGGGCTACACAAACAGAGCTTACCTGCGCGGGCTAAAACTCTAATGGTATTAACTCAACACCCAGTTAACGAGGGTGCGAACGCCAAAACCGGTTGCCCCAGAACCGTTGTAACCGTTTTCTTTATCTGCCCAAACGGGTCCTGCTATATCTAAGTGTGCCCAAGGGGTATCTTTGACAAACTGTTTGAGGAAAAGTGCGGCGGTAATCGAACCACCTGCACGGGGACCGGTGTTTTTCATGTCGGCAATGCCAGACTTCAGCCCTTCAAAGTATTTTTCTTCCATTGGCAGACGCCATATTTTTTCTCCAGCGGTCTCAGATGCGGTTTCTAACTGTTTAGCTACACCATCATCGGGAGTAAATAACCCGGCGATATCGTCTCCTAAGGCAATTAAGCAAGCACCTGTAAGGGTAGCTAAATCAACGATCGCTTCTACTCCTAATTTATCGGCAAACACCAACGCATCAGCTAAGGTTAAACGCCCTTCAGCATCGGTGTTGTTAACTTCGATTGTTTTGCCATTTGAAGCTGTCAACACGTCGCCTGGGTGCATGGCACGACCGCTAATCATGTTTTCAGTTACCGCTGAGATAAAATGCACTTCTACGTCGGGCTTTAATTGACCAATTGCTTTTGCTGCACCTAATGTAGCCGCTGCACCACCCATGTCAATTTTCATGGTTTCGATACCGCTACCAGCACCTTTGATGTTGAGTCCGCCAGAGTCGAAGGTCAAACCTTTACCGATAATTGCTAGTTTACGTCTGGGTGTGCCTTGGGGTTTATAGGTGAGGTGAATAAATTTCGGGGGCAAGTCAGAAGCTTGTGCTACTCCTAAAAAAGCACCCATCCCCAACTTCTCACAGTCTTCTTGTTCGAGGATTTCTATTTGCAAATCGTAATCGGTGGCGATCGCTTGAGCGGTTTCTGCCATCGTAATTGGTGTGACAGCATTCGCTGGTGCTGCTACCAACTGCCGCGCCAAAATTACTCCAGAAGTGATTTGATTAGCGCGGGTAATTGCGGCTTCTTGTCCGCCCAAACCTAGTAAATGTACTGTTTCTACTTGTGGTCCTTTATCTTCGTTTTCCGACTTGAAGCGAGTATCTTGATAAAGTGCTAGTTCTATACCTTCGGCGATCGCTTGCGCTGTTGCCTCTGGATTATTATTCCATACTGGCAAGTCAATTGCAAGAGTTTTACATTTTTGCTTTTTAGCTAATCGTGCCATAGATGCAGCAGCGCGGCGCAAGCTATCTAATTTTAAAGCATCAGGTTTTCCCAAACCTACTACTATCAGCTTTCGTACCGAGCGATCGCCACCCAAGCGCGTGGAAATGCTGCTACCTGCTTTACCCTTAAATTCTTCTTCGGCAATCAGTTCTTTTAAGATTCCGCCGATTTTTTCATCTAAAGTCGCCAATTCTCCACTTAATTCTACTGCATCTTCAAATAATCCAATCGCCAAACCATCTCCCTTCCACTCTAAGAGGGGCGTATTAATTGGTAGAATTTCCATCTGTGATATTCTCTGTAAAAGTTCTTGTACCAGTATTGCGTATAATCCACTTTTCGTGCTTCTTTCGGGGGAGGGGGGAGTGGGGGAGTGGGGGACAAGGAGACAAGGAGACAAGGAGACAAGGGGGACAAAAACCACCAACAACTAACAACCAACAAATAACAACCAACAACTAACCTTTAACAGAAATATTAAATTTAGAGCCGATCGCTTGAATCACTCTTGCTTCTTCTAATGTAGTTTTGTTGTTTAGCTGGGCTATTCTATAACATTGAGCCAGTAGTGGTACTGCAAAATCGCGGTTGAGTTGATTGAGTAGTGTATCTAAAGGTTGGGGTGATTTGATATTTTGGGCGATCGCTTCTAATGAGTTTGGACTGAAGTTTAATGTTTGCAACTTCGGCAAAATTTCTTCCCAAGTCTGATCTGGATGACTGGCAAGGATCATGTGAACTAAAATTTGATCCATAATCGCTTCTTGAGCGATCGCTTTTTCTAAATAATTTTCGCTTTGTTTCTTTAACTCTGCAAGTGTTGCTTCCGAAGTCAACGAAGTCGATTCATCCAGCTTTGCTTCATAAAATCGACAAGCTGCATATCCCAATGAATATATCATTGTCGCATTAGAACTAGCACCAATCACCGCACCAGCGAAAGGTACATTTCGTAGCAAACCTAATCCCGCAGCTTTGAGAAGACGACTACCACCAAAAGCTAAACCAAAAATCGCTAAAACTTCACCTTTGCGCGCAGGATCTTTTAAATCCAGCCCATAGACAGATGCTATTTGATAAAGCATTTCTGATTGTAATTGCGTTGTTGCTGCCAAATCAACTGCAAACAGCGCCAACGCTTCACCTGGTAAAATACTAGTTGCCAGCCCAATTCCCCCGGCTTTAGTTGCTTTATCCAGCATAATCCGATGGGCTATTTGGCTGGGTGATTCTTGGGGATGCTGTTGCTGTAGCTGTTTTACTTCTGCTTCGGCTTTTGCTAAATCAACTTTATCACTTACACCAATTAGCCAATTGAGATTTAACACACCAGCTAATTTTCTAATTAGCCAGTTTTCACTCATCTGAGTAACTACCTCTCCAACGGTGTGAGTTGCTTGTTCAATTAGTTTATGTGTTTGTTTTACAGCTACTTCTACAGATGCCGATCCTACCCCAACTGCGGTTTCAACTGCACCACCGACAGAGTTAGCAAATGATTCTAATACTGTAGGTGTATCTTCTTGTGCTGAAGTTTGCGCTTTGATTACTATTTCTGAAGATGAATTAACTGATTTATTCACCTCAATTTTTGTTTGGGATTTGTCTTTCATTATTGAGCAACGTCCTACAAGTCTTTCTATTTAACTTGTAGCCGGAAACCGAGGGACTTGACATCTCTCTGTAAGCGTAAGTCGTTAATTGAAAATTAACTATTTTCTAATCTGAATAACTGCATTAATCCATTAAAAATTGGAGCATATTGCTCTGGAGTCAGTGTTCCCAAATACGCCATAATTCGACTTATATCTAATGCTCGCGTTTGATCTAGCAAGACAATGGAAGACTGAGACAAACCACCTGTACCAGTTTCCAAACGCGGGTATAAGCTGGGATTGTTAAATGTCCAAGAACCACTCTGAGTTGTTAAAGGTGCAATCATTAACATTGGATAGCGGATTTCTCTCAACGGTATACCAACTATTACAGCGGGTCTAGTTCCTTGCTGTTCGTGTCCTCTGGGAGTATGAGCAGGCAAAGCCACTATAATTACATCCCCACAGGTAAGTAAATCAGGTTGAAGCATCCTTACCACCGACAACAGTTAGCCCCACTCCTGGAATGTACTCTACTGGCTTACCTTGTGGCTGTCCTTCAAGTCCCCAATCGTAAGGATCTTCTGCTAACAAGTCTGCTTTAAATTGATTAATTTCCTTATCTAAAACTTGCCAAAGTTGATGTTTTTCTTTAAAGGGAAGGTTGACAATGGCTTCTAAGAGCGACTCAAAAGCAATTTGCAGTTTAACAGTTACTTGGGTCATGATGTGCATTGGATTGGTTTAATTTCATTTTAACTCGGAAAATGCTTCAGCATTATTTTCTAAAAAGTTGTTATCCTTCATAATTTCATAAAGATAAATATCTTTTTCTAACAAACAAGCATGTCCGCTATCAGGTAAGACTACCATTTTTGCATTAGGTAAAATATTAACTAAACGTTCGGCTTCAGTTACAGAAGGTAAAAGGCGATCGTCACCACCAGCAATTATCAAAACTGGTTGAGTTAGGGTGCGTAATTGCTTGTCATCAACGTTAAAATCTCTTAATAATGATATTCGCCAGAGGACGGTTTGTGGTGGTACATAACGCATTGACTTGAGAAGTTCTTGGCGATCGCCTCTCGCAACCCTCCCCAAAGATGCTAAAAATGGCAATAGCCCCAATGCTCCAACATCATAAAGATATCCCGGTATCATGTTAGTTAGTTGCGATGTCCAATTCAACCAGGGACGAAGATTTAAAGCCGAAGCTGAGTTAATGAGAATAATTCGCTTGAATAACTGCGGTGAAGCGATCGCTACTTTCATCGCCAAACAACCCCCAAAAGACTCACCACACAAGTAAACTGTTCTAGGAGAACTTTTTAATTCTTGGTCGATTAAGTCCAATACGTTCCCAGTCAGATCATCCCAACCAGTTAAATCTTCTCTTGGTATCGCCAAACAACGCACATCAAAGCCGGCTTCTAAACCGGCGGTTTGCGATCGCAATAATTGACCCGTTCCATCCATACCTGGTAAGTATACCAACAACGGATACTCTGGCTTTAGTGTTTTAGGTGTTAAAAAACACGGTTTGATCTCAACTTTTGTACTAGTCATTAGTAAATTGGGCAATTTGAGGAGGGGTAAAGGGGAAAGGGGAAAGGGGAAAGGTATAGAAATAAAGCGCCTTCCTCAGCGGTGGACTGTACCGTCCCGTTGAGGTTTGTAAGAAGAGTTATTTAAATCACTCATGATATTTTTATTTTCCTTTCCCCTTTCCCCTTTCCCCTTCTTAGTGAAGCAATAATTTAGCAATTTTGACATGAGAGTGTTCTGTCAATTCGGCTACAACTTTTTTTGCCTTGTTTGCCCTGGTATTTTTGCTTGTGTTGCGACATAATCCAATAAGGACGACCAATTAACACGGGCTTGGGGACGATAAATCACACTCATGATGCAAACCCGGTTGATTGAATAAAGGTTCTGAAGGGCTATTTACACTCATAGTTTAGTCAAATATATTTTTGAGAAAATACTGCATTTTTTCTGAGAGAAGTTTTACATTACTTTACTATAACAACGACCGTCTTCAGATAGAAATGTCTGATTTAGGGAATTAGTTAAACTTTTATTAGAGCTAATGGGTGTTATTTTTAGTCACAATAAATAGTGAAAAAAAGCTTATTGACTCAAGGTGCTGAGTATAAGTAATAAAATAGCCCATGAAGAAAGGGATAAAGCTTATAGTAAATAAATCTTTAGTTTTCAGCCTTCATTTTTTCTGTTTTAGACTTGTTTAGTTATAATTGTTCAAGCAAAAAAATGCTGCATTCATCGTTATGGAGCTAACAATCGCCTAGCAAAAAAATTTGCTAATATTAAATAGTTCTTTTAAAATTCGGTGAGATATTATATAATAATGTGTTTGTCAATACATAAGTCCGTGACAAAACTGTTTTAACAAGTTGTTTTTGATTCTGCAAGATAAAAGAGTGGATAAATCAGAAAAGACCTTTGCGCTAACAACACCGCTATATTATGTAAACGATTTACCCCACATGGGCAGCGCTTATCCAACGATCGCAGCTGATGTGGTAGCGCGGTTCCAAAGACTATTAGGACACCCCGTACTGCTGATTACAGGTACAGATGAGCATGGACTGAAAATTCAGCGCTCCGCAGAAAGCAAAGGGCGATCGCCACAAGAGTACTGTGATGGAATTGTACCAAGCTTTGTTTCTCTGTGGGAATTGCTAAACATTCAATACGATCGCTTTATTCGGACTACCGATCCGCGTCATGAAGCGATCGTCAAAGAATTCTTCCAGCGAGTTTGGGAAGCCGGTGATATCTACCAGGGACAGCAAAAAGGCTGGTATTGCGTTTCCTGTGAGGAATTTAAAGAAGAACGGGATTTGTTAGAAGGACACCGGTGTCCCATCCACACCAACAAAGAAGTCGAATGGCGAGACGAGCAAAACTACTTCTTTCGCTTATCCAAATATCAAAGCCAACTTCAAGAATTATACCAGTCCAGACCAGATTTTATTCAACCAGAAAGCCGTCGAAATGAAGTCCTCAACTTTGTAAATCAAGGTTTGCAGGACTTTTCCATATCACGGGTAAATGTGGACTGGGGTTTTGCAGTACCAGTTGACCCCAAACAAACCCTTTATGTCTGGTTTGACGCGCTGCTGGGTTACATAACTGCCTTGAACGAAGCAGATGCAGAACCGACTTTAGAAAATGCTTTATCCAAATGGATGCCAATCAACTTGCATTTAATCGGTAAGGATATCCTCCGCTTTCATGCAGTTTACTGGCCCGCAATGTTAATGTCAGCCAATTTGCCATTACCAGAAAGAGTATTTGGACACGGTTTCTTGACCAAAGATAATCAGAAAATGGGGAAAACCCTTGGTAATACTCTTGATCCCGTGGCGTTAGTTAAAACTTATGGTGCAGATGCAGTTCGTTATTACTTCCTTAAGGAAATCGAATTTGGCAAAGATGGCGATTTTAATGAAGTTAGATTCATCAATGTTTTAAATGCAGATTTGGCAAACGATCTAGGAAATTTGCTAAATCGCACCCTGAACATGGTGAAAAAATACTGCGCTGGAAATATGCCATCAATTACAAATGAAGATATCACGAATGAAGATCCGTTGAAAGCTATTGGTTTAAATTTAGGCAAACAGGTAAAAAACGCTTATGAAGCGTTAGCTTTTAATCAAGCCTGCGAATCTATCCTAACTCTGGTGCGAGCTGGCAATAAGTTTATCGATGATCAAGCACCTTGGACATTGTATAAACAAGGAGAAACGCAGACGCTAGAGCAAGTACTGTATGCAGTTCTAGAATCAGTGAGGCTAGCAGCTTACTTGTTGTCCCCAATTATTCCGGATATCAGTAGCGAGATTTATGAGCAACTGGGCTTCGGAATCAACTTTAATCAGCAAATAGAAAGTTCAACTGCGGCGCCTTTTGCGATCCATTCTACATGGGGAATACTCAGCAATAAACAAAAACTGGGTACACCAAAACCAATTTTTCAACGCATCGAACTGCCAAAAAACGGTTAGCTTTTTTAATTTCTTTTGTCAACAAAATTAGCAAGGCTTAATTGATAGCCTTGAAAGCTTATTATAAGCAGCTCTGATTTCTGAAGAAAAAAGATAAATAAGTATCAATTATTACAAGGATAAAGATTTAGGTATGACAACAATGTTGAATAACTTGGAAAACGACTCAATATTTACCCCAGAACAAGTTTTGGAAAATCGCGGTCGTGTGGCTATATTTATTGATGGTTCAAATCTATTTTACGCAGCGCTGCAACTGGGAATAGAAATAGATTACACGAAGCTTTTGTGCCGATTGACGGGTGGATCTCGATTGTTGCGGGCATTTTTCTATACAGGTGTAGACCGGACAAACGAGAAACAACAGGGATTTTTGTTGTGGATGCGTCGCAACGGGTATCGAGTAATTGCTAAAGATTTGGTGCAGTTACCAGATGGCTCAAAAAAAGCCAACCTAGATGTAGAAATTGCGGTAGATATGATGGCTTTGGTAGATTCATATGATACAGCGGTCTTAGTGAGTGGCGATGGAGATTTGGCTTACGCAGTCAATTCAGTTAGCTATCGTGGAGTGCGCGTAGAAGTGGTGAGTTTGCGCTCAATGACCAGTGATAGTTTAATTAACGTAAGCGATCGCTACATCGATCTAGAAGCGATCAAAGAAGACATTCAAAAAACCCCTCGTCAAAGCTATCCATATCGTCCTTTATCCGGTATCGGGTTTTTAGAAGATTCCGGAGACATTGACGGACATCTTGAAATTCAAGAGTGAAGCAACAACAGTATCGACAGGGAGACAAGGAGTTGGAGAGACTTGGAAGACAAGGGGACAAGGGGAGGGGGGGACAAGGAGGACAAGGAGGACAAGGGGACAAGGGGACAAGGGGACAAGGGGACAAGGGGACAAGGGGACAAGGGGACAAGGGGAATAAAAAACAATTTCTCCCCCTCTCCTTGTCTCCCCCTCTCCTTGTCTCCCCCTCTCCTTGTC
>NZ_KK073768.1:3508839-3510420 GCF_000582685.1 [Scytonema hofmanni] UTEX 2349
TCTCCCCCTCTCCTTGTCTCCCCCTCTCCTTGTCTCCCCCTCTTCCCCCTCCCCCACTCCCCCCCTCCTCCGCTCCTTCCTTTTACCCATTACCTTATTTTTGGTAATGGGGTTAGCTGCTTGTGGGGGTCAAAAGCCCACAGATTCCAAATCAGCAGGTTCAGATTCATCATCCAAAAACTCGGATAGCAATTTGACCTTTTTAAATGTGGATTTGGAACAAGCAGATGAGGTGGGACGACCAGTTTGGCGAGTTAGAGCCAACCAAGCAAAATACACTAAAGAAAAGCAAATTGGTCAAGCGCAAAATCCCTATGGTGAACTATATCAAGATGGGAAAGTTGTTTATCAAGTAAAAGCAGATGTAGCAGACATCGATCAGGATGGTAAGCAGTTGCTTTTGAAGGGAAAAATCATTGCCACAGATCCTCGTAACGGCATTGTGTTGCAAGGTAATGAATTAGAATGGCGTCCGAAAGAAGATTTATTAATTGTCCGCAACCAGTTGAACGGAACGCATCAACAATTACAAGCGGTAGCGCAAGAAGCACGAGTTAAAACCCGCGAACAACGCATAGATTTTTCTGGAGGGGTAATAGCAAATTCTGGCGATCCCCAAGTGCAAATGCGAACCGAGCATTTGATTTGGCAAATTAAACAAGACAAATTAATCGCCGATCGCCCTGTGCAATTTGACCGCTACAAAGATAATTTAATCAGCGATCGCGGTAGAGGAGATTCGGGAGAATTTAACTTAAAAACGAAAATTGCTACCCTCAACAAAAATGCCCAAGTAGAATTACTAGACCCCCCAATGCAAATAGCTAGTAATTCTATGACTTGGAATTTAAACGCACAAACGGTCAATACAAATGCACCCGTGCGCTTCTTCCATCGCGCCGAAAATGTTCTCGTGACGGCTAATAAAGCGCAAATGAAAATAGCGCAAAAAATAGTTTATTTAACAGGCAATGTTAACGCCATAGGGCAGCGTCGTCAGGCGATTAAATCTAATATCTTAACTTGGTTTCTTGAGAGTAAATTAATTGAAGCTCAGGGCAATGTAGTTTATCGACAAGTTGACCCACCATTAACTTTTAACGGTGACAAAGCCGTCGGTAATTTACAAACCGAAAACATAACCGTCAGTGGTGGTAATACTTCTGGTGGTAGGGTAGTTACAGAAATTATCCCCCAAGATCCAGGAGTTAAGAATTAGGATAGTGGGGTATGGGGCATGGGGCATGGGGCATGGGGCATGGGGCATGGGGCATGGGGCATGGGGCATGGAAAGAATCGTATTTATTCACGCACTTGCTTTATTGAACTTCTTTAATTCTCACTGCGAGCGTGCCCATTGCCCAAGCAAGAGGGGGAAAGGGGAATGGGGAAAGGGACTCATGTAGAAATATTTTCTTTTCTCTTCGACTGATTTTAAATGACTCCATCTCCCTTTCCCCTTTTTTCCTTACCCTTTTCCCCTCTTAAAAATGCCCAATGCCCATTGCCCAATGCCCATTGCCCAAATCAAAACCATCCTTCTTGTTCCAGGGTTTCAATTAACTGTAAGCCACGGGGATC
>NZ_KK073768.1:3510520-3519528 GCF_000582685.1 [Scytonema hofmanni] UTEX 2349
ATTGCCCATTGCCCATTGCCCATTGCCCATTGCCCATTGCCCATTGCCCATTGCCCATTGCCCAATTCCCATTGCCCAATTCCCATTGCCCAATGCCCAATGCCCAATGCCCATTGCCCATTGCCCAATGCCCAATGCCCATTGCCCAACAACCAACAACTATCCCCCATACACAATTTCATTGCGACTGACTGAACCGAGTTCGGGTACTGTGTTAATAGCTGAGTGGGGAGTAAGTGCGCTAGGAAGGGTTGGTGCTACTTGCAATTTCTGCACAAGATGTTGCAAAAATTGGTCTTGTCCAGTGCGAAAACCGGATACATTGTTACCACGGTTAAGAATAGCGAACCAAACCAAACCGCGATCGCGTGTGGGAATTACTCCAGCCAAAGAACTGACATCCCGTAGAGTACCAGTTTTAAATACAGTAGCGTTAGGCATGTGTCTACCGTGAATTGTCCCACGATGATCGAACCCAGAAATCAGCAACAAGTCAGATAAGGTCAATTGATGGAAGAGTGCTTCTCGTTGTAGCGCCATCAACATAGCACAGGCTGCTCTAGGGGAAATGCGATTTTCCTGTCCGAGTCCCGAACCATTGATTAATTGAATTTCTGACTGGGGTACTCTCGCAAGCTGGGCAGCTGTTAATTGTACTACCTGCGCTCCTCCTACCGAGTCCGCTAGCATCTGTGCCATCTCGTTATTGCTGAAAACGTTCATTTCCTTGATGAGTTGCTTCAAAGGCAAAGAACGGTGACGCAAAAGCACGGTTTGTTGCGAATTTATTTGAGGATCTAATTTCACAGTACCTGCAATTACGACTTGAGGCTTCGGAGTTCCCTTGGGCATAATTGAGTATATGTAATTAGCAGGACGCGACCAAGTGGTATAATTGAGTGCTTGCTTGAGCGTTTGACCTGCGACTATCGGATTCGGCTGGAAATTCATCATGAAATTGCCAGTAATAACCAAATTTCCCTTTACTTGCTTGATTCCCATTTTGTTGAGAGTATTACCAAGGGCGATCGCCTCCTCCCAAACAAACATCGGATCGTTACTCCCAGCAATCACCAAATCGCCTTGTAAAACTCCATTTTGTATTGGTCCTGTTGCGCTGACCAAAGTATCAAATTGGTGGTCTGGTCCCCAAGTTTTCAAAGCAACTAAAGAAGTAGCAATTTTTGTTAACGAAGCCGCAGGTAGAGGAGTCGTACCTTGGTGATTAGCCATCAGCATTGGTCCCGACTGCATCCAAATACCTTGACTTTCTGTCAAGTTCGGATCTATCAGCTTTGATGTTACCAGTGATTTTAAATATTCTTGGACTGTAATAGCCCCAGCTGGATTTGGATCGGGGGCAAGAACTAAGCCTGGGCTACTTTGCCAAGCCAATGCATCAAAAGCATTTAAAGGCTTGAGTTGTACCCCTGCCATTTCTAGCCAAAGCGTAACTAAACCTGAACCCAATAACTCCAGCATTCTTTATTCCCCTGTTAGGACGTGCTAATTTATTTCCTGTGCTAATATACAAAGCTTTTTTATGCTAATCAGCATTGAGTCATAATAACTGGTATCTTTGCTATCTATAGGTAGGATGGATAACATTGTTTTAGTTATTATCTTTACACTTCTAAAATTTGTACCACTTTTTCATGACTTTAAGCACAGAAAAATATAAAGTCAGTTTATTAGAGTTAATAAATTCCTCCCAGCGTTGCCCTATCAATATAAAAAAAGTCCGGTTGGGGGGAGTTAAGAAAATACAAGAATAGATTGGATTTGGTATTAAGTGCCTAGGGCAATGGGCAATTGAAAAGCGGGAAAAGGGAAAGGGGAAAGAATTTTTACCATTATCCAATGCCCAATGCCCAATGCCCAATGCCCAATGCCCAATGCCCAATGCCCAATGCCCAATGCCCAATGCCCAATCCTTACTTCCTTTCTGGATGAGCCGCATCCTCTGGTGAAGGAGTGCCTAGAGCGTTA
This sequence comes from [Scytonema hofmanni] UTEX 2349, assembly GCF_000582685.1. Taxonomy (GTDB): domain Bacteria; phylum Cyanobacteriota; class Cyanobacteriia; order Cyanobacteriales; family Nostocaceae; genus Hassallia; species Hassallia hofmanni. The sequence continues at coordinate 3,512,510 of NZ_KK073768.1, forward strand.
ATTGCGGCAATCATTTGATACAAACGCCCCAAGTCGCGTTGATTGAAGTACAAAATGAGACGGGGTAGCCCAACAGCTTCATCTTGTCCTTCTTGGGGTAAAGCGTGACTTTTTTCAATCTGTCCATCAACTAGGATGTCGCTAAAATTAGCATTTAGTTGCTCGACTTCAGCGTCTGATAAATCCGTATGTAAACGGATGATTAAGCGATCGCCTACATAGCGGCTGGAGTGATAAACCTGATAAAAACTGGTAATCGCATTACAAGCCACATCCAGGTTGTCTGTGACTGTGTATAGACTTGGGTCTTCCGGACTTACTAAACCTTTCTGCACCAGTTGCTTATCAATGTATTCGCTCCAAGACCGCCAATAATCGCCACCAGGGTGATCGATTAAAACTAAAGGTACTGGACCAAACTTACCTGTTTGGCTCAAGGTCATGCACTCAAAAGCTTCATCTTGAGTGCCAAAACCACCAGCAAACAAAGCTACAGCGTCACTTTCTTTGAGAAGAAACAGCTTGCGGGTGAAAAAATACTTAAAGTGAATCAGCTTTGGATCACCTTCAATAAATGGATTTGCCTCTTGCTCAAACGGCAATTGAATGTTTAAGCCAAAGGAATTTTCTCGTCCCGCACCTTCGTGACCGGCTTGCATAATACCACCACCACCGCCTGTCATCACCATGAATCCCAACTCAGAGACATAGCGAGCAAATTTAACCGCCATGCGGTATTCTGGGCTTTCTGGCGAAAGACGCGCAGAACCGAAGATGGTGACTTTGCGAACGTGTCGGTAAGCATGAAACAGTTGAAAACCCCGTTCCATGTCTGTTAAAGAGGCAGATAATATCTTCCAGTCAAGACGATCAATGTCGCTTTCACCTAGACGTACTATTGTCGTCAGTGCCTGTTTGATAAATTGCCGATTTTTTAACGTTGGTAAGCGATCGATTAAGAGCGCTATATCCGCTTTTAGAGAGTCGAATGTGTCGAATGAGGTTTCGGAGGTCATGAGAACTGCCGCCAAAATAGCACTATATTTTACCCAGATTTGGTGTGTTGTTATCAAATACCGCTTTGCCTACTTTCATGCGATCGCACTGCACGCTAACAGTAGTCCACCACATTAGTTCTGAGGGGCTACGAGTGGTCAGATCCCCGACTTCTCCAAGAATTCGGGGATCTAGCACCAAATTAGTGTGGTGGAACACTAAGGCTTACAACCTAAGTCCTGAAAATTTTTCTTCCATTTTCCCCTTTCCCTCTTTCACAATAAAAAGCACCTTTGGTTTACCATCAACCAAGGCACCCGTGCTCATCAATGTTTTGGATAGAAGTACCTGTTACAGCAATAAAAAATTACTTTACTAAAAGTAATCTTAACAATGATTACAATTGAAAACGATTTTCTAGAGACGCGAATTTTCGCGCCTCTGTAAATCGTTAACAAAAATTTACCTAATACCACACCAAATGGACAACTTAAGAGAAGTTTTCCAGTGGTTGAGTTTCAAAGATACTTTTCCAAAGTGTTAGCTAATGTAGTTTTCGGTACGGCACCGACGACCATATCAACTTTTTGCCCACCTTTAAAAATCATTAATGTGGGAATGCTGCGGATGCCGTATTGACTGGCAACATTCGGATTTTCATCGGTGTTAACTTTAACTACTTTGATTTGATCGCCGTACTGAATGGCGATTTCATCTACAACCGGAGCTACCATCCGGCAGGGACCACACCACGGTGCCCAAAAGTCAACTAAAACTGGAACTTCGCTATCCAGTACTTCTTGCTTAAACGTAGAATCCGAAACTTGTGCGGCTGCTGACATGCCTAAAAACCTTTGCCTATTATATTTCTGAGCTTCGTGAAAATTCTACCATAGCAAAAACCACCGCTTCGGATTGTCGGATGTATATTTGCAAAGAAGTTCGCTTATTTTATTAACATTTAAGTTGACAAAAAAGCTTCTACGGTTGGCAAAATGAGCTTTATTGCTTTGGGTAACAGCCTGTTTGGACTGCCAGCTAATAGCTTGATATACATAAGGAACCGCCCGAACAGTAGTCCGGGCGGAGTGTGGTGTGAGGAGTGAACGGAAACATGCGTCTCCGCTTTCTCCATTGTAGGCGACATATATAATTTTTCCAGTGATTGTTTAAGAGTCACCGAAAAATTTATTTCCCGGTTGTTAGGAGTTAGTGGTTAGTAGAGACGCGATTAATCGCGTCTGTACAATGTTAGTGGTTATTGGGTTAGTTAAATTTTCTAGTCCCCAGTCCCCAGTCCCCAGTCCCCAGTCCCCAGTCCCCAGTCCCCAGTCCCCAGTCCCCAGTCCCCAGTCCCCAGTCCCCAGTCCCCAGTCCCCAGTCCCTTTATTTACCCATGCCTAATTGTTGAGCTTTTTGGTAAACTTTACCTTCAGTTAATAAAGAAGGAGCAATCACAATTTCAACTTGTTGCATTTCTTTAATATTTTTAGCTCCTAATGTTCCCATACTCGTCTTTAAGGCTCCCAAAAGATTATGAGTGCCATCATCTAGAGCCGCAGGTCCGGTGAGAATTTGCTCTAGAGTGCCGGTAGTGGCGACGCTAATGCGCGTACCACGGGGCAATACAGGGCTAGGAGTCGCCATACCCCAATGATAACCTCGTCCTGGGGCTTCGGCGCATCTAGCAAAGGGAGAGCCAATCATGACGCCATCGGCACCGCAGGCGATACACTTACAAATGTCTCCGCCTGTGATTAAACCGCCATCGGCAATAACGGGGACATAATTACCAGTTTCTTGATAATAATCGTTTCTAGCGGCTGCACAGTCAGCGATCGCACTCGCTTGAGGCACCCCGACACCCAATACCCCACGAGAGGTACAAGCTGCACCAGGACCAATTCCCACCATCACCGCTGCCGCACCAGCTTTCATCAAATTTAGGGTGACTTCATAAGTCACACAATTCCCCAATATGACAGGGATGGGCATCGAGCGACAAAATTCTGCCAAATCAAGTGGAACTATCGATTCTGGTGACAAGTGTGCCGTCGAAACCACAGTTGCTTGGACAAAAAATAAATCTGCCCCTGCTTGCGCGATCGCCGCACCATATTTGCTCGCAGCTGCTGGAGTAGCACTTACTGCTGCAATACCACCTTGTCGTTTAATTTCCTGAATACGTTGTTCAATTAATTCCTGCTTTATTGGTTCGGCATATAGTTTTTGCATTAAAGAAACAAATTCATCTTTGCCAACAGATGCAATTTGATTTAAAATCGGCTCTGGGTCAGCATAACGAGTTTGGATACCCTCTAAATTGAGAACGCCCAACGCTCCTAACTGCGACAACCGTACAGCCATGCGGACATCTATCACACTATCCATCGCACTAGCAATTATCGGGATTTCCCGCTCTATATTGCCAATACGCCATTTGGTATCTGCCAAGCTCGGATCGAGTGTCCTCCCTGAGGGGACTAAAGCAATTTCATCAATTCCGTAAGCTCTGCGAGCTGTTTTACCCCGACCAATTTGAATGTCCACGCTTTTAACATTGCGAAATCTGTTTAAGCTAGGGTATCAAATTGTGGGCGAACTTGCAGCGTTTTTGGTGAAAGTAACCTGCAAGCTGTCAAGGATAGCAAGAGGGGAGGGGAGAACAAAAAATTGTGAATGTGTTTGTATCTTAGATAAAATTGGGTTAATTCAAATGCTTAAATAGTACACCACCAATAAACGCACTTTAAATAATTTTTTTGCATATATCTATGGTTAGAAATAGCCGGAATCAAAACTTGGCTGATTGATAATTATTGATTATTTTGGCAATTGTTTTTAGCGAAAATGTATGACTGTGGCTACAAGAATACGCCTACAACTTTCATCTCACAAACCCGAATACCAATTCTATGTGAGCTTGCGCTTTATCGTCGCTTCGCTCCTGGGTGTGGGGTGTAGGGTGTGGGGTGTGGGGAATGTAAGTAAGGCACAATACACCCACCCTGATTAGAACCCACACCTTCAGAACTTCCATTAGAAGCAATCAGGGTAACTTCCCCTGTTTTCTCATTAAACACCCAGCCAGTAGCAGGTACAATTGCTATACCATCAGAATTAAATTAGATACATACGTAAAACCCAAAACCCTGTAAAGACGTTCCTGCGGAACGTCTCTACGTGTACTTAATCACAACGCAATCGGCTGTATGTGTTGCAAGTGCCAGTATTCAATTTGATGGTTTTATTTTCCCAGAATTAACTGCATCAATTTAATATCAAGCAGTAAATGTTGCTTTGCCAGCAATAAACTTAGAATAAACTGGGTTTTATACTTAAATGCAAGGTAATAAAAATTTGTTACAAATAAATATGTAACAAACTGTAAGTAATATGGACGGAAATTTCACTCTTGAAAATGAACCTGTCTGTTCGTAGTATTGTTACGATAGTTTCAGATTAAATGTTGAAGCCTTGATCCAGTCTGAAACTTTAGAATTACTAGAATGGCACCGGCTCTGCCAGCATATGAGCACATTTGCGGCAACTAAACTAGGAGCGCGAGCCTCACGTCAACTGCCGATTCCTGACTCCAGAGCGGAAAGCGAGTACTTGGTAGCGCAAACCAAGGAAATATACGAATTAGAAATTCGTCTCACCACGGGACTGTCTTTTGAGGGAATTCAAGATATTGGTGATTCTCTTGAACGGGCAGAAATCCAAGCTGTTTTAACTGGTGAGGAACTTTTGGCGATCGCTACTACTCTTGCGGGAACCAGAAATTTACGCCGTGTAATTGACAACCAACCTGATTTTCCCATATTGAATCAGCTAATTGCCGATTTACGGACTTATCCGGAACTAGAGCAAGAAATTCACCGTTGTATTGACGATCGCGCACAAGTAGCCGATCGCGCTAGCCAAAAACTTAATGATATTCGCAATGATTTGCGTAAATTACGCAGTCAAATCACTCAAAAACTGCAAAATATTTTACAAGTTAAATATGGCGCAGTTCAAGAACAAATAATTACCCAAAGAGGCGATCGCTACGTCATCCCCGTGAAAGCGCCTCAAAAAGACGCGATTCCCGGCATTGTTCACGATACCTCTACCAGCGGCGCAACGCTTTATATAGAACCTAATTCCATTGTGCCTTGGGGCAATCAACTACGACAAACAATTAAAAAAGAACAAGTTGAAGAAGAAGCGATTCGCCGCATTTTAACACAGCAAGTTGCAGCAGTCAAACCAGATTTGGAACGATTGCTGGCAATTGTCACAACTTTGGATTTAGCAACCGCTAGAGCGCGTTATAGTTTCTGGTTAGGAGCAAATCCGCCCCGATTTATCAAGCGGGAGGAAAATGAAACTATTACTTTACGGCAATTGCGTCATCCGCTTTTAGTCTGGCAGCATCAACATGAACAAGGTTCAGCAGTAATTCCGGTAGATTTACTGATTCAACCGCAAATTCGGGTGGTGACAATCACAGGACCAAACACCGGCGGGAAAACTGTCAGCTTGAAAACCCTCGGTTTAGCTGCATTGATGGCGAAAGTGGGTTTATTTGTCCCTGCCCGCGAACCTGTAGAATTACCTTGGTTTGAGAAGATACTGGCAGATATTGGCGATGAACAATCGCTACAGCAAAGTTTATCTACATTTTCCGGTCACATCCGCCGGATAAGTCGGATTTTAGAAGCTTTGGGACAGGGGGAGAAGGAGACAGGGGGACAAGGGGACAAGGAGGAATTTGCTTCCCCATCCCCCCCATCTTCCTCATCCCCCCAGTCCCTCGTCTTACTAGATGAAGTGGGTGCGGGAACTGATCCGGCTGAGGGTAGTGCTTTAGCGATCGCCTTATTGCATTATCTGGCTGACAACGCTCAGTTAACTATGGCGACAACTCACTTTGGTGAACTCAAAGCACTAAAGTACGAGGATGAGCGGTTTGAAAATGCTTCTGTAGAGTTTGATGAAAGTACTCTTTCGCCTACGTATCGTTTGCTTTGGGGAATTCCCGGACGTTCCAATGCTTTGGCGATCGCCCTGCGTTTGGGGTTGAAACCAGAAGTTGTCGAACAGGCGAAAAGCCAAGTAGGGGAAGCTTCAGACGAAGTAAATCAGGTGATTGCTGGTTTGGAGGCACAACGCCGCCGTCAGGAAACTAAAGCTGCTGAAGCTCAAAGTCTGTTGCAGCAAGCCGAACGTTTATACAAAGAGGTATTGGATAAATCCGCAAATTTACAGGAGAGAGAGCGCTCTTTGCGGGCTTCCCAGGAAATAGCCGTACAACAAGCGATCGCCAGCGCTAAAGGTGAAATCGCCTCTATAATTCGCCGCTTGCAGAAAGGTACGCCCACAGCTCAAGATGCTCAAGAAGCCACAAATGCTTTAAATCAAATTAATCAAAAGTATCAAGCGACACAGGAAAGCAAACCAAAAGCTGGATTTATGCCCAAAGTAGGTGATCGCATTCGCATCCCGAAATTAGGGCAAACAGCGGAAGTTTTAACTGCACCTGATAATGATGGTGAGTTCGCTGTGCGTTTTGGCATTATGAAAATGACGGTGAAGTTGGAAGATGTAGAATCTCTTGATGGGAAAAAACCGGAAGCGATCGCACAAACAGCCAGCAAACCTGCCAAGGTTACACCACCACCCCAATCAGCCCCAGCAATTCGCACATCTCAAAATACAGTAGATTTACGTGGTAAACGTGTAGCGGATAGCGAAATAATTTTAGACAAAGCAATTTCTGAAGCAACAGGACCAATCTGGATTATTCACGGACACGGCACTGGTAAGCTACGGCAAGGTGTTCACGCCTTTTTGCACCAGCACAAGCGAGTTAGCCGTTTTGAAGCCGCAGAACAGGCAGATGGCGGATCTGGCGTTACAGTTGCTTACATTCAGTAATGGGGCATGGGGCATGGGGCATGGGGCATGGGGCATGGGGCATGGGGCATGGGGCATGGGGCATGGGGCATGGGGCGTGGGGCATGGGGCATGGGGCA
>NZ_KK073768.1:3519628-3524833 GCF_000582685.1 [Scytonema hofmanni] UTEX 2349
ATTGCCCATTGCCCATTGCCCATTGCCCATTGCCCATTGCCCATTGCCCATTGCCCATTGCCCATTGCCCGTTGCCCATTGCCCATTGCCCATTGCCCAATGCCCATTGCCCAATGCCCATTGCCCAATGCCCATTGCCCAATGCCCATTGCCCATTGCCTAATATTTATACTTTATTCAAGAGAGACTTTCGTCATAAAGTAAGAAGTAAGACAAAGACACCCGCTGTTGATGTAACTTACTAAAAGCTGCTTTAGGCAAGTTTAGCGATGTTTTTCAGCTAGCTTCCGGCTTGTAGCTATGGGAAACCAACCTTAATTATTCCAAGTCTGGTTTCAAAATGGGTAACAGCAACAGCCCAAACCCGCCCGATCACCTATGCTAAAAGTTATGCACTCGGCAGCCAACTCAGCCAATCTAAATTCCCAGTGGGAGGACTTAAGCCAGCTTTCGGCTCCAAACACAGTTCAGTGGGATAATATCAAAACCCAATTAGACTTAGCACTTTTGGCGCTAGAAACTTTAACTGGTATTGGTTCTGAAGCAATGCTATCGGCGGCAATTCTTCTAAATTTAGAATCAAAAGTGCCAGATCGTGTGGCGTTGTGGCGACTGCGGCAGTCGAATCCTCTACGGAAAGGTACTGGAGGGCGAAAAAAACTAGATGTAGAAGAAGCGCGATCGCTAGTTCTCATCATTTGTTACCTTGCAAAAGAGGATCAAGAATTGATTCGCCGTGCTGTAGGGTTATTAGAACAAATGGCGGAAACTAACCGCGAACCCCATCAAGCTGCTTTATTAGGAGATTATATTGATGCTTTCTGCAATACCTATCAAGAGCGGATGGAGTCAGATGAGGAAATTTCTACAGATGCACTTACGCACCTAGCATTGAAACTACTGGTAGATTTACTATTTTACAGTAGTCATGGTGGACACCGCCGTCTCTGGTTAGCACTTATAGATCGTTCCACACAATTTGAGATTTGAGATTTTAGGTTACTAATCCAAAATCCAAAATCTCAAATCCAAAATCCAAAATCCAAAATCCAAAATCTCAAGTTGTCCCCCTCGCACTTTCTGTCATGCCTGTATCAAACCCTGTAATCCGCCGATACACACCCCCAACCTGTACGCTAGAAGTTATGGCACAAAGCTCATCTTTGTCCGGTTGGACGGGGAAATCTGTGCTAAAGCAGTTAAACTTTGAGCTTCGCTTTGACGATCCGCGACTGCCAGAAGAACGGAGAATATCAATTAAAGGCGATCGCGATCAACTTGAAGCCTTGTATAATGCAGTGACAAACTACGTGCAGGAATTTCTTCAAAAGTCTCCAGAAAACTTTTGGGCAAATTTCTCCGAACCAAAAGACTCAACCAAAATATCAGAACATCCAGAATTAAAAGGCTTTAATCAAACCTTACTGCCACAAGAAACTTTAAAATCTTCAAAATCTTTTAATAATTTCCAGATGCCAGGGGCAGGGATACACTTAGAACCAAGCAGTTATTTAGCTCACAACTTGTTTCTCGGTTCCCTCGCTAACCAGATATCTGGAGATGTAATTCAACTAAGTCTGCTGCAACTCTTCGATTTAGCAACCGCGTTAGATGAATACTCAGCCGAGGTGATGGCATTACCATCTCTTAACAGAAGGAGTTCAACTTTTAGCTTGCCTAGTTGGACACCTGCTGCCGCAGTGGTATTGGTCGCTTTGGGTTTAACGCCATTTACTTGGCAATATGCTAATAATATCAGGCAAAAGCAGCTAACAGCTAAAAAAACAGCTTCTACACAAGAAATAGCCCTACAACCATCACCCTCAGCCCTTTTCCCAACGCCCCAACCTGGACTCACCCCCCCAGATAAGTTAGTGCCACCACTAGGAACTACCCCAGCAGTACCAGGTTCTACGCTTCCTACACCCCCTTCCCCCGGTTCAATACTTCCGACAACGCCAATACCCGGTTCGATACTTCCCACAACGCCAATACCCAGTTCTGCCAAAACTGCGCCCGGTTCTTTCCCCCCCATACCCCAAACTGCGCCGGGATCGACTTTTTCAACAGCGCCATTACCATCAAGTGGCAGTGCTTTAACTATACCTGGGACAACTGCACCAACTCTTTCTCGGTCATCAGGGAAAACAGCAACCACCAAAGTATCAGATCCCTTTGCGATTCCCCCAAATTCTCAACAAACTAGCCGTACAAGTTCAATTCCTAAGAATGGAATTGTTCTGCCAAATACAGCAAATTTACCATCAAATTTACCTCCCGCTACCGGCGATATATCCTCCGGTATCTCCCCTGCTAACCCTCCTCTTGCCACTAGCCCTAATGCTAGGCGTAGTAACACCGATATCTCAGCTTCTTCACCCACCAGAGTGCCTTCCCTCGCAACTAATGATAATTCCTTAGCCGAGAAATTGAGGCAAGGGCGCAACGCTCCTTCAGAGGTAGCAACAGGCACATTGTTTGATACACCTCAGGTGGCAGAAGCGAGAGACTTTTTTAAAAAGCGCTGGCAGCCACCCACAGAGTTAAAGCAAACGCTAGAGTACAGTTTATTAATCGGTGTTGACGGCAAAGTTGAAAGAATTTTGCCTTTAGGAAAAGCCGCCAGAGATTACATTGACAGCACCGGAATGCCAGGAATTGGTCAACCTTTTGTCTCGCCGAATAGAAATGGACAAAATGTGAGAATTCGAGCCGTTCTCAGTCCTGATGGCAAAGTGCAGACATTTCCGGAGTCACAATGAAAAAGAGGGGGAAAGGGAAAGAAAATATCATGAGGAACTTGTAGTAACTCTTTATTTCTTCACCTTTTCCCCTGTTATAGAGATATGCATGAAGCCAAAAGATTAACCGCTAGGATTGATGAGGCGAAAGTAGAAAAGTTGCTTTCTCAGCATGAACCTTTAAAATAAGGCGATCGCTCGCTTTATATATTTAAAATAATTATAATCTCCGTGTTTTCCTAAGGAAGAAATAGTATAAAAAACAAAAAGGCTGTCTAAACAGCCCTTTATATTTGAAATTGAAATTTTATATTTCAATAACGGGATTTTTTATGGTTTAACTTTCGCTTTTGACGACGCCGTGCAGCAGTGGCAACCGCTTGTTCTACCGGATAACCTACCACAGGAATTACCTGATATTTGCGCTCTTCTTCTAGCTTTTTCAATTCAGTGTAATCTACCCATTGGATGCAATCAACCGGACAAGTGTCAATTGCTTCTTGAATTATTTCTTCTGTGTCCCCTTCTTGTCGAATTACACGCGATCGCCCGTAATCTGGTTCAATATAAAAAGTGTTACGAGCAACATGGGCACAGTGCAAGCAGCCAATACAGGTGATTTCATCTACATAAACACCCTTTTGACGCAGCATTCCCCCCAATTCCGGCTCTAAACCAGAGCGTTCCGGTTCATCCCGCAATAAACCGCCTAATTCTGGTTCTAAACCTGAGCGATCGCCTTCTTGTTCTTCCTGCGGTAGAAAATCAGACATTACGCACTCCAGCGCTGTACTACTAAACGAATAGAACCATCTTTATTTTTTTGTTGTTCAGCGACTTCAAAGCCAGCACGAGTAGTTTCTTTCACAACCGTGTGATATGCATAACGCTGGGTTACTTGCCGCAAAAAGCCATCAACAGACAAGTTTTGCTGCCAATATTGCAAGTCAGAAACTAATTCGTATTCAAAGCCATTCCATTTAAAGCCTATATCATAACCATTATCTTGTTCAATGGTAACTTCGGCAGCATGAGTTTGACCTTGATAACCGCGCACTTCCCGTGTACCGGGTTTCCAATTTATACCCAAGTCAGTCAGAGCTTCTTTCAATGAATCAAGATTACGAATTTGCGTCTTAATTTGGCTAAAGTGTGACATGGTGGTTGTGATTTGAGTAAACTAAATTTGTTTGAATTACCAATCGCTGAAAGTGGTTTGCGTATTTACCACAGCAGATTGCAACACCTGAGCGGTGAAGAATTCTGAGGTTGGTTCATGACTAAGTACTAGCCCTAGCTGTGCCTCTATTGCTGCGGTAACTTCAGCACAAGAAGCACCCACAATACCAGTGACTTTTTCTTGTACCCGACCATCTGGAAAAATGATGAATTCTAGTGTTTCCATGCTTTTGGCAAACCACGCTCTTTACGGAAGGGACGGTACTGTTCTCTTGTGATGGCTAAAAAAATATAGCCATTGGAACTTTGTTACTTAGATACAAACTTGCCACTTTGTTAACTAATGTTCCATCTCTCAAAATATATATCTCAGAATCTTTACAAAAATTATTGATTTTATCAGTCTACACATCTGTCATATGTAAGTTTCCCTTAACCTTCTAAATTAGTCAAGGTGGAAATTAAATCGGTTATGTATCCTCAAAAGCTGTAAAAACCAGCATTCTAGAGCATATAAGCACCAGTCAATGTTAGGAAATGACTAAAAGTGTTGACATAAGTTATCATTACCAGTCATGAGAGCGCAATTCTCAGCGATCGCTGTAAAAGTTGGGTTATGAGTGAAAATACTATAGCTTTAACTTCTATCTTTGGTTGTATAACCAAAGGTATATATTATATTTTTGGAGAGCGATCGCCTGTAAGCTGAATTTAAACCTATGTGTAAATACTGCTTTGGCATAACAAAGGGTTTAAAATATACTATTACCTCAAGAGACAAATCAGCAGATGCAAGCAACCTTAGAGGTTGTTTGAAAAGTAGTTAACTGTGATTTTAGGCACTTGTTGATCCCCCCTAACCCCCCTTAAAAAGGGGGGAACCGGAATTAAAGTCCCCCTTTTTAAGGGGGATTTAGGGGGATCTAAAACGTTTTGCTACCAACAAGAAGACTTTTCAAACATCCTCTTAATTTTCTCCCAAGTTTTGTACATCAATCCATCTGTTGCCATCTCCATTTCGTAATTCTTTTATGCAATTACTTGGCAGATAGACCCTGAATTTTCAATACAATTGGAATATAAGTGATGTTTTATTTATCTCAAATTCTAAACATCAAACCCATATTTTTCTTTTAATAAAGCTTTTAGCTCATCATTAGGTTCTTCTCCATAGCAAGAACCAATAACCTTTCCATAATCCTCGAAATCGATACTTTCATTTGATTCTAGTGCTTTCAAGAATTCCTCTTCTAAAGCAGCTCTTATGTAAACGAAGTAATAAGCC
>NZ_KK073768.1:3524933-3532131 GCF_000582685.1 [Scytonema hofmanni] UTEX 2349
TATGACTTTGACTAATGCGACACGAAAACCGACTTTACTTTTGACTGTAGTCATGGGAGGAGTAATTTTTACAAGTTGTGCTTCTGCACCTAACCTACCATCGGCTGCACTGAAGAATGAGACAACAGCAAGTCAACCCACAGGTGGTGCTGCGAGTGATACTGCAATATCTCAAACTGCTGAAACTGCCCAAGTACCTCGTTCCCGTCCGCAATTAATCAAAAAAGCGGCAATAAGTTTGATTGTTGATTCTGTAGATAAAAGTGTTAATGCCGTCTCCGAAATTATCAATAAACAGCAAGGAGATTTAATTAGTTTACAAGAACAACAACCGACAAAAACAAACGCCCCTCACACCGCATCAATACAGTTGCGAGTACCGCAAAACTTACTAAAACCTACTTTAGATGAATTAGCCAAATTGGGAACCGTAGAAAGTCGTAATATTAGCGCTGAAGATGTAGGCGATCGCTTAGTTGATTTTCAAGCAAGATTAACTAACTTGCGGAAAACAGAAGCCAATTTACAGAAAATTATGGATCGTGCTGGTTCTGTTCGGGATGTGTTAAGTGTTGCTCAAGAACTTAGTCAGGTGCGACAATCTATAGAACAAATTGATGCTCAATTAAAAAATTTAACTAATCAAGTTGCTTATTCAACTATTACTTTGAAATTAGAAGCCACAGTTTCTAGCAACGGAACACAACGCGCTTTGGGTTCACAACTTCAGGAAAGTTGGAATAAATCTACTAATTCTTTTGGTGATTTTACTGTTGGTTTGCTGAAATTGGGTATTTGGTTAATGGTTTACAGTCCTTATTTATTGGCTTTGGCAGCGATCGGTTATGGGTTTAATCGTTGGCGGAAAGGACATTACATGCCCTAAGAGGTTGTTTGAAAAGTGGTTAGCTGTGATTTTAGGCACTTATTGATCCCCCCTAACCCCCCTTAAAAAGGGGGGAACCGGAATTAAAGTCCCCCTTTTTAAGGGGGATTTAGGGGGATCTAAAACGTTTTGCTACCAACAAGAAGACTTTTCAAACATCCTCTTAATTTTCTCCCAAGTTTTGTACATCAATCCATCTGTTGCCATCTCCATTTCGTAATTCTTTTATGCAATTACTTGGCAGATAGACCCTGAATTTTCAATACAATTGGAATATAAGTGATGTTTTATTTATCTCAAATTCTAAACATCAAACCCATATTTTTCTTTTAATAAAGCTTTTAGCTCATCATTAGGTTCTTCTCCATAGCAAGAACCAATAACCTTTCCATAATCCTCGAAATCGATACTTTCATTTGATTCTAGTGCTTTCAAGAATTCCTCTTCTAAAGCAGCTCTTATGTAAACGAAGTAATAAGCCCATCGACCAGTACTATCTTTCGCTTTGAGTTTATTAATAAGATCACCTCGTTCTGCAAAAAACTTATTTTCATGCATATGACTATCATTTTTTTGCTTAAGCGCATCTACATTACCCATGCCGATAAGTCCTAGAAAACAATGTTCAGATAAGTCATATTTATCTGTATCATCCTTCGGGCGATTCAATCCCTGTCTAAGTACAGAGATTACTTGAAAACCACCTGTAAACACTAAATAAACTAATGCTTCGTCACGTTTATCACGAGCGCATGTATCATCTTGAAAAACTTCCAGAAGCGGATCTATCATTTCGGGGATGAAACATCCTAGGCGTCCAAGCCCAATAGCTGCATCTCTTTTAAATTTTATCGGTAAATGTGAAAAGACTAAATTTTTCATAACCTCAATATCTTTCGGACGATTGAGAGGTGATATTTTTGGTAATTTCCTTTGAGGCTTCCCTCCATCTGCCACAACTGCCCATTCGTAAATCCAATCTGCTTGGGCAAATATAGTTTTTTCAGAAGTACAGACACTCAAAATAAGGGCAGACCAACTTCGAGCAAAAGCATCATGTTTCTCATTGATAACAACTTGCCGTAAAAGGTCAAGTTCTTCATCAGCAAAAGTATAGGTTGTGTAAGAATAGCAAATTTTAGCGCTGGTTAGCCATACAATAGCCCATATAGCTGTGGTTGACACTGCATCATTACCCACCGCCTTTTGTTCAGCAGCCGTAAGCAATACTTTGACCACTTTACGCAAAAGTCCGTTCGGTAAAAAATCTATTCTTGCACCATTCTTTTGAACCTGTGGACGAAAAAATAATTCAACTAAATGCAGTGCTGCGTAAACACGTTCTTGGACCGAACAGAAGATAGTTAACTCGTCTAAAAAGGGTGTTAATATTTGAGTGGCGTTTTCTGCATTGAGTATTTCACTGTTTGTTATTGCTATATTTAAGAAGACACCACCAATCTTATTTCGACGGGCATCACGACTTCGTATATAACCTTGTAACAATCGTTCACGCAATAGCTTTCCAAAACGGGACTGCATCACTGAATAAAATGCTTCGTCCATTAAAGTATTCCGGTTGCTGTTGAAACCATCAAGCTCGTTGAGGTTATCTATAGCTTTATCTATTACTAAATTAACTGTCTCGTCTCTCAAATCAGGCTCTGTTCCTAGGCATTGCATAGCAAAACTAGACAACGCACGAGCTTCTCTCGGCAATCTATTGGAAGAGAAAAGCATTAATATCACGTCATCAGCAGTGAAAATACCTAAATACTCCGATTTATTGTTTTTTTGACCCAATTTAGATATCCAAAAGCACATCAACTCTTGCCAGTGAGCAGCGACAACTGGCTCAGTTTTTTGACTTTTACCAGGAATTTCAATTGGTCTGTCTACAAGCGGTATGTCATGCACCTTCTGACACAAATAAGCCAAGATATCTAAAGTTTTTTGTTGGCTCTCTTGTTTTAAAGTTTCTTGTTGTTTAGCTATTCTTTCAATTTGTTGCTGACATTCTTCAATTCCTTTTATTAATTCAAATCGTTGACCTGCACTATTAGCAGCAACAAGATCCTTCTCTAGAAAGGCAAGTTTTTCTTGCCAGAGAATCCTGACTTGTTCTAGTTCCCTTAAACTATGTTCTCGATTATCTGTTGACATTACTTATCTCCGAACTATTTTTTTAATTTTCTCCCAAGTTTTGTACATCAATCCCTCTGTTCCTATCTCCATTTCGTAAGATGCGATCGCAGGAATTAACGGCAAAACTACCTTCAATTTGGCTGAAGCTGCTTTATCTTGTTTCTCTAACTTGTATCGAATCTCTTTCAGGAGAGAAATTAGTTCTGAAGGATAAGTAATAGAAGGTATATTTTCGATAGATACAACTGCTTGTTCTACCTTAATCAGTTGGGTTTCTGCTTCCTCATCAGAGATAATAATCGCTTCTTGTGGATAAAGTTCCCAGTATTCTGTCTCGTATTTACGAATATTAGGAAGAATCTCTCGCTTAATGCGCTGCTTTAACTCAAAATTTGCAGGTTTACTACTACTCATCATTAACTCTTTTTCAAACTCCCCCAGCTTTTCGTAGAGTAAGTCTAAAATATCTTTTAAGTCATTTAGTCTGTCGTAATCGCTCATAATTTATTCTTAATTTATACTTGTTAAGGTAATAAAGTTTTGGGCGTTGCTGAATGATATGATGGGATGAATAAAATTATGCAGGTGCAGTTTTCTGCTTTAAATAATCAAGTAATAGCATTTCATGTTAATACCAATTATTTGTGAAGCTGCATGAAAGAACCCCACCCCGATCAGCCCCTCCCCGCAAGCTCTTAGGGGAAAATCCGGTTCCCTCCCCGCTTGCGGGGAGGGTTAGGGTGGGGTTCTTTGTATGTGTCTTCATATTAAATTGATATTAATAGCGATACATATGAATTTTTTTGAGACGCAATATTTCGAGTCTCTACTGTATTTGTATCAAGGTTTTTGTGAAATGGTATTAAAAGGGGTATTCTCAATAAATCCCTTTTTTAGCATTAAATTCTATTATTGAGAATCAATGCCATAATAATTTTTACTTTTCGTTTACGGAAAAAACAAAATTAACGAAAAATCTTATTTTTGCGTCCAATGGACAAAACTGGACTTTTGTCCATTTATTTTTGTTAATTTTAGATGCCCTTGCCCTGACCCGATCGCAGTCTGTTGTATTAATATGATTTAGCAGAACATCATCATGTTGCTCTGCCATTGCTGCAAAAACTTCATCCCACCCAAGTCGTAATCGTGTTACTGCGCGAATAATTAGGCGATCGCCATCAACCTCAATTTCCACCTCTGTGTGAATACCGCTTTATTCTAATAACGGTTTGATAATACGAACACCTTGAGAATTCGCGATTCTCACAATTCAGCTTCTAACAGATGCACCCATATTTAATCATGTGAGTGAAAATACGGTAAATATATTATAGACACATATATAAAAATTTTCAAGTGTAGCAAAAAGATAACCTAGAGCTAGATAAGTGCGATCGCTTTCTTGTTCTATGTGTATACAGCATATTTCACTCCTTAGGAGGTACATGCATAAAACCCAAAACCCTGTAAAGACGTTCCGGCGGAACGTCTCTACGTGTATTCAATAAAAGCGCAATCTGGTGTATGCGATCGCTACTCCAAAAGCGTTTCCCCTGTGGCATGGGTTTTTGGATAATTTGACCATCAAAATACTCACTTGCGGGTTTCGTTTCTGGCAATTGCAGAAACTCCGCCAATGTCAGATTTTTGGTTACTGCTTGTACCATTTTGGGGTTGCCTCTTCCTTTTCTATTTCTAATCTCAGCACAATGATGCTTGATAAGAGAAAGACTTGAATGTTTTAATGCAAGTAGTTTTTGTAAGTTAATACTTTTGGCTGATTGTTGCAATTTAAAGTTATGCAAAATACATTATTCGATAAAATCTTCCGTGACAGCGATGGCAATATTGTTTTAGCTCAGATGCCAAATCTACCAATTATTGTCTGGGTAACAGCTAGTTTGCTCAAACTAGTTTTTCCAACAGGCGAAATTAATACAGGGTTAGACGCACTTGCTTTTGGCTCTTTATTTACTTGGGCATGGCTAGAATTATTTCAAGGCGTTAATTATTTTCGTAGGGCACTAGGTCTTGGCGTGCTTATTGCTGTTATGGTGTCAAGAACTGTGGGTATTAATCTTGGCTCTTTTTCTCTTTGATAAAAGGGGTGATACGCCGCGATGCGATCGCACTCTACTCTATATTTATCATGCGATCGCACGACGATGTTTAGGCACTCTCATTGCTGCATACCTCAATCATGATAATCAACTATTTCAACCTCAGAAGCTCCTTCTAGTGTCCACACAAAGCACATTCGATACTGATTGTTAATCCGAATACTATGCAGCCCTTTTCTGTCACCTTTTAAGGCTTCTTAAGCGATGCTACCGCGTTTTCTGGCTTCTTTGTAGGAAGTACCCACATTTTTCAAGCCGGCTTTAATCATTTGTTGTTCCAATAAAGCAAAGAAACGCGCTTTATCACCACCTTTGACCACAGCTTGATTATGCGCTTCGGCGATCGCTACTGGATAGCCATATCCTTTCTGCACTTGTGCTAACATCAATCCTAATGCTTGGTCTAACATAGTTGTATTTTCTGCTACCCATGCGGGAACTTCTATCCGAGCAATTTCAGTACCAACATGGACATAGCAAAAGTAAATTTTTTGGTCTTCATACTGTTCTAAAATATGGGCATTACTACGCCATAAATTACTGCGTTGTCCTGGTTTGAGTTGAGTTGACCAAAGTGTAGTATCTCGTAAAGGTTCAAATATTTTACAAGGTACTTCTTCTAATTGATTAGGGCAGAAAGTTTTACAATCGGGAACTGGATGAGAACAAGCTGTTAAACGTAAAAAGTTCATCGCTTCAATGTTGCGAGAAGCGCTGAGATAACCCATGATGGGAATTTCAGCAGAGCGCATTTGTTTCCATGCTTCGAGGATAGGGGGTAAAATGCGATCGCGTGCTT
The DNA here is from genome assembly GCF_000582685.1 of [Scytonema hofmanni] UTEX 2349. Taxonomy (GTDB): domain Bacteria; phylum Cyanobacteriota; class Cyanobacteriia; order Cyanobacteriales; family Nostocaceae; genus Hassallia; species Hassallia hofmanni. The sequence continues at coordinate 3,530,887 of NZ_KK073768.1, forward strand.
CCCCAGGCAACTGTTCCAAAAACCAGTAAACTAACGAACCATCCACCATCGCTAATGTTGGTGCTTGCGTCTTTTCTTCACAAGCAAGTTCTGCTAACACAGTTGTTTCACTGGCAGTGCGTCGATAACCCATCCATTCTTCGGTGCGAATTCCCCATTGCCGCGACATATATAAATCTTCTGGGCGGTAAAATACTTCTGGTAAACTATCTAAAATCGGGTGAAGATTTTGTCCGTAATGCAAAACGACTCTACCGATGTTGAGAAGATAGCAGTAAGCAATTTCGTGATGGTTGGGGGCAATTTGGGAACCGTCGGTAGCAATAACAGTATGTACCTTCGGTGGAGTTGGGATATCGATACAACTGTCTAATGGCTCAACTGGTGTAGCATTAGAAAAGATAATGCGATCGCGCCATTTTTCCTGTCGCTCTACTAAATCATCTTGACAATCATAAGCATTTTTTAGATGTTGTTGCGCTAATTCTAAACGCTGACGACTTGCAGCAACTTCTAAAGTCAGATGCTGACTTAAACCTTGCATTTGTCGCGCTAATTGTGTAAGGTCAAGCATAAAGTTTTGCTATTTGTTGTTTGATAGTTGTTAGTTGTTAGTTGTTAGTTGTTAGTTGTTAGTTGTTAGTTGTTAGTTGTTATAGCGTTTCCTAATCACATGAGGTACATCATAGCCCCCTCCTCGCTTGCGGGGAGGGGGTTGGGGGTGGGGTTCTTGTACATCACTCAACCGAGAACCGCTATAAGGCGAGATAGCGGCAAGAGCGAGGGTTTTGAAATATGTTGGTAATCACAAAGGCTTCCAGCCTGAGGGCATAATATTTGTATAATCAACCATAAATTCGGAAACATTCATTAAGCTAGTGTATATACTCGTAGTCAAAATCTAAACAGACACCAGCATGATAGTTGAATGGTTCACCACCTGGATAGCTACAAAAGCAGTTGGATTTCTCGTCAAGACTATTATCAGCAAAGAATTTGTCGAAGATTTAGTCAAAGACTACGCTAAAGATTTTTTCAAAAGTATCTTAAATAATGCCGTAACCGCACCCTTCAAACAAGAACCCCTTCAGAAAGCTGAAGTTATGGCACTGGCAGAATTTGTGCAACTGATGCAGCAAGATTTAGAAGATGGTGAGCTTGCTGAAGATGACATCAAAAAGTATACGCAACCGATAAAGCAGTTTATCAAGAATCAAGAAGTCAAACAAATTTTGGGAAATGCCT
>NZ_KK073768.1:3532231-3597585 GCF_000582685.1 [Scytonema hofmanni] UTEX 2349
TTAGTTGTTAGTTGTTAGTTGTTATAGCGTTTCCTAATCACATGAGGTACATCATAGCCCCCTCCTCGCTTGCGGGGCCTATCTTCGGGGTGGGGTTCTTGTACCTCACTGAACTGAGAACCGCTATAGTTGATAGTTGTTAGTTGTTAAGATTTACCACTATAGCAATTCTAAATCATATGTGAAACTTCTTTTTCTTTTATTGTTGCTCTTGGTGTCTTCTCCTTCGGAGACGCGAAGCGCGTTGGCGGAAGCCTCTCGCAGAGAAGGCGGTTCGTTCATTTTCACAACTCAGATAGGATTGCTATATCAACTATCAACTATCAACCAACCACTATCAACTATCCATTACCCAGTGAGAAAAATCTTGACCAAACTGAGAAAGCGATATTAGCTGAATTCGCGAATCGTTTTCAGCCGCGTTTCTTTCTGATTGAGTATTATAACCCCAGTCTGCCAGAAAGAGTTTCACATTTTCCAAGTCGGTTTGCTCTTTAACTAACTGTAACGTTTTGATTCTGTCTTCTACAAACCATAAACTGACTGCTTTATCCTGTGCAGCCTGAATTAATTCTCTCAAAATTTCGTATTTAGGACGCTTGACTTCTTTGCCAAAAATTGCTTCTTTGTCTAAAGTAACTCCTTGTTGTTGCAACAATTGCTGTACAAAACGTCCTTCTTTAGTAGTGACAATATACAGCTTGACTTGACAAGCAAGAGTTGCTTTTAATTTATCTACCACACCCGGATAAAATCGATGCAGACTCAGCCAACCATCTAAATCTCTCGCAATCCATTCATCCCGGAGATTATCTAGTTTAGTGGCAATTTCTTTTGCCTGTAACTTGTCTTCTAACAAAATTTGTTGAGCGATACTTGCCCATTCTCGAAGAATCTTTTCATCATCAATTCCCGCTACCAAAGCTTTAATTAAGACGGGCATTTCCCAACCTGTTTCAATTACAGGTCTAAGCTGATAGAATCTAGAAGCTAAATCATCTGATGGAGTTTGGTTAGCTGGGAACCATACTTGACAATAAGCACGCCATGCTACTTGAAAATATTCAATTAGTCCGTCGCAAATTACACCATCAAAGTCTAGAGCGAGAATTGTAGGACTATTTGCCGTCATTGTTTTGGGAATTAAAACTGCTGTTGTCAGCTTAACTGAATCCTCAGAATGTTTAGTTGCTTCCAGCAACATATAAAGTATGGGGTGTAGGGTGTAAGGGTGTGGGGTGTAGGGGTAAGAAGAAGAAGGGTATTGAAAACAACAGATTTGTAAAACAATGGCGATCGCTCTATACATATTGATGTTAATCCTCATACATTTAAACAAAGAAGCATCAAGGTATAGGTTGACATCACATGAAACGACGCTGGAAGTCTCTACTGCTAGCCTGGAATTGGTTACTGCTGTCATTGGGTACATCAATATTGATTATCCTGACGCAACCTATTTCACCCGCTCCCGCACAACAACCACCTGGGATTGAAGCTACTGAAGAGAAAAAGCCTTCAATACCAGAAAAACCCCCAAGCACTCCAGAAGCAACTGAGAAAAAGCCATCAGAACCTCAAACCACTGATAAAAAGCCATCTGAGGCAGTAGAACCCCCACCTACTCCCGAAGAACTCGCTCGTCGGCAAAAATTAATGGAAGGAGATAAGCTTTATTTAGCGGGAAATTTCGCAGAAGCCGAAAAAATGTATCGTCTTGCGAAAGCACCTTTCACGACAAAATTAAAGAATCAAGAACGCAAAGCGGCAATAGTCGATCCAGCACAACTTTCCCCAGCAGGTAAGGTATACTGGCGGGAAGCCGAAGCCGGAATAGCAACAAAGCTGCAAACTAGAACTTTAGTACCACTGCAACTATTAGTTGAACAAGTTCCCGAATTTATTCCCGGTCATATAAAATACGCTCTTATTCTCAAACAATACAATGATGAGAAAAAAGCACTAGCTGTATTAGATAGAGCTGCAACGCTCTATCCGAATCAACCAGACTTAATTAAAGCCAGAGTTGCAGCACTTGCAGAAGCGGAAAAATGGATCGAAGCTTCTTTAGCAGCGCGTCAATTTGCGATTCTCAACCCCAACGATCCGCAAGCACCAGAATTTAAAAAACTAGCTGATGACAATCTCAAACGTTATAAATCGCATATCCGCGCCCAAGTTAGAGGTAACACGATCGCCAATATTATTACTGGTGCATTAGGTTACGCTCTCACCGGCAGCCTTCTCGGTCCGTTTTCTGCCCTCGATTCTACCATACTGTTGCTACAAGGTGAAGGGGCGATCGGGGAATCTGTAGCCAAACAAGCAAAAAAACAACTGAAATTAATTAACGACGAAACTGTTGTCAAATACGTTGATGAAATCGGACAAAAACTAGTTAAAATCTCAGGAAGGGAAGAGTTTAAATACGAGTTCTTTGTCATCCCCTTGGAGGATCTTAACGCCTTTGCGCTACCTGGAGGCAAAATCTTCATTAATGCGGGTGCGATCGTTAAAGCCAATTCAGAGGCAGAATTAGCCGGGTTAATCGGTCACGAATTATCCCACGTCGTCCTTTCCCACGGCTTTCAACTAGTCACCCAAGGCAATTTAATTTCCAACGTCACCCAATATTTACCACTTGGCGGCACCATCGGTCAACTCTTTGGACTTAGCTACAGCCGCGATATGGAACGTCAAGCAGATACCCTCGGTACACGTTTGATAGCTACCAGCGGCTATGCTGCGGATGGTTTGCGTAACTTAATGGCAACCTTAGAAAAACAACAAAAAAATGCTCCACCTACTTGGTTATCTTCTCACCCAGGCGGTGGAGAGCGAGTTACTTATTTAGAAAGCTTAATTTCTGGCACTGGCTATAACCGTTATGCTTATGAAGGAGTAGAGCGTCACCAACAAATTAAAGAACGTGTAAAGCAACTACTCAAAGAAAAAAAAGAACGTGAAGAACAAAAAAAGAAGCCAAATGATGAATCAAAAAAATAAATTCTTCGTCATTTGAACTATCAACCCCCTAACCTCTGTTCTGTTGAGGATGATTTATGTCATCAAAAACCTTTAAATTTCTGTTTTTTGGCAGTTTGAGTTTATCGCTCTTACTGGGCAATACCGCAGCATTTGCTCAATACAATAACACAACTACCAGAAGCACCACCACTACTTCTGATGGCGTTGTCGTACCCACAACTTCAACAGGTGGTTCAATACCATCTAATGGTACATCCAGACCAATAGACAACTCAACAGGTATACCAAATTACCCCAGCGTTAATGACATTGCTCGGTTTAACTGTCAGTCATACAATGGTCAGTATACCGTAATGTATCAGCCCCAAAGTCAACCAAATCAATTTTTTCCTTGGGCAGCACCAGGTAGATTAGGTGGTGGTTGGGATTCCCAAGCTCGTTGTAATGCGATCGCTAGTCGTTTAGAATCATACCGTCAAGATGGCTTATTAGAACTCCAAACAGCCGTCGAAAATAGACAGAACACAATCTGCGTCACCACCGAAGCTAATCCATCCTGTCGAATTGTGCTGACAGTACCTCCAGGAAAAGATGCCTATGATGTACGCAATAACGTGTTTCAAAATCTGGTTTCCGCTGACAATGGACAATATACCACAGCCGTCAACACTTACACGAGTCAGAGTAACGGAACAAACGATTTATACAACTTAAGTCGGACACTTCTCGGTGGTGGCAACACTCGCACTAATCTGGCATCATCTAAAGCCGGAATCAATCTCAAACCTTTCCTCGACCCCAAAGATGGGGGTACTGCTACTGGTTTGCGAAATGGTGTAGCACGTCAAGGCAATTCGCAAAAGCTGAATCCCCGCAATTTCCGTTAATTGATGGCTTAAAAGCTTAAATATCTCCCCTATATCCCCCTTCTTAAGAGGGATATTTTTTTGGCATTGCAGATTTTAACTATTCATTCAGAACTTGATATAACCCCAGAACTTCTGCCTCTGGAACGATTTAGCCTCAAAGCCAGATGAAGTAAAAATAAGATGCCAAATCTAAATGCAAATTGTATTCTATGAAACTGAATTATTTGATGGAAAAGCTCTCGACTGTAGGACGCTTTTTGGCTAAAACTGTGTTGTGTGTGTTAGCGATCGCTTTCGTTTGGCAAGGTGCGTTTTTCTCGAACACCGCAGCAATGGCTAATCCTACTGCCAACTTAATCGCTTCGGCAGACGCAGGGGATCAAGTTAAATATAAAGCCAGTGAAGATGCTGGACGAGCTAAGGGTTTCATCCGAGATACCGCAGATAAAGTTAAGGAAGCTGCAAAGAGCAATGCCGCTAAAGTTGATCGAGGAACTGATAGTGGTAGTTTTGTTGAGCGCAAAGCAAAAAGCGATGCAGCTACAATTCAGCGAAGAGCAGAAGAAGATGCATCTCGGACTCAAAAAGCAGTAGACAACACAAAGAATGCTGTTGAAAGCGCTGTTGATAAGATCAAGGGTGTTTTTGGCAAATAGAGAATAGATCAGCTTAAAACACACCCTCATCTGAAAAACAGGTTATACGTTCAGATTTGATCAAACTGAACGTATAAACCGTAAAAAAGTTGAGATTATCGCTTAAAAAACAAGCGCGTATAACCAAAAATCATCTTTATCTGCGTCCATCGGCGTTTATCTATCTTCCGAAGCGGTTAATTCAATATTCTGTACCTCATGAATGTGGCGTTAAAAATTATCGTTATGACAAGGCACGAGGCAGAAGGGAAGAGGTTTTTGGGCAACTTTACTTTTCGTTACATACTTCGGTTTTTTTGCGCCTTTCTACTTATATCTATGGTTTAATATGCAAAAAATACCTAATTCCTAACCCCCTATATGAACATCCAACGCATCGAACCCAATCCCGGACAAGAATCAGTTTGGGATTATCCTCGTCCCCCCCGCTTAGAAGACACAACTAAACACATCCAAATCATCTTTAATGATGTAACTATCGCAGATACCCACAGCGCTAAACGTGTTTTAGAAACCAGCCATCCACCGGGTTATTATATTCCTCCTGCGGATATCAAAATGGAATACCTACTTTTGACACCGCGTTCGAGCTTTTGTGAATGGAAGGGAAGTGCTGGTTATTACAATATCTGCGTGGGTGACAAAGAAGTGCAAAATGCTGCTTGGTTTTACCCCGAACCGACACCAGAGTTTGCATCTATGAAAGATTATGTAGCTTTTTACGCTCACATGATGGATGCGTGCTACGTCGATGGGGAAAAAGTAGAACCCCAACCAGGTAACTTTTATGGGGGTTGGATTACCAGCGATATTGTCGGACCTTTTAAAGGTGGTGCCGGCACTTGGGGATGGTGAATCGTAGAGACGTTACGATGGAACGTCTCTACAAAACGTCGATAAATTCGATGTTGATTGTCAAATCATATCGCCAATATTTTTGATAATTTAGAGACGTTTCGCAAAACGCATATATTATAAATATTTACACTCAGTAACAGGCGATCGCTTAACCCTCTTTTATGTCTCTGGTAAGAGAAAAATGCTCTTATTCCTTTAAGTGTTCAAATTCCTTCAAGGTTATAACTCATGACAGCACTTTTGAAGCGCCTGCGGGTCGCAATATTGAGAAATAATAAAATATATTTGTGAAAAAACAGATATGTAGCCGACATTATAGATAATATGATTTAGTAACAATTTAAAAGACAGCGTACGCCGGGCTACGCCGGAACGTAGGGAAAAGAGAGGAGCACGCAACTTCGGCACTCTCAACAAAGTACCTGAAAGCTTGGGGACAGATGCCCTCTAGGTCTTTCGTAAACTGACTCGACACTTGGTCAACTACTCCACGGGTGTTTGGTTTAGATACTGCCCGTGTACCATTCGGCGAATGGGAATAGGGATGCGAAGGTTTACGGTTTCTGGACAAACCAAGAATCCTCAGCCGTCATGCTGAGGAGTGTCAAAGCGACTCAGAAGCCTTAACAATGAATAAACCAAATTCATCGTTAGCGAGAGGATTTTTGCGATATGCCAGAGGCATTAAGCTCCGCTTCTCGCTAACTTTACCCGTTGGGGGTTTAATTCTCGGATTGATAATTCTCGTAGTATGTCTAATCTTCAGTGTCACTTTTGGCGCTGCAAAAATTCCTTTAGGCACAATTTATCAATCATTTCTATCTTTTGATGCTTCTAGAGAACATCTGATAATTCGTACCGTTAGACTACCGCGATCGCTACTTGCAATGATAGTGGGTGCAGCCATATCAGTTGCAGGTGCGCTGATGCAAGGTGTAACTCGCAACCCATTAGCTGACCCCGGTATTTTGGGAGTTAGTTCTGGTGCAGCTTTTTCCGTCGTCATGGCAATTTTTTTCTTTGGTGCATCCACACCAAGTATTTACGTTTGGTATGCATTTTTAGGTGCTGGTGTCACTGCAATAAGCGTTTACTTTCTGGCTTCTTTAGGACGTGGTGGAGCTACACCGTTAAATCTTACCATTGCAGGTGCAGCCATTAGCAGTTTACTTGCTTCACTGACTTCTGGGATATTAATTGTCAGTCAACGCACTTTAGAAGAAATTCGTTTTTGGTTAGCTGGTTCATTAGCGGGTACAGATGCAAGCATTATTGTCCAAGTTTTACCTTACATTTGTATCGGGATGATTTTGGCTTTAGCTATCTCCAGACAAGTCACTATATTGAGTTTAGGAGAAGATATCGCTCTTGGTTTAGGACAACAAACCACATGGGTGAAAATAGCTGCGGTGATATGTGTCTTACTATTAGATGGTAGTGCGGTTGCGGTAGCTGGTGGAATAGGATTTATTGGTTTGGTAATTCCCCATATTGTTAGGTTTGTGGTGGGGGTAGATTACCGTTGGATTATTCCCTATAGTGCATTATTCGGAGCCATATTGCTTTTAGTTGCGGATATTTTAGCTCGATTAATCATTCAACCCCAAGAAGTTCCTGTCGGAATTATGACAGCTTTAGTCGGTGCGCCTTTCTTCGTTTATTTAGCCAAAACTAAGGTGAAAAAATGAAGAATAATATTCTAAGTTTCCGTTTCCAATTTTTGCAGATATCCTTTCGTCTCCACAGACGAGTCCCGACAGTTTTACTTGTAATACTAATTATCACGTTAACGACATTTATAATTAGTACCTCTGTTGGGGAATATCCAACTTCGCCACTCGTAGTCTTACAAACATTATTAGGAATTGATACGGGAAATCCTGATTATAGTTTTGTCATCAATACCCTACGATTGCCCAGAACTTTAACTGCATGTTTAGTAGGTATAGCATTAGCAATTTCCGGAGCAATTATGCAAGGATTAACCAGAAATCCTCTAGCCGATCCGGGGATTATTGGAATTAATGCAGGTGCAAGTTTAGCGGCTGTGAGTTTAATTATACTATTTCCCAATCTTCCCGCCAGTATTTTACCTTTATCAGCCTTTATTGGTGCTTTAATTGCTTCTTTATTCATTTACATTTTTGCTTGGGATAGGGGTACACATCCAGTTCGTTTAATTTTAATCGGTGTAGGAATATCCGCCGTTGCAGGTGCTTGTACTAGCTTTATGGTGACATTTGGAGAAATTAATGATGTAAATCAAGCATTGGTTTGGTTAGCCGGAAGTGTTTACGGACGCACTTGGGAACAGCTTTTTTCTTTGTTACCCTGGCTGATTGTATTTATACCTTTAGCTTTAATAAAAGCTGTAGAATTAAACACTTTAAATTTAGGGGATGAAATCGCCCAAGGTTTAGGAAGTCGGGTAGAATGGCAACGTGGTTTACTATTAGTAATTAGTGCTGCTTTGTCTGGTGCGGCTGTAGCAACTGCGGGAACGATTAGTTTTGTGGGATTAATTGCTCCCCATATTGCGCGTCAATTAGTCGGAGGAAATCATCAAGGTTTGATTCCAGTAGCGGGAATTTTGGGGGCAATGATTGTTGTCATTTCTGATTTATTAGGTAGGGTTATATTTGCACCTGTGGAAATTCCCTGTGGAATTGTGACTGCTGTCATTGGTGCGCCTTATTTTCTCTATTTATTAGTGCAAAGTCGGAAAAATACCTAACCTCTCTAATCTAATTTTCTGCTCGAAAAGCGGAATATTTAAGATTAAGGAGCAGGTTAATTTATTTTTAAACCAGCTATCAATAGTTTCTCCAAATGGTATTAAACACTCAACAACACTTTCAAATTGAAACTTGTGGTTTAACTTTAGGATATAACGGAACAACGATAATTAAAAATTTAGATTTAACTATACCAAAGGGGCAAATTACAGCTTTAGTTGGTGCAAATGGTTGTGGTAAGTCTACTTTACTGCGAGGATTGGCGAGATTGCTAAAACCGAGTAAAGGAAGTGTTTATCTAGATGCAACAGATGTATTTAAACTATCAACAAAAGATATTGCTCAGAAGTTGGCGATTCTTACCCAAGGACCAGTTCCACCGGAAGGATTAACGGTGAGAGATTTAGTTGCTTGCGGGCGTTTTCCTTATCAAAGTTGGTTGCAACAGTGGACAAAGGAAGATGAAAGATTGGTAGAAGTGGCGTTAGAAATTACCAGAATGAAAGAATTCGCAGAAAGAGAATTAGATACTCTTTCTGGGGGACAGCGACAGCGTGCTTGGATTGCGATGGCTTTGGCTCAAGATACGGATATTTTATTGTTAGATGAACCGACTACTTTTTTAGATTTGGCACATCAAATTGAAGTTTTAGATTTACTGTGGGAATTGAATCAAAATCAGGGACGAACTTTGGTGATGGTGTTGCACGATCTAAATCAAGCTTGTCGCTATGCTGATTATTTAGTTGCTGTGAAAGAAGGTCAAGTTTTTACAGTTGGGGAACCTAATTTGGTGATGACTGAGGAGATGGTAAGGGAAGTTTTTGGGTTAGAGTGTCGGATTGTCCCCGATCCAGTTTCAGGGACACCGATGTGTGTTCCAATTGGGAGGAAGGGAGGAAATAGATAAAAGTAAAATATAAATTTATGACCAATAATTGTTTGATGCTTTACCAGATAATTGGTTGTGTTCGCGTTGTGTTGCATCCAAATACCAACAATAAATAGTCGTGACAATATTATCAAAATCTCATAGAATTCCTGAAAAGGCTAGAAAGTCAAGCTATCCATTACAACGGTTGTTAAACTATGGAAGCCAATACCGTCAACAAATTTGGCTAGCAACGTTATTGTCTATAATCAATACGATTTTGGACTTAGCACCACCGTGGTTAGTTGGGATTGCGGTGGATATACTTGTGGAACAGCAAAAGTCTGTCATTGCAAAGTTGGGTGTAAAAGATATATTTTGGCAGTTTATACTACTTTCGGTGGTAACTGTTATTATTTGGGTACTCGAATCCCTTTCTCAGTATGCTTTTGATCGACTCTGGCGAAATTTAGCCCAAAATATTCAGCATAATTTGCGCTTGGATGCTTACAATCATTTGCAAGAATTAGATTCAGCTTACTTTGAAGAAAGTAGTACTGGTGGTTTGATGTCAATTTTGAATGATGATATCAACCAATTAGAAACTTTTTTGAATTATGGAGCCAATGACATCATTCAGATTACCACCTCAATTATCATTTTAGTTGGTGGTGCAATATTAATTTTACCTCCCTCTATTACCTTGGTGGCAATGTTGCCGATGCCATTTATTATTTGGGGGTCTTTTAATTATCAAAAACGTCTAGAATCTCGTTATGCAGATGTTCGAGAAAGGGTAAGCTTTTTGAATTCTAGACTAGAAAATAATTTGAGTGGAATTAATACAATTAAAAGTTTCACTGCTGAGGCTTATGAAAGTGCTAGATTAGCAGGGGAAAGTGAAGCATATCGAAAAAGCAATACTAAAGCAATTAAACTGTCAGCTGCATTTATTCCCTTAATTAGGATGCTCGTTTTAGTGGGATTTGTTGCCTTGTTATTTTGGGGAGGGATGGCAGCATATGCTGGGAGAATATCTATTGGAAATTATAGTGTCCTAATTGTTTTAGTCCAGAGGATGTTGTGGCCTTTAGTAGAATTAGGAGAAATATTTGATAAGTATCAAAGGTCTATGGCTTCTACCAATCGTGTCATGGATTTATTAGATACTCCTATTCATATTACTACAGGAGACATAGCTCTACCTATTGATAAAGTGCGTGGGAAAGTTGATTTTGCACAAGTTAGTTTTGCCTACCCAAATAGAGAGCCAATTATTAAACAATTGTCTTTACATATTCCCGCAGGAGAGACTATTGCAATTGTTGGTTCTACAGGTTCTGGAAAAAGCACTTTAGTTAAATTACTATTGCGATTTTACGATATCTCTTCTGGAACTATTACTATTGATGGAATTGATATCCAACAATTGGATTTACATGATTTACGTCGCAGTATTGGCTTGGTAAGTCAGGATGTATTTTTATTTCATGGAACGGTTGCAGAAAATATTGCTTACGGGTCTTTTGATGCTAGTGATAGACAAATAGTAGAAGCAACCAAAGTTGCCGAAGCTCATGATTTTATTATGGGACTTCCTCAAGGTTATGAGACAATAGTTGGCGAAAGAGGTCAAAAATTATCTGGTGGACAACGGCAGAGAATTGCGATCGCTAGGGCTGTCTTGAAAAATCCGCCTATTCTAGTTCTAGATGAAGCCACATCTGCTGTAGATAATGAAACGGAAGCAGCAATTCAGCGTTCTTTGGAGCGAATTACTGTGAATAGAACAACAATAGCGATCGCCCATCGTCTTTCCACTATCCGTAATGCTTCGTGTATTTATGTGATGGAATATGGGAAATTAGTTGAGTCGGGAACCCATGAAAAATTGTTAGAAAAGAATGGGATTTATGCTAATTTGTGGCGGGTACAGTCGGGGATGAGTTAACAGTTAATAGTGAACAGTTATCAATGAGTTGCATCTTGATAATTGATGAATCATTTGGAATATGAATTTTATTTTGTGCAAAGTTGGAAATGATTTATTTCAGCTGGAATTAAAAATTCATATTGAAATTCAGTAACACCAAAAATTAGTTGTAATTTTTTTCAGAAACTACAGGGGGAATTTGTGCGAAAATAGCAGACTGTAAAAGCTCAGGAAGTAGTTTCCAAGCAACAGCGCCTTTACGACTCTTGATGTACAATTGCATAAATTCTAGTAATGCTGTTGCTGGTTCTTCTTCTGGGGGAAGATTAACAAAAAGGTAGGTGGGTTTGTCTGGAGTTGATACGGAGACAACACAGCCTTGACTGCAAGCCCATAAACATCCAACGGGTTTTATTTCCAGTTCCCCAGATGTCAATTTTTCAGTGTACAAACTGTTGATTTTGTCAAGTAGAACTGTGCCGTCGGCAGGTTGTTTTTTTGGTCTTTCTTCAGAGGAGCGATGACAGGATGTGCAGATAAAGAGAGTGGCTTTAGATATGGAGTTAGGGTGTGTTGAGGTGGTATTTTTAGAACTCATCAATGACTCGATGAACGCCAGTAGTTTCTTTAGCATGTCAATTTATTTGTATATATTGCTTATTTTATACTAGTACCGTGCGGCGTAAATACGCCTACCATTTTAAAAGACTGCAAATGATAATTTTTTCAAGGTTCAATGGTGGGTTCATTTCCGCCATGCTGTACTAGTTTCAATACCAATACCTAATTTACATGACTTTCAGCCTTAACTGAACCGTATTGCATTAGGAAGTAACTGGAATCGCCGAGAGTGAAAGGGTGGAGAGACAATTTTGGCGATCGCTATGCAAAGTAACTAGGTTTTACTACTAGCTTCTTCCATTTTTTTTCTAAGACTAAGAGGTCTCATATCAGTCCAAACTTCCTTAATATATTCAAGGCACTCTTGCTTGAAACCTCTTTTGCCTACATCTCTCCAACCAAGAGCGTTATTTCTGTCAGCAGGCCAAATGGAGTACTGGTCTTCGTGATTTACTACGACTTTATAAATTGTCGTATCTTCTTTTTCATCTTGATACATTTATTTCTCCAGTCAATTAATAATGATTAGCAAAAGATTGGTAGGTAATTAAAACAGATAAATTTCACGTTTCTATCGGTTCGAGGTATCCTTTACCTTCTAAAGTTTCAAGGTTAATATCTGCAACACACCGAACTTTTACGTAGTTTAATGTGAGATTTCCAACTAAATGAACATTACCTTTCTGATTATCAAAGTCAGCTTCTGTTTGAAACAATGTCGGGGGCAACTTTAATTTGTATGGTCTAGCTGTTAATTTTTTCTTATTATCAGCATTGACCATAAAGTGGTCAGTTCAACATGGCTGACCACTTTTTCTTTTTCAGGACACTTCCATTTCTCGTTATATAATGTATTTTTTTTACTCCGTAAGTTTGTAGGCTTGTTCGGACGAGCGATCGCATTTAGTCTAAACTCCAGTAATCAGCAGCATTCCCAGAATAGCGGGAGTTGATAACTTGAAAATTAGTTTAATGAGATTGCCTTGGAGGATCTCATTTGTCAGTTGAGATTGTTTTTGGGAAGTCATTTTTAGGTTTTTGGCTAGATGCTGTTTACTCAACTTTATTTCTTCAGGGGAAACGCATCTAATTTGTTTTGACAGTAGTTTCTACATTTAAGCACTAGCAACTTCGTCAAATGCAGTACTCATAGAAACGTCCTTCCAAGCATCTAGTTCTTTTTTGACAAACTCCAGCTTGCCATAAACGCCATTAACGGCATCTGCCCCCAATGCTAATCTAAATGGTGGGTTCTCGCTATCAACCACTTTAAGAATTGCCAGAGCAGCTTTTTTTGGATCGCCTTGTTCCCGAACTTTCATATCACGCACACTCTGTACTTGCTCTAGAAGTCCACCAGTAAAGGTATCATAGTCTTTAATTCGAGTATCAGTCACAACAAGAGAGCGTGTGACAAAATCTGTATGGAACGAGCCAGGCTCTATTAATGTCACTTTAATTCCCAGGGGAGAAACTTCGTGAGCTAATGCTTCAGAAATTCCTTCAAGAGCAAATTTGCTACTGCAATAAATTCCATCAGATCTACCAGCAGCAAAGCCAGCAATTGATGAAATGTTAATAATATGTCCGGTGTGTTGTTTTCGCATGTAAGGTAGTACTGCTCGTAGCATTTCCAGAACACCAAAAAAATTAGTTTCAAATTGAAGTCGAACTAGCTTATCGCTTACTTCTTCAACTGCCCCCAAAACACCATATCCAGCATTATTAACTAGTACATCTATGCGCCCAAAGTTGGTAATAGCTTTTTTTACTGCTTCTGCAACCTCTTCAGGTTTCGTTACATCAAGTTGCACCGCTAATGTACGATCCGGAAAGCTTGCTGCTAAATCTTTTATCTGCTGGGGATTCCGTGCCGTTAGCACCACCGTTTCACCCCGTTCAAGCACTGTTTCTGCCAGCGCTCGACCAAAACCACTTGAACAACCAGTAATAAACCATACTCTTGTGTGTTGCTCTGACGACATCACCATAGAAATTCTCCTTTTAGAACAAGTATTACTAAGCTAAAGAAATTTGAGGTTGCAGAAGCAAAATATGCTTTTTCTGATGGAATCAAAATGCAAAATATACTCAAAATCCAATTTTTATACACATTTTTTATTGGATATTGCCAACTATTTCCTGCATCTTTTTCCGAAGACTGAGTGGTCTCATGTTAGTCCTGACTTCTTTCTATTAAAATTTACCATCCATCTGTTGCTTTTCTTTTCTCGTATTTTTTGAATTCTCCGTACATTCGTCGAATTGACGTTATGCCATCAGTGAATATGTTTTGCAATACTTTTTCATTATGCCATATTGTCAGCTATTTAAAAAGTTTTCCGAAATCATATCTCATTTTATAGTATTATGAATAAATCTTAACTTAGATACGATTAAATACTGCTAAAACTTCAAAATGCAAACAGCTTAATCATTCAGATTTTATTTAAATTTTTAAATTCTATAAATGTTAATATAGATACGATTAGAATAAATAAAATATCTGCAATGAGCATTCCATAATATATGCCTTTTATGCCTAAAATTTTTGGAAAAAATAGCACTGCTGGCACATTTAAAATTATGCTTCTTAACAAAAGTACTCCTAATACAATTTTACCTTTACCTATAGATTGAAAAAGAGTATTACTAAAGAATGCTAAAGGCCATACTGGTGTTAAAATACTAACAATTCTAAAATTCCATACATCATTTTCTGTAAAATTAACATTTGGTAGAATTAGTCCTAAAAAACTTTTTGGAGATAACTGCAAAGGCAACCACATTAGTATTAATAAAAAAGTTCCAATTATGACAAAAACTAAGTAGGCTTTCTTCAGCCTAGCATAATTTTTTGCCCCATAGTTCATCCCAATTATAGGTTGTAATGCTTGTGCAAAACCAATAATAGGAATAAATACTAATGAATTAATTTTCCCTGCTGCTCCAAAGAAAGCAATGTCATTATTGGTTCCGTAGTAAGAAATCGAATTAAAAATTACAAAACTTTGAACCAATGACATAACTGGATAAAATAGTGCTGATGATCCTACTGATAAGACTGCGGGTAGTAAATCTATTGCCAGAGATATTTTTTTAAGGTTAACTGGAATAGAACTTTTACTTGTCACAAAATAAGCTAAATTTACAATGCTATAAACAACCATTGCCATAAATGTAGCGAGTGCAATTCCCTGAGTTTTCCAATTAAATACAATAACAAATAGGGAATTTAAAAAAATATTAACTATGACAAAAATACCACTAAAAATAGTGGAAAGTCTAATTTGACCTTCGGAGTTAATCACCTCGTTACAAGCTTCTGCTAGTATCAAAAATACTGAACCAAGTACATAAATTTTCAAATATTCCGCACCAGATGAAGCGACTTCACCACTTCCTCCCATAAATACAATTAATTGTTCAGCAAAGCTGTAACCAATAATTGTGATAAAAAAGGAGATGGCAATACTCATGACCGTCAAGTTGCCAAAGATTTTAGACTGAGTTTTAATATCTCCAGAACCAATAGCTCGACTGAGAATAGAAGCAGAACCTACGCCCACTAAGGACGCAAATCCATTTATTATACCTGTAAGTGGTAGTGCAAGTGAGATACCAGCTAAAGCATTTTCGCCAATAAATCTTCCGGCAAATAAAGCATCAATAAAACTGTTTAAACTAAGCATTAATATTCCTATGATACTAGGAATTGATAACTTGAATGTTAGCTTAATAAGATCACCTTGCAGGATTTCATTTTTAATTTTAGATTGTTTATGTGAAGTCATTCTTTTATGTTTGATTTTTTGGCTTTCTACTCTTTACTCAACCCTAATGAGACGGCTAACGCGATACTGCTTTATTGCTTCTAACTCCATTGGAACAAACCTATCAATGGGAGCATCTCAATGAGTGCAGAAAGCTCTTTAAACCTCACCCCAACCCTCTCCTTAGTAAGGAGAGGGAGCAAAAGTCTTGTTTTTGCCCAATGCTTTGGGGGGAGTAAGGGGGTCGATTTAGGGTACATTTGCAAAGGTGAGATGCTCCCCCTATCAATGCTTTGATTGTGGAATTCTCCTGAAATATTTCTTGCGGCCAAGGTTGTGGAACTTCCATAATAAACCAAATGTAATTTTTAATCTAATCCCAAGTTTTTTCGCATATTACCAAAATAATGCTTATCATAAAAGTACTGATATGGAAGTAACCTTTTATATAGAGCAAAAAGCTTAGTTCCCCACGGTGATTGGGTGACAAAATATTGTCTTTTAGGTTTGCGAACTTCCAGGGCTTCCAAAATCACATCTATCACTTTTTCAGGGGGTAAACTTCCACTGCGATTTGCTTTTTCCCCTAATTGCATAAATATTGTAAAATTTTTACCATATATAGTTTTAGCCTCCGGTGACATATTAGCTAATACTTTTTGGTGATTTGCCTCTACTTTGTCAGCCTGCTCTGGTGTCACTATTGCTGATGGTAAGATAGAAAGAACCTCAACCCCACTAGAACTCAATTCCATTCGCAAAGAATCTGTAATTGCCTCAATCGCAATTTTGGAAACAGATAAAAGTCCTCTATAAGGTATGGAGAATCTGCCACAAACTGCGCTAATATTAATAATTCGACCTTTAGTTTTTCGGATCATTGGTAAGAATGCTTGTGTAACTGCAATTTGACCAATAACATTGACTTCAAAATTCAATCTGATATCATCTATCGGAATACATTCTAATGGACCATCTACTCCGATATATGCATTATTAATTAATGCATATAATCCTTCATCACCGCTCGCCAGTGAGACAACTTCAACTGCGGATTTAATTTCTTCTGGCTTTGTGATGTCCATAATAATAGGTGTTAAATTCCCAGATGCAGCCTCCTTTAGTGACTGTGCGTCTTTTTCGTTGCGGACTCCGGCAAAAACACGATACCCTTGCTTGTCTAATGAAAGTGCAATTGCTCGACCAAGGCCTGTGGATGTTCCTGTAATGACGACAGCGCCTTTATTACTCTTAGTCATACTTAGTTCCTCATTTTAAAATGTATTTTTTTGTGTGAAAAAGGTAAATTGAGAAATTTGGTAAATGTTTAGGAAACGGAATCAAAAACTCAATTCAGATACTAAACTGAACCGACAACGAATGTCTGCGACTGTCTTTGATTTTGACGCCGATCGCACATAACCATCTTCACGCCACTAGCTGGGTAACAAATCAGACCTCCAAATTTGGGACGTTCTGGACGCTTACTAACTAGCTCCAATTGATAACGTGAAAGAATAGTTGCTAATATAAGTTTCATTTCAAATAAGGCAAAAGTCCCGCCAATACACACACGAGAACCACCACCAAATGGGAGAAATTCGTAGGGGGAAAATTGTTTTTCTAAAAAGCGCTCTGGCTGAAATTCTTTTGGATTGGGGTATAAATCTTCGCGCTGATGTGTGGAATAAATATTACCAATAAGTATTGTACCGGGATTCAACTCATAGCCCATCACCTCAACGGTCGATTCTACCAATCGAGGAAATGCAAACAACTGAGTTGGGTAAATTCGCAAAGCTTCATTACAAACAGCACTTAGGTAGGGTAATGTGACAATGCTCATGGGGTCTGGGTTTTCACCAAGACTATCAAGTTCTGATAGTAGGCGCGATCGCACAGCAGGTAAACGATGAATCCAATACAAAGACCAAGCGATCGCAGTTCCTGAAGCATCACCAGCTGCAAATATAGGAGATAATAACAGATCCCGTACTTCTTCATTGCTTAATGCTTGACGTGTTTCATCTTCAGCAAAGATCAGATCGCTAATCATATCAGTGCGTGAAAAATCTGCTTGCTTACGACGTTCTTCAACCTCAGTCAATAGCAATTGAAAAACTTCTTGTCGAAGGTGGAGGAGATATCCTTGTGGACTCCATCGACCTAAATCTCTTTCTCCAAAAATATTCTTCAGAATCTTATCTATTGGTGATTGTCCATATCTCAGAATAGAAATAAACAAATGCTTGATTTTCTCAGAAATCTTTCCTTCAGTTAAACCCATTACAACTTCTATACCCACTCGTAAGGTGATATCTTCAATTGTTGGGTATGCAACGAAAGGTTTTCCAATCACCTGTTTACTCATAATCTTTTCTGTGAGTTCGCAGATACGTCGTCCACAGGCTTGCATTCGCGCTCCGTGAAAAGATTGCATTAAGAGCTTACGCCGATTTTTATGAATTAAGTCATCAAGTTGAAGAACTCCTTGATTTCCTGTCATCAATGCGAAATCTCGGTTTAACGCACCTCTAGCTGCAATTTCGTTAGTATTTGTGAAAATCTCCTTTATTCCTAAGGGATTGCTGATATAAACAATTGGTGTAGAACCAGACATTAGAGTAACTATATCACCATAACGTTTGGAAATAGCATTCATATAGCCAAAGGGATCAGCCTCGAATTGCAGAGTTATCAACCAAGAAGGAGTTTTCGGTCCTGGTGGTAGTTTCATCAGCTTCTTTTACTCCCATTATCTATTTAGTTTGCACACAGCATTATCGATACAATTTCTCAGATGTTTAGCTAATTCTTGAATATGAGGTTCAACGAAAATCGAGAAATGATCGCCAGCAACTTCAATTACTTCAATAGGTTGACTATAATATTTACCCCAGCCCAGTAAGGGGTCATCAGTACTCCATTCTGGATTGTGAAAGTCATGAATAATTTCCTCCTTAGCTCGAAATAGAGTTATAGACTGAGGATAAACCTGGGGAACATAATCTCGCATAGCTTGAACATGGGCTTTAAAAAGTTTGTAATAACGAAGAAAATCTTGAATTTCTGCATCGCTAAAGATAAAATTGATCTTCTGATTAATCAAATTGATTTGCTCAGTTAACGACAAATCTTGAAGTTCTTCAAAAGGTACTGAAAAATCTATATTATTATCAGTTTTTATTGATTCAGCTATGCGAAGTAAAAATTTTGCATCGTCATCGTCTGTGGATTCAATGGGTGTTTCTGATAATATGGCATCGATAACAACCAATAAAGCTACTGTTTGTCCCTGTTTTTGTAATTGTTGCGCTATTTCAAAGGCTAATACACCGCCGTAACAATGACCACCTAAAAGATAAGGACCATTTGGCTGTACTTTACGAATTTCTTGCAGGTAGCGAGTTGCTGTTTCTTCTACCGAAATAATTTCTGGTTTATCTTTTTCTAGCGTATCTTCCAAAGCATAAAGTGGATAATCTTCACCAAGCCTCTTGGATAAATTAAAGTATGGGCTAATATTTCCACCAGCCCCATGCATACAGAAGAAAGGTATTTTGTTACCAGAAGAGTTAATTGCTACTAGAGGAGAATTAGAACTCTGGCGGAATGGCTGACTAACAATAGTCGCTAGTTTTTCAATTGTAGGATTTTCAAAAAGAGTAGACAGTGGAAGATTATGTCCAAATTTGTCTTGAATCTGAGCCATCAAGCGGACAGCTAAAAATGAGTGACCACCCAATTCAAAAAAGTTGTCCATCACGCCGATAGGACTGGTCTTAAGAAGGCTTTCCCAAAGTTTTACTAAAGCTAATTCTGTAAAATTTCGGGGATTAACGAATGATTTATTACTATTATATTGTGTAATTTCGTTATTTTGTAGGGCAAGTTTGTCTAATTTACCATTAGGTGTAAGTGGAAGCTTGTCCAGTATAACAAAAGTAGACGGTAGCATATAGTTAGGCAACTTTTGCTGCAATTCTGGCAACAATTGTGTAGCTATATCCTGTTTATCTGTCACCAGATATGCAATCAAACGCTGATTTTGTTGAGCATCGTTACTGGCAATTACAACCGATTGTTGTACGTCTGGATGTTGTGCAATAACAGCCGCAATTTCACCTAATTCTACTCGAAAACCTCTGATTTTTACCTGTTCATCATCACGACCAAAATATTCCAGATTACCATCTTTGAGATATCGTACTAAATCGCCTGTTTTGTAAAGTTTATTTCCGGCAATAAAAGGGTTATCAATAAACCGTTCTTGAGTTAATTCAGAACGATGCAAATATCCTCTTGCCAATCCATCACCACCAATATAAAGTTCACCAACAACTCCTATAGGTGTTGGTTGTAAATCACGATTTAGAACATAAACCTGGGTATTGTCAATAGGACGACCAATAAGTACACTGTTTGCTTGGTCTTGCAATAAACTCGTGTCGTAGTAAGTAGCATTAGCAGAAACCTCTGATGAGCCGTAAAGGTTGATTAGTTTGGCGAATGGTATCAATTCTCGGAAAGTTTTAACTAACTTAACAGAAAGTGCTTCTCCGCTACTTATCCAGAGTTTTAGCTGTGATAACTTCTTAGCTAGATGGCTGTAATTATCAAAAAGTAAGCGCAGTAATGAGGGTACAACTATGATACGAGTAACTTTGTGATTCGCTAGAGTTTCTATAAATAATTGCGGGTCTATTACAGTTGCATTGCTAATAATTACTGTCGGAATTCCTTGAAGTAAAGGAGCAAAAATTTCCCACACAGAATCGACAAAACTAACGGCTGTTTTCTGACAACAAACTTCTCCTTGTTTGAAAGGATAGGTTTTCCATAACCAGTGTAAGCCGTTGACTGTACCGCGATGAGTGCCAAGAACGCCTTTAGGTGTTCCAGTTGAACCAGAAGTGTAGATAATATAGGCGAGATTATCAGATGAAGAGATATTAATGGGATTTTCAGAACTTTCTTGAGCAATTTCGTCTTTGTGGATATCTAAGCAAACGGTTTTAGCTGAAGATAATAACAGTTTTTCTAATATCTCCTGTTGGGTAATTAACAGCAATGCTTGAGAATCAGAGAGCATAAAATTCAGACGCTCCACTGGATAACTTGGGTCAAGGGGAATGTAGGCTCCCCCAGCTTTAAGAATAGCTAAAATTCCCACTACCATATCTAGGTCGCGTTCCAGACATATAGCAACCAGGGTTTCTTTTGTTATACCCTGTTTTTGTAAATAATGTGCAAGCTGATTAACTCTATGGTTAAGTTGACAATAAGTTAGTTCTTCAGACTCGCTAATTAATGCTAAAGAATCAGGTGTTAGTTCAACTTGCTGTTCAAATAATTGATGCAGAGATACATCTTGAGGATAGTCTGCAAGAGTTTGATTAAACTTAAATAATAGTTGCTCTCGCTCAGAAGTAGTTAGTAACGACAACTCATTAAGGTGTTGCTCTGGATTAGTAACGATATTTTCTAATAAAGTCTGGAAATTGTTGATAAATTGGGTAATCGTTGTTGAATCAAAAATATCCGTGTTGTACTCCAAATACCCTGTTAATCCCTCTTGAGATTCAGACAGTGATAGAAAAATATCTAGTTGGGCTGTACCACTATCAAACTCCAAAGTACGCAAAGTTAAACCAGACACTTCTTGCACAGACACTGGGCTGTTTTGCAGGACAAACATGACTTCATAAAGTGGATTTCGACTTAAGTCGCGTTCGGGGTGCAATTCTTCTACAAGCATCTCAAAAGGCAAATCTTGATGTGCATAAGCATCAAGAGTCACCTCACGTACTCGATGTAGAAGTTCGCGGAAACTGGGATTGCCATTGAGGTTATTACGTAACACCAAAGTATTAACAAATAAACCCAGCATTCCTTCTAATTCTGCGCGGTTGCGGTTGGCAATCGGAGAACCAATTAAGATGTCTTTTTGGTCTGTATAGCGGTATAATAATATGTTAAATGCTGCCAGCAAACTCATAAATAAAGTGGTGTCTGCTTGCTGGCTTAATTGTCTGAGTGCATTAGTTAAAACTGTGGAGAATGTAAAGTATTGCTTGGCGCCAGTGAAAGTAGTAACATTAGGTCGCGGACGGTCTGTGGGTAATTGTAGTACAGGAAGCTCACCGCTTAGTTGTTGCTTCCAATAATTTAATTGGGTTGCTAAGAATTTACCTTGGATGCGATCGCGTTGCCAAACTGCAAAATCTGCATACTGAATCGGGAGTTCAGGTAAGGCGGAAGGTTGATTTGTCGAGAAAGCAGCGTACAGCGTTGACAACTCCCGCAGGAACACATTACAAGACCATCCATCTGTAATAATGTGGTGCATGGTCACAAGCAAAACGTGTTCTTCTCCACTTAAGGGCAGTAAAGTTGCTCTAACTAAAAGACATGAAGCTAAATTAAAAGCTTTTTTTGCTGACTCTGCTACAAGTTGTTTAACCTCAAATTCCCAATCTTGACCAGACAAATTTTCAAGGTTAATAATAGATAAATTCCAATTTAATTGGGGAGTAATTTCTTGTACTAGCTCTCCATTTACAAGGGTAAAATTTGTACGCCAAATTTCGTGACGCTTGAGAATTTCATTCAAGCTTTGCTGAAGTGCAGCAATATTCAGATTTCCTTGTATATGAAAAGCAATGGGAATATTGTAGAAAGAACTCCCGTGATAAAGGTGGTCAATAAACCACAGTCTTTGTTGGGAGAAAGATAAGGGAATATTTTTAAAGTCTTGTCGCTTGGGAATAATATCAGCTTGAAGCTTTCCTCCCTTCCATTTTTCTAAAAGGGCTTTTTTCGCTGGTGATAAATTAGAGTGTTGTTTATCCATTGCTAATAATTATTTATGAATTACAAATTATTTAAGAGAACCGCTACTTCTTCCTCAGATAATTCTTCAATTTTTTCCAAAAGAAGTTGCTCAATCATTTCTGCTTGTTTGGCTGGTATCATTCCTTGCGAGAAAAGGTCGCGCAGTGGTAAGTCTACAGGAAATTTTGCTCGCAATCGAGAAACTAATTGAGTTGCAATCAGGGAGTCTCCTCCTAACTCATAGAAATTATCGTAAATACCAACTTCTGCAATTCCAAGTACCTCTTGCCATATCTCTATAATTTGCTTTTCTAACTCATTTTTAGGAGCAATATAGGCATTACTAACGTTAGGTCTAGAATAACGCGGGGATGAATCTAATTGATTGAAAGATTTTGAATTAGCTAAAGAGTCTAGGTTAAATGTATGATTTTTTCTGGCATCAATATCTACTGTAGAAACAATAATCTGAGTTCTTTCACTTAAAGAAAATACTCGTTTAAATACTTCTACAGTTTCTGTTGGCGTAATAGCTAATTCTGACCCAGATACTTGCTCAAGCGTTGTTTGTTCCTGGTTCGCATTCAGTTGTAATTTATCCCAATTTATAATATACCACGGCAAATAATTATTTTGGTTGTGTCGGTTAGTAAAGATATCAATCAATTGATTCCCTGCTGAATATAAGCCTAATCCAAATCCTCCTAAAATGGAAGATAAAGAAGAAAAAATGATACAAAAGTCTAAGTTTAGATTCTGTAAAACTTGTTCTAATACTGTAATATTACAAAGTTGTGAATCCAAGAATTTTTGTAATTCTATTTTACCAATTTCTGGAATGGAACCAAATATATTTTCGCGCTTTATTCCATCTGAATAAATGACCCCGTTAATTTGTCCAATATTTTCAGATGCAAGGCTTTGAGACATTTGCTCATAATTAGTTGTATCTGCACGCATCAACAAAATTTTTGCACCTAATTTCTCTAATGCAAGCAATTGTTGAATTTTGCAACTCACTTCATCATCTGGAGTATGAGTTTCAAGCCATTGTGAGAAATCATCTTTTTCTGGGAAAGCTAAATCCTCAATAAATATCAGTTGTGCTTGGAAAGTTTTTGTTAAATATTCTGCAAGCACAGCTTCAATACTTTCTAAACCACCAGGAAACAGGTAAACACCCTGTTTTCTGAATGGTATTTTTTCGTCAACTACTGACTCCAAGCGAATTGGCTCAAATGTTTGTACCCAACGATAGCGATCGCGATAAGCAACAATCAAGTCTGAAGATAGAGCCGTAAACTCGCTTAAAAGTTGGTCAATAATATTACTGTTATAATTTTCCTCTCTATCCTCAGATCCTTGGCGATTTGTTAAGGCAATATCAATACACCGACAGGTAATATTAGGATATTCTTGAGGAATAACTTTGCATAAACCTAATATTGTTGCTTTTTCTGGGTCTAGTTTTTCATTACCATTGACTTCTTGAATGTTGTTCGATATAACCCAAAGTTGTAAGTTATTGTCTATAATGGCAGTGCGATCGCCTACGGCGGGGCGTAGCCCATCGCTATTTTTGAGCTTACTAAGGCTCTGCGTTAAAAACAGTAGACTGTTGAATTCTAAATATTTTCTAGATTGACGATTTTCTGGTTTGTTGATGCTCCATAAATAAGCAATGTTTTGGGGAATTTTACCGAATAAAATTAATTCTTGAAACAAAGTGTCATAGTCTTCCCATCTATATGGATTAATTGTATAAACACCATCGCTTAGTTTACTAAACTGTTCTCCTTGTTTAACCGTAATGACATTTTTACCTTGATTTGGCAACGCATTACTTAATTTTTCACCAACTCCAAAGTCATCAACAAAAAATAGCCACTCATCTTGTGTAGATTCTATTTGTTCGGAGGATGAATTAGGCAGCAAAGAGCGTTTCCATGAAGGAACATAAAACCAGTCGGCAATATCTTGTTTATTATCTAATTTGACTGACTTACTATTTAAAGAAGGCGATGGGGATTTAGCATCAATCCAGTATCTTTGTCGCTCAAAAGGATAGGTAGGCAAAGGCAAACGATGACGCTGCTCGTGAGTATAAAATCCCGACCAGTCAATCTCTACACCAAAAAGCCACAAGCGACCTAATGTTTGCAACAAAAAGCTAACATCTGATTGTTGCTCTTTAACATGGCGTAATGAAGTTAGTACTTGTTGTTTGGTTTTTTTCTCTAAATGCTGTGTTGTTAATGTGCTTAATGTCCGTCCTGGTCCCACTTCTAGAAAAACGCCTTCAAACTGCTTTAACAGTAGAGATATTCCATCTGAAAATCTCACAGTTTGTCGTAAATGTTGACTCCAGTAGTTGGGATTTGTGGCTTGTTCTTCTGTAATCCAAGTACCAGTTACATTGGAAATAAAGCGTATGCGTGGTGGGTTCAGTTTGATTGTTTTGATCGCCTGAATAAATGGTTCCAATATTGGTTCCATCATTACAGAATGGAACGCATGAGATGTATGCAACAGTTGACATTCAACTTGTTGAGAGGATAATTGATTTTTTAGTGTAGCAACTGCCTCACAGCTACCCGAAACTACACAAGAAGATGGACTGTTAATGACTGCAATTTCTAGAGCAGCATCAGCCAAGAGCGATCGCACATCTTTTTCTGGAAGTGCAATTGCCAGCATCTTTCCTGGAGATAACTGTTGCATCAGTTGTCCCCTTTTTGCCACAAGTGCTAAGGCATCTTCTAAGGAAAATACACCTGCTAAGGTTGCTGCAACATATTCCCCGATGCTGTGACCAATCATTGCTTCTGGACGCACTCCCCATGACATTAATAACTGAGCTAGGGCGTACTCTGTAACAAATAATGCGCTTTGGGTGAGGGCTGTTTGTTCTAGTTGCTTTGCAGCAGTTTCGGTATCTTGTTCGCTGGGGTAAAGTAGGGAGCGGATATCAAGACCGAGGTGGGGTTGCAAAATCAGAGCGCAACTATCTACGTGTTTCGCAAATGTCGGTTCGACTTTGTACAGTTCTCGACCCATGTTTGCATATTGTGACCCTTGTCCCGAAAACATGAAGATGACTGGCTGTTCTCTATGCTCCTGATATGCACTAAAAACCCGTTGTTGGTCTTGTGTTTCCAGAGCAATTACAGCATCTTTAATGTTTTGGCACACCAACATTTGGCGATGGTTAAAAGCTCTACGACCCACTTGTAGAGTATGAGCGACATTGGCTAAATTTATATCTGGATATTGTTTAAAATAGTCAACCAAATTTGTAGTTGCAGTTTCAAGTGCTGAACTAGTTTTGGTTGATACTAATATTAATTGCCAAGGTCTAGAATCATCAAAATATTCAATTTCCGGAGCTTCTTCCAGAATTATATGGGCATTAGTTCCGCCAAAACCTAACGAACTAACTCCTGCTCGGCGGGGAGTATTATTAGCTTTCCACTCGGTAAGTTTAGTATTAACGTAGAAGGGACTATTTACAAAATCAATCTCCGGATTGGGAGCTTCAAAATTTAAGCTAGGAGGTATTTGTTTATATTTCAATGCTAAAACAGTTTTAATCAGACTTGCTATACCAGATGCTATATCTAGATGTCCGATATTTGGTTTCACTGAACCTATAGCACAGAAGCCATTTCTTTGTGTAAAAGCACGAAAAGCTTTAGTAAGCGCCGCAATTTCCACCGGATCTCCAGTAGCAGTTCCAGTTCCATGAGTTTCTATATAAGAAATATCATCAGCATTAATTCCAGCATTTGCCAGAGCCTCTACAACAACTTCAGCCTGGCCATTTACACTAGGTGCTGTATAGCTAACTTTTAAGGAACCATCATTGTTGATTGCTGAACCTTTAATAACTGCATGAATATAATCTTTATCTGCAATAGCATCTTTTAATCTTTTTAAGACAACTATTCCAAGTCCACTGCCGAAAATAGTACCCTGTGCTTTAGAATCAAAGGCTCGACAATGACCATCAGGAGACAAAATTCCGTCCTCTTCATAGAAATAACCTGACTTTTGTGGGACTGTAACTGTAACCCCACCTGCTAAAGCAATATCACACTCTTCATCAAGTAGACTTTTGCAGGCTAAATGTACAGCAACTAATGAAGTAGAACAATAAGTTTGGATACCTACACTTGGCCCTTTTAAATTTAATTTATACGAAATATTTGTAGTCAAGAAATCTTTATTAAGAGTATATTTATTGGAAATATCTATTAAGTTAATGTTTTTATATATATTGTTAAAAAAGTAAGTATTTGTGCCAACACCAGCATAAACCCCAATCAAACCATTATATGTTTCTGGATCGTATCCAGCATTTTCCAGAGATGACCAGGCACATTCCATGAAGAGGCGATGTTGGGGATCTACAACTTCAGCTTCTCTAGGACTGTAACCAAAGAACCTAGCATCAAACAACTCAATATCTTCTAGTATAGGCGCTGCTTTTACATACTGAGGGTCGTTTAAAATCGCGTCTTCAATATTTAAATCTACTAAATCATCATTGGATAAGAATGAAATAGACTCAACTCCATTTTGGAGATTATGCCAAAATTCATCGATATTTTTTGCACCAGGAAAGCGACCAGATATTCCTACTATTGCTATATCTAAATTTGTTATGTTTTCAAGTGTTGTCTTGGTGTTCATAATTTTCTAAATCAGATGAATTAACTTTAGTTTTTAGCTATTGTGTATTTTATTCTGCCTTCTTCTTTCCCCTCGGCTTAGCCTTTGTTCAAAAATATTTTCCGGAGATTTCTCAGGAGTTAAGATTTTTGCCATAGAGCCTATATTTGGGCATTCATAAAGTTTCGCAATAGAAATGTTTAGATTAAATACCTTATTAAAGCTTGCAATCAGTTGAATACCCATAAGAGAATCACCACCAATTTCAAAGAAATTATCATATATTCCTATCTTTTCAATTCCCAGGATTGGTTGCCAGATATCGGCGAGCTTTTGCTCAATTTCATTACGAGGAGCAACATAATCATTACTTAATTCCGGTCGAGGATATTTTGACTTGGATAGATTTGCAGTTTCTAAAAAATCTAGAACTTGTGCTTCGTTATAAGAATTATGCTGTTTTAGGGAATGGAATAAGTCAGAAGTAGATACTACAACTTGAGGCATTGTACTTCCTAAAATCCGGAGAAATGCATCTACACCTTCATTCGGCAATATACCTTGTTGAAGATTTTCAGTTCGCAATTCTTGGAGTTGTTGAGGCAATTGTGTATTTACCGCCATGCCAACTTCTTGCCAAGCATCCCAGTTAATACTTGTAGTAAATCTATCTTTTTTTAAAGCATTAGAGTGAGCAAAAGCATCAAGAAAAGCATTTGCACCACAATAATCTACCTGTGCAAATCCTCCTAAGATTGAATTCATTGATGATGCCAACACAAAGAAATCTAACTGAATATCTTTAACAATTGCATCAATAACTAGTGTTCCCTTGACTTTAGGAGCAAGAATACTTTCTGCTTCTTGTTGAGTTTTTCGCTGAATCACACCACCTCCAGGAACTCCCGCAGCATGGATGACACCATTTAATTGACCAAACTGCTGTTGAGCCTGAAAAACAGCACTTCGCATTTGTTCTATGTTGCTGACATCAGCACTCACCACTAAAACTTCTGCACCCAACTGTTCGAGTTCTTCAACTTTGCGAATCTTGCAGCTAGTACTATCAGCCTCATCATGAGTAGCAAGCCATTTTTCCCACTCATCTTTTTTTGGTAAAGCAGAACGTCCTACTAACAGTAGTTTTGCTTGTACAGTTCGAGCCAAGTATTCTGCCAAAACAAGTCCAATACCTCCGAGTCCACCTGTAATTAAATAAACTCCCTTTTCTCGTAATTGAGGCTTTTCGATTTTAGCTTGCTCAAGACGCACAGGCTCAAAACTTTGCACCCAACGATTTAAACCTCGATAAGCAATTAATTTTTGGGAATCATCAACAGTCAGTTCCGCTAATATTTTTTCTAAAAGTTTTTCTTCTTGCCAACTGTTATTGGGGGGAAGGATAACATCAATGCTACGACAATTAATATTTGAATATTCTTGAGAAATAACTTTAACTGTTCCGAGTAAAGTTGCTTTCTCTGGAGAAAGTACTTCCGTTCCTGTTACTGACTGGAGGTTGTTAGAAATAACTGTGATGTGAAAATTATCAGTATTTTCTTGTCTTCCCAAAGCTTGGGCAAGATATAGTAAACTATAAAATCCTCTTATTTGAGCTTGTTCAACTTGTTCAATTTCTAATTCTTGTTCACTACTAGGTGTAACACTCAACAGATGAACTATCGTTTTGGGTAACTGATTTTGGCTGATAATTTCCTGGATAAGGATATTATAATCATGATAATTTTGAGGATTAATCGTATATTCAGACTTACCTAATCTCGTAAATTTCTCACCGAGTTTTATGGTAATAACATTCTGGTTGTGTTTTTCTAGTTCTTTGACCAATTTGATACCCAAGCCACAGTCATCAAGAAATACCAAAGCGCTAGATTTTGGTGTTACTAATTCTTGAGATTTTAGTTGTACTGGGGGTAAAGAAGGCTTCCAAAAAGGAATATAAAACCAGTCGGCTATATCAGATTTTTTCGCCAGTGATACTGGTGTCCGCTCGCTATCTTGTCCTTGCTTTTGAGGATCAATCCAGTACCTTTGTCTTTCAAAAGGATAGGTAGGCAAAGGCAAACGATGACGCTGCTCGTGAGTATAAAATCCTAACCAATCTATTTCTACACCAGCCAGCCACAACCTACCTAATGTCTGTAATAAAAAGCTAACATCGGATTGTTGCTCTTTAACATGGCGCAAGGAAGTTAATACTTGTTGTTTGCTATTTTTATCTAAATGCTGTGTTGTTAATGTGCTTAATGTCCGTCCTGGTCCGACTTCTAGAAAAACCCCTTCAAACTGCTTTAACAGTTGTGATATTCCATCTGAAAATCTCACAGTTTGTCGTAAATGTTGACTCCAGTAGTTGGGATTTGTGGCTTGTTCTTCTGTAATCCAAGTACCAGTTACATTAGAAATAAAGCGTATGTGTGGTGGGTTCAGTTTGACTTTTTTGATGGTCTGAATAAATGCTTCTAGTATTGGTTCCATCATTACAGAATGGAAGGCATGGGATGTATGCAACAGTTGACATTCAACTTGTTGAGAGGATAATTGATTTTTTAGTGTAGCAACTGCCTCGTCTGTTCCAGATACTACACATGAAGATGGGCTGTTAACAACTGCGATTTCTAGAGAGTTTTTATACAAGGTCTGTGCAGAGAGTAGCGATCGCACATCTTTTTCTGCAAGCCTAATTGCCAGCATACTTCCTCTGGGTACTTGTTGCATTAACTCTCCCCTTTTTGCCACAATCAATAGGGCATCTTCTAGGGAAAATACACCTGCGATCGCCCCTGCAACATATTCCCCGATACTGTGACCAATCATCGCCTCTGGACGCACACCCCATGACATTAATAACTGAGCTAGGGCGTACTCTGTAACAAATAATCCGCTTTGGGTGAGGGCTGTTTGTTCTAGTTGCTTTGCAGCAGTTTCGGTATTTTGTTCACTGGGGTAAAGTAGGGAGCGGATATCAAGACCGAGGTGAGGTTGCAAAATCAGAGCGCAACTATCTACGTGTTTAGCAAATGTCGGTTCGACTTTGTACAGTTCCCGACCCATGTTTGCATATTGTGACCCTTGTCCCGAAAACATGAAGATGACTGGACAATGACCTGGCTTGTGGTAATGACTAAAAATACATTGTGGATCTTGGCTGTTAAACAATTTCACCGCATCATCTAGATCGTGGCAAATCATGATGCGGCGATAGTCAAAAGCTTGACGACCTACTTGTAGAGTGTAAGAGACATCTGGTAGGGAAATATCGGGGTTTTGATCTAAATAATCACGCAGTTGCACTGTTGCAGTGTCTAAAGCCGTGCTGGTTTTGGCTGATAACAATAATAATTGCCAAGGACGTGAGGGACTCGAAGCCTCAATCACTGGCGCTTCTTCCAAAATAACATGGGCATTAGTCCCACCGATGCCAAAAGAACTTACACCTGCTCGGCGTGGTGTACCGTTGGTTTTCCACTCTGATAAATTGGTGTTGACGTAGAAGGGACTATTAGCGAAATCTATTTGTGGATTTGGTTCCTGAAAGTGCAAACTTGGAGGTATTTGTTTATGTTTTAATGCTTGTATAGTTTTAATTAATCCTGCCACACCCGCTGCTGTATTTAGATGCCCAATATTAGTTTTTACTGAACCAATAGCACAAAAGCCTTTTTTATTTGTGCTAGCACGAAAAGCTTGTGTAAGAGCCTTAATTTCAATCGGGTCTCCTAAAATGGTTCCTGTTCCGTGCGTTTCTACATAAGTAACAGTCTCAGGTTCAACTCCAGCTAGGGCAAGCGCTTCTAAAATTACCTGCCTTTGACCATCAACACTAGGAGCTGTATATCCAACCTTTAAAGAACCATCGTTATTAACAGCAGAACCCTTGATTACTGCATGAATAAAGTCACCATCAGCAATAGCATCCTCTAATCTTTTCAAAACTACTACACCTAAACCATTGCCACCATTAGTTCCTTTTGCTTGAGCTTCAAAAGCTCGACAATGACCATCAGGAGAAAGAATTCCTCCTTGTTGATAGTGGTAGCCAGTTTTTTGTGGCACTGCAATAGAAACACCACCAGCTAAAGCAATATCGCTTTCGCCATTCATTAAACTTTGGCAGGCTAAATGGACAGTCACTAATGATGTGGAGCAGGCAGTCTGTACATTAATACTTGGTCCTTTGAGATTTAACTTGTAAGAAACTTGCGTAGGCAGGAAATCTTTATCATTTCCAATCAAAGTTTGAAAGCTGTCTACTGATTCCATCAACTCACGGTTCGGATATAAGTTTGAAAGCAGATAGTAACTTGCTGCTACACCAGCGAAAAGACCAATTTGACCATTATAAGTTTCAGAGTTGTAACCAGCATTTTCTAGAGCTGACCAAACACATTCCATAAAAAGGCGGTGCTGTGGGTCTGTAATTTCAGCTTCTCTAGGAGAAAAACCAAAAAAGGAAGCATCGAATAATTCTATATCTTCTAAGACACCGCTTGCTTTCACATAATTCGGATCATTCAGCATCGCTGAATCTACCCCAGCAGATATTAATTCCTCGTCTGTGAAAAAAGAAATTGACTCTACACCATCCCGCAGGTTTTGCCAAAAGCTATCAACTTTATTTGCTCCAGGAAAACGACCTGCCATACCAATAATAGCGATTTCGTCTTTATCATTTAAACTATGAATAAAATTATTTGCTATATCCATAAGTCAAACCCTGATGATCAATATTTTTGTCTAAGTTCAAAGCACTCAAGAAGACTTACTTAATTATTCAGTTTTGAGAAATGTGAAATGGAAATTTCCGAAGCAATCTGAATCTGGTCATTTAAAACTGCCTCAATATCTTCTTCAGTAGTTAATGGATTGGCAATGACTGCACGCATGGCAATTACAGGAAATTCTTTATCCAAGCTGATAGTTGTTTTTGTCGTTCGTGAAATAAAAGTGCGACCAATCTGACGCTGCATCTTTTGTAAATATTCATTAAAATTATTGATAATTTGATTATCTGTTTCTGTTAAGTGTTTTTTCGCAATCACATCTCTAAAATGTTCTGGAACATAGCGATAAATTAATAGATTAGTATCAGGTTCTGCCAACAATTCAAATTCGGGCATCACCGAAATTCGAGCAGCCATGTATTGAGTTTTCCGAATTCCTTCATCAATCAAAAACTCATATCCCTTAAGCCCAATCAGCTTTAGAGCAGCGTGTAAAAATAAAGCCATGCCAGGTCGAGAACCTTCTAAAGAACGTTTACCTAAATCAAACGATCCCTTACGCATAGTATAGCTAGCATGTTTTTCGATTGAAGAAGCTAGATAAGGGTCGCGGAAAAATACCATACCAATACCCATTGGTAAATACAATTGTTTATGTCCATCAATGGTCACTGAATCAGCTTTTTCAATACCAGCAAGCTTTTGTTGATGTTTTCGAGAAAAGATAATTGGACCCCCCCAAGCTGCATCTACATGAAAATGTACATTATTTTCTTGGGCTATCTCCGCAATATCTTCTAGCGGATCGACACTACCAGAATCTGTAGTTCCAGCAATACCAACAATAGCTATAATATGTAAGTTTTTTTGGCGACAATCTGCAACGGCTTGGCGTAATGCTCGGATATTGACTCGATTATTAGAATCAACAGCCACTCTAATCAAATTTTGCGTACTAATGCCCATTAAATCCGCAGCTTTATCAAAAGAGAAATGCATCAATTCAGAGCCAATTACAACTGCTCCTTTGTAGCCGTAAAAATTTAGGGCTGCACTTAAACCTTCTTTTTCTATGCCTAAAAACTCATTTTTTGCTCCTAAAGATTTATTTCGCGCACACCAAAGGGCTGTGATATTGGCTGTTGTACCACCAGAAACCAAAATTCCTAATGTACTCTGATTATTTTGAATATGCTCGGTGTAGAAATTATCAGAGAAATTATAAATTTGCCGATGCATCATTGCTAAAGCTTCACGTTCGCAGAAGCTCAAGGCTTTAGCAGTCTCTATTTTGACAGCATTTTGATTCATTGCTGTCATCAGTTTGGCTAAAGGGCGTACAAAAGAAGGAAGTGCCGAGGTCATGTGACCGATAAATTGTGGCGAAGATGTGTGTATTGAATGAGCAACAACATTTTCATTTAATGATTGAAAATAGCTTTCAAAATCAGTAGGTATTGTCGGAATTTTGCTATCACCAAAATTCCTGATTATCAATTCAATATCAATGTTAGTATTTGCATTTTTTGTACTTAAAAATTCCTGCGAAAAATCATTAACTATTTCATCTATCTGTGTTTCATTCCATTTACCTGGACTATGTGCAAACATTTGTGTTACATACTCACCAATTTCAGAATTTAGTATTTGCTCAGGTTGAGAAAAGTTACTTTTGAATAAAATTTCTTTTTCACTTAATGTCATTTTGTCTCCTTAAAGAGGTATTTTTTATCTGGCATTGTTAATACTCTTAGTAACTAAAATCTCCAGTGAAATTAATCACATTTTATCGAAACAGAATAAAGGCGTCAGTCGCCAGAATTTAGAATGAATTTTGAACGAA
Source organism: [Scytonema hofmanni] UTEX 2349 (assembly GCF_000582685.1). Lineage (GTDB taxonomy): Bacteria > Cyanobacteriota > Cyanobacteriia > Cyanobacteriales > Nostocaceae > Hassallia > Hassallia hofmanni. The sequence goes on from NZ_KK073768.1 coordinate 3,565,629, forward strand.
AAAGCGGATAGCGAGTATTTTCGAGTCGCATCTGAATCAAAGGGTTTAAGACCAACTCACGTGAAGTTTCTAGATTTTATTCACCTGATTGAGGCGAAATTATCCTTTACTTGGTCGCTGCTCGGTGTTCTTTTCTGGCTTGTTTTCGACGTTGTACTGAAGCTGTTCTATTTTCAGAGTGCTTGATAAAAGATGTTTCTTCTGTTGATTCCTGACTAAGATATCTAGCTAGGTGGTTTACGGTTGGATATTGAAACATTTCAACTAATGGGAAATCCCTCTCAAATCTTTTTTGCAATTTACTATGAACCTGAACTAAAAGCAGTGAATGACCACCCAGTTCAAAGAAATTATCATGGATTCCTATGTTCTCAACATTAAGTACTTCTTGCCAAATATTAGCAATAGTTTTTTCTACCTCAGTTTGGGGTGGCTGATACACTACTTCCAATTCTGGACGTACTGTATCAGGTGCTGGTAAAGCTTTGCGATCGACCTTACCATTAGGTGTTAGTGGTAGTGCCTCTAATGTGACAAAACCTGATGGCAGCATGTAGTTTGGTAACTTCGGTTCTAAAAAGCCCCGCAGTTCAGTAATAGTCAATGTTTGATCTGTGTGTGGGACTACATAAGCTACTAAACTTTGGGTGTCTGCTGCTACAACTACAGTTTCACGTACTGATGAGTGTTGGCTAATGAGTGCTTCAATTTCTCCGAGTTCAATACGGAAGCCGCGAATCTTCACTTGGTGGTCAATCCGACCAATATACTCAATCTCTCCATTGGCTAAATAGCGTGCTAAATCGCCTGTTTTGTACAAACGTTCGGAATTTGAGGATTGGTCTTCTTGCCCTCCCCTGCTCCCCTGCTCCCCTGCTCCCCTGCCTCTTTTGAAGGGGTTGGGGATAAATTTCTCTTCGGTCAGTTCGGGACGGTTTAAATAGCCTCGTGCCAATCCTTTGCCACCTATATGCAATTCGCCTACTACACCTACAGGAACTACCCGACTGTATTGGTCTAAAATGTAAAATTGCGTGTTAGCGATCGCCTGACCAATGGGTACAACTTTGCTATCAGTTTTTATCTGAGATACTGCTGACCAAATGGTGGTTTCGGTGGGGCCATACATATTCCATAGTGAGTGACATCGTTGCCGTAATTGATGGGCTATGTGTGCAGGTAAGGCTTCGCCACCACAGAGGATTTTTAATTGCTCGTTACCACTCCAGCCTGTAACTAGAAGTAACTGCCATGTCGCTGGTGTGGCTTGCATGACTGTAGCTTTTGAATCAGCCAGTGCTGCTGATAACTGCATTCCGTCTGAGGCCACTTCCCGACTGACAATTACTAACCGACCACCTACTATGATTGGCAGGAAGAGTTCTAATGCGGCAATATCGAATGAATAGGTAGTGACTGCTAGTAAAGTGTCTTCCTCGCTTAACCCTGGCTTTTGCTTCATCGCAAACAAGAAATTGCTCAAAGCGCTGTGGGGTATTTGCACGCCTTTTGGTTTGCCTGTGGAACCGGAGGTATAGATGATGTAAGCTAGGTTTTCAGGAGTTAGCTCAGAGAATAAATTTTCTTGGCTTTGTTGGGCGATCGCTAAAGCCGTTTTGTAGCCATTGGCTTGCCAATCAGTATCCAAGCAAATGACTTGAGCTTTGTGTTGAGGCATTGCTGACAAGAGCGAGGCTTGAGTCAGCAATAATGGCACTTGAGCGTCTTCTAGGATGAAAGCTAATCGTTCTTTGGGATATGCTGGATCTAGTGGGATGTATGCACCACCAGCTTTGAGGATGGCTAAGAGTCCGATGAGCATCGAAAGCGATCGCTCTACACAAATCCCCACTAATACTTCTGATTTTACTCCTAGCGATCGCAAGTAATGCGCCAATTGGTTAGCTTTCGTGTTGAGTTGGCGATAAGTTAACTGCTCATCTTTAAACACCACTGCTACTGCATCAGGTGTGCGTTCTACTTGCGCTTCAAATAATTGATGAATGCATTGTTCTTGAGGATACTCAATTTCTGTATTATTCCACTCTAGCAGCAATTGAGATTTTTCTTGTGCAGTCAGTAACGACAAATCTCGAAGTTGTTGTTCGGGATTGGCAACTATACTTTCTAACAAAGTCTTTAAATGCCCTAATATTCGATTAATCGTCGCACTATCAAAACGACGGGTATCATACCCAATCGACAGTAATAAATCTGAACCCGGATATACCTGTAGGGTAAGAGGATAATTCGTCTTTTCAAATATCCGAGTTTCACCTATTACCATGCTTTGAGCTAGCTTTTCTCCAGTATCATCTACTAAATAGTTATTAAAAACTAGAAGACTTTCAAATAGTGGCAAACCGCGAGGAATTTGACTCCATTGTTGAATTTGTAAGAGTGGACTATACTCGTACTGACGCATTTCCACTTCTTGAATTTGCAGCTTTTTCAACCAAGGTATAAGCAAATCATCAGCAGGAATTTGTACCCGTAGCGGCAATGTGTTGGCGAAAAGTCCCATCATGGATTCTGCTTCTGCCAATTCAGTCGGTCTGCCTGAAGATGTGGCACCAAAAACTATATCTGACTCATTACTATACCGGCTTAAAAGTATAGCCCAAGCTCCTTTGAGTAGGATGTTTAGGGTAAGGTGATACTTTCGTGTCAGGGAATTTAAGGCATCTGTCGTTGTTACCGAAAGTCGGGTTTGTTGACAATCATGATCTTCGTCTTCGCTAGAGAAAGTATCGGCAGCTTTGTCCATCATTAGTGATGTCGGTACCGTAAATCCTTCAAGCATCTTGCGCCAGTACATTTCAGCCTTTGATATATCTTGCTGCTGTAGCCAAGAAATGTATTCTTTAAAGGGGCGAGGACTTTCTAGATGTAAATCTTGACCTTTGCAAAAGGCATTATAGAATTCATAAAATTCTTTCCATAGCCATGTTAAAGACCACCCTTCCATCAATATATGGTGATAGCTGAAGACAAATTGATAAGCGTTATCAGCCACCTGAATTAATGCCAAACGCATCAGTGGAACTTGGGAAAGTGTAAAGCATCGTTTGCGATCTGCTGCTAAAAAAACTTCTAACTGCTTTTCTTGTTCCGGCAAAGAAAGTTCGCGCCAGTCTTGAAAATCCCAAGGCAAATCTACTTGTCGATACACCACTTGATATGGCTTATCAAGATTTTCCCAATAGAAGGAGGTACGCAAAATTGGATGCCGATCTAAAACTCGCTGCCATGCTTTGTGGAAAGCTGGAACATCAACTTGAGTTTGCAAAGCGTAGCAAAACTGCTCAAAGTACATCCCCGAATTAGGTGTAACCAGCGTGTGAAAAAGCATACCCTGCTGTAAGGGTGAAAGTTCATATATATCTTCAATATTCTTTTGGTTCATGGAAAATTCCTCCTATATCACTGACCAATCTGAGCCAGCAAGTTACTCAAATTTTCTTGATTGATGTTTGCTGCCGAAAAGTCTGAAGGGGTATACTCTACTGTTTCTAGGAAGCGAGAATGGGTGATGAGAGATTTGAGGGCTTCGACAAAACTATGAGATAGTTTCTCTATAGTCTTCCGTCTATGCAGATTCTTGCTATAGCCGAATTCCAGTCTTAACTGACCTTCTTCATTAACCCATGCGGTCACGCCTAGTAAATGAGGACTAGTTCCTTGGAGACTGTACATTGATCCAGTGGATTCTTCAGTCGGTCTGAGCAGAGAAGATTGATCAAAGCTTTTACCAAATTGACCAAGGTAGAGAAAAAACACTTCGGCTTGGGGAAGCGATCGCATTTTCTCTGTCAGTGTTGTATCCTCACTTAAGTAGCGTAGCGCTCCATGATCAATGGTTCTACTAGAAATGCAACGAAATTGCTCTTTTACGGCTTTCAATGCCTCCCCTGGATTCTCAGCCCCCTCTAAATCCAAAAGTACAGGATAAAGAGTAGTCAGCCAACCTACTGTCCGTGATATATCCACATTATCTATACTAGTACTTGCATCTCGCGCATCTTCTTCGGTATTAAACAGTAGACATTTTATACCTGTCCATTCTGTAAAAGCTTGTACAAGAGCAGTCAGCAAAACTTCTTGTGTATTAGTTCGATAAACTGCTAGAACCTCCTGAAGTAATGCCTGAGTTTCTGTTTCGCTTAACGCTACTGAAACACTTTCACCTGATGCTACAGTGTTAATGCCTCCTGGATAATCGATTGGTAAGGGATAAACCTGTTCGTAACCTTTGCTGAGGCAGGAATTTAGGTTTTTCTGCAACTCTGCGGATTGAGCGTATTCCTTTAGTCGTTCAGACCACTGTTTGAAAGAGGTTGTTTTCTGCGGCAGTTGAATGGCTTTACCAAGTCTAAGCTGTTGATAAATAGTCTCAAGATCCTCTAGTAAGATTCGCCAAGAGCCGAAATCTACTGCCAAGTGGTGGATGATAATTAGCAAGCGGCTTGACTTATTGACACCCAAATCAAAAAGCACACCCCGCACAATTGGCCCATCTGATAAATTCAAACTAGCTTGTAGTTCGGTGGCGGTTGCTTCCATAGAAGATTTTTGAACATCAGGCGAAAACGCTGATAAATCTGTATGTGTAAGATTCACCTGTTTTTCTAAGTCAGTGTTCACCTGCTGCCAGCCAGACTCAGAGGGGATAAACCGCAGGCGAAGTGCATCGTGGTGGATGAATAAATGCTGCCATGCTTGTTCCAATAAACCTGGATCGATAACTTGCATTACTTCTACAAAGAATGCCATGTTCCAGTGATACGGTTCTGATAAATTCTGTTCAAAAAACCAGTGCTGGATAGGCGTCAGAGGAAGCGAACCAGTTACTAAACCTTGTTCAGCCTGGACAACTTGTTTTGTAGTTGTTACTTCTGCCAGTTCGGCAATTGTCTGATGCTCAAACAATTGCTGAGGGGCAAGCCGATAACCTGCTTTCGCAGCTCTAGCACTGACTTGAATGCCAAGTACAGAATCTCCCCCTAACTCAAAAAAGTTATCGTTAATACCTACTTGCTCAATTCCCAAAAGTTCTTGCCAGATATTGGCAATGGTTTGCTCTACCTCATTTCTAGGAGCAACATAGTCATTATCTAAATTAGGTCTTAAATAAAGTGAGGCGGAACTGGCTTTTTGTGCAACTTTAGAACCTTGACTAAATTCAAGTTTAATCCATCTTTTGATACTAACTTGTAAGTCTACTGTTGACGTGACTACTTGACTAAATTTTCTCACAGATAAGGCACGTTTAAAAACCTCTAGTCCTTCTTGCCTTGTCATCATCGAATCTGCACCTTTGAGTGAGGTTACTGATTCTGATAATTCTTGAGTAATCCAATCCCCATAATTGATACTCTGCCAGGGGACAAAATTTGTTTGGTTATGTTTATGTACAAAAGCATCAGTAAATAAGTGCGCTGCTGGATAGGCAGCCATACCCATTACCCCCAAAACAGATGCTAATGAGGATATGACTACACAGAAATCTAGCTCTTTTCCTTGTAAGATATTTTCTAATACAAATAATCCATAGCCTGTTGAGGTTAATTGACTTTCACACTCAGTTTTACTTATCTGTTGAACAGTGCTAAACAACTTTATGCCTGCTGCATGAATGACACCATCAATTTCACCAAAGCGTTTTGATGCCTGAATCATTACTGCTTGCATTTGTTCGAGATTAGCAACATCGGCGCGGCAAATTAGAACTTCAGCACCCAATGTTTCTAATGTTTGTAACTTCTGAATTTTGCAACTTATCTCATCGTTTTTATCATGAGTTGCTAGCCATTGCGACCAATCTTGTTTTGCAGGGAAATTGGAACGCGCTGTCAGAATTAGCTTGGCGTGTGCTGTTTGGGCGAGATATTCTGCCAGCACCAAACCAATATCTCCCAAACCACCAATAATTAAGTAAACTCCTTCATCTCTGATGGGAATTGTTTCTTGATTTGGCTCTTCAACTTGTATTGGTTCAAAAGTTTGCACCCAACGATGTTTGCCACGGTAGGCAATCATATTCTCAGATGTTGTTTGAGTCAGTTCTGTTACAAGATGGTCTATGAGTTGACTGTTTTGGGATGTTCTTGATTCAGGAATAACAACATCAATGTTACGACAGGTGATATGGGGATACTCTTGAGGAATTACCTTACAAATTCCGATGATAGTTGCTTTTTCTGGACACAACTTTTCATCACCATTTACCTCTTGCACATTGTTGGTAACAACTGAAATTTGGATAGTATCGGTAACTTCTTGTCTTCCCAACGCTTGTGCTAAGAAAAGTAGACTATAAAAACCATTATTTTGACATTCTTCAAAGAACTGATGGGGTAATTCTGGTTGTGGGTTGGGGATGAGACTCCAAAAATGAGCGAAATGCCATCCGGCACGCTCCGCGATCGCATTTGGTTGAAAATCCCATATTTCCTTCAGCAAGGCATCATAGTCACTACTAGCTTGCGGATTAATTGCGTAAGAGCGATTGTTTAGTTGTGTAAACTGCTCTCCAACAGTCACACTAATCACATCATGCCCTGCTAATTCCAACTGTTTGACAACTTGTAAACCTACTCCAGCATTATCAATAAAGACTAAATAATTTAATTTCTGTGCTGATTTCGCTCCTATCTGTGGAGAACGTTTCCAGCAAGGAATGTAAAACCAGTCAGCAATATCCGGTTTTTTCTGTAATGCTTGCGGCGATAGCGCCTTGCGCGGCTCCCCTTGGGAGCATCGCATTGCCAAATTAGCTTCAGGGTTGGCATCAATCCAGTAACGCTGACGTTCAAAAGGATATGTCGGTAAGGGGATGCGATCGCGTTGTTGATCGGCATAAAAACCAGACCAATCTACTTCTACCCCTGCCAGCCAAAGGCGACCTAATGTATTCATTAAAAAGGCGACATCTGACTGTTGCTCATAGGAATGGCGTAGGGAGGGGAGCATCACCGATTTAGCTCTATCGTTACTTTCTATACATTGCGATGCGAAACTAATTAATGCTTGACCAGAACCAACCTCTAATAAAATCGGATTGTCTTTTTGCCATAACTGTTGCACTCCCGAAGCAAAGCGTACTGCTTGACAGAGGTGCTTCACCCAATAACTGGGATCTGTTGCTTGCTCTGCTGTAATCCAGGTTCCGGTGACGTTAGATAAATAAGGAATTTTCGGCGGTTTAAGGCTAAATGTTTTGACTAAATCACCAAAGGCTGGTGTGATCGCCTCCATCATCACCGAATGAAAAGCATGAGAACTCTGTAAACGCTTCCCAACTAAACCTTTTTCACTCAATCGTCGTTCTACAGATGCGATCGCATCTGTAGCACCTGCAATCACACACAACGATGAGCCGTTGATTGCAGATAGAGAAATCTTCTCACTCAAGAAGGGCTGTATTTCCTTCTCAGAAAGCCCAATTGCCAACATTGCTCCTTCTGGCAACTCTTGAATCATTTGCGCTCTTTTAGCTACCAGGGTTAAAGCATCTTCAACAGACAAAACCTCGGCTAGAGTTGCCGCTACATATTCACCGATGCTGTAACCAATCATCGCCGCAGGACGAATTCCCCACGATATCCACAACTGAGCTAGAGCATATTCAATGACAAATATAGCTGGTTGAGTCAGAACGGTTTGATTCAGTAGAGACGTTGCACGCAAAGTTTCTACATCTGCTGGTTCCTCCCCACGACCTAACATTTTTCGCAAATCTAGCCCAGTCGATTGAGTATTTAGTTTTTGCTTGCTGCCATTTTCACTGTTTTTATTGGGATACAAGACATCTCGCAAATCCAGACCAAGTTGGGGTTTGAGGAGTTCGCAGCATTGGTCAACACAGGCGCGAAATGTTGGCTGAGTTTGGTAAAGTTCAAAAGCCATATCAACATAGTGAGTTCCCAGTCCAGAGAACATGAAGGCAACAGGGCGTTGCTTAGTCTTCTGAGTACTGGTAATAACTCGCCTTGGATCTTCAAGTGCCTTGATAGCATCTTGAATATCTCGGCAGACAACCGTGCGCCGATAGTCGAAAGCTCTTCGCCCAACCTGCAATGTGTAAGCTGCATCGGCAAGGTTTAAATCGGGATGTTCTCGGAAATAATTAGCTAAATTTGTTGTAGCCATTTCCAGCGCTGAATTCGTTTTGGCGGATAGCATCAATAACTGCCAAGGGCGAGAGGGGCTGGAAGCTTCGACAACCGGGGCTTCTTCGAGAACTACATGGGCATTGGTTCCCCCTAATCCAAAGGAACTAACTCCTGCACGTCGGGGAGTGCCATTGGTTTGCCATTCGGCAAGTGTGGTGTTGACGTAGAAAGGACTGTTGGCAAAGTCAATTTCGGGATTAGGCGAAGTAAAGTGTAAGCTCGGAGGTATTTGTTTGTGCTTCAGGGCTAAGACGGTTTTGATTAATCCCGCCACACCAGCTGCTGTGTCCAAATGTCCAATGTTGGTTTTGACGGAACCAATGGCGCAGAATCCAATATTTTGGGTACTTGCCCCAAAAGCTTGTGTCAGGGCGGCAATTTCAATGGGATCTCCTAAAGCTGTTCCTGTACCGTGAGCCTCAATGTAAGTAATACTCTCAGGCTCTACCTCAGCTACTAATTGGGCTGTTCTAATTGCCTTTGCTTGGGTGTCGATGCGGGGTGCAGTATAGCTGACCTTGAATGAACCATCATTATTGATAGCTGAACCTTTGATTACAGCATGAATGGTGTCGCGATCGCTCAAAGCATCTTCTAATCGCTTTAATACTACAATGCCTACACCCTCGCCCCCCACAGAACCTTGTGCATTAGCATCAAATGCACGGCAGTGTCCGTCAGGAGACATTATTCCTCCTTCTGTATACAAATATCCAGCTTTTCTTTCCGCATTTATGGCAACGCCACCAGCTAAAGCGATATCACATTCGCCGTTCAGCAAGCTTTGACAAGCCAAGTGGACAGCAACTAATGAAGTGGAGCAGGCAGTTTGCACAGCATAACTGGGTCCTTCTAGGTTGAGTTTGTAAGAAACGCGGGTGGTTAAAAAGTCTTTATTAGCGGCTATTGTCAGTTGCTGAGGATCAATAGAATTTACAAGATTTTGATTTAGGTAAACATTTAGTAAGTAGCTGCTCAAACTAGATCCACCATAAACACCTATAGCACCTTTATGATTGTGTGAATCGTATCCAGCACTTTCCAGAGCTTCCCAAGCACACTCTAGAAAAATCCGATGTTGCGGATCGGTGATTTCTGCTTCTCTGGGATTAAAGCCAAAGAATGAGGCATCAAATAATTCTGCGTCTTCTAATATAGCGTGTGCTTTTACATAGTTAGGGTCATTTAATATGGATGAACTTATACCTGATGATAATAATTCTTCATCACTGAAAAAAGATATTGATTCTACTCCATTTTGAAGATTTTTCCAGAATTCATCAATGTTTTTGGCTCCAGGAAATCGCCCTGTTAAGCCGATAATTGCTATTTCTGAACCATTTAGAGAATTTGATGCTGTGGTAATACTCATGATTTTGAACAATCTTTAAATATTTTCAACAGATTTCATTTTTTGTAGACGTTTTCTTTGTTGAGCTTTACCATCTGCAATTTTTTCGGTGACAATATCTGTCATATAAGAAGATGGTTGTTGATTTTTAACTTGATTAAAATAATGTGCTAAGGAGTTGATAGTCGGATATCTAAATAAATCGAGAACAGATAAATCTCTATGAAATACTTCACGCAACTTGCTATGAACCTTAAGCAAAAGCAATGAATGACCACCGAGTTCAAAGAAGTTATCATGAATTCCTACGTTCTCAATATTAAGTGCTTCTTCCCAAATATCGGCAATAGTTTGCTCAACCTCGGTTTGGGGTAGCTGATAAACTGTTTCCAATTCTGGACGTACTGTATCAGTTGCAGGCAATGCCTTACGATCAAGTTTACCATTAGGCGTGAGCGGTAATGCCTCCAATGTGACAAAAGCTGCTGGCACCATGTAGTTTGGCAACTTTAACTCTAAAAAACTACGTAGTTCAGAAATTGTTAGTGTTTGCTCTTTTTGGGGGACTACATAAGCAACTATTCGCTGAGAATTTAGCAAATCTTCGCTGACTATAACTACAGTTTCTCTTACTTCTGGATATTGGCTGATGAGTGTTTCAATTTCTCCCAATTCAATCCGGAAACCACGGAGTTTTACTTGATAGTCAATACGACCAATATACTCTATCTCTCCATTCGGCAGATACCGTGCTAAATCTCCTGTTTTATACAGACGTGCTGCTTCTTTACTAAAAGGATTGGGTATAAATTTTTCGGCTGTCAAGTCGGGACGGTTTAAGTAACCCCTACCTACTCCTACACCACCAATATAAACTTCACCCGTTACACCCATCGGAACAGGATTTAGATACTTATCAAGTAAATAAATTTGAATATTTGCTATTGGGCTACCGATGCTCCCTGTTTTTTGGTTGGTAATATTATCTTTACACTGCCAAAAAGTAACATCCACAGCAGCTTCTGTTGGACCATAAAGATTATGCAGTTGGGCATCAAGTCGCTCAAAGAAGCGTTGTTGCAGTTGGGCTGGTAATGCCTCACCACTTGCCATTACCCGCACCAGAGACTGACATTTTTCTAATCCTTCTGCTTCTAGAAATACTTGCAGCATTGATGGGACAAAATGTAAAGTCGTAATTTGCTTCTCTAAAATCAACTTGACTAAATAACTGGGATCTCGATGCCCTTCTGGTTGAGCTATTACTAGACGCGCACCCGTCATCAACGTCCAGAAAAATTCCCATACAGATACGTCGAAACTGAAGGGTGTCTTCTGTAAAACAGTATCTGCTGGGCTTAATTGGTAGGCATCCTGCATCCACAGTAAACGATTGCAGATACCACGATGGGTATTCATTGCACCCTTGGGTTTACCTGTAGAACCGGAGGTGTAGATAACGTAAGCAAGGTTATCTACTGTAATCTGGGATACCGGATTTTCTATGTTTTCATCGGGGATTAGTTCCCAGTCGCTATCGATGCAAATTAATTGAGCAAAGTGAGTTGGTAGACTTTCTACCAGATATTTTTGTGTTAACAACACATCTGGTTGGGAGTCTTCTAACATATAAGCCAAGCGTTCAAAGGGATAGCTGGGGTCTAGGGGTACATATGCACCACCTGCTTTGAGGATGGCTAATAACCCGATGACCATAGAGAGCGATCGCTCTACACAAATTCCTACCAATACCTCTGGTTTTACTCCCAAAGTGCGTAAGTAGTGTGCAAGTTGGTTGGCTCTGGCGTTTAGTTCCCCATAGGTTAGCTGTTCCGATTCAAATACTACAGCGATCGCATCAGGCGTTTTTTCTACCTGCGCTTCAAATAATTCATGGATACATTTATCCTGGGGGTAATCAGTAGTTGTATCATTCCAGTTAACTAAAAGAGTCTGACGCTCAGGTTCTGTTAATAGCGGCAAATCTGATAAACGCTTCTCTGGTTGGTTAACAATACCCTCTAACAAATTAGTAAAATGCCCCACCATTCTCTCAATAGTTGCAGCATCAAACAAATCTGTGTTGTACTCCCACCACCCCCAAAGTTCTGGTTTTGAATCCACCACATACAGCGTTAAATCAAATTTTGCCGTTTCACTCTGGTTTTGAAGCCATTTTAGAGTTAGACCAGATAATAGCAAATCTTTTTTAGTATCTTCCTGCAAAGCAAATGTGACTTGAAATAGCGGGGTATGACTGAGATTCCGCTCAGGGTGTAGTTCTGTCACTAATCGCTCAAAAGGTATATCTGCATGGGCGTAAGCTCCAACGCATACTTCGCGTACTCTACCCAGCAATTCTAAAAAGCTTGGGTTTCCAGAAAGGTCTGTACGAAGCGCAAGGGTATTGACAAAAAAACCGATTAGTCCTTCAATACCAGCATGGTTGCGATTAGCAATTGGAGAGCCAATGCAGATGTCTTCTTGACTTGTGTAGCGGTACAATTGTGCTTGAAATGCCGCTAACAAGGTCATAAACAGGGTAACTCCCTGCTGCTTACTCAAAGACCTCAGCATACCAGTCAAGTGTGATGATAGCTTAAAAAAGCTAGCTGCCCCTTTGAAACTTTGTACTGGAGGTCGCTGACGGTCTATTGGCACAGACAAAGTGGTTGGAGCATCTGCCAGTTGCTGCTTCCAATATGAAAGTTGAGTTTTTTCTCGTTCACCTTGCAACCACTGATGTTGCCAAATGGAATAGTCAGCGTATTGAATGGGCAGTTCCGAAAGCGGGGAAGATTTCTCAGCAGAGAAAGCTTCGTATAATACAGCTAATTCTTGGTTAAGCACTTGTATTGACCACCCATCACAGACAATGTGGTGGATGACTAACAAAAGTAAATGTTCTTGTTCACCAGTCTGTAATAACATTACTCGCAGCAACGGACTGGATGTTAAGTCGAAAGGCTTTTGAGCAATTTCAGTAGTTAGCCGCTCAACTTCAGCATCTTGCAATGCTTGGGGTAAGTCGCTCAAGTTGACCATTGGCAACTCTACAGTCAAAGTGGGATGAATTACTTGAACTGGTTGCTCATCTAAAGTTTCAAAAGAGGTACGCAGAGATTCATGACGTTTTACAATTTCATTAAAACTCTTCTCTAATGCTGCAAAATTCAGAATACCTTTTAACTGTATACACGCAAATTCGTTGTAAACAGAACTTTGGGGTTCTAACTGTTGGAGAAACCATAGTCGCTGTTGAGGTGCGGATAGAGGAACTGGACTTTGCTGGGAGCGACGAAGAATAACTATTTGTTGACTATCAGACTGATGCTCACCACCTAAGCGCTTTTCTAAAATAGCTTGTTTAGCAGGTGAGAGGTTAGAACGTCGTTTAATAATTTTATCTATTTTACTATCCATAGTATTATATTTATAATTTATCAGTTTTTATGACAAATAACTTAATCGATTACTTTAAAGTTTACATATGAGGGTGCAGGTTGAATTCGAGTTAAATCATTTTCAAAAATAATTGAATCACAATTTTTATCAACTTCTTTAAAACCTGCAAATTTATAAGATATATACATCATTCTATTACGATTGTTTGATACAAACTCTGCCAAAAGGCGGACATTATTGCTTTGAGCCAGACTCATAATATGATTCATCATAATTGTCCCGACTCCCCTCGACATAACGCGACAAGACATTAGTAAAAGCTTTATTGTCCATATTTCAACTTGGCATTCAATCAAAACTAAACCTATTTTTCCATAGCTTCCATACTTATCTTCCAGACTTGCAATCAGCAGTTTATGATTTTCTGATTGACGAAAATGATTGAGTTCGTCATAGGAGTAGGTATAACCAGTTGTATTCAATTGGTTAGTTCTTAGTGTTAATTCTTCTGCACGCTGCAAATCTTCTTCTTTTGCAGAGGATATTGTGAAACTCATGTTGAGAGTAGCTAAGAATTCATCTGCTGTGCCGACAAATTCTTTTTCTACATTTTTACGCTCTATATCACTAATATACATCAATCTCCTAATTCGTGAATCTTCCGTAACAAAACGGGGATTCATGACTGGCATATCTAAAATATCTCCTATATCATCTGCGTTGATACAGAGAATTTCTGGCAGGGTAAATTTTACTTCTTCTAGTTCAAATAATTGATCATCAACAAAAGCGATCGCATCCAGACCAATATTCAGTAATTTAGCAATTTCTTTGATAGAAGTAGCTTTAGAGTTCCAATTTATTTGTGGATATAAAAAATACTCTTTCAACCCAAATTCTTCTAGTTTGGCTATTGCTGTAGCACGTTCGTTCTTACTAGCTATAGATTGTAGGATACCACGATTATCTAAAGTCTCAATAAGATTTACTATATTTTCTCGCCGATAAACTTTCTCATCTTCCAGCAAAACTCCGTGCCATAGGGTATTATCTAGATCCCAAACGACACATTTAATAACTTTTTTGTCTTTTTGTTTGCTATTTATGTCTTGCTCTTTAGTACTAATCATATTTTATATTCTCTCTGCTAATTTCTTTTCCAAGCCAGTAGGAACAGTTGAAAAAAGATAATCTTGATAACCTGACTCGGCGATGGTAATTTCTTGAATTTGAGTACTCCCTTCAATGATTTCCATGATTTTAGAATCGCGTAAATACCTTTCAACTGGGTATTCACTACTACAACCATTGCCACCATGAATCTGCACGGCATCATTTGCTATTTTGGTAGCTACTGTGGATGCAAAATACTTCGCAATGGAAGTTTCCATAATCGAGTTGGGGTCGTTAATATCTTTAAGATAACCAGCTTGATAACATAATAGCCTTGCTGCTTTCACGTTAGTGATCATCTGACTAATCATTTGGCGAATTAATTGATGTTCTTTCAGATAAACACCAAACTGTTTTCGCTCATTTGTATACTTGATACAAGCTTCCAAACAAGCTTGAGCAATACCTACACAACCCGATGCCACACTATATCTACCATAATCAAGTGCAGTAGCAGCAATATAGGAAAATCCAAAACCTAGTTTACCTACTAAATTTTCTAAAGAAATCTGACAGTTATTGAAATTCAATTCTGCTGTCATTGAAGCTCTAGTACCTAAAATACCAGACATCGGTTTGACTGAAAGTCCTGGACTATTTTTTTCAACTAAAAAAGCAGTGGGTTTCCCCTCGCATTTAGCAAAGACCAAAAATACATCTGCTATTTGTCCATAGGTAATCCATTTCTTTTGCCCATTCAAGACATAAGCATCATCAGCAAGTGTTGCTGTTGTTTCTACACTTTTGGCATCGCTACCTACATTAGGTTCGCTTAATGCAAAAGCAGCTATCATTTCTCCAGATGCAAATTTGGGAAGCCAATACTGTTTTTGGAATTTATTACCCCATTTACACAAAGCATGAGCAACCATGTTGTGAACTGTCAGCAAACTCCGCACAGAAGAACATCCCCGTCCTATTTCCTCGTTGAGTATGCCATAGGTAATCAAGTCCATTCCTTGTCCGCCATATTCTTGGGGCAATATGGCACCGAGAAAACTACGTTGAGCTATTTTCTTAATTAGTTCTGGCGGGGTAAATTCTTTCTTATCCCATTCGCCAGCATTAGGGTATATTTCCTGATTAACAAAAGCTCTAAATTCAGCTTTGGCGTTTTTTTGTTGAGCAGACAGTTCCAGTTTCATAATATCATTTCTGCCACATAAAATGGCAATTTATATTTTATTACTGCACGAGAATAGCAGTTTTACGCTCAACTAAATTAGCAATAGAGTTGATTGTCCGGAAATTTTCAAATTCTAAGTCCTCGTTTTCAATGGCAATCTGAAACTCTTGCTCTACAAATAAAACAAGTTGCATGGCAAACATAGAATTGACAAAACCTAGAGCAAAAATGTCTTCATCTGGTTGCAAATCATGATTGCCGAAAAATTTTGAAAGGAAAGTTTTTATTCTAACTTGAATTTGGTTCATTAGTCTTGATTATTCCTATTGATATACGTAAAATCCTTTTCCACTTTTTCTTCCATGCAACCCTGCATCTACCATTTTTTTTAGTAAAGGGCATGGTCTGTACTTACTATCGTTAAAGTTTTCGTACAAGACTTGGATAGAAAACAAAATCGTGTCTAGCCCAATCAAATCCGCTGTTTCTAAAGGTCCCATTTTGTGATCAAAACAGCCTTTAAAAATTTTGTCTACATCCTCCACTGAGGCAACTTGGTCTTGTAGTAAGAAAATGGCTTCATTAATCGTCAACATTAAAACTCGGTTGGAAACAAAACCCGGTGAATCATTAACAATTATGCATTCTTTACCCATCTGAGCTAGCATTCTTTTTGCTGTCTCAATTGTTGTATCAGAGGTATGATATCCACGAATCATCTCCACCATCGGCTTCATGGGTACAGGATTCATAAAGTGAATACCAACAACTTTATCGGCACGCTTGGTGACTGAAGCAATGCGGGTAATGGGAATAGCTGATGTATTAGCAGCGAATACGCAATCTGGTGGACAAATAGAATCTAGTAGTGGATATATATCTCTTTTAATATCCCATTTTTCGGTGACATTTTCAACTACAAAATCTATATTTTCCAGGCTTTTATAGTTTGTCGAAAACTCTATTTTTTCGATGATACCATCTGGAGTATCTTTGCGATCGCTTTTTTTGAAAAAACCTTGAAAGCGGATGTTATTTCTGATTTCCTGTTTAGCTTTATCCAGAACATGTTCAGAAATATCTACTAGAATAACTTGATGACCTGTTTGAGCGAGGTTTTGTGCAACCCCTATTCCCATCACCCCTGCACCAACAACACCTACTGTTTTAATATTCATAACTTCCACGAACCTACCTTTGCTACCTAATATTTTAATTTCAGATGCGGATAGCATAAACATTATGAATAACTGAATTTTGATATAAATCTTCTTGTTCAGCTACAACGTTGTAACCTTGCTTTTTCAGCAGACTTGTTATACTTTCCAGCCTTCCATCTGTATCATGTATCTCAATTACAATCTGTTTGATTTTTCCCCAATCTTGATCTTGGATACCTTGAACAACATCCAGTTCACTTTTTTGTACATCTATTTTTAGTAAGTCGATAGATTCAACTTTTTGTTCGCTGATAATTTCGGAGAGAGTTTTTAACTGACAAGTAAAATTCTGCCCTCTCAACCTTTCTACCAATAATTCATCAGCATATTCCATAACTTCATCCATGCCAGTCATCCCACTTTCTAGTTGATTAAGCATGATGGCTTTTAAGACTTCTTTTTCCTCTTCTTTTTCAGCATAGAACGAGGACATCCCGGAACTATGAGGATAAAAGGTAAATGTCGCTGTCTTTACTTCGTTCGATATCCCTAGATTGAATAGTTTAACATTTACCTCATGCAAAGTAGTGTTGAGACGTAAAATTTCAAACAAAGGAGGTGCTGGTTCAAAAGCATAAATCGTGGGATTTTGGCATTGTTGAGATGCAAAAAGTGTAAACATACCTATATTTGCTCCCACGTCAAAAATACAGGAATTATCACATAGCTTAATTCCATGCTTGAGATACACTTGATTCTTAAATATGTCCTCGTAGAAATAGTCAACCTCAGCTTTACTTTGGTAAACAATTTCTAGATTATTAGGTAGTTTGCAGCGTCGCTGGCTAACAGTCTGAGATAGTTGTTGCTGTTTTGCAGGAACTGAAACAAGCTTTTCTGCTTCGTCTTCGGTTAATTCTTCCAATTCTCCTATCAGCATATCCTCAATCACTAAGGCTAACTCAGCTATAGTTGGCACTTCAAAAATACGACTTAGTGATAGTTCAATCTGAAAATATTGACGAAGCTGAGAAACTAATTGAATTGCGATTAACGAGTGTCCACCCAAATCAAAAAAGTTATCATTAACACCGACTTTCTCAAGAGCCAATAATTGCTGCCAAATATCAGCAATCTTTTGCTCGACTGCATTATTGGGTTCAACATAAGCAGTTTCTAAAATAGGTCTTGGGTGTGCTAATTTAGATTGACGAGATTCTCCTGATTTTTGCAAGATAAATGGCACTGCGAAAGCTTTATGTTCTTTTATTACAGTTTGTAGTTTTTTCGTTGATACAATTACTTGAGGTAATTTTTTAGATAAAATTCGTTCAAATGCATCTACACCCTCTGAAAAAGATATACCGCATTTCTGTCTCATTTGCTTAACTTCAGATTGAATATTTGGCGCAAATGAAAGCAAAGATTTTTGCCAACTATCCCATTGCCACCAATCCCAGTTAATCGAGACAGTGGGGATTTGTTTTTGGTAAAAATTGTAATGAGCAAAGGCATCGAGAAAAGCATTAACTGCACAATAATCTACCTGTCCTATACCGCCTGTAATTGCAGTATTGGAGGAAAATAAAACAAGAAAATCTAAATTAATATCTTGCAAAACAGCATCCAAAACCAGCGTGCCTTTCAGTTTAGGCTGAAAAACTTTTGCTGCCAATGCAGGTGTTTTGAGTTGAATCAGACCTGCACCTGGAGTTCCTGCTGCATGAATCACTCCATGAATATTATCAAAGCGATCGCGTACTTGATCAATCGCACTCTGCATTTGTTCGAGGTTAGCAACGTCTGCTGTCAAAACTAAAACCTCTGCACCCAATTCCTCTAAAAGCTGAACTTTTTTGATTTTTGTACTTAGCAAATCCTCCTTGTCATGGCTTGATAGCAATTCCTCCCACTCAGCTTTTGGAGGTAATCCCGAACGTCCAATCAGTACTAGTTTTGCTTGTACTGTCTTTGCCAAGTGTTCTGCGATCGCAAGCCCAATTCCTCCTAATCCACCTGTGATAACATAAACTCCTCCTGCTCGTAACTTATTTGTGGATACGTCTTTGCTTTCGATTGGTAAGGGTTCAAAACACTGTATCCATCGTTGATTTCCACGATATGAAATTACTTGGTCAGATGTTGCTGTAGCAAGTTCTATCAAAAGATGGTCTATTAACTGCTGCCATTGCTTAGTACCAACTTGGGGAAGGTTAATGTCGATACTTTGGCAGGAGATGTCAGAATATTCTTGAGGAATAACTTTACATAGCCCAAGGATTGTTGCCTTTTCGGGACATAAATGTTCTTCATCAAGCACCTGTTGCATATTGTTAGAAACAACACTAATTTCCACACAGTTGGTAAGATTTTGTTCTCCCAATGCTTGGGTGAGAAAGAGCAAACTCCAGAAACTTATATCTTGAGCCGCCTCAAAATATTCAAGTCGCGATGTTACATCATTATATGGTGTAATGTTCCACAAATGAGTAATTATCTTTGGTATTTTACCCAAATTGCGAATCTTTTTAACTAAAGCATCATAATCATCTTTACTTTGGGGATTAATCGTATATTCCCAATCTCCAATTTGACTAAATTGCTCTCCAATTTTGACAGTTATAATACTTTGATGCTCGCCTTTAAGCTGTTCTACTATTTGACTACCAATACCACAATTGTCAATAAATACTAACCAACAATGGCTTGGCTCCATGAATTTTTCTTGTGCAACAGATACAAGAGGAGCAGAACGTTTCCAAGAAGGAATGTTAAACCAGTTTGTGACATCAAGCTTTTCTTCTGACGATGCTTGATATGTACGGGAATGACTCCCTTGTTCTTGTTGCTCTATCCAGTAGCGTTGACGTTCAAAAGGATACGTAGGTAAAGGAATACGATGACGACGCTCGTGAGCATAAAATCCTGACCAATCTATTTGGATTCCTGTTAACCAAAGCCTACCTAATGTTTTCAACAAAAATGCCAAGTCCGATTGCTTATCGTAAGCATACCGAAGAGAGGATAAAACAATTGGACTAACCGCTGAATTACTTTCTATAGATTGAAGCGCAAAGCTACCTAGAGTCTGTCCAGGACCTACTTCCAATAAAATCGGATGCTGTTTTTTCCACAACTCTTGTACACCTGGAGCAAATAACACAGGTTGACACAGATGCTTAACCCAATAATCGGGATTGGTGGCTTCTGCTGCTGTTATCCAAGTTCCTGTAACGTTGGATATATAAGGAATTTTTGGTGGTTGGAGGTTAAATGTTTTTACCAACTCACGTAAATTAGGGGCAATATCCTCCATCATTTGAGAGTGAAAAGCGTGAGAAGTTTCGAGACGACGACAAGCTAAACCTCTTTCAGTTAACTGTTGTTCTAAAGCTTCTACAGCGCTGATTTCACCTGCCACAACACACATTGATGACCCATTGACCGCAGAGAGTGAGAGCTTATCATTAAGGATAGGGAAGACTTCTGCTTCTGGAAGTGGAACCGCTAGCATTGCTCCACTTGGTAACTTTTGAATCATCTGCGCTCTAGCAGCAATCAGTTTTAAACCCTCTTCTAAAGATAAAACCCCCGCTAAAGTCGCTGCTACATACTCACCAATGCTGTAGCCAATCATTGCTTGAGGACGAATTCCCCAGGATATTAATAATTGTGCGATCGCATATTCAATAACAAAAACGGCTGGTTGAGCTAGATCAGTTTGATTGAGTAAGTATGTTGCAGACAACAGTTGTGCATCTGGTTGTGTCTCATTTCGACCTAACATTTTCCGCAAATCTAAACCTGGAGATTCAGGAGTCGATTGTTGGTTGACTTGAGGTTGTGGAGAATTTCTGTTTGGATACAGGACATCTCGTAAATCTTGACCAAGAAGCGGTTTAAGAAATTCACAACAGTAGTCTACTTGTTCTTGAAATGTGGGTTCAGTTTGATAAAGTTCTCCAGCCATGTTGACGTAGTGAGTACCAAGTCCAGGGAACATAAAAGCTACAGGACGTTCCTCTGTTCCTTGAAAACTAGTAGACATTGACTTGGGATTTTCCAGTGTGGCGATCGCATCTGCAATATCCCGACAAACAACTGTCTGCCGATGCTCAAAAGCTTGTCGTCCACACTGCAATGTGTAAGCAACATCTGCGAGGTTTAAATCAGGATGCTGTTTTAAATAATCTGCCAGATTGACAGTAGCGCTTTTTAATGCTGAGTCTGTTTTGGCTGAAAGTAATAATAACTGCCAAGGACGAGAAGGGCTAGATTCTGGAAGCATCGGGGCTTCTTCCAAAATGACGTGAGCATTAGTCCCACCTATACCCAAAGAACTCACACCCGCACGCCGGGGAGTATGACTAGTTTTCCATTCTCTTAGCTTGGTATTGACGTAAAAAGGACTGTTAGCAAAATCAATCTCAGGATTGGGTTCTTCAAAGTTCAAGCTGGGGGGTATTTGCTGATGTTTGAGAGCCAAAACAGTTTTGATTAAACTTGTAACCCCTGCTGCTGCGTCTAAATGACCAATATTCGTTTTAACTGAACCAATGGCACAGAAGCCCTTTTTCTCGGTACTTTCACGGAAAACGTTTGTTAAAGCCGAAATTTCAATGGGATCGCCTAAAACAGTTCCTGTACCGTGAGCTTCGATGTAGCTAATTGTTTCAGGTTCCACACCTGCTAAAGCCAGTGCCTCTGCAACTACATCTGCTTGTCCGTTAACGCTTGGGGCTGTATAACCAACTTTACCAGAACCGTCATTATTGATGGCACTACCTTTAATGACAGCATAGATATGATCACCATCTGCAATTGCCTCAGCTAACCGCTTCAAAACTACAATTCCCACGCCACTACCAATTATTGTTCCCCGCGCTTTGGCATCAAAAGCACGACAATGACCATCAGGGGATAGAACTCCTCCTTCTTGGTGCAAATACCCTGTTTTTTGTGGGATTTGAATAGATACTCCACCTGCTAATGCCATGTCGCATTGGTAATTTAACAAACTTTGGCAAGCTAAAGAAATTGCCACTAAGGAAGTGGAACAAGCTGTTTGTACCGTTAGACTTGGACCTGTGAGGTTTAATTTATAAGAAACGCGAGTGGCAAGAAAATCTTTATCATTACCCAGTAACTTTTGATACGATTGAGATGAGCCTAGTAGGTCATTGTTTAAATCAATAAATAAATATTTGTTTAAGCCAGTACCAGCATAAACCCCAATCCGACTTTCACACTTAGTTGAGTAATATCCAGAATTTTCTAAAGCCTCCCAAGCACATTCTAAAAACAAACGATGTTGGGGGTCTGTTACTTCCGCATCTTTAGGGTTAATGTCAAAGAATGAAGCATCAAATAAATCAATATCTTCTAATATTGCTCCAACTTTCAAATAATTAGGATCACTGAGCAGTTCTGTTGAAACTCCAGAGGTAATTAATTCTTCATCTGTAAACGCAGAAATTGACTCAACTCCATCACATAAATTTTGCCAAAAACTAGAAATATTTTTTGCGCCGGGAAAGCGTCCAGCCATTCCAATAATAGCAATACCTTCTAAGAAATTATTTGTAGCGTTATTCATAATTATTTTTACCTTGTTTGTTCAATAGTTGTTTCCGGCGATTCAGTGCATCAATTTGCTTTTGAGCGCGATCGCGTGTTCCTGTAAAAGAAAGCTCTTGCTTTTGACTTAAATGCTGCGCCAAGGAATTGATAGTTGGATTCTGAAACATTTCTACAACTGATAAATCCCGTTGCAAAACTTCTCGTAGTTTTCTATTAACCTGAACCATCAATAGTGAATGACCGCCAAGGTCAAAGAAATTGTCATTTACGCCCACCTTTTCCAGGTGTAACACCTCTTGCCAAATAGTAGCGATCACTCGCTCCATCTCAAAACGAGGAGCCACATAAACTTCTTCTAACTCCGGGCGATCGCCATCTGGTACAGGAAATGCCCGACGATCTACTTTGCCATTCGTCGTTAACGGCAGCGCCTTTAGCTGTACGAATACCGACGGCACCATATATTCCGGTAGTTTTTCTTTGAGAAAGTTCCGGAGATTGGTGGTAATAGGTGCTATCTCAGTATTGGCAACAAAATAAGCTACCAAACGCTGATTTTTGGGTACATCTTCCCGCATCAGCACTACTGCTTCCTGAACCTCTGGGTGTTGCCCCAGTAAACCCTCAATCTCTCCAAGTTCAATACGATAACCACGTACCTTTACTTGATGGTCAATCCGCCCCAAAAACTCTAGATTTCCATCCCAACGATAACGAGCCAAGTCCCCGGTCTTGTACAATCGCGCTCCCGGCTCGTGACTGAAGAGATTGGGAATAAATTTAACAGCCGTAAGTTCTGGTTGGTTCAGATAACCCCGCGCTAAACCAGCACCGCCAATGTATAGTTCACCTGGAACTCCAATCGGCACTGGCTGGTAATATTGGTCTAATATGTATAGCTGAGTGTTAGCTATTGGTTGACCAATAGGAACTGAGCTTGACTCAATTTCACCGTTGGGCACTCGATAAATACAACAGCCCACAACAGTCTCTGTTGGACCATATTCATTTACCAGCATCGTCTCAGGTGCAAAGGCTTTCCAGAAGGCGATGCTCTGTGTCAAGAGGTTTTCTCCTCCAATGATGAAAGCTCTGGTTATACCTGCTACTTCTTTTGACGATAATTGCCCAGAAAGTAATAATAACTCGGCTGGTGTAATTTTAACAAGACTCAAGTTTGACTCTTGGCGAAGTACATTCCCTAAAGACTCAATGCTTTGGTCTTCGGGAATGAGTTCTACCTGACACCCAACCAGTAATGGTGAGAACAGACTTGTGATGGTTAAGTCAAAAGCAAGAGATGAGTGAACGGTAGTTCCTTTACCTTGCTCAACTGTATATGCTTGAGTACACCAGGTTAAGTAGTTGAGTAATCCCTGATGAGGAATTAATGTTCCTTTAGGTTTACCAGTGGAACCAGAAGTGTAAATAACATAGGCGAGGTTGGCAGAACTTGTCTTGCAAACGGGGTTTTCTGAAGACTCTTGAGCAATTTTTTTCCAATCGGAGTCTAGACAAAATACTTTGATGCCATCAGTTGGTAATTTATTTATCAGCCTCTGCTGAGTTAGCAGTACTGGACTTTGGGTGTCTTGTAAAATGAAGGCTAAACGCTCTTTGGGATGTGAAGGATCTAAGGGCAAGTAGGCTCCGCCAGCTTTGAGAATACCTAACACTGCAATTACCATTTCCAGCGATCGCTCCATACAAATACCAACAAGCACCTCTGGTTTAACACTCAGCTTTTGCAAATAGTATGCCAGATGATTCGCCTGGTTATTCAACTCGTGGTAGGTAAGTTGCTGGTTTTCAAAGACAACTGCGATCGCATCTGGTGTTTTCTCTACCTGTGCTTCAAATAACTGATGAATGCACTTATCTTGAGGATAATCTGTTTTAGTATCATTCCAATCAACTAATAACTGCTGTACTTCTGATGGTGTCAGTAGTTGCAAATCTGAAACGCACTGTTGGGGATCGCTAACTATACTTTCCAGTAAAGTCTGGAAATGTCCCAGCATCCGGGTAATAGTATCTACATTAAATAAATCCGTGTTGTACTCGCAAGTCGCAACCAAACCTTGCTCGGAGTCCTCCATAAACAATGTCAAATCAAACTTAGATGTACCGTTGTAACCTTCTTCATAAGAAACTGATACATCCGATAGGCTTAAGTTAGGTTTTGGAACATTTTGAAGAACGAACATCACTTGAAACAGTGGATTGTAACTCAAGTCTCTATTTGGCTGGAGTTCTTCTACTAACTTCTCAAAAGGTAGGTCTTGATGAATATATGCTTCTAAAGCTGTTGATTTCACCCGCGCTAACAACTCCTGAAAACTAAGCTCGCCAGATAAGTCTGTACGCAACACCAAAACATTGACAAAAAATCCTATTAATGATTCAATTTCTGCTCTGTTACGATTGGCGATTGGCGAACCTACTACAATATCAGTCTGACCTGTGTAGCGATACAGCAAGGTTTTGAAGGCTGTAAGCAAGGTCATAAACAGAGTTACTCCCTGCTGACGGCTCAAATTCTTTATATCTTTTGTCAGTGTTTGAGAAAGAACTAATTTCGCTTGAGCACCTTTGAATGTTTGAACTGGCGATCGCGGACGGTCAGTTGGTAAATTCAGTACGGCAAGCTCACCGCTTAACTTTTGTTTCCAATAAGTCAATAACGGTTGAATGCGTTCGGAATCAATCCATTTTCGTTGCCAGTTGACAAAATCTTTATACTGAATAGGTAATTCAGGAAGTCGTGGGAGTTTGCCTTGAGAAAATGCTTCATATAGCGCAGCTAGTTCTTTGATAAGAACACCGATAGACCAACCATCTGCAATTATATGATGCAAGGTGATAACTAAATAATAATTTTTATCATTTAATTCTAAAATTTTAGCACGTAAAAGCGATTGAGCGGATAAGTCAAAAGGCTGTTGTGCTAACTCGCAAGCCAAATCTTGTGCTACTTGAGTACGTTCGCTTTCTGGTAGTACACGTAAATCTTCAACAGCCAAAGTTAATGCTTGAGCTTGATTGATAACTTGGACGGGTTGTCCATCTACCACTGTAAAGCTTGTGCGTAAGACTTCGTGTCGTTTAATAATTTCGTTAAGACTGTCTTGTAAGGCTGTTAAGTTAATGCAACCTTTCAAGTTAATAACTATAGGAATATTATATGTAGGACTATCAGGAGTTAGCTGATTGATAAACCACAATCCCTGCTGGGCAAAAGATAGAGGCGGAATGGATGTATTTTTTTCTTGTTGGGTAAGGGATATTGAGGGTATTGCATCTGTTGTCAGTTGAGCGAGGATCTTTGTAGCTAGCGATCGCGTACTCATCCCTTCAAAAAAGTCTCCTACGGATACTTCTACTTCTAAGTCAACCTCAACCCGGTTTTTCAACTCAAATACTTTTAAAGAATCAAGTCCCAGAGTGCTTAATGGTTGTTCAGGACTGATATCATCCGGTGCGATGGAAAGTACTCTTGCTAAGAGTTCAATCAGATATGTTTCTAGAATCGGTTGACACTCTCTAGGGAAAAGCGTCAATAGTTCAGAACGCTGTAATCGAGTTTCTTTTAGGGCAATATTGCTAGTTTTCAGAATATTGCTGACAACTACATTTAGTTCGCCATTCTCATATTGAGCGCGAGTTGCACGTCGTTGAATCTTACCACTGGAAGTTTTAGGGATACTACCTGGTTTAATTAAAACCACTGCATAAACTTGTACCTCATGCTCTTCAGTAACCGCTTGGCGAATTGCACTCGCTACTTCTTCTAAATTAGGTTTTGCGCGAAACTCTAATTCTTGTACAACTACGAGCTTTTCTTCGTTGTTAACTAAAACTGTAAATGCTGCACTAGCACTGGTACGCAATGATGGATGACTGCGTTCGGCGGTTAATTCTATATCCTGCGGGTAAAGATTGCGACCTCGAATAATAATTAAATCTTTAGCTCTACCTGTAATGAACAGCTCCCCATCCTGCAAAAAACCTAAATCCCCCGTCCGCAGGAATGGTCCTTCTCTTGTATCTGATAGATAAGCACCGAATGTCTCCTCTGTCTCCTCTTCACGATTCCAATAACCTTGACCAACACTCAGTCCAGATACCCAAATTTCCCCAATTTCACCCGCTTGACAACTCTTGAGTCTTTCTGGATTGGCAATTACTACCTTCTGTTCTGGTATGACTCGACCGCAACTAACAAAATGGTAAACGTTATCATCTTCAACAGATGATTCAACAACTCGATTCGATTCTAATGCAGATTTCTGAAGCCCTTTCACTATCAGTGATGTAGCCTTCTGCACACCGGAAACCATCAGGGTTGTTTCAGCCATTCCGTAACAGGGATAGAATGCCTCTTTACGGAAGCCACACTCTGCAAAAGCCGCTGCAAACCGCTCTAAGGTTTCGTGGCGAATTGGTTCAGCACCATTAAATGCTACACTCCAGCTACTCAAGTCAAGAGTTGCTTTTTGTTGCGGAGTAATTTTTTGCACACATAGATCGTAGGCAAAATTCGGACCACCGCTTGTTGTACCTTTATACTGAGAAATCGCTTGCAACCAACGATAAGGACGTTGGAGAAAGGAAGTTGGAGGCATGATAATGCAAGGAAAACCTCCATACAAAGGTTGCAATATGCCACCAATCAGACCCATATCATGATACATCGGCAGCCACGTCACGAACTTACTTTCTGCTGAATGCTCCATGAATTGGTAAGTGGTGTCAGCATTGTGCAGTAAGTTTCCATGACTAATCATTACACCCTTGGGTGTCCCTGTAGAACCAGAGGTATATTGCAGAAAAGCTAAAGTATTTCTATCAATAGAGGGTTGTTGCCAACTATCTTCTATTCCCTGTGCAAGATTGTCGGTAGTTAGCCATTGTAATGATTCTAGGTCAGTCTTTTCTGTCATTAAAGACTGTACTGTAGGCAATATTTCTGTTGTCGTCAGAGCGATCGCTGTTTGTGCGTCTGTGGAAATCGCCTTTATTCTCGGTGTGTTGCGCTGAGTTCTCGGAGGATAGGCAGTTACAGCCACAACTCCCGCATATAAGCAACCAAAAAAAGCAATTAAAAAATCTAGTCCTGCTGGATAAAGCAGTAACGCTCGTTCCCCAGATAAACCACTAGCTTGTAATTGAGCAGCGATTCGACGCGATCGCCTGTCTAATTCCTGATAGGTTAGCGTTACTGCTTCTATTTCCCCATCTAACAAGAAGGTAAAAGCATCTCGATTCGGCTGGGTAGAGCTTGCTTTACGCAAGAGTTCAACAACTGTAGAACAACTGCGAGCGGCTTCAATAAAGCTATGAGAATATTGATTCATTTTTTTTGACAGCTAGATGCACCCTAATACATTACTCATCTGACTTTCGCTCTCACAAGAGAAAAATAACCAGCAAATCCCTAATCTTTACACAAAGTCTTAGGTTTGTTTGTCTACGCACGAATATAAATTACTAAGTTCTGCTCCAAAATACTTACCTAAACGTAGATTTTACCTGTTTAGTGATTTCTTCCTGCTTCCTCCAAAGAAGTCGGCTCCTTCTTGCCCACGGGCGTTAGTTCCGCAATTGTAGGTCTCGACCATTGATTATTAGTTCAGGTAACCACCAATAACGCCTAAATGCTAATAGTAGCGTTTTTTGTTGCAAATAATTTTCAATTTTATTGAAACTATTTTTCATTTAACTCTGCTTACTTTAACGATAATTAGTAGCTTTAGCAATAGGACAAATATCGCAAGTAATTATCAAAACCCTTGTATTCATAATTTTTTCCTATCTCTCATTTTTTCTTTCTTTAGACAGATGACAAGCTATCTGTTTTTCATATGTTTGCCTCAAGCCAGAATCTAAGTTCTGCATGGGACTACATTAATTTCGTCTTATTCGGCACAAATCCGTAATTAAAGAAGCTATTTTGGGTTGATGAAATACTTATTAAGGAGGTAGTTTTAACTACACATCATTATATCCAGTGATGTGTCAAGCAAACACCTGACTTAAGACTAACTGCTGCTTGGCATCCATTAATTAAGATAATTTCTTAACTATCTTGTGTCTTGAGCTACTTCATAATATTATTAAACTAATTTCAAGCTCAATGATAATTAGTTTCATTAATTGTCTTGTGTTTTCGAGTACGACTGAATAGTGCTATTGAGTGTGAGGGGATAGATGAAGTTAGATAAATTGTTTCAAAGCCTGCTGCTGACAGGTGCGGTTGTTCTTTTGGTCGGCACTCCTGCCAGATGTGAGGAAGTACGAAAAAATAGAATAGGCAAATCTTCTACCCAGACGGTAGGAAAATCTCCGGTATCCGCTCAAAGGAACAGAAAGCCCCGACGTTTCCAGTCTCCAATAGCAAGTTCTCTGGGTCGGGTAAAGTCGGATCAATCAAGTAAGAACATTCCCCAACTGAGCGAAATCGAACTGAGCGCGACTAGCGCAATGATGTTGGTACAGACACCAACACCAAGCCCAGCACCTGCAACTCAAGTTGTACCAATAACGTCCGTGAAAGCAAATCCCACCCAAAAAGGTGTGGAGGTGATTTTAGAGACAACCGAAGGGGATAAACTGCAAGTAGCAAATCGCAGTGCAGGTAACAATTTTATTGCTGATATAACTGGCGGGCAGTTGCGGTTATCTAACGGCGACGCTTTCACATTTCGTTCCGAGAAACCGCTTGCGGGAATTACTGAGATAACCGTTGCGAATGTTGACGCAAATACTGTGCGGGTGACGGTGGTAGGCGAGAAGACTTTGCCCACAGTTGAGTTATTTGATGATAATGCAGGGCTAGTTTTTGCTGTAGCAGCTACAGAAACAGCAACGCAGCCACCAGAAACACCACCAGCAGAAGAAAAGCCAGTAACTGAGACACCGCAGGAGAAACCAGCAGCACAGCAGGATGACCCGATTGAGTTGGTGGTTACGGGTGAACAGGATGGCTATCGCGTTCCCAATGCCTCAACTGCCACAAGAACCGACACACCATTGCGTGATATTCCCCAGTCGATTCAAGTCATACCGCAACAAGTCATTAAAGACCAGCAAGCAACTCGCCTAACAGACGTGTTAAAAAATGCGCCCGGTGTCGTGGTAGGCGATCGCAGCCCTCGCGATCCTCTCAATATCTTCAGAATTCGGGGCTTTACTGCTACTTCAGATACTCTACTCAATGGGGTACAAGACCGTTCAATCGGGAATGTCGGGTTTGGCTCAAATATTGATCGGGTTGAAGTCCTCAAAGGACCCGCTTCGGTTCTGTTCGGTCAAGGTGGACTTGGCGGCAGGGTCAATTTGGTAACAAAGCAGCCATTGCGCGATCTGTTCTACTCTGTGGAAGCCTCTGCTGGTAGCTACAATTCCTATAGTGGGGCAATTGATTTATCCGGTCCGTTGAATGACAGTAAAACGGTGTTGTATCGCCTGAATGCTTCTGTTGGAACGAATGAAAGCTTTATTGATTTCTATGAGCAACAGCAATATTTAATTGCACCTACTTTAAGCTGGCAAATTAGTGACAGAACAAAGCTGACCCTAGAAGCAAGCTATTCCCTTGCAGAAGGACCCTATGATTTTGGGATACCTGCACGGGGAAGCATACTGCCTAACCCCAATGGCAAAATTCCTCGTAATCGTTCTGTGAGTGAGCCTAATTTGAATGACATCTCTAACGGTGCATTTCGGGTTGGCTATAATTTTGAACATCGCTTTAGCGATGACTGGCAGGCGCGGAGCATTTTTCAGACTTCTTTGTTTCGCCTCAGACGAGATCTTGTGTTTTCTCAAGGATTGCGAAGTGATTTGCGTACCTTGAATAGAGGCGTTGAGGATTTAGACTACGATGAAAATTTTTATAATCTAGACAATTATGTGGTCGGTAAGTTTGCAACAGGTAGTGTTAAGCATGAGCTAGTCGCTGGATTTAACCTGAGCAAAACTGACACTAACTTTAACGATCTTTTCAATAGCACTACTCCTCTCGATGTTTTCAATCCTGTGTATGGAACTGCTAGAGCAGCTAGTACTCCAAATTCTAATATCGAAAATACGGCGCAACAATTAGGTTTTTACCTTCAAGATCAAATTACCCTAGCAGAAAACTTCAAAGTACTTTTGGGTGGACGCTTTGATATTGCCAATCAAGAGTTTAAAAATTTAGTTGCCCAAACAAACGACTTTAGGCAGACAGAAGCTTTTAGCCCTCGTGTTGGCATTGTTTACCAGCCCATTAAACCAATCTCACTCTACGCCAGCTATAGCCGTTCATTCAACCAAGCGACATCTGTATTCGCTGCTGCCCTACCGGAACCGGAGCGAGGAACGCAGTATGAAATTGGAGTTAAAACAGATTTGAGTGACAGATTAGCTGCAACTTTGGCATTTTATGATTTGACTCGCACCAATCTCTCAACCACAGATCCAAATAATCCACAACGAACTATTCAAGTTGGGGAACAGCGCAGTCGTGGAATTGAGTTTGATATTTCTGGCGAAATTTTACCGGGGTGGAACGTCATTGCTGGCTATGCTTACACTGATACAGAAATCACAAGAGACAATACATTGACAGTGGGTAATCAACTGAATAATGTGCCGAGGCACGCGCTCAATCTATGGACAACTTACGAAATTCAATCCGGTAGTTTAAAAGGATTAGGTTTTGGTGTAGGAGTTTTCTACTACGGCGATCGACAAGCCGACTTAGCCAACACTGCTGTGTTACCCAGTTATATACGCACAGATGCAGCTATTTATTATAAGCGGGACAATTACCGAGCTGCAATCAATATCAAGAATTTGTTCGACACTGATTATTTTGTCTCTGCACAAAACATAAATCGGATTATACCGGGCGAACCCCTGACAATACAGGGCACAATTTCCTGGCAGTTTTGAGTAGTTAGATACCCATGAGAATCTCTGTACGTTACCTTACTTATCTATTGTTCTTGGTAACATTGACGTTTACTTTTGTTTCGGCTTGTAGCATAAATATCGATCAACGTGTTACAAGCACCAAACAGCCAGTGGAAGATTGTCGAGTCGTGCAACATGCAATGGGTAAAACATGCATTCCTCGCAATCCTCAGCGAGTCGTGACTCTGTGGATAGGTACTTTGGCTAATAGCCTAGCATTGGGTATCAAACCTATTGCATCGGTATACATCATAAGTGAACCTCTCCAAGAATATCTTCGAGGCAAAGTAGACGGAGTTAAACCTGTTGGAAGCCTAACAGAACCAAACTTAGAGAAGATTTTGTTACTTAAACCTGATTTAATTCTATCGAACACTCGGTTGCAAAATATCTATAAGCAGCTATCTTACATTGCGCCCACTCTTGTGTTGAGCCTTCCTTCCCCGCCATCTCCTTGGAAGCAAAATTTGGAAGACCTCGCTAAAGTGCTAGATAAGGAAGAGGCTAATCAGCAATTGATTAACCAATATTGGAGGCGAATTGAAAAACTAAAACTTGCCTTGGGGGATCGCTTGAGCTTTCTTCAGGTGTCAGTTGCCACTGTATCTAAAAATAATACGATATATGCTTATGGAGAAAAACATCCTGTTGGCAATGTTCTCAATGATATTGGACTGCAACGCCCACTTGCGCAAAGAGGAGATTTCTACTACATAAATGATATTTCCGAGGAGCGGTTGTCTGATATTGATGGGGATGTAATCTTCTTTTTATATAGGGGAGGTAAAGATGCTAAGAAAGCCTTAGAGAAACTCCAACAAAAACTTTTGTGGCGACAACTCAAAGCAGTTCAACAAAATCATGTCTATCTTGTAGATGCAGCACACTGGCACGGTCAGGATATCTTAGCAATGAATGCAGTAATTGACGACTTGTTTAAATACTTAGTCAACACACCCAGCCCTTTCAAGGTGAACGTTTGTACTATGAAATAAATAATATTTTTCACCCAATTTCGGTATTTTGG
>NZ_KK073768.1:3597685-3641710 GCF_000582685.1 [Scytonema hofmanni] UTEX 2349
AATTGCAGTCAATGCCTGAAATACGGTTAAAAATTGGATAGTACATATGCTCACCTTGAAAGGGCTAGTCAACACACCTTAATCTTATGCCCAAACACACTTTATTTGTCTGCAAATCCTACCACCGTTCCTCTGAAGAACGACCAAAAAATCAAACTGCCGACGACACTATTTTACTTGACAAAACAAACAGTTTATGCAAAGGAAAATTTCCATCTGAGGAAAAGGAGTTGCTTTGTTGAATTTGCCACCAGTTAACGATCGCTTTTTTCAAGGCAGTATTGCTACTGGAGTTTAGACTAACGGCATGACAAAATAACTCAAGTGAAAGAGTGCAAGCGTTGTTTGGCGAATCGATACCAGTGGTCAATCGCAAAGCGGCGTAGATACTGACACCAAATTTGGTGAAGTTGGAGCATTTTCTCCCCCACCCAAATTAACCATAAAGGTTTGAATGTTTTTCCCTTTGTTTGGTCAGTGCGCTCGACAAGTATCAGATTCATAGGATGTTTGGCAGACTGTTGAAAGTGGAGATTATGCCACAGATGAATGCGTAATTGTCCTAACTTTGGGTCTAGTACATCTAATAGTTGGTTGGCTGTCCACCATGTCGTTGGCTCATTGAGCTTAAACTTATTTCCATGAATCCTCGGATTGTTTAAGTCCCACTATTTCTTTTCGTTTTTTTGAATGGCTCACCATAAATCGTGACGTATTTGCCGCTCATAAAGCCAGTTTCGGCTTTATTTAGGCTTGATTTTTGTCTAAGTCCCATTAAGAGAAATTAAAATTAATTGAGAACAATTACTGTTAGGATTTATTGAGAGTAAATAAAAGTGTTGCTTAATGCAAGGCTTTCAACTCATAAATTTTGTGTCCCTTAATAGATGTGCTATCTAGCACATCTGTGGCTTTTTGAAAGTGTCATAAATTAACCACAACCAATGTTTATTAGCTCTTCGCAGTTAATTAGTATCATTCGTATTTTGACTGATTTCAAGAAACTCAACATAATCAGGGTTTTCAAAAAAAATCAGAATCGAATTCTAGCATTTACACTTGGTATGCTGCTGACATTAATTCTAGGATACCAAACTCTAGGTTCCCCAGCAATAAGAACTACGGAAATATTGTGGGATACCTACGGCATACCGCATATTTATGGCAAGGATGCCACAAGTGCATTCCGCGCCTTTGGATGGGCACAAATGCAAAGTCATGGGAACTTACTTTTGCGTCTTTACGGACAAGCAAGAGGACGTGCTGCTGAATATTGGGGAGAGAAATATATAGATTCAGACCGTTGGGTATTGACAATGGGAGTACCCGAACGCGCTCGCTCTTGGTATAAGGCACAGAATGCATCTTTTCGTAGTTATTTGGATGCCTTTGCAGAAAGTATTAATACTTACGTTAAAGAAAACCCGAATGCAATTGATGATGCTGTTGAAGTTGTCTTGCCAGTTAAAGGAGAAGATATACTCGCTCATCTGCAAAGAGTGCTGAATTTTACATTCGTAGTCAGTCCTGAACAAGTTGCGGGTGTTAGTACACCAGAGTCAAAAGCTGGTTCTAATGGGTGGGCGATCGCACCAAAACGTTCAGCTTCTGGTAATGCCATGTTGCTTGCAAATCCACACCTTCCCTGGTCAGATTTGTACCTGTGGTATGAAGCCCAAATTACTGCACCGGGAATTGATGCTTATGGAGCATCACTTGTCGGTATCCCCGTTTTAACAATCGCTTTCAACGATAATTTGGGTTGGACTCATACCGTCAACACCTATGATGGGTGGGATGCTTATCAATTAGAACTAGCTGGTGATGGCTATCGTTTTGATAGCAAAGTTCGTCCCTTTGAAACCAAGACTGTTTCTTTGAAGGTAAAACAAAAAGATGGGACACTGCGTGACCAACCACTGGTCGTAAAAAGTTCTGTTCACGGACCGATTGTGTCAGAGAAAGAAGGTAAAGCTACAGCACTGCGTGTTGTCGGTCTTAACCAACCAGGAGTGTTGGAACAATGGTGGGATATGGCGCGATCGCAAAATCTGGCACAATTTGAAAAAGCACTTCAACGTTTGCAATTGCCAATGTTTACGGTGATGTATGCTGACCGAGAAGGGCATATTATGCACCTATTTAACGGGCAGGTTCCGGTGCGTAAGCAAGGGGATTTTAAATATTGGCAAGGAATTATTCCTGGGAACACATCAAAAACCTTATGGACAAAAATTCACCCCTATCAAGATTTACCGCGTGTGATTGACCCTCCAAGTGGTTGGTTACAAAATACTAATGACCCACCTTGGACAACAACCTTTCCAGCAGCAATTAAAGCAGATAAATATCCGCCCTATATGGCACCCCGTTTCATGGATTTCCGAGCGCAGAGTTCCGCAAGAATGCTGGATGAAGATAAAAAAATCACCCTGGATGAAATGATTAAATACAAGCACTCAACACGCATGGAATTTGCAGACCGGATTCTAGATGATTTAATCCCATCTGCGCGGAAATATGGTGGGAAATTGGGAAAACAAGCAGCAACTATCTTAGAAAAGTGGGATAGACAAGCGAATGCAGATAGCAAAGGAGCAGTATTATTTGCTGCTTGGGCACAAGAGTTAGACTTCGATAAAACTTTTAGTAAACCTTGGATTGAACACTCACCTCGAACTACACCTGATGGATTAGCGAATCCTCAAGGTGCAGTGACATTACTGGAAAGCGCAGCAACAAAAGTAGAAAAGGCTTATGGAAAATTAGATGTCCCTTGGGGAGAGGTTTTCCGGTTGAAATATGGCAACGTGGATTTACCCGGTAACGGTGGTGATGGAGATTTAGGGATTTTCCGCGTCGTCAATTTTGCTCCTTCAGAAAATGGTCAATTTCAACCCGTCGCAGGCGATTCTTACGTTGCTGCAATTGAGTTTTCTAACCCAGTCAAGGCGATGGCGCTGATGAGTTATGGTAATTCCTCTCAACCTGGTTCGCGCCATGTTGGTGAACAGTTACAAATGTTTGCTCAGAAAAAGTTGCGTCCAGTTTGGCGTAAGCGAGAGGAAATTACAGCACATTTAGAGGAACGTAAAGTCTTTTAGGCTAACATCCCCAGATTATTTTGCTCAGGTCTGGGGATTAAATCTGTTTATCGCTAAGACAGCGATCGCCACAACAACGAATCACTGATTAGATGTATAGCGATCGCGCATCTCCGTATTGCATTTTGAAGTGCGGAATGTGGGTTTAATGCGATTATTTGGGACTTTATTGATATTGAGAGGTTCTTGTTGACTGTCCAACGTTTGCCCTGGTAAGCCCTGAACTCAATAATCTCCAGAGCACGAAGTTTTCTTCACGCCTGCCAAAACAAATTTGATCGCCGCCTGGGTATGCTTTTCCAGCATTTCTGGGCTGAGATAATTAATGTCAGGGGTCAAGTGTTTCCAGTTTTCGTGCATAGTGAAGTAGAAAATGCAAACGCTAAGGATATGAGTCAGGGTTAAGTGTGGATCGAGATGACGGAAACACCCCCC
This sequence comes from [Scytonema hofmanni] UTEX 2349, assembly GCF_000582685.1. Taxonomy (GTDB): domain Bacteria; phylum Cyanobacteriota; class Cyanobacteriia; order Cyanobacteriales; family Nostocaceae; genus Hassallia; species Hassallia hofmanni. The sequence goes on from NZ_KK073768.1 coordinate 3,601,225, forward strand.
TGCCATACCGCGCTCGAGAATTTTGAGAAGATGCTCGTGTAAACTCCACCAGTTATCCTGCTTAAAATACAAGCCTTGATTTTGACTGGCTTCTTGAAAGCAGAGCATTTGATGATGGGGATTGGTAGTTTGGTAGACAATTGCAGTTCGGATGATATGCTTGAGTGCATCTTCAGGTGGCTTCATATCGAGATTCAGTTGATCGACCATTGCCTGAACTTCATTGATCTGGCGCTGCAACACGGCTTTGTATAAACCCTGTTTATTCTCGAAGTAGTAATGAATTGTGCCAGTTGTAATGCGGGCACAATGGGCGATCGCACTCAATCGAGCACCTTTGAGACCAAGCCTAGCAAACTCCAGTTCTGCGGCATCAAGAATCTGCTGCTGCGTGACCTCAGCATCCCGAAACAGACGAACCGATTTGGTGACTCGCTTAGTCTTGAGCGCTCGAACCATAACATCTTCCTTGCCTTGTGAATTCTGTTGATGGGCATCTTTTGCAAAAGTCAGCTAAACCTGTTCAACCTCTTCTTCTGCCAAGAGTATGCTGGGGTACAGGGCAAACGCCGGACAGTCAACAAGAACCTGCCAATATCAATAAAGTCCGAAATAATCGCATTAAAGCCTGCTAATTGACAAGGTTTTAAGCGATCGCCTTAATCCACTAATTAAGGTTTTTGTCAAGACTAATTAAGATGCGTTTGCCCTGCCCCAATCACTGCGCTGGTGTTTCCATAACAGGCTTTGAAGGCTGAGATACTAGTTGTCCATGTCATAAGTTTTGAGGGGTTTCAACTTACCAAAATAATTGATTTTTAAGGCTTTGGAAATTTGATTACCCATCAGAATTAATGACATAGACTACTAGTCTTACAGATAAAACTTTGTTTTACGTAGCCTCGATATCCAAATCTACTAGATATCTCCAGAAAAGAAAAAAGACCCCGCTTCCATTCCTCTCCCCGAAAGGTCGAGAGGCTTTAAAACCCCCCTTCTGCTAGCGAAGGGGGGTTAGGTTTGTGTGTAAATTTGCGGTCTCTAAATCTTTTCCGGAGATGTCTACTGATGAAGCGAGTTCGGGAGAAGTTGTAAGGGTGTCATAGGTGTAGCCATAACGCTTCAAATCCAAAGTGTCTCGAGGTGTGACAATATCTTTGGGTGCAAAACTTAGTAAGTAGGGTTGTAAATTCACTGATGCAAGCAGCCCGGGGGTGGACTGACCTCCATCCCAAGGCCACATTGGGTCATTGAGATTGTGTCCATAAGGCTGACCCTCCGAAGGATAAAAATCGGTACCTGTATGCCCATTTTCCTGCCATTGAGCCCAGAGACGATCCAAATTGGAGTGGATCAGCCAGAAGGCTGGATCGTAGGTAACACTGGCAAAGTTCATTGTGCCTAAAAGCCCAGTAATCTTAGGTCTTCCAAAAGAGTCTAAGCTGCCATCAGTAAGTTGCCCACCGACTAGTCCATGCATATAGTTATGCATATAGAATCCTGGTTTTAAGTTCCCCTGGTCATCCTCCCTAAAATTTCCTTCTATAGCAGGACGAAAACTGGGTTTAGTGTAGAAGTTGCTGTTGTGGGGATTACCATCACCAGGGAGGCGGTATTGGTATTCGTCGTAGGAGTCGTAGGAAAAGATTTTATCCAGATCTGTTTTAGATAGAGGATATTTATCTGTGGGCGGTGTCTGTAGAAATCGTATAAGTGCGCTTCCATGTTGGTGTCCCAAAGTGTCAATATTTATGTCTTTATTTAGAACCCACCCATTGGCTTCTGAGAAATTACCACCAACAGGACCTCCTTGAAAAACTCCAATACCTGGGATATTTATGGTTCCTTCTCCCTTTGTACCTAAAAAGTCTGGTTGAAAGATAACATCTAAAGCTTTAGGATCTGTCCAATCCCAATAAGGAAGCGTTACACTAGGATCTACTGATTGCAAAACTTGTTCAAATCGAGATATGAATTCGCGATGCCACGGCAGAAATGCATCATTTCCATGACCGGGATTAGCTTCACTCGCTGGACCTACTCCAGTAGGTGGCATTGGCATTAGGTTTCCCTTATCATCTTGCATTAGCATTGGCTGGAATGTCATTAATCCTTCGTGCGTTGCAACAAACTGGTCATAGATACTGACTGTACTGCCTTCTGGAATTGTTTTTTTTAAGGTATGTAAAGCGTTGACGAATGCTGTTCTTTCCTCAGGAGTAAGATTAACAACATTCTTCCTTACAAAGGCTCTTTGAACTGTATTCGATTTGCTACTAGGATTGCTATTTTCTGTAGACACCTGGTTCAATAGCCGATTGTGCTCATAATGCTTACCATTATTGGCAAGTACCGGATTTACAAATATACCAAGGGTAGCAGTGATGCTAATAGCTAATGCAGTGATGCTAATGGCTATTGTCTTGAATATTTTTTGAGGAATTTTCATTCTCTTCGCTTATTGACTTGTAAAAACTTCAAAATTGTCTCGATACTTGAATAAAAGCCTCTATACCATAGTTGCAGATCACATCTAAGTGTAAAAGTAATAAATTATACTTTATAACAACTTTTAGTTTTGTCTGCCAATCAGGTTTATGAGCTGTCACCAGCCGTAAGTCTCTAACTTCTAACTGATGTCAGATCGCTTGCGCGTTAATTCAAGACCATGACCGACACCAACCTCGACTGAATCTAGGTTTGGCTTCGAGCGGACGTGCTGTTGGTAAGCCTTCATGGTTTCACGAAACTCAACGGGAAAACTGATGTTGTCCGCGATGACAATAGCCCCTGGAGAGAGCTTCTCATAAATGTGGTCGAAGCAGGGGATGTAAAGATCTTTCCACAGATCGATCAGCACAAAATCCCATGGTCCCGGTAAAGTTTCAAGCAATGCCACTGCGTCACCTAGTTTGAAGTCCACAACATTTTGTAGACCAGCTCTATGGATGTGTTCAATTGCTTGCGCCTGCTTCGAGTTCACGTATTCTAGAGTAATCACATGACCACCATTCACCCGTGCCGCTTCCGCTAGCCAGAGCGTTGAATATCCGAAACTGGTTCCAATGTCAAGAATGCGTTTACCACCCTGCATCTTCAGGAGCATATTTAAGAACTTACCAGTCTCCGGTCCAACAGCCAGCATTAACTGACTCATTAGCTTATCTAGTTCTTCGGGGCTAAGAGTGGTGAACGGGTTTTCCTTTGGACTTTGGCTTTCCTCTACTCTCAGACGGGCTTCAAGTTCAGTTAGCAGATTGACAACCTGTAATTCCATGGTTATTAGTTCTTGTTATTTCAGATAAGTGTGGCCAAAACCAGTTAGTAAAGCGTAAGCAGAGATGATCAATGCAGGATAATGTGGTCTAACTTTGCATTCGCTGTTTAATTGTCAACTGCACTCTGACACTTTCCCCCACCAGATCAAGAGAAGAACTAAACTGGGATACTTAGTGTTTTGATGTTGCAAGTGCAAGCAGACGTTATCAAGTAGGACTACCGAGGCATCAAGCAGTGTTAAGCTAACAATTCTTTAACTTGCACAGCCTTAGTAAACTTAACTATGAGTGGGACGGGCAGGGATGCCCACCCTACTGTGTAAATTAAAAGTGCAACAGCTTACTATCTGATGCTGGGGCTTGGGGCATTTGAGTCAGCTAAACGCTTCTGTGCACTTTCTTCAACTTTTTCTGAAACACGACCTAACCCTAGCCGTGGTCGCGTTACAACATAGAAACCGTCAATGGCTGCTTCAACTGACAAATCTTTTGAAAACGTGTACATTCCTTCCATCACATTCATGATTTGAGTATCCATCTTTTCTCCGTCTAAGTCTTCTTGAACCTGCTCAAGAGATAAGCTTCTTGCAGCTCGTTGAGATATTTTCTCTATAACCAAATTATCAATACCGTTTTGAGCTTCAGTCAAATCTTCCATGCCAGAAACCAAGTTCACAAAAGCAGTGTTAGGAGCAGAGTCTCTGTAATCATTGTGAGCCAGTTCCTGAGCTTCTTCATAGTATGCGTCCGTACCGCGTTTCTTATCGTAGAAGAATGACACCAACGACAAGAAGCGCAGATAAGCTTGTCGATAGCTCTTCTCGTAAAAAGATATTGCTTGGTTCTCTGAGACTTCATTACGTAGCAGACTTGTTATACTTGCTGATGCCAATAATGCACTAAGGTTAGCAAGGTGTACCCCCGTTGAGAGCAGAGGATCTAGGAAACAGGCGGCATCTCCGATCAGGAAGTAGCCAGATCCACAGAAGTTTTCAGCAGCGTAAGAGTAGTCTTGTTCAGCCTGCACTGAGGATACTAACTCGGCTTGGGTAAGAAGCTTCGTCATTAATGGGGACTCAGCGATCGCGCCTAAGTAAAACTCCTCTAAACTCGTAGAACGTCTTGCCTTATAGCTCTCTTTGTGCATCACCACACCCACGCTCAACGTACCGTCATGAAGTGGGATTCCCCATAGCCAGCCATCCTCGGTAGAGCCACCAACGAAGGCACCTGCCGGAGCTTCCGTCACTTTGCCAGCACCCTTCCAGTATCCCCAAACAGCAATGTTTTGAAAAACTTGATTTTGCTGACGGTTCTTGAGGTAGCGTGTCGCCATCACACCTGCACGACCTGACGCATCAACTAGAATGTCAAAAGATATCTCTCCAGAACTATTATCTCCAGAATTCTGTGACCAAATAGCACTCTGAGGTCTGGCTCCATTGAAAGATAATTCACGCACTTCGGTCCCCTCAAAGACTTTCACTCCTTGGCTGGTTGCGTGATCCAAAAGCAGCTTGTCAAAATCAGCACGACGAACGTGATAACTATACTTTTGCTTCCCGTTTAGTTGTCCAAAATCAAAACTCCATTTGTCAGTTCCCCACTCGAAGTATGCTCCTTCTTTGCGCTGGAAACCATAAGCTTCCACTTTTTCTTTTGCGTTTGTTAACTCTAATATTTCCATAGAGGAGGGCAAAAGGGATTCTCCGATGTGGTAGCGTGGTCCTACTGCCTTCTCCATCAACGTCACATCAAAACCTTCACGGGCTAGGAGAGTGGCAGTAGTAGATCCAGCTGGACCACCACCAATAACAAGCACTTGTGTGAACTTGGGTAGAGTAGACATACAGTATTTTCTCCGTAAAATTATGTTTGTGTTTGTATCAGAAACTTGGTTATTTTTCCAAAATTCTAAGATTGTCCAAGACTCAACAAAGAGCCATGTTGATCGCGAAGATAGATCCAGGTTCGCAAAACTTAATCAAAACCGATAATTCTTTGGAAGAACTTTTCATTCACCCTCAGAATTTTTTCTTAGAAGAGTGCATTATGTTTGCGCTGTGAAACAGCCTTCCTCAATTTGAGAGTGTTAGATGAAGGGGGTTGCAGGTTTAGGGTGTAGGGTGTGGTGAACCCCATAATTAAAATCAAGGGTTTCAAAGAAGGACACCGTGTTTCTCGTACTACGTCGGATCGAAACACATCTTTTTCCTTTTTCCATATTTAAAAATAGGGGCTTGTACCTTTTAGGGTATGGGCATTTCGTTTTGAACCTACACCCTAAACCTGCAACCCCATAACGTGTTTTGGTCATTTATAGTGCAAGCCTCAGTTTTTAAACTGCACTATTCGACTTTATCAACCCACATTTGATAAAAATTTCTGAACTTTAAGAGTAACCAGTCATCCTTGACATGAACCTTGCCTGCACTTGGCTTCATGGTATTCCAAATAGGTATATCCTGAACTACGGTAGCTTGAATTCGCCAAGCGATAAGAGCGGCGTAAAACCTATCTAGTAAAAAGTTACCAGTTTTCTTGTACATTATCCAGCTTATCATATTGGTCTTGTTTTCATTCACTGGAATGAAGCTAGATATCAATGCATATATCACCTTCTCATCCATTAAATTAAGAGATGTAAATCCGCTTGGCCAACTATCTACTCGTATTACCGAAAACTCAGAAACAAGCCCTAAAGCTCGACTTAATGCACCTATTATCCCCCCTCTTTTGTAGAGTGGGAATTTAGCATTAAATCCAAACCAAGCATCTTTTTGAATAACTGTTTCGTTCTGTTGTATCGAGTTATGCTCGTGAAGTAGAGTGATTTGAAGAGGAGCAGAAAACTTCATTTCATGTACTGTTTTTAAATGAGAATAATCAACTAAGTTTTCAATTGCTTCTTGCAGCGGTGTGTTGATTCTTATAACTTGAGGTGTAAATATATAGTTATCTTTCTCATCTTCAGCTGCTGGAAACTCAAGCAGAGGGAACAGAGGAGTTTTAGAACCATACCATACCCAAACGCAACCATATCTTTCGACAGTAATATAAGTAGCTTGACGAGCCATTGGGGGAATGTGGTCTACCTCAGGTATGAAAACACATTTCCCAGAGGAGTCATAGCGCCAGTGATGAAAAGGGCATTGAATACAACCATCTATTACCTTACCAATAGCCAGATTAGCGCCTTTGTGCGAGCAGTAAGGTTCCATAATGACTGGATGATTATTTTGATCTCGCCAAGCTACTAAGGACTGACCAAATAACTCTATTGCCATTGGCTTTTTACCCAAATCCTGGGAGTGCATAGCAACATACCAACTGGCAGGAAAATTTATCGCTCCTTTATTGTCTTGCGTTTTTGATTGAGTTGACTTTGGCATTTCAACTTTTTCAAAAATAGTGTTCATTTGTTACCCCTTGTATACTTGATAATATATACACAGCTTTTTTAGCTAAAAAAAACAACCCGTACGACAAAGTAAAACTTGCAATATAGCATCAATCAAATACATAACAATGCTGGTTTATTGTGAGATGGGCAAAAAGACCATTTTAGGCTCTGAGTGGTAAGATGCTTACTCCACAAAAAGTGTATTTAATGCAAGTTAAAACCGCTATAAATTTACACATATAGCAATACAGCGGTTTTTTGAGTACTTCATGCCTCTTGAAGATTTAATTGTCGTAGTAAGTGAGCATGAGCTATTGCAAATTCCTTAAAAAAAATGGGCTTTTTGCCTGTTACTTTTTCAACATCTTGTGTGACGATATTGTGAGATCCAATCTTCCACTTTCTCATTATGTCAAGTAACCTTTGTATTGGTAATTCATCAAGACCAAAATGCCTCAGCATTTGGGCATAAGACTCTTCAGAAACGTCTATGAATTCTATTTCTCTATCCGCAGCCCTAGAAAGAATAGCGGTTAACTCACTCGTAGTCAGTGATTCCGGACCAGTCAAGTTGTAGATTTTGTTCTCATGACCTGTCTGGGTGAGAACTGTCGCAGCTACAGCAGCAATGTCCCTAGAGTCTATCCATCCAGCCCTTCCTTCTCCGACTGGTAAACCGAGAATACCTTGCTGAACTTGTGGACCAAAAAATACGGGCGAAATGAAGTTTTGATTAAACCAACTGGGGCGCAGAATAGTATAAGCTATGCCAGAGCCAATCACCATTTCTTCTACTTGGAAATATAATTCTCGATCCGTTTGCAGAATTGGCTCTCGATCAATTCCAAAGGCGCTAATAAGAACAATATATTGGATTCCTATTTTCTTTGCCGCTTCCATCATTATAGGTGCTATCTTAGACCGATCGTGATCTGCATCGCTAGGAGGCAAGAGATAAAGCTTAGTAGCACCTGCAAAAGCGGACACCACCGTTTCTGGTTGAGCATAATCCATCTGAACAACTTCCACATTCTCAGGTAGTTCTCTAGCTTTTTTCAGAGAGTGGACTGCGGCACGTACCTTAACATCCTTGACTTGAGAAAGTAGTCTAACTAGATATTTACCAGTTGTTCCGGTTGCACCGCTAACAACAATTATGGGTTGAGAAGACATATCTTTTATTTGATGTGCCATGACAGTATTTTTCTAGATAACGCTTGTTTTTGCTTTTGCCACAGTAAAAGACTGCTACCGAAAGTACTTCATCCTGTGCTGACTATTGACGGTCAACAGTGAATAAAGCTACAAGAATAAATTACACAAAGTTGACTTGAAAGTGCCATTTAGCGAAGAGAGAAAACCTTATCCGCTTGTAAATCAAAGCTTACTGGAGGTGCAGGAGCCGGACCTAGTGCAACATCACCCCAGCGCATCACAGTCGCTCCAGCGTTGGATACCGAACCAATGTTGTAAACCAGAACCAAGTCATTTTCACGAATCTTGCCTGATTCTGCACCGTGATACAAATTTGCGAGTGGGAGCATCGGTCCAATGTTGGCATAACGTTTGTGGAGATCAATTGTGCGTTCAGGATCGATACCCAGTGCCTGGATACAAAGGCTGGCATACCAGGCAGTAGGCGTATTGAAGGCAAAAAAGTTAATTTCATCAAGAGTTACGCCAGCGACTTCTAGCGCACCCATACAGCATTGCCGGAGGAGCGGGGCGGCAGTTTCACTGAGCACTTTATTCGTACCTTTAGCTGCCCGGATATACATCCGTGGGTTACCCTGAGCGTCCGTTGTCAGTTGATTAAAGAAAGTCCCACACGTTGAGGCTGTATTTACAATTTTTGTGCCAAGGACACCCTGGTTGGTTTTGAGAGAGCTAACTACAAAGGCTCCTGCTCCGTCACCTAAGAAAAACGAGAGAGTATCGTTTTCGTCAGCAAAGGGAGAGTAGTTAGTACAGATAACTACTAGCACATTGCGGTACTCTCCAGCACGTACTAGCGCACTAGCGCTCTGGATAGCAGCTACAGCACTTGAGCAGGTGGAATCAAGATTCCATGCAGCACCCTGAAATCCGAGTTCACCAGCAATAAAGGCAGCATTGCCAGGTACAATTTGCTCAGGAAAAATTGTGGCAACGAGCATCAAATCTATTTTGTTGACAGAAAGATTTGCTGCCTCAAGGGCGTTCTTAGCAGCACGACAAGAAAGTGTTAAGGATGTCTCACCTGGACCAAGCACCCGTCGCTCAACGCTGCCGCGAAAAGGATCTTGAAGATAGGGTGCCATCTCTACTTCAAATTCATTACTAGGAGTGGAATCTGCTGGTGAAAATACCTTGGATAATGTTTTTTGCTCGACCTGAGCAATTAACTCGGGGTAATTTTCTCTGTAATAATCATTGGTACGGATGACGCTAGGAAAGCTAACTGCAAGTGAGTGAATACCTACTGGTTGAAACATTGTGGTGTCTCTCCTTTTAATTCTGTAGTTCTTGTGTTCTTTGCGAGATCAAACCCTGAATGCGACCGCCAATCGGCGCTGGTCTGGTCGGATCGATCTGGATGTCAACTACGAATGGGGCTTTTGAAGTAAGTGCCATCTCTAACGCTGCTTCTAGATCGGATTCTTTCTCCACACGAATGCCGCAGGCTCCCATTCCGGTGGCAATTTTTACAAAGTCACTACGCGGAATTTCTGTATCCACGCCGATCAGTCCTTGTGCCGTATTGCCCTGGTCGCACATATTGTAACGTGCATCATTAAGTACGATCCAAACAGCAGGAATCCGGAATTTAACAGCCGTGCTGACTTCGTTGTTCATTAGCATGGCTCCATCTCCGACAATAGCGACAGCCTTACCATTATGTCCCAATGCACCACCCACAACACCTGTGACAAAATGGCCCATAGATGCAAAATAAGTACTGATCCGAAAACGATCTGGTTGTGTAAATTTTAGCAGGTGAATTGCCCAAGCAAATGAGTTCCCTCCCTCAGCCATGACCAAAGCATCACTGCCTTCAACAATTACCCGTTGAATGGCATCCATCAGTACCTCAGGACGCACTAGCCTCTCTGGGCTGGGATTGATAATCTCATGGTGTGGACGAGGTAGCGACAAAACTTCTGACCCCTCACGACGTTTTGGTATATCCTCCAGCAACGCCTTGACAAACATTCCCACATCAGAATGGATAGCAAAGGTTTCAGCAGATGGATAGGCGGTTCCAGGCACTTCTGGATCAATATCAACGTGGATAAACCCTCGTGAGGGAACCATATCGGGTCGCCAGAAGGAAGTGAATTCTCCCAGACGCGTTCCCAGCACTAGCACGTGCCGAGGACATTGCACCTGCATATAGGTCAGAACGGACGGATGTCCAGCAAAGCCTGTGACACCTATAAACTGAGGATGATCTTCGGGAAAAATTCCTTTGCTACGCGGGGAACACATGACCGCTGCACCTGTTTTTTCAGCAAGCTGACGAATTTCCTGAGCAGCATACCGCGCACCGAAGCCAACCCAAATTGCAAAAGGTCCTTCATTGAGCAACTGTACACATTTGGCGATCGCTTCGTTACTAACAGTTGCAATAGTTCGAGAGAAAGCCACTTGTGGCACCGATATCTTGTTTGGGCTACCCTGAATCCCTGTTGGGATACTAATGTGAGCCACGAAGCCACCAAGTTGTCCTAAACCGATAGAAAGCCTACGAGCTATCTCCGGCAGTTCGGCGTCGCTCTCTAGTATGGTAGCATAATGGAACAGCGAACCTGAAGTAAAAAGACCTGAGATAGGCATTGTATAGCTGCTGGTTTCTTGTAAAGCCCACCGTCCACGTTGTGCTACCGGAGTATAACCCGACAGCAAAATTACCTTTGCTCCGTCTGAGCGTGCCGCAAACAAACCAGTCAGTGCATTGGTGAGACCAGGACCAGTCGTGGTGAACACGACTACGGGGCGACCACTTGCAAGATAAGACTCAGTAGCTGCAAAGGCTGCTCCTGCTTCATGGCGAAAGTGAAAAACTTGGATCGGGCTACGCTCCAGCACTGTCCATAGAGGTGCCACCCCGCCTCCCGAAACGCCGAATGCATGAACGACTCCCATATTTTGCAGCATCTCGACCACAGCCTCGGCGACCGAAAGCTGTGCAGATTCCTGGCTGCTGGAACTCGGCATACTGTCGGAGCAGGAGTTGGGCTGATTATCTACTAGAGGTGAACGACGTACGGGTGACTTTGATAGTGAAGAATTAGGAGATTCAGATGACGCAAGTTCCACATCTGTATCTCGTTCCAACTGTTCAGCCGTACTCACATTTTGAATATGGATTTTAGCGCTCATAATGCACCAATTAAATACGTGAACTTTGACAAGCACCCACAATTGTGTATTGTTGTGCTGGCAACTAACTATAGCTGTGCGAATTCCCCCCTCTGAGAAGCTACTTACTTCAGCCGTGGAGCAGATAAAGCCTCTTCCAGAGAATAAACTTGGTCACGGTTTACGACCAGTGACTATACTGTAGTAACCAAAGTTAGATTTGACTTGAACGTCAGTGAAACCAGCTTCCATCAGCATCACTAACAATTCATGACCTGAATATTGCTGACCTTCTGTCCACAAAAGCATACCAACATCAGTAGCAGCAGCCATAGAGGGACCAGTTTTGAGGTCATTATAAAGCACTTCGTGAATGATAATGCGACCTCCAGATTCCAAGCTCTCAAAGCTTTTCTGGGTAAGAAAACCGCACTTCTCTAATGACCAATCGTGATAAATACAACCATAAAAGTGGAGATCAGCTTCTGGAAAGGGGTCGTTCCACATATCACTCATGTGGGTATTGATACGATTTTGCAAGCCATAACGCGTCACAAACTCTTGTGCTACCTCACATACCAAAGGTAGGTCAAGGATAATGGCTTGCAAGTTTGACCATCTTAACGTCGCACCAATGGCATGAGCACCTGAACCTCCGCCAATGTCAAGCAGCAATTTGTGCCCTGACAGATCAATGACATCTGGCCAAAGTAATGCAGATGCCATACTACCACTATGCATAGTGTAAGTGAAAGTACGTGTAAGGTCTTCCTGCTCTTGATGTGACTTGAAGAGTTCGCCGTGACCGTAAACCTGGGGTGAATTGCTAAGAACCGCCTTTTTTATAGTCTCGAACGAGTACAGATTATCTTGGGCAATCATCCCATCTAAAATGTAGCCGAAATACGTGAGGCTGCTTTCGAGAAGATAGTCTTCTGCAAGCAGGGTGAGTGAATAACAGTCATATTTTACTTGCACCAGTTCAACAGATGCAAGTACCGCTAAGAGAGCTTGAGCCGGACGGGGATCAATTGAGAGCAGGCTACAAATTTCTGCAAAGGTGCGCGGTTGTGCAGCAAGAAGAGAGAAAAGCTTGAGGTCATGAGCAATAAGGACGACTTTTTTTAAGATATCACCATAGATAATATTCCACAGTGGCTGTACATTTGTTCTCGGTTTTTTAATGGTGAAAGATGCAGTTTGGCTCATATTAACTTCCTGAAGTTTGTCAGTGATATGGTAAAGAGTAAATCCACTTAACGAGGGGTGATCTTGGTTGAGCGAAAAGCTTGTTTAGCCTCTTCACGTAGAAGTTTCTTAAGAACTTTACCAGTTCCGTTTTTCGGAAGCGAATCGATAAACTCAACAGTATGTGGAATTTTATAAGCTGCCATCTTCTCAGAACAGAAGGCAATGATCTGTTCTTTTGTAATTGCTTCACCTGGTTTGAAGAGGATGTTTGCCTTAACTATCTCACCTTTTACTGGGTCTGGAACTCCGTAGACAGCACACTCAGCAACTGCTGGATGCAGATAAATAACATTCTCGACTTCAGTTGGATACACCTTAAATCCAGACACATTAATCATGTCTTTCAAGCGGTCAACGATGTAAAAATAGCCATCTTCATCCATCCGACCAATGTCTCCGGTATGAAACCAACCATTTTTGATAACTTGAGCAGTTTCCGAGGGGCGATTCCAATAACCAAGCATGACGTTCGGACCACGAACAACTATCTCGCCAACTTCCCCTGGCTGTAACGACTCACCATCAACATTAACAATTTTCATTTCCACATTCTCAATGGGAGTACCAATAGACCCAAGTTTGTATCTCAAGTCGTGGTTATAGCAGGCAAAGGGGGATGTTTCGGTAAGACCGTACCCTTCATGAATCACATAACCGTGTTTTGAGTGCCACCTTTGCACAATTTCCATCGGCATAGGTGCTGCGGCTGTAAAGTAATAGCGTACTGAATCTAGATCAAAGCCGGATATATCTGTGTCAAGCAATCTTATGAAAACTGTCGGCACCCCAAAGAACATAGTGACGCCATGAGTAGTGATGCTTTTTAGTACTTGCTCCAACTCAAAACGGCGTTGCAGAATGATTGTTGCACAAGCGTTGAGTCCGGCATTGAGAATCGCGTTTTGACCAAAGCAATGAAATAAGGGCACGTAAAGCAGTAATCGGTCCTCAGGCTGCATCCTGCAACAGCGGTTTTTGGAATAAATGTTTGAAATCACATTGCCGTGGGACAGCGTAGCACCCTTGGGAAATCCTGTTGTGCCTGAAGTGTAAACAATGGCAGCAGGTTCGTCACGCTCCATTTCAATGGCACGAGCGTTAGGTGAAGCACAAGACAGCAGTTGCTCTAGACTCATTCCCTTTCTGGCTTCACCTACTGCAATCAAAATATGTTTGAGTTCAGGTAATTCTGAATCAAGCACATTTTCGCTGAGAGAATCTGTTGTAATTAATGCTTTTGCACAGCAGTCATTAAGAATGAATTTGACTTCACTCTTTTTAAGCATAACATTTAATGAGACTGCTATGGCACCAATTTTTAAAATGCCAAGATAAGAAATCACAAATTCCGGAGTATTTGGCAAAAATATTGCCACTCGTTGTCCGCGTTCAATACCCAATCCGGACAAGGTATTGGTAACGCGATTAACCATCTCATCAAGTTCTTTGTAAGTAAAAGATTTTTCGTCGAAAATGAGAGCTTTTTTATTCGGAAAAAATCGACGACCGCGCTCTATATTGTGTGCAATATTCATAATTTTTGCCAATTCACTTTAAGTTGGACAACAAACCATTAATTGCTTGCACAATTTGACCACCAGCAGCAATATCAGCTGCGATAAGTGCAATATGTTTGTCTAAAGGTTGGTCGTTATCGTTCCAGATGTACGATTGATTCTTATCTGGTGGCTGTCCTACAACTTCGCGCACAGCTGTGTACAAATTCGCAGATGTAGGCGATAAAGTTGCTTGTGCATCGTAATGACCGGTCATTACATAAGTCCGTAGGTCAACAGCTTGTACCCCAAACATCAGCGCGATCGCCATGTATTGCTGAAAGATTTCAAGTGTGCGTCGTGCAAGAGTTGCCGAATTGAACCCTTGGCTGTTAATGTTTTGGTTAAATTGTTCAGCATGGGTTGGAAAGTGATTGACTACCGAGTTACCATAGAAAGTCAACAGTGGCATGAGCGAATTTCCAGTTATTTGTAGAGCCTTGAGTCCCATGTTGACAATTCGCTTTTGATTGCCGACTAAAGACGGTGGCAACCCGTTGTTAAATTCTGGTGCGACTAAGAGCGCGATTTGCACATCTAAATGTTTAGCCAACAACCCCATATAGTAGCGTAGGTGATCCATGCTAGTACCTACATACTGTCCAAGGAAATTGCCACCGTGATAGCTGGCATTGTTTTCAACATCAATCAATGGATTGTCGGTAACTGAGTTAATTTCAATCTCAATCTGCTTGGTAATCTGCACTAGTCCATCAACGATAGGTCCCATGTACTGTGGCAAACAGCGGAGTGAATAACGGTCTTGTATTGGTTCTTTGTCGCGATAGTCGTGAGAGCCATCTAACTCGTTGCGGATTAAGTGCGAACTTGCAAGAAGGTTGAGCATATGAGCTGCTGCCCATTTTTGACCAAAATGTGGTTTGCGTTTATGAATAAATGGGTGGAAAGATTGATTTGTTCCCTTTAAACCCTGAATGAATAGGGCGTGGACACCCATCGAAAGCGCTAATAAAACTTTAGCATCATGTACGCATAAAGCAGCAATTCCTGTCATCACGGAAGTACCATTCATCATTGCCAACCCTTCTTTAGGCAGCAATTGCATCTGTGGCAAACCAAGCCGACTTAGTGCTGTTGGGGCATCAATCTCTTCGCCTCTGAAATCAACGGTGTAGTTAGCATTATGACCAATCAGTGCACCTATTATGTAAGACAAAGGCGTGAGATCACCACTGGCACCGATAGAGCCAAATTCATACACATACGGTGTGACGCCATTATTCAAGAACGTCATCATCCGTTCGATGAGTTCGAGCCTGATACCAGATGCACCATGCAAGTGTGAGGCAGCACGCAAGAGCATTGCTGCACGTACATCTGAGCTAGGTAACTTTTGTCCTGCCCCAACTTTGTGATACCAAATCAGGTTATTCTGCAATTCAGTTGCATATTCAGGTGAGATGGAGATGTTAGCCATACCGCCAAAGCCAGATGTAACTCCGTAAATTGGCTGTGCCTTTTCGACAGCATTGGCAATGTAAGCACAAGATGCTTGAACGCCCTGCAAGATGTCATCCCTATCTGTTAAACGTATCCGTGCGTCATGACGTGCTACCCTGACTACGTCGTCTATTGTCAGGTCTTGCTCACCTACAACCATAGATGCATGTGAATCTCTAACAAAAGGTAAAGGTAATGGAACAACAGTATCTCTATTGTCTGGTAATGATGTTGTACTCATCTAGATTTCCTTCCAATTCGCGGTAGTTATTTACAGAGAGGATTGAATTTTTCATGCACCTGTTACGGGGCAGAAACTAGGGAAGTAGAGTCTTGTAAATGAATATTTTCAAGCTTTGCAGTTACTTGTGGTGCTTGCAACCACCGACCCACGGCTTTGCCAATGACAGCCATTTCCTGCATTAGCCTCTCATATCGTTCCAGTGTTAGAGACTGAGGACCATCTGAAAGTGCCTTAGCTGGGTTTGGATGTACTTCAATCATCACTGAATCTACACCCGCCGCGATCGCTGCCATTGCCATACTTGGCACAAACTCTGATTTACCAGTGGCGTGACTGGGGTCAATCATGATCGGCAAGTGAGTCAGTGATCGCAAAACAGGGATCGCAGATATATCAAGGGTATTGCGGGTGTACTGTCGGTCAAAGGTGCGAATTCCCCGCTCACACAAAATCACATTTGGATTGCCTGCTGCCAAAATATACTCAGCTGCCATCAACCATTCTTCAATGGTAGCTCCAAGTCCGCGTTTAAGAAGAATCGGTTTACCTGTGACACTGACCTTTTTCAATAGCGAGAAATTCTGCATATTGCGAGCACCAATTTGCACCACATCCGCCACTTGTGCAACCTTCTCTAAGTCAGCTGTATCCATGACTTCGGTGACAATCCCTAAACTTGTAGCGTCTCTAGCTCTGGCTAATAAGCCTAAAGCACTCTCACCATGACCCTGGAAAGCATAAGGTGAAGTCCGGGGTTTGTAGGCTCCTCCTCGTAAAAACATCGCTCCTGCTGCTTTTACTCGCCACGCTGTTTCTATAATCATCTCTTCATTTTCTACAGAACAGGGACCAGCTACTATAACCAAAGGGTGGTTTTGGCCAAAGGTTACAGATCCACTGGGAATTTGTATAACTACCTCACTAGGTTCTCCATTGCGAAATTCTTTTGAAGCCCGTTTAAAGGGCTTTTTCACCCGTAGAACCTGCTCAATAAAAGGGCTTAAATTTTGGATTTGTCTTGGATCAATCTCCGCTGTATCACCTACCAAACCAATCACTACTTTGTGGTTACCTACAGATTTTTCTGGGGTGATGTTCCAACTGAGGAGTTCTTTACTGACTCGCTCAATTTCTGTTGATGGACTGCCGGTTTTCATGATGATAATCATTTATTCAATATCTTTCTTAATTTTTGTAACTAATGATGATTTTAATTGATATAACAACAGTTTTTTTCTACCGTTGTAAAACTAATTCAAAATGGAGCTAAGTAGGTGGGCGTTAAAAAACATAACTATACTTTTGTCATTGCGTTCGCGGAGCGTCTCGTAGAGAGGAGGTACGACGAAGCAATCGCAAGGGTTTTGAGTAATTTACATTCTGTTACATAGTTGGGTTTATTCGTGCCGACCTACTTATCACTGTTTTAAATTGAACAAAAAGGTCTGAAGGTAACAGTGAACTTGCCTAGATTTACTACGTAAAACAGAATGTCGCAAAACTGATAGTGTTCACAATAAGACTATAAAGTAGACTGGTTAAGCATCAGATTTTAAGCTAGGGCATTTTATGGGGTCTGGTGTGCATGATTGCTGTGATTAAATCTGAGAAAACTTTCATACCAGCACTCAATGTTGACCATATAAACCGATCCAAAAACTAGTGTGTATTTTGTATATTCGACATAATTTTTGAAGGCGATTAATACATTTTTGTAGATATAGTTGCTTGATATTTCTCCCCTTGAGAATAGCACAATTCTATGCGATCGCTACCAATAAAACTAATGATATAGCAATCCGAAATCGATTGAGCCAGCCGAATGTGCGTTCCACAATCTATCGTTTCGGCAATCGTTCATGCGAAACTCGTTTGCGCTCCTGCTGCTACTATACCTCATAAACCTGCAATCTGCTGTGTCACTTAAAGCAATCCTAATAATCACAGGACTTACGCAACTGGCACATTTATTTGAGAACTGTCACATTGAATTAATTTGGCTCTAGCGTTTATAAATCAATACTTACAAGCATTAACCTCAAATTTCAATATCTGTGCCAGTTGACATTATTTTGTGACGCTTGCGTAAGTCCTGTTTATTTTTTGGATCTCCCTAAGACAACCTTACTTCTATTTTGTCAAGTCTTCTAACTTGCTTAGAGCAATGCTTACAACCTCTTTATCACTCCGTCAACTGTGGCGGGAGCAATGAGTGTCAGTTGCATTTATGGAAGTCAGATGAGATTAATATTACTCCCTATACTGAGTGCGTGTTGAGATGCCGTAATAATAGCTTCTAGATGGTGTTTGCTCAATCCATTGTTGACAGACTTTGTGATAACCAAAGCCAGTTGCTCTGGTGTCAAGTTATTGATGCTAATTGCCATTTCAGTAAGCACTGCATCCAATATCTCTTGGGAAATTGCAGTTAGATTTAGGATGCTAGTTGATATCTGTGTGGTGTCGTCAGATACATCCTTGTTGTTAGTTACGATCTGCTCGTCTTCAACTGCTGCAGATTGCAGCACGTCTTTCGACGATAGCGAACACGTTTTTATCTCTGCCTCTGTTTGAGTCAAATCCTCTGGCGCAGAGAAAGCAGTCAAAGTTTTATACTGCAAAGGTTCTATAGATTTGCTAAATTTAGACTTTTTGGTTTTTGCAGAAACTTTAACGGTGACTGCCTTGTCAGGTTTGAGCTTTGCGCTTTTCTGATGTTGGCAGACAATTACCTTAGCCTTGCTGTAGCTGATATTTTCGCCTAAACTTGCGCGTTTCAAAACTTCTTCTCTTGCATCTTTAGGTGTGGAGGGAGCAGCAATCAGATACAGAGCTGAGGCGGTGATATTTAAATTCGTAAAATTTACGAATTTGAACTGCTCCCAAACTTGCATGAATTTAGTAGCTGTTGATATACTCCAATGAAACTCAGATTTAAGCCAATTTATGAAACTTCCATGTCCCAGACACTGCTTTACCTCAATTAGCTTGCGGCCAATATCGATGATATCTTGAGCATTACGGCGCATTAAGGTCTTGATTTCGCAGGTCACCTGTTGAACAATCATTCGATTTTTGGTTTCTAGAGCACCATAATCAAAGTTTGGAGTTTCCTGATTTGATAGATGTTCTAAAGTTTTAGATGGAGATGCACCTGAATTCATACTATATTTACTCCATTTTTTATAGTAAGGACAACCTGACCACATTCACTAAATGACAAATTTTCGGAAAATTACGGAAAAACAAGGGCAGGACTTACGCAACTGGCACAGCGATGCCTAGGGAACTTTTGCTTCGGTAGGCAAAAACTAGAAGCATGGGAATATCTGGACGTTTTAGTTGTTAAATTCATTGAAGAGGGCAGAAGGCAGGAGGTAGAGGGCACTTATGTAACGTTTGCGATGGGGATTCAAACCCCACCTGAACGAGAGCCACCAAATTTTCAATTTGGCTCCTTGCTTAAACTCTTGCTCACGACCGTCGCGCAGACGGTTCGGGCAATTCCTTGAAGGGATTTATCCCTTCTGCCTTCTGCCCTCTGCCCTCTGCCTTTCTTGATAATTTGACAACAATCCATGCTTGATTTGATAATTTGTTTTACAACTTCTATAAGCTAAATTTTTCAGCCTAAGACAGACTAAACTAACGCAGGCAATATGGTTTCTTTGAATCCGACTTTTGCGACATTGGCATGATTCAATCCCGGTCAATTATTTGAATTCAAGAGTGTAACTTCTCAACCTTCCAACGCACCTTACACACTTTTTGTACAACGGACGTTGAGTCTTGAGATAAATCATTGGTAGCGACTTTGGAGGTTCTATCGGTAGAGACAGCAAACCGAAATAGTTTCACCTTTTTCGCACCTGGGAGCTTTTTTATTTTAACAATTTTATCTTATTTTAACTCCTCCTTATGCCAAGATAATAACTCAATTCTTTGATAAACTTTTTTTATTTACCGTATCATCAACAAGTCGATTACATTTGAGAGGAGAATAATAATATTTACCTAAATCATCAACATATAACATCAATTTATCGTCGCTTCGCTCCTGGGTGTGGGGTGTGGGGTGTGGGGAATGTAAGTAGGTAGGCACAAATAAACCTACCTATGTAACGAAATGTAAAACCCTCGAAACCCTTGTGATTGCTTCTCCTGTCGGAGACGCTTTTCTGCGAGAGGCTTTGCCAACGCGAACACTTCACTTCGTTACGTTCGCTTCGGACGTAGTTAGGTTTTATCGTACTTATCTACTTAAGTGAAGATTGGGAACACCCCACACTATGAGTGCAATTGGGTTCAAGACCCCACCGAAAAAGTGCGGTGTCTACGGCTCTTGTGGGGTCCAAATCCCCAGAAGAAGGGTGTAGGGTGTTGGGGGTAGGGTGTGGAAATAAAATACGGAGAAAGTTCAAGTAACTCTATATTTCTTTCCCCACACCCCACACCCCTTCTTCTACGCCCTACACCCCACTCAGCCACCCCCCACACCCTGTTCAATTGTTGTATAAGTAGATATGCACGAATAAACCTAGCTATGTAACAAAATGTAAAAAATCCATAACCGTAAGCGAATTGCTTGTCTGCGACACGATGCGCGAACGTCGTGCCTCCTCTCTACGAGACGCTCCGCGAACGCAATGACAGAAATATAGTTGTGTTTATTTACACCCATCTACTTAATGCCAACTGCTCATTATACAGCCTTAAACGGTAAATTCTTATGGCATACAAGGTTTTGCAGTATTTCTGTCACATGGTCTATCTTGGTTTTTCCATGTCTATCGGGGTCATAAATACGATAGTCAACTACCCAAAATTTGCCAACATCATGATTGACATGTATACAATATAAATAAGTGGGCGGGAAAAATTTCAAGTATGTAACGAAAAGTTAATTAGAGGGATTAGAGTTAAATTTAACACGTTGCGTATTGTAGTTTCCTCTTTCTCCCCTAGCTTGAACACCATTAATTACGGCGTAAGCAAGGTCTAATTCATCATCAAATGTTTGCCCTGATAGTTCATCTTCATGGATGCTACTGAGAAGCGTGTTAGTTTCGACACAACAATAGGCTGAACAAATTCTCCGGTGGTATACGTATAGATGGAGAATAGCAGACTATCACAAAATCTGAAAATCTGGCTGTAAAGCGGAAAGTTATCGCTTGGCAGGTGAGATTATGCCAACAATGTTGGGTTTATTAACAGTTATTGCAGCTGTGGGTCTTTCTAGCTCGTTTCCACTCTTATCCCCTTTTTTTTGAGTACCCGTCTTAATCTGTCAGGACTCAGTTGAATTTGGCGATCGCTCTCTAATTTCTGCGCTAATTGAAGACTATTGTAAGTAGTTAAACAAAATTAATTACACATTTTTCCACGTACCAGCCATGTGCATTTAACAAGCATTACCTCTGCTCGGTCTTTAACTTTCTGTGGTAAGTAGGTGGGTGTAAATAAACACAACTACATTTCTGTCATTGCGTTCGCGCAGCGTGTCGCAGACAAGCAATTCGCTTGCGGTTACGGAGTTTTTACATTTTGTTACATAGCTAGTAGTCCGTCAAGACAACTTTGCTGGGTTAAACAGGCGGATACAGGCGTTGGAGTTTGTTACGTGCAACCGTAGTACTAAAGCGCCAATTGACACTTGCCCTTTGTTGATTGCGTTGTTGCTCCCAAGCGGCGATTTCAGATGACAATGTTTGTATGTCAGGAATTCGCCGCTCCAGACATTGCCGCGATAAAACTGACAATTCAATTTCTACTTGGTTTAACCAGCTTGCGTGTTTGGGTGTGTAGTGGAACTCGAGCTTTTGGATAATCCGCCGTGCTTCTTGTGGTTCAAAAGTTTGATACAAAGCGGCTGGATTATGTATATTAAGGTTATCGACTACCAAACGAATCACGTCTGCGTTGGGGAAATATATGTCCACCAAATTTTTCATCTGTTTGGCAAAGTCTATTTTTGTACGAGAAAGGGTGACTTCCATATGGCGCCATCCTGCTAACGGTTGAAAGCAGGCAAAAAGGTTAACATTGCCGTTACGTTTATACTCGTAGTCATAACGAAGAGGTTGTTCGGGTTGAGGTGGTAACGGTTCCTTAATATCTTCTAGGAGTTGACATGGGCGCTCATCAAAGCAGACTACAGGACGTTTGGGATCGTAAGACTCATTGTATAAATCCAAGACATCTTCCATCCGCATTACATACTCAGCGTCAACATAATTGAATACACCACTGTTCCTTTAACCAAGGTTAAACGAGCGTTTTTTTTAGAGTTTGGCGAACAGTTTCATAACTCATAGAGTCTACTATGCCTAAACTTACTATGCGTTCTGCCAAAAGCTTTAGTGTCCAACGTGTACGTCCCTCTGGAGCGTGAGAACAAGCAGTAGCAATTAAAAATGCTTCTTGTTTACCATCTAGCTTACGAGGTTTAGGTGGATGAGGGCGATCGCTCAAAACAAAGTCTACCCCACCAGTTACAAATTTGGCGCGAGTGCGCTCAACGGTCGAAACGTTGATAGAGAGGGCTTCTGCTATCAAGCGGTCGGTTTTTCCATCAAATGTCATTAACAGAATACGAGCACGCGTGATAATTCGGGCTTTACTTGTGCCTGATCTAATTAACGATCGCAGTTGCTCGACCTCTGCCAAATTGAAATTTATGGTATATTTTTTACCCATCATCTCGCCCACAAAGCGTATGAAAGTAGCTTACCTTAAATTGGTATTACCCAGCAAAGTTGCCTTGACGGACTACTAGTAGTCTGGCAAGTCAACTTTGCTTGGTGAGACAGGTGGATATAAACGTCCCATTTTCTTACGTGCATCCGTACTTTTAAAGCGCCAATTTACACTCGCATGCATGAAAATTGCGATCGCTCTGCCAAGAAGCAATTTCAGAGGATAATTTTTGAACGTCAGCAATTCGTCTTTCTAAACATTGACCATCTAATTTCCGTTGTTTTGGTGGATGAGGGCGGTCTTGTACAGCGCGCTTCAATTCCTCCCTCTACGTATCTGGCACGGGTACGTTCTACGGTTTAAACGTATACTCTTAGACATTTTTGGCATTTATGATTTATGCAATTTAGATATGTGAATTAACTTAATAAAAAAGCGCTCCATAAAAAAGCGCTTTTAATATTTATGGTTCAGTTAATACGGACATAATTTTAACCGCTAACTGAAACTTGTAACTGAAACTTGATCCTTATCATCTCTAGCCTTGAATACTTGGAGCAGTGAGAGCAACTGGTGAAGATTCACTAGCAGCCAAGTCCAGAGGGAAGTTGTGAGCGTTGCGCTCGTGCATCACTTCCATACCCAAGTTAGAACGGTTAAGAATGTCAGCCCAGGTGCTGATTACACGACCTTGAGAGTCGATTACGGATTGGTTGAAGTTAAAACCGTTCAGGTTAAACGCCATCGTGCTTACACCTAAGGAGGTGAACCAAATACCAATCACAGGCCATGCAGCTAGGACAAAATGCAGTGAACGAGAGTTCTTGAAGCTAACGTACTGCCAGAACAGACGTCCTAAGTAGCCATGAGCAGCAACTATATTGTAGGTTTCCTGTTCTTGACCAAATCTGTAGCCATTGTTGGTCGATTCGTTTTCAGTGGTTTCACGCACCAATGAAGAGGTCACCAAAGAACCGTGCATAGCACTAGCTAATGACCCGCCGAATACACCTGCTACACCGAGTTGGTGGAAGGGGTGCATCAGAATGTTGTGCTCTGCTTGAAACACTAACATGAAGTTGAAGGTTCCGGAGATACCCAAGGGCATTCCGTCACTGAAGGAACCTTGCCCGATTGGGTAGATCAAGAATACTGCGGTTGCTGCTGCTACTGGAGCAGAGAATGCTAGGCAGATCCAAGGACGCATACCTAAACGGTAAGACAATTCCCATTCACGACCTAAGTAGCAGAATACGCCAATCAAGAAGTGGAATACTACCAATTGGTAAGGACCACCGTTGTACAACCACTCATCTAAGGAAGCTGCTTCCCAAATTGGGTAGAAATGCAATCCAATTGCGTTGGAGGAAGGAACAACTGCACCGCTTATAATGTTGTTTCCGTAAATCAAGGAACCTGCTACAGGTTCACGGATACCATCAATGTCTACTGGAGGTGCTGCGATGAACGCAATGATGAAGCAGGTGGTGGCGGCTAGCAAGGTGGGGATCATCAATACGCCGAACCAACCGATATATAAACGGTTCTCAGTGCTGGTGATCCAGTTGCAGAAGCTTTCCCACAAGGTAATGCTTTCGCGTCTTTGGAGAGTAGAAGTCATAACTTGAATGATTGCAATGTATTTATGATTTTACTGGGTGGGCTGCTTATAAGTTTGTTAACAACCCATGATTAATAATTTAATTAACTTTTATATGTTTTGTCAGTTACTAACTAGTTATAAATTAAGTTAGTAACTAATATGGATGGTTATGTCAAAGGATAAAATGAAAAAGAGTATAGCTTGCTTGTTATAAGCTGTTAGCAAACAAATAATAAAACATATAACTTTTTATAACTGACAAAATTTAGTGGATACCCTAATATGTATATATTGCTTTGTTAAAGCTAACGAGCAATTTCAACCTGACAATTACTTTCTCGTAATTGATAGGTTGTGGTCATATTTTATTGATTGCTTTATTGAAAAAGCGCTTCCAAAGGAAGCGCTTTTTTATCTATAGATCAACTTTACTTAAGTAGCTACATAAATCAGATTCATCAACGCGTTTTCACGCCCTCAAAAACTTTTTGCAATTAAAATTGTATGAATTTACTCAATCTTTTAACGGGTGCAGACGAGCAAATAGCCTTAGTTGCGCCAGAGCGTCCGGCTTTGACGTATAAACAATTGTGCTCCAACGTAATTGAACTGGCAGCGCAACTCAATCGCTTTGGATTGGGACAAGGAGATAAAATTGCGATCGCCATCCCCAATAGTCCAGAAATCGTCATTACCTTTCTGGCTTGTGCCCTGTGTGCTACCGCTTGTCCGTTGAATCCGAAGTACAAGCAAGAAGAATTTGCTTTTTATTACAAAGATACTCAGGCAAGAGCACTTTTAACTGTACCTGGAACTGTTGAAGAAGCTCTGGCGGCAACAACACCCGAAATGATGCTACTTCATGCTCATACCTTAGCTGATGGAACGCTGAACTTTGAAGCCATACGCGGAGAATCTTCGCCACGTTCGGTTGAATTGGCTGAAGCTAATGATGTGGCGATGATTCTCCACAGCATGGGCACTACCAGGCGTCCCAAGCGCTTCCTGATTCGCCATCGCAATCTTCTAGCATCATCAGCCGTTAATATTCAAAGCGCCAATTCCCTCACAGCAGATGACAAGACACTCTCAATCATCCCGCTGTTTCACATTCACGGGCTAGTTGGGTGTATGCTATCAACTTTTGCTTGCGGGGGAACGGTAATTTGTTCTTAAACTGAACTAGCTTTAGTGCAACGGAGCTTGATCGATCGCTCCTAACGCTAATAGCGTTGCTCTTTGAGCCTCAGTGATACCAACGACCTCAGTAATATTCATCCCATCATAGGGTCTTTCATTTCTCAGGATTTTGATACACTCACCTGTTTCGATATCCCAAAATCGTATGGTTTGGTCATCACTAGCACTTGCAAGGACTTGACCTAACTCATGGGAAAGTCGCTCGTAGCAGGTAAAGGTAACAGAAAGCACGAAGCTTGTATGACCTTGTAACACTTGCAGGCACTTACCCTGATGAACATTCCACAACCTTACCGTTGGATCTAAACTACTACTGGCTAGAGTTTTACCATCCAAACTGAAGGCAATAGAATTAATCCAACTCGTGTGACCCTCCAAGACATTGAGGCACTTACCACTACGAATATCCCAAATCCTGATAGTGCGGTCTATGCTGCCACTAGCCAGAGTTTGACCATCTGGACTAAAAGCGACAGGCCACACCCAATTGGTATGTCCCTGTAAGACTCTTAAGACTTGTCCAGTATTGATATCCCAAAACCTTACCATGTTGTCAGCACCACCACTGGCTAGGGTTTGTCCATCCGGACTATAGACCACTGAAAGAGCAAAACTGTTGTGAGCCTGTAAAACTCTTAAGGCTTTTCCAGTATTGATATCCCAAAGCCTCACTGTTTGGTCAAAACTAGCACTGGCTAGAGTTTGAGCATCTGGACTATATTTAACTGACATTACCCACTTTGTATGACCCTTAAAGGTTTTGAGGCATCTGCCACTGGAAATGTCCCAGAGTTTCACTGTTCGATCTGCACTCCCACTGGCTAAGGTATTCCCTTGTGGGCTGTAGGCAACAGATCGAACTATATCGGTGTGGCCCTTAAAGATTTTGAAACATCTACCATCCGAGACACTCCAGACCTTCACCACTTGGTCTGGACCACTACTAACTAGAGTTTGACTATCCGGACTAAAAGCAATAGACCACACTCCACTAGTCGAACCATAGTATTTTTTAATACAGGTGCTAGAGGAAATATTCCATAGCTTTAGTGTTTGGTCTTCATGACTACTAATCAGAGTTTCACCATTGGGACTGAAAACGATAGATTGAATTCCACTATTGCACTGCAAAGTTCTCAGTAGCTGACCCGTGCTGATGTCCCACAACTTTACTGTTTGGTCTGTACTACCAATCGCTAGAGTTTTGTTGTCGGAACTGAGGGCAACAGCAGACCACCACATCCAGCCGTTTTGTCCTACTGGTAACGTTCTTTCGCACTGACCAGTCTGAACGTTCCACAATTTTATAGTTTGGTCTTCACTAGCACTAATGAGGATTTGATCATCCGCTTTGAAAGTAATAAATCCGACCGTATCTTTATGTCCCTGCAAGGTTTTAAGACATTGACCCGTATTGATATCCCATAGTTTTATGGTGCGATCAGCACTGCCACTCGCTAGCACTTGACCATCAGGGCTGTAGGCAACATAGCATACCGACGAGGTATGTCCCTGTAAAGTTTGCCGGCACCGACCAGTGCTGACATCCCACATTTTTACAGTTGTGTCTTCACTGCCACTAGCTACGAACTTACCTTGGGGACTGAAAGCAACAAACAATATCCAACCCGTGTGTCCCTGTAAAGTTTGGCGGCACTGACCCGTGCTGACATCCCACATTTTTATATTGCGATCGTCACTACCACTAATGAGGGTTTTGGCATCAGGACTAAAGGTAATAGAGGGAACCCAACTTATGTGTCCATCCCAGGACAATATTTGTTGTCCGTCTGCAACTCGCCATAAGCCAATCTTGCCACAACTATCAGCCGTAGCTAGAAGTTCCCCATCTAGGCTTACTGTCATTGCAAAAATATAGCCGAGGTTTTGCGTAAAAGTAGATTTAGATAGGTCAGAGAAGGAGAAATTAATCTGGTACAAATTCATGCCCTGTAGATCGGCTTGCCAAACAGTCAGTCCAGAAAAATCCCAAGCACTCAAATCTCGCTTTAAGTGACGCAGCAAATTAATTATATTTCCTGCAACGTAACCAGTTTCAATGGATACTTTTCCTCTTAAACATGAGAGAATTGCCATCAAGTGAGTTTCAAGACTTTCCGGAGTGCCAAACACCCGCAATAATTGTTCGCCGATGGGGTTAAGGATAAAGTCAGCTTGAATATCCTTTATGTAGTCTTTAGCTTGAGCTTTAAGAAGTGCGTAATTTTTGAAGAGAGAGATTTTTATTGTCTCAATTTCCTGGTAAATTTCTTTGACCAATTGATTAGTCATGTACTCCATAAGGACGGGCTGTAAGGTAAAAAGAGCAGATCCTTTTTCAATTAGCGACTTCCGCTCTAAAGATTCCAAAGCTTCCAAAAGTTGAGAAGGCAGTATCGGTGATACTATGTCGGCTTTGAGTTCTGTAATAGAGATGGGTTCGCGATTAATCGCTAGCCAGTACATTATCTCAGATTCTAATTTGGATAGCTGTCTAAACTGCTTGTCGAGTAAATTTTGAATATCTCCAAAAACGATTGTGCCTTGAGAGAGAAAATGACAAATATTGCTATCAAATAAATCGCGAATTGTTGTAGCAACTATTTTCAAAGCTAAGGGATTGCCGACATAGGACTGAATCAGGGTTTGCCAGTCATTTTCCGACCCAAAAAAGTTTCCTTTACCTCTAAAGATTTCTCGTCCCTCTGCGGTTGCTAAACCTGACAGTTGCAATGAGCGAACCGGAAAGGTTTCACCTTCTAGAGCAGCTACCTCTTTGGGCTTTTCTCGACTCGTTAGCACTAAACAACTCTGGTGGCGCGACTCTCCAATTCGTTTGAAGAATTCACTATACCCTTTGTATTCCTCAAACGTTTCTATGGATGTAGAACTACGGAGAATTGTCTCGGCATTATCAAGTACGATCAGGCAACGTGAAGAGCGCAGATAATCTAGCAGTCGCGAAACTCTGTAGTTGACATCATTGGGTAAGTCACTTTCCTGCTGGTTTGAGAGAAATTGAATCAAGCTAGCCAGAATCGATTCAACAGAGGGGGCGTTGTGAAGCGATCGCCAAATCACATACTCAAATTGCCCCTGAAGTTGCTCGGCTAACTTAACAGACAGAGCAGTTTTACCGATCCCACCAATCCCTAGCAAGGCTACTAATCGACATTTTTCTTGAATAATCCACTGCTCAAGCGTTGCCAATTCCCAAAAGCGTCCGTAGAAAACAGACACATCAATTGCTTCGCCCCAGTCTTGCCGACAACTTGAAACGAAGTGGCATTTTGTTGTGGTATCTGACACGGTAACGCGTGTATGCAGAGGTACTTCTGTTAGCGCAGCAGGTTCATCGGTAGGTGCGATAGATGCGTAGACACTGCAACAGGGGGACGACGCAGAGATTTTTTCAACAGGATTTTCTGAAAAGCCCGCCGCAGAAGAAATCAACAGTTCTGCTGCATTGCTACGGCTAGCCACTGCTCTCCAGCGACTGATCACTGATTTAAAGTTAGATTTGGTTACCTTTTCCCCAAGAACCGCCGAAAGCATCTTCCAAAGCTGGAAGCCAACATATTTAATGTAGTTCTCATCATAATCAAGGCTTTTGGCAATCTGCGGATAAGTCTTCTGCTCCCAAGATTGACAAAACACAACCTTTTGAATGTTATTTAAAGACTCTTGAGCTAAAATTGCCCCAAGGGTGACCAAAGCTTCTTCAACTGTCATAATGAATGCAGAATGTTATAAAAATTTTTGAATCCAGTAAGTCGCTTTACAAGAAAGGCAGAAGTTCGAGGGCAGAAGGCACTTATGTTAGGAGTATCAATTAAAACTTACTTTGTGGGTTTAAAGCCCAGTTGAAACAAATAATTATACCGAGACTGCTTGCAGCGAGGTATAAAACGTCCTTGTTTCAATCCCACTATGAGTAAGGGTGGGTTGCCTTCTGCCTTCTGCCTCCTGCCTTCTGCCTTCTGAAATATGCTTCCCAAGTATACTTTGATGTTGACGCTTGAACAGCAACCCCTAGTTAAAGCTGTAGGGTTCTTCCTCTGTTGATATAAACGATTTTGACACTCTTCAAGAAGATAGCCACGAAGATTCTTTAAGAGACCTGCCTGGGAATTATGTCTTGTGCTGCCTGAGATATAGCCATTATTAACAGGTTAAAACAGCTAGATTATTGTCAATTTTTAATTATCTTTAAAGGTATTAAATTCAACTTTGTACTGAATTTTCTGAACAAGAATCAATGATGGGTTTAAATTCGCACGCGTTCGTCCAGCAAGGGCTTCCGCATCGCCTCCCTCAAAATTATGTTTCCTCCCCCAATTTTTGGCAATATTTTCAGTATAATTACTGTTTTAAAAACGGACTGTAGCCTTAACCTGTCAGTAATGATTGTGATGTTGCTGGCAACTACCGGGATAGATTTGGTTCAGCAACAGCTGGAAAGCTTTCAAAATTTCGCCGTACCCAATTCATTCCCACTTCATTGTTTAACTTAATTCGCTGTGGTGTATTGGCGTAAATCTTACCTAAAATCTTTGCGTCTTGATCCACAACCACATTAATCAACTTCAGCAGATTGCCTTTGATCAAGTGTGCAATCGGAGAATGCGCCTTCATGTACATTAACACAAACACACGAGATTGACGATCAGCTTCTGGAAGATAGAAATGACATTCTTTCAAGCTCAGTAGCTTATTCTCTCCGTGCATCAATCCCATGAACGGAAAAAAGTTTTCTAAATGAGCTTCCAACACTTTTGGCATTGCCAGCAGACCGGGATTTTTCAAAATGTCACGAAATGTAGGTTTTTTCCTGGGTTGCGACAAGTAGGCATGAGAATGCAACCCTTCGTCGATGAACTGCTTCACATGCACTTGTTCAATCTCAAATAATTCTCTATGCGTGCCATTTTGATGGTTGTAGTCGTGCATATTCAGCAGCAAGCTCAGAATATCAGTCCGAATGCTGTGCTCGCCCGTAACCCCGATGAATTTATACTCTGCTGCAATCTCATTCATGATGTTTGGAATTGGTATCTTCGGCTCATACCCTCCATAAGACCAAATAAAATCACCTTGGATGATTAACTCTAGCGGCTGCATTAACGATTTAGTTTCTTTGTTAGAACCTGGGAGGACTGTACAACCCGAATGGTCAAATTCCAATGCATGAAAAGGGCAGGCGATCGCGCTATTGCCGTCGGGTTTTGTCACACACCATCCCTCTGATAGCATTGCACCCATGTGAGGGCAAGCGTTGGGCAAGGCACTAATCGCACCATCAGTATTTTGCCAAAGAACGTAATCATTGCCCAACAGAGAAAATTTCATGGGCTTATTGGGCTTTAGCATTGAACGATGTGTCAAAAGCCACGGTGCACCTTGCAATTGCTTCATGATTGTCCAAAACAGCTTACTAATTAATTAGTAAGCTTATCAATAAGTTACTGCTGTGTCAATCCAAAGATTAAACATCTTCAGTTTCGGTGGCTCTTTGGTACGATAGAAAGACAAACTATGAATCAAAATACTGTGGTTCGATCAAGTAAACGAGTTGCTAAATCAGTCCGCCCGTTTCGAGATGCTGAAGTGACGCAGCAACAAATATTGAATGCCGCAGAGCAAGAATTTTCACGACATGGCTTAAAAGGCGGGCGCATGAGTGCGATCGCGGAGCACGCCAAGGTGACAACCGCAACGCTTCATTACTATTTTGAGAACAAAGAGAATTTGTATAAAGCAGTCTTGCAACGCCCAGTCAATGAAGCGCAAGCTATGCTTGGGCAATTAAACTTTGATACTTTTTCCTCAGAAGAAGCTCTTAAACAGATTATTCGTATTGCAATTTCAAATGAAGCTAAAAACCCTCAACGCCAAATGCTCTGGTTTCAAGAAGCTAGTCAAAATCAAGGAGCTTATTTTAGGGAATGCAATGTTTTGAATCTTCACAAACACCTACTTAAGGTTTTAGAGAGAGGTATGGCAGAAGGATGTTTTCGTCCGCTCAAGCCATTTTTGGCATTGACTCATATTTTGAGCGTTTGTATGTTTTACTTCACAGTGCATGAAAACTGGAAACATTTAACACCAGATATTGATCGCCTTAGTCCAAAAATGATTGAGGAACACACAGAAGAAGCGATTGCATTTATTTTGGCAGCTGTGAAGCGATCGCAGTAATAAACGGGAGCAACGCGATTTGGTGAGGTCGGGGAAAAAAGGTGCGATCGCTAAAACTTATATTTAAGTACAAAGTAATTATATTTACGATAAGTAAACGTATTTGCACGATAACTCATCTTGATGAGATATCTCAAAAAGATTGCTAGCAAGTCATTTTACGATTATTTCCAAAAATCTCTGCAACAAGTCTTTGATACTTAGTATCAATTACGGCAGAAAATAAATTAAAGGCAGAATTAAAGTATAAAATTTATCAACCAGTTTGGGGTTTGATAAAAGAATTAAAGCAGGGCTGTTTCATTCCCTAAAAGGCTCGCACTCTTCAAGGGTTCAGGAGATGAAAAATAAGCTTGGCATTTAATCTTAGGCTTCAATTTGGTCACCAATTCATGACCAAAAAGGTTGTGGGGTGTGGGGTGTGGGGTGTGGAAGAAATGGGGTGTGGGGTGTGGGGGGTAGGGTGTAGGGCATGGAAATAAAATACGGAGAAAGTTCAAATAACTCTATATTTCTTCCCCACACCCCACACCCCACACCCTACACCCAGGAGCGAAGCGACGATAAGGGGGGAAACGGAAAAGCATCTATTAATACAACAGTTGAAGCAACACTCTGCTGCTTAATTATTTTCAGACTTAAAAATAACGTCTCAAACTGTTGTAACTTATGGGTTACAGCAGTTTTTGATTAAGCACAGTGTTGAAAATTGACTGCTAGGTTAAATTATTTGCTTTCTCAACAGCTTCCTTTAACTCTTCAAAGGTAATACTACCGTCTTCGTCTAAACCATACTGTGCTAGTAACTCCTGAGGAGTGTTGGTATTTGTTTCTGATGAGATGATTGCACTTAAGCCAGGACTTAAAAAAAGCTCATTAATGGAGACTTTGCCGTCTTGATCGCGATCTAATTTCTCAAAAAGAGATTTCAGCTCTTGCTCGGTTGCCATAACTTTCTTTTCTTTATTAATTTTCAATTTAACTTTAACACCGTAAGTCCCCCACTGAATTTACTCAATCAGTGGCGGGATATAAGGTGAGTAATGACGAATTGACCAACATCATCTGTCTTAACCCAGACATCAGCATCCAAGTATCTAAATTCAACATAAACCCAACATCGCCATTAAATACTTCGCGCTCGTAATCGTTGGTGAGTTGGATAATGCGATCGCCCATAGGGCGGGCGGGTACATCTGCCAATTAACATTACAAAGAAAGGCAGAGGGCAGAAGGTAAGAAAGTATAATGAAAACTTCAGTTCTGAGTTTGGGGGCAACCTTTTGGGTAGTGCATTGTAACATTTTTATCCGTGAGTCCGGCGTATGGTTTTATCTTGTGGATGCATCGCTTTTACCACGGGAGAAAAAGCGT
Organism: [Scytonema hofmanni] UTEX 2349; assembly: GCF_000582685.1. Taxonomy (GTDB): domain Bacteria; phylum Cyanobacteriota; class Cyanobacteriia; order Cyanobacteriales; family Nostocaceae; genus Hassallia; species Hassallia hofmanni. The sequence goes on from NZ_KK073768.1 coordinate 3,633,833, forward strand.
TATCCCACTCAAGCACTTTTTGTTTGTCAAGCTAGCATTTGAGAAAAATCTGAAATTTTTATGGTTGTACGTCCGGAATGGGCAAATTAAAAAGTGATATTAAGTATGTATTTACACCAAACACGAAATACTAAAACGTAATTAGGCAAGGAGAAATCATGAACACTACTTTTGTTCTGCTTAAAGAAGGATCAAAAGGTGCAGAAGTTACCAAGCTGCAAGAAGGTTTGAAAAAGCTCAATTTTTATTCAGGTATTGTTGACGGTGTTTTTGGGGCAAAAACCAAGGAAGCTGTCATCAATTTTCAAAAATCACAACAATTAGTAGCCGACGGCATTGTAGGTGAGAAAACTTGGTCTAAATTAAACGCAGCACTCCAAGAGAGCAATCCACGAGCTGATTTTCGAGTAATTACCGTACAAGAATTTATCTCTTCTAACCGGATTAGAGTTTCTACTCCAAAAGCAATAGCTGTACAATTGTTTAGCAACTCAGAAGAAGAAGAAGAAGCAAGAAAGTCTGAGGACATAACAGTAGCGTATCCTACAAGAGAAACTGCTGTAATCGTACATACCACAATGGGTTTGGCTGATGATTCAGTGGCTGGAATACGAAATCGCATCGAATTGAGACGCAACCAAAATAAATGGGAAATTGTCTGGGTGGGTGAGCAATACAAGTGTCAGCCAAATCGAGGACATCAAGACTGGTCTGGCAGTCTTTGCTCGTAATTGAGTTTTTAGCCTTCGCCAAGCCTAATTTAATTGCTACTTCAGCCTCTGTAATTAGATATATGAAGTAGCATTTTATTCTTGGAGTTGCCACTTTGGACAAATTAAAGGTGGGGGTATGGGGTGCGATGTCTGGGACGGGCTGTTCGGTGACGCTTGGGTTTTCCTTTCTTCGAGACGCTCTGCGCGTTCGCTTGAATGAAGGCGATCGCACCTACTAATTAAACTACTTTGCCTAATCAGTAAACCAAACGAGTGGTAAATTCTGATGAGCGATCGCCTACATACGATATTTTTCCTCTAAGAACGGGAAGTGATCGCTCAGTTTCCCTCATAATTATGTTTTTACTGCACAATGATTCTGCACAACCAATTAAATGGTCATATACAGTTGCACAGATGATGGAGAAATTCGCGCTCGTATTAATGCGATCGCGGCTTAAACAAATTTGATACACAATCCCAAGCAGTAATGGTATCCTTAAGGGTACTATCGGATATGTTTTTAAGGGTGTAAATAATAGATTATCGTTACGTAAGCTTTTGTTTACTTTTAAAACATCCTCTGAGAACTATTAAATGATTCCTCCTCAACAGCTAATCCAAGAAACTATAGAACGATATAAAACGCGCTCCCCAGAGCGCGATCGCAACATTCGTAAACTTTCATCTGGTTCGGTCCTCAATGTAGACACCCCTGAACGTGTCAACAGACGTTTGGAAAGAATTGCTCGTAATCCTGTAGCTGCTTCTATTTTATCTGAAGCCAAAATTTCCATAGACGATTTGTCTAGCGAGGAGTTTAATCGCGTTGTTCAAGAGCGGATTATTGGTCAAAGAGACCTAATGAGTATTTCATACTTGGAATATGGACTGAAGGTTTCGCGGTCTATCTGCCGCATCATTTTACGCAGTCGTAGTGGGAGAGTGATAGGGTACGGGACTGGCTTTATGGTTTCTCCCCGTCTATTACTTACCAACAATCATGTACTATCTTCGGTGGAAGAGGCTATGCCAGCCTTAGCCGAGTTTAATTACCAAAGCAGCATAGAGGGACAGATGTTGCAGTCCTCTGCCTATGAATTAGATCCCATTACTTTCTTTATCACAAATCAATACCTCGACTATAGCCTGGTTGCTGTTAAAGAAAAGCTGGATGGCTCTCCCCTAAATGACTTTGGCTGGAACCCTTTGATAGAAGAGCAAGGCAAGGTGATTGTAGGAGAGTACGTTAACATCATTCAGCATCCCAAAGGGGAACCAAAGCAAGTAGCGCTAAGAGAAAATCAATTAGTCGATTTGCTAGATGATTTTCTGCACTATCAAACGGACACAGCTCCTGGTTCTTCCGGCTCACCTGTTTTTAATGATCAGTGGGAAGTTGTAGGACTCCATCATTCTGGCGTTCCTAAAATGGATGACCAAGGTAACTACTTGACAATTGATGGAAGTGTCTGGACTCCGGGAATGGGAGAAGACCGCATTGCTTGGGTAGCTAATGAAGGAATTCGCATCAGCCAGATTATTAAAGACATCAAAAACCAGCAAAATCTGTCCCAAGTGCAACGCACTTTGCGTTCTGGGCTGTTTGATGGGAGTCAGTTGCGTTTGCCTGTTGTAGTTGATGTCAAAGAGCAGCAGTCAATAACTACTACCATAAATAACGGCATTGTTACCTGGACTATTCCTCTTCAAGTCAGTGTAAACCTTGGACAAGCAGGGATTGTTTCATCATCTCAAACGAATTCAGTTACCGTGCATCCAACTCCAGATTCACAAAGCGCCAAAACTTCGCTATCTGATGTTGAATTGCCAGATATTGCTCCCGATGCTGAGTGGCAGGCAGAACTGAGACAATTAGAGCGCCTTCGTACTGGAGAAATTCTCTATTATGATCAGGTTGAAGATACGCAAAATCGTGACCAATATTACAGTGAAATTGTCTCAAAACTCAACTCATTAAATAAGTCTGAATTGTTTAATGATCTGCATCAGTTATTGGAAAAAACCCACACCAGAAAGTTAGATTATGAGCCGAAAAAGTATTTGTATCCGTGGGTGGATCTGCAACCTGACTCAAAGATTAGAAGTATTTACTCGCGTCTTGAATACACACCAGAACAAATTATTCAAGAGGATCTCCTAATTGAAAAAAGGCGAGCATCTCGTTTGCAAGAAATTATACTTAGAGAGTCACTCACGACAGCAGAGATTTTAGAAAGGGTAAATACCCTTGAAAGAGATTTACCATACAACTGTGAGCATGTAGTTCCACAGTCGTGGTTTAAAGATGTATCACCCAAACCGATGAAAGGCGATTTGCATCATTTGTTCGCGTGTGAGATGGCGTGTAACTCCTTCCGAGGAAGTAGTCCCTTCACTGACTTTGATGACTTTGATAACTTTAAAGAACTAACTCGTAACAATTGCGGTAAATCTGAAGGTAACAGGTTTGAACCGGGTTTTGGTAAAGGGGAAGCCGCGCGTGCTACTCTTTACTTTTTGTTGCGTTACCCAGGCGTTATCAATAACTTAAATAAGGAGTACAAACCAGAACATTTAAAAACTTTACTTGATTGGCATAAGCAATATCCTGTCACCGAGCATGAGAAACATAGAAATATGGCTATTGCCAGTAAGCAGAGGCAGGGCAACCGTAACCCATTGATTGACTTTCCAAAATGGACAGATTTAATCGATTTTAGCCTAGGCATTGGGTAAATTCCAATACGCTTGGTGTTAAGGATTTGTTGTACTGATTTTTGACCTGTAGAGACGCGTTAGCGAAGCGGGACGAAGTTCAATTTCGCGTCTCTACACTCGGATTTTAGGCTTAACACCAACCGTATTGGGGTAAATTCTAGACGCAGCAGCATTGTCTGTTCGCTGACCGAGTTTACCCGACACAGCCCCAGCCCAAGAAAGCAAACTCCGAGGTGTTAGTTTCAGCCTTGCGCCAGCTTTTAGCATTGATTATAGCAGTGAAAATTATACCGTTTTGGTCGGTTAGCTCAACTTCGACTTTTTTGTTCGGTGCAGGTTTGGCTTGTGGTAGTGCCACGCTCATTTGATTGTAATCTCGCTTCTTGCTTCCATAGCTAACCCCTTAATCATCAGAAAATAAGATTTATTGGGAGCATCCCAATAGACATCTCCAGAAATTAATTATGCGTTGCCCGAAACCCTTGTAGAGACCTAGCAATGTTACGTCTCTACATTCATTTTCACAATCCCAATGACTTTCTTGCCTCTGTTAACACAGAAGTGAGAGTTTGGGGTAAGTTAATGATTTCTTGTATCAAATCTTGGGGAGTAAAGCCAAAAACCATTAATATGACGACGATTACAACAAGGGCAACTGCTGTACTTATGAATGTTTTCAACAGACTCAGCAAAGCCCTAAAGACCAGCAATGCAACAATTAATGCAGCTATGAGGACGATTAAATTAGTTGGCATAATTTCATTCAATAGATATCGGCAATTAGGACAACGGCTCTATTCCTTCATCAATCCAAACATCAATGCCTGTTTTCACTTCTGATTCAGTGACAGCAGACCACTCTTTTTCGTTAATAGTTGTTTGAAATATCGCCCTTTTCCCGTGACCAACTTTTTCTATTGCGTGTCCGCGATATACATTATTTTTAGGCTTAATCATTTTTATTAACTATTCTAGCCAAAATACCATAAGCAAAACTGAACGCAGTAAAGCCACAATCACACTAAGAGCGATCGCGAAGCGCACCTTCATGTAGTAAACCCACACTAACGGGAGATAAAAACAATGATGACACAATCACAAAGTAGTTTGGGGATGATGCGATGGCGCTTGCTATTAAGTGCAGTTTTGGCTTTCCGCACTGTATTGACTGCCACGCCAGCTTTTTGAGCTTAATATTCAGATGCGATCGCGGTCAAAACCGTGGGGGTCTGGAGACAGAACTTTTGTGAACCACTAAAGGCTACCTAAGTAGTATTCTAATAATCCTGCCGGACGCCACCTCGCACAGGCTTAAGTTCAGAAGGGTCAGAGAATGGATCTGTGCCACCACTCCAGTTAAAGTCACTAATTCTAAAGCTGATACCACCTAATTCCAACACTGGATTATAACGCAAAGTAATTCCGTAGGTGCGGCGGTTATATTCTACAATATAGTCGGTGCTAGTGCGTGCGCCTGTATCTAAGTTGATTGAGGTTTGAAAACCAAGGCTAAATGGTCCGTAGAGTTGCTGAGAAATTCCCAGATTAAGCACTTTGTTATCAACAGCGCGATCGAACAAAAATGGCGATGCTCCGCTAAATATACCTTGGGAATAACTGATATTAAAGGCGGTATAATCAAAGGCAGGTCGAGAGAAATGTCCAAACTGCCCGCGCAAGCCAGCTGTGGCAATTAAAGTGGTTTGGTTATCACCACTGCTGTAATAACTGCTTGTGCCGGTTACGTCCCCAAATGCTTGGATGTAGGGAACTATCGGGTTTGGGGTGTAACGCAATCCTTCTGTGGGGGTGGGTGCTAATCCTTTACCTTGCCAGAGTATAATTCCACCATCAACGGTAGCGCTACCTTGCACGCGTCCTAAAGAGATGCGGTTGTTCTCTCGCTGTGTTGCGAGTAAGTCAAGCCGATCGGTATTCGCGTTAATATATTGAGCACCACCTTGATATCTCAAGTTGAAACCAGTTGTACCTAAAGGAATCCTGGGGGAAATAACGACTGCACCAAGGCTACTTTGCACAGTTTGAAAACCGAGGGTACCGTTGTAAAGGCGATCGCGATAACTGTATTCTAAATTCAATATGTGAGGATTTTGATCGCCTAATTCTTGCCGCAATCGCAAGCTTGCCCGCAAATTGTCTTCCACTGTCCCCAAATCCAAGCTGGTTAATATCCCAGAACCGTCAATTCTTGTCTTTGGGCTTAAATTTGCAGTCAATTTTGTTGTCAAACCAAACAGCGAAGCGAAGTTACCACCACCAGTTATGGCTTTTTGCGCGAAAAACTGCGGTGTAACGCTAAAACGTACCCCTTCTGTGTTAAAGGGTTGAAAAGAACGCTCAATAAACAGACCACCGCGTTGATCGCCATCAAAACCGACAGAGACAATTGCCGGCGTTACATCTCGTTCCCTGCGATCGATTGTCTGCCGATCTATAGGGATGGGTAATGTCGTCCTTTGATCTAATACTAAACGCTGACGCTCTGTTTTAATTGTGTCTACTAAAGGTGCTTCTCGCGTTAAAGTGACTTTATCGGCGCGTAACTCTAATTCTGGGGGCGAAAATGGATCGTTAGTAAAGCGGACATTTCTCGCTTGCCATCCTCGCGGATAAAAATCAACTCGTTCTGCTTGAAAGCGCACTCGCTTGACTACACCTCCCACTTTTGGTCCTGGGAGGTTTGTTGCATCTGCCCTTCCACCTAAGTTGAAGTTAACTCCACCGGGACTATTGACACTTGCAGTCGGCTGATTTGCCCGAATGCGATCGCTTGGTGGACGTGCTGTGACTACTCCACCGACTCCGGTATCAACAGAGTTAAAGGCTAAATCAGTACCCGCTGTGGGGATGTAAACTTCTCCCCTGCCATTTTTTAATTCGCCGCTATCTTGAATAAAGTTATAAGTAAAGCGTTCTCCGCGCAGTACTTGATCCCCTCGTGTCAGTGCGACATTCCCATCACCGACGGCAATCAAGTTGTCTAAATTGACTTGCAAGCGATCGGCATCTACTACCGCCCCATCAAATCGTACCACCACATTACCCACTGCCGTGACAATCCGTCGTTGCTGGTCGTATTCCTGGCGATCGGAAGTAATTTCTACAATTCTCTCTCGTGCTGGCGTTGTTGTTGTTGGGGGAGTTGTTTGAGATGGTTGACTTTGTTGCTGATTTGTGCTACCACCGCTTGGTATAGGTGCAGATTGTTCTACCGTATTGGGTTGGGGAACTGTGATTTGGCTTGTCTGGCTGCGAGATTTGAATTCTATAACATTTTCAACTTTTTCTGTACTTGCTGCGTCAGGATTAGTATAAGTAATATTTTGGATTGGTTCGGCACTCGCCGCATTTTGGGCAATAGTATTATTTTGCCCTTTTGAAGGGGCTAATTTTTCTTGTAATATTTGCTCTTTTTGGGATATCTTGCTTTGCGATGCGACATTTGCATCTGGCTGCACGGGATAACTAATTCCCATCGAATCTCCCAAAGCAGCGGCACTCTTAACGGCGGTAAAGGGAGAAAATTCTGGTGGTAAACTTTCTGGCTGACTGGGTGTACTTTGCCGCTGGATAACTGCTAAATCTTGTCGAGTAGCGTTTTGTCGAGTTGGGGATACAGAATCTGGTTGCCTTTGTGGCTGATTTTTCTGGGATGAAGCCTCCAGTTCGGTAATTAAATGAAACCTGGTATCACTACCAGTCAACATCGGATTTCCAGGTTGTAAAGGTTCAACAATCGAAGGTGGTGCCGGTGGCAGAACTGGGTGAAGCATATTCGCAAAATCAACCTAACAAATAGCCAATTGAAAGCCGGAAGGACTAATTACACCTAACTGCCTTCCGACTTTAGCCTTCAGCCTAGCCTGCGGCAAGCCGCCTGGAAAGGACACTAAGAAAGCGTGTGGAATTTTTCACGCCAAATCAAGCGTCCGTGACATTTACATTCGCATGAACGGCAGTTGTGGATCGGGTCGTGATTTTACTCTGAATCCCGGCGTCCGGGGTTACGAGCTGGATCGTTCGACAAAAATCCAAAGATGAAAAGCAAGATGAAGGAGGCTACAACAACATAAACAACAATTTTTAAAGTAACCATTGACTAAAACTCCAAGGGTATGAAATAACAGCTTGCTTTTTTGTATCCGTGATGCAGAAAAGATAGCTCTTATATATTACCCAAATCTCGCCCCTTTTTTGTCAGGTACTGAGTCCATCGCAAATCCCAAGTCCAAAGTCCAAAGGAAGGTTTACGCTAATTACTCAAAGGATGCAATGTAAAAGTTGCTGTAGGTTTTTTGTAGATGCGACGCGATCGCTTTTGAATTTTGAATATTAAAGCAATTACACTCTTCTGATGACGTGAACTTGAGGCTGAGGTTTCCGAGTCAAGAAATAAAGTCGGGGAAGGGGGAAGGGGGAAGGG
>NZ_KK073768.1:3641810-3722679 GCF_000582685.1 [Scytonema hofmanni] UTEX 2349
GGGGAAGGGGGGAAGGGGGGAAGGGGGAAAGGGTAAGAAATATAGAGTTATTTGAATAAATGCGTATTTTATTTCCGTACCTTTACCTTTCCCCTTTACCCTTTCCCCTTTCAAAGGTAATGTAAGCTTCATTGGCGTTCTTGTATATCACCCGATCGGGTGATCCACTAGCATGATGCCTTCCGTGGTCTACCCAATATAAATTTTTAAGGAACAATACAGCTACTTTGTTGGTGGCATCAGCGCTTCCACTAAATGCTGACGCGCTTGAATTGCTTAATCCCCAAAATTGGTAAAAAATATGGTTCTCATTCGTGACATTGTTCAGCAAGCGCTAATTACAGGTTCTTTGAGTATTCGGGCAGATGAGCAGTTGCAGCAGTTACTGCAAAGTGAATTTGAGGAAAAAGACATCGATGCTTTGATGCTCTTACAAGAAGCTGTGCAATCGGGACGTGTTCGTAAAGAGTACCGTAACGAGAAGAGCGATCGCCCGACAAAAAACAAACGCGGTATCATCAAGATGAAACTTCTTTGTCCTAGTGCTGTTGGCATTCTTGTCTTGGGTACTATTGTCTTTGCTCTCCCAAAAGGCGCCGAATCAGTACATTTTACCAGCGAAAATTCCAATGTTACCCAATTAACTCTAGAATAATGGCACATTGCCCGGATTCGTGCTTTCTGCCCCCAAAGTTTCAGTACAACTTTTTGAGGGAGTTTGAAAAATAACTTCAAGAAACGTCTGTGTTTTCTCTTCTCTCTCCCTCTTGAAGACGCAAAGCTTCTGTTGTGTATATCTCAAAGTCATATAAATATTTATTTATAACTTCTTACTTTTGATTTAGTTAATTTATGTATTGAATTACATAAATAATTATATAGTCAACACTAACTGGTAAAATCAGCAAAGCCTTTGTAGTCAAATTTTCCAATCTAAGTGATAATCTTTTTTAAACCTTAACAAAGTCATCATAACTTCACAAACAAGGTATAAAGAGTTTGGAAACATTGGGCAAACACAGTCAACAATAGCGATAGCTAAACCAGGAGTTTCGCAGTCCTTATGCAACCAATTCGTACATTTAACGTGTCCCCTTCGCTACCGCCCCGACTCGAACCGCTGCGGAAGCTGGCATATAACCTCCATTGGGATTGGAATGTCGAGACAAAAGACTTATTTCGCCGTTTAGACTCGGATTTATGGGAATCTAGCCGCCATAATCCAGTGTTGATGCTCGGTACAATCAGCCAAGGTCGGTTGACCGAAGTTGTGGAAGATGAAGGCTTCCTGGCGCAAATGGATCGAGCAGCCCGCCAGTTAGAAGATTATTTACAAGAACGCACTTGGTATCAGAAACAGCGGAGTAGTCATTCTGCCGATAAAGGCAAAGAATGCTACGCTTATTTTTCAGCTGAATTTGGACTGGTGGATTGTCTACCTGTATATTCTGGAGGGCTGGGTGTTCTCGCGGGGGATCACCTCAAATCTGCCAGCGACTTAGGATTACCCTTAGTAGGTGTGGGCTTACTATACCAGCAAGGTTACTTTGCTCAGTATCTGAATGCGGATGGTTGGCAGCAAGAACGCTACCCAATCAACGATTTCTATAACATGACTTTGCACCTAGAGCGCAATCCTGATGGCTCAGAATTGCAAATTGCGGTAAATTACCCCGGACGCAAGGTTTATGCTAGGGTATGGCGCGTACAAGTGGGAACTGTGCCGCTTTACATGATGGATACTAACATCGAACCCAACAATGATTACGACCACAACATTACAGATCAACTGTATGGTGGCGATATCGACATGCGTATCCACCAGGAAATCATGCTGGGGATCGGCGGCGTGCAGATGCTGAAAGCTCTGGGGTATAATGTCACCGCTTACCATATGAATGAAGGTCATGCGGCTTTTTCTGCTCTTGAGCGCATCCGGGTGCTGATTCAAGAAGAGAATTTGAGTTATGATACCGCCAAACAGGTAGTGGGTTCAACTAATATTTTCACCACTCACACGCCAGTACCCGCAGGTATTGACTTGTTTCCCCCAGATAAGATGTTGTATTATCTAGGATATTACGCAGATATCTTTGGTTTAACAAAAGACCAATTTTTAGGATTGGGGCGTGAAAATACTGGTGATTTATCTGCGCCTTTTAGTATGGCAGTGCTGGCGTTAAAAATGGCAACATTTTGTAACGGTGTAGCGCAACTGCATGGTGTAGTGTCGCGGCAGATGTTTAAGGGTTTGTGGCAAGAAGTGCCGGTAGAGGAAGTACCGATCGCCGCAATTACAAATGGCGTTCACGCCCGCAGTTGTGTGGCAAAATCAACTCAAGAGTTGTACGATCGCTATCTCGGACCCAATTGGTCATCAGTAGCAGCAGATAGCCCATTGTGGGAACGCATGGACGCGATTCCAGATGAAGAATTGTGGCGCAATCACGAACGCTGCCGTTTGGATATGGTATTGTATGTGCGCGATCATTTGGTGAAACATTTACGCGATCGCGGTGCTTCTTCTTCTGATATCGCCCAAGCGCAAGAAGTTCTCGATCCAAACGTTTTAACTATCGGTTTCGCTCGTCGCTTTGCAACCTACAAACGCGCAACTTTATGGATGCGCGATATCGAGCGTATCAGGCGGATAATGTTGGCTAACAAAGACCGCAAGCTACAATTTGTTATCGCCGGCAAAGCACATCCGAAAGACATCCCCGGTAAAGAATTAATCCGCGACATCAATCACTTTATCAGCGAACAAAATTTACAAAAGCAGGTAGTGTTTGTTCCCAATTACGACATTCACATATCTCGATTGATGGTAGCTGGTTGTGATGTATGGTTAAATACACCGCGTCGTCCGCGAGAAGCTTCAGGTACAAGCGGAATGAAGGCTTCGATGAACGGATTACCGAATTTAAGTGTATTAGATGGTTGGTGGGATGAAGCTGATTATGTCCGTACAGGTTGGGCTATAGGACATGGTGAGAATTATGAAGACCCCAATTACCAGGATGAAATAGAAGCAAACGCTTTCTATGATTTACTGGAAAAAGAAGTGGTGCCTTTATTTTACGATCGCGATGCTGATAATTTGCCCCGTCGTTGGGTAGCAAAAATGAAAGATGCGATTCGGTTGAATTGTCCGTTCTTTAATACAGCGCGGATGGTGGGAGAATATGCACAAAGAGCTTATTTCCCCGCAAGCGATCGCTACTACACTCTAACTGCCGATCAGTATGCACCAGCGAAGGAATTAGCAAATTGGAAAGGCAAACTCACAGAACATTGGTTCAACATGAAAATCAAAGATGTTGACATCTCCTCAGGTGAAGATATCGAGGTGAACCAAACCGTTGCTGTTAAGGCAAAACTTGATTTAGCAACTCTCAGTCCAGATGATGTGCAGGTGGAGCTTTATCAAGGTACAATCAACGCCGATGGTGAGATTGTTGATGCTGTGACAGTGGTGATGGATTACGAAGGTAATGATACGCAAAAGTTAGGTATTTACACTGCGAATATCCTTTACACTGCCTCTGGTTTACAAGGCTTGTCCTTGCGCGTGTTGCCAAAACACAAGCATCTTGCTACTCCGTATGAGCCAAGGTTGATTCTCTGGGCACAGTAAGAGTAGGGATTAGGGATTAGGGATTAGGGATTAGGAAGAGTATATTCTTTTCTTCCTAGTCCCCAGTCCCCAGTCCCCAGTCCCCAGTCTCCAGTCCCCATTTCTGTGGGATGACAATGTAACCGGTAGTGCGATCGCCTAATACTAGGTTGCGTTGTTCTCCCCAATACCACCAGTGTGCAGCTACATAAGCGCAGATGAGGCTATCTAATTTATCTTCTAATGCTTTGAGTGCTGCACCTGTTGTGGGAATTTCGGTAGGAAAATAACCGCTGATGTACGCGGATAAACGCAGATGAGGTTCGATGGTGGGCAGGATATCAAGGATGTAATTGTGGAGTTTGAGAAGTTCTAAACGGCGATCGCTTAAACGTCCTTTTTTGTATTTGAGGATGCGTTCTAAGTTGAAGAGATGGACGATGGCAGGATGGGGAAAGACTTCTATTTGATATCTACCAAGTTTTTGCGGTTCGATGGTTGGTGCGTGTGTAAAGCCACGCGATTCTAGTTCTAAACCGAAGTTGATAGTGCGATCGGCAAAGGGTAAATTCAGGTTTGCTGGGTAGCATCCAGCGTGATATTTGCCAAAGTGTTTGTGACTAAGTTTATCTGGTAAGCGACTCCCGGTAGCGTTGGGGATGAGGGTAGGTGCGTCTACGGCAATGATAGCGCTTTCGTCTGGTTGTACGTGACTATCAATCCAGGTGAGGATGTCTGCAATAAAATCTTTGCGATCTAAGTCGAGTAGTTCAAGTTGATTATCTGTCCATTGTAAGCAGCATAGTCCGCTTGGTTGAGATTTCCAGCCGAAATCAATACCGATAAATTTCATTATCTACCTAATTTCCAGATTATAATTTAGAAATGAATTGATAAGTTAATTAAGAAGCTATCCAGAGGGCAATTTAGTTGTTTAAAAGGATTTCAAAAAATAATTGAATGCGTGTTATTAGCAAAAGGACACTGAGAGAATTTTGGGAGAAACATCCCAATGCCCAACCCGGACTTTTACTATGGTATCAGCGCATCGGTGATTTAGAGTTTCAAAACTTGAATGACTTACGTCATGTCCGTTTAATTAACAGTAATAAAAACGTCGCAACCGTCGTAGAGACGTTCCGCCGGAACGTCTTTACATCATAAGTAATTTTCCGGACATGATATTACGTCAAGTCTTTCCCTCAGCAGATTTAGTTGGCAACTTTATAGTTTTTAATATTAGCGCTAATAATTATCGACTCATTACATACATAGATTATGAATTCCAAATAACATTTGTACGCGCTGTACTCACACATGCCGAATATGACAAGGAGAACTGGAAAATCGAACGTGCTAAAGCGCGAACTTTTAAACCTCAAACTGTAGATGACTTGCGTCAGGAGTTTGGACTTGGTAAAGAAGAGTAAATTGACTTTCTTCAAGCGCGATATCATTATAGCGATCGCTAATCTGCACTCTCACTATAAATAGGACACAAACTCATCTCTCCGTTGTTTTATCAGTTCAACTGTAAAAGCAAAGTAAAAAGCGATCGCTTGTTGAATAACTGTAAAAATGACAAGTCCTTTGACTATTCAATCTTCGCCCAAAGTTAGCAAAGCTGCTTTTCTATCTACTACTAAGCGTCGAGTTTCTAACCAAGGCAACCCAATTAAAACATCGGTAATTTCTTCACCACCGACAACAGGAATAATCACCTCTTGACTATCAAAGACAACAGCACCTTGGTACAGATTAAACTCGGCTTCACCTCTGGCTGTCTGCCTTCTATCTGGTTCGATAAATGACCATCCCAAACTCTCTATATCTTGAATATTCATTGCCAGCCAATCAGTAAATCCAGTATCTAGTAAAGCATCAACTGTCACAATAGAACCATCAGCAGCAATCAAATCAATCTCAAAAAATAGTTCACCCCTCTCACCAAAATAGCCTTGAATCATATTCTGCCAACAGTACCGGTTTGATTGAGACGCATCGCCATCATAATTGCTGTAGGGTGGTTTTCCTTGGCTTTTTGTCGGGCAACTTCCCTAACTGGGTCAATAAAATAGTCGCCACTGTCTGGTTCAATATAAATGTACCAGTTGTAATGCTCGGCGATTAATTCCGGGTAAACTCGCTGGAAAATTTTATCGCAACGTCGAGAAAATACTTCTCTCTCAGTTTTGCGTTTGGCTTTCTCTTCTGGGGAAAGTGGGGGACGATTTGGAAACATTGGAGTACCACGGGGTACTTTTCTCTTAGTTTTCTCAGTCATTTTTATAAATTGAGTTATCGAAGGTTATATATAAAGTAACAGAGTAATTAAAAATGAAGTGTTACACTGCGTCTACAAATCTGCAAAATTATCTGTTGCGTTAATTAAAGCATTCTTGATTCCAGTTTCACTCATCGAATGTCCCGCATCAGGAACAACAATAAATTCAGCTTCTTGCCAAGCAAGATGTAATTCCCAAGCTGATATCATCGGACACACTACATCATATCTTCCTTGCACAATTACCGCAGGTATGTGACGAATTCGCTCAACATTCGCAAGTAATTGATCTTCGCTTTCCAAAAATCCCTTATTTATGAAATAATGACATTCAATTCTGGCAAATGCATCGGCAAATTCACTTTGACCAAATGTTTGCATTAACTGTTGATCTAAAAACAATCTACTTGTGCTAGCTTCCCATACTGACCATGCACGGGCTGCTTCTAACCTCACTTGTAAGTCGGGACTTGTCAAGCGTTTGTAATAAGCTGTAAGCATATCGTCACGTTCAGCTAGAGGAATTGGTTTTAAATATTCCTCCCAAGCATCAGGAAAAATGTAGCTGGCACCTTCTTGATAAAACCAACGCAATTCCTTTTGACGCAGCATAAAAATACCGCGTAAAATTAAACCTTTGCAACGTTCCGGATAAGTTTGACTATAAGCTAATGACAGGGTACTTCCCCAACTACCACCAAAAACAACCCATTTTTCTATTCCTAAATGTTCTCGGAGTTTTTCAATATCATCTACTAAATCCCAAGTTGTATTTTCTCGCAATTCTGCATGAGGTGTACTTTGACCACAACCGCGTTGATCAAACATTATCAAACGCCATTTTTCGGGATGAAAATATTGTCTATAAAAAGGTGGACATCCGCCACCGGGTCCACCATGTAGTAAAACTATTGGCTTACCTTGCGGGTTTCCTGATTCTTGAAAATGAATTGTGTGCAAGTCGGAAACTTGTAATTTACCTTCTTTGTAAGGTTTGATAGGTGGGTAAAGTTCGCGCATTATCTTCTAATTATAAGATATGATTTTTACTCTGTTCGTAGTGAGTACTTTAGTCCTCTTCGGTATTAGAAAAAGACTGAAGTCCTGACTACAAACAAGTGTATGATGTATCAAATAGATATACCATATTTATAATTAAAAATCCTTGAAAAGACATAGGAATGCACAAAATTTGGCAAAGAAATGATTGCTTATCTTGATTCAATTCTAGGAAGAGGGCAAGCAACAGACTTTTCTCCTGACCAATCTGTAAAGGTATTTTCGTCTTTATAATGTCGAGGAGTTTGTAGGAGAAAATGCCACGCTTCCCCAGCATTCAGTAAATTGAGACGTTCCGGATAGTGAACTTTTAAAAGTTCTTGAACCATTGGATAATAGTCAGAGTTCATTCCTGGAAAAATATGATGTTCGGTATGGTATGAAAAATTTAAGTGCAAAATATCAAAGATTTTAGGAACTCGGATAGAAACACTATTTATTAACGGATCGTTGATGCCTGTCATTGGGCAAGCCAGATGATTTGTATAAATATAAAACATCATTCCAGCATAGCCAATTCCGATAGGCAGAAAATAGCTCAACACGAGTTTTAAAGGGTTAAATTGCAGATAAATTAATATGCTCAGATGAATTATTAATATAATTATAAATTCCCCTGCGATCGCCAGACGTTCTTTGGCACTAACCTTAAAAGCGGCTGGAACATAATCGACGGTTTCCCGGTTAAATAACAACACTGAAGTCAGATTGCGAAAAGTATGTACTCCCCATGCTGTTGCCATTCCCACTGTTAACCATACGGGATTAACTTCAATAGAAGGCACAAATAAATTTTGAATCCATTTTCCCCAAGTCTGAGACTGCTCATATAAGTAATTGCGATCTGGATCTCCTAAGTCATTTGTTTGATTATGATGCACTCGATTATGAACGGCTTTCCACAACGTTGGTGGCATCCATAACATTGTTAGCCCTAGCAAGCTAATGATATAGGTCAGCCGTGAGTTTCTGATCACGCTACCATGCATCAGATCGTGGGAGCTAAATAGTAAAACAATCACGCTATTGCCCATGATGATTGTTAGTGGTAAATAAAGCCATAAAAGATACACCGACCAACAATCTAAGCGTTCTGCTATCATCCAGCCTAATATCAAAATTAGCAGATTAATAAACAGGATACCTAACTTACTCGAATCGGGAGCAAACGCTTCAGGAGGAAGGAAGGGACGCAACTTTTTCGCATAGGTTCTCTGGGGAATTAGTACTTGATCGTTATTTATTTTCATAAACTCTTGTTACTTTTTAATAAATTATAATCGAATTCACAATCAATAATTTTTTATTGATTTTATCATATAAAAAATATTGATTGTAGGAGTGAAGAACATGAATTCTAGCAATCTGCAAGATATCCAAAGGCATATACCTTTAGTAGGAGATGTGAATACCAAAAGCCCCATTGCTTACCAAGCCACGCGGATAACGAACGCGGCATTCAGCGCGATCTCAATGGCAGGAGCAGAAGCTTATATCAATGGACTAGAAACTCCAGACCCTGTACTTAAATCTTTTTTTGATGCCTCTGTGCAAATTTGCTACAAGTATTTTCCTTCTCTCCTGGTTCCCTATGAATGGCTGACGAAAGAAAGCGATCGCCTCGCAGAAGGATCGCACGAGTTAATGAACATTCAATACAACCTGCCCGAAGAAATGTTCAGTCTTATGTTGAAAGAGACAGAACTTTTGTATCCCAAATACACAATGGCTTTATGGGAAAAAGGAGCATCCAACCTTGAGCAAGCCCAAATGCACATGCTCGATGATTTAATTGAAAAAGCAGGCATTCAAGACGGAGACAAAATTTTAGATTTGGGATGCGGTTGGGGTTCATTTTCAAATTACATTCTTTCCCGATTTCCTCATGTTCAAGTGACGGCTCTGAATTTGAGCCACGGGCAATGTGAATATATGCGGAAAAAAATGCAAGACCCTACCAGTCACTTCAGTTCAGATAGATTTACTCTAGATGAAAAGGACTTTAATGATATTGATTTTGAGACTAAGTTTGACAAAATTATCGCGATCGGGCTGTTTGAGCATGTAGGTAATTTAACAAAATCATTCCAAAAACTGGCTAGTTTCCTAAAAGATGATGGCAAGGTCTTGATTCACATAATCACAACCAGCTTACCTTACAACATAACCCATCCATTTATCAACAAATATATTTTTCCAAACATGCGCGTGTGGAGTTATGATGTAATACCAAAGATTAATCAAGACTTGAAAACCATTAATCGATGGTATTTAAATGGCGCTAACTATTCCAAAACTCTGAGGAATTGGTTAAATAATTTTGACCAAAATCAAGCCAAAGTCAAAGATTTAAATTATGGCATGAACTATGCCAAGTTTCGCCGACTCTGGAGATTTTATTTACTCTTGTGTATTCACCACTTTGACGGTTGCGATGGTCAAATTCTTGGTAACGGGCAATACCTGTTGGTTCATACTTGAATGACTGAGTATGCGACCAGATTAATCAGACTCTCATAAAGCACATAACATAATACAGTTTTGATAAATACGAACCTATAAACCCGGTTTTTTTCATAATCCGGGTTTATTCGGCTTCAAAATAACTTTAATATGATACTGACTTTTCACGTCATGTGGAAAAGCTAACGATTGACCTAACCCCCTTCCCGAAACGGGAAGCAGGGTGGTTTCATACGAAAAAAGAAAAATATGAAAGCCTCTATTTCTCGTTTTGAATCATAGATTTTGACCCCTCTCCAAACCTCTCCCCACGGGGGGAGAGGCTTTGATAACTGGTTTTAATTTTTCTCTGATGGTATGAAACCACCCTGCCCTTCCCGAAACGGGAAGGGGGAAAATTCAAAGTCTCTCTCCTTGTAGGAGAGAGATTTAGAGAGAGGTTTTCCAGATACCGTGAAAAGTCAGAATATGATAGGAGCGCAAATCAACTATAATAAAAAACTCTAAATCTCTAAAGGGCGAATTGCCCTAGAAAATGTCAAAATTAAATGAGTTTTGCGATCGCCTTCGGCGGGCGTTTCGCGCCATCGCACATTTACTATAGTGCGGATTTGAGATAAGTTGAAATTTATGGGCAAGCAACGCGTTCTGTCGGGAGTTCAACCAACTGGCAATTATCATCTCGGTAACTACTTGGGAGCAATTCGCAACTGGGTACAAGGACAGAGCGAGTATGAAAATTATCTCTTTGTAGCTGATTTACATGCGATAACTGTACCGCATAATCCCGCCACACTGGCAAATGATACTTACACCCTTGTGGCTCTTTATCTAGCTTGTGGTCTGGATTTAGAATATTCCACAATCTTTGTCCAATCTCACGTTTCTGCTCACAGTGAGCTTGCTTGGCTGCTAAACTGCATCACACCGATGAACTGGCTGGAAGATATGATCCAGTTTAAGGAAAAAGCTGTTAAACAAGGCGAAAATGTGAATGTCGGTTTGCTGGATTATCCGGTGCTAATGGCAGCGGATATTTTGCTCTACCAAGCTGATAAAGTACCGGTGGGTGAAGACCAAAAGCAACATTTGGAATTGACGCGGGATATTGCCAATCGATTTAATCATCAATTTGCCAAGCCCGATAAACCTGTGCTAAAATTACCCGACCCTTTAATTCGCAAAGAAGGAGCAAGGGTAATGAGTTTGACGGATGGAACTAAGAAAATGTCAAAGTCCGATCCGTCAGATTTGAGCCGAATCAATTTGCTAGATCCACCAGATTTAATCACCAAAAAGATTAAGAAGTGTAAAACTGATTTGGTTCGCGGTCTGACTTTTGACGATCCAGAGCGTCCGGAGTGTCACAATTTGTTAACGCTGTATATGCTACTTTCTGGTAAAACAAAGGAAGAAGTAGCCGCTGAGTGTCAAGATATGGGTTGGGGACAATTTAAGCCATTATTGACAGAAACGACGATTAATGCGCTGAAACCGATTCAAGATAAATATCAAGCGGTGATGGATGACAAAGGCTATCTAGAGTCGGTGTTGCGCTCTGGACGAGAAAAAGCTCAAGCGATCGCACTTTCTACCCTTACACAAGTAAAAGTTGCTTTGGGTTATTCTCTACCTTTATGACGTTTCGCTTTTAGATACGTTATGGTATGAGTGTACTTAGAGTACATTCATACCATAGTTATGCTTGATACATCCAAAACAGCATTAACTTGCTTTCGCAAAGCTGCAAAAGCAGGTGATTTCTTGATTACAGCCGAAGTAACTCCTCCAAAGGGGGGTAATCCAGCGCACATGGTCAGTATGGCGGCGACTCTTAAGGGGAGAGTTCATGCCGTCAATATTACTGATGGTAGCAGAGCAGTTCTGCGGATGTCTTCGTTAGTAGCTTCGGCGATTTTGTTGCAAAATGGGATAGAGCCGATTTG
Source organism: [Scytonema hofmanni] UTEX 2349 (assembly GCF_000582685.1). Classification (GTDB taxonomy): domain Bacteria; phylum Cyanobacteriota; class Cyanobacteriia; order Cyanobacteriales; family Nostocaceae; genus Hassallia; species Hassallia hofmanni. The sequence continues at coordinate 3,653,179 of NZ_KK073768.1, forward strand.
TCAGATGGCTTGTCGCGATCGCAATCGCATCGGTTTACAAGCCGACTTGATGGGCGCTCATGCCTTGGGGATACACAACATTTTAGCATTGACTGGCGACCCCGTGAAAGTAGGCGACCACACCGATGCTAAAGGAGTGTTTGATTTGGAAGCAGTCCGCTTGCTGCAAGTCATCCAAAAGCTAAATCACGGCTTTGATTGTAACGAGAAACCCTTGACTGATGGAGCCACAGATTTATTTGTCGGTGCAGCTGTCGATCCCCAATGTGCGAGTTGGTCGGGTTTGCAAAGTCGATTTGAGCGCAAATTGCAAGCGGGAGCGGAGTTTTTCCAAAGTCAGTTAATTACCGATTTTGAGCGGCTAGAAAAGTTTATGGACAAAATCGCCGCAGGTTGTGATAAACCGATTTTAGCAGGGATTTTCTTGTTAAAATCGGCGAAAAATGCCCAGTTTATTAATAGGTGCGTTCCGGGGGTGAATATTCCCGACCATATTATTGATCGATTAGCGCAAGCAAAAGATCCCCTGGAAGAAGGGGTGAAAATTGCTGCCGAACAAGTGCAGATTGCGCGTCAATTGTGTCAGGGTGTACATATGATGGCGGTGAAACGTGAAGATTTGATTGTGCCAATTTTGGATATGGCTGGAGTGGCACCAATTAAAGAGTTGATAACAGTTTAGAGGATTTGGGGCGATTTCTACGCCTACGCATTTTGTATTAAAGCAGCTAGAATCAACTATAGTCGGTTGCACTTGTATGCAATACAGAACCTCACCCCATCCGTTCCGGACACCCCTCGCTTTATAAGGAGAGGAGAAGGGGTGAGGTTTTATGTACCTCACGCAACCCTTGACCGCTATAGCTGCTTTAGTACATTGTTTATGCTGTCTCCCGAACTCAAAGCTAGACTCTCGACACCCCTAAAAATTGGCTCACTTGAGGTCAAAAGCCGCGTTTTACAGTCGCCTTTGTCTGGGGTGACAGATTTGGTGTTTCGTCGTTTGGTGCGTCGCTATGCCCCAGAATCGATGATGTATACGGAGATGGTAAATGCTACGGGGTTGCATTATGTCAAGCAATTGCCGAAAATTATGGATGTAGACCCCAACGAACGCCCAATCAGCATTCAGCTATTTGATTGTCGTCCAGATTTTCTCGCAGAAGCGGCGATAAAAGCGGTACAAGAAGGCGCTGATACTGTTGATATTAACATGGGTTGTCCGGTAAATAAAATCACTAAAAATGGTGGTGGTTCTTCCCTGTTGCGTCAACCAGATGTTGCTGAGGCAATTGTCCGGGAAGTGGTGAAGGCAGTAAATGTACCAGTGACGGTGAAAACACGCATCGGCTGGAATGACCAGGAAATCACCATTCTTGATTTTGCGAAACGGATGGAGGACGCAGGAGCGCAAATGATTACGGTGCATGGACGCACCCGCGCTCAAGGTTACAATGGTAACGCTCGCTGGGAATGGATTGCGCGTGTGAAAGAGGTGCTTTCTATACCTGTGATTGGGAATGGCGATATTTTCTCGGTGGAAGCAGCGGTGAAGTGTTTGGAGCAAACCGGCGCTGATGGGGTAATGTGTTCACGGGGGACTTTGGGGTATCCGTTTTTGGTGGGAGAAGTTGATCACTTCTTGAAAACGGGGGAATTATTACCGAAACCAACCCCAATTCAGCGTTTGGAATGTGCGCGAGAACACTTACAAGCGTTGTATGAATATAAAGGCGATCGCGGTGTGCGTCAAGCACGCAAGCATATGACATGGTATGCGAAAAACTTCGCCGGTGCTGCTGATTTACGTGGACAATTAAGCGTGGTTGACAAGTTGCAGCACGGTGTAGATTTGATTGATCGGGCAATTGAGCAACTGGCTAAGGGTTATGAAGTTATCGAAGAAAATGAACTAGCGATCGCACAATAAATTATCCAATTGGATCATATCCGTTTCATAACAGTAATAAAAACATCGTAACCGTCGTAGAGACGTTCCGGCGGAACGTCTTTACAGTATGTGTAATTTACCGGGCAATATAAATTATGCAATTAGATGCGATCGCCCTCATATCAGATCCGTTTTATAACAGTAATAAAAACATCGTAACCGTCGTAGAGACGTTCCGCCGGAACGTCTTTACAGTATGTGTAATTTACTGATAAGTTTTGCGAATTTGATTCCAGGCTTTGACAACTGCCTGTAAATTGTTGGGTAGGCTATTTTCAGACACATCGTTGTAGCGAACTGTAGTATCATCGCTGGTGAGTGTGTACGTGATATAATCAGCAGAACCCTTGGTTGGTGGGTAACTTAGATTCTCTAATTCCCTGAATCTATGGTCTTTGAGCAGTTGTTCAAACTCTCGCACCTTTTGCTTAGAAACTCGCCAAACTCGACGCTCAGAATCATTCGCATCACCAATGCGGTATTGTATCAAACGCCCATCACCAAGCAAAATAGTTTCGTAGGTTCTGCCGATAAAGCCACCGCTAGAAATTTGTCGAAAAACCACATTGCGATCTAATTGTGGTGGTAACTCACTTACAGGAATAGGTAAAGGTTTAATCTCATCGGGAATTTGGTTAGCGATCGCAATATTACGAATATCATTCCAAGCTTTGACCACTGTCTGCAAATCCTTAGGCAAGTTATTTCGCGAGACATCATTATATTGAATCGTACCATCAGAGGTAGTGATTGTATAAGTGATGTAATCGGCAGAACCTTTAACTGCTGGATAACTCAGATTCTCGAATTCACTTAATTTCTGTTTTTCTAAGAATAATTGAAATTCTTTCAATTGTTGTGGAGAAATCTGCCAAACTTGAGCTTTAAGATCGTTAGCATTACCTTTTTCATAGCGGATGATACGTCCGTCATTCAGCAATACAGTTTCGTCGGTTCTCCCTAAAAACCCACCACTGGAGATTTGCCGAAAAATGACATTGCTATTCAAAGCTGGTGGTAACTCACTTGTGGGAATCGTTATAGGTGTAATTCCGTTGTCAGCGATTTCGCTCTTCTTTTCATTTAGCCGAAGTGCAGAACCAGATGCATTGGTATGGTAAACTAAAGTATGGTCAACTGCACCTACAACTACCTTCCAACCGTTAACGATCGCTTGAGTACAGCCCTCATCAGCACCTGGTAAATTCAAACAACCATTATTCCAAGTGCGCTGTTTCACCTGAACGATATTTAATTGAGAAATCGGCAAATTCAAACGTCGGGATGCAGCTTGGAAAACAGCATGTTTGACGAAAAAAGGTAATTTTGCTTCGTTACCCTGAGAAGTCTGGGCAGAAGCTATCCGTAACAAACGTCCGTTACTATTGGTGTGATAAACCCATTTTTGTTTACCATCTGACACCACAACTTTCCAACCAGGAACTAACGCTTGGGTGCAGATTTCATCAGGTTGAGATACTCCCAAGCAACCATTATTCCAAGTTTGTGGAGTCGATTCAACAATTTTCAAGTCTTTGATCGAAATTTGCGATCTTTTTGATGCATCTCGCAACACCGCTGCTTCTACTCGACGTGGTAAGTTGTTTGTTGTCAGATTTTCTTTAATGAATTCATTTGTACTTTCTGGCATTAAATTTGCAGGCGCTGCGGTAGCATTCTTGATGAGGGTGAAATTGCTACCAATGGACAAAATGCCAGTCAAAATTAAAGCAGTAAAAATTCGCGCTTGGTTTGTGGTAAAATAAATTTTGAGTATAGTTGTCATAATTTAGAGTCAAAATTTAGTGATTAATCAGTACTTATTAGCCATTAATCATTAACCCTAGTTAAATATTAAAAAGCTTCTAACTAGCGAATAAGGATAAAAAGGTATATTATCCCACAATATAAGTAATTGGGATTAACTTAACGACTCTCTTGAGTGATAAGATATGTGAAGATAGACACCGTTGTCTGGGCTATTAGTTCCTAACTTTTAGATTAGGTTTATATTTGGCAAATCGCATCACCCAATTGACTTACCCGGAAGAGTGATTTTGATACGTCCAAATTGCCCAATTTAGTCAAGAAGCCGCAATCTAATACAGTTTTAACTTAGTTACACAGGGTGACAGCTTTCCTGGTAGTGTTAGCGAATTAAAAAAAACTTTAGTCTAGCCATTGATCAACTCGCGCTTAACAATACCTTCGCGATTTTTTTGAAACGCCCACAGGGCGGGAGTTTCAGACTCTAGAAAAAACATATGGGCTACAATCCTTGCAGACTAAGGGTTTGGGCTATATGTAGGCGATTAGATCCTCAAATTTTGGCGAAGGTATTGGCTTAAACAACGGCATTATTAGACTTTTAGACTTTTGTAGTACATTCGCAAACAGTATCCAATGCTACTCACGGGCAAAATCAAAGCCTTCCGATGTTAATAACTATTTCTGATGTATCCCTAAATATACACGAATTTGTCGCATTTTTACCATATAATCCAAGATGGGTTAATATAAAATCCTGAATAAAATATCTACACAATCAAACTATTATACAACTTATTAATTTGTTATGCCTTATACGTTTTTAGACTTATTTGCAGGTGCAGGAGGATTTACTGAGGGATTGCTGCTAGCTAGTCATGGTACAAGTCGTTTTAAGTTAATTGCTGCAAGTGATGTACATCCAAATGCCTGTTTAACACATGAACAAAGGTTTCGTAAGCAATTAGGCATAGATTATTCTTTCCTGTTAGAAGATATTAGTTCTATATCTTTTGTAGAGAATCTCACAAATATTATTAGCAAAAATAGTGGTAAACCTAGCGTTGATGTTGTTGTTGGAAGTCCACCTTGCCAGGGTTTTTCAGTATTTGGAAAAAGGAATGAAGAAGATCCTCGTAACGATTTATTTTTATCCTATTTAAAAATTATACAAGTACTAAATCCCAAATATTTCGTTATGGAAAATGTACCAGGTTTGGTAACAATGTATGGGGGGAAAACTGTTCAACGAATCCATGATGAAGTTTCTAGTCTTAAACCTGTTAAATACAAAGTTAATGGACCGATACAAATCAATGCTGCTGATTTTGGAGTACCTCAGTTAAGAGAACGTATTCTTTTCATTGGGTATCGAGAGGATATGCCTCCAATAAAAAATATAACTCCAAGTTGTCCTGAGCGTTATGTCACAGTAAAAGAGGCGATAGGAGACTTAGCTTTCTTAAGAGCTTGGGAAACTACTGGAAGTTATGAAATTAATTATCCTCCTAGTTGTAAATACCAAGAGGAAAGTAGGCGTGGAAGATTATTCTTGAAGCAAGGAATAGAGCGTACAAATAATCAACTAAAAAATCATGAAGCCGCCAAGCATACGCCCGAAGTTATTGCCAGATTTGCGATGATTGAGCAAGGTAAAGGGTTAGATTCTATTCCAAAAGCACTCTGGGAAGCACATTTACATTCCTCCAAAAAGTGGTGTGTCCGTTTACATCCAGACCTACCTTCTTTTACTGTTGTTACCTTACCTGATGATTTTGTTCATTATGAAAGACATAGAATTCTTACCGTTCGTGAAATGGCTCGTCTTCAATCATTTGACGATACTTTTGAATTCTTAGGACCGAGGGCATCTGGCGGCGGCGGTAAAGGTAATAAAAAACGTAACTCTGAACTGCCTCAGTATTCTCAAGTAGGAAATGCTGTTCCACCACTTCTTGCAAAAGCAATAGGAAATGAGTTACTAAAAGCTTTAGAACAAAATTGTAGTCAAAAGGAAATAGAGGATGATAATTTAAAACAAGCAATAGTAGATTTACCCTCAAAACCTTTGATTGCTCAACAGCTATCTTTAAATTTTTAAGACTACCTTAGTAAATGAAGTTTTTGTCCCAGTATATTAATGATTTTAGGGCTAGTGATTTTCAGCCTCAAAAACTACTGGCTGATATTCTTGAAGAAACTCAGTTATCCTATAACATTTTTGCCAATGCTAATCCAATAGACGGGTTAGAAGCATTCGTTGAAAGATATAATTGGTTAGGAGATACTGCTAATAAGCAGAGGTTTGATTTTAACCAAAATTTATCACGAAACTTAACCGCTGCACTCATGCAAGACTATCTAATAAATTTAGTAATTAAACTATGCGAACCATATCCCAAATTAGAAGTTTTTACTGAAGTGCGTGTTCCTTTTGGGACTTACCCAATTTGGGAAGGTGGAAAAGTTTCTTTTAAGACCCCATCTGAACGCTCGGATATAGCGGTTGGTTACTTAGTTGAACAAGGAAAAATCAAACTTTCTGATGAACCTTACCCCAGACAACCATTTTATAGGTTAGGAAAAAATCAAACTATATTACCACTTTCTACAATTAATTCAAAAATTAGAATTTCTCAATCTGAATTCTTTGATTGGTTGGGCAGAGGGCAATTAATGAATAGAGGAAATCCACATTGCTTATCTGTTCAAATAGCTCTTAGAAAAGAGATGGATTTAACAATTGTTGAAGCATCTCAAGCAGGTAGAAAGTTTTTTTTACTTGGAAATGGAGGAGAAAGAAGCGTAATACCAAATCGAGCAGAACTTCAACGCTTTATACAAGCATTTTCTGAACATCTTACAGAAAGAATGGATGAGCCAACTACTCAATTAGCTAGTGAAGAGGATAATTCTGTAACACAAAAGCAAATAGAGATAAATTTTGAAAGTGAATGAGGAGAGATGATACTTATGGTAGGTGTAAAGTAGCGGTGACAATATTGGCGAATTTACCAATGATTACTAGGTTTAGTCCCAAATTGTATCAGGTGGAAGGCACTGTTTGATCAACAAACTGATCCTTTGGCACATCAAATCTAATAGTACTACTTGCCCAGTTTTTTAAATCGGGCGCTAACCAAACTAACTTTCGCACAATTTCATCATTAACCCAGAGTACCACCGGAAAGGGAAACTGTTTTCTAAACTCATCTCGCATGAGATTGGTAGAGATGATGAGTTGATTAATTTCTACCACCGATTCTAAACCTCTGACTATCAAAGCTTCTGGTAAAGTAGTACCGATCGCGTTGATTAAGGGTGTATAAAGTGTCTGAGCGCAAGGTAAAATCAGTACTTCTCGGATATCTGCTGAGGAAAATTCTTGTAACCGACTTACTATTTGCTGTTGCTTTTGGACATTGCAGCACGCTAACACTAGTGAAAACTCTCCATTGGACATCATAATTGCCCGTGTCAGACGAGTGATAGCTGCTGTATAGTTTGTCGTAGTTTGTTGGGAATTAATTAAGCTAACCATTGAGAATCCTAAATTAAATTTTTATAACTTATGTATTGACATAATCTTGATTGTATGCATAAACCCTTGCTTGATTTGCAACAACAGAAGTTAATTATGAATGAGCTTTACTTCTGTAAAATAGGTATAAGCACCATCAAATTATGCATTTTTGGAATAGAAATGGAACAAATTGTGACTATTCTGGTAAGTTCAATCTAGAAGACTGACTATACTTTCGATGATGCACATAAATGTCTTTTTGTAAATGGCGTAACTCCTAATTTTAATAATTAAATTGTGAGATTTGGGAAAATCGCCCTAGCTTGTCAGAATCGCAAGCTAGGGCGATTTTGTTAAAAAAATTGTACATGCGATCGGTTATTGAGTGTGTAGTGCTAAACCCTGCATTTACGAATATCGATTGGCTAATTAGGAAATGTCTTGAGCCTCAATCGTGCTTGGGCATTAGGATATAGCTGAATAAGTGTTTGAATTTCAATCAATTTTATTATCAGGAAAAATTCATAAAAAGTCATAATATAAGCTCATGCGATCGCTTTGCCAGAGTTATTAACAAAGTTTGAGGTCGTAATTTCTCCATCCACGCGGCATTTCGACCGTTAAATAAGCTCTTATTTATATGGTATTTTGCTTAGGCTGACCAACTTCCAAAAAAGCATCCTAAGACGGATTTGACGGTGAATAATCAAGTAATTCCCAACGAAACGACTGGGAAAGACTTGATTTTAACCCAATACGGTTGGTGTTAAGGATTTTTAGTACTGATTTTAGACCTGTAGAGACGTGAAATTTCACGTCTCTACACTGGTATTTTGGGCTTAACACCAACTGTATTGGATTTTAACCATTGTTCAATCAAGAGTGTCCAATAGCGTCGAGTTGCATTCGTCACCGGGAAAGGCAGAGGGCAGAAGGCAGGAGGCAGAAGGAATGTATAAGTGTCCTCTGCCCACGACTGAAAGGAGTAAGGGTCTGAAGCCCCTCCCAAATGCAACGATATTGGGAGCCTCCAATTGGGAGGGGTCACAATCCCCTCCCAATTGGTTCCTTCTGCCCTCAGCACGAATGCCTTCTGCCTTCTTGAAAAGTGCTGCGTCTTGACGACTAAAACTTTACAATGTTGCCATAGATTTTTTGAATGCCTTGATAACCTTTGTCTGTCAAGTGTTCGGTAGAAAAAGACGATAGGATTCGCTGTCTAACAGAATTCTCAAACCCAGCCACATCAGGACAAAGGGGAAAATCTTGCGAGCATAACGGCTGAGTACGAAAGCGATACCGGGTTGATGAGTCAAAGTATAGGACATAAACAGCCAGCAGCAAACAATGAAATAGCAAACTGGGATGATCACAGCTAGATTTTGGATTGAGCTGCTGGCAAACAGGGGAATATAGATCCCAAGATTGTTGCCACCGTTGGAAATCGTGACCGCAGAGACGCGATAGGTCTGGGGATCGCGGATTACGTCCCAGAGCGATCGCTTTCTGGAATCAAATCCGAGAAATTTAGAGTTTCTTTTCAGATTGGCTGACTTATCTTCGGCTGAATCATCCTTATTAAGGTTGAACAAATTGTTCAAGCCAATAAGTATCGGCAGAATCCCCAGTAGACCAGTCCAAGTTGATGGAATCACTAGTCCCAGTAAGAAACCAACTAAACTTACTATCACTAATGCCGTAAACCCTAGAATCTCACCAACCACAACATGTTGAGGACGAAAAGTACGATTAACCTCGCTGAAGAAGGCAGTCAGATAAATATTGTCGTCAAACGTTGTTGCCACAGCAGCAGCTAGCCCAATCTTAATTGTTGCAATTAACCAATCCATTACCATTCCTCACTCAACACCTATCTGATGACCGAAAAAGAGCGATCGCTCAACAGTTGTAGAAAATTCACACAATATCGATATGATAATGTGAGTATCGCATATTGGGTATAGCAAGTGAGCAAATCTGGTAGTTTATACATATCAAGTGATGCTTTGACTTTATCCCCGCTTCCAGTAGTGGGTGTGGGGTGTGGGGTGTAGGTTTGGGGAATACCTTGAAGATTGGGAACACCCCACCCTAGGAGTGCAATGGGGTCTAAAACCCCACCGTATGAGTACGGTGTATAAAGGTTAGTTGGGGTTTGAATCCCCATCTAACCGGACACTACACCCCACACCCTACCCCCTACACCCTGTTCAACCCCCATCTCCAATTCAGCCGGCAATTTCCATCACCTATATTTATCAAAGGAGTCATTATGATTAGCCGTTTGATTGACCTTCTGCCTAGACGCATAGGTCAAAACATCTTACGGTCGCTCAAATTACCCACTCGTAGATCGGCTACCTACAGGTTGGCAGTTCTATTTTGCATCGGACTTGTCTTGACTCTAGTTTTTGACCGTCATGCTGTTGCCGCTTCTGAATCTGGCAATCACCTCTCCTCTGTAATAAATCAGTTCAAACTACCCAAAAGCTCAATAATCCAGTTACTGGAAACCGTGGGACTGTTTGTGGGGGGGATAATTTTTTGTATAGTTTTGGATCGCTGGTTTTCTAACCGTTCTGGTCAATCTAGCAACATACCCTTAGCAGAGCAAGCGCGGCAGCTCAAGCAACTCAAAATGGGATATCCAGAGGGAATGACAAATCTGGAAGTTCTCCGTACTCAAGGCTTGCTCGAAAACCGTTTGCGACCATTTGGACTGAATGTCACCTGGACAAGCTTTTTATCAGCCTCTTCTCTGATAGAAGCACTCAGCAACGGGACGATTGACTTCTGTGGTGGTGGTGGTACGGCTAGCATCTTCTCTCAAGCAGCGGATCATGTATTTGTGCGGGTAGCTAAGGAAAAATATACTGCTCCCAAAGGTCAAGCGATTCTGGTACCGGAAGATTCGCCGATTCAGACGCTGGCAGACTTGAAGGGTAAGAAGATAGCTTTTGACAAAGGCTCAAGCGCACATTATGTGCTTGTGCGATCGCTGGAAAAAGTAGGGCTAGAGTTTAGTGACATTGAACCAGTTTATCTGACACAGCCGGAGGCGCTGCCCCGATTCCGTCGGGGTGAAGTGGATGCTTGGGTGATTTGGGTTCCCTACACAGCTACTCAAGCCCGAAGCGCTTACCCAGGGCGATCGATTGCAGACCTAGAGAGCATATTTGGTGACAAAGCCTCCGTGGAAGTTCCAACCTATTACTACGCGATTCCAGAACTGGTACGCGACTATCCCGACTTGCTCAAGGTGATTTTAGAAGAGGTAAACGAAGCTGGTACTTGGGCTAAGAGACAGGAATTAGAAGCTGTTCAACGAATGACAGCACACCATGAAATCGATCCCTCCATCCTAGAAACTTTACAGAAACATAGTGGCGAACGCGCCATTATCCCCATTGACGACCAATCGCTCAATGCCCTACAGCATCAAGCAAATATATTTAGAGATTTAAATCTGATTCCTGAGCGGGTGAATGTCAAAGATGGAACCTATAGCTTGCAGACTAAGCAAAACTGGACTTATTAATCTGACACGGACACGTCTCTACATCATATAGCAGTCCTAAATAAGAGCGTGAACAACAAGATCCCCAACAACTTTTACGGATACAGCTATTGCGATTCAGGGGTATCACCTCTTATCTCACGATTTTTCGAGATTCCACACAATTGTAGAGACGTTCCGCCGGAACGTCTCTACAAGGTTTTTGAATAAAATGAGGGGTCAGACCTACCATTTGCAATAGCTGTATCCTTTGAGAAGTTGGGGATCTTAGCCTCTCGATTTTCACAATTCATTTAGGATTGTTATATAGGAATCAGATTTGATTATTAAGTATAATTATGGCTATTATAACAGCTTTTGAACGAAAAACAGTTGTGAATTATACTGTTAATTTCGGGATTTTTTGTAAGTAGATGAGTGTAAATATACGTTGTTTAATGTGATAAAACGATTAAGTTGAAGGTTTTGGGATGAGCGGTAAACCGCTCACTACGACGAATTTTTTTTATATTACTCAAAGTAAATGATAAAGCTTGTGAATAAACAAAAGGCGTTCTTTTCTGCTGTGGTAGCTTTAAGTATAATAGCGGCAGTGATGTTGTCTTTTCCTTTAAACGCGCAAAATCTGTCTGTGGGAAAAAGTGCGGAGTTGCGGGGGGTGTGGTTAACTAATATTGATAGCGATGTGTTGTTTGAGCGATCGCGTCTAAATAAAGCTTTGCAACGCCTAGACGAGTTAAACTTTAATACTGTATATCCGACTGTTTGGAATTGGGGCTGGACGTTATATCCAAGTAAGGTAGCGCAAAGTGTAATTGGGCGATCGCTCGATCCGACACCGGGATTGCAACGACGTGATATGCTCAAAGAAGTAATCGATGTCGGACACCAAAAAGGCTTAACAGTCATTCCCTGGTTTGAATTTGGCTTTATGGCACCGGCTGATTCGCAATTAGCTAAACGTCATCCGCAATGGCTGACAAATCGCGCTAACGGTACGCGGATTATCAAAGAAGGAACTCACGATCGCGTTTGGTTGAATCCCTTTCACCCAGAAGTACAGCAATTTATCCAAAATTTAATCGTCGAAATCGTCAGAAATTACAATATCGACGGCATTCAATTTGATGACCATTTTGGTTTACCATCAGAATTGGGTTATGATGCCTATACTGTTGCACTCTACAAAAAAGAGCATAATGGCAAAGCTCCACCAACAGACTTTAAGAATCCAGAATGGTTAAGTTGGCGAGCAAACAAAATCACCAACTATATGAAGCGGGTGTTTACAGCTATTAAAGCAACCAAAAAGAATTGTATCGTTTCCATTGCACCTAATCCGCAACGCTTTTCTTATGACTTCTTTTTAGCAGATTGGCAGAAGTGGGAACGGATGGGACTAATTGAAGAATTAGTTTTGCAGATATACCGGAATGATTTAAATGTGTTTAACAGCGAATTAGAATATCCAGAAGTCAAAGCAGCACGCAGCCACATTCCCGTAAGTATCGGCATTTTATCAGGTTTGAAAGGTCGATTTGTGCCGATGCAACAAATTGAAACACAAGTGCAGAGTGTACGCGATCGCAAGTTTGCAGGTGTATCCTTTTTCTTTTACGAAACTTTATGGAACCTTGTCAACGAGAAACCCCCACAACGTCAAACTAGATTTGGGAAGCTATTTTCTACAGCAAAAACTTATCCAAATTTACTTTTAGGTTGGAAACCAGAGAAAGTATGAAGTAATATCGTGTCCGGTTTTTGCGCTCATTCCTATTTTTGCAAAAATAGGAATGAGCGCATATGCACAGACTACGTATTTCTGTCATTGCGACATCACCAAGCAATCTCAAATTTCAAAGTCTTGTTTTCTCGCGATTGTGTGCGTAAATCCTTAAAAAAAAAGTCTATTATTTCCCAAATCTTTGCGATACCTCCCAGCAAAATTCATGAATATAAAAATTAGATGAAGAAATTTCATCAGATAACATTACTGTTTTTTTAACTGAGCAACATATTTAATCCAGACATATCCTTGGTGATGTGCTTATGATGAGTTCACAGACAAAAAAGCGAAGAAAAAACGAGTGTTTGTCAACTACCTAAAGCATCAAAATTAATAAATTCAAGGATTGTTAGATATGAAAAGTGTATTTTCCACTCTACTAATTTCTGCTTCATTAGCTCTTGGAGTTGCGGCAGTAGCTGCACCAGCACAGGCAGCAGGTAACGCAGATAAACCAGCAGGTAACGTAGATAAACCAACAGGTAACGTAGATAAACTAACAGGTAACGTAGATAAACCAACAGATAACGTAGATAAACCAACAGATAAAGTTGCGACTAGCGTGATGTGTAACGTTAGTAATGTCTCATTTGGAGGAACTGCTGCTACCGATTGTAAAGGACCTTTTGAAGGTAATGACACAGGAGATAAAGCCACTTTACTTGATGATTTAAATGGAGGTTTGTTTGCAAGTAGTGTAGGTTCAAACGTTACTTGGAGTTTAGCTGGAAAGTCGGATGAGCCAAATCCTTTTTTATCAGCAGATAATGGCTTGAGTACTGGCAACTGGAGCCTAAAGAAGGCACTGAGTAGTGGTACATTTGTAATAAGCCTCAAGAGCAGTACTGTATACAGCACTTATCTCTTTAAAGATATTGATTTCTCTAAAACTGGTTTAGAAGGAATTTTCAATACCATTGGTGTTGCTTTAGATGGAAGTGGTAACGCAGGTAAGGCTCTATCTCATGCTTCATTATTCGTCGCTAATGTGCCATCGGGACCTAGTACTAAAGTTCCAGAACCCAGCGCTCTGATGGGTTTAGGTTTAGTTTTAGGTGGAATGGTCGTTGCTCGTCGTCGTAAGTCTGCACCTGTTAATCTTTAATTGGCGATTTAGTAGCTAAATAATTCTCCAATCAAAAGCCCCATCCTATTTATAATCGGATGGGGCTTATAATGTTTCAAGGTCTAAAATCCAATTCTTATCCCCCAATTCCCAAACGTCCAGCCAAAGCGGGAGTTAAAGGTAAAAGGGTAGCTATCATCAAAAATAAAGCTAAAAGACCTAATGCAGCGCGTGCGTCGTCAGGTTCGGTGATTTCGTTCAAGCTGGGACGTTCTAAATCCCTTTGTAAAAATAGAATCACGATCGCCCAATACATGGCAAGGGGATTCGCTAAAGATGCTATTCCTAAAACAATTAAAGTTGCTACTGTGACTCTTCCTGCGGTTTTGCGTCCATAAATCCCTTGGACAATGCGTCCACCATCTAAGACACCGGCTGGCATTAAGTTTATCGCGGTGATGACCAATCCTAACCAGCCAATCACCACTAAAGGATGAATATCGACCACTGATGATTGTAATGCGGAACCGAGAATTATCCGCGCCAAACTTCCGACCAAAATCGAACCTTGGAAAAACTCGTTTGGTAATTGAAACAAGCTACCCTGATGAGAAAGTAGCAAGCCAATTATCAATGTTACCAAAGAAGTAATTCCCCCTGCGGCTGGACCTGCTATGGCAATATCAAATAATACACTGCGGTTGGGTAATAAAGATTCAAACCGAGTAATTGCCCCAAATGAGCCAATCTGCACGGCGGGAAGAAAGAATGGTAAACTTAAACGGATTTGGTGACGACGCGCTACTAACCAATGACCAATTTCGTGAATTAGCAAAATCGCCAAAATACCCCCACCAATGGGTAAAGTTTCAGGAAAGCGGGATGGATTCTCAAATAAATCAAATCTTAATAGTAGACCGGCAGCTTCTAAACAGGTGGCGATCGTTGCTAGAAATAAAATACCAGCAAAGATTTTTTGTGATATTGTTGACGGACGCGGATCATTGCTGCTGGGTAAGACGATAATTACAGGTTTACCATCTTGGTTTTCGACCAGGAACAAGCGATATTTATCGCCCAGACGTTCTTGTAAACTGATGGTAAGGCGATTGTGAACTTCTTCGGGTTCTCCCCGCAGATTACCTTTGAAAATCGCTCCTTGTTGGTAAGCGATCGCTTCTGTGGCAAAAAATGTATCTAAACCGAAAATACCTTTAATTGCGTTCAATTCCTCTTCCGGAATTGGCGGATCTTCTAGCTTTAATTCTGCATTCAGTGCATTTTGTGGAGTTTCTGATGCTGTGGTAGCGGCTATTCTTTCTGTCGCACGCTGTTTGAGGATTGCATCTTGTCCAGCTGCTCGCAATTTTCTTCCCAAAAATATGTATAAGACAGTTGAGCCAACTAATAAAAATAACACACCGACTATATTGATGTAAATCCCGGCAGCAAACAAGCCAAAAAACAACAGCCAAGGAGTCATCAAGACCACCGACTGCAACCAAGCTAAGATGCCAAGTTTACCAAATGGTCTGGCGCGATAAAAGCCCCAAGCCAAAATACCGAAAAAAACCAGCACGATTGCCGCAAGAATAGGAGTTTCTGAATTAGTAAGCATTTTTAATCTATTTTTTTTAATTTTCGCACGGGCGACGGTCAAATTTTCGGTGACATTACTACTAATCTTAAGAATGAGCGCAAATAAATGGAAAACGAACCGCAGAGAACGCAGAGGACACAGAGTTTAGGAGAGTTTGGGAAAGTTATGTGCAGTCATTGCGTAAGTCCTAAATCTATAACGTTGCTTGTAACGTTCTCAAAAATGTAACGGCGCTAAGATAGTGGCTACATAGGTGCTAATCTGACTTATACAACCAGAGAAAGCATTTATATAAGGTAGAATTACGGTGACGAAACTAAAAATCAAAAGTGGTAAAATGCTGATTCATCGCTCTTTAGCGGCGATTGTTGGCATTCTGATGTTATCGCATCCGATGGTGACGATCGCATCTATCGCAGGTGCGATCGCTCAACAAGTACCAAAGAATTCCCCAGAATACGTAAAGGGAAAGCAACTGTTAGATGAAGCAGAGAAGCTTTTGCAGCAAGGTACGGGGGAATCTCGACAACGTGCGATCGCACTTTACTCTCAAGCACTTTTAATTTGGCGAAAAATAGGCGATCGTAATTCTGAAGCTACCACACTTTTAAGCATCGGCACTGTTTACTATACAATTTCCCAAAACCAAAAAGCACTCGAATATTACAATCAAGCTTTAGTTATTAGACGGGAACTCAAAGATAGTTTTGGGGAAGCTGTGATGCTTTCTTATGCTGCTGGTGCTTACTCGAATTTGGGCGATAAGCAAAAGTCATTACAATTTTACAATCAAGCAGTGTCATTATTTCAAGCTGAGAAAAAACTTGACTTTGCTGGGATCACGTTAATCAGTATTGGCGGAGTTTACTTTAATTTAGGCGAAACGCAAAAAGCACTCTCAGCATACAATCAAGCATTAGAAATTCAGCGTACCACAAAAGATACTGCCTCTCAAGCTCGTACACTCAATGCGATCGCTTCAGTTTACACGACCTTAGGTGAGTATCAAAAAGCCTTGCCACTGTTCAATCAAGCATTGGAAATTCAACGTTTGAGAAAAGATATTAACGGACAAGCTGAGATATATAATAGATTTGGTCTAATTTCTTTTTCCTTAGGTGAAAACCAACAAGCGCTTGACTCGTTCAATCAAGCGTTGAAACTGCAACAACAAGCGCAAGGAAATCTTTCTGGAACTGCACTTGTATTTAACCTTTCTCAACAAGCGCAAACTCTCATCGGTATTGCTGGTACTTACAAATCTTTAGGTGATTATCTCAAAGCGATTTCATACTTCAATAATGCGCGTACTCTTTTTCAAAAAGCCGGAAATCGTTCTAGTGAAGCGGAAGTTTTCGCCCAGATTAGTATAGTATACGATGAATTGGGCGACAAACAAAAAGCTCTGGAATCTTTAAATCAAGCTTTGGTACTTCAACGTGCAAATAGCGATCGCGCAAGAGAAGCTTTCACCCTTGGTAGTATCGGCGATATTTATCAATCATTTGGCGATTATCAAAAAGCGCTAGATACATATAATCAAGCATTAACTCTTCAGCGTCAAGTACAGGATCGTTCTGGAGAAGCGAAGACCTTAAAAAGCATTGCTCAAATATATAGTTATTTAGGAGATTATCAATTAAGTACTGATACTTACGTGCGAGCATTGGAGATATTTAAAAAAATAGGCGATCGCTCTAGGGAAGCGCAAACTCTTGATAATATAGGTACAGTTTACCGCATTGCTGAAGATTATCCTAAAGCACTCTTATACTACAACCAAGCACTAAAATTGTGGCGTGAACAAAAAGCTATTTTTCAAGAATTTGCTACACTCACTGGGGTAATTAGAGTTTATGAATCTTTAAAAGATTATCCGAAAGCGTTGGAAGCTGCCAACCAGGGACTTTTATTATCCCAGAAACAACAAAACAGCTTTGGTGAAACTTTAGCATATGCTTTTATAGGCAGAGTGTATCTAGCGTCAGGGAATTATCAAAAAGCCATAGATGTCTTACAAGATGCAGCATCTCGATTTGCAAAAATCGGCATTCCGACAGCAGAAGCTAACGTTTTAGGCAATATTGGCAAATCTTACAATTCATTAAAGCAACCAGACAAGGCAATCAACAGTTACAATCAGGAACTAAAGTTGCGGCAAAAGTTAGGCGATCGCACAGGTGTTGCCGATACGCTTTATAATATTGCTGTCACCGAACGCGATCGCAACAACTTTCAGGCAGCGCAAAAACAAATAGAATCGGTGATAGCGATTATCGAAGATATCCGCACTAACGTTACCAGTCAAGATTTGCGAAGCTCATATTTTGCTTCAATACAAAAATATTACCAGTTTTACATCGACTTATTGATGCGGTTGCACAAACAGCAACCAGATAAAGGATACGATGCTTTGGCATTGCAAGTTAGTGAACGCGCTCGCGCCCGCAGTCTGGTAGAATTGTTGAATGAAGCTAACGCCGATATTCGTCAAGGTGTAGATCCGAAGTTGCTAGAACTTGAACGCAACTTACAGCAAAAATTAGATGCTACAGAAAAACGCCGAATTGAATTATCCAACAAACCAAATACAGAAGCGCAAACCGAAGCGCTAGAAAAAGAAATTTCCGCGCTTTTAGAACAAAATCGACAACTCAAAGCACAAATTAGAAGCTTAAGTCCCCGTTATGCTGCACTTACACAACCTCAATCTCTGACATTAGCACAACACCAGCAGCTACTTGATAACGATACCCTAGTTTTAGAATATTCTCTAGGCGAAGAACGCAGTTATCTGTGGGCAGTTAGCAAAACAAATATTAAGAGTTACGAATTACCCAAACGTGTAGAAATAGAAACTACCGCAAAGCAATTTTATCAATCGTTGAAGAAACCGAGAAGAATATCGGTGGGATCTAATCTGAATTCACCTACAGATGTCGAAATCGGAACCAAACTCAGTAAGATACTTTTGCAACCCGTTGCGAAAGAGTTGGGAAATAAGCGTTTAGTGATTGTTAGTGATGGTGCTTTGCAATATTTGCCGTTTGCAGCATTGCCGAATCCGAAAGACCAAACAGGTAAGACACAATCAACGCCTTTGTTAGTTGAACACGAAATAGTATATTTACCCTCAGTATCTACCTTAGCAGTTTTACGCAAAGAAATAAATAACCGTCAAAGAGCACCGAAAGCGATCGCTATTTTTGCCGATCCAGTTTTTACCAGCGACGATCCACGCTTGAAATTACCGCAACAAAAACTAGACAAACCTAATGTAAACGAACTCGATTTATCAAGATCCGCCAAAAGAACAGGTATAACATTTGATCGTTTGCCATTTACCCGAAATGAAGCCGATCGCATCTCAACTTTATTTCCCGATGCCTTACGCAAAGAGGTTTTTGATTTTGATGCCAGTCGCGCGATCGCAACCAATCCCGAACTCAGTCAGTATCGCATCGTCCATTTTGCCACACACGGTATCCTGAATAGCACGCAACCAGAATTATCTGGGATAGTCTTGTCGCTGTTTGACAACAAAGGAATGCCGCAAAACGGTTTTTTACGACTTCACGATATCTTTAACCTCAACTTGCCAGCAGAATTAATTGTCCTCAGTGCTTGCGAAACAGGTTTAGGCAAAGAAATCAAAGGAGAAGGATTAGTGGGCTTGACAAGAGGCTTCATGTATGCAGGTAGCCCGCGAGTCGTCGTCAGTTTGTGGAGTGTCGATGACGAAGCTACATCAGAATTAATGACAAAATTTTATCAAAAAATGCTGCAAGACAAATTAAAACCTGCGGCTGCATTGCGATCGGCACAAATAGAAATGTTAAAAAATGAGAACTTTGCCGCACCATATTACTGGGCAGCATTTACACTTCAAGGAGAGTGGAAGTAAAAAGAATAATTAAGGCGACTGGAAGTCGCAGCTACACAAACAAAGTCCGCGATTAGGCTGACTAACCAGAAAATAGGGTTTCAAATTTTATCTGGCGAAAGTGATGGAAGAACGCTAATTAGCCCACGTAGGTGGGCTTTGTTTGTATAGCCCCAGGCTTCTAGCCTGAGGGTGATAAATTAAAATTAGCCCACGTAGGTGGGCTTTGTTTGTATAGCCCCAGGCTTCTAGCCTGACGGTGATAAATTAAAAAGGCGTTAAAACCCCTACTACAAAGTTTCTTCATCACTGCATAAAAACCATTAAAGTGAAAAGATTCGCCTCAACTTTATTCACTTACTTCATCATCCGTGTCTTTCATCACAAACAGCTTTCTTGTAATTGTCAATTAACTTACAATTCTGTTATTTCAACAATTTAATCTAGATACATTATAAAAATAATTTTCTGATATAAAGCTACAGTTAAAACTTTTATTTTGATTTGTTTGACAAAACTTAATATATTGCATAACCTAAAAGTTAGGTAACACTAATCCAGCGTCAGACAGAAATTATTTTTAGCCATATCTAGGCAGAAGCAAATGAATTGAAGTAAAAATCAAGGAACTAAAAATAAAAGCAAGTTTACCTAATTTTGCGAAAAAGCTGAAAAATTCAGTCACCGGATAACGCTGCAAAAATATCAACTTCCGGTTACATCTGAAGGCTTTTGTTGAGTGACAATCAGGGAAATTTAGGTAAAAAATATGTTAAGGAGATTATCATGCTGAAGTATTTAACCTCATTGAACGACCACAACTTACCGTATCCCGATACAATTCATCCCATCGTCGTTCACTTCGTCATCGCATTGGTATTGTTTGCGTTTATTTGCGATGTCATCGGCTATTTCACTGGTAAAACTCGCCTTTTTGAAGTGAGTTGGTGGAATATGTTTTTTGCCACCATCGCTATTTTTGTTGCTGTCATTTTCGGACAATTTGAAGCAGGATTGGCACAACCTTATAACGCAGTAAAATCAGTTTTGAGTACGCATACACTGATTGGCTGGTCGCTTTCAGGAATCATCGCAGCGATTACAGCATATCGTTATGTAATGCGTATTCGTAACCCACACAAAATATCGATTTACTATCTCGGAGTAGGACTGCTTTTAACTTGTGTAGTTGGCTTCCAAGTATATCTTGGTGACAAACTTGTTTGGGTATATGGACTACATACAGTACCAGTTGTTCAAGCAGTAAAAGAGAGTATTTTGCCATGAATTCAGAACTAATTGACCAATTAAGCAACCAACTAGGTGCGAACGGATTACCTTACACCATTCCCATTCATCCCAACTTAGTACATCTGACTTTAGGTTTGTTTATTATTGGGATTACCTTTGATATTATTGGTGTAATTTTCCCTTTCCAAACATGGGTCTTCAAATCTTTAGCAATTCCTGTGGAACGTTCCAGCTTTTTTGATGTTGGTTGGTACAACATGCTCGCTTCATCTGTGATTACATTTTTCACAGTCGGGGCAGGCTTTTATGAAATGATGCTGGCAAATCCCCCCGCAAATGTGAAAAGTGCTTGGGGATTGCAAGCAATGGAAACTATGCTTTGGCATGGTGTCGGTGGAGTCTTATTATTAGCCCTAATTGTCGGTATGACCGTCTGGAGAGGTTGGCAGCGCTTCGTTTGGTCAAAAGAAGCAGATAGAGAAGTGCAATTAAGTTATCTATTAATGGGCATAGGAATTATGTTCATTATGTTCCTCCACGGCACATTAGGAGCGCAATTAGCCACAGAATTTGGAGTACACAATACAGCAGATAATTTACTGCGTTCCGGCAAAGATTTGAACGAAATGTTTTAGAAGTAGAGACGTTCCGCCGGAACGTTTGTACTGGTAGAGACGTTCCGGCGGAACGTCTGTACGAAAGTTATGAATTAGTAGAATAACCATCAATCACCCAACAAATTATGCAGAAAATATTGCGAATTTTCACATTAATTACAGGCGCGATCGCTCTCACTTTTACTAGTATTTGGATCGGCAAACAAGCCTACTTTTGGCTTCCTCCCCAAGCGGCAGCCGAATCTGTCCTAATTGATGATTTGATTAGCTTCCTCGTGACGCTGGGTGCGTTCATCTTCTTGGGAGTAACCGCAACTGTGATGTATTCGGTTATTTTCCATCGCGCAATCAAAGATGACTATAGCGATGGTCCCCCAATTGAAGGTAATATAACTTTGGAAGTTGTTTGGACAGTCATCCCAGTTTTGTTAGTGTTTTGGATTGCAAATTATAGCTACCAAACCTACGAGAAAATGGGAATTCAAGGTCCGATGGAGCATGTACATTTGCCTAATCCGATGGGAATAGAATCGGCATATGCTGCACCAAAAGACGCCGCAACTGAACAATTAGAAAAAATTGACGTACTTGCTAAACAATGGGCTTGGGTATTTCATTATCCAGAAAAAAACGTCACCAGTACCGAACTGCATTTACCAAGCGATCGCCGCATAAGTTTAGCAATGCAATCTGAAGACGTTCTCCACGGCTTTTATATTCCCGCTTTCCGACTCAAGCAAGACATAATTCCCAACCAAACTATCAACTTTGAATTTACACCCATCCGTCCAGGTAAATATCGCTTAACCGATTCTCAATATAGCGGCACATACTTTGCAACCATGCAAGCCGATGTAATCGTTGAATCACCAGAAGATTACCAAAAATGGCTGACAAAAGCTGCAACTCACAAACAAGCGATCGCTAAAAACCAAGCAGCCTCTGAATATGCTCAAGCATCAAATCAGTCAATCAAACCAGGTTGGGCAACTGTTGCCCCTGCTACCCCTCCCCTAGTCAATTTGTAGTAACAGCTTCAGCCCTTCCATCACCACCATCAACCATCAACGAACAACTAACAACTATCAACCATCAACTAACAAACCAACAAACAAATGACCAACATCCCCATCGAAGGCATTATAATCCCTAGTGAGACACCTCACCACGAACCCCCAAACCACTGGAAACAATACTTCAGCTTTAGCACCGACCACAAAGTAATCGGTATCCAATATCTCGTTACCGCATTCATCTTCTTTCTTGTCGGTGGTATGTTTGCGATGGTAATTCGCGGAGAACTAATCACCCCAGATTCAGACTTAGTAGACCGCACCGTATACAATGGGTTGTTCACCATGCATGGCACCGTCATGCTTTTCCTGTGGACATTTCCTTCACTAGTTGGTTTTGCCAACTATCTAGTACCTTTGATGATTGGCGCCCGCGATATGGCATTTCCACGTTTGAATGCCGTGGCTTTTTGGATGGTGCCAGTGGTCGGAATTCTCCTCATGGCAAGCTTTGTAGTCCCTGGTGGACCCGCCCAAGCAGGCTGGTGGTCTTACCCGCCAGTGAGCCTCCAGAACCCCACAGGTAACTTAATTAACGGTCAAGTTCTCTGGTTATTGGCGGTAGCAATCTCCGGCGTGTCTTCCATTATGGGTGCGGTCAACTTTGTTACCACCATCGTCAAGATGCGGGCACCAGGTATGGGCTTCTTTCGGATGCCGTTGTTTGTTTGGGCAGTGTTTAGCGCCCAAATTATCCAACTGTTTGGATTGCCAGCATTGACAGCAGGTGCGGTCATGTTGTTACTCGACCTCACCGCCGGTACTGCCTTTTTTGACCCTAGTAAGGGAGGTAATCCAGTCCTCTTCCAGCACTATTTTTGGTTCTATTCCCACCCCGCCGTTTATGTAATAATTTTACCTATCTTCGGTATTTTCTCGGAAATCTTCCCCGTCTATTCTCGCAAACCGCTATTTGGTTACAAAGTAGTCGCCATTTCATCGCTCTTAATTGCGGGAGTCAGCGGTATAGTTTGGGTACACCACATGTATGTCAGCGGTACAGCAGGCTGGATGCGGTTGTTTTTCATGCTGACAACGATGTGCGTATCTGTACCGACAGGAATTAAGGTATTTGCCTGGGTAGCAACCATCTGGGGCGGTAAGATTCGCTTGAATACAGCAATGCTGTTTGCTTTGGGTGCATTAATCATGTTTGTGTTTGCGGGTATCACAGGCATCATGCTTTCCTCTGTACCCGTTGATGTTCACGTTAACAATACTTACTTTGTTGTCGGTCACTTCCACTACGTCCTTTACGGTACAGTGACGATGGGCTTGTATGCGGCAATTTACCACTGGTTCCCGAAAATGACGGGACGCATGTATCACGAAGGCTGGGGTAAATTGCACTTTTGGTTAACATTCGTCGGTACTAACCTCAACTTTTTCCCCATGCATCCATTAGGATTGCAAGGTATGTTACGTCGAGTCTCTTCCTATGCTCCAGATGCAGGATATGAATTCTGGAATATTATTGCTAGTCTCGGCGCCTTTCTGTTAGGAATGTCTACTTTGCCTTTCATTTTCAACATGATAGTTTCTTGGATGCAAGGTGAGAAAGCACCTGATAATCCTTGGAGAGCAATTGGTTTGGAATGGTTAGTTTCTTCACCTCCTCCTGTAGAGAACTTTGAAGAAATTCCCATTGTCATCAGCGAACCTTACGGTTATGGCAAGTCGGAACCGTTGATTGCTCCATCTCATAGTCATCAATATGATAGGGCAAACCCAACTTTGACAGGCGTAGATTAATTTGTTTCTAGTCTCAAAGAACCCCTCTCCAAACCTCTCCCCCACAGGGAGAGAGGCTTTGAAACCTTGATTTCTGGTTCCCCTTCCCTCTCTTCGAGACGCTTCGCGAACGTAGGGAAGGGGTTAGGGGTTAGGTTTCCTTGTTCCCACAAAGAACCCCTCTCCAAACCTCTCCCCCACAGGGAGAGAGGCTTTGAAAACCTGATCATTTCTCGTTTTCTCGTTCCCAGTCTCTGACTAGGAACCAGGAACCAGAACTCGACACAAGATAAAGGAGAATTTAAGCAATGGACAGTTATTTAGTTTCCGAGCAGTTGCATGAGCATACCCATGATGAAGAAGGCAATAAGATGTTTGGCTTCATCGTTTTCTTACTATCTGAAAGCGTTATTTTCCTGAGTTTTTTCGCTGGATATATTCTCTATAAAACAACCACACCTAATTGGCTACCAATCGGTGTTTCTGGACTTGAAGTTAAGGAACCGGCAATTAATACAGTGGTTCTTGTTGCTAGTAGCTTTGTCATTTATTTGGCAGAACGCGCTCTGCAAAGCCATAAATTGATGCAATATCGCTTGTATCTTTTTACAACAATGGCGATGGGAACTTACTTTTTAGTGGGACAAGGTATTGAATGGAGTAATTTAACTTTTGGTTTCACTTCTGGTGTATTTGGGGGAACGTTTTATTTATTGACAGGTTTCCACGGTTTGCACGTTCTCACTGGTATTTTGTTACAAACGATTATTCTTGTACGCTCTTTCATTCCCGGTAATTTCGATTCCGGACACTTTGGGGTGAATGCAACTTCTTTGTTTTGGCACTTTGTTGATGTGATCTGGATTATTTTGTTTGTTCTAATCTATCTTTGGCAGTGAATATTTAGGGTTTGCTGAAAAATTAGGTCAATTCTTTGTGAGGTTGCGCTTAATAACCTGACGAGTAAACTCGCGGCTACATGTACAAAGCCCACCTTCGTGGGCTAATTAGGCGCAGCTTCACACAGAAATGATATTAGGTCATAGGTCAAAAAAATATAAAATGTAGAGTCTGACTTAATGCGGAAGAAGCGTTGTGTTAGGGAAGCGGGTTTCCTCACAACGCTTTTTCTCAGACAGCAAATCAACAGTGTCAAATTTTTTACCAAAAATCCGAAAAACTGTAACTTGAATTTGAAGCTTAGAGTAATCAAACTTCAATACCTACAATGAACAAATCATTTCCGCTAATTTTGGCTACGGCTTCATTACTGACTGGAACATTTGGGACATCTTCCTCTGCTGTAGCCTCAGAATTAGTGGCTACTCAAGCTTCAGCAATAAATACTGAGATTATAGCCTCGGCATCTACTTGCCCTAAGTATGCAGGAGGAGGAACATTAGAAGCCAATATCGAAACTCGTAATTTTTCTATTTATATTTGTAAAAGAAGTGGAAAGCTTTTTTATACAAGCACTTCCAAGCTTAATAGTAAAGGTATCCGTTCTCTTCCAGCCTACACAGAAGAGGGAACAGGATATATTGCTAAGAATGGAAAATATGAATATGTTGTCAATGGTGTGAGTCTAGAGATTCTCAAAAATGGCAAAGTTTTGCAAACAGATCCTGTCGTTAAATATGTAAGAGGATAAAGAAAAAAAGGTTTATAGTGGGTTGTACCTACGCACTTAACTATTTTATTTGTGCGTGGGTGCGATCGCTTTATAAGTTGCAAAATAGTTGTATTAATTTTCAGATAAAATCAAATAAACGATGCGCCATTTCTAACTTAGAGCAAGGTTCAATTACCATTTGCCGACCTCGATTATCTAAAAATATCGCTTTATTATTATCACTGCCAAAACCACTATCCGGTTCATCTATCGGATTAGCAACGATCGCATCTAATTTCTTTCTCTGCAATTTTTCTAAAGCAGGCTTGACAATATCGCCATTTTGTGCAGCGAATCCGATTATCTTTTGATGTGGTTGTTTTTGGCTTGCTAATTCGGCAACTATATCAGGTACTGCTTCTAAAGGTAAAGTTTCGGGAAGCGATCGCTTGGGCAATTTCTCCAAACTACAATCGCGTGGCTTTACATCTGCAACCGCTGCCGACATGATAATCACATCAGCATTCGGCAAATATTCCAGCATTACTTGCTGCATTTCCTCAGCACTAATAACTGAAATTGCTTGCACTCCCAAAGGTGCATTCCAACTACCTAACCCATGTACTAACGTCACATTCGCACCTCGATGAAGTGCTGCTTGGGCTAAAGCTAATCCCATTTTACCTGTGGAGGGATTGCCAATAAATCGCACTGGGTCAAGATGTTCTCGCGTTCCTCCAGCACTAATCAACACTCGCTTACCAGTTAAATCTCGCTTGCCTGCGGTGTGCAACAGTGATTTTATATAGGCGAAAATTTCTGGAGGTTCTGCCATTCTGCCGGCACCGACGCGATCGCACGCTAACAACCCCGATGCTGTACTCATACCATGATATCGGCTATCTGTCAATAAGTCGCGCCAATTTCGTTGCACCGTCAGTTGTTCCCACATTTCGGTATTCATTGCCGGTGCGAGCAACACGGGACAAGTAGAAGCTAAAACGGTGTTGGTGAGCAAATTATCAGCCATCCCGTGAGCTAATTTTGCTAATGTATGAGCTGTTAAAGGAGCAATGACAAACAAATCTGCCCATTCACCCAACTCTATATGTAACGGACGCGAGTATTTAGCTTGCCAAAAATCCTCATCTGTGTATGCTTGATGGCGAGATAAAGTAGCTACAGTTAAAGGTGTAATAAATTCTTGTGCTGTAGATGTAAGAATCACCCGCACTTCCACCCCACTTTTAAACAGCGTGGAAATAACTTCACAAACTTTATAGGCAGCGATACCACCACCTACACCAACTAAAACCCTTTTGGTCGATTTACCACTTGGCATAGGAAAAAGTTAGGAATTATGAGTTAATATTATTCATTCATAACTCATAACCTCTAACTCTTCATACCTTATGCTTCGTCGTAGGGTTCCAAATCTAAAAGATGGATATAGGGTTCAACTAACTCTGGACGCGCAAATGCGATCGCTCGCAGCAGATGCCAATCATTCAAACCCTCAAAAGCATTGCTGTAATTATCTTGATCCAAGCGTGTTGCCAACTCTTCAACCTCTTGTACGGTCATGACAGCAATATCATTTCTAGAAATGCTTAGAGTTTTCATTCTGTTTGCCCCTCCCTTATGCAGCATTCGCCATAGCGCATGAATTGAGTTGCGTGCTGACGCAGCCACCCAATATATCTTACTCATTCGGGGGCGTTGATTTCGTAAAATTTTTCCGGATTTTTAGCTAAAATTGTAAATTTTTTACAATTGTGACAAAATAATATCTAATACTTTTACAGATTCACCACGAAATTCTGTAATATATCTAACATTTATGGAGGAATTTGATGCCCCATATCAGATTCTTAAGCTCATCACCAGACTTGAGTCTGGGGGATTTTACGCGCATTGGGGATTGGGTAACGGGCAGCAGCCATCAGGATGACGTGACCAAGCTCAAACAATATTTGTCAGAGTGTCTATTGGACACAAAGAGTGCCCACTATGAAATTAAATTATTAAAAAAATAGGCAGTTTACAAACTGTCACTTAAAATACTTGCATTTTGATTTAACTAATGATATGGTTTATTTGTGTGTGAGGAGCAAGTTAAAAGTAAAAAACGCCTGGGGTGGAAACACGGTCACACTCCCAGGCGTTTTTTCATGGCTATCAATCAACCAGCAAAAAAAAAATTGTGTCCACTTGTCTAACTGTCACTTGATATACTTGCGGTTTGATAAAAGCAGTGATATGGTTTATTTGTGTGTGAGGAGCAAGTTAAAAGTAAAAAACGCCTGGGGTGGAAACACGGTCACACTCCCAGGCGTTTTTTCATGGCTATCAATCAACCAGCAAAAATGGTTTTCAGCTTGGGACGGCAGGCTTTGTACACGCAACGCTCCAAGCTTTTAGCCTGAGAGCTTCCAGGATTTGCAAACATGCCCTAATCCCTGAAATATGACACCCTGTCTTTTGACATATTTTTGCTTTTCTCGCAAAAATAACACCTGATTGGTGTTTTTACTTAGTGTGAGGGAACAGGGTGACAAGGTATTTTGTTTTGTTTTCAGTTGTTGTAACAAGTTTAGCGATCGCATTTCCTGCCGTAGCTGCGGATAAATCGTCTCAGGTAATATCAGACATTCCTAATTTAAGTGAAATCAAACTACCATACACTGATGCTCAATTATTAAAGCAAACTGAATTAGATAAAATTAGCCAGTCACCACCAACAAGTGAACCACAAACCACCGATGATCCAGATATTAACCTAGAAGTAACTGGAGAACAAGATACTCAACCTCAATCTACCCCAGTTTATGTAATAGACAAAGATGAAATTCAAAAACAAGGTGCTAATAGTGCAGCAGAAGTATTAAGAGGTTTACCCGGATTTGCGATTAACGATGTCGGTTATGGTGCAGATATTCACACCGGAACCTTCTACCGAGGACAGTCAATAAACCAGTCTGTATTTTTACTAAATGGCAGACCGATTAACAGCAATATTAATATTTATCATGGCAATACTGACCTCAATAGCATTCCCGTAGAATCAATTGAACGGGTGGAATTATCTAGTGGTACAGCTTCCACATTATACGGTTCAGAAGCCGTTGGCGGAGTAGTTAATATTATCACTAAACAAGGTGAAGGACCGCCTAGATTTAGTGGTTTAGTGCAATATGGTTCTTTTGATGAATCTAACTACCGTACTAATTATGGTGGGACTCTTGGCTCAGTAAAATTTAATATCGGCTACGAAAAGTACGATGCCGAAAATAATTACAGAGTACCTGTAGGGGCTGTAAATCGTGATGCGAATGGACGTTTTTTTAATGGAGATACATCAACTAGCAACTACTTTGGTAATATTACTTTAGATGTAAATTCCAAAAATACTATCAGTTTTGATACTAATATAATTAGCAGTCGTCGAGGTTTAACTTATTTTGGATTCCCTCTTCAAAGAGACAGACTTGACCACGATGTATTCAATACTGGTTTATCTTGGAAAAGCCAGCTTGGTAATAGTAAAGATTCTATTCTTAACGCCACCATCGGTTATGCTCAAGATTACTTCAGCACTTATGGTCCAAGTGGCACTACTTTTTATCGTCAAGGTTCATTAAATTCTCAAGGATTGACTGCCAGAGTAGAACATCAGTGGCAATTCAATCAAAATAACCTTCTGCGTTGGGGATTAGATTTAAAAAATAGCAACCTTGATGGTGATACATTTAGCAATGTTCCCAATCGAATTCGTTTTAATGGTAATGAAACTAGAGATAGATTTCAAACAGCAATATTTGCCTTAAATACTTGGAATCTAACAAAGAATTTTCAAGCAGATTTAGGATTGAGACAAAACTTTAATAGTGAATTTGGTAGTTACCTTAATCCTAGTGTCGGATTAAAATATGCTGCTAGCGACAATATTGCAGTGCGTGGAAGTTGGGCTTCAGTGCAGCGCAACCCCGGTATAGACCAATTGTATGTTTATGATACCGTTCATGGCTGGTTGCCCAACCCCGACCTCAAACCGGAAACTGGTTTCTCTTGGACAGCAGGACTTGATGTCAAATTATCTAATAATTTAACCGGGCAATTCACTTACTTTGCCAGTAGTTTAGATAACCGTTTGGCAATACTTGGCGGACAGTGGACTAATATTGGCTTAGTAAATACCAACGGTTTAGAAGCGGCTTTACGATTGCGAATTGCCCGTGAATGGTCAACTTTTATCAACTATACTTACACTGATGCCCGC
This sequence comes from [Scytonema hofmanni] UTEX 2349, assembly GCF_000582685.1. Classification (GTDB taxonomy): domain Bacteria; phylum Cyanobacteriota; class Cyanobacteriia; order Cyanobacteriales; family Nostocaceae; genus Hassallia; species Hassallia hofmanni. The sequence goes on from NZ_KK073768.1 coordinate 3,682,835, forward strand.
ATCGAATCAGGTATAGAAAAAGGATTGCAGTTGAGTACAGTTCCCTACTCAGTAGCACAAATGGGTATCGGTTATCAATCCAACGGTTGGCAGCTTAATTTGATTGCTAGTTACAACAGTGGTTCGCGTAGAGCCTTATTTAATTTACCAGGTCAAAGTACCACAGATTTTTCACCCTCTTGGTTGAACTTGGATCTTGGTGGTAGGATTCCCATAACGAGAAATTTAGGGCTAAATGTTTTCGTGGAAAACTTAGCTGGTGTTGAGTATGAAAAAGTTAATCGCGTTTATCAACCCGGACGCACCTTTAGAATTGGTGTATCGTCGAGTTTTTAATAGGGCAACTTGTTCATCCCATCGCTGCTAGATCCCCGACTTCTTGGAGAAGTCGGGGATCTGACCTCTCGTAACTGCTCAGAACTAATGTGGTGGACTACTAGAGTAAAAATAGGCAGTTTACAAACCGTCACTTAATATGGTGGCATTTTGATTTAACTAATGATATTCTTAAATCGTGTGTGAGGAGCAAGTTAAAAGTAAAAAACGCCTGGGGTGGAAACACGGTAACACTCCCAGGCGTTTTTTCATGGCTATAAAAGAGCGCAGAAAAAGAAAATTCTGTCCAGTTGTCTAACTGTCACTTGATATACTTGCCGTTTGATAAAAGCAGTGATATGTTTTATTTGTGTGTGAGGAGCAAGTTAAAAGTAAAAAACGCCTGGGGTGGAAACACGGTAACACTCCCAGGCGTTTTTTCATGGCTATAAAAGAGCGCAGAAAAAGAAAATTCTGTCCAGTTGTCTAACTGTCACTTGATATACTTGCAGTTTGACGTAATTTGCTACAAGTCCTTCCCCAGGCTTTCCATAGCGCTGTTCCTTACAGCAGATTGCGTTGTGATCAAATACATGTAGAGACTACCAAGTGCTAGGTTTCCATAGGGTTTTGGGTTTTACGTATGTACCTCCTAAGGAGTGAAATTTGCTGTATATTTGATCAAATCCTCAAAACGAAGACATCCATGTGTTCCCATCCTAATGTCTAGACTTGTCTAGCTTTTATATAGCAGGTGAATAGATGATTAATCAGACGTACACGGCTGATGTTTTAGTTGTCGGTGGGGGAACCGGCGGAACTGCTGCGGCTATCCAAGCAGCGCGATGTAAAGCAAAAACTATCCTGGTGAGCGAATTTCCTTGGTTGGGGGGAATGCTGACTTCAGCCGGGGTTTCTGTACCCGATGGTAACGAATTAGAAGCATTTCAGACAGGTTTATGGGGTGAGTTTTTGCGAGAATTGCGTTCTCGACAGCCAGGAGGATTAGACAATAGTTGGGTAAGCTTTTTTAGTTACGATCCGCGCATTGGGGCAGCGATTTTTGCCGATTGGGTGCAAGAATTACCAAATTTGCATTGGATTTCTGGTAAAGTTCCGTTAGAAATTTTGCGACAGGCAGATTGTGTTACTGGCGTTCGCTTTGCTGATTTTACTGTCAAAGCTAAGATTATTCTCGACGGCACAGAATTAGGAGATTTATTGGCTTTAGGGGAAATACCTCATCGCTGGGGTTGGGAATTGCAATCTCAATGGCAAGAGCCAAGCGCCCCAGCACATTTTAATTATATCACAGAAAAATATCCGGTGCAAGCGCCGACTTGGGTTGTGATGATGCAAGATTTTGGTGAAGAAGAACGACAAGAAATAGCCCCAGCACCCAATCAAGATTTATCAATGTTTGCAGGCGCTTGGGATGATTATGGTGCCGAGAAGTTTTTGAATTATGGACGCTTACCGGGAGGGCTGTTGATGATCAATTGGCCCATCTGTGGTAATGACTACGGCAAAGAAGTTGGGCGTTTGATAGAGTCAGAGACATCAAAAAGTGAGTTTTTACAAGAATGTCGCTGGCACAGCCAAAATTTTGCCCATTTTATCCAAAATCAGCTAGGCGATCGCTACGGCTTGGCAGAACAAGTTTTTCCTGAATACCGAAATCCCTGCACGGCTTACGCCCTACATCCCTACTACCGGGAAAGCCGCCGTTTGGTGGGACTAACTACTATGCGAGAACAGGATATTTTGCCGATCGCTCTTGGTAGAGTAGCATCCTTAAATATCGAAACAATCGCTATTGGTAATTACGCCAATGACCACCATTATCCCGGAGTCAACTACCAGCTACAACCCAAATCTATGCGTTGGGGGGGACGTTGGACAGGAACTCCCTTCACAATTGGTTACGGTTGTCTAATTCCTGCCCAAACGGATGGTTTATTGGTTTGTGAAAAAAATATCTCTGTATCACATATAACCAATGGTGCGACGAGATTGCAACCTGTGGTGATGGGCATTGGTCAAGCGGCAGGAATGGCTGCTGCTATGTGCGCCCAGTTGAACACTCAGCCGAGAGATTTACCTGTTAGAATGCTGCAAAATGCTTTATTGCGAGACTTACGCTCTCCTGCGGCAGTCGTTCCCTTATTTAATTTACCACCCGATCATCCGGAATGGCTGGACTGGCAATTGTATTACTTAGATAACCCAGACGCTTATCCAGCTACTGGAAATTGTCCTATCTCATCTAATAACCAGTATAAATATTTTCAATCTAAATACATAAAATCACTTAATCAAGAATATTTCCGGGGCATCTTCCACCGCCTAGATCAGCAAGATTACAGATTTAGCATCACCACAGCAACTCAAAAGCAATTGCTTTTACCAATTGTGACTTTGCGATCGCATATAGACGAGCAACTGCAAAATTTAATTGATCAGCAATCGCTACAAATTTGTGGTTACTGGAATCGTGCTGGTAATTGGTTATTAGTTGAACATATTCAGGAATAATCTAAACATTTTTTCAAGTTAAAAACGTTACTTTTGTCAAAATGTCCGGACGCAGTAAAAAAAACTAAGTATCAGTGAAGTGGAGAGTTCCAAAATAGACACTTCTTATGCGTGCAACTATTTCACTTCTAATTACTGGTTTAGTACTGAGCTCCTTAGCTTTTAACTTCCAAGCGATCGCAAATTGCTTATCTAATCTGTTGCTATCCTTTTGTGATTCAGAACAATTGATATCGGCAAAACCCCAGTCCAGCAAACCTAGCCAACCAGATATGCCAGTGCCTCATCGGGGTAGCGGACGTAAACAGTTAATGCAATATGTCTAACCGACATATCCTGCTGTTTAACAACAATAAGGGAAGGTAACTTGCTTAAAGCAACAATTTTGTTGTAGCAAGAAAAACTTCATCCAGTTAAACAGGGTGTTATGCCCAAAATATTTGATACATATACCCCTGGTATACACATTGCATAATTAAATACAAAAATTCAGGCGATCGCCCAGTACTTCGTCAGTAAGCTTTTGTATACATACTCAGTCGTAAACCTTGCCTCAAAATGCGAAGCAAACTTGCTTCCTCCATCAACTGCATCAAAAGTTTTTCAATTACAACAATTGACCTTTAATACCATTTCGCGATCGCATATAAATGTAGAGACGTAGCATTGCTACGTCTCTACTACAAAAATCAACGCAAAAGCCCCATTTAGTCACGAGATGAAGCTGAAGCGGTTGTTTTCTGTACCCTTAATGCCGTTAAGAAACATCGGCACAAATTTATCTATAAACGCTTGTGGATCGCGCTGCCAAGCCTTTTGTGCCGCCATAATTCTGGTAAACTGCAACTCAGGTGCAAACAAAGTCTGCGGTAAACGCTCCATTAAATACTGGGGACGTTCCCAAACAGGCATTGTGTTTGCCACTTCTACCAAATTGGCAACTCGACGCAATTCGGCTCCTAAGGTAATATCCATTCCGGATTCAAAAGCTTCTATCCCTATGAGCTAATATCATGTCAAACCTTGGTAGAGACGTTCCGTTGGAACGTCTCTCAAATTACCTGTCCCAACTAGGGACATGATATAACAGCAAATATCCCCAAAAATGTTATGCTGGCTTGTGAGCAATCAAATACTTACTCATAAAATGCGATTGAGTTGTAATATTCTCGAACCCCGCTTTTTCTAAACGCTCCACCAGATTATCTGTAGTGTAATTTTTGTAGTAAGGTTCGTGGAAAGTTTCGTGGAAGTTTTCCATCATTGGTTCAAACTCAGGACAATCGCTCATCTGAATTGAATCACAGATAATAAACACCCCAGCTGGTTTTGTTACCCGGAAGCATTCTTCAATTACTCGCTGACGTACCATCGGGGGTAACTCATGGAAAAGGAAAACAGAAGTGACAGCATGAAAATAGTTATCTAAATAAGGTAACTCTTCCGCATTAGCTTGTAAAACTTGTGGTAACTCCCCAGGAATTTGGGATAACAGTTCTATAGCCTTACGCAAATAAGCCGGCGATAAATCTGTACCAAACAAAGAGGCTTGAGACAAAGCAGCGCGAATCGACTTTATGGTGCGACCTGTACCACAAGCTACATCTAAAATACGTATTTGCCTGGGTGACACATCACTAAAAACTTTCAGCCCTTCCTTCAAAGGAGCGAGAATCCGCCGGCGCATTGCATCCGCAGAACCACCAAAGAGAATTTCTACCTGCAAATCATACAGATTAGCTGAGTAATCACTCAAATAACCATCAGTTTGGTGATGGAAGTTCTGTACATAATAGCTGGGATAACCCTCTATATCGACATTTGGGGAAAACTCTTGATATTTTTTTTGGTTAGTCCGCTCCCAGAGTTGTGGTAAATCTAGCCATACTGCTGGATAGTAGCGGAAAAAGTCTTCCCAAGGGTTATCAAATAGTAAGCTTGTAGGATATACGCCTTGTTCAGCATCTTCCCAATCAACTTCAAGTAAGTTATTTAGCCTTTGTTGAAGTTTGAGTAAAAGCTCACTTGGGATGGGTTTGGTCTGCTTATTACTGGGAGAGATAATATTCTTTAAGCGCGTGCTTAAAATTTTGTGCGCTAGACCAAAGTAATTTTTACCTTGCTGAAAAGTCTGATAAGTGAGTTTAGTTAAAGTGTCAGACATGAGTGAGAATGGCTTGGATTATTTTAACTGTAGTACTTTGTTGTAAATAATTGTAAAAGTTTTCTCATCAATCTTCAGAAAGATGTGGGGGCAGAGTTTAGTGCTGCGATCGCATTCTCCTTATGCTAATGAGTCATCCCTAAATAACGCTCCAAGGCAGCTGGGCTTTTGTCCCTGGCTTTGATCGTGGGGATATACGCTTCTAAGTATTCTCGCTGAGACGCTTAAAATTTTTCACTGGCACACCTCCGCTGAGGCAGGGGATATTATGAAAGCAAAATGGCTTTGAGATTCTGCGCCCCGTGTAAGATTCGTAAAATCTCAACTGTTTCGTCAGTGATGCGGTAGAAGATAAGATACTTGCCTTCGATGAGACACAGCAGACCTGTAGCGAGGTCGTCACGTTTAACCCCTGCTCTAGGACTATCAGCCAAAAGCTGGCACTTTCTGTCTATCTTTTCTAACAGACGGTCAGCAGCCTCAATGTTATTTTGGGCGATGTAACGCCAGATTTCCAACAGGTCTTCATCGGCAAGTCGGGTACGGGCAACAAAAAAAGTCATGCGTTTAATGGTTTTGCAAGGCTTGTCTGCGCCGTCCTTCCGCTTTCAGTTCTTCCAAGGTCATGGAGGAGAAATTTTTTCTATCTGCTTCCTCAATTCCCCGTAGCAGTTCTTCTTTCAAATAGTCGGTATGGTCTTTCAAAAGCTGCAAAGCGGCACAAATAACCTCATTTTCAGAAGCATACACCCCACTGGCAATAGTTGCTCTGACGAGTTCTTCGAGTTCCAGTGGCAAAAAAACTTGCATAAACCTGCGGTGTTTTACTTGGGGAATATAAACTATTTTTACCGAAAAACGCCACTGATAACAACTTTTTTCCAATACTCTATTTTAACCGGGGCAGAGTTTAGTGCTGCGATCGCACTCTCCTTATGCTGGTCAGTCATCCCTAAATAACACTCCAAAGCCTCTCATGGATTGGATATGTCGCAGAGGTATCCCGGCATCACTCATTGCCGGATAAATATTAAGTTTTGTAACGATTTCGTTTTTGTAACTTTGGTTACAGAATTATTTGATATAGTAGTTTTGTAGATGAAAAATGAATCTATAAATCATTAAAACAATAAAGAGGAACTTGATATGTCTACCCAAGAAAAAGCGCGTGCTTTAATGATGCGTCATTATCAGTTGGTAAAAAATCGTCAACAATCGATGCTGGAACGTGTTGGTGAAGAACTAGGTCTTCCTGCTGGCAAAGCATCTCATTGCTGGAACCCGATTCAAGGCAAGATAGATCCTACCGTTCGTATGACTTACGATCGCAGCAATGCGACAATGAGCTAGGGACTAGGGACTAGGGACTAGAAATGAAAATAAGCCTGATAGCTACTCAAAAAAAGCCACCCTGTAGGTGGCTTAATAATGTTCTCAAATACCTGATTTAGACTGACTGAGGATTGCTATTTTAAACAACTAATCCCCAGTCCCTAGAAATTAACAATCGTAGTAAAGAGCAAATTCGTAAGGATGAGGACGCAGACGCATTGGGTTAACTTCGTTATCTAGCTTGTAAGAAATCCAAGTTTGAATGAAGTCTTCGGTAAACACACCTGGTTCGGTTAAGAAAGCATGATCCTTCTCTAGTGCTTCCAATGCCAATTCTAAAGAACCTGGTGTAGAAGGAACCTTAGCCAGTTCATCTGGGGAGAGTTCATAGATATTCTTATCTAGAGGTTCACCAGGATGAATTTTGTTCTTGATACCATCTAAACCAGCACAAAGCATAGCAGCGAATGCCAAGTAAGGGTTAGATGTTGCATCCGGACAACGGAATTCTAGGCGTTTTGCTTTGGGATTGTTACCAGAAAGAGGAATCCGTACAGAAGCAGAACGATTACCTTGGGAATAAGCTAAGTTTACAGGTGCTTCATAACCAGGTACTAGGCGCTTGTAAGAGTTGGTGGTGGGGTTGGTGATTGCTAACAATGCTGGTGCGTGACGGAGAATACCACCAATGTAGTGCAATGCCATTTCACTCAAACCGGCGTACTTATCGCCGCCAAAGAGGGGCTTACCATCTTTCCAGATAGATTGGTGACAGTGCATCCCAGAACCGTTATCGCCGAAGATGGGCTTGGGCATGAAGGTAACGGTTTTGCCGTATTTCTTAGCAACGTTCTTGATGACATATTTGTAAGTCATCAGCCAGTCGGCAGCTTCAATTAACTTACCGAAACGGAAACCGAGTTCGCACTGTCCACCCGTAGCAACTTCGTGGTGTTGCTTTTCAATCGGTACGCCGCACTTTGCCATTGTCAGCAGCATTTCGGTGCGGATATCTTGGAAACTGTCGGTGGGGGCAACTGGGAAGTAACCCTGTTTGAAGCGTGGTTTGTATGCGAGGTTAGGACCTTCTTCTTTACCGGAATTCCAAGCACCTTCTACTGAATCTACATAATAATAGCCGGAATTGGCGGTTTGGTCAAATCGGGCATCATCAAAGATGAAAAATTCCGCTTCTGGACCAAAGAAAGCTGTGTCACCAACACCTGTAGAAACCAAGTAGTCTACTGCTTTTTGAGCAATAACGCGGGGACAGCGATTGTAAGGTTCACCTGTACGCGGTTCTTGAATACTACAAATTATACTCAGGGTCGGCTCTGCCATGAACGGATCGATCCAGGCTGTGTTTGGGTCGAGAACCATTGACATGTCTGATTCGTTAATCGCTTTCCATCCCCGAATACTCGAACCGTCGAAAGGCACGCCGTCAGTAAATGCAGTCTCATCAATTTGGTTATAGTACAGCGTGAGGTGCTGCCAAGTTCCTGGCGTATCGATGAATTTCAGATCGATCATCTGAATGTTGTTGTCCTGAATCATTTTCAAGACTTCTTGTGGGGTTGTCATGATTACTCCTTGTGTGCCTATTTACTAGGGTAGAACTGAAATTTTCAATGCATTCACTCTGACCCTGTTTGATGAAACCAAATTGTGAGATCCCTGAAATATCCTAGAGATAGGACATTAGGTAGTTTTGTTGCATAAGCTACAAAAACTCATGATTAAAGTTTATATTTACTTTTGCTTAACGACTTTCACAAAACTTCATACTTCATTTCACAGGGTCAACTTTGACATAGAATCCTTTAAGTAGCCGATGGATTAATGTTTGTGCTGAGACTTTTGCCGCAGCACAAAAATTTATAGGCGCATAAAAGCAGCTAGATAAATATCAAACCATAAATAGGATTGATTGGGAGAAAACGGAATGCGGGATGCAGTAACAAGTTTAATTAAGAATTATGACGTAGCCGGACGGTATTTTGACCGGAATGCGATCGACAGCCTCAAGTCTTACTTTGAAAGTGGTACAGCACGAGTACAAGCAGCTGGGGCAATTAATTCTAATGCGGCGTCTATTGTCAGACAGGCTGGTTCTCGGTTATTTGAAGAACAGCCGGAGTTGATTCGTCCTAGTGGAAATGCTTACACGACTCGTCGCTATGCAGCTTGTCTGCGGGATATGGATTACTATTTGCGCTACGCTACTTATGCGCTGGTTGCTGGTAGTATGGATGTTCTAGATGAGCGGGTACTGCAAGGACTGCGGGAAACTTACAATTCTTTGGGTGTGCCGATTGGTCCGACGGTTCGGGGTATCCAGATTTTGAAGGATATTATCAAGGAGCAAGTGACGGCTGCTGGTGTTGCTAATACTGCTTTTTTGGATGAGCCTTTTGATTATATGACACGGGAGTTGAGCGAGCAGGATATTTAGTGGCACAAGGTAAAAATTGAGCCAGCGCTATCTTGGGGTTTCCCCTGCAAATGTAAAAAGATTATAGCGATCGCACTTTGACTTCATTGGCAAGGTGCGTTTACTTTTTTTAATACAAAAAAAACGACCATAATAGAAGTTGCCCATATTTGAGGCGCTAGCTATGGAAGAATTATTAACCCTGAAAAACTTGCTGGTTCAAGGCGATGTTCAAGGTGCTTTGATGATTGTGGAAGAATTAACCGAAATGAGCCGAAATGATATCATCAAGACGATTCGTAGCTATGCAGTAATTCTCCTGTTGCATTTGATTAAACAACAAGCTGAAAATCGCACGACTCGTTCTTGGGATGTGTCAATTCGCAATTCTGTTAGGGAAATTCAGCGAGAAAATAAGCGGCGTAAGGCTGGAGGTTATTATCTCACACCAGAAGAACTATGGGAAACTTTAGTAGAAGCTTATTTAAATGCCATTGATCAAGCTTCCCTAGAAGTAGAAGAGGGTCGTTATGAGCTAGAGGAATTGGAAAAGCTGGTTAACCAAGAAAAAATTCTCAATCGTGCTTTAGGTTTAATATTGCCAGGAGAGTCCAGTTAATTGGCTAAACAACGACTTGATATATTATTAGTAGAGTTGAATTTGTGTGCTTCTCGCGCTTTGGCGCAACGGTTGATTCAAGCGGGGGAAGTTCAGGTTAATCGTGTGGTTGTGGATAAGGCGGGGACGGAGGTTGATGTTGCGGCGGATATTAAGATTAAGGAGCGATCGCGTTTTGTATCTCGTGGCGGTGAGAAGCTGGCGAAGGCTTTAGAATTATTTAATATCTCTGTGGAAAATCGCGTTTGTTTGGATGGGGGTATTTCCACTGGAGGCTTTACTGATTGTCTGTTACAAGCTGGGGCAAAGATAGTTTACGGGGTTGATGTCGGTTACGGTCAAGTTGATTGGCGTCTGCGAAATGATTCGCGGGTGAAATTGCTGGAACGCACTAATTTACGACAACTGCAACCCCATGAGTTATATGGTGAGGAACAAAAAGCTGATTTGGCGGTGGTGGATGTTTCGTTTATTTCTTTAACCAAGATTTTGCCTGCTTTGTGGGAGTTAACTCAACCTCAAAGAGAAGCTGTTTTACTGGTGAAGCCACAATTCGAGGTTGGCAAGTCCCGTGTGGGAAAAAAAGGCGTTGTTCGTGATTCTTCTGACCAAGCTGAGGCAATTTTTCAGGTTTTGCAAACTGCTGAAAATTTAGGATGGAACTACAAGGGCTTAACTTGGTCGCCGATCACAGGTCCTGCTGGGAATATTGAATATCTGTTGTGGCTGGATATAGAAAGCGAAACACCACCGCCTGATTTAGAAGCTATTCAGCAAATTACTAAATCTGCTGTTGCCCAATTGAGAAATTAAACGTCGTAGATTAGACATTCTACTGCTTCGGGATGGCGATCGCAGTAACTTTCTAAAGAAGATTTGCCTTTTGTTGCTTGCTGTTTGTGAGATTTCTTAGCTTGCAATTCTTCGACGATATCCCAAGCTACAGCGCAGTTAGCAGAATTGCTACCGCTAATATCGCAGGTTTGGCGGGCTTCAGCAACAGCTTCAAATATTGTTTCTTCAAGGGTTTGAGTTGGATTTTCGGCGGAGTTAATAGCAGCCTGGACTACGTTTGAGATGTCAGTCATGATACTTACCTTTGTGTGTTGATTTAGAAATCGACTGCCAGCTTCTGAATTATTTCAAAAGCTTAATTTCTAGTTTAGACAGGCTTAACAAAAAATGCCGGTGGGAAAACCGTCATTTAGGGACTGCGGACAGGGGACTAGGGAGATAAGGGGGATGAGGGGGATGAGGGGGATGAGGGGGATAAGGAGGATAAGGAGGATAAAGGACAAGGAGTTCATCCTCCCAATGCCCAATGCCCAATGCCCAATGCCCTATTCCCCCAATCTTAATTCTTGTTGCAAACGGTACAAAATTGTGTTTTGGTCAACTTGGGACAGAATTTCTTGAATGACGGTACTAGCGCCCATTTGACCCCAAGTACAGCCTTCTTTTAGATATACTTGTGCGGCTTTGCCGATCGCATATGCGCCATAACCGGCGATACCAGCTTGAGCGATCGCACTTCCGGCGAAGGCTGTAATATTGGTGGGATTTTCACCACTGGCTAAGGCGGCGGTAGTTTTGCCTAAACCTAAAAGCAAGCTGCTTCCTAATTCTCCCAAAAGTAAACCGCCAGAACTAAAGAAAATTGTCTTGAGAATTTTGCTTGCTTCGTAACCGGTCATCGGTAAGCCGTATAATCTTGCTAAGGAGCGAATTAACGCTAAGTCGGCAACACTTCCGCCAACGACATCTAAAAAGGCGATGGGATTTAACGCTACTGCTAAAGCTTTATATTTGCTAAACTGCCAAATGAGGTCTTCTGCTTGTTGTTCGCGCAACTCGATAGTTTTTTGAGCGATCGCAGCTTCTGCATCTCTTGCCTGAATCAGTGCATTTAAAGCAAGAAGCGATCGCCCTTCACGATTGAGAATATTTAAAATTGTCTCTTTGAGTTCCTCTATTTCAATTGGCGGTGTCTCCCATTCATAAGTTACACGTCCATCAGTCCACTCAACCCGCACTTCAAGGGGTGCAGGTTCTGCCGCTACCATCACAATTTCATCGGGTAATAACGGCTTACTTTGGGGATGTCCTGCACCCAGTTGTTGCAAATTTTTATAAATAACTGTTTTATCTGTATCTGGATACAAGTCTATTTTGTTAAATACAAGAATTAGGGGTTTTTGCGATCGCCGCAACTCTAGCAGCGCTTGATACTCAGTCCGGGTAATATCACCTGACACCACAAACAAGATTAAATCAGCTTGCTGTGCTACATCTCGCGCCATTTGCCCTCTTACCTCCCCCTGAATTTCATCTAATCCGGGGGTATCAATTAATTCTACCTGCACCTTTCCACCAGGAGTCCACCGTAGGGAACGAGGATACTGAGTTACACCATTAAGGGGACCTGTTTGCAGAATTTTTTGTCCCACTAAGGCATTTAACACTGCTGACTTCCCACGACTGACTAAACCAAAAGCGGCAATTCTAATTACGTTAGAGTCGAGTTTATTAAGAGTATTTGTCAATATCTCTAATTCTGGTTTGACAAAAGATGCTAATTCCAGGTTTGATTGTGGTTGTCCTGGCTTACGAAGATATCCATACCAAGACAGTACTTGTCTGAGACTAGCACGAGCGCGGTTTAAATGAGTTTCTTGCAGATTATTAGGCACGTTCTTGCCTTTGTTGTAACAAGCTATATATCTATTTTGCTTCAATTGCATAACAAAACTCAGCAATGCCTAAAGACGTTACTGAGTCGTTGGTTATTTAATTCTTTTTGAATGGGTGAATGCGTGAATGTTCGTATGAAGCGACGGTCAAATATGACCCTTGATAACTAGATGGGCATAGATAAATGTGTTCTAATGTAGTAAGGGCTGAAGCCCTTAAAATCGAAACTATGAGCGGTAAACCGCTCACTACGTAGAGAATATTTTACGTTGATTTTGCCCAAATACTTATCTACCAAATCCGGTTTCCGTCTTCGTCAACTCTTGCTTGACGAATTACATCAGAAATTTCTTCTGCATCTTTAACGTGGTGAAGTGCCTTTTGTTCACCATTGGGTTCATCGACAACGAAGTAAGTTGGTACTGTGATATGTTCACCTGTAATGTCTGGTGAATCTACAGCAATTTGTTGAGCTTTTTCTTCAAGTGATTTTGACTCATCAACCACATCTCCAGGATTGACTGTGGCGTTCTTTTCTTTAGGTGTTGGTTCTTCTCTGGATTCTATAGTTGGGCTTACTGGTTGCTTAATTTCATTTTCTGATTGATTAGCCATAATTTTTAATTCTCCAGAATTTATCTACTAATATCACTTTATAGAATCAAAGCCGTGAAGAGTTCCTTCTCAAGAAAGACTTTGAGTATACGACTAAATGAGGAATTTATTAGACTCGTTTGAATTTAAATATGCGTTATCCAGAACCCCCAATAAGACGTAGCATTGCTACGTCTAATCAAGGATTTGGGGTAATGGTTAAATAATTTCCAATTTCCTGTGTCTATTAGGCAGGATTTACGCACGGACTACGAATTTCTGTCATTGCGACGTAAGGAAGCAATCTCAAAGTCTTGTTTTTTCGTCTTGCCGACGGCAAGCCCTTTTTTCCCATTAAAATGATTATCATTCTTTAAATCAACCTGTCTCTTCTTTTTTTTGGAATAATTTATTCTTTGGAAGTCCCAAATGTAGTCATTGGAAAACCTTAAAAATCCATCCAGAAGCTTAATTTTCTGGAGTTTGGCAAGTGATATACTTTGGGAGACGGCTGACAGTCCTTCGTCGGAGGAGCGTTCAATGATCTATTTCGATCAATTGATTGCCACATTGATGCAGGTAGTGATAGAAAATGCAGGAGCCAAAACTGGCGCTCTGGTTCTCCTGGAAGATGATCGGCTCACTGTTGTGGCTCAGTGCAGTGAGAGTAGACAGTGTAACCTAGAAAAGATCGCTGTTGCTGGCTGTGCAACAATTCCTGTCTCCGTCATCCAATCAGTAGAACGCACATCTGAAACTCTGGTGTTTGATGAGGCAATCAGCGAACCGTCTTTTTTGACTGATCGGTATATTCAAAACCAACAAACGCGATCGCTCCTGTGTATGCCCATTCTCAAGCAAAATCAGCTGATTGGCATACTTTATCTAGAGAACAATCTCAGTACCGGAGTGTTTACTAGCGATCGCTTACAAGTCCTTAAACTATTGATTGCTCAGGCAGCAATTTCACTGGAGAATGCTCGGTTATATGAACGCTTATCGGATTATTCCGAAACACTGGAAAGGAAGGTAGAAGAGCAAACTCAAGCTTTGCAGCAGGAGATCGCGGAACGTCAACAAACCGAAGCCGCATTGAGACAAAGTGAAGCAAATTATCGCAACCTGCTACAAACCGCGAATTCCGTTATCATTCGCTATGATCCGCAAGGACGGATTCGCTACATCAACGATTATGGGGTAAAACTTCTTGGCTATGAAGAACATCAGATTTTAGGGCGGAGCTTATTTGAAACCATCATTCCAGAAGTCGAACTTTCTGGACGCGATGTGAGACCCTTTGTCCATGATTTACTTCGTAATCCTCAATCGTACCCGCAAGGCGAGGGTGAAAACCTGTGTCGAGACGGTCGGCGAGTTTGGGTTGTTTGGTCAAATCAAGCCATCTTCAATGAACAGGGAGATGTCGTTGAAATCTTATCGGTTGGCAATGACACCACCCAGCGTAGACAAGCAGAAGAGGCATTACAACGCAGTGAAACCAAGTTCCGCAATATCTTTGAAAACTCGCAGGTCGGCATCTTCCGAACCCGCCTCTCGGATGGATTACTTCTCGATGCCAATCAACGCCATGCCAATCTGTTTGGCTTTGATTCACCAGAGGAGATCATTGGGCTTGAACACGTCACAGACTATTATGCAGATCCCAGCGATCACCAACACGCCATTGAGTTGCTGAAGCGGGATCGGGAAGTGCGAAGCTTTGAAGCCCAGATGCGAAAACGAGATGGGACATTGTTTTGGGGGCTTTTCTCTTTTTATCTGAATGCAGGCGATGACTACATCGAAGGGGTGATTGCAGATATTAGCGATCGCAAACAGGCAGAAGTAGCGTTGCAAGCCTCTGAAGCAGAGCTACGGGCGCTCTTTTCAGCCATTCCCGATCCGCTATGTGTTGTTACTGCCCAAGGGCGAGTGATCGAAACAGTCGCAGGGAATCCGAGGCAGTTGTATAGTTCAGTTGAGGAGAAGGTTGGTAAAACACTGCATCAGATTTTTGAAGAAGAACAAGCCGATAAATTTATGGATTATATTCAGCAGGTGCTGAGAATCCAACAAGTGCTTACCGTTGAGTACAGCCTACAGATAGATGGACGAGAAACTTGGTTTTCAGCGCGCATTGCACCGATTCGGCATGAGCAGGTCATTTGGATAGCGCGAGATATTACGCTGCAAAAGCAAGCAGAAGCAGCCTCAATTTTGGAAGAACGCAACCGCATGGCGCGTGAAATTCACGACACACTCGCTCAGGCGTTTACGGGCATTCTGGCTCAGGTGGGAGCGGCAAAACAGGTGCTAACGGATGATTTAGAAGCAACTGAGGCACACCTAGACCTGATCAAAGAATTGGCGCGAACTGGACTGGTTGAAGCGCGGCGATCGGTAGTAGCGCTCCGTCCTCAGCTTTTGGAGGAAGGCAGTCTACAGAGCGCTCTACATCGTCTCGTCGCTCAACTCAGAACTGCCGCAATGGATACCACTTTATATTATGAGATTGAGGGTGCAGTATATTCTCTGCCGACTGAAGTCGAGAGTAATCTACTGCGGATTGGGCAGGAAGCCTTAACCAATGCGATTCGACACGCCGATGCTGATGAAATTCGAGTGGAGCTAATCTACGATCGCGATCAGTTTTGCTTGCGCGTGAGAGACAATGGACAGGGCTTTGGAGTTGGGAGTATTCCAGCCTCTGAGGGTTTTGGCTTACTAGGCATGAGCGAACGGGCAGAGCGCATCGGCGCACAACTCACGATTAGGAGTCAACCTGGAGAAGGAACAGAGATGATTGTTACTGTCGATCGGGAGGCATCACAATGAGCCAAGCCATTCGGGTTCTGATTGCAGACGATCATGCTATTTTTCGGCAAGGATTAGCCACCATTATTAACCGTGACCCAGATATGCAGGTGATTGCCCAAGCCGAAAATGGGGAACAAGCGATCGCTCTATTTGGGGAACACCAACCGGATGTCACGCTCATGGATCTCCGAATGCCTGAAGTGGAAGGAGTTGCCGCCATCGGTGCAATTTGTGCTACTGCTAAATCTGCTCGGATTATTGTACTGACCACGTATGATAGTGACGAAGATATTTATCGGGGATTGCAGGCAGGCGCAAAAGGATATCTGTTGAAAGAAACTGAACCTGACGAGCTTCTGAATGCTATTCGTACCGTTCATCGGGGTCAGAAGTATATTCCGCCTGATGTGGGAGCAAAGTTGGTACAGCGCCTCAGCAATCCAGAACTGAGTGAACGAGAACTAGAAGTACTCGGCTCACTGGCGCAGGGAATGAGCAATGCCGATATTGCAGCTGCTTTGAGTATTGGTGAAGGCACTGTCAAATCTCATGTCAATCGGATTTTGAATAAGTTAGATGTTAGCGATCGCACCCAAGCTGTAATTGTTGCCGTTAAACGCGGCATTGTCAATTTATAGGGTTTACTTTCGATCGAATTCGGATTCTAACTTAAGTTATAGCTAGCCTTCTACTCCGCGACGGCATGGTTTCTCTATCAATTTGTACTGTAAAAATTTTAACTTGCTATAGACGACAGCTTGAAGGCGATCGCCTATATTGAATTTATGCAAACACTTACTCAATCCATTGATTGCGTAAGTAAATTGCCAGGTTCCATGCTTGATGCAAATGTATAAAAATGAACGACGATCGTAGCCACAGTTCCTTACTTGTAACCCCTTCAACCCAGGATTGGATGCGAGGTGTGCTGAGTGCTAAGGTCGTGCTGGTGATGTATGGAGACTATCAATGCTCTAAAAGTGCGGATGTTTACAAGCTGATTAAATTGCTCAAAGGAGAACTTAGTGCTTCTTTTGGAGAAGATGATTTATGCTTTATCTTCCGTCATTTTCCGCAAGCACAGATTCATCCCCAAGCTCAACGGGCAGCCCAAGCAGCCGTTGCCGCCGCCGCTCAGGGACAGTTTTGGTCAATGCACGACACTTTGTTTGCCCATCAACAGAAGTTAGAAAATGGTTATCTTGTAGAGTACGCCAATGATTTAGGGCTTGATATCCCTCAATTTCTCAAAGAGTTGTCTAAACAAGTGCATATCGATCGTGTCAATGAAGATATCGAAAGTGGATTGCACAGTGGAATAACGGCTACTCCAGCCCTATTTATCAATAACATTCGATATACTGGGCGCTGGAAAATGGCAGAGTTGATGACAGCCATTGTTGCTGCAAGTCACTAAGCTCTATTCATATCTGACTTGTTTGTTAGTGCTAGTAAGCTATCGAATGCGTGATGGCTAGCTTTTGCCTGTTTTGTTGAACTTAAGCGCCTCACTGGAATGACCCCAAAACAGGTTCGCTAACACGATACGAATTATTCATAGCGACAAACAGGAGAAAGATGATGAAATTAACTACAACACGACGCTCAATTTCTAGAATCACTGGGATGCTTGCTAAAACCACTCTATCAATCATCGTTATAACGGGAGTAGGTGGGGTTTTGCGAATGCATCCGGCGATCGCTACCCCTCCACCTCAACAATCTCCTATTCTTGTTGCAACCGCCTACACGGATCTCACATTGCCAACCTTGAGACAGGGCGATCGCGGTAGAAGAGTGCAAATATTGCAGCAAATTCTCTTAGATAATGGGTTCTTAAATGCTGCTGGAGTCAGGTTGGGAAATCCGAGGGGTGCGGTTGTTGATGGTGCATTTGGCGCGATTACAGAATCTGCGGTGAGAGATTTACAACGACGCTACAACATCCCCGTTACAGGACAGGTTAACCCTGTGACTTGGGAAGTGCTGGATATGCGGGAGAATCCCTATCGATCGCCGCTCCCCTGGAAATCCGATTAATCACTCAGAAAAAACTCATAAGGAAACGTCCAATGAACAAGATTCTGTCCAGACTTCAACGATCTCCGCAAATTATCTCAGCAACAATCCTACTCAGCCTATTGTTGCTGTTCAGTGTTCCATCCCTGGCTCAAGTTAGTCCACAAGTGATTCCCATAATTGAAGTAATTGACAGTTCTGAAGGAATTCCACCTGCCTACCGTTTAGTCATTAGTCGATCGCAGGACATCGTATATGTTAACTGTCCCACGAATTTCGAGCCTGAGTTGAATTATCTACGAAATGTCAAAGCAATTCAGTGTAAGCGTCCTCCCAGGTAACTGGCGGTCAGATCCAAGCACTACATCCACGCACAAATCAAGGAGACACAGATGAAGATTAAAGCAACCCAAGGACATCAGGGAAGCGGAACGGAAGTGAAAGACGCGACTTACGTGGAGGCTGCCCGGTGGGGTAAGCATCGGGGGTGGCGATATGTTCTGGGGCTGATGATCATCCTCTTTGCATGGCTGGTCGTCGGTAGTGGTGCCAGCGTACTCGTCGCGTTCGCGCTCGGCGGACAGGCAGACCCCTCGGTGCTCGGTCCCGTGGAATACTACCTGTTTGTCATGGCGAGTTTCCTGTTCTTCTTCGCAGGAGTCCTTATCGCCGTCTCCCTTGTCCACCGCCGCCACCCCCGGACGCTCGTCACGGCGCGGGAGCGGATCAACTGGCGGCGTATCGGTCACGGATTTGTGGCGTGGTTCGTGCCGTACTGCCTCATAGGTGGGCTGGGGCAGTATCTGTTCTACCCGGATACCTTCTCCTTTAACTCTGACCTCTTAACGTTCGCACTCTTCGTCCCGATCGCACTGGTTCTCACCGCGATCCAGACTACCACTGAAGAGCTTTTCTTTCGCGGATATATCGTGCAGGGGGCGAGCCTTGTTTGGACTAACCGCATCTTTCTGGCGATCGTGCCAGCCGTGATATTTACCCTGCCGCACCTCCTTAACCCGGAGGTAAGCGTGGGCGGCTGGCTCACGATCTTTTCCAACTACTTCCTCGTTCCGGGTCTGGTGTGGACTGTGGTCTCGTTGATTGACGGAACCACTGAACTCGCCATCGGCGTACACTTCGCGAACAACATCGGTGGGGCAATCCTGTTCGACATCACTGGAAGTGCCTTGCCCTCACCCGCTCTGTTCACAATCAGCAAGTACCACGCGACCTACGGGGCACTATCAATGCTGGTTGCAGTACCCGTGTTCCTGGCGATCGCCTACGGGGTGTTCAAGCAGGAGTCGCCCCAATCCGTTTCCCAGAGCCACCAGAAGGGTCATTGGTGACCCCGGCAAATCCCGAACCCATCAGCAACTGAAGTCAGCAACCCGATAAAAGGAGTCAATTATCATGCCTCGTGTTTCTTCAAATCACCTGGGGGAGTCGGGAAAGCCCCCTTCCGCGTCCTCGGTTCGGCCTAGCAAGACCTCCCGTCCGGGCTGGTCCGAGATTATCGTCGGACTCGTCGTCTATTTAATCGTAGGGTTCGGCGGCGTCTCGCTGTTCAAGCAACTCGGTCTTGACCCCGTGGTCCACGGACTGATCTTGACTGCATGGACCGGCGTCGCCACCCTCATCGCGTTCACGGCAGCCGCGCGGCTGCGGATCCGTTCCCTGAGTGCCTTCGGTGTACGCCGAACCTCCAGTCGCTGGCTTCTGACCAGTGTTGGCGTAGGGCTGGTTGCCTTTGTGCTCAAGGGTCTGGCGATCATGGCCTGGATCCAGATCACCGGGGACACGGACAATGTCCAGAATGTTTACGCAGAGGGTGGTCGCGGCGGGTTACTGCCTCTGGTTTTGTCCACAGTATTGATCTCCGTCTTCTCACCCTTCGGCGAGGAACTGCTCTATCGCGGCATCGTCACCAATGCGCTGCTGCGCTATGGCTCGTTCGCTGGGGTGGTGGGCAGCACTGTGATCTTCGCCCTCATGCACGGTATTAACATTGTCTTTCCGGCGGCCATTGTGGCCGGTCTCGCTACCGCTGAGGTCTTCCGTCGTAGCGGCTCGATCTGGCCCGGTCTCGTCGTTCATATTGTTTTCAACCTGCCCACAATCCCGATCATGTTGCTCGTTGGCACGGGCTGAAAGAAACCGCAGCCTCAGTACACTTTAGAACAATGCAACCAAATGAATGCTAGGAGAAGCACAATAAAGCTTCGGAATAAGGTGGCGTTAGCTACCAGTTGTCATTCTCTATCTGGGCATTGTGTTCACCCAGCATCCTGATGTCTCTAGGGATTAAATCAATGGTAGTTTTGAAACAATTTGGGATTCTATTTGTGTTGGGCATTGCGGAATTGCGATGTTTACGATTACGTCGGTTCCATTAGTTGAGCAACAGTTGGCAAAACTGTCTCCAGAAATACTGGCAAAAGTTCCGCCACTGTGGGTTTTAATGCTGCTGCAAGGACTACAGTATACAGTTCCACTGGCAATCAGCATTCTGCTCGGTCAATCCAAGTTTTACACCTTCAAACTAATCTCATGAAAAAGATAATTTTGCTAGCACTGGTGGGTACGGGATTCGTAGTAACTATGCCCTTTACGGCACAGGCACTAGATTCAGAAGAAATTGGTCAGAACCTTGATCGAGATCCGAATATGTCAATCGCTCAGTACGATCGATATCGCGACGATCGATATCGTGACGATCAATATCGCGACGATCGATATCGCAATCGGCCGTTTGTGGTTTATTACCGCAGCCGTGACGATCGCAAATGGATTTATGAGAGTATCCACTACAATCGTCGCGATGCCCGACGTGCTGCCAAGCGACTGGAGCGGCGTGGTTATCGAACCCGAATTTTAGGATAGAGCCGTTTCAAACTATGAGTTGCCAACACCTAAATCCCACTTGCGGGCTGCCTACCGACTGGAGCGACGTTGTTATCGAACCTACGTTCAAGTGACAGCAAGCCAGTAGGGGGGGCAGTGCCCACAAAACCTTACTGTGAAGGGTTTTACAAAATGGTGGGTACTGCCTGCCCTACTAATGCCGAGATCTTCCGCCGCAGCGGATCGGTTTGAACTGCTGTCATCGTTCATGTCGTTTTCAACCTGCCCACTATCCTGGTGATGGTAGTTGCTGGCATGAGCTAATAAGACGGATCATCTGGAGATTAAACCAATGGCAATTATGAAACAATTCGGGATTCTATTTGTATTGGGCAGTGTGGGAATTGTCATGTTCACGATCGCGTCTATTCCTTTAGTCGAGCAACGGTTAGCGAAACTGTCTCCAGAAACACTGGAAAAAGTGCCGCCATTGGGAATTCTAATGCTTCTGCAAGGACTACAGTATTCAATTCTACTGGCAATCAGCATTCTTATCGGAATTGGTTGTGCCTATCGTGTTGGATTAAGCTCCCATTTGATTGATCATTGGGTGTTTCACACCACTAAGTCTCCATCTTTTGCCGTTGAGATGAAGTGGAGCTTGGGTGTGGGTGCAGCGGCGGCGATCGTTCTCTTGTTGCTCGATCAGTTAATGCAACCTGTCCTACCTGAAGCGCTACGGGCAGCAAATAATACAGAGCCAAGTTGGTTGAATTTGCTCACAGCAATGTTCTATGGCGGCATCACTGAGGAAATTTTGATGCGCTGGGGTTTAATGTCGCTGCTTGTTTGGATCGCGTGGAAAGGGCTAAAACAAGGCGTTACGTTGCCAAGTCAAGGGATTTACCAGGGTGCGATCGTTCTAGCCGCTTTGGTATTTGGACTACTACACCTGCCAGCGACTGCTGCGATCGTTCCCCTCACTCCAGTTGTGATTATTCGGGCGTTGTTACTGAATGGGATTCCGGGAATCGCGTTTGGCTGGCTCTTTTGGCAATATTCGCTAGAGGCTGCAATGTTAGCTCATATCAGCGTTCATGCTTTTGCCTTTGTTCTTAGCGGTTTACTGGCAAGGTTGGCTTAAGTTTTGGAATAGATATCATAGGGCTATCACTGCCCACAAAGCCTTACTGTGAAAGGTTTTAAAAATGGTGGGCGATGCCCACTACTTGAATTGATGCTTAACTCTACAGTTTTAAGGTGGTAAATCAAATGATTCAGTGCAAAGATTTTGCGCCTCGGATTACTGAACGGGGACCCTTCGGCGGAGCTTCCGATTATGAATCCTTCTCTGAGGTTGTGAGTGCTGTAAATCAGTGGATCGCAAGTACAACGATACAGGTGATCAATGTTGAAACTGTTGTTTTACCCGATCGGATTGAAGGCACAAGTGATGATGTCTACGGAGTGACGACCAGTAATGCTTTCCACCCAGTGATGATCAGTCAGGGTCTTGCAATCAATTGCTTTCAATGTGTGCGTGTGTGGTACAGAGAATAAGCTTTATTGGAAAGAGAAAAAATGAAACGATTTACTTTGTTTACTTTCCTGTACCTCGCGCTGGGAGTTTGCCTGAGTGCGATCGCGCTTGGATACCCAAACCTGCCTTCGGGTCCTCAAAGAAGCTTGTTCATCAGTGCAGGAACCTCCTACATTTTTTGTCTCCTCAGCACCTTCCCATTTTGGCGCGAGAGGACGATCCGCTTCTATCGCAGACGGAATTCAGCAGTAATTCTACCCTGGTTGGTGATTGGATTCTATATTGTTTGGATGATCTGGGAGGTTCAGAGTCAGAACTGGACGATGGAAGCCATTTTAGGAGCGTTTTCGCGGCTAATATTTGTCTTAGGGTTTGCAGAAATCATTGTGATTACATGGCAAGTGAATTCTGAACATTAGTGTCTAAATCAGATGATGCCGAAACAAACTCGTTTCAGCAACGCGAGATACAGTCAAACGTACTACATAAGGAACACCATGAATAAGCCCAAGTTTTTTGTTACTCCCGGTTATGGCGAATATATGCTAAATGAATTGCATTACTCGCAAGCGGTAAAAATTGGCAATCGAGTGGAGACATCAGGACAAGGTGGCTGGGATGACAATCTGCAAATTCCCGAATCGCTTGAGGATGAGATTGCCCAGGCGTTTCGGAACGTAGAGCGAACCTTGGCGACTGCCGATGCTAGTTGGGAGCATGTTGTCCACGTCAATTCTTACCACGTTGGAGGGTTTCCCCCGGAGGTTAATGATGTGATGGTTAGGCTATATCGCCATTATATGCCCAACCACGCGCCAATTTGGACACAAGTAGGAGTCGCGGCACTTGGACTTCCAACGATGCGTATTGAAATCCGCGTTACTGCAATTGTTCCGTGAGTTTTGCACAAGCGGCAACGGGCTATTGCGAAGTTAGGGAGTTACTTCCGCTGAATGGTATCGAAATCCCGTCACTGTTTATTCTGAATCAAGGGGAGCTGGCACACATGGAATTTATGAAGGCAGCGGTATTAACTGCGTTTGGTGATGCTGAGAAGTTTGAGATTCAAACTGTTCCCACACCAACATTGAAAGCGAATCAGGTGTTAGTCAGAGTTTGTGCAACTTCGATTAACCCGATCGACTACCAAACTCGTCGTGGTGATTACAAGGAACTGGTTCGATTACCCGCTATCCTTGGAGTCGATGTTTCAGGGGTGATTGAGGCAATTGGCGAAGTTGTGACTGATTTCAAGGTGGGAGACAACGTGTACTACTCGCCGCAAGTTTTTGGAGAATCCGGTAGCTACGCTCAGTATCATGTGGCTGATGCAGCGATTGTTGCATTAAAGCCTGCAAATCTATCGCACGTTGAAGCAGCTTCTTTTCCGCTTGCAGGCGGAACTGCTTGGGATTGTCTGGTGACTAGGGGCAATCTACAAGTTGGTGAAACAGTTCTTATCCATGCGGGTGCGGGTGGAGTTGGTTCAATCGCAGTTCAACTCGCTAAAGCGATAGGGGCATACGTTTTTGCAACGTGTAGTTCTAGAAACCGAGATTTCGTGACAGAACTGGGTGCAGATCGAGTGATTGATTACAAGAATGAAGATTACGTAGAAGTCATTCGTCAAGAAACAAATGGATTGGGTGTGGATTTAGTTCTAGATACGATCGGCAAAGAAACAATTCAGCGTAGTCTAGAAATCATTCGTCCCTTCGGTAGGCTTACAAGCATTGTAGACATTGCAATACCGCAATCGCTTCTTGAAGCATGGGGTAAGAATCTGACGATTCATTTTGTTTTTTCACCCCAGTACCGAGCAAAATTAGAGGCTTTGACAAAACTAATCGAGCGTCAACAGCTTCGCCCAGTGATTGATTCAGTATTCTCTTGGGATCAGGTCGTTCTGGCACACCAACGTCTAGAGCAGGGAGGAACACGGGGCAAAATTGTACTGAAATTTACAGAAAATTAGACTAGCTTCACGGCGTTGGTAATTGCTAAACGGATTGGAGTTTGATTTTGTCCAGCAGGGCATCACAAGGGGGGTGTTGATGAATGACCGACTGGAGCAGAACAAGAGAACCGTCACGGCGTTCTACGACCTGATGTTCAACTTACGAATTGAACAAAGGAGAAATTCAGATGTCAGACAAAAATAAAGCAATCTTAGAAGAGGCAAACGCAGCGATCGCCCAAGGCAATTATGAAGGATTCTTGTCGTTCTGCGCCGACGACACAAAATGGACGTTTGTAGGCGACAAGACCCTTGAAGGAAAAGAAGCCGTTCACCAATGGATGGTAACGACATACTTAGAGCCGCCAAAGTTTAGGGTCGTGAACTTAATTGCTGAGGGTGATTTCGTCACAGCACTCGGCGACATCACCATGAAGGACGAAGACGGGAAGACGGCTGATTACTCGTACTGTGACATCTGGCGCTTTCGCGATGGTCAGATGGTCGAATTAAGAGCTTTCGTCATCAAAACCTTGAGAAGGTGATGAAAGAATTTGGTGAAAACAATGTAATTAATTTTGTTTACCTACTTGCGATCGTTTAACTCAGGTAGTTGCGGTCAACCCTTTTGTTACATAGATCAATGACATGTTCAAAACTGCAAAATCACAACAAGAATTACTGAAATTCAACCTCTTTGGCTTTCGACTCTCATTTCAAAAGATAAAGATAGCGATGCGCCGCGCAACCCTTTTCGCGATCGCGCTACTCTTTACTACCCATTTCGCCTCCGCTTGCACGCAGTCTACAGTAATCATGCCTACAATCACCTATCCTGAAACTAAGCGGGTCGATGTTGTCGAGAAGCCTTTCGGGCAGACGATCGCCGACCCCTATCGCTGGCTGGAAAACGATGTCCGCAACGATAAGGAAGTCGCCGCCTGGGTCGAATCGCAGAATAAAGTCACCAACAGTTATCTCGATAAGCTGCCAGGTCGAGATATCTTCGGTTCTACAAGTCGAAGGATGGCACCCGCATCCCGATGTTTATCGTCCGGCGCAAGGATGTGACCGTAGCCGCACCGACCCTACTTCATGCCTATGGAGGCTATGGCATCCCCATGCTTCCTGAGTTCTTGCCAGCGCCGCTGGGGTGGATCGAACAGGGCGGAGTGTATGCGATCGCTAACATTCGCGGCGGCTCCGAATATGGCAAGGCATGGCACGAAGCGGGTCGTCGTCAGAAGAAGCAGAACGTCTTCGATGATTTCATCGCAGCGGGCGAGTATCTGAAGGCACAGAGTATCACGCCCCAAAATGGCTTGGCGATTCAGGGCGGATCGAATGGCGGACTCCTGATCGGTGCAGTGGTCAATCAACGACCGGATCTGTTCGCCGCTGCGTTACCCCACGTTGGTGTGATGGATATGCTCCGCTTCGACCAGTTCACAGGCGGGAAATTATGGCTAGACGAATATGGGTCTCCGGCACAGGAAGCGGATTTCCGTAACCTCTTGAAATATTCGCCTTATCACAACATCCAGTCCGGCAAGGCTTATCCTGCGATCCTCGCCACCACTGCCGACACGGACGATCGCGTGGTGCCGAGTCACACCTTCAAATATGTCGCTGCGCTCCAGGCGGCGGATATCGGTGACAAGCCCCACCTTGCCCGCATCGAGACGCGCGCGGGTCATGGAGCAGGCAAACCCACCGACAAGATCATTGAGGAAACGGCAGATATGTGGGCTTTTGCTGCTCGCTGGACAGGGCTGGATGTGAAGCTGGATATCTCGCAATAGTTATGTCAATAAGAAGGGTGTGGGGGGTAGGGTGTTGGGTGTAGTGAGACGGCTCATGCCAGGAGCTTGGAACTCCGCCCAACGCAATCGTCGTGAACGACGGGGCTTGTGTCCAAGATGGTTGTTGGGGCTATTTCGGACACGTAACCCCACACCCGAACCTGCACCCGCCCCAACGGGGCTGGTCACATCTAAGTTACGACTATCGTAAAAATCTGAAAGCAGTCAAGCATTTTCACTCACTACACTTCAGATAGATAGAACATTACACAACTCGAAATCATGGGATTCTCTCACATTATGGAACAAACACTTGAACAGAATAAAACATTCATCCGCAATCACTTTGAGGAGATTGTGAACCGCAAGAATTCTGCCATTGCTTACCAAAATTTCGCACCTGACTTTATAGATCATGAAGAACCTTTTGTAGGATTGGTGAGTCCCGAGCTAGTTAAGCAGAGGATGGAGAAGGCATACGTAAAGTATCCCGATTTGCACGTTATAGTCGAGGATACCATCGCTGAAGGCGATAAGGTTATGGTGCGGTGTCTATGGCGCGGAACTGATTCTTCTACAGGAAAAAAGATGGAGTTTAAAGGCTTTGTACTTTGGAGATTAGCAAATGGCAAAATTGCTGAGCGTTGGGCAACGATTGCACCGCCACTTAGGTAAAGCATCCCTTTTTCAGTCTTTGTTGAAACAGGAAAAACAGAATGATACTTTAGGGTAAAGTGGCTTTAGGGGACTTTTAGAAAATAAACTATTCCCTCAATAATAATGATTATCATTCTTTAAATCAACCTGTCTCTTCTTTTTTTGGAATAATTTATTCTTTGGAAGTCCCATTACCCCCAAGAGCCTCGACGATAGTGCGGGTATTTGCTTCCATCATTTTGATGTAGGAATCCCCTGCACTTCCAGAGGCACCAATGGAATCAGAATAAAGTTGACGCGGTGCTAATTTGACACCGGCTTCTTGGGCAACTGTGGTAATTAAAGCTGGATTAATCGTTGTTTCGGCAAAAATTGCGGGAACGCCAATCTTTTTAACTGATTCTACCAAACGTTGTACTGTTTGAGCGCTTGGTTGTTCTTCAGTGCTGATACCAATTAAAGTTCCGGCGATCGCTATTCCATAACCACGTCCATAATATTGAAAGGCATCATGGGTTGTTATTAATTTACGTTTATCGGCTGGGATAGTAGCAATCTGTTGTTTAATCCAACTATCCAACTGCTGTAATTCTTTAGTTAGTTGCGTCGCATTTTGGGTAAATTTCTCTTTATCTTCTGGCGATAATTCTATTAAAGCATCCCGAATCGCGTTTACCATCGCTGCTGCATTCTCTGCGTTACCCCAAACATGCGGATCTGGTACTATTTCACCTTTACCTTTATCTAACTCCAAAGGCTTGACAACTTCCCCCACCGCAACCTGACGCGCTTTTCCCCCTGTAGCTTTCATAATTTTAATCAGTCCCGGTTCCAAGTTGTAGCCGTTATACAAAATCAAGTTAGCTTCTTCTAAAAATCTACTATCTTCTGGTCTTGGTTCATATACGTGCGGATCTGTACCGGGTTTGAGAATTCCCCTTAGCTTGATTTCATCTCCCCCAACATCTTGCGCTAAGTCAGCAATGATGGTACTTGTCGCTACTACCAAAGGTTTGCCATCTGCCTTTGGGGTGTTACGGTTAGAGTTTGTTTGGGTACAACTAAGTAAGGTAAAGGGTAAAAGGCAAAGGGTAAAAGTAAGGATTGTTTTCAGCCTTTGAGCTTTTGTCTGGCTAGAGGTGCAAACTACTGTCTGGGGTATTAGTTTCATTTATCTGTGATATTACTTCCAATTATAGATGTTTTCATATTTGTCTCATATTTATAGTAAGCTCAAGGAAAGCAATATTTAACTTGGTTATGAAAACTGTCCCTTACCCAAACTTTGATTTATTCAAAACGAACCCAGGCAAGATGCCTTTAGAAGTTGTCACTAGTGAGGCAAATTCCACTCAAGCGATTAGCATTGCTCATGTGGGGGTATATTACCGCACGCAAGAAGCGCTAAGAGACGTTAATTGTATTATCAAACCAGGACGGTTAACAGGGATTTTTGGTCCTAACGGTGCAGGTAAAAGTACGCTGATGAAAGCGATGTTGGGATTGGTTCCTGCTAGTAGTGGGAAGGTGTTGTATCACGGTAAACCTTTGATGGAGCAACTTGATAAAGTTGCTTATGTACCACAGCGATCGCAAATCGATTGGACTTACCCCGCAACCGTTTGGGATGTGGTAATGATGGGAAGAGTCAAGAAAACAGGTTGGTTTCGTAACTTCTCAACAGTTAGCCGTCAGGTTGCCAAAAGTGCCTTAGAAAGAGTTGGCATGATCCAATATAGCGATCGCCCAATTGGACAGCTTTCTGGAGGACAACAACAACGGGTATTTTTAGCCCGTGCTTTAACCCAAGAAGCCGAGATTTTCTGCTTTGATGAACCGCTTGTAGGGATAGATCAGAAAACCCAGTCAGTAGTTTTTCAAGTCTTTGGTGAACTCGCTGCCGCTGGTAAAATCGTCTTGGTTGTCAACCATGATTTAGGCGAATCAATCACCCACTTTGACGATTTAATTTTGTTAAATCGGGACTTAATCGCCACCGGAAGCCGCCAAGAAGTATTAACTGAACAAAATTTGTCAAGTGCCTACGGTGGGAAAGTTATTTACTTTTCTGAGGCAGCGTAAATTGGGCATTGGGCATTGGGCATTGGGCAATGGGCATATGTAATAGAAAGAAATTGTCCCCCTTGTCCCCCTTGTCCTTCTTGTCCCCCTCTCTTCCCTCAACGGTTCGTATTACAAATTATTATGCTTGAATCATTAATTGAGCCGTTGCAATATGGCTTTATGCAGCGATCGCTTGTAATTGCAATTTTAGTCGGTTTGTTGTGTGCGATTGTTGGTAGTTATTTGATGGTGCAGCGATTAGCTTTGCTGGGTGATGCTATCAGTCACTCAGTTTTACCAGGATTAGCGATCGCCTTTTTGTTGGGTGGGAATATTTTTATTGGGGCATTTATTGCCGGTGTCATCAGTACAATGGCGATCGCTTGGATTAAAACGCGATCGCCTATTAAAGAAGACGCAGCGATGGGGATAGTTTTTTCGGCGTTTTTTGCCCTTGGAGTCACTCTAATTACTGTCATTCAAAAAGATAACAAAATTGACCTCAACCACTTTCTTTTTGGTAACATTCTCAGTGTGACAGTTGACGAAGTTAGGGACACATCAATTATTGCTGCAATAGTGTTAATAGTCGTCTTTTTATTATATAAAGAACTGTTATTTTACACCTTTGACCCATTAGGCGCTCAAGCTGCGGGATTGCCAGTAAATCGGCTGAATTTTGGCTTAATGCTGCTGATTGCTTTAACAATTGTTGCCAGCATGAAAGCTGTAGGCGTAATTTTAGTTTTATCACTTTTGATCACACCAGGAGCAACTGCTTATCTATTAGTTAAACGCTTGCATCAAGTGATGATTTTGGGGGCAATAATTGGCGTAATTTCTAGTATTAGCGGTATGTACCTGAGCTACTTTTATAATTTGCCATCTGGACCGGCAATCGTTTTGGTAGTATCAGGATTCTTTTTCTTGACATTTTTATTCAGTCCCCAACACGGTGTTTTTACTTATCGTCAAGGAAATTTATCTCACACAAAGATAAGCCAGCCCGTTGAGGCGACTGGGACACAAATAGGCGAAGAAAAACAATAAAAAGAATGAAAGCAAGATGTTTTATACTTAGGGTTTGCTGAAAAAGAAAGAAAAGCTTACATTCTCAGATCATCAGACCAAAGAAATATATTCAGGTGCAAGATAAGAGGCTAAAATAACCCAAAATCCTTGCATCTACGTGACTAGCACTCAGGAGTGGGTTATTAGTACATATGTATCGAAAACAGGGGCAACCTCCAGTCTCACCAGAAAATTTTGGACTTCCGTTTGAAGGAAAGTTGTCATCAGATAATCGTTGGATTATTCTGGGAAATTTAATACCCTGGGCAGAATTTGAAGAGGAATATTCATCGGATTCTCTGTAGAGATGGGAGCGCCAGCAAAGTCGTTTCGGATGGCATTAGGGGCATTAATAATCAAAGAAAAACTAGGAATAAGTGATAGAGAGACAGTAGAACAAATCAAAGAAAATCCTTATCTACAGTACTTCATAGGGATATCATCTTATATTAATGAAGCTCCATTTGATGCATCTATGTTAGTCCATTTTCGTGAAAGAATTAGTGCAGACTTAGTAAACAAAGTGAATGAAGAAACTGTTAAGAGGATGCTAGAGACAACATCTTTGACTTTAGCAACTGAATCAACTGAAAAAACAGAAGAATTAGAAAAAGAAGATAACACGCCAAAAAATCGGGGAAAATTAATATTAGATGCGACTTGTGCGCCAGCAGACATCAGCTATCCAACAGATTTAGAGCTATTAAATCAAGCAAGAAAACAGACAGAAAGAATAATAGACCTTCTTTATGAACAGATAAAAGGTACATTAGAGAAAAACCAAGGACTTATCGGGAAATAGGGAGAAAAGACTACCTAGAAGTCGCTAAAAAGCGTCGTGTATCCCAAAAAGATAGGAGAAAAGCGATTAAAAAGCAGCTTCAATATATCAAAAGAAACTTATCCCATATTGACCAGCTAATCATATACGGAGCAACTTTAGAAAATTTCAGTAATAGACAATATAAAATGTTGCTTGTAGTTGTAGAAGTTTATCGTCAACAACTATGGTTGTATGAAAATAAAAAACAGAGTATTGACGACCGCATTGTTAGTTTAACCCAACCGCATATCCGTCCAATCGTCCGGGGTAAAGCAGGTAAACCTGTAGAATTTGGGGCAAAATTGTCTGCTAGTTGTTTTGAGGGATATGTATTTTTAGACCATATTAGTTGGAATAATTTTAATGAATCTGGAGACTTAAAAGCACAAGTAGAAGCATATAAAAATTATACTGGCTATTATCCAGAATCCGTTCATGTTGATAAAATTTATCGAACGAGAGAGAATCGAGCTTGGTGCAAAGAAAGAGGTATTATCATGAGTGGACCGGCTTTGGGAAGACCACCAGTAAATGTTAGTAAAGAAAAAAAGAAGCAAGATTTAGAATCCGAGAGAATTCGTAATTGTATTGAAGGAAAATTTGGGCAAGCTAAAAGAAGGTTTAGCCTCAATCGAGTGATGGCGAAACTTTCCCACACTTCTCTTACTGCAATTGCTATTACTTTTTTAGTGATGAATCTTTCTACTCACCTGTCGCGGGTTTTTTATGCTTTTTTATGTCTATTTTTGAAAACTGCACCTTTTATGCAGTTTCGCATAACTGAAAATTATGATTTTGTTATTTATAAACAACAAAAGCTTATCTTTGATTTTACTTGAATAACTAGTCAACCCAAAAGAATTGCTTTTTCATACTTTTTCAGCAAACCCTACTTAGAGCTAAAACACTTAATTTAGTTTTTTACTATGCCCTATAGTCAATTTACCATTGGCAAAGTAAAGCAAGATTTTCAATTAACAACTGTAGAGGGAGTTCGTTTTTTTCCAGACTCAATTGAATCGGTTACTCCAAGTTCCAGACTACAAGCTATTTTAGAGGATTTACCTTGGGCGATCGCAGTGGATACCGAAAAAGCACGTTCAGAGGTAATTATCAATCCTGTGTTGCTAGAAGTGCGACGTATTTTCAATCAACAAATCAGCGTGTTTTCAGGAGAAGAGTTTAACATTGATGCAAGTATTGGACTCAACGGTGTATGTGACTTTCTTGTTTGCCGTTCACCGGAACAATTAACGGTAGAAGCACCTGCTATTGTTATTGTTGAGGCGAAAAAATCAGATATAAAATCTGGACTGGGACAATGCATTGCAGAAATGGTAGCTGCACAGCGATTTAATGAAAAAAGAGGACAACCCTTAACAGCAGTTTACGGTACTGTCACCAGTGGAACGCAATGGCGATTTCTCAAATTAGAGGGGCAAACAGTAACAATTGATTTAACGGATTATTCCCTTCCTCCTATCGAGGAAATTCTCAGCTTTTTGGTGTGGATGGCGAAAATGGGTTAATTTTTATTGAGAAGTATTACTCGGTTAAATAACAATTCTGAAAAATAATATTGCGTCCAGACTTGACAAAAAGCCAATTAATGTATCAACTATGCGACTTGCAGCAGAGAAATTAGGACAATTAGATCCGGGTAATATAAAGTGCGATACTCCCAAGGAGTGGCTTCGCCAACGCTGCTTTGTTTTTCTTAAAGCCACCTGCTGAAGATATACCCACATTCTCCCAGATAAGCGTTACTGAAGAGGAAATAGTTTCTGTCGAAGGCTGCCTACGCAGCCTGAAAACATTATTAGCCCACGCAGGTGGGCTTTGTTCTTGTAGCCCCACCCTTCCAGTCTGAGGGCTGATAGGAAACATCCTCATAAAGCCCACACCCTAGAAGGGTGCGGCTATACGAACGAAGGCTGCCTACGCAGCCTGAAAACATTATTAGCCCACGCAGGTGGGCTTTGTTCCTGTAGCCCCTGACTTCCAGTCTGATGGCTAATTATTCATCCCGAAAACTCCTGACTCATGCGCTGTTCTAAAAGCTCTAATAAAGTATCTACATTCTTACCAATTTGCTCAAAACAATTCGGTGGTGTAGGTTCAGGTGCAAACTGAATTAACTTAACTTCACCGCTACCAATGCCAATCATGACAACTTCAACTTCCGGTTGATAATGCTCAATAATTCCTAATAGTTCCTGAAGCCTATTTTCAACTCTTTCATTTAGCTTCTCTACCGATTCTTTGGGGCAATAAACAAAATGCGGCTTGGGTTGCAAATCAATGCCGATAGTACCCTGAGTGTCACTATTTTCTAACCATAATGCCCAAGATAACGCCGCTAATTCTAGCTTATTTGCTTTGACAAATTCATCCAACTGGCGACGCCATTTGTTATTTCCTGATTCCGACTGGGTACTACCAAACATCATAAGGATTTTAGATTTTGGATTGTAAACAAACAAAATTTCATGTATCATTAGTCCGCGTAGGCGGACTTTGTTCGTATAGCCGCAGGCTTTAGCCTGTCGGTGTCTTGGTGTCTCTGCCCGAAACTTATTTTAAACCAGATTGTATACGCCAGAGACTTTCATAAATGCCATTTTTCTCTAGCAGTTGTTCATGGGTTCCGGATTCTACTAATTTCCCATGTTCCATGACATAAATGCAATCGGCATTCCGGATGGTGGAAAGTCGATGAGCGATCGCTATTGTTGTCCTATTTTTTGTAATCCGTTCGAGCGATCGCGCAATTGCGGCTTCTGTTTCATTATCCACCGCTGAGGTAGCTTCGTCTAAAATCAAAATGGGTGGATTTTTCAAAACTGCGCGAGCGATCGCAATTCGTTGTTTTTGTCCACCAGATAGCTTTTGTCCCCTTTCTCCCACAATTGTCTCATAATCTTGAGGCAATCGCGTAATAAATTCGTGAGCCTCAGCCACCTTTGCTGCGGTGATTATTTCTTTTTCTTTAGCATCAAAGCTGCCATAAGCAATATTTTCTGCTACAGTACCATGAAACAGAAATACATCTTGACTTACCAAGCCAATGCAGCGACGTAAATCTCGCAAATTCAATTTTTGCAATTCAATATTATCTACTGTAATATTTCCCGATCGCACTTCGTAAAATCGTAACAAAAGTTTTACTAAAGTGCTTTTACCGGAACCAGTAGAACCAACAATTGCAATTGTTTTTCCTGCCGGGATATGTAATGATAAATTTTCAATTATCGCTTGCCTATCTTGATAAGCAAAATTGACATTTGTAAATACTACATCCCCGCGTACCGTCTCAACAGGTAAAGCCACATTTCCCGGATGAATGGCGATTTGTGTATCTAACAAATCCATTATGCGATTAGTAGAAGCCATTGCTCGTTGATATAAATCAAAAGTATCTCCTAATCGAGTTAAGGGCCATAATAACATCTGAACTAAAAACACTAAAACACTGTAAGTTCCTACAGACATTCTCCCAGCGACAGCTTCCATACCGCCAAAAATAAGCAATATTGTGAAAGCTATTAAAATCAACATCCGAATCAATGGGATAAAGGCAGCAGAGAGAGCGATCGCTTTTGTATTACTTTGACGATAAGCTTCACTATCTGTTCTTAAACGTGCCTTTTCATAATCTTCAGCCGTAAAACTTTTAATAGTAGTAATGCCGCTGATATTATTAGATAACCTTCCATTGAGTAAACCTACCTTTTCTCGCACATCAGCATAGCGCGGTGCCAACAATTTTTGGAAAGCAACCGAACCGAAAACGATAAATGGCATCGGTAATATTGCCATCCACGCCACACTAGGAGCTAGAATAAAGAAAGCACCACCAATAATTACAATAGTTGTCAAAACTTGGATAATGTCATTTGCTCCCACATCCAAAAAGCGCTCTAATTGGTTAACATCATCACTCAGGATAGACATTAAACTACCAGTACTGCGTTCTTCAAAATAAGCTAATTCCAACTCTTGCAAATGGCTGTAGGCATCCAAACGCAAATTATGCTGAATATTCTGTGCCAATTTGCGCCATAGCAAGCTGTAGAAGTACTGAAAAACCGATTCTAAAATCCAAGTAACGGCAGTCAGGAACGCTAGAATCAAAAATTGCCCCAAGGTATCTTTTATTCCCAGTTGTGCAATAATAGAATCTTGCTTTTTTACGACCACATCCAAAGCAATACCAATTAAAGCTGGTGGTGCTAAGTCGAAAACTTTATTGAGAATAGAACAAACACTAGCTAACCAAATTTGTTGACGATATTCATGTCCATAATCAAGCAAGCGTTGGAAAGGATGTACTGAATTTCCACGCCTTTTTAACATCCGACGAGATTTTAATAGAGTAGACACAGCCGTTTACAGTTGAGTGAGCATTGATATTAGCACGCTAGAAACTCTTGAGTCTTGACTCTTGGGTACTGAGTTATGAAAATGGAAGACTTTATTGGGGAGGGGAAAAGGGGAAAGGTATAGAAATAAAGTACGGATTTATTCACTCTTACTCTATATTTCTTACCCCTTACCTTGCACGTTCGCATAAGCGTGTCGTCAGACAAGTGCTTCCCCTTTACCCTTTACCCCTCTTTTTGATTGAATGAGAATTCAAGACTTTTTGTAACTGATGATACTCTTGAGATAGAAGAAGTTGGGACTCTTCGCTAGTGTCGAATTGATGCATAGTATTTTACTTATTTCTCGGTATGAAGGAAGGATAAAAAATTTGAAAAATCAGCAATTAGGGAATTGGCAAACGATAGTAGCCGGATTTGTCGCGGTAATAATTGTTATTATGAGCTTGAATGCTTTTATCATTATTAACCCAGGACAAGCAGCCGTGATTAGTGTCTTGGGTAAAGCCAGAGATGGTGCTTTAGTAGAGGGTATCCACCTAAGACCGCCTTTTATCTCAGTAATAGATGTGTATGATTTAACAGTGCAAAAATTTGAAGTGCCGGCAGAAAGTTCTACTAAGGATCTACAAAATTTAACTGCGAGATTTGCGATCAACTTTCGTCTCGATCCGGTAAAGGTAGTCGAAGTTAGAAGGAAACAAGGAACTTTAGAGAATATCGTCTCAAAAATCATTGCTCCCCAGACACAAGAAGCCTTTAAAATAGCGGCAGCAAAAAGAACAGTAGAAGAAGCAATTACCAAAAGAACTGAGTTGAAAGAAGATTTTGATCAGGCGTTAAGCGATCGCCTAGAAAAATATGGAATAATAGTATTAGATACGAGTGTAATTGACTTAACCTTTTCACCAGAATTTGCCAAAGCAGTTGAGGAGAAACAAATCGCGGAACAACGAGCGCAAAGAGCCGTCTACATAGCACGCGAAGCCGAACAAGAAGCCCAAGCAGATGTTAATCGCGCAAAAGGCAGAGCCGAAGCTCAAAGACTCTTAGCAGAGACTCTCAAAGCTCAAGGTGGGCAATTAGTCCTACAAAAAGAAGCCATTGAAGCTTGGAAAAGCGGTGGTGCCCAAATGCCCAAAGTCCTCGTTATGAGTGGAGATTCTAAGAGCAGCGTGCCTTTTCTCTTCAATATGGGCAATCTTCAAAATGAACCCTAATTTAGGGTATTCAAAGTCAGCAATCCTCAACTAAAATACAACCATAAACACCAAGGACATAATAAACGTATTTATGTCAACACCCAATCACACGAATCTCACTGTCTCAGAAGCGAAAAAAATCCTGAATAAATTCAATTGTCTGGATATCGCACCTGTTATCAAGCCATCAGAAAAAGTTTTAATCCGTCAGGCGTTACTTTTGCTAACTAGCCTTTCTGATTATCAAATTTTAGGAATTTGCGCTGATACAGAAGAAGAAGGAATGCTTGCCACGAAAACTTATTCCCAAGCTTTGGGTTATGAAGTACCGAGTAATTTGCCACCAATTGAAGGTCCAGTTTACATCAAATTAAACGGCAAAAACGGCTTGTGTTATCTCGATTCCTACGCAGGACATCATCGAGGCGTATTGGTGTCTTGCCAATCTTACAATGAAGGGGGAATCAACGAAATGTATGGACATTTGCCCTTGGATTTATTTGTATAAACTTCATCAAATGTAGGGTGGGCAATGCTCACCCTACTCACTAATAACTTCCGTACAGAGGCGATTAATCGTGTCTCTTGTACAGACGCGATTAATCGCGTCTCTATCCAATAACCACTAACCATTTATATGAGTATTATTACATTACAATCAATCAGTAAAGACTTTGGCATTAAAGAAATTTTAAAAGATGCCAGCTTTAGTCTCGATGCTACTGATAAAGTAGGTTTAATTGGCACTAACGGTTCTGGCAAATCAACATTATTAAAAATGATTGCCGGACTAGAACCGCTTGATAGTGGTCAAATTTTAGTTAATAATTCTAAAATTATCTATCTTCCCCAGCAACCAGACTTAGACGAAAATTGCACAGTTTTAGAGCAAGTTTTTGCTGATAGCGGTGAACAAATGGCTTTGGTGCGGGAGTATGAAGAACTTTCTGATAAAATAGCTCACAATCCAGAAGATAATCAGTTAATGTCCCGCTTGTCTGTGGTCATGCAAAAGATGGAAGCGACTGGTGCTTGGGAGTTAGAAACTAACGCCAAAATCATCTTAACAAAGTTAGGAATTTCCGACTTTAACGCGACTATCGGCACATTATCTGGAGGCTATCGCAAACGCATTGCTTTAGCAACAGCTTTGCTCTGCGAACCGGATGTTTTACTCATGGATGAGCCGACAAACCATCTGGATGCTCTTTCTGTGGAATGGTTGCAAACGTACCTGCATCGTTTTCGCGGCACACTTTTATTAATAACTCACGATCGCTACTTT
Source organism: [Scytonema hofmanni] UTEX 2349 (assembly GCF_000582685.1). Taxonomy (GTDB): domain Bacteria; phylum Cyanobacteriota; class Cyanobacteriia; order Cyanobacteriales; family Nostocaceae; genus Hassallia; species Hassallia hofmanni. Next base: position 3,719,982 of record NZ_KK073768.1, read on the forward strand.
TTAGATCGCGTTACCAATCGTATCATTGAAATTGACCGAGGCGACATTTACACATACGCAGGTAACTACTCATATTATCTAGAAAAGAAGGCTTTAGCTGAAGAATCTGCTGTTAGCAGTCAACGCAAACATCAAGGTGTATTGCGACGCGAATTAGAATGGTTAAAAAAAGGACCCAAGGCAAGAAGTACGAAGCAAAGAGCCAGAATTGATCGGGTTCATGCGATGCAAGAAACTGAGTTTAAACAAGTTCAGGGTAAAGTTGATATATCTACAGTTGGTCGTCGCATTGGTAAAAAAGTTATTGAACTAAATAATATATCCAAAGCATACAATGGACGCACCTTAATTAAAGATTTTACCTACGAATTTAGTCCAGAAGACCGCATCGGCATTATTGGTGGTAACGGTGCAGGTAAATCCACTTTAATGGATATTATCACCAAACGCATTGAGCCAGATTCCGGGAATGTAGAAATTGGTACTACAATTCACATCGGCTATTTTGACCAACATTCAGAAGAATTACTTACAGCGTTAGACGAAAATCAGCGCGTAATTGACTATATCAAAGAAGAAGGCGAATTTGTCAAAATTTCTGATGGAACTCAAATTACAGCTTCGCAAATGTTAGAGCGATTTTTGTTTCCTGGAAATCAGCAATATTCACCAATTCATAAACTTTCCGGTGGGGAAAAACGACGTTTATTTTTGTTGCGTGTTCTCATGAGCGCACCGAACGTCTTGATTCTCGATGAACCGACAAACGATTTAGATGTGCAAACATTAGCAGTGCTAGAAGAATATTTAGAAGATTTTTCTGGCTGTGTAATTGTAGTTTCTCACGATCGCTACTTTTTAGACAGAACAATTGACAAAATTTTCGCCTTAGAAGATGGCGGTAATTTACGCGAATATCCTGGTAATTACTCAATTTATCTCGACTACAAAAAAGCTGAAGAAGCAGCACTACAACAAATCGCTCCCGCTAAAGAAAAGCTAAAAACTGTAGATGCTGAACCGAAAAATACAGAAAATAAAAAGCGTCGTCTATCAAGTTGGCAAAAACGAGAATTTGAGCAGTTAGAAGGGAAAATTGCTCAGTTAGAAGATGAGAAAGCACAAGTAGAAAAAGCGCTGACAAATGTCCCACCAGGGAATTATACCCAAGTGCAGAAATTGTACGATCAAGTGGAAACGCTCAAGCAAGCGATTGATGTAGCGACTGAACGGTGGATGGAATTAGCAGAGATGCATTAAGAGAATTAAATTTCACCGACGAGGATGTTTGCGGATATAGGCTAATAATTCTTCTCGTGTCACATTTACTCCTAACTTGCACACCAATTCTATGTGAGGTTGCACATAATGCCCACAGGCTGGAAACCTGGGGCTAAACGAACAAAGCCCACCTGCGTGGGCTAAATTAGGCGCATCTTCACACAGAAATGGTATCAGTCTTCTTTAGAAGACTTTAGCTATTAGCCTTAGAATTCATTCTAAGGCGGTTGTTGCAACTGATGCAAGATATGGAGTTTATGGCTAAAGTCGAATTTAATAAGCAAAATGCCATTTGACTTATTCAAAATGCCATTTGACTTTCTCATTTCGGTGTTTTCCGCAAGCAAAATAAGCTTTTACTTTCTCAAAATGAGCTTTTGCTTTCTCATTTTGGTGTTTTCCACAAGCAAAATAAGCTTTGACTTTCTCAAACCCCAGTTTGCTTTCTCATTTCGGTGTTTTCCGCAAGCAAAATAAGCTTTTACTTTCTCAAACCCCAGTTTGCTTACTCATTTAAGTAATTCACGCAGTCATCACAACTATCGCTAATGCGATCGCTTGCCGATGCATTTAAAAACACTTGGATGCAGTTCCACAACACCCCTCTTTTTAACAAAGGGAAGTGGGTGAGGTTTTATGTATCTCACTCAACCGAGAATCGCTATAGTTGAGGGATTTTGGCTTTAGTATAAATAAAATCGACAAGCGATCGCACGGGAATTGACTATCTTTTTTCTGACCGGAATCGTAGAATTTGAAAGTGTAATCTATATAGGATTCCTATTTGATTTTTGAACAAACACGTAGGGTGTGTTAGCGGCGAGAGTACGGCACCTTTTCTAGGGGTTTGGTGCGTTACGACGTTCCGTCTAACGCACCCTACAATACTTAAATTTTTTCATAAATTAAACCGGATTCCTATATTCCTATATATAGAATATAGATGACGCGACTTTGGAGGTTAAAATGACAGGCGAACCGATTATAAAATTCACCTTTGCCGTTGACGATCCAGAGTTAGACGATGAGAGACGACAACAAATAGCGAAGAAGCTGCTACAGGAAATCCGGGATTTGGATGAGGTAGAGAAGGCAGATCGTGCAGAAGATTTGAACCCAGAAGCGGGAAGCAAACCAGGTTTTGCCACTTTGATGGGAGTGCTGACTGCTGAAGTGAGCATGAAGAATGTTAAGAGCTTTTTAGGTTTTCTGGGCGATCGCTTGGCAGACAAGCCAATAAAAATTAGTATCAAAGTTGGCGATAAAGAAGTCAACATTGAAGCGAAAAGCCGAAAAGAGCTACTAGAGAGTGAGAGAATAGCAAAAGACCTGTTAGCAGCAATGGGTGGTGGAGCAAATGCCTAAGAAGATAGCGCTGCTAATTGGAGTCAGTGAATACGGTGAAGGTATCCCTCCC
>NZ_KK073768.1:3722779-3737779 GCF_000582685.1 [Scytonema hofmanni] UTEX 2349
CAGCAATGGGTGGTGGAGCAAATGCCTAAGAAGATAGCGCTGCTAATTGGAGTCAGTGAATATGGGGAAGGTATCCCCTCCTCTATCATCTGCTCTCAATGATGTAAAAGCTATGCAGCGAGTTTTGCAAAACCCAAGTTTGGGAGGTTTTGAACAACCCGAATGTCTGCTTAATCCTGATCAGACACAAATGCGAAAGGCAATTCAAAAGCTATTTAAACAAGCTGCAAAAGATGACTTAGTATTATTATTTTTCTCTGGTCATGGTATTACTAATGATGATGGTCATCTTTATTTAACAACTAAGATTACAGCTAAAGACGACTTTGAAGCTACTGCTGTAGACGCAAATTTTATTCAAAGACAATCAAATAATTGCTATGCTAAACGACAAGTATTAATTTTGGATGCTTGCTACAGTGGTGCGATCGCTCAAGGTTGGAGGACAAAAAGTGTCGGTGTCGATCTCAAAAAGCAACTAGGTGCAGAGGGACGAGTTGTTCTCACATCTAGTAGTGCAACTCAAACTTCATTTGAGCAGGAAATTTTACCGCTTTCGCTTTATACTCAATATTTAGTTGAGGGAATTGAGACAGGTGCAGCAGACACAGACAACGATGGCAATATTCATGTACAGGAACTGCACGCTTACGCTAAAGCAAAAGTTCAAGCCATAAAGCCGAAGATGACACCAGAGATCATTCTGGATAAAGAGGGCTTTAATATTTTACTGGCATATGCCCCCAAGAATCCAGAGGCAGAGTATCGCAAGCTTGTTGAACAATATGCACAAAATGGTGAACTTGATGAATTTGCTTTCTTAGTCTTAAAGCCAAAACGGAAAACATTTGGACTCACAGATGAAAAAGCCGAGGAAATAGAAACCGAAGTCTTAGAACCTTTCCGCAGACGGTTTGCAAATTTGGAAAGTTACAAACAAGCTTTTGCGAAGGCTGTTGGGCGAAAATATCCCCTGGATGAACATATTCGCAAGATACTCAAGGATTATCAGCAGGATATTTTAGGTTTAAGGGATGAGGATGTAGCATCAATTGAGTTAGAGATTACATCTGTGAGGAGCAAGAGGGACATGGAGTGGGGGAAGTGGGGGGAGTGATCTCTTCTCTCGCGTCGAGACTTGTAAACTGTAACATATAAGGCTTACACGAAATTGTAAAGATTCACAAACAAGTCGTAACTCACGAAGTATTGCGGGTTCTAGGTTTCCGTTACCTGGCACTGGGCATAATAAAAAGCATCTTCTTGTTTTTGTAGTACGATGCTGGCAACTTGCGGGTTATAACAATTAGCAAAAATAAACTTGCACGCTACATTTTCTATTTCTTCGTTAGTCGCTTCCCATTCATCCCAAGGCAGCCTCATTTGTCCTGGAGACAATTAATTTCTTCACCTTTTTTTTAGCCTTCAACCCTGCTAATGATATCATCCAATTATCCAATAACTCCTAACAACTTATCTACGGCTCATACCGTACTATCACTTGACGCGATAATATAGAATTTGCACAATTAACATTACCCGTCAAACTTTTACAAGCATCTCCAACTTCAGAAAGACCGATGGTAATGCGAACACGCAAACCGTAATCAGTTGGGTAAACCTCATACAAAAACGGTTTGTCAGTTTCCGCAGTTAACGCAGCTGCTAAAGCTGGTGTTGTACAAATTATCGCTTTTTTGTCTGGTGGAATATAAAAATCTATAAAAAAATCGCGATCGCCTACTTTATTTGTCCACCCACTACTCACTGGATAAGTAGACCATGACATACATTTAAAGTCTAATCCTTTTTCATACTCAAAACCCCTTTGCACAGCAATTTTCTGAATCAAACGAGGATTATCTACTTGTTTTTCTTCTAATTTTTTCAACAAATTATCAACATTTATAATTCTCGTTCTGACAATATCAGCCAAGAAGCAGGTAAATAACCCTAAGGAAATCGCAGTCAACGTTATTATTAACCAACGACCTTTTATTTTGTCAGTTATAAATCTTATTTTCATAACTTGCCGATTAACACTGTAAATATTAAACAAATGATAATTGCATTTTTCCGGAAAATCTGGCAAAACTTCAATTTCAACTTCTTTCTTTGCGCCTCTGCGTGAGAAAATATTCTATGTTAAAATCCACAACTCAAAACTTACGATTCAAAGCGATCCAATTTTTAGAACAAAGTCCGGAACAACGTTTGCAATTTCTCCAAAAACTTGGTATGGCTCGTTATGATTTTTTAACCAAAATGCGCTTAAACGAAGCAAACATAAGTTGTCTAATGCGATTTTTGGAAAATCCAACTAACCTAAAATTTCCGAATTTAATAGAAGCCGATTTATCTAACTTAATTTTGGATGAAGTAAACTTTATTCGTGGTAATTTTTCAAGAGCAAATCTGCAAAAGAGCAGTTTGAAAAATGCAGACTTGCTCTTTGCTAATTTTACTGATGCAGATTTAAGAAAAGCGGATTTGCGAGGAGCAACTCTGAATGAAACTATATGGTTAAATGCTCTTCTAGATGAGTGTCGGTTTGCTAAAGGGATTGGTATTAAAGAGCGACAACGTAAAGATTTACAACTTCGCGGTGCTAGGTTTGATTATTCAGAAGATGATTTTTAAAAGAACAAACCGCAGAGGCGCAGAGGACGCAGAGAGTTAATGAGTAATCAGATGAAGTTACCACAAAAGTTGATGTTGCTGGGTTCGGGAGAATTAGGGAAGGAGTTTGTAATTGCTGCTCAACGTTTGGGTAATTATATAATTGCGGTTGACCGCTATGATAATGCTCCAGGTATGCAAGTTGCTGACTGTTGTGAAGTGATTTCGATGCTGAGTGGTGATGATTTAGAAGCTATAGTTACTAAACATCAGCCTGATTTTATCATCCCAGAAATTGAAGCGATTAGAACTGAAAAGTTACTGGAGTTTGAATCAAGAGGAATTACGGTTATTCCCACGGCAGCAGCTACTAATTATACGATGAATCGTGACAGAATTAGGGAATTAGCACATCAGCAATTGGGGATTAGAACTGCTAAATATGGTTATGCTAAAAATTTAGAAGAGTTGATTGCTGTTAGTAATCAAGTTGGGTTTCCTAATGTTGTTAAACCTGTGATGTCATCATCAGGAAAAGGTCAATCTGTAGTGCATAATTCAAATGAGGTTGAGAAGGCTTGGAATTATGCGATCGCTAATTCTAGAGGTGATAGTCAAAAGGTAATTGTTGAAGAATTTATCAATTTTGAAATTGAGATAACTTTATTGACAATTAAGCAGTGGAATGCACCGACTATTTTCTGTTCTCCTATCGGTCATCGTCAAGAAAGAGGAGATTATCAAGAATCTTGGCAACCTGCTTTAATTTCGGAAAAAATGATATCCGATGCTGAAGAAATTGCCAAACAAGTTACCGATGCTTTAGGAGGTGCGGGAATCTTTGGAGTTGAGTTTTTCATTACCAAAGATGAAGTTATTTTCTCGGAACTCTCCCCAAGACCTCATGATACAGGTATGGTGACATTAATATCCCAAAATTTGAATGAATTTGAATTGCATTTAAGAGCTATTTTAAATTTGCCCATTCCCAATATAGAACAGTTGGGAGCATCAGCCAGTGCAGTAATTTTAGCTTCGCAAAAGTCAGATAATATCGCTTTTACAGGGGTTGCTGATGCCTTGTCAGAAAAAGATGTTGATATTAAACTGTTTGGTAAACCTAATGCTCATCCATATAGAAGAATGGGAGTAGCTTTAGCAAAAGGTGTTGATGTTCAAGAAGCACGGGAAAAAGCAACGAAAGCAGCAAGTAAAATAAAGATTGTTTAAACCTCGTCTACCTTGAGAAGTGTAGTTCTCTGCCCCAAAAATATTAGCATAGCAGTACAAGAATAGGTGGTATCTTTATGCAGTTAGAAACACCAAAACGCTATTACACACCTGAAGAATATTTAGAACTGGAAGAAAAGGCAGAATATAAAAGCGAATACCGTGATGGAGAAATTGTACCAATGATAGGTGGCACTACAAATCATAATCAAATTGATTTTCAAATTTCATTGACTGACCTTTACGAGCAAGTAAATTTTGCGGAAAGTGGTGAAGATTAATATTTTTTGAATTATTTTATGTAAAATTTAATATCAGTAATACAGAGAACGTAGTTTAATTTGGCAAATCTAACGCAAGGCGGATGTAAACAATTTGCGGGAATGCTAATTTTGTCTGGGTATCTATTATCTAACCGTTGTTTTGTCAGACAAAGATGAGTAGGTTAGTTGTTTTGAGCTTAGGACAGGGTAACTTAGAGGATGGCTTTCCAGCGGTAACTGTCCAGCTTGGGGAACAAAACAACCCTTACGGAATGAAGTTTACTGCTAGTTTGCCAGCTGCACCAGAAATTAGTGTAATATACCGCAATTGGCGATCGCTTTATTCACTTTTTCATCAACGTCTCGGTTTGCGTCTAAATGTCGAAGCTGAAGTTGACGACGATTTTGAAATTGAATCCGATTATGTAACTAATATTTCTGAAGTTGATCTTCACGATTTATGCGCTCAGTTAGACAATAGCATCAATGCATGGCTTAATTCCACGCAGTTTCACAAAATTGACAAACAATTACGCACGCAATTAGAACCATCCGCAGAAATTCGCTTTATTATTGAAACCAATGATAATCAATTGCGGCATCTTCCTTGGCATTTGTGGAACTTTTTTACAGATTATCCTCGTGCGGAAGTCGCATTAAGTGCAGCAGAATATCAACAACCGAATATAATTCATGCAAATAGCAGTGAAAAAAAAGTTAAAATTTTGGCTGTTTTTGGTGATAGTGAAGGAATTAAAATTAGTCAAGATCGAACTTTCTTAGAAGAATTATCGTATCAAGCAGAGATAGAATTTTTAGTAGAACCATCGTTAAACGATTTAAACGATCGCCTTTGGAAACAAAATTGCGATATTCTCTTTTTTGCCGGTCATAGCTGCACTAAAGAAAAAGGATGGTTGCAACTTAATCAGACAGATAGTTTAACTTTAGAACAATTAAAGTATGCTCTGTGTCAAGCGATCGCACGCGGTTTGAAGTTAGCAATTTTTAACTCTTGCGATGGTTTGGGTTTAGCGCAGCAACTACAGAGTTTGCAGATTCCCCAAGTAATTGTCATGCGAGAACCAGTCCCGGATGTGGTAGCACAAAAATTTTTAAAGTATTTTCTCGCAGAATTTTCCACCGGACAATCTTTATATGCAGCGGTGCGTTATGCAAGAGAAAGACTGCAAGGATTAGAAAAAGAATATCCTTGCGCGACTTGGCTACCGGTAATTTGTCAAAACCCCGCTGTAGCCCCGATGATTTGGTCACAATCGGCGAAAACGGTTATTTCTACCCAAAAACAACCCTCAACTGACAGCGGCAAAATTCGACCCCAACCAGATAATTTCTTCAAATATCGCCAGCATAGCTTGTCAACGTTGTTGATTGCCAGTGTAGTTGTGGGAACCTTAGTCATGGGAGTACGCTATTTAGGGATGCTGCAACCTTGGGAATTGCAATCTTATGACCATTTAATGCAGTTGCGATCGCCTGATGAAAAGCCAGATTCTCGCTTATTAATCGTCACAATTGATGAAGCAGATATTCAATATCAAATACAGCAAAAAATGAATTTGCGTGGTTCGCTATCAGACCAAGCATTCAATCAATTTTTGCAAAAATTAGATTCATATCAACCAAAAGCTATTGGTATAGATATATATCATGATTTTCCTTTTGACCCCAAATATCCTGATTTAGCTAATCGTTTGAAAAAGGACGATCGCCTGTTTGCACTGTGTAAAGTTGCCGCGACTGTTGATAACGCTCAGGATGCCGTTCCCCTACCACCTCAAGTCCCAATACAACGCCAGAGTTTTAGTGATTTTGTCGCCGATGAAGATGAGATTGCCCGTCGTCAACTTATACACTTAACCCCGCCGGCGAAATCTCCCTGTGTGGCAGAATATTCTTTTAACTTTCAGTTAGCACAACATTATTTGAACGCACAAGGTATTAGATGGAAAATCAATTCAAACAAAAACTTGCAGATTGGCGATGTAGAATTTCAGGAATTAAAATCCCACACTAGCGGTTATCAAAAATTTGATGCATCCGGTTATCAAATATTGCTGAATTATCGTTCTTTACTTTCTCCACAAAAAATTGCTCGGCAAGTAGCTTTAAAAGACATTTTAACTGACCAAATTAAGCCTGAGTTAATCGAATCACTAAAGAATCGCATCGTTTTAATTGGCGTTATAGCCTCAACAAGCAGTCCTGATTATTGGAAAACTCCCTACAGCAGCAACGCAGGAGACAATGATAAGCGAATTCCGGGGGTATTTGTCCAAGCACATATGATCAGTCAGATTCTCAGTGCAGTGCTTGATAAAAGACCTTTGTTGTGGTGGTTGTCTGGGTGGATGGAAGTGCTTTGGGTATGGGGATGGTCATTGTTAGGAGGAATCATCGGTTGGAGGATTCAGGAACCACTTTATTTAGGATTAGCGATCGCCATAGCGTTAATCGCAATTTTTAGTATTTGCTTTGGTCTATTTACATTCGCAGGGTGGATACCACTCATTCCATCAGCATTGGCGTTAATTGTTAGTGCAGTTGTCCTGAAAATATTACCGCGTCCCCGTATAAACAAAAAACATTTAAATTCGTGAATATGAATAAAAATAAATTAAATGTAAGACCTCTCTCCAAACCTCTCTCCTACAAGGAGAGAGGCTTTAACTCCCCCTTCCTTTATTGGGGGGTTAGGTCTGTTTTATCTTACTTAAAACTTTCTTTGATTACTTTACTATTTTTTAGTTTGGCAACATCACAAGTTCAAGCACAATCATTCAATAACATAGTTTCTATCAAACAAAATAAACCCGCCGATCAGCAATTTCCCGATAATGGCGATCCTACAGGTCGGCGTCGAGGAGGAGCAAGCCGGCGCGGTGATTGTCCTAACTTAAAAACGCCGTTGACAGCCTTAGTTCCTGGTGAGGAAACTAACAAGAAATCCTTTTTAGGAACAACAATCAGCGAGTATCCTAGCTTTTGGATTTATATTCCAGAGTTACCCAGCAATATCCGTTCTGGAGAGTTTGTCTTGCAAGATCAAGAAAGTAACGATATTTGGCGTACACCAATTACCTTAACAGGAAAATCGGGAGTAATTAGTGTCAAACTACCGCAAAATCCCCAATATGCTCTAAAGCCAAACTTGAAATATCATTGGTATTTCAACATTTATTGTAGTCCGGCTCAAAAAAGTTCTCTGTATTTTGTTGATGCGTGGGTGCGACGATTGACACTAACCCCCCAACTGCAACAGCAGTTAAATAAAGCAAAATCACGGGAGTACAAAGTTTATATCGCTAATAATATTTGGTATGATGCAATAACTAATTTAGGAGAATTACGCCGCAATAATCCAGGCAATAACGCCTTTGTTGAAGATTGGACTAAATTGTTAAAATCGGTCAATTTGCCAGAACTTGCACCAGCGCCAATTGTGCAAATTTACACCCCGAATAAATAATTAGGGAATGGGGAATCACATATATTGTAAAGACGTTCCGCCGGAACGTCTCTACGACGGTTGCGACGTTTTTGTTACTGTCAATTAAACGGACATCATATCATGACAGGTTTATTACTTACTTTTTCAAGTAATGAAAATGTCATTTGAAATATGAAAAATCAATATTTTAGTGTATTTACAAATACAGGCTTATTACAACTCAAAATTTTCTCTAACACTAAGCTCATCCAAACTAACTTCAATGCTAAAGCGTTTACCTCTTTCGCCTTTAAAAGGCTTAAGTTGAATGTAATTATCTTGACCTCTAGCTTCAACTTCCTGAAGAATATTCCCTGCTTTAGATAATAAAGTAACTTTGATATTTCGTGGCAAATATTTTTCTTTACCTGTTGGATGCAATTGTATAGAAATAGAGATTTTTTCTTCAGCTTCTTCGGTGATATTCACTAGTAGCACCACAGTTTGATGACTTAGTTGTATTCCTAAGTCAATCAATTTTCCTCTCTTTGTCGCTACTTCAACACTCCTAGTGCTGAAAGCTAAATTGTATTCTGGGCTAAGAAGTGTATCAATAGCTTGCCAACTTTCATCAATTATACCTTGTAACCATTGGCTTAATTTAATTGTAGTTTCTTGTACAGATACTACTAAATTTTCTTCTGCTTTTGTTTCTGTGGCTACAGGTAAAAGAATAGCTGTTGGTTCTAAAAAACTTGAGTAAAATAATAGGTGATTTGGTTCTGGGTCAAATTCTGTTAAGGGTAGCCGATAAAAGCCATCTCGTGGTTGTAATTTGATAGTATAATTAACTAGTTCATCGTACCGCAAAAAGCCTCTAATTATTAATTCTTCTTGCTCTTCTAAAACTTCAAGTAAGACGTAAAAATGAGCAGCTAATTCTGGGTTTTCAATGAAATCTACTGCTATATTTACCTCTTCGTCAAGTATATTTTCTGTAGCAATTAGACAAAGTTTAAATTCCCCAACTTTGAGATAACTGATATTTGAATCACGCTTGATTGGTTGCTGGTTGATACGTGTACTCAGCCATTCTTCAAAGCCAAGTAGCGCTAGTGTATTCAGATAAATTTGCCATTTATCAGCTTCCTGATTAACGCGTTCACGCAGTGTGCCGAAGGTATCGCTCCCAGCGGTTCTCTGACCATCGCTAATTTTTTTCGCTTCTTGAAAATGCTCTGAATCTAAGCAAATAGATTCGGGTAGAAACAATCTTATATCAGTGGAATTAAGCATATCTTTAATACTCATGCAGATTTTTGATTATTTAAACTCAAGCGAAGTTCCTGTGCATATAAGCTATCCAGACTCCGGCTTTTTCCCGCTCTAATTTCTTCTGCGGCTTCTTGAAAAATTTCTGCATCCGCAAAAGCTTCAATTTGCTCAACCACAGTTTTCAGATATTCTATTTTTGGAGGAATTTCAGTTAAACCTTTTGAATGAGCCTCTGATAAAATTTTTTCTATAACTTGTTGTACTGTCCGAGTGCGAACTTTGGAAAGTAATTCTCCGGGATTTAATATCCGTCTAGTTTGATCCCAACTTGACATACCCAATTTAGAACCAACATCTTTCAAAGGCATCTGCTGACAGTAATAAAGTTGCAATCCTGCAATGAATTGCTCGGCAAAAGATGCATATTTTCGACTTTTTTGCAACTCCCTTAAGCGATCGCTAATCTGTTGTTGAATTGATTCAACTAACGCCGTTTTGAGTTGCTCATGCAAAAACTCTATAATTTCCCGTTGTTCCACATCTAAATCATCTTGGGAATCATTGGGGAAATCCGCTCTGATTGTATAATTTCCCGTATCCGGGTCTTGAATTTCCAGAGGTTCTCGGTAACTCCAAATGTCATATTGTCGAAGCTGGGTTGCTACATATTTGAGTTCTTTTGTCAACTCAACCGGAGTATTAATAGCTAGACCTCGTTGCTGCAAGCTTTTTAACATTTCTTGCAGTTGGGTAGTGGAGGGGTCAGGACATCTTTTTGCACCGACTTGGCGCTGATTCTGTCTGTCTCGACGATAAACTGAATGAAAGACTTCCACTAAATGGCGATCGCGTACAGATAATTTTTCAATCTGTTTCGGTCTAGCTCGATTCATCAAAGCCCAATCACTGAGATTCTGAAAACCAAACTCTGATAAGAAATCTTTAACTTCGGAATTTTGTTTAGTTTGCAAATATACCCAATTATCTAAGCTCATGCTTCTAGCATCAGCGTTATATGTTCGCAAAACCTCAACCGTAAAAAATTTAAAAGTTGATGTTTTCGTTTTACCGTTTGCATCTACTATAAGTTGAGTTTTGCGATCGCTATCCAAAATAATCGGCGTTTTTCCATCATCATTCAGTACAAATGGCAGTAAATCCTTGTATGTAAACGACTTATCACCACTAAACAGACTATCTATCTTTTGACAAGCTTTGAGAATCGGTTCGCTAACATAGCAGCGTAAACAAAATCCAGCTGATCCACGAATTGCAACATCAACAAAGTCCGAGTTTTTAGCGTCAAAATAGGATAGCAGAAAAGCTTGCATTTCCCTAGTTTGGGAACTAGGAACTTTTGAATAACAAAATTCCTGGGCAATGGGAACTAAACTGTATTCGTATCCAGTCCTTTGGCTCTTAAGACTAATTCGGCAAATGTGCCAGTATCTTGATGTCGCACTCATAGATCCTGGTTCTCCTGATGATCGATGACTTTTATGTATCTTTCTATGCAATAAATAGATGCCTGCATATTTAGCTTATGCAGTACCTATTATTTAGATTGGCACTAATAATTACCATTCGTCAATTCCAGCTAGAGTAAAACCCAACAAACTCAAATTACATCTGTCTTGAGAGAGGTTTGCTACTGCGATCGCCAAAATCTCTAATTTGGTGGTTTATAGCGGTTTGCAATTGAATCCAATACACTCTGACCTCTCCCCAACCCCTCTCCTACAAGGAGAGGGGCTTTTTCCCCTTCCCTATTCCGGGAAGGGGGTAGGGGGTTAGGTTTGTATTTCACTCAACCGAAAACCGCTATATTCTATATAAACTTCTTACACTCGTTCTTTCTAAAAGTGCATAAATCGATTTCACTGACACCCATTCATAATTAGAAGGCAAAAAAAGTCATTCTGAACAACAAAAAGCAGAAAATTATGGATAGTCAAACTTATACCGTCAAACAGGGCGACTTTCTATCATCAATTGCCCAGAAATTTTACGGTGATGGCAGTGAAGCCTCATGGAGAAAAATTTACGAGGCAAATAAAGCGTTAATTGGATCTGATACTACTCAGATCAAACCAGGGATGGTACTTACCATTCCTGGGGTATCTGTTCCTCAGCCATTGAATAATAATATCGTCAATAGAGTTTTAGAACTCACTAATATAGAACGTAATAAAGCTGGTTTGCCACCACTAAGATTAAATCCCCAATTAACTGCGGCTGCACAAACTCACAGCGAGAACATGGCACGGAGCAAGTCTATAAGTCACCAACTCCCAGGGGAGTTATCATTAGGCGATCGCATCTCCCGTGCAGGCTATAAATGGTCAGCAATTGCTGAGAACGTTGCAGGAGGACAAAAGACACCAGAGCTAGCAGTGTCCGCTTGGATTAACGAGGTTCCTCCCAATGATGGACATCGCAAAAACATTCTTAATCCCAATTATCGGGAGCTTGGTGTTGGTTACTCTAACAACTATTGGACACAAGATTTCGCCTCTCCCGCATAAAAACTTACCTAGCATAGTAGAGACGTTCCGGCGGAACGTCTTCATTGTGGACTAACTCCTAACCCCAAATCTACAGCAATGCGATGAGCGCAGGCAAACCCCGAAAATGCCACCGCATTCAAACCCTGACCCGGAAAACTACTATCCCCCACGCAATAGAGTCCGGGAATATCTGTACGATTAAACGGCATCCCCAATAAACCCCGCAACTTACGCCGGGGAATTGGTCCATAAGTGCCATCAACACGACCTAAAAAGCGCCGATGCGATCGCGGTGTTCCCACCTCTAAATAATCCAATCCCGCATCTAAACCAGGAAAAATCTTCTCCAAGCGGTCAATAATTCCCCACGCAGCTTCTTCTTTCTTCGCCTCGTACTCACTTGCAGATAAATTCTGCCAATCTGCAATCCAATGCGGCGTAAAAGCGTGGATTATACCATAGCCTATCGGTGCTAAATCTGGGTCAAGCAGAGTGGGAATCGAAACAAAAATCGTCCCTTCTACAGAAGCCATTTTTTCCCAATCTGACAACAAAATGTGATGGCATTCTCTCCCCAACAACACCGATTTTTTTACCCCCATGTGCAAACTCAGAAAACTGGGCGATTTTTTATAGCGTTGTTGCCATTTTTTTTCATTTATTGGCATTTCTTCTGCTGGTAGTAAATTTTCAAACGTATCCCAGCGTGTAGCATTAGAAACTATGCGTTTTCCCAGGTATATTTTACCGTTAGCTAGTTGCACGCCCACGGCTCGTTGATTTTCTTGAATGATTTTTGTCACTCTCGCTTGATAGTGAATTTCACCCCCAGCTTTTTCTAGACCCTCAACTAGTTTTTGGGCAATTTGTCCCACCCCACCTTTAGGGTAGTTAACTCCTCCATAATGCCTGTCGGAGAACACCATTCCCGCATTAATCATCGGTGTCATGTCCGCTGGAACCACCGACCAGCAATAGCACTCAATATCGATAAATTTTAATAATTCCGGGTCTTTAATATAGCGTCGTGCCACATCTCCGGCATTTTGAGGCAGATACTTAGCTAAACCGAGGCACGCTAATGGATGCTGGAAAAATGACCGCAATAAATACCGAGGTTCTTCCAGAGACAGCAAATCCATGCGATTGAGGCAATTGAAGACTTTCCAGCATTCGTCATAAAAACGACGAATTCCTTCTTTTTCGTGAGGAAATTTGGCAGTCAGGTTTTGTAAAAATTTATCATAAGCTCGATCAACTTTCAGGTCGAAGTTATCGGGCAGATGATAATGAATTTGCACAGAGTCGGGAATTGTCTCTAAGCTGACATTTACCAATTCAAGAGCGCGTTTTAATAAGTTAGTGGTGCCGCGATCGCCAAACCCGAAAATCATCGACGCTCCAACATCAAATTTATAGCCTTGCCTTTCAAAGTAACCAGCACTACCACCAGGAATTAGATAACGTTCCAGCACCAGCACTTTAGCACCCTTGGCGGCTAACTGAGTTGCTGTCACCAAACCACCAATTCCAGAGCCAATGACGATTACATCAAATGAGGGACTAGGGACTAGGGCATTATGGGGCATGGGGCATGGGGCATGGGGCATGGGGCATGGTGCATGGTGCATGGAAAGAGTTTCTCACACAATCATGCATAAATGCTTACCGGATGTAAATAACGTTTTACTCAATTCACAATTCCCATTGCCCAATGCCCAATGCCCAACTCCCTAAAAAAAAAGAGGGACGAGCCGTTATATTGCTGGCTAATCCCGTCTGCCGATCCTTAAAGAGAGGAGAACACTTGAGAACAATATAAACTTGATTGAGAATAAATGTCAACTATTAATGAAAAATTTTTTCAATAATTTTGCCGATGTAATTTTAGTTTTCAGTGGTACGCCTCGAAAGAGTATTATAGGTTTCAGTTGTTATATAGCATGTAGTCGCCAAAAATTGAGTTATGACGCTCCAATTGCGTATTTATGTTCCGCCCCATCCTTTAATTAAGCACTGGCTGGCAGTCGCTCGTGATGCTGCAACACCTTCAGTTTTATTTCGCACTGCGATGACTGAGTTAGGACGCTGGTTAACTTATGAAGCTGCTCGGGAGTGGTTGCCAACTTTAGAAACAACTGTTAACAGTCCTTTAGCTTCGTGTCCTGCGACTTTGATTGACCCAGAGATGCCGATCGCAGTCGTGCCAATTCTCCGGGCAGGTTTAGGATTGCTAGAGGGAGCACAGACGTTGCTACCTTTGGCTTCTATTTATCATCTGGGCTTGGTGCGAAATGAAGAAACTTTGCAACCTTCGTGTTACCTAAACAAATTGCCAGAAAAATTTGACCCCCAAACACGAGTGTTAATTACCGATCCGATGTTAGCAACGGGAGGATCGATTATGGCAGCGATGGCAGAATTAACACATCGGGGTGTCGATCCGGTTTTGACACGGATTGTTTGTGTGGTGGCTGCTCCGCCAGCTTTGCAACAATTAAGTGCTGCTTATCCGGGTTTAATAATTTACACCGCCACAATTGACGAAACCGTCAACGATCAGGGCTATATTGTACCGGGATTGGGAGATGCAGGCGATCGCATCTTTGGGACTTAAGCTAGTATGCAGCTATAACAGTTAGGTGCAATAACTAGTTTGGAGATGCAAAGCGTTTCATCAAGGCAGTAAAGATATGAGTCAGCGTGATGGTTTTGCGAGTGGTTTTTTTGCTGGGGCAATTGTCGGCAGCGTAGTTGGTGGTGTTGTGGGTGCCCTGATTACTCAACGACGCGATCTTGAATTAATACAAGAGGACTCGGAACTGACAAATGGAACAGCAGAAGCTAAAAAAACAAATATTTTGAAACGGCATCAGATGAAAGCTGCAGAAAATGAAGGTATGGAGATAGAAACGGCAAGGCGATCGCTCGAAGATAAAATTGCCCAGCTCAATGCCACAATTGATGAAGTCCGCAAGCAGCTCTTGAATGTCAATACTAACTCTACTGAGTCCCTTAGCGATCAAGCCTCGCGCAGCGATGAGCTTCGCTAACGTCTAATCAAGACAGGGTAAGTGCGCCGCTCTTAAAAAAGCTAATGTGGAGATACCACAAGTGGTATATGTTAAAACAATCCGCACACACCATGATCCAGGCTCAATTAAAACAGCAGGAGTCCCCCACCCTACCTGTCCTCAAGTGAGTGGCTCTCAGAATGCGAGTGAGTAAGCGATTCCCCCATCCGCAATCTGAGAAGCATCGCTCGGAGCCGCGAAGATGGGTGGATGAGTGAGCGAACAAAGTCCTTGTAATCCTTACTATCTTTATCTTCACGAGATATAATAATAATCAGAGTTTGTGAAGATAATGTCCCAAGTAATCACCGCCAAGCTGAAATTAAATCTGACCACCGAGCAAAAAGCTTTAGTGTCTCAGACTACTTTAGCCTACCGCGATGCTTTGAACTATACTTCGCAGGTTGCGTTTGATGCGGGTAAGACCAGCAATGGGGCTAAGTTGCAAAAAGCTGTCTACAACGAATTAAGAGTCTTATTTGGGCTTGGAGCGCAAATGGCTTGCAACGTACCTAGACAGGTATCGGCAACATACAAAACTCTCTGGACTAAGGTAAAGCAAAGTGCTGACGCTATTGCTA
>NZ_KK073768.1:3742605-3750401 GCF_000582685.1 [Scytonema hofmanni] UTEX 2349
GGCGCTCGCTCTTCCGGCACTTATTCAATATAGCGAGTCCACTCTTTCTTGTCAACTCTTTTCTCAAAATATTTTTTGAGCTTTTTTATCAACGCCTCAAATCTACTCACCGCACACCCTTTTAAGCCACAATTACTAAGACACCCTAGAAATCCAGGATTACTAAGAAAGTGATTTTTCAGTCGGTAATAGCTGTATTGCATAAATTTTGGGGCGATCGCGGTTGTCTGATTGCCCAGGCATATGACATTGAGAAGGGAGCAGGCACTAAAAACCCGCATACTTTTTTAAGAGCGTTGGGACCAGAACCTTGGGCTGTGGCTTATGTTGAACCTTGTCGTCGTCCCACTGATGGACGTTATGGTGAAAATCCCAATCGGTTTCAACACTATTATCAATATCAAGTTCTGATTAAGCCTTCGCCAGATAATATCCAAGAAATTTACCTCGATTCCCTCAGAGCGTTGGGAATTCGTCCAGAAGACCACGATATCCGGTTTGTGGAAGATAATTGGGAAGATGCGACGGTGGGTGCTTGGGGTACTGGCTGGGAAGTTTGGCTAGATGGGATGGAAGTGACCCAATTTACTTACTTTCAGCAGTGTGGGGGAATTGATTGCCGTCCGGTGTCAATTGAGATGACCTATGGATTAGAGCGACTGACGATGTATCTCCAAGGTGTAGATGCAATGACTAAAATCTACTGGACGGACAACATTACATACGGTGATGTTCACCTACAAGGAGAGATTGAGCAATGTGTTTACAATTTTGAAGCCTCTAATCCTGAGATGCTGCTAACACTATTTAATATGTATGAACAGGAAGCTACGCAATTGGCGGAGCGAGGACTGGTATTACCCAGTTTGGATTATGTTTTAAAGTGTTCGCATATGTTTAACTTGTTAGATGCAAGAGGCATCATTTCAGTTACTGAGCGAACTCGCTACATAGCTAGGATTCGGCATTTAGCGCGAAGAGTGGCGCAGCTTTATGTGGAACAACGTGAGAAACTGGGTTTTCCGCTTTTGAAGACTACGGTAAGTTCAACAGGCTCGTGATGGGCTTAATGTTACTTTATTCTCTTTCGGAGATGTCTATTTCAAAACCCTCGAAGAATGCCGCTATCCCGCCTTAGAATTAATTCTAAGGCGGGATAGCATAAGTCCATTAAAATGGACTGAAATCTTTATTTAGTCCTATGAAGAGGAGTTTCGCGCTGGGCGACAACAGTTTGCAATCCTATGCGGGATAAGGGTTTTACGAGATAAATAAATGTTGGTAACGACAAGGACTATAGGAACAGAGCTTACCTACGTGGGCTAAATACAATGTTTTGTAGCCGTGAGTTTAATGCTTGGGTAATTATGAGTTTGTAATCCAGCTATTGCCAAAGGTGCTAAATGCCCTCAGACTAAAGTCTGGGGCTACACTAACAAAGCCCGCCTAGGCGGGCTAAATGTAACGGTAAGTTCTAGTTGCCAGGTACTTTTGCAATAAGTCTCATGATTCAGGGAAGTGGTGTAGTTATTTGTCTTGGCTACATTGTAGGATTGTTGTTTACAGCAGTTCCTTTCGGCGGAGTTTGGGTGCTGGTTTTGGGGATAGTAGGAGCGGTTTTTTTGAGAAGACAGCGCATTACTTCGGCTAAACTGCCTCAGAAAACAGAAAAGCATCCAGCGAAAACTAACGCTGTATTACCAAGGCAAACTAATCCCAAACCAATTATATGGATAGTTGCTGGCTTAGTTGGGTTGTTTGCAAGCTTGTATTTTCAATTGCGTGTACCCCAACCTGGAAAAAATGACATCAGTCTGTTTGTTCCACCAGGAAGTAATAACAATCAAGAGCAACTTGTGATTGTTCGCGGGGAGGTGACAAGTATACCCCGTCTAACTCGCAGTCAACGGGGACAATTTTGGCTGCAAGTAAAGACTCTTGATGAGGTCAAAAAGGAAAGTAATTCAGCTGCTATGAGTAAAGGAGTCACAGGTAAGTTATACGTGACTGTACCTTTACTTCAGGCTACTGGGTTAAGTCCTGGTGAACAAGTTGCAATTACTGGGGTTTTATATAAACCAAAAGCAGCATCAAATCCTGGTAGTTTCGACTTTCAAAAGTTTTTGGGGCAGCAAGGGGCTTTTGCTGGTTTGATTGGAAAGCAGATCAATATTTTAGAAGAAGAAGATAAATGGGGATGGTGGAAAATTGGGGAGCGAATTGTGCGATCGCATGTTCGTTGGCTAGGTATCCCCGAAGGTCCCCTTGTCAGTGCTATGGTTTTGGGTAGCAAAGCTGTTGATTTACCTTACGATATTCGCGATTTGTTTGTGCAGGCAGGGTTAGCTCATGCTTTGGCAGCTTCAGGATTTCAAACTTCTCTAATATTAGGTGTGGTGCTGGGATTGACAAAGCGTACCAAACGTGTAACGCAATTTCTTCTTGGCTCGTTTGCCTTAATTCTTTTCTTGAGTTTAACTGGTTTTCAGGCTGCGGTACTTAGAGCGGTAATTATGGGATTTGCCGCGTTAATTGCTTTAGTATTAAGGCGAAAGGTGATGCAGTTAGGATCGCTACTGCTAGCCGCAACGCTGTTGTTGCTGTTTAATCCTTTGTGGATTTGGGATTTAGGATTTCAGTTGAGTTTTTTAGCAACTCTGGGATTAATTGTGACAGTACCACCGTTAATTCAGCGGTTAGAGTGGTTGCCGAGTGCGATCGCATCTTTAATTGCTGTTCCTTTAGCGGCGACAATTTGGACTTTACCAGTGCAACTTCACACATTTGGAGTTGTTCCAACTTATAGCATACTGCTAAATATCATTAGCACACCATTCATTTCTATTATTAGTATTGGTGGGATTATCAGCGCCATACCTGCGTTAATTTTGCCAGACGCTGGCGGCGTTTTCGCTACGATATTGCATTACCCTACTGATTGGCTAATTAAATTAGTGGAGTTTTTCAGCAATTTGCCAGGAAATTCTGTTGCTGTTGGCACGATATCTATTTGGCAGTTGCTGGCAATCTATGCACTGATTATATCGGTTTGGTTGGTGCGTTGGTGGCAGCAACGGTGGTGGTTTGCAGGTGTGGTTGCGATCGCTTTGGTGTTGATACCAGTTTGGCATTCTGCAAATAGTTTATTTAGGATTACGGTGCTTGCAGCTGATAGAGAACCAGTTGTGGTCATTCAAAACCAAGGAAGAGTAACGCTGATTAATAGTGGAGACGAAGGCACAGGACGCTACACAATTTTACCATTTTTGCAACAGCAAGGTGTGAATCAAATTGATTGGGCGATCGCTAGCAATTTCCAAGGCAATGATAGCAATGGTTGGTTGGAGGTGCTGCAACGTTTGCCGATTAAAGTTTTTTATGATTATTCTGCGACCCCAGACAATATATTGGCAAGTCAGGCTATCCAAAAGGAACTGCCAAAAAGTAAGGGAATTTATCAACCTTTGTCCCTCGGTCAAACCGTCAATACTGGTTCGACAGTGGTGCAGTTAATCAATGACCAATTACCCGTCTTACAAATGCAAATTCAAAATCAAAGTTGGTTGTTAGTGGGTAATCTCAAGTCAGACGAACTGCGTCAACTTTTGAAGAAGAAAGACTTGCCTCATCCGCAAGTGCTTTGGTGTGCTACTGAGTCATTGAAAGATTTGGTTTTGGCATTGCAACCACAGATAGCGATCGCACCTAACGCCGACCTTGACCCGAAAATTGTCTCAGAATTGAGCCAAAGTCAAACCAAGCTGTTTTTTACTGGGCGAGATGGGGCAATTCAATGGACTCCGAAAGGTGAGTTTGAGGCGTTTATTCAAGCTTCAGAAAATAGAGCTTCGGTATTGTGAGAAGCCCCGACGATTAAAATCGCCTCTACACAAACAAAGTCCGCCTACGCGGACTAACCTGAAAATAGGGTTTCAAATTTAATCTGACGAGAGTAATAAAAGAGTGTTAGTACAGCATTTCATTAATTCGTAGCAAATTAAATTTAGCAACACCCTGCATTGGCATTGCATCGCCTCGTATTGGCATTGCATCGCCTCGCATTGGCATTGCATCGCTTCGCATTGGCATTGCATCGCCTCGCATTGGCATTGCATCCTCTTGCATTTTAAAACGCTATGCTTTTATGCAAAACTGTACTTAGTTGCTTACGGCAGCATTTACCCCAAATACCCACCCACACCAACTGAGTGCCAAATCTCGACTCGTTGGGGCGAAAATTATCCTAAAATAAATGCGATCGCTCACTCCGAGCTTTTAAACTGAAATTGGGAATGGGTTTAGTTGAGGATGCGAGGGGGAAACAAGAGCGCTCGGTTCCTGGGGGTTCCGGGCATTGCCGTCAAGCCTTGTGGCAATGGTGCTTAACTCGAATTGAGCCAAAAGCCAATCGTCGGTTGCAGATCGAAGTAGGGCAATATCTGGGCAGTTACGTCGATAAATTGAAAATTGGCGGTACACCAGCAAAAGTAGCTCAATCGCGTTGTTGTGCAAAGGCTGCACGGCTTTTATTTCAAAAACTAACTCGACAAATAACTTAACAATAGATAATGGTGTAACGGCTAAGTCTTATAGTGAAATCAATTAGCCGTATAAAGCACGGCGATTGACTACTAAGAGGGAAAAACTCATGGTTCAACGTGGTTCTAAAGTACGTGTCCTCCGTAAAGAATCTTACTGGTTTCAAGATGAAGGAACCGTAGCATCTATTGACCCAGGCGGCATCAAGTACTCAGTAATTGTCCGCTTTAACAAGGTAAATTACTCAGGTATCAACACCAATAACTTTGCTGAAGATGAATTACTAGAAACTGAAGCACCCAAAGCAAAGGCGAAAAAGTAAATAGGGCATAGGTAATGGGTAATGGGTAATAAGTAATTCTTCCTTGTCTGCCTACTTCCCATTTCCCCTACTTCCCTGTCGCTATAAACTGTAAAGTGCTTTAATTAATGCGTAGTTTGGTGAAGTTAGCTGACTAATGCCGGAATTACCTGAAGTAGAAACAGTTCTCAGGGGTCTAAATCAATTGACCCTAAATCAAAAAATTACGGGTGGAGATGTATTGCTTGAACGAGCGATCGCTTACCCGTTTTCTTCTTTTGAGTTTATTTCTGGAATTAAAAGCAGTGCGATCGCTACTTGGCATCGTCGGGGCAAATATCTCCTAGCTGAACTTACAACCCAAGGGGATAAGGAAGCAGGAACACAGGGGGACAAGGGGACAAGGGGACAAAGGGACGACGACCTGGAGAATATTTCTTCTTTCCCCCCCTCTCCCCATCCCCCCCTCTCCCCATCCCCCTCTCCCACTTCCTTCCTTGGGGTTCATCTGCGAATGACCGGTCAACTGCTGTGGGTCCATCGAGATGAACCGTTGCACAAGCATACACGGGTAAGATTATTTTTTGGTTCGGAGCAAGAATTACGCTTTGTTGACCAGCGCACTTTTGGTAAAATGTGGTGGGTTCCTCCAGAAGTTCCGGTTGAAAGTATCATTACTGGTTTACAAAAATTGGGAGTAGAGCCGTTTTCACCGGAATTTACTGTAGAGTATTTCATAAGTAAGTTGCAAAATCGCCCCCGTCCTATCAAGACTGCCCTATTAGATCAATCAGTCGTAGCTGGGTTAGGCAACATTTATGCTGATGAAGCTTTGTTTTTGAGTGGAATCCGACCACAAACACTGTGTATAGATTTGAAAACAGAGCAAATTCAACGTTTGCGATCGCATATTATTCAAGTGTTAGAAACCAGCATTGCCGCTGGTGGCACAACTTTTAGTAATTTTCTCAATATAAAAGGTGTCAACGGTAACTATGGCGGTGTAGCTTGGGTTTACAACCGCGCCGGAGAACCTTGTAAAGTATGTGGTACAGCAATTGCGCGTATTAGATTAGGTGGGCGTTCGAGTCACTTTTGTATACAATGTCAGCGTTAGGTGTTACCATGCCAAATCCCGATCCAAAAGTTCCGCATCCACTGGAGGGATTCCCCCAGGTTTGTTTCATCAAAAATGTTGTCTCAAACCCCAATATCATCATCGGGGATTTTACTTATTATGATGACCTGGAAGACTCAGAAAATTTTGAGCGGAATGTGCTTTACCATTATCCGTTTATCGGCGACAAACTGATTATCGGCAAATTTTGCGCCATCGCTACAGGTGTAAAATTCATTATGAATGGCGCAAACCATAAAATGTCTGGGTTTTCTACCTATCCATTTGAAATTTTTGGTCATGGTTGGGAACGCGTAATGCCACAAGACGAATTACCTTTCAAAGGTAATACCGTGATCGGTAACGATGTCTGGATTGGATACGAAGCGGTGATAATGCCGGGAGTAAAAATCGGCGATGGTGCGATCGTTGCGACAAAATCTGTAGTAGTGAAAGATGTTCCACCTTACACAGTTGTCGGAGGCAATCCAACTACTCAGCTACGACAGCGGTTTTCAGATGAAACCATTGATACTTTGTTAGAAATTGCTTGGTGGAATTGGAATATTGAAAAAATTACGAGAAACTTAGAAAAAATTGTTGGTGCAGATATTGAAGCGTTAAAAATGTGTGTTTGACCAAATAAGTCGCGGGGTGCAAGCCTCTAAATTTATTTATGGGGGTAAGCCGTAGGCGAATTTATTCGCCGTCCAAACTCTTCTATTAACTCACTAATACTAATTCCACGCTTTTGGGCTTCTTGCCGCATATTCTCCCAAGCTGTAGGCGTTACAACTATTTGATGTCTTTCTTTTACCTCATCATGTAATATTGGGATATTTTTTAATCTTTTTTGTCCTTTTTTAGTTGTCATTATCTTAGATATTGTGTATTGTCTAAATATATGCTATCAAACGAGCGGAGGTGATAAATAAGTGTTGGTATTGGAATACAAAGCCGTCGTGAAAAAAGCCCAATCAATAGCAATAAATGAAGCTATTAGGACATCTCAGTTTGTGCGAAACAAAGTCTTGCGTTATTGGATGGATAATCGCGGTGTCGGGAAAAAAGAACTGTACCAGTACAACACTCAATTACGTTCAGAATTGAAGTTTGTCAATGATTTAAATAGCCATGCTTGCCAAGCATCAGTAGAAAATGTAGAGCGTGCTATTAACCGATTTTTTGATAACTGCAAGAACAATAAACCGGGGAAAAAGGGTTATCCAAGATTCAAAAAACATAGCCGTTCAGTTGAGTATAAAGTTTCCGGCTGGAAGTTGCACCCCTCCATAGGCCGTATCACTTTCACTGATAAAAAAGGTATTGGCGAACTCAAATTATTGGGTAAATGGGATATACATCAATATCCTGTTGAACTAATTAAACGAGTTCGGATTGTGCGTAGAGCCGATGGATGCTATGTGCAGTTTTGCTTAAAGATTGATAACAAGCAGGATGCACCATCAACTACATCAGAAATTGGTATTGATGTAGGCTTGGAATATTTCTACTCTGATAGTAACGGCAACCATGAAGAAAACCCACGATATCTACGTAAGTCTGAAAAAGATATCAAGCGGGTTCAATGCAACATTTATAAGAAGAAAAAGGGGTCAAGTGGACGGAGAAAAGCGCGTGGTATTTATGCCCGGAAACATTTAAAAGTAACAAGACAGAGGGAAGAACATGCGAAGAGACTCGCACGTAACTTATGCCTAGCTAACGCTAAGGTCGTCTTGGAAGATTTAGTGCGATTCGTTGATTAGTGAATCACGGTATTCAGTCCGTAAATAACTAATCCAGCCCGACAGCAGATTACTGTCACTAAAAGGCTGA
>NZ_KK073768.1:3750501-3796524 GCF_000582685.1 [Scytonema hofmanni] UTEX 2349
TTAACAGAGAGGTGCCCCGGATAATACCGGGCATCGACTCTACCAATATTAAGGGCATGGTGAAAAACCACAAACTAGCCAAGAGCATAACAGACGCTTCTTGGTATTTGTTCAGTCGCTGGCTCGAATACTTTGGTGAGAAGTTTGGGAGAGAAATTATTGCAGTTCCTCCCCACTTTACTAGCCTTGAATGCGCTAATTGCGGTGTAAAAGTGCAAAAAACTTTAAGCACTCGTACACATTCTTGCTCACATTGCGGATATATCGAACAACGTGATGTGAATGCTGCCAAAGTAATTTTAAGACGTGCAAACGCTACCGGAGGGCATCCGGGAAGTAACGCTAGCGGAGATGTTCTCAATACTTCTATTGG
The DNA here is from genome assembly GCF_000582685.1 of [Scytonema hofmanni] UTEX 2349. Classification (GTDB taxonomy): domain Bacteria; phylum Cyanobacteriota; class Cyanobacteriia; order Cyanobacteriales; family Nostocaceae; genus Hassallia; species Hassallia hofmanni. The sequence goes on from NZ_KK073768.1 coordinate 3,750,875, forward strand.
TCGAAAGACCTGTAAAAGCAAAGAACCTCGGTGATGCTAGAATCCCCGCCATTTATGGCTGGGGAGTGTCAATTTTTTGATCGTTATCCAAAGATTATGGAGATACGAACCGCATTCTTGCAGCGTGATTAATTGAAAATTAAGGCATCTTTGCGTCTTTGGGCTTGGCGCGAGATAAAATTCAATCAAGAATCCACATATATACACCAAGAGGGGAAAGTAAATGCCGATTAAAAGAGGAGATACGGTTCGCGTTGTCCGCGAAAAGCTAGAAAATAGTTTAGAAGCACAAGCTAGTGATACACGCTTTCCGAGTTATTTGTTTGAAACTAAAGGCGAAATTGTAGATATTAAAGGTGATTACGCGCAAATCAAGTTCGGAAAAGTGCCAACACCAAATATGTGGTTACGTTTAGATCAACTCGAAGAATTTAAATAAAAAGGCTGTGTACTAGGGATTCGGGAGGAAATCAGCCCTAATATTATGTCCGTTTAATTGACTTAATCAAAAATCCCAAATCCTTGTAGAGACGTAGCAATGCTACGTCTCTACATCATATATAAAGACGTTCCGGCGGAACGTCTCTACGATGGTTGCGACGTTTTATATTAGTGTTAATCAAACGGACATGATATAACTCGTCAGACCGGTTTTAACCAAATCAACCAGCGTCCTAAATCCAAGTATCTTTAATCCCAAATTCCTAATAAAATTAAATTATCCGCCAAAACACGCAATTATGAGCTATTCCCCTTCCTCTCCAATGCTGTGTTATTCACCGCGTGTAACCATTGTCGGTGCTGGTAGGGTTGGTAGTACCCTTGCCCAACGCATTGCCGAAAAAAACTTAGCAGATGTGGTATTGCTGGATATTATTCCCGGAATGCCTCAAGGATTAGCGCTGGATTTGATGGAGGCAAGGGGAATTGAAACCCATAATCGCAAAATTATCGGCACAAATGATTATGCTGATACGTTTGGTTCAGAAATTGTGGTAATTGCGGCAGGAATTAATTGCAAACCGGGTATGAGTCGGGATGATTTGCTTTATGTGAATGCTGGAATTGTAGTGGAGGCAACTTTGAAAGCGATCGCTCGTTCTCCCGATGCGATTTTCATTATCGTCACAAATCCCTTAGATGTGATGACTTATTTAGCAAGACATGCAACGAGTTTACCAAGCGTAGACCCTTCGGGGCTTGTCGCTAGACATCGCATTATGGGTATGGCAGGCGTGTTAGATTCGGCACGCTTTCAAAACTTTATTGCACTAGAATTCGGCGTAAGTCCTGTTGATGTCAACGCAATGGTATTAGGTAGCCACGGAAATTTAATGGTTCCTTTGCCGCGTTATTCTACTATTAACGGTATTCCCATTACAGAATTGATGGATGCAGCCACAATCGAGCGTTTGGTAGAGAGAACCCGTCATGGTGGGGCGGAAATTGTGAAATTAATGCAAACAGGTGGTGCTTTTTTTGCTCCAGCTTCTGCAACTTGCTTAATGATAGAAGCGATTTTGCGAAATGAGTCGCGATTATTACCAGTATCGGCGTATCTTCAGGGAGAATACGGATTAGAGAATATATGTCTTGGCGTTCCTTGTCGCTTGGGATGCGGTGGAATTGACACAGTGTTGGAATTGAATCTTACTGATGTGGAAATGGCTGCTTTACATACTTCCGCTGAATCTGTGCGTGAAAGTATTGAGCGATCCCTTCTCCTGTGGTCGACGGTACGCGATCGCTAACGCAACAAGTGATATCATGTCCGGTAAATTACCCACAATGTAAAGACGTTCCGCCCTAAAGACGTTCCGCCGGAACGTCTCTACCACGGTAGGTATTAGTGTTAATTAAACGGACATGATATAAAACCCAAAGGGCGCATTTTTCAAAACTTTATTAGCGATTATACTCGTCTGCGGGGTCGCCGTAGGGGTCTTCGCTAGCTGGACGGACATCACCGCCGTACTGGTCTGCGGGGTCGCCGTAGGGGTCTTGACTGGCGGGGATAGCGTTACCGTACTGGTCTGCGGGGTCGCCGTAAGGATCTTCGCTAGCTGGACTTACCTGGCGATCGCCGTAATCGGCATCTCCATCAACTTGCCCGTCGTTGGAGCCAGTCAAAATATCTTTAATATCTTTCGCTTTTCGCAAAAAGTCACCTACCATGATTTATCTCCTTTTTAAGTTTGTGTAACCTTGTTGTCAGCCGCTTTCAAGAGCGCCGATTTAAATCGGAGCGTTTGCTGGTGCTACATCTGTTAAATCGCGACCTGTGGAACGCCCGTTATAGCCTTGGAAGTCCCGGTACTGTTGCGCTTCCGATTCAGGAACTTGAATTCCTCCTGATGGTGGAGTTACCCAGTGAACCTGCTTATTAGCATCGCGGTAGTAAACACGCCCGTTTTTGGAAAGGTAGTACTTACCCTGCGCTCCCTCTTTTTGGGAATTCTTATGCTTGTTGTAGAGGTAGTAAAGTGCAGCTGCTCCGGCTAAAGTTATCGCGACTTTCTGCCCCGTTGATAATCCTTTCTTAGCTTGGGGTTGGTTTCCAGGCGCAGGATTGTTTACTGTTCTACCAACGCTATCATCAACAGGTGGGGGTGGCGCTGCATTTTGGGAACCTCCACCACCGCAACTACTAAGAAGCGGTACGGTTAGCAATGCCGAAAGCAACATTGCCAGCGGACGCGAAAGTCTTTTACGCTCTGGGTATATTGTGTTCATCCTATTTGCTTATCACCCTGCGGAAAGCTAAATGCGGTGTTGTGAGAAAAACAGTGTTGAGATTATTGTTATTTTCCAAGATGGAAGGAACGTTTATAGTTCATTTACAACAGGACAGGTACACCGTTTGATTGCAATGATGATGAAATTTTAAAAGTATTTCATCCTGCCTTTGAGAGAACTTGTATTCATCCCAAAGAGATACGAAGCTGGTTTAGTAACAAATATTTTCGTACATAGCAGTCCTGAAAGACAATATCCCCGACTTCGGAAAAGTTGTCGGGGATATGAAACTGGATATTTTCATAAATAAAAACTTGAGATTTTTTCAAAAGTTAAAAGGTTTCAGCCAGAACTATACTGGTAAAGATTATTATTGACACAGTGTCACAAAAATTACAAAATATGACAAATCAAGCTGCAACTCGCCTACTGCTTGCTTTATGGGAATTGGGAGGGGCAAAGCAGGAAGTGAATAAAGGTAAACTTCACGATCGCATCAAATCTAAAGAGAAGAAAATAGCAGATTTCAAAGACATTTTTGAGGACTTGGAGAAAAAAGGAGCGATCGCTATCTCGAAAAAAGGCTACACTCTCGCATCTCCTCAAGGTTTAGCGGTGTTGAGTGAAGGTTTGAAAAGTGGTGATTTTAAATTTGAAGGCACTATTGTCGGAACTTGGGCAGCGAATGCGTTGATAAAGTGGATTGGTGAAATGGATGGTGCAGATGTACCAGTTAATGGGGTAAAGAGTGAAATTAAATCTTACGACGAGTTTGAGAAAGTCACGTTGGAAGTTTATGACAAGCTGAATCGGGACTATAACCTGAATGATTTGGTGCCGATTTATCGAATTAGGAGAGAAATAGGCGATCGTGCAAGTCGTGACCATTTCAGTGATTGGCTGTTGGAAATGCAAGCTAACGATATTTTGCAGCTAATGGCAGGAGAAATGCCAGACATTACTCCTGATAAGCGTGATGACTCAATCACCATCCCCGGTGGTGGATTGCGCTACTACGCCAAGCACTTGAGTTAAATATTGCCCAAAATTCAGTTTTAGTTCGTTACCTCACACCAATCGCTATGGAAAATCCTTCTGTTTCACCGATAGAAGACATCAACGCCGCCATCCAAAGTCATAATCCATTTAGCAACGCTGGAATTGTCAAAGAACAAGATGTTTGGGGGAAGGGATTCCCCGATGTACCTACTTTAAATGCCCATGCTTCAGATGCTGTTTTTCAGGCAATTGAGCTGGTGCGTACTAGTCAATCTAGTCAAGATAAAGTGACATCAATTGCCATAACTGCTCAATACGGAGTAGGTAAAACTCATCTCCTTAGCCGTATTCGTCATCGGCTGGAACGCGAAGGTGGGGCTTTATTCGTCTATGCAGGAGTGAATAATTATACAGATTTAAACCTGGTCAAATACCAATTTCAGCAAACTTTAGCAGATAGTCTGAGCAAAACAGGTAGTCAAGGAGTTATGCAGTGGCAAGAAGTAGCAGCTGCGATCGCAAACGAAGGCTTCAAAGCGATTAATGCCAATGCTCCAAACCTTTCTCCTCAGGATCTGGTTGATCGATTTGACAGAGTATCTGCTAGTTGGTCAGCTAGAAACAGAAATTTGATGAATACGCTCACAAGGCAAGTTCTCAGAACAAAATCAAATGTAGATCCCTATATTTTACGGGCTATTTTGTGGACGCTTTCAGAAACTCAAGCATCTTTTGCAAGAGAATGGTTATCTGGTCATGAGTTAGCAAACTCTAATGCTGATATTTTAGGATTACCCAATCCTAGCAAAACTAGTCAAGACAGAGAAGCTGAAGCACTAAAAAATATTCAGCAAATATTAAATTTAGTGAGTTATTACAACCCTGTTGTTATTTGTTTTGACGAAATTGATGTCCAAAACAACTCTACTGATGATGGTTTTCCAACAGAAATCGTAATTGCTAACTTGGTTAAAATTCTGCACGATACTCTCGAAAACTCTGAACTTGGTCGAGGTGTTGTTATTATTACAGTAATGATGGCTGATACCTGGAGAGATAAGATAAATATAGCGGCAGCTGGAATACCAGATAGAATTTCCAAATATACGCAACGCAGACCGATAGATTTAAAGCCTCTTAATGGGGATTCTATGGTTGAACTAGTCAGCCTGTGGCTAAAAGAATTTTATCAAGCAAGGAGTTTAACTCCTCCTAATCCTCTTTATCCATTTGAAGAAAGTGAACTGAAAAAATATGGTAAAAACAAATTAACTGTTAGAGAAGCTTTGCAATGGTGTGCAGAAAACTTTAAAGTTGATGCAGAGGAATTACCAAAAGAGCCATTTGAGCGATTTGAACTAGCTTTAAAAAGGGAGAGTGAAGTAAACCTTGGTGATTATTTAGAAGAAACGCATAATTCTTTAATTGCCGAGGCTTTGCGTTTTGGCTTTGAGACTTTGAAAGGTCACACATTAGAAGGTGAGACGGAAACAGGTGAGACTTTAAACGAAGTAAAAGTTGAAGATGTTATTGAAGTTGAGCCAAGATCAAAGAATCAGGGTTGGATAAACTTTAAGATTATTGGTAAAGATAAAAACAAAGCTTTCAAAATAGGCGTGACTGTACTCCAATATTCTAACGGACGTGTAGTAGGTGCAGGAATGTGGCGTTTAATTGACTACGAAACATTCGATATAACGCGGGGTTGCTTAGTTCGCTCTAAAGAAAAAACAATTCGCAAGAATTGGGAGTCATACGGTCATCTCAATAAACTTGTGCAAGAATTGCGTGGAGAATGGGTGTATTTGAAAGCAGAAGAAATTAGACCACTCATTGACATTTATTCGGTTTACCAAAAGCGCGAACTTTATCAGCTAAATGAAGAGCAAGTCAGAGAGTTTTCAAAGCCGCTAACTGCCGAAAATCCTTTGTTACGAGAAATATTGAGCGATCCTTCCGGCAAAATTGATCAAGAGACTATTGAGGGAGACGAACTATTAAAGGACTTTATTAACCCTCCTAATATTGAAGATACAGACGACGCGGAAGATTTGGGCGATTTGTTTAATTAACCATGAGCAAATCAACTTTAATTTACAACGCTTTATGTCTACCATCTCCCGATGTTGAAGCGTTAATTCAAGGACGAATAATTGCAGCAATGCCTCGGAAATTCATTAATCCGGGGCAGACATTTGCTCTGTATCCAGCAGATATTTCACTTAATTTACTACCACTAGAGCAGTACTATCGCTCAAGTTTTTTGCCCATTGCACAAACAGTTATTCCTAACTTAGCTTCTGAGGCAGTTTTAATTAAAGCTTGGGCTAAATGCGAACTGTGCCAAATAGTAAATGAATATGAATCATTAAAAGCTTTATCGCAACTAAGCATCTGGACAACAGAAGCACTAGAGCAAATACTTTCGCAACGACCTCATATTTTTTTAGCCTACCTGCGCGTTTATTTGCTGTCTAAACCGTTTGAGATACCAACGCAACCCCAAAATCGTCATTTTGTATCTTTGCCAAAGTCTCAGACTGTTTCCGACGCCAAGCCAGTGTTAAGCGATCGCATCTTCAATATCCGCCAACACCAGTTACAAAATTTACAACCACCGCTGCATCCACAATTAGAAGAATTGCAAAGTGCTTTAATTTCCCTCGCTACCACCAACCCAGCAGCTAAACAATTAGAACAAGATATCAATGTATTTTTAGGTTGGAGTAGTGAGCAATTTGTCAAGCAAAACGATTTAAATTTAGCTTGGATAAATGATATTGCGAAATTAGGCGATCGCAGTCGAAAGGAAGATGAAGGAAAAAGTAATTATCAAGCAGGAACAGAGTTTGAAAAGGTAGTGCGTGATAGTCTTGAATTCCTCGGTTTTACCCTTGACTATTCCCATAAAGGTGGTGCGGGTGGTTTAGATTTATTTTGTTCCCAACCATACCCGCTATTTGGTGAGTGTAAAGCAGGTAAAAAAATTCCCAACGATACGGCAGTACAATTGTTAAATTTAGGAACTTTACGCAGACAAGACCTTTTTAAACAAGCCACTAAATTAATTATTGGTCCTGGTGAACCTACAAAGCAACTTCAAGACGCAGCAAAAATACATGGTATGGCTATAATTAACCCAAAAACACTTGAGAATCTAGTCAAACTACAAAGCACTTATCGTAATTCAGTAGATTTATTTAAGCTAAAAGAATACCTAAAAGCAGGTCAATCAGATGAGGAAGTTGAAAAATATATTAACCAAGTTTATATAGAAATACAACAGCGATCGCAAATCATTCAACAGGTAAAAAATTATCTAGAAAATACAGGTTTTGAGCGAGCAAGTGTTGATGCACTACATGGTTTTATTGCTGGTGCATCGATGAAAATGCAACCTCAAGATTTGCACGAAATATTAATTGAGCTTTCATCACCTTTAACAGGCTACTTGGGACGAATAAAAGGCAAAGATTGGAGAAGCGATCGCTTTTATTTTCTCCGCGACTTACCAACTAGCTAATAATTATCCTAGCGTCAATATTTCAGCTTGATAATTCACTACTAACAGCAGAATTTTTAACCACTCTGAACCTAATAATACTTCTGTAATTTCATCCCCTGCAAAAACTGGAATTTCATACTCCTGTTCATCCAAAAGTACCTTACCTAAATAAATTTCAAAAAGACTTTCCCCTTGTGCGGTTCGCAGTTCATCTCGACCAATATAAGTCCAATCAAGACCGTCTAAATCTTGTTTATTCATTGCGATAAAGCCTGTAAAACCAGTATCTAACAACGCATCCACAGGCAGATTTAAATTATCAGCAGCAATTAATTCAATCTCAAAAAATAATTGACCCCTCTCACCAAATGTACCCTGTATCATATAGTCCCAGTGGCTCCAGTTTCATTCAAGCAGAAAACGCAGTGGTCAGCATTTGGATACTTCTCACGGGCTTTTTTGTGAGCTTGCATATTATCTGCATCAATGAAATAATCACCACTATCTGGTTCGACAGCAATATACCAGCCATAATGTTTATCGATAAATTGGGGACGCACTCGTTCAAAAATCGCTCGACAACGTTGATGAAATACATCTTTTTCGGCTTTGCGTTTGGCTAGTTCTTCTGGTGATATAGTAATTTCGGGAAATATTCTACCTCTGCGTACTAAGCGTTTTGGTGTTGATTCAGTCATAGTTTTAATTCTATCTATTGATATTATTTTCATAGTATCAATATATTTTATAATTTTATATGAATTGAAGAAGCGATCGCTTTTATTTTCTCCGGAACTTACCAACTAGCTAATAATTATCCCAACGTCAATATTTCAGCTTGATAATTCACCACTAACGGCAGAATTTTTAACCACTCTGAACCTAACAATATTTCTGTAATTTCATCTCCGGCAAAAACTGCAACTTCATACTCTTGTTCATCCAAAACTATCTTACCTAAATAAAGTTCAAAAAGACTTTCCCCTTGTGCGGTTCGCAATTCTTGTTCACGAAGAAATTGCCAATTAAGAGCGTCTAAATCCTGTTTATTAATAGCCAGAAAGCCTGTGAAACCAGTATCCAACATGGCATCCACAGGCAGATTGAACCCATTAACACTAATTAATTCAATCTCAAAAAATAGCTGCCCTCTATCGCCAAATGTACCCTGTATCATATTGTGCCAGTGGCTCCAGTCTCATTCAGGCAAAACATACAGTGTACAGCATTTGGATGCTTATCGCGTGCTTTATGGCTTGCTATTTCTATATCTACATCAATGAAGTAATCACCACTATCTGGTTCGACAGCAATATACCAGCCATAATGTTTATCGATAAATTGGGGACGCACTCGTTCAAAAATCGCTCGACAACGTTGATGAAATACATCTTTTTCGGCTTTACGTTTGGCTAATTCTTGTGGTGATATAGTAATTTCGGGAAATATTCGACCTCTGCGTACTAAGCGTTTTGGTGTTGATTCAGTCATCGTTTTAAGTCTATCTATTGATATTATTTTCATAGTATCAATAAATAATATAAGCATTTCAACTAAATAAAACGTCAGACCTCTCCCTGATTTTGACTTGCGTCAAAATCGTCCCTCCCCTACAAGGGGAGGGAAATCAAAGCCTCTCTCCTCGTAGGAGAGAGGTTTGGAGAGAGGTCTACTAATTACACAGGTTGTTTATGGGTTGTGTGCAGTTGTTTTAAAGCCGCTTCTGCTGCTGCTAAATCATAAGGAAATGGTCTACCGCGAGTGATATAATCGCGCTCTTGGGTTGGTCTGTGACGCAATACTGCATTGACTAAAACACATGGTTCGGAACTTAAATTAATTGCTCCGTGCAAAACTCCGGGTGGAATTGTTACTACTGCTGGGTAATCTTCACTTAAAGCAAGATATTGGTATTTCTTGTTAATTAAACTAACCAAAACAAACTCACCTTTAACTAGTAATAATTGGTCTGTTTGTGATTTATGAACAAACAAATCATCTATTGTATTTGGGGGAATCTGCACCAGCATTGTTTCATGGCTAGCTTGGGGGGTAAAAAAGTGAGCCATCCCTCCCTTGATAGATTCTAGGGGATGAATTTCCAGCGATCGCACGTTTTTCATCAAAATATCCTAAAAAAAACATCCTAAAAATTGAAGTCTCTTCAATCTAGGATGCCCAAAAATAAAAAATTGTTGCACAAGCAACAAAAGTCGGCAAAATGTGCTTAAAGTACTACATCTATCAACCCAGAGAAACCTTCAAACTACCGGGTTCCCCAGGATGACCGTGCAACACTACACCGCGCTGATTTGCGGCAAGATGGCGCACAATTTTGAAAATTGGCTCAATTTGGTCGGATGCGTTAGCTTTTTCGGCAATTTCCTCTAAAGAAAGAGGATTTTTTTCAGTTTGCAGCACTTCCACAATTTGTTTTTGCAAATCTAGAATGGTAGCTGCGGCTTTTTTACCAGCTTCTACACCTGGTTGATGGTAGGCATTAATGTTGACTAAATTGCCATAAAACCCAACAGCGCGTTCGTATAAAGCAATCAACGCCCCAACAGTGCGGGGATTAACTTGGGGAATTGTCACTGTAATCGAATCGCGCTGATTTTCATAAAGTGCTTGCCGGGTTCCTTGGAGGAAGCCAGAAAGATAATCACCTGATGTGACTCCAGGATCTATTTCTGGAGATGCACCATTACGATCTTCCAAAACTTCGATGAAGGTGGCAAAGAAATTTGCTACACCATCGCGCAATTGTTGGACGTAAGCGTGTTGGTCAGTTGAGCCTTTGTTGCCATAAACGGCGATGCCTTGATAAACAGTGTTGCCGTCTAAGTCTTTTTCTTTACCCAAAGATTCCATCACCAGCTGTTGCAAATAGCGGCTGAATAGACATAAACTGTCCTTGTAAGGTAGGACAACCATATCTTTTTCGCCGCGTCCGTTGCCAGCATAATACCAAGACAAAGCTAACAATGCTGCTGGGTTCTTTTTGACATCGTTGATGCGTGTGGCATCGTCCATTTCTTTGGCACCTTCTAGCATCTCACCAACCTCGATGCCTTGTAATGCGGCAGGTACTAGCCCCACGGCTGACAATTCAGAGGTGCGTCCTCCTACCCAGTCGTACATGGGAAAGGTTGCTATCCAGCCTTCAGATTTTGCCAATTTATCAAGGTTGCTATCGGCACTGGTGATAGCAACCGCATAATTCGCAAAGTCTAAATTCTGTCCGGCGTAAGCTTTTTTCACTTCAATCATACCGTTGCGCGGTTCCGGTGTTCCCCCAGATTTGGAGATAACTAACACCAAAGTGCTGGCAAGGCTGTTTCGCAAATGAGTCAAAATGCGATCGATACCTGCGGGATCGCTATTGTCGATAAAGTGAATTTTGAGAGGTGGAAAATCTGGGGCAAGCGCTTCAGCCACAAATTCGGGTCCCAGGGCAGATCCACCAATACCGATGGAGATAATATCAGTAAAGCGTTGTGCTCTGGGAGGATGAATTCCACCTGTTTTGACCTTTTCGGCGAATACTTCGATTTGTTCGATTGTGTTGACAATTTCCTCTTGAAGTTCTGGAGTAGGTGCTAAAGTATGATTTCGCAGCCAGTAATGTCCTACCATACGATTTTCGTCTGGATTGGCGATCGCTCCTTTCTCCAGTTCAGCCATATCGGCAAACGCTTTGTCAAACTTCGGCTGCAACGACTCTACAAAGGCATCATCAAACCGCATTCGACTGATATCTAGATAAAATCCTAGTCCTTGGTGGTAATATAACCAATCTTGGTATCGTTGCCAAAGTGCTTTAGCATCCATAGGAAATCTCTAGTTAAGTAGTTACGCAAACAAGTTTAGTTTATGCCAAGAGCGATAAGAGCAGAGCCTTATACAGTCTTAAGTGTTGGGCATGGGGCATTGGGCATTGGGCATGGGGCATGGGGCATTGGGCATGGGGCATGGAAAGAATTGTATTTATTAACGCACTTGCTTTACTTCTTTAATTCTCACTGCGAGCGTGCCCATTGCCCGATGCCCATTGCCCATTGCCCGTTGCCCCATACCCACTTAATTTAAACATCTGGCATCGGTATAACTCGCAAGAATTTGACGATTTGACCCCTAATTTCTATGCCGATGAGATAATTATCCACGGTGAAGCGGTGAAAAAAGCCCTCGCTGTCTAGCTGCCGCAATTCTGGTAAGCAATGCAACGGCGACTTGTCAGCAAACTCAATAAACACAAAATTATACACCCGCTGGTAGGCAGCCGGTTCTAAATTTTTCAAATCTATTAAAAAAGACTTTGCATAGCGGACTTCCCGATTCACAGCAAGCATCACCTTAACCAAATTTTAACTCCTTAGCGACACAAGACACGAAAAAGCTGGCTGATTTAAAAAAACATTAACAGACGCAGCGCTTCATCATGAGTTAAGCTATCCCACGGTTGTTGCGATCGCTTGACTTCTTCTATGGCTTTGAGCATGTAATAGTCACAGTATAAACCGTGGATAACGCTCCAAATCTCTTGGAGGTCATCATCGGCTAATTGTTCGATTAAATGATGTATTCTGATTCGCAGCAAGTTCATATATTATGGGGCATTGGGCATTGGGCATTGGGCATTGGGCATTGGGCATTGGGTATGGAGAATAAATACATAAATGTTTTTATTTGTGCCTACTTACTTATGCCTGTAATATTGTTCCCAGAAAATACCAATGGTTAACACAGACAAGGGGAACTCTTGACTAATGACTAATGACTTTTGACTAATGACTCTTGACTAATAACTATGGTTGACTATCTTATTTTCTTGGCAATTTCTACGTCTATTTTTGCATTGTTCGCTCTGGGGTTGAATTTGCAGTGGGGGTTTACGGGGTTAATTAACTTCGGACATGTTGCTTTTATGACTTTAGGAGCTTATACAACTGTGTTGTTAAGCTTAAAGGGGGTTCCGCTGTTAATTTCGGCGTTGATTGGGGGAATTTTGGCAGCTTTGTTAGGTTTGCTAATTGGTTTCTCAACCCTGCGCTTGCGGGAAGATTACTTGTCAATTGTGACTATTGGTGCTGGGGAATTAGTTCGGTTGGTGGTAAATAACCAAGATTTACCTGTAGGTGATACTTGGATATCTGGGGCGTTTGGGGTACAAAGTTATGCTATACCTTTATCTACAACGCCTAATTTGATTGTCAGATTAATCATGATTGGGTTGCTGACGCTGTTGGGTGGTATAACTTTATATTCGTTATGGCGTTGGATTCGCAGTACGAAAAAGTTAGGTAGCAAGCAAGAATTTGCTACACACTTAGGAGTAGGACTTTTATTTACACTGTTGACGATCGCAATTTATATTTCTGGAGCGATCGCATTATATGATTACAATCCCAAAGCAGGCTTGATGCTGTCGTCACTGCTAGTATTAGCTTTGGTATTTTGGCGCTTGCAAGTTTTAGTGCGATCGCCTTGGGGTAGAATTCTCAAAGCTATCCGCGAAGATGAAGAAATTCCCAAAGCTTTGGGGAAAAATGTCTTTTGGTATAAACTACAATCTTTAATGCTGGGTGGTGCGATCGCAGGCATCGCTGGTGCTTTCTTTGCATGGCAACTCAGCGCTATTTATCCTGATAATTTCCAACCACAGCTAACCTTTGATTGTTGGATTATGGTCATTCTCGGCGGTTCTGGTAATAATATCGGTACTATTTTAGGTGCTGTAATTTACTTTGCTTACGATACCCTTACCCGTGAATACTTGGATGACATTTTCCCCAGTCTCAGTACAGAACAAGCGGGTGCATTTCGCATTATGATAATCGGTTTAATTTTGATTGTACTGATGGTTTGGCGTCCTCAAGGTATCTTAGGAAAAAAGGAGGAACTTACCCTTGGCAAATAATCAATCTTCAGAATTACCTTTACTCGCAGCAAGTGGACTTGCAAAAAGTTTCGGTGGAATTAAAGCTGTAAATGATGCAGAAATTCAAGTTAGAAAAGGCAGCATTACTGGGTTGATTGGTCCCAATGGTGCGGGAAAAACGACTTTATTTAACTTACTTTCTAACTTCATCCGTCCAGATAAGGGACGAGTGGTTTTTGATGGGGAACAAATTCAGCAACTACAACCGCACAAAATTGCCCAGCAAGGCTTGATTCGCACCTTTCAGGTAGCGCGGACTCTTTCGCGGTTGTCGGTGTTAGAAAACGTCGTATTGGCAGCGCAAAAGCAAACTGGTGAGAACTTTTGGCAAGTACAGTTGCAACCCCACGTAGTTGTGAAGGAAGAAAAGCAACTGCGTGAACGAGCAATGTTTTTGTTAGATAAGGTAGGATTAGCTGCAAAAGCTCAAGATTACGCTGGTGGATTATCTGGGGGACAACGCAAACTGTTGGAAATGGCAAGAGCGTTGATGACCAATCCGAAGTTGATTTTGTTAGATGAACCGGCAGCGGGGGTTAATCCGAGATTGATTGATGATATATGCGATCGCATTATCACTTGGAATCGCGAAGAGGGCATGACCTTTCTAATTATCGAACACAATATGGATGTAATCATGTCGTTGTGCGATCGCGTTTGGGTTCTCGCTGAAGGACAAAATCTTGCTGATGGTACTCCAGCGGAAATTCAAAGCAATGCGAAAGTTTTACAAGCTTATTTAGGGCAATGAAAGTCAGCACATACGAGTGCTCATCTGTTCAAATGAGTTGCCGGAATTCTTCCAAAGTATTGCTTGTCAAAATACCTCGCTGAATTGCCTTTAATCGGTTCAAATCGGAAATTTGAGATATTTCTGGCATCAACTGCAATCCTTCAGTGCCAAACTTTATTTCCAAACCTAATTCAATACCGGACAACATTTCTTCTCGTTGTCCTTCTTGCCGTCCTTCTTGCCGTCCTCGCGCTTCTCCCTCTCTTAAGATTTGCTGATACCAAGGAGACTCTGTTAACACTGCCATATCCCACCTCATAATTTGCTGAACTAAGGCACTATCTAATACAAAAGTAGCAAAAAACGCCAGAACGGTTTCTAACTGACTTAATTGTTCGTCTGCACGAAGAATTTGCAAAGCTTGCTGAATTATAGATTCTTCTGCACCACCTTTGAGGATTGCTACAAAGGGAAGCAAAGAGGGAATTGATTGTTGAAAAGCTATTTCTACATCAACTTCCCAAAGATTTATTACGCGGTAGTCTTGAATTGCTCGCAATCCGGCAAACTCAGATTGGTAACGTGTGGCAATTTCGCGATCGCTTTCTTTAAGAATATTAACCAATACTGGGTAGGTTGGCAGGTTATATTTTTCTTCTGCTAATGCAGCATAAACGCGCATTCGTTTGGGCATTTCTGGCTTATAGCGCAATTGTAACTCGTTAAGTACAAGAAATTCGCCATATTGCGGACTGGTAGCGCGGATTAACACGTCGCTTTCGCGGCTAATCCATTGAAATTCAGAATTGAGAACTTCCCCAGCTACGATGTCGGGGATTTGTGTTACCCATTTTACCCAATTTTCGGGCGCGAGGCTGATTAATCGCTTGGTGCTGATGTCAGCGGATTTAGCCATGAGAAGTTAGATGCACTTTTGTGGATTAATTTTAATCGGTTGTGGAGAAAAAGAAAGACTGTTGCCCAATCAAGGGATGATTTTCGTGGAGTAGGCAGTAAATAATTTTGCTATTTTATTAAACAGAATTTTTCATTAGAGGGTATGGTTGAATCAACACCTCTGCTGGAATTCCCAATGAGGAATGCAAACGCCGAATCATCTCTAGTGTTAACGCTTCCTGGCGATTTAAAATGTCTGTAACCTCTCTCTGACTCCCAATAATAGGTTCCAAATCATCAGCGGACAACCCACGGGATTCGAGATAATATAAAATAGCCTCAATCGGCTCTGGTGGCTCAATTGGGTAATGCTGTTGTTCGTATGCTTCCACCAGCATAGTTAAAACTGCTAAGTTGTCAAACTCTGGTGTATCGGGTTCTGCATCAAATAACTTTTCAATTTCATTAAGCGCAGCACAATAATCAGTTTCGGTTTTGATGGGACGAAGTTCAAGCTTCATATAGCGTTTCCTAGTATCCTGAGGTTCAAATTTATCTGCGTCCATCGGCGTTTATCTATCTTCATCTGCGGTTAATTCAATATTCTGTACCTCATGAATATGTGGGAATCGCTATAATACAACCTCAAATTGTTGTTGCATCTACGTTATTGTACTCTTGATGCGTTCCCAGAAAACGAATAAAGATAATGCCAATGTAATAACGAACGTGAACAATTAAGCGATAATCATTGCCTTTGATATTAAAAACAACACGATTATTACCAATAATACTGGCATTACGGTAAGTACTTTTGATATCCGTCGGACTGTTCCATTCCGCACGGAAAGCTTCATCATACCAAGCTTTTAGTGCTTGCTCGGCATCAGGATATGCTTCCCAAAATTTCCGTAAAGTACTGCGGGGAATGATTCGCATACCAGGATTATAGTATTTCTCTAACTATCAGAGTAAATCATCATTCGCTTTATTCAAGCTGCTGTTTCTTCAACTTCAGCAAATTCAGTTAAGAAGCGGAATGCTTTAACGATATAACTAGCGCATTCTCTGGGAGAGGTATTGTAAAACGATCGCCACGCACTACCTTTATCTTCGTCATAACGATCGCCTCTTTCTTTATGTGCATCTAACCAAGCAACTCGCACCGCATGACCAATTAGCACATCTAACACGATATTTTCTTCAATTTGTAAGCTTGGGTTCTTAGAAGCGATCGCAGCTAATTCCATTAATGCTTCAATATTAAGTTGTCGGTATTCTGGTGCCTCAATTTTATTTAACAAATGCTCGATTAGCAAGGCAAAGTTTCTTTCCCCAGCGGTCATTTCGGATATCATCACTTCACTATCCAAACGATTGCGACGCTCTAATTTATCACCAATAACTAAGCCTTTACAATGATGCATCACCAGCCAAACTTGCTGAAAAAAGTCTTTGGGGACTCGTCCTGTAGCACCTTCAGCTTGACGAAACCGACGCCAACCACCTGCTGGTACTTCTATATCCGTTTCTATTACTGGTTGCACTACCCATTCAATATCAGTTTCTTTTTGTTTGACGTGCAGTGATTCTTGTTTACGTAATAACTTACTCATGCCGGTGTGTTCAGTGAATACTTTTTCCAAGCGCATTTTCACTTCAAAAGGCGAAAGTTCCATCAATTTTTCATAAGCTTCGTCTTGAGTGATATGCATTTCCCCAGCAATTTCGCTAGTTAGCAATAAAATGTAATAGCCGACTCTCAATGTCAGCAGTCCTTTAAATAATTCTGGTTCTGACTTGATTAACAAACTCAGATATATAAGAATTTCTTGAGTGAGAACGCGATCGCTTATATCCTCACGACAGAAGTGATTTATTTTCTCGACTATTTCCTTATGAGATAATGGCACGGTTATTAGCGAGGCTTCGCTATAAGCCCTACCCACAGCGATTTGCTTACCCCGTACCAAAATATTCGTTACCACGTCTGACAGGGCAATATAATTCATCTTCTGCAAACCCGCAGCGCGACGCACTATCCCCCACATGCCAATTTTTCCGGCTCTGGTGTATACTTCGTCAAGTAAATCTGCTACGGTGATAGGATTTTCGCGTTCACCAAAGCCGGTATCAAATTCCAATCCTTGCAAACGAGTTAAAGTCTGCAATAATTCTATTTGCTCGTAAAGGTTTTCTGATGAGCGCAACGATGAAAGCAACAATTCCAAGTTACTTTGAAACTCCACTTGAAATTCTTGGGTGTGTTCTAAATGCCCATTTTTTTCGGAATCATAAGCTAAATAATAACAATGCAACCCAGCATTTTTTACAGGTGCTTGGAAAAATTCTTCTTTTTTGACTAAATCAAGTCTTTCTATAGTTGTAGTCAACATCAATTGATTTAATCGTCCTAATTTGACGCGCACACCATGACAAACACCATCTTTTAATTCTTGCATCAGTTCTAGCAAAGCTTCTGAACCTGTTTCCAACATGGTATGAGTCAACATTAATGTTAATGTCGGACGTCCTAAATCATTCCAATACTTTTGGATATAACCAAGTTCGCTTCTGAGTTGATCTACTAAAAAATGATAATCAAGAGTTAAATAGAACTGTTCAGAGTCTAAAAATGAAGGCAAAAATATTACTGTCTCGTTTCCAAAGCGGAAAATTCTTGATGTTGTCAAACTGCGCGGACTGCGTGGTGGGCGTCCAGTTAAACCTAGTTTATCACAACGTCCAATTTGTTTATAAATAGCAATTAAATCACCGGCTTCTCTCACTTGAATCGGTTCTACTTGTGCGGGTGTTTGTGTTTCAATTCCGCGAACTTCTAGCTTTGCTTGTAAATCTTCATCTTCTGCTAGCAAAGCTATTTGTACTAAAGCTTGACGGTCTTTTCCTATACACAAATGTCTTCCCAAGGGGTCAATATCACCAACTGCTAATAATCCATCAGTTAACATTTGACCGAGAAAATATAAACTCTGCGCCCAAACTAATGGTATATTCTCGTTAGGTAAGCGTGGTTGACTTTGAGGTGTTAATCTTTCGGCTTCTACATTAGCTTCTGGAACATAATAAACTTCTGGTAATAAAAGTAATCCATCGCGTTCAACAAGTAATCCTTCTAAACTTGTTTGATATTTGTTAATTTGTTCTTGATCGCCGCGAAATAATCCATCTAAAAGTAAATAAGTGAAAAATAAGGGCCATTCACACTCAATATTCTCAAATTGTTTGAGTTCCCAAGGTTCATAATGTAACCGATGAGAGTCTTCTAAAACGGTTTGATGTCCATCCTTTAAAAAGCGTTTGCAACCGTATTTGCCTTCAAGTTTATTGATGATATCATTAAAAGTGCGATCGCGTAACTCCACATCTTCCACCGCAAACGCAGGAAAGCTAATTACACTCAACAGCGCAGCATCAATTTCTTTTGAGCCTGATTCTCTTGGCAATAGTGATTCTAGCGTAATTCGGGCGCGGGCAATTTCATCTGACAAGGCATGAATTACTGATGCTTGACTACCGCATACACCAAATAAATTCACTCCATTAATCGCTTCTAAAGCGGCTTTTGCCATGCCGATAGAACTAGCATTTAATTCGGCGTTACCGTGATTAATTTTATTTCCCCGTTCCCAAATGCCGTAATCTGGAGTGCGGTAAGCTCGTCCTATATAGTAAACTAAATTTTGGACGAAATTCACTTCATCAATTGTAAAAATAATCTGCAATCCGGAAGCAGTCATTTGTGCCAACATCAGTATAAATATTGATGTTGCATCAAGTTGTAAATGTCCCCATTCGTCATCACCGACAACAATATCTCCTGTCGCAGTATTATATTTAGCGTGTAACGAATCTAATGGTGACTGAGTATGTTTAAATTGCTCTACCTTGTGTGATTGTCGCATCATAGCAAACAACAATCCGCGCATCAGCTTGACAACGCTGTGTTCTAACTCATAGGTGCGTCCATTATCTTCATCTACTTTGCGGTAGGCTAGTCCTAAACCCCAAACTGCGAGAATACTATATACATTATCTCGCACCCAAGCATCAGTATAATCTCCGTGAGCAGTTATTGCCGTACTTGCTGGAAGCAACCCAGTAATTGCATTTTGACGCACTAGAATAATTGTCTTGATTTGTTCATAGTAATAATCAAGACGAGATAGTAATTCAGTAATTGTTTTCATAATCAGATTGTTCGCAGAGAGTGGAAATTTGATTTAGTGGCAATGAATTGAATATTGTTATATAGCGTTTCCTAGTTTGCTGAGGTACAAATTTATCTGCGTCCATCAGCGTTTATCTATCTTCCGAAGCGGTTAATTCAATATTCTGTACCTCATGAATGTGGGAATCGCTATAAATACCAGAACAACTTTTGCCTTTTAACTTGTTAGTATTAGTGAATTTTACTCGAAATTGTAATTTTTTTCAAAAAAAAGATGTTTAAGAAGACTTGGGCGAATATAATTCGCTACTACACAGGCAAAGTCTGCCTACGCAGACTATAAAAACAAGGGTTTTGATTGTATAGCCGCGACTTATAAACACCCGGTAGAGTAAAAAATAAGACTTAGAACCGATGTTTAAAAGTCGCAAAGTTTACTATAAGTTTCCGTGTCTACTGCAAATTAACTTGCGATCGCTTCCAGCTTTTTGCGGATGGGACGCTTGCGCTCTGATTTCTTCTTCAGTCCAACCGCTTGAGCTTCATCGCTATCTGTTCCATATTGCCCGCGCACGACTTCTTTCATGGCTAATACAGCATTGTGAAATTCCCACTCTGCTAATCGCGCAGCATCGGCAGCAGCACGGTATAAAGTTAGTTTTTCGGTTTCGGCTTGTTGATGAGTCAACATAGCCTGATAAGCTTCCTGTAACTTTGTCCTAGAGGCATCAGTGCGGGGTGTATCATAGCTAGTGACGGTTTGCAATCCGTGCAGTGAGTCAATATCTTGACTAATCAGATGAGGAGACAAACGACGTGTTCTATCTGGGGTAGGCATAGTAGCATAGGTAATAAATTATATATTTAACGTACCCATTAAAACAAAATACATAACAGTAAGGTGAAAAAAGGTGATTTAATGTTTGCAAGTCGATGCAATGGCATTGTCACCCGATCCAATGGCATTGCATCGCGATCGCATCGCATTGTCACTCGATGCAATGGCATTGGATCGCGATCGCATCGCATTGTCACTCGATGCAATGGCATTGGATCGCGATCGCATCGCATTGTCACTCGATGCAATGGCATTGGATCGCGATCGCATCGCATTGTCACCCGATGCAATGGCATTGTCACCCAATGCAATATAATAGACCTCTCTTGAAAAACAATGTAGAGACGTAGCAGTGCTACGTCTTTACAAGGGTTCTGGATAAGGCATATTTAATTTCTACCAGATGTCTAATGCAGAACTTACGCACGAACTACGTGTTTCCGTCATTGCGACGCAAGAAAGCAATCTCAAAGTCTTGTTTTCTCGTAACAAGTGCGTAAGTCCTATAATGGATAAATTAACTGAGTATCCCAAGCTAATCAGGCGTATTTTATCTGATTTAGTAGTCTGTCAAACTCTTAAATGACGGTTAGAGAGACGCGAGCAATCGGCGTCTCTAATGAGCGGTAAACCGCTCACTACGAACCAAGAGAATATTTTATGTTTAATTTGGCTCACTTACTTAATTTATTTATAGTTACAGAAATAATAATAGTTAAATAATTTAGAAATAAAATCCAGATTACTAGCATCTGCGTCTACACTAATGGTTGCAGGCTAAAGTAATGCATATTATTTATCAATATTCAATTTGTTATTTGTTAGTTGTTGGTTGACGGTTAACAGTCAACAGTCAAAAGTTATCCACTAACCACTATCCACTATCCGCTATGGTTTTTATACTTCCTGGTGTTAAATTCGATTCTAATCTGATTCAAAAGTACGATACTGCTACACCGAGATACACCAGTTATCCACCCGCAACTGAGTTAACAGAAGCATTTAATGAAAGTGATTTTAAAGAAGCGATCGCTAACTCAAATCAAAGAAAATCTCCACTTTCTTTGTATTTCCATATACCGTTTTGTCAAACTGCCTGTTACTTCTGTGGTTGTAATACGGTAATTTCCAACAATAAGAATATTGCTAAACCTTATTTACAGTCTTTAGTTCAAGATATTAGAAATACAGCAGCCTTAATTGATTCTGATAGAAAAGTACTGCAAGTTCACTGGGGTGGTGGTACTCCTAATTATTTGAATCCCCAACAAATAGAATTTTTGTGGAAAAATATTAGGCAACATTTCACCATTGATCCACAAGCGGAAATCTCAATTGAGATAAATCCCCGCTATGTTGATAAAAATTACATTTTCTTTCTCAGAGAAATTGGCTTTAACCGAATTAGTTTTGGTATCCAAGATTTCAATCGGCAAGTTCAAGTCGCTGTAAATCGCGTTCAACCTGAAGAAATGCTCTTTGATGTGATGAGTTGGATTAAAGAAGCTAACTTCAAAAGTGTGAATGTAGACTTAATTTATGGTTTACCTTATCAAACTCGCGAAACTTTCAAAGAAACGATTCAAAAGACGATCGCATTAGATCCCAATCGAATTGTAGTCTTTAATTTTGCTTATGTGCCGTGGGTAAAGCCTGTCCAAAAAAATATACGTGAAGAGAAGCTTCCCCTACCAGAAGAAAAGTTAGAAATTCTCAAGATGACGATTGAGGAATTGACAGCGAATAAGTATTTATTTATTGGGATGGATCATTTTGCTAAAGCTGATGATGAATTAGCGATCGCTCAACAAAATCGCACCCTAAAACGCAATTTTCAAGGCTACACCACCCTAGCAGAAACAGAACTATTTGGTTTTGGTGCCACATCTATTAGTATGTTAGAAGACGCTTACGCCCAAAACCACAAGCAATTACAAGATTATTATAGAGGAATTGAGGCTGGTGTTTTACCAATTAGTAAAGGCATCAAACTCAGCCAAGATGATATTATTCGACGCGATGTGATAATGTCTATTATGTGTCATCACGAACTGCATAAGCCAGACATTGAAAAGAAGTACAATATCAACTTTGATGAATACTTCAGCTTAGAAATAAAGGCGTTACAGCCATTAGAAGCAGATGGATTAGTTGAGTTATCAACGAAATATATTCGGATTACAGAAATCGGCAAACTACTTTTAAGAAACGTTGCCGTTATCTTTGATGCTCATACCAGAAATCAACAGAGAAAATTCTCTCGTGCCATTTGAGTCTAAGCTCATTTTCTTTAGTAGTGAGCGGTTTACCGCTCATACCATGTTCGTTTAATTAACAATAATAAAAACATACCAACCATCGTAGAGACGTTCCGACGGAATGTCTTTACATTGCATGATATCAATTGTAGAGGTTTAAACGGCTAAAGCCGTTACTACTAAGAAGCGCATTTATTTACACTACTGCTGGGATAATGCATAAACACTACAGGAACTCTCAGCAGCTTTTTACCTAATTGCGATAATCCAAACTTACCTTTAAGCGATCGCGGTAAATCCTCGAAGGCAATTACTACAAAACCAAACTTAGTATAAAATTCCGCCAACCGCTGACCCAAACATTCTAAGTATAGCGGTTGAGTTGCTCCTGCAATCAAATGCTGCGTAATTAAAGTTGCTAAACCGCGATTTCTCCAAGCTGGTGTAACTACCAAACTACCAAGTTCTTGTGTATCATCAAAGTTTCGTAACTGTCCGCAAGCTACTATTTTCCCCTCGCATTCAATTACCGAAAATTGCGAAAAGCGTATTTGCGTCGGGTCAAGTTTTGCCGAAAGAACCAACCATCTAATTGACCAAATATCCTCAGATATCGCTTGACGCAGGATACATCCATTTGGTAGTGACACGCTTTTTTTCATAGAACGTCGCTGATTAAAAGTCATCTGAAATACGTTGACGACGTTGAGCAGGATTAGCAGCGGGACTATGCAGTTTATTTGCCCACAAAACTAGAGGAATGCTGAGTGTTCCAAAAATCATCATCACAACGGTGATTATCAAAACCATTCTACGATTGGGGCGATAATTACCCTGCTCAATCTGCCAAAAAACTTCGTTATAATGCCAAGCAGCCGAAGCTATAACTACAATACCAAAAATTACTAAGCAGACACCGAGGTTTTCTGAGTTAAAGATGGGATGAACCTGAGGTTCTTGTTGAGTTAGGGTAGAATGAAGTTGACGTAGAAATAAGCTGAATCTAGCGATCGCAAAACCAAAACCGATTAAAGCAATTGAAGTCCGTAACCAAGCCAAAAATGTACGTTCGTTCGCTTGATGCTCCCGCTGACGGTCTATTTGAGGATATTTTGTCATTAAAATTTTAAACAAGACAAAGTGTCTATTTTCCTTTTTATTGAAAATGACTCTTGACCCATAGCTTCTTCATCCGTCATAGTCTTTCTTAATCTTAATATGTAATAATTAATATCCTAGCGTCATAATTTTTTCCCCTTGGATTTAGAATTTTGCGGCGAATAATCAGAGCAATTCTTTGCAGCTTCAGTCATCACCATCGAAGGTTGCACGGCACACTTGAGATAATTGTTGCTACAAAAATATTCACAATTTTGACAGGGAAGTTTATTTAAACTGTTGATCGTAAAAACGATTTTATTATCTACAACCGTTCGCAGTTTGGATAGCATGAGAAAAAAAACTACCCAACCTACAATAAACCCAAGAGAACCACCCACAGAGATAGCTATTTCCGGAATAGTTACCCCATAAATATTTCCCTCTTCACTCTGACTTGTCTGATTTGAATTACTATCTACTGCTAAAATCGGTTGGAAATTATGCTCAAAAGACATATTATTGACCTATAGTACTATTTAGTGCCGAATGTATTTCTGGCAAACGCTTTTAGGATCACCAGTAACTGCTTTCATGAAGAGGGGTAAAGGGGAAAGGGGAAAGGGAAAAGGGGGGAAGAAATTGTTCGTGAATTGTAACCCCGGAGCTATGCGTGACCTCCTTTATGAGGGGGCTTCAAACCCCTACACTCTTGTCATATAAGAAAAAAAGTTTAAAGCTTTTTTAAATAACTTCAACACGAACGCACCCCTTTTTTCATGAACCCCTTTCACCCAAACGGATTGGTGATATATAAACCGGAATGGATTTGTCAAAATTGACTAATCACAAGGACTTAATTACAGGTGTAGCAAAATAACAATTAAGGTATCTCTGTCGAGAGTTTTACTTGTAAGTTATTGTTATACACCGAAAGAATGAACTTACCGAATTAACGAGAAAGAAGGTTGTTTTTATGGTAATGTGAAGGCTCATGAAATCAAGTTGAATAGTTATTAATCGGTTAAGGGATGGTGTTGTTGCTGGAGATACACAAGAGCTTCAGAGGATTCTACTTGAGGAAAATTGACATAGAAATTACTAACACTTAAGAACGGTTCCGGTGTTTCCAAGATAATCAGGCGATCGCACCACTGACTCAACCAAGGTAGCAACTTTAAAGGTGCTACAGGACTACACAACCAAACTTCCGCACACCCAAGCGCTTTTGCTGCAATGGCTGCAACGGCAATTGTCATGCCCGTGGCGATGCCATCATCAACTAAAATAACCGTAGCATTTTCTGTATTTACCTGTGGGCAACCAGGAATTAATTGCTCATATAGTATTTTAGCTTTGTCAATCGCTACATTCAAAGCCAATTCACGCGATGGCGCAAAGCACCCGCCTGAGGGCGATCGCAAATAATTTTGACGGCGATTTAACTTTTGCTCACTCCAAAGAACATTAAGAGAAGCTGTCACCGCACCAATTGCCAACTCCGGGTTTTGTGGATGGCTAATCTTTTTCGCCACCATAATTGTCAACGGACAACCCAAAAGACGCGCTACAGGTGCTGCTACTGGTAGTCCCCCTCTGGGCAAAGCATAAACTATTGGTCGCGTTGTAGAAGTAGCAGTTTGCCTCATTACAGAGTCAATCTGTTTTGCTAGCTTCTCACCAGCATCAGTGCGATCGGTAAAAAGTGGGGTATGTGACATAATTTCCCCAAGACATTGAGACACCATTGTTTTTATCATGAAGGATTTTCAGGCAATTTCATTGATACAATAGAAAATCTACAGATATAAGTATTTAGCTTGTATTCAAGGCGTAGCATTTATTCCTTCGCCAATAAACATTAATTATTAGACTGGCGTCGATGTCAGCATCTTCATTTTCATGAGCAGCGAAAATCAACTTAGCCTCTTCGATAACTCGAACTTTCAACAAAAAGATTTAATTCCTACAGATGCCAAAATTCCCATTCCTAGTGGTACTTATTCCAGCATGACCGAATTGGCACAACATTGCAATGAGTGCCACCGTTGTGGATTAGGAGAAAATCGCACTCATGCCGTCGTCGGACGCGGCAACCTCAAAGCACTCATAATGATTGTCGGAGAAGCACCAGGTCAAAATGAAGACGAAACTGGATTGCCATTTGTCGGCAGATCCGGACAGTTGTTAGAGAAAATTTTGGCATCAGTCGAACTGGATACAGAAAAAGATGTATATATATCCAATATAAATAAATGCCTTGATGGTTATACCAGAGTTTTTACCAAACATGGGGCTAAACGACTAAACTGGATTGTGAAAAACCAGTGGTCAGGCGAAGTTTTGAGTGTTGATAATGATGGTAGCCTTGTTTGGAAGAAAGTAACTGGTTGGTACAAGTCAAGGCTAGCAGGAAGACCTCTTTACAAAGTGTCTTTCAAAAATGGTAAAAATAATAACAAAGGAGAAGTTGGTTACATTGCCACAGGCGATCATCCCGTTCTTACCCAACGCGGCTGGATTAGTGTTGAAGAATTACGGGATGATGATTTAGTTGCAACTGGTACACCTGCCCCTGGACAAAGAGGCTTACAAGTATTACTAGGTTCTTTGCTAGGTGATGGTTGTATTGGTTCAAATGGAGGATTTATTGAAAATCACAGTGTTCGCCAAGAAGGTTATTTAAAGCTGAAAGCAAGAGTATTAAATGGCTTTCAACCGCAACTAAGAGAATATCTCGCTAAAGCTCAAAACGGCAACAATCATCAAGCCATTAGCTTGGGATTGGCGAAAACTTATTATCTCCACGAACTACGCGAGGAATGGTATCCCAATGGTAAAAAAGACTTTCCAGTTGCAGGGTTAGAAAAGCTAGACAACTTGGGTTTAGCCATCTGGTACATGGATGATGGTTATTGGAGAAGAAAAAAGCGAAGAGGAATACTTAGACAAAGTATTGACGTTGAAATTGCTTTAGGAAACGTTACAGAGGAAACGGCTGAAAAAGTTGTTAAATATTTTGAAACTCAAGGCTATAAAACTTATGCCGTTTTCCGGTCTACTTGGAGATTATGTTTTAGATACGGCGAAGGCATGAGATTTTTAGAGAATATCGCTGAATATATCCCTTCCTCAATGCGGTACAAATTACCGGAAGAACTACATAGTACTCCATTTAACTTACAAGCTTACCAAGAAGAAGCAGTCATAACTCATTGGAAACCAGTTAATACTCGGCTATTACCACCCAAGCCTGATGATTATTTAGTGTATTGCATTGACGTTGAGGATACAGCCAATTTTGTCACACCCGCAGGTGTTGTACATAATTGCCGACCACCAAATAACCGGGCGCCTTCAAGCAAAGAAATGGCAGCTTGCAAACCCTATTTATTTGAACAACTTCGCATAGTTGACCCGAAAATCATTTTATTGACAGGTGCAACTGCCGTCAAAGGTTTAATTGGCGACCAAGGAGCAATGGGTACAATTCGGGGAAAATGGATTGACTGGGAAGGACGTTTATGTATGCCGATTTTCCACCCATCTTACTTGCTGCGTAACCCTTCCCGCGATGTAGGCAAGCCAAAATGGTTGATGTGGCAAGATATTCAAGCAGTACGTGCCAAATTCGATGAAATTCGCCATTCATGAGCCGTCGTAGTGAGCGATTTATCGCTCATTTACCAGCGAAATGAAATTGGTAGTTTCGAGTCAAAAAGTTGGATTTGACCTGCTTGAGCTTGATTAAACTCGATTTCTAAATGATAGCGATCGCCTCGCTTCAATTCCACCAATCCTAACTCACTTAGTTTTCTCAATTCCGCAGAGAAATTTTTCTCTCCAACTAAGGTAACTCGCAACTTTGTAATTTCATCAAATCCAGGTTTATTAACCAATAACCCGCGTTTTAACGGCGAAGCTGAAGGTATTCGGCTGACTGGTGACATAAAAATCAGCGGTTCTGATAAATTTTCACTGTTAGCAGCGATGGGAATCGAGGCTCCTGCTGGCAGATAAGGTGCGTAATAATTCCAAGTAGCAAATGGCAATTCTAGAGAATCGGGTACATTAGAGCGAAGCGAAATACCAAATGGACAAGCTTCAGTTTCTCCCCAACAACAACGCTCCCACAAACCCAAAGGACGAACCACACTTGAGAGGATCTCATTGATATCTCTCAACCAAATTAACTCTAAATAAGTATTATGAAATAAAAAGCAAACGTTTGCAGTGCCTTGACCTATATGGGAACGACGATTACTTTCTTGAAATCCGAAGCCTTTGATAAATTCAGCCTCAGGTGCTTCTGGTTCAACACAAACGAAAATATGATCTAGTTCAAATCCCATAATTTATTTTTTTAGGTTGTGCGACTCCTTACCGGAATTAATGGGTTTAAAGCCCCGTCTTTCTAAGACGGCTTTTCTTCTTTAAGCGTGTTAATCCAGTCTTCAATTAATTGAGTCATTGTCTTTTTGCTCGTATCTGCATATCGTTTCAGCAAGTCTTGTCACCCCTGTTCAATTCTCTTTCCTCAATGGTTTCTTTTTCATAGTATCTACACAATGTATAGATACTATGTTAATATACAACTACATAAACATGTTGGGTTAGGCTTCACCTAAAAGGATGTTCAAGTTCGTCTGACTCCCCTTTAACGAAGCAAGAAAATTGAAATTTGTAACTAGTAAAGTATCTAGATACATTGGGAAAAATTCGCTACAAATACCGTGGGGCACACGGAAATTTAAGCTTGAGGAGTGTTTTGCAAGGAACAAGAATGCTCGATAAGACGGGAAGTAACTAACCGCACGATCAGCCCAAGAATCACCGTACCTTAAGGTCGGTGAGTGTCAATGACTAGAATCTGGGTTGCGACGAAGAATGTTTTCCCGATGATTTTTTAACCGATACCTTGTTCAAATTCGTCAATTGCTTGGATATCGTCTGAAATCAAAGTGCATTTTTCCAGTAAAGAAATATTAAGTTCTGGCAATAACTCACTCATGTCAATTTGTTCGTAACCATTGGTTTGCAAGAACTTTGAAGGTTCTTCTTCCCTTTTGTGATAAAGTTTGAGCCTTGAGGTTTCCCAAAACCAAACCTCCGCCACTCCCAAGCGTCGGTAAATTTCTAGCTTGTCAATGCTACCACTGGTAACAGTCACTTCTATAGCTAAGTCTGGAATATTCTTCGCCTCTCCAATACAATAACATTCATCCGGTTCTGCCCCAGCTTTTAAAAGTTGTTTTTTGATGGTAGAACTTCCCATAGCTTTAAACTGTATTCGCCTCTTGTAGAGATAGCGCTCTAATAGAATAGCCAAACGTTTTTTGATGCTTTCATGTCTGATTGATGGCGACACAATTTCTAATATTCCATCTAAATAGGTGACACGGTAATGAAAGTTATCCTCTAATTTAATTAGTAACGCTTCATACATTTGCCAACTAACGCCGCTACTGATAAACTTCTCCTCTGGGTCGTCTGCATCAGCCAGTTCTGCTTCGTTAAAAAGTTCTTTAAGGCTACTAACCATTGTTTTCTCCTGCTAATGTCAAGCTCTGGACTCTAATTCGCTGAACTGATACGTATAGTTCCCGCTCGACAATCTCGCAACCAAGCATTAATTCCTTGAGCAACAGTACCATTACTACTATCCCGTGGGGGGGTTGGCTGATTTTTGGTGACTGGATACGAACCAATTTGCGAAAACATCGTTACCATCTGCCAACCACTTTTACTTTTGGTTAAAAACAGCCAGTGGAATTCTTGTAATTGTAGCGATCGCCTACCTGTATATTGTCGCTCTAAAGTAGTAAAAAACACTTGCTCAACTTTTTCATCAGAGCTTTTTGGCGCATCTGTAGTATTTATCCCAGAGTTCAGAGGCAAGGGAGTAAAATCAGGTTTTCCTGCCACAGACATATAACTGTAAACGTCAGTTTTTCTTTGCAAACGGCGGGCGCGTTGACTGGCGCGATTAGCATAACTAGGTAAATCCCGCATTAAGGGAGTAACTAAATTTTCTATACTTTGCTCTGAACAAAAAGATTTTTCCTTGCCTGTGTCCTTCAAGAATGTAGGTTGAGAAGGACTGGCAGAGAGCTTTCTCGTTCCTTGGCTCTGCCAGGGAATGCCTACAGTGAGGTTCTGCCTCATATATAACGTTTCTGAGACGGGGAACGAGGAGAGAAAATGTAACGATAAAGACAGGAAGACAAAAAACATAATGAATGCGATCGCTCTGTATGAGTTTAGCTGACTCCCATCTGATTACTCCACGTAATATTAAATTATAAACTATTGCACTGCCTTCAGTGTATACTGATGCCTGATAACTGATACTTGGTTTAAAATTCATGCAAATAACACCAATGAAATTACTTAGTCTTGTATAACACCCTGAAGGAGGAAGATACCAGGAGATATTTCGCTCAAATATATCCGTAAGCACCGCCGATTCAACCGTGAGGTGCGCTCTCACCCATATCTACTTCTCCCTAAATTCAGATGAAAAAAGTCATTTCCATCGGGTTAACGGCGACGAAGTTTGGAATTTCTATAAAGGTACAGGTCTCTACCTCTATCTTTGGGATGGTACTCAGTCACCGCCACAACGTATTACATTATCACCAGAAGAAAACCAGTTCTGCTATGTCGTCCCTTCAGGTATGTGGCAAGCAGCAGTGCCTATTGAAAGTAGCATTTTAGTGGGTTGTTCCGTCGCCCCTGGTTTTGAATTCGTAAATTTTGAGCTTCTCGATAGCACTTCCAAAGAAGCACAACTCCTCTGTTCTATTGCTCCAGACCTGCACAAATTAATCCTCTCCTAACCAGTGATCAAACACAGATTCACTGAAGTACAAGGCTATTTCAATCTCAGAATTTATTAGGGCTAATACCATCGTAAAGTAATGGTTTCAGCCGGTATCTTCTATTGATAAAATAGAAAAACAACTTTGAAAAAAGCAGCATAAAAATGAAGATCGAAAATCTTTTGACACAACTGCTCATATTGAAAGGACTGACCGAACAACAGCGCAAGAAGATACTAGAAATCGGTGAAATTCAACAGTATCAATACGGTGAGCATATTTTTGACGAAGGAACAGAAAATCATGATCTCTATATTGTCTTAGAAGGCAAGGTTGATATTCTAATAGATCCAGCTTTCCAGGGAAATGTAGAAAAGGGAACGATTAAATTACAAAAAGTTGCAGAACAAATAGAGGGAACATCATTCGGGGAAATTTCATTAATTGATCAATTTCCCAGTTTTGAGTCAGCAATATGCGCTTCAAAAGAGGTGAAATTATTACGAATTTCCAAAGACTCATTTACTAAACTCGGTCAATATAATCCTGAAATTGAATATCAAATTATCCAAAATATTGGAACTAACCTCTCTTATAAAATTCGGTAAAGAAATGCCTTAATTGCTCGGCAAGTCCTCGACAATTATTACCTTTATTTTTTATGCGAAGAAATTTCTGCTGAGGCTCATAAATCTGATGGTATTATTCCGTTAGAGAAAAAACTCATTAACGAAAAGTTATTCATTACTTTATATGACGAATCAAAGGCGAATGGAGACTATATGGCTGCGATGACAACTTTAGTTGAAACAGAACTTGTTCGTAGCATTCAACGATGTATCCAACAAAAGACACAATTGTTGATTTATGAAGATGGGGGATATGCTATACCGCTTATTTATCAAATATATCAAGATTCGACCCATCGTTTACATTCTCTGATCAAACAAGCGATCGATGAAAAGATCATTACTGGTGCTGTTGAAGTAACTGTTACTGGAGAACGAAGAGATCTGGCAGCTATAAAATCTTTTGAAGGAAAAGCTTTACTTCCTGTACTCTCCACAGCACGCGATGACCTCAAGACCATTTTTGAGGCAAAAGGAGTTTCACAAGCGATTATTGACTCAACTTCAACAGCTTTAGGTAGATTAGGATTGCCCACATTTGAAACACGAAAAGTAGCGGTTATCGGAGGTAATGGTGCAATCGGAACCCGACTGGTTGAAGAACTGACAGAAATGCAAAATAGTACAAGTAATGTTTTTGCTATAGATATCGTAGATCAAGCATTTTCTAAAGAAATTGATGGACAGAGATTTCCCTATGCTGCAACGAAAGTTGATTATTTAAATTTGGGTAGATATCTTGTGGAAGATACTTGTTTACCTGTAATTGTCGATTTGCCTTTTGGTAGTCATAATCCTCAATTGTATAATGATAATATTGAGAAATCAGTGCTAGAGTTTTTCTCGTCCTCCCCGCAATACGAATCTTTTAATGAATTAGTTATTACCAATTCTTTCCCAAATCCAGAATCTTCCTTGCAGATGCTATGGGGGCAAATTAAGACGTTGAACCTTCTGTGGGAATCTGTCTTTCAGCAATATGGGTATGTCCCTGAGAAAATGGAATTATTACCCAATGGAAAAGGGATGAGCCAATTCTTTAGCAAGCAAAATTGCTCAAAAAAAGTCACTTTATTAGTTCCTGAACAGATACTATCTTTTAAAAAAGTTACACGCCTGATTCAGAACCACATTGATACAATAATTGGAATAACTGGTTTGCCTGTGCTTGATGAACAGGATATCAACGCATTTTTTTCCAGAAAGCATAGTGGGGGTAGCGTAGATGAACTTGTTCTTGTCAGTGGTTCATCGAAAGATTATGAATTTAAAAAAGCTATTACTTTTCTGAATGAGTTATTAGAGATTCTTTCAGAAAAGACTATAGATATGGATCAACAGTTAACCTGGTACAAGAGATATTATGAGCAGAAACTATGTTTTATTTTAGACAGTGATCATAAAGTAGTTGAACAGGTGCTTTCTTTTGTGGGAACACCCAATGCTATGGTAGAAAAACTTAAGCAATATCCTGAAGTCATCCAAAAAATTGGACTTAATGATGTTCAACCGGATAGGTGGGCTGATTTTTTACCTAAATGGATTCGACATAAGATTAAAAACAATCTTTCGATTCGTAAGTCCCTTCATCAGGATATTGGTACGGTCTATCATATTCGATTTCAAAATCAGTCTAAAAGATTGGTGCTGTTAGCACATGGTTTTGTGATCAACTTTTTTGCAAAACATGAGAAAGGTGTAAAAACAGAATATATTGATCCAATTGTCACAATGCAGCTACTTGGGTTGGTGAAACTTGCTACGACAGAGAAGGCGATAGAACCAGGTGTTTATCGCATGGCGCAACATCTCAAAACAGATGATATGGATTTGTTTTGGAAAGCACTTGATGATAAAAGCCGCCCGATAAAGTTTTAGTTCAAGCAGAGGATATCCTTCAGCCCCTTATTCAATCATCATGTCAGAACGATAAATTTCAGCATAGTAATACCAAATTAAGATGAAGCTGCATAGAATCTGATTTTTAGAATAATTGACCGCAGATAAACGCAGATAAACGCAGATAAATACGGATGATTATTATTCTGTGCAGCCTCACATAAAATTGGTATAACCTCCTTCTGGGTGCATTTGCAAGGAGAGATGGCGGATGAGATCGTGTTTATTCATAATTGTTAAATGTGGCGATCGCCTTGCTTGAATTTAATTAACATTTCTAATTCCTTTTTTTGTCTAATAAAAAAGATGTAGAAACGTAGCATTGCTACGTATCTTGAGATGGGGCAACGCATAATTAATTTTTACACCGATGTCTAATAATTAGCGGTTCATACCGCTAATTACAATTAAATTCGATTACCCAGATACATTTATTAACTCCTCACAAATCCTCTGCCAAGCTAATTGTGGATCGGCAGCGGCGGTGATTGGGCGCCCAATTACGAGATAATCAGCTCCAGAAGCGATCGCTTGTGCTGGTGTAAGCGATCGCTTTTGATCTCCTTTATCTGCCCAAGTTGGTCTAACTCCCGGACAAACTAACAAAAAATCATCCTTGCAAGTTTGCCGTAATTGTGCTACCTCTTGCGGCGAACAAACTGCCCCATCTAACCCAGTTTCTTCAGCCATCAACGCCATTGCCAGGGCGTATTCTGGCAATTCTAGAGGAATTTTCAAATCAAACGCCAATTGTCGAGAAGAAATACTTGTCAACAAAGTGATCGCAATTAACTTTGGCGGCTTAATATTGACTTTTGCGGCTTCTTCTTGTACCGCTTCGGCAGCTGCTTTCAGCGCATCTGTTCCACATGTAGCATGAATTGTCAGCAAATCCACACCATAACGAGTTGCACTACGACAAGCACCGGCGACAGTATTGGGGATATCGTGAAACTTCAAATCGAGGAAAATGCGCTTTTGGCGGGATTTTAGCAAATCGAGAATTTTCGGTCCAGTGCTGGTGAACAACTCCAAACCAACCTTGAAGAAAGTAACTTGCTCAAGTTTGTTTATTAGAGCGATCGCACTATCTTCATCTGGCACATCTAAGGGAACTATAATCCGTTCTGAAGTGTTCATCTGTGGTTTCACCGTTAATTTACCAAAGGAGGGGGAAAGGGGAAATGTTGAAGTTATTTAAGACACGCATAAAGTTTTTCACTATCATCCCCCATTTGGGTTTAAAGCCCCCACTTTTTAAAAGAAGTGCGTTTGCAATCCCCCTTCAATTTCTTTCCCTTTCCCCTTTCCCCTTTCCCCTTTCCCCTTCTTCATTTACGGCACTAAGCGGACAAACTTATTTTTACCAACTTGCAAAACCTTACCTTCTAAATCAGCCAGGGAATCGAAAGTAGTATCAATATCGGTAATGCGATCGCCATTTAAGCGCACTCCACCTTCTTGAATTTTTCGCCGTCCTTCTCCACCACTTTTGCACAAACCGCTAACATTGAGGAGAGAAAATAACTTAGCGGGAAATTGCACCTGTGATAACGAAAATTCTGGGACTGTACCAGCTTGTCCACCTGTTTTTGCGGCTTCCCTAGCTTCATTCGCGGCAGTTTCGCCATGATATTGTTGAACAATATCCCAAGCCAGAAGTTGCTGGCGATCGCGTGGCTTTTCTGGTAATTCATCTGCATGTAAATTCGTCAGCAGTTGAAAATAATCTTCCAGCAAATTATCGGGAACCTGTTGCAACTTCTGATACATCTGTGATGGATGTTCTGACAAACCGACATAATTACCCAAAGATTTGGACATTTTTTGTACACCGTCAAGACCATTTAAAATAGGCAACAGTACACAATATTGCGGTCTTTGCCCAAAATGACGTTGTAAATCTCGCCCAACAGCCAAGTTAAATTTCTGGTCAGTACCCCCTAATTCCACATCAGCTTGCACTGCCACAGAATCATAACCTTGCATTAATGGATAGAGGAACTCATGAAGGAAAATAGGATTCTCTTTCTTATAACGTTCGGCGAAGCCTTCTTTTGCTAGCATCTGCCCCACAGTCATCGTGGCAAGTAACTCTAAAATTTTCCCTAAGTCAAGTTTAGAGAGCCATTCGGAGTTATAACGTACCTCTAATCTCCCTGGTGTGTCAAAATCTAAAATCGGACGCACTTGGTCAAGATAAGTTTGGGCGTTTTGCGCTACATCTACCTCTGTCAGTTGGCGTCGTACCTCAGATTTACCAGTCGGATCACCAATGCGAGCTGTAAAATCGCCAATAATCAGCACTGCTGTGTGACCGGCATCTTGAAAATTTCGCAGTTTCCGCACTGGTATGCTATGACCTAGGTGAATCTCTGCTCCTGTAGGATCAATTCCGAATTTTACCCTCAAAGGTCGGTCTGTGGTTGCCAAGAGCTTTTCTAAACTTTCACTATCAAAGTCAGCATTACTCGGTTGTGGGAAAATTTCCGTTAAACCACGATGTAGCCAAGAAAAATTTTGCGCCATACTAGAAGACTGAATATTAGTTATGCTTTGCATTGCGAGAAGTTGAGTTAGTTATTTTCACTGGCAATTTGTCATCTAAACGATCTGCCAAACTACTATAATTGCAAAAAAATAACCGCCTTGCTTCGCCGAATAAATTACAGTTATATTTACAAGTGAGGAAGTGGAATCGCCGTGTCGTCTAGGACTTTTGAAGAAAAACACCCACAAGCTCAGGCATCGTCAGGTTTTGACTTTTTCAAAGGAGTAGGTCAGGTAACTGGTGGCACTCTTTTATCCCTGACCATGTTAACAAGTTCGATTGTCGCGGGAGGACTAGTGGGTTTAGCCATTAGTTTCCGGAACTTGCCTGATGTGAGACAATTACGTAACTTTTTTCCATCAGAAACTACTTACATTTATGACGTTAAAGGTAGACTTTTAGCCAGTGTCCACGGTGAAGCTAACCGAGAAGTTGTATCGTTAGATAGAATTTCGCCAAATTTAAAACGGGCGGTATTGGCAAGCGAAGATGGTCACTTCTACAATCATCATGGAATTAACCCCAGTGGGGTTGGACGTGCTGTGGTGACTAACTGGACGGCTGGTGGAGTCAAAGAAGGTGGTTCCACTATCACCATGCAATTGGTGAAAAATTTATTTTTGTCTCGCAAGCGTGCTTTTACTCGTAAGATTGCCGAGGCAGTTCTGGCAATTCGCTTAGAGCAAATTCTCACCAAAGACCAAATTTTGGAAATGTACCTCAATCAAGTATATTGGGGTCATAACAATTATGGCGTGCAAACCGCAGCTCGCAGTTACTTCAACAAGTCCGCCGAAAGTTTAACTATCGGTGAATCGGCGATGATGGCGGGTTTGATTCCAGCACCTGAAGAATTAAGTCCGTTTGTCAGCATGGCTAAGGCAAAGCAAAAACAAAAGGAAGTCCTCGGACGGATGCGGGAATTGAACTGGATCACCCAGGACGATTACGACGAAGCGCTGAAACAAGAAATTAAACTTGGTAAAATTAGGTCGTTTCAGGGTAGTGCTTTACCTTATGTTACCAATGCGGTGTCCCAAGAGTTGGCGAAGAAATTTGGACGTGATGCACTCATCAAAGGTGGGATGCGGGTACAAACAACAGTTGATTCTGACTTTCAACGCATGGCAGAGCAAACTGTCAGTAAGTGGCACGATCGCCTTTTGGGACAAGGTTTATATAAAAATCAAATGGCATTGGTGGCAATTGACCCCCGCACCCATTATGTGAAAGCATTGGTGGGTGGTGTGGATGCTAAAACCAGTGAATTTAACCGGGCAACCCAATCTCAACGTCAGCCTGGGTCTTCTTTTAAGCCGTTTGTTTATTATGCTGGTTTTGCTAGCGGGAAGTTTGGACCAGACTCGACAATAGTAGACTCCCCTGTCAGCTATCGAGATGGTAACGGTTGGTACTATCCAAGAAACTATGATGGTGGCTTTTCGGGCGCGATGTCAATTCGCACTGCCATATCGCAGTCTCGCAACATCCCCGTAATCAAGGTTGGTAAAGCCGTAGGGATGAATAAAGTGATCGAAACTTGCCGCACTTTAGGAATTATGAGTCCGATGGAACCGGTGAGTTCTTTGCCTCTAGGTGCGATCGGTGTCACACCTCTGGAAATGGCAAGTGCCTATGCAACCTTTGCTAATTATGGCTGGCAATCGCCAACAACCATAATTGTGCGGGTGACTGATAGTAGTGGTAATGTATTGCTAGATAACACGCCAAAACCTCAGCAAGTCCTCGATCCTTGGGCATCGGCGGCAATTATTAATGTGATGCAATCGGTTATTACTAACGGTACTGGTAAAAATGCAGCGATCGGTCGTCCTGCTGCTGGAAAGACGGGAACAACTTCCTCAGAAAAGGATATTTGGTTTGTCGGTACTGTGCCACAATTAACGACTGCTGTTTGGGTGGGTAGAGACGACAATAGGCAATTAGCAAGTGGTGCTACAGGTGGTGTGATGGTAGCACCGATTTGGCGCGATTTTATGCTCAAAGCGCTGAAGAATACACCTGTAGAGAGCTTCAAGTCTCCATCGCAATTTCCTCGCCCAAAATACAATGATAATGAGAATTAGTGTGTGTGGATAGTGGATGGTGGATAGTCGGTAGTGGGTAGTGGATAGTGGATAGTGGATAGTGGAACAACTAACAACCATCCACCAACAACCATCCACCAACAACCATCCACCAACAACTAACAACTAACAACCATCCACTAACTTCTCTAAACCTGGTTTCCTAAATCAGTTTTCATCCGTTGTAAAGTTAGGTTCATTTGGTCAAACATTTGTTGCGGGGTGACGCCAAACTGACCTAACTGTGTTTTAATTTGCTCCATAGTCATTTGCGCCATAAAATCTTCTGATAGCTCGAAGCGCTTCATAAAGATGCGATATCGATCCATCATCGCTTCCATTTGTTCAATAAACAGCTTTTTACCCTCGCGATCAAATTTGCCGTAATTGTTGCCAATTTTGATCAAGGCTTGATAATCTTCAAATAGCTGCTTCGCTTCTTGCTGAACTATATCAGAATCAAAGAATCCCATTTTTTCCTATCTTCAACTGAGTTAAAACACTCAGAGCGCGTATACTTTTGCCTTCATAGTCTAATTTTAGTCTAGGGAACTAATCTAGAGACTAAGCTTCGGTTTGAGTACGGTTTTTTACCGAAAT
The DNA here is from genome assembly GCF_000582685.1 of [Scytonema hofmanni] UTEX 2349. GTDB lineage: Bacteria > Cyanobacteriota > Cyanobacteriia > Cyanobacteriales > Nostocaceae > Hassallia > Hassallia hofmanni. The sequence goes on from NZ_KK073768.1 coordinate 3,788,659, forward strand.
TTCAACACTTGACTTGATCAAATTTTCTTGCTTTCCAACAACTTAAGGTGGCAGTGGGTTTTTTGAGAATAAGATTTATGAAATAATTAAGATTCCGCTTTGGCTTCCAGAGCGAGCGCTTGCTCCAAAAATCTTACTTCTTGTGCAGACATTTTTCCAAGTTATTCAGCTACGCGACTTTGAAGCGAGTCAAGTGTAAAATAAGCAGGGTATTTGAATGCTTGTGCTAGTACCGCAAAGCGGAAGTTACTCATTCAAAAGTAATATGGAGTAAGCTTTTTAGCGATTGAGAATGGTTGGTTTATTTACGCCGACTTGTACTAGTGTGAATAAAATATGTATTTGCATTGTAGCATTGAAAAGAGCGAACGCTCTTTTAGTGTCAGAACTATGGTGATAAATTAATTGGAAATATGTTAATTAAGCGAAAAAGCCGAAGCATAGCTGCCATTTTAGCTTTTTCTGGCACGCTGACAATTTCGGGATTACATAAATTTTATTTGGGACAACCTTTATGGGGTTTGTTATATGTGTTGCTTTCGTGGACACCAATTCCCAAGGTAGCTAGCGCAATTGAGGGAGTTTGGTATTTAACGCAAGATGAAGAAGCTTTTGATCGTAATTTTAATTTAGGTAAGTCAGCGGTAAAAAATGTACAAGGCAATAGCAATCAGATCACAGCTATGGCTGAAGCTTTACGCTCCTTAGATACACTTCGCCAAGATGGGTTAATTTCTGAGTACGAATTTGAGCAAAAACGCCGCCAATTGTTAGATCAAATTACCTGAAAAGTGGGAAAATAATGAACAATTGGCTACCTTTGAATCCCAGGTTACAAAAACTGCGATCGCGGCTGCTGAACGATCCCTATTATCGACTACAATCTGGGGAAGAGATTGCGATCGCATCCCAATTGGGTATCCGCATTGATGCGAATCAAGCAACTGTAGATGATTGGTTGCGTTTACCGGGTTTATCGATTCACCAAGCGCGATCGCTTGTGGAACTTTCGCGGATTGGTGTGAAATTTTACTGTATTGAAGATATTGCCGCTGCATTAAGCATACCAGCACCGCGACTAGAACCACTAAAGCTAATTCTAGATTTTAGTTATTATGACGACGAAGCTTTAGGCAATCCGACGCAAATTAATATTAATACAGCAACGGTTGAGAATTTGGGAAAAATTCCTTTTATAGATACGTCTTTGGCTGAAGCAATAGTAGAGAATCGTTTATCAGCAGGACATTATCGCAACTTAGTAGATTTTCAGCAAAGATTGAATTTATCTGGTGAAGCGATCGCGCAATTAATGTATTATCTCAGGTTTTAAAGTCAGGAAAAACGTAACTTTAAGACCGTAGCACGAAGAGACGCGAAATTTCGCGTCTCTACAAGTCAGGAATTACGCACGGACTACGTGTTTCCGTCATTGCGACGCAAGGAAGCAATCTCAAAGTCTTGTTTTCTCGTAACAAGTGCGTAAGTCCTACAAGTCTAAAATCAGTACTAAAAATCCTTGACTGAACCGTATTGAAATAAAGCTACCATTCAAAAAAGCCAAAAACCTTGTATTTCAAGCCTTTTGACTATTGACTACCAAAGAAGCAGTACTAGCTACCCCAGCCACTCTGGATTCTTAGCTGTACCGTCAAAGCGATCGCTAATCTTGAATAATTCGTACTCACCTTTAGCAGCAACTTTAGCAGTTTTCGCAAGCAAAGCTGCGGTTTGCTCTTGACTCATCGGCTTAAATGTGCGTGCTGCCTCAAATGCTTGGTTGAGAATTTCCATATTGTCAATGCCTGTAATTACAGTTGAGGTTGGCAGATTCATAGCGTAATGCAGGCATTCAATAGGTTTAACTGTATTACTCTTAAGAATAATTTGATCGCCCATTGATTTCATACCCAGCACACCGATTTGATTTTGTACCAATTTGGGTAAAACTGCACGCTCAAAACTGCGAAAATGGGCATCCATAACGTTAAGTGGCAGCTGCACTGCATCAAAACGGAAGTTATTTTGAGCGGCAATTTCTAGCATCCTCAGGTGAACCAAGGGATCTTTGTGTCCGGTAAAGCCGATATAGCGAACCTTACCCGCTTTTTGCGCTTCTAGTACTGCTTCTGCTGCACCACCAGGGGCAAAAATCCGGTCTGGATCTTCTAAACGGATAATTTCATGAAATTGCATTAAATCGACACGATCCGTCTGGAGACGTTTCAGAGACTCGTCTATTTGCTTCGCAGCAGATTGTTTTGTGCGACCATCAATTTTGGTCATGAGAAAGACTTTTTGGCGGTAGCCGTCTTGTAGAGCCTTGCCCATGCGAATTTCGCTATCACCGTTGTGGTAATCCCAGCAATTGTCCATGAAATTAATTCCACGATCAATCGCACTGCGAATAATTTTAATGCTTTCTTGCTCGTCTTTTTGCCGTCCGATATGATGACCGCCCAAACCGATCGCAGAGACTTTTTCTTTTGTGCGTCCCAGTGTGCGGTAAATCATATCACCGTTTCTGGTTGTCTGTTGCGGTGTTGCAGCTAAAAGTGGACTGAGAAAACCTTCCGAAGCTGCTAGTCCTGCTGCCAAACCTGAAATCGAAGCTGTATAAAGGAAATTCCGTCTGTTGATATCCACGAAATCTATCATTAATGGTGTTTGTTCCTAATAGACAATCTTCGATCTCAAGGCTTGCAGCGACATCAGTCAAATGGTTTACTTAGTTTTGTTTGGGTTTATATCTAACGGTAGGCACTTCACCCATACAGCAAATTTTAGGTTTGGGAAGTCTTGCACTCATTCCCCAAAGACCCCACCCCCAGCCCCTCCCCGCAAGCGGGGAGGGGAGACTTTGACGCAAGTCAAAGACGGGGTGGGGTTCTTTTTTTGATTTATGCAAGAAGTCTAGGAGTAAAACCCAAAACCTTGTAGAGCGGTTCATGGGGGAAATCTCCCCCAACAGTGGTGGAAGAAACTTGCGATCGCCAAAATCAAAAAGTACGATTTTATAGGCATGGAGAGCGCAAGTTTCTTAGAAGACGTTCCAGTGGAACGTCTCTACGTGTATTTAATCACAACGCAATCTGCTGTAAGTTAAATCAATCCAATGCGGTCAAAGGGCCAAAATCGGAAAGTTGCTCGACCAATGATATTTTTTCTTGGTAAAAACCCCCAGTAACGAGAATCGTTGCTATCGTTACGGTTGTCTCCCATGACAAAAAATTCATCTTTGGGGACTGTCACGGGTGGAAACGGCTGATTTGGGGGTTCAGCGATGTAGTCTTCTTCCAGGGGTTGACCGTTGAGGTAAACTTTACCTTTGGCTACGCTAACTACTTCCCCAGGTTCACCAATGACGCGCTTGATAAAAGCTTGGTCTTTGGGATATCCGCGACGTTGCAGTTCTGCCGGTGGCTGAAATACGATGATATCCCCAGTTTTAGGGGGGTGGAATTTATAGGAGACTTTTTCCACCACCAAGCGATCGCCTGTAAATAATGTTGGCAACATGGAATCAGAGGGAATGTAGCGCGGTTCGGCAATAAATGTGCGGATTAAGAAGGCAAGACATAAGGCGATCGCTATTAACGTCAGATTTTCCTGCGAATTACGCCATATTTTCGACGGTGCAGAAGTCTGTTTTGCGTCACTTTCGTGAGGAGTCATAGAAGTTTTCAGCTATAGATGAAACAAGTTATAACAATACTTGATTATTCTGACGCTAAAGATATCTTTATAATCCCTCTGCGCGTCAATGTATGGGCATCGACCTCAAATGGTTAGTTGGCTCGCGTCACTTCAAGTCAGTATAGTACGTCTTTTACGGTATTGTTGTACTCGCTATCATATGAATAACAGTGTATGCCCACCACTTAGACATATTCAAACAAAATCAGAGGGAATGTAGCGCGGTTCGGCGATAAATGTCCGAATTAAGAAGGCAAGACATAAGGCGATCGCTATTAACGTCAGATTTTCCTGCGAATTACGCCATATTTTCGACGGTGCAGAAGTCTGTTTTGCGTCACTTTCGTGAGGAGTCATAGAAATTTTCAGCCTAGATGAAACAAGTTATAACAATACTTGATTAGGACTTACGCAGCAATAACGGAAAAACGAACCGCAGAGTACGCAGAGGAAACAGAGGAATAAGGGTTTAAGAAGTATTTTGCGTAAGTCCTATTGATTATTCTGACGCTAAATATATGTTTATAACCAGTCAGAAGTCCTGTTCTGCACACCCGCTGAATAATTGTTGCAATTATAGCGCCGAGTCAAAGCCGTAGCTGATGTAGTAGGAGGCGGCGCAGGCTACAATACCGTTTACAAGTGTGCATTTTTGGGTGTAGCGTTAGTCGCGATCGCAGCTGACAAATATGAGTTATAAGTTTTGAGGAGCGGAGTTATATTTCTCACTCCCCTCCTCAAAACTCTGTAGAGACGCTCTGCTTCTTTTAACTTTTTACCTGTACCGAACGTGAATTTACGCAGTCTGATACCAATTTTTGATAATTCCGTCTCTACTTGGGCTTTAGAGGCACGGTTGTTGCGCTGGTTAACATTGATTTGGCTGTTTGTTGGCTTGATAATACTGTTCTCAGCATCCTATCCCGTAGCTGATGCTCGTCATAATGATGGATTGTACTACTTTAAGCGTCAATTGCTGTGGGTATTCGTGGCATTAATAATATTAAACATTATTGTTAATTTACCTTTGCGGAAGATATTAGGAATATCCCATTGGTTTGTCTTTTTGTTTTTGGTATTAATTTTCGTTACCCTGATACCAGGATTAGGAAGAAAAGCTTTTGACGCATCTCGCTGGCTGGCTTTAGGTCCAATTCCCATTCAACCTTCTGAATTAATTAAACCCTTTTTAGTGCTGCAAAGTGCGCGGCTTTTTGGTCAGTGGGAACGAATAACTTGGCGAATTCGCTTAACCTGGCTGACTGTTTTTGGTTTGATAATTCTCGGAATTTTAGCCCAGCCTAACTTAAGTACAACCGCACTTTGCGGTATGACAATTTGGCTAATTGCTTTAGCAGCTGGTTTACCTTACAAATATTTGGGAGGAACAGCAGTTGGTGGAATACTTTTGGCAGTTCTCAGCATTAGTATTAAAGAGTATCAACGTAAGCGAGTGATGTCCTTTCTCAACCCTTGGGCAGATGCAACTGGCGATGGCTACCAACTAGTACAAAGCTTGCTGGCAGTGGGTTCTGGGGGAACTTGGGGTAGTGGATTTGGACTTTCACAGCAAAAGCTGTTTTATTTGCCAATTCAGGACACCGATTTTATTTTTGCCGTATTTTCAGAAGAATTTGGCTTTGCTGGCGGTATAGCTTTGCTAATTTTATTAGGTATATTCGCGACTTTAGGATTAATCATTGCCTTAAAAGCGACAAACCCAGTGCATCGATTAGTAGCGATCGGTGTAATAATTTTGATGGTTGGACAATCATTTCTGCATATTGGTGTAACCACTGGTGCATTGCCTACAACCGGTTTACCCTTGCCGATGTTTAGTTATGGTGGAAATTCTATGATTGCTAGTTTATTAGCAGTTGGGTTGTTAATTAGGGTAGCACGCGAAAGTAGTGAAGCTGAAGTTGTACCACTACGAGGAGAAACATCTGAAAATCGGCGCAAGCGTCGTTTATTTACGAAAACAAAAGTTTAAATCGTAATAATACCAATTATTTGTGAAGCTGCATAGAATTTGACCCCACCCCTTAATCCCCTCCCCGCTTGCGGGGAGGGGAAAATCCGGTTCCCTCCTTTTTAAGGGGGGCTAGGGGGGATCTAGAAGTACTTAAAAGCACAGGCAAACACTTTTAAAACAACCTCTAAGGAGAACTACCTTTAGAAACTTCCGGACTGCGAATTATAATATGTCCCTTATCACTTTCTTGAATAGCTAATACCGATGGGATCTCGTTAAATTTTGCATTGGGGGGCAATTCTCGAAACAAATAAATCCAGCCGCCACGTTCTAAGAGTAAACGCCACACTCTCGGTTGCTTTGGATTGCTGATATCAGTATCTTCTCTGCCTCGCAAGTCTTCAAATAGACCTCTGTCGCCAATTATGCGGTAGCCTTTCAAGGAAGGGTCAGTAAATATATTATCAAGTTTGCGTCCTACAGCAAACTTTTCTTCAGGTGTAATTAACGCTACAACAGGCAAAGTGGAGTTTTGACCAGCATCCCGCCTAGCATCTGCAATGCCTTGCCAACGAGCTAACCAAAATATCACAATTAATACCCAAGATACTATTACTATCTCATTGACTAGCGATCGCAAAAACTCCACTGAGCGCAATTGTCCAAAACCAAATTCAGCTAGAGATTTTAGCTGTTTAGCCATCCATGAGCGTTTGTGTTGAGTTGCAGAGATGATGCGAGTCAGTAATAATTGGCTTGCAGAAACGATTGCATCGCTAACTATTTTAATTAACCATAATGTAGCCTGAATCGCGATCGCCGCGACAAAAAAAGCGATCGCACTTTTAAATATTGCCCAACCATCTCCGAGAAATATTTGCAGGGGAACCATGAGAAAAGACTGTGCAGGTAAATCGAGAGCATTGATTTCTAGCTGAAAAAAGTAGAAATATGACCAGCGGTAAATCCAGCCTGCAAAGAAAAGCGCCGCACCCAGTAAACCAAGTACACTTGTGAATTTACCTAAAATATTAGTTTCTTGGTTGGGGGTCATACTAATTCGTAATTCGTAATTAAGACGCACAGTAAACAATGTAGGGTGTGTTACCGCGAAGCGTAACGCACCGAAAATTGAGGATAGTGCATTAGCCTACGGCATAGCATACACTACAAAACTTCTGTGATTTGATGGCAATGATACATCCGCTTTGGAAGTTTAATGAGAAAGTTAAATTATAGTCAAACAACTGTTAAAGCCATGAAAGCTTTTTTTCAGGGATGGGTTGTGGCAGTTTTAGTAATGGCAGCAGCGCTAGCCGGAAATATCGAAGCTGTAATTAGCAAGGATATCAAGACGGGAAATACTCTGTTAGCACAGACACAAATCAAAACAGATGAATTAGAACTTGCAGTGGCTTTGCCAGAGTTAGCAGAGGTCGTTCTCAAGGGAGGTGACTCCAGCAGTGGTCGAGTCATAGGAATTGATGCAAAGGGAGAAGCACTATCAATTCAGCGTAGTGGTAAAACTGCCACAATTCCCCTGAGCAAAATTCAAAAAGTAATCTTTAAAAATGGGGCGTTAGTTTATAGACGTGATGGTCGTAGTCAAGTTATCCGGGGTGAGCGCGATCGCCCCCAAGGTAAAACTGTAACTTGGAGTGGTATCCCTCTAAATGCTTTTACAGTCAAAAATCCTACTCAAGGTCAAGCGGTGGTAAAGCTCAAACCACCTATAGTTTCTACAGCACAGTTGCAGGGTATTCAATCAGTGGCTAGAGATCGACAATATGTGGTAGATGAAATCCAGTTCAATCCGCAACAACGCACAATCGCAATTCAGGCAAAACCTTATTAATCTCTTGTAGAGACGCGATTAATCGCGTCTGCAATATGTGGTAGATGAAATCCAGTTCAATCCCCAACAACGCACAATCGCAATTTAGGCAAAACCTTATTAATCTCTTGTAGAGACGCGATTAATCGCGTCTGCAATATGTGGTAGATGAAATCCAGTTCAATCCCCAACAACGAACCATCGCAATTCAGGCAAAACCTTATTAATCTCTTAGACATCTCCAAAATAGAATCATTTTCTGGTAAAAGAGTATAAAATTCTCTTTTTCCAACAAAAACATGAGTGGCATACTGAGTTATATTCAAGACAACCCCCAAGAAACACAGCGATTAATAGGTGT
>NZ_KK073768.1:3796624-3801406 GCF_000582685.1 [Scytonema hofmanni] UTEX 2349
TGACGATATGTGGACTTGTAAGATTCCGAATAGGAACCTTAGTATTTTGAATATAAAATACTGCTATTTTTCCTGCTTATGATTAGCGCACATAGGTACTTACTTTTGCCTTATTATCGACATAAACTGTCTCAAACCCTGATTTTAGCGTTGAGAGTGGCTGATATTTGCAATTGGCGATCGCCCGTTGAAAGCCAGTCATAGAAAGGTATTAGTATTTTTCGGAGATGTCTCTTGTAGAGACGCGATTAATCGCGTCTGCAATATGTGGTAGATGAAATCCAGTTCAATCCCCAACAACGCACAATCGGAATTCAGGCAAAACCTTATTAATCTCTTGTAGAGACGCGATTAATCGCGTCTGCAATATGTGGTAGATGAAATCCAGTTCAATCCCCAACAACGAACCATCGCAATTCAGGCAAAACCTTATTGATCTCTTGTAGAGACGCGATTAATCGCGTCTGCAATATGTGGTAGATGAAATCCAGTTCAATCCCCAACAACGAACCATCGCAATTCAGGCAAAACCTTATTGATCTCTTGTAGACGCGATAAATCGCGTCTCTACAAGAATTAGGTAGGGTGCGTTATGGACTTTTGCTTTTTAGTGCCGTACTCTCGCCGAATACACACGCTACAAAACTCATCCCCCTCATCTTCCCGATCTCCCCTGCTCCCGTTCGGCTGACGCCCACGGCGAAGCCTGCTCCCTGCCTCCCTGCTTATATGTGTAATATTCTATGAAAAAAATTCTGACCAATCTTTTAGCTTTGGGTATTTATCTAACGCCTTTAACAGTAATGCTAATTGCTCAACCCAGTTGGGGACAGACTCAAAACCCGCAAGCGCAAGCAGCCGAAAAACTGCTAGAACAGGCAAAACAAAAGGCACGGCAACAGGAATATAAACAAGCAATATCCATATTGCAGCAAGTTTTGGTCATGGCACGAGAACTTAAAGACCAAAAACTTGAGGCACTTGTACTCCATGAACTTGGCTTTTGCTACTCAGCTTTAGGACAAAATCAGCAAGCACTGTCATACTACAACTCTTCTCTGCCCCTATCTCGTGCAGTGAGCGATCGCACTGGTGAAGCGACTACACTCAATAACATTGGTCGAGTCTACGACGATTTAGGACAAAAGGAAAAAGCACTCGAATTTTACAACTTTTCTCTGACCCTATTTCGTGCAGTGGGCGATCGCACTGGTGAAGCGACTACACTCAATAACATCGGTCTAGTCTACTCCGCATTAGGACAAAAGCAAAAAGCACTCGAATTTTACAACTCTTCTCTGCCCCTAAGACGTGCAGTGGGCGATCGCTCAGGTGAAGCAGCGACACTCAATAACATCGGTGGAGTCTACCACGATTTAGGACAAAAGCAAAAAGCACTCGAATTCTACAACTCTTCTCTGCCCCTATGGCGTGCAGTGGGCGATCGCTCAGGTGAAGCTCGTACACTCAATAACATAGGTTCAGTTTACGACGCATTAGGACAAAAGCAGCAAGCACTGTCATACTACAACTCTTCTCTGCCCCTAAGACGTGCAGTGGGCGATCGCTCAGGTGAAGCAGCGACACTCAATAACATCGGTTCAGTCTACGACGCTTTAGGACAAAAGCGAAAAGCACTGTCATACTACAACTCTTCTCTGCCCCTATTTCGTGCAGTGGGCGATCGCTCAGGTGAAGCGACTACACTCAATAACATTGGTCGAGTCTACGACGATTTAGGACAAAAGCAAAAAGCACTCGAATTTTACAACTCTTCTCTGCCCCTAAGACGTGCAGTGGGCGATCGCTCAGGTGAAGCAGCGACACTCAATAACATCGGTTCAGTCTACGACGCTTTAGGACAAAAGCAGCAAGCACTGTCATTCTACAACTCTTCTCTGCCCCTATTTCGTGCAGTGGGCGATCGCACTGGTGAAGCGACTACACTCAATAACATTGGTCGAGTCTACGACGATTTAGGACAAAAGCAAAAAGCACTCGAATTTTACAACTCTTCTCTGCCCCTATGGCGTGCAGTGGGCGATCGCTCTGGTGAAGCAATCACTTTGGCTAATAGAGGTATATTATTTCAAAATACCAATCGACCCACTGAAGCCATTAAAGATTTAGAAAAATCTCTCCAAATCATTTTAGAAATGCGTCGGGGTTTGCAGCAGCAAAATCGCCAAAAGTTTTTACAGCAAAAAGATTGGAGTGCTACTGCGTTAGTTAATGTCCTAATTGAGCAAAAGAAAGATGCTCAAGCCTTTGAATGGGTTAATTTATTCACCACATTTGAGCTAGCTGACTATAATCGCTTAATTAATGCCAAAGTTGCAAACTCCGAAGCACAGCAAGCTATTAATCAATGGAATCAACAAAATCAACAACTAGAATCACTAAGGCAACAACTACAAACCGATGATTCGGAAGCTTTAGCCCAAAAAATTCGCCAATTAGAAGCGCAAGTCTATCAGCAAGCAGAAGATATATCCCGCAAGTTTCCTGAAGTTGCAGAACTGTTTGAAACTACACCCGCAGACATTAATAAACTTAAATCCTCAATTCCCGCAGGTACGGTAGTAATTCAACCTGTTTTGTTGACGAATGTGAACAATATACCCGATACCCTTGCTATTTTTGTTTTAACTAAAGATAAGCTAAATATTATTAAAAACCCAATTAAATCTAGTGAATTTGATAAATTACTCACCCAATATCTAAAGCAAATACAGGATGACAGTGATGCTGACTACGTTGAAACTAGCGGCAAACTATACGATATTCTCATTCGTCCTGTAGAAAATGCCATCAAGTTGTCAGATAAACAAGTGAGTATTATCGCCACTGGTAAACTGCGCTATCTACCTTTTGAAACCCTCAAAGACAGTAAAACTAAACAATATTTAATCGAAAAATACTCCATCAATTATCTCAGTCGCATCTCCACTCGTTCTTTAGATGTCGAAAAGCCAGGTATTTCCACCCAAGCAAAAAAAGCAGTCTTAGCATTTGGTAATCCCGTACCCCGCAAACCGCAACAGTTACCAGGAGCAGAAACGGAAGTCCAAAAAATTGAGCAATTACTACCAGGAAGTAAAGCTTATATACGCGATGAAGCCACCCTCGCAAGGTTCAAATCTCAAGCCTTACGCTTTCCCTTTCTGCACTTAGCTACTCATGGCTGTTTTCAAAATGCAGATTGTAAAACATTGAATTTAAAAAATAACACATTGCTGTTTGCAGACACACAATTTAACATAGCTGATGCTGCACTTTTAGGATTACAAGGCACAGAATTACTTACTTTAAGCGCTTGTCAAACTGCTGTAGATATTAATGCTAAAGGTCAAGGAATTGCAGGTGTTGCTTATATATTTGAACGTGCTGGTGCTAAAGCTGTGATGGCTAGTTTGTGGGCAGTTGATGATGAAAAAACTCGGCAATTGATGGTTGATTTTTATCAGAAACTTAACCAGGGGATGAGTAAAGGTGAAGCTTTGAGACAAGCTAAGTTGAAGTTAATTGCAGACCATCGTCATCCTTTTTATTGGTCGCCATTTATCTTAATTGGTGATGCGCGTTAAAGGTTGTTTGTAGTTGATAGTGAATTACCCCACCCTCAATACGGTTCGGATAAGATTTTTTGATGAAAATTATAGATCACAAAGACGCGATAAATCGCCGTCTTTACAATAAAAAGTCCTTTGTAGAGACGGCGATTTATCGCGTCTCTTGCCTTAACCGAACCATATTGACCCCACCCTAACCCTCCCCTTATAAAGCTACGGTGTACACACATCTTTTTGGTGGGTGCAAAATGTGTATTGATCCCCCTAAATCCCCCTTAAAAAGGGGGACTTTGAGAGCTTTTTGCCCCCCTTTTTAAGGGCAGGGCTGTTTCATTCCCTAAAAGCCTTTAAAGATCAAGGGTTCAGGAGATGAAAAATAAGCAAGGCATTCAATATTAGGCTTCAATTTGGTCAACAATTCATGACTAAAGCCCAAATATTTATCGCCAATGGTCTTGACAAAATACATACCTTGTCGAATGAAACAGCCCTGCTTTTTAAGGGGGGTTGGGGGGATCAAAAGCCTGTGGCGCAACTCTAAAAGACTTGTGTGTACACCGTAGCCTTATAAAGGGGAGGGAACAGGATTTTTATTGTTTTCCCCCTTTCCTCCCGACACTGACCGTATCGGGTTCAGTGTGAGCCTCCCTGCGGGAATAGGTAAACGGAGAACAGAGAAAACTGAAGCGGTCTCCCTCGCGACGAAAGCGGTCTCCCTCGCGACAAAAGCGATCTCCCTCGCGACAAAAGCGGTCTCCCTCGCGACAAAAGCGATCTCCCTCGCGACGAAAGCGGTCTTCCTCGCGACAAAAGCGATCTCCCTCGCGACAAAAGCGATCTCCCTCGTGACGAAAGCGATCTCCCTCGTGACGAAAGCGATCTCCCTCGTGACAGAAGCAATCTCATCGCTTATCTGTAGGCTTTTTCACCCGCCCTGAAATAAATTTCAGGGCTAATAGTTAAAGTAAACTGAAGTTTACTGTCATATTTTTGACATTATTTAGTCATCTTTAGATGACTTTAGCTATAAGATGTGGAAATTCATTTCCTTGCGGGACTGGGGTTTTATATCAAGTCCGGATAATTAGCTATGATTCCCACAGTCATTGCACCCCACCACGCCACTTGCTACAACGCTCTTAACCCGCGCAATGCAGTGGCTCCCCAACCCCTCCCCGCAGGCGGGGAGGGGAGACAAAGCGTAGCTTTG
>NZ_KK073768.1:3801506-3812885 GCF_000582685.1 [Scytonema hofmanni] UTEX 2349
CGCTCTTAACCCGCGCAATGCAGTGGCTCCCCAACCCCTCCCCGCAGGCGGGGAGGGGAGACAAAGCGTAGCTTTGGCGGGGTGGGGTTCTTGGGATACCGAGAAATTACTGGTATTAGCTGAAAATTTTATGAGAAAAATTGTGAGTTACGCTGAACCAAAATGCCATTTAATTAGGGCAAACTAGCTTTAGAAGTATCTTAAAAATAAATTTATGGCTCGTCAAAAGAGAACATCCCGCGTTTTAGAAAAAGCTCACTTAAGATTCTCTGGGCTGAAATCTATTGTTCCAGATATCAAATTTGATGAGGATTATAATCTGGAAAAAATGATGGTGTCAATTGAGCAGTTACGTACAAAAGTTGAAGTTTATAATACTGCTTTGTCTGTGGTTGATTCTTCTATAACTGAAATTGAAGAAATGGAACAAAACTTACGTCAGTTTTGTGAGAAGATGTTAATGATAGTTGCTATTAAATACGGCAAAGACAGCCGCGAATATGAAATGGCGGGTGGTGTTCGTAATAGCGATCGCGTCCGCAAAATCAGAGCAAGCCGCTTAAAATCTCTTGCCGAAAAAGCATCAGATGAGAATGCTAAAGCTGTTCATGCCGATTTTATATGAAGATGCATATAATTTAGCCTGCGTGTGCCTGCTTTGTACGCGCAACGCCCCAGGCTTCCAGCCTGAGAGGATGTTTGAAAAGTCCTCTCGTCGGTAACAAAACGTTTTAGATCCCCCTAAATCCCCCTTTTTAAGGGGGACTTCAAGAGGTTTCCCCCCTTTTTAAGGGGGGCTAGGTCGGTAACAAAACGTTTTAGATCCCCCTAAATCCCCCTTTTTAAGGGGGACTTCAAGAGGTTTTCCCCCCTTTTTAAGGGGGGCTAGGGGGGATCAGCCAGTGCTTAAAATCACAGCCAACCACTTTTCAAACACCCTCTGAGGGCGTTAATGTGCAGCCTCACATAGAATTGGTATTACTAAAAACTTTTTATAATTATAGGACTTACGCATAATTATGGGAAAACGAACCGCAGAGTACGCAGAGAACACAGAGAAATAAGAGTTCGAGAGAGTTTTTGCGTAAGTCCTAATTAATAATGTCTCAAGTCAGAAAACAACAATGCTAACTTCTACTGAAGGAATTCAAGAAACGACATCACCACAATCTCAAGTTTTTTCTTTAGAAGATTTTCTCAATCATCCTTTAGAAAACATGGAATGGGTTGATGGTAAACTTATTGAGAAAACAGGTATGACATTACGGCACAGTCTAATTCAAGCTAGATTAGCACGTTCATGGGGAAATCATATGCTCTCCAGCGGTCAAGGTGGAGAAGTCTACACAGAAGCGCTTTGTCGAACTAATAAACAAGGTCGTCGTCCTGATGTTTCTTACTTAACTCCGGAACTATTGACGCAATATGCTAATGCAACTTCTTTACCCCAAAGCTTTCCGTTAATTGCCGAAATAGCTTCTCCTGATGATAGCGCTGAAGAGTTATTTGCTAAGGCAAAAGAATATTTAGAATCAGGTTGTCAAGAAGTTTGGCTGATCTATCCGGAAACGTTATGGATTATCATTATCACTTCCGAAAAACATTTATTATTAAGTCTTGGAGAAAATGTGACTACTCAAACTGTTCTCCCAGGCTTTAGTCTGGCAATTGATGAAATATTAGCATTTTCCTAATTTTCAATAGAAACAAGAAGTGGAAAAGATTTAGAGACCACCAATTTACACGCTCTCTCTACGTCCCTTGCGCGTCTCAAAGAAAGGGAAGGGTAGTTTTAACCTTAGATTCCGCACCCCCCACTTTCACAATCGGTTTTTTCGGTTTTTATCCCCTATGTAAGGCTATATTTTCTACGAAACGAGAGAAATATTGTTGGGCGATCGCGTTGATCCCAATTTTGAAACGTCCACAATTAGTAGTGTGACAGACATATGTTAATATTTTTTAAATACGTTAGTTTTGGCTCTATACTAAACCCACATTTTGAGAAAAAGTTGATTTAATGACTTAAAGAGTGTGAACATGGAATAATGAAACGTCTTGTTGTATGCTGTGATGGAACCTGGCAAAACTTAACCAGTCCTTGCCCAAGCAATGTGGTTAAGCTGGCTCAATCCGTGAAATCAATCGCCGATGACGGGGTTACACAGGTCATATTTTATGACGAGGGCATTGGAACCGACGGTTACAAGATTTTAGGCGGAGTTGCCGGACTCGGAATCGATAAAAATATAGAAGATTGCTATCGATTTCTTAGTCTCAACTATGTTGATGGTGACGAAATCTATCTGTTTGGCTTCAGTCGCGGTGCTTACACAGTTAGAAGTCTAGCGGGGATGATCTATTGCTCAGGTCTTTTAGACCGTCCCCATGTCACCAAAGCACATCAAGCTTACGAGCTTTACCGTAACCGGGGTGTTAAACCCAGCGATAAGGAAGCAACGGAATACCGTCAAACTTACGGCGCTCGCGTCCCTATCATCTTGCTTGGTTGTTTTGACACCGTTGGTGCCCTTGGTATTCCTGGATTACCCGCCTTCAGACAGTTGCACGATCAACTGAATAAGCGCTACAGATTCCATGACACTACTTTAAACAAATTTATTCAGAATGCATTGCACGCTGTGGCGATCGACGAAATCCGTGAAGTCTTTGATGTAACTCCCATGAAAAAGCATCCTGACGCTGAAAAGCAACGGGTGATTCAAAAGTGGTTTCCAGGTGAGCATGGTTGCGTTGGTGGTGGAACTGAAGAAAACAGGGGCTTATCAGATGCTGCTTTACAGTGGATGATTGATTCCATCACTCAACTAGGATTAGGGCTTGACTTAGATCCAAAAGTAATTCCCGGAGGCATCAAGTTTAAGCCTGATTCTGACTTTAACAACAATGTTGGATTCTTTAAATTGGCAGGAATCAAGTTTCGTGATGTCGGGGATGCCATTGAAGATATTCATGAAACCACGATTGAGCGTTTGAAAAGTCGCAAAGACTATCGACCCAAGAATCTACAAAAGATTATCGACAAACTAATAAATTAGGTTGAATGAATTTCGATAATCGAAGCAGAGAATTTAGGGTGCATTGAAGAAACAATTTGAAAAAAGAAAGGAAAAACAATTATGACTACCAAAAGAGACACATCCAAAGACGGGTTTGAGAACCAACTTCAGACATTCGTTTTAACAAACTTTAAACCGATTTGGCAATTTATCCAAAGCAATAAATCTCTCAAACATAAAGTTAATAAAACTCTGATTAACAGTCTCATCTATAAAATTCCTACTCGTCCTAATCCCTACAGTATGATGACTCTAGATGAGCATATTCCTGATACGGAAATTCCGAAAAAAACAGATACTTATACTTCCTGGGAATCACTCAACGATCGCACTTACACAGGAAGACATCTACCACCAAATCCAAAGTTCAACTCTGAGGGAAATCTACCCAAAGTTGAAGACCTAGCTGTTTTATTTCGCAAAAGAGATGGTAAAACCATTTATTCTTCTAAATCAACTATGCTGTTTCCCTATTGGGTGCAGTGGTTTACTGATAGTTTTCTCCGTCTCGATCATCACAATAAATTAAAAAATACCTCCAACCATGAAATTGATTTGTCTAATGTTTATGGTTTAACCAGAAAACAATCACATCTTTTAAGAACCTTTCAAGGAGGTAAATTCAAATCTCAGAAACTCAAACGCCAAGATGGTGTAGAAGAAGAATATCCCTTATTTTATTATGCTGACCCAGCGCAGGGTAAAGTAGACCCTCAATTTGAGGGTCTTTATGAACCCATCAATGATGAAAAAAGACAGCCCGCAGATAAAAAACAATATTTGTTTGCGATGGGAGTAGAACGAGCAAATGTGCAAATTGGCTATGTCATGCTCAACACTCTATGTCTGCGCGAGCATAATCGTCTTTGTGATGAATTAGCTAAGAATTATCCAGATTGGGATGATGAAAGGCTTTTCCAAACCTCAAGAAATATTCTCATGGCGATTATTCTCAAAATCATCATGCAAGAATACATTAACCACATAACTCCCTACCACTTTAAATTATTTGCCGATCCGGGAGCTTTTACTAAGGAAAGTTGGCATCGTCCCAATTATATGGCAATTGAGTTTGACTTTGTTTATCGCTGGCATAGTGCAATTCCGGAAACTTTTAACTATAACGGCAAACCAACCCATATTGCTGCAACTCTCTGGAACAACAAGATGTTCATTGATCAAGGTTTGGGAGCATTGATGGAGGAAACTTGTTCCCAACCAGGTACAAGAATTGGTTTATTCAACACCCCTGATATATTGGTTGAGTTAACTGAATTACCTTCAATCAGACTAGGACGACAGCTACAATTAGCAAGCTACAATGATTATCGGGAATTGTGTGGTTTCCCCAGAGTGACGAAGTTTGAGCAAATTAGCGGTGATGAATTTACTCAAAAGAAACTCAAAGAATTATATGGTCATGTTGATAATATTGAGTTCTTTGTGGGACTTTACGCCGAGGATGTGCGGCAAAATTCAACTATTCCTCCTCTAGTAGCACGCTTAATTGGAATTGATGCCTTTTCTCAAGCGTTAACTAATCCTTTATTATCACCCAAGATATTCAATAAAGAGACTTTTTCTCCTGTGGGTTGGGAAATAATTCAAAACACTAATACAGTGTCAGATTTAGTTAATCGTAATGTTCCTTCATCAGGCAAGAAGTACAAAGTGACTTTTGACCTTTAAGAGATTGTATCTCTAGTGGGGTGGCAAGACTAAATTAGTGGATTATAAATCTCTGAAATATTGAGATTTGAGAAATATAAGCCAGTTTTTCTATTACACCATTTTTAGTTTTGCCATGCCACTAGGAATATCTGATAGTTGATTTTTTCAAACAAATCTCGAAGCTTGAGCGATCGCATTTGAAAATAAATCAGTTTATCCTACCTAAAAAAATGAAACTCTTTACCGAATATCCAGAAAAAGACGAAAGCAAATATTGCGCTCTCATGAGTGAACTGGTCAGAAAGAACATGGAAAATCTTTACGGGGGTGAGAATAAACAACCCGCAAAGAGAGATACCCATGCGAAAACTCACGCTGCTGTTCAAGGAACTCTAGAAATCTTTGACTTTGATGAAGCAGCAATTAAGCAAGAATTGATCAAACGCACCTCATTAACTGAAGCTCAACTGTCTGCCATTTCTTTAAAACAAGGTTTATTTGCAAAACCGAAACAATATCCGGTTTGGCTACGATTTGCTAGTGGTGCGTTTTCAGTCAAGAATGATTATGAAGGCGATACCCGCTCAATGGCTGTAAAAATAATCGGGGTAGAAGGAGAAAGATTACCCCAAAGTCACGAGTTCAAAACCCAAGATATTATTGTCCACAATACCGAACTCTTTTTTGTTAGAACCATCAAAGACTTCTACGGCTTTTTTTTGGCGATTTATCGAGCAGGATTATTTCCGCTTTTTAAGCTGTTGGTGCTTTTATGGCTAAAGTTGCATCCCTACGAATCCAATCTTTTACAAACCAGTTTCAAACGGTTTCCCAAAACTTTGCTCATTGAACGCTATTGGAGTGCTTCAGCGTATTCTTTGGGACTAAAGCCTGATTTTGACCCATCTCAACCAGGTCGAGTTCCTGTGGAATATCCGGCTGTGATCAAGTTTGGATTTACTCCGATTTCTACTCAAGCACCTCATCAAGAACTACCTCTTGAATCCAGATCAGAAAGTGAGCTTAAGGGTGTCAAAGCCTCAGGTTCAGAGGACAACTACTACCGAGAGGATATTATTCAAGCGCTAGCAAAGCCTGATGCTGAATATTTTTGGGACTTTCAAATCCAATTTCAAGCTAGCCCAGAAATGTCAATTGATGATACCACTATTCCTTGGAATGAAGAGGAATCACCCTTTTTTACAGTTGGACGTCTGACAGTTAAGCATCAGAACGTTCACTCTCCCAAAGAAGATGACTTTGGGGAAAATCTCAGTTTTTCTCCTGGGAATGGTTTAGCAGTGCATCGTCCTGTCGGTGCGATCAATCGGTTACGCAACATTGTTTATCCCATCGTTGCTAATTACCGGCACAATAAACGAGGTGTTAAATACCAGGAACCAACTGCCTGACTTTTCACAGGAATTATTATAGCGGTTTGCAGTTAAATACAATACAGACCTAACCCCCAACCCCTTCCCTACTAGGGAAGGGGAGCAAGACTCAAAGCCTCTCTCCTTGTAGGAGAGAGGTTTGGAGACAGGTCAAAACTGTACTGCACTCAAGCGAGAAGAGCAGATTTCAGGTAAATGAAGTATATATAAAACCTAAAACCTTGTAGAGACGTAGCAGTGCTACGTCTCTACGTGTATTCGATTAAAGCGATAGGGTGCTGTAAAATGCTTCCTAATTTAACTGAATCACCACATGGGAAAGTTCCAATAGTAGAAGGAATTACGCTAAAATTCAAGCAGAGTAAGCATTTTTCTCTTTATCTACCCCATGCTTGAAATCCTCCAAACCCGACTTTACGAATTAGAACAATTCGCTAACACCCTCGTTTCTAACCAATTAACACACCTAAGTTTTCTTAGCGTCGGTGTAATTTTTCTTGCTGGGTTGCTGACTAGCCTGACACCTTGTATGCTTTCCATGCTGCCTATAACTATCGGCTATATTGGCGGTTATGAGGCAAAAAGCCGTCTGCAAGCAGCTGCCCAGTCTACCTGGTTTTCTCTCGGATTAGCAACCACACTTGCGGGGCTTGGTATTATAGCAGCTTTTATAGGAAAAGTCTACGGTCAAGTAGGAATTGGTTTACCAATTATAGTTAGTATTATTGCCATTCTTATGGGGTTGAACCTACTAGAAGCATTACCTCTGCAATTCCCCTCTTTTGGTGGAATGGACTGGATTTCTCAAGAATTACCCCAAGGATTGCGTTCTTATTTAATTGGAATGACTTTCGGTGTCGTTGCTTCTCCTTGCAGTACACCTGTTTTAGGTAGCTTACTGGGTTGGGTAGCCAGTACGCAAGACTTAGTTTTAGGCGCGGTTTTGCTACTTTCATATACAGCGGGTTATGTAGCACCCTTGATTTTGGCGGGTACTTTTACTGCTTCAATTAAGAAGTTGCTCGAAGTGCGTCGTTGGTCTGGTTGGATTAATCCAGTTAGTGGAGCGCTGTTGGTAGGATTTGGTGTCTTTTCTTTAATGTCGCGGATTCCCTTGGGAAATTTTTAATCAATGACTTTAGACAATACAACTGTAAAAGAATCAAGTTCGTCGTCAGCATTTGGGCGGTTTTTCCGGACTGAATTTTTAAGAGTGCTGACAGATTTACGATTAGCAATTGTGATGTTCCTTGCGATCGCCCTCTTCAGCATCGCCGGCACAGTCATTGAACAAGGTGAATCTCATGGATTTTACCAGACAAACTACCCCGAACACCCGGCTTTATTTGGTTTCCTAACTTGGAAAGTAATTCAGGTTGTCGGTTTAGACCACGTATATCGTACTTGGTGGTTTCTCTCATTACTTATTTTATTTGGCACCAGTTTAACCGCTTGTACTTTTACCCGTCAGCTACCAGCTTTAAAAGCTGCCCGTCGTTGGAAATTTTACGAAGAACCGCGACAATTTCAAAAACTCACTTTGAGTGCTGAATTAGATACGGTTTCCCTATCTTCCCTCACTCCACTTTTACAGCAACGCCGCTACAAGATTTTTTCCGAACCAGAAAAAGATAATATTCTTTACGCTCGTAAAGGCATAGTCGGACGCATTGGACCAATTATAGTTCATGTTGGCATGGTGACTATTCTTTTAGGTGCCATTGTAGGCGCATTGACTGGTTTTAAAGCACAAGAAATGGTTGCTAGTGGCGATACTTTTCAGGTGCAAAATATCATTGATGCGGGACCTTTAGCCGCGTCAATTTCCAAAGATTGGTCTGTCAAAGTCAATCGTTTTTGGATTGATTACACCCCTTCGGGCGGAATTAACCAATTTTACTCAGATTTGTCTATTTTAGACAGTCAGGAAAAGGAAATTGACCGCAAGACGATTTTTGTTAATCAACCTCTGCGTTATCGTGGCATAACTTTGTACCAAACTGATTGGGGTATTGCTGCCGTGCGCGTCCGAATTAACAAAAGTCCGATTTTCGAGCTACCAATGACGCAACTTAATACTAAGACTAAAGGGCGCATTTGGGGAACTTGGATTCCGACAAAACCCGATTTAAGTGCAGGTGTTTCGCTGCTAACAAAAGATTTGCAAAACACGTTATTAATTTACGATTCAACTGGTAAGCTAGTTAGTACTGTGCGTGCTGGTGCGACAACGGAAGTTAATGGAGTGACGTTAAAAGTTCTTGATGTCATTGGTAGCACTGGCTTGCAAATTAAAGGAGATCCAGGTATTCCGGTTGTTTATACTGGATTCGCTTTGCTAATGCTGGGTGTGGTGATGAGTTACTTTTCCCATTCACAAATTTGGGCTTTGCAAAAAGGCGATCGCTTATATGTGGGTGGTAAAACTAATCGCGCTCAAGTTGCTTTTGAACAAGAGATTTTGGATATTTTAGATCAATTAAGTTCACCAACTCCAAGTGAGGAACCTAGTATTCTGACAGAAAAAATTAGCTAAAAAAAAGCGATCGCGATCGCGCAGCGTCTCGGAGAGAAGTGACTCAATCATGAGTATCGCTCACCTTACTGTGCATCTGGATCTATACCTAAAGAACGCAACTTTGCTGCAAGGACTTCTTTGCGCTGACGTTCAGCTTCAAATTGGGCGATCGCATTATCAGCCCGTTGACGTTCTTCTTCAGCTTGTTCGGAACTCCATAACAGCAAATTACCCGCTTCATCCCACCATCGCAGCCAAGAAATATTTAATCCTAAGCGAGTTCCCTGCCAAATTCCCAAAAATAATTTCAATTCAGGAATCCAAAAGCGTCCTGATGATGGTTCCTGCAAAATATATTGACTATTTTCCAGATGAAACACTTCCAGCGTGACTTCATAAGGATCAAAAATCACATAAGTCGGAATTTGCAATGGGTAGAATAAAGTCGTCTGGGAGTTTTTCCCAAGTCACTACAGGGGTTTGCTGCTGGGGTGTGGTGAGTAGAACCATATAAAGATAAGGTGCGTTTAGTTTACGACTTTTGATGATGCACTTCAACGACAGTATGCACATTACCGCGTGGTGTAAAATCTGCTTTGACAGTCACTTCTAAGGGGTCACAAGCGGCAACAAAGTCATCTAAAATTTGATTTGCAGATTCTTCGTGGGAAATATAGCGATCGCGGTAACTGTTAATGTACAGCTTTAACGCCTTTAATTCCACTACTCGCTCATCAGGCACATAGCTAATATAAATCGTTGCAAAATCAGGATAACCAGAAAAGGGACATTTACAAGTAAATTCCGGTAAAGAAATATTAATATTGTATCGCCGACCAACACGCGGATTCGGAAATGTAATTAATTGTCCTTCTGCTATTTCGCGTTCACCATACTTCATTTCTTCACTTGACTCAGATGCAGTTTCTGGTAACGAGTTAGTCATAAAATAAATAGCTTAACTAAATTATTAAAAATTTTTCGAGCCTCTCTCTTCGCCGACACCGCCGAGTGGACTCACCGCAACGCGCTGCCTCGGCTACACAAACCAAGCCCACCTACGTGGGCTAAAACCCTATTTTTTCCTAGTCCGCGCAGGCGGACTTTGTTTGTATAGCCGCATCCTTCTAGGGTGTCGGTGGGATTTGAAAACACGTTTTAATTCCCCTTTCTAAAAATCCTCATCTCTAAATCCTAAATCTTGCTGTTCCCAGTCTGGGCAATTCTCATCTTCATATCCTTCGGGATGCATCGCACAAACCAGCAAGTTACCACCATAAACTTGACCGTGGTAGTTACGACAACCAATGCAAGCGGGATTTTCTTGGCTTGTTGCTTCAACTGAATAAGGAAAAGCTGGGTCTACATCGCCAACAACTTCTTCGAGTCCCCAATATACTTCTAAAATTGGTTCAGCCAAATCTTGTAAATACTGGTCAACTTCAACACCAATGCTATTTTGTAATTGATCGCTAATTTCTTCAGTTAGGTCAAAAAAGGCATCCACCATGTCACCCATTCCCAAGAAGAAGCGATCTACTTCATCTGCAACAGTTTCTATCATTTCCGCGATATCTTTTTGCCAGTTTTCCATAAGATTAACGCCGTTACTAGCTTTCTACAGGGCGCTTCGTGCTCAATGGATATAAGCACTATATTACACCCTGAGAAATATGTATTAATTTCTGAATTGTAACGCGGTATTCATAACTACTTATCGCGTTGCAGTCGTTTTAACTCTTCTTGCAGTTTTCGCACTTCTTCACTCAATTCATCAACATCGTCAGTTGATGCTTCTTTCATTGTTGGCTCATCGTCTTCTAAAATTTCAATGCGACGCGGTTCCGAGGGGCGTTTTTCTGGAGTGGTAGCATCAGATGGTGGTTGCTGTTGAGCTTGCTTCATCATCTCTTCGACGAAGCGGCGGGCTTCTTCTGTATTCATTTCGCCTTTTGCAACCATTTCATCTGCCAGTTTTTGGACTTGCGATCGCAGTTCGGCTAATTTTCCCCCTGCTTTCTCACCCGCGTAAGAAGCTAACCCGACACCGAGGTAAAAAGCTTTTTGAACAATATCTCCAAAACCAGGCATTGCAGAGACGCGCTCCTAAAAATTGGGCGACCCGGAGACTACGCCTACTACAAGCATCCCGTATTGCTGCCACCTTCCGGTTCTGACAAGATTTGGGCGTTGGAGTCGCATAGTTCCAGGTCACTAACAATCATAACACACTTATTTACTAGATGTGTGTTATTCGACTACAATCCGCCATTCGTAAAGCTGGTAATTGACGCAGCCATTTTGCACCAAGGGATCGAGAGCGACAATCGCTTTTGCCTCATCCATTGAAGCAGCTTCAAACAGCAACATACCCCCTCCCATCTTTGCCCAGTAGCCCGATCGCGCTTTGTGTCCTTTGGCTATCAAATCTTCAACATAAGCTTTGTGAGCGGGTACGTATTGGTCAAAGATGTTTTTATCGACTTTGCCCTCTTCAATCTTGACAAACCAAGGCATCTACTTGCTTCCTCTCGAATTTTCGTTTGTAATACCTACTAGGCAATACTTTCATCATCTCAAATTGCCAGCCCGTAGATAGTATCATTCGTTGCCAGCTGTACTTTATAATCTAAAATGCTATGATACCAAGTCCGGATAATTAGCTATGATTCCCACAGTCATTGCACCCCACCCCCAACCCCTCCCCGCAAGCGGG
>NZ_KK073768.1:3812985-3835166 GCF_000582685.1 [Scytonema hofmanni] UTEX 2349
ACCCCCTCCCCGCAAGCGGGGAGGGGAGACAAAGCGTAGCTTTGGCGGGGTGGGGTTCTTGAGGTGAGCGTAAGTAATCAAGGGGACATGATATGAGTCGTTTTTTTGTCGCTTTGTTACCACCGCAGCCCATTCAAGACTGCGCCAACGAAATTAAACAATACTTTGCCGATCGCTATGCTAGTAGTGAAGCACAAAAATCTCCACCGCATATCACCTTACAACCTCCTTTTGAATGGGCAGATAGCAATGTATCATTGTTAGAAGATTCTCTCAATAAGTTTGCTAGTAGCCGAGAGTCTATATCCGTCACACTGCATAACTTTGCGGCATTTGTTCCCCGCGTCATTTATATTGATGTTGTGCAAAGTCCAGAATTGATGGATTTGCAAGCTGATTTAATCGCGTATGTGGAGAAGTTGGGAATTATTGACACTCAAAATCGCTCATTCACTCCACACCTGACGGTAGCATTTCGGGATTTAACAAAGCAAAACTTTAAAATTGCTTGGAGAGAGTTTGTTGCTCGACAGTTACATTTTGAGTTCAAGTGCGATCGCTTAACGCTGCTGCTTCACGACGGTAAACGCTGGAATGTCAAAACTGAGTTTTCTTTTATGTGCAAATCTTAAGAGTTTTGGAAATTTTTCACACAAATGTAAAACTTTATACTATTTTGTAAATTCACTATCGCGGGGAATTAAGCTTAATTTCCCAAAAAGGGAGTTTTTCTCTAACAATATTATCTATGTATAAACGAATTAGCACATTTATCTTGGTGGCGATCGCACCATTATCAGCTTTAGCAATTTCTCCGTCCAGCATTGCTCAAACACAAACAATTAATTGTTCTAAGGCAACAGCGACAACAGAAGTGAAATTTTGCTCTCAACAATCTTACCAAGCAGCAGATAGAAAACTAAATCAAGTTTATCAGCAAGTCACTTCCACCTTAAGCAGCGAGCCAAAGCAGTTATTAATTACTGGACAACAGTCATGGATTAAGTTTCGCGATAACAACTGCAATTTTGAAGTATATAACTCCCGTGGTACCACAGGTTATGAAATCTTTCGTAATGGATGTTTGGAGAGACTGACAAAACAACGTACAAAAGATTTACGAGATTATCTTCACTCTAGATAAATCCTTTTAACTTAGGACTAGCCCTTTCAAGGTGAGCATATGTACTATCCAATTTTTAACCGTATTTCAGGCATTGACTGCAATTGAAGAAATAAATTATGGATAAACTCCAAATTTTTGGACTGTAAATTAAGCGATCGCAATCGCCAAAATACCGAAATTGGGTGAAAAATATTATTTATTTCATAGTACAAACGTTCACCTTGAAAGGGCTGATATCTGTACCTAGCCCTTTCAAGGTGAGCATATGTACTATCCAATTTTTAACCGTATTTCAGGCATTGACTGCAATTGAAGAAATAAATTATGGATAAACTCCAAATTTTTGGACTGTAAATTAAGCGATCGCAATCGCCAAAATACCGAAATTGGGTGAAAAATATTATTTATTTCATAGTACAAACGTTCACCTTGAAAGGGCTGGTCCTATAACTATAGGAATCCAATTTGATTGCGTTGTGATTAAATACACGTAGAGACGTTCCGTCGGAACGTCTTTACAGGGTTTTGGGTTTTATGTATGTACCTCCTAAAGAGTGAAATATGCTGTAACTATAGGAATCCGATTTGATTGCGTTGTGATTAAATACACGTAGAGACGTTCCGTCGGAACGTCTTTACAGGGTTTTGGGTTTTACGCATGTACCTGGTAAACCTGTTACTTACAATTCTCCCGTAGCTAACATCTGAATAATCCGAGGTATTCCCGGATCGAATCCACCTAAATCCCAGGAAAGCGGATCTTTCGGATCTACCAAAGTAATCTGGTAAGGTGTCAGGGTGACATACACTGCTTTAACATCGGGATTCACCTTTTCTCGATATTTAGCTAGTGCTTGACTCGGATGCTTGTAACCAGCCCATGATTCTGAATCTGTCCAAAAGCAAACTACATCTGCTTTAAACTTATTCTTAATCATCCAGTCATACGCCACAGATGCATCTGTGCCACCGAAGTTTTGATTGCTAGCTTTGCGAACAGCCGAACCAAAACTATCTTTGGCAGTAATACCCAAATCGCGGAAGTCGGTTGCAAAGCCGCGAATCATGTAGTTTTTCTCAGCTTTTGCTGTCACTAAAGCCATTGTTGTGGCAATTTCACAGCAAGTCAGTCCCATATCCGCAACTAAGCTACCCATTGAACCAGAAACGTCTACAGCGTGCATGAAGACTTTATTTGTGGGTTCCACCACATCAAAAGACAATTCAACCGCTTTTTCTAAGATGTCCACAATGCGGGAAACTGGGTTCCAAGTCTTTTGGCTGCGTCCTAATTTTCCCCCAGATTGATAAGTTTTCAACGCTTTCAAAACATCAATCGGATGGATGCGTCCTTTACGCAGATGTTCTTTGTTGTTGAGAACAGCTTCCACTCGGAGTAAATTCGCAGTTTCATCAGTTCGCAAAACACCCAGTTCTGTTAGTGAACCGAGGTTACGCAACATTGCCCCAATTGGCATTTCACAGAAAAGTAACTGCCAAGCAGCTTTATCCATTTTGCCCACAGGTGCAGCAATTTCGTGGGTTAAGCGTCCTTGAGTAATTGCCTCATGGGTTTGGGTGGGATTCCGTTTTAACCATTCATACCACCAAATTTGGGCGATCGCTTGCGAAGGAATTTCATCGGGTAATTCTTCCCAACCTTTAACCACCCACTCAAATAGTTGGCGATGATCTTCTGTAGGTGGCTTGACATGAAACAACCTTAATGCATCACGATTAGTGAAACCTTGACGCTGTTGATATTTCAAAAGTTGATAAGCTAAAGCTTTCACATCTTCCCGCGAAAGCCAATTTTTACCTGCTTCGCGCACCACCTTCCCAAATCCCCGCAGAGATTTGGTGTAACTCAACCATTCGTAAAAGTGGCTACCGGTGCGGACAACTTGGGGAAAGATTTCCATAAAAGCTTTTTTAGCTTCTGGTGCTTCACCCATCGACAGCAACACCAATGCAAGGATAGGCGCACTGTTGTTAATGGCGCGTCCATCGCTAGCATACAAGATTTCTTCGGCAACACGACGGGGATTTTCGGCAACAGCTTGTTTTAAAACCGCGACAAAATCCTCTGTTAATTCCTGCTTACCTGCATAATAAGTGCTTTGTGCTGTTCCAACCAGCAAACAGCGACGTAGCATCTTCCAAATGCCAGCATCAAACATAAAGCCACCACTACGTCCCTGAATCATCTCTGCTTCCCGTCCAGGGATAGGCTTATTTTGTGGTGTACCTTTCTTATTTTTTGTAAAGAATTTATAATTCATGACTTTATCTCCCAGCCCTTGCGGGCAAAATGAAAGGTGGCGGAGCAGGATTTGAACCTGCGACATCCGGCTTAAAATGCGATAACCCTCATTCGTCGGTCTTTGCAGACAAGTTGTGAAAAAGGATATTTTCGGCGCGCTACCAAGCTGCGCTACCCGCCACATGAGATTTTAGATTTTGGCGTGGTGAGGTGGAACTCGAACCCACCATCTCCCGGCTGGACGATAACCTTCAATTCTTCGTCCCGTTAGGGCTAAATTGCGAATAAAGGATATTTTTCCGGGCATTCTGCCATTAAACTATCACCACATGAGATTTTAGATTTTGGATGGATTTTGAATTTATTTGGTGTAGCGGAGCAGGACTCGAACCTGCGACCTCTCGAACTTAAGTCGATAACCCTCAATTCTTCGGCTCTTTCGAGCAAGGTGTGAATAAGGATGTTTTAGCGCTCTACCACTGAGCTACCCGCCACATGATATATTCATGGATGAATGCATTCAAAGAAGGCTTTTTAATTGTTTTGGTGTAGTGGGGCGGGATTTGAACCCGCGAATACTTGTTTGTATTACTAACTACGATAACCCTCAATTCGTCGTCCTTTTCAGGCAAGTTGTGAACAAGGATGTTTAGCGCCTTCAACCGCTTGGCTACCCACCACATAAAATTCACGCATTCACGCATTCAAAATTTTTAATTAGTTTGTTGTGGGGAGCAGGATTTGAACCTGCGAATATTGGAACCGATAACCCTCAATTCGTCGGTCTTTGCAGACAAGGTTGTGAACCAAGGAGTATGGACAATTGTCCATCCAGTGCCTTACCACTTGGCTACCCCCACGTACAAAATTTTAGATTCTGATTTTATCTTTAACCTCAGAGTTTTTACTAGGTCTTTAAGTTATCTGCGATAACCCTCGATCAAATTGTCCCTTGCGGGTAAGGTGGAAAGCTCTACTAATTGAGCTATCCGCTTGTATTACAAATGTAATATATGTATTATTAACTGTCAAGAGGTTGGGAAGTTAATTTTTTAGGACTTACGCACTCGTTACCAGAAAACAAGACTTTGAGATTGCTTCCTTGCGTCGCAATGACGGAAATACGTAGTCCGTGCGTAAGTCCTGTTTTTGAGTTCGTCAGTCTGGTAAAATTTAAGAGTCAGAATTCTGACTTTTGACTAGTGACTTTTGACTCCTGACTTTTTTTATTCTTATCTGCCTCTTTCTGCGCCGCTTCACTATATTCTCGATACAACTTAGCGCGAATTTGAGCTTCTTTATATCGACTATGATTGGATGGGACTTTACTCATTAAATCAGAGGCTCTTTGCCACCTAGCAGCTAAATCCAACCATTGAATTGATGTCTGAGCATTTCTCCCCATTGTGGAAGCTTGATTGGCAATTCTTACGGCTGCTGCAAACAAATCTTCATCTTGAGTAGAATCACTCGGTATAGACACCAGAGGTGGTATTTCTGGTTCTTGGTTAGTCAAACCCTCGGAAGATTTTACCGTCGGTGATAAAGATTTAAGCACTTGTTGTGCCATCAAATTCCATCTACCATCTAACCAACCATAAGCACTCCAACCAAGGACAAATAAAAATAAGCATAAACCCAATGTATCTAGCATCCGTCCACTGTTGAATTTTTTGTGCTTATTTTTGTTAATAACTACTAAGGAACTAGAATATTGCGACTTAGGTAAATTAGCCTTTCCTTGTTCGATTTTACGCTCTTGGAAATCTTGAATTACTTGCTGTATTATTGTTGGCTGAGCTAAAGTAATTTCCTCTGACCAAAGTAAATAATTTTCTGGAGTGCGGCTAATTTCCTCTAACCAGAGCAATTGCTGTTCTTGAACAATTCGACTGTTGATCTTAACTCTACGAATGTTACGCGGTGCGATTGATTCGAGAATTTGGTGAATTTGCTTGACAAGAGTTGATTGTTCAAGTTTATCAACTGTACGCGCCTCACAAAGAAGTTGTAAGACACCATCAGCAAAAATGGCTCTGGTTCTGACACCAGAATTGGCTAATTTTTCGTTCAATACTTGAATAATCGCAGCAACGCTACCGAGGTGAGCTTGCCATGCGATATCATTTATCCGGTCTGTCATTTGAAGTTTAACGATAGCTTTTTAAACCTGAATTTTTAATAAGTTAGTAAATTTCTGATACTGAGGCTGATGTTTTATACATCGATCGCCATTTTATCGATTGTATGAGTAAAAATATGACCTTGCCAAATAAAATTGTAAAAATCAAGACTCATGTTCGATTTGAATCAGTGTACTATAGTGTAGGATAATTGCGAGCGATACATATCGACAAGCGCTTGTTTTGTCAACCTCCCATACAGAATCTTGTCTTCAGTTTGCGCCTAAACGGGTTTCACAGATGCAACCCTTGAAAAAATACTCAAGTAAATTTTTGCTATAAGTTGTAGAAGAAGTGCATTCATCGTGCTTTGGGAATTGCAGCAATTAGTTTTGACAACTGCACTTATACCCGCGCTTTTACAAACTTGGGCAAATAAATCTATGCAATTTCAGCTTAAGGGAAAAAATCATCGTCAAATTGCGATCGCACAAAAATTATTGTGTAGTTTGTCCCTAGCTTTGGGTTTGGGTGTGGGAATGCCCTCTACTTTAGCCGCTCAAAGAGTTATTATTCGCTTAGGTCCATTTGAGCAATCAGTAGCGATCGCCGATTTAGAAAAATACGCCAAAACTGGTAAACTACCCCAAAAGCTGGAAATTTTATCTTCTGTGCTGTCACCAGACGTGCAAAAATTGCTGACAAGGCGTTTACAAGTAGATCCGGCTGTAGCAGACAAGTTTATCGCTGATTTAGTCCGAACCCCAGAAGGTAAACAATTAATTGCATCTTTAGGAGTAGCAATTCCCGGTAGTACAGTTGAAAGCTTGCAAGGAACACTTAACATCGCACTGCGGCAATTTAACGGTTTAAGCGCACTTGGTTTTTTACGAGCTTACCCAGAAGAAGATGTTACCGTAGATGCAACTCAAGCGATCGGTTTAGCGGTTGAATTTAGCGCCAATCGTTTGCAAAGTCAAGCTTTGGGAGTTTTACTAGCACGAGAATTAGCTGTTGACAATAATATACCGTTTCGGGCAACTTTCGACCCAGCGGCAAGAGGCAAAGAAACAGTTCAAGTACAAACTTTAAGATTTACCGACAGACAACGAAATAGAATTATTCCTGTAGATATATATTCAAGTAGAGTTGAAGCGGAAACACCCTTAGTAGTAATTTCCCACGGTTTTGGGGCAAATCGCAAATTTGCGGAATATTTAGCGCGTCATTTAGCATCTCACGGCATCACGGTTGCGGCAATTGAACATCCTGGTAGCAATCTGATTTCTGTTAATAACGCTTCCGCATCAGGTAATTTAGCAGATTTGATGCCACCATCAGAATTTATTGACCGTCCCAAAGATGTCACATTTTTATTGAATGAACTGGCAATAGTAAATTCTCAACCAGGAGAACTTCAAGGAAAGCTAAATACCGAGAAAGTGGCTATTATCGGTCATTCTTTGGGAGGTTATACAGCTTTGGCTTTGGTGGGGGGAGAATTAGATTTGAAGGATTTACGGCAATATTGTCAAAATTCTCTTAGCTTTGGTGAATCTCCGGGAGATTGGTTGCAATGTACGGCGGCGCCTTTGGGAGATAAGATTAGACAATTAAAAGATGAACGGGTCAAAAGTGCGATCGCACTCAATCCTCTGGTAGGTAAACTATTTGGCAAAAATGGTTTAAGTAAAATTACCAAGCCAGTTTTAATCTTAAGCGGCACTGAAGATTCCCTGACCCCAGCGCTAAACCATCAAATCCAACCTTTTACTCAACTGCGAGGAACTAAATATCTCTTAACTGCGATCGGTGGTACTCATTTGAGTATTAGCGATCCAGCATATATAGGAACAGCAGCCACTGCGATCGTTAAAGAACGGCGTGGTGTAGAAACAGAACCTTTGCGTCAACTAACTCGTGGTGTCAGTTTAGCCTTTATTGAACAACTTACACCAGAAGCGAAAATTTATCAACCCTTTCTCACACCAGCTTACGCCCAATCTCTTTCTACACCCCAATTGCCGTTGCGTCTAGTTTCTGAGTTGCCGGCAAATATTAAACCGTGGCTGAAGTTTGTAATTAAGTAAACTACCTACACTTCGTGGATTTTTTACCTCGTTAGCTGTGACAGTTCTGGATGCGGAATCAGGGTTTGTAGAGTTTAATACTTATCCGGATTTTCTGTTTCATTGATATTTACACACCCACCTACTTATTATATTTGAGTGCTGTCAAATAGATTATTATATTTGAGTGCTGTCAATTAGTAATTTTTAATACTTACTTATTGAACGACAGTACTAATGTTTAATATTTGTAAACGAACTTGTTGGTATGCTGAAAAGTACTACTTTGAAGACTTTTGCTACTGCCGCAGTAACTAGTGCGGCTTTCTTGTGTGTAGGTGTTCATAACGCTTATGCAGCTTCTTTCAACTCTATTTCTCGTATTTATGCCTTTGGTGACAGCTATTCAGACAATGGGGCAGCACGTCAGATTACAACAGCAGCAGTCAAAGCTGGGGTGCCTGGATCATTTATATTCCCCCGATTGGATGCGTATGACTCTGATGGACGATGGACAAATAATCCCGGATTAACATCAGTTGAGGTACTGGCAAAAGAAGAAAATTTACAGTTAACAGATTATGCTGTAGGTGGTGGAAAAAGTGGCAATGGCAATTTAAGTCCCTGGCTTGATCAATATCAAGATACTGGTTTATTTGGTCAAATCGAACAATATAAAACAGAAGTTAATCGCGTGGCAGATTCTAATGGGTTATACTTCATATTTATATCTACAAATGACTTATTAGAAAGGTTTTTTTATAATCAGACTGGTTCGGTGGATGCACTAGCTTCTGCTGCTGTTAACAACATTGCTTCTGGAGTATCACAACTTGCATCAGTAGGGGCAAAACAGTTTTTTGTCGTAAATTCTACAGATATAGAGGCATTACCGCTTTTTGAGCAATACTCTGAAGAGGCAGCTAAGTTTAGAGATGTTATCAATGAAAGTCTTCCCAGTCAACTCGATACCCTGAATAAGCAATTAGGTGTTGAAGTTGCACTGTATGACCACGTTGCAATTAGCACAAGAATTCGCTCTAATCCAGTGGCATATGGTTTTACCAATATAAATGATGCCTGCCGACTTTTATACACTACTGCTGGGTTGGAGCCTGGTTGTTCAACACCTGATAATTATTATTATTACGACGAGATTCATCCCACTCGTCGTGTACATCAAATAATTGGTGAAGATATGGCGAATTTCTTAGAGACACAAACAACAACAAAAACTGTTCCTGAACCATCAACTGTTGTAGCTTTGATATCTTGTATGGGTATGATAAGTTTACTACGGCGTAAAGTTCGTGCGTAAGTAAGTAGCATTTATCTAACTTGCGATGGCAAACCTAAGAGGATGTTTGAAAAGCCCTGTTGTCGGTAGCAAAACGTTCTAGATCCCTCAAAGTCGCCGAATTTATCGGGGGACTTTGATTCCGGTTTCCTATCCCTTATCCACTTTTACAAAAAAATACTTGCCAGGGTGACACTCAAGTGCTTTAATAGCCATTGCCTTGCGTTATCGTGTCTTGCCTTACACTGCTGGTTGTGATAATAAGATTACACATTCAACACATTAGACTTAAAGGTAGGACAAGTTAGTACCGTGTCCTTTAGATTAAATTTGAATTCTGCCAAAAGCTGAATAGGAGCATATATGGAGCCGATTGTTGCTATAGTTTTAGTGCTTATAGGCTATGCGTTAGGGTCTGCAAAACTGATTAATGAAGGTAATGAAGCCTTAGTTGAGCGTTTAGGGCGGTATCATCGTAAACTTAAGCCAGGTCTAAACTTTATCGTTCCCCTGGTTGATAGTATTGTGATGGAAGATACTACACGAGAGCAGATTTTAGACATTAAGCCTCAGAAAGTGATCACCAAAGATAACGTTTACCTAGAAGTTGATGGCGTTGTCAACTGGCGAATCATGAGTATGGAGAAAAGCTTTTATAAAATCGATGATATCCAAATATCGCTAGCAAACCTAGCAACGGTTGAACTTCGTGCCAACATTGCCGATAGAACTTTAACGGAAACCATTTCTTCTAGAAATGAGATGAACAAATCTCTGTTGGAGATTTTGAACCAGGTAAGCTCAGAATGGGGAGTTGAGATTATTCGGGTAGATATTCAAAGTATTACACCCCCTGAAAGCGTACAGAAGTCAATGGCAGAGCAGCAAGCGGCTGTAATCAGAAAACAGGCAGCTATTACCACAGCTGAAGGAGAGCAGCAAGCTGCAATTAAGAGAGCCGAAGCAACTAAGGAGTCAATTCGGATACTTTCTGACGCGATAAATTCCAAACCAGACACTAGAGAAATTCTCAAATATCTTGTAGCTCAAGAACAAGTAGAAGCGAACCAAAGACTTGGTGCTAGTACAAATGCCAAAATTGTTTTTCTTAATTCAGGACTATCAGAGGGAGCACTTGACCAGATGGTTGGTGATACTGTAGCTACTGAAGGTAATGGCAATACCTCTGAGAAAGGTTCTGTCTAATCTCAAATCAAAGATTTAAACACGATGTGGAGAATGTCGCATAAGTGCATCAGCAACTAGCGATACATCGCGCATTTCTTTGACATCGTGAACTCTCAAGATATCAGCACCATTAAAGATAGCAGCACAACAAGCTGCTGCGGTTCCCCAAACTCGTGCTTTTGCGTCTGGTTGATTTAAAATGCGACCAATGAAACTTTTACGGGATGGTCCTACTAAGATGGGGCAGTTTAGTGATGCGATCGCTCGCAACCGACGAAATATTTCTAAGTTTTGCTCGTAGTTCTTGGCAAAGCCAATACCAGGATCGATAATTATTTTCTCAAACCCAATACCCGCATCTGTTGCGATCGCAATTTGCCTTTCTAAAAAAGCATAAATCTCCCCCATCAAATCCTGATAATCTGTAAGTTGATTCATCGTCTCTGGGTTTCCCCGGATATGCATTAGGATAATTGGCACATTTAATTTAGCAACAGTTGGCAACATTTCTAAGTCAAAGGTGCCTCCAGAGATATCATTAATTATATCCGCCCCAGCTTCAATTGATGCTTTTGCTACAACTGCCCGTGTTGTATCTACAGAAATTGGCACGTCAATTTCCTTTCTGAGTACTTGTAAAACCGATAGCACCCGCTCAAGTTCTTGAGCCACAGAGATTTGCACCGCTCCTGGTCGAGTTGATTGACCACCGATATCGATAATGTCAGCACCAGCCGCTACCAGTGTTTTTGCTTGTATTAGAGCAGCAGCAACACTGTTAAAATCGCCACCATCACTAAAGCTATCAGGCGTCACATTTAAAACGCCCATAAGATAAGTCCGCTGTCCCCAATCGAAACAGCGATCGCGAATTATCAAATTACTTGGCATATACGTAGTAAGCACTTCAGTGCTTTATTTAAGCACTAAAGTGCTTACTACAAAGTTCAAAGCTAGACGTAGCAGCCCCAAGATTTGCATTCCCATGCAGAGCATGGGAACGAGAAGATGCAACATCAGATTACTTTGTAGTTAACAATTCGGGCAAAACCCGCAGCTTCTAAACTCGCTCCTCCCACCAAAGCACCATCAATTTCCGGTTGAGCCATAATTTCGTCAATATTATTTGGCTTGACTGAACCGCCATATTGTATTGGAACATGGGGATTTGTCAACTGACTGCGAATTAAACCAATTACCCGATTGGCTTCTTTTGTTTCGCAAGTGTCACCAGTCCCGATCGCCCAAATCGGTTCGTAAGCAATCACTAAATTAGTTTGGTCAACATCCACCAAGTCTTTTTCTAACTGAGTCATAATCAGAAGTTCGGTTTCTCCTGCATCTCGTTGTTGCTTAGTTTCACCTACACACAAAATTGGGGTAAGACCATACTTTTGAGCAGCTTTCAGACGCAAGTTGACGGTAGTATCCGTTTCCCCAAAGTATTGTCGGCGTTCGCTATGACCGACAATTACATAACGCACCCCAATTTCTGTGAGCATGGGACCGGAAATTTCACCGGTATAAGCTCCACTTTCTTCCCAGTGGACATTTTGCGCTCCTAGCTGTACAAGACTTCCATGCAGATTCATGGACAAAGCGCTTAAGTCAGTGAAGGGTACACATAAAACCACTTCTCGCTCTTCGGGTGTTTCTTGTAAGGTGGGCAGAAATCCTTGTAAAAATTCTTGGGATTCTGCCTGAGTTTTGAACATTTTCCAGTTGCCGGCAATAACTATTTTTCGCACAGGTAATTTTGTCAAGAACAATAATGCTACTTTAGATGCATTTTTCAATGTACTACTTTATGGCACAGGTGTTTAAATCGCATCTTTGCTTACTTTGGATACGGGGTTGTATTTATACAAGTTATACATGACAATCTCACCCCCATTCCCTCTCCTTTTTGCGTAAAATTGTGGGGAATTGAGGGTTGAAATTTAAACGCAGAGGAGCGCGGAGGTAAGCGCAAAGGTACGCGGAGTAAATTTGGCAATACTCGATACAATGCGATTGTCACTCGATACAATGCGATTGTCACTCGATACAATGCGATTGTTTCCCGATCCAATGCGATTGTCACTCGATACAATGCGATTGTTTCCCGATCCAATGCGATTGTTTCCCGATCCAATGCGATTGTTTCCCGATCCAATGCGATTGTCACTCGATACAATGCGATTGTCACTTGATACAATGCGATTGTCACTCGATACAATGCGATCGCATTCCCCTGCATTTAAAAACGCTACACTGCGGAAGAGGAAGAGAGAGTTTTTGGGTAAGTTGTGTTAAGGATACACTCCAGGTGGACTGAGTATTTGCCGTTGCGATGCTGTCAAGTCTGGGTAATCGTTAGAGTTATATAAATATTTTGCCCAAGCTGAGGGATGGGGTGAATATTTGTAAAAAAGTGTTCGGCGCTCGTTTTTTCCTTTCCAAGGAAGTGTACCGTGGGTTAATGCTTCGGTAAATATTATGGCGCTTCCGGCTTTGACTGTAACTGCTTGTACGCAGGGATGGGGAATTTTTAAATCAAGCCATTGTTGGGGGAAGGGTAGATTACTTTTGTGGCTGCCAGGGACGCATCCCATACCACCGGTTCCGGGATGTACGTCATTTAGTTCGTAAGCAACGGCAGTTAAGCCGTTGTAGATTCTCCCATCTTTAAATTGGTAATATTGGCAAGGATCGTAGGGAGTTCCACCTCCATGTAAATGGGAGCCAATTGGACCAATACCTTGACGGATGATGTGAAGGTAGTCATGATCTAGGCGAAATTTCTCTCCTAACAAATTAGATAGGTAGGGAGTGATTCGCGGATGATCGAGCAAATTCCTCAAAGGTTTCCCCCAAGATAGTAAACTATCAAAGCGCAGAAATTTGGCTTGGTTATCTTGAAGTGCAATTTGCCGGTCTAGCAGTGACTGAAGAGCGGCAATTTCGTCTTGATTAAGTACATTCTCAATCACTAAGAAGCCTTGTAAGTCAAATAGATAGCGTTCAAATTCGGTCATGAAATTTATTGCTTGATGTAGATTTCAACTTTTGACGGACTTAGGCACAGACTACGTATTTGCGTCATTGCGACACGAAGAAGCAATCTCTAAATCTTGTTTTCTCGCTACTTAGTGCGTAAGTCCTATTTTGATTTATACGATTTCAACGTTAAAATGCATCTTAATAAGAAGGATAAAATTTAAATAAATGCAAATAGCTCAGAAATGGCTGGCTGACAAATCTAATCAGTTGGTGCTTTTTTTACTGGTTGGGGGACTGCTGTTTCGATCCTTCCTTGCTTTTTCGGTTTACCCTACTTTTGATGAAGCTTACTACTATCTTTACAGTCTGCATCTGGATTGGAGCTATTTCGATCATCCATTTTTGGTTGCGCTGACAACTGGTTTTGGTCCCTGGTTGACTGGTGGAGTTGTATCCCAATTTACAATTCGACTGGGAGCTATAATTTGCTACACAGGCAGTTTGCTGTTATTGTATCTGACTAGTAAAAGACTATTCTCTGCAAAGGCTGCCAAGTTGACTTTGGCGATCGCTACTATCTGTCCAATTTTTCAAGTTACTTTTGGCATTCTCAGTCTACCGGACAGTCCACTGATGTTTTTTTGGTCTGCCAGTTTATATTGTGCGGCTAATGAATTTTTTCGACAACCTGCGAATCAAGAATCCTGCTCATCTAATTTATACGTCCCTAGTTACCGTTTAGCAATTCTTGGTATTTTGGTAGGATTAGCCTGCGATAGCAAATATCACGGTTTTGTTTTGGGAGTGGGGCTAATTGGTTTTTGTTTAACGAGTTCACGTCATCGCTGTGTAGTGCGATCGCCTTGGGGATGGTTAGGATTATGCTTATTTATCATAACTATCTCCCCAATTGTGTTTTGGAATATCCAGCATGATTGGGTGTCTTTTCGTTTTCAGTCAGAGCGGGCAGTGCCGAAAAGTGGCTATAATCTGCTGAGTGTAATAACTGTCTTGTTACTTGGCATAGCTTACCTATTTCCCACCATCGGATTTCCGCTTTGGTGGGTCAGTTTGCGATCGCTAGCATCTCAAATAAATCAATTTTTTTATCATAAATCACTAACTTCAAGAAAAAATTTAGACGCTTCGGTGCTATTAATTTTATGGGTGTCCTTACCCATAATTATCGGCTTTACTTTCATCGGAGGATATCGGCAAATTTTGCCGGCTTGGACAATGCCAGGATTTTGGGGGACAACTTTACTATTAGGACAACAGGCAGTTATCTGGCAAGATAAATCCAGACGTTCTGTGCGTCGATGGTTCTTAGGTACAGGAATTGCGGTTAGCTGCATGTTACTTACTGTCCTGCTGCAAATAACAGCAGGAATCATGCAAAAGCCTAGTCAATACGCTTTTATGGGAGGATTCTTACCTCCCAAGGACGATCCCTCTACAGAACTAATTGATATTGGGCAATTGCGACGCGGTTTTGCTCAATCTCCTATCCTCAGTGCAGCGCTACACAACTCTAGCTTCATATTCACCAATCGCTACTATTTAGGTGGACCCATTGCCATGTCCCTTAAACCTCTAGCTGACACACCGATTACTTGCTTTGATATTGGCAAGGATCTACGTGGTTTTGCTTTTTGGTCAAAACCAGAGCAATGGTTGGGAGAAGATGCCCTGTACATCACTACTGCCCCCTTTAACCTCAGAAAAGACTTAATGGCTAGCTACCGAAGTTACTTTAGTAGTTTGAGTGCGATCGCAACAATACCGATTCGACGAGGTGGGGTGGTTATCAACGTTGTTTATGTCTATCAAGCTAAGACACTTTTAAAGCCCTATCCTCGGTCTTACGGAATTTGACGGGTTGTGTTGCAAAAACCTAATTTCATCAGTTTTCTCAGCTACTCAGTAATTTACGATTTTCATCAAGCAGTTGGTCAGGTGATGAATTATCGCTTAATTTTGCAACAGGAAGAACCGGATAGGGTTCTATATCTCGCGGTTCCTCTTGATATTTATGAAACTTTTTTTAAGTTAGAATTTACTCAATTGGCTATTGCTAACTATCAATTTAAACTCATTGTCTACGATACCGAGCAGGGGGGAATAGTTCAATGGATAAGTTAGAGCAGTATCAAAATTATATTGAAGATTTATTGAAAGAGTATAGTCAATTTAAGCCATATTATGGAGATGTGGAAGTACAGTTAGTTTTTGATAGGGAACACAAGCACTATCAATTAATGACATTTGGGTGGAATGGAAACAAGCGCATCCACGGGATGATACTGCATCTCAATATTAAAAATGGAAAAATTTGGATTCAGCATGATGGAACGGAACGGGGAATTGCCGGGGATTTGTTAGAGTTGGGGGTTCCTTATGAGGATATTGTGTTGGCATTTCAAGCAC
Source organism: [Scytonema hofmanni] UTEX 2349 (assembly GCF_000582685.1). GTDB lineage: Bacteria > Cyanobacteriota > Cyanobacteriia > Cyanobacteriales > Nostocaceae > Hassallia > Hassallia hofmanni. The sequence continues at coordinate 3,828,461 of NZ_KK073768.1, forward strand.
CGGCGAGAAGGAAGTATACGAATTTTGCTGTAAGTTAAGGAGATATCTGAAACTGTCTTAAAAAACAAGGATTTGGGGTTTTTGATGGGTATAGTAGTCTATGTCATTAATTCTGATGGGTAATCAAATTTCCAAAGCCTTAAAAATCAATTATTTTGGTAAGTTGAAACCCCTCAAAACTTATGACATGAACTAATAGTCAAAGCCCTATTAGTAGTCTATGTCATTAATTCTGATGGGTAATCAAATTTCCAAAGCCTTAAAAATCAATTATTTTGGTAAGTTGAAACCCCTCAAAACTTATGACATGGACTATTAGTCTATGTCATTAATTCTGATGGGTAATCAAATTTCCAAAGCCTTAAAAATCAATTATTTTGGTAAGTTGAAACCCCTCAAAACTTATGACATGAACTACTATCCCCTGTCTTACCGGATTTGACGGGTTATGTTGTAAAAACCTAATTTTATCTTTTTCAAAAAAATAAGAAATAAAAATCATAAAAGCGCTTTTATAGGGTTTTAGTAGTCAAAACTTTGCCGAAGTAACTCAGGTAAGCTTGTATTCTATCTAGCGGGAGGTATATATCTGAGACTCGCTTGTTATGCTAGTACTTAGATGCGATATGTAGTTTATAAACGTTCAGGATTTTCAAATGCCAACGTCCAGTATTGATAGCCGCTTAATGAGCTTCGGTGAATTACTCACAGGCAATAATTCATACTCAGTACCTAGTTTCCAAAGAGATTATTCATGGACAGAAGCACAAATTGATCAGCTTTGGAATGATATCACTGAGACGCTGGACGAAGGACGTAGCGAACACTTTATTGGTGCAGTTGTTGTAAATAACTCAAAAAAACCTGAGTTAATGCTGATAGATGGGCAACAGCGTGTAACAACTATGTCAATATTGATGTGTGTACTTAGGAATATAGCTAAGGAAAAAGGAGATGACCAGTTAGCTCAAACTATTTCAAACAAGTATTTAGGTTCATTGAATCTGCGAACTCGAAAAACCGAATCTAAGCTAGTCCTGAATGAAAGAAATAATCAGTTTTATCAAGAATATATTGTTGAATCCCAAAAAATTACTTTCTTACGTGAGCTATCTAAAAAGAGAAATATAGAAAAATCAAATAAACTCATAGTTGATGCATATTTATTTTTGTACGAACAAGTTCAAGAACGTATAAAGAATCTAGGAGATAAAGTAGGAGAAATTGTAGTTTTAATCGAACTTGAAGAATGCATCAGAGATAGATTAGTATCAATTTTAATATCAGTCGCAGATGAAGCTAATTCTTATCTTATTTTCGAGACTTTGAATGATAGAGGTTTAGATTTATCTGTTGCAGACCTCTTAAAAAACTATTTGTTTTCAAGAGCATCTGACAGATTAAAAGAAGTTCAAAGAAAATGGGAACAAATAATATCAGATAAGTTAGATTTGACGAGATTTATCCGCCACTACTGGTTGTCAAAATATGGACTTGTAACAGAAAAAGATTTATACCGGAAAATAGCAATAGAATTGCGGAATTCTTCCCAAATATTTGATTTTGTTAACCAATTGCGCGAAGCCGCAGAAATTTATGCTGCATTTGAAAACTCCCAAAGTCCAGTTTGGGATTCATATAACTCAGACCTGAAGAAAGATATTGAGCGGCTTAATCTTTTTAAAGTAAGTCAGTGCTATTCCGTTTTACTTGCAGCAAAAGAAAGCTTAACAGATGACTTGTTTCCAAAAGCTTTAAGAATTATAGTTATCTTATCTTTTCGCTACAACGTTATTTGTGCATCGAATCCTAATAAACTTGAATCTGCCTACAGTAACGCTGCTAGATATATTCGAGAACATAAGCCAAAATCTGCTAAACATATTTTCGAGCAGTTAAAGGAATTTTATCCCAGTGATACTGAGTTTGAGAGAGCTTTTGTAGAGAAGAGCTTTACAGCAAGCAATACAAAGCTAGCACGCTATATTCTCAGTGAGATTAACAGTCATTATATGGACAGCAAAGAATTGATTGCGAATCCAAATGCAACTGAATTGAACTTAGAGCATATTCTCCCCCAAAAGCCAAGTGATAAGTGGCTGGTAGAATTCTCGAAGACCGATCCAAATCAGTACATCTATAGGCTGGGTAACATGACATTGCTGGATTCATCAGTTAATCGTAAAGTAGGCAATACCTCATTTGAGGATAAATCTGCCAAGGCTTTTTCTAATTCAAAGTTGGATATTACAAAAGAAATTTTGAAGGATTCAGTTTGGGGACCGAAACAGATTGAAGAAAGGCAAAAGAAGATGGCTAAAATGGCTTGCCAGATTTGGCGTCTTAATTATTAGGGAAGTATTTAACATCAAGGGAAATTTGTACAGCTTTTTTGAATTTGCCATTTTGGATTGGAGCAAAATGATGCGAAATCACGTCAACGCAAAAACGCTCTCGCTAGAGAAGCCAGCAGCGCAACATCATGCAGAATTAATATAAACATTAAACTTATTCAAATAATGAAAACTTCCACAGCGGTACTACCGCCATTTCTGATACTAGATCAATTATTACAAAGCTGGTTAATGGAAGATATTGGGAGAGGCGATCGCACAACTCAAAGCCTTTTATCTCAGAATACAATAGAAGGAACAGCTAAATGGGTGGCGAAAGCATCAGGAGTCATAGCTGGTTTACCAGTAGCTGCCAGAGTATTTCAGCATTTAAACCCAAAAGTCAGCTTTATGGCTGTTGCGGCTGAAGGACAACAGTGCGAACCTGGGGAAATAATTGCCGAAATCCAAGGTTCCCTAGATGCATTATTAATGGGGGAAAGGGTTGCTCTCAACTTAGCTATGCGTCTAAGTGGAATCGCCACTCTAACTCATAAATATACAGCAGAAATAGCCGACTTACCCGCCCAATTAGTTGATACCCGCAAAACTACACCAGGGTTGAGGATATTGGAAAAGTATGCAACTGCTGTGGGAGGAGCGACGAATCACCGCATGGGCTTGGATGATGCAGTCATGATCAAAGATAATCATATCGCGGCAGCGGGAGGAATTAAAGAAGCAATTACCCGCATCCGTTCTCAAATACCCTATCCCTTAACAATAGAAGTTGAGACAGAAAGTTTAGACCAGGTGAAAGAAGCCTTAGAGCATAAAGCTGATATTATTATGTTGGATAATATGTCCCTTGATTTGATGCGTGAGGCAGTGCAGATAATTCGCCACCTAGATAGCCGCGTCAAAATTGAAGCCTCAGGTAATGTAACCTTAGAAACTCTTCGCCCCATAGCTCAGACAGGTGTAGACTATATTTCTAGTAGTGCGCCGATTACGCAGTCAAAGTGGTTAGATTTGAGTATGAGAATTAAATAAGTCAAGCAGGTGCGCTTTCGTTGATTATTGAGTGCGATCGCGCAACTGCCGACTTATCAGTTAGCAATTCCCCCACTAATATTCAAAACTTGAAAATTAGTTCCGGCAAATCATCAAATCATTAATTCCTAGCAAAACCTCCGTGTGCCTCTACGCTAACCTCTGCGTCACGAGTGCGTTTAAATTTCAACCCTCAATTCACCACGATTTTACGCAAAGCTGTACTAAGTTGCGGCAAAATTTGTATATTGTCGTACTTGAGGATGGCGAAAACCAAGTACAATATCATCTTTAGGAACGCCTGCTGCTAATAAATCGTTAGCAATACCTTCTTCTGTGTCATCAAATTGAATCCAAATTTTGCCATCAATTAAATCTAGATGAATGGGTGTTGCGTGTAGATATTTATCATCACTCCAACCAATATCTAAAATGAGATAGCGTCCTCGCTCATCGTCAAATAAAACTTGCGAATCATAGCTATCAGGTATACATGCACGATATTGTGCGTGTTCATTTAGGATATTTTTTATTATTTCTTTATACTTGAATCCGGTATCCATTTGACTATCACCTCTGTTACATCATCAAATACAAGTAATTTAATAATTTTATTATTTAACAAAATCTGTCCTAACTCTATACTAAACACACTCTGAAAAATTGGTCTAGAAACAGCTAAGTATAAATCTCTCTCTTCACCTATCTCATTAAGGATTTGACGATATAAAATATACTGTCCTAACGCTTGCTCTAAATCTTTGACATCCGACTCACCGACAAAGCTTTTGACTTCAACAACAATTTTTTCTGTTTCTTTCTCAGCACCAATTATACGTTCTGCGCCCAAGTCAGCAGATAAACGTTTGTTACCTATTTTTAAAGGAAATGGATCATGGGTAATCGTCCAGCCTGCTTTTTGCAGGGCATGTTTAACAGTATCGTGGTAAATATCACGTCTGGGCATATAAGTTTTTAATAGAAATATAGGGTAGAACGCAAGCCCTACCCAAACTATAATGAGAATTCAATGCGATCGCTTTCAAGATGCTGCCAAAGCCCCACGTCCGTAAAATTAGGTAGCAGAGTATTATAACCGCAGATGAACGCAGATAATTGTATTAGCTTCATCTGCGTCTATCCGCGTTCATCTGCGGTTTAAAATCTTAATTAGTCACCGACACTCAATTTTTAATCAGGATTTCAAAACCTTTGTAGAGACGAAGCATGTGCAACGTCTCTACACCAAAATTTATACATCTAATCAGCAACGCTTCAAGTTAAATCTTGGCTTTTTGCCCAAAATTAACTTATGAAAATGACGATCGCGTGAGAGAATCAGTTATATTCTGAGATGATCCATTCAAGCCATAACGTTGTTCAGGCGCTGGATACCCTGCCTCACCAAAGACTTCACGTATAGCTTTGTTAGTGTCGAAATAAACTTGCCAGTAATTGTCATTACTGCAATAAGGACGGACTGCTAAGACAGGTCCTGCCAAGCTAAAGTTGACAATTTCTACATCTGGTGCTGGAGTTCTGAGAACGTTAGGAATCTCGCTAATTCTCGCTTTTAAAAGTGCGATCGCTTGATTATGGTCAACATCATGATGCAACTGGGCAACTAAGTCAACGCGACGGTAAGCATTAGCAGAAAAATTCTGGATATTGTCAGAAGATATTTTGTTATTTCCAACAATTGTCATCACGTTATCAGGTGTATTGATCGTAGTTGCAAAAATTCCCAGTTCTACAACAGTACCTGTAACACCCCCAGCACTAATAAAGTCTCCTACTTTAAAGGGTCGAAAAACAATTAAAAAAGCACCCGCTGCAAAGTTTGCCAACAATCCACCCCATGCGGCACCAATAGCAATACCCGCTGCTGCCAGGAGTGCTGCAAAGGAGGTTGTTTCAATTCCAAAAAAGCCGAGAAGTGCTACAACTAAAACAATTCGCAGTGTAACGGAAATGATATTGAGAAGATAGTTAACAATTGTGGGATCGACGTGTTGAGTTCTAAAACCACGTTTCACCAGCTTTAAGCCAAAGTCAATTAACTTTTGACCAACGACCCACAAAAGAATCGCACCTATAATCTTAAAGCCAAACTGAGTTAACAGTGCGATCGCAACCTGACCTATCTGATTGAAATCCATAAATTTTTCCCTGTTTGTGAATTCATAACAAACATATAGCGAATTAAAGCATAAATTAGTACAGTTACTTGTTTTATTTTTGATACATTACAATTTGTGGAGTCCAGTTAAAGTTAGCAGCGATTATTCTCAGAAGGAAAGTAAAAAATTATACTCAACTTTTCGATTTAAGATACGCAATCCAAATAATTAATGTAGATATTTGGTTGAAAATAGCTTTTAGTGACTTGACAAAGCCAGATAACAAGTTATTTTATGGTTTACCCACAAGCATATATTTTTTAAGAACTGCCTTCCAAACTAAATATGCCTCACCATTTAAATGCAGTCCATCTACTGTATACTTAGTATCTAAATTGTTTTCTGAATCTAATAAGAGAGAAAATATATCTATATATTCATAATTAAATTCTTTCGCTAAGTTTTTCAAGCCAGAATTAATTTTTACTACGTTATTATTATCTTGCCAATATAGATAAACTTTATTGTTGACAGGTAAGACACTTTGCACAAATACTTTTGTATTTGGGTTTTTTTTTTAAATTCACGCAATATTTTTTTATATTGTTCTAAAGTCACTGTCACCGATTTACCATCATTCATTAAATCGTTAATACCTATCATTAAAAAAACTTGCTTTGGTTTGGATTCTAATATACTATCTAAACGATGTAATATTCTCTCTGTGGTATCACCAGAAATACCCCGATTTTTCACATTTAATCCTAATAATTCTGTCCATTCACCTTCATCCGTGATGCTATCACCTAACATGATGATATCCGATTCAGATTTAGGCAACTTCTCAAATTGGCTTTTTTTATGCCAATAGTAAGCTGGATAATTAAAATGTTTACTATTGTTTTCTGGAAAAAAATGCAAAAGTTTATTACTTAAATATGAAAATCCACATTTATTTGCAATCAACAGAGCAAAAGCTATTACAAATAAAATATTGATAATAGAGGAAAATAGTAAGAAAATTTTAGTTTGATTAATCATATTCTTTAAATATTTGAGATTTAATTTGTTGTTAACAAGCTGAGGGGGTGACAAAACCCTTTGAACCAAAGACGCAGCAAGGGTTTTGAACGCTTGTGCTATGAAAAGATAAACATCATTTTTTGGCTTTATTGATTCCATTCTCAATAATCACAGCCC
>NZ_KK073768.1:3835266-3925727 GCF_000582685.1 [Scytonema hofmanni] UTEX 2349
TTTGAGCGTTTCAAGGCTCATCCTTTGATAATCCTTATTTGATAAGGCTTTGAGACGAAGTTGTCACCCCATCAGGTTAACAAGTCGTTAAAAATTGTTGCGATCGCTGCCATATTTGTTCTAATAAATTAGGAATATCGGCATCAAACCACTCGATCTGTGGAGATGCTTTAAACCATGTGCGTTGATTTTTGGCAAATTGTCGCGTATGCAAAATTATTAATTCTTCAGCTTTATCTAACGATATCTCTCCAGCCAAATATTGTTTGATTTCTTGATATCCTAATGTATTTAACAAAGACAAATCAGCACCATATTTATGACAAAGATATTCTACTTCAGCGACTAAGCCATTTGCAATCATTTGCTTTGTGCGCTTGGCAATCCGCTGAGTTAAATAGTGAGAATCGCAATCTAAACCAATTTGCAAAATTGGATAATTTGGTGGGTTCTCCCCTTGCTGTTGGGAAATAGGGCGACCAGTGACATAAAATACCTCTAATGCTCTTAAGGTTCGCACTGTATCGTTAGGGTGAATTTTTTTTGCCGCAACTGGATCAACTTGTTGCAACATGATGTAAAGTTGCATTTGACCCAAAGATTCAAGTTGCGATCGCAATTCTTTGTGAGGTGCAACTCTGGGAATTTTCATTCCTTGTACAATAGAACGTATATATAAACCAGTACCACCAACTAGCAATAGTGGAGTAACATCAACAGAAGCAATTAAGGCTTGTGCTTGCTGTTGATAATCTGCTACTGTCATTATTTCAGTGGGAGCGCAAATATCTATTAAATAGTGTGACACCAACTTTTGTTCAGCCGTTGTTGGTTTAGCCGTACCAATATCAAATTCGCGGTACACTTGACGAGAATCTGCACTTATTATTACAGAATCCAACTTTCTCGCTAAAGATAACGCTAACCCCGATTTACCCGTTGCAGTCGCTCCACAAATTACAATTAATTTGGACATTGGTCAAATGTTGGTGGATAGTTGTTAGGAGATAGTTGTTAGGAGATAGTTGTTAGGAGATAGTTGTTAGGAGATAGTTGTTAGGAGATAGTTGTTGGTCATTCTCTCCCCCTTGTGTCCAAGGAGTCTCCAAGGAGTCCCCCACTCCCCCACACCACGCTTCTCCCACTCCAGCAAGGCTTTTATGCTATAATTTTTAAGCCTTTTGGCTTCTTTTTCGGCTTTAGGTATTTTGGCACAAGGGATACTCACGCGCTGAGTGGCTGCGCGATCGCTCTTCACACCAATAATATATTAATCGCACTCTGAGCCAATCCATAAAGAAAACGAAGCCAGATACATCCCCTATATAAATTTATCATCTAATCGCCCTACAGTCCCCTCCAAGCCTTTTGTGTTATAATCTTGGAGTGATTTAACTTTTTTAGTATTTTAACGAACTCACCCCCACAATCAGGAGAAATTACATGACGAGTAGTTACAGTGCCGATCAGATTCAAGTTCTGGAAGGTCTGGAACCCGTCCGCAAACGACCGGGGATGTATATCGGTACTACCGGACCACGGGGACTCCATCATTTAGTTTACGAGGTGGTGGACAATTCAGTTGATGAAGCTTTAGCAGGGCACTGCACCCATGTGGAGGTGGATCTCAATGCCGATGGTTCTGTCACCGTCACAGATGACGGTCGTGGTATTCCCACCGATATTGTCTCCAAGACGGGAAAATCAGCACTAGAAACGGTGATGACGGTACTCCACGCGGGAGGTAAGTTTGGCGGTGGTGGTTACAAAGTATCTGGGGGATTGCACGGAGTTGGTATTTCTGTCGTTAACGCTTTATCTGAAACGATTGAAGTGACAGTTTGGCGAGAAAAAAAAGTCCATGTCCAGCGTTTTGAACGGGGTATTCCGGTAACAGAAATGATAGTGAACCCGCTCAAAGAAGCAAGAACTGGAACTTCTATCACTTTCAAGCCAGATGAGGAAATTTTCACCACGGGTATTGAGTTTGATTACATCACTTTATCAGGTCGTCTGCGGGAATTAGCATATCTGAATGCAGGTGTGAGAATTATCTTCACCGACAACCGTTTAGAATTACTTAAAAGCGATACACCTAAAATAGAAACCTATGAGTACAAAGGTGGTATCAAAGAGTATATCGCCTACATGAACCGCGACAAGCAACCACTGCATGAAGAAATTATTTTTGTGCAGGGGGAACGCAACAATGTGCAAATCGAAGTGGCTTTGCAGTGGTGTACAGATGCTTATACGGATAACTTGTTAGGATTTGCGAATAATATTCGCACCGTTGATGGTGGTACGCACCTTGAGGGTTTGAAGGCAGTTCTGACGCGCACCTTGAATGCGATCGCCCGCAAGCGGAATAAAATTAAAGAGAATGAACCAAACCTCAGTGGTGAACACGTCCGAGAAGGTTTAACAGCGGTAATTTCCGTCAAAGTTCCCGATCCGGAATTTGAAGGACAAACTAAAACTAAACTCGGTAATACCGAAGTCCGGGGGATTGTCGATTCTCTAGTTGGTGAAGTTCTCACCGAGTACTTAGAATTTCGTCCTGGTGTTGCTGACTCCGTTTTAGATAAAGCTATCCAAGCTTTCAAAGCCGCAGAAGCAGCACGTCATGCACGGGAGCTAGTTCGTCGAAAATCAGTATTAGAATCGTCCCCATTACCCGGTAAATTGGCTGATTGTAGCTCCAGAGACCCCAGCGAATCGGAGATTTTCATCGTCGAAGGCGATTCAGCCGGCGGTTGTTTTTTTATACACACAAAAATTTTACTTACTGAGGGACGGGAAATTACCATCAAGCAGCTCATAGAGGAGCAAGAACAAGGTAAAGAGAACTTCTGTTACACCATTAGGGAAAGTGGCAACATAGGTATAGAACGTATTATCAATGCCAGACGAACTAAGGAAAATGCGGAAGTCATCAAACTGACTTTGGACAATGGTGAGACAATTATCTGCACACCAGACCACCCCTTTATGTTGCGAGATGGTAGTTATAAAGCAGCAGAATTACTGACTCCCCAAGATTCGCTGATGCCGATACATCGCAAACTCTCCCAGAAAAATGAACGGGGAACAGGGCTGAATGGCTACGAAATGGTTTGGAATCCATTGAAAGATACATGGATTTACACGCATTTATTAGCAGATTTTTATAACCTGGAACATGATGTTTATCAGTCTTCAGGTAGATGTCAAAAGAAGGGTATGGGGTATGGGGTGTGGGGTGTAGGGAATAAATCAGTGGAGACTTGTACCCCTACTCCTACCTACTATTTCAAAACTATTGCTGGTTTGAAGGAAGTAGAATTGCAAATTGGTTGTTTGGATTTGGAGATTTATAGCTCTTATCGCAAGCGAACACGCGACAAATCTATGTTGCGTTGGGAGACTTTCTGCGTTGGCGAAGCCTGCGCTCCGCGCACTCGCTATTTTCATGGTAATCGCAGTCGAGCGCGTGAAGCCGTGAAAAACTACAACCATCGCGTTGTCTCTATTGAACGCTTGGAAGAAAGAATGGATGTTTACGATATTGAAGTTCCTAATTCCCACAACTTTGCTTTGGCAAGTGGTGTGTTTGTGCATAACAGCGCTAAACAAGGACGCAATCGCCGAACTCAAGCCATCCTTCCCCTACGTGGTAAAATCCTGAATATCGAGAAAACCGACGATGCCAAAATCTACAAAAATAACGAAGTTCAATCGTTAATTACGGCTCTTGGTTTGGGTGTAAAGGGTGATGAATTCGATTCGACTCAACTGCGTTATCATCGCATAGTCATCATGACAGACGCTGACGTAGATGGAGCGCACATCCGGACGCTGTTGTTAACTTTCTTTTATCGGTATCAGCGATCGCTTATCGAAGAGGGTTTCATATATATTGCCTGTCCCCCATTATATAAAGTAGAACGGGGACGCAATTATTACTACTGTTATAGCGATCGCGAACTGCAACAGCGTTTGGCTGAGTTTCCTGACAATGCTAATTACACCATCCAACGGTTCAAAGGTTTGGGGGAAATGATGCCAGAACAACTCTGGACAACGACAATGAACCCAGAAACTCGCACCTTCAAACGAGTGGAAATTCAGGATGCAGCCGAGGCAGATCGCATTTTCACTATTTTAATGGGCGATCGCGTTGCACCAAGGCGTGAATTCATTGAAACCTACGGTTCTAAACTCAACCTCACAGATTTAGACATCTAAAAAGTTTCACTTATAGGGGTAAAGGGGAAGCACTTGTCTTCCGACACGCTTTCTAGATTTTTCTTACCCTTTCCCCTTTCCCCTTTCCCCTTTCCCCTTCTACCTTTTAATGAGGTGTTGCCAAGTTGCCATTGCGATCGCCCAATCTTCTTGAGTATGTATTGCCAAGACTCGCACAGCCGATTCAGTGGTGGCAATATCCTCATCAACAGGATTGTGGGTATTTTTTTCTGGGTCAATTTTCATACCCAAAAATCCAAAGGCATCACAAGCAGCTTGGCGAATTCCTGGAGAATTTTCACCTACACCAGCGGTGAAAACTAAAGCATCTAATCCCCCCAGACTGGCAAGCATTGACCCAATTCCGGAACGTAGGCGATGTACGTACATGTCCCAAGCAAGTTGAGCGCGGTAATTGCCTTGGGCGATCGCCTCCATCACTTGCGGCAAATCGCTCGATACACCCGAAATACCACGTAAGCCGGAAGCTTTATTTAACACATAATCTAAGCGTTCGGCTGAGTAATTGGATTGTCGTAACAGGTGAATCAAAATTCCTGGATCGACAGCACCAGAACGGCTACCCATCATCAATCCATCCAGGGGCGTGAATCCCATTGTCGTATCAACACTGTGACCGTTTTTAATCGCCGCCAAAGAGCAACCGTTGCCTAGATGACAGGAGATTATCCGTAAAGAAGCGAAATCTCGATTGAGAATCTGAGCCGCACGTTTAGAGCAGTATTCGTGACTGATCCCATGAAAGCCGTAGCGACGGATACCTTGTTCTAGCCATTCGTAGGGACCGGGATAGGTTGCCGCAGCATCGGGCATATGGGAATGAAACCCGGTATCAAAAACTGCCACTTGGGGTATATTTACCAAGCTTTTCTCAATGGCTTCTATTCCTTCCAAAGCGCCTGGATTATGTGCTGGAGCGAGGTTAGAAAGACGAGCGATCGCTTTTTTGACTTCATCAGTAACAACTACACTGGCACGGTAATCTTGCCCACCATGTACTACACGATGTCCCACCCCGTCAATTTCTGATAACTGACTAATCACCTTCGTGGAACCGCGAGTTAAGGTGTGAAGCATGTAAGCGACGTGTGCAGGTCGGGAATCAGCGTAGATTTCTTCCTCCAGCACCCCACCATTAGCTGATTTCACCTTGATTTCTGCCACACCGCGATCTTGAGTCCATTTAACTTTGCCTTCCCAAAGCGGTTCGAGTGGTTCTGTGGGCAAACCCTCCTCTGTTATTTCATACAGACAACTCTTTTGGCTGCTAGATCCTGCATTCAGTACCAATATTTTCATCGCTTTTTGTTGCCAGGAAGGTTTGTGAGCTATATTTAACGGTTCTGCTCTGCTAAAAGTTTACTTAAAGGCAAAAGATAAAAGCTATGAAGAAGCAATTATTATTAGCTCTGATGTTGTTTGCTTTTATTTTTCTATCGAAAATTGCTGAAGTGAAAGATACATGTCTTAATTCTTTACAAGAAAAAGTAAAAACAAGTTGTTTTTACTTTTTCAGAAGTGCAGCATCCAGATGTTCATTCCCAGGTTGCACCTGGGAACGAGGGGATGAGGGAAGGGATATTTTAAGCGGCGCCGACCTTAACGTTTGCTTCTAGAGTAGTCAATCTTTCGGCAAGTAGTTTTTCGAGACTTACCAAAGCTTTGGTGAAGCCTTCGATACCTTCTGCTAGTTTATCGAATGCCATGCGATCGCTCGTGTGCATTTTTTCAAAGATATCTTTGTCCATTGGTGTTTTTTCGATACCCATCTTCGGTGCATTCTTGGGATCGAGTTTGCGTGGCAATGCGTCTGTAGTCGCTTGCAACTCAGCCAAAAGTGCTGGGGAAATCGTCAACAAATCACAACCAGCTAATTCAGTAATTTCACCAAGATTACGGAAACTAGCTCCCATAACTTCAGTTTTGTAGCCGAACTTTTTGTAGTAGTTGTAGATTGTTGTCACAGAAACAACACCTGGGTCTTCGTGTGCGGGATAGCTATCGCGTCCACTGTCTTTCTTGTACCAGTCGAGAATCCGTCCAACAAAGGGAGAAATCAAGGTGACACCAGCTTCTGCACAAGCGATCGCTTGGTGAATGCCAAACAATAAAGTCAGGTTGCAGTGAATACCTTCTTTTTCCAAAATTTCCGCAGCACGAATGCCTTCCCAAGTAGCCGCAATTTTGATGAGAACGCGATCGCGTCCAATTCCAGCTGCTTTATATTGAGCAATCAATTCGTGTGCCTTAGCAACCGTAGCATCAGTATCATAGGACAAACGCGCATCTACTTCCGTAGATACCCGACCAGGAATGATTTGCAAAATCTTCAATCCAAAAGACACTGCCAAACGGTCAAACGCCATTGCAACGATTTGCGCTTGGCTTGCGCTCGATCCTGCATCTTTCTTTGCTTGGAGTAATGTCTGATCGACAATTTCCTGATATTCTGGCATCTGTGCCGCAGCAGTAATCAAGGATGGGTTAGTCGTAGCGTCTTGTGGCTTAAACTTCTCAATTGCCTGGATATCTCCCGTATCTGCCACAACAACGGTCATTTCTCGCAATTGTTCTAGTAGATTCTTAGACATAGATACTCCGTGAATGTTGTTTACTTAGGATTTACTCATTCCCCTGTTCTTTACATCCTTCGCTGCACCTTCAATTCCAATTGTGACAACTTTTCTTCACAATTGCCCATGTGGGGCATTGGGCATTGGGCAATGGGCAATGGGCAATGGGCAATGGAAGAGGGGAAAAGGGGTGCATGGACTCATGGGAAATCCCCCATGCCCAATGCCCCATACCCAATGCCCCATGCCCAATGCCCAATGCCATATTTATTCTACGGAGTCATGCAGAAATTGGCTGTCCAATTGTATGCACTTTAATTAAACTAGTTGTGCCTGATTTACCAACAGGGACACCAGATGTAATCACAACTTTATCGCCGTCGTTTGCCAAACCCATATCTACAACGCTTTTCACCACATTGGTAAACATCTCTTCGGCGTTGTGGACTGGGGGAATGAAGCAAGGAACTACACCCCAAGAAAGTGCCAGTTGACGATAAGTGGTTTCTTCTGGTGTGAGAGCGATTATCGGCGTTGTCGGACGGTACTTAGAGACTAATTGTGCCGTACTTCCGGAAGAAGTGTTGCAGAGAATTGCTTTTGCCCCTGTTTCATAAGCCACGCGACAAACGGCTTCGGCAACAGATTCAGTTACGCTGAGACTACCGCCGGCGTGAGTCCAGGAATGTCTAGCACCTTCTTGTAAAGATTGTTCTGTTCGCACGGCGATATTGTGCATCATCTCAACTGCGGCGATCGCATATTGTCCCACAGCAGTTTCCCCCGAAAGCATCACAGCATCCGTACCATCCAGGATAGAATTAGCAACATCGGTTGCTTCGGCGCGGGTGGGATCGGGAGCGCTAATCATCGACTCTAGCATTTGCGTGGCAGTAATTACAGGCTTCCCGGCTTGGTTGCAGCGGCGTGTAATATCTTTTTGAATTAGGGGGACTTCATAAATTGGTATTTCTACCCCTAAATCGCCACGAGCGATCATAATGGCGTCGGCAATCTCTATAATTCGATCTAAATCTTCTACTGCTTCTCGTCTTTCAATTTTGGCAATGAGGCGAATATTTGCACCAGCAGCTTCAATCATTCGTTGCGCGGGTTCTAAATCTTGTGGGGATCGCACGAAAGAAACCGCTACCCAGTCTACACCTAATTGAATGCCAAAGCGCAAATCGAGCAAGTCTTTTTCGGTAATCGAACTGACGGGTAAAGGAGTTTCTGGTAAGTTTACACCTTTGTGAGTGGAAATCACTCCACCAATTTTTACCATAGCTCGAATTTCATCGGCATTGCGATCGCTTACAATCAACTTCACCCGACCATCATTAATTAAAATCGGTTCACCAGGTCGCACCATTGCAAATAAAGTCGGCAATGGTAGCGGCAATTCGTCAATACTGCTACCTTTCTCTTGCATCACAAAAGTGACTTCCTGTCCAGCCTCTACAGTTAGTCCTTCTGGTGGCAAAACGCCCAAACGAATCTTTGGACCGCACAAATCTTGCATGATAGCGATGGGTTTTTGCGTATCCGCGCTAATCCTCCTTAGATGATGAAACGTTTGCGCGTGAAATTCATGCGCCCCGTGGGAGAAATTCAACCGCGCTACATTCATCCCCGCATCTACCAACGCTTGCAAACGTTCAGGTGCAGATGTAGCCGGTCCTACAGTACAAATAATCTTGGTTCGACGCATAAAGTTTAGGGGTTCGGAGTTTAGAAAGCAAATATTCAGACAGCGCGTAAAAAAAATAACTGTAATGCACCCTGATTTGCTGCGCGTGCGGACTACGCTACCCCTCAGAAATACGACATCAAAAGTCAAGAGTCCAAGATATTTTGACCATTAGACCTCTTGCACTCATTCCCTTAACACCCCACCCCAACCCCTCCCCGCTTGCGGGGAGGGGAGACAAAGCATAGCTTTGGCGGGGTGGGGTTCTTTCTTATTTTTGATTTATGCAAGAGGACTCTTGACCATTAACCATTGACTATTGACCATTTAACACGTTATAACAGACCTTCTTTTTGTGCCATCGATAACATCAAGTCAACGACACGATTAGAATAGCCCCACTCGTTGTCATACCAGGCAACAACCTTAAAGAAGTTGGAATTTAGTTCCATACCAGCGCCGGCATCAAAGATACTAGAACGGCGATCGCCTTGAAAGTCTGTGGAAACTACTTCATCTTCTGTGTAACCCAAAATACCAGCCATTGCTCCTTCGGAAGCTGCCTTCATTGCCGCGCAAATTTCTTTATAGCTGGTGGCTTTATCTGTTTTAAAGGTCAAATCAACTACAGATACATCCGGTGTCGGGACTCGCAAAGCCATACCAGTTAACTTACCCTTCAACTCTGGTAAAACCAAAGCTACAGCTTTCGCAGCTCCTGTAGAAGAGGGTATGATATTTTGGGCAGCACCGCGACCACCCCGCCAATCTTTCTTACTCGGACCGTCTACTGTGGGTTGGGTAGCTGTCATCGCGTGAACGGTGGTCATTAACCCTTCAGTTAAACCGAAGTTATCGTTAATTACTTTGGCGATGGGAGCCAAACAGTTTGTAGTGCAGCTGGCATTAGAAACAATAGCATCTTTTGCTGGGTCAAATATGTCATGATTGACACCAACTAATAAAGTGCGAACTTTATCAGGCTCTTTTGTGGGTGCAGAAATGATAACCCGCTTTGCACCAGCTTTTAAGTGATTTGATGCTCCTTCAAAATCGGTGAAAAGCCCCGTAGATTCCACAACATAATCTGCACCTAATTTACCCCAAGGCAATTCTGCCGGATTCCGCATCGACACGCAAGGAATGAAGTGTCCATCGACCACGATACCATCATCTTTTGCCTCAATCTTGCCCTGATAAGTTCCGTGGGTGGAGTCGTATTTTAATAAATAAGCCAAATTATCTGGTGGTACTAAGTCGTTAATCCCCACAAACTCGATATTGGGATTATTCATACCAGCGCGAAACAGTAACCGTCCGATCCGACCAAATCCATTGATGCCGACTTTCAGTTTAGCCAAGATTAACCTCCTATGATGTGAAGTTGTTAAAAGCAATTACTTTTTACTCTTCACCTTCCGATCCTGACAGTCTGGACGGGTTATGGCATATTTACTTGGCAAATTTTAAGGTTTTGAGAATCAGGGAGAGAAACGACGAATGAGAAAGAGGGGGAAAGGGGAAAGGGGAAAGGGAAAAAGAACCCCATATTTAATGGCTTGTCGTTACCAACATTTATTTTTCTCATAAAACCCTTATCCCGCCAACGGTTGTAAACCATTGTCTAAGAGCGAAAGTCCTCTTAAAGAGGACTAAATAAAGATTTCAGTCCATTTTAATGGACTTGTGCTATTAGCCTGATAAATTTATTCGCTCGTCGAGATAGCGGCAAGAGCGAGGGTTTTGAAATATGTTGGTAATGACAAGTATTTAATGGGGAGTTTGACATACCTCCTCGTCCTGAAGGAGCGAGGATTCCTTGACACTTCACGCTCGTTGCGCCACTAAGTGGTCTTATCGTCCCTCCATGTCCGTTTATAGTCTCCCAATGCCCTATGGCGACTATACCTATTCTAGCAAAAGCCGTCCTAGAAGGACGGGGCTTGTATCCCATTATTTTGGTCAATATCTCATAGGTATATATCCCCAACCACTATCCTTTATCCTTTATCCTTTAGTTGACACCTAAGGGGTTGGTGAAGTTGTTGGTGTTGCCTCAGGTGAAGATGTCGGTGTTGCCTCAGGTGAAGATGTCGGTGTCACCGTTGGTGTTGGTCTTGTTGTTGGGGTTGTTGTCGGTTTTGTTGTCGGTCTTGTTGTTGGTCTTGTTGTTGGGGTTGTTGTTGGGGTTGTTGTTGGGGTTGTTGTCGGTCTTGTTGTTGGTCTTGTTGTTGGTCTTGTTGTTGGGCTTGGTGAAGATGTCGGTGCAGGAGTTGGCTCAGTACTAGGCTGACCTCCGCTTGTTTTTGCCTCTTCGTTCAATCTTTGGCGAAATGCTAAATCGGCAATTCCAGTTTCTTGTAGCTGAAATTTTTTCTGAGCTTCCTTAACTGCCGCTTCCGTCCGCGTACCATAAAACTGATCGCGGGGTAGAGGAGTCTTAGGCTTCAATACCGCATTCAAGTTTGCCTGTAAAATTTGAATTATGTTCGCGGCAAAATCTTGAGTTTTCGGTCCTGCTACCCCATCAACAGGTGTTAATTTGTACCCTGTTTGAAATTCACGAATTGCTTTTTTAGTTTTCGCATCCGTCAAGGGCGTATTTGTTAAGTCAACGCTGTAGCCTAATCCTCGCAATACTGCACGGAATTGTTGTGGGCTATAATTACGTTGGCGAGCAGCAGTAGCTGTATCTGAAATTACGACGCTAGCTGTTATCAGGCAGACAACAGCAACAGGAATGCTTGATTTTCCAAACCCACACCACATGGTTAAAACTCCTTTTGGTTAAATCAGCTATATAGTAGGGCTGATAGCTGATCTTAAGTTTATTTAACCTTATTCTTCTTTAATATTAATTATTTTTGATTAAAATATATATGAAGCAAACTAAGTAGATATTATAAAGTAATTTTTGTCATCCATCTGTAGAATGATTTTAAGTTTTAAGTGGATATGTACTGAAAACAGCATAAAATACATAAATTAGAGATGTCATAAGGAACATTTCTAAAATCCACTTATCAGCAAATGGCTCAAATAAACTCCGACAAGCGGCGAAACCTATGGTTTGAGCGCTTAATGGCAATTATTGCTACAGTAAATTTATGCATTTGTTTGTTTGATTTAAGTTATATTCCTTGGCGGGATTCCTACTTGCGAAAAATTCCCCAAATTACCAAGGTTTACGACAAAGTAAAAGGTATTGAACCGCACCGAGAAACAGAAAATTATCTAGCAAAGGTTAAGTTTCTAGAAGAACAGGTAAGTCAAACAGGGTTAAAGTCCCAAGAAAGTGCAACCCGACTAGAAGAATTGCGCCGTCTGAGCACTGAGATGATAGACGGTAATCCTTTTGCGGCAGTAAATAAGAGTGGAACGCTGGAAAAAATCAAAAACAGAATGCGCGATCGCACATCTGTAAAATCTGCGAAACAAGCGTTTGGCACTTTTTGGAGTCAAACTTATTTAACTGAAAAAGGGTGGAATCAAGAAATTGCTTTTTTCAACCAGAAAATTCAACCTTTAATCGCTACAGACTACTACCGCTCAATCGACGAAAACGGTGAATTTACTGATAATTTCTGGTTAATAGATTTACCGTTTGTAATTTACTTTGCTTTAGAATTACTGACGCGGACTTTTTTCATCAGACGGCGTAATCGTGGTTTTAGCTGGGTAGAAGCAATTTTGTGGCGCTGGTACGATTTATTCTTGCTGATTCCATTTGTGCGATGGTTGCGAATAATACCTGTATTAGTTCGCCTCGATAAAGCGCATTTATTAAATTTGCATCCAGTCAGAAAGCAAATTAATCAAGGAATTGTCGCCAATTTTGCCGAGGAACTCACAGAAATTGTCATAGTCAGACTAATTAACCAAATTCAAGGATCGATAAACCAGGGAGACTTGACGCGCTGGCTATTGCAAAAAGAGAGTCATTCTGAGTATGTCGATATTAATAATATTAATGAAGTGGAAGCGATCGCAGGTATCTTTATTAAAGCGATCGTTTATCAAGTACTACCCAAAATTCAACCAGAGATCGTTGCCATATTGCATCACAATATAGATGGTGCCTTGAATCAATCCCCCATCTATCGCAACCTGCACAACCTCCCCGGCGTGGGACAGATGCAGGCTCAACTGAGTGAACAACTATCAACCCAAATCGCCACAAACCTTTACAAAGCTTTAGTTAACGCCGTCGAAGATCCAGTAGCCGCAAAACTTTCGAGTCAATTACTGGAACGCTTTACCGAAGCCTTGGGAACGGAAATGCAGAAAAAACAAGTACTTTCAGAAATTCAAAGCTTACTTTTTGACTTTTTGGAAGAAGTCAAAATTAACTACGTCCAACGCTTGTCCCACGAGGATATAGAGCAAATTATCCAACAAACTCGACAGATGCGATCGCAAGCATCTGTAACCACAGTAGTCAATCAAAGCTCTGCTCTAGTACAAACTAAGAATAAGCAAAGTTGACGGGCAATGGGCAATGGGCAATGGGCAATGGGCAATGGGAATTAAATATCTCGATTTTTGATACGCGTTTTATATCTAAATAGAACTCTTTCCATGCCCCATGCCCCATGTCCCATGCCCAATGCCCCATGCCCAATGCCCCATGCCCCATGCCCCATGCCCATTGCCCAATGCCCATTATTAATTTCTCACCTCTCCCCCCAAAAGAAATGCGCTAAACTCAATTTAGGTCGATCCATCTTTGGTTCGGCACAATACTTCTTGGAAGATATCCTTATCGCAGGAAGTGGGTCAATGCCCACTTTTTTTATTGAAATATTGCATGACTCATCCCTTAGTCCCACAAATTATTGATTTGGCGACACCAGTAGCAGAAGAACTGGAATTAGAAGTCGTTGGGGTAGTTTTTCATACTAACCAACGTCCAGCAGTGTTGCGGGTAGATATCCGCAATCCCCAACAGGAGACTGGATTGAATGATTGTGAGCGGATGAGCCGTGCTTTAGAAGCCGCCTTAGATGGATCGGATATCATTCCAGATGCTTACGTTTTAGAGGTGTCAAGTCCTGGTATTTCGCGGCAACTGACAACCGACAAGGAATACCTATCCTTTAAAGGATTTCCTGTAATTGTCTTTACTTCCCAACCCTACGACGGACAGCAAGAGTGGATTGGTCAGTTGATTCGCCGAGATGAAATATCAGTTTACTTAAACCAAAAAGGTCGTGTAATTGAAATTCCTCGCACTCTCATAAGTAGGGTGCAGTTGAATGAGAGCAGATAACAATTAGCAGAAGGAAGTAGGAGTTAAGAGTTAGGTTATGAGTTTTGAGTTTTCAAATAACTCAAAACTGCTGTAGAGACGCGAAATTTCGCGTCTCTACAATTCCTAACTTCTGCTGGGTGTCTGCATAATAATTAAAGGAGATAAATCTATGTCTACAGTTAAATTAACGGGATTAAAAGATTTAATTGAAAATATCAGTCGCGAACGAAATTTACCGCGTCTGGCAGTTCAATCAGCTATTAGAGAAGCGCTGCTAAAAGGTTACGAACGTTATCGACGTGCCCAAAATTTAGAGCGAAGACAATTTGATGAAGAGTACTTTAATAATTTTGAAGTAGAGCTTGATGTTGACGAACAAGGATTTCGCGTTCTTTCCACTAAAAGCATTGTTGAAGAAGTTAACAATTCCGATCATCAGATTTCTTTAAAAGAAGTTCAAGAAGTAGCTCCCGAAGCACAATTAGGTGATTCGGTAGTGCTAGATGTTACGCCTGACAAAGAAGAATTTGGTCGCATGGCGGCGATGCAAACCAAGCAAGTTTTAGCGCAAAAACTCCGAGATCAGCAGCGCCAGATGGTGCAAGAAGAATTTCAAGATTTAGAAGGAACTGTACTCCAAGCAAGAGTCCTGCGCTTTGAAAGGCAGTCAGTGATTATGGCAGTTATCAGTGGCTTCGGTCAACCAGAGGTAGAAGCTGAATTGCCCAAGCGCGAACAATTGCCTAACGATAATTACCGAGCAAATGCGACATTTAAGGTATATTTAAAAAAAGTTTCTCAAGGACAGCAACGCGGACCGCAGTTACTAGTTTCCAGAGCAGATGCTGGTTTAGTAGTATATTTGTTTGCCAACGAAGTGCCGGAAATTGAAGATGAAGTTGTGCGAATTGTTGCTGTAGCTAGAGAAGCTAATCCTCCTTCACGTTACGTCGGACCGCGAACTAAAATTGCTGTTGACACCTTAGATCGCGATGTCGATCCAGTTGGTGCTTGTATTGGAGCGCGAGGATCGCGAATTCAAGTGGTGGTCAATGAATTGCGCGGGGAAAAAATCGATGTGATTCGTTGGTCCCCAGATCCTGCAACATACATTGCTAACGGCTTGAGTCCCGCACGAGTCGATGAAGTACGACTAATGGACCCCGAAAGTCGCCAAACTCACGTTTTAGTAGCTGAAGATCAACTGAGTTTAGCTATTGGTAAAGAAGGACAAAACGTCCGTTTAGCTGCTCGTCTGACTGGCTGGAAAATTGACATCAAAGACAAAGCAAAGTATGACCCCGCAGCGGAAGATGCAAAATTTGTCGCTGTCCGAGCAAAATATCAACAAGAAGAGGATGAAAGGGAGTTTGAGGAACTAGAAAAAATAGAGCAACTACACCTAGACCAAGCAGATGAGTATGAGGAATTAGAAACAAACGACGAGTATCAAGATGAGCAAGATGAACAAGATGAGGAATATGAGCAAGATGAGCAAGATGAAGAAATAGAAGCATCTCAAAACAAGTTAGAAACAGTTATGAAGTCAGTTGATAATTTTCCATCTGATTTAAGAGTAGCTTTGCAAAACTTCATAGAAGAAAGATCGGAAATAGCAGACGATTTTAGACAATTGTTGCTGAAAAGTTCTTTAAGTTCGTTAAAACAGCTTTTAGAACGCCTAGCCGATTTAGCTGTGGCTTATGATACACCTTTTGCTATAGCCAAACTTACTAACGCTTCAGGAATAAGAGGTGCTACATTTCAAAGCATCTTGTCTTTATTGGTAGTTTGAGTTAGGACTTACGCACTGTATGGCGCTCGCCTTACTGAGGACTCTTTACTGGGGAAAAGGCACTTCCGTTTTCTTCTCTACGAGACGCTCCGCGAATAAAACCTGGTTGGGGTCCCAATCCCCTTCCAAGTAAAGAAAGTGTTCCCAGTCCCTAATCCCCAGTCCCTAATCCCTTTTTCAACACATCAATAAACCGAGTACAAATACAAATAACTTAACAAATCTTATCTTGTCATTAACACGGATTATAAAGGACTAGTTGAGAATATAAGAAAATACAAATATTATTACTGAGGAGTTGTTTAACAAAAAATACTGCCATGAACCCAGACAAAACAGATGAAAAAGAATTATCGACGTTGTATCAGTTGCCGCCAAGTCAAATTAAAAGAAGAGTTTTGGCGGATTGTCCGCGTCTTTCCATCTAGACAGGTACAATTAAATGAGGGCATGGGGCGTTCTGCTTACATTTGTCCGCAAGCGGGCTGCCTTTGCGCTGCTCAAAAAAAAAATAGACTAGGGCGATCGCTACATGCATCAGTGCCAGAAACACTGTATGAAGCATTGTGGCAACGTTTAGCCTAAAGCCATACCTGTTAATATTCAGGTTTTGGCGGTAATCACAACAGACATTGTACTGATAGCCATACTAATACGCTATCATCACATTCTGACTTGATTGCTTGGGTTAATGCCAAAATAGTAAAAGGGTGTAGTTAGCAGCTACCGCGATCGCTTATCAACTTGATTGCAGAGCAGCGAAGCTTCCCAAAAAGTTTTACTCGATTGTGTTGTGGAATCAGAATCAGCAAAACAAAAAAAACAATATGGCAACCTGGTAGCGCGATCGCGCAATTGCATCAACCATCCTTGGATGTGGAGATGCCAGCAGTAAACCGAAACATCTCTCTTTCCTGATTGGAGGCACCGGCAAAATCGTATCTGGGCAACCTAAACACAGTACTCAAAGGATGGAGATGTCGCACTCCCAGGCAGCCATCCGCTAAAACTGTAATCTTATTGGGGAAGAGTGGATGAACAACGGCAAAGTGAGAATTTACGAACTATCAAAGGAATTGAACTTGGATAACAAAGAGCTATTAGCAATTTGCGACCAGCTCGATATTGCGGTCAAAAGCCATAGCAGTACAATTTCAGAAACAGAGGCAGAACAAATCCGGACAGCAGCCGAAAAACTCGCTGCTACGAATGTAATGCCAAAAAAAGAACTTACAACCAGTCATAAAGCAAATTCACCACAAATTGGTGGACCTTCCCGACCAACCGCACCCCACAAACAACAAATTTTGGAAATTCGTAAACCCAAAATATTGAGAAACACTAACTCCAACGCCCAAGAGGCGTCAGTTGCTATTAATACTGAATTTGCTTCTTCTGAGGCTAATCCTCCTTCACCTCCACGACCCTTCGCCACACCAGTCTCATCATCAATGAAGCCGACGGCACCAACTCGACCAGTACCCCGGAATCAGTCGGAGACCGCACAAAAACCTCCTGTGACTGAAGCAGAGCAACCGCTTGATCGTACTCCGACACCAGAAAAAACAGCCGCAGAAAAACCGGAGAAAACAGCTGCTCCCAGACCAAAACCGGAAAAACCGCAAAGACCGCAACTAGTAGCGCCACCCGCAAGACCACTTACGGAAACAGGGACTACAGATGAAGAACCTCTGGTGGAAATGGGAGAGCCGATTGAAGCGCCATCGCTGAGTCAGTCACAAAAACCGATTCTTAAGCGCGATCGCGATCAGGTAAAACCCAAAGTCGCCAGACCAACAAGCGACAGACCGCCAAGCGACCAGCCAGCATCAGATGCACCCCGTCCAGCAGGGCGACCTACCCCCGCACCAGTCAGACCAGAGCAAAAAGGTAGTAGACCATCTGCGCCAATACCCGGAGGAGATCCGCAACGACCCAGACCGGTACGTCCAGGTGAAAAACCAATAGCCTCACCAGTGGCAACCCCACCAAGAGGGCTTGCGGGCGTTTCGGCAAAACAAGACTCTCTGGATGACGATCCCGTACCACCCGATTTGCTTGACCTCAAACGCCCCACACCACCTCGCCTACTTAAAGGTGGTAAAAAGTGGCAGGAAGAGGAAATTATTGACGAAGTTAAAGAAAAAGCAGGGAAGGGAGTCACCAAAGGCAAGCGAGTTAAGCCGATTTTGGATGATGAATTTGAAGAAGACTTGCTCGATGATGAAGATCCAGATTCACTTCTCACCGTTCAGGTCAGCCTTTCCATCGCTCGTCCTCCCAAACCCAAGGCAAGCCGACCTTCGTCACCGACAATAGCCCCAACAACCAGCATTCCAACTGCTAGAGGTAGTAAAAAACCAGGTAGCCGCGATCGCGATCGCGACCGAGAGCAAAAAGGCGGACGCCAACAAGAGCAAAAGCGCGATCGCCCAGAAAAACTGGTAGTAACCGGTCCCATGACGGTGCAAGAACTAGCTGAAGCCTTAGCAATTGCCGATACAGAGATTGTGAAAATCCTGTTCATGAAAGGCATGGCGGTAAGCATCACCCAAAACCTCGATATTCCCACCATTACCCTGATCGGAACCGAGCTAGAAATACCAGTCGAAACCGCCGAACTAGAATCCGAGGCAATTAAAGTCACGGAAATGATCGAAGCGGGAGACTTGGAAAACCTTGTGCGCCGTCCGCCAGTCGTGACAATTATGGGTCACGTAGACCACGGCAAAACTACCCTGCTCGACTCGATTCGCAAAACCAAAGTAGCTGCCGGTGAAGCAGGTGGTATTACTCAACACATCGGTGCTTACCACGTCGATGTCGAACATGAAGGCAAAATGCAGCAAATTGTCTTCCTTGACACCCCCGGTCACGAAGCTTTTACAGCTATGCGGGCACGGGGAGCGCGGGTGACAGACATCGCTGTGTTGGTTGTAGCTGCTGATGATGGTGTTCGTCCCCAAACCATTGAAGCCATTAGCCACGCCCAAGCAGCGGGAGTGCCAATTGTCGTTGCAATCAACAAAATTGACAAAGAAGGGGCACAACCAGAGCGGGTGAAACAAGAACTTACCCAGTATGGTCTGACCGCAGAAGATTGGGGCGGTGACACAATCATGGTTCCCGTCAGCGCGATTAAGGGCGAAAACTTGAATACGCTCTTAGAAATGATTCTAATTGTCGATGAGGTAGGCGAACTCTCTGCCAATCCAAATCGGACTGCTAAAGGAACAGTCATTGAAGCTCATCTGGATAAAGCAAAAGGCGCAGTTGCGACTTTGTTAATTCAGAATGGTACTCTCCACGTCGGCGATATGCTCGTAGCTGGATCAGCATTTGGTAAAGTTAGGGCAATGGTTGATGACAGAGGAGCCAGAGTTGAAGCTGCAAGTCCGTCCTTTGCCGTTGAGGTGTTGGGTTTAAGTGATGTACCAGCAGCCGGCGACGAATTCGAGGTTTTCGGGAACGAAAAACAAGCACGCGCGCTTGCCTCAGACAGGGCAGACAAACAACGTCAATCCCGCCTATTACAAGGACGAGTTACCCTGACAACCCTCTCCGCTCAAGCGAAAGAAGGCGAGTTAAAGGAACTCAACTTGATTCTCAAGGGAGATGTCCAAGGCTCCATAGAAGCCATTGTGGGATCGCTCAAACAAATCCCGCAAAACGAAGTGCAAATTCGTATGTTGTTAGCTGCTCCTGGCGAAATTACCGAGACAGATATTGACTTGGCAGCCGCCAGTAACGCCGTCATCATTGGCTTCAACACTACTTACGCTAGTGGTGCCAGACAAGCCGCCGATGAATCTGGTGTGGATGTAAGAGAATACAACATCATCTACAAACTCCTAGAAGACATTCAAGGAGCTTTGGAAGGTCTGTTAGAGCCAGAATTAGTAGAAGAACACCTGGGTATTGCAGAAGTACGTGCCGTTATCGCCATCGGTCGTGGTGCGGTTGCTGGTAGCTACGTGCAATCTGGCAAGCTGCTTCGCAACAGCAAAATCCGAGTGCGTCGTAACAACAAAGTCATCTATGAAGGTGTTCTTGACTCCCTCAAACGGATGAAAGATGATGTTAAGGAGGTTAATGCTGGCTATGAATGCGGTATCGGCATTGATAAATTCAACGACTGGGCTGTAAGTGACAGCATCGATTCCTACCAAATGGTAACGAAACGCCGCACTTTGACTTCAACTAGATAGTGCTGAGTGCAAAATAGCTATAAATTAGGAGTTATGAGATATGAGTTTTTAACTCCTAACTCTCAACTCATAACTTCTGATTATACTATGTCCTCATTTCGCTCTGAACCTATTTTGTGGATTCACGTTGCTGGATTGGCAACGCTGCCGATTTTTTTGCCGCTGTGCTTATTGTTTTTGGCAGTAGGCGATCGCTCACTACCAATTTGGTTAGAATTATTAGTAGTTGCGGCAATTGGCGTTCTACCACTGTTGTGGATGCAGTTACGCCGTCCTTTTTATATATTTGCTCTTTTGGGAGTAGCCATCAAGCCAGAAACTCTCTCAGAACCCCAGCGTAAAATTCTCTGTTTAGTTAATACAAAATTAAATCGCTTCATAGCAATTTTCGGAGCTGTATTATCAGTTGCAGTACTGGGACTGCTTTATCAAGCAACTCCCCAGGTAGCAAACATTGCTCGGCTTTTACCTCAATGGAGAGGTTTAGCATTGCTGCTTGCTGGATTATCCTTTTTGGCGAGTAATTTATTTTTGCAAATTCCCCTGAGTGTCGCACGAGTTTTGGTGACGAAGGAAACAGAATTTGCTGCTTTAGAACCGTTATCTTTAGAAAAGATTAAGCAGGATTTTACAATTTTAGGGGTGCGGGTTAATCAAATCTTGCCCCAGTTGACTGTCAAAGTTAAAACTGAGGAATGAGTAATTATGGCTCGAATTCAAACTTCTACCGTTACGGAAATTTGGGATAGTCTCATCTCGGCGATCGCCGCAAGTTCTGGCTTCCAAAGCTGGCAACTAGAACATGATACTCAATTACAAAAGCTTCGCCTTGATCAGCAAGTAAAGCGCTATTTGCGGGAAACTTTAGAAACCTTAGCCTACTAAATAGCTAAGTATAAATGACGAGAAAAAATAATCCCTATAGCTGATTGTCAATATTACAAAGGCAATTGGCTATTTGTCATGAGTATAAATGTTAAGCTAGTTTTTTGACGTAAATAATACTTAAAAACCGAGTATATCTTGTAAATTTCCTTGCAACCGACGAAGTTGATGGTAGGCAGCTTCTAGACGGTCTCCTTCAACTTCCACTTCCTTTGTGGGATAATTTTGAATAACTTCTATCAGTGTAATTTGCCTATCTTTACTGGCAGAAACTACCAAAGCACCACGCAAAGCTTGTTTGTCTGCCTGACGCGATCGCGTGTGAATAACTTGAGTAAGTTGATCTAAAATCACATTACCAATTCGGCTATTGAGCACTTTATCTAAAATCACCGGATTTACCTTTACAGGTTGCGTCAAGTACTGACGAATTGCTTGAGGGTTTTGTCTAGCCAAAGCTAAATTCACTCTTAAGGTAGTTGAGAGTTTACCAGTTTGGGCAAAGGTAGACAACTCCTGTACCGAGACTGATTCTCGGAAGATGCGATACTTCAACACCACCGTTTCCGCAGCCAAAGCAGGAACACCTGAAAGTATAAAATAAATAATTATTACTAAAACTAACCCATTACACACAGACAAAAATTGGCAACGCATTTTCCCTTATTTCCCCAAGCTTGGCTGTACTTTTAACGATACAGCAGACTGCGTTGTGATTAAATAGGCGTAGAGACGTTCCATCGGAACGTCTCTACAGAAGTATTGTCAACTGCAATAGCTTTTAATTACAGCCCAAAAACACTACTATAAGAGGCTTTTTGGTCAAACTTCAATTCAGCTTGACAGTTTTAAAACTGTAACATTGAACAACATTAGCGTTGATTTTTATTCAAGAATTTGGCTGATAAGGTGCTCTTATTCCGGTATAGTTTTGCATAGGTTTTACAGCGACATGGCTGCTATCGATACTTCTTTCAACTTACCTTAATTCACTCAAATCACAGATATAAAAAAGATGAAACGTCAGGGTTTTCACAAGCCTCAATCGAAAACTTTTCGCCTTATTTCTAGCAGTCACCCTAGATATACTCTACCCTTGCGAGCAGGACTAAGCGCCTTGATACTGGTTTCTGCCGGATCAATGCGATCGCCTGGTCAAGTAAATACTGGTGCTACCCTCTTTGAAGGTATAACTCCAACTCTAACCGCGCAAGTTCCAGCAACAGCAACAGCAATTTACGTTAATCCAGCGACTGGTGCAGACAGCGCTACTAGCAATTCTGAAGCAACACCCTATAAAACTATCACCTTCGCCCTCAGCAAGGCTCAACCAGGTACAGTTATTCAACTTGCTGGTGGTAGTTATAACAGTGAAAGTGGCGAAAAATTCCCATTGTTTGTTAAACAAGGTATCACACTGCGCGGTGATGATGCTAGCAAAGGTCAGGCGATATTAATTACAGGTGGTGATTTCTTCGTTAGCCCCACCTTTGCGCGTCAGAACATTACAATTCGCGCTGACAAAGATTCTACTATTACTGGCGTTACTGTCACCAACCCTAATCAACGCGGTAGTGCCGTGTGGGTTGAATCAACTAATCCCAGAATTGCAAACAGTACATTTATTAACAGTATAAGAGAAGGTATTTTCGTTACGGGTACAGGTAATCCTAAAATTGAAAATAACGTCTTTAGTGAGAACAAAGGCAACGGTGTTTCCGTAGCTAAATCTGCCACAGGTGAAATTCGCAATAACTTGTTTCAATCAACTGGTTTTGGAATTGCAGTTAGCGATTTGGCAGCTCCTTTAATTAGTGATAATCAAATTATCCAAAACTTTGGCGGCATTGTTGTCACTGGTAGCGCCAAACCGATCCTGCGTAACAATGTAATTCAGGATAACCGAGATCACGGATTAATTGCGCTTCAGAAATCTTTACCAGACTTGGGAACTCAGGAAAATCCTGGTAAAAATCTGATTCGCAATAACGGTAAAAAAGACCCGAAAAAGCTTTTTGACGTATTAAATGCAACCACTGTGAATACAATAGTTGCTGTTGGTAATGATATTGACCCTACCCGAATTTCTGGCAAGGTAGATTTTGTTGCTGCCAGCGTTGAACCACCCACAGGTAACGGTCAAACCGCTTTTAAGGATGTACCTGGGGGTTATTGGGCAAAAGGATACATTGAAGCTTTAGCCTCTGCGAATATTATTGCGGGTTTCCCCGATGGTACCTTTAAACCTAATGAACCTGTAACACGCGCTCAATTTGCTACTATCGTCAATAAAGCTTTATTGCCAGCAAGCAAACGCCCAGGTATTGATTTTAAGGATCTGCAAAGCAATTTCTGGGCTTACGCAGCAATTCAATCTGCTTACCAGGGTCAATATGTCTCTGGCTATCCCGACGGTACGTTTAAACCACAGCAGCAAATTCCTAGAGTGCAGGTGTTAGTATCTTTAGCCAACGGTTTGGGTTTAAATGCCCAGACTCAAAATGCTCTGGGTTTCTATACTGATGCGGCACAGATTCCCAAATATGCTACAGATTCGGTTGCTGCTGCAACTTCCAGGCAATTGGTAATTAATTATCCTACCGTTAAGCAACTAAATCCAAATCGTGAGGCAACTAGGGCAGAAGTTGCTGCTTTTGTTTACCAAGCGCTAGTTAGTGCAGGACGCGCTCAAGCAATTCCCTCACCTTATTTGGTACAAACTCCCTAATTAGGGAAGGGGACAAGGGGGACAAGGGGGACAAGGAGACAAGGAGAATAAATCCCTTCTGCCCTCTGCCCTCTGCCTTTCCTGATAATTCTTCTTTCCCCCATCCCCCCCTCTCCCCATCTCCCTTCCTCTTCAAGCGCGCAATCAAAAGTTGAATTGCAAAATTCATACCGATTTGCATAATCAAAGCGCCAAGAGTTAACAATTGTTAACTCTTGGCGCTTCAAATATTCTGAGTTTTTTAACTTTGGGGTCTTTAAAATTTGGTTGACCCCATTTAAATTTGTGGACTTATGTTCAGGATCTTTATATTCGCTGACCCTGTTTGAACTATTTTTAGTTTCTGTTGAAAATCTCAAGTTTTCAGATTTCCTAATAATTTCTTAATTTTTCCTGTATATATGTTTCGGATTATATAATTATGTTAAGTTTATTAACTAAATTAGACACCTCTCACCAGATATAAAAGGTAAACCAAGCAAAAAAAGACAATTTCTACCGTAAGAAGCTTATACTTCTACTCGTTTATGAGCGCTTTTGCCGACGCTGTTCCCATCGCCAAAGAAATACCATTAAGGCAACAACCCCTACCTGAAGTGCTAAGTTAGGCAAAGTGCTATCAACATCGCGTCCTGCAAGCAGTTGGGAAAAAAAGACAAGTGCGCCGATGAAACCAGAAGCACCACAACCAATATATATAAATTGCCGCAAGCCGCGATAGGGGGCTGCCATTTCTGCCTTGAGACGGGCGTATTGTTCTGGGTTAAGGCGATTTTTGGGATTTTGTTGTACCATGACCTTATTAATGGTATAATTAGAAATGCCTTTTGCCGATGTGGCTCAGTGGTAGAGCACTCGATTCGTAATCGAGCGGTCACGGGTTCAAATCCCGTCATCGGCTTTAATGAAAAATCCGCCCTCAGATTATAAGTCTGGGGCTATACGAACAAAGCCCGCCTTGTCTAGGACACGCATTCGCGATCGCGGGCTATCAGATTATAAGCGATCGCCTTGACGTAAAGCTGCGATAATTTGAATATTTGCCTGAGGAAAAGCAAAGCGATCGAGTTCATCCAAATTCACCCACCGAATTTCATCGGACTCCAGCGGTTGAGGAACACCCGTAAGATGGCGGCAATGATGTACAGTCAGGGTAACACGCAAGTGGGTATAGGTATGATCGATAGTGATCAGATGTTTTCCTACTTCAATAAGTATTCCCAATTCTTCGTTAATTTCCCGTTTGATACATTCTTCCACGGTTTCGCCTTTCTCGATTTTACCTCCAGGAAATTCCCACAAACCGCCCATTGCGCCTTGCGAACGACGGCGATCAATTAATATTTGCCCTTGACCATTCCATATTACGGCGACACCGATGATTTTGTGGGGCGGTGGAGAAATAATTTCAATCATGGTTTTTAGTTAGTAGATAGTGGTTAGTGGTTAGTGGTTATACCAATTATTTGTGAAGTTGCATATAATTTGACCCCACCTCTTAATCCCCTCCCCGCTTGCGGGGAGGGTTAGGGTGGGGTTCTTTCTATGCGTCTTCATATTAAATTGGTATTAGTGGTTAGTGGTTAGTAGATAGCGGGACTTAGACATTTTTTGTGGTCAAAAAAAGCCTCAAAGCTATACACATAAAATTGGTATAAGCATTAACAAAAACTCGGCAGATTAACTTGATTTCTACCGAGTTTATATTTTCGCTACGAATTTTAAGTCCGTTTGAATTTATCTAAGCGACTGTATCAAAATTTAATAATTTTCAATTTGGTATTTTGGACAAACATTGACCGATGAGCTTTGCTCAACATCTCCCGTTTGCCAATTCATAGCTCCTATTTTATCCCACGCTTCATTGAGTAAGACGTGGGACTAATGATTGATTTGAGTTAACAACATCGAATTTCTCAGACGAAAACTTCAAATGCTTAGTAGTTTTCCGTGTTATTAATTTCATCTCCCTGCAATGCAGTTTCAAAGTTCATTCTTTGTTCAGCATTACGCAAGAAATAACCACTAATCATTGCAGAGGCAAGAAGCCTACCCAAACTTTCCCGGCTGGTTGTAATAGTTACAGCAAAGTGTTCCGCAGGCAGGTTGCCCAATAGTCCGACAATATTGCGCTCCATTACTTGAAAGACTTCTGGAGAATTGGGTTTAGATAACTGGTTAATTGTCTCTGGACTCAAGGCTTTAACGTACTGCCACAGCACTTCGGAAGTTTCTGGCTCACTGTTAAAAAATTCTGAGACTTGATTGGATGGGTTACTCACGTTTTGCCTCCTTTACTACCACACCTACGTGCGGTGTTTGTAAATTGAATAGTAAAAGCTTGTATTATATTTGACTAAGGAACCTCTTGTCTGTTCCTGTCAACTAATGTAACAAGTTACTTCTCATTTGGGAGTCGGTGTAACCGAACCAAAAGCAGCGTAGTTTCTCACCTCGTTGAATAGTTGGTAGGGGATGGTTGATAGTTGATGGTGGATAGTTCGTAGTGGATGGTGGATAGTTCGTAGTGGATGGTTGTAACGAGTACTTTTTCACAACCAACTACTAACAACCTGGATAGTTGATAGTGGATGGTGGATAGTGGATAGTTGGTAGTGGATGGTTGTAACGAGTACTTTTTCACAACCAACAACTATCAACCAACTACTAACAACCAACTACTAACAACTAACTCGCCAAATATTCACCCATATTTGCTTTAGATTTGCGAAGTTTAGTTAGAGCTTCGCGTTCGATTTGCCGTACTCGTTCGCGACTGATGTTTAAAAGTTCACCGATTCTGGCAAGAGTAAGCGCTTGTCCATCGGTTAATCCAAAGCGGAGGGTGAGAACTTCTCGCTGTTGGGGGGTCAGGTCTGCCATGAGACGGTCTAAGTCAAAAGATAGAGAAGATTGCATGACGAAATCTTCTGGAGTAAGTCCTGGATCTTCTAACATTTCTCCGAGTTCGGTATCGTAATTATCTCCTAGCCGCAAATCGAGTGATAGGGGCAGACGAGCTTTTTCTAGATATTCTCGGACTTGTTTGGGGGTTAATTCTAATTCTTGTGCTAGTTCAGCAGATGATGGAGCGCGTCCTAATCTTTGCGACAAATGGCGCTGTGCTTTTTTGATTTTATTCAGTTTTTCGGTAATGTGGATGGGCAAGCGGATGGTGCGAGCTTTTTCGGCGATCGCTCGCGTGATGGCTTGACGAATCCACCAATAAGCATAAGTAGAAAATCTGTAGCCTTTGGTGGGGTCAAATTTTTCTACACCCCGTTGCATCCCAATGCTGCCTTCTTGGATTAAATCGAGTAAATCAACGTTGCGCTTGATGTACTTTTTCGCAACCGATACGACTAGTCGCAAATTGGCTTCTACCATTTTGCGCTTGGCTATTTCACCTTCGGCGATCGCTTCGTTTAACTCTGGTGGTTCTAAATTTGTCGCTTTTGCCCACTCTTCTAAAGTCGGTTCATGACCTAACTTCATCAAAAGCGACTCCTTTACCTCATACAAAACAGTTGCACGTTGCACCTGTTTGCCATAACATATCTCTTCCTCGTGGCTTAAGAGTGGCACGCGGCCAATCTCACGCAGGTAAGTCCGCACTAGGTCTGTCGCTGTCTGAGCGGTCTTCATGGCGCTACTCTTTGGTAATGGTGGGTTTTACGGTAGGGTGAAATGATAAATGCATGTATTGCCGGCGTTACTCAGTGTATTTGATAATCCAAATTTACAACTTATATGCCTCTGGAAGACTGGTAATAATATTCATATTTATTTAGTTGTTAACTGCTAGAAGGTACAATTGTTTTTCCTTCGTTGCAAGTGCCTAGAGTTAGATAAAAAGTAACCAATACTACATATTTCCTATCTTTCGGGTATTAATAATTGTAACATTTATGAGAATATTTTGACTAGAGGCATCATAAAATTTCTTTACTCTTTCCTTTCATGAAAGACTAATATTTCCCTAAGGCTTTCTAGAGGTTCATTTAATAAATCTATCTAGGGTCAATAGAAGTGCCTAAGATTGCTTAAAAAAAATTAACAATCTTAGTCTGGGACTGGGGATTAAGGTAAAAATTAAATATGCGTTATCCAGAACCGCTAGAGACGTAACAGTGCTACGTCACAATAATTCTTTTTCACCAGCTTAGGGGAAAAGGGAAGAAGTCACCCAACGGGAGAGCCAGCTAGACGGAACGGAAACCGTTCCCTTGAGACTGGACTCATTTAAAACACGCACAGAATTATTTTTTCCAATTCTATCCCCCCGCGCAACGCACTGCCTCCCCTTTACCCCTCTTGAGGAAGCCAAATAGAAATTGGCTTCCCTCAATAAACGTTAACCGTTAACTGACTCGGTTGTACTCTTGGATGACTTTGACATCTAAAGTTGTATTTTGTAGCGAACGGATGGCAGCGACGGTGGCTTTGGCGCCGGCGATGGTGGTGATGATGGGGATTTTGTAGCCTAAGGCTGTGCGACGAATTAATCTAGCATCAGTATGAGCTTCTTCTCCGGAAGGTGTGTTGATGATAAGTTGGATTTTCTGGTTTTTGATTGCATCTACGACGTGAGGACGACCTTCATGGAGTTTCAAAACTAACTCGACCTTTAACTTATGATCTTGCAGGACTTTACGTGTACCTTGGGTAGCCATGACAGTAAAGCCTAATTCGATAAATTCCCTAACCACATCAACTACGGGGGATTTGTCGCGATCGCTCATCGAAACAAACACAGTTCCTGTTAATGGTAAATGTTCCCCTGCCGCAATTTCCGCTTTGGCATAGGCACGTCCAAAATCGGTGTCAATTCCCATCACTTCACCAGTAGAACGCATTTCTGGTCCCAAAATCGTATCTGTACCAGGAAATTTGTTAAACGGTAATACTGCTTCTTTCACCGCAATGTGTTTTGGTATAACTTCTTGAGTGAAACCTAATTCCTCTAAAGTTTGACCGGACATAACTAAGGATGCTAATTTAGCAAGTTGTACGCCGGTGGCTTTAGAAACAAACGGTACAGTACGGGAGGCGCGGGGATTTGCCTCTAAAATATAAACTTGGGGAGAATAGCCTTGAGCACCAACTACAGCAAATTGAATGTTCATTAACCCGACTACTGATAAAGCTTGGGCTAGTTGCACCGTCCAAGTGCGGATTTGCTCAAGAACCGCTGGTGGTAAAGATATCGACGGCAAAGAACAAGCAGAGTCTCCTGAGTGAATCCCGGCTTGTTCGATGTGTTCCATAATACCGCCAATTACTACCCTTCCGGTATGGTCGGCGATCGCATCCACATCAACTTCAATGGCATTTTCTAAAAATTTATCAATCAAAATCGGATGTTCCGGTTCCACTAGCACCGCAAATTTCATGTAGCGTTCTAATTCTGTATCAGAATAAACGATTTCCATCGCTCGTCCCCCCAATACGTAGCTAGGACGCACTACCACCGGATAACCAATCCGTTGGGCAACAATTAGCGAATCTTCGTAACTCCGAGCCATACCATTTGCAGGTTGAGCTATATTTAACTGGTTGAGAATCTTCTCAAACCGCTCCCGGTTTTCTGCCATGTCGATAGAATCAGGGGAAGTTCCCCAGATTTTGGTAGTTGGCTGTTCACTTCCATGACCAAGTTTGTTTAAATACTCCTGTAACGGTATCGCTAACTTCAATGGTGTTTGTCCACCAAATTGGACAATCACCCCAACCGGGTTTTCGGCTTCGATGATGTTGAGAACATCTTCTTTGGTCAACGGCTCAAAGTAAAGGCGATCGCTTGTATCATAATCTGTCGAAACTGTCTCCGGATTAGAGTTGACCATAATTGTCTCATAACCTGCGCCCTTTAAAGCATAGGCAGCGTGACAACAACAATAGTCAAACTCAATTCCCTGTCCAATCCGGTTGGGACCACCACCCAAAATCATCACCTTGGGCTTGGTGGTTGGCATGATCTCGCTTTCGTCTTCGTAGGTAGAATAATGGTAAGGAGTAAAGGCTTCAAATTCGGCAGCGCAGGTGTCCACTGTTTTGTAAACTGGAATCACGCCTAATTCTTGGCGATATGTCCGAACTTCATCTTCGTTCTTTTTGGTGGCAAAGGCAATCTGGCGATCGCTAAATCCCTCTTGCTTAACTGCATACATCTGCGCTTTTGTCAACTGTTGCAATGGTGTGCGCTTGAGGAATTTCTCAGTTTCCAGCAGTTGCTGCATTTTATCCAGGAACCAAGGGTCAATCCCTGTTAATTCGTAGATTTCCTCAAGAGTTATTCCCGATAGCATTGCATGACGCACAGAGAAAATGCGATCAGGATTCGGAGTCCGCAATTGAGCGCGAATTTGTTCACCA
Source organism: [Scytonema hofmanni] UTEX 2349 (assembly GCF_000582685.1). Taxonomy (GTDB): domain Bacteria; phylum Cyanobacteriota; class Cyanobacteriia; order Cyanobacteriales; family Nostocaceae; genus Hassallia; species Hassallia hofmanni. The sequence continues at coordinate 3,865,020 of NZ_KK073768.1, forward strand.
CTGGGTAACTTTTCTTTAATGTCGCAACCCCAACCAGCGCGACCGGTTTCAAGCGATCGCAGTGCTTTTTGAAAGGATTCGTTAAAAGTCCTTCCAATTGCCATTGCTTCCCCTACCGATTTCATTTGGGTAGTTAGCACAGGTTCAGAACCTGGGAATTTTTCAAAGGCAAAGCGAGGTATTTTTGTTACCACATAATCGATTGTCGGCTCAAAGGAGGCGGGTGTTTTCTTGGTGATATCATTTTTGATTTCATCCAAGGTATAGCCTACTGCAAGCTTTGCTGCTATTTTCGCAATGGGGAAGCCGGTAGCTTTAGAAGCTAAAGCCGAACTGCGGGAAACACGGGGGTTCATCTCAATAACAACTACATCGCCATTTACGGGATTGACGGCAAACTGGATATTAGAACCCCCAGTTTCTACGCCAATTTCGCGGATGATTTTGATTGCCATATCCCGCAACCGCTGATATTCTTTATCAGTCAAGGTTTGTGCCGGAGCGACGGTAATCGAGTCGCCGGTGTGGATACCCATTGGGTCAATGTTTTCGATTGAGCAGATAATCACCACGTTATCTGCTAAATCGCGCATAACTTCGAGTTCGTATTCTTTCCAGCCAAGTAAAGACTGATCGATGAGAATTTGGGAAACGGGGCTAGAATCGATACCCGTTTGTGCCATTTCTTCAAATTCTTCTTGATTATAGGCGATACCGCCACCGGTGCCACCCATAGTAAAGGCTGGACGGATAATTAAAGGATAGGAGCCAATTTTACGAGCGATCGCTTTTGATTCTTCTAAGGTTGAGGCTGTACCGCTAGGACACATCTTTACCCCGATTTTAACCATCGCTTCGTTAAACAGCTTTCTATCTTCGGCTTTTTCGATTGCCGGGAGTTTAGCGCCGATTAACTCGACATTATACTTTTCTAGGGCACCACTTTTCGCCAAAGCTACAGCCAAGTTGAGAGCGGTTTGTCCTCCCATTGTTGGTAGTAGAGCGTCGGGACGTTCTTTGGCAATTACTTTTTCGACTAACTCTGGTGTTAGCGGTTCGATATACGTGCGATCGGCTGTTTCCGGATCGGTCATGATTGTCGCTGGATTAGAATTTACCAGCACCACTTCATAACCTTCTTCTCGCAGCGCTTTACAAGCTTGGGTACCAGAGTAGTCAAACTCACAAGCTTGTCCAATCACGATAGGACCAGAGCCTAACAGTAGAATTTTCCTGAGGTCATCACGACGGGGCATAATTGTTGCTTTGCAGTATAAAAATAGAAATCCTGATTATTTTAAGGTTCTTTACCCCTAACTCATGTTGTTTATTACCAAGTTCTCTAGGTTTGGTGACATGAGGGATGAGGGGGATGAGGAAAAATTTATCCAATGCCCAATGCCCAATGCCCAATGCCCAATGCCCAATGCCCAATGCCCAATGCCCAATGCCCATTATCCTTTTGTATGCCTAAATTTATTTAATTATCATCGTAAAACTTACAGGTTTGTTGCAAATATTTTTTGTTTAAAGTAGTAATTTTTCTCAGGATAAAAGAATTTTTCTCTAAAACATGTAATTTTCTCTTTTAAAATAATGTATCACTTGAGATGCAAATATTTCTTAATTAGTTCAGCAAAATTTTTTTAACGTTAAATATTATGTTTTTATATTTAGTTAAATAAAAAATGGCAGAGAGTTATATACTTGGCTCTCTGCCATATTTTATATTTTTTTAAGAATAAGCGGTGACAACCTTTTGTTTAATCTAAGCTAGATCACTCTAGATGATGAGCGTGTTAGTTCTAAGCAGGTTGGACAAAGCCTAAAGTTAAGCTATCTTTAGCTAGGAAGTGAGCCAAATGATAAGCTCTTTCTTCAGTTTTTAACAGAATTGTTTCGTACAAATACCGTGTAGCACGGTCCCCTAAACTCTCTGCTTGAGCGGCTTGGCGGCGAATTAAGCTAATCATAGCTTGTTCTGCTGCTAAGTTATGTTCTACCATTTGACGGCAAGAATATACGCCATCTGACTCAGGTTCAAAACAGCATAATTCTGCTAGTTTGCTGAAGGTAGCAACTGGCACACCGCCCAATCCATCTAAGCGTTCTCCAACATCATGAACGTGTCCTTGAACTTGTTCGTAGCTTTCGCTAAAAAACTCATGTAGTGAGTAGAATTCTGCACCTTCTACTACAAAATGATGTTTTTGGTACTGCAAGTACAATGCTTGAAAACTAGCCAAGACAACGTTAAATCCTTCGCAAACTGGTGCGGTTACACTGCTATCCAGTAGTACGGGATTGTCATAAACCTGACCAAAATTTCGTAATATAGTTTGCGTTTCTGACATTGTTACCCTCGCTTTTAGGCAGTTATAGATGCAAGCTGCTTTTGTCCTTACATACTAACATCTAAGAAATAAAAGTAAACCGATCAATATCGTTTGAAATATGCATTCAGTTTGATTAATTTTGGGCTTTGAATGCACATTATTAAAATTTTATATCTAATTGACTATAGACGTTTAATAAAAAATATGGTAGGTTTTCCAAGCTTTAAAAACTGGAAGTGATTAAAATCCCATAGCGGCAGCCCCCCAGTTGCTCAAACTACCACTGCGCCTACTCCATGATAGGACTTATGCACTTTACAAATCGATTATTGTGTGCATAAGAGTATAGTGCCAACTTCTATGCGGTCACATTGAGCAAAAACTTTCGATTTCTATCTCAGGCATTACATACAGCAAATTTCGGGTATATGAGGTACATACGTAAAACCCAAAACCCTATAGAGACTACCAAGTGCTACGTCTCTACATGTATTTCATGACAACGCAATCTGCTGTAAGTTGATTTTGCTTGTATTTATTTAAAGAAGGACTTACGCACTCGTTACCAGAAAACAAGACTTAAAGATTGCAACCGAAGCGTCGATAGGGACGGAAATATGTAGTCCGTGCGTAAGTCCTGTTAAAGAAGGAAAGAAAGCAAATAAGTCTTAATCACATAATCAGATTTTTGTCAATGGCTAAGTCTTGTATGAAAAATATTGGATTTTTTCAAATTTTAATGAGAATTGTTTGCACTTGAGTTATTCTTATTTAAGGGGTTAAACTTCTAAAATTTTCAATAAAAAAATAGTACAGTCGCATAGTTACTGCGATCGCTGTAGCACTTTGAGGGGAATTATCTTGAAATCATTCAGTTCAGAAGTCGAAGCACAGCACACTGTTGAGGTGAATTGGGTAGATCGCTGGCAAGTCTATCAACGCTTGCAAGAGTTAGATATTCCTTGTTGGTGTCAGACTAATCAGCCATTGAAAGTTGAAATTAGCAATGTTACCGCAGCTATTCAACTCTGGAGTGTGATCCGACAATTCACAATTTCCCGCCAAGAGATGATTTACACTCTTAAGGATTGTTGGCAGAATAAAGCTTGATATTATATGTCAATTAAAAATAGGTTATGAAAATCATGAGTAAATTTGATAGTAGCCAGGTATCAGAATTTTGCATTGAAGGACGATTTCTCGATTTTGCCATCAAAGATGGCTATAAGCTCAAAGGCTTGTTGCTAGCTACTGCTGAGGGTGAATGTTATGTAAAATTAGCTAAAGATTTAAGAGCTGCTTTTAATTTGGAGTTAGCAAAAGGCACTTGGTTGCAAGTTGTGGGTGAGAAAACCTTAGATTTGAAAACCGGCGAAGTTAAGTTAAAAGCCTCACGAGTAATGGCAGGGGGGATAGGGGGAGACAGGGAGACGGGGGGACAAGGGGACAAGGGGACAAGGGAGACAAGGGGGACAAGGGGGAAAGCTACTATATTAGTGTGTCAAAAGTCGGATTGTATGAAACGCGGTGGTGATGGAGTTTGTCGAGCGTTGGAATCTGCTTTAAGCGATCGCTCTTTATCAAATGAAGTTACCATCAAAGGCACTGGCTGCATGAAAAATTGCAAGGCTGGTCCAAATCTAGTTATGCCAGATAAAACTCGCTACAGTCGCATTCAAGAAAGGCAAGTTCCGGCACTTATCGACAAACATTTTGCTGACAAGATACAAAAGTCAGAAAATCAAAGAGAAGTGGTGATATCTACACTCAGAAAACTGTAAAGACGTTCCGGCGGAACGTCTCTACAATGGTTCCAGCGGAACGTCTCTACAACGCTTACGATGTTTTTATTATTGTTGACTCTTAGACATAAGATCATGTCCGCCAAATTACCCATAATAAAAGAACCCCACCCCCAACCCCTCCCCGCAGGCGGGGAGGGGAGCTAAAGCGCAGCTTTGGCGGGGTGGGGTTCCGGGTCTGTTTGCTTAATTGTCCGTACATGACATAATACATATCACAACAACTACATCGAATCGAGACGATGGCGTAATTGGCTGCTAAAAACGTCAATCACCGTCACAACTATTAACAGCACTAACATCATTGTTGTTGCTTTCGTGTACTCAAAGCCGTCTATATAACTTTTTAACTGAAAACCAATACCGCCGGCTCCGACTACACCCAAAACTGAAGCGGCGCGGATGTTATACTCAAACATCCATAAGGTGTAGCCTAATCCTAATGGCAGCACTTGCGGCAAAATTCCATATTGAACAATTTGCAGCTTAGATGCACCAGCAACTTGCAAAGATTCTAGAGAACGGGGGTCAACTGCTTCGATCGCTTGTTGATAGAATTTTCCTAAGTAACCAATGGTGTAGATTCCCAAAGCCAAAGTACCTGCGGGTGCGCCGAGTCCAGTTGCGGCAACAAAAATTAACCCTAAAATAATCGAAGGGACGGAACGTACTGCATTTTGGAGTAAATTAGCTAACCATTGCAACCAACGAGGAGCGATGTTATTAGCGCTTGCAATGGCAATTGGTAAAGAAAGTACTGCCCCGATGGTGGTTCCCCACAAAGACATCTGGATAGTTTCAATTAGTGCTTTAATCGCTATATCTAGGACTTCCAGGTTGGGAGGAAATAACCTGGAAACAAAATCGGTGATGTAAGGAAAGCTATTTTTAAGTAGTTCAAAATCGACTTTTAAGCCAAGCATTGCCCAACTATAAAGCAGTATAACTAGGCAAAAGACGAGTACGCGGCTGATCCAAGAATAGCGATTGATGAAACTAACGAAATCTTTCATGAGCGAGAATTTTGATTAATCTGGGCAAATTTGGCTTGTAGATTGTGGCAAGATCCATCATAAGCAATGCGTCCATTATCTAAAACGATCGCTCGTTGAGCATATTTTGCTGCTATCCCCAAATCATGCAAAACTGCGACAATTGTCATATTTTTCTGCAAGTGCAACTCAGATAAAGTCTGCATGACTTGTTGAGATGCTATGATATCTAACCCTGTAATTGGTTCATCGGCTAGAAGAATGGACGGTGATTGAATTAAAGCACGAGCGATCGCTACTCGTTGTTGCTGTCCACCGCTCAGAGTACTGGTTTTTTGATAAGCTTGTTCTCTTAAGCCCAGCTGCTCTAATAACTGTAGTGCCAAACGCCGATCGCTTTTAGGAAATCCGAACAGGGTTTGCCAAGTTGTGTTTGCACTCAGACGTCCGCACAAAACATTTTCCACGGCAGATAATTGGCGAATCAATCCCCCACCTTGAAATAACATGGCAATATCGCGACGAATTTGTGGTAGATTTCGGGAATTCATCGCTACACCATTAATATGGATGTTTCCGTGATGGATTGGCACTAACCCAACAAGCGATCGCAGTAAAGTAGACTTACCCGCACCATTAAGTCCGAGCAATACGACAAATTCACCACGTTTAATTTGGCAATTAATGCCTTTCAAGATCGGACGATTCAAAGATGCAGCATAAGCTGTCTCGACGTTATGACACTCAATGATGGAATTCATTATTAATTAGGCAATGGGCATTGGGCAATGGGCATTGGGCATCTGGTAAAAATTAATTATGCGTTGCCCGAAACCCTTGTAGAGACGTAGCACTGCTACGTCTTTTCTGGAAATGTCTATTGGGCATTGGGTATTGGTAATTCCTCCTTGTCCTCATACCCATTAATTCCCAAATTAGGGACTAATTCCCGCATTTTTGAGAGCTGCGCTGATTCCTGCTAAGTGTTGGTTATGATCTACTCTTACCAATTCTGTAGAGTTATATAAATTACGTAGCAGTTGGTTATTTGGTGATTGATTTAACTTGAGTAAAGCGTTAATAATTTTTTCCCGCATTGCGGAAGGAACATCATCATCAATAGCAATACCGTGTGCGGGTACACCGGGAATTTTATGCAGAATTCGCAACTGACTTTTTTCAGCTTCGGTGATATACGGTGAATTGAGAGCATATTCTGACACCGCTGCTGCATCTGCCTGTCCGCGAATTACGGCTTGTAATGCTTTGCTGTAATTACCACCATAGGAAACTTGTCCAAAGAATCCGTCTAAGCGATCGCGGTTTGGTACTAATTTTAATGTTACCAATTGACTAACTGGGAAAATAAATCCACTGCCAGAAGTCGGGGAGGTAAAAGCTATTCTTTTACCCCGCAGTTGTTCAAGAGTTGCTTTGGCTGAATTTCTCGTTTGCAAAGCACTATTTTTCGAGACAACAAATATTGAGTTATAAGTGTATCTTCCAGAATAGGTTGAACGTACTTCTGCTAAATACAAGCGAGCGTTTGCTAATTCTTGCGCTTTCAATGCTGGACGGCTACTTAAAAAAGCGACATCAGCCCGATTTGCTCGCAAAGCTTCCACTGCCGCTGTATCATCGCCTACCTGCGCCTGTACTGGTATTTGCAGTTCTTTAGATAAAAATGCGGCGACAGCGTTGGCTTTATTTTGCAAGTCTGTAGAATCGGATCTAGTAGGAAAGATTATTGTTAAATTTTTCTGGTTTTGGGCAAGTAAAGTTGATGTTTGTTGATTGGTGGTAGGCTTGGCGATAGTCGCTTGCATCCCTCCAAATATGCTGACACACAAACCTGTAATCGCCATCAATCCAGCCCCAGCGCCAAGGAACCCTTTTTTGCTCACACCCATTTGTAATTCTCCATTCGGAAATATTATTAGTATTTTTGCTAATTAGTTTCAATTAGTTTGTTAAAAAGCTTAGAGCTTTGAGGAACAAAAGTCAATATTATACCAAATTTCATTTACAGACTTTTTTCTTCGAGACACTTTGCGATGGTGGTTTGCAGATGCCTGAGCGCGATCGCGCATCGAATACCCAAAAAAAAATACCCAACCCGTCTTTTCAGATTGGTTGAGTGTTTGGTGTCTTGCTTAATGCTATTGACTGTATCCTGTCAATTAAAAAAAATTCTACAGCTTATTTCATCAGACTTTTGTCATGACCTAAGCATGACTAAAGTACTGCAAACCCTATGTAGGTTGTCAAAAACCCCAGGTGGTGCGCGATCGCTCTCATGTCTCGACTCAATTAAAAAGGGCGATCGCTCTCAATACGCTGTTAAGGCAAGAGACGCGATAAATCGCCGTCTCTACAAAGGATTTGTTATTGTAAAGACGGCGATTTATCGCGTCTTTGTGATCTATAGTTTTTTACCTTATCCGAACTGTATTGCGATCGCTCTTTTATCTCGACTCAATTAAAAAGCGCGATCGCTTATAGACTTCTTGCATAAATCAAAAAAAGAACCCCACCCCGCCTTTGACTTACGTCAAAGTCTCCCCTCCCCGCAGGCGGGGAGGGGCTGGGGGTGGGGTGTTATGGGAATGAGTGCAAGAGGTCTTATATCTTGATAAAAACTTAAGTCAGCGAAGATTGCAAGAACTTTCGCATAGATTGCGCTTCGATATACTCAGGGAAGATGCTTGAAAAGTCCTCCAAGTCACGAATTGCATCACGCATAGGCTCTAATAGTGCATGGCTGGAGAGAGCATAGTCATATAAGCCCTGTGATAATTCAACATTTCCACCAATTAGATAGTAAAGAGCGAGATTAAAGGTATTGCCCCAGTCTTTAGCATCTTTTTGGTAATTTTGTTCAGCAAGTTTGGTGGCATTATTAAGGTCAACCCGTGCTTTGTCTACTTGGTTGAGAGCTTGATAGGCTAAGGCTCGGCTGTAAAGATACTCATCATCAGGTTTTAAGTTGATAGCACAGTTAAAGTTTTCAAGAGCTTCATTGTACCGCTTCAGCATCAGATAAGTTTGACCTCGATTTGCGATCGCCCAATCGAGTTTAGGATTTAATTCAATGGCTTGGTCAAAATCTTTAAGAGCTTCTGGGTAACGCTTCATTGAGCGATAAGTTTCACCTCGACTGGCAATTGCCCAGTCGAGTTTAGGATTTAATTCAATGGCTTGGTCAAAGTCTTTGAGCGCTTCTTCGTAACGCTCGATAAAGTGATAAGTTTCACCTCGACTAGCGATCGCCCAATTGGATTTAGGATTAAGTTCAATGGCACAGTTAAAGTCTTTGAGAGCTTCTTCGTAACGTTTCATCAAGCAGTAAGTTCGACCTCGATTTGCCATCGCCCAATCGAGTTTAGGATTTAATTCAATGGCACAGTCAAAGTCTTTGAGAGCTTCTTCGTAACGTTTCATCACGCGGTAAGTTTGACCTCGACCTGCCATCGCCAAATCAGATTTAGGATTAATTTCAATGGCACAGTCAAAGTCTTTGAGAGCTTCTTCGTAGCGCTCCATCCAGCGGTAAGTGTAACCTCGCCAACATAAAGCAATTAATCGGCACTGAGACTGAATTTCAGAATGCTCTAGCAGTGCCGTAAACATTTCCACAGTAACTTCATTACGTTTTTCTTCATAAGCCTTTAACCCATTGGCTAGCTGCTCCCCCCAGCGTTCAACTTCAGCATTATCCCCATTTTTACCAGCTTGCACCATCGTTTCTGCCCAACGCAAAGCAAAAGAACGTTGATTGTCGAAAGCAGCAAGGAATTCATTGAGAGCTATGGGCAAACTTTTTTGCGGTGTTTGACATAAGCCGTGATACAAAACATTTAAAGCGTGACTTTGCCAAGTTGCGTCGCTGTATTTTTTCTCTTCATTTAGTTGCAGATTATTTCGCAAAGTGTCGTAATATTCTCCTAACTTGCCATGAAGGTCAGCCCAACTTTGCGGGGAAGAAAGACGCTTGTGGCGGAGCATTTGCGTTTTTACGACTTCATGATAAGCCCAGCCATCAGTACGTTCTTCAATAAACGGCATTTCTTTCAGCCAGTTAAAGAGATCGTCAGCTTCATTTTCCCCTCGCAATTTCGCCAAAACATCTCGATTTAAACTACGTGGAATTGCAGCATCCAAAGCTAATTGTCGCCGCTTGGGGTCGTCAATCCATTTTAAGAAGCGTTCTACAGCTGTACCACTAGGATCGCCTACTTGACTGGGGTCATTGGGACTTTCAGCCGCTAAAGTTGCCACTAATAGCGGCAAATGTCCAGAAAGACGTAAAATAACTTCAATAACCCGACTGTTAGTAATGCCTTTACGAGTCAAATACTGTTGAGCTTCTTCCTCCGTAAACGGTTCCAAAGGAAAACGAATCATTAACCCTTCGTAAGGCGCCCAATGATTTTTATCTAATTCTTGCCGTCCGGCGATAATAACTAATATATTTAGAGGTACTTCACCGTAACGACCTTCTAAAATTTCCCGCAGCCAGTTATCAAGAAAATCCTCGGTGGATTCATAAGTATCGAAAAACAGCGCTACGCCAGACTTATCGGCTAATTTGGAAATATCCTGCAAAAATAGCGGAGTCAGCACTTCCACAGGTTCTTGAATTAAGCGAACTTCGTCTTTATTGGTTAATTTCTTCGCTACATAAGATGCCCATTCCCCAGCTTGCGAGGCTACAGCATCTTCATCTATAAAGTCAAATACAGCCCCCCCAACGGGAACTCGACGCGCTAAAAGCACACCTGTTTTTGCCACAGTTTTTCCCACAAAAGCGGAAAATCCTTGAGGTGCTTCGGGATCGCTTTCTAATTCTTGCCGCTTCTGACGATAAACTTTGTAGCGTTCTGTAAACTGCGGCAGTTTATAATTTTGCTGTTCCAACTGTTCAGCCAAACGTCCCATAGCTTCGGGGACAGATTTTTCAATATCATTTGTATGAGCCGCGATGATTTTTGCTGACTCCGCCATTTTGCGAAACTGGCGCAACAGTGTGCTTTTACCTACACCCCCTTGACCCCAAACGTTAAACAGAAAGTGCCGACATGAGTCTTCCAGGGACAAGTCCATATTTTGACGAAACAGGCTAACTTGTTCTTCACGCCCGACAAAGCCTGATTGCTGCCGTTGCTGAAGGATATCTTGTAAGCTCTTGGGCTTTTTTTGGGGGTTATTCACTTCTGTTTGGGCTAGAGGTGCGATTACTTACAGGATAACTACTAATTATGCACCCCCGATTTCGGATTTTGAGAAATTCTTTTTAGTAGGTACGTTATATTATGTCCGCTTGATTACCGCTCTATATGAAACCCTATTTTCAGGTTAGTCCGCGCAGGGGGACTTTGTTTGTGTAGCCGCAATTTTAATCGTCGGGCTTCTTACCGTGTACACAGAACTCGGAAAAACCTCACCCTCGCTTTACCCTTGGGTAAATCTTTCTCTCTCCTTACTAAGGAGAGGGATGTCCGGAACGGACAGGGTGAGGTTTTTCAAGATTTTTGAGAAGCCCCGACGACTGGAAGTCGCACGCCAGATGCTTCAACGCGGGGAACCCGCGCAACGCACTGGCTTGGCTACACAAACAAAGTCCGCCTGCGCGGACTAATCTAAAAATAAAGAATAATAATTATGAAGCCCCGACGACTGGAAGTCGCGGCTACACAAACAAAGTCCGCCTGCGCGGACTAATTTAAACATAGGGTTTTAAATTTAATCTGGCAAGAGTAATAAAAACAAGGAACGTTCTCACTTCAAACAAGAACGTTCTCACTTGAAACAGGAACGTTCTCACTTGAAACAGGAACGTTCTCACTTGAAACAGGAACATTCTCACTTGAAACAGGAACGTTCTCACTTGAAACAGGAACGTTCTCACTTCAAACAGGAATGTTCTCACTTCAAACAGGAATGTTCTCACTTCAAACAGGAACGTTCTCACTTCAAACCCCAAAATAAAAGCTTTGAACTCGGAACGTCTAGCTTTACACCAAAACATCCAAATTCAAAGCTGAAAAATTTAACTTCCAAGTTAAAATCATCGAGTCCGCAAAGAGGGACTTTGTTCGTACAGCTAGCAAACTCTGTTCAGAGGATGCTAAAATTACGATGTCTTTACTGGCACTCTCTTAGTTTTTCGAGCAAAGCGGCGCCCTAAATCATTGACCATTGAATCTAAACCAGTGCCTTTACCGCTTGCTTTGGCGTAATTGTAAACCATCAACCCCGCAGCATAAGCTTCACTACCCACTGCAACAGCAGTATCATCCACGAGTTCTTGCAGTTGCGTCAACGACAACAAAATTGGATACAACGCTTCAAATAGTTCGATATCCCGACGCATTTCATCCAAATCAAACGATCGCGGTAAAAAGTCTGGGTTTTGTGTCCCCACTTCCAGCGCTTTAATTACAAAAGCGCGACTTTTATCACCAAGCTTGGGTAAAGTTTTCCGATCTTCCGCTGTCAAATCAACCAAAAACGGTAATTTTTGCCGAATAGTGGCGATCGCATCCATCACTGCCAGCCGATCTGATGCCGAAAGATTCGCACTGATTCGATTGTCTGCCATTTTTCTTACTCCATTGAGTTTACTAAACTAAGTATTCCCAAAACGAGAGAGCGATCGCATCGGCATCATCTTTATTTTCCATCGCATAAGTGAAATTCGTCGTCAAGCTTTACGACTATAAGATTGTAGACTGCAAAAACCCTTAACTTGTCACGTATCCTCTAACACTCAACTTTTACATCGCACCGCTATATTTACCCCAAGTCGCAAATCAGTAAACCAAAAGCAGAAGTAGGAAATGACAAGACCGTTTTGCAAACAAGCTCCCAAGACTCTCCCGCCTTGCACGTAGTTTTGGTTTTGACATTCATATTTCCAGGTGCAAGATTTGATAGAAAAAATTCTAAAAAAAAGCAGGCATCATCCGTAATGATTCAGATTGAATCTGTATACCTAAATATACTAAACCAACAAAAACATTCTTCAACACTCAATTAAGTATCAATAATATTGAAATAATTGCAGTCAAGTAAGAAGAAAATAAATTGGTTTTAGTACACCTTTTCTACAGAGATCAAAAGAATTAATTCGAGGTTAATCATGAACTGTACTGCTGTATTTAATCAACAAAGAAATATCTCTAACAACACAAATCAATCTCGTCGGCAAGAAACTTCCTATTCTCGGAACCTACTAGAGAAAATGAATGTAAACTGGCATAAACATGCTCGAGTTAAACAAAAAATCAATGAGCAGTCTAACCCAGAATTGACATTTGATGAAACAATATCCGACTTCCGCACTGATTTACTACCGTTTAAAGCACACCCTGACTTTTTAGCAGCACCAACACAGATGCAGACGAAAATTCTCTCTGCTGGTTGGATAGCTTATAACGAAAAGACTATCGATATCGAAGCGAAAGTGATTACGCCAGCCTGCAACCACATCATCTATAGAAGTGTACCAGGGGTAGAAGATGGAATTAGCCAACAGATTGCTAGTGAAACATTAGTAGATGAAGCTTATCATATACTGTTGGTAGTTAACGCTTGTCACATTACCAGAAAGCGTCGAGGTTTAGAGTCATTACGTTTACCAGAGTTCAATTTGGTAAGCAAGATGCAGCGTGAACAAGAACGTTATCCTGAAACTTGGCAAAAAACCCTGATTCAAGTAGCCACAGCCATTGTTTCTGAGGTATTTATCAGTGACTACTTGGATTTACTGTCGAATGATACGACGATCCAACCATTCAACCGCCTGACGGTTGCGACACATAAACGTGATGAGCTTTCTCATAGTGGCATCTTCAAACATCTAGCCAAGTGCATTTATAGTGAGCTAACCCAAGAGCAAAAAGACTTTTTTATTGAAGTTTTACCTAAACCTGTGTTGTGGTTTGCTAATGTCGAGTTGAATGTTTGGCAAACGATGCTCGAACAAATTGGGTTTGTAAAAGCAGAATCAATGATTGCTGACTGTGCGGCAGCTAACGAAGTCAACTTGTTACGCATTGATTACTCTGAGTTAATCACTCTGGCTAGCGAGATGGGTATTTTAGACTCGCAACGTGGTGTCGATAGCTTTGCAAAAGCTGGCTTGTTTAATTAACTACTTTTAGACCATTTTGGATTTTAGATTGAGCATTGCCTTCTTGTTCTAGCTTGTAAGAAGATGTCTGTCGCAATCATTTTATTTCTCTTACTCCATAAGTCAATTCACTGCTTTATACATAAGAAAGATTATGCAAAACGCACTTGTCATTCAACACGTACCTTTTGAAGATTTAGGTAATTTGCGTCCGGTACTGGAGCAAAGAGGCTATCAAATTGTTTATCAACAAGCGGGTTTGGACGATTTATCATTGATTGAACCCTTGCAGCCAGATTTATTAATTATCCTTGGTGGGCCGATTGGTGTGTATGAAGAGCAGGACTATCCATTCATTAAGGATGAACTGAGGTTGTTGGAGAAAAGACTAACAAAAGACTTACCAACTCTGGGTATTTGTTTGGGCAGTCAGTTGATGGCGCGTGCTTTAGGGGCGGTTGTTTACCCTGGTGGAAATGGTAAGGAAGTTGGTTGGGGCAAACTACAATTATCACCTGCGGGGGAGAGTTCATTTTTACGTTATCTCAGTGCTAGTGAGACTGCTGTTCTGCATTGGCATGGTGATACTTTTGATTTGCCTAAGGATGCTGTGCTTTTGGCTTCTTCACCGCAATACCAAAATCAAGCTTTCTCTTGGGGAAATAATTGCCTAGGGCTGCAATTTCACCCAGAGGTAACGGCAAGGGGGATGGAGCGTTGGTTTATTGGTCATGCTTGCGAAATTGCTTCTCTTAATGGCACAAGTGTGACTCAGTTACGTGCTGATACTAGGTTGCATGCTCCGGCTTTAGAATCTATGACTTATCGCTTCTGGGATGATTGGCTTGATGGTTTTGGCGTTAATGAGAGGGGCGGGGCATAATAGCCCGATCGCCCGTCATGTAGTAATATCAGGCTGATGTTTTGGTGTGCCATATAAATAAATGACACACCTCATAGTTATAATCTCCTATAAATGAGTCCAAGACGCGATAAATCGCGTCTCTACAAAAGGTTTTGGGTAACGCATAATTAATTTTTACGACGTTTGTCTAATACATTTACCCCTTAAATCACCGCGATACAATCAATCTCCACCAAAACATCCTTAGGTAAACGCGACACTTGAACACAAGCACGCGCAGGTGCGATCGCTTCATCAAAAAACGAACCATAAACAGCATTCATCGCCGCAAAATCATTCATATCAGCTAAAAACACAGTCGTCTTCACCACATCATCAAACCCCGCCCCAGAAGCTTTTAGAATTGCCCCCAAATTCGCCATCACCTGCTGCGTTTGCCGCGTCACATCCCCGACTCCAACAATCTCCCCCGAACCTGCATCAAGGGGAATTTGCCCCGCTAAAAACACCAAATCACCAGAAACAGCGATCGCTTGATTATAAGGACCCACCGGCGCCGGTGCATCACTAGTCCGAATCACCCTCTTACTCATCTTTCCTCCTCTGCGCCCTCTGCGCCTAGTAAAGTTCGTTTTCTACCCCAACCTCGGACGTATACCATAATGCCGATAATGCCAATAATCGCGCAAAATGCGATCGTGGTCAAAACATAAATTACCAGGCACACACCAAGACTCAAAAATCCCTACACATTTCGCATCATCCCCCGCATTTGGTTCACCCCTCGCCGTCGCCAAAAACACAATACTTAGCGTGTGTTGACGGCGATCGCGATTTGGGTCAGAATACACCAAAAATTGCTCAATTAATTCTACCTGCAAACCCGTCTCTTCTTGAGCTTCGCGCCGCGCTGCCACTTCCACACTTTCCCCATAATCGACAAAACCACCAGGAATTGCCCAACCCAAAGGAGAATTATGTCTTTCGATTAACACTATTGGTCGATGAGGGCGATCGACCAATTCGATGATGATATCAACTGTCGGAGCCGGATTGCGGTAAGACATGGTTAGTGAGGGGCATGGGGCATAGGGCATGGGGCATAGGGCATAGGGCATGGGGCATGGGGCATGGGGCATGGAAAGAATCGTATTTATTCACGCACTCGCGCATCCGAACTTCTTTAATTCCCAATGCCCAATGCCCGTTGCCCGTTGCCCAATGCCCATTGCCCAATGCCCACTATTACGTGATAAATTCGCTCTTGATCGCATCTTCCCATAATTTAGGTAAAGCAATGCCTTTTTTCAGATCCAGCGGTATTTTACTTCATCCCACATCTTTTCCCAGTCCATTCGGCATTGGTGACTTAGGCATAGAGGCTTACAGCTTTATTGATTTTTTGAGAGAAACTCAGCAACAATATTGGCAAGTTCTGCCATTAGGTCCGACTGGTTACGGTAATTCTCCTTATGCTTCCTATTCAGCAGTAGCAGGAAACTTTCTACTCATCAGCCCCCAAAAGCTGCTAGAGCAAGGTTTGCTATCATCAGAAGACCTTGCTAATTTACCAGAATTTGATCCGAATAAAGTCAACTACGAGCAAGTAGTACCATTTAAGATTGGGCTATTAAAGAAAGCCTGCGAGAAATTTAAAACCCAAACAGCATCTACACAACAAAAAGAATTTGCTGGTTTTTGTGACATCAAAGCTTATTGGCTGGATGATTACGCTTTATTTATGGCATTGAAAGATGCTAACGGAGGCGGAAGTTGGTATAGTTGGGAGCCAGAAGTGCGATCGCGTCAACCAGAAGCAATGGATCGAGTGCGGCAACAGATGGAAGCGGAGATTTTTTATTACAAATACACCCAATTTGAATTTTTCCGCCAGTGGTCTGAGTTGAAGACCTACGCCAACATGGCTGGGATAGAAATTATAGGTGATATCCCCATCTACGTAGCTCACGACAGCGCTGATGTCTGGTCTAATCCTGATATTTTTTCCTTAGATGAAAACACAGGAGAAGCCTCACTAATGGCAGGAGTTCCACCAGATTATTTTAGCGCCACCGGTCAATTGTGGGGCAACCCAGTTTACAAGTGGGATGAATTAGAAAAACAAAACTTTAAATGGTGGGTGAAACGCTTTGAAGCAATGCTGGATTACATAGATGTAATTCGCATTGACCACTTTCGCGGATTTGAAGCTTATTGGGCTGTCAAACAAGGTGAAAAAACAGCCATGAATGGAGAGTGGATCAAAGCTCCAGGAGACAAATTATTTGAGGAAATTAAACAAAAATTGGGCAAGCTACCAGTTTTGGCGGAAGATTTAGGAGTAATCACCCCGGAGGTAGAAGCGTTGCGTGACAAATTTGAGTTTCCGGGGATGAAAGTTTTGCAATTTGCCTTTGGTTCCGATCCCGGTAATGGCTTTTTACCATTCAATTACAATCGCAATTGCGTAGTTTACACCGGCACTCACGACAACGACACAACCATAGGCTGGTTCAACCAAGCTAACGATTACGAAAAGCAAAACTTGTTGCTTTATTTAGGTTCTGTCAGTCCTGAAGGTATTCACTGGGATTTAATTCGACTTGCCTTAAGTTCTGTAGCGAATCAGGCAATTATCCCCTTACAAGATTTTTTAGGATTAGATACCCAAGGGCGGATGAATACCCCTAGTGTTGCCGAAGGTAACTGGGAATGGCGATATCAATCAGAAGCTTTAACCCATGAATTAAGTTCAAAGCTGAAAAATCTCACCAACCTTTACGGTCGCGCTCCGCAAGTGAAGTAAATAGGGGAAGTGGGCATTGGGCATTGGGCATTGGGAAAAAGAATTATTTTGCTCTCCCTTGTCCCCTTGTGCCCTTGTCCCCTTGTCCCCTACTCCTCAAGTCCCAGGCTTGGCAGCAACTATGACTTCTTTGACTTTCCCAATATCTCCCATTGGCTTGGCTTCCTCTTTATTGACACTTACCAGCACACCCCCAGCATTGCCGGCTCTAACTGTCAGTTGACCTTGAGCTTTCCAAGTGCGTTGAGTTCCTTCTGGCAATTCCCCTTCAAATTGAGTTTTGCCATCAGCGACAACGCGAATCCAAGATTTCTCCTTTAAGGTGACACCAATCTGCACTGCCTGTCCGTTACTGCTGATATTGCTAACAGGTTGAATTTGCACAGTCGGTGTTTGTTTCGGCTGAATCTGTGCTTTTTCGGTAATTTGGCTATTGTTGGCTTCGATAGCGGCATTATTCAATAATTTAGACAAGCCGTTAACAGAACAGATAATCAAACCGATGTAAAGCACATAAAGATGAAAAGGACGCAGCACTCGACCGAAGGGCGTAGGTTTCCAGCCAGGTGTAAGGTTAACACGATTTGATCCGACGGGAAAACTTTTAGCAAATTCCGCTCCATCCAAGCCCAGTGCATCAGCGAATTGCCTAATTAAACCACGAATATAAATTGGTTCTGGCAAATCATCTAAATTACCTTCTTCGATCGCCTGCAACAATCGACGGGGAATCATGGTCAATGCGACCATTTCATCTAAGGATAAACCTTGTTCAGTACGCTTTACCCAAAGTTGACCACCCAAGGAAGCCAACTTTTCGGCTGGTAATTGCTCCACAGAAGCTATTGGTTGATTATCATCCTTGCTTTTTTTCCAGTTCATAATGGTCTGATGCTCCTAAACCCAACTGAATCATTAATAGGTATGTGCTTAATTTGCTCTTGCAAAAAGCGAATCTCATCATCTTTTAGGGAACGATAGGAACCTTCAGCTAAAGAAGGTTCTCCGGGCTTTTCCAATTGAATTAGACCTATGGCTGTGCGGTGCAGCTTAATCACTGGGTATCCCAGTAGTTCGGCTACACGGCGAATCTGACGATTTCTTCCCTCCTTTAAAATAATTTCTAGGCAGCTTTCATCTGCCAAACTTTGTTTTAGACGCACTTGCGCCGGTCGTGTTTTTTTACCCTCCAGCATCACACCCTGACGCCATGTTTGTAACACTGATTCTGGAGGATGACCTTTTACCAAAACACAATAAGTCTTAGGAATACTGTGGCTAGGATGAGTTAAACCAAATGTTAAGTTTCCGTCATTTGTCAGTATTAATGCCCCTGTTGAGTATGCATCTAAACGACCAACTGGGTGAATGCCTTGATTTCCTCTTAATTCTTTCGGTAGTAGATGCAGAACTGTTGTTCGTCCTTGGGGATCTTCGCAGGTGGAAACTATTCCAGCAGGTTTGTGTAGTAACAGATAAATTAAAGCTGGACGCACAAGACCAGATATAGGTTTGCCATCTACTGTGATGGTATCTATAAGCGGGTCAGCTTTTTGACCTAAGTGCGCCAATTCGCCATTAATCCCCACTCGCTTAAGCCTAATCATTTCTTCGGCTTCCCGTCTTGAGGCTATTCCCCATTTAGATAGAATTTTTTGTAACCTTTCCTCCATGTGGAAATTACTTATGATAGGTGTAAGTATTAAGTTAACTATAATAATTGCACTTTGTTGACAATTGCGACAAATGTTAGAGTTGAATTCTGTTTGAGCGCTCTCCTTGGTTCTCATATAGATCCTGATCAAAAAGTTGATTAGATGCATAAAGAAAATTTATCACCCAAAAATCCCCAGAAGATACGCATCATAAGCAATGTACTAAAAACAGCACTCTCGCTTTGGTTGCGATCGCAAGTCAGCCAGATATCGGAACTGAAAGTGGAAATTCAAGCAAGCGATCGCCAACTTCTTTCGGGTCGCATTCCTGGAGTATCTATTTTTGCTACTCATGCAATTTATCAAGGTCTCCATCTCACACAAATTTTACTCAAGGCAGAAAATATAAGGATAAACATTGGCGCAGTACTCAAGGGACAACCACTGCAACTGTTGGAAACAGTACCTGTAGTTGGCGAGGTAATCCTGAACGAGGAGGATCTTAATGCCTCTGTCTCATCGGAATTATTAGCGACTGCTTTAAATGATCTACTGCTAAAACTATTACCAGAACACAGCCCAAATTCCAAGCCAACAGCTTGGCAAACAATTTCTCTTGCAAATAATAATTTGAAAGTTTGCGGAATTCATACAGACGTAACCCATCCCACTACGGTTGAGATGAGTGTAAGCCTAAAATTACTCAGCGCTCATGAATTACATCTGTCACAAATCCTCTGTAAGCAGGGCACAGCAGTGCTTACAGAGGATAATCAAGGACAGTATTTGGATCTAGGTTCAGATGTAGATATCCAAGAATTAACGCTGATCCCAGGTAAACTAGTTTGTCGCGGACGGATAAACGTTAATCCCTAATTATTAAGAATTAAAAACTTCAAATAATCATTGTTGATTTTTTCTTATCGGCAATGGGCAATGGTAATAATTCTTTTCCTAGTCCCCAATCCCCAATCCCCAGTCCCCAGTCCCCAGTCCCCAGTCCCCAGTCCCCAGTCCCTAGCCCCCATGCCCTAACAATGGCAATACGAGTGTGACGAAGTAGTAAACTAAAGGAGCGGTAAAAATATAACTATCAGTACGATCTAAGATGCCGCCGTGACCTGGGATTAATTGCCCTGAATCTTTTACCCCAGCATCGCGTTTGAGCATGGATTCGGTAAGGTCGCCCAAAATACTAGCGATCCCAATGAGCAAACCCAGTGCCATACCAGTGAAAAGAGGTTTTGACCAGTTAAGAAAATAAGCTCCTACGACGGCTACGAGAACGCTGGCACTAATGCCAAATACTGCTCCTTCAACGGTTTTTTTCGGGCTAATATCAGACAGAGGAGTTTTACCGAAGAATTTGCCGAAAGCATAAGCGCCGATGTCAGCTGACCAAATACAGAGGAAAGTCAGCGCTGTTGCTGTCAAACCTTGTGGTAATAAATCAAAGTTTCCTTTTTGAATAATATCTAGCCAATCTGAGGGTAAGTACCCACCTAAAGGTATATTGTTGATACCTTCACTATCAATTGCGCGTAACCTTACCCAGTAGCTCGGCAAATAACCTGTGTAAAATAACCCCATAATCGAAGCGGAAATATCAGCAATCGTTGCCATCTTTGGCTGAAACAATAAGTAAAAACAAATAAATGTTCCGGCTAATGGTGTGACAGCATCAGCTAAAGAGCCATTAAGAGTACAAATCACTAACAAAGCTTGGCTGGCAAAAAGAGTACTTTTAGTTGCAGGAAAGATACCTTTGCTTCGCACTAACTCAAAATATTCCTTTTGACCCAAAAAGATAATCGCCGCAAATATAATAGTAAAGTACCAACCCCCTAAAAGGGTTGCACTTAAAGCAACGGCGATCGCCACAATTCCACTAATAATTCGAGACCAAGGCATAGATATAAGTGTGAAGTAAAAAGGATGAAGTTTGAAGTTTGGTTGTTATTTATCCTTTATCCTTCAGCCTTCAGATTTACCAAGAAGGGGAAAAGGGGAAAGGGGAAGGGGGAAACGGGATAAGAGGGGTAAAGGGGAAGGGGGAAGGGGGTTCATGGTAAGAAATATAGAGTTATTTGAATAAATCCGTTCTTACAAAGGTTGACGGGACGGAAACCGATCCCGCCAACTTTGCGCTATTTTATTTTCGTACCTTTCCCCTTTCCTTTTTCACCTTTACCCCTCTTCAAATCCCTTTTCCCCACATGGTATAAAGCCCCTATTTTTAAATATGGGGTTTATGAGTCCCCTTTCCCCTTTCCCCTTTACCCTTTCCCCCTCTTTTTCATTCTAGTTTCTCACCACTGAGGATAAAAATGGGATCGACGGCAGCAAAGGTTTGCGAATAGCCGCGTGTTTCTAAGCGATTTATTGCCGATTGGACAACTTCAACATTCCGAGCTTGGAGTTGAGAAAAGCTTTGAGAAATAGCATACAGAGTTTCTAGACTAGCAGCTGTGGCGACAACTCGACCGGATGATGGTAAATAATTCCAAACTGCTGGCAAAATTTCTTGGATGGAACGTCCGGACTCAATGCAGACGCGATCGGGTTTCTCTTTCAAATTGTGCAAACACTCTGGAGCATTACCTTCAATGACTTCAACATTCTTCACTTCAAAGCGATCGCAGTTGCGTCGAATCAAGTTGGCTACTTCTTCATCTCGTTCTACAGCGATAATCTGCGCCTCAGGACACAACAGACCCACTTCTACCGGAATTGTACCTGTTCCCGCGCCAATATCCCACAACACTGAATTAGGATATAGACGTAATTGAGCTATCAACAGCAGCCGAATTTCACGCTGTGAAAGAGGAATTCCGGGTAAGCTTTCAAACAACTCATCCGGAATACCAGGAGTAATGTAGGGCCAAAGTTGGGAGGGCATAGTAGGATTCTACAATTAAATTAAAAGGGGAAAAAAGAAAGGGGAAAGGGGAAAGGGGAAAGGGGAAAGGGCAAGGGAATAAAAAAACTTTCTTTTCTTTCCTTTAACCTTTTCCCCTCATTAAAGTCCTTTAGCCTTATTTTTTGTGATGAATGGTCAGATATTAGGCGATCGCTATCAAATTCGGCAACAATTAGGAAAAAAGGCGGGACGCCGATCGCTTTTAGCCTGTAATTTGGAAACTGAGGAATTAGTTGTAATCAAGTTACTTTCTTTTAGCAATGATTTTGAATGGGACGATCTCAAGTTGTTTGAAAGGGAAGCCGAAACGTTAAAATCCTTGTCTCATCCCTGTATTCCTCGCTATGTAGATTATTTTGAGGTAAATTCCCCTTCTATTAAAGGATTTGCTTTAGTACAGTCTTATATCCCGGCACAAACTTTAGAGCAATATTTAAAAGCAGGACGTAGTTTTACGGAAGCGGAAGTAAAAGAAATTGCTTCATTGCTTTTAGAAATTCTGATTTACTTGCACTCTTTGCATCCAAGAGTAATTCACCGCGATATTAAGCCTAGCAATATTTTATTGGGCGCTCGCGCTGGTAATAGTGCTGGTATTGTCTACCTTGTAGATTTTGGGTCAGTCCAGACTGTTGCTAAAGAAAGCGGAACTCGGACTGTGGTAGGAACATACGGTTATATGCCACCTGAACAATTTGGCGATCGCACAACCAACGCTTCTGACCTTTATAGTTTAGGTGCAACGTTAATTTCTTTGGTTACGGGGATTCACCCAGCAGATTTACCCCAAAAGGATTTTCGCATATCATTTGAGCATATCGCTAATCTCAGTCCTGCCTTTACTGATTGGTTGCGGTGGATGATTGAACCGAGTTTAGAAAAGCGTTTGAGTTCTGCTGTTGAAGCACTTGCAGCTTTAAATGATTCACAACCAAGAATCAATACTTTAGCTTTAAATAAACCAAATGGTAGTAAAATTCAACTTACCAAGGATAGAGATTCGCTCTTAATTCTCATTCCGCCAGTTGGCTTTCAATCATCGATGGTGTTCACGGGTTTGTTTGCGATCGCGTGGAATTCATTTATCTTTTTTTGGACAATTAACGCTCTTGCCGCTCCAATTCCGATCAATGTTATCTTTAGCTTATTCTCCCTTCCTTTTTGGGGTGCTGGTTTTCATCTAGCATCTTTGCTACTATTTCCTTTATTCAAAAGTACCGGACTGCGCTTGACAAAGCAGCAAATTGCCTTCACAACCAAGATATTTGGATTTAAATTTTATCAGCGTCCATCGCTAACACAAGATATTACTAAGTTGGTTTACACTTCCAGCCACTTTACTAAAGACTTGGAAGAAAACCGCTTTCAAGTGCCGGCGCAATTAGATATTTGGGCAGGAGTCCAGAAGTATGAAATAGGTATCAATAATGGTATTGTCAAATCTGAAGTTGAACTCGAATGGCTAGCGCATGAATTAAGCGATTGGTTACATATACCGATTACGCGAGAATCGTAGTAAGGACTTCAGTCCTTTCATTAATTATTCAGTTTACAGGAGACACCTATGTTTGGACTGGGATGGACGGAAGTGGCTGTAATCGCTATAGTTGCTATTTTAATTTTTGGACCAAAAAAAATTCCCGAACTAGGAAGCGCACTGGGCAAAACCCTCAGGGGGTTTAAAGAGGAAATGAAAAATCCCAGTGACGAAAACAGTCCGGAAGAAAAAGAAGATTTCAAAAGTTAGGAGTCAAGAGTCAACAGTCAATAGTCAATAGTCAACAGTCAATATTTTGACTATGGACTCTTTGACTATTGACTCTTTGACCGACTTCGCACGTCATAACAGCTTATTTAACACAGAGATTTGGGAATCCACAGGATTAGTTGTAGTATTTGGTTGATGCAACTCCTCTTTAACTAGACCGCGCAGTTTAATTAACTTAATAGCGCGGCTGACACTTTCTGGTAGAATCACCACCAGACTCTTATCTGGAGCCGTATCTAAAGCTTTGTTAATTGCTTGGGTTTCGTCCATAACGACTTCATAGCGGCAATTAGGCTTAACTTGGATGATGCCTTGGGTAATCAAACTCGCAGCCGAACCTCGTGGACGCCCCCTTGTGTCATCATCTTCTTTGACGATGATGTAGTCAAAAATATCTGCTGACAGTTTACCTAAAGTCACAAAGTCTTCGTCACGGCGATCGCCTGGTCCACCAATTACACCAATTCGCTGTCCTGTACTCCAGTTGCGGACAAATGAACCCACAGCTTCATAACTAGCCGCATTATGGGCATAATCGACCAAAGCGTGGTGATTCCCCAAATTAAACAAATTCATTCGTCCTGGGGTTTGACTCTCAGAAGCGCGGAAGGTTTTTAACCCCGCACGAATCTGTTCAATTGTCACATTTTGCACAAACGCCGCCAAACAAGCTGCTAAAGCATTAGCAATCATAAACGGTGCACGTCCGCCCATTGTCAAAGGTATATTTTCTGCCCTTTCGATGCGGTGCGTCCAATCGCCTTTGACTATTGACAAATAGCCATTTTCATACACTGCCGCAACTCCACCCTTTTGGATGTGCTTCTGCACCAGATCCGAATCCGGGTTCATGGTGAAGTAAGCAATATTCGCTTTGGTTTTTTCTGCCATTGCCGCAACTCGCACATCATCGGCGTTAAGTACTGCATAGCCATCAGGATACACAGATTCGGCAACCACACACTTAAGATTTGCCAATTGGTCAATAGTATCAATGTCGCCGATGCCTAAATGATCGGCGGCAACATTTAATACTACACCTACATTTGCAGCTTCAAAACCCAGCCCTGAGCGGAGAAGACCGCCGCGAGCCGTTTCCAGCACTGCTACTTCTACAGTTGCGTCTTGCAAAATTAACTGAGCGCTTTGGGGACCTGTATTGTCTCCCGTTTCCACTAAGTAATCACCGATATAAGTCCCATCTGTAGTTGTATAACCTACAATTTTTTTGGTTTGCTTATAAATGTGTGCTAGCAGGCGAGTAGTGGTGGTTTTGCCGTTTGTACCCGTCACAGTGAGGATGGGAATGCTGCTGGATTGGTCGTTAGGAAACAGCATATCCATGACTGCGCCGGCAACGTTACGGGGGATGCCAACGCTGGGGGCAACGTGCATCCGGAAACCGGGGGCAGCGTTTACTTCGACAATCACGCCATCAACTTCGCGCAAAGGACGGCTAATATCGGTGGTGACAACATCAAGTCCGCCGATATCCAAACCGATAATTTTGACTACCCGTTGTGCTAGCCAAACGGTTTCTGGATGGATTTCGTCGGTGCGGTCTACAGCAATACCACCTGTACTGAGGTTAGCAGTTGCCCGTAGATAACACATTTCACCTTTATTTGGCACGCTATTGAGAGTGTAGCCTTGCCTTTCTAGTAGCTGATAACTGTTGCGGTCTAGTTCAATTTTTGTCAGGACATTATCATGTCCTTCACCGCGATTTGGGTCTTGATTGGTTTCGTCAATTAGTTCGGCTACAGTGGATCTGCCATTACCAACTACATGAGCGGGCACGCGTTCCGCTACTGCTACGACCTTACCATTTATCACGAGTACTCGATGGTCGCGACCGACATAATAGCGCTCAACAATGATTGAGCGGGAAACTTGTCTGGCAGCATCGTAAGCGGCTGAAGCTTCTTCTTTGGTGCGGATATCAATGGTGATCCCGCGTCCATGATTGCCATCTAGGGGCTTGATGACGATGGGAAAGCCACCAACCATTTCAATAGCTTCATCCAAATCGTCCAAGAAGTTGATGACTGTGCCTCTAGGGACTGGCACGCCGGATGCCGCTAAGATGCGTTTGGTGGCTTCTTTGTCGCCAGCGAGTTCTACCCCCAGAACGCTGGTATTATCGGTCATTGTGGCTTGCATCCGCTTTTGATTAGCGCCGTAGCCCAGCTGAATCAAAAAGCGTGCCGGCAGAGACATCCAGGGAATGCCTCTTTTTTCGGCTTCTTTGACAATTGCTTCTGTTGAGGGTCCTAAGGAAGCATCACGCCACAATTCTTTTAAGTCTTGTATATCTTGCTCTAATTCGGCTTTAGGATAGCGACCTCGATCAACTATGCTTTGGCACAACCGCACTGCTGCCCGTGCTGCATAGCGTCCGGCTTCTTCATTCAGGTATTCAATTACTACCTGGTAAACCCCAGGTGTGGCGGTTTCGCGAGTCCGACCAAAGCCTACCTGCATTCCGGATAATTCCTGGAGTTCTAAGGCTACGTGTTCGGCGATGTGACCCATCATGGTGCCTTCGCGAACCCGTAACAAAAAGCCACCACGACAGCCAGGGGAGCAATAATGACCCTCCAAACTTGGCAGTGCCTCAACTAATCCTTCATAGAAGCCAGGAATTTCATTCGAGGGCGTCTCGGCGAGATTTTCCAAGTCGAGGCGCATGACTATGAGCTTGTGGCGTCGAATGCTCCAGTAATTGGGGCCGCGTAATGTCTGGATCTTGAGGATTCTCATGGGAATAGGTAGATGGAGATTCGGAACCTAAATTCTAGTTTTTTACTAGTTTCATACTTGAATTGACCGCTAAACTGTTCATGAAAAACAGTTTTTTCTTTTTACATGGTATGATGATTATTTTTCTCCAGCTAGCGAGAAATTAGCGGTCAACACAGTGTACCTTCAGATACTCTATTCCGTCAGCTGGAAATACGGTGTACAGCGGGCAGGACTGTGCGTTGGTAGAGGTGGAAGCGATCGCCATGACTGAGGATATGCAGTCGTAAATTATGCACCGTTAGCGGTTCTGAGGCTCCCACATGGGGTTCGTTGGTGTGTGTCACTTCTGTGGGATCGACAATTGTCACACTGCCTTTGCCCATAGCTTGCAGCCAACCATCCCTTTCAAACATGGCACAAGTATCTTCATCGATACCAATACCGAGGCGATCGGGATGTGCGGCGATCGCACTAATTAACCTTCCCATCCGATTGCGATTGTGAAAGTGTTGATCGACAATCACCTCTGGAATAAATCCTAAACCTGTTGCCATATCAACTAGAGAACGTTTTGGTGTCTCACCACTACCACCCCCAGCAATCATATGATGCCCCATGACTGCTGCCCCTGCCGAAGTACCTGCGAGAGTTAGCTGCCCTGCCCTCACTCGTTGCCTGATAATTTCCATTGCTGGCGTATCCGCCAACACACCACACAGGCGCAATTGATCCCCCCCTGTCAAAAACACCCCGCTACAGGCTTCTAAGGATGCTTTTGTTTCGCTACTTTCACACTGATCCCGTTCTCGAATGTCTAATATCTCAACCTTTTTAGCACCCATTTCTTCAAAAATCCGGGTATACCGACCACCAATGATGGCAGGTTCGCGAGAGGCTGATGGAATTATTGTAATATAGCCATTGCTAGCACCGGCACGTCCAAAAAAAGTTCTGAGGATTTCACGTCCGTGAACTTTGTCTTCTGCGCCTCCGATAACCAGAACGGCGGTCTTAGTTGCTTGAGGTGTCCTCATTTCCAGCGATTTAGCTTTTAATTGCGGCATTGTGTTTCTCCTGTCAACAACTTCGGGTGAATAAAACAAGGTTCAGTATTTGTAATGATGTTCCCGCTTCGCTTCAAAGGAGGACACTTCAACAAACGCTCTTGTCGCGGCTTTTGTGTGAAACTTTGCTCTGTTGCTTGATGTGGTAGACACCGGCTGAAGGCAGGGAGAAATTGATGCTTCCTTCAGCAGGTGTCGTACTTCAACCGGCGATAGAGTCCCTTGCCGTGGCGATCGCGCAAAGCTCTTGTTTTTCACCTGTCTTAATTTTCCAGACTGGTAAAATACTGCTTGGGGAAAGCAGGTGTTGGCAAGCTTTTTTCTGAGACTGGCTTGATGCATCCGGTGGAAGTTGTTAACTTGCTTCGATTATTAATTTAAATGTAGTTGTCACAATATTTAAACATAAATTAAGTAATTAGAAAAACTTTTGCTGGCGCACAAAATCCAATCTTCTCTGGTACTTTTAGATACTATTGATGAAGCTCCATAAGTCTTTGACGCAACATCACTCCGAAAAAAGAGCTTTTTGAAGAGGGGGAAAGGGGAAAGGGGAAAGGGAAATGTCCCCTCCTCAAGAACGCTCCCTCTGCTCAAGAAAGCTCCTTCTTTTCTCCAAACATGCCAATTTAAGATTAGTGTCCTTGAATACGAATTACTGTGCGCTTTGATATAGTTACGCTATTTCCTGACTCGTTTATCTCTGTTCTCAGTTCTGGATTGCTGGGTAAAGCTTTAGCAAAAAAAATTGCCGAAATTAATTTGGTTAATCCACGAGACTTTACCACCGACAAGCACCGCAAGGTGGATGATGAACCATATGGTGGTGGAGTGGGAATGCTGATGAAGCCAGAACCAATTTTTAAAGCTGTGGAGTCGCTGCCGATTTTACCTCGCAGAGAGGTTATTTTGATGAGTCCTCAAGGTCAAACGATAAATCAACCACTCTTACGAGAACTGGTGACAAATTATGACCAGTTAATTGTCATTTGCGGACATTATGAAGGAGTAGATGAGCGAGTGCAGCATTTAGTTACTCGTGAGGTTTCTTTGGGTGATTTTGTTCTGACTGGTGGAGAAATTCCCGCAATGGCTTTGATTAATGGGGTCATGCGACTAATTCCCGGAACTGTGGGTAAAGCCGAGTCTTTACAATCAGAAAGTTTTGAGGAAGGATTATTAGACTATCCTCAGTATACCCGTCCGGCAAATTTTCGGGGCTGGAAAGTACCTGATGTGTTACTTAGCGGTAATCATGCTGCGATCGCTAAATGGCGTTATCAGCAACAAGTTGCCAGAACACGCTTACGTCGTCCTGATTTGTTGAACGAGTCGGGGGAGGGGAGATGAGGGGGATGAGGGGGGACAAGGGGATGGGGAGATTTAAAGAGGGGAAAAGGTTAAAGGGTAAAGGGTAAAGGTATAGAAATAAAGAGTTATTTAAATCACTCATGATATTTTTTTCCCCCTTTCCCTTTCCCCTTTCCCCCTCCTCAGATTGCCCAATGCCCATTAACTAACAACCATTAACTAACAAATGACTAATATTCGCATTGGTAACGGTTATGATATTCACCGACTGGTGAGCGATCGCTCTTTAATTTTGGGAGGTGTTAAGATTCCTCACGAAGTTGGTTTGTTGGGACATAGTGATGCTGATGTCTTGACGCACGCGATTATGGACGCAATGTTGGGTGCTTTGTCTTTGGGGGATATTGGACATTATTTCCCCCCACATGATGCTCAATGGGCAGGGGCTGATAGTTTAATGTTATTAGCTCAAGTACATGAATTGATACGCGATCGCGGTTGGCAAATTGGCAATATTGATTCGGTAGTCGTCGCAGAACGTCCAAAATTGAAACCACATATTGATAAAATGCGCGACAAACTAGCAGGTGTTTTACATCTTTCACCAAATCAAGTTGGTATCAAAGCCACAACTAATGAAAAATTAGGTCCTGTAGGACGCGAAGAAGGTATTTGTGCTTATGCTGTTGTTTTGCTCTTTGCTGAGTAATTTTTCAATGTTTAGGCTGAATGAGGCTATATAAGAGTCGTTAATATAGGAATTAATGATTGATAGCACAAAAAAACTTGAACTTGATAGGAAATTAGAACAATGCAAGCTACAAACTTACAATATTCACAACGTCCTGATTTTGTGGCATTAGACAAAGAAGGACAAATTATTCTCATAGCCGAAGTAAAAGGTAATCCATTTGACTCAAATAGACAAAAGACAAAAGAAAATGCTATCTTGCAAATTATTGAGTTTTTGCAAGCTGAGAAAGCTTTGGTTCCCTTTGTCATGTTTGTTGACTTGGAAAATGTTTTAGTTTTTCGATGGGATGGTTGCAATTTATTAGAAGTTCTTAATCTTAATACTGCTGATGTGCTGAGTCATTACGAACCAGAATTTCATCAAAAACAAATTTTTGAACTTTATCTCGCAGGTTTAATAGAAGCCTGGATAAGTGATTTTTGCTATCACTGGAAGTCAGAAATGCCCCCAGGATCAAAGGAGATGGCAGAAATAGGTTTGTCACAGTTATTAGAAGATGGACTTACTCAGCCTTAGGTAGCGTTGGCAGTGATACTTTACGTAGAAACAAACTTTTTGATGAGCATTGCTAAAGGACAGGATGAATTAGCAGAAAATTTGCTGCATAATACACCTATATCAGTCCACTTAACAATACCTAGCATTTGTTATGTAGAATCTTTGGCAACTTTAGAGCAAGTAGATAAGCATAATCAGGATTTTATTAATCGGTTAGATATTCAAGTTAACGAAGCAGGAAGAGATAAAACTTCACAAAATGCAAAATTAATTGTTAATTTGTTGAAACAAGCTAAGATTAGCTTTCTTGAGCGCACAAATGATATTACACAGCGTTTTTATGTAGCCTTTAACCAGCTTAATTGTCAAGCAGAAATAATTACATTAGATACTAATATTTTTCAAGAAAGCTTGGAAAGAAATATCCTTGAAAAGCACCTGATAGACAAATTAATTTTAGAGTGTATAATTCACCATGCCCGCTTACATGTTAGTGAGACAAAAGTATTTTTAAGTAGCAATTCTCAAGAATTTGGTAAACGGGAAGTTGTAGAAATATTACAAAATAGCGGTATTCAGTATTTCAACAAAACTCAAAACTTCCTCGGTTGGCTACAATCTCAATTACTTTAGCAAAATCAAATATTCAAATTATGAAATTTCCTAGTATTTTTCCCGCAATTAGACGTTCTTGGTTACTTGTAATTCTGATGATTACAGCATTGACAGTTAGCGCTTGTAACCCTGCTAATTTCAAAACCGAAGCCGCTCAGGTGCCGCAACTTGTCATCGCTGTTTTGGGTGAACCTTCAACTTTTAACCCAGCGCTGAATGAGTCGGCATATAGTGTTTTTGGTTTTATTTATGACTCGTTGATGACAACAAATCCGTTCACCACTAAGCTTGAACCTGCTTTAGCTGAGTCTTGGCAAGTTACTGATAATGGACAGCGAATTATAATTACTCTACGACCAGGACTTAAGTGGTCAGATGGTCAACCAATGACGGCTGATGATATTGTTTTTACCTACAACGATGTTTACTTAAATCCCAAAGTACCTACCCCGACTAAAGATGCTTTAAAAATTGGTGAAAGCGGTAAGTTACCAACAGTAAAAAAACTTGATGCTCGCCGAGTAGAATTTAGAGTACCGGAACCGTTTGCTCCTTTTTTAAGATTAGTAGGTGGAATAGAAATTTTACCGGCGCATATTTTGCAAAAGTCTACCCAAACCAAGGGATCTGATGGTAATCTTCAGTTTCTCTCAATGTGGACAACAGGAACCAATCTGAAAGAAATTGTTGGCAACGGTCCCTATGTAATGGAAAGCTATATTCCCAGTCAGCGAGTGATTTTTAAGCGCAATCCTTACTATTGGCGCAAAGATGCTCAAGGTAAACCTCAACCTTATATTGAGCGAATTGTTTACCAAATTATTGAATCTACTGATAACCAGTTAATTAGTTTTCGTTCTGGGCAATTGGATGATTTGGAAGTTGCTCCGGAAGGATTTAGTTTGCTGAAGCAAGAAGAAGAACGAGCTAAATTTAAAATATATAACGGTGGACCAGATACAGGTACAACTTTTATTGCTTTCAACTTAAGCAAAGCTAAAAATGCTCAGGGTCAGCCTTTTGTTGATCCAATTAAATCTCGTTGGTTCAATAAAAAAGAATTTCGGCAAGCCATAGCTTATGCTCTTGACCGCGAAACGATGAAAACAAACGCTTTTCGGGGATTGGGTGTATTGCAAAATTCCTTTGTTTATATTAAAAGTCCTTTCTTCTTACCACCTGAAAAAGGGTTAAAGGTCTACAATCACGATCCAGAAAAAGCGAAGAAATTACTTTTACAAGCAGGCTTCAAATATAACTCGGCAAATCAATTAGTTGATGCTGAGGGAAATCAAGTACGATTCACTTTGCTAACAAATTCCGAAAGGAAAGTTAGAGGAGATATGGCAACGCAAATTAGACGCGATTTGGCTAACTTAGGCATTCGAGTTGATTTGCAAATTCTCAGCTTCAACGCTTATTTGAATAAACTTAAAGATACCCAAAATTGGGATTGTTACCTTGGTGGTTTTGCTGGAGGGGGAATTGAACCTCATGGTGCTAGCAATATCTGGAGACTTAATGGAGCATCCCATGCATTTAATTTAGGTCCACAACCGGGAAAGTCGGGAATAACTGGTTGGGAAGCTGCTGACTGGGAAAAGGAAATTGATCGCCTTTATATTAAGGGGTCGCAAGAAGTTGATGAAAACAAACGTAAGGAATATTATTACGAATACCAGCGTATCGCTTCCGAACAGTTGCCGTTTATTCATTTAGTAGAACGATTGAATTTGCAAGCAGTACGCGATCGCTTTGTCGGTGTGAAGTACACTGCTCTTGGTGGTCCATTCTGGAACCTCTACGAATTGAAAGTTACTAATTAGGGAATAGGGCATAGGGCATAGGGAATGGAAATAACATCAATGCCCAATGCCCAATGCCCAATGCCCAATGCCCAATGCCCAATGCCCAATGCCTAATTAACAATGACTGATGAAAAAGATTTGCGATCGCTCTTAGAAAAAGTTGCTCATGGTAACGTTACTCCTGATGTAGCGTTAGAGCTATTAAAAAATCTCGCTTATGAGTCTGTTGGTGAATTTGCCAAAATCGACCACCATCGTCAACTGAGAACCGGCTTCCCAGAGGTGATTTGGGGACCTGGCAAAACTCTAGCTCAAATTACTCAAATTATGGAAGCGATGCGCTTGCGGAACCCGGTAGTGATGGCTACGCGAATTGAACCAGAAGTTTACGCTGCGCTTCAAGCAAAAATTCCAGATTTGCGATACTTCGATTTGGCGCGAATTTGTGCGATCGCTCCCCCGACTATTGAACCTCAGTATTCTGGTAATATTGGTATTCTTTCAGCTGGGACTGCCGATCTACCTGTGGCTGAAGAAGCTGCTGTCACCGCTGAACTTTCTGGTTTTCGCGTAGAACGCCTTTGGGATGTCGGTGTTGCCGGTATTCACCGCTTGCTGAATAACCGCCATGTCATCGATTCGGCTTCGGTGTTAATTGTCGTAGCGGGGATGGAAGGCGCTTTACCCAGTGTAGTGGCGGGTTTGGCAGATTGTCCGGTAATTGCCGTTCCCACTAGCATCGGTTACGGTGCAAGTTTTAGCGGGTTAGCGCCCCTCTTGACAATGCTCAACTCATGTGCTGCTGGAGTTGGGGTAGTAAATATTGATAATGGCTTTGGTGCAGCAGTTTTAGCAGGGCAGATTTTACGGACTGCGAATAAGTTGAAGTTACCCTCTTAGGGAACTGTAGGAAGAACAAGGAGTATGTGATGACACAATACGACTATATTATTATTGGTGCAGGTTCGGCAGGCTGTGTCGTCGCCAATCGTCTCACAGAAGATGCTGAAACAACAGTGTTATTGCTCGAAGCTGGCAACCCAGCTAATAAGCCAGAAATTCAAACCCCACTCGACTGGACTAAATTATGGTGTACTGAGGTGGACTGGGCATATTTCACTGAAGAAGAACCCTATATAAATAACCGCAAAATCTATTGTCCGCGTGGGAAAGTCTTGGGTGGCAGCAGTTCAATTAATGCCATGATTTATATTCGAGGCAACCGCCGCGATTTTGACCAATGGCAAGAGTTAGGCAATCCGGGTTGGAGTTACCAAGATGTTTTGCCATACTTCAAGAAATCTGAAAATCAGCAACGCGGAGCATCTCAATTCCACGGTGTCGGTGGAGCGTTGAGCGTTACCGATCCAATTGCCCCTGCCGTAACATCACAAAGATTTGTAGAAGCAGCTGTTGCAATGGGATATAGTAACAACCCGGACTTCAACGGTGAGCAACAGGAAGGTGCGGGACTTTATCAGCTGACTATCAAAGATGGTAAGCGACACAGTACTGCTGCTGCATTCCTTTTACCAATTCTCAATCGTCCCAACTTAACAACGACCACAGAAGCGTTAGTGACTCGGTTGTTGTTTGAGGGAACACGCACTGTTGGGGTCGAATACATGCACGAGGGGAAGACGCACCAAGTCTTTGTGAATCAAGAAGTGATTCTTAGTGCTGGTGCTTTCGATTCACCAAAATTACTAATGCTCTCCGGAATTGGCTCACCTGAACACCTGCAAGCATTGGGCATTCCCGTAGTTGTTGATTTGCCAGGTGTCGGTCAAAACCTGCAAGACCACCTTGCTTCCCCAGTCGCACACCAGGCAACTCAAGATTTGCAACCTGCTGTAACTAGTAATATTGCTGAAGCAGGATTATTTTTACATACCGAGAGCAATTTAGATGCTGCGCCAGATATACAGCTTTTCTTTGGTCCTGTTTTGTGGGCACCTCCTGCTTATGCTCGTCCTGGTTCGGGATTCGCTAGTACACCCTGTCTGAACCATCCCGAAAGCCGTGGCAGTGTCAGTCTGCGCTCTGCTTCCCCGAACGATTCACCTGTAATCCGGCTGAACTATCTCCAAAGTGAATCCGATGTGCAGAAGCTGGTTGCAGGAATTAAAATTATCCGTCAGTTGTTCAACTCAAATGCATTTGATGAGTTCCGAGGTGAGGAAGTTGCTCCTGGTGCTGATGTCACTAGCGATGAAGCACTTCAAGCTTATGTCCGGGAAGTCTGTGATACTGTTTACCACCCTGTCGGCACTTGCAAGATGGGAACTGACCCAATGGCTGTTGTAGACCCGGAATTGCGAGTATATGGGGTTGATGGTTTACGTGTTGTAGATGCATCAATTATGCCAAATATTACGACGGGAAACACCAACGCACCCACAATTATGATTGGCGAAAAGGCAGCTGATTTGATTAAAGCTGTAGCTCGTGTTCCACAGCAAGCGTCCGTGATTAGTAGTTAATGTTCATGAAGAGGGGGAAAGGGGAAAGGAGAAATATTAAGCTTTCTAGACCTTTTCGATCCCCCCAACCCCCCTTAAAAAGGGGGGCTTTGCGTAAGTCCTGACTACTATCAACTGATTTACACTCCTTGTCTAGGCTGTAACAGTTGCGATCGCCTTTTCCAGAGTTTGCAATGCTGTTTCTACTTCTTTTTCTGTGACAATCAAGGGTGGAACAAAGCGGATAACTTTCGGTCCTGCGGGTACGAGCAGTAAGCCTTCGTCCATAGCAGCTTTGACGATATCAGCAGCGGTTAGCTGAATGGAAGCTTGCAACTCCATCCCATTGATTAAACCCCAGCCGCGTACTTCGGTAATTATATGGGGATATTTGGCGGCGATCGCTCTCAACCCATCTCGCAATTGTTCACCCCGATCCTGCACATTCTGTAAAATATTCTCCCTTTCCAATGTCTGACAAACGGAGAGCGCGACTCCACAGGCAAAGGGATTGCCACCAAAGGTGCTAGCATGTTCCCCAGGTTGGAAAACGTCGCAGAATGACTTACTCATCATCGCGCCGATGGGGATACCGCCACCTAAGGCTTTAGCACTGGTGAAAATATCCGGCTCAACACCAAGATGTTCGTAACCCCATAGTTTACCACTGCGTCCCATCCCAACTTGCACTTCATCGAAAATCAGCAAAATGCCGATTTCATCGCAAATTTTCCGCAGTTTTTGGAAGTAAGCAACATCACCCGGACGCACTCCGCCTTCTCCTTGCAATGGCTCGATTAAAATCGCTGCCACGCGATAATCACCTTCATCAAGTTCGCTAATTGCGGCTTCTATTGCGGCAATATCGTTGTAAGGTACATAGTGGAATCCGGGTACTAATGGGTCAAAGTATTTTTGATACTTCGGCTGTCCGGTAGCGGTAACTGTCGCCAAAGTCCGTCCGTGGAAACTGGCATGAGCTGTGAGAATTATTGGTTTGTCAATTTGTAATACTGTGTGTGCGTATTTTCGCGCAAGTTTGATTGCTGCTTCATTGGCTTCTGCCCCGGAATTGCAGAAAAATACGCGATCGCTACAAGAATGTTCAACTATCCATTTTGCTAACTCACCCTGTTCGGGGATGTAGTACAAATTAGAAACGTGGTGCAGCTTTTGAATTTGCTTTGTCACTGCTTCTATTAATACAGGATGGGCATGTCCTAAAGTGCAAGTGGCAATTCCCGCCACAAAATCCAGATATTCTCGCCCTTGTGTATCCCAAACGCGGCATCCTGCGCCTTTTTCTAGCGCTAAAGGAAACCGCGCATAAGTGGACATAACAACTTGATTAAAGCTATCTGTATCAAAGGGAGTAGATTGTACAGAATCTGACTGTGGAGGTATTGCCGCTGGTTTTAAAGTCTGCATAGTTACTATCGCCTAGAAGTGAAAGTTTTTCATCCTATAGTTATTTACTAGTGTGATAGAAAATTTTCAAAATTTCTTATTATTTGGGAATTGGGAATTGGGAATTGGGCAATGGGCAATGGGCAATGGGCAATGGGCAATGGGCAATGGGCAATGGGCAATGGGCATTGGGAATTAAAGAAGCGGCTGTTAGTGATGCGCGTTCTAATACAATTCTTTCCATGCCCCATGCCCCATTCCCCAAAAGAGTGTCAGTGGTGAAAAACTGTGTATTCAACGCTTGAGCAAAAATATCGTCGCATCCAAAAAGAGTTGATGGCAGGAACCGCTGCCCTCGGTGGTGTCTTTATCATTGGGACTTTATGGTACAGGTTAGTAGAACGGTGGAGTTGGGAAGATGCAGCTTACATGACGGTGATCACCTTGGCGACTGTGGGCTATGGTGAGATACACCCCTTAGGAAGCCAAGGACGGTTGTTTACGATCGCCTTAATTTTAATGGGTGTGGTAACAATCGGTTATATCGTCAATAGATTTACAGAAGCGTTAATTCAAGGTTATTTTCAAGAGGGAATTCGATTACGACAACAGCGACGCCTAATGGAATCTTTGTCAGAACATTACATCCTCTGTGGATTTAGTCGGACTGGTCGTCAAATTGCCAAAGAGTTTCGGGCAGAAGGCGTACCTTTTGTAATTATTGATTCGGACATTGAATCGGTGCGAAAAGCCCAAACTGAAGGTTATACATTATACCAGGGCGATGCCACCTTAGATGAAACTCTTTATAAGGTTGGCATTGAACGGGCAATTTGTATTGTGGCGGCGCTGCCTTCAGATGCCGAGAATTTATACGTAGTTCTTTCAGCGAAAACACTTAATCCAGATATTCGAGCGATCGCCCGCGCTAGCACAGAAGAAGCTGTGCAAAAATTACAACGTGGGGGTGCTGATGCGGTGATTTCTCCTTATATTACTGGGGGTAAAAGAATGGCAGCATCTGCCCTCAGACCGCAAGTAATGGATTTTGTTGATGGTATTCTCACCGGTGCAGATCGGCAACTATATATGGAAGAAGTTTTGCTCGATCCGGCAATTTGCCCGTATCTGGGTGAAACTTTGCAAAAAGCAAGATTGCGATCGCAAACTGGGGCATTAGTTCTGGCAATTCGTCGCACTGATGGCACTCTCATCGGCGGTCCGACTGGCGATACTATTTTATTACCTGGAGATTTGCTGATTTGTATGGGTACAGCTGAACA
The DNA here is from genome assembly GCF_000582685.1 of [Scytonema hofmanni] UTEX 2349. Taxonomy (GTDB): domain Bacteria; phylum Cyanobacteriota; class Cyanobacteriia; order Cyanobacteriales; family Nostocaceae; genus Hassallia; species Hassallia hofmanni. Next base: position 3,902,245 of record NZ_KK073768.1, read on the forward strand.
ATTGCGTAGCCTAAACCAAATCCTTGGACCAATTGGTTCTCAGAAAGTGCGTAAACCGAAAAATAGCTGATGGGGAGTGGAGACATTAACAACTATCCACTAACAACTATCCACTAACAACTATCCACTAACTAATGACTCTTGACCAACCTCTTGCCAACCATGCATGGGGGCTATGCTTTTAGTTACCGATTCGATGATGCTTGGGGGAGCTTCGGATATTAAGATGCTTGGATAAACTGCCGTACCCCAATGGGGATGAATTAAAACACGGCATTTATTTTTCAGCACTGGATAGTTAAGTAAAGCTTTGACAACGGCAGTGTCGTCGTGGGGAATTTGTCCGGGATGGGAAAGTAAGGGATAGCCGGTGCGGGGGTCGATTATGTCTGTCAGATAAGTGCGATCGCGCAAATTAAAAGCAACGTCACAGCCAAATCTCATAAACTTTTCCCGCAAGCGTTGTTTTTCTTTCTCTATTGTATTTGTACTTTCTACTAATTGATATCGCGATCGCTGTAAAACAATCACCACCCAAAAAGACGGCTGGTTTCTCCAATCTGGTAATATCCGTTCGCGGTTGGCACAGATATACTGACTGGGCAAATGAATAGAAATCTGAACTGCTTGTCCCGGTTTGCCAACTAAATTAATGGGACAGCCTTGCTCCGAAGTGTAAACATTAGGGTAGTTCACTAAATTTATTCGGTTTTTGCAAGTTTTGTATTTAAATCCTTGATTCCGATGATAACTCTTAAACATTCATAAAAATCATCAATTTTCCATAATATGTTATGTTTATTTGGTTTCATTGTGACTAAAATATGAATTTTTAATCGCACTTTTATCGTTTCTTAACTTGTTCTGATAGTACTTACTTGTATTCGGAGGCAATTTCCGGATTTATCAATGCTATATAGATAGAGACGCAAGCGATCGCGATCGCCATTGCTTACGCTTCTAAATCACGGAAACCAAGACGAACGAAAACGCCAAGGAAGAACGGAAACATGCGTCTCTAATTCCCAAAATCTTGCATTATACCTGGGAAAGTATGAGGAATAAAGTATGAAAAATCAAAAAAGATGGAATTCGATACAGTCAAGTAAATTAATTTAGTTTTAAAGCATTGACTGGAACTTCATCCCAAGAATCAACCGTTCGCAATCGCGCTACCCAACCAGTTGCTTTTTGTATCTGAGTCAAATTATTCTCAAAAGATTCATGACAATCTTTTGCTTGGGACTCATCACAACAGGCTATACAAGCATGAATCATGCCAGAGGGATCAATTTGCTCGTTTACCCAAATAGTCATGGCGTATTTTCTCAAAATTTTTGGCTAAAAAAAGAATTTGCCATTTTAGAATACTATAAGATGGAGCATGGATTTTTGAAGAGGGTAAAAGGGAAGTTGATTTGGGATGTCAAATCTGGTTCATATAGAAGGTAGATAAGGCTTCTCTCCTCGTTCGTAGCGACGACGGTAAAGCAATTCTAACTGTCCCCCATTCTCCTGAATCATGGCGATTTGCTGCTGGTAAAGTCCTCGAAAGGTGTTAGCAAATAGCAGTGTAAAGATAGCAACTACTAATCCTGATGCGGTAGAAACTAAAGCTTCACTAATCCCACTGGTAACATTTGCTGTTTGAGTACCTCCGACATCACCAATATTTAAAGAGGCAAAAGAAGCAATTAATCCTAAGACGGTTCCCAAAAGACCTAACAAAGGTGCAAGGCTGATAATTGTCTCGAAGATGTTTTGAAATCGTTTGAGTAAAGGTATCTCGGCTTGCGCTGCTGTTTCTAATGCTAAACGAAAGTCTTCTGGTGTCGCTTCTTCTAATTCTAAAGCTGCTAAAAAAATGCGGGCGATCGGTAAGTTAGTATTTTGTTGTAATTTTTCCATCGCACTAACTACATTATTCAGACGATAAAAATTCAGCACCTCCTGCACCATTCGGCGTTCGTGGCTAACCAATATTACCCAAAACCTGATACGCTCAATAATCAACGCTACTGCTAATACACTAAACCCCAGCAGGGGAAACATAACTACGCCACCTGCTGTAAATATATTATTAATTGCCATTAGCTGTTTTTAGAAGAAATCAATGCACACCTAGAGTAACAGATTGCTTTGGATCATCCTTCATCTTTTAGCTGACCATCTTCCATATAAATGATGCGATCAGCAATATCAAGGATGCGGTTGTCATGAGTAACTAACAAAATTGTACAGTTTTGTTCTTTGGCAAGTTTTTGCATTAATTGGACGACATCGCGTCCAGATTTTTTGTCAAGTGCAGCGGTGGGTTCGTCTGCTAAAACTATTTTAGGTTGGCTGATCAAGGCACGAGCGATCGCTACTCTTTGTTTTTGTCCACCTGAGAGATTTTCTGGGTAATAATTGGCACGATTTGCTAAACCAACTGTTTCTAACATGGCAAGCGCTTTGCCATCTATATCTTGATTTAACATTTCGTCATGTAACTCTAGTGACATTCGCACGTTTTCTTTAGCTGTCAAAAATGTCATCAGGTTATGCCCCTGGAAAATATAGCCAATCTGTCGGCGAATTTGAGTTAACTGCTTTTTGCTGGCTTTGCACATTTCTTCTGATAATATTTTTAGGCTACCTTCTTGAGCAGAACGCAGTCCACCCATGAGGGACAATAATGTGGTTTTTCCGGAACCACTTGGACCTGTCATAATTACTATGTCGCCTGGATAAATTTCTAAGTTGATGTCGAATAATACTTGTTTGCGAAGTTCAGCGTTACCGAAGTAATGGTTGAGGTTTTGGACGGAGATGACTCTTTGTGTTGACATAGAATTTTTCTCACGCAAAGGCGCAAAGGAAGAAAGTTAGAATATATCGGCAGGATCGGCAGCTTGTAGTTTTCGCATGGCGATCGCACCAGATGCACTACACATGACTACGGTCAAAATAAATACGCTGATGGCGCGGCTGAGTGTCATTCCAATCGGTAACAGTGTCGCTGCATAAGTCAATTGATAAAGTCCGATGGATATCAAAAATCCGGGAATATACCCTAATATTGCTAACAAAAGTGCTTCTTGTAACAATACGCCGAGAAGGTAGCGATCGCTATAACCCATCGCTTTTAATGTGGCATATTCTGGTAAATGATTTGTCACGTCGGTGTAGAGTATTTGATAAACAATCACAATCCCGACGATAAAGCCCACTACTACACCAAGTCCAAAAATAAACCCAATTGTGCCTTGGCTTTCCCAGTAATATCTCTCAACTGCAATAAAGTCTTCGCGAGTCAAAACTTTGACATCGTTCGGCAGGGCGGCGGTAAGCTCCGCTTTAACTATGATAGAATTTATACCTGATTTTAATTGAATTAAACCTACGTCTATTTGATGCGGTTGACGTTCGGGAAACAACTTCAAAAATGTGGAATCGCTGGTGATGACGTTGCCATCAGCACCAAAGGATGCACCAAGAGTAAACAGTCCTGTTACTTGAATATTTTGGTTATTCAATTCTGTTTCCATTGTCTGATGCTTTTGGACGAGGTTGGCGATCGCCCCATATTCGGGACGAGAAGCGCGATCGAATAATACGTTATTCAGAAGTTTTAACTCTGTCGCATTTTGTTTAACTTCTGGTAGCTTAAAGCTAGGGGCTTCAGGTTCTATTCCCCAGATTAAAATGGCGCGGTTTATCCGAGTTTCGGCATTTTTCCACTGTCCCATACCAATATAAATTGAACTGACTGCTTCAACATTTTCCGAAACCAATGTTTGATACAATCGTTCTCTAGGAAAGCTTTTTGGTGAAGCTAAAGTTTGAAATTGGGGATTAATAACTACCAAATCTGCTTGTAGTAAACTATGCGCCAGGGTAGCGCTGTCATAAAGCGAGTCTTGTAAGCCCAATTGACTAAACATTAACATGTCTGCAAAGGCAATTCCAGCCGCTGCAACCATCAAACGAGTTTTTTCTTTCATTAACTGCCGCCACGCTAGCGGAGTTTTCCGAAATAATTTGCCCACCATATTATAATCCTAAGTATTGATAACTTCTTAGTCGGCGCTTTAGCGCTGAAATACTAATTACAATTAGTCAGTTTGCTGTTCAACTTGGCGCTGCCGAATTAATAGAAATAATGGCAAACCAAACGAAACGCCAACCAAAAGATTGCAGATAACGTAAACCCAGAGATATCGCATTTTCAAACGTGTTCCTTCCCAAAATACAAATGTCCAGAAGACTAGGGATGACACCGCAACATCCATGCCAAAAAATCCCGAAATTCGGTTAGCAAAAAGCTGTTCAAAAAACAGCTTTATATCAAGTCCATGTTCCAAAAGAAACGGAACGAACTGAGAATACGGCAAAATTAAACCGAGGATGCAAAGTAGAATATAGATAACTTGAAGCATCATTTAATCTCCAAAAATGTATCACTATTTACCACAGCAATTCATTGACAAATGATAGAAAGTCTGCAAAGTTAATTTTTGCAAAAGTCATCAAAAAGCGAACTTTTTCTTTACTTTTTTTGCGCTCGCTTGAAAAAATTACTCTCCAAGCTGTAATTAATAAAATTGTCCAAGGATAAGTTCTTCTCAGAAGTTGAAACCAAATTAGAGAGTTTTTACCTACCATGATTGCATGATGAGTTTAATTAATGTTTTTGTGCTGCATAACCGTGGTGTGAATCGTAATATTCAATTTCTCGACGTATATTGCAAAATCATCCTCTAAATATGCAACGCCAATATATTTAATACCGAACATCCGTTATACTATAAAACAAACAAACTTTACAATTCAATTGCTGTCTGCACCTGTAAGTTAGTAAAACCCGCAACTCGTTGACTATCTTCGGGGTTAAGGCGAATTTTTACTTCAATTACTCGGCGATCTAAATTTTCTCCTGGCTGATTGCTGAAAACGTTTTGCCGATTTACCTGCAAGCCAATTTGAGAAACGGTGCCGCGCAGTTTACCAGAAAACGCTTGACTGGTAATTACAGCTTGCTGTCCGAGTTTCACTTTACTAATATCGGTTTGATAAACTTCTGTAACTGCAACCATCTTGTCAGTTTGTGCTAAGTCTGCAATGCCAGCGTCATCAATTTTTTCGCCTATTCGCGTGTGAATTTTCAGAATTTTTCCTGTTATTGGTGCTTTGATATAAGCTGCTTCTAAGTCGGTTTTGGCGTGTTTGACTGAAGCGATCGCATTATCAACTTCTGTCTGCGCTGCTTGCACATCTACCGAACGAACTTCGGAAATACTATTAAATGTGGCTTTGGCTTCGCTGATTTGTTTGTTACCAGTGGCATTAATTCGGTTGAGTGTGGCTTTGGCTTCGCTGATTTGCTTGTTACCTGTGGCGTTAATTCGGTTGAAAACGGCTTTCGCTTCACTTAATTGCTGTTTGCTAGTTTCTACAGTTAACCGCTTACTATCAAACAAAGAACTAGAAATTGCACCTTCTTTATATAATTGTTGATAACGCTGATATTCAGCTTGCGCGTTGTTAAGTTCGGCTTCAAGTTTTCTAATTGTTGCTTGTTGGGCAATCTTGTCTCCTTGTAATTGCGCTTTTAATCGGGCTATAGTTTCAGCTTGAGCGATTTTATCACCTTGCAATTGCGCCTGCAAACGTTCAACACTAGCTTGTTGTGCTTGAATTTCTCCGGTTTTTGCCCCAGCTTTTACTTGTGCGAGTTTCGATGAAGCGACATTTATCTGTTGTTGAGTTTGTTGGAAAGCGTCTTGCAAGCGATCGCGAGAATCGAGAATTGCCACAACTTGTCCAACTTGGACTGTATCACCTTCAGATACCAATATTTTCGCAATGCGATCGCCATCCAAAGCTAAAGGTGCAGACAACTTAATTACTTCTGCTTCTGGCTCAAGTCGTGCTAGCGCTGTTACTTTTTGAGGAATGCGAGGTGTAGTTTCTACTTGATTGGATGCAGAATTGTCAGCAACCCCAAACTGAGAAACACCATAAAGAGCGATCGCACCTGTAATTCCAGTTGCAGCAACTATTAACCCAATCAACCAGTAACGATTTCCAACTTTAAATAAAAGATTTGTACTCATAATTTTCCTGTATTTAACATATTTTCTTTCTCTAAATATGCCATTAGCATTTTGCCCAATAAAGTACATTGTTCGGGAATCGAAACCATTTTATTCTTGAATAATCGCTCGACTATTAGCCCATCAATAAACGAGTATATAAATGCTGCTATTACTGGATCTTGAATACCTGAAATTTCATATATGGCTTGTTTATATCTCTCATTTATTCTATTAAATGCGTCAATATTTTGCATTCCTTGAGCGTTTTGATGCTGACAAAAGTCAACTAATAAATAAGTCCATTTAATCAAGTAATCCTCTTCTTTTATTAGGAATTTGCCAATAATTTCTAGCTGTTCTGGCAGTGTTTGCGTTCCTGACAACTCAGTTGTTGCCTTCAACAAATCTTGTTGACATATTTCCTCCATCAATTGCTCAAATAAAGCTTGCTTGCTGGGAAAATAATGATACAGCGTCCCAGTAGAAACTCTTAATCCGTCAGCAATTTGGCGCATGGTAATCGAGCCATAGCCTTTCTCGGCAAATAAATCAAAGCATTTGCTAAGTAATTCTTTGCGATATTGGTTATGGTCAACAATTTTCGGCATTAGTCTTAACTTTATTTATATCGAACGGTCGTTATCCATAAGGGTAATATGCTTTTTACACTGTTGTCAAGGAAACGGGGAATGAGGAAGTGGGATGATCACTTGGGGATAATTCTTTCTTCCGCATTACTGATTATAAATATTTTCCCGCACAATCTCAAGCCTTATCTTCGGCTCTTCATCATTTCCTCATTTTTATCGTCTAGCTTTCGGGAGATGACAACTAACTAAAGTAAGAGGTTTTCTATGAATTTGTTATGAATTTCAGGCTTTTACTGGGATGATGTGCGATCGCATTGCTGCGCTTGGCGATCGCGCATCTTCAATTCTCAATTCAAAGTGCTTTATCAGAATTAACACTCCAGCAAATGAGTTAATACTCGGCAATGACGGATTATGACATGAAAATTCTAGTAGTGGAGGACGATCAGCGTACTGCTTCGATGGTGTCAGAAGTGCTCAGATCCCATAATTACATAGTTGATACGATCGCAGAGAGTCAAACAGCTTTGCAACTAGTGCGAGGTTTTGCATATGACCTGATCATCCTCGATATAGTTTTACCTGGGTTGGATGGCATTAGTCTTTGTCGTCAATTGCGATTTAACGGCTATCAAATGCCGATTTTGCTATTAACTGTCAAAGATAGCAGCACCGATAAGGTGATGGGATTAGATGCAGGTGCAGATGATTACATGGTCAAACCCTTTGACGTATCAGAACTAGTTGCCCGCGTTCGCGCTTTATTGCGACGAGGAAGTTATATTTTGGCATCGGTACTGACTTGGGGAAAGCTACAACTTGACAGCAGTAGCAGTAAAGTTGTTTATGAAGGGAGGCTTTTACGACTGACAGCAACAGAATATCGTTTATTACAGCTTTTTTTGCGAAATCCGCAACGTATATTTAGCCGGAGTATGATTTTAGACCGTCTTTGGTCGATTGCCGAGTATCCGGGTGAAGATGCGGTGACAACTCACATCAAAAAACTTCGCCAGAAATTAAAAGCAGCAGGAATGACTGCTGATTTAATTGAAACCATCTACGGCTTAGGATATCGTCTTTTACCTCCACCAGAACAGACACCTGGTAAATCGTCATTGTTTTCTACTGATGCTGACAGGCAACAGGCTGAAAATATGGTGATAGAGTCTGTTAACAATATTTGGCAGCGCAGCAAGGAGAGCTTTACTAGTCAATTAGTATTATTTGAGCAGGTGGTTGCTGCTTTGATGACAGACACCCTTTCTCGGCAAATCCAAGACACAGCAAAGCTAGAAGCTCATAAAATGGCTGGTTCACTGGGTTCTTTCGGCTTTAATGAAGGTTCGAGATTAGCACACCAGATTGAAGAGTTGCTTGAAAGTGAAGCAATTGGACAACAAGCAACGCAACTACAGCAACTAGTTAGTTTGTTACAACAAGAACTAGAAAAGCCACCAGTTTTAAGTGCTGTTGCGCCTGTTGTGGAACAATCTGCTTTAATACTGATAATTGATGACGATCGCTTATTAATTGAACAAATCATGCAATCGGCATTCGCTTTAAATTTGCGAGTAGAAGTAGCGAATTCTTTAGCTGCTGGTAGAGAAGCGATCGCTCAAAATCCCCCAGACGTGATTTTGCTCAATCTGATTTTTGCTGACACCAATGAGAATGGACTGACACTACTCGCTGAATTAGCACAAAGTAAATCTTTAATCCCGGTGTTAGTATTGACCATAAGGGGTAGCTTGGTTGACCGAGTAGAAGTAGCTCGTTTGGGCGCTCGTGCCTTTTTACACAAGCCCATAGCTCCAGAGCAAATCCTCAAAGCTGTTACGCAGATACTGAATCAAGCTACCACAACTGAAGCCAGAGTTCTAATTGTGGATAATGATCCCCAAGTACTGACAACCTTGACCGATTTACTACAACCTTGGGGACTTGATGTCACAACTTTAGAAGATCCGCAAAATTTCTGGGAAGTGCTAACTACTACAGTTCCTGACCTACTAATTTTAGACGCTTCTATGCCTACCTTCAGCGGTATACTTCTTTGTCAAGTGGTACGTCAAGATCCTCATTGGGGAGATTTACCCATCGTCGTACTGACATCTGACACTAATGCTGATACCATACGTCAAGTATTTGCCGCAGGTGCAGATGATTATGTAGGTAAACCAATTGTAGAACCAGAACTTATTACCCGGATTATCAGCCGTTTAAAACGGGTACAACTGTGGTAAGAGAAACTTTTGAGTCCTGAGTTCCAAGTCAGAGAAAGTTTATAAATCTTGAGTTATGAGTCCTGAGTTTTAAATTTTGACTCAATACTCAACACTCAACACTTAACACTCTTACTTTGCTCTCAGCACTCCTAGTGATATTATTAATTGTTAATTTAAAATTAATCTTGCTTTAAGTAGCGATGGGGAAAAGTATTTTTCTAAGAACTAATATCATGTCCGGTAGATTATATATGATGTAGAGACGTAGCAATGCTACGTCTCGAAAGAATTTTTTATTAATGTCAATTAAACGGACATAATATCATAGCTATAACATTTTTACCCAGTCCCTAGTCCCCAGTGCCTAATCCCTCATTTAATAGTTAACAGTGTAATTCCTATGCAAATAAATGTAGATTTAACTAACTGCGATCGCGAACCAATTCATATTCCGGGTTTAATTCAACCATACGGTATTCTGTTTGTTTTACAACAACCAGAATTGACGATTTTACAAGTTAGCAAAAACACTTTTGATTTGATTGGTATCCATCCGGAAGAATTGCTAGGCAAACAACTTCAATACTTACTGGATATCCAGCAAGTTTCTACTCTTCAACAATGTTTGTCTACTGATTTTGAAAGCGTCAATGCTATAAAAATATCTTTGGAAACTCCCCAAAATACTTTCTTATTTGACGGAGTTATACATCATTCTCAAGAAGTTTTAATTCTGGAATTATTGCCTACTATCTCACAAACTAATCAAGACTTTTTAAGTTTTTATCAATTAGTCAAAGCTCCTCTTAACCAAATACAAAATACACTTAATTTACAAGAATTATGTCAAGTTTTAGCCAAACAAGTGCGAAAAATTACAGAATTTGACCGAGTTATGATCTATCGATTTGATGAGGAAGGCGCTGGTAAGGTCATAGCTGAAGATAAATTAGAAGAAATAACTCCTTATTTGAGTTTACACTATCCCGCATCAGATATTCCCAAACAAGCAAAGCAACTATATACTCTTAATTGGTTACGGTTAATTCCTGACGCTAATTATCAACCGGTAGAACTGATTCCTACTCATAATCCAGTTACTAATGAACCAGTAGATTTAAGTTATTCCGTCTTGAGGAGCGTTTCTCCCATACATATTGAATATTTGCATAATATGGGGGTTAGCGCTTCTATGTCAATTTCTTTAATCAAAAATAAAAAATTATGGGGATTAATTGCTTGTCATCATAATACACCTAAGTATATACCATATTATATACGCACTGCCTGCGAATTTTTGGGAAATGTAATGTCTTTAGAGATTGGGACTAAAGAAGAAAATGAAGATTTAGATTACAAACTCAAACTCAAGACAATTCAATCAAAGTTTGTTGAGGCTATTTCCGAAACCACAAATTTGAAAGATGCTTTAACTGAACACGAAAATGAACTATTAGAATTAGTTAGCGCTGGAGGTGTTGCTGTCTGCTTGAATCAAGAAATACTATTATTTGGAAAAACACCATTAGAAGCGGAGATTCGTAACTTAATAGACTGGTTAGCCGCGAGAATTAATAACGATAACGTTTTTTATACAGATTCACTCTTGAAGGTTTATCCCCCATCAGAAAAATTTCCAGATATTGCGAGTGGAATGTTAGCGCTTGCCATTGCTAAAAGTCAAAAACATTGGATTTTGTGGTTTCGTCCAGAAGTGATTCAAACAGTAAAATGGGGTGGTAATCCCAACAAACCAGTGGAAGTTGATGGAAATGGGAGTTTGCATCTATCACCGCGTAAATCCTTTGAAATGTGGCAAGAAACAGTACGATTTCAGTCTTTACCTTGGAGAAAATGTGAAATTGATGGTGCTTTAGAACTCAAAAGTGCTATCGTAGCAATAATCCTCCAAAAAGCGGATGAATTAGCAAAAATTAATGTCGAATTAGAACGTAGTAACAGTGAATTAGATGCATTTGCTTACATTGCTTCTCATGATTTAAAAGAACCGTTACGAGGGATTTACAACTACTCAACATTTCTGATTGAAGATTACGCCCAATTGCTGAATGAAGATGGAGTTTCCAAACTGCAAACTCTGGTGCGTCTGACTCAGCGAATGGAAGATTTGATTAATTCTCTGCTACATTTTTCTCGCTTAGGACGAGTTGAACTTGTAATGCGACGAACTAATTTGCAAAAATTAGTAGAAAGTGTCATAGAAGTATTAAAAATTAGCTTAATAAAAGAGACGGATAATCTAGATATTCGCATTTGCCGACAATTACCGGAAGTGAAATGCGATCGCATTCAGATGAGTGAAGTATTTAGTAATTTAATCAGCAATGCCATTAAATACAACGATAAACCAAGTAAATTAGTAGAAATTGGCTTTTTAGACCAAGAAATAACAAATCAAACCACAATCACTTTCTATGTGCGAGACAATGGTATAGGAATCAGGGAAAAACATCTAGAGAATGTTTTTCGCATTTTCAAGCGTCTGCACACAGCAAGTCAATATGGTGGGGGTACAGGTGCCGGCTTAACTATCGCCAAAAAAATTGTCGAGCGTCACGGTGGCAAAATTTGGATAGAATCTACTTATGGGGAAGGTAGCACTTTCTTTTTCACATTACCAAGTTGAGGTAAATAAGTAAATGTTTGGGCACCAAACTCCAACATTATTGGTTATTGAAGATAGCGATGAAGATTTTTTTGCTTTACAACGCATGATGAAAGGTGCATCTGTTTGTCACCGAGTTGAACGTTGTACTGATGGTGATGATGCATTAGACTTTCTCTATCATACGGGTAAATACATAGACAATCAAACAGCCCGTCCATCCTTAATTTTACTCGACCTCAATTTGCCCGGTACAGATGGGCGAGAAATTCTACATCAACTCAAGACCGATGATAGTATGAAAATTATTCCAGTAGTGGTATTTTCTACATCATCAAATCCTAAAGATATTGAAGCTTGTTATGAATATGGTGTAAATAGTTATATTCTCAAACCAATCGATGTCCATCAATTAAAAACGACAATCGAAATTTTTAGTAAATACTGGTTTCAAGTCATCTCTCTACCTGATACTTAAAAAGGATAAAACATTAAAAATTAAATTATTATTAAATATAATAAAAAGCAAGATCCCCGACTTATTTAAAAAGTTGGTAATTTGAAATGGAGAAATAAAATTGCTATTTACATGTAAAAGAAATGCATAGTAGAGAAGCAGAAGAAGCATTAAGAGAAAGTGAAAGACAATTTCGTGCCATATTTGACCAAACATTTCAATTTATGTGGCTTTTAAATCTGGATGGTACACTTTTAAAGGCGAATCAAACAGCACTGAAATTTGGCGGATTGCAAGCAACAGATGTAGTTGAATATCCATTTTGGCAAGCGCAGTGGTGGATGATTTCTCAAGAAATACAAACCCAATTAAAAAGTGCGATCGCTCAAGCTGCGGCAGGTGAATTTGTTCGCTACGAAGTAGATATACTTGGTGTAGGAGAAATAGTGCAAACAATTGACTTTTCCCTCAAACCAGTTTTAGATGAAACCGGCAAAATAGTATTACTAATTTCTGAAGGACGGGACATCAGCGAGCGAAAAGCCGCACGACACGAACGCAAACTTGGATTATCAGCCTTATGCTGGTGTGAAGACGAATTTCGCGCTTTAAGCGAAGCTTCCCCAGTCGGTATCTTTCGAGTAAATCCCCAAGGTGGATGTATCTACACCAATCCTCGCGCTCAAGCTATTTGCGGTTACACCTTTGAAGAAGCTTTAGGACATGGCTGGATCAAGTTCGTTCATCCAGAAGATCGTCAGCTTTATTTTTCTCGTTGGTTACAAGCAGTAACAGCAAATCAAGAATTTATTGGTGAAGTACGTTCTGTTCATCGAGACGGAACTATACGTTTTTGTCGGCTTAAAACAGCTCCGATTTTTTCTGACGAAAAAGAATTAATCGGTCATGTCGGAACGGTTGAAGACATTACCGAAATGCGAGCTATAGAAAAGATGAAAAACGAGTTTCTTTCTGTTGTCAGCCACGAGTTGCGAACACCATTAGCTTCGATTCGCGGTTCTTTAGGATTGCTAGCTTCCGGACGACTCAACAACCAACCAGAAAAAGCGCGACGCATGTTAGAAATTGCCGCGCTTGATACTGAACGCTTAGTACGTTTAGTCAATCAAGTTCTTGATTTAGAGCGACTAGAATCAAGCAAAATTGTCCTGGCAAAACATCCATGTAATGTTGCTATTTTAATGCAGCAAGCAATAGAGGGTGTGCGAAGTTTTGCCGAAGAAGCTAACATCACCCTCAGATTTTTTTCCCTATCTATTGAGATATGTGCCGATGGCGATCGCATCATTCAAACTCTTGTCAACCTGCTAGCAAACGCCGTTAAATTTTCGCCCTCAGGGAGTACTGTTATTCTGAGTGCAGAAGTTCAAAAGGACAAGGAGGATAAGGGGACAAGGGGACAAGGGGACAAGGAGGACAAGGAGGACAAGGAGGACAAGGAGGAAATTTCTATATTTTCCTTATCTTCCTCCTGCCCCTTGTCTCCCCCCTCTCCCATTTCCCCATCCCCCACATCACGCTTCCCCCCTTCCCACATTCCCTATCTTTTATTCAAAGTCAAAGACCAAGGACGGGGTATTCCTGCTGATAAACTAGAAAGTATTTTTGGCAGGTTTGAGCAAGTTGATGCTTCAGACTCCCGCAATTCTTACGGTACAGGACTTGGACTAGCGATATGTCGCACTATTGTGCAGCAGCATAACGGGAAAATTTGGGTTGAAAGCGTTTTCGGTGAAGGCAGTATTTTCTACTTCACCCTACCACTGTGATAAAATCTGCCTTTAGATTACCACCAACGCTAGAAGAGGAGTACAGTCTTTCAAAGTAGGCTACCTTTACCGCCTAAAAAAATACTCCTTTGGTGATGCGACGAATTCTGCTGATTGATGACGAAGAACGTTTGAGCGAAGTAGTTCAGGCTTGCTTGGAAATCTTAGGAGGTTGGGAAGTACTGATCGCTACCACAGCTAGTAAAGGGTTGCTCATAGCGGAAACTGAACAGCCAAATGCCATTTTGCTAGATGTGATGTTACCAGAAATGGATGGTATCACTTTATTTCATCATCTACAACAAAAACCTGATACCCAATCGATTCCAGTGATTTTGCTGAGTGCTAAAATACAGTTTCCCTCGAATCAGTTTGCTCATTTAGGTGTAGCAGGAGTCATTGCCAAGCCATTTGACCCTTTGAAGCTGGCAGATCAAGTGGCAAAAATCCTCCGTTGGAGTTAGGGGTAGAGACGTTCCATCGGAACGTCCAAATCGGTAATGGGTAATTTGGAGCGATCTATCTATCTTTAGAAGTAACTTATAATAAGTTCAGAATTTGCTCATTTTTGAGAGATAGACTTTCCTTTGCAAAGGAAAGTTAAGAATATTTGCTGTCAAGTAAGTAAAAGCTTAATACGGTGATGCGATCGCCGAAGCCTGGGATTAAAAAAAATTATATGCAAATCAGTAAACCAATTAAGGAAGCAAGCACAAATGAATTGCCGCTAAGGGTGGAAAAAATGGCACAAAAGCAACGGAGCATTCTCATACTTGATGATTGTCACGAAGACAGGAAAACTTTCTGCCGTTATTTACACCAAGCCCCCAACTACATATATAGTGTAGTTGAGTCAGAATTTGGCGAAGAAGCGCTAAAATTGTGCAATATTTTGCAGCCAGATTGTGTTTTAGTGGATTACTCTCTACCTGATATGGATGGTATTGAGTTTCTCGAAAAATTGAGAAATACAACCAATAAGGTAGATATTGCCGTGGTGATGGTGACAGCTTGCGGTAATGAAGCGATCGCTGTCGAAGCAATGAAAAAAGGAGCTACAGACTATCTCAGCAAAGAAAAGCTGACAGCAGAAAATTTGCTTTCAACCGTGACTCACGCTCTCGAAAAAGTAGAACTGCTGTGGAAACTCAATGCCACTCAAGAGCAATTAAAATTTCAGGCTTATATTTTATCTCAAGTAACCGACGCAGTTATGGTTACTGAAGGCAAGTTGATTGATCAGATGAAAGCGCGGATTGTCTATGTGAATGCAGCATTTACCTACATGACTGGTTACACTGCTGAGGAAGTTTTAGGCAAAACACCGAGTATCCTAAACAAACTAACAACCGATCCAAAAGTTATAGAGCAAATTAATCAAGCGATCGCTAATTCTCAGCCAGTAAAGGTAGAACTAATTAACTACCGCAAAGATGGTTCAGAATTTTGGTCAGAAATAAATATTACCCCGATGCTTGACGAAGTTGGGGAATGCACTAATTTGATTTTTGTGCAACGCGACATTAGCGAGCAGCAAGCTGCGCTTCGCGAACGCAAACTTGCTGAGGTAGAACGTCAACAAATGTTAACCCAAGAAAAAGCTTACCGCGCTGAAGCAGAAGCAAGCAACCGCACAAAGGATCAGTTTTTGGCAATTATATCTCATGAATTGCGATCGCCTCTGAATGCCATACTCGGTTGGACAAAGCTAATTCAAGGTGGCAAATTAGACGACTTAGCTACGGTACGCGCATTAAAAACAATTGAGCGTAACGCTAAGTTACAAAACGAGTTAATTCAAGACCTCTTAGACTTTTCGCGCATCACAGAAGGTAAACTTCGTCTTGAACTGTGTCCAGTTGATTTGACACAAATAATTAATGCTGCCATTGATGTAGTGCGTCCATCAGCCGATTCTAAAAGCATTGTCATTGAGTCAAGACTTGAATTTACAGTTGGTGAAGTTTTGGGTGATTCCAGTAGATTGCAACAAGTTATGTGGAATCTATTGACTAATGCAGTTAAATTTACACCAGACGGCGGACAGATTGCAATTTGGCTAAAGCGAGTTGAATACTACGCTCAAATCATTGTCAGCGATACAGGTGTTGGTATTAGTCCTGACTTTTTGCCAAACGTATTCGAGCAATTTTGTCAAGCTGATAGCCAATATACCGCAAGGCATAAGGGATTGGGACTCGGACTTGCGATCGTCCGTAGTTTGGTGGAAATGCACAATGGTACTGTTACCGCAGCAAGTGACGGTGAAGGACAGGGTGCAACTTTTACAGTTAGGTTGCCACTGAATATAAACACTACCAATTCGGCTAACACAACCGCAATATTGGGTGAGGAAAATCCACACCCCAATAAGCTGTACTCTAAGTGTATTTCACGCAATCAATATGATTCCTAATATGCAATCTCAACGCTGTAGAGAGCAGGATTCGCTTCAATGGGTAAGTGTTTCTCTCCGGGTTCATATTGAGCAAGTGCTGCATGATAGGCTTCTGCACTTTCCCAATGCGCGATGTTGATAAACTGAAACTTCGCATTGGGGTCAAGGCTACGATGCAGGGTTGTATCAATAAATCCAGATGCCTGACGCATGTATTCGCATGTCTGATTCCAGGTTTTGAGGAACTGCTCTTCCATTTCACTAGATACGGCAAATACATTAATTAAAACAACAGAGGTTGTCATTTTTGTGTTTCCTTGGGTTGAACTTGAATTACACAATGCCGCCATTTGCTCGAATGCTTTGACCGGTAATCCAATGGGCATCGTCTGAAACCAACAAAGCAACTGCATCTGCAAGATCCTCAGGCTGTCCTAAACGTCCAAGGGAAGTTTGGGCAATCATTTCGTTAACTTGCTCTTGAGCTAGCACTAATCCATCTGTTTCGGTAACACCAGGAGAAATTGTGTTGACAGTAATGCCGCGATCGCCTAATTCTTTTGCCAATGCAGCACTGAAATGCTCGATCGCCGCTTTGCAACCTGCATACGCTCCTCCTGCTGGAATTGCCATTGCAGTACCGCTAGTAGAAATGCTTATAATTCGACCTTTATCAGCTAAATGATGTGCTGCTTGCCCAAGAGCAAAGTAAACGCCCCGTGTGATGTCGAACATGCTATTGTATTCATCTTCAGTCATCTGTGCTGTAGGTTTGAAAATATTTTTTCCTGCTGCATTGTTGACCAAAATATCCACCTTGCCAAAATGCTCAATGGTTTTCTCAAATAAAGCGCGAACCTCCTCTAATTTACGTATGTCTACCTGAAGAGCGATCGCTTTAGATCCCGTTGCTTTGATTGTCTGGACAACTTCCTCTGCCTTATCTCGATTTCCGGCAAAGGTGACAACGACATCTGCCCCATCTCGTCCTAACCGTTCAGCGATTGCCCTTCCTATACCACGAGATGAGCCAGTAACGATCGCAACTTTTCCTCGCAATGACATGGTGTTAGTTCCTAACCCTAGAGAATTATTCAGCAATTTCCAGAGTATACTTATGCTTACTTTTTTGGAAGTACTTACTTTATTGTCAGTGTCTATAGATATATAAGGTAGATATGCAAGAACAGACAAAAGGCACTGTATTTGTGCAGACGACACTAAAAGTTTTAGGCGGAAAGTGGAAGATTTTGATATTGTGGCACTTAAAAGACCAAACAAGACGATTCAGCGAATTAAAGCGTTTGATGCCTGAAATTACCGAAAAAATGTTAATTCAACAACTTCGAGAATTAGAAAAAGACGGAATTGTAAATCGTAATGTTTATTCTGATGTACCTCCCAAAGTTGAGTATTCCTTCACCGATTATGGTAGAAGTCTTGAGCCTGTTTTGCAAGTTCTTTGTAATTGGGGAGAAGAACACTTAAGATACATTCAATGAACATTTAAATATGCGATCGCTTGCTGAAATTAACGATAAAAAGACGTAGCAGTGCTACGTCTAATCAAGGGTTTCGGGCAACGCATAATTAGTTTCTACTAAAGAGTGTCTACTGGGAACAAGCGCTCTTAGTGTTAAATATGTAATCTTTTTATAGTTGCAATCTTTAATAATGTTAATATCTATAGATGTACGACAAGTCCCCATCCCCTAAACCTAAATAACTAATATATTGCACTTAAGGAGAATTACAATGTCTACTGAATATCACGTTAAACTCATTCAAGAAGGTAATATTCAAACCTTACCCATTCCCAAAGAATTAACTTTATCAACTTCAGAAGTTATCATCCGACAAGAAGAAGGAAAACTTATTATAGAACCCTACAGGAAAAAATCTCTCCTGGAAGTCTTCGCCAACCTTGATGATATTGACGAAGAATTTTCCGATGTTGACGAAGGACTATTACCGTTAGATGACATTGAAATTTAAAATGTATTACTGTTACTTACTCGATACCAATACACTATCGGACTTTATTAGACATCCAACAGGTAAAATTTTTTCTAAAATTAGAGAAGTTGGATAAGAAAAAATTTGCACCAGTATCATTGTTGCTTGTGAACTCCAATTTGGCGCAGAAAAAAAGAACTCACTTAGATTGAAAGAGCGTATTTCCTTGGCTTTAGACATGATTCCTATATTATCATTAACGAGCAATGTAGAGTATCATTACGCTAAAATTCGGACTTATTTAGAAAGTCAAGGAACGCCCATAAGTAGTAATGATTTATTAATTGCTGCTCATGCACTCAATCTAAATCTAACCGTAGTTACAAACAATGTTCGTGAATTTTCCCGTATACCCAATTTAAAAGTAGAAAACTGGCTGAACCCAAATTAAACTAACTCTTACTACAATCGAGGGCTTGCTTACAAAAATAAAGGCAGTCTAGACTTGGCTTTAAAAGACTTCAAGAAAGTCCTGGAATTAAATGATAATGTTGAACATGGTAGAAGTCTTGAACCTGTTTTGCAAGTTCTTTGTAATGGAGAAGAACACTTAAGATACATTCAATGAACATTTAAATATGCGATCGCTTGCTGAAATTAACGATAAAAAGACAACGATAAAAAGACGTAGCACTGCTACGTCTAATCAAGGGTTTCGGGCAACGCATAATTAGTTTCTACTAAAGAGTGTCTACTGGGAACAAGCGCTCTTACTCTTAAATATGTAATATTTTTATAGTTGCAATCTTTAATAATGTTAATATCTTATGCTTGAACATGATGTGATTATTATCGGTGGGGGATTGGCTGGATGTCGGGCAGCAGTGGAAATTGCCAGAACCGATCCTAGCTTGAATGTGGCTGTGGTGGCGAAAACTCACCCGATTCGTTCCCACTCGGTAGCTGCCCAAGGTGGGATGGCAGCGTCGCTGAGAAACGTGGATACAGAAGATAGCTGGGAAGCACACGCTTTTGATACAGTCAAGGGTTCCGATTATTTAGCAGACCAAGACGCGGTAGAAATTCTTACCCGTGAAGCACCAGATGTAGTAATCGACTTGGAACACATGGGTGTTTTATTCTCCCGCTTAAATGATGGTCGCATTGCCCAACGCGCTTTTGGCGGACATTCTCACAATCGTACTTGCTACGCTGCCGATAAAACCGGTCACGCAATTTTACACGAATTGGTGAACAACTTGCGGCGTTACGGTGTGCAAATTTATCAAGAATGGTACGTAATGCGCCTGATATTAGAAGAAGGTCAGGCGAAAGGTGTAGTCATGTACCACCTTTTGGATGGGGAAATAGTCGTAGTCCGGGCTAAGGCGGTGATGTTTGCTACAGGTGGCTATGGTCGCGTTTATAACACCACTTCTAATGATTACGCTTCTACGGGTGATGGTTTGGCAATGACTGCGATCGCTGGTTTGCCACTGCAAGATATGGAATTTGTCCAATTCCACCCCACTGGATTATATCCCGTTGGGGTGCTAATTTCGGAAGCAGTGCGGGGGGAAGGAGCTTATTTGATTAATAGCGAAGGCGATCGCTTTATGGCGAATTACGCACCTAGCCGCATGGAACTTGCTCCTCGTGATATTACCTCACGAGCGATCGCTTATGAAATTCGCGCCGGTCGTGGTGTTCATCTAGATGGTAGTGCAGGGGGTCCATTTGTCTATCTTGACTTGCGTCACATGGGCAAAGAAAAAATTATGAGCCGCGTTCCCTTTTGTTGGGAAGAAGCACATCGCTTAGTTGGTGTTGATGCGGTAACGCAACCGATGCCAGTACGTCCGACAATTCATTATTGTATGGGTGGTATCCCAGTTAACACCGATGGTCAAGTCCGCAGTAGTGATAAAGGACTTGTTGAGGGCTTCTTTGCCGCTGGTGAGACATCTTGTGTATCCGTACATGGGGCAAATAGACTTGGTAGTAATTCTTTGTTGGAATGCGTGGTTTACGGAAAGAGAACCGGAAGTGCGATCGCTCGATTTGTCCAAAACCGCAAGTTACCCACAATAGACGAGCAAAGTTACATCAAAGAGGCAAAGCAACAAATTCAAGCTTTGCTAGATCAACCTGGGCAGTATCGCATTAACCAAGTGCGTCAAGCCTTCCAAGATTGTATGACAGAATATTGCGGCGTTTTCCGCACCCAAGAATTAATGCGTCAAGGTTTAGAACAAATACAAGAATTACAACAAAAAGCTTCGCAAATATATTTAGATGACAAAGGCAATTCTTGGAATACAGAAATTGTTGAAGCGTTGGAAACGCGAAGTTTAATGGTGGTAGGGCAAACGATTCTTTCCTCAGCTTTGAATCGTCAAGAAAGTCGGGGCGCCCACTTCCGTGAAGATTATCCCCAGCGAGATGATGAAAACTTCCTCAGACACACACTAGCTTATTATTCTCCGGCAGGAATTGATATTCAATATCGTCCAGTGACGATTACGATGTTTGAGCCAAAAGAGCGGAAATATTAACATTAGTTTGCATGTTGTCAAGAGTCAAGGGTCAAAAGTTAAGAGTCAAGAGTCAAGAGTCAAGAGTCAAGAGTCAATTGAAAGATAAAGTATGTTTGCGAACATACTTTTTTTTATACTTCATACATTCATCTTTGTTGCAAGAAGTCAAGTTCTAACTCCTCTAGCAAGATTTTTACTAAGTCACCAATGATGACTTTAGCTACCTCATGCTTGGGTAATGGCATTCTTATCTCCAAAGTTCCCTGGCTGTAAGCCAACCGAGCGGCTCGATGGTCGCCAAATTCTTCTATAATTGCTTCAAATTCCTGCCAGTTGACATTGTGGAACATGACTCTATGTCCCGGCGGAACACTTAATTGTCGCAATTGAAGTGTTACCATTATAAACCAATGAAATTTGCGGTTGAGCTTCCAAAAGCCAGTATGAAATTATCTTAGTATAGTTTTGCATAAGAACGAGCGCGTTTTTTAACGCAAAGGAACGCGGAGGGAAGCGCAGAGTGACGCAGAGTTTTTTTAAGAGGATTCGCTACAAAAAAAGCGCTCGTTCTGTACTTAGCTGTATCACTGAAAGGGAGTCTAGAGTAAGCGATCGCACTATTACTAAAATAATGTATAAAATAAGCTTTTCATCTTTATTGAAATTTTTTCCAACTCTGCGATCGCTGGAAATCAACAATATACACTATGTAGCGATGATTGCACTCACCGACAAACTTTAAGCCTTAAGGTTAGAGCATTAAGCCTTAAGGTTAGAGCATTAAGCCTTAAGGTTACAACATTAAGCCTTAAGGTTAGAGCATTAAGCCTTAAGGTTAGAGCATTAAGCCTTAAGGTTACAACATTAAGCCTTAAGATTAGAACATTAAGCCTTAAGGTTAGAGCATTAAGCCTTAAGGTTAAAGCGATCGCTGTTGACAAGAAGTAAAAGTGCGATCGGTTATAATAGTGAAGCTCCTATACTTAATAATGTACAATGTGATGTATACATTATTGAACGCAAATTGTGTCGAGCAAAATTCGCAAGCAGATTTATATAGAACCGCGTCAGGAACATCTGCTAAAAGCGATCGCCCAACAAGCTGGTGTAAGTGAAGCAGAAGTTATTCGCTCGTGTATTGACCTTCATCTAAGTGGAATCACTGCACCCCAGATTGATATCGCAGCGTGGGAAGCGGAAAAAGAATTTATAGAACAAATCAAAACTCGACCTGTTAAACTTGGAAGTCGAGATTGGCAGCGCCAAGACCTCTATGAACGGTAGGGTTTTAATTGATACGAAGTTGCGCTAAAATGTACACTATAACAGTGCGATCGATTTATCATGAAAATTAAGGCGGTTATCTGGCAAGAAGACGGTGTATGGTGTGCTTCTGTACCTGCCTTACCAGGATGTCACACATGGGGAGAAAGCTACGAACACTTGTTAGAGATGCTTAAAGAAGCGATCCAGGGTTGGCTTGAAGTTGGTAGCCAGAATGAAGAACTTGAAGCAGATAAACAGTTAATTGAATTATCTCTATGAAATCCCTTTCCAGCAAAGCTTTATAGCCTTTCCTAGTCTGCTGAGGTACAAATTTATCTGCGTCCATCAGCGTTTATCTATCTTCATCTGCGGTTAATTCTTTACATCAAGAAAAAGCAAATTGTGTCGAGCAAAAATTGTGCTAAATATACAATAATTGATTAGCAATTTCGTCTGCCGTCAAAGTATCAAGAAGGATGGCAATTCTTTCGACAATTTCATAGGAACTTCTACGTTTAGCAATCAAAATCCCTGCATGATGTTGACTATTAATTAGATAGTTTGTGTGTAATTCCTCAAAATCAAGTCGATTATGAGTTAAAATACAATGCCCAATAGATACAGCAAAAGCTAGTTGTGTTTGATCTGGTTCTCCCAACATTTGTTGTTCTCGTGCTGTCGTTGCATCAAAACCTCTTGCTAAAAGTAAAGTAGCTACGAGAACATCTACATCTTCATCAATATAAACTTGAGCAAAAATCGTCATTTTTGATTTAATCTAGCTTTAATAGCTGGATGGACTAATTCATCAGGGACATGATTACGCTCGATATATTCATTAATTTCTACTTGATGATCTAAGTAAAAACTCAAAGCATCAAAGACTTGCGCTAAAGTTAAATGAGGTAAGTGTAGCGGGATTTCTTCTGGTCTAATACCTAAACGCCAATTTTCAACAATTGCTCTCACAGGGGTTCTAGTTCCCTTAATAATCGGTTCACCTGATAAAATATCAGGCTGTCGGGTAACATAGCGAGAGTTTGTAGTAGTTGTCATACTAATGAGATTTTTGGCAGTATCTCTGTTAATCTATCACAGACTAGTACGGCTATGCGAAACTCAAAAGCTTGTAGAATAAGCTTTTCATTTTTATTGAAATTTTTCAACTTCTGCGATCGCTGTAAATCAACAATATACAATATGTAGCGATGATTGCACTCACCAACAAACTTTAGTCATTAAGGTTAGAACATTAAGCCTTAAGGTTAGAGCATTAAGCCTTAAGGTTACAACATTAAGCCTTAAGGTTACAACATTAAGCCTTAAGGTTACAACATTAAGCCTTAAGGTTAGAGCATTAAGCCTTAAGGTTAGAGCATTAAGCCTTAAGGTTAAAGCATTAAGCCTTAAGGTTAAAGCGATCGCGTAGTTGCGCTAAAATGTACACCATAACAGTGCGATCAATTTATCATGAAAATTAAGGCAGTTATCTGGCAAGAAGACGGTGTATGGTGTGCTTCTGTACCTGCCTTACCAGGATGTCACACATGGGGAG
>NZ_KK073768.1:3925827-3928816 GCF_000582685.1 [Scytonema hofmanni] UTEX 2349
GCTACGAACACTTGTTAGAGATGCTTAAAGAAGCGATCCAGGGTTGGCTTGAAGTTGGTAGCCAGAATGAGGAACTTGAAGCAGATAAACAGTTAATTGAATTATCTCTATGAAATCCCTTTCCAGCAAAGCTTTATAGCGTTTCCTAGTCTGCTGAGGTACAAATTTATCTGCGTCCATCAGCGTTTATCTATCTTCATCTGCGGTTAATTCTTTTTCTCTGTACCTCATGAATGTGGGAATCGCTATATATAAAATTGTGTTAGCGCACGAAGCTATTAACCTGATGCTACGCTAGCAGAAGATAACAGCAGAGGTACAGTTGTAATGAGCCAAGTTTTAACGCTGGAATTAAGCGATGAGATGTATACATTATTAAAGCAACAAGCTGAAGTTGCAGGTGTATCAATATCAGAGTGGATAGCCACTTCTCTTGAACAACAGTCAGGTTTGCAGAAAAAACAGCAAAATGAGGCAGAAAAAGAAGCTGCACGTCAGCGTTTCCGTCAATATGCTGGAAGTATTGACTTGGGCTACCCTACAGGAGTTGACAATGAAAGCATTGATGCTGATTTAGTCAGAGCATAGGCTTTGAGCAGGAGAAATAAGCTGAATGATAAATAGTAATTTAGGCGTGACAAGCATTATAGGTATTAAAAGCATAACATTGCGGAGGAAAATTGGAAGTATAAGCCCGCCAAACGGCAATATTATGGGTATACCGACATTAGAAAATGTTAAGAAATATTTCGCCAACAGTATATGATGATACTCATACCCCAAAACAGTGGTAAATTCAACCGAGAACCGCTATATAATTTGTGCTTTTTTCTCTGTTGAAAAACTTTTATGCTCAGGAAAATAAGTATAATCTCGTAATATTATTCTTAACTTATGGAACCAGTGACCTTAACAGCCGTAGGAACTGCGATCGCTACTATAGTTTTAACTAAGGCTTTAGAAAAAACAGGCGAAAAGCTGGGAGAAGCAGCATTAGAAAAAAGTAACGAGTTAATCGCAAAGCTACGCCAGAAAAATAAGCTGCCCTTGTTAGCGAATACGTCACAGGAAAACACACAGCAGGCGTTAGATTATGGTCAAGCTGTGTTGGAGTTGAAAGCCGCAGCCGATACAGATACCGAAATTGCTCAATCGGTGCGGGAAGTAGAAGCAACCGTAAATGCTGACCCCCAAGTAGCACCGAAAGTTCAGGCTTTAGCAAATGACCTCAACTCCCAACCAGCAGGTGTGATCAATAATGCAAAGTTAGCTGAATCTATTGAAAAATTAGTTCAGGTGGGTACTAACTATGGTGGTATTCACATTTGACTAAAGTCGCCCGAACAGGAACGGGTAAGGTTAAATCCTGAAATACCGCAAAATTTACCCCTGAGTGGGGTGGTGAAATTTGTGGGACGTGATCAAGAACTGCAAGAACTCCATGAACTTTTGCAGGAAAATAACCAAGTAGCCATTGCGGCTATTTTGGGAATGGGTGGACTGGGTAAAACAGAACTCGCCTTGCAATATGCCATGACTCAGCGCGAAAACTACCAAGGTGGACTGTGCTGGTTACAGGCGAAAGTTGAGGATTTTGGGGTTCAAGTGGTGCGGTTTGCCAGAACTCAGCTTGATTTAAAGCCACCAGAAGAATTTGATTTACCTGCACAAGTACAATACTGCTGGCGGAATTGGCGTAAGGGTAATGTGCTGCTGGTGGTGGATGATATTACAGATTACCAGCAAATCAAATCTTACCTACAGGGCGCATCTTCCAGATTTAAAGTGTTGATGACTACCCGCAAAAAGTTGAGTGCAGCCATCAAGCAATTATCTTTAGATGTATTACAACCAGATGCAGCGTTGGAGTTGTTACGGTCTTTGCTGGCAGAAACACCAGGGCGAATTGAGAGAGAATTAGATGTAGCAAATCAATTGTGCGAATGGCTGGGGTATTTGCCTTTGGGTTTAGAGTTGGTGGGGCGATATCTGGCGCGGAAGCAGGATTTGTCTATATCGAAAATGATGGGGCGATTAAAGGAAAAGCGATTAGAACAACCTGCACTCGTCAAGCCAGAAGCCGATATGAGAGAACAAAGGGGAGTGCAAGCCGCCTTTGAGTTGAGTTGGCAGGAATTAGCAGAGGATGATAGGTTATTAGGCTGTGTACTCAGTTTATTTGCCGCCGCACCCATACCCTGGAAATTAGTAGAACAATGCTTAACAGAGAAAGATGAGGATGAGTTAGAAGAAATTCGGGATGATAAATTATTAAATCTGCATCTCCTCCAGCGCAAAGGTGAAGGAATTTATCAACTACATCCATTGCTGCGGGAATTTTTCCAATCTAAGTTTACAGGTTTAGAGCAAGCAGAGGAATTTAAGGGATGGTTTGCTCAGGTAATGGTAGCAGTTGCTAAACAAATTCCTGAGACTCCTACCCTTGAGGAAATTAACGCTGTTTCCCTTGCCATACCACACATAGCTGAAGTAGCAAACAATCTCATTCAATCCGTCAGTGATGAAGATTTAATTTGGCATTTCGTTGGCTTGGGTTACTTCTATGAAGGACAAGGGTTATATACCCAAGCCGAACCTTGGTATCATCAGTGTTTATCAACAGTACAAAACCGCTTGGGAGACAATCATCCCGATTTTGCCACCAGCCTCAACAACTTGGCAAGACTCTACAAATCCCAAGGAAAGTACGACCAAGCCGAACCCCTGTATCTCCAAGCTTTAGACCTCAGACAATACCTGCTGGGAGACAATCATCCCGATTTTGCCACCAGCCTCAACGACTTGGCATTACTCTACCAATTCCAAGGAAAGTACGACCAAGCCGAACCCCTGTATCTCCAAGCTTTAGACCTCTTGAAACGCCTGCTGGGAGACAATCATCCCGATGTCGCCACCAGCCTCAACAACTTGGCAGGACTCTATGAATTCCAAGGAAAGTACGACCAAGCCGAACCCCTGTATCTCCAAG
>NZ_KK073768.1:3928916-3965882 GCF_000582685.1 [Scytonema hofmanni] UTEX 2349
CGACCAAGCCGAACCCCTGTATCTCCAAGCTTTAGACCTCTTGAAACGCCTGCTGGGAGACAATCATCCCCATGTCGCCACCAGCCTCAACAATTTAGCATATCTCTACAATTGCCAAGGAAAGTACGACCAAGCCGAACCCCTTTATCTCCAAGCTTTAGAACTCAGACAAAGCCTGCTGGGAGACAATCATCCCGATGTCGCCACCAGCCTCAATAACTTGGCATTACTCTACTATTCCCAAGGAAAGTACGACCAAGCCGAACCCCTGTATCTCCAAGCTTTAGAACTCAGACAAAGCCTGCTGGGAGACAATCATCCCGATGTCGCCACCAGCCTCAACAACTTGGCTGCACTCTACTATTCCCAAGGAAAGTACGACCAAGCCGAACCCCTGTATCTCCAAGCTTTAGAACTCAGACAATACCTGCTGGGAGACAATCATCCCCATGTCGCCCAAAGCCTCAACAACTTGGCTAAACTCTACTATTCCCAAGGAAAGTACGACCAAGCCGAACCCCTGTATCTCCAAGCTTTGAATATTTTCGAGCAAAGTTTAGGAGGGAATCATCCTAATACTGTGAGAGTGCGTGAGAATTTAGCAAATTTGCGCGATCATCTCTAATAAGAACAAGAAAATTTACCTTCCCAACCTCATCACTCTAGCTTTTATCTCCAAGTTTCCTGTTTTGAACTCAACGTTTCATGTTCAGAACCCGAACTTTCGTGTTGCAAACGAGAATGTTCCTGTTTCCAACTAAAGTATTCTTGTTTCCAGTGGATGTAAAAAAAGACTGAAAACTAGACAGAGTAAACTTTATACACCAAAAGTGAAATAATCACTCAATCAGAATTGAGCGATCGCACCCGTAGAAATTGATCTCAAACTAATCTAAAATCCAAAATTACTTGCCGTTACCGTTGCCATTAATAGTAACAATGCGATCGCTGAGTTTTTCCGGCACCTCTTGCAAATGGTCGTATTGCCAGTGGAAGGAACCGACGCCTAAAGTAAGCGATCGCACTATTACTAAATAATGTAAGGCTTATAAAATAAGCTTTTCATCTTTATTGAAATTTTTCCTACTCTGCAATCGCTCTCCCGATTTTCAAGCTATAGAAACAGGCTGCGAATCCGGTAGAAAAGCCAGCACAATATCACGCTCAAGAATACCTTTATTAATTAAGTCCTGAGTAATTCCACATTCCATACCATCGTATTCAATTATTACTTTCCCATTCTCGATAATTACATAGATCAGGTTGCCACGCACCCGCTTTCCTCTATCCCAACCAACCTGCATCAGAGCATAGCGATCGCGCATCTCGTCAAATATGGCATCTAAGCGAATATTACCGTGAGATGGGCGTAGTTTGGCATAATCACTAATTACCTGTTTGACGATTTCTCTGCTTGTCGTGATGGTATCCATTGGCTTACTTCCTTTTTCTCTAAATCTACAATAATCAGCTTTAAAGGTAGTTGAGCGATGGCGTAACCGCCTGCCGTAGGCAATCGCTAGTTTTCCAATTGGTTCAGTAAATATGTCGCTGTAGGTTGCTTCAGAAACAGCAAGATAAAGGTCACGTTCTGGATCGACTTGATTAAGTAACAGGCGATATAGCGTATATTGACCAATAGCTTGCTCTAAGTCAGCTACTTGAGATTGTCCACGAAATTGTTTAATTTCAATGGCAATGTGTTTATTTCCCTGCCGAACTCCAATAAAGCCACTTGCACCAAGATCCACAAATAAAAAACGCTCACCATAGGAAATAACATAGGGATCGTCCGTAATTTCCCAACCGTCTTTGATAATTGCCTCTTTAACAGTTTCGTGAATGGAGTCTCTGGCTGGCACTTTATTATAATTCTCCTCGGAATGCACGATTTTGAAGGGAGGCAAAGTTACTCATTGGATTACTCTATACCTCCCATCAGTCTTTCAAGTGACTGCCGCACCGGACTTTCAACTATTAACCCGGAACTTAATGTTCCGGGCTAATGTTGATTCTAGACTAATCGCAAATTCAAAATTACTTGCCGTTACCGTTGCCATTAATAGTAACAATACGATCGCTAAGTTTTTCCGGCACTTCTTGCAAATGATCGTATTGCCAGTGGAAGGAACCGACGCCTAAAGTAAGCGATCGCAACTCTACTATAAAGTCGTGCATTTCGGCTTGGGGCAAATAAGCTGAGATATTATCCCATCCTTGCCAATCGTTTCTTCCTTCATAGCCCAAAATTTGACCTCGTTTGCCACTTAAAAGTTGCAGGGCTTTTGAGGTAAATTCACTGGGGGTTGTCACTTCCACATGTAGAATTGGTTCTAGCAAAATGGGTTCTCCTTTAGGTATTCCCGTTTGCATTGCTAATCGAGCAGCTTGCTTAAATGCTTGTTCGGAACTATCAACGTTATGATAAGAACCATTCGTTAAAGTTACCGCTACATCTACCACGGGGAAACCCAAGGGACCGTGTGCTAAAAACTCACGTACACCCATTTCTACCCCAGGAATGTATTGTTTGGGAACGACACCACCGACAATGCGATCGCTAAAATTAAAGCCTTCACCGCGTCCTAAAGGTTTAATATCGAGAAAAACATCGCCAAATTGTCCATGTCCACCGCTTTGGTGTTTGTAGCGTCCGTGAATCGATTCTACAGGTTTGCGAATAGTTTCTTTATAAGGAACTTGCGGCAGGTGAGTTGTCATTGGTAAATTATATTTGCGGTGCAATCTGTCTAAAGCGACTTGCAAATGTATTTCACCTTGTCCCCAAAGAATAACTTCGTGAGTATCACCGTGTTGTTCCCAAGCAAGAGATGGATCTTCTTCTAATAGTTTGGCGATCGCACCACTAAGTTTAACTTCATCGTTGCGCTTTTCGGGAGTAATTGCCAGAGCATAAACTGGTTCTAATTGTTCAGCTTTTGGTAATTCCTTTGATTGTTGACAAGAAAGTGTATCCCCAGTTTTGACATTTTCTAAACGGCTTAAAGCGACGATTTCCCCAGCATCAGCTTCTTGAAGTGATTTCTGTTGTTGTCCCATGAGGCGATAAATTCCCCCAGCACGAACGCCGTTGAGGAGAATACCATCAGTTAGTTTACCACGCCAAACACGCACTAGAGAAAGTTTCCCACCTTGAGGAGTATAGTAGGTTTTTATGACTTGCGCTATGGGAGTATTGCCTTTGCGGTCTTTTAAACGGCGTTCTGCGGTGGTTTCTGGTTCCGGTGCTTCGCGTAATAAAGCTTCTAATAAAGGTCGCACACCATAATCAAGTTCGGCAATACCAAAGAAAACAGGTACTACTAAATCTGCGCTTAATTCCAGTTTTAAATCTTTGAGAATTTCTTCTTGGGGTGGTTCGATGTCTTCTAAAAGTTCTTCGAGTAAATGATCGTCAAAATTTGCTAAAGCTTCAAGCATTTCTGCTCGTGCGATGTGTTCTTCTTCTTTAAGAGATTCGGGAAACGGGATGGGATCGGCAGGTGCCCCAGGATGATATTGATAAGCTTGTTCGGTGACTAAATCGATAAAGCCGGTTAGCTGTTCCCCATTCATGATGGGATATTGGTGTGCTACCAAAGGACGACTAGAAACAGTTTTGAGAGCGTGTAAAGTTTCTAGAACATGGATATTTGCCCGATCCATTTTGTTCACAAAGACGAGATGGGGAATTTCCCAATCGTCAAGGAATTTAAATAAAGGTGCTAGGGTAAGGACGCGATCGCGTATCGGTTCGCAAACTACAATTGCTGCATCGACTCCTATTAAAGCATTGTAGGTTTCCTGGGCAAATTCCACCGAACCGGGACAATCAATAAAGGTAAAGCGAATATCGTTGTATTGAGTGCTTGCTGTGCTTACTTCAACACTCATATGGCGATCGCGCTCTACTGCCGCACTATCTCCTATTGTATTCCCATCTTTGACATTGCCTTTGCGGGAAATTGCTCCTGTGACAAATAACAAACTTTCTAGTAATGTGGTCTTCCCGCTTAAATAAGGACCGACAATTGCAACGTTTCGCGAACCCGATTTTACTTTTTCGTTCATAAAACCTCCTTTGCGGTGAGCTTACAGCCGCATATGCAGATTTATTTGGGAATAAAAATCTTGATGCACGATTGTTATCCCCTCTTTAATTTGTCATTATCCTTCTTTTAACCTAGTTAACAAAAAATCGTAGCTTGTTGTAAGATTTACCTGAAGAAAATTTAAGTTGTACAAACTTTGATACAAATTTCCAAAGTTTTGTAAAAACATTTCTTTTCAAACAAAGCTTTTAGTGAAGTAAACGTCACTAAAGATGTCGCAAGGAGTAAAAGTCAATGAGATTATCATTCTATAAATATCGCATAGGAAGGCTGATAAGTTTGATTTTGTTGGGTAGCGGGATTATCTTACCGTCTTCCTCTGCTTCTGCACAGACGCGATTAATCGGATCTCCCGCACAGACGCGATTAATCGCGTCTCTACAATTTTATCCTCCTGTAAAGCTGGCACAATATAATAGTAATCAAACTGCTACAGATTGGTTAAATCAAGGCTTGCAAGCGATAAATGTGGGTAGAGTAGAAGATGCGATCGCTTCTTTTAACCAAGCAATTAAGCTGGATCCGAATTTGGCACCAGCACATTATAATTTAGGGTTAGCCCTGCGACAAGTCGGACAATTACAACCTGCGGCAGATGCATTTTATCGCGCAACTCTAGCCGATCCTAAATTTGCACCGGCTTTTGCTAATTTGGGGGGAGCGTTGTTGGAAGGTAATAATTTACAACAGGCAAATGATTATTTGCAACGAGCTTTGCAACTTGATTCCAAGCTAGGTTTTGCTCATTATAATTTTGGTTTGCTGCGAGAGCAACAACGGGATTGGGATAAAGCGATCGCATCTTTTAAAAAAGCAATGGAATATAGTAAAAATGCACCAGAACCAGCTTATCATCTGGGAATATGTTATCTGCAACAAAACAAACTTGATCAAGCTAAAGATGCATTTCGTAAAGCAGTTAAAATTAATCCTAAATATTCAGAAGCTCATTATACTTTGGGAACGATTTGGTATAACCAAAATAAATTAAAAGAAGCTTTAGAAGCATTTAGAAAATCCGCTGAGGCAAACACAAATTATCCCAACGCTTATTACGGTGCGGGGTTAGTTTTTATGCAATTAAGACAATATCCGCAAGCCGCAGAGGTATTACAATATGCCAGAGATTTATATAATTCTCAAAATAATACTTTGTGGGCAAGAAATGCCGAACAATTGTTACAACAAGTACAGAATTTAAATTATCAACCCCGTTGAGGTGCGATTGCTTCACATTGGGTAACAATAGAATTATCAAGGAGGGGTAAAGGGGAAATAAAAAAGGAAAAAGGAAGAAACATTAGGGTTTGTTCATCGGCTTTTAACCATCGCTCTGGCAATCCCCATATCAATTTCTTCTCCCTTTCCCCTTTCCCCTTTAACCTTTCCCCCTCTTCTTGATAGGTTGGACTGGTGTCGTCGTAAATTGTTCCCATGAGAATACAAATGTACAAGCAAAAGCGCCTCAAGAGTCAATTTTTATTTGGCGATCGCTGGTTTGATCGACATGCAATTGTTCGCAACATGGAGGCTTTCCAAGACTTAATCGTTATAATTCTGTGTTTGACTTTGTTTGTTGTGATGGTAATGCAGTTGTGGGGGATATTTACTGCCCTCACTCAGGCATTAGACTATAAATATGTGACTTCCAAGATGCTATTTATCTTGATTCTGGTTGAGTTATTTCGATTGCTCATAGTTTACTTACAAGAACATAGTATTTCTGTCGGTGTAGCAGTGGAAGTAACAATTGTATCTGTATTGCGAGAAA
Source organism: [Scytonema hofmanni] UTEX 2349 (assembly GCF_000582685.1). Classification (GTDB taxonomy): domain Bacteria; phylum Cyanobacteriota; class Cyanobacteriia; order Cyanobacteriales; family Nostocaceae; genus Hassallia; species Hassallia hofmanni. Next base: position 3,934,800 of record NZ_KK073768.1, read on the forward strand.
TAGTTGTTCATGGAGCGTTAGAAATTTCTTGGATGCAAACAGCCGCAATGTGTGGCTTATTGTTTATTCTTGGTATGCTATTAGTAGTGTGTGCCAAAACCCCACATATGGATTGCATTAGTGCTAACACCAAATATTGTCCTATTAGGCATCGAGGAGGTAGAGAACATCAAAACGAATTCTCACATTATAGTGATGAAAATAAACCCGTTGCATAATAGACATCTCCGCAAAATATGTAGAGACGTAGCAGTGCTACGTCTCTACAAGGGTTTTGGATAGCGCATAATTAATTTTGGTCGATGTAATTATGCAGCTATTCATGAGGTACAGAATATTGAATTAACCGCAGATGAAGATAGATAAACGCAGATGGACGCAGATAAGTTTGTACCTCAGCTGACTGGGAAGCGCTATAAACTAGTGATGATATTCAACAAGTGGCAAATGCATCATACCAAGGTTGTTAATAATGTATTTGTAACTACGCTTTTGGGCAGATGAATGACTCTTTTATGATGGGTACAAATTAATTAGCACCACTAGGAGGGTTAATTTATGACTACAGGTAACGGAAATTCTCAACCCATTAGCAATCTTGAGTACGATTTTATCACTGTGCTGCACAACAAGGCGGAAGCAGTTAAAGCTTACGAAACTTACATTCAAGATGCACAGCAAGCAGGTTCTCAACCTTGTGTAGAGTTGTTCGAGAAGTTGCGCTCTTCTGATATGGAACAAGCACAAGAAATCCGTCACCATCTGCAACAAGTAATGCAACACGGTAAAATGTAAGGCTTGCACTCTTCATTAACACACAAGAGCGATCGCTTTCAAATTCCAGATAAAGTTGGATTCATAGCGATCGCTTTTTAGCATTGTAACGTAGTAAGCACTTCAGTGCTTAAATCTAATTGAGCAATAAATTGCTCACTACGAATTACTCATATATTTAGGATAAATCTACCTAAAAGTAGATGCATTAATAATTGAGCAATAAATTGCTCACTACGTTGTAGAGTAATATACAGTGTATCTATTTATAAGAGCATAATTATGGTTTTTGCTGGCAAACGACCAAACAATTTAGGTGTGAACAATGGGAAATTAGCACCTTGTCCTAATAGCCCTAACTGTGTTTCTAGTCAAAGTTCAGATGTCGGACATGCAATAGCACCGTTAACTTACAATTCTACCCCAGAACAAGCGATCGCTAAACTCAAAAGTGTGATTCAATCTTTGCCTAGAACCAAAATCATCACAGAAAACAATGATTATTTGTATGCAGAATTTAAAAGCGCTTTAATGGGATTTGTCGATGATGTAGAATTTTATCTAGACCGCAAAGCCAACGTCATCCAAGTACGCTCGGCGTCGCGTTTGGGTCAAAGTGATTTGGGCGTAAACCGCAAACGCATAGAGACGATTAGAGCCAAATTAACCAAAGTTTAATATAACCAACTTTAGCTAGAGGAAAATTAATCACTTTCTGTGTAGCATATTTAATCAGTTCTTGTCACAAAAAATGCATCATTATGACCACAGCAGTTAGCACCCTAACCGTTTCCCCAATGGATCGGTATAATCAGGAGTTAATTGATAACCTTCATCCTCCAGATTGGGTTAATCCTGAACCTGCACCGAGTTACAATTTAGTTGTCATTGGTGCGGGTACGGCTGGATTGGTAACTGCTGCCGGTGCAGCAATGTTAGGTGCGAAAGTAGCTTTGATAGAAAAGCACTTGATGGGCGGTGATTGTACTAATGTGGGTTGTATACCATCAAAAACTCTGATTCGCTCTGCACGGGTAGTTGCAGATATCTATTACGCACAAGAATTTGGCATTGACAACCGTCATCAGATTAACATTGATTTTCCGGCAGTGATGGAGCGGTTGCGACGAATACGGTCAGAAATTAGTCCCAATGATTCTGCTAAACGCTTTCAAGAAGAATTTGGCGTTGATGTGTTTTTTGGCGAGGCTCGATTTAAAGATAGTGATAGGGTAGAAGTGGGCGAAAGTATTTTACACTTTAAAAAGGCGGCGATCGCTACAGGTTCGCACCCTAATAAATTAGCAATTGATGGTTTAAATGAAACAAAATATCTGACTAATGAAAGCGTGTTTTCTCTGACACAATGCCCAAGTAGATTGGCAGTAATTGGTGGAGGTTACATCGGTTGCGAATTAGCTCAGACTTTTCAACGCTTAGGTTCACAAGTTATTTTACTACAAAGAGGTTCGCGCTTACTGAGTCGTGAAGATGCTCAAGCCGCAGAGATGATTCAAAAAGCTTTTGTGCGCGAGGGTATTGAATTACGTTTTGAGTCTAAAATTAAACGCATTGAACACGACGATGCAGAAAAAGTCATTCGTTACGAGATTAACGGACAAGAGGAAGTGCTTGGAGTTGATGAAATTTTAGTAGCGACTGGGCGATCGCCGAATGTAGAAAATTTGAATTTGGAAGCTGTGGGTGTAGAATATGATGAAAAGCAAGGTATTATAATTAATGACTATTTACAGACAACTAATCCCCGAATTTATGCGGTGGGAGATGTCTGCATGAAATGGAAATTTACCCATGCCGCTGATGCTGCTGCTCGAATTGTAATTCAAAATGCCCTGTTTTCGATTCTTGGGGTGGGACGTAAGAAACTTAGTTCTTTGATTATGCCTTCGTGTACTTATACTGACCCTGAAGTAGCGCATGTAGGGATGTATCCGCAAGAAGCTGAGGAAAAGGGTATTGAGATTGATACATTTAGCGTACCTTTCAACGATGTGGATCGAGCGATCGTTGATGGGGAAACTGAGGGATTTACCAAGTTATATGTAAAGAAGGGAACAGACAAGATTTTAGGAGCAACCATAGTTGCTCGACATGCCGGTGAGATGATTAGCGAAGTGACCTTAGCAATAACGAATAATTTGGGTTTGAATGCGATCGCTAAAACAATTCACCCATATCCTACCCAAGCAGAATCTATCCGCAAAGCTGCTGATAAGTATAGCATTGCCCGTTTGCAAAGTCTTAAGAAGTTATCTTCGGCTTGGTTAGCCTGGAAACGTTAATAAGTAGTCGGACAAAAATATTTACAGTCATTGCGAGGAACGAAGCAATCCCAGTCCTTGCGATTGCTTCATTCCGCTTCGCTGCATTCGCAATGACATTGTGTAATTAATTCTGTCCGACTACTTGTATCGGGTCACAATGCCATTGTGTCGAGTCACAATGCCATTGTGTCGAGTCACAATGCCATTGTATCGAGTCACAATGCCATTGTGTCGAGTCACAATGCCATTGTATCGGGTCACAATGCCATTGTATCGGGTCACAATGCCATTGTATCGAGTCACAATGCCATTGTGTCGAGTCACAATGGCATTACCGTTCAGTTAGTCGTCCTTTTTCTGTTTATCTTGCAAACTGCTGGCTTGTTTCAGGATTGGGATACACTGGTTAATCATCCACATCAAAACCTCAATTGGTGAGTCTCCCTGCTGAATGCGGTTTTCGGCACTTACACCAATTAACATTGTTTGCAGAATTAACAACAAAGCGATTGCTCTTTGAGTTGCACTTTTACCAAGTTTGTTGGCTGACATCTGAATTTACCTTGTTTTTTGGTTTACAAGGTCAATTATTTTTTTGGGTATTTCCCCAGACACATCCCCCACACAGCATCTATAATGCTTGTATCGTCAGGTTTTGCGGTTTGGGGAAGCTTGTTTGTTTGGGTAATTACAAATTATTTCGATTTTGTTTATATTTGACTGATGTCAAGACATATTCGGGAAGATAAATCAGCTTTAGAGAATGTACTCAGTCTGGTAGAAGCATTGCTGCAACTGTCGGAACAGCAAGACTGTGAATCAAAACTTTCACTTTGCGTTGTCTGGGAAGCTAATAAGCTGCGAATCACCGGATATGAAATCAAAAAGACAACAGGAAACAGAAGCAAAACAACTGAAGTTGGTACAACTAAGGAACATTTACTCAACCAGATTAAAAATGCTGGTAAAACTTTAAAACTTCCCCGACAAAAAGCAGAATCTAGCGTTTCTGAGAAAGAAAGAGAATTACAAGAGCTTCAAACTGCACTTGATTGGCTATGGAAGTTGGGAGTGCGAGAACCGCAAAAAGCCGCGAATAATAAAGGTTATTGGAAATTTACCCTGACGCTAAAACATCAGACAGCGACGATAAAAGAGAATCTGGAGGTGGTTAGGCAGAAGTGGAAGGAATACGGAAAGACGAATTCAAACGAAACATTCCAGGTACAAACAACAGATAAAAGCTTCGATTGGCAAGAAATCTGCCGCGCTATGCTGGAAAAGCACAAGCGTCTCACCACAAATCAGTTGCTGTTTGCTGATGATGAGATGAAATTTGACCTAGAAGATATTCATGTCCCTTTAGCATTGGTGGAGCGTACCAAACCGAAGAAGTGCAGCGAGGATATTTCCCCAGAACAAGGTTCGCAACTTTACGAACCGAGTTATGAAGAGAAGCAGCGGTTTGAACATCAGGCTTTTTTAGAGCAAATTATCGATAATGGTGTTGGTAAAACTCAAGGACACCGCATCGCTTTGATTGGGGAACCGGGTGCGGGAAAAACTACTCAGTTGCAAACTATAGCTTTTTGGATATTAAACAACAATCTCGGTTTACCAATTTGGATTTCTTTGGCAGACTTGCAAGGAAAGAGTGTAGAACAATATCTGCTGCAAAATTGGCTGAAAAGTGCTTTAGAAGTGCCGCGTGTAACAGAAGAACAGGAAAACGCTTTTGTAGAATTATTCAAGAATAATTCTGTGTGGTTGTTGTTGGATGCAGCAGATGAAATGTCCTCACTCCAACCATTAACTGAGATTTCCCAGCAGTTGACGGGATGGGTGAAAAATGCGCGGGTTGTGCTGACTTGTCGGGTGAATGTTTGGGAAGCAAACGCGAACGCTTTAGAAAATTTCGAGATGTATCGCTTGCTGAATTTTGAATATCCGCAACAGGTGCAAGAGTTTATCGAGAAGTGGTTTCAACCTCGGAACCTCACCCCCCAGCCCCCTCTCCTTATTAAGGCTACGGTGTACACACAAGTTATCGAATCACTACCAGTTCTCGAATTACCCCACCCTAACCCTCCCCTTGGAAAGGGGAGGGGACAAGAATCTCTTGTTTCCCCCCTTTCCAAGGGGGGATTAAGGGGGGTAAAACCCGGATCTCAAAGTAACTCCGACTTGTGTGTACACGGTAGCCTTATTAAGGAGAGGGGGAGTAACAAGGGGGAAGAATTATGGAGGGAGTTAAATCAAGCTGAACGTCAGCGCATCCAAGATTTAGTTAAAAATCCTTTGCGGTTAGCGTTGTTGTGTAGCACTTGGCAAGGTTCAGATAAAGGTTTACCGGAAACTAAAGCCGGACTTTATCAGCAGTTTGTGGAAGAGGTTTACAAGTGGAAAGAAAACCGCTTCCCTACCACCGAACAGCAGCAAGAGGAATTAAACGCAGCGTTAGGACGTTTGGCAAAACGGGCAATTGATCAAGAAACGTCACGGTTTCGGCTACGTCATAAGTTGGTGCGTGAGGAATTAGGTGATCCAAAACAGCAAAATTCTTTATTTTGGTTAGCGTTAAAGTTGGGATGGCTAAATGAAGTTGGACTCGCTGCGGAATCAGCAACGAAAGAGAAAGTTTACGCTTTCTACCATCCCACATTTGAGGAATATTTTGCAGCGTTGGCGGTTGAGAATTGGCACGATTTTCTGAATCATGTTCCCGACAACCCCGCGCAAGGCGTTTATCGCATTTTTGCACCGCAGTGGAAAGAGGTGATTTTGCTGTGGTTGGGACGTGAGGATGTAGAGAAGAAGGAGAAGGAAAAGTTTATTCAGAAGTTGATGGAATTTGATGATGGGTGCGGAGAATACAAAGCTATTGATAGAGTCAGAAGGGGATTTTACGAGTTTCGCGCTTATTTTCTCGCTGCTGCGGGGGTTGATGAGTGGAAAAACTCTTTAAAAGCAGATGCTATTGTGGCGGAAATCGTTAAATGGGGCTTTGGCGAGTTTAAAGTTGAACAAAACAAGTGGGTAGATTTTCTCTACCTAATCGAAGAGGGAGCAAGGACAGCACTACCTCAGACAAATCGCATAAAAGCGATCGCTGCTTTAGTGGAGTTAATCAACAAACCACAACTGGATGATTCTACCCGAAACCTAGCGGCAGAAAGCTTAGGGGAAATTGCCTCTGGCAACGAAAAAGCAATTGATACTTTGGTGGAGTTAATCGACAAACCACAACTGGATGATGATACCCGAAGGCAAGCGCTATTTAGCTTAAAGAAAATTGGCTCTGGCAACCAAAAAGCGATTGATGCTTTGGTGGAGTTAATCGGCAATCCACAACAGGATTATTATACCCTCAGGCAAGCGGCAGAAAGCTTAGGCGAAATTGGCTCTGGCAACCAAAAAGCGATTGATGCTTTGGTGGAGTTGATCGGCAATCCACTACTGGATGAAGATACCCGATGGCTAGCGGTATATAGCTTAGGGGAAATTGGCTCTGGCAACCAAAAAGCGATTAATGCTTTGGTGGAGTTGATCGGCAATCCACAACAGGATGATTATACCCTCACGCAAGCGGCAGAAAGCTTAGGGCAAATTGACCCTGGCAACCAAAAAGCGATCGCTGTTTTGGTGAAGTTAATCAGCAATCCACTACTGGATGAAGATACCCGATGGCTAGCGGTATATAGCTTAGGGGAAATTGGCTCTGGCAACCAAAAAGTGATCGCTGCTTTGGTGGAGTTAATCGGCAATCCACTACTGGATGAAGATACCCGATGGCTAGTGGCATTTAGCTCAGGGGAAATTGGCTCTGGCAACGAAGAAGTGATCGCTGCTTTGGTGGAGTTAATCGGCAATCCACTACTGGATGAAGATACCCGATGGCTAGCGGCATTTAGCTCAGGGAAAATTGGCTCTGACAACCAAAAAGCGATTGATGCTTTGGTGGAGTTAATCGGCAATCCACTACTGGATGAAGATACCCGATGGCTAGCGGCATTTAGCTCAGGGGAAATTGGCTCTGGCAACGAAGAAGCGATCGATGCTTTGGTGGAGTTAATCGGCAATCCACTACTGGATGAAGATACCCGAAGGGAAGCGGCATCAAGCTTAGGGAAAATTGGCTCTGGCAACCAAAAAGCGATTGATGCTTTGGTGGAGTTAAGCGGCAATCCACTACTGGATGAAGATACCCGAAGGCTAGCGGCATCTAGCTTAGGGAAAATTGGCTCTGGCAACGAAGAAGCGATCGATGCTTTGGTGGAGTTAATCGGCAATCCACTACTGGATGAAGATACCCGAAGGGAAGCGGCATCAAGCTTAGGGAAAATTGGCTCTGGCAACCAAAAAGCGATTGATGCTTTGGTGGAGTTAATCGGCAATCCACAACTGAATTATTCTACCCGAAGGGACGCGGTATTTAGCTTAGGGCAAATTGGCTCTGGCAACCAAGAAGCGATTGATGCTTTGGTGGAGTTAATCGGCAATCCACAAGTGGATAATTATACCCGAAGGCAAGCGGCAGATAGCTTAGAGAAAATTGGCTCTGGCAACAAAGAAGCGATCGCTGCTTTGGTCAAGTTAATCGACAATCCACAACTGGATGATTATATCCGAATCCAAGCGGCAGATAGCTTAGAGAAAATTGACCCAGGCAACAAAGAAGCAATTGATGCTTTGGTAGAGTTAATCGCCAAACCACAAGTGGATGATTATACCCGAAGGCAAGCGGTATCAAACTTAGAGGAAATTCTGTCAGAGGAACAGATGCCAAGTGTTGTCAGTGCGTTAAAGAATTACTTATCACCTGAAACTCGCAAAAATCACTTTCAGCAATTCAATGAGTGCTACCAATTTATCTGGAAGTGCGCCCAAAGTATGTCCTACCCCGCTTTTTATCAAGCTTGGCATCAGCAAGAGAAAGTGAAAGATGGAGAGTAGGAAGGAAAAATACTTCCTCCAGCCAAAACCGAAATCACACACATCTTACGTCGCGGTAAGTTTTGCTTACATTACATTCCTTTAACCTGACATCTTGCACCAATCCCAACAACCGCCTTAGAATGAATTCTAAGGCTAATAGCTAAAGTCGTCTAAAGACGACTAGATAAAGGTTTTAGTCCACTTAAGTGGACTTGAGCTATTAGCCCTGAGTTTTAACTCTGGGCGAGTCTGGACGCTAATTGAGAATAGCCAATACGGTTCGGATAAGGTTTGTTGATGAAAATTATAAATCACAAAGACGCGATAAATCGCCGTCTCTACAAAGGATTGATTATTATAAAGACGGCTATTTATCGTATCTTCGCTTTTTGAAAGACTTGCTCAACACTAAATTCTAATCCCGCAAACAGCGAATCTGTAAGCAATTCCTCACCCATAAGTAACTACGCAATATTAATTACAGTCATTGCGAGCGAAGCGTTCGCGGAGCGTCTCGTTCGCCCTTGGCGTCTCCGACAGGAGAAGAGAAGCAATCCCAGCCCTTGCGATTGCTTCATTTCGCTTCCCTTCGGGACGCTTCTCTGCGAGAGGCTTTGCCAACGCGAACGCTGCATTCGCAATGACATTGTGTAATTAATTATGTTTACCTACTTATAAGTCTGCGGCGCCGGATCTGGATAAAAAACGGTAATGCTTCTCGCCTTACTATCTAGCACCCAAACCCGCAGCACCTTAGCATCTAAATAGTCTTTTGCTTTCGCTGCCATTTGTCCAAAGGTTTGTCCTGGGGAAATAATTTCAATTACCAAATCAGGACATTGATTAAATATTTTATTCGTAGTAAGCACTTTAGTGCTTGTTTGAGCGCTGAAGCGCTCACTACGAATATGTGCCGCTAACTTTGCATTCCCCGCAACACAGCTGTGATAATATCCGATGGGACTTCATCAGTCACCGTCACTACACCCATCTGCGTTGGTAAAACAAACCTAACTTTACCGTCTTTAACTTTTTTATCACTTTGCAACGCCTCAATTATCCCTTCAATATCCACCCCATCGGGTAATTTTGTCGGTAAACCGGCTTTGGCAATCAAAGCGTCTTGCCTTTGCGTTTCTTCTTTTTGCCACATCCCCAATTCGGCAGCAATCTGTCCTGCTGCTACCATCCCAATAGCCACAGCTTCACCGTGATTTACTAAACGATAACCTGTCAAGCTTTCTACGGCGTGTCCGATGGTGTGACCATAATTAAGAATAGCCCGCAGTCCGGCTTCTTTTTCGTCTTTGCTGACAACATCAGCTTTAGCTTGACAAGAACGAGTTAAAATGCTGTCGATTAATTCCGGCTTGACGTAGCGGTGTTGATTTAAGTTCTTAGTCGCTTCCATTTCGGCGAACAATTCCGCATCCCAAATCACACCGTACTTAATAACTTCTGCCATTCCAGCGCGAAACTCACGCATAGGCAGGGTTTTCAGCACATCTGGATCAATCAAAACCAAACGCGGTTGATGAAATGCCCCAATCAAGTTTTTCCCTAAGGGATGATTTACACCAGTTTTGCCACCAATTGCCGCATCTACCATTGCTAAAAGTGTAGTCGGCACTTGCACAACATTAATTCCGCGCAGCCAAGTAGCAGCTGCAAAGCCTGTCATATCACCAACAACACCCCCCCCCAAAGCCACCATTGTTGAGGAGCGTTCTAGGCGATTTTCTAGGGCAACGTCGTAGAGTTTTTGGATGGAGTTTAGGTTTTTGTAGCGTTCTCCGGGTGCAAGCATGGAACTGGCAACTTCAAAACCAGCAGATGTCAAGGATGCGATCGCTCTTTCCCCATAATGCTTAAAAATTGTCGGGTTAGAAACTAGCAGTACCTTCTTACCCAGCGACAAACTGCTCATTTGTTCGCCGAGATTATCTAGATTACCAGATGCGATCGCAATTTCATAAGATTGCTCCGGTAAATTTACATTAATTATAGCCATCAATAAACTGCCCTATGCCCTATGATCTCGCATTCTACGCAGGTGAAGGCAAGAATACAAGGGGGAAAAGTGATTAATAACTCTTGACTGATGCTTGAATAGATATTAGTGAAGTCTTATGGAGAAACGTAAATGTTTGCTTTGATATCTTATATTGGCTTTTTGGGTTTGTTTTTTGGTATAGCTGTTGCTCTGCTGTTTGGTCTACGTAGCGCCAAGATTATTTAATTGGATAAGGGGGACAAGGGAGACAAGGGAGACAAGGAGACAAGGAGACAAGGAGACAAGGAGACAAGGAGACAATTCTTTCTCCCCCTCTCCCCATCCCCCCATCTCCCCATCTCCCCATCTCCCCATCTCCCCATCTCCCCATCCCCCCATTCCCCTGCTAGCAAACAGCTCGATTTTTAGAAGGACGCATTTCTAAACCAAGTAAGTTGAGCATTTCTTGGTCGGCGTTGTATCCTGGGCAAGGAGTGGTGACGGTTAACATGTGACCGTCGTCGCTAGAAAAGATGGAATTTGCCCCTGCCATGAAGCAGAAGGCTTGCTCAACTTGGGAAAGTCTTGCTCTCCCGGCACTAAGGCGCACGTCAGAAGCTGGCATTAAAATACGAGCAGTGGCAATCATTCGCACGACATCCCAAATGGGGACATCAGGCTGATTTTCTAATGGTGTGCCGGGAACTTGGGAGAGAATATTAATTGGTACGGATTCTGGATGTGGTTGTAGTGTTGCCAGAGTTTGCAACATGGAAACGCGATCGCCAACACTTTCCCCTAAACCGAGTATACCGCCAGAACATACAGTTACGTTTGTTGAGCGGACATTATCGATTGTTGAGAGGCGATCGCCATAAGTTCTCGTTGTAATGATAGTGTTATAATAATCTGCTGACGTATCCAAGTTATGATTATAGGCATATAATCCCGCATCTTCTAAGCGCTTTGCCTGAGATTCACTCAGCATTCCCAGAGTACAGCACACCTCTAAACCTAACGCTGTCACCTCTTTGACCATCTCTAACACTTCATCAAATTGCGAATTATCGCGTACTTCTCGCCAAGCTGCACCCATACACACACGACTAATACCGCTTTCTTTGGCTTTCTGGGCAATGCTAACTACAGTTTCCTTCTCTAAAAGTGCTTGTGGCTTCACCTCAGTTTTGTAGCGAGAAGATTGAGCGCAATAGCTGCAATCTTCTGGACAAGCTCCCGTTTTAATGGAAATTAACTTGCAAACTTGAATTTTTGTTGAGTCATGATATTGACGATGTACGGTAGCAGCTTGATAAATCAGCTCTAGCAATGGCGTATTATATACCGTCCAAATCTCTTTATAGTCCCAATCATAGCGTATTCTACTTACCGACATCACTATCCTTGTTGTAGAGTTGATCGTGGGCAACGGGCTTTTTGAAGAGGGGAAAAGGGGAAAAGGGAAAGAATTATTACCAATGCCCGATACCCATTCCCCATTATCCATTCCCTTTTATTAACAAAATAGTAATAAATAGCACAAATACCCTTAACAGGAACTATTATATAAACCCGTTGGGTAAATTTAACGAGGTGTTGCTGATTGACGCTTTAGTTTTCCGGTGAAACTCCCCGCATCAACGTTTCCCTTGTGTTTTGATGCAACACCCTACCACAAAAGTACCCTGTGAAGGTACTGTAAAATCTTAAGGGATGTGTCGAAAATACAAAGTAGAAGATTCTCTTAACAGATAAACCACAAATACAAGGAGAACATCTTGCATGACTAGAAGCAATAAAAGATCGTTAGGATTTGACTGTAAGCATAAAATTTATTCTCGCTGCCCTATTTGTTGCATCGTCCCCCCACATATGCTAGAAAAGGTTGCTGTCAATGGCAATCCTGAACAGCGTCAGTGGGCTTTTCATACATTAAATGTTTCTGCACAGCTTCGCGGACGCCGCGATGTGGTGGGTGGTATTAACTTGACAGCTCAACCCGGTGAAAAGCGTCGCACCGTCTACGATGCCAAAAATGGCGAACAACTCCCAGGCAAGTTAGTACGTAGTGAAGGCGATTCTGCTAGCAGTGATGAGGCGGTGAATGAGGCTTACGATGGTGCTGGGGCAACTTATGATTTGTATGATGAAATCTTCGAGCGCAATTCTGTTGATGATAAGGGGTTGCGTTTAGACTCTACCGTGCATTTCGGTGTGAAGTATGACAACGCCTTTTGGAATGGCAGTCAGATGGTTTATGGTGATGGCGATGGACAGTTGTTTCAACGCTTCACAAAATCAATTGATGTGATTGGACATGAGTTAACTCATGGTGTAACTCAGTATGAAGCTGCTTTAATATACTTTGGGGAATCTGGCGCACTCAATGAGTCAATGTCGGATGTCTTCGGTATCATGGTCAAACAAAGAGTAAATAATGAGACGGTAGATAAGTCGAGTTGGATTGTTGGGGAAGGACTATTTGCGCCAAATGTCAAGGGTGTAGGTATCCGCTCAATGAAAGCCCCAGGAACAGCATACGACGATCCCGTGTTAGGTAAAGACCCACAACCAGCAAATTATAAAGACCTTTACAGGGGGATGCAAGATAACGCTGGAGTGCATATTAACTCAGGTATCCCCAACAACGCTTTTTACTTAGCGGCAATGGAAATTGGCGGTTATGCTTGGGAAAAAGCAGGCAAAATCTGGTACATAAGTTTACGCGATCGCCTCCGTTCTAAAGCCAACTTTAAACGCGCTGCTCAAACAACTATCCAAGTTGCTGGCGAACTTTACGGCAATGATAGCAAGGAACAGAAAGCTGTGCAGAATGCTTGGCAAAAGGTAGGAGTTCTGTAGAGACGTTCCGGTGGAACGTCTGTATTATTTATGTAGAGACTTTCCACACCAAACGTCTGTATTATTCTGTATTATGTAGAGACGTTCGGTGTGGAACGTCTGTATTATGTAGAGACGTTCGGTGTGGAACGTCACTACGATCGCATATCGGGCAACGGAGAATTAATTTCCACTTCCTTTGTGTCTAGCGCATACAACACGACGGAGAATTAAAAATGCGGATCTCCTTTGAACGCTCAGGTGGCTTTGCTGGAATCATCAAAACAACAAATATTGACACAGCTACTCTGCCAGCAAACGAATCTAATCAGGTTTCTCAACTAATTCAATCAGCGGGTTTCTTTGAATTACCGCAAACAATCACTTCCGATACGCGATCAAGCGATCGCTTTCAATATACCTTGACTGTAGAAGATAACGGTAAGCAACATACCATCACCGTAGGCGAATCCGCACTGTCTGGCGACTTAAAATCCCTAATTGAATGGCTGAAAAACGCCCCGACGACATGAGGGACAGGGGGACAGGGGGACAAGGGGACAAGGGGACAAGGGAGGCAAGGGAGACAAGGGAGACAAGGGGAACAAAATCAGAAGAATTGTTTCTCACCCTCCCCCCCTCCTCACTTTCATCCGTAATGCTACGCGATCCCGATAACTTACCCGCTTGCAAACAAGTCCATCAATAGTTACACTTTTTAAAACATTCTCATTTTTGCGCTTGCGATAGCAAAGCACTTTCAACCGCCCAAACGCTTTAAAAACGTTTGTCTTGTTCCTTCCGGAACAAAAAGTGAATTTTATCAAATAAAATTTACTGCGTGCGGTGTAAACGGGCGATCGCTACCCTCCGGGGTAAGATTACCTTATTCGTGTGAGCATTGCCAAATTTTCTACATTGTCTGACTTTTAAGGCAAGGAAGAAAAATTTGGTGGCAATAACAAAAAAACGAAAACTTGCTTGTAAACATAATTCATCGAGGAGGAGCGTAGTCAATGGGACTACCCTGGTACCGAGTACATACAGTTGTTCTGAACGATCCGGGTCGGCTGATATCTGTACACTTGATGCACACAGCGCTAGTGGCAGGCTGGGCTGGTTCGATGGCTTTATACGAACTAGCTATTTTTGACCCCAGCGATCCCGTACTCAACCCCATGTGGCGTCAAGGGATGTATGTACTACCCTTCATGTCACGCTTAGGCGTAGTTGGTTCTTGGGGCGGCTGGAACGTCACAGGACAGCCTGGTTACGATCCTGGTTTCTGGTCATTTGAAGGTGTAGCCGCTGCTCACATCATTCTTTCTGGTCTATTATTCTTAGCCGCCGTTTGGCACTGGGTTTACTGGGATTTGGAACTCTTCCAAGACCCCCGCACTGGTGAACCCGCTCTCGATTTGCCAAAAATGTTTGGCATTCACCTGTTCTTATCTGGTTTACTTTGTTTTGGTTTTGGTGCTTTTCACCTCACCGGGCTATTTGGACCGGGGATGTGGATTTCTGATGCCTACGGCTTAACGGGTCACGTTCAAGCAGTAGCGCCAGAGTGGGGACCGGCTGGGTTTAACCCATATAATCCTGGTGGCGTTGTGGCTCACCACATTGCTGCTGGGGTAGTTGGTATTATTGCTGGCTTATTCCACCTGACAGTACGACCCCCCGAACGGCTTTATAAAGCTTTACGGATGGGGAACATCGAAACTGTACTTTCTAGCAGTATTGCCGCAGTATTCTTTGCCGCCTTCGTCGTTGCCGGCACAATGTGGTACGGTAGCGCCACTACCCCAATCGAACTGTTTGGTCCTACCCGTTATCAATGGGATCAAGATTTCTTCAAACAAGAAATTAATCGGCGCGTACAAGCTGACGTTGCCAATGGCGCAAGTCTTTCGCAAGCTTGGTCACGAATTCCCGAAAAGCTGGCATTCTTCGACTACGTAGGAAATAGCCCCGCTAAAGGTGGTTTGTTCCGCGTCGGACCGATGAATAAAACCAATGGTGTTGCTGAATCTTGGTTGGGTCATCCAGTCTTCACAGACAGCGAAGGTCGTGAATTAGAAGTACGTCGTCTGCCGAACTTCTTTGAAACCTTCCCTGTCATCTTGACCGATGCTGATGGTATTGTCCGTGCGGATATTCCTTTCCGTCGGGCAGAATCAAAATACAGCTTTGAGCAAGCTGGTGTGACTACTAGCTTCTACGGTGGTCAACTAAACGGACAAGTATTTAAAGATCCAGCTGATGTTAAGAAGTACGCACGTCTAGCACAGTTGGGTGAACCGTTTGAGTTTGACGCAGACCGAGCCAGCAATGGTAAACCCGATGGAGTCTTCCGTACCAGTCCCAGAGGTTGGTTTACCTTCGGTCATGCTGTATTTGCTCTGCTGTTCTTCTTTGGTCACATCTGGCACGGCGCTCGGACAATCTACCGAGACGTGTTTGCTGGTGTTGACGCGGATCTTGAAGAACAAGTTGAATGGGGTCTATTCCAGAAAGTGGGTGACAAGTCAACCCGCCGTAAGGAAGCTTAATAAAGGATAAAAGATGAAGGATGAAGTATAAAAAAGAAGTTTGTAAATCTTCGTGCTTCATCCTCTATCTTTAAGACTTCATCCTTTATGGACTGTATCTTGGTACACTATCATTACTAGACTGGCTGGACAGGTAGGAAGTTCTGATATGGAAAGCATTGCATACATTTTGATTTTGACCTTGGCAATCGGAGTTCTTTTCTTTGCGATCGCATTTCGCGAACCTCCCCGCATCGACAATAAAGACGAATAGTAGATTTTCTCTGTTACTAGGCTTTTAAGGAGAAAATATAAACAAATATCCGCTGTTACTATTTGCTAGCAGCGGATATTTTTTTGATTATCAGTGTATCAACAAAAAATTCAGTCTTTCAACAGCCACAATCCAACGCATGGTATTTTGTGCAACTCCTAACTTTTGACTCCTACAGACGCGATGTTCCTCACGTCTGTACAACTATTGATTATTGACTTTTGACTCCTGCTTTGTTGTTTCTTTTTTTATCCTAAACACCGAAAATAATTAATAAATGATTAATTACGGCTTTTGATGTGTGATACAATATTCCATTTGGAAGTGATATGTGTTAAACTCACTTTTCTGCGCTAAGATAGAAAAAATGTAGGTGTAAACAGGCGCAACAAAGCCGCTTACATATACATTCAAAGCCCGATCAATAACTTTACGGAGACTAAAACCAGGTACAAATCAGCATGGTCAATCAGAAATTAACCGCTACAGAAATAGGCTTCACTCACGAAGATTTCGCTGCTCTATTAGACAAATACGATTATCACTTTAGCCCTGGAGATGTTGTACCAGGAACCGTTTTCAGTATAGAGCCGCGCGGCGCTCTGATTGACATTGGTGCAAAAACCGCAGCATATATACCTATACAGGAAATGTCTATAAACCGGGTCGATGCCCCGGAAGAAGTCTTACAATCAAACGAAACGCGAGAATTTTTCATCCTCACAGATGAAAACGAAGATGGTCAATTAACTCTTTCCATTCGTCGCATTGAATATATGCGAGCTTGGGAGCGAGTACGGCAGTTGCAAGCAGAAGATGCTACAGTTCGTTCTGGTGTGTTTGCCACCAATCGTGGTGGAGCTTTGGTCAGAATTGAGGGATTACGTGGTTTTATCCCAGGTTCTCACATTAGCACCCGCAAACCTAAAGAAGAATTGGTAGGCGAAGATTTGCCATTGAAATTCTTAGAAGTAGACGAAGAGCGTAATCGCTTAGTTCTATCCCATCGTCGCGCACTGGTTGAGCGTAAGATGAATCGCTTAGAAGTTGGCGAAGTTGTCATAGGTACAGTTCGCGGTATCAAACCTTACGGTGCATTTATTGATATTGGTGGTGTGAGTGGTCTGTTGCACATCTCTGAAATTTCCCACGAACATATTGATACACCTCACAGTGTATTTAATGTCAATGATGAAGTGAAAGTCATGATCATTGACTTGGATGCAGAAAGAGGTCGGATTTCTCTGTCTACAAAACAGTTGGAACCCGAACCAGGTGACATGATTAAAAATCGCGATTTGGTCTACGATAAAGCAGAAGAAATGGCTGCTAAATATCGCGAACAAATGTTAGCTAAACAGCAAGGTGTGACTGCGGTAGCTGAAGAAGATATACCTTCGGCTATGGAAGAAGATGTACCTTCAGCAATGGAAGAAGATATACCTTCAGCAGTGGAAGAAGATGTACCTTCAGCAGTCGAAGCAGTGGAAGAAGATATACCTTCAGCAGTCGAAGCAGTGGAAGAAGATATACCTTCAGCAGTCGAAGCAGTGGAAGAAGATGTACCTTCAGCAGTGGAAGAAGATATACCTTCAGCCAACCTTGAGGAAGCACCTTCAGCATAGAATAATAATACCCTGGAAATTATTGTGAAAAGAGAGAGAATTTTCTCTCTTTTTTTATGTAAATTAAAAATTTTGAATTATTTAAATAGGGTGGATTGTGGCAACTATTAAATGTAGAAACATGACGTTTTCTAATATCCAGGCGATTTTGTTTGACAAAAACGGTACTCTGGAAGACTCAGAAACGTATTTGCGATCGCTTGCACAAAAAGCAGCACGGATGGTAGATGCTCAAGTTCCTGGAACTGGAGAACCTTTGTTAATGGCATTTGGAATTAATGGCTCAAGCTTAGATCCTGCCGGTTTAATTTCCGTGGCAAGTCGTCGGGAAACAGAAGTTGCTGCTGCCGCATATATTGCCGAAACTGGTAAAAGTTGGTTTGAATCACTCAAAATTGCCCGTCAAGCCTTAGATGAAGCCGAAAAATACATCGGCAAAACTTCTTCACCGCTGTTTGTCGGTAGTTTAGAAGTGTTAAAATCCCTTTCGGAAGCCGGATTGAAACTCGGTATACTCTCAGCCGCAACCACAGCAGAAGTCAATGAATTTGTCAAGGATCACCAATTGAGTGATTACATTCAACTGGAAATGGGAGTAGATGAAGGTCCGAGTAAACCAGATCCAATATTATTTTTACAAGCTTGCAAATCTTTGGGAGTAGAACCTAGCGCCACCTTGATGGTAGGTGATTCAGTAGGTGATATGCAAATGGCGCGTAACGCGTCATCCGCAGGTTGCATTGGTATTACTTGGATTGGTAAATCAGATAATGTCCAAGGTGCTGATGTGGTGATTAGTCAACTCGATGATATTCAAGTTGTAGAAACTTAATTTAGCAGACTACGGCTTAAATAAACACCCATTTCAAATTGCCAAAAGCAACCGTCCCATAGACGTCGCACAGACGTAGCAGTGCTACGTCTCTACAATATTAGGACTAAAGCTGCGTGTCATATTTTTTTCGTAGAGGTTGTCAAGAGTCACGCATTCAAAAGTCAAAAAAATCACCGAATGAATGACCTTTGACCCTTGACTCTTGACCCCGATGTATGTGCCAGTTGCGTAAGTCCTAAATATGTGTGATTTGCCAGACATAATGTCAGTAACACAGAAATGCTACGATATTAAATAGATATCTCCAGAAAACTATGTAGAGACGTAGCACTGCTACGTCTCTCTACAAGGTTTGGGACAACGGATAATAAAAGAGCGGTCGATGTCTAATAATTAAAAGTGCAAGCTAATTGTGGTTTTGGAAATGTTACCGCCAATTATTGCATCGTGAAGATGATAAGTAGTCAGACAGAATTAATTACACAATGTCATTGCGAATGGAGCAAAGCGGAATGAAGCAATCGCAAGGACTGGGATTGCTTCGTTCCTCGCAATGACTATAAATATTTTTGTCCGAGTACTTAGTTGAGCGATCGCATTTCTCAAAATTACTCAGGACTTACTTTTCCCTACATATAAATAAAAATAAAAGGGCAGACTTTTTGCCTACCCTATATAAACCTAATTTATTGTGCTTCTATGGGTGTTTAAAGATTTTTAGCATCAATCAATCCAAAGCCCCATTTAGGATCAAAGGTTCCCGCTGCTTTTTTCGGAATGGAACTATGTTTACGTAACAATTCTTTAACCCCAGCTGGGTCAAGTTTGGGATTACGTTGCAACAACAGTGCCACCAAACCAGTAACGAAAGGTGTTGCCATACTAGTGCCAGCCGAAACCACAAACTTAGAATTAATCATCGACGATCGCCCAAAACCTTGAGCAGTAGATGATAGTGTAGAAACAATCATCGCTCCTGGTGCTGCCACATCCGGCTTCTGGGCATCATTCCGCAGCGGACCTTCACTGCTAAAATCAGAAATACTATGCAATTCCAAGCCTATTTCTTGAGGTTTGGCATCAATATCTGTATATTTCACTTTAGTAGTGTAGGAAGCCACCGTAACCGCATTCTTGCAAGCTCCTGGGGAACCAATTTTCACAGCATCCTGCACACTTTGACCGGTGAAAAATACCGCCGACTGGTCATCTAGCGTCCACACATCCAAACGTGTTTCACTCGAACCTCTATTGCGTACCCGCAGCTGCCAAATACCTCCCATAACTGGCATTATACCATTACCGCGAATTTGCACAAAGAAATTATGGTCGCCATTCATCGGATCTGGTCCTGGTGTGGCTATTTGCACCTGTGCATCTGGCAATTTGTAATCTTGGGTGGGATTGCCGTCAGTAATGATTTTTTGGAAAGGGGTAACAAAACCGTTGGGAGTCCGCACAGATACTTCTAACTGACCTTTGCCAGAATACCAAGCATTTAACCAAGCAATGCCTACTTGGTTTTGGGGAACATTAAAACGTACAGTAGACATGCGACTGGTAGAGACTTTCGCTTGAGCATGAATGTTGCTGTTACCCTCATTACCTGCGGCACAACAAACAATTCTTCCAGGACCGGTTTCCGTATCAATGATTTTTGATAAGGAGTCGCTGCCATCATGAGCATCAGCGTGTCCACCCAAGCTCAAGTTTACTACTGCTGGGCGGTTCATTTCACCGGCAACGCGGAAAATGTAACGAACTGCATCGGCAATGTGAGCATCTTGTAAATCGGTTTTGACGATGACTAATTCTGCTTTTGGTGCGACACCACCATAAGTGCTGTCAGCAGACGAGGCAATGCCGGCAACGTGGGTGCCGTGTCCTTCTATATCTTGAGAAATTGTCAGTTGGTCTTTGCTTAATTCTGCACCGTAAGCGCCCTCTTTGACACCAGGACCGGGTAGAGTTTGATCCCAAATGCGTAAAATGCGACCTTTAAAAGCGGGGTGCTTCGGATCGATACCGGTGTCTACAATACCGATAACAACTTTTTCCCCTGTCAGTCCGGTTTTGTTTTGAAACTCTGGCACATGTACGTCTTTTTTCGCGACATCCATCCGCAGATGCATTTTGCGTGATGGCTTGATGCGATGGACGGCATCTTCTTCAGATAAGGGGTCTAAAGTACTGAGAGGTAAATAAGCTGTCCGCACACTTCCGGTGTTTTGGTTGACTTCGATACCTTGTTGTAACAAGTGTCTTAAGTCAGCGTCTTCGTCGCAGTAGATAAAAACGATGCTCTTGGTTTGCTGGATAGGTCTTCTGGGTGTCAAAATACCAAGCGATCGCGTCTGTATAGTTAAACCTTTCGCTCCTTCGCGTTGGTAATCTTCATACGCTAACAGCAGACCAGGTGAAAGTTTATCGTGTCTCATTTTTACCTCAAATTCTATTGAATTTCTCTAAGCAAAGTATTGATTTTACCAGCATCAGCACCAAGCGCATTAATTCACGCCTTCATTTCTAATTGCCACTATAGTCATCTATAGTTTTTACAAATAATCTCTCCATTCAAGTGTTTTGGCGTGGTTTGGGTAAAATTTATCGATTCTCTATCTCCCATAATTACCAAATTAAGCCATTAATAATTATAATCAGCAAAAAAATGCTACTTATTGATTCAGCGCCAATCTTAGAGATTACGGAAAAACGTCAAGAGTCAAGAGTGGATTAAGCCTTAAGGTTAGAACATTAAGCCTTAAGGTTTGAGCATTAAGCCTTAAGGTTAGAACATTAAGCCTTAAGCTTAGACCATTAAGCCTTAAGGTTTGAGCATTAAGCCTTAAGGTTTGACTTTTGACCTTTGACTTTTGACCCTTAACCCTTGACTATTGACCTTTGACTGATTATCTATCAGAAGTATGAGTCACAAATATGTAAGTATTTGTAACGATGTCTGTAAAGATATACAGAGCGATTCATGGATATAAAAACACCAGACTGGGTTAAACATGCAATTTTCTACCAAATCTTTCCAGATCGCTTTGCCATAAGCAAACAGCCACGCAAACGGCTTTTGCATAAAGCACGTTGGGAAGATTGGGAAGCAATGCCTACACTCCAAGGTTACAAAGGCGGAGATTTGTGGGGTATTCTAGAGCAACTGGACTACATACAAAATTTGGGCATTAACGCTATTTACTTTACGCCCATATTTCAATCGGCTAGCAATCACCGTTATCATACCCACGATTATTATCAGGTAGATCCGATGCTTGGGGGCAATGCGGCTTTTAAGGAATTGCTAGACGCAGCACACGATCGCAATATCAAAGTTGTGTTAGATGGAGTTTTTAATCACTCCAGTCGAGGCTTTTTCTTTTTCCACGACGTTTTAGAAAATGGTCCTCATTCACCTTGGGTAAATTGGTTTAAAATTGAAGACTGGCCTCTTTCTGCTTATAACGGTGAGTATCCTGCTAACTATGAAAGTTGGGGTGGAAATCGAGCCTTGCCAGTATTTAACCACGAGAACCCAGAAGTTCGGGAATATATCATGGAAATTGCCGAATATTGGATTAAATTCGGTGTTGACGGATGGCGGTTAGATGTGCCATTTGAAATAAAAACTCCTGGTTTTTGGCAAGAATTTCGCGATCGCGTTAAAGCCATCAATCCTGATGCTTACATTGTCGGCGAAGTTTGGGGAGATTCCCGCGAATGGTTGGATGGTACCCAATTCGACGGGGTGATGAATTATTTGTTTGCAGGACCGACAATTGCTTTTACGGCAGGCGATCGCGTAGACTTAGAACAAGTGCAAAGTCGCGACTATAAACCCTATCCACCCTTATTTGCCGCTGAGTACGCTGAAAAAATCCAAGAATTACTGCAACTTTATCCTTGGGAAATTCAGCTAACTCAACTAAATTTACTTGCCAGTCACGATACGGCAAGGTTGATGTCAATTGCTGGTGGTGATGTTGCGAGTGTAGATTTAGCAACTTTATTAGTATTAACCTTTCCGGGTGCGCCCAGCATTTACTATGGTGATGAAGTTGGTTTACCCGGTGCGATCGACCCAGACTCGCGTCGTGGATTTCCAATAGATGCTAATTGGAATCGAGAAATCCTCAATACTCACCGTCAGTTAATTGCTTTACGCCATTCTTACCCATGTTTGCGTATAGGTGATTACCGAGTCTTGTACGCTCAAGGAGCAGTTTACGTCTTTGCGCGAACTTTAGGAACCGAGGAATTGATAATTGCAGTTAACGTTGGTACTGCGGAAGCACTCATCAACTTAGAATCTGTAAATCTGCAATCTCAACCCGACAAACTTCTATTTGGCACTGCTGAATTTGAGTGGAGTAAACATGTCGATAAGCAACTTTCTTTAACTCTTCCCCCACGCAGTAGCTGCATTTTGGGTGTAGGTTAAAGAATAGACACAAAGGAAGTGTAAATTAATTATGCCTTCCCCCCGAAATCCTTGTAGAGACGTAGCATTGCTACGTCTTTGAGCGGGTTTTGTATGTACACATACCCTCAAAAGAAAATTGACAGACTAATAGAGACGTTACATGTAACGTCTCTACATTTACTTAGGGCTTGCTGATTTCATGTATGAAAATGATTTTGTGTAAACTCAAAACCCTTGTAGAGACGCGATATATTGCGTCTCTACATCTAGATTCATACCGCGATTCAGCAACGTCTAAATATCTAACCTAGTGAACTACCTGCTTGTTTCAGTAGAGAACCTAACTCTTCAGCTTGAGCGTTACCAGCACCAACAGATGAAGTATGTTCACCAAGGCTGTTTAACAGCTGACTTAATGAGTCAGGAGTGGCAGTGCCATTTACTAGAGCTGCTTTGAGTTGACCTAAAGCGCTAGCAATTTCCGGTGCAGCATCTTTAAGATCGTTTTCCCAGCTTTCGATATTGCTTACCGCAGCATCAGCAGGAATAGAAGTTATACCACTCTTTAAGAGGGTGTTTATAAAATAAATCTTAAGCAGTTGAGCAACGATGATTACGGGCTAATCGACGTAACATCAGATGTGTCATAGCAGCGTAGATCATGGTTTCACTCGTTTGCGGAAGATATTCATAATCCTTACTCAGACGGCGGTAGCGACCAAGCCACGCAAAGGTACGCTCTACGATCCAACGTCGGGGCAATACTTTAAAACCGTCTGTGCGATCGCAACGTTTAACAATTTCGAGGCCACAACCAATAAAATATTTAACCCAATCAACTAACGAGCCAGCATAACCAGCATCTGCCCAAATTAAATGTAACTTTGGGAACACATGAAAAATTTTATCGAATACGAGCTTTGCCCCGTCACGGTCTTGAATTGAAGCTGCGTGCACAACAACCATCAAGATTAAACCCATCGTATCAACAAGGATATGGCGTTTACGACCATTAATCTTTTTTCCGGCATCATAGCCCTTGGTTCCTCCTTTCTCAGTCATTTTTACGGTTTGAGAGTCTATAATTCCGGCGGATGGCTCTGCGTCTCGTCCAGAGATTTCCCTGAGCTGCGATCGCAGAGCTGAATGGATTTTTTGCCATACGCCTTTGCGCTGCCAACGTTGAAAATACGAGTATACAGTTTGCCATGCTGGTAAATCATGCGGCATCATTCGCCACGAACAGCCAGCACGCAAGACGTAAAAAATTGCATTTACCACTTCGCGCAGATCGACTTCACGCTTTTTTCCACGTTTTCGTTTACGTTCTGCCGGAATCATGGATTTAATCACATCCCATTCCGGATCAGAAATGTCTGTGGGATAAGGTTTTCGACTCATGTCACCTAATTCAAATATGACAACTGTCTTTTTTAAAATACCTGTCCTGGAGAATGACTGCGGTGCTCTTTACTTTTTATTTATAAACACCCTCTAAGGCTGAGATAGTTGCATTTAAATCGGCTGCCATGAGTAGATTCCCCATTTGTTAATTTACGCTGTTTGCCTTGAAAAAATTGCACAGTATTCACAGCAGTCATTACCGCTTTTTGAGCTGCTTTAAAAGATGCCATGTAATGTTGACAGCCTTCATCTAAAGACCAAGCTTTATTAGCAGTATCTGCAATGCGAACTCATGAATTTTTATAACAAACTCCATTGATAATAATAATTTTTGTGAACTAATTACATCTATCTCTGGGGTAACTTCTAGTATCTATCGATACAATTTACTTGGAAATTTCTGCAAAAAAAGGCATAACATCATGTCTGGTTTATTACTTACAATTGTATTAACGTTCCGCCGTAGAGACGTTCCTTTTGTAACGTCTCTACGACAGTATGTATGTTTTTATTAGTGTTAACTAGACGGATATGATACAGCAGATTGCCAGGGAAAATATATTCTAAGAACCAGCAACCATAGCAGGCATTAACACTTGGTCAATAACATGAATTACGCCATTATCGGTGAGAATGTCAGTTTTCACGACATTGGCATCAT
Organism: [Scytonema hofmanni] UTEX 2349; assembly: GCF_000582685.1. Lineage (GTDB taxonomy): Bacteria > Cyanobacteriota > Cyanobacteriia > Cyanobacteriales > Nostocaceae > Hassallia > Hassallia hofmanni. The sequence goes on from NZ_KK073768.1 coordinate 3,959,384, forward strand.
TGACTTTTATTTTGCCGTCAGCAGACTCGATCGCCAAAACAGAACCCTCAACCGTGTCTGCTTCTTCAATTTGCGCTAAGTCGTCAGACCTAACATCGCCAAAAGCGAGATGATATGCCACAATCTTTTTTAGCTTGGGGATATCTTGCAGCAACGCATCTAAAGTTCCTTCAGGTAGCTTGGCAAAAGCTTCATCAGTCGGTGCAAAGACTGTATAGGAACCAGGAGTATTGAGAATTTCTTCATCGAGTTTGGTAGCTTTAACAGCCTTTAGCAGCGTATTGAAGTTTCCAGCTTTGACAGCAGTTTCTAGAAGATTAGCCATGCGATCGCTTTAGTTTCTTAATTTGGTGTTACAAATTACTTATAAATAGACAATGGTGCTATTAACCTCTATCAATAGAGCAGTATATCTATTAGTGCTGTTAAACTGGGTAAGACCCCAAGAACCACCGACTATGCTAAAGCGTTCTAAATTCGAGACAACTCAGTCCCAAATTATGCACCGTGCTGAGGATCTGATTAGTGCAGCTTCAAATCGCTACCGCATCACGGTTCAGGTGGCAAATCGTGCCAAGCGTCGGCGTTATGAAGACTTTGAAAATAATGAAGATGTAATGATGAAGCCAGTACTTCGGGCAATTATCGAGATGTCTGATGAACTTACTCAACCAGAAATTATTGGCGAATTATAAAGGGACTAGGGACTAAATAAGTGGGCGAAATTAAATGTAAAATACTCTCCTGGTTCGTAGTGAGCGGTTTACCGCTCAAAGCAAAGATTTTAACGGCTAATCAGGTTACTACGTTAAGGAGCGTTTATTTATGCCCATCTACTTAGGACTCTATATCACCGCTCTTTCTTTAATAAAAAACTGCTCTGCAAAGGTAGGATGAGCAAAAAATCATCATTCATTCAACCGTACCTGAAAACACTCACTGCCTTAATGGTAGTGAGTTTGCTTATTTTCGGTTCCGGAACAAGTAAATTAATTCACACAAATTTCTTTGGTATCGAACCCGCTATAGCCCAAAGAATTAGTCCCGGTGAAGTTTGGCAACAAGTTTATCAACAATTGCCCGACTTTCCACGAGAAAATAAATACATCAATAAAGAAACTGGCAAAGTTGCCGAAAACAATACCCTAGCAAGTCGCCTGCTCAGATATCATGTTTACGTAAAAGAACGTGCGCCAAATTATCGATTAGATTGGAAGTTAACTTTGGCTGATTACCTGGATGCAAATGAAGTTATGTATGTGACGACCTATCCAGGTAATGACACTTTACGGCAAAATCCTTTAGAAGGCGACAAAGCAGCCATTTCCCGTCTTAACATTAGTCAGCGAAACGCCTTAGTGCGAGTCTTAGTCAACATCTTTACCCCCAGGAATTAGGGAGTTGTAGGTGATTAGTTGTTGGTTGTTGGTGGTTGGTTGTTGGTTGCTCAACTAACCACTAACCACTAACCACTATCAACTATCCAATCACAATTATGCAACGTTTAGTTAAAAGTGGATCTGGTTGGCGTATTGGCTGGAATCCTAACGCAGGTGAATTTAAAGGTTTAGTGGGTACAGATGATTGGGCAATAGAGTTAACTGAAGCCGAATTAAATGACTTTTGTCGGCTACTAGCGCAGCTAGCAGACACCATGAAGCAACTGGAAAGCGAATTAATGGATGAAGAGAGAATCGCCTGCGAAGCCGAAAGCGATTTATTATGGATGGAAGTTGAAGGCTATCCCCACGCCTACAGCTTGCGCTTTATCCTCAATACAGGGCGTTGTGTAGAAGGTAAATGGAATGCTGACGCTGTTGCTGGTTTGTTGCAAGCTGCTGCAACCCTGAAAGTATTTTAAATCAAACTTATTGTTTTTCTTTCACTTTGTGCTAATATAGTCAAGTTGAATGGATTGATTTTAGATTCAAAACTGGGAAAATCCAATTAACGGGGCGTAGCGCAGCTTGGTAGCGCGCCACTTTGGGGTAGTGGAGGTCTTGGGTTCAAATCCCAACGTTCCGATTGATAAACTAAATATTTATAAGTGTTAGAAGTTGGTACTTCTAAAATATTGACCTGTTTTAGTTTTTATCTTGTTCTTAAACAGGTTGATTAAACTCTGTACCAATTTCATATCAATCCTTACTGTAAATAAATATACAATTTACAAGAAAGGCAGAGGGCAGGAGGCAGAAGGCAGAAGGAAAGCAGTATTAATAAAAACTTTAGTTCTGGGTTATTGCCCAGTTTAAAAAAAGAATTGTATCGAGACGCGTAGCGCGTTCCGACAAAGCGTCATTGCTTCAATCCCACGTTTTTAAACGTGGGTTCCCTTCTGCCTTCTGCCTTCGTACTTCTGAATTCGTCTATTTCCATGTTTAAGTGCTTTATCTAGGCTGGTTGTGCCTGATTGGGAAGCCAGGTAAAGGCGATCGCACCCTGTACCAAACGCCGATAATGTTGAGATAATTATCTGCGTCCATCTGCGTTTATCTGCGGTTTATAATCCATACATATGACATCTGCACCACAGCTACTAACCGATCCGTTTCTGCAACTACCAACTGAAACTTCAGTACGAGTTGTTTGGTTTACCGAGTTTCTTGGTTCTCAACACACAGTCAACTATGGCGAAAATCTCGATAAAATAGCCGTTGCCAGCACAACTAAACTTAGTCGCACACGGGAAGACCAAGACTCGCAAGTAGCAAATCACACCCAATATCAAAAACCTGTCAAACGCGATATTTGGCGACACGAAGCTGAAGTTACTGGTTTAACTTGCGGTGTGCGGGTTCCTTACCGCGTTACGAGTGTGCGTGAGGATGCTGAGAAAGTTGATAGCGGTGTGTTTACCCTTGCACCTTCGCCAAAACCAGGTACACCTCTGAAAATTCTACTTACTTCTGACCATCAAATCAAGCCGATGGTAGCAGCAAATCTGCAAAAGATGATAGAGACAGTTGGACGAGTGGATGCAGTTTGGTTTGCAGGTGATTTAGTTAATATAAGCGATCGCGCTAGTGAATGGTTTGATGATAATCAGGGTGGTGCTTTCTTTCCGTGTTTGCAAGGTCGCGCTAATTATAAAATAGATAATACATATTACACTGGCGGACAAATAATTCAACATGCACCAATGTTTACTTGCATCGGTAATCATGAAATTATGGGACGTACCAGAAAAGAAGGTTTAAATGATGAATTTGATGATACAATACCCCGCATAGTTGCCCAAAAGCTATATGGGGAATCCCTCAAAGATAATTCATTTAATACCGATACTTACGAAGAGATTTTCACTCTCCCAGAAAGTAAAGAAGGTGGTAAAACTTATTATGCAACTAGCTTTGGTGATGTGCGTTTAATAGTGCTTTACGCAACAAATATGTGGCGAACTCCTAACATGAACGCACACGCAAAAGGTAGATATCGTGAACGAGATGCTGATTTAGAAATAAGTGAAAATTGGGGTTATGGACAGCATATTTATGAGGCAATTAATAAAGATAGCAAACAATATAATTGGCTAGCACAAGAACTTAATAGCTTAGAGTTTAAACAAGCAAAATACAAAGTTGTCATGTTCCATCATCCTCCCCATTCTTTGGGTGGTAATGTTGTCCCTGCTTACACCGATCCAGTGCAGATAATTGAACGCGATGAAGATGGTAATATTAAAGCTGTGCGTTATGAATATCCCAAAAAAGCAGATTATATTATTAGAGATGTTATACCGTTACTAGAAGCAGCGAAAGTGCAATTTGTATTTTATGGGCATTCCCATTTGTGGAACCGCTTTTGTAGTCAGTCGGGAATGCACTTTTTAGAAACATCTAATGTTGGTAATTCTTACGGCGCCCACTGGGTTGAAAATAAGCGAGAAGTGCCAATTCAGTATCAAGAAGATTATACTCAACTTGGCGATCCAAATGATTTACAACCAGTTATACCATCAATTGCTCCACTGTTAGGTGAAGATGGTAAGCCTTTACCCTATGTTGCCAGTAACGACATCACAGTTTTTAGTATCTTCGACACAGAAGCGGGTACAATTAGCAGCTATCGCTTTGATACTCACAAACCAGATTCGGAAGTAGTTAAGTTTGATGAATTTAAGTTGAAATAGTTGCTTATTTAGTCTGTAGCGTTTCCTAGTCTGCTGAGGTACAAATTTATCTGCGTTCATCAGCGTTTATCTATCTTCCGAAGCGGTTAATTCTTTCTTTTTGTACCTGATGAATGTGGGAATCGCTATGGGTCAATGCCAAGCGATCGCAATCTTTCCGCCAAATGTTCAGCGCATCTCGTGCTTTGTTATACTGCTGAAAAACACTCTTAATTTACCAAAGTATTTTGTAACCACAACTTGATAGCTGATAGCCATTCCTAAACCTCTACCCTAACCGACTAAACAAGTCAAAAGTCATCTTGTAACCCACAGCAAAGATTTAGCATTTAATCATTTGTAATTCATCCACCATTTGATAAAAAATAAATGAAAATTGTAAAGTCTTATTACAAAATTTGCCAAAATATTTAGAAATCGTCAACTATCCAAACATGGCTTTAACGTAGAACCTAGTAGAAGAGAATGGAGGCAACTATGGTAAACATAAATAGTATTCAAAAGTATCGCTTTGTCTGTACCTTGAGCTTTGGCGATATCTACGGTCAAATAATTGTTTGGTTAATCACCATCACTATTAGTTTAGCTGCTGCCTTAGGGCTGATGGGTGCTAGAAAACCCGTTTATGCATTAGCTACAGTTGGACTTGTTGTTTTGCTATCGTTGCCTTTCTTGCTTTTCGCTTTCGTGACTACATTGTTAAATCATATTGAATTGTGTCCTGTAGATGCGTCAACAAAAATGGAACCGATGCCCGGTAATGTTTCTCAGCAACAACCTGTACAAGCAACCAGCTGAGGAGATTTGAGATTTTGGGTTGGGACTAGGTAAGAAGCTTATTCCCAACCACCAATCCCTAATTTCTCATCCAAAATCCATCCTTGGATGCGTTTTGATCGGACACCGTTCGCGTAGCATCTGGTGACATGAGAAGCTTTGATCGGAGCTTTCCTCCGTTCAAACTTCTCCCAAAACAATAGACATCGACTGCTATACTTATTATGCTTTGCCCGAAACCCTTGATTAGACGTAGCACTTTGTTAAGGAGGCGATCGCATTCGTTATGGTTTAGAGAAACGAATCTGAAGCAACATTGAAATATGCGATCGCTTGCCGAAATTAATGATAAAATTAACCACAAACGTGCAGTAGTCTTAACTGTTGAAGAACTCAAAGCACGAGTTGCAGAAGTTGGCATCACTCAAGTTGCTAAAGAAACTGATGTCATTACCACCGGCACATTTGAGCCGATGGAATCATCAGGTGCGATCATTAACTTAGGTCACACCGATCCACCAATTAAAATTCGCCGCTGTTGGTTAGATGGTGTCCCTGTATATTCCGGTTTTGGTGCCGTTGATTTATACATAGGTGCAAGTTGTACTGTGGAAGCGATGGACGGCGAAGAAGTCCGGGAACGCGGTGGTGGACATGTAATTGAAGATTTAATTGCTGGGAAACCCGTACATGTACGCGCACAAGGACAGGTAACAGATTGTTACCCCCGTGCAACCTTTGAAACCACAATTACCCGTGAAACGATAAATCAGTTTTATTTATTTAATCCGCGCAATCTTTATCAAAATTTTATCGTGGGGGTGAATGGAGGCGATCGCCCACTTTTCACTTATCTCGGTCCACTACAACCGCGTTTGGGGAATGCAGTTTACTCTAACCCAGGTGCGATTTCCCCTTTACTCAACGACCCCGAACTACAACTTATCGGCATTGGTACGCGAATTTTTTTAGGCGGCGGTGTAGGCTATGTATCATGGGAAGGCACTCAGCACTTTCCCTTACAAAAGCGATTGCCTAATCATACACCCATCGGTCCTGCCGCCACTTTAGCCTTAATTGGTGATGCCAAACAAATGGATGCGCGTTGGGTACGCGGTTGTTATTTCAAAAGTTACGGATCTTCCCTAATGTTGGGTGTAGGCGTACCACTTCCAGTATTAAACGAACAAGTCGTAGAACGCGCTAGCGTGACTGACAAAGACTTAGTAGCGCCGATAGTAGACTTTTCTATCCCTCGGCGCGTCCGTCCCACCTTTGGGTTAGTGAGTTACGCCCAACTCAAATCTGGGCGAGTCACTATTGAGGGTAAAACAGTGCGTGTTGCTCCCCTAGCGAGTATGTTTCTTTCTTTGCAAGTAGCTGAAGAATTGAAACAGTGGATTCAAGCTGGGACATTTACCCTGACAGAAGCAGTTTCTCCAATTCCGATGGAGCGATCATTTTTACCCCAAGACCGTTGGACGGAGTTTTGATAATGGGGCATGGGGCATGGGGCATGGGGCATAGGGCATAGGGCATGGGGCATAGGGCATGGGGCATGGGGCATGGGGCATAGGGCATGGGGCATGG
>NZ_KK073768.1:3965982-4018864 GCF_000582685.1 [Scytonema hofmanni] UTEX 2349
AAAGAGTTCTATTTAGATATAAAACGCGTATCAAAAATCGAGATCTTTAATTCCCATTGCCCATTGCCCAATGCCCATTGCCCAATGCCCATTGCCCAATGCCCATTGCCCATTGCCCAATGCCCATTGCCCATTGCCCAATGCCCAATGCCCAATGCCCATTGCCCATTGCCCAATGCCCCATTACCCATTGCCCACTACTGCTGTGGCTTCGGTCGTTTTATTGGCTTAGGAGCCGGTGCTTTGGGTACGGGATTTGGCACTGGCGAGGATTCGCCTTTCTTGATTGGGCGGGGGGTTTCGCCGCTACTGCGTCTGGGCGGGTATGGTTTTCTGCCACCACCGCCACCGCCACCACCACGGAAACCGCCGCCACCGCCACCACCACGGAAACCGCCTTTTTCAGGTGGTCTGCGTTTTTTGGGCAAATCAGCGATCGCCGTAGCGTTTTCTATCATCAATAAATCAGCTTCTCGCTTGGCTTGGAAGTCCCAAAACTTACCGACAGCTTTAGTACCAAGTACACCCGTAAGTTTCAACTTGAAATACTTGGGTTTGTCATCTGTCTTGCGGGGGGCTTGTTTAATCTTGACCACCAAACTTTTAGCGTCAAAAGACTGGTAAACTACTTCACCACGAACTGAAAAACCACCATCTGTAATTTCTGATGAAGGTGTAAGATCGCTGGTAGTTTCTGCCGATTCTGATGAAGGTTCATCACTAGAAACTAATTCTTGTGACTTTGAGTCTTGATTTTCATCTTCTATGGAATGTTTCGCCAGGTTTTCTGGCTCCCAAACCCCGACAATTTGTAGGTGTAGTGCATCATTTTCTTGCCTTGTACGCGGATATACTACCCACAAATGTTCTTTTTCTAAATCTAAATGATTCTTAACTAAACTCATTATCCGACCAAGAAGGACGGCATTGAGTTCTACACCATCTTTAGTCAGGAGCATTCCTTGAGTGAATTGTTCACTACTAGCAACATAGCGACCTCGGACTAAGCCGATCGCTCGATATTGCATCGGTTCGCTAGGAGGGGGAATCGGTTGCTGCCGATTGCTAAGGACGGCATCTGAGACACTCTCACACTCGTCAACCAAAGAATTCTCAGGTTTAGAGACGTGTTCCGGTTTTTCAGTTTCAACTTGATTTGCTGCCTCTATAAGAGTTGGATCTTGATTAGAAGCAGGTTTGGACGGTTCAGAAGACGGCATCAGGTCGGAATTCATATAAACTCCTTGCGGCGGAGACACATCCCATTGTGGGATTTTACTAAGGCAGCTGAAAAGAGCGTTTGTGCGGCGCTTAAAAGTATATTTCTTTCAAGTTAGCCACGCAGAAGAGCGCTCTGTGTGATAATCTAAACGCTAAACTTACCATTTAGATACTAAATGTGTAATTTAACGCTTTTACACTAGTTTCGACAGCTTAACATAGCTACAATTTCAGAGGATTTCCCCGAAAATCATCACCTACTCTAGCAGTGTAAATTGCTAATTGTTATAAATTTCACAGCTAAATAACCGTATTCCGTAAACTTTTTAAAATTTTTAACTTTTGCATCTGTGTTACCGATAATGTCATTATTCAGAAGAAGGACGGTTTTGTGTCTCAAAAAGGCAATCGTTGGATGGTTCAAATAGTGCTGTTGCTGGCAGTACTTGCTTTTGTCGGGGTTTCTGTGGTTCCCTTAATTACGGCATTTAATGATACGCAACCCCAAACTCAAAACACCAGTAGCGCCAAAGTCGCCACTTCGCCTACTTCTGATCCAAAATCAAAAATGGAAGACGAAGTACGGGGTTATGAATTAGTTTTGCAACGCGAACCAGAAAATCAAGCCGCGCTTAAAGGGCTATTACAAGCTAGGTTACAGCTGCTGAGTCAAAAAGGAAAAGGTGAAATTCAGTCAGCTGACATTCAAGCGGTAATCGAACCTTTAGAAAAGCTAGTTAAGCTGAATCCTGAACAAACGAAATACGCGGTGCTACTAGCACAAGCAAAACAGCAAATAGGCGACAAAGAAGGAGCTGCTCAAGCTTATAGGTCTGTTTTGGCAACGAAACCAGGCGATATTGAAGCTTTACAAGGAATGGTGGCTCTTTTGTTATCTCAAAAACGCCCAGAAGCCGCGATCGGTTTGCTGCAAGATACTCTGACTACCTCAACCCAGGCAAATAAAATTCAACCCGGAAGTGTAGATGCGATCGCAGTTCAAGTGCTTTTGGGCAATGTCTACGCTTTCCAAAAACGCTACACTCAAGCTTTTTCTATTTACGATCAAGCAATCAAAAGCGATCCTAAAGATTTTCGCCCAGTTTTGGCAAAGGCTTTGCTCATCAAAGAACAAGGCAAAATTGACGAGGCAAAACCTTTATTTGACAAAGCTGCCACTTTAGCACCTGCTCAATACAAAGACCAAATTAACCAACAAGCAACAGCATCACCTAGTCCGACGGCTTCTCCCACTCCGTGAGGATACAGCTATTGCGAATCAGGGGTATTACCCCTTATCTCACAATTTTTCGTCATTCCACACAATTGTAGAGACGTTCCGCCGGAACGTCTCTACGAGGTTTTTTAATAAAATGAGGGGTCAGACCTACCATTCGCCAACGGTATCCGTGAGGAGTCGGGAGGAGTGGGGGACTCCTTGGAGACAAGTAAACTAACTTTTGACTCTTTGACTTTTGACTCCTAACTTCCTTCCATCGCTGCTATTACACCAAAGACGATAAATAAGCATCCGCCAATTAGGGTAAGTTGACGCTCAGAAATTCGTCCAGCGATGAGTCGTCCACAAGTTACGGCAATGACTGCACAAATAGAATGTCCTAATATGGCACCGACAGTTACGCCAAAAGCGTTGTTGCTAGCGGCTAGAGCAATGGTGGCAAATTGTGTGCGATCGCCCCACTCTGCCATAAATGTTAATACAAAGGCTTCTAGTACAATTGACAGTGGCGTTTTTTTCTTATTCCGTTGCTTTTCTGCCTGTTCTACCGCTTCTTTTGCCTCATCAACTACTTCTGAGTCACAACTAGATCCAGCCATCCGACTTGCATCATATAGCAGCTTGAGACCAAAGCTGATAAATAAAACAATTTCTGCGTAATGAATATAAGGCTTTGGCAAGAAAGATACCGCTTGCCCCGCTACTACAGAAATTATTGTCATGGCAGCTAAAGCCGCGATCGCACCGATTAATACCAACCGTCGCGAGTGACGCATCGCTAAAATAGCAGCGATAAAAAAGGTTTTATCTCCTAATTCGGAAACTGTGATTAATAATAAACCTGCGGTAAAACCTGTTAACACTCTTCTCAAGCTCCTAAGGATTTTTTTCCTGTGTGAAGCTAAATGAGAGTCGTGAAACTTCACTAAGCTTCACACTTTTTTGTGTGAACTCAGTGAAGGTCTCGCTTTCAAATATCTAAATACTTGCCATCTGAACCAGGCTCATCGCCAGTATGTTGATTCAAATGCGCTGGCTTTTATATTCTTTTGCCAGCAGCTACTCCCCTTCCTTGTGAGTGAGATTATACCTCTTTACCAGGTACAAGTCAATGAGGTAAAAATTCATCATCTGTCACTTCTGGGACATCGTATGGACACATCACAGGAAAAGATTCCACTGGCAAATTAGTTTCGGCTTTTGCTTGCTTAACTGCTTGTGCATAGCACTCTGCAAAAACGCTCTCAAGATAAGATTTGAGACTAGGCGAATCATCTAGAGCTTCTTTAACACGTCTACGATGCTCAATAATGCTTGCTTCCCAGCTACCACTTTTCTTTTCCGGCTGAAACTGCCATTTGAGCAAATGTACTAAAATGACAATGAGATTACTTTTGAGGCTCCGACGCTCACTTTTTCCCATGTCGGCAATTTCCTCGATCAAGTTCTCCCAATCCACGTTTGCGTAGTCCTGATTTTGCAATTTTTCCACAGTCTTTTCTATCCATTGCAAATAGTCAGTCTCATATAGCGTTTGGGAATGCGCTTTTAGGGAAAACATGGCAGCAAGAAATTTATATAGTGCCTAAATCTTACAATAGTAGCTATTAAGAAAATTTATATAAACTCAATACAAAAATATTTATCAATTATTTACGTATATTTAGGTATTTTTAAGTTTCAATGAATTGTAACAAATACTACTTTTTTGGCAGTTTTTTGTGATCTAAATATCAATTAGTTAAGTATTTCCGATTGTAATCCCACCGTAAACAGTATAAATCAGCAGGTTATGAAGATTTTGAGAATAAATGAGTCGTATAAAATAAATCTTAGCTGCGAGACGTTCATACGTAACGCCAATAAAATAGGGGTGCGATCGCATCCCTAGAATATGCTAATTATCGCAAAAATTGACCTTTCAGGCGCATCACTAATTAAAAAGCAAGCGGCAAATTCTCAAATTTCTACCTAGACCGGCTTGTGTATTGAGCAAATGTTTGAAAAACTAGCTTATAGAATCATCAGTGGTGTTGAATTTTGGGTGCTGAGAAACCAGCACGGGTGCAAGTTTCTTCATGGGAAGAGCGATGTATGTCTCAAACATCAGAACTTCCTTTATGAACCTCAGTTAAAGCAAATGACGTTGTGAAGTATGAAGGCACGGAGTTAATCATCTCAAGTGTCTACTGATTTGCTGTGTCCCTCTCATGACGCCTGAATAACTATTCCCCCACCACAATGAAATACCAGGTACTAGACCGGATTTTTAACAAAACTTTGTCTTTACGCAAATTTGAACGCTTGGAACTTGATGAAAAGTTCTGCATTACAGATACATCCGAGCAAGTTCAACGATTTGCCGATCGCCCTGAAGAGCTAATGCTAGGAAAAGATATCCGGCTAAGTTTTCCGGAATTTATTGGGATTGAAGATATTCTCATGTCTATCTTACAAGGAAAACAAGAACTATTTGAATTAGAAAGTATTGGACGCTTTTCTGAAGATCAATCAGACATATATATCAATATATATATCTTTAGCGAAACAGGTGAAAACGAATCTGATAATAGATTAGTTATTTTGCTTGAAGATGTTACCGAAACAATGTTTTGTCAACAAAACCTTAACCAGAAAGTTAATGAATCTAATTTATTATTACAGACGTTAGTCACCTACAAAAATTACATGGATCAAGTTATCACTTCAATGGCAGATGCCTTTTTGGTGACAAATAACAGCGGAAAAATAAAAAAAGTAAATCGATCTGCACAAGAATTATTTGGATTTAGCGAAGAAGAACTAATCAATCAGCCCATTTCTTTAATAATTGATGAAAACTTTTTACTACAAAGAGCGATTAAAGAGCATTATTTATATCATAAATATTTCCAAAATATAGAATTAGTTTGTAGAACGAAAAAACGAGAAAAGCTGCTAATTGCATTTTCTTGTTCATTTATTCAGAAAAAAAAAGATGGTTTAGAAGATATTGTTTATATTGGTCGGGATATTACTGCGAGAGAGCGCAGACAACAGCGTCATGCAGTCCAGTATGCGATAACTCGCATTTTATCAGAATCTCAAAGCATCAAGCAGGCAATATCGAAAAGTTTGCAAGCAATTTGTGAAAATTTGGGATGGGATTTAGGGCAACTTTGGACAGCAAATGAATATTTAACCACATCAGTGTCTAGAGAAAAGAAAGTTAAAAGAAATCCGATACTCAGATGTGTGGAAATGTGGTCGAGTCGAACAATCAGCGTTCGAGAATTTAAAGCGATCGCGTGGCAAACTACATATACCCTTGGTGTTGGTTTTCCGGGACGAATTTGGCTAAAACATTCCCCTCTTTGGACTAGGGATATTATGCACAGTTCTGACTTTTCGCAAACGCAAAAAGCTACTGCCAGAGGATTGCACGCTGCATTTGGTTTCCCGATTGTGGATGACAGCGAAATTTTAGGGGTGATGGTTTTCTTCAGCCGGGAAGTGCAACCAAAAGATGTAGACTTACTACAAATGATGGCTTCTATTAGTAGCCAAATTGTTCATTTTTTGAAACACAAAAAAGCAAGTGAGCTTCTTTTAGAAAGTGAAGAAAGATATCGAGATTTATTTGAAAATGCTAACGACTTGATTCAGTCTGTTAATGCTTATGGTCGTTTTGAATATGTCAATCGTGCATGGCGAGAAACTCTCGGATATAGCGAAACTGAAGTTATTCAAATGAATGTATTTGACATTATACATCCGGATTTTCAACCTTCTTGTCGGCAAATGTTTTATCGTGTCCTGTCAGGAGAAAAAATCGAGCAATTTCAAGCTGCCTTCGTTACTAAATACGGTCAAAGAATATTTGTAGAAGGAAACATAAATTGTAAATTGGTGAGAGGAAAACCAGTTGCAACTCGCGGCATTTTTCGTAATATCACCCAGCGAATAGAAGTTGAAGAAGAACTGCATCATCAACAGAAACAAACTGAAACCTTGTTGCTGAATATTTTCCCAGAAGCAATAGCTAACCGTCTCAAACAACAACCAGGCACAATCACCGAAGACTTTGCTGATGTTACAGTTTTATTTGCAGATATCGTTGGCTTTACGAAAATTGCTTCTTCTTTAAGTGCAATTCAATTGGTAAAGTTACTCAACCAAATTTTTTCAGATTTCGATCGCCTCAGCGAGCAATATAATTTAGAGAAAATTAAAACTATAGGTGATGCTTATATGGTAGTTGGTGGCTTACCCCGGCGTCGCCTAGATCATGCCCAAGCGATCGCCCAAATGGCTCTGGATATGCAAATAGCGATCGCTAAATTTAATGCCGAAAATCAGCAAAACTTCTCCATTCGTATCGGTATCCATAGCGGTTCTGTAGTTGCCGGAGTAATCGGTATCAAAAAACTTACTTATGACCTCTGGGGAGACACCGTAAATATCGCTAGCCGCATGGAATCCCAAGGTTTTACCAACAAAATTCAAGTATCGGAAACTACTTATAAAAACTTGCGTGATGAATTTTTGTTTGAAAAGCGCGGTGAAATCGAAGTTAAAGGTAAAGGGAAAATGACAACTTATTTGTTGATTGGGAGGAAGTGAGGAGTTGTTAGTCGTTGGTGGATAGTGGTTGGTGGATAGTTGATAGTGGGAATTTTCAGAGCGCAAAAGCCCAATGCCCACTAACAACCAACAACCACCAACCAACCACTACGGAGTATTTGGAATCAACCTCCCACAGGGATAAGTAGGAGTTTCAGCAGAAGCACTATCAGCCATAGCAGCGGGGATTTTATCTACTGGTTGGGTTTTGGCTGCAAGATAGTCTTGACGCAGTTTCTCGGTTATTTCTTCTCGTCTGTCGTATATTCGCTTTAGAGGACGAGGCTGGCACTGGTTCATCACGTATGCTGTTACTAGTGGTAAAGCGATCGTGCTATCGGTGTAACAAACAATCGTGTTGGGTAATTCTTCTGGGTCAATTTTACCCCAACTGACCGCTTCCGAGGGAGTAGCCCCAGATAAACCGCCGGTATCTGGACGCGCATCGGTAAACTGAACAAAGTAATCGTGTCCTCGTTCTTCTAGTCCCAATACCTCGTGAATTTGCGGTTGGGTTTGTAGTAAAAAGTTTTTTGGACTGCCACCACCGAGAATTACAGCAGCACTTTTGCCTTCAGATTCACCTTGAGATTCGCGTGCAGCGTAGGCGATCGCGGCTGTCTCATTCACGTCAATTGAAGGATCTAAAATCAATTTAGAACCTTCTAACGCTAAAGCTGCCACATTCATTCCAATTGAACTATCGCCGGGTGAAGACGTATAAATCGGCACGCCACATTCATAAGCTGTGGCTAGCAAACACGAATGCTGCACTCCCAATTGCTTTTCAACTTCCCGGACATACTTACCTAGCAAATAGTGAAACTCAGCCGTTCCCATCCGTTTCTGAAACGGTTCTGCTTGCAAAATCTTGCGGATAAAAGCATCGGTTTCTAGAAGCACATCGTAGCCGAAAATAATGTCATAAATCCGGATGGTGCTTTGCTGACGCAGTTTCACATCATCTAAAAATGGATTACCTGTAAACAGTTCAAAACCCAACCCATAATGCATATCGTGGTAAAGATTCGCACCCGTGCTAATCATCCAGTCAATAAAGCCGTTGCGAATCAAAGGTGCTAGCGTAGAAACCCCGAATCCTGCTGGTGTCATGGCACCCGAAAGGCTAACTCCCACGGTAACACCTTCGGTTAAGACTTCTTTACTCAGTAGTTGACAGATTTCTCGCAAACGCGCTGAGTTATAAGCCGTAAAGTAATTATCAATCAAATCAACCACGCTGATATTGGTTGACATCGGTGTGGGTGAGATTTTTTGACCCAGCTGTTTTGACATTTTGCACTCCCGCAGATTAAACGCGCTCCCATTTTACACTCCGGGCGCGTGAACGCACGGGGATTCTTCTATCAAAGCTGTCAAGCGAAGGACGGCGCTTTTACCCAATTTTTCGGTAATGTTAACTAGCTTTGTTGACATCTCATATTTTTTGTTCGGTGAAGTTATATTTAATCTTTTGGGATTTAAAATGACAACCCCCACTATTGGCATTATAATCCTGGCGGCGGGTGCATCGACTCGTATGGGCAAACCAAAACAATTGTTATCGTATCAAGGACGCAGCTTGCTTCGTCATATAACAGAAGTGGCGATCGCCTCCCAAAACCAACCCATCATCGTCGTACTTGGGGCAAATGCCGAAATCATAAAACCAGAGATTTGTCAACTACCTGTGCAAATTGTAGAAAATCTTCAATGGGGTTTGGGGATGAGTTCTTCAATTCGGGCTGGTGTTGAAGCTCTAAATGCTTTGGGGCAAAATGTAGAAGCAGTAGTGATTACACTTTGCGATCAGCCTTTTGTTTCTCCTGAAGTTATCAATCAACTTGTTGAAGCATATCGTTTGACTCCTAAAGCGATCGTTGCTTCCGAGTATGCAAACACATTAGGCGTCCCAGCTTTATTTCACCATACTTTTTTCTCAAAACTGGCGAACCTTAAACAAGGGGAAGGTGCCAAGCAGATAATAAAGAAATACATTAACCAAGTTACTTCTGTTCCTTTTTTGCAAGGAAAGATTGATATTGATACACCGGATGATTACGAGCAGTTACAAATAATGATTGACCCACTTATATGATGTCCTAATAAATAACCATAATAAAAGAACCCCACCCGCCTGTGGCACCCTCCCCGCAAGCGGGGAGGGTTGGGGAGGGGTTCTTCATCAATTATGGGTGATTGCCCGGACATCATATTACTTAATTAAAAATAATTGATTCGATTAAACATCTGGTATTTTAATTTCAGGCGTTTAATCATTAAGCATCCTTAAACATCACGCGCTTTGAAAAAATTGTAGATAGCAAGAGCGATCGCTAAAAGTAACACTGCATGAATTAGATTCCCTGCAATATGAAGTACTAGCCCTAATGCCCAAAAAGCGACTAGTACAACTACAATACCCCAAAGTATGCCTAACATAATTTTTGCTCTGCTCTTTGATTATTTCTAGGATTGGTATATTTTAAGGGGTTGCCTTAAGTTAATTCTATTTATCCAAATATGGATTTTTCCCTTCAAATCATCTTCCTTGAGGAATATAATCATGAAAAAATGCTCTCATATCATGTCCGCCAAATTACCCATAATAAAAGAACCCCACCCCCAACCCCTCCCCGCTTGCGGGGAGGGGAGCTAAAGCGCAGCTTTAGCGGGGTGGGGTTCCGGGTCTGTTTGCTTAATTACCCGGACATGATATCATTCCCTAGATAGACGTTGGGTGAAGTAGTAAGCACTTACTTTGTTGATCAGGACAAAGGAAAAAATAAAACTCTTCGTCATTTTAATAAACAAATTTTATGCAAAAGCTTGATAATCTTGCAATCAATAAATCATCTGATACTCAATATCCCATTGATGATTTGTTATCAAAACGCTGGAGTCCTCTAGCTTTCTCAGAAAAATCGGTTGAACCAGAAAAATTACGCAGTGTTTTAGAAGCAGCACGATGGGCAGCTTCTTCTTACAACGAGCAGCCGTGGAGTTTTATCGTTGCAACTTCAGATAATCAGGCTGAATTCCACCGTTTACTAAGCTGTTTAGCAGAAGGTAATCAAGAGTGGGCGCATACTGCCCCAGTATTAATGTTATCAGTTGCGAAGCTACAGTTTGAGCGCAACGGCGTGGAAAATCGGCACGCTTTTCATGATGTTGGGGCAGCAGCAGCACAACTAGCAATGCAAGCAACGGCATTGGGGCTATTTATTCACCAAATGGCGGGATTTGATGTAGCTTTATCACGCTCAGTGTACAGCATTCCTGAAGGTTATGAACCAGTGGCAGCGATCGCACTAGGTTATCTAGGAGATTCGCAAACGCTATCTGAAAAACTGTTGCAGCGAACATTAGCCCCACGCACTCGTAAGCCGTTAGAAAATTTTGTCTTCTCCGGGAAATGGAACCAGACTTCAGCACTGGTTACTCCTCAATGAATCTGAGACGGGCAAATATAAGGTGGGGACAGCAGCGAAGTTTAGAGCGTTGCAGATTTTAAATATGGGAACAGTTCTTCTGATAACTCGTTTGGCATTTGGTGAAGAAGCATTGCGATCAAACTGCATTTAAATTCTAAATGCTCAACCGATAACTTGAACAAGCTAACGGCTAAGTTGAGCGGCGGCTAGTATCCTTTGCCTCACCATCAATATCTCTTGCCCGTCCGCTCCAACGTGTTGTTAGACCGGGCTTTCGCGACAAGTTCACCACTTCTCTGCCGCTTAGAGCTTCCTTCTTGCGTAGGTCTGCAAAGATTGCGTCCAAATCATAGTTGAAGGACTTCGCATACTCTTCACGGATTCGGTGGATCTCTTCGACAATTTCATCCGTCCACATGATCTAATCTCCCATGAGTTCGTTGGGTGTACAAAGTATAGGCAGGACATAGCCGAAATCGAGACTAATCTCTGCCAATTTCCCCTGGATTTGAGCATTGGCAATATGCTTACAATTCCACGTTAGCAAATAATCCATGCCGTGGACAGTTGCGGCGGCAATGTGGATTGCGTCTACCTTCGCTTTCGGAGGAAGGCTGCTGCGGACGAGAAATTGTGCAGCTAATGTTTGTACAGCTTGGTTCAATGCCAGTAAGGGAAAATTACGCAAAATCTCCAGTCGTTGAGCGGCGATCGCGGAGTCTCCTTGTGCCACTTCGTCTAGAACAGCCTCGGAAGTGTAGAGAATGAAGGCGTTTCGACGATATTCCCACCAATCCCTTGTAATCTCCATATTTGCAGCCAGGATCAGGTTTTTAGTTGATCTAGCTGTGAGATATCCCAAAATGCTAGATTCGATGTAGACAGTTTCACTCATACAGAAGCAGGTTTCTTGTCTCAATATTTTATCTTGACCTGTCGCCTACTCATTTCCAAGCCTATGTTGGCTCTTATGATGGAACCAGACTTCACCACTGCTTACTCCTCAATGAATCGGAGACGCGAAAATATAAGGTGAGGACACAGCAGCGAAGTTTAGGGCGTTGCAGATTTTAAATATGAGAACAGTTCTTCTGATAACTCGTTTGGCATTTGGTGAAGAAGCATTGCGATCGTAACGTCCATTACACGGAATGGCATCTTCGTGGAATGGTAGAAATTGGGATGAGTAGACACTTCTTTCGAGCCAATGCGATGCCACGGGGATTGCGAAAAAGGAGGGGGTTAAGACGGTATAATTCTTGGTAGCCAGCAGCAAGCGATCGCTATAAGTAAGTCGGCGCAATAAAACCAAACTGTGTGAAGAAAAGTAAACAAGGCTCAAATGCTTTTTCCCCCTGCTCCCTGCCCCCTGCCCCCTGCCTTGTCATAACGATAAATTTTAACGCCAACCTACTTACATCCAACCCGAAGAGCGAATTGTCAAAATGATCGCTCGCCTAACAACACAGTAATGGCATTCACCACAATTTGCGCCGAACCTGTGAAAAACGATCGCTCGATTGTTTTTGGTGTATCGCGAGCTTTATGGTAATGCGGATTACGTAAATTTGCGGTATCTGTCACCAAGACTGCACCAACTCCTTGATACCAAAATGGCGCATGATCGCTGCGTAAAGTATCCGGTGTCAGCAAACCTTTCAAAGGAATCGGCAGTGTTAGTACTGCTGGTAAATTTTCTCTTGACGAGTCTTGAAAAGCATTAAGTAAAGGCAAGTGTTCTGCATCACCGATCGCTACCAAAAAATCGCCCTTATGGCTGGGTGGAGTAACAAGTAAACCCGGTGGATACTGCTGACATCCAACTGTGTAGCAAGCATAACCCACCATATCCATCACAATTACACCACGCAGATTTGCCAAACGAGTGTTATTTGCCACAAAAGCCTTACTACCCAAAAGTCCCGCTTCTTCCTTGTCAAACAATGCAAGTTGTAACGTCCGGGGAGTCGGACGCGAACCGAAAAGTCGGGCAACTTCCAGCACTACAGCCACACCACTAGCGTTATCATCAGCACCAGGAGAGATCGCAACGGTATCGTAATGTGCGGCAACGAGAATTGCTCCTGCTGTTTTGTCAGTTCCTTGACGTTCTGCAAAGATATTAACACCTGAGGAGAATTTTTCTTCATTTGGTTTCCAGCCTAACCTTTTCAGTTCCGATGTAATGTAAGTACGAGAACGCGATCGCTCTACATTAGTGAAGCGCTTAAAATTCAACTTTTGAATGTGAGCAAATAACCTGTCAGCAGATACTTGGGGAGTCTTTATCAACTGCTTTGATGGCTTTTGGGATGTTTCCACTCGCGTGGTTGCAATAACTGGCATCTCTTCCCTTGGATGAAAAAACACGCCAATACTTATGACTACAACTGCCACCAGCACCACCAGAGCTAGCCAAATCCATTTTTTCATAAAATCTCTCCCTTGTCTCATGACATAGAATAGCGCCGAATACCAAGTTTGACGCCTCGTCTTTTGACAACGGATTAAGTATTGTTAAAGGTTAATTGTTAATTGCCCCACCAACAACGCTCCAACTATCAACCAACCACTAACAACTAACCACTAACCACCAACCACTATCAAAATGCTAGATTTGCTGCTCATTGTCGTTTTAGGATTCCTGGGGAGTTTTGGTCATTGCGTGGGGATGTGTGGTCCTTTATCGGTGGCATTTTCTCTATCTAATAAACAGGAAAGTCTCAATTGGCGATCGCAATTGAAATTTCATACACTGCTCAACTTAGGACGGATGTTGAGTTATGCCTTAGTTGGCGCAGGTATTGGGGCGTTAGGTTCGGTGTTGCTTGCTAGTGGAAAATTTGCGGGAGTAGGTAGCGATTTACGCCAATGGATGGCAATTATCACCGGATTAATGCTGATATGGTTTGGGTTAAGACAAATAAAACCCGACTTATTGCCGCGTATACCGATGTTACATCCTTTATTGCCAGGTAAATTACGCGATCGCCTAAATAAAGGAATGGTCAATCTTTCTTTAAAATCAACATGGTGGACACCAGCACTTTTAGGCATGACATGGGGTTTGATGCCTTGTGGTTTTTTGTATGCGGCTCAAATTAAAGCTGCGGAAACTGGTAATTTGTGGATGGGGGCAGCAACTATGCTGGCTTTTGGTTTGGGAACTTTACCCACCATGTTAGGTGTGGGTATCTCTACATCTTTGATAAGTCAAGACAAACGCAGTCAGCTATTTCGCTTAGGTGGTTGGGTTACTCTCGCCATTGGTGCTATTACTCTGTTGCGGACTGGCAACACAATGGTAGACTACACGGGACACGCTGCCTTGATATGCTTGATCGTGGCATTAATTGCCCGTCCGATTAGCAACTTCTGGGCTTCCCCGATGCATTACCGTCGTGCTTTGGGAGTAGGAGCTTTTGTTTTGTCTTTTGCTCACGCAGTCCACATGATGGAACATACACTGCAATGGAATTTTGCCGCATTCTTATTTTTGCCACCTGATTTTCAGTGGGGTATAGCTATAGGTGCTGTGGCACTGATATTGATGACTCCCGCAGCTTTGACAAGTTTTGACTCTTTGCAAAAGTCCTTAGGCAAGCGTTGGCGACAAATTCATTTATTAAGCTTACCAGCTTTGCTTTTTAGTGTCATTCATACTGTGATAATTGGTTCCCATTACCTCGGCTCTTTACAATTAACTTGGGGAAATAAATTAGCAACAGTGTTTATAGGAATTGTCACTTTCGGTGTATTGCTGTTGCGTTGGCGAAACCCACCAGCAAAAATTCAAAATTCTACTTCCAAATTGAAAATTCGCTCATGATGCCTACGACAACCCAACCAAGTCGCGGTAACATTCCCCTGGCTAAAGTTGAGGGAATTCTTGCTTCTGCCTTCTGCCTTCTGTCTTCTGCCTTCTGCTTGCTGCCTTTTGCCTCTATAGCCTCTGCTCATAACGTGAAAACAACAGCAGATGTTGGGGGTACGCTTCACATTCAACCAAACGATAATCCTCGTGCTGGGGAACCTTCCCAAGTTTGGATTGCTCTTACCCGTAAAGGTGGAAAGGTTATCCCCCTAAAAGAGTGTAATTGCCAATTAGCTGTTTACGCTGAACCTCATTCACCAAAAGAGCCAGCACTGCTTGAGCCATCTTTGCAAGCCATTACTGCCGAACGTTATCAAGGCATTCCCGGTTCAGAAATTACATTCCCCAAGCCCGGAGCTTATTTACTAGAACTAAGCGGCAAACCTACATCTGGGGGGAGTTTCCAACCCTTTAAGTTAAAGTTTGAAGTTACTGTTGCCGTCGGAACAACATCAGCAATTTTACCAGAAAATGTACAAAATGTCAATGAAGCTGTAGAAGATAAAAAAAGTGGGTTTAGTTTACCAATAGCGATCGCTTTAAGTTGCGTAGCAGCAGGAGGCATCATATTTGTCGTACTCCAACGCAGGAGATGAGGAGATGGGGGATGGGGAGATGGGGGGACAAGGAGGAATTACCAATGCCCCATGCCCAATGCCCAATGCCCCAATTCTCTATTTATGCCTCTGTTGATGCCACTGCCAGGAGTGAATAAGAATATCTTTCAAGGATGAATATTGAGGTTGCCAGTTTAGGATTTTTCTGGCTTTGTCACCACTACCAATGAGTGATGGGGGATCACCAGGACGGCGATCGCATTCTTTGACTGGAATTTCACATCCTGTGACAAGCTTTGCCGTTTCAATAACTTCTTTAACAGAGAAGCCGTTACCATTGCCTAAATTGAAAACTTCGCTGTCACCACCATCCAAGAGATATTTCAACCCTAAAACGTGAGCATCTGCTAAATCGTTAACATGAATATAATCGCGAACACAAGTACCATCAGGCGTGGGATAATCTGTACCAAAAATTGAGATAAATTCGCGTTTGCCTAAAGCTGTCTGTAGCACCAAAGGAATTAAATGAGTTTCTGGGTTGTGATCTTCACCCAAGCGACCCTGAGGATCGGCACCTGCCGCGTTAAAGTAGCGGAAACGTACTGATTTAAAATCGTAAGCTGTATGAAAGTCTGAAAGAATCCGTTCTACCATTAGCTTTGTGTAGCCGTAGGGATTAATTGGATTTTGGGGATGGTCTTCCGGAATTGGGACAACTTCCGGCACACCATAAGTGGCACAAGTGGAAGAAAAGACAAATTTCTTAATAGAAGCTGCCAGCATTGCTTCTAACAGGGTTAAAGTGCCGACAACATTATTACGGTAGTATTTTGCCGGGTCAGTAACCGATTCTCCCACATAGGCATAGGCAGAAAAGTGCATAACTGCGGCAATATTGCGGGTAGAGAATAAATTATCTAACAAAGAGCGATCGCCTGTATCTCCCTCTATCAGTTCTACTTGTAAAACATTTTCTACCAAATCACGATGTCCATACACCAGATTATCGAGTATTATCACTCCATATCCCGCCTGCAATAAAGCAAGCACCGTATGAGAGCCAATATATCCAGCTCCTCCCGTAACCAAAATGCAAGGCTTTTCTGCTGACATAGTTTTCATGTTTAATTTCACAACCACTCAATCAATTTAAATTAGTCATGGCATATGACTGTTTGAAGAAAGTATGAACGGTAAAAAAAGTTCCTTTGTTATCCTTCATAGCTGCTTGCTTACCTCCAGGTTTATTTGTGGAGAAAAAAAATAAGTAAATAATCTTACCTTAAATCCTCCACAACTACCGTAGAGTCTTAACTTTATCCTTCTCAATCGCAAAAACGTTACGCGAATATACTTATTTGACTTGAAAAATTATAAATACTGGGTGCAATATCACAAAATTGCTCTAAAATCACTACGACGGTAGTCTTTGTGTGAGGGGAGTCACCCCCCGTTTTTGGGGAGTGGCGTTGTGATGTATTTCTAGTCAGGTAACAATGTGTTTACAATTTGACAATAAAATCAATCAACGGCACAAAACCTCTAGGCTGACCCGTATTGGGTTCGTGCCTACTACTAATTTGCGTGACAGTTAACTGTAACGCAGTGGTAGACTCACCAAACTAGCGCTCACTGCAAAGCGAAGATTTGAGAGTAAATGTATGTTTCTACTATTAAGCCGGGTACTTCTGTGGCTGCTTGTTGGCACAATCGTCTATTCTTTGTTTCAGAGATTTTATCCTAAAGGAAGTTTTGCCGGACGATTGGTCTTAGTTATTTTCTTCCTCGTCCTAGCGCTGTCGTTTATTAACCCGAATGAACCGGCAGTGGCTTCGTTGTGGAGAGTGGTGTCATTTCCCCTCAAGCCTCTGGGAGCATCAATGTTGATGATGATGTTTGCAGCTCAACAAATTAAGGATGGAGGAATAAACAAACCAGGCGGATACTTGCTTGGCTGGGCGTTAACGATTTTACTGTTGGCAAGTACACCAGCTGTTGCCTATTTCTTGGTTAGATCCCCTGTTGCAATGGTCGGCGAACCTTCTATCGCCAGTCAAGTCGAGAATTACCGCCTCGCGTCAACATCTGGGACACTAGTAGCATTGGGGCAATCACCTGAGAGTGCAACTATTTCTGATATCGTCGTCGGTTCGCGCATTCTACCTGGTGTAAATACAACTGTGGCAACCATCGCAGTTCCACCGTACCTGTTGCAAAATCCTGGGGATATTACCAGACGAGGATTGCGACTAGAAGACTTTGTACCTAATGCAGAAACACTGTCACTAACAACGCGAGTTTGGGAAAGTTATCTCAACCAGACTTACTTCTTCTTGCGTGCTAGGTAGCGGCGTGCTGCCAGGTAAAAAGCACCCATGTACAATAAAAGGATGAAGGATGAAATCTAAAGGATGAAAAAAGAAAGAATATACTTCATCTCCTTTTTTTCATACTTTATCCTTCAGATTATCAGTCCCCATTTCACTTAAATGCCACAATCACGACGACTTGCTAAACTCGGTGCTTACATGCGTCCCCATTGGCGGGAGGTAACTTTAGGCATTATTGCTTTGTTCATTGTCAACGGTTTGGGGGTTTATATCCCCTTATTAATTCGTTCGGCAGTTGACAAACTCTCAGCCAGCTTTAGCTTGAGCCAAGTACTCTTTTCTGTAGTACCAATCTTCTTTCTGAGTACGGCAATGTGGTTAATGCGTATGGCTTCGCGCATCTGGCTGTTTGGGGTGGGGCGTCAGGTAGAATTTGACTTGAAACAACAGATTTTTGAACATCTACTGAAACTAGAGCCGGCTTATTTTGCGACGAATACTGCTGGTGATTTGATTAGTAGAGCGACTAGTGATGTCGATAATATCCGCAGGTTGTTGGGTTTTGCTGTATTAAGTTTGGCAAATACTCTGTTTGCCTACGCTTTGACGCTGCCGGTGATGCTGTCTTTGAGTGTGGATTTGACATTAGCTTCTCTGGCAGTTTATCCTTTAATGTTTGTGTTGGTGCATATGTTTAGCGATCGCTTACGCAACCAACAAGCAGCAGTTCAAGAAAAACTTTCCGACATCAGCGATCTTATCCAAGAAGATATCAGCGGTATTGCTTTAATCAAAATCTACGCTCAAGAAGAAAATGAGCGTCGCGCTTTCAGTGAAAAAAATAAGAATTTATTTGACGCTAACCTGAAATTAGCGAACACCCGAAATCGATTATTCCCTCTCATTGGCGGACTCGCTAGTCTCAGTTCACTAATTATTATCTGGTTGGGGGCAACGCGAATAGCTTCGGGAAGCCTCGGTGTCGGCGATTTTCTCGCACTATTAATTTATGTAGAGCGTTTGGTTTTCCCCACCGCTTTGTTAGGATTTACAATTACTGCTTATCAACGGGGTGAAGTTAGTATCGATCGCATTCAGGCGATTCTTTCTGTTATACCAAAAATTGAAGACACAAGTGCTGCTATACATCTACCTTTAGACAGAATTAAAGGGGAATTGTCAGCAAAAAACCTCAGTTTCACTTATCCGGGTGCTACCAGCCCAGCTTTAGATAAAGTTAACTTTACCATTACTGCTGGGGAAACTGTGTCAATTGTGGGGGCGATCGGTTCGGGTAAATCAACTTTGGCGAATGCTTTACCACATTTGTTAGATATTGAATCAGGGCAGTTATTTTTAGATGGTCAAGACATTACCCAAATAGAGTTGGCAGATTTAAGAAATGCGATCGCCTACGTTCCTCAAGATAGTTTTCTATTTAGTACCACCATCAAAAATAATATCCGCTACGGCGATCCTTTCAGTGAACAACAAGATGTAGAATCAGCCGCTCATTTGGCACAAATTCACCCAGAAATTATTAATTTTCCGCATCAATACGAAACTTTGGTAGGTGAACGTGGTATTACTCTTTCTGGCGGTCAGCGACAACGCACAGCTTTAGCTAGAGCAATGTTAGTTGATGCCCCAGTGTTAGTTTTGGATGATGCCCTCTCCAGCGTTGATAATCAAACAGCTACACAAATCTTAAAAAATCTCTCTGGTGGTACACAACGTAAAACTGTTGTTTTTATCACTCATCAATTATCTGCCGCTGCTGTTGCCGATCGCATTCTTGTGATGGATAAAGGTAGAATTGTCCAGACAGGTAATCATTTAGAACTTGTACAGCAACCGGGGCTTTACAGAACTTTATGGAGTCAACATCAAGTAGAAGAATTATTGCATTAAGAATAAAACGTAAAGACGTTCCGTCGGAACGTCTCTACAAGGGTTTTGGGCAACGCATAGTTCATTTCTACCAGATGTCTAAAGAGTAAAAATTATTGACAGCTGTTAAACATAATTGCAGTTCCAAATCTCTAAATATTTTGGCAATAACAAACACAATGATGTGAGTTTGTTGATTAATAATAAAGGTGATTGGATGTAAATGCCATATTAAGTAGGTTGGCGTTAAAATTTATCGTTATGACAAGGCAGGGGGCAGGGGGCAGGGAGGAGGGGGAAAAAGCATTTGAGCCTTGTTTACTTTTCTTCACACAGTTTGGTTTTATTGCGCCGACTTACTTAATACAAAAATTAGGTATGACTATACTGATAGATTGCGGCATTCACCTCACATTACTGCTACATTCAAGTTAATCCTAGTTGAGTTGAGGGATTAGCAATGACAGTCTCTATAGAGTATATCCCCGTTACTCCAATTGAATACCCGGATGAGGACGGTAAACCAATGGCTGAAGGTGATATCCAGTGCAGCTACTTAACTTATGGTAGAAGTGCGCTAAAACTATATTTTCAAAGCCGTTCTGATGTATATGTTGCTGGAAATCTATTTATTTACTACGAACAAGGTAATCCAGAAGCGGTTGTTGCCCCAGATGTCTTTGTAGTTTTTGGAGTTGAAAATCACCAACGTCGTTCTTACAAAACTTGGGAAGAAAACAATAAAAGTCCTGATTTTGTTTTAGAAATTACATCAAAAGCAACCCGCAGTAAAGACCAAGGTGCAAAGAAAGGAATCTACGCTTTTTTAGGAGTGTAGGAGTGCGTGAATATTTCCAATATGACCCTACAGGTGATTATCTTACTCCTCAACTTCAGGGTTTACGCTTAGTTGAAGGCAATTATTTCCCCATTGCTAGTAATTCCTTAGAAGATGGTACTGTGTCTCTAACCAGTGAAGTTTTAGGGTTAGAGTTACGAGTTAAATCTGGGGATATGCGCTTTTACGATGCGGCAACAGGCAAAACACTGCTAACTTATGAAGAAGAAGCTGCCGCACGACAAGCTGCCGAAGAAGCTAAACAGCAAGCTGAGGAAAGAGCGCAAAAATTAGCCGCTAAACTTAGAGAGTTGAATATTGATCCAGATGCACTTTAGCACAAGATTCCCGACTTCGAGGGAGAAATTGGGAATCTGAAAGATGAAAACATGCGTTAGTTTTGTTTGAGATTTGGGCAGTATAAATAACCTCAAAAAAACTATTTGGCATAAACGATGTTTCAGACTCAGTTATCAAATCCTGTTTCCGAGAAGTTTCCTGGATCTAAGTTACTGTATCGTCATGTTTACGCGATCGCATCTCTACTTGTAATTAGCCTGGTGAGTTCATTTATGCTTTCACAACCTCCAGCCATTTCTAACTGGTTTGATGGCTTTCTGGGGGGGTTAGCACATCCTGTACTAGGCTTGCATCATTTGGTTACTGTAGTTGCTATTGGCTTACTCTCTGGTGTAGTTGTGCGTGGTGCTTTAGTACCAGTAGCCTTTGTGTTAGCAACGCTGTTAGGAACAATCAATCATTTACTCTATCTAAATATACCAGGCTCAGAAACAGCGATCGCCTTTTTCACAATTATTTTTGCGGTTATGATAGCGATCACCAATCAACCAAATCTAATGGTACTGGTGCTGCTCACTGCTACAGCTGGTTTATTCCACGGTTACACTTATTGTCCAGCAATTTTAGAGACACCAATCAGTTCACAAATTGCTTATATGCTGGGTTTAACCTTGACTCAATATGTTGTTGCCATGAGTGCCAGAGAAATTGGCAATATAATTAGCGTCGGAAAACTTCAGAATATGCGTTTTACTGGCTTCGCTTTTTGGGCGATGGGCATCGTTTTTCTTAGTTATTCTATAATGTAAGCAAACGGTAATTGCTAAATACTATTTGTTTAAACTTGTTAGCGACTTCGCATATTTTTGGGATGATTTTGCATTATACGTGAAAAATTTAACATATTGTAAAGACGTTCCTGCGGAAGGTAAAGACGTTCCACCGGAACGTCTCTACGATTCATCCCACGCTTATGCAATCCCCTATTAGCAATTACCCCTAAAAAACTAAGTGCTTAGAAAGCTCCTACCTTTGCAAATATGACGTAGATTGTTTTCAAAATCAACTGCAAGTCATATAGCGGATGCCAATTTTCTTGATAACGTAAGTCTAAATCGACTACTTGCTCAAAATTTTTCACGCTTGAACGACCGTTAACTTGCCATTCACCAGTCATCCCTGGTTTAACATTTAAACGTTGCCAGTGACGTTGATTGTAGTAAGCTACTTCATCAGCGGTAGGTGGACGGGTTCCGACTAAACTCATTTCACCTACTAGCACATTCCAAAACTGGGGAAGTTCATCCAAACTGGTACTTCTTAAAAAGCGTCCCACTTTTGTTATACGGAAGTCATTTTTATTTTTAAACAAAAGTCCATTAGCTTCGTTATCCACTAACGATTTTAATTTTTCGGCATCAACAACCATTGATCGGAATTTACGCATACGAAATCGACATCCTTGTAGTCCATATCGTTCTTGAGCGAAGAAAATTGGACCAGGATTATCGATTTTAATTGCCAGTGCTATTGGCACAAAGGCGATCGCTAAAATCAAAAGTCCTATCAAACTTCCCAAAATATCTAAACAACGTTTAAGTTTAGACTGCACTGATGGGTGAGGGGTAAGTTCTAATTCCCAAGATTGTGAAGTTGCACCCTGTAAAACGGTTTTTAATGATGTTTGGTACATTGCCAAGCCGAATATTTAGCTAAAAAAGTAAAATCGCGTAGCCTTAATCCGACTATATACTTAGCTCCCAAAAATTAAAATCCGCCTTACCAGTAATTTCACTGAATCTTCATCAATAAGATTGAGATCATCACTTTTGATAAACTTAATGTAAAGTTAATTAAATATTACTTATGGTGGATGAAAAAATTTTTAAATTAGCAGTTAGAGTGAACTATAAAAATAAATAGCCTTACGTTACGGGTGTTGAAATTATTCGTGGGTATCGTTCGCACTTCGCGTTTCCCCAAGGGAAGTGGATCGTTTGTTTGACGGCACAGGATTTTTATTTCTTCTCGATTCGGGGAGACGCGTTGCGCGTTGGGATTCACAAACGATAGACAAAAATGGACAGCCTTGTATTAAAGATCCGCAACACCCAACGAGTCACTCAGAAGAAGGCTGTCCATTTTTGTCCAGTTTCATTCCAAGGCAGTATGCTAAGTCCTGTAAATGTGAAGACAAGATAAAATTATGTTATGATATTCTACCAAATGAGTGCATATACTGGAGAAAATTTCCCACTTCACTCCTTCCGCCGTTAGTCAAGCTCTGCAAAAAGGTCGGCTGATAAATTCAAAAATATCTGACATAGATATAAAATCCATCCTTTAAGGATAGATTTTACTAAATAATGTGACAGATGGCATGGTAGTGCAAAATGAAAATGTGAGTTAATGCGAAAGCATTCATCACAACTAAAGAGCAATATCTTTATATATTCAGCAAAAGCACCGAGGAATAAAATCGCAAATAGTATCACAATAGCAGCGAATGCATTGTGCTACCTGTATTAGCTTATTTAAACATTAGTAGTGACATCACTTTTATGCTATCTCAAAGTTGGGGTGCTAGAGACATGGTATCAGCAGGGGTCGAAGTTAAAATAAATCGCCTAGAATCTATTGTTGAACAAATAGGGGAAGCAGTGCTTGCTACCACGGAAACTATTGAACGTCTCGCTGAAAGAGTAGATACTATCAGCGTGCAAGTAGAAAAACAGGGAAAGCAGGTACAGCAACAGGGTTATCAAATTTTGGCATTATGTGATGCAGTGCAGAGCCTTGCTGAATCCCAGGACGATACACTGCAAAGGCTAAACCATCTGACATATACTCTAGACCGCCTGATGACATTGATTCAAGGCGCACCTGAAGGATAAAGGTGAATTGAACACCTTTAATTTATAACGTTCGCATAATGGCGAGGATATCCGAAGTATAAACTAGGAAGTGAACATTCTTCGGTGAAACTACTTGCTTATATTTAATTTTTCTTTCGGACTTGCTTTTCCCCGTTATATGAGTGCCACTTACACCCAGCAAGTTAAACTCTTAACTGAGTGACGGCAATTTTACCGGAAAAACATACATCGACATCGCTGCCTGGAGTGCGATCGCGTTTGCTATATTCCCCTGCATAATAAAAGTCATCGCCGTCAATTCGGTAATTAATCGGTAATGGTTTGGTACAAGCTTGGCAAAATACCACTTCTGGATCTGGTTCTCCGGGTACTAAATGTGGTAAATTGACATTCCAAAAACTCCCAGATTCTAAAGGTCGCTGAAGTAAGTCAGCTAAAACCCCTTCTGTCCATCTTGCCGCTACATCCCAATCTATATTCAGCTTGCCTTTACGATAGTGAGAAACCGCGATTCCGGGAATACCGTGCATCGCAGCTTC
Source organism: [Scytonema hofmanni] UTEX 2349 (assembly GCF_000582685.1). Lineage (GTDB taxonomy): Bacteria > Cyanobacteriota > Cyanobacteriia > Cyanobacteriales > Nostocaceae > Hassallia > Hassallia hofmanni. The sequence goes on from NZ_KK073768.1 coordinate 3,989,687, forward strand.
TCTGACAGCAGCCACAGTTCCGGAAATATACGCATCAACTCCTAAGTTTCCACCAGCGTTGATTCCCGATAAAACAAACTTGATATTTGGACAAATTTGTGATACAGCTATTCTGATACAATCGGCGGGAGTGCCGGCGATCGCATATTCGCGGTCAGAACGTCGTTGTAACTGAATGGGACGAGTTGTAGTCACTTGATGTCCGCAACCCGATTGATGGTCTTTTGGAGCGGCAATAATTATATCTTGACCATTAACAGCTTTGAGGAGCGATTTAATTCCGGGAGCGTCAATTCCGTCGTCATTGGTGAGAATGAGAGTCATATAGCGGTTCTCTGAAAGCGTCCAATACAAATTGTAAAGACATTAAATGTAACATCTCTGTTGACTTGTATGAAGAGCGCTTTTTTGCTAAACGCTTTTCTGAAAATTAGGCGATACTCCGTAGGAGTCACTTTGCCCTGGCTTAACACCCAAACGTTTCTTACTCATCAGCAGTACTCCTGCTACAGCAAATAATCCAGAAAGATAGGAAGGTTCTGGAACCTTCTGGGATGGAGGGTTAAGATCCACATTTGCGTACTTACTGATCTGGGCAGCTGCTAGAATATCAACTCCAGACAAGAGCCTCCGCTCTCCCCGACGAAGAGTTGAACTGCCTACTGGAGCCGGAGAAAATGTTGATAAGGGAGGAGCCAGATGAACCACTCCATCTTGTGCGAAAGTAGTAGGTATCTGTGTACCGGCAAACGGCAGCCCTGACCCAACATTAATTATAGAGTCACCTTGAAGCTCTGCGATCGCACTAGGATTGACTCTGCTTAGTCCCAACGCATGTCCAATTTCATGCAGAGCAACTGTGAATAAATCAAATCCGGTAGCTGCTGGGGTAGTGTTAGAGGTAGATAAGTCATTGGCAAAGGCACTGCGTCCTACATTGACTATGCCTCCTCCTAAATCTGCCTCGCTAGTCTCAAACGGCTCAAACTCCTCGCTCGTTCTGGGAGTAGGGTCTAGAAAAAATACCATGTTAGGGTCGCTATTAAAGAGAATAGTACCTTCTGTCTCTCGGAAAACTCTGGTTCCATCTGCTAGTGTAGTCTTCTGCCCTGCATTCAAAAGATGAAGTCCCAGTTCCCCATAAAAGTCAGTTTGATTTTTTGGCTCACCATAATCATATGTATCTCTAGGGTTAGTCAGTGGAGCTAACGAAGCAGTTCCAATACTGAGGTTGAGTACAACAGAGTCATCTTTAACAGCCCCCTCCCAATAGTCTGCCGCTGCTCTAACTATGTCATAAAAATTACCTCCACCAACTGAATTGTTAAGTAACCTTTCTATTGGTTGGACATTTACTAAATTTCCATTTGGTAAGCTGATATCAGTATCCACAAATCCTGTATCCAGAGGGTCTGAGCCGGTAACGTTTAATGGTGGTGGAGAAATGTTACTGAAACCTAGATTAATTCTTAATGCTTTGGCTTGTGGTGCTATTGTTGCTAAACCAGTTAATGTCAAGAACGCGATCGCTCCCAAGCGTTTCCAGTGTAAGCTTGCAGATATAAACTGTAATTTCTCGTTATTTACAAACCATCTTTGCATCATAAAAACTTTCATTCGGTGTATTTGGGAACTTACTGCTGTCTCTCGTTGTCTAACCAAAACCAGGGAATATACCCATAGATTCTCAGATTTTTTGCTAAGAGACAATCCAGTTACTTAAGTTTTTATGAAAAAAATATATTCAGTACTATTAAATAAAATCTAAGTAAAGATACATACGGCTATTGCATGGTTGTATAAAAAATGCAATATTAAATTCAATTGATTACGTGTCCTCATATAATGTCGGTAAATTACTTACAATGTAAAGACGTTCCGCCGGAACGTCTCTACGACGGTAGGTAGGTTTTTATTAGTGTTAATTAAACGGACATGATATCAAAACCCTTGTAGAGAAGCGATATATCGCGTCTCTACATCTAGATTCATACCGCGATTCAGCAACGCAAAATTTTCCAATGCCCTATAATGCGGCTATACGCGGAGTAGCGGGGAACTGGCATATAGCGCACTACCTCCCCATTGCCCCTTACCCAATGCCTAATGGCAAGGTATTGAAAAAGACTGCAAATTATCAGAATTAGTTTGAGTATCTTCGCCAACAAGCGTAACTTCGCCATTATCGTTGAACACCCAACCTATTGCAGGGATAATTTTCACCGTATCAGGGGAAGCCGCACGCTTGACAGTGACTGGTTGGGAGTAATTCTGTGTGGTTACAAATGGAAGGCGAGTATCTGACCACACAACTTCACTGCTGAGTGGCTCGTAAGGATCGGGTGGCAAGCCTCCCCGTCCAGTGACTATAAATTGACCACCTGTTGTCCTATTTTTGGGACTACAACTTTGGGCTATCAACTGTGAGAGATCAACAAGCTGTGGGAAGAAACTAACTAGTGTTCGACTGGCGTCAATCTCTGGACTATTAATAGTCACTTGACCGCTTAATGAAGGATTACCTGTTAATGAAATAGCTGTAATGTCACTACTAACAAGCCCTTGAGGATCTAAATTATTCGGATCGCTCAGTAAAGCTCTCAGTTCTTCTAAGCTGCGTGGAATCAGCCCAAAGTTACTTACTGTGTTAATGGTGACATTTCCCCCTCTACCCTGGAAAGAATTTGCTGTAATATCGCTATTTTCTTGGGGAAGGGTGACGATAAATTTGGCGTTGATATCAATGTTGCCACCATTTCCTCCAGCCCCCAGGCTACCTGCACTAGTAGAGATACCGCTATTTCGACGTAACAGCAGTAAGTCTGAGTTTTGTAGTCTGATATCTCCACCATTACCCGATCTGCTTTCAGCAACGATTTGTCCCTGGTTATCCAAACGGATAATTGGAGCGGTGATTGTAATGTTCCCTGCACCTCTAGCATCATTGGCAGTACTGGTACTACTGACAGTCGCAATAGCTCCATCCCGAATAATCAATTGCCTCGTGGAAATATTCAAATCTCCAGATTTGCCAGTGCTTCTAGCTGGAGCAAAAAGACCGCTGCGAGCCAATCCAGTTGGATTCAGCACACTTCCAGCTAGCTCAACAGATTCGGAGGCATTTACATCTAATTTTCCTCCTGCACCCCTACCATTGCTGGAAGCGGAAATTGCGGCTCCATCACGCACCATTAATTGCCCGGTGTTGATTGTTAAGTTTCCAGCGTTTCCATTACCATTACTTCTAGACGTTAAGATGCTAGGATTTTCAGCATTGGCTCCCCCTCTACCTGTCACTTCCACCGAGTTTCGCGCATTCACTGTCAAATTCCCACCATTCCCAGCAGCATTAGTATCAGTGAGTGTAAGTATTTGCGCCCCACCTTGAACAACTAACTTCCCTGTGTCAATGCTTATGTCTCCAGCGTTTCCAGATCCAGCTGTTGAACTTGATAAGAAACTGCCCACCGGTCCGACTATAGTATTACCAGTTCCACTAATTGTTACCGAGTCAGAAGCCACAACATTTAAATTGCCTGCCTTTCCATTACCAACCGTCGCTGTGGTTATAAATGCCCCATCTCGAACAATCAGCTTATCGGTGTTAATGGCTATGTTACCGGCATCTCCATTACTGGGGACTTCATCCAGGCGTATAGATTGAGAAAGCAAGCTACTAGGTAACTCACCATTTGAGGAAGTACCAATAAGTTCTACAGAGTCTCTGGTGTTGATGGTCAAATCTCCTGCTTTACCATCGCTCAGAGTCAGTGTTTGTATTTGTGCCCCGTCTCGGACAACTAATTTGCCAGTATCAATCCTCAAATTTCCGGCATTTCCGGTTCCTAGAGTTGCAGTACTAATCTGACTGCTATCGCTATTATTGGAAGTACCAATAAGTTCTACTGAATCTCCGGCGTTGATGGTCAAATCTCCTGCGTTACCATTGCTCAGAGTCAGTGTTTGTATTAGTGACCCGTCTCGGACAACTAATTTGCCAGTGTCAATCCTCACATTTCCGGCATTTCCGGTTCCTTGAGTAGCAGTAGTAATCTGACTGCTATCGCTGAGTGTCACTGAGTTAGGGGCATTTATGGTGATGTTTCCCCCTTGACTACTGCCAAGGGTTGTCCCAGATTGTAAAAAACTTCCCACCAGACTTAAGCTATTGCCTTGTACCTGAATTGTGCCACCAGTGTTTCCACTAGTATCGGCAATAGCTCCTTGAGTTAGCAGAATATCCCCAAAGTTTGGTACATCTGCATATCCGAGGGCGTAACCTTGACCAATAGAAGTTAGTTTGACTAAACCAGATCCGGCAACGCTACCCAACTCAATTCTTCCTTGTGCTGCTGTCAAGTTGCCTCCATCCAGGGTGACATCACCGCCAACCAACGCTAGGGTTTTGCCTGTTGGGACTCGCAAACCCACGGGAAATCCGGTGTTGGCATTAATTGGAAGTGCTTGAGAGCGATTAATAATATTTCCAGCCGTTGAGCCAAATTGCAGCCCTATGGGAACACTGACTGTCAATAAAGGTGCAATTTGAGGGGCAGTTGCACTGAATTCAAAGCCATCATCAAACTTCAGGCTGCTGGCTGTGCTGGCAATAAAAGAGCCGCCAATATTTAAACTGGCATTCGGTCCAAAAACAATTCCGTTGGGATTGATGAGAAACAGATTGGCGCTACCATTTGCTCTAATAAGACCGTCAATATTGGATCTAGATTGACCTGTTACCCGGCTAATGATATTCTGAATATCCCCATTGTTGAAATATGCCCCACTACCAGTGAGTACTGAAAAATCTTGAAAACTGTGGAACAAGTTTGTTCCAGCTTGCGTTCCTCCTTCAATGATGCTGGTATTGCCAGAGGTTCTAACGCGAGAATTAGTAGGTAAAGTTATATCAGGGGTGATTTGAGCAAGAGCACAATTTGCAAAAAAGAACGCACTACTTGTTACTATTCCAAGTCCTTGTAACCAGTGATAACGAATACTAATTGCAAACATCTTTTCACCTGAGTATCAGATTTAACTGAATTATATTTGCATATTATCATCAATCTGGCTTTAATATATGCAGCTGTACTTTTGCTTTTTGAGTTGCATTTGAGTGAGTAAATTCACCTGAGCGATCGCTACTAGGGGAGAGGGCAAAAAAAATATCCCAGTTTGCTCAACGCTCTCTAACCCTCGAACTGATTCTCTCGTTGGACTGGTATCTTTATCGCGTGCAAGTGCCTTATCTTTTTCTACTGAAATATTGCAAACTATCAAGCAAATTGCTGTAAAATTTCTCCATAGGATATAATTAAAACATCGTTTACAGAGTCCGCTCCCAAGCACTTGGGTTAATCCCAAAACTCAAGGCTGGGACGGTTTTTCTTCAATGAAGCTGTAACAGAAATTTGCCTAATTTTGAAGTTATATCATAATTTGTTTGCACAATATCCCACCTGGTCGAATGTTCGATTTGGCTGGATGACCTTTCCCCAAACTTAAGCACTGAAAATTGAAAAGGGGGACTGGGGACTGGATAATGGGAAGATTTGGATCAGGATTGGAACCCATCTGGAAACGGAAAAGTGGAGAAAAGCAGTTAAGGACGTGATTTTTTACAGTAGTTGTGTAGTATTTTGTCGAAAGAAGGTATGAAGGATTCATCTGATGAAACAGCTCCTCAATCAAGTATTTACCATGACAAAACACCTAGTACGGCTTATTCTGCCGCTGGTGATGATAATTTTGGCTTCGTCCCTGGTTGCTACACCGGCTTTCGCGACAAGTGTGTATGATATGCCGAATCTTACACCAGGCAGCACCTGGGTTGTAGATAAAGGCGAAGTTATTAGCTTTTCTAATGAAGGTAAAATTAGCAGTGCCTTGGAAGACTTGGCAAAGCAAACAGGCAATGAAGTTAGAATAGTTACGATGCATCGTCTCGACTACGGAGAGACACCGGAAAGCTTCACCAAAGCCCTTTTTGAAAAATGGTTTCCCACAAAAGAGGCTCAAGAAAATCAAAGCATACTGATGATTGACACCGTTACCAATGGTACGGCTATTATTAGTGGCGATAAAGTCAAGTCTTTGATGCCAGAAGCGATCGCACTGAGTATCGCATCTCAAACTTTGGCAGAACCATTACGAAACGGTAACAAATACAATCAAGCATTTCTCGATGCAAGCGATCGCCTTGTTGCCGTCCTCTCTGGTCAACCCGACCCAGGACCACCCCAAATCGCCGAAACTGTCCAAGTAGAAGGCACATTTAAAAAAGCAGAAGAAACCGAAAGTATCAAAGGTAACGCCACAGCTTGGGTAGTAGGACTTCTAATCGCCGCTACCGTCATCCCAATGGCAACTTACTACATCTATCTAGTAATTCAACCATCTTCTGACGGGCAATAGGAATTGGAGCGTTGATAGTTGGTAGTTGATAGTGGTTAGGAGTTAGGAGTTAGGAGAACAAAGTATGAGTTAGGGGTTAGGAGTTTGCGGAGTTAGTAGAACAACGCTCCAACGCTCCAACCATCCACTAACAACCATCCACCATCAACGCTCCAACTAATCTTGAACATACTCTTGCCCTGTCAGCAAAGCAACCTCAGCGCGGACAAATTCTCGACCCAAATAAGCTGCATGGTCAAAAAGACTTACCGGACAGGGCTGAGTTTCTTCAAAAATCTTTACACAAAGTTCCTTAGCTGTCCTCCCTGTAAATACTGTTGTGTGAGTTCTTTGCACCTTCCCCCGTGCTGGAATCACTTTTCCCGTTTCTGGATCGACAGCTAAACCTTGCTCAGAAATCACATTTGTGAAATGCTTGGCAGAAATCAAACCCGCCTCCCGATCCAAATAAATAATAAAATATCCACTGGGGTCAAGGTCAATATGACGCTGAGAAAGCTTGTCATCAATTGCCGCCAAATTTTCAACTGTCAAATCCATAGTCGCTCTAAAAATCAAATTTTATCTAGGTTTTTACACTTCTTCTTAAGTGTAATTGTTTCCTTCCCTTTTCATGCTTGGAAAGCTACTTTGATATGATCTGAAATCCTAGAGACGTTCCGGTGGAACGTCTCTACATTATGGGTAATTTGTCGGACATAATATGAGACATTATTCGGCATCCGCCACCACATTCATCGCCTCATTAAAATTAAGAATCTTTTTGAGTAAACGGCAACTCTGCATTCATCCCATCAATTTCTTGCTGTTCTAGTTCATTCACCTCACGAATATAAGGACGCAAAATCTGTTCTAAACGACTATTGTAAAAGCGGTGTAAACTGTGATTGGGCATAGCTGGAAAACCGCGACGTTTTTTATGACGACCCCCAGCACCAGGGTCAAAAGTTTGAATTCCGTTAGCGATCGCCCATTCAATTGGTGAATAATAGCAAGCATCAAAATGCAAGTTATCTATTTCTTGAAAACTACCCCAATAACGACCATACAGGCGATCGCCTTTATATAAACAAAAAGACATTCCTACAGGTTGACGATTATCTTGCTCGCTGTATGCAGCAACAAATAATACCCGATGGCGATAATTGGCGTGTAATTGCTCAAAAAATTGCTTTGTCAAATACTTACTACCCCACCAGCCAAATTTATCACAAGTGTCGGCGTAGAAATCGTACATTAAAGGAAACAGCGACTGGGGAATTTCATCACCTGTCAATTTTTCCAATCGTAAACCGATTTTTTCCACCGCTTTGCGTTCGCGTTTGATATTGCGGCGTTGATTGGCGTTAAACACGCCTAAATAATCATCAAAAGTGTTAAAGCCGAGATTTTCCCAAATGTAGCTGTGGTGCAACCAAGTTGTAAAACCAAGGCGTTCTAAAACAAGTCGCCATTGGGGATCTACATAGAGAAAATGACAGCCAGAAATGCCATTTTTAATGCAGAAAGCGTCAATTTCATGCACCATGAGCGATGTTATTTCATTTTCATCTTCTCCGGGTGCAATTAAAAATCGATAGCCTTCAGCCGGGGTAAACGGTGTCATTCCCAGCAGTTTTGGGTAATAGCGCACACCAATGCGATCGGCTAACTCTGCCCACTGATGATCGAACACAAATTCGCCATAACTATGTCCTTTCAGGTAAAGTGGGGCAGCAGCAATCAGCGTTCTGTCTCGCCACAATGTCAAGTGATTTGGCAACCAACCAGTTTTTCGAGTTGCGCTGCCGGAAGTTTCTAGATTATTCAGCCATTCCCACTCTAAAAACGGGGTTTTGAGTGGCATTGCTAAAGCATCCCACGCCTGACGGGGGATTTCAGCAATTTTGTTAATCCAGGCGGCAGAATAGCGAGGCTTGAGTTGTTCGACCATTGGAGGCTTTAGAAATACAAAACTTTGCAAAAGCTTTTTTTAGGGTAACTTACTCCTCATGCCCTCAGACTGGAAGGTTTGTCATTACAAGAAAGGCAGAAGTTCGAGGGCAGAAGGCACTTATGTTAGGAGTATCAATTAAAACTTACTTTGTGGGTTTAAAGCCCAGTTGAAACAAATAATTATACTCAAGATGGCTTGCACGGACGGTATAAAACGTCCTTGTTTCAATCCCACTATGAGTAAGGGTGGGTTGCCTTCTGCCTTCTGCCTCCAGCATAAGTGCCTTCTGAACAACATCTCCACAACCGACTGGGACTTAAGTCCCAGTCTCATAGCTAAAGTCGGATAAATCCGACTCAAACCATTTCAGGACTGACGGAAAAAATCGCCAAAAAGAGTGAATTTTCGTAGGGCAATTCATGAATTGCCCCTACAATTCGCGATTTTTTGCGCTCATTCCTACATTTAATAGTCCGTTTCAAGGGACTTGTGCTATTAGCCGATACTACTTAAGTCTGAGGTAGGACAAAACGTATAGTGCAGAAACACTTCTTGCTCAACAGTCTGAACTTCCAGTAGTTGCAATCTGGGAGCCAATTGTGGTAAAAATCCCATACCATCTACTGGTGTGGGCGCACTAGCACCCCCCAAAATCAGCGGACAGACAGTAAGCCATAATTCATCAATTAAATTCAATTCCAGCATGGAGGCAGCCAAACTACCACCACCGAGTACGGCTACGCGTGTTATACCTAGATTCGTCAGATGTTGTAAGGCAGTAGAAATGTCAATTTTTTCTGTTGGTGTTTCAAAAATGAGAATTTGCTCAAATTCTGTCGTGGTTTGCCAAAACACTGCTCCTGCTGTTGTAGTCAGCAACCAGCGTTTAACTGGCTGCTTAAAGAAGTTAATTTCCGGATTTAGCTTGCCTGAGTGTGTAACTACTATATGAACTGGTTGGGCAGATTTACCTAAATTTGTTCTTTGTTGCAGCAATTGTGGATGCGATACGATGAGTGTTGTACCGTAAGCCCGAAGAGTACCAGCACCAAACAAAATGGCATCAGAGGCAGCTACTTGCTTTTCCAGGTGTGCTTTATCAGCTAAGGAGCCAAATCGAGCAGGCGATCGCCTGACATCTGCGATTTTGCCATCTGCACTCATTGCCATAACAACAGTGGTATGAGGACGATGTTGCATCATTAAGTTGATTTGCTTTGTTAAGATTTTCCTTCTTGATATGTCAATTATCAAAAAATCCACATGCTTTGTAAAAATTGTTTTGCTTTATTTTACAAGTCTATCTATCTGTAACAAATTCTGTTATAGTTACTATCGCACACATTTTTGTATAGCAAGTTTCTTTTTGGAATTTCCCGATTTGTTACTTTTAATAGCTAGAAAGAAAATTGTTATAAATTGACAAAATGTCGCATCTAGCTTTTTTAAGAGCATATCGTTACTATTTTGGTTTGCTTTCTTCCAAGTGAGACTGTCGATGGCTAAACCCAGTCAATCATCTTTCCGTCGAATTTTAGTGTCAAGAATTTTACTGCTGTTCGTTCCAGTTTTATTAGCAGGAGAAATTCTCGCATTAAATAAGGCACGTTCTAGCCTATTAGAAACTGCAAGGAAAAAGTTAACAGAAAGCTCTCAGATTAAAGGTGAGAAGATTGTGGATGCGATCGCTGCCCTAAAATCTAACTTGTCAAGTGCCAGTCAAACAACAGTTATTAAGTCTGGTTCTTCTTGGGAAGCGCAACAATTTATCAAGGCACTCGCAGAGCAATTGCCAACCCACATAGAATGTATTCAATTAGCAAATCTGCGAAACGGTAACATTATTGCTAGTACTTGTGGTGACGAATCAATTGCCCAATTAAAATTACCTTTACCTAATGACGAAATTGAAGTTGAGGCAATTTCATCATCACTAAACGGGAAAACTGGTAAAAAAGATTCAATAAATCAACTGCAATTACTTTTATCTGCCCCAGTTTACGATACATTTGGTAACTTGCATTACGCCTTAAGAATTAAGGCAGCATTACACCAACAAATACAAAATAAGCGGGGTTCATTAACAGGCTCTACAGTAGTAATTGCCGAAGATGGGACAATTTTAGCACACCCACTGCCAGGAAGAGTGGGGACTAATATCAAACAGCATCCAGATGCTTCTCGGCTAGAAATGATATTGAAACGTGCGATCGCCGGGAAACAAGATTCTGTAACTTTATATTTCAAAGAAGGAGAAGAAAAAGAATTAGTAGCTGCTTACACGGCTATTCCCAATCCAATTACAAATCAACGGCAGCAAAAATGGATTGTTTTAGCCGTTACAGATTTAGATAATGCTTTGTTTGGGCTTGGGGAAATCAAACTAATTCTACTCGCTTTAACATTTGGCTTAATTACCGTGAGTGTTTTGGCATCCTTGTATCTAGGTCGTTACTTAGCACGTCCCGTAGAACAATTGCGAGACTATGCCCTAAATCTTAACAGCCACCATTCCGCCGAATTAGTTCCCCACAACTTTCAAATTCGAGAATTTAATCAACTCGCGCAAGCACTAAACCAAATGGTAGAAAGGCTTAAAGCTTGGGCAGAAGAGTTAGAAATAGCTTGGAAAGAAGCGAAAACCGCTAATCATCTCAAAAGCAAGTTCTTAGCGACAACTTCCCATGAGTTGAGAAATCCACTTCATACCATTATTAATTGTGTTCAGCTAGTTAAAGATGGGATGTGCGATAGCCGTGAAGAAGAAATAGAGTATCTTTTACATGCCGATCAAGCCGCAATTCATTTGTTAGGAATTATTAATGATTTACTCGATATTTCCAAAATTGAAGAAGGCAAGCTTTCAGTTGTCACAGAACCGATAGACTTGCGAAAATTATTGCAAGAGGTGATTAATTTACAATCAGTTAATGTGCAAAAAAAAGGCTTGCAATTAAAAATTGATTTAGGAGAGGAAGTAATTGCAATTAAGGCAGATGCAGCCAAACTGAAACAAGTTTTAATTAATGTTATTGGCAACGCAACTAAGTTTACCGAAACCGGAAGCATTGCGATCGCCACAGAAATCGAAAATAGTTTTAGTCAATCCCAGGTGATCATCACCGTCACAGATACAGGTGTAGGCATCGATCCGGCTCAACAGCATAAGCTATTTCGCCCCTTTGTGATGGCAGATAATGCAAGCACACGTAAATTTGAAGGTACAGGACTGGGACTGGCGATTTCACGAAACTTAATCGAACTCATGGGAGGTACGATTAGTCTTGAGAGTCCGGGTATTAACCAAGGCACCACAATAGCCATCGCTTTACCCTTAATAGATATCTCGCTGTTATCTACTTCAGCACATCAAGAAATTTCAGAGGAGAGAGAAATAGAGGAAATTAGTTCTCAAGAAAAGTTTTTCCCCTCTCCCAGAGGAGTAATGGAAGTAGAAAAATCCGAGCATAGACTTCCCCCAATGGGAAGTTCCGAAGAGATAGGAATATGGCAAGAAGTGCGAGATACTTCCGGTACAGACACTTTGCGGACAACTCGTCGTTAAATATGCAAATTTTGGCGTTGCATAATCTTAAGATAAATCCTAGAGACGTTCCGTCGGAACGTCTCTACAAAATGTCAGTTGAATTACACCGTCTTACTTAATCTTAATAAAAACAGATTTACCACCTTCAGAGAGAGATTCTGTTAAAGCCCTGAGAATTTGCACCAATTCTGTGCCTACCCAGCCAGATGAAATCATTGAGCAAGTATTCTCCTGGATGCAGTTAACAAAGCCTGAACAAACCCGTCGCAATGATTCGCTTGTTTCTACTTCTAACACTTCGCGGCTTTGATTCACAGGTATAAATTGATTTCCCTTCACCTCAAATTCACCATGTAGTAGCGTCAAAGGTGCTTCTGTTGACATTTCATCAAAAATCAAGCTGCCAAGGCTTCCCACAACCACAAGACGCCGCTGTTTATCAGGATTGAGCCAGCATAAGTGTATGTAAGCTTGAAAGCCATCCGGGTACGTAAGTGTCACCCAGACTAAATCCGCTAGTCCTTGATTTTGAGATGAGGAGGACAAGGGGACAAGGGGACAAGGGGACAAGGGGACAAGGGGAGAAGGAAAAATTTCTTCCTTGTCTCCCCATCTCCTTGTCTCCCCATCTCCTTGTCTCCCCCTCTCCCCCACTCCTCTCTGTAGCCAAACTGTACCCGTTGCCTGTACTTTCACGGGTGTTTGACCTAGCCAATTATTAAAAATGGCTATATCGTGAATCGCTAAGTCCCACAAAGCATCGACATCTTGGCGGACTGGTCCCAAATGCGTGCGGGATGCGTAGCCGTAACGTAAATCACCTAATTTTCCAGCCTGAACTACAGTTTGCCCTCGCTCAACTACTGGGTGAAATAAATAAGTGTGGTCAACCATCAGAATTAAGTTCAGTTGTTCTGCTAACTGACATAATTCCTGGCACTCTATTGGGTCTACAGTTAAGGGTTTTTCTGCTAAAACGTGGTATCCCCAGCGTAATGCATCAGCAATTAAAGAGTAATGAGTTATGGCGGGAGTGGCAATTACTACTGCTTGCAACCCAGGCAGATGCTTAAGTTCACACCATTGAGTTGTTAATACTACATTAATATCTAAGTTAAACTGCTGTTTTACTGCTGCTAATCGTTCTGGATGATGGTCTACTACCGCAGCAATACTTACATCGGGATGTTCTAAAAAATTCCGCAGCAAATGCACACCCCAACGTCCAACCCCGATAACAGCGATTTTAATCATTGGTCAATAGTCAAGAGTCAACAGTTAATAGTCAATAGTTAATGGTAAATCGTCAATCGTCAATAGTTATAAAAATTACTTTGAATTATGGAGTATCAACTATTATTCTTTTCACCTTCTGTTGTAAGAATTTCTGTGCCAGCAACAAAGCAATTACCAGTTTTTATAACTGTTTTTCCGGTAGATTGGCAATTGCACTATAGCCGCTTAAATTTGTCCAAAGTATTGCTTTATGTTAAGTTTATGAATAGATTTTCGTTATTGTATGCTTCTTTGAGCTTTTCCCATTTTTCAGCTTCATGACCAAATATCTCCAGAGTTGTTTCAAAAATATCTAGTTCATTTTCTGAAACTCCACAGAACTTCGCTACAACTATATATCTGTTGTTCAAACTAGAAAGCACAAAAATCTTATCAGACTCGGACTTACCAGGAAGATTTAGCTTAACCTTACTCACTTCGTCAATGCTAGGTTCAGAAAATAAAAAACCCGTCATGGTTGTAGGTATGTCTAAGTACGATACGCCGATAAACTTAATATCTATATTCGTATTAAACTCCTCATTTTTAGGGCTACGAATTAGAAGTTGATTGTGACTCACGTTGTAGTCCCAAAACTTAAAACGCCGTTTAATCATCTGTTCATTGACTAATTAGGGTTTATCCGGTGAGAAAATTGCAAAAAAAGCTACTTTTGCCGCAGATTGCTCGGCGCCTTTAATGGAGCGTCCCTTGCCTTGACCGAGCTTTTTGCCGTGCAGCCACACTTCAGCCATGAAACGTTCTTGATTGTGGTGCGGTAGATTAATTTCCACAACTCGATATTCAGGTAAAACTTTAAATTGGGCTTGAGTCCATTCTTGTAGAGCAGCTTTATAGTTCAGTCTGGCGGGATCGAGGCGAATTTCTGTTGCTAATTGTTTGAAGTGGGGATCTAGCCAAGGGTGAATAAGTTCGAGATTTTGAGTACTGAGGTAAAGCGCTCCGAGGACGGCTTCAAAAGCATCTGCCAGTCGTGACTCTTGACCAACTTTATCAGCGGTAGCACTACCCGCGACAAGTAAGTATAGCTCCAAACCGTATTCTTTTGCCAATTGAGCGAGAATGCGATCGCTCACCAATACCGAACGAATTGCCGCAAAATCCCCCACTGGGCAATCAGGATAATTTTCCCACAACACAATAGCCGCCACCAAGCGCACCACCGCATCGCCGACAAACTCCAGTTGTTCATAATTTGCCGACTCAGAGACAGTTGGATGAGTCAGCGCCAAATCCAGAAGCTGCCACTTTATAGGTGCTTGTGTTGACAGACCTAATTTTTGTACTAAGTTTTCAAGCTGTCGTTGACGGCGTGGATAAGCGAGAGTCATTGGTCATTGGTCATTGGTCATTGGTCATTGGTGAGCCAGTGCGTTGGGCGGGTCTCCCGACTTGAAGCACCTGGCGAACCCCGAAGGGGTCATTGGTCATTAACAAATGATTAATGACAAAAATGGGGGAGAGAGTCGGGTCATAAGCCGGGTTCTGTTCTCTTGCGAGGGCAGTTATCTATCTGGGACGCTTGTTACCAAACGCCTCTAGCGGCTCTCTTTGAACGGAACTGGTAAAAGACCAACCGTAGTTCCTCTCGCCTTGCTCCCAACCGGGGTTTACCGAGCCAGCGCTTCTCAACGCTGCTGGTGCGCTCTTACCGCACCTTTGCACCCTTACCGGGAATTGGGTACTGGGGATTGGATACTGGGGATTAGGAAAATTCTTTCCCAGTCCCTAATCCCTAGTCCCTAGTCCCTAGTCCCGGCGGTATCTTTCTGTGGCACTATCCTCACGATCGCTCGCACTGGACGTTATCCAGCAAGTTTGGTCTTTCGGGAGTCCGGACTTTCCTCAAACCAGTTTCAATGAAACTGATCTGCAACCGCCTGCGCCTACTCTCTCCCATTCACAAGTGTAATCCTTCGATGGGGGCGTGTGTCCGGTTTGAGATTAACTTATCTTCTTTTATTCCAAGGTAAAGCGTATGTCCAAGGTAGTTTTCTGACTACGAAGGGACAATTGATAATGCACATGGGAGGAATATTCACACCTGGAGCTAAACCTACACGCACTTCAGATATCCTTAGCACCAGTTGTAGGGAAAATTCCACGTTCTTTCTTCTGTTCATAAAGTCGCTGTACAAAATCCTTAGTGCCTTGACCGGACTTTTTTCCAGCCCTGAAATATTAAGTATCGGTTTTTTGGGTGAGTAGGTTCCAGATGTTACATCACGCTCGAAAACATCTTCAGCTGTCACCGCTTCTGAAAGTGTTTTTTTGGGAGCAACTAAGCTTGGACTTTGTGGGACAGCTAAGTCACGGGTTAAATCTGGTGATTTACGAATTACTCTTCGCGATTGCTTGTTAAGTTCGACCACTATGGAGCTATTATCCCAGTCAGCGTAAACGGCAAGATTATCGGATTTATTCTCAATGCTAATTAACAACTCTTTCACGTCGTCAAGTGAGTTTGAGGGTTTGAATTTAAAGGAAATTCCTACATGGTCTTGAATATTTTGTTCTTTCAGTTGTTCTTCGACGACAGCTTTTTGATATTCAAACTTAATTTGGTCGTCGATTGATTCAACCATCCGATTGAATGTGTAAGTGACGCCAATTATATAAAACGTCAAAACAAATAAATTCTGATCGCCTGTTCCTCTCATAATTCAGAATATAAACTCCCTGCTAATGTCAATAGATATTCGATTCATTCCCCATGTGAAAGTTGTCAATTTTTGTCAATTTGGGAAAAGTTCTCAAACCAGCCGCGACGCCAGAATACAAATATCAACCCACTTGCGATCGCTGCCATTGCAGTTAAACAAAGTGGATAACCCCAATACCAATTTAATTCAGGCATATTCCAGCGTGATTTTTCGGTATTAAAGTTCATGCCGTATATTCCAGCAACAAAAGTTAATGGAATAAAAATCGACGACATTACCGTCAAAAACTTCATGACTTCATTCATTCTGTTACTCACAGCTGAAAGATACACATCCATTAACCCAGATGCAAGTTCCCGGTAAGTTTCCACCATATCCATCACCTGTACTGCATGGTCATAACAGTCTCGTAAGTAGATTCGCACGTCGTCACTGATTAGCTCGTTGCCATCTCTAATTAAAGAATTAATTGCATCCCGCTGGGGCCAGATAGCGCGACGCAATTGCAGTAATTCTCGCCTAATTTTATAAATTTTTTGTAAAGTTTTGGGGGTAGGTTTGACTATTACTTCTTCCTCTAACTCTTCGATGCGCTCACCGTAAAGCTCTAGGACTGGAAAAAAACCATCAATTATGGCATCTAACAGAGTGTAAGCTAAATAATCGGCTCCTGATGAGCGGATAATGCCTTTGCCTTTATCGATACGCGATCGCACTCCTTCTAAACAATCATGCTCTGGTTCCTCCTGCACTGTCAGGAGGTAATATTTCCCCAATACCAAACTTATTTGTTCACTATAAAAGCCACATACTGTTTCTTTTGGCACCACCATCCGAGAAATTATCACTAATTGATCGTCATAATCCTCTATTTTGGGACGCTCTGGTACATTAACTACATCTTCTAAAACTAGAGGATGCAAATCAAACACCTTTCCCAAACGTTCCAAAATGTCGGCAGAGCCTAAACCTTGCACATCCACCCAAGTAACAGATTCTTTATCCAGATAGGGGGCGCACTCCTCTGGTGTATTCAATTGCTCGCGAATCACGTTAGTGTTGTTATAATCAATCAGGAATATTATTGGCGGTGGAGCATCGGCATCAATAATGATAGTTCCCGGCATATCACCTGGTCGGTGAAAAAAGTCTTCCTCCTCATCTTTTGGCTTAAGTAATTTTAGAGGAAGGCGACGAAGTTTTCTCATCATGTAGCTTTACCTGTAATAAGTTAGTCAAAAATTACCTATCCTTGACTTTTGAGGTGGCAAAAAGGCAAGGGAGATTTATTTAGTTTTTTAACATTAATCTGAATAATTTAAAATGTTTCAATAAATACAATAGCGATCGCGCCCCTCTTGTTTGGCATTGTACATTGCTTTATCGGCTGAAGCGATGAGTGTATCTGGATTTATGTCCCAAGTGGGTATGACAGAAGTAATACCCAAACTAAGTGTGACAATATCCTTGACATCAGACTTTGCATGGGGAATAGCCTGATCGTGAATTTCTTGCTGAATATTTTGTGCTACTTTGAGCGCTCCTGTTAAGTCAGTATTGGGGAGGAGTACCAAAAATTCTTCTCCACCGTAACGCGCTACTAGATCAGCAGGACGGTGAATTATCTTCTGCACTGTTTGCGCTATCCTGATTAGACAATCATCGCCTGCAAGATGACCATAGTAATCGTTGTAAAGTTTGAATTTATCAACATCGAATAAAATCAGTGACAAGGGTTGTTGTTCTCGTGCGAGGCATTTCCATTCTGCTTGCAGTCGTCTATCGAAGCAGCGACGGTTAGCCACCTGAGTCAAACCATCTAGATTTGCCAGTTTTTCTAGTTTCTGATTTGCATCTTGGAGAGCTAGTTCAATTTGTTTACGTCCAGTGATGTCACGTATGGTAATAGCAAACCCATCACCTAGCTTTACTCCTACAAAATGGTACCAGCAAGAATTGCCTAATGGATGGTAAAAATCCTGTTTGAAAGGTTCCCCTGTTTCGACGAGATTAACAAAGTGATTAAAGAGTTCTGGTTCTAAACGGGCTAAGAATTTTTTGAGTACTAATTTATCAATCATATCTTCACGGCTACTGCCGAAGGCTCTAGCAATGATTGGGTTGACAACTAAGCAACGGAAATCCTCAATTTCCCCGGTTGCAGGGTTGCGAACAGCTTGCATCGCAGCAATCCCATCGAGTGAACTATTCAAAACGCTGGCAAGCATTGCCCTAGACTGATACAGTATCTCTTCTGCTTCCCTGCGCTTAATATTTTCTTGTTCTAAAAGCCGTTGCTGACGTTGGATGGTTAACTGATTTTCTATACGCGCTACGACTTCTTCCATCTGAAAAGGTTTGGTGATGTAGTCTATTCCCCCTAACTCAAAGGCAGTTACTTTATCGAAAACATCATCTAAAGCACTAATAAAAATGACGGGAATGGTGCGTAAATCCTCATCTGCTTTGAGAGTTCTACAAACTTGATAGCCATCCATTTGTGGCATTTTGATATCTAAAAGGATGATATCTGGTTGTTTCACCTTTACTGTTTTCAGTGCCATCCGCCCACTGGTGACGCTGCGAACAGTGTAGCCGAGTTTGATCAAAGAATCGCTTAATAATTGTAAATTTTCGGGAAGGTCATCTACTAAGAGAATATTGCCTTTATTTTTTTTGTCAGAATCAAGATTCATTACTGATCACGGGTTCCGCTAAATCAACTAACTCCTCAAATTTAAATTGTCGAGTAAGTTTTGTCAGTAATTAGAACAAACGAATAGGGGCAATTCATGAATTACCCCTACCTTAATAGAGGTTCTACTAAATCAACTATCTGTTCAAATTCAAATTTGCGGGCAAGTTGTGTTAAAGATTGTACTAAATAAGTTTGTGTTTTAGGAATTTCTCTAATTAATTCCATGACAATATTTTTATCTGCTTCTAAAGCAGCTGCATAAAATTGATTAATCCATTCTTGAGACATACAAGTTAGATTATCAGATATTAAATAATTTTCTTCTGTATATTCCAAATTTGCAGAATTATTTTCAGCAAATATATATTTGACACCAAGATGTTTAGCTAGTGTATCAAAAATCGTATGTTCTGCAAAAGGTTTGCGGATAAAGTCATCACAACCGGCTGAAAGCACGATCGCTTTTTCTTCTTCTAAAACACTCGCCGTTAAAGCTATCACCGCTGTACCATTGCCTTTGGTAGTGGACTTGATGTGTTTTGTGGCTTCGTAACCGTTCATAACAGGCATTCGCATATCCATCAAAATCAGGTGGGGTTCCCATTCATCCCAAATAGCGATCGCTTCTTTTCCGTTACTAGCTTCTTTCACCTCAAATCCTAACGGTTCTAAAAGTTTAACTAGTAATTGGCGATTAATAGATTTATCATCTACTGTTAATAACTTATATATAGGTTGTCCTGGTACAAGTCCTAACACTTGTATATGTTCTTCTAAAGTCTTACTGTTGCTTTTTTGACCTAGTTTTGCTTGAATAAAAAATTGAAAATTTGTCCCTTTTCCTAATATACTCTCAACAGAAATATCCCCTCCCATTGACTGGATAAACTTGCGACTAATTGCTAAACCTAAACCCGTTCCTTCTTGTGATTCTTTTCCGGCTTGTGCTTGGGAAAAAGGATTAAATAGTTTGGGTAATTCTGTGGCTGCAATACCGACTCCTGTATCACGGACTTGAAAATCCAGAGTCAAAATATCTGTGATTTCTTCACTTTTATTATTTATCGTTAAAGTAATTCCTCCTTCCTGAGTAAATTTGATGGCATTGCTAATTAAATTAATTAACACTTGCCGGAGTTTTAGTTCATCGGTGCAAATATAACGGGGAACATTTTCACTACGTTGAAATATTAAATTTAAACCTTGATTACTTGCTTGCAGATGCAGCATATCTTCTAAATCATCGAGCAAGCTATACAGGTCAAAATCCCTGGTATTAAGGGTACTTTTACCTGCTTCTAGTTTCGATAAATCGAGAATGTTATTAATTAACGTCAGTAGGTAATCACCACTACGATAAATAATCCCGGCATTTTGATAATGGTCAGCAGGTAGGTTGTTAGCGCGTAACATCAATTGAGAAAAACCCAGAACTGCATTGAGAGGCGATCGCAATTCATGACTCATGTTAGCAATAAAAGAACTTTTAGCTTGATTAGCCACTTCTGCTTTTTCTTTAGCAATTACTAACTCTGCTGTTCTCTCCTCTACCCGATGTTCCAAAGTTTCCAAAGATGTTTGTAACTGAAGTGCCATGTTGTTAAACGATTTTGCCAGTTGACCTATTTCGTCTTTTGAGCTAATTTTGGCGCGAATATCTAAGTTACCTGCGGTAAACTGGAAAACTATATTGGTAAGGTAAATTATTGGCTTTGTTAGCAGTTGTCCAATGACAAAAGCGATGATTGTCACAACTCCAGCGATAAATGCAAATAGAAACATTACGTCACGAATTTGCTTTTCCACAGGTATTAGGGCAACAGGAAGGGGCTGTGCAAACAACACAGACCAAGGTTTATATTTTAAACGAGCGATCGCAATCAGATTAACCTGATTACCTGCTGCTGACAAAGATGCAATTAAATACGACTGTTTATTATCCAATGCTTGCTTAAGTTTTGACTCATTAGTTGCCAATTCTTTCACAGGATAATTAGGCAACCGACCTTCCCTTTGTAGTTGAATTACAACATCGGCAGGCAGAGGCACAATTGTTTTAAAAAGCAGTTTTGGTGCAGTGCTATGTGCCAGATAAATATTATTTTCATCTAAAAGAATAGCAAAAGATTTTGCCCCAGCCCGTTCAGTTTGTCGAGTTACTAACTGCTGAACAACAGTTGCATTGTATGAAACACGCAATACACCCAATATATCTCCCTTGGCATTGCGAACCGGACTGCTAAAAAAGAGGGTAACAAGGTCAGGAATTCTCGGCGATCGCTTCATGCTAGAAACAAAGGATAACCCAGTTTGCACTGGTTCTTTAAAATAATCTTGACCAGATTCATCTTTGCCAATGTTCGGTGTATATGTATCCAATACATTTTTCCCGTTTAAATCGAGCAAAGCATAGGAAAGAACATTAATCATATCTTTGCGACTGAGACGGATTAATGTTTCTGTCGCCAATTGCATTTCGGGGCTGTCATCTCGCTGCTTTGGAGTTAGGCTGAGGTAGCGTGCCAAACCTGGTAAAAGCGCCTCTACGCGCACGGCATTGAGATTTCCATCAATAAAGGCATCTATTCTGTTAGCAGTTTCGTTAGCCGCCGCAGATAGGGCTTGTTTTGCGTTGTCAGTTAGTGCTTTTTCAGTTGTCTGTTTGTTGATAAATGCCAATAACAGCAACGGACTTAAAGCAACAATGAGAAACGAGGCAATCAACTTTGTCCGGATGCCGCCCAAAAGAGAGTGCTGCATGGCTTTAAACTAAGAGGTTGTTTGAAAAGTCTAATTTGTTACTAGCCCCGGCGACTAAAAGTCGCGGCTATACAGACAAAACCCACCTCCGTGGGTTAAAACCCTTGATTTTGTATTAGTCCACGGAGGTGGACTTTGCTTGTGTAGTAGCGAATTCCATTCGCCCAATACTAAAAGTCTCGGCTATACAGACAAAACCCACCTCCGTGGGTTAAAACCCTTGATTTTGTATTAGTCCACGGAGGTGGACTTTGCTTGTGTAGTAGCGAATTCCATTCGCCCAATACTTTTCAAACATCCTCTAGGAGGGAGGGTTCAAGAAGGAAGAATTGAACAAACTTTTTAATTCAGGAATGCGCGTCAGGTTTCCAGAGCGAATAAAAAAGTCTGCATATATCTTGGCAGTTTTGTAAATGGAGTTAGGGTTGCTAGATTGAAATAATTTTTGATTTTCACTTAAATCAATTAGGTTTACTCCCTTCAGAGAGATTGTATTGCTAGGAATTTTTAACGCTTTGCTGATGATAGCGTTTCCTTCCTGAACATTTGCTTTCCAGTAGGTCGTGGCTTGGAGCCATCCTCGCACAAATGCACGAATGTCTTCAGGGCGATCGCGGATTGTCTCACCCCGAAAGACAATCATATCTAAAATCAAGCCAGGGGTTTGTTTGCTGCTAAATAGGATATGTCCCCCTAATTTAATAGCTTCAGAAAGATGGGGTTGCCAAGTGTGTCCGGCTTGAATAATATTATTTTTCAGGCGTTGAGGAATATCGGAAGCCTCTACTTTAACCAAGTTCACATCATCGCTGGTTAAGTTGGCAGTTTTCAACATTTCAGTCACGAAAACTTCGCTAAAACCGCCTAGATTTGCCCCTAGCTTTTTCCCTTTCAAGTCAGCGACGGTTTTAATTTGTGATTGGGCGACTACCACATCTGCTCCTGTTGATTCATTTATAACCACCACGCCTTGTATATCTGGATTTGTGGCACTCAAGATGATAAAACTTCCTAATGCCAATGAAATACCATCATACTTACCCGCACTGAAATTTGCTTGTTCCAATTGTATATATCGTTTATGAATTAGTTCCACATCTACCCCTTGAGCCTTGAAGAATCCTTTTTTTTGAGCAATGATGCCTGAATACTCCCCAACAAAAGATGTAAATTCCACTTTCAAGGGAGGGCGTTTAAATTCGGGTGGCGCTGAAGTATGACAAGCAAATAGCAAACAGACGGTAATGAGAAAAATCTTAACGTATCTGAGTATTTTAAACATAGAATATTTGATATTTTTTCATCATTGCCACTCCAAAATTCAGCTAAATCAACTAATTATTCAAATTAAAATTGACTAGCAAATTTTGTGAAATATTGAATTAAAAAAGTTTCTGTTTTGGGAATATCCCTAATTAATTCTGACTTTTCACGGGATCTGGAAAACCTCTCTCCTTGCAGGAGAGAGGCTTTGAATTCTCCCCCTTCCCTACAAGGGAATGGGGCTAGGGGGTTAGGTTTCGCGTTAGCTTTTCCACATGACGTGAAAAGTCAGTAATTAATTCGATGACAATATTTGTATTTGCTTATAAAGTAGGTGATAATTCCCAATTTGAAAGCGATCGCTTTCAAATTGCCAAATTTAATTATTAATTTTTTTAAAGTATTTAATTATTTCAGGGCAGGGGAACCCCGCCCTACTGGATTTGACGACGGAAATTAGGAATTGGGCTGGGGCTTTATTACCCAATTCCTAGTTCAAGCGTCCTGGACTACATCATGCCCATGCCGCCCATACCGCCCATACCGCCCATACCGCCCATACCGCCCATACCGCCCATACCGCCCATGTCAGGGGCACCGCCGGCGGATTTCTTCTCAGGCTTCTCAACAACGATCGCTTCTGTGGTCAAAACCATACCTGCGATAGATGCGGCATTTTGCAAAGCAGAACGTACAACTTTAGCAGGGTCAATAATCCCAGCAGCAATCAAGTCTTCAAATTCGCCTGTAGCAGCGTTGTAACCGATGTTGAAATCGCTCTCGCGCACTCTGGCAACAATAACCGAACCTTCAGCACCAGCATTATCCGCAATTTGACGGAGGGGAGCTTCAAGCGCTCGCGCTAAAATATCAGCGCCGATCTTTTCTTCTGCGTCGAGGCTCTTTTTAATTTCCTCAATCTTCTTCGCCAAGTGAATCAGGGTTGTTCCCCCACCCGGAACGATTCCTTCTTCCACAGCAGCTTTAGTAGCGTTGAGAGCATCCTCAATCCGCAGTTTACGGTCTTTGAGTTCGGTTTCGGTTGCCGCACCGACTTTAATCACTGCCACACCGCCGGCTAGCTTGGCGATGCGTTCTTGCAGTTTTTCTTTGTCGTAGTCGGAATCAGTTTCTTCCAACTGTTTGCGAATTTGACTAATTCGCTTTTGGACATCTGAAGTCGCTTCGCCGGCTACAATGGTGGTGCTTTCTTTATCAATAACGATTTTCCGGGCAGTTCCCAGCATTTCCAAAGTAGCGGTATCCAAACTTAGACCGATTTCTTCAGAAATCATTTGTCCGCCGGTGAGAATCGCAATATCTTGTAACATTGCTTTGCGGCGATCGCCAAATCCTGGGGCTTTAATGGCAGCAACACTCAGCACACCTCTTGCTTTGTTAACTACCAAAGTTGCCAAAGCATCACCGTCTACATCTTCGGCGATAATTAGCAAAGCTTGACCCAAGCGGGCAACTTTTTCCAAGACAGGCACTAAATCCTGAATGCTGCTGATTTTTTTGTCAGCAATCAGGATGCGAGCGTTTTCAAATTCCACCGTCATGCGATCGTTGTTGGTGATGAAATAGGGGGAAATATAACCCCGATCTATTTGCATCCCTTCAACAACTTCCAACTCAGTAGTTAGGGATTTGGATTCCTCAACAGTGATTACACCGTCTTTGGTAACTTTTTCCATCGCTTCGGCAAGCATATTGCCCACTTCTTCATCGTTCCCAGCTGACACGGTGGCGACTTGGGCGATCGCACTACCTTCAACTGGCTTGGCGATGGCAGCAATTTCTTGCACCAACGCTTCGATGGTTTTGTCGATCCCCCGCTTTAAAGCTACTGGATTCGTGCCTGCAGCGACGTTCTTTAAACCTTCTCTGACTAACGCTTGTGCCAAAACTGTAGCGGTGGTGGTGCCATCTCCCGCCACATCTTTGGTTCTTGATGCCACTTCTTGGATCAGTCTCGCGCCAGTATTTTCTAGCGGATCTTCTAATTCAATTTCTTTGGCAACAGTGATACCATCATTAACAATCTGAGGGGCACCAAATTTCTTTTCTAAAAGGACGTTGCGACCTTTTGGACCTAAAGTGATTTTTACCGCATCGGCAAGGGCGTTAATGCCTCTTTCTAGTGCCCGACGTGATTCTTCGTTAAATGCAACAATTTTTGCCATGTTTTACTTCTCTAGCGCTTCCAATAGACAATTTAGCACTCAATAGCTTTGAGTGCTAACTGAGGAGGCAGTTCATTTTACAAATAAATGGAAAAAAATTGATTAATATACAGTTGATGCTCATGTCGGCTATTGGCAGTAATGCTTAAATCGGGAGATGAATCTATACGACTCCCTTCAGTCTATTGGTATAGCTAA
Organism: [Scytonema hofmanni] UTEX 2349; assembly: GCF_000582685.1. Lineage (GTDB taxonomy): Bacteria > Cyanobacteriota > Cyanobacteriia > Cyanobacteriales > Nostocaceae > Hassallia > Hassallia hofmanni. Next base: position 4,014,648 of record NZ_KK073768.1, read on the forward strand.
ACCTAGCGGTTCCGGCTGGTTAGCAGTAGTATTTACGTTTCTTTTGGCTTGGCTAGTTACGTGGCGTATGATTCCGACTTTACGCAAGTTCGCCTTGCGGGTCGGTTGGGCTGACCAACCAAACGCACGACGATTAAATCGAGAACCTTTGCCCAATGCGGGGGGTTTGGCTATCTACACCGGAGTAATCGCCGCACTAGTACTAGCTAGCCTTTTACGCCCAATCGAAGTACAGAACGTATTGGTGCAGGTGCTGACAATTTTACTTGGAGGTTCAATATTAGTTCTTGTCGGCTTTATAGACGATCAGTTCAGTTTACCCCCGTCTGTGCGGATGTTTACTCAGATTCTCACCGCATTATTGCTGGTTGCTAATAAAATCAGTATTGATATAAATTTTGGCACACCCTTTGACTCAATTTTGTCAATGTTTTTGACGGTGTTTTGGGTCGTAGGAATTACCAACGCCATCAATTTGATGGATGGGATGGATGGTTTGGCAGGAGGAGTCAGCTTTATCACTGCCATGAGTTTGTTAGCAGTTTCTGCTCAGTTTCCCAATCGGGCAGCCGCAACTTTAGTTTTAGCAGCATTGGGGGGCGCGGCGCTGGGCTTTTTGCGTCACAACTTCCACCCCTCGCGAATCATTATGGGTGATGCCGGGGCATACTTTTTTGGCTATGTGCTAGCGGCAACTAGTATTCTCGGTAAACTCCAAGTAACTACTGTGTTTTCACTCGTGCCGACAGTGTTATTCTTGCTGTTGCCAGTCCTAGATACAACTCAAGTGGTAGTCAAGCGATTGATGGCAGGGAAAAATCCCATGAGTACCCCCGGTAAAGACCATTTGCACCACCGCTTGCTAGCTTGGGGTTTATCCCAGCGCAACGCTGGGTTTACTTTGTGGTCAATCACCTTGATTTTCAACTTGCTGGCAATGAGAACACAGAATATGAGTTTAGCCGTGATGGTTGCCACCCTCAGCGGCATTATTGTCCTTTTAAGCTTTACTCTCTGGCAAAGAATACGAGCGACGGTACAATAGCCAAAAACCCAAATGTTACATTTTGAACCGATGAATCGCTTACTACATAATAGACATCTCCAGAAAAGCCGTAGAGACGTAGCATTACTATGTCTAATCAAGGGTTTCGGGCAACGGATAATAATTTTTACCAGATGTCTAATGTGCCAAGTGCTTTTTTAAGAGTTCCTCAATTTTATCCGGAGTATGCTGGTTTCTCTAGGAACAACTAATTGGTAGATGCACCCTAATAACTCAGTCCCCTAGTTGGTTTATACCTGCTAGGGGGTTTTTTATGAAAAAAAGCATAATATCTTTTATACACCAATTTCATCCGGAAGAGAGCGTATAGCCAGAGAACAAGTAATTGGTAGATGCACCCTGATAACTCACTCCCCTAGTTGGTTTATACCTGCTAGGGGGTTTTTTATGACAAAAAATCACAAGAATTTTTATACATCAATTTCATCCGGAAGAGAGCGTATGACCTGAGAACAAGTAATTGGTAGATGCACCCTGATAACTCACTCCCCTAGTTGGTTTATACCTGCTGGGGGATTTTTATGAATTCTGAAGAAAACTAGTAGTAAGCGTTTCAACGCTTATTCTATAATCTAATTCACGTATAGAAAATAATAAAGACGTTCCAGCGGAACGTCTCTACAATATGTGTCATTTGGCGAATGTGATATTAAATCTATTTCGTCACTTCAAAAGATTTTACTTCTAAAACCTGACCAATCATGGCAATGGTCATCACATCTTCACGCACTTTTCCTGTGACTTTTGCTTTTTGTCCGGCTTGAAGTAAGTTTTTGTCAGCACCCCTAAGGATTTCGTAGGTAACGCCATCGTCTGTAACAAGCGCCCAAGCGCCTGTGCCAATATCACGGTGTTCGATAGTACCTGTAACTGTAATGCTCATATGATTTTAAGTTTTAAATGGGTAATGGGGATTTTTTAGGGGAAAGGGGAAAGGGGAAAGGAGAAAGGAGAAAGGGGAAAGGGGAAAGGGGAAAGGGGAAAAGAAAAAAATTATTACCAATGCTCAATGCCCCATGCCCAATGCCCCATGCCCAATGCCCCATGCCCTACACAGCTTGTTCCTGATTTTTCAGTGCTAACCTAGCAAGTCCGTAACAGAGTAGGGCGTTGATGATGAGGAAAAGGCGCGACCAAGTACCATTTCCTAAGCCCCAAACTGCTGGATCGAAAAATGCGCTGACTCCTAGACATGCGGCTACACCTAAGGTGGAACCGACTGCAAACCATTTCCAGGTAGGATTTCCCAAAAGCAGCGCCATTAAAATAATCGGAATCAACACGCTGGCAAACAAAGGATTAAAAGCATCTGTTCCCTGAAGCGCGTTGCCGAGTTCGGGAATTGAACTGCCCAAGACGCGGAGGGGCCATTGGGGAATATCAAAGATATAAATCCCTTTCAAGAAGAATAACCCCGAACTGCCGGCGACTAAGCCACTGGCTAAAGACCAACTCCAGGTAAAGGGGAAGTAAACCCGTAAAAACCAAGCTAGCAGGTAGGAACCGACTACCATTAAAATCTTGGGTAATAGGGCGATCGCACCACCATCAATCCAAAAGCCTGGGTTAATATAACCGTTATCCCGTAACCACGCAAAGAAATCTTGGAAGGTGATTTGCCCAATTACTGCACGTTTAACTGCTGCATCAGCATTCAGTTGTCCGGCGCCGTAGTAGTTCAACGTGTCTTCTTTAATAGTTCTTGCCGACTCCTTAAGGACTGCCAAGACTTGATCTGGTTCTTTGATTCCAGAAGCTTCAATTAATGCTGCCACACCAGCAACGTGAGGGGCAGCCATGCTTGTACCCTGGAAGCCCATAAACACCCCTACGCCATTGTTATCGGGGTCGATGGTTTCTTGCAAAATCTTACCAGCATCACTGCCACCAGGGGCGGAGATATCTACACCAGCACCAAAGTTAGAATAAGGCGCTCTTTCGCCGTCTGCGCCTAAGGCAGAAACGCCAATAACATGAGGATAACGAGCTGGATAAGAAGCACCATTACTATTTTCGTTTCCGGCTGCGGCAATGATGACTACGCCTTTTCTGTGGGCATAATCGATCGCATCTTTCATCAACTGGCTTTCACCACCACCACCCAAGCTCATATTAATTACATTTGCGCCTTTATCAGCGGCAAATTTAATTGCTTCGGCAATATCAGCAACAGTTCCACCACCATAAGCACTCAGCACCTTTAACGGCATTAACTTCGCTTCGTAAGCAATTCCAGCGACACCATATTTATTATTAGTGGCTTGGGCAATGGTACCAGCAACGTGAGTGCCGTGTCCGTTATCGTCTGTGGCTTCTTCTGTGTCGTTCACAAAGTCGTAACCTGGGACAAATTTTGTCTCTTTCAAGTCACGGACGCGACTAATACCAGTGTCAATTACTGCAACCGTGATGCCGCTACCTTTGGTTTGCTGCCATGCACCTTCAACATTAATGTTGTGCAGGTTCCACTGTTTGCTGTAATATTCATCGTTGGGAGCAGTGGGACTTGCAGAAACTTTGGTATCGTCATCGTCTTGGGGTAGCAAAAATTCTGCGAGCCTAGCAGCTTGACCAGGATTAGGAATTTTGTAAATGTAGTTTGGCTCGATGAATTCTGTAACTTTGGCAAATGAAGATTTTCTTAAAGCTTTCAGCCGTTGCCGATCGCCTTTGATAACATACACATGATCCTTTTCGGAAAATTTGTTATCGAGTTTGGGTGTAACGTTATATTGAAGAGCGATCGCTTGCAGATTTTTCTCCACCTCAACAGCGGAAATATCTTCGCGAAAATCCAGCACAATCGTCTCAAAATTACCTTTGGCTGCTAGTCCCTGATAGTTCAGGAAACCAAATATCGCAGCACCCAGCCCGATGACAAACAAGCACAATAATATAAGCCTTCGCATATTAACTCATCACCGATGAATGCCAGTTTTCTCACTACGATAACTTATCTGTGCCCTTTAGTTGATGTATTTTACGCTTTAGTTACATATGTTTCATTCAGGACTTATTGACATCCTCCTCGACCTTTAGGTACGAGGATTCCAAAGATCACTCTTTGGGCTTCCTCTTTCCGCGACTCAACTTACTTGAAGGAATTTCTTCCGACATGCAGAGGCTGATGTCTCCAGAGGCGTTTAACGTT
>NZ_KK073768.1:4018964-4056976 GCF_000582685.1 [Scytonema hofmanni] UTEX 2349
GAAGGGCGAGGCTTTAGACCCAATCTTTCGGTAAACTTTTGCGTAAAAGCGTAGCGTTTTTTAACGCACTCGTAGCGCGGAGGTAAGCGCAGCGAAAAGTGTGGTCTTCTCCCAAAGGGAGAGGCTAGCGCCAAGGGGGTTTCCCCCATGAACAACTTTTCAAGACAAAGTGACGCAAAGTTTTTGTGATAAATTTTCGTCATGAATTAATGCAAAGCTGTACTTAGGACTTTTTCAACGATGGAACGCGGTCTTTTATGGTTGCCTTTATTATTTATATTTTTCTGGTTGGCTTGGCAAGGCTCCCAGGAGTATAAAAAAGTTGAAGCTTATCGGGTTTGGGCAGAGCAATTTGACCGAGCTAAGTATGATATTTACTCGGTGTTGGGTCAAAAAGGCAATAATATGACTTGGGGAAAACCCACGCCAAAAGGTTTAATCAAGTTGGAAACTTTTTCTTTGGGAGATGTTAAAGAAATCCGCCTTTTGGTAGATGAAAAAGCAGCAGATACAGAAGATCCACCAGAGAAAGGTCGGTCTATTGAGTTGGAATTTGTCTTTTCCCCTGAGAAGTCGGTGCGGGTTCCTTTTACAGAAATTCCTTTAGCTGCACAGTGGGGTAAGCATCTTCAACAGGAATTGGTACGGATGCAGTTGTAGAGACGACGATTTATCGCGTCTGATCGTAAAGACGTAGCATTGCTACGTCTCTACAATATGTGTGGTGTAGTTTTGCGAGTCTTATAGTAAAGACGTTCCGCCGGAACGTCTCTACAATATGTATGTGTGGTTAAGAAGGCAAATTAACTTTTTTGGCTAAACCCAGAGTCTGCAAAACTTTGATGCTCCACCAAGTAACATCGACTTCCCACCAATACATGCCAGATTTTGCCATTTGGGGAAAGGTGTGATGGTTGTTGTGCCAGCCTTCACCGTAAGTGACAATGGATACCCACCAGAGGTTACGCGAACCGTCGTTTGCTTCAAAATTGCGATAGCCCCAAGCGTGTGTAGCGGAGTTGACAAACCAGGTTGAGTGCCAAAGCAAGACTGCTCTGACAAATATTCCGTAGATGACAAATGACCAGCCACCGATGAGATACAGCAAGATACCGAGAGGAATTTGCAAAAGTAAAAAGTAGCGATCTAGCCAACGATAATATGGTTGTCGTGCTAGGTCGGGGGCATATTTATGATAGATTTCATAATCAAAGAACTCTGAACGAGGGTAGAAAATCCAGAGCATGTGGCTCCACCAAAATCCTCGTTGAGCAGAGTATGGGTCTAAGTCAATATCTTCTGTGTGAGCGTGATGCTGCCGGTGTCCACCAATCCAAAAAATTGGACCTCCTTGCAAAGCCAACGCTCCGATGAGAGCGATCGCATACTCCAACCACTTCGGGACTTGGAAACTTCGATGACTCAGCAGTCGATGATACCCCAAACATATACCAATACTCCCAAATAGCCAGTGGAGGAATATCACTAAAGCTAATGCAGACCAGGAGAAAAACCAGGGAGCAAGTAAAGCTATGCCATGAAATGTAGCAAAAAATACTACATTTGTCCAATTGAGCGTCGGTGAATTTCCGCTCTCAGGAGTGCTGGCAAAAAATTTTGCAGTCATAAAAATTCCTGTCGATGATTGAGGAAGCGATTTGCTTTTGTCAGGAGTTGCAATATGCTCGGCATAATTTGACAGATTTTGCGAGGTTGGTTTTTGAATTGGCTCCGCAGATTGCTGAGACTAGATGCCTCATTCGCTACAAGAGTCATTCTTTTTTTTAGTGCGTTAGGCGCTTTGCTTATACACCTCACGCATTGGTTTACCCGATTATCTGTTCAGCTCTTTCTAAAGCAATCGTTTACAGTTGAGCAAGTACCACTTACATTTTTATGCTAACAGTTCGGCGATTTGTATGCAAGTAGCACTTGCATTTTTCTTTATATGTCTTCTCAATCCCATTCAGCTCGTCAACGTCTGATTCAAGCAGCACTTGAATTATTTACCGCTCAGGGAGTCAGTGGCACCACAACCCGTCAAATAGCAGAAAAAGCAGAAGTCAATGAAGTGACGCTATTCCGGCATTTTGGCAACAAGCACGGGCTACTTTTAGCTGTGTTGGAAGAATCCGCAGCCTTTAAAAATTTAGGTGAGTCTCTTGTTCGTCGAGCAATTCCACCTGGTAATGTGTATCAAGCTCTGAAAGATTATGCAAGTGAAAGCTTACACGCATTAGAACAAGTTCCAGAGTTTGTTAGGTCTGTGGTCGGTGAAGCAGATCAGTACCCAGCAGAAAATCGTCGCGCTTTGGGACGGGGGTTAACGGAAGCTAACCGTTATGTAGCAGAGTACTTAGCTACTGTAATTGAACATGGACACTTAAATACCTATCTCCCGGCAGAAAAACTAGCTAGTTTGTTAAATGGGATGCTGCTGGGATATGCGGTAATTGAGTTTACGAGTGAATTTCACGAACTTTGGGAAGATAGAGATGATTTTCTGGAGAATTTGGTGCAGTTGTTTTTACAGGGAGCGATGTCACCGATAGTTGAGACAAGTCAATATTCCTCAAGTTTGACTGTAATAAATTCTAGTATTAGGGAAGTGGCTGATTTGCCGGCTTCTTTAGTCCATCAAATTCTGCAACAAGCGAGAAAATTGGGAGTGCAAGATTATGCATTGGCATATGTGTTATTTGCTGGTGGGTTGTCTGTTCGGGAATTAGTTGGTTTAGAGCGATCGCATCAATTTTACGATAGTCAAGGACACTTTCTGCAAATTGCTACAACTACCGGATTTCGCCAAGTACCTGTCAATCAGTGGATAATGGGTAGTCGCTATGGTTCCTACACCAACAATCCATTAACTAAATGGCTGAAAAGTCGTAAAGATAATCAACCTGCCATGTTTATTCATGAATCTGGCTCGCCAATGTCAGAATCACAAATTGACGTACACTGGCACATGTGGACACAAGGACTGTTAACACCAGAAGGACAACCACCAGCAATTATTCAAACACAACAAACTTGGCGTGTAGAAATGTTGATGCGCGGCATGAGCTTGGAAAATCTTAGCATTTTAACCGGATGCGATCGCACTCAATTACAACCCTACGCCAAAAGAGCCAGAGAAAAAGCCGCTTTAGAGGAAGCAACTCGTTTAGACCAGAAACCGGGATAGTTGTTAGTTGATGGTTGTTAGTTGTTGAGTGAATGAGAACGATTAACTTTGATTTGAGCATTTGTAACCGCAGCTTGTGTTGCAATTACAACAACTTCTCCATTTATAACTACGGCTTCTTCATTTGTTACTACAGCTTATGGTTTGGTCACAACAACTTTTATTTACATAAGGAAATCTTATCCTAAGGTTAAAATAGCTTATGTTATGGTTATAACCACAGCCTTTGACATCAGGAGTTATGCAAAAAATGATACAGCAAATTGCGTTTTTATTGAATACACGTAGAGACGTTTCGCCGGAACGTCTCAGAGCGGGTTTTGGGTTTTATGCATGTACCTCCTAAGGAGTGAAATATGCTGTATATCAGCCCTAAAAAATTCGTGAAAAAATTAGATCCCCGATTTCTTGAAGAAGTCGGGGATCTCAATAAAATCTATTTTCACGCTTGCAAAGACGATATTACTTGTGAGTTCGCCAAACTATAAAATATACTCATTAACTGCACGCACCAACTACTTTGAAAACCGACAGCATCTTTTATCGCATCTTTCAAAGCTTACCCAGCACTTTCTTTGAACTGATTAACCAACCAGCATCACTTGCTGACGTTTACCAATTTTCTTCAGTAGAAGTCAAACAACTAGCTTTTAGAATTGATGGTGTATTTTTACCCAATACTTCAGAACTAGCTATTTATTTTGCTGAGGTGCAATTTCAACCAGATAAAAAATTTTACTCACGTTTCTTCGCAGAAATCTTTAACTATCTGGATAAAACCGAATTAATCAACAACTGGTGTGGTGTTGTCATCTTCCCCAACCGCAGCGTTGATACTGGAGCTACCGAGAGGTATACAGAATTACTCAATTCACCACGAGTGACTCGTATCTATCTTGACGAATTAACAGCGATCGCGGCATCATCTATCGGGATTGAGACAGTAAAATTAATCATCGAACCAGAATCAACAGCGACAACAAAAGCTATAGAGATAGTCAACAGCGCTCGACAACAAATCATCGATGCCGCCCAACAGAGGGAAATTATACAATTAATAGAGACGATATTAATCTACAAATTGCCGCGCTTGAGCCGGGAGGAGATGGAAAAAATGTTTGGATTAAATGAGTTAAAGCAAACTAGATTTTATCAAGAAGTTTTTGCTGAAGGTAAGCTTGAAGGTAAGCTTGAAGGTAAGCTTGAAGGTAAGCTTGAAGGGAAGGAAGAAGGTAAGCTTGAAACCATACCTCAGTTATTGGCGTTAGGTTTGAGTATTGAACAGATAGCTCAAGCGTTAGGTTTGGATGAACAAGTTGTTAGACAAGCCGCATCGAAATTATAAAGCGATGGGGAGTGCGTAAGCCCTGCCGATTATGATTAGTCAAGTTTGATGACATCTTCATAAATTTCTGCCATTGTCAGCTTTAAACCTACTGATTTTTTGAAAACAAAACAACCAGAAATACAATCTTTACCCCAAGAATCACAAGCAGAGGTCACAACCGAACAAATAGATTTAAATGAAACTTCAACCGATAATTCTCAACAGTCCTACCGTCCAGCTTCCGGACGTTCCATTCTTAAACACTTAGGTACATGGGCTGGCGATGATTTGGAAGAGTGTCTTCAATCAGTTTACGCTACTCGTGGCAAAGCCAAATTTGATTATGATAACCCATTTGAAAAATAATGTACTTGCTTGACACAAATCACTGTAGTGGTATTATTTTGGGCGAACCAAACGTTATTCGTAAAGTGATCGAAGTTGGAGAATTAAACATCGCCACTTGTGTAATTGTGCAAGGAAAACTTACATATATGATGGAGAATTCTGCACAAAGAGAAATTAATCTCGTTCGCTTGGCAGAGTTTATCGAAGATATTCGTATCTATCTACTTACATAAGATATAGCTACTATTTACGGTCAACTCAAAGCCAGTTTGATCAAACAATTTGGTCCCAAAGAAAAGAGCAAGCGGCGAAAAACTAAAATTACTGAATTAGGATTCGATGAGAACGATCTGTGGATTGCGGCGTTGGCGTAGCCCAACCTAGGCATCGCTTTACAACATAATCTGACCATTATCTCGGCAGACAGCGACTTTGAGCGAATTCAACAAGCCAGAGGATTATCGGTTGAGTCCTGGCTTTGAATCCCTTAGAACTATAGAATAATAATCTAAGCTTTGTAACACCTTTTACTACTAAAAGAAATAATTTAGTAGCAAATTTGACAAAATTGGAACGACAAAAGCTTGTAGCATCAAAAACGCTTGTGATATTTCCTATGGATTCCCGGATTCGCTTTTTAATGTGCGCCCCTGACCACTATGATGTGGACTATGTGATCAACCCCTGGATGGAAGGGAATATTCACAAGTCATCACGCGATCGCGCAGTGCAACAGTGGCAAAAACTGCATCTTCTCCTCAAAGAACACGCTATTGTAGACTTGGTTACACCCCAGAAAGGTGTACCAGATATGGTATTTACCGCCAACGCTGGCTTAGTGTTGGGTAATAACGTTGTTCTCAGCCGCTTTTTACACAAAGAGCGTCAGGGTGAGGAACCTTACTTTAAACAATGGTTTGAAGAAAACGGCTACACAGTCAACGAACTACCGAAAGATTTGCCCTTTGAAGGTGCGGGAGACGCACTTCTAGACCGAGAAGGACGCTGGTTATGGGCGGGATACGGCTTTCGTTCAGAATTAGATTCTCACCCCTATTTAGCTAAGTGGCTGGATATCGAGGTGGTGTCTTTACGCTTGACAGATGAGCGCTTTTATCACCTGGATACTTGCTTCTGTCCCCTTGCCAATGGCTATTTGCTGTATTATCCAGGTGCTTTTGATTCTTACTCCAACCGCATGATTGAAATGCGTGTCGCAGCAGAAAAGCGGATTGCCATTGAAGAAGCGGACGCGATCAACTTTGCCTGCAATACGGTAAATGTAGACCATATTGTGATAATGAACAAGGCTTCGGATGCTTTGAAAGCAAGCCTGAAAAATGCGGGTTTCCAAGTGATGGAAACACCGTTAACAGAATTTCTCAAAGCAGGTGGTGCGGCAAAATGTCTGACACTGCGAGTGACGGAACCACTACGTGATGAAGTTCACGCCAATGTTTCGGTAGAAAGTCGAATTATTCGCATTGAAGGACACTTGCTCGATTCTGGTTTGATTAACCGCGCTTTGGATATGATTATCGATAGCGGTGGTAGTTTCCAAGTGCTGAATTTCAACTTGGGAGAACAGCGACAAAGTACTTCAGCCGCTGAAGTGAAGGTGTCGGCACCTTCCCATCAAGTGATGGAAGAAATTATATCTCACCTAATTGATTTGGGTGCGGTAGATTTGCCCCAAGATGAGCGCGACACCAAACTTGAGCCTGTATTGCAAGCAGGAGTTGCACCAGATGATTTTTATGTAAGTACGATTTATCCGACGGAAGTACGGATTAACGGTGAATGGGTGAAGGTGCGATCGCAGCGGATGGATGGTGCGATCGCTGTGATCGAAACTCCTAATGGTTGGTTGGCGCGGTGTAAACTTTTACGCGATTTAGAAATAGGCGAATATGTAGTTGTCGATGTGCAAGGTATCCGCACCATCCGCAAACCAGAATCGCGAGAACAACGCAACGCTCAAGAATTCAGCTTTATGTCGTCGGGTGTTTCCAGCGAACGCCGCGTGGAAATAGTTGTGGAGCAGGTGGCGTGGGAGTTACGTAAAATTCGCGATACGGGTGGTAAAGTAGTTGTCACAGCCGGACCTGTGGTGATTCATACTGGCGGTGGCGAACATTTGGCACGATTGGTGAGAGAAGGATATGTCCAAGCTCTGTTGGGTGGAAATGCGATCGCAGTCCACGATATGGAGCAAAATATGATGGGGACTTCTCTCGGTGTCGATATGAAGCGGGGTGTCGCTGTGCGCGGTGGACATCGCCACCATTTGAAGGTAATTAATACTGTCCGCCGTCATGGTAGCATTGCTGCGGCTGTGTCTGCTGGGGAGTTTAAAAGTGGTGTGATGTATGAGTGTGTCCGCGCTGGTATACCTTTCAGCCTTGCGGGTTCGATTCGCGATGATGGTCCATTACCAGATACGCAGATGGATTTGATTCAGGCTCAGGAAGAATATGCAAAGCTGCTTAAAGGTGCAGATATGATTTTGATGTTATCATCAATGCTGCACTCTATCGGCGTGGGGAATATGACTCCGGCTGGGGTGAAGATGGTTTGTGTAGATATTAATCCAGCTGTGGTGACGAAGTTAAGCGATCGCGGTTCCATTGAATCGGTTGGTGTGGTGACAGATGTCGGGTTGTTCTTGAGTCTGTTAGTGCAGCAGTTGGATAAGTTGACTAGTCCTTATCAAGCTGTGGTAGGTTAGGAAAACGAACCGCACCAGGCGCAGAGGTAAGAAAGGGATGGAAGGGGTAGCTTTTAAGAGTGGGTTACAAGTTCGTTGGGTCAGTTTTATTGCTGACTTTCTGCTTGCGGGGATGGTTGTCGGACCCCTAGCGGCTCCTTTTCTTGCTGCGTCTAAGTTGCCAATTTTAAGTTTGATTGCGGACATTATTTATTTCATGGGAAATCATGTATGTCCGCAACCTAATATGGGGTTAGATTTGGCACCGCCGTTTATTATGGCTGTGTGTATGCGCTGTTACGGTACGGTAACGGGTTTGCTAATTACTCGGTTGCTGTATGGGGTGACTGGTGGTAAAGGTTTTTACTGGTTGAGTCAGTATGGTTGGAGTGGTGCGGCGACTTCAACTGTGTTAATGATGGCTTATCCGTGGGAGTTAGCAGCGCAGGTTTTGGGTTGGTGGAATTTTAACAATTATTTGGTTACACCTTTTGGGTTAATTACGGGTTTGGCTTGGGGATTGTTTACTATGCCAATATTGCATCATCGTAAGTCTTAATTGATCCCCAGCTAGAGCATTCTTGACTTGTGTATTGCGGGTTAACCGCAACCGTGACTCGTTTAAATACTTTTCCAAAGTACTTAACCCAAACACGAAACTCATACCAAGATGCGTCATTTATAAACTTAGCTAGACAATGATTTTTCACCATATTTTTAATTCTCAAATCTGTGCGCTAAACGCGCCCCGCTTCGCTAACGTAAGCGATCAAGTCGTTGGACTGAACTACGCACCGTGCAAGCTTCACTGCATGGTCTTTACGTTGCCTACTTATTTTGAGATGGCGTTTTCCTAAAACCTGTCTAGCCTTGCCTCTATTTTTTGAACCTTTTGTCTTCTTTGATACCCGACGTTGAGAACCCTTAAGAACTTTTTCGCCTTGACGCAAAAATTTAGGATTCTTAACCATTACGCCAGTCAAAAGTCACTCATTCAAAAGGTTCATATATCAAAACTTGTGCCTGTTTGAAATGGTATGTTTATTTACGCCGTGCTGTACTAGACATTTTACGGCTACAGGACTTAATTTCTAGTGAGTGTTTGTTTGAGCCATGCTGTTGTCTTAAGAGCCGCTTCCTCCACTACCTCTGGTTGGTCGTAAAAGGCAATGTGATTTTCTGTACTCATCCAGTGTAAACTTTTCTGATTGGTTGGTATACTCTGGAAGAAGCGACGCGCACCATCAGGAACTAAAGCGGTATCTGAATGAATGACCAAAGTAGGAGCCTTGATATCACGACCAGCATCAATAGCATTGAATTGTAAGAAAGGCTCAAAGAACATTACTGCTGAACGATTGACCCAGCCAGAACGCAAACCACGTTTGGTTCCATAATAATCATAGGCTTCTTGACCAGGCATAGCTACGTTAAGGTTTTTTGGGTCTACGTTGGTCATGTAATCAACTTGACCAGTTTTTTCATATTTAATACGTGCCTCTCTACCCATGTTGAGACGAGCTTTGTAGTTCTCACCCAACCATTGACGCATTACCTGCGGGTCATGATAGAAGCCAGCTACGGTAACAAGGGCGTTAATTGAAGAGTCCATTGCCGCCGCTTTTGCAGAGTATCCACCACCTGAACAAATGCCCATTAAAGCAACTGCATCAGGCTTAACTTCCGGTAATGCCCGTAAAAAAGTTACTGCACTGTGAATATCCTCAACTTTCATTTGTGGGTTTTCAAACTGGCGGGGTGCGCCACCACTTTCACCAAAGGTGCGATGATCAAAGGTCAAAGCCACAAATCCTTGCGCTGCTAACTGACGGGCGTAAACTTGACTTACTTGCTCTTTAACGCTAGACTGCGGCCCTACCACAACCACAGAAGCTTGTGGTGCTTTGATGTTCGCTGGTAGATAGAGATTACCTACTACCTTTGTACCCTGGCTGAGAAATTGAACTTTACGAACTGATATCTGATTCGCTGCAACAGTTTGGCTTTGGGTAGGCATAGATTTGGCTTCAACAGTTTGTAAGTCAGCAGTAGCGGTTAATGGTAGAGCTAGTAAACCAAAAGAAGCGAGGAAGAGTGTTTTTACAGCAATTTTTTTTACAGACAGCATGATGTAAGCTCCTTGAGTTGGGGTATAACTGGATTTGCGGCTGTTGTGGTTGTGTTCCCTTGCCGATAGTTAAATACTCGCAGAACTCACTACTGGAAAAATTGGAAATTCTTGCTCAATTTTTAAACTGTTTTAGCGAAAGCGCGTGGAGTGACACCAAAAGCACGTTTAAAGACATTATTAAAATGAGACTGGTCAAAAAAACCCACAGCTAATGCTACTTCCGAAAGGGACAGTTGGCTTGTGAGCAGTAATTTTTTCGCTCGCTCTAGTCGTAGGCGCAGGACAAACTGATGCGGTGCTAAACCTGTGGTGTTCTTAAACTGGCGGGAAAAATAATAGTCGGAAACTTGGGCGGCACAAGCAAGTTGGCTGAGGCTCAATTCTGTACCAAGTTGTGTTTGTGCGGTTTCAATTACGTCTTTTAGTTGCTTCGATGATAGTTTCCCTTTTGGATTTAAAGGTTTTTTGGCATTGCGGTGATGTTTGCTCAACAGGTGCAATGTGAAAGACAGGGATAGAGTTTGTGCATACAAGGGTTCCCCCGGTTGGACCAACTCTTTTGATAAAGCTCTAGCATAGTTGTATGCCAACTCATCTGTGATGCAACGACGTTCAGCAAAGGTATCAATGGCAGTTGGGGCGCGGTCTTCGAGAATGGCATTGATCAAATCCGGTGAGAGTGCAATGGCTGCTACTGTCAGTTCATCCTGCCAGAAAGGAGCGTTGGTTTCGCCATCTGATTGAAGGCAAAACCCCCCAGGCGGCAAAATGTCTTCATGGGTTCTTCCGCCGCTACGCCAACCAAAACGTACACAGCCGCCTAAATTGACGATCAGTCGATGCCCTTCAATATAATGTTCTGGAAGTTCCATCGGCTTGAGCCTTTGTACTTCTAGGGTGAAGTTGTGATGCCATCCTGCTTGAAAACTAGACAGAACAACCGAACTATCTGGGGCAGATGGAAAACGCTGCCCTGTGTGCGGATTAATTAAATTAATACTGCTGTGCAACGTCACGGCTGGGTCTTCAATTTTAAGAACTTATCTTAATTGATTCTGGATGTTGTCATTATCCCTAATTTTTTTCCCAAGGTGACTCTGAACCGGATTTTTGGGGTTAGGAACTGTAACTTAATTTGTAGACAAAGCTACCCAGTACTACTCATTTTTGGGTAGCTTTTCTCGTGCCATCCGCTCTACCACATCACTTAAGCTGTTTGCTCCTAGTTCTAGCTGTTTTTTTTCTAACCATTGAATAGCTGTTTCAGTCAAAGTCATAGTGAATCTACGTTTCGGCTCACTATAGATTTTTTTACCTGCCATCTTGACAACCTTTGTTTAACTCATATACGATATGAGCATGACACATTTGAAAGGTCGAGTCAAATGCAGCTAGTTGAAAGACACATTATCAGCCGTCAGCATAAATTTTGGTCATATTGCGATTATTTGGCGTTGCAATCCAAACATCTTTACAATTCTGCTAACTATGTTCAACGTCAATACTTCTTTGAAACCAAAAAGTATTACAACTCGATTGATATTTACCATCAAACTAAGAACTTAGAAGCCTATCGATATCTACCAACTAAAGTTAGTAAACAGATTGTTCGTAGAGTTTCTGAATCTTGGTCATGTTGGTTAGCAGCATTAAAAGACTGGTCAAACAATAAAGAAAAGTATTTAGGTAAACCAAAAATGCCTGGATACAAGCATAAAGAGCGTGGCAGAAATGTTGTCATCTGGATAGCTTTGTCTAGATTTTAACGAGCGGTGATAAATCTTTAGATGGTTGAGTATCTGCGTGTTCGGGTTGCTGAATGTCTGGGTATCCAGGTGGTTGAGTATCTAAATTTTTGGATGGCTGGCTTTTTAGCTGTTCGGATGGCTGAATTTCCGGGTATCCAAATGTTTGGGTACTTTCTTGTGCTGGTATTTTAGCTATTAGTTTGACATAACAGGTAATGAACAATCATGATTAGTTAATTCGTCCTTAATGACAAAGGACGAATTAACTAATCATGATTGCTGAAAGCTAATAGTAGAATAAAGTACAGACCTTCATCTGCGGATCGTTAGGGAGAAAGAGACATTGGATGAGCTGAGGACGGCGCTAGAGCTAGCAACCCAAGAAGAATTGCAGGATTTAACGGCAATTCTGTTTGGTCGTAAATTTAATCCTATAGATTATGTTCACACACCAGAACCGATAGAAGTGCAAAATCAAGACCACAAAGCTTGGCTAGATGCACTCGAAGCACGCTTTCGCTTTTTGGCGGCAGATGGTATCACAGTATTAAGGGGACGGACAAAGCTGGTAACTTACCGAGAAGCTTTGATTCAAGTATGTAAGTATCTAAAAATTCGCTACTATCATCAACTAGCAACAGTTGATTTAGAAGCAGAAGTGTTTTTGCATCTTTTAGGGCATGTGTGGAAAAAATTACCCGAAAAAGAAAAGCAAAAATTGAATGTGGAGGTGCAGCAGCAGCTTGCCAAATCTAAATCGAATCAACCGTTACCACTTTCATTACAGCACGATCCTTTAGGGTTGCTTTTCAAAGGTGGTAGCGCGATCGCTATGACTACAATTATACAACCATTGTTGCTCAAACAAATCGCCCGTCAATTTGCGATGCACTTTGCCACCTATCAAATAGCCCAACAAGCAGCAGTTGAAGGTGGGATAATCGCAACAACGCAGTTTCAAAACTATGTAGCTTTGCAGATGGCACGACGGGGTATGGCTGTGAATGCAGCTCGTTATACCGCAGTCAAAAGTGTATTTTCGATGTTAGGACCAGTAATGTGGGGTTGGTTTTTTGCAGATTTAGGATGGAGAGCGATCGCCACCAACTACGGTAGAATTATACCCACTATCTTTGCCTTAGCTCAAATTCGCCTCACCCGCACCGAATGTTGGGAACCCGTTTGACAACTGCTTTTCGCCATCCCAATCCTAATTTACAATTTCCTTGGAACTTGGCTCAACTGGGATTATTTATCTTTCCGTTGAGTCCGTTTTTAGGAGCGGTAACTCTAGGTTTTGCATCATTAATAACTTGGTTACGACAACACCGCACAGTTATTCGCCGTCCCCTCAATTGGGGATTTGCCCTCTTCGGTGTATTGTTAATCATTAGCTGTGCTTTTGCTGAGAATAAAACAGAAGCTTTCCTTGGCTTGTTTAATTTCTTACCGTTCATTTTATTTTTTATCGGCTTTAGCGCTTTAATTCAGACACCCAACCAATTACGCCAATTAACTTGGAATTTAGTCATATCTTCCATACCTGTGGTGATTATTGGCTTTGGGCAATTATTTTTTGGCTGGACTTCTAAATTAGAAGTTTTGTGGATTGTCTTGGAAATAAACATCCTACCCCAAGGAGATCCACCAGGTCGCATGGCTTCAATCTTCATGCACGCTAACACCTTAGGTGCTTATCTGATGATAGTTTTAATCCTGGGGTTAGGGTTGTGGTTAGAAAGCTATCAGCAGTTGAGAGGAGAAAGGGGACAAGGGGGACAAGGGGGACAAGGGGGACAAGGGGACTTCTTGGAGACAAGGGGACAATTCTTTCTCCCCGTTCCCCCATCCCCCTATCTCCCCTTCCTCTTCCTCAGTGTGGTATTAATTGCCAACTTTGCAGCGTTGATTTTAACTAACTCGCGCAATGCTTGGGCGATCGCAATTGCTGCCTGTTTCGCTTATGCTGTTTACCAAGGTTGGCGGATTCTGATCGCTTTTGTTTCTGGTATCGTTGGTAGCGTCATGTTAGCTGCTTTTGCACCCCAAGCGATCGCAGTTATATTTCGTCAAGTCGTTCCTGCTTTCTTTTGGGCACGCTTAAACGACCAAATGTATCCCGATAGACCAACAGCTTTAATGCGAAAAACCCAATGGCAATTTGCTTGGTCTTTAGCTGAACAGCGTCCTTGGACTGGTTGGGGTTTACGCAATTTTACTGCACTTTACAAAGCACATTCACAGATTCGCTTAGGTCATCCCCACAACCTGTTTGTGATGCTTTGTGCTGAAACAGGGTTTCCCATTACTTTATTGTATTGTGGTTTACTCGGTTGGATTTTATTCATGGGTGTCCAAGTATTGCGAAGGTCAAAAGATATCGACGAAGAAGACAAATTGATCCTTTTTAGTTACCTTCTTGTCTTGGTCGGGTGGGTGCTATTTAATACGGCAGATGTAACTTTATTTGATTTCCGATTGAATACTCTAGCTTGGTTGCTGTTTTCTACTGTTTGTGGAATAATCTATCGCTACAAACAGCTAGAAGTCAGGGAATAAAAATCAAAAGTTAAAACCGCCAAAGTCAGCTTTTTTTCGGCTTTGTAGTAATTTGTCAAAAAGTTGGCTCAAAAGTGGTCAATATCTTGTACTCTAATTTTAAATCTGGTAGTGTCGTAAGTAAAAAACACCATTAATCTCTTCGCTTACGTGCGGAATATTGGGTTGTAAACTAATTCAATATTGTTAACCGTGATGCGTCCCTGTATTTTTCTTAATGCTGATGACACATAACCAATTTACTGAAGCTGACACAGAAGCATGGATGTTTTGTACTAACGGTGCGAGTTGATTATTATAATGACGCCGAGTCTTTACACGAAATACTCAAAGAGTTGTCTTGGAATTTAATTAGCCGAGAACAGTTCAATATCTTTGAGACAGAGCCAATGTATGTTCTGGTTTTCCAAAAACTCTAACTATACAAAAAAATTAAATTCGCTCTCAATGTCGTTTCACTTTGCGATCGCATACAGAAATGAGCCAAGAAAAATTTTTACAAGGTCGTGTGGCAATGGTAACAGGTGGAGCTTCTGGTATCGGCAGAGCTATGGCGATCGCTTTTGCTGAAGCTGGGGCTGATGTAGCGATCGGCTCCCGCACTGCTAGCACAAGTCCGTGCAAAGCTGAAATTGAAGCACGGGGAGTTAAGGCTATTGCAGTAAAGCTTGATGTCACATCAACTAATTCGGTGCTGGCTTTTTACGAGGCTGTAGTAAAAACCTTCGGCAAAGTAGACATACTTGCTAATTCTGCCGGAATCGCTGCCGAACAAGCAATATGCGGTCATCCCGACGAACTCTGGCATCAAATCATAGATGTTAACCTCAACGGTGTCTATCGCACCATCAAGCTTTGTCTGCCAGGAATGATTGAACGCAAGTGGGGACGCATTATCAATATTGCTTCCACCGCAGCTGAGGTAGGTTCTCCCGTACATGCCGCCTACTGTACTTCTAAAGCCGGGATAGTGGGACTAACCCACTGCGTGGCTTTGGAAGGAGCGCCTCACGGTGTATCCTGCAATGCCATTAGTCCAGGCTGGGTAGAAACTGACCTTGCCAAAAAAGCATTTAAACGTTGTGCTGAAGCAGAAGGCAGAAGCGCAGCTGAATATATGGAGGAAATCAAGCAGGGTAATCCCCAGAAGAGAATTATACAGCCGGAAGAGATTGGCTCTCTAGCTGTTTTCCTTTGCCGCGATGAAGCGTTCGGTATGACAATGCAGAATATTACGGTATCTGCTGGTTCCCTTTGGTAAAATTTACTGCTCTAGTTTCAAAGGAAAATCATGGGACTAATCAAACTAATGCACGCTAAACTCCATATCTGGAAGTGTCATACGTCCCTTGGGAATACTTGACAGGAAGAGAGAATTTTAACCAGTTTAAACATTTGTACTTGAGATAAAATTAGCAAATTTATAGATGCTTTTATCGCTTCAGTAAGCGACAGCAAATATAACATACAATAGCTCTACTTGACCTATTTTAAGGAAAAAATGTTGGGTTGGATATACATGATTTTGGCAATCCTTTTTGAAGTAGCAGGCACTACTTCTATGAAATTCTCAGAAGGGTTTACTAGAGTATGGCCCTCAATTTTCATATTCCTCTTCTATGCTCTTTGTTTTAGCGTCTTGACGCTCGCTCTCAAAACAATTGAAGTAAGTACTGCTTATGCAATCTGGTCTGGTTTGGGAACAGTCTTGATAGTAACCATAGGGATTTTGTGGTTTAATGAGTCAGTTAGTCTTGGAAAAATATTATCAATAGTACTGATAATCATAGGAGTGGTTGGTCTGCAACTAAATAATGAAACCATTGCCGACGAGGGCAAAGGAATTTTGTCTAGTGACGATGCGAGTTTGAACCACTTTGAAACTACAAACCCGATAAAAACACCAGATATACTTCCCCCGTCCTCTGACAGTGCTTTGATAATCCCGGAAATGTCGGTAAAAGAGCCAGAAATGGAAAAGTTGCCAATTAATCCAGTAGAGTTGTCAACGAAACAGACTGAGGAGCAAACTAACTGACTCAGATCAACTGTTCAAAATTCAGCTTTACCGAAGAAAGCTCTTAGTACAGAATTTCGCTTTTTTCGTAGCGAATCCTAGAGAAAAAAACTCTGCGTCACTCTGCGCTTACCTCCTTTGTTCCTCTGCGTTAAAAAAGGCTACGAACTTACGCCATCGCTGTACTTAGAAAATTATGTCTAGTTATTGATTTTTTTGGTTAAAAGCTCAGGTGCAGTTAATTTCAAGTAATGCAACCCCGTAGAATAAGTGTATCAACAAGAAAAAGACACCTCAATAGTCAACTGTTATGCTCACAACCGCTGATTTTCTTCAGTACACTCAATGGTCAGGAATTGCTAGCTTGGTTTTGGCTGCGATCGCAATCCTGGGTTTTATTTTAAAATGGGGCATCCGCTTTCGGCTAGTGGGTGCGGCTGGCTTTATGCTGGTGATGACGACTGGTTTGTTTGCACTGTCGTTGGCACCTTTGAGTCGCACGGTGATTCCGGGTGCAGTGAAGTATTCTCTAGTTTATGATAATGGATCTACACAAGCGGTGATTGCGATACCACCGAGCATTACTCCAGAGAAATTAGAAGCTACTTTACGTCAAGCAGCCAGCAATTTATATTCTTACGGACGCTCAACTTCACGGGGAGATAACCAACTGATAATTCGATCGCGTACTATTATCCACCCACAACCTGGGCTTTCTGTGCCACTATACTTGGGTGAGGTAAAGCGATCGCTTACTTCTCGTGAAAAATCAGAAATTGCGATTGAAATTTACCCCGAAAAATTCGCGCTACTCCCAAAACCAACCGCTTAAGAAGAGGGGTAAAGGGGAAAGGGGAAAGGGGAAAGGGGGGAAGAAAAGAAAAAAAGTTTATGCGTATTTTAAATAACTTCTTCACCTTTCCCCTTTTTTCCTTTCCCCTTTCCCCCTCCCAGATTGGTGATTGCAATATTCCCGACTTATTGAAGAAGTCGGGAATATCACCAAACATAAAGCTTTAGCATATCTTTAAATATTTTATCCTGTTTTATCCTTCTTTTTATAGATAAGTTGAATAATTCGCTCTGGAGTTTATCTAAACTTACTAAATGTATCGCTGCGATCAATTGTATGTAGTACATAATGCCAAGGCTTTCTCATCTGGTTCGCAAACAGCCTGGGTGTATTGCACATCTCCCGAAAAGACGTAGCATTGCTACGTCTCTACATCTTTTCCAACAGATGTCTATTGCACTCAATTGATAAACTTAACAAGTATCTTCGTTGTTTGTAGAGATACTTGCATCTTTTTGTATGAATTCAACTACCTCACTGCTCTTTAGACATAGACCTTAAAAAAAATGTAGAGACGTTCCGGTGGAACGTCTTATACGGTTTATGGATAACGCATATTTAAATTCAGTCAATGTCTTTTGCTTTGCAGTATTTTATGCTAAAAAATTGTTTTTTCCATGAAAAATATTTGTATAAATCATTTTGAATCTTCGCAACAGATAACTATATAACAGTCAATAAAAAATAGGGATATAAAGAACCATGCTAATTGATAGTCGTAATTTACCTACAGATGAAGTCATTCAAACTGAAGTTTGTATTGTAGGTGCAGGTCCAGCCGGAATTACCTTAGCGCGAGAATTTATTGGACAAGATTTTCGAGTTTGTTTATTAGAAAGTGGTGACTTAGAATTTAATCAAGAAACACAATCTCTTTGTGAAGGTGAAACTATCGCTGATAATTTTCCCGAACTACATGAGATACGTCGGCGTCAGTATGGTGGACTAGCTAATGCTTGGGGTGTTGAAATATATAACAAGCAAATTGGTCTGAGACATATGCCTTTAGACGAAATAGACTTTGAAAAACGCGATTGGTTGCCATATAGTGGATGGTGTTTTAATAAATCTCATCTTAATCCTTTCTATGAACGCGCTCAAGCAGTTTGCAAGCTGGGAAATTTTGCTTATGAGGCTGAAGCTTGGGAAGATAATAAATCTCCCCAACTACCCTTCAACAATCAACGTGTAACTACTAGCATGTTTCAGTTGGGACCTCGTGATATTTTTCTCAAGGAATATCGTGATAAAATCAATCGTTCCGCTAATATAACTACCTACCTGAATGCGAATGTAGTCGAAATTGAAACTGACGAAACAGCCAAAACTGTAACTCGTGTCAAAGTGGCTACTTTGGAAAAGAAGATATTTTGGATAGCGGCAAAAGTATTTATCTTAGCTACTGGTGGAATTGAAAATGCCCGGTTATTATTACTATCAAATAAAACTCAAAAAAATGGCTTAGGTAATCAAAATGATTTAGTCGGCAGATTTTTTATGGATCATCCCTTAATTCGTTCGGGTGTGATTTTGCCTAATAATCCCAAAATCTTCAATTCTACAGCTTTATATGACTTACGCTTAGTAAATAATGTCCCTGTAATGGGAAAAATTACCTTAGCTCAAGAAGTTATGCATCAAGAAAAATTACTCAATATGAGTGCGTTACTTTTTCCCAGACATAACAAATTTACAACGGCGATTTTTCCCACACATAACGAATTTAGAACTGCGGGAAAAGCTTCTTTAAAAATCTTGCTTGCCGCAACTCGACGCGGGAAAATACCTCAATATTTTCCTAAACATTTAGGGAATGTAATTAAAGACTTTGATAGTCTTTTTCT
This sequence comes from [Scytonema hofmanni] UTEX 2349, assembly GCF_000582685.1. Taxonomy (GTDB): domain Bacteria; phylum Cyanobacteriota; class Cyanobacteriia; order Cyanobacteriales; family Nostocaceae; genus Hassallia; species Hassallia hofmanni. The sequence continues at coordinate 4,037,686 of NZ_KK073768.1, forward strand.
TCAATGGTACAAACGTCACTTTCAAAAGAAACTGATGTTTTCTAATTTAAGCCAGGGTGGATGGTCGTACCAAAAAAACAAAGATAAAAAGTTTACAATGTTTGAAGTGGTGAGTCAAACTGAACAAGCTCCTCATCCTGATAACCGGGTAATGCTTAGTAGTCAGCTTGATAAACTTGGTTGTGCAGAAGCGCAGTTAAATTGGCGCTGGACTGAAACTGATATTAATAGTATAAAGACTTCCCAAGCAATTTTAGCAGATGAGTTTGCTCGCGCCGGATTGGGCGAATTCCAGATTGCATCGGATGGAGAACTTCCTCAAGTTCTATCTATCAGCACACATCATCATATGGGCACAACCCGGATGCATGACGATCCATCTCAGGGTGTTGTCGATGCAAATTGTCAAGTTCACGGTATCTCGAATTTGTTTTTAGCCGGGAGTTCGGTTTTCCCTACAGGTGGCTTTGCTAATCCTACTCTGACTATTGTCGCTTTGGCTGTGCGGCTGGCGGATTATGTGAAAAGTCGCTGTTTTTAGTTGCCTGACGACTGAAGTCGCGGCTACACAAACGAAGTCCACCTGCGTGGACTAAAGGAAAAATAAAAGTCTTAGCGGGAGCAGGTAGGCTTTGTTCGTATAGCCTCACCCTAGAAGGGTGGAGGTGCAAAATATAAGTTAAATAATATGAAACTTTTTTTGGCAAACTAGAATATATGCCTAATCATTTTCCATCCTACTTTGTCTACTCAAACTTCTAATTCATTATTTACTCTGACGATCGCACCCGCAAAAGTCATTCGTGGTGCCGGTGCGTTGACGAATTGCGCTGAAGCAATTTCTCGTTTGGGAAATCGTCCGCTGATTTTGGGAGGCGATCGCACTCTCGCTTTGAGTCAAACTTATTTACAACCGGTTTTACAACAATTAGAAGTTGCTCAAGCATCTTATGGCGCAGATTGTTGTGAAGCTAGTTTAAAATCTTTACACAAAGCTGCTACATTACATCAAGCTGATGTAATTATCGGTGTTGGTGGTGGTAAAGCACTGGATACAGCCAAGTTAATCGCCCATCAGTTACAGTTGCCTGTGGTAACAATTCCTACTTCAGCCGCAACCTGTGCCGCTTGGACTGCCCTTTCAAATGTATACTCAGAAACGGGCGCGTTTTTATATGACGTGACGCTTTCTCAGTGTCCTGATTTATTGATAGTCGATTATGACTTAATTGAAACTGCCCCACAACGTACTTTGGTAGCGGGAATTGGGGATGCGATCGCTAAATGGTACGAAGCCTCTGTTAGCAGCGGACACTCAGAACAGACTTTAATTATATCCGCAGTCCAACAAGCCCGGATTTTGCGGGACATTTTGTTTCAAAAGTCAGCCGCAGCGCTCCAAACCCCAGGAAGCGAGGTTTGGCAAGAAGTTGTAGACGCTACTGTTTTACTCGCTGGGGTAATTGGCGGAATTGGTGGCGCACAATGTCGTACTGTTGCGGCACATGCAGTGCATAATGGTCTAACCCACATTTGCAAACACGACAGTATTCACGGCGAAAAGGTCGCTTACGGTATCTTGGTGCAACTACGCTTAGAAGAAATGGTACAGGGAAATCAACTAGCTGCTGCCGCAAGGCAACAGTTGTTGAAATTCTATACAGAGATTGGGTTGCCGCAAAAGTTGAGCGATTTAGGTTTGGGCAACATCACTTTAGGTGAGTTGCAAACAGCGGCAGAAATTGCTACTTCGCCTAATTCTGACATCCATCGACTACCATTTAAAGTGGTATCAGAACAGTTGATGGCGGCGATGGTTTCCACCACTGCACCAATAGATACTACAGCTTTGCGGGTAACAATAAGGGGAATTGACGAGGTTCAGGAATGAATTTGGATTGGATTGTCCCAGCGGAACGTATACAAAAACTACCCCCTTACGTATTTGCGCGGTTAGATGAACTGAAAGCGAAAGCGCGGGAACAAGGATTAGATTTGATTGATTTGGGGATGGGAAACCCCGATGGTGCGACACCGCAACCAGTTGTGGAAGCGGCGATCGCTGCTTTGAAAAATCCCGCCAATCACGGTTATCCACCGTTTGAAGGTACTGCGAGCTTTCGCCGCGCCATTACTAATTGGTATCATCGTCGCTATGGTGTAACTCTCGATCCAGATAGCGAAGCTTTGCCGCTACTTGGTTCTAAAGAGGGATTGACACATTTAGCGATCGCCTATATAAATCCTGGCGATTTAGTTTTGGTTCCTTCTCCCGCTTATCCCGCACATTTTCGCGGACCGGCGATCGCTGGAGGCAAAGTCCACAGCTTAATTCTCAAACCGGAAAATGATTGGTTGATTGATTTAGGAGCAATTCCTGATGACGTTGCTCAAAGCGCGAAAATGCTGTATTTCAATTATCCCAGCAATCCCACCGCTGCCACTGCCCCCCGCGAATTCTTTGAGGAAATCGTCGCCTTCGCCCGGAAACATGAAATTATTCTCGTACACGATTTATGTTATGCTGAGTTGGCTTTTGATGGCTATCAACCCACAAGTTTATTAGAAATTCCCGGTGCCAAAGAAATCGGTGTAGAGTTTCACACTCTTTCTAAAACTTATAATATGGCAGGTTGGCGTGTGGGTTTTGTGGTGGGAAATCGCCATATAATTCAAGGTTTGCGGACTTTGAAAACCAATCTTGATTACGGCATTTTTGCGGCTTTGCAAACTGCGGCAGAAACGGCTTTACAACTGCCTGATGTATATTTGCATGAAGTCCAGCAACGCTATTGTACCAGACGCGACTTTTTGATTCAAGAGTTAGGAAAGTTGGGTTGGGATATTCCCAAAACCAAAGCGACGATGTATTTGTGGATTAAGAGTCCCGAAGGTATGGGTTCAACAGATTTTGCGTTGAATGTCTTGCAGCAAACTGGTGTAGTGATGACACCGGGTAACGCTTTCGGGATTGCTGGTGAAGGATATGTGCGGATAAGTTTGATTGCGGATTGCGATCGCTTGGGTGAAGCTATGCGACGTTTTCAGCAAGCTGGTATTCGCTATCAAAGCGAGGCTGTTGTCTCTACATAATAATCCCATGCCAGCTAAAGACATCTACCACGATGCTGTAAAAAACGCTTTAATTAAAGACGGGTGGCTGATAATTGCTGACCCTTACATCATTAAATATGAAGACGCTGAACTGTATGCTGATTTAGCTGCCGAAAAACCCATTGCCGCAGAACACCAAGGGCAAAAGATTGTCGTAGAGATTAAAAGCTTCGTTGGTAAATCTCAGATGTACGACTTTCACAATGCTCTTGGACAGTACATTGTCTATCGCAACCTCATCAAGCTTACAGAACCTGAATATCATCTGTACCTTGCAATCGACGACATTGTTTACTCAAACTTCTTTCAACGTCTGTCAATTCAAGTTATCACCCGTGAAAATAACTTGAAATTAATTATCGTAGACACCCAACAGGAGAAAATCGAGCAATGGATACACTAACCCATTATCGCAATACTATCCAAGAAAAACTTAAGAGATATTATGAAACGATTAATTCTCATACTAACACCAGCGCAGAAACTACAATTAGCGATCGCCTTATACTAGACGAAAAACGCGATCAATATATTTGGCTTCGTTGCGGTTGGGATGGCAAAAAACGAGTCCAACACATCGTCTTATACCTTCAGATACAAAACGATAAAATCTGGGTTGAAGAAGACAGCACCGACTTGGTGATTGTAGATGACCTCTTGGCAGCAGGTATCCCCAAAAGTGATATTATTTTAGGCTTCCATCACCCTAGTAAACGAGCATTCACCGAATTTGCGATCGCCTAATTTATTCCTTGAAAGTCCCTCAAGTAGCGATTAAACACAGGGCGATTGATGCCTTGGTCATGCAAGATTTTGTGAGAAAATGTAAAAATTGAAACAAATACTTACGATATTAAGCAAACTCATCAGCGAGAACTTTGGCGGTAAGGGCATCACCACTATTGCGTCAAAGCTCACAGGAGAATACACATATGGCTTCGTAACTCGCTACTTCCGACTGGCGATCGCCAACGTCCTCTCCAATATCATGATACCACTGGCAAATTTAGTCAGTGTCATTTTCTTGGGTCATCTAGAGGAAATCCACCACCTAGCTGGAGTTGCCCTAGCTGGAAACCTGCTTAACTTTCTCTACTTCGTTTTAGTCTTTTTACGGATGGGCACCACCGGGTTAACAGCACAAGCTGTAGGACGAGATGACCGAGAGGGTATGTTGTTGGTGGGACTGCGTAATGGTTTAATTGCTGTTGTGCTGGGTGGAGCGATCGTACTGTTGCAGTACCCTTTGGGATATTTGGGGTTTGCTCTGCTAGATGTCACCCCTGAGGTTAAGGCTTCAGGTCTTTCCTATTTTAACACCCAGATTTGGGGAGCGCCTGCCATTTTGCTCAACTTCGTCCTGTTTGGCTGGTTACTGGGACGGGAAAAAAATGGCTTAGTTGTGCTGTTGTCGGTCGTGGGTAATGCTGCCAACATCGCACTCGACTACCTGTTTATTATCCACTTGGGCTGGGAAAGCATGGGGGCAGGAGTGTCTTATGCTACAAGCCAATATCTGTCTCTATTGGTGGGATTGATTTTTTTGTGCAAAGAAATCCAGTGGCAAGAGTTACGAGAGGTAGCTGGAAAAATTTGGGACACCTCAGCGATACGCTCCACCTTGACTTTCAATGGAAACATCTTTATTAGCAATTTAGTTCTGATGTTTACCTCCTTAATGTTTAACTATCAGGGGGCACAGATGGGGACGATTATCTATGCTCAAAATGCCTTGCTCTTACAGATATGGAATTTGAACTTCTATTTTGTAGAAGGATTGGGATATGGCACAGAAACTCTGGTCGGAAACTTTAAAGGAAAAGGAGCTAAAGAACAGTTACTACCCCTGGCTAAAGTTTCTGTTTTAACTGCTCTGCTGGTGGGATTATCTTTCAGCGGAGTGTGTTGGGTATTTCCTGATACGGTTTTTGGGTTGTTAACCAACCACACCGAAGTCACCGAAAACATTCATATTTTTGTTCCCTGGTTGCTACTTGCCCTGATATGCAGTTCAATAGGTTACATGCTAGATGGGTACTTCTTGGGTTTGGCAGAAGGGCATACTCTCCGCAATGTTAGTTTAGTTGCTCTTGCCGTGGGATTTTTACCTGCGGATATAGCCGCCATTAAGTTTGAGAGTAACCATATTTTGTGGCTGGCTTTTCTTTTGTTCGACGCAATCAGAATGGTAATGCTTGGGGTACAGTTACCCAGGACATTTGCTCGTGATGTTGAGGATGGTAGTGTCTCAGTTCCCGCTATAGAAGCAAATCGCGACTTTCCTTTAAGTATTGAAGCAGATCGTCAACAGATGCTAGCCGAAAAATTGGAAGTTTGCCTGGATGAGAAGTCATTACAAGAAACTGACGGGAGTTTGAAAGCCCTGTGACTTTAGTCCAGGGATGAAAAGCGACGCGGCAGGATTTATCCTGCCTAGAAATGAACACAAACAATGAATATTGTGTTAATATGAATGAATCAGCGGTAATTCGCACATAAAAAGCCAAGTAGGTCTAGTGGACAGTTCCTGATCCAGAACCCTGGGGGCTAACCCAAAATCTTGTACAACTGATAACTGGGAACCAAGAAACGAGTTTTTAAGTAAAACTGCGCTTCATTAAACGCTGCGGGATACTCAGTGTAAGCTTGTTGAGGGTAAAGTCATTGGACTCCCCGTGAAACAAGAATCCGCTGCCTAAGGACAGTCCGTCACCGAACTGCCTCGGCTACAAAACCGTGCGTGAGACTTTCACCTCACACGGCTCCTCAATGATTTGGCTATTGTCATTAGTACCTCTAACAGCTTTATCATCATTTGCTGTTTTTGTATCGTGGCAATGTCGATGAAGTAATTGGAGATTATCTTGTGTGTTTTTTCCACCCTTTGAGCGCGGTTTTTTGTGGTCTATCTCCAATAAATCTCCATTTTTAAAGAACAATTCGCAGTGAGCGCATTTCCCTTTTTGCTTTTTCAAGAGTTTTGATACCCTTGCTGCCACTTCTGGGTGCATTCCCATTCTAGTACTCCAATATATCCAATCTCCGTCGTAAGGGCTGCAATCTCCTCGCACTTTTATGTGTCTAACAATTGGTGTTTCTGAGTGCTTAACAAGACGCATCTTTTTGTTACCCTCTTTCCTGCTAGCAAAGACCCATCCTTCACCCTGGTCAATAAGCCAGTAGCGCTTGGCTATCCAATGGGAGTCTTTTTGTGGATGACGGAAACTTGACCAAGCTTTTAATTGTTGATAGATAAGTTTGTCCATTCCTGAGAGAATTTCCTTACTTACCACCGTGCTGTAGTAGTTAGCCCATCCCCGAATAATTGGGTTTAATCGGCTTATTAGTGCCTCTTGAGGTGCAGCCTTATGGGTTTTGATGACACTACGTAATGACCTAGCATAGAGTTTTATCTTTTTCTTGCTTGGTTTAATGAGGGTTTTAAAACCAAGTAGAGTTCCGTTGTTTTTCCCAGACTGGTATTTTCCAACTGGGTATTGTCTAACGTTGAACCCCAAAAAATCAAATCCCGGTTTTTGTCCTTCATGCTCATTGAGAGTATGAGCTAAACGGGTTTTGCTTGGTTTCAATTCCAATCCCATGCTTTTTAACCATTCGGCAATAATTTCTTGGCATCTTTCGACTACCGATAAATTTTCGTGTAAAATTAGGAAATCATCGGCGTATCGAATCAGGAAGGCATTTTTAGACACCTGCTTTATCCGATTTTCCATGCCATGTAGGGCGATGTTAGCTAATAATGGTGAAATCACACCGCCCTGTGGTGTCCCTTCGGATGTATCAGAAAATATGCCTTTATCTATCACTCCCGCTTTTAACCATGCACGAATTTGTCGGCGTATGGTGGGGAATGTATTCAGTTTGTCCAAGAGTGCCTCGTGGTTGATGCAATCGAAGCATTTCGAGATATCGGCATCCAGTACATACCTGGATTTTTGCGCGATTATTGTAAAAATTGCTTCTATGGCATCGTGGCATGAGCGCCCAGGTCTAAAACCGTAGGAGTTTGGCTCAAAACGAGCCTCCCATTCTGGTTCTATTGTTTGTTTAACAAGCGCTTGTAGCGCCCTGTCGTACATTGTGGGTATTCCTAAGGGGCGTTTTTCCTCACTTCCAGGTTTGGGTATCCAAACCCTTCTGGTCGGTTTGACCTTTCGGTTTAAACTCAGTTTGGATGCAAGTTCTAGTCGTTGTAATGGTGTTAGTGATTTAACCCCGTCTACTCCGGCTGTCTTCTTGCCCTGATTATCCTGAGTTACCTTTCGTACTGCTAAACACTTTGCAGACCAAGACCTCATCAATGTTTTCTGGAGTTTGCGAACTGCCTTGACATCTCCACGCTGAGTGGCTCGATAAATTCGTTTTTGCAACTTGAATACAACACGCTCTAGCTTCCGCCAGTTTGTATCCTTCCATTCCACCATCGGTTTTTGTCTTAGCAAGGGCTTTGACTGAAGCCGTGTATTAGACATATATATTGCTACTTACAACTTTATTTTCCAAATCATCGTGAGTCCGTCAGCATATCTCTGCCATTACAGCAGAGCGTTGGCTTCTGACTCAATCCTTTCCCCTTAATGCATACGGTTAGCACCTACTCAGTATCGACCGACTGAGAGCGTTAAGGGGGTTACTTCGTTCCTGACAACCATTGGTTGAACCTTTAGAGTGATGCTGTCCACCGGGTTTGTGGGAAGTGCTTATTGGTCGGAGACGGAACCGCCAATTCCCTATCCTTTGCCTTTTGGCTCCAGCCTCAACAGTGTTCAGGCATTGCCTTAAATCCTGTTTTCCCGGAAGGGTTAGCCTTTAAGCTGGTTCATGATCACGATGGTTCAAGCGCATCTTCAAGCCGAGGCTTTGCTCATGGGTTCTTGCTAGGCGGGTTTCCAAATTAGGCTTTCAGATACCGCCATGATTCCCCGTTACAATGGTCACTTAGGGTTGCTAACCTCAAGTGTGGGGGACTTGCTGTCACCGCTGCACCTGCGGGAAGGGACTTCTCAAAATATAATTTGAGTCACCCTTATGGTTGTCAAGTTGTCAAGGTTTAGTTGGGATTATTCCCTTCTTTTTCTTGCGGTCATCCCTGAATATTTCTATTCATTTCGACCAACGAATCACAGCCGTCCATTTATGGCTGGGAGTGTCAATAAACTAGTGCTCTGTCAACTAACCCTGCAAGGAGTCCCACACCGTGCGGATGCAGATTCGGTGTTGGGAGGAATTGCGGGTTTGGTTTGTTGCGTCCTGTGACCAATTTTCCGCGTAGCGGGAAAAGGGAGGAGGAGTGCGACAAACCAAACAATCTTTTCGTTAGGGAAGTGTAGGTAGTTGACAAACTAATTGTTTTATATAATCACTAAGCTGATAAGTCTGCAAAATATCTGGGGGTAAATGTGCTGCGCCCTGAATGCGTCCCAGACATCTTTGAGTTCCGCAGTCACAATCAAACTGTTGCTCCATAGACCATTCCGTAGATGGGTAGAAAAAGGTCATTTCTTCACCCATCTCAATCTTTCTCAGACACGTGACAACCCTGTTTGTCATGTCAAAAAAAACATTGGGGTCGCAACTGTGATTTATATAGTGTAAAAACTCTGGAGTGAACATAATATGTTCTTCCTCATTAAATTGCACTGTTAAATAGTTTGGATCTGTCAATATCTCTTTAGTTAGGAGATTGGAAATAATGTCACCTGGTGTAAAATTCACAGTTGCATGAAGCGATTTTTCACCTGTTAAAGGACATTCCCAAACTTCAGCAAAAGATGAAACTTTAGTGACTTTATGTTGGGTAGTAGTTAGCTCTTCGTTGGTAGAGAATATCTGATTTTTCATGAAATGAGTGCAAATGAATTTTGTATGGAATAATCAAGACAATATATCTTCCTACATTCTGGGGCTATTTTCAATCTCAATTTTTAATTGTGAATTCTTTAACTTCTTTTCCCGGTGAGTTACGGAATTTCCAGATATTCCGCGAATGATACCTCGACAATTGAGTGAGCCACACTGACAGTCAAATTCCAAGAAATTTTCATCGTATAATGTGGCATAGTCTAAGGTCAATTCCTCACCCGCAGTAATATCTCGCATTGCCACATAATCAAGTCCCTGAATAGCAATGTTAGGGTCGCAAGAGTGGTTTTGTGGACTCCATTCTGTTGGATTATCATCCCACAAAATGAAAACTTCTTCACTAATGGGATAGGCGTAACGTTTAAAATCTTCTTTTTGGATCGCATTCCAATGAGATTCGACATAAGAACGAGTGACAATTCTTTGCGATCTAGCTTCTCCTGTAAATATAACTTCACCAGATTTCAAATCCTTCACCGCATAGATGCCATAGCCGGAAATCTGATTATTCCGCACTTTATACTTCTTTTGGCGGCGTTGGTGTCTGGCAATTCCTTCAGCAATAATATGTTTGAGAAATCCATCTAAACCAGTCCCGTCAAATTTCAGGATATAGTCAGCAGAATTTTCGGAAACTTCACCACAAAGAACAGTGCATGGTAAATTAATTTCCAAAAAAAATACTTCTCCTTTCGCGTTGATTCTAAAGTCACATCGAGCATATCCAGTCGGATTGATCGCCAAAAAAATCAGCTTTGTCGCTTCTCTTAAACGTAAATCAAGTTGCTCGTCATCACAAGGAACGTAGCACTGTGGATGATGTTGTTTATGCTTTAAATCATAGGTTTTAAAATGCTCTCCTTTCGGAAATAAAAACTCAACAGATTTATATACCACAGGTGAGCCTGCATCATCTGGGTTAGCTGCTATCAGCACGGTTAGTTCGCGTCCATCAATATACTCTTCAATCAAAACTCGCTCAAAGTTAGCCAGAATATCCGCAGCTTTGCTCAGAAGTTCTTCTTTTGTTGTTACATAAGATTTATTGTCAATTCCCAGACTATCCCCTGTTTCTACAGGCTTCACAAACAGGGGAAATTTTAAATTATGGAAGGTGTTTTCCACATCAGCTAAAGTTTCAGCTACTACAAACCCTGGTGTCTTAACTCCCATCGATTCAGCAACATATTTTATTACATCTTTGGGAGGATCATACGGAGTTGGTTTAATTCCGGTATACGGTAAGTTGAGGTCTTCTAAGGCAGTAGCAACATCGTAAGAAAAGGGAATATCCCAATCTCGATAGCCCTCAATCAGGTTGACAAAAATATCGTACCCCTGCTTTTTTAGTTCTTTTAACTGACGATAGGCTATGGTTTTATTGAGAAATACATGGTCTACTTGATCTTCGGGTAATAGATGAGACAGGTTGCGAGGTGGGTCATAGTTTTTATAGTCTAATGTCGATTGGGAATAGTCAGGTTGCAAAACGCAAACTTTCATATCAATTTCCTAAAGTGTCAAAGCTACCATGTATTCAAAATACATAAATATGTAAACTTTTAGCAATACCTTCGCCAATTTAGGTGATTATCGATAATTTCTGACGTGGAAAAAGTATTTGCACTTCACTGCCGCTCTTTTTTGCCGGATAAAGAAAACCGAGTTCTTAATTTTGGATAAAGTTGAGCTACAGCATATTTCACTCCTTAGGAGGTACATGCATAAAACCCAAAACCCGCTCTGAGACGTTCCGGCGGAACGTCTCTACGTGTATTCAATAAAAACGCAATCTGCTGTAAGTACAGCATTTTATAAGTTCATGACGAAAATTTATAACAAAAACTCTGCGTCACTTTGTCTTGAAAAGTTGTTCATGGGGGAAACCTCCTTGGCGCTAGCCTCTCCCTTTGGGAGAAGACCACACTTTTCGCTGCGCTTACCTCCGCGCTACGAGTGCGTTAAAAAACGCGCTCGTAAAAAATGCGATCGCTGTACTAAGTGTCTTTTGATAACCGCTCAAAAGGCTTCACAGCACTCGCAGCAAACTAGGAATGCTCTCTATCGCTTCTAAAGCTTGAATTTCTGCCAATGCTTGGCGAAAATTGCCTTCGGGCACATCGTGAGTGACTACAACAATTTCTGCTAGTTCTCCCTCAAAACCTGTTTGCACAATTGACTCTAAGCTGACGCCATACTTGCCAAAGCAAGTGCCCAATTTGCCGATTACTCCGGGGTGGTCTTTTGTGAGGAAACGGACGTAAAATCGGGTAATTAGTTCTGCCATTGGTACAATTTGGCAGTAATCTTGATGAGCGCAACTTAATAGGGGATTTGGGGTGGCTGTACTAGTTTTTAGAGCCGCAACTAAATTTAAAATATCTGAGCATACTGCACTGGCTGTTGCCCCAGCACCAGCACCGGGACCAAAAAACATCACTTGTTTTAGGGGTTCGCCTTCAACGAGAATAGCGTTATAAACGCCGTTAATGCTGGCTAATGGATGTTCTTTGGGTAATAAGGTGGGATGAACTCTGATGGAGAGGGAAGGGGGAGTGGAGGGGGTGATTCTTTTGGCGATCGCTAACAATTTAATCACAAATCCCAATTTATCGGCGTAGACAATATCTGTTTTACTAACTTGCCGAATTCCCTCACAATAAACGTCTTGCAAGTTGATCCGGCAACCAAACGCTAATGATGCGAGGATGGCTATTTTATCGGCTGCGTCTAAGCCATCCACATCAGCCGTGGGGTCAGCTTCAGCGTAACCCAACTTTTGAGCATCAGCTAAAACATCGTTGAAGTTGCTGCCTTCTGTTTGCATCCGCGTGAGGATGTAGTTAGTTGTACCGTTGACGATGCCTGTGACGGTGTGAATGCGATTCACGCTTAAAGATTGCTTTAAAGGTTGAATTACTGGAATACCACCACCTACGGCAGCTTCTAGCATTACATATACCCCGGCTTGATTGGCAGCTGTGAAAATTTCATCACCAAAACGAGCGATCGCTGCTTTGTTGGCAGTGACAACATGCTTACCATTTTCAATCGCTTTCAAGATAAGCGATCGCGCCGGCTCTAATCCACCAATCAATTCCACAACAATATCTATCGCCGGGTCATTGACAATTGCATCTAAATCTGTAATTAAAACATTTTTTGCTAATTCTACACCACGGGATAATTCAAGCGATCGAACCCCCACCCGATGTATTTCTATCTCTCGTAACAACCGGTGACGTCCGTCCAAATCTTGCAACAACTGCACCGTACCCGTCCCCACCGTCCCTAATCCAAGTATTCCTAGTTTCACACCCACAAACTTTATACCAAATTCCACCAATAACAATTGTAGGTTCAGCCTAAGAAAGTTCTTCTTTGGACTATAAAGAAATCCCCGTCTCTGAGTGAGCGGGGAAGCTTAACTACTATCTTTTATCAAAAGCAGGGAAAGGGCAAGATTTTTTCTTACCCCTTTTCCCTGCTTGTGTAAAAAGTCTAATAGGTTTCTACGTGCCAGCGACCGGCTTTCTTGATTTGCTTTTGGTAATCACTCCAGGTTACACCTTCCTTAGCAGCAGCAGCAGTCAGTGCCGCATCGATACCTTCTTCCATACCCCGCAAACCGCAGATGTATGTATGAGTTTTCTCTTCTTTAATCAGCTTCCACAATTCATCCGCGTGTTCTGCCACCCGGTCTTGAATGTACATTCTCCCACCTTGGGGGTTTTTCTGTTCGCGGCTGATGGCGCAAGTTAGACGGAAGTTTTCTGGATACTTTTGTTCCATTTCTTCCAATTCTTCCTTATATAGAAGGTTTGGAGTTGTGGGAACGCCAAATATTAACCAAGCGAATCCATTAAACTGGTAATCTTGGTTAGCGGCTTTTTCTGCATCCTTGAACATGCGCCACAAATAAGCCCGCATTGGTGCGATACCGGTTCCTGTTGCCATCATGATCACTTTGGCATCTGTGTCATCGGGTAATAACATTTCTTTACCCACAGGACCGGTGATTTTCACTTCGTCCCCTGGTTTGAGGAAACACAGGTGAGTTGAGCAAACACCATAAACTGTTTCACCGGTTTCTGGGTGCTTGTACTCCAACTGACGGACGCACAACGATACTGTTTTATCATCTACATCATCGCCGTGACGAGTCGAGGCGATAGAATATAGTCTGAGTTTTTCTGGCTTACCGTTTTTATCTACTCCTGGTGGGATAATACCAATACTTTGACCTTCTATGTACTTCAAATTACTTTCAGAGAGGTCAAACTTGAGATGCTGAACAATACCAATGCCGTTTTCTTTGACTAACGGTTCATTAGAAATACATTTCCCAACAAAAGGAGCATTGGGACGGTAAGTGTTCACGGGAACATCAGCGTGCTTGGCTTTTGCTTGAGTCATGGTGTTGCCTTTTTTGTCCTTTTTGGGCTGTTCTTGCTCAGAGAGTAGTGATTTGCCGAAGCCTTTCACTTCACTGTTAGCTTTTACAGGTGTGGCTTGACCATTTCCTTCAATGTTAGCAGCCTCATCAGAAGTGGCGTTGTTAACTACTTCGCTTTCTACACTTTCAGATGGAGATTTACCATTAAGCTCAATAGCACTTATTGGTTGGATACTAACAATTTTGCCGCCTAAGCGAGTGAGCCGTCGCATTTCTTGATTCATGCGATTGTAAGGCACTCTGATGAAGACACTGCCACTTTGACGAATTGGGTAGTTCGTTTGATCGGTTTCTTCACTCTGACGCAGACCCATTACTTCATAGAGGAAGATGCGGCTACCTGATTCTTCATTGGCAGTAGCCTCAAGGGCACCTAGATTGTACATTCGTTCTACCACTCCGATATTTACTTAACCGTTACTAAAAAAAACCCTTCCCACCACAAGCCTGTCTTAGTTTACCGGATTTCGGTTTCACACGGGCGTTGTAATTGGAAAAAGTGGCATTATAAACAAATGCCTTGCTAGGTACACTCGCCAAAGACATGCAGGCATGGAAAAAGCACACCTGTTCACCTTCTAAGGTAAAGGATATGTCTTTCGGAGAATGTTAATAATGAGTCAATTTAATGTTTTCTTCTCAAACTTCTTCCCCCAAAAGGGAGCTAACTTATACTTAAGCGCATCCTTAGCTGCCCCGATAAAGTTAGACAACTACAATTAAGTTTCACATCAGGGTGAAACTTCTGTCAAGCTCTATTAGTGCCAGAGTAAAAAGTGTGAGCTTTATACCTGATTCAAGTTGCTAGCTCTTTCTTTGGATATATTTTTGCTTTAAATCTCTATGCTAGTGAGCGATCGCATTCCTCTTTCCTCACCTTCTTAAAAAAAAATTAGACAAACATTATCAAGGCTATAAGATTATATTTAATGAACTTAAACCATTAAGTCACAAGCAACGATCCCCCTTGCCACGCCAATAATGTGCGTTTGTCAAGGTGATTTGAAAATCTGCTCATCTATATATTGGCACGGTCGATTGAGTCAAAGATTCTTATTGACATCAAGTATTGTATAGAATAACCGCTTCTGTTAGAATCAAAATAGTCACTAGGATTAAATACTTACCTGCAAAAAAGCAGAATTATACGACGGGTAACGAGTATTTTACTGTATACCCGTTAGATGCTTCATGCAATTGCAGGATAGAAATAACGCAGGAGAAACCGGATATCGGTAAACTCCTAGCATAAAATCTGCTGTGTGAAAAAATTATTGATTCATTGACACATCTTTAGCATTTAGAGGAGATTTATGACAAATAAGCCGGAACGCGTGGTATTGATTGGAGTAGCGGGAGACTCAGGATGCGGGAAATCGACATTTTTGCGTCGTTTAATAGATTTGTTTGGTGAAGAATTAATGACAGTTATCTGCTTGGATGACTATCATTGCCTGGATCGCAAACAGCGCAAAGAAACAGGGATAACAGCACTTGACCCAAGAGCGAACAATTTTGACCTGATGTATGAGCAAATCAAAGCGCTCAAAGAAGGTAAATCAATTGATAAACCGATTTACAACCACGAAACCGGTTTGCTCGATCCTCCAGAAAGGATAGAGCCCAATCACATTCTAGTGATTGAAGGGTTGCATCCTTTATATGACGAGCGAGTGCGATCGCTAATCGACTTCAGCGTATACTTTGACATCAGTGATGAAGTTAAAATCGCCTGGAAAATCCAGCGTGACATGGCTGAACGCGGTCATCGCTACGAAGATGTCTTAGCACAAATCAATTCTCGCAAACCTGATTTTGAAAAGTTCATCGAACCCCAAAGAGAATTTGCTGATATAGTTCTCCAGGTATTACCGACCAACCTAATTAAAGGAGACAAAGAGCGCAAAGTACTGCGGGTACGTATGCTTCAACGGGAAGATAAGCAAGGCTTTGAGCCAACTTACCTATTCGATGAAGGATCAACCATCCAATGGACTCCTTGCGGACGTAAGCTTACCTGTTCATACCCAGGTATGCAACTATACTACGGTTCCGATGTTTACTACGGTCGTTACGTCTCCGTATTAGAAGTAGATGGTCAATTTGACAACTTAGAAGAAGTCATTTACATCGAAACTCACCTAAGCAAAACATCTACCAAATACGAAGGTGAAATGACTCATCTTCTACTCCAGCATCGTGAGTATCCTGGTTCCAATAATGGTACTGGTTTATTCCAAGTGCTTACGGGTTTGAAAATGCGTGCCGCTTATGAGCAATTGACAGCTAAAGAAGCAAAGCTTGCAGCAGTTCAGGTATAAAAGCACTGCAAGTTTTGTGTCAAAGCTTTTGGGGGTGCATGAGTGCAGCCCCTATTTTTTGTCAAACTCAGTATTTTAACTTAAATAGAAGTAGCGTGATTTTTATTTATATTAAAGACATTACCAAAGATTTAGTGTTTTCATGAAGATAAAAGAAACACCAACTGCTAATAGTATAAATATTGTTATGATTTCATAAATTACTAGCTGAACTAAATGCTTGCACTTAGTTCAGCAGCACAATCACAGGAGGAATTGCCTTTGTCTCGTCGCTATTTATTTACCTCCGAGTCTGTTACCGAAGGTCATCCAGATAAAATCTGCGATCAGATTTCTGATACAATTCTGGATGCTGTACTTGCACAAGACCCTAGTAGCCGTGTTGCTGCTGAGGTTGTGGTCAACACTGGCTTAGTGTTAATCACTGGTGAAATAACGACCAAAGCCAACGTTAATTACGTCCATCTCGCCAGAAAGAAAATTGCCGAAATTGGCTATACCGATGCCGATAACGGCTTTTCGGCAAATAGCGCCAGCATCTTAATCGCATTGGACGAACAATCGCCTGACATTGCTCAAGGTGTAAATACTGCCCAAGAAACCCGCGAAGAGAATAGTGATGAACTATTCGATAAAACTGGTGCTGGCGACCAAGGTCTTATGTTCGGCTTCGCCTGCAACGAAACCCCAGAACTGATGCCCTTGCCTATTAGTTTGGCACACCGCATTGCTCGCCGATTGGCAGCAGTCCGCAAAACAGGCGATTTACCATACCTGCGTCCTGATGGCAAAACCCAAGTTACCATCGTCTACGAAGACGGACGCCCAGTTGGTATTGACACTATTTTGATTTCCACCCAACATACAGCCACTATTGGGGAAATCACCGATGAAGCAGCGGTACAAGCCAAAATTAAACAAGACCTCTGGACAGCAGTAGTCGAACCTGTTTTTGGCGACATCGATATTAAGCCGGATGAGGAAACACGCTTTTTAGTCAACCCCACCGGCAAATTTGTGATTGGTGGTCCTCAAGGTGACTCCGGCTTGACTGGACGCAAAATCATCGTTGATACCTACGGTGGTTACTCCCGTCATGGTGGTGGTGCTTTCTCTGGCAAAGACCCCACGAAAGTAGACCGCAGTGCTGCTTATGCTTGTCGCTATGCAGCGAAAAATATTGTTGCCGCAGGTTTGGCAGAAAAATGTGAAGTTCAGTTAAGTTATGCCATTGGCGTAGCGCGACCGGTCAGCATTTTTGTCGATACCTTTGGTACAGGCAAAGTAGATGACGAAATTTTGCTGGAATTAGTCAAAGAGCATTTTGAACTGCGTCCTTTGGGGATTATCCATACCTTCAACTTACGCAACCTACCAAGTGAACGAGGCGGACGTTTTTATCAGGACATCGCGGCTTACGGTCATTTGGGACGGACTGATTTAGATTTGCCTTGGGAACGTACCGATAAGGCAGAATTGTTGAAGCAAGCAGCAAATACTTCACTTTCTCAAGCGATGTCGAAGGCACTCACTTAGAGATTGGGAAATAAGCGCTATTTACGCTGACTACGAATTGACTCTAAGTTCGTTTGGGGGTATGGGTAAGTTGTATACTTGCCCGTGCCTTTATTATTTATGTAGTTTGCTTTCTTATAAGCATAGGCGTATAACTGGCGTTAGGCTATATTAGGCTAGAGATGCAGCATACTGTCGTTTATTTTGCTGCAATCAGCTATTGACAATAATTTATAAAGTAAAACAGTGTCAGCCGAAGAGCCATCGATGGATGAACTCCCTACTATAGAATTTCCCTCAAGAGGGAAACTTAAAGCAAGCTCATGGCGCATCCATCAAAAAATTGGCTATGGGTACTTTCTGGCAATTGGCATTGGCTTTTTTGGTTCGATTACCGGCTTGGTAATCGCTAATTCCTTACGGGGACAAGGAATTATACAGTTAAATCAGGCTCAACACCAAGGACAACTACTGTCTGATTATCAAGATGCGGTAGTCGGAGCACAATTATATAGCTCAAATTTGGTTGCTGTAGTGGGAGAGCCAATACGACTAGCTGCTAAAAAAGACGAATTTCTCCAGAGTGTTAAAAAAGCAAAGAAATTGACACCAGTAATTGTCAACTTTATCGAAAGCAAACCCAAGAAATTAGCTTCAAGTCAGGCAAGTTTACAGGCTTTATTGCAGGAATACGCAACTACCTTAGATGCATATGTTGGGGAAATAGAGCCTATTTTGCAGGAAATTGACAAACCGCAAGTGCAACCAGAGGAAGTTTCTACAGCCAGAGAAAAATTGTTGGCAGTTATGCGTGGTGAAAAAGCCACACGGCTAGATCAGCTTTCTCAAATATTGGCTGACATCTTGCAAATTGCCCAAGAAAAAGAGGAGAAAAGCACAGAAGATGTAGAGCAGACGAAAATAGTTGAGAGATTTATCGTTATCTTCAGCATGTTAGTGTCGGTGGCGATCGCCGCAATTATAGCATGGCGAACTTCCAGAGCGATCGCTGAACCTGTAATCACTGTCACTTTAGTTGCTGAACAGGTGGCGAGAAAATCTAATTTCGATTTACGCGCTCCCATCACCACTGAAGATGAAATTGGCTTGTTAGCTAAATCTCTCAATCATCTGATTGAGCGAGTCTCTCAACGCACTAAAGAACTACAACAAGCTAAAGAACTAGCAGAAGCTGCTAGCAAGGCAAAAAGCCAATTTGTGGCAAATGTCAGTCACGAGTTACGCACACCGTTGAATGCTGTGATCGGCTTGAGCCAACTTTTGCAAGATGATGCTGTTGATTTAGGTGTAACGGGAGATTTTATCACTGACCTAGAAACAATCAACTCAGCAGGTAGGCATCTACTCGAATTAATTAACGATATCCTCGACTGGTCGAAAATAGAAGCGGGGAAAATGACTCTTTATCCAGAGACGTTTGAAATCGCCACGCTGATTAATAACGTCATCCAGACAGTTAAGCCTGCGGTAGAAAAAAATGGCAATATTTTAGAACTCGATTACGATCGCGAACTTGGCAATATGTACGCCGATCAAACTAGGCTGCGGCAAGTGCTGTTAAACTTGTTGAGTAATGCCGCCAAGTTTACCACCAATGGCAAGGTGACGCTGGCAATTAGAAGAGATAAGCAACATTTATTACCATATGCACCTTTGGGCATAATTACTTTCATTGTTGCCGATACAGGTATCGGCATGACTGAAAGTCAACAGGGGCAATTATTTCAACCGTTTACTCAAGGCGATACTTCAACTACGAAAAAGTATGGCGGTACTGGTTTGGGATTGGCAATTAGTCGCGATTTTTGCTTGATGATGGGTGGTGAAATTGCTGTTAAAAGTGAACCGGGAATTGGTACTGTTTTTACTGTGCGTCTGCCGCTGAATGATAAGGAATAAGGTGTAGGACTTGGTTCAGAAGGCACTTATGCTGGAGGCAGAAGGCAGAAGGCAACCCACCCTTACTCATAGTGGGATTGAA
>NZ_KK073768.1:4057076-4209823 GCF_000582685.1 [Scytonema hofmanni] UTEX 2349
GTTTCAACTGGGCTTTAAACCCACAAAGTAAGTTTTAATTGATACTCCTAACATAAGTGCCTTCTGCCCTCGAACTTCTGCCTTTCTTGTAAAAATTAGCGATCGCTCCATCGTCTACGACAATCAGTTCGCAGTCTTTCGGCATAAACTCATCAAGCACCTGACTCAATATCCTGAAAATCTTCTGGATATCGAATACGTTTGGTATTAAGGTGATTTCTGACCTGTAGAGACGTTCCGCCGGAACGTCTTTACGTTTTTAGTAAAATGATGGGTCACACCTAGTATTTGTCAACCGTATTCGCATTCATTTGTCGGAAATCTAACTTTGTGTAAGCGCAGAAGGACTCACCCAGATAACCTTTTAATAGGCACCTGTTTTTTGCAGCACAACCCTAACAGTTTTCAGCAAAATTTTCAGATCCAGCCAAAGTGCCCAATTCTCAATGTAAGCAATATCTAACTTCACTCCATCTTCAAAATTTTCGATATCCGAACGACCAGAAACTTGCCACAATCCAGTGATACCGGGCAGAACTTCTTGTCGGATAAAATGCATAGTTTCAAACCTCTCTACATCTCTAAGAGGAAGAGGACGAGGACCAACTAAACTCATTTCTCCAAGTAAAACATTAAACAGTTGTGGCAATTCATCCAAACTGTAAAGACGTAGGAATTTACCTACTCGTGTGATGCGAGGATCATTTTTGAGTTTAAATAAAACACCATCCTTAATCTCATTCTTCGCTTCTAACTCTGCTTGTAACTTTTCCGCATTTACAACCATTGTCCGGAATTTCCACATCCGGAACTTTTTACAATGCAGACCAATTCTATTTTGTCGGAAGAAGACAGGACCTGGAGAATCAAGCTTAATTAGGATGGCAATAAACACATAGATTGGTGAAAGTAGAATTATCAAAATAATCGCACAAAAAAGGTCAAAACATCGCTTTATCCAAAAATCACTGCCTGTAATAATTGGTGCTGGAATTCTCATACATGGGGCTTCACCTATCATCGAAAAAACTGATTTTGGATGATGAAATTCAGTCTTTGGGGAAAGTATCTGTAGAATAATCCCAGCACTATGAAAATGCCAGCAAACATATAAACGATTCTTGATTGCATTCCAAGAAACAAAAGCTTCGACTATACCCTGTTCGCGAAGATATTGAAATGTTGCCTCTCTGTTGGATCTATCTAGACAGCTAGAGTCAGATATTCCTTGTACAGCATAGCATTTTTCTTTTTCTATTAACTTAACAAATTCTTCTTTTTCTCCGACATCAGCAATCACAAAAACAGGACAACGAACTGCTCCTTTTTCACGAACTATTTTAATAGCAACATCAATCACTAACCGAGATAGACAGACGAATACTATAGATAAAACCCAAAAAATTAAAAAAGTTGAGCGCGAAACATAACTCTCTGGTTCGTAGAGAAAAGCAACTAGCAAAAGTAAGCATTCTGACAGGGACATTGCTTGAATAAGACCAAGATAATCACGACGATGTTTACCTGGGTGATAAAGTCCTTTAGCTACAATGACGCCTATTTCAATTGTGATAATTAGCAATAAAAAAGATGTTTTTTGTGTCCAAGGAGATGGCAATGGAGTTCCATAAAATACAGCTAACTTCCATGCCAAGCTTACAAAAATAATATCTAGCAAGATAAGTGTTATTACCCTGATTAAACTTGTAGATAATCCTCTCTGTATTCTTGTGCCTCTTGCTGACCTTAAGTCTGGTTGTAAATTTACAACAGGTAGAGTTTTTGAAGACATATTTTTTGTTGCCATTGTATTTTTTCCATTCAATAGATTTTTGAGAGTATCTGTAATTACAGCTAAATAGTATTTCCTAAATTAGCTGAATATAATCGTTTCAGTTAGTTTTGCAGAACGTTTGTGAATTAGTATGGTGATGATTTGGAACGCTTTTGGAAACGGTTTCTAATTCGTTCTTGTAATACACGATAAAAAAACAACGGATTTCCAATAACGTATCGTTCCCACAAGCGTCCCGGTTCTGTGACTAATCGTGTTAACCACTCCAGTCCGTAATTAGTCATCCAGCGTGGACCTCTGTATACATTGCCAGTATAAAAATCAAGACATGCACCCAAAGGCAGAAATACTTTTGCGTCTATTTGGTCTATATTTCTTAAAACCCAATCTTCTTGCAATGGCATACCAAAGCCTATATACAAGATGTCTGGTTTAAATTTATTGATTTTTTGAATCACAAATTCATTTTCTTGACCAGACTTCTGAAAATAACCGTGATGTCCTTTCACCTTTAAATTTGGTGCAACTATTTTCAGCTTTGTAATTGCTTTATCTACTGTACCAGGTTTACCCGCAAGCAGAAATAATGAAACATTTTCTCGTTCACAAGTTAATGCGAGATCCTCTATATAGTCTGGGCAAGTCATGCGATTTCCTGAGTCTACACAGCAACCCATAAATTTTGCCCCTAGTAAAACACCAAATCCATCACAGAATACTAAATCGGATTTATTGATGAAATCTTTATACCAAGGCAGATCGTATGCAAAGTTCATTGCCCTAACATTTACGTTAGAAATAGTTGTCTTTTTTTCGAGTTTTGCTGCTTTGACAACATACTGTATTAACTCGGAAACTTTTAATTTATGAAATTTAGTTCCAAGTAAGACTATTTCTTCAAATTTATTTTTTGGCATATGTTCTCTAGTGGTGAAATTAGTTAGGAAAAGAAACTATGTAGACACAGGTCTATTTATAGGAATGCGGTATTCCCTTATAAAAAACATGTATATTTACACAGATTTTATGAACTTGTATCTTTTGTATGTGTCAGCTAAAAATTAGCTTTTTCATTTATTTGAGGTTGAAGATAAACCAAATTATTTGTTTTTTCTTTGTCAAATGTAGAAACTAGTTTTGAAACCAAAGCTTGAATGAAACTATTATGATTGAATCGTTTAAGTACAAATTCATAACCTCGCTGTGCCTGGATTTCAGTTTTTTGAGGGTCGTTTAAGAGTTTGACAATTGTTTGCTTTAACCCATTAGAATCACCGATATTAACACCAGTAACGATACCCAAGTTAATCAGTTCACCAATAATTCCTGACGAACGAGTTATGACTACAGGTCGATGACAAGCCATAGCTTCAAGCATTGTGGTTAGTCCAGCTTGATAGTTATTCTCAAACATCGTGATGACAACTAAGTCGGAATCGCGATAAAGCTGCAACAATTCACACCAGTCGTAAAAACCATGTGACATGTTCGCAGGTATGATTTCCGGGAATGTCTTCTTTTGAGCGATCGCATTACGAGAAAAAGCGCAAATCTTCACATCAACATTCAAATCTTGAGTAGCAGCAGCCAAAGTTCGATAATCTCGCTTTTCCATACCTCCACTTGCAATCATCGGACGCAACTTTTTATTTGAGGGAAGTCCAGGTGTAAAGAAAGATGTGTCTATAGGTGGTGCCGAAAGTAGATAAATACGGTTCTCTGGTAAGCCTAAGTGGTTGCGAAGAAATTCAGCTTGCGAAGTAAAACCTGTCACAAATAAATCAATCCGATTTGCCACGTCAAATAGCTTCAACGCTAAACGACCACGAGGACGGTTGAGATTGTGAATAAATACAACAATTTTAGGTCGATTGTGTTTAACGCCACAAGCTGTAGCAATTGCAAAACCCAGGTTTTCACCATCACAATATATGACATCATCCTCCTGAAGCTCCAACGATAGCTTGTGTGCTAAAGCCCAGTGTTCGGGATGACCTATAATTTTGGCAAGCATTTTATCTGTGGGCAGAACTAAATCTGCTCTCGGTTGATGAATTTTTGCCTCTAAAAGCTGACTCATTTCCCACATTATGTGTGAGGGACATTTTCCTGCTTGAGCATTTTGGGCAATAGCTTTTAAATCAAATGGTGTATTTAAAGCTATGTGGTATTTCAAGGCATTCTCCTTATTTAAAAAAAAATAGTTATTTTTTGATTATTTAAAGTAGTGTTTGAATTGGTAGACCAAATCCTAAACTATAGCGAATCAATAAACATAAAGTAAGTACGACCGTAAAAAAAACAGTGGCTTGAACATCTTGGGTAAAACAAAAAAGTTTTTCTTGCCAGAGTCCATAAAGATTCACTATGTACAAAGGTAAATCGCTGAATGCAATCACGATAATTGCTCCTAATGTTCCAAACCTGTAATATGCCAGAGGTACACCCAAAATAATGACGCCAAATCGAGCAAAATTACTTTGTGCTGAATATAAGGGTTTGCTAATAGCTAAAAGAGCAGGACTGATAGTATAAAATAACAAAGAAAACCAAATGCCACTGCATAAAATTGGCATCATCCAAGTCGCATCAGCATATCTTTTGTCGTACAGCAAAGCGACAATGAAATCGCCAATTGTAGTCAAAATTGCTAATATAATTGCAGTTCCTAACAATATGAACCATCGTTGATGAAGAATTTTTTCTCTTAAAGTTGCTCTTGGTAAGTCAGCTTCCTGAGAAATTGTAGGAAAAATAACTTTATAACTAAGTTGTTTAATTACTTCTCTCGGTATGCTTGCTAAGGTATAAGCCACTGTGTAAACGCCTAACATTTTAAATGAGAGAATTTTAGCTAAAACCAGGCGATCTGCTTGTTCAGCAGCAAACATCAGTGTGGATGCGATAAACATCCATTTACCGAAGGAGAGAATTTCTTTAACAGCATCGGGTTCCCATGTAAAGCGGTGGGTATATTTTGGTATTAACCAATAGCTACTAACTAATTTATATATTGCTCCTATTACCGAGCCAAACGCTAAAGTCCAGATATTTGGATAGAACCAAACTAATATACATAATGTAGACAAATAACAAGCTTGCAACGCTAATTCATATAGAGAAAGCTTACCTAGTTCCATGCGACGATGGAGAGTATGTACACTAGTAGAACTAAATCCATCAACAACAGAGAAAAATATAGCAATAGGAATTAGCAATACTAAACGTTCATCGTTATAGAACTTTGCAGCGGGAAAGCTCAGAAGTAAGCAAATAATCCAAATGACTACACCACGAATTATTTGTAAAGTCCAAGCAGTATTTAAGAAAGCAGGTTCATCACCTCGCTTACTATTGATTATATTTTGAGCAATACCAATGTCAGAAAAGAGTTCTAAACCAACTCTCAAGGTAGTTACTAATGCCATCAAACCAAAATACTCTGGTTTTAACAAGCGAGTCAAAATTAGATTATTGCCAAACCGGAGGATTTGAATACCTCCGAAACCAATAATTGTCCAAATTGCGCCACGGATGGCTAGCTTTTTTAAAGTTGACATTTGGGAATGGGTAATGGGTAATATCGTGTCCGCTTAATTAACATTAAGAAAAACATTTCAACCGTCCTAGAGACGTTCCACCAGAACTTCTCTACAATATGTGTGATTTGTCGGAATAGATTCAACATTACCTTTCAAGGCACTTGTCATTAGACGATGCAGTCGTGCAACTTCATAATGTATGTTGAAATCTTTCTCTACTTTGGCTCTACCTGCTGTGCCAAATTCTGCACGAAGTTTATAGTCAGTCAGCAATTTTTCGATGCAATTAACTAAGGAAATAACATCTGCGGGTGGAACTAAATAACCATTCACGTTATTTTCTACTAATTCGCTTACCCCGGCAATTTGGGTGGCTACTACTGGTACACCAGCTGCCATTGCTTCCATCAACACTACTGGTATTCCTTCAGCAAAGCTGGACATCACAAAAATATCGGTTTGCTGAAAATATTCCCGTACTTCAGTTTGGGATTTATAACCAACGTAATTTACATTTTCAGTTAATTTCCATTGAGTAGTTATTTGTTTCAACTTTTCTCGGTCGGGACCGTCACCGACAACTGTTAAGAGAATATCTGGATGTGCTTTTTTTAAGATCGCTAAACTTTCTAGTAAGATTGGTAAACCTTTGGCTACAGCCAATCGACCGACAAAAAGCAAGCGTTTTCCTTCTTTGTTGTGAGAAACAACATTAAATAAAGCTGGGTCAATACCGCAATGAATGATATGCATTTGATTCCACTTTTCAAGGGGTGCAAATATCATTCCTTGACTGCGAGCATAGTTGCTAATACAAGAAACAAATAGCGATCGCTTGATTTTCTCTTCTAGTTGCCATTGATACGCTCGAAAAAATATATAGGGTCCGTGCAAGGTGAAGCTATAACTAAAACCTCCAATAGTAGCGGCTAACATCGCCACAGTACCGCTAGCTTCGGCAATGTGGTTATGTAAATGTACTATCTCCCTTTGTTTGATTTGTTGGGCAAGAATACCTGCTTCAATAAAATAAAACAATTGATATACCAAACCCCAAAACCCTGGTTGGCTGGTTGACCATGCAAGCTTGATTGTTTGTAGATATCTTTTGGGAGAAGCAAGCAGTAAACTGAGGTGAGCTAGTAGTAAGTTGATGAGATTGGGAGGAAGAATGTAGAAAGTGCGATCGCGCTCTTGTTTCTGTTCCACTCCAACCATATGTTCATCCCCTGGACAGCGAACTGAAAATGTGTGTACGTCCACACCCATTTGCCGCAAAGTTGTTACTTCTCGCTGAATGAAAGTATCTGTCGCTCTGGGATATTCTCCAGTTAGGTAGGCAATACGCATAAAAAAGAATTGGTAATGGGGCATAGGGCATAGGGCATGGGGAAAGAATATTCCTCAGGACTTACGCAAAAACCAAGATCGCTCCTCTTATTCCTCTGTGTCGCGCCAGTCGCTACAACGGGGCGGCAGCTTTTCGGGGGAAGCTTCCCCCGAAAACGTGCCTTGGGAAAATACGCAACGCGCTGGCTTCTGTGCGATAGTAGTGCGGTTCGTTTTTTGGTCATCTTGCGTAAGTCCTATTACCATTGCCAATTGCCTTACACAAGCGGCACTAACGAACCTGACATAACTCCTGGCTCTTAACTTATATGAATAGGGTCTATGTTCTTTACAAGCTTGACCTTTTGACTCAATTGGATAGATGGTTTCTCTACCAATTGCCACATTAGAGCGGCAAAGCCGACACAGACAAAGATTCCTAGTAGTAAGCAAAACGCTTCACTTAAAGCATTAGGTTTAAGCAGCTTAATCCCCAGGAAAAATACTGCTCCATAGATGGGAGTATGGAGCAGATAAAGACTGTAAGAAATCTTACCGATAAATTGTAGCGATCGCCACTTTAACCAAACTCCCATGCAATTGGCTCGTCCAGCTTGTAATAGAAGTATGGCGACAATCACACTGACGATTGAAAATGTTGTTGAATTTACCGCTCCAGCAGTCACCAAGATCGCCGAATAAAAGTAAAAGTAGATTGGCTTCAACTTATCGCACCATGACCAATAAGCAAAGACTCCTAACAGAAATGCATACCACAACGGCAAAAACATCATCGGTCTGCCAGTATCTTCAAACACTCCGATAGGAAACAGAGCGGCGACTAGGGCAGCAGGAACAAACACAACTACTCGACTAAAGTGCAAATTCCGCGAATAACTGAGCCACTGTGCTAGTCCTAATAGCGCACAAAAGACTAAATAGAACTGTATTTCTATGCACAACGTCCAGTAAACGTCACAGATATGTCCGAGTCGAAAAATGTCTTGTAAATAAAATAGATGTGCTAACAACCTCCCAAAAGTTAGAGGCTCTTTACCTGGGGCAAACGCTTCACTTTTGATGTACGAAGATAAAAGTGCAAAAGCTAAAGTTACGACTATTGAGACGTAATATGGTGGAGTGAGTCGGGCAAGACGACGCAGACTGAAACGCCCAAAATAGGCTAAGTTAATACGAGCCTCACGTAGGGAATGGGCAATCACAAAACCACTGAGGACAAAGAAAATGGGTACACCGAAGGTACCCCAGTTGAACACAACAGTTACAACCCAATCGGGTAAGATGCTAGTTAATAAATCAAGACGCCCATCTAAGGGAGCATGAAACAAAACTACCCATAAGACTGCAATGCCACGTAGCGCATCCACAAAATAGAAATGGATTTTGGGTGGCTTAACGACTGAAGTTACTGAAGTTGTCGATGAGGCTTTGAGGTTCATACATTCAGCTTCCTAAAGGTTGCAAAGCAGGTGTTTTAGAAGATACTTCTAACAATTCAACATTGCTAGAACTGCGCTCTAGTGCGGTGTCGAGTGAATATCTTGGCTGCCAATTTAAAATTTGTTTTGCCCTGTGGTTAGTGAAGCGAAAATGCTTAAATCTAGCATCTAGCACTCTAGGAATAAAGATGCCAGGTAGCCTTGCTTTTCCCTTCAATACTAGTTGGTTGTACGTCCACATAATCCAGGCTATGAAGCGCATGAATGTCCAATTGACAGGAATCAGACGGGGCATAGAATAGGAGTGTTGCTTGAGCTTTTTGAGATAGCTTCTTTGGGTGGGTAAGTTGTCATCAACGATATTCAAAGTTTCAGCGATCGCTTCATCGCATACAGCACTAACAATTGCTTCTGCACAATTTTCGACATATGTCAATGGCATCGTTGCATAAAGACCGATTCGCAACCACAGATTGTCTGTCAATTTACCCCCCAGCAAAGTACTCCAGAGGTTATCTCGTCCATATATCAATCCGGGTCGAACAATCGTCACTTGTGCGTTGTGATTCTGCTCAAATTCGCGGACAAGTTCTTCTTGTAGCAACTTGGTTTGAGCGTATTCATCTCGCTCCAAAGGATTACTTTCAATCAGCGAATCTTCGGTAATTGTTTCACCAGATGAAATACCCTGATAGTCATACACCGAAAAGGTACTAATATCAACTAGTCGCAACACATCTGCGGCAACCATCCCATCAAGCAAGTTTTCGGTAGCGATGACTGTGCCAGCAAATCGCGTGTAAAAGTCACCTTCTTTAGCGGCAGCCAGATGAATGACTGCATCCGTCCCCCGGACAGCATCGACAATACCATCTTTGCGGCGCAAATCTAGACGGATTAGCTCTATATTTGGGTGATTGTGCCAAGTTAAGCGTTTTTCATTACTAGATGGTCGCACAACTGCACGGACTTGGTGTCCTCGTCGTAGTGCTTCGGCAACTACGTATTTTCCCAAGAAACCGGACGCACCTGTTATTAATAACTTCATACTCGATTCGCCTCCGATAGTAGGGCATTAACTAATCTATTTGTCCGTTCTATATCTGCAAAACTAATTGGTGGGGCTTTCCCATCAATTAGGGCTTGATAAGTTTGGTCTAAAAGCCGATGCATCCCTTCATAAGGTGTTTTTTGCATAATCTTGTTACGAAAGTTAGTAAATGATGCTCCAACCAAATCGCAACCGTTGACAAAATGGTTTATGAGGGGAGATAGCAATTCACCAGCGCGGGGAATGACGCAACGTAGGTAAGGTTGAAACAAATCAGTTTCGGCATAACCTTTGGAACCGCGTACTATGACGTTGAAAGCTTTGGGTGGGGTGTGAGCGCTGAATCGAATTCGAGCATGACTAGAACCGGAGATAGCGATCGCATCTAGATCATCATACTTAAATAAATCTCCACCACCGTGATTGCTCCATGCAGCACTAACGCGATCGAAATCGGGTATAAAGCGCACTACCAAGGAACACAAATGGGTAATGAAATCATGAATTACTCCTGCGGGCATTTTATGAATCGGATTAGGTAAGTTTTCGTCTGCGAATACTCCACCATCGCGAACAGGAAGCGCTATTCTGACTTCAACTTCTTGGATTTCACCGAGAATGCCATCTGCAACTAATTTCTCAATTGCAAGGATTCTTTCATTAAAGCAATAATTTTGGTTTTCAATCAGCCAGCGGTTATGAGATTTGGCTAAAGCCCAAAGTTCTTGAAATTCATCGTAGGTAGGTGTAATTGGCTTTTCACAAAATACATGCGCGCCGGCTTCTAAGCAGGATGATGCAATTAGTTTGTGGGTATGAGGTGGAGTGAGAATGTGGACAACATCAGGCTTTATTTCATCTAACATTTGGCGAAAGTCGGTGTAAATTGACTCAGCGCCAAATCGTTTTGCTGCATAAGAAGCAGATGCTTTGGAAAGGTCACAAACACTCTTCAATTGCACGCGATCGCATTCAGATAGAAAACTTAAATGCTCTTTGGAAATTGCCCCTGTCCCAATTACTGCTGATTTTAATTTAGTTACCATTAATACTATTTTTCCTCTCGAGTAAAAACAACTGTGATAAACAAAACCCAATACAGGTTAGCACCATACAGCAAAACACTTTCTGTTACATTATTCAATGCTAGAAATACAAGATAAACAAATGACCAAAGTTTTTCGGGATTTTTAGTTGCATAAGCTTGTTTTAATGCCGAAAAAAAACTTCTGAAATAACTAATTAAAAAAAGTGATAAGCCAATCAAGCCAACATCAAGGGCTAAATCAATAAAGCCATTGTGGGCGTAAGGTGGAATCCAACCAGGCAATATTGTTTCACCGATTTGAGCTGCATATTGACTGTTAGGTGCCCAAAATGCACCACGCCCATAACCTAATAATGGTCTTTCCACTAATCTAATTAGTGCATAACCCCATAGGGGGGTTCGTCCAGTTAAACTTGGATCTTTTCCTAAACCAGTTAACAGTTCAATCCAATAAGTTAAAACTAATACGGCAAGACATGCCAAAATCATAATTCCAATGTTTGCGAAAACTATGCTTATTTTTCCCTGCCAGCGAAAGTTTTTATAGAAATTCACCGTTAATATAAGCAGAAAAGAAATAACAAGAGAAGTTTTGGAAGTTGATAGTACGATTAATACTACCGATAAAATAAACCCAGTCCATTTATATAAAAATGATGTATTTTTCGGAAGTAATAAAAATGTTAATGAACTTAAAACCATCATACTTCCCAGAACATTTTTGTGTCCGTATACTCCTTTCCACGCTCCTAGAAGTTCTATTACATCTGCTCCATGTATCCCAATATCTGGGAATCCAAGTGCAACAATTATACTCAGAAATATTCCGATAAAGAAACTTAAGGCAAGGAGTTTTACCTGCTCTTTCAAGTTAAATCGTATAGCAAAATATAACCCAAATGAAGTCATCATCCAGATATCTCTGGCATTAAATAAGGTAAAATCTGGAAATTCTGACCAGATAAACGAGAAAAATAATAATCCAGTTAATATACTGACTAAGTTATTTCGACGAACTGTGATTATTGTACTTTTCCACGAGGCACAAATCAGAATGCTTGACATTCCCCAAACAAGAAATCTGATTAATGTGATGACGGGTTGTGCTACCACAAGACCTAGAGACTCTACACCAAAGATCCCTGAGAAGAAACTTAAACCTAAAATGATAAAAATTTTCTCAGCGAGTCGGATAAATTTAGTCACAACTGTATATATTCACTTATAGGGGGAAAGGGGAAAGGGGAAAGGGGAAAGGGAAGAAATTTTGTCCGAGGATTGAAGAACCAAACAAAATTGACACGCCTTTAAGGGAGGGGCTTCAAACCCGTATAGGGGGTCATATAAGAAAAAAACTGTTAGCGTGTTGCGAATAACTTCTTAACATGAACCCCTTTTTTCCTTTCCCCTTTCCCCCTCCCAGATTGGTGAATTGATTTTTGGAAATAGCTAATGTCTCACCTAATCAATCTACCTAGCAAAGCGCTCTCGATTAGCCATAACTGCCTTGGCATAGTTATAAATAATTCGAGGAGCGCACCGTAACCAAGAGCCGACAGAAAAGTTTTTTATATACTCTTTGGTTTCAGGTATTTGTAATGCCTTATTTAAACTGGCTTTTCCTGCAAGTTTTCCGAAAGCATGAGAGTAAAGTTTGTTGGTAAAATTTTCTGTCTGGGGAAACCGCTCTTTTAAATAGTAGGAGGTTTTAATATTTGTATCGGCGTGAAGAATTTCAGCATCTGGTCTAAATTCAAATAAATTTGAGCCATGAATTCGATGAACGGCAAGCTTTTCTGGTAATAATATCCCAGGAGCTAGATAAATTGCTGCTAACCGTAAAAAGTTGTCAGCCGATATTTTGAATTGCTCTGGCATTGGTAAAAATTGTGATAATAAATCACGCTTAAAACATAAACCACTGGTAGCTGGAAAAGCTGGCAGATTTTGCCCTCTTAAAATATCTTCGCGAAAGTCAGCTAACAAAAGCTCAGATACATCTTGATTTCTTTCTACTTCCAAAGAATGCCCATTTACATCAACATCATCCAGGGTATGAAAAATCCAACCAGCACTCTTATGCTTATTAAAAAGTTCGATAATTCGACTTAATTTATTTAAAGCGCAATAATCATCAGCGTCTAGGAAACAAATGATTTCTCCTTTACTGGCTTGAAAACCTGCATTAAAAGCTGAGGCTTGTCCACCATTTTCTTTAAACACAGTGACGATTTTCTCCCCATAACTCTCAATAATTGCTCGTGAATTATCGGTGGAACCATCATCGACAACAACAACTTCTGTGGGGAAAGCTGTCTGATTTAAAGCACTAGCGATCGCTTGTGGTAAAAAGCGTTCGTAATTGTAATTGTTTATGAGAATACTAACCAACATTTTATGATTCCTCGCCAAGTTTTACGATATTTTGTCTCTTTGTGTACGAACCCACCCACTTTGAGGTTTTACTAAAAATTGAAGATAAACTGGTATCTTCCAGAAAACGTAAAAAGGAATGGTTAAAAGTTTGTCTATAGGTAACTCTTGACGAGCGAATTTACCCCAAGCGATAAGAATTGCCATCAGAAAACAAAATCCCGCTGTCGCTACAATTGCTGCTGGTATCCATGATGTTGTGAAAATTACAAACACTAGAGAAACTATCATCAGCAATAACCAGATAACAACAAGTAAAGCTAAAGGAGGTACACACAAATCTAGGACACTTAATAACAAGTCAAACCTTTTTTGCTTCACTGCTTCTTTGAGCAAAATGGGGACATAAGTCTGCATATTTTGGAAATGACCGTGTTCCCAACGAGTTCTTTGACTTTTTGCAGCTTCCAATTGCTGTGGCAAATACCCTGTTACTTTTGCTTCTTGACAAAATACTGGTGCGTGTCCAGCTATGGTTAAATCCAAGCCTAGTTTTAAGTCTTCAACCAGTTGATCGTTGGCTAAATCACAAGTGCGAATGATTGACCAAGGGAAAGCCATACCTGTACCCAGTAAGGAGCAGGGCAGTCCCAAGTAGGCTGTTCCACGGGGACGAACTAAGTTCTTGACGATGATGGAAAATTGGGAAACAAAGTCTTTTGACGACTGAGAGTTTTTTGGTCTTACCATCAAGTAGGTAGCTTGGATTGGTCGCATCAGAGCGATCGCACGCTGAGATAATTGAGCGATCGCATCTTCATAAACTGTACAATCAGCATCAATTATTACAACTACATCAGGAGGATCTGACTCAATGAACTGTAAGCCATAATCTAAAGCGTATCCCTTACCTTTGCGCTGAATATCGTGACGTTCAATAACTGTTGCACCCATTGTACGGGCAATCTCAGCTGTTGCATCATGACAATTATCAGCAACCACTACCAAGCGGTCTTGTTTTTTTAAAGCTGGGGTCAATTTTTCTAATGTTGAACCAATTACAACTTCTTCATTGTGTGCTGGTACTAAAACAGTAACTTTGGTATCTTGCCAATTATTTTTATCAGCAACATTAGCCGTTTGAAACAGAGATGCAATACATTCAATCAGAAAAAATAAGCAAATAACAAATAAAAATAATGCGCTCAATGTCAGAGCAGCATTAAGAAATAAAGCCAGGAAATGGCTAATAGACATAGCATTGTTACCTCAATTAATTACTTGAGTCACCACTTTTGGCAATTAGATAATTTAAAGTTTTGCAGAAATAATTTTTGCAGGTATGCCAACTGCCGTTGCTCCTGCGGGAACATCGTAGAGAACTACAGCATTAGCACCAATATTTGCACCATCTCCAATAGTGACGTTACCAAAAATTTTCGCTCCCGCACCAACATTGACACGTTTACCTAATTTTGGTGCATCAAAGAGACGATCTAAATGACGGTTTCCTAAAGTAACAGCTTGACGAATAATACTGTCATCACCAATCGAACAATTTCCATGAATAACAATTGCTCCTTGGTGTTCAATAATTACCCGACGACCAAGTTCGACAGTGTAAGGTAGTTCAATTCCATAAGTGTTGCGAATTTTGCGAAACAACATTCGATATAGAATGCTGAAGGGTGCACGAAGTAGTTTCGGTTGAATTTTCATCCTCCAGACTCCAAAACGGTGAACCGCAACTGCTCTAAATCCTGGTTTAGTCCAATCACGTCCATGAGCAATCCAGTCTTCTTTAATTTGCTGCCAAAAACTTATATAAGAAGTAGATACTTGATTTTTATTTGCTCTCAAGTCAATTTTTACACTCATTATTTATTACTCCTTAAGGAACTTGAAAACACTGCTGAGTTTGACTTATTTGTACATCAACGGTTCAATTTCTCTTTCAGTTTGTGTGATACTCTGCCCAACTCGACGTTTGGAGTAATAAAAATAGCTGTCAGGTTCCTGCTTGACATCGACACCATTGCCAATAATGCCCAAAACGTGAGCTTCGGAACGTTCTAGCAGCGACTTAGCAGCTTTAGCGCTAGCTAAATCTAAAACACCAGGTTGAGCTACTAATAAAACTCCATCCACCATTTTTCCCAGAACTGCTGCATCAACTGTGTTAACTAAAGGAGGAGTATCAAATACGATGTAGTCATAGCTTTGCGAGAATTTATCAATCAAAGAAGTCATGCGATCGGAATCAATTAAAGCTAAGGGGTTAGGAGGTTGGACTCCCGCTGTGAGGACAGATAAATATTTTGTGACTACTCGTATAGCTTGGGGAAATTCATCTTGACCAACAATAATATTACTTAAACCGACTGAGTTTATTAAACCCCACAAATGATGTTGTGATGGAGAATGCATGTCTGCATCAACTAGTAAAACTCGTCGTCCTGCTTGAGCGATCGCTCCACATAAATTTGCACAAACTTCTGATTTTCCCTCTTCCGTCAGAGAACTGGTGACTACAATGGTGCGGACTTTTTTATGGCTAATAAATTTTAAATTTGCCTGAAGCATTTGATATGCTTGATGAATCATTAAGCTAGGAGTAGAAGGTGCGATCGCATCTTCAAACAAGTTAATATAAATAGATTTACTATTTGATTCAAACTTGGGAATTAACCCGACTAAACTGTAGCCAAAAAATATCTCGATTTCCTTAACTGTTTTTAAGGATTTATCAATTAAATCTACAAAAAATGCAGCACTTACACCAAATAACAAACCGGCAAATACACTACCTCCTGCTAACATCAGTGTTAGTTTAGATAAAATTGGTTTTTCCGGAACTTCTGCAAGTTCAATTATTCTGGCAGTTCCAATACTTTGCTTTTCTGCTATTTGAATGTCTTTTTGTCTGGTTACAAGGGTTTCGACATTAGTTTGGGCAACAGTCAATTTTCGCTCTAAATCTCCTTGCTGCTTTTCTAAATTTGGCATAATAGCCAATTTCTGCTGATAAGTTCCCCGGATATTAGACAAAGTTTGTATTTTTTTCTCTAAACCCTGTCGTTCCACTTGTAATTGTAAATATTTAGTTGCTAAATCTTCCTTAATCTTTCCTATTTGCAAATTGCCAACGGAAACATTTTCTTTACTTCCTGTTGCTTGATCGACCCGCTGCTGTAATAACAATTTTAAACTTCTTTCTTGATTTTGTAAGGCAATGATAAATGGATGATCGTCGGTGTAACGTGTTTTTTCAGTTGCTAGCTTAGTTTGTAATTTTTGTAACTCACCTAAAGCATCCTGTACACCAGCTATTTGACTGAGGGAAGTAATTTTTAGAGTTTGCTGTCTTTGCAAATTTAATTGCTTACCTATTTGTGCTTCTTGAGCACTCACATCTGTAAGCATTGCTTTAGATTGATTTATTTCCCCATCTAGCTGGGCAATATTTTTAATAGCGGTACTTGCTTCCTCTGGAAGTTCGATAATTTGATTTTTGTTTTTAAATTGACGTAGTGCCTCTGCTGTCCGGTCTAATTCTTGTTGAGACAACTGTAGTTGTTCTTTAATAAATTCACCAGCTGCCAAGACTTGAGAAGTATTAGATTGAATATTATTTTTAATATAAGATTGCATCAACTCATTAACTAGTGATGCTGACTTTTTCGCATTTTTTGATGTGTAGGAAACTTTTAGTACATCTGTGCCAACAATTGGTTCAACTTTGAGGTCAAGTAACTCTGGTTCTTGGAGTTTACCTTTTTTATCTACTATACCGACAGTCTTGATAGCTGCTTTTAAAAGAGGTTTAGATTTTAAAATTACAGCTTGTGTTGTTAAAGGATTAACTTCACGCACTAAAGATTCTAAATCACCTATTTTTTCACCTGCTTTTGTTAGGGAAGAGATTCGATCTGATTTAAAAAGTATCATTCCACTTGCCTCGTATTTAGGTTTTTGCTTAAAGATCGCAAAACCTGTTAATCCTACTGAAGCAAGAAAAACTGCCACTACAACTCTCCAGCGACGTTTTAAAACTAGCCAATATTGTTGAATGTCTATTTCTTCTTGATTGTCTTTAGTTTGCATGTGAGTTACCTGATTGTACAATAGTCCTTAGTTATTAGTGAAAAACGCAAATGACTAAGGATGACTTTAACGAAACAACGTTTCTTTTAGTTAGTTATCTTGTTAATAGTAAGTTTTTACTGCATTTGGGGAACCACTTGCATTTTTCCGAGTAAATTCGCTAACGCTGGGATTGCCTTCGGTATGAGCTACTCCTACGGCTTGCTGCCAAATTTGTGCTGGTGCTACAGACACTTTGTATGTATAATCATTCAGTTTTTGAACATGATACCACTGGGTTTTTTGACAGCGATCGCACCAAAATGCTTCTAACCATTCACCTTTTAGGTTAACTGTGCTTTGAGTAGCTAAATTCGTCTTTTTTCGGCTGAGTTTTTTTTGCTTGAGTAAATCGACGTTGGCAAACAATGAATACTTTTGACTCACACTATGGAGATAGCATCCATCAATTGGACAGTAAATAGACCGTCGCTTTGAACGTTTTCGATTTTGGTCACACCTTTTGTGTAATTTTACCTCTATCATTGATAAAAACATTCCATATAAAGAAGGTAATGCTGGAGGGACTGAGATCAAAAAGACCATCAAAGCCCAACTCCTATTGACAAAAATCAATTATTGAATTGTATACACATTGATAGACAAAATTTGTATTTTTTTGTTTTTAAATTATACAAATCAAAGACTTTCGTCTTCATTTATTCAATTAGAACAAAAATATACAAGGTAAAAAAATACATCACTAATTTGCCCGATCAAGTTGTTTTTATTTTAATAATGTTATTTTGATAACTTAGGTTATCTGTAAATTATCATACAATATATTCAAAAATAAGAAGGTGGGAAAAGTAGGTAAAATCAAACCGACTGCATATGTATAAACACCTCTCTTGAAAGGACATAAAAGGTGGGAAAGGTAAGAAAGGTGGGTCAAAGCTCCTAACTATGTCACAAAAATAATCTTTGAACTGTTTACTCTACATACGTGATAGCTGACGTATTATACACTTATGAGTAAAAAATATGATTGCACTCTTTTGGCAAAAAGGCTTTAATTAAGGGTAAAATTCAATTGCAGGCAAATGTAATATATGGATAATAACAAGGGCTTTGAGCCAAGTTATTGAAGTCTATATAAATAAGTAGATTTATCTCCGGTGAAAATATATTCAATATAGAAATCGAATTTTATTTTTGAAGAAAATTAGGTATTTGTCAGGTGCTGTACTTTCGTCCCTAACGCACCATTCTCAAGAGTAAGGCAAATACAAAGATTGAAAGGATGTGTGTTGGAAATTACTCCAAGATATACTACACTTTCAACTTAAAACTCGGAGATTGTTAAATTATCAATCAAACGCTCAAATGACCTGTTATAAATACCAAGTCGGTGGATGTCTAACCAGTAATGCTCCAAGCTATGTACAAAGACAAGCTGATTCGCAACTGTATGAAGCATTGCACGAGGGTGAGTTTTGCTACGTCCTCAACTCACGGCAAACTGGTAAATCCTCTTTACTAGTAAAAACTCGATATCGCTTGCAACAAGAAGGCTTTATCTGCGCTTCGGTTGATCTGACAAATGTTGGCTGTGAAAATATTACTCCAGACCAATGGTACAAGGGAGTAGTTGGTGAGTTATGGTCTGGTTTTAAGCTGTTAGGAAAAATTAACTTAAAAGCTTGGTGGCAAGAGCATGAAGATATTCCTTTACTTCAAAGAGTGAGCCGATTTATTTCCGAAGTACTGTTAGTTCAATTTCCGAATAAAAAAATGTTTATTTTTATAGATGAAGTTGATAGTATCAAAAGTCTTGATTTTTCTGTAGATGATTTTTTTGCTTTAATTCGATTTTGTTATAATCAGCGAGCGATCGATCCAGAATACAACCGCATTACGTTTGTGCTTTTTGGAGTAACAACACCATCAGATTTAATTCAAGATTTAAACCGCACCCCTTTTAATATTGGTAAAGCCATAGAATTGCATGGCTTAAATTTAGATGAAATCCAGCCATTAGTTAAGGGATTAGAAGTTAAAGTTGATAACGCTCAAGCAATTGTCAAAGAAATCTTAGCTTGGACAAATGGACAACCGTTTTTGACACAAAAGCTATGTCAGTTAGTTGTGAATTTGAGTCAAGATAGGGTGAATGAAAGACTGACTATTCCCCCTGGAACTGAAGCATTTTGGGTGGAAAGTATTGTCAGGTCACGCATCATCCATAAGTGGGAATTTCAGGATGAACCGGAGCATTTGCGGACAATTCGCGATCGCTTGTTAAGCAATGAGAAAATTGCTGGACGGATACTAGGAATATGTCAGCGGATTTTAGATGAGGAAGTACCAACTGATGACAGTCGAGAACAAATTGAACTTCTTTTATCAGGTTTAGTTGTTAATGACCAGGGATACCTAAAGATAAAAAACCCCATTTATCAAGCTGTGTTTAACTCAGAATGGATTGCCAAGCAATTGGACAATATGCGTCCTTACGCGCAAAGCTTTAAAGCTTGGATTGCTTCGAAACAGAAGGACGAGTCACAGCTTTTGGTAGGTATAACGTTGCATCAAGCATTAATTTGGGCAAAAGATAAAAAACTTAGTGACTTAGATTATCGCTTTTTAGCTGCAAGTCAAGAACTTGCTAAAAGAAGAATTGAAAGCGATTTAGCGGCAGAAAAACGTGAGCGACAAATTGAAAGAGAAAAAGCACAATTTGCTCTGCAAGCGGCAAAGCAAGCAAATCAAATTCTGGTAGATGCACGAAAAACCGCACGAAGATATGCTAAAAAAATACGTTTGGGCAAAGGTTGGATTGGCAGCATTGCTCTGTTAGTTGCCGGTTTGGTTATTCTTGTGCGTTTGACTGGAATACTACAGGGTATGGAGTTGACGATGCTGGATCGCTTTTTTCAAGCACGTCCCAAAGCAGAAATTGACCCTCGTATTACCATTATTGCGATTGATGAGACGGCTTTTAAGCAAATGGGTGAGTATCCTCTATCGGATGATATGTTAGCTCAAGCCATCCAAAGATTAAAAAGCTACAAACCGTCATCAATCGGGCTGGATTTATATCGAGATTTCCCTGTAGAACCAGGTTATGAAAAATTAGTCAGTTTATTTAAAACTACTCCGAATTTGATTGGCATTGAAAAGGCAGTAAATAACCAAATTCCCCCACCCCCAGTTTTAGCTCAATTGGGTCAAGTGGGACTTGCCGATCAGGTTTTGGATGGAGATGGCAAGCTGCGTCGAGCCTTGCTTTCAGTTCGACTCGATAATGGGGAATTACGCTTAAATCTGGGCTTAAAATTAGCACTACGCTATTTAGAAGCCCAAAAGATTACTCCCCAAACTGACCCCCTCAGCAAGCAAATTCAATTAGGGAAAGCGGTGATTTCTCCTTTTGCTGCTTGGGATGGTGGGTATGTCCGAGCTGATGTCGGTGGCTATCAAATTTTACTCAACTTTCACGGAACTCAGGAACAGTTTCAGACTTTTTCGTTCGCAGATTTGTTGCAAAATAAGATACCAGAAGAGAAAGTGCGCGATCGCATAGTTCTGATTGGTGCAACGGCTGAGAGCCTCAACGACTTGTTTCAAACTCCCTACAGCAGTCGCATCTTTGGCTCCCCAAAACGAATGGCAGGAGTGACAATTCACGCTAATATTACCAGCCAAATTTTGAGTGCAGCGCTACATGGGCGCCCGATGCTACGAGTCTGGTCTAAAGGTGTTGAGTGCCTGTGGATTTTGCTTTGCTGCCTTGTCGGAGCGGCGTTAAGTTGGCAGATGAAGTCACTGAAATCCCTAGTCGTTATTATTATTATTGCCGCTTCTGGAGTATCTGTAATTGCTTACGTTACTTTTCTACATGGTTGGTGGATTCCTCTTGTACCCTCAACTATCGGGTTAGTAATGAGTGCTATTATTCTGCCAATTGTTACGATTAAGCACTTAGAAAAAATTAAACTTTGTCAGACTGTGGAGTTGCTAGTGGCTATTTCCAAAGAGCAACCAACTGCCGGACAAATTGCTATTGAATATCTCAAGCAAGCAGAGAGCGAAGAAAATCAAATATTTATTGAGCAGATAATATCAGATTCCTTTGAACATTTATATTATCCTTGAGGTCGAAGGGGTGTAGGAGTGATAACCTGTATCTAACTGTCTTTTTGGTGACACTTTAACCTACCGCGAGAACCTGCACCAAAGGTATCTTTTGGTTTACCTTTACCTGGTGGGTCAAAATTCTCGGTAAAAATGATTTTTTCTGCTAAAAAAGTACTCCTGGTTTCTAATTCTGACTTAACCTGAGTAGTTAAACCTAGGCTTAGTAAGATTTGTAGAGAAACTAATAATGTAGTTGTTTTATCGGCGTGCTTCATTTATGTAAGTGTTTTTTCTGAAACTCAACAGCTAAAATTATAGTAAGAGTAACTGTAAAGTTAGATAAAGCACGAGTAAAGACTTAGGCAAGAAGTTATTTTTAATACTTAAAGAGTTGATGAAGGTCTTTAAGTTCTATTATTTTAGGACTTACGCAAGTGTCATATTTTTTTCGTAGAGGTTGTCAAGAGTCAAAGGTCAACAGTTCAAAAATCACCGAATGAATGACCTTTGACTCTTGAAGATCGATATATGTGCCAGTTGCGTAAGTCCTATATTTAACAAACTGCATCTTATTATCTTCGCCCTTCTTCAATCATGGAGCGGATTGAGGTTTTATCCAACGCTACTTCTTTTCGTAGTTGTTCCATAAGAGCGATCGCATTACTTATCGATTTTTTAGTAGTGGGCTTTCCCCAAGCGTTATGACGCGGTTGGGGTTCTGAGGATATTGCAACTTCTACATTGGGTAACGGCTGTACAACCAGCACCACCTCAACAGAAATATCTTTTAAATCAGTGGGTGTTTGGATTTGCAATATACCATCTGCTCCAATATGCGCTCGTAACTTCATCGTTTCCATATCAGTCCCGCTAACTCTTTTTATTAACATTGCTCCGAGGTGTTTTAATACGAACACCGAGACGCTTCGTACCGTCGAGAATGGTGCGTTAGCGCGATCGCGTAACACACCCTACAAATACTATCCACTAACAACTAACAACGTTCCTTATTTACCTTCCCATATAGCGATTAGCCATTTGCATCGCGTCTGCAATATCAACATCCCCATCGTTATCAGCATCCAAGAAAGAATTCAGCACCGGATTTCCTCCCCCTAGTGGATTTTGAGTGTTCGCTCCAGATTTCAACACATTCAACACTACCGGAACTAGCATCGGTAGTAGTTGTTGAATCATATTTGCATCTAATCCAGTACGTTGGGCAACAGTTTCAGCTAATTGTTGCTGCATCCCAGGTGAGAAGAGCGAAGCAACGGCGTCATAGTTGGCAGAAGTACCACCAAATTGATTTACTACAGCTTCTGCTGCCTCATTACCATCTGTTTCTCGCTTTTGTTGTAAAGCAGAACGTACTTGTCCACCGACAATTGAGAAAACCGTCTGCATGGTGCCAGAATCTGCCCCAGTGGTATTACTCAGTTGCTGTACGGTGTTGATGATATTACCTATTTGTCCGATGTTGCCTTGTTGATTGGGATTAGCAACAGCACCAATAATTTGTTCAAAAAGTCCCATACCTTTTTTCTCCTTTTGTTTTGAGGGTACTAGACATCGATCGCTCTTTTAAACCCCAACAGACGTAGCATTGCTACGTCTCTAGAAGATGTCTAATGCAAATTTTCACATGTTGAGTGCCACTAAAATTGCAAGTGTGATGAAATTAACTTTTAATTACCTTGATATTAAGAGCTGCATTGTCTTCGCTTGTACAAAAACATAGCGGTGGAAAAATCGCCATCTTCCCCCAGCTACAATATCAAACCATTAAGATTAAGATAAAAAGCATCATCTGCTTTACCCACTAATCTATGCCATCCATGCCTCTGTCGCGCATAGTAACGCTGATTGTTGGTCTCATCCTGATTTTAGGACTAAGCCTGTGGCTGATTGATTCGCTATCACGCCTTTATTGGCAGTTGTCTTATTCGCCGCTTTTGGGCAATTTGCTGTTGATGCTGCTAGTTGTTTTGATTGGAGCATTAATTGCCGCTTTTGTCTACTATGTGTTGGTAATTCAAAAAAGTGAGAAGCGGCAACGCAAACGTCGTGTGACTGCGGCGGAAATTCCTGCTGTCAAATCTGAAGCGGCTTCTTCTACATTACAAGCTGTGCGGCAACAAGTATCAATAATTCAAGATGAAGTGCAAAAGCAAGCTTTACTGAGTCGATCGCGTGAAATTGAGGCAAATTTAGCACGTCGCGAAATTCAAGTAGTCGTATTTGGCACAGGAAGTGCGGGTAAAACTTCTTTGGTAAATGGGGTAATGGGACGCATGGTGGGACGTGTCGATGCACCAATGGGAACTACTCAGGTAGGGGAAACTTATTGTTTGCGGTTGAAGGGATTAGAACGTAAGATTTTAATTACGGATACGCCGGGGATTTTAGAAGCGGGGGTAGCGGGAACCGAACGCGAACAGTTAGCGCGAGAACTGGCGACTGAAGCTGATTTGCTGTTGTTTGTGGTGGATAATGATTTACGGCGCTCTGAATATGAACCGTTGCGGACTTTGGCGGAAATTGGTAAGCGATCGCTTTTGGTTCTCAACAAAATCGATATGTACACCGAAGAAGATAAAGAAGCTATTCTCGCACGGTTGCGCCAACGAGTGCGGGGATTTATTGCCGCAACTGATGTTGTGGCGATCGCTGCTAATCCTGAAGCTGCACAATTAGAAAATGGCGAAATCTATCAGCCTGAAGCAGATATTTTACCATTATTGCGGCGAATGGCTGCAATATTGCGGGCAGAAGGTGAAGATTTAGTGGCAGATAATATTTTGCTGCAATCAATGCGATTGGGAGAAGAAGCCCGCAAACTCATCGATGCTCAACGTCGCCGTCAAGCTGATAAAATTGTTGATCGGTTTCAGTGGATTGGTGCTGGTGTAGTTTCGGTAACGCCTTTACCGATGGTGGATTTGCTAGCTACAGCCGCCGTCAACGCGCAAATGGTTGTGGAAATTGGTAAAATCTACGGCTGTGAGTTGAATTTGGAGCGCGGACGAGAGTTAGCATTGTCTTTGGCGAAAACTCTTGCCAGTTTGGGTATTGTCAAGGGAGCGATTCAATTACTTTCAACTGCATTGCAACTTAATGTTGCCACATTTATTGTCGGTCGGGCAATTCAAGGTGTGACAGCGGCTTATTTAACTCGGATTGCTGGTAAGAGTTTTATTGAGTATTTCCGTCACGATCAAGATTGGGGTGATGGGGGGATGACGGAGGTAGTACAGCGACAGTTTCAAATTAACCGACGCGATGAATTTGTGAAGGCTTTTATTCAACAAGCGATCGCACGAGTAGTCAAGCCGTTGCAAGATAAAGTTGACGCCGTGGAAGAAAAGGAACTGGAGACTGGAGATTAACGGTTTATTTGAGGTACTCATTTTAAACTAACTTATTTCGGACGAAGAGCGCGATCGTAGCTACCCCAATCCCACAAGCGCTGCAACTATAAGTAAAATAGGACTTACGCAAATGTCATATTTGTCCTTTAAAATCGTCCCAAGTCATTCATTCCAAAGTCCAAAAACCTTGAATGCGTGAACACCACTTGACTCTTGACACAAAGATATATGCCAGTTGCGTAAGTCCTGTCAAAGTTAAAAGTAATGAAAAAATTAATTAAAGGTCTGCGCCAGTTCAAGGCTAATTATGTTAGCACACA
This sequence comes from [Scytonema hofmanni] UTEX 2349, assembly GCF_000582685.1. Lineage (GTDB taxonomy): Bacteria > Cyanobacteriota > Cyanobacteriia > Cyanobacteriales > Nostocaceae > Hassallia > Hassallia hofmanni. The sequence goes on from NZ_KK073768.1 coordinate 4,081,589, forward strand.
TCAAGAACTCTTTGAACAACTATCTCTTGGTCAAAAACCTAGAGTGTTGTTTATTACTTGTTCAGATTCGCGTATAGACCCAAACCTAATTACGCAAGCTAACTTAGGTGAATTGTTTGTTATCCGCAATGCTGGCAACATTATTCCGCCATTTGGAGCAACCAACGGCGGTGAAGGTGCCACAATTGAATACGCTGTGCAAGCTTTAGATATTGGACAAATTATTGTCTGCGGTCACTCGCATTGCGGTGCAATGAAAGGGCTGATGAAGTTACACACCTTGCGAGAGGAAATGCCGCTTGTGCATGATTGGTTAAAGTATGCAGAGGCAACCCGACGATTGGTAAAAGACCATTACAGCCAATACGAAGGGGAAGAACTATTAGAAATTGTAATTGCTGAAAATGTACTGACTCAAATTGAAAATTTGCGGACTTATCCAGTTATTCGCTCTAAGCTGTACGCTGGGCAACTAAATATTTACGCATGGATTTACAACATTGAGAAAGGAGAAGTTTTAGCCTTCGATGCAGAAAGTCATGCTTATGTCTTGCCTCAAAACCAGCTTCAAACTGATGAAATCGATGAGATCCGAGTTACTGAAGAGTTATTAAATGGCAATTTAATCAAAACCATCTCCCAAAAACAAATGCCAGTTGAACAGCCTCAAGAAGTTATCTTTAACGCGCAAAAGTTTCCAATAACACGACTATCAAAAGAGCAGGCAGAACGAATTTATCGAGGTTCAGCGGCAAACTGATAACTCAATAAGAGCGAACATGCCAGAAGTATTCGCACTCGCGTTACCACGCGCGATGGCGTTTTACTTCCTCATCTCTCGGAGCGATCTGCTTCAGCAGACGCTCCGCGAACGCGATCGCACGAGTAGTCAAGCCGTTGCAAGATAAAGTTGACGCCGTGGAAGAAAAGGAACTGAAGTAACAAAAACGTCGCAACCGTCGTAGAGACGTTTCGGTGGAACGTCTCTCTACATTAGGGGTAATTTATCGGACATGATATAAGTCCTATAAGCGTTTCAACGCTTACTAAAAATTATTTTTTCACTGTCAGCAGCAGCGGCAAGGGTGACGTACTATTATGAGTCTTGTTTGCCACCGCCGCTATGGTAATTTTTGCCACCCTCGCGACCGATTTCAGACATATGCTCTCTATCTTGACTAGTAGTTTCGCCACCCTTGCGTCCAGCTTCACGAGCTTCTTCAGATGTAAATTCGTGAGCAGTGCCTTTCTCATGGGCAGCGTGTCCACCCTTGCTGGCAATTTCACGTTGCTTCTCATCATCCATCGAAGCAAAACCACGGTTGCTTGTATCTGACATGATATACTACCGCTTGAAAGTAATTAAACTTTTTGGTTTTTCAGCCGAGAATAAATTTTGTTGGCTTTTTATTTTGGCTGATTTACTGTATAAAGTTAGCTCTCATAGTCAGCAGTATTCATGTGTCTTTTGGAAGAAAGATTTAAGATTGAATTTTAACTTCAGATATATAACCGAAGTTATAGTTACAAAACATGAAATCTTCTCCCAAAGCTGAGAAACCAAGCTGTATTTTAATGCCCTTCGGAAGCGTTAAAAAACATACTTGTGATTTGAAAACTCGTAGTGAGCAGTAAACTGCTCAATTAAGCGTTAAAACGCTTACTACGAATTTCACCGCTATTTTCTAACAACATTCTCCAATTTAGCGCGGATATCTGACCAAGCGGCATATGCTAAACTTGGTAAAACTATGTGAGCTGCACCAACTCGCTCAACTGGTCCGAGTCCGATCGCCCACATACTTGCTGCTAAAGCTGCTTCAATACCTGCACCTGCATCTTCGACAACTACACATTGCGCTGGTTGAAGTCCTAATTGTTGTGCCGCAAACAGAAATAAATCGGGTGCTGGTTTGGGTTTTTCTACACTGTAACCGTCAGCGATCGCATCTATTTTACTCGCAATTGCCAATCGTTCGATAACTGATCGAGCATTCTTACTCGCAGAACCTAAAGCGATTTTAATTCCCGCTTGTCGCAGTTCATCCAAAAATGGCAGCGCTCCCGGCAATAAATCTGCTGGGGAGATGTTTTCAATGGATTCTACATAATAGCGGTTCTTACGCTCCATCATCTCCTGTATTTCGGCTTCTGAATACTTTTTATGATTTCCGATTATCAGCAGCAACGATTCGCGACGCGACACACCTCGCAAAAATTCGTTAGCTTCGCGGGTAAAAGGTAAACCCTCTTCATCTGCCAATTTCTGCCAAGCTAAATAGTGAAATTCTGCCGTATCCGTCAGCACACCATCTAAGTCAAAGATGAATCCTCGGATGTCGAGGGGGGATGAGGAAGTGGGGAAGTGGGGGAGGGGGAGAGGGGGGGATGAGGAAGATATTGCTCCCTTATCTCCCTTGTCCCCTTGTCCCCTTGTCCCCATGTCTCCTTGTCCCTCTTGTCCCCTTGTCCCCATGTCTCCTTGTCCCATTACCGGCTGTAAGTCGAATTCGTGCGATTTTCCACGCCATTGAAGCTTGAATTTTAAGCGTGTCCAACCTGGAACTAGGTGGGGGTTGGCTACGGGTTGATTTTCGTGGAGTTGGATACCACCAAAGCCGAAAACTACGGCTTGCCAAACTCCACCAGCACTGGCACCATGAATTCCCTCAGCCGCGTTGCCGCGCACATCTTCTAAGTCTACCATTGCTGCTTGCATAAATCTTTGGTAAGCTTCGGCTGTTTTGCCTAAGTCTGAGGCTAAGATACCGTGAATGGCAGGACCAAGGGATGAACCATAAGTAATGTCTGTGCGAGGTGCGTAGTAATCCCAGTTTTTCTCTAAATTTTCTTGGTTGTAGGGAAATTCCTGTGATTGCCGCATTAAATAAAGGAGCATTAAGACATCTGGCTGTTTGAGGACTTGCCGTTTATTAGCGCCTTCGATGGTTAAAATAGTTTGCATAGACCGAGTGCGCGGTTCGTATTCTTGCAAGTTAATATCTTCTAATTGAAAAAATCCTTCGCATTGCTCAATTAACTTGGTTGATGCGTCGTAGGGTATCCAGATATTTGTAATGATATCTTGCCAACGCGATCGCCTACCTGGGGTTAATTTTAATTTCTCTTCTAATTCAGTGGCGCGATCGCTCTTATTTTGACGCAGCCAATCTTGAACTATAATGGCTTTTTCCAAATGCCATTGTACCATCCGATTGGTAAAGGCGTTGTTATGGACGAATTCGTGATATTCATCGGCGCCTATTACCCCGCGAATTTCGTATCTTTCATCCTTTGTGTTGTACTCAACTCGGCTAGCCCAAAATATGGCGGTGTCTAAAATAATCTCGGCGCCGTAGTCTTCCATCCACTCGTCGTCACCTGTGGCTTGCCAATAGTACCACACGGCGTAGGCGATATCTGCACTGATGTGAATTTCGCGATCGCGGCACCAAATTCGCACGTCTTCACCGTAAGGATCGTTAGGTAATGCCCAACGTGGGGTAACTTCATCACCAGTATCGGCACTTTCCCAAGCAAACATTGCTCCTTTATACCCATCATGAGATGCTTTGCGTCTGGCTCCATTTAAGGTGTGGTAGCGGTATGATAGCAAGTTACGGGCGATGTGCGGCTGGGTGTAAGTAAAAAATGGTAACAGAAAAATCTCCGTATCCCAAAATACATGACCCCGATAACCAAATCCTGAAAGTGTTTTCGCGGGAATACTCACTTTATCGTCGTATCGGGGAGCGGCGATGAGCATCTGAAAGATATTGTAGCGGACTGCGAATTGCGCTCTACTGTCTCCCTCAATTACAATGTCATTTTGTTGCCAAACTTCATCCCAGGCTTTTTCGTGAGCATCGAGCAACTTGGAGTAAGAAGGCAATTGAGCAAGTTTTTCTTGAGCTGCTGCGATGGGATGCGCTACTTCTCGCGAGGTAAAAACTGTAACTATCTTTTCTAAGGTGACTGTTTGTTGGGCGATCGCCTGGAATTTGGTATTTAACGTAGGATAACCCGGTGCGCTGGTAACAAGCATAGACGCATCTGCCCCAGATAGTGTCATCCGCGCTGCGAGACTGATTTCGATGCGGGAGTTGCGAGTGCGACGATACAACCAAATTCCGTTGTCGATGTTTCCTTGATCGAGTGCTTCCCAATGGTTGAAGCCTTGATTTTCTGGATAACCGTTAATACTACCTTGAATTTCGATTAATCCATCAAAATCGACTGGGGTGATTTGGCAACGCTGGGCTAAGACATGTTGATCGGCATAACTAGCAAAGCGTTGAAAACTCAAGTCTATGGTTTTTCCTGTAGGAGTGCGCCAACGTATTGTCCGGCTAATAAGTCCCCGGAGCAAGTCAAGCTGGCGATCGTAAGTTAATATTTCTCCTTGATCGAGACGAAAGCGATCGCCATCAACAATTACTATCAGTGGTAGCCAGTCGGGGCAATTTACAAGTTCAGTGTAAACTACTGGCACACTGTCGTAAACACCGTGAATTAATGTAGCAGGTGATGCTTGTGTATAGCCTTCTTCAAAAGTGCCGCGTGTTCCTAAATAACCGTTGCCGATGGTGAAAACTGTTTCTCTGTGGGGAAACTTGTTAAAATCAACTTTGGTTTCGATTAATGTCCAGTCTGTATAAATAAAATCTGGAGAGTGAACTGTTGTATCCATTACAACTGCCTTGGTTGAAGGACTATTCAAAATTAGGGGACTAGGGACCGGTTGGACTGGGGATTAGGGACTCTTGAACATATGGATGGGGTCTGAATTCTGATCATATCTTCTCAGTACCCTTCCCCCTTTCCCCCTTCCCCTTTCCCCTTTCCCCCTTCCCCCTCTTTTTTACCGATGCATATGCTCGTCTAAGATTGCTTCGGCTCTTGGCTTATAAACTAAATGGAATAGAGTTTCCATATAGCGAAGCAGAGATTCACGATTTTCACGGGATACAAAGCTCCAGAATGTATATATTTTAGCTAATAATAACAACTGATTGCTGTGTAAATGCCAGTTGTAGTTGTTACGAACTCGTTGGATGACCCACTCAGAGATTTTATGCCAATATTCGGGATTCGTTTCACATTGGTCAATAAAGTTCAAGATTCGCGCTGCTGTCCCTTCTAAGTCGGTAGGATTGATTTGAAATTCATCGTCGCGATCGCCGACAATTTCTGCGGCTCCGCCAAATTGAGTTGCGAATGTTGGTAAGCCGGAAATCATTGCTTCGAGAATTGTGAGTCCGAAGGCTTCAAAGTGAGCAAAGTGGACAAAAATCCCTTGCCGATCAGCGATCGCTCTATAAGCTTCGGCGAGGTCAATGCTTTTAAGGCGCATTCCCAACCAGCGGATTTTCCCACTTAAATTATACTGTTTAATAATCTCTTGGAGTTTTTCAATTTCTACGGCTTCTGCTTGGTTGGTAGTAGCGGAAGCATGTAGGTTGCTGGTAAGGATAATCAAGTTACAACGCGCTTGTAATTCCTGGCTTTTACCAAAACATTCTGCCAAACCGGTGAGGTTTTTCACTCCTGTCATTGGAGCAACTGCAAGAATTATTCGTTTGTTTGGGTCTTCTAAATTACCAAATAGTTGCGGGTCTTTACGGTCAAATAATAGCTCCTTAACTCGTGTAATAACGCTTTGTTCTCGGTCTTCAACTTGGCTATAGGGAAAGAATATGTTCTCGTTTACTCCGGGTGCAACCATGTTGAATTTGGGACTAAACAAATCAATTCCATTAATCACATGATACAATTCCGGCATGGTAAAGCACTTGTAGGACTCATACTGCCCTATACTATCGGGTGTGCCGACAATTTCTTGGTAGGATGAGGTGACGATAAAATCGGCAGCATTCATGCTAATGATATCGGCGGTATATTGCGCGGAAAAATGATATTGTTTCTCTAAGTCTTGCCAATAAAGGTTGCTAAATAAATGTTTGGGTTTTTCTAAGGAGTGGGCAATGTGACAATGAGTGGCTTTAAGACGACGAGCGAGAAGGAAGGCTACTAAGTTGCCGTCGCTGTAGTTGCCAATAATTAGATTAGGGGTTCCCTTAAATTGAGCTAACAGTTCTTTTTCTGCGTCATTGGCAAATGTTTCTAAATAGGGCCAAATTTCATATTTGGAAATCCAGTTTTGAGTAACTTCGGGATTAAATTCACCGAAAGGAACGCGCAAAATCCAGCCGTTTTCTGTTCCTAAAAGTTTTTCTACGCGTAAGGCGCACTGGGTTCCTTGGCAGTTGGGGATCAGACGCGTAAGAATAATAACTTGGGGTTTAATGTTTAGCAGGTCGAGTCCGGCAAGTTTAATTTCTGCTTGCAGTTTATTTTCTAAGCTGCGAGCTTGTTCTAAGACGTAGACGACTTGACCCATTGTCTCTGGTCTTCCTAAAACGTCTTCTTGACCAACCCATCCGTGTATAGAAACGAGGACGACGCGAAAAATTGCGGGAATCCGGGAAACGAAAGCTTCGAGGATGGGTGGTTCTGGGTTTTCAAAGAGTCGTTCGAGGAGTTCGAGGGTTTCTTTGACGCGAGAAGCGGTGTTCCCCCAACCTGGTTCAAAGCCGATTTGTTGAAAGTCTAGGTGAAATTTGTCGTATGCTTCATCAGGTTGGCGATCGCTAACTAATTTGATTGCTTCGTTTAGTTGTTGAGATAATTCCGAACCGGAATGAATGCGATCGTTAATTAACAACGGGATGCCGTCATGTTCGCGTCTTTCTAAAACATCATACAATACATCTAACCAGTACTGGCGATCGGTTAATACTTGATTGCATAAATAACGGTTGAGGAATGTTAGACCTTGACCAATGTTTCTCGGATCGCTGACATTTGGTGAACCTTCATAAAAGGGATGGGTGTCTATTTCTAGGATGTTTGGTTGGTAACGGTTAACCAAGCGATCGCGCACATCTAACAATGCTTTTGGCTCTTGAAGCTCGTAATTCATGTTTGCTTCAAGTCGCCAAATTTCTTGGCTAGCGATTTTCGGTCGGACAAGAAACCAAGTATTTTCTTCTTCGATAATTATTTCATGGGTGTAGTGAATTAACTTGCCTAAAGAGGAAGAATGGTAAAAATACGCAGGTTTTTGCGAGTCTTGACAGTACTCTGCAAATGCTAAAAGAATTTCATTTCTCAAGAAGTATCGCTTCCCTGAGACATTTAATGCAAAGACCAACTGACGTAAAGCTGTTTTCTCATCACTGTTTAAAACAGCTTGAAATAGTTCATGCATGGCGAATTCCTGAACCTAGCGGTTGTCAACTGAAGGATGAAGTGTGTTCGCATAGTCTAGGAGTGGAGGAGAAGGATAAAGTTAGGACTTTACACATGATTTACGTTTCATAGTTTTTATTGTCTGATATAATTTATTGCTTTCAGACTTTATCCTTTATCCTTCATTAATACAGTTCCTCAAGTGTTTGTTTAATTCTCATATTATAAATGAAAGTCAAAGTTTATCGCTTCTAGCTAAGGTGTGAAATGATGAAAATGTATATTTTTGTTGCAATTATTGATTATTTATTTACAAACTAGTTAAGTTATATTATCTCTTAATAAGATTAATAAAAATATCACAATCTTTGTAGAGACGTTCCACCGGAACGTCTTTATATTGCTTTTGATAAAAATAGCAGCCAAGAAGTTGCTTTGGCTGCTTGATTCTGTGAATTGCTAATAATGTAGAGACGTTACATGTAACTTCTCTTGGGTTTATGGTAACGCATATTAAAAGAGCGGTCGATGTCTATTGAATTATTAGCTGGTGCATTTTATTAAGATGCGAATACGTATCTGAATGCAAGTAACCAGTAACCACTTCTCTTAGCTTCAATGGTCTATTAGCTTTACACCAGAAAAAGTCATCTGTTGTTTCTTCTCCATCTCGGATGATAAAGTAACTTTTATCACTATCATCTTTTGCCACAACAAGAAAGTTTTCTTGTTGTTTACTCAAATCGACTTTTAAGTGTTTAATCATAAAGTAAAACCAGTTGTAGCCTACACCCATCAAAAGAAATATTCGCTTTTAATTGAACAACAACATAAGCTGTAATTAAAATGAGGAAAATACGTAATTTACGCTAATTGTCAAAATCACTATTAAGCATTAATACTGCTGTTTCCTATAAAAAGCTACAGCATATTTTACATAAATCAAGTACATATATAAAACCCAAAGCCTTGTAGAGACGTAGCACTGCTACGTCTATTAAGTATATTCGATGTTTAGCGATAGGCTGCTGTATTTATGGAGTACTCATATGGGGAGTGCAAATCAACCATAATAAAAAATTCTAAAACCCCCTGTGCCATAAAATATGTTGTTGGGTGAAATTTATATAAATTAAGCTTTTCAATGATTGCGTTACTTGTATTAATAGTGTCTTCTTGTTAATCCGTATTCTAACAGACTGTTCTTTTCTCACAAGAGCTTGTTTGTTGGAAACATGACCAAGTTGAGCTTCGTTTGGGGTTGTAATTTTACAATATTTTAATAGGGGTTCAATCACTAACCCAATACGGTTAGCGACAAGTTGTAGTTGCTGTACCTCATCTTTGGTGAATTGCCGAGAACGTAAAGTGCCAACATGGAAGACACCGTTTACTTGGTCTTTAAGCGGGAGGGGAACACCAAGCATTGATCGGATTCCTTTGTTACGCAGAATCGGACTGACTACTTGTATTTTTGATAAGTCGTCTACAATCATATGCTTGCCACTAGCAGCGATGTGACCTGCAAAACCACAATTAAGGGGAATTCTGATATTTTCTAAAATTTCCTCCTCTAGTCCAATAGTGGCACACACAGCTAATTGCTGCCCATTTTCGGTTGGCAAGAGAACTGTAACAGTGTCTACACTCATTAATTGACGGATGGTTTCAAACACCGCACGCAGCAGGTTTCCAATAACCAAATCAATAGACACGTCCTTGGCACTTTGGAGACGCTGATAGTTTATTTGGGCAGTCTTGTGAACCTCGGTAAGAGCTGCATTAAGGGGAATAGAAAGACGACTGTTATCTTTGTAAGTGTATTGCCGATCTAGTTCCTTGCTATTGTGACTTTTGACTATCACATTAAATAAACGCAGACCATGATTACCAATAATCCTCAGTTTTTTTACTTGAGTCTGGTTGTTGTCAGACTGAACTATGGCTCGGAACTGGCAGGTACTATTTTCTCCTAAGTAGTTGGAAAACTTCTGGAATTCTTCTTCACTCATTTCAAGTACCATGCAATCTGAGGCGATCGCAGAGGTTTTATCCTGATTGCGCTCCTCTAGGATTGTTGTTAGATGAGCATTCAGACACTTAGACTCATTTTCGTTAAGACTAATGCAGTTAAGCCTATGAAGCAAGCGGCTTTCTTCAGAAGGCAGAACTTGTGAGTCGTAATACTTAACTTGGCGCTGATTCGTATTTTGAACGTGAGCCAGCAAACAGCGCAAGCTCAAAAGAAACTTATAGATAATCATTTCAATTTATTTTAAATCCCTATAATTTTCACTATTCAATTATTCAGGCGCGTTATAATATTAACATTAATAATTATCATCTTATAATAAAATAAAACTTTTTGCCATACATCTATCCTATGGCTGTATTGATTTTTATCTATCATCCCGATTGAGTATTTTCATGCGATCGCGTTTGAATTTAAATTTGGATACCCCAAAAGCGCAAATGCTGCTAATAGCATTTGCGCTGTTAATTTTGGCGATCGCCAACAACTACTTGTTAGTTACAGTGGATGTCTGAATTACGTTGGTTGTAACATTCTCTGACTTAGCAGCAAACTGGGTTTTCACACGATCTGCCAGTCGGATTGCCAAAGCGATAACAGTGAGGGTGGGATTACCGTAGCCTCCTGTTGTGAAAACAGAGGTACCCGTGATGAATAAATTCGATATGCCGTGAACTTGACAATTTGCATCGACAACTCCCTGTTTGGGATCAATATGCATCCGCGTTGTTCCCATATTATGGTGAGTACTAAAAGACATAACGTCAGGAAGCTCTCCATCGCGTTCAATTTGCAATTCACCTAGTCCTGAACGAGCAATTTCTTCTGCCAAGATTGCTTGCGATCGCTTGATGCTGGAAGTGTCTATTTCGCTCCAGTGGTAAATTAGCTTTGCTTGAGGACAACCAAGCTTGTCAATTTTAGTACCAAGTGTCACTCGATTATCGGGATTTGGGACTTGTTCGGTTTGGCTCACGAGTTCAAACTTTACATATTTGTCTTCGTTACCTTTGCGATCCGACCATCCGCCATGACTTAAATCAGGAAATAAATATTGCTTTTTTAGATGATACTTATACCAATCGACCACAAGATCATCAACATTCATTATTACATTACCCAAATGTTGAAAAACATTTTTGGGAATCTTTTTCTGCCGAATTGAAGAGACCAAAGTTTTCATAGAAGCTTTTGCCGGCGATCTATGTTTATCATCTCTGGGGAACAGCATAAAACTCATATTGAGTAATTGCTCACGGCGCATTACTTCCTCACTTAAGCGAAGTTTACCCATAACTGGTACATTATTCACCCGGCGTAAGTCATATAAAGCTGTTGAGTTGAAGATTTTTCGAGTAGAGGGATAAAACATACCGCTACGGATTAAGGGATGGTCCATAAAGAACCTGCCGACGACATCGTTTTGATTGGCTAATCCTGTCTTTTGAGTTTGGTTGGATAGCAGTAACAAACGTGCGTTTTCTATGCCATTTGTGGCTAAGATAAATATTTTGGCGACTACGGAAAATTTATTACCTTGCAGACAAGCTAAACGTACACTCTTTACATTCTTAGCTGTTTCGTCAGTCTCAATCTCTACGACGTTGGCATTTAGATAAGTAGTGACATTCGGAGATTGGCTGATTTCTTTTCGATATTCGTTGGTGAAAATATCGCGAGGTCCGAACTGAAACATCTCGGTAGTCACGCGATCGCCGATGAAGGGTAGCTGAGGAGATTTCGCATCCTCCCAAGCTGACGCTTCATAAGTAAAAGAACCGAGTTTGCAGACTGTGTGAGCACGCTCGTAAAAAGGATCTAGGTGAGATTTACTAAAAGCCCAGCCACTGTATGGTACACAATCGCGTTTTTCAAAGTCTATCGCGTGCAACGCCATATGTCTCAGACCAAGTTGCGGCTTATTAATTTCAATATTCCAGACGTTAGCGTGTCCACCAAACTGACGATGACGCATATCTTGTAAGTTTGAAAAAGGCTCACCAACAGTTTCACCTTCACTTAAAGATTGCGTCTCTTGATTAAATTCTAAATCGCCACTTTCTAGTAAGCATACTCGAAAGTCTTGCCCAATCAATTCTCGCGCCAGCGTAATACCCGCAGGTCCAGCACCAACAATACAAACTTCTGTTTCAATAACTTCATCTGCTGGTAAGTTACGGCTATCAATTAACATCAATTTAATTTCCTTTGGTATTTTCTAGCGACCTATAGCGTGGATAACGATTGGGATACTTTTTGTAAAACAATTAGTATCCAATAATACATATTATTGATAACTATAAGTCATCGGAAAAATGGGTAGAAACCCCGTTCTTATAGGACGGCTTTATATTGTCAAATGATCCACCCTTGTATAAATGCTGATTTGTATCAAGTTTATAGGTTAATTTCCTCATCCTATATATAGAAATCAAAAAAATAGCCTTATTTTTGTAAAGATATCTCGAAGTTTCATCTCTCCCCAGGATGAATTTGTATTCAGTACGGATCGGTCAGAATGAGACAAAAAAATCCCCCACCAGATGGCGGGGGATTTTAATTATCTACCTACAACACTACTCATGAAAGCTGAATTAACCAAACTTACCAGCAGTAGAGGCAATGAGGAAGGCTGCATAGGTTAGGACGTAGCCAACTGTGAAGTGAGCTAGACCAACCACACGACCTTGAACGATGGACATAGCAACGGGCTTGTCTTTCCAGCGAACTAGGTTCGCTAAAGGAGTGCGCTCGTGTGCCCAAACCAAAGTTTCAATCAACTCTTGCCAGTAACCTCTCCAAGAGATGAGGAACATGAAACCGGTAGCCCAAACTAAATGTCCGAAGAGGAACATCCAAGCCCAGACAGACAGGTTATTCATGCCATAAGGGTTGTATCCGTTAATCAACTGAGCGGAGTTAGCCCACAGATAATCACGGAACCAGCCCATCAGGTACGTAGAAGACTCATTAAACTGAGCAACGTTGCCTTGCCAGATACCTAGATGTTTCCAGTGCCAGTAGAACGTGACCCAACCAACGGTGTTCAATGACCAGAATAAAGCGAGGTAGAACGAATCCCAACCAGAGATATCGCAAGTACCGCCACGACCTGGACCGTCGCAAGGGAAGGCATAGCCGAAGTCCTTTTTATCGGGCATCAGCTTAGAACCACGGGCATCCAAAGCACCTTTGACCAAAATCAAAACAGTGGTGTGGATAGCCAACGCAAAGGCGTGGTGTACTAAGAAGTCACCAGGACCGATGGTTAAGAACAGGGAGTTGGTGGTATTATTAACTGCATCCAACCATCCTGGTAGCCAGACGTTACCGTAGTTGGGCCAAGCTGTAGAAGCAATGCTATCCGGGTTAGACAGCAAGGTGTTTAAGCCGTAAAGCACTTTCCCGTGAGAAGCTTGGATGAACTGGGCAAATACCGGTTCAATCAAAATTTGCTTCTCAGGAGTTCCAAAAGCTACTACTACGTCGTTGTGTACGTACAAGCTGAGGGTGTGGAAGCCTAAGAAGAGAGATACCCAGCTGAGGTGGGAGATAATCGCTTCTTTGTGCTTCAGCACGCGGTCAAGTACGTTGCCTTTGTTTTGTTCGGGGTCGTAGTCACGTACCCAGAAGATGGCGGCGTGAGCAAAAGCACCTGTCATCAAGAATACAGCAATGTATTGGTGATGGGTGTAAAGCGCTGCCTGTGTTGTGTAATCCTTAGCGATAAACGCGTAAGGAGGCATGGCGTACATGTGCTGCGCCACCAAGGAGGTGATGGTTCCCAACGCTGCCAAAGCGAAAGATAATTGGAAGTGCAGGGAGTTGTTCATGGTGTCGTACAACCCTTGGTGAGGCAGGTTGAACGGACCTTCAGTTTCCACACCAAAGAAGTTCTTGGCGTTCAGCATTTCTTTGATGCTGTGACCAATACCAAAGTTAGTGCGGTACATGTGACCGGCGACGATGAAAATGACAGCGATCGCTAAATGGTGGTGAGCCATATCGGTCAACCACAGCGATTCAGTCTGAGGATGGAAACCACCCAAGAAAGTTAAAATCGCAGTCCCTGAACCAGTTGATGTACCAAACAAATGCTGTGCTGTGTCGGGGTTAGCAGCATAAGCACCCCAGTTTCCTGTAAAGAAGGGTGTTAAACCTTCTGGGTGAGGCAGGGTGGATAAAAAGTTATCCCAACCCACGTGCTGTCCGCGAGATTCGGGGATCGCAACGTGAACTAAGTGACCTGTCCAAGCCAAGGAACTAACACCAAACAAACCAGCTAAGTGGTGGTTTAGGCGAGGTTCAGCACTCTTAAACCAAGAGAGGCTGGGACGGAACTTGGGCTGCAAGTGCAACCAACCTGCAAACAGAAATACTGCTGACAATATGAGGAGGAACACTGAACCCATATATAGGTCATTGTTCGTCCGCATCCCGATGGTGTACCACCAGTGGTAAACACCTGAGTAAGCTATGTTAACTGGATTGCTGGCACCACCTTGGGTAAAAGCTTCGATAGCTGGTTTACCAAAGTGTGGGTCCCAAATCGCATGAGCGATCGGGCGGATATGAAGGGGATCTGTAATCCACTGTTCAAAATTACCTTGCCAAGCGACGTGAAATAAAAGGCTCGAAGCCCATAGGAAAATGATTGCCAAATGACCGAAGTGCGTAGCAAAAATCTTTTGGTAAAGATTTTCTTCTGTCATGCCATCGTGGCTTTCAAAATCATTTCCCATAGCCATCGCATACCAGATCCGACGTGTAGTCGGGTCTTGTGCGAGATCCTGGCTAAATTTTGGAAATTTTGTTGCCATAGGTGTGATAAATCCTCTGACCTTTAGCCATCAGCTACTGGAGTTAGGAGTAAGTAGTAGTTAGGAGGAGGGGAGTTAGAAGTTAAAAGTTATTCTTAACTCTTAACTCTTAACTCATCACTCTTAACTCTTGCTTGTTAGCCTATTGAAAGTATGTGTGCGTGGAAGAATGCCCAGGTGGTAACAATTCCTCCTAAGAGATAGTGAGCCACCCCAACAGCACGACCTTGAATAATACTCAAAGCGCGAGGTTGAATTGATGGCGCTACTTTCAATTTATTATGCGCCCAAACGATGGACTCAATCAGTTCTTGCCAGTAGCCGCGACCGCTGAACAAGAACATCAAGCTGAATGCCCAAACAAAGTGACCGCCTAAGAAAAGTAGACCATAAGCTGACAGCGCACTGCCGTAGGAGTTGATCACTTGTACAGCTTGTGCCCACAAGAAGTCACGCAACCAGCCGTTGATTGTGATTGCACTTTCGGCGAAGTTACCACCGGTGAGGTGAGACACAACTCCATCGCTGTCTACTGTCCCCCAGACATCTGATTGCATTTTCCAACTAAAGTGGAAAATTACGATCGAAATGGTGTTGTACATCCAGAATAAACCGAGGAATACGTGATCCCAACCGGATACCTGACAAGTACCCCCACGACCTGGACCATCGCAAGGAAAGCGGAAGCCGAGGTTTGCTTTGTCTGGAATCAGACGAGAACCGCGAGCAAACAGAAATCCTTTTAACAGAATTAGGACTGTGACATGAATTTGGAATGCGTGAATGTGGTGGATCATGAAGTCCGCCGTACCCAGCGCGATCGGCATCATTGCCACTTTACCGCCTACAGCCAAAATTCCGCCACCGAAAGCATAGCTAACAGGTTCTAGAGCATTGGGAGCGGTGCCGCCAGGAGCTAATGTGTGTATGTTTTGTACCCACTGAGCAAATACTGGCTGCAATTGAATTGCTGAATCTGAGAACATGTCTTGGGGACGACCCAAGGCACGCATCGTGTCGTTGTGAATGTACAATCCAAAGCTGTGGAAGCCGAGGAACATACAAACCCAGTTTAAGTGAGAGATGATTGCATCTCGGTGACGAAGCACCCGATCCAAAACGTTGTTTCGGTTCACTACAGGATCGTAATCCCGCACCATGAAGATGGTAGCGTGAGCCGCACCGCCAACGATACAGAAGGCTCCAATCCACATGTGGTGGGTGAAGATACACAACTGTGTAGCGTAGTCGGTTGCCAAGTAGGGATACGGAGGCATTGCGTACATGTGGTGTGCCACGATGATCGTTAGGGAACCTAGCATTGCGAGGTTTGTTCCTAACTGAGCGTGCCACGATGTGGTCATGTTTTCGTAGAGACCTCTGTGACCATCGCCTGTGAAGGGACCTTTATGGTTTTCGAGGATCTCTTTGATGCTGTGACCTATACCCCAGTTGGTGCGGTACTGGTGACCAGCAATGATGAAGAGAACAGCGATCGCTAAATGGTGATGAGCAATATCACTCATCCACAAGCCGCCAGTTACGGGGTTCAGACCGCCTTTGAAGGTCAAGAAGTCCGCATACTGACCCCAGTTCAATGTAAAAAATGGCGTTAAACCATTGGCAAAGCTGGGGAACAACTCGATCAATAAGTCTTTGTTCAGGATGAACTCGTGGGGCAATGGTACGTCTTTTACCGACACACCTGCATCCAAAAGCTTATTAATCGGCGCTGATACGTGGATGATGTGACCTGCCCATCCCAAAGAACCGCAACCCAGCAATACTGCTAAGTGGTGATTCAGCATCGACTCTACATTCTGGAACCATTCCAGTTTGGGAGCGCGTTTGTGGTAGTGGAACCAGCCAGCAAACAGCATTAACGCTGCCATCACTAAGCCGCCAATGGCAGTGCAGTACAACTGGAAGGAGTTTGTAATACCCCAGCCACGCCAGATTTGAAACAAGCCTGAGGTGATTTGGATACCGTGGAAGCCACCACCGACATCACCATTCAAAATATCTTGTCCCACAATGGACCAAACGACCTGAGCACTTGGCTTAATGTTCAATGGGTCGCTTAACCAGGCTTCGTAGTTGGAAAACTTCGCGCCGTGGAATATCATCCCGCTCAACCAGATGAACACTACGGCTAGGTGCCCGAAGTGTGCTGCAAATATTTTGCGGGATATGTCTTCTAAATCACTGGTATGTGTATCAAAGTCGTGGGCGAGAGCGTGAAGGTTCCAAATCCAGGTGGTGGTTTTTGGACCTTTAGCAAGGTTCCTGTCGAAGTGACCTGGGGTCGCCCATCTTTCAAATGAGGTGGGAACTGGGTCGTTATCGACTATTACTCTTGCCTTTTTCTCCTCTCGCTCTGGAGGACTTATCGTCATTCAGACCCTCCTCTCTTAACAAGGATGTGAGGAATCATTTAAACCACTTGTTGTTTTCTTGACTAAGTTGTGCTTAGTCCGATGCTCCAGAAATATCTGATAGCAGCGGTGAAGACCTCACGTGGAGATTGCTTTCTTCTGTTGAATTATAAAGTCTTATCTCCCACATTGTTGAACACAAGTTAACAATAATTAAAAATCCCTGGAGTATTTGTGGAATCTGCTTTTTCCCGGAAAGCAACTTGGACAAAAGTCAATAGCTAATTTATTTAATTTACAAACGATAACAATTCGTAAATTTTATCCCATATTCAGACGCAGTAAGCATTTTGGCTCTGTTCGGCTTTTATTTGTATTAGATTACGGCGACTACCATATTTTGCGTAAATTGCTATTAATAAATATTTGTGATCAATATGACTAATTCTGAGAAATAACTGATAAAGACCTGAAAAAAATCAGATTTACAGAAAATTTCACCTTTTGGGCTATGGTTCCGAATGCATGATTTGCGCCAAAATCAGTTGTTGAAGACTAAAACTAGGTGTAAGTCATGAAGTGGCAGACAACAGCAATAGCGAAAATCCAACCTACGATCGCTATCCTCAGGCGGCTAATAATTTTGTTACTGGTATTGACTATTACTAGTTGTGGCGAAAAAGCCGTAAGTCAAGAAGTATCCATTGAATCCAAAGAAAAGCCGCAACAGATTTCTCGGCAATTCTCTGAAGTTTCCCCACCAGCGGCAATTCAAGAACTGCGATCGTCGTTAGAAGTTTATCAACCACAAGTAACAATAGTTACTCCCCAAGCTGATGAAGTTCTCCAAGACGACAAAGTTACAGTCCGTTTGCAAGTTAAAGATTTACCAATATTTCAAGACCCAAAACTAAATCTAGGGCTACATTTAAATGTAATTCTTGATAATGAACCCTACAAAAGTATTTACGATCTCAATCAACCGCTGATTTTATCAGACTTGTCCCCAGGTACTCATACTTTGCGCGTCTTTGCTTCTCGTCCTTGGGATGAAAGCTTTAAAAATGAAGGTGCTTACGCTCAGACAACATTTCACATCTTTACGAAAACCGACGATAATAATCCCGATCCGGCACTACCCCTGATAACCTACAACCGTCCTCAAGGCATCTACGGGGCAGAACCAATTCTACTAGACTTTTATTTAACTAATGCGCCTTTACACCTCGTCGCTTCATCCAATCCCAGCAATCAAATTGCTGATTGGCGCATTCGTTGCACAATTAATGGTGAAAGCTTTGTTCTCGATCGCTGGCAGGCTATTTATCTCAAAGGCTTTAAACCTGGTAAGAACTGGGTCAAGCTGGAATTTCTCGACGATCAAGGAAATGTTGTGAAAAATGTCTTCAACAGCACAATCAGGCTGATTACCTACGAACCAAAGGGTAAAGACACTCTTTCTAAAATCGTTAGAGGTGAACTTTCAGCAGAGCAACTTCGAGCAATTATAGACCCAAATTATACTGCTAAACCGACAACGGCTGAACCAATACCGGCACCAACAGTTGAAAAAACACCGGAAACTAAGGTAGAGGAACCTCTTACTAAATCTGAATCAAGCCAGCCAAAACAAGTTGAACCTCAATTAGAGGAAACGCCAAAGTCAACGATACCAGAACAATCTCCGCAACCCGCAAAACCAAAATCAGGCGATTTTTTCAATAATCCGACACCTAAGATTCCCACTTTACAACCACCTGCGACACCATCTCCAAGTGTATCGCCAACATTACCAGAGATTATCGAGCCAAAACCTGAACCGCAATTAGAGGTAACGCCAACTCCGGAATCAACTATTTTACCAGAAAAAATCGCTCCCAATTCGCAAGAATTGGAATTAAAGGGAGGTTTTAATGGTGCTTCTCCATCTTTGAATTTACCGCTTAATCAGCCGCAAGATAGGGGATAAAGCGTGTTTGGGAATTTGTATAGCCCTCAGGCTAGAAGCCGCTGGCTCTACAAACAAAGCCCGCCTACGCGGGCTATAATTTTTCTAGTCCGCGCTGGTGAATTTAGCGCTGAAGCGCTAACTACAGTAGACTTAAGTTTAAATTTTCAGATAATGTTTCGATAAAGGCAAGTCCGGCTACGGAATTACCTACACTGTCTAAGGCGGGACTGTAGGTGGCGATCGCTCCCTGTTTTGGTACTATCGTTAAAAGGGCACCGCTAATTCCTGATTTCATCGGTAATCCAATCCGGATGCTATATTTGGCAGATGCTTCATACAATCCACAAGTTAACATCAGGGCATTGACGCAACGGCGATTTTGTGGTAAGATAACTTCGACAAAAGATAAAATCTTTCCTAGACAAGCTAAATCTTCAACTGTGCCAGAAAGACAGCAAATTTGCTCGTAAGTGTCTATGGCAGTATTCACATCATCTATATATCCAGCTTCGGCAAGATATTGAGCGATCGCTTGATTGGTTTGAGAATTAACTGAACGTACTGAAGCTAACATCGCTTCATCCAGCTTTAAGTTACAACCAGCTAATTGATTCAACCATTGACAAAATTTTTGCGTGCGACGAAGAGGATTTTTTCCTGGTAGTTTATCAGCAAGGGTAATTGCACCACTATTAATCATCGGGTTGCGAGGAAAACCGCGATCGCTAACCAGTTGCGTGAGAGAATTAAACGGAGCATCTGATGGCTGAACCCCAACCCACTGAAAAACTGTTTCCAATCCCAGATGTTCTAGCAGATATAATAGCGAAAACGGCTTAATCGCGCTCATCAAGGGAAAAACAAAGTTTGTATCCCCTGTACTGTAAGTTTGTCCTGATTTACAACAAATGTGAACCGCAAAGCAATGAGGATCGACAACAGCCAATTTAGGAATGCGGTTAGCAACTAGTCCTTGATTCGCTTGAGTTTTAGCTTCTTGTACCCAGATGGCTAACTCGGTGGTATTTAAAGAATCCAGTTTTTTCAAAATTTATATCGGGTTCGGAATAGCGAATGGGGATAATTACCAATAGCGAATTACTAATACAGATATTTTATGTACGTCCGTGTTAATTACAATTTTATTCATCTAAAGCAGCAAGTTCTTCCACTAATTCTTGAGTAGTATATTGAAAGGGAGAAACTTGATAACGAGCGAGAATATTAATAAATTCTGTCCTGTTTAATCCAGCGATTTCTGCTGCTTTTCCTTGAGATATTTCTCCCATTTCGTACCATTTGACAGCAGCAGTTATCCTCATTTCTTTGGCAAACTCATCAGGATTTTTTCTGAGAGCAGAAAAGACGCTTTCTGTAAATTCCATAGATACGGTTTTCATAATGCGGTTATTGTTATACCAAATTAAGATGAAGCTGCATAGAATCAGATTTAAAGAATTATTGACCGCAGATAAACGCAGATAAACGCGGATGAATTAATGGATTTCATGATTCTGTGCAGCCTCATATAAAATTGGTATTAAATGATAAAATAATTATATAAATTATTTTAAATCTTTTTCATCAAAATAAAAGTTATTGTGTAAATCATTTAAAATGGGATGCAATGAGAGTTGAATTTATATTCATTTTCCATATTTATCTCGATATTTTTTGATTGCCGTTTTCTGGTTTAGTTGAAGTTCTGGGGGATTTTCCATAATGGACATAAATAGGGGTTGCTGAAAAAGTAATAAAAAAGCAAGATCAGGATTGGTTAGTTATTAAGTAACCCCCAGTTAAAACTCTCTAAACTCTTATAACTTGGTGTTCTTGGCGTCTTTTCCTGTCGGAGACGCTGCGCGAACGTGGTTCATTTTAATATAATATGATCATCTCACGCACTCGTAGCAAAAGCGCAAATAAAGAATTATGACTGATGTTGCTGTAATTGGTGCTGGGATGGCAGGTTTAGTATGCGCCCAGCAGTTAAGTCAAGCTGGATACTCAGTAACAGTGGTGGAAAAGTCCCGTGGTTTGGGGGGAAGAGTTGCTACACGGCGTTTACATAATACTTGCGCGGATCATGGGGTGTGTTATTTGAAGCCGAAGGGTGAATTGTTAAGGCGTTTTGTTGAGTTGTTGAGCCGTCATCATATCCTAGAAGTGTGGACAAATGAGCCAGATGCAAATTACATTGCACCAGAGGGAATGAGTGCGATCGCTAAATTTCTCGCTCAAGGTTTAGAAATATCCCTCAATCAACGTGTGGCAGCTATCACCCCTATCGATAAGAAATGGCGTTTGACCTTTGAATCCAGCAATGAAAAATTAACCGCTGCATCAGTAGTTGTCGCTATTCCCGCACCCCAAGCTTTCACGTTATTATCACCTTTGGGCGATTTAGTCAATAAAGCTTTTCTAGATAACTTGCATTCTATAGAATTTTACCCCAGTCTGACTGTTATGGCTGGGTATCCCGCCGATTCGCAGCCACTTCCGGAGTGGAAAGCCTTAACTTTTGTTGACAATCCTGATTTGGCTTGGATTGGTTTAGATAGCAGCAAGCGTCACAATTCGCAGCAACCGCTTTTTGTCATCCAAAGTAGTGCTGATTTTGCCCAACGTTATTTAGAATCTCCTGATTTACACCCAGCGGCACAGCAAATGTTGCAAAGTGCAAGTGAGTCTGTGCAACTTTCTTGGCTGGCTACTCCCGAATGGACGCAAGTACATCGCTGGCGTTATGCTTTTCCTCGCAATCCTTGGGACAAAGCTTTTTTATCTGCGGAAAGTTTTTTACCTTTAGTGTGCTGTGGTGATTGGTGTGGTGGCAAACTTGTTAAAGGTGCCATGCTTTCGGGATTAGCCGCTGCGGAGGAAATTAATAGTAAGATGAGAAATCTACCTTTAAGCGGCTTAAATTTTTTAGAATTTCTGTAGAGACGTTCCAGTGGAACGTCTTTTGTGTGGATTTTGTGTGCAATGACGAAAAGTTAAGATATCCACTAATTTAAACCCGTTGGTGCGTGATATTAGAAGTAAGTTATGGTAAGCTAGGCAATCGCACTTACGTATCAATTAAAGGCGAACCTCAAAAGCCCTATTCAAAGAGCGTATAACCTGATTATGTTGCGCTATCAGATATACAAACTATTATTAAGTTTGGCGAAAAGTGTGAATTTGCTGCTTTGAGTAAATTTATCAAAGCGGTTGACGGTGATGAAATTATGAGACTGTGGAAATGATTCAAATTGGTTCATTGGTGCGATCGCGCAATAACAATCTGGGAATAGGCAAAGTTACTCAAATATCCGAACAATCGGTAGTTGTAGAATATTTTTGCTCCTTAGGAAAGCAAATTCAAAATACGTTACCTTTAATTTCCCTGTCTCAAGTGAGAATTCAGCGTCAAACTCGCTGTTATATCAAATTAGAAAATGAAGACAGATGGGGAATCGGTAGAATTTTCGCATGGGATGAAGATAACGATTTATATCAAATTGATTTACCAGATAAAAAGACGGTATTAGTACCTGAAGAAGAAGTTTACGTGCGTTGCGATTTACCAATTGAAGACCCAATTGATATTTTAGCGATGAAGGGTCAAGAAACGCCGTACTTCCACGAAAGACGACTTGCTTTAGTTAATTGTTTGATGTCGCAACGCGCTGTCAGTCGGGGCATGACAGGCTTACTTTCTGCTAACATTAAGCTTTATCCCCACCAAGTTGAAGTTATCCGCAGAGTTTTAGAAGACCCAATTCAACGCTACTTATTAGCTGATGATGAAGGTTTGGGAAAAACGATTGAAGCGGGTGTTATTCTTCGCCAATATTTGTTAGATGAACCCCAGGGAACAGCTTTAGTAGTAGTACCGCAATATTTACTTGAACAATGGCATCAAGAGTTAGAAAATAAATTTTATATCTCTCATTTTCCTGATAGAGTGAAAGTGGTAGCGGTGGAAGATGTGCAGAAAATTAACCGCAATGCAGATATAAATTTTGTAATTTTAGATCAAGCTGACAAAATTGCGGCAATGGCGTACTCATTTGACGCTTCACAACGCCAGAGTTTTGCGATTTACAAACACATAGCTCATAAATGCGATCGCCTACTTTTACTTACTGGTACTCCACTATTAAACCACGAGCGCGATTATCTGGCGATGCTACATCTGTTAGATCCTGACATCTATCGGATGGATGATTTGACTTCATTTCGCGCCAAAGTGCAAAACCGCGACGCAATTGGTAAAATTTTAGTTTCTTTGGAAAATGCAGATTCTGTTGGTTTGAAAGACAACTTAAATCAACTCCAAAAGCTTTTTCCCAAAGATACTTATTTACAGCATTTAGCAGACCAGCTAGAAGATTTACAAACAGCCACCGACCAAGATAAAATCATCAAAGCAATTCGCACCCACATCAGCGACACACATCGACTTCATAGACGAATTCTCCGCAATCGTCTTGCTTCGGTAGAAGATGTAATTCTTGAGAGAAATATTACACCCAAAGCCGAGTATGATTTAGATGAGCGTTCCATAGACATTCACGAATTAATTGAAAAGTGGCGTGGCGTTGCTTCCAATGAAAAAGAGTATCAGCGGATATTTTTGCTTTTATTTCTGGGTTCTGGTACTTGGTTTGGTCTTTTAGAACAGATTATCACCGCACGCTTAAAGAACGTAGCTGGCAAAGAGTTAATTCAAGATTTTGGTGATGAAAGCATTTCCATGCTTACCGACACTCCGAAATTTGCTTCTGAAGAAGAGATTTTAGAGTCTTTGCTGAAAATTGTTCGACAACCGTCAGAAGATGGCGATCGCATCGAATTACTCAAAACAGTATTACTTTACCACCTCAGCGAACGCTTTAATCTGCAATCTTATCGGTCAAATCTCAGCAAATTACTCGAACAAGTACAGCGACGGATTATAAGACCAATACCAGGTGATACACTCCCAAAAATAGTTGTATTTACCAGTTTTGCACTAGTTGGTGCAGAAATCGTTCGTTGTTTGAGAAGCAGTTTTGGTAAAGCAACTGTCGCTACTCATCAAGTCGGACAAACTCGTGCTGAAGTTGAAAAGAATCTTAAACAATTCAAAAACGATCCAAAGTGTTTTATTCTTGTTTGTGATTCTGCCGGCGAAGAAGGTCGTAGTTTACAATTTGCCGACTGGATGATTCATTTTGACATTCCTTGGTCGCCAAATAGCCTGGAAAAAAGAATCAGTAGGATAGACAGCATCTACATTACACAGAAAAGTGAGTTAACAGTATTTGCAGGTGCAGATTTAGAAGATAGTCCCCACGATGCTTGGTATCGTCTGTTAAAAGAAGGTTTAACAATCTTTCGGCAATCAATTACCAATTTTCAGTTTTATCTAGATAAAAAATTGCCGCAACTCGAAGCAAAGCTGTTTGAAACAGGAGGAAATGGACTAGTAGAAATTATAGAACAAATCCAAGATGAAATCGCCGTAGAAAAAATCAAACTGAGCCAGCAAAACGTTTTAGACGAGATTGATATTCTGGATGAAGATGCTACCCAGTATTTTACAGCATTAGATAATTATGATGCTCAATATCAAGAAATACAGCGATGTGTAGAAGGATGGATTTGTGATGCTTTAGAATTTAAGCAAGTTTATAAAACCGATTTCACTGGAATACAGCGCTACCAACCAACAATGCGTACCTTGCTTCCAGTAGATGAATTGAGAACTTACTTCAACACTTTTGCAGAGACATTTGGTACTTTTAACCGCCAATTAGCAAATCAAAATTCTGATATCAATCTCTATAGAATTGGTGAAGAGTTTCTGGAATCATTAGCATCCTATATCCACTGGGATGATAGAGGTCAAGCTTTTGCACTATGGCGTTTTGATAAATCTTGGGATAAGAGTGAAGGTAAAGAATGGTTTGGTTTTAGATTCAATTATATAATTGAAGCCAATTTAACTTACCTTAAGGATGACACCAAATATCAGATTCTCAAGCGTCGCGCTGATGGCTTATTTCCACCAATAGTCGAGTCTATTTTCGTTGATGCAGTTGAGCCTATGTCTATAGTGCAAAATGAAGAATTATTAACTATTTTGCAGCGTCCTTATAGAGGTAAAGGTGGCATTCAATACCGTGATTATAATTTAGCCAAAACTCGATTATCAATAATTGATAACTTTGTTGAAGCTAATAAATGGCAAGATTTTTGTTATCAAGCGCGTCAAAGTTCTTTGGAATTACTCCAGCAGCGTCCTGATTTTCGGGAATTGTGTGAAAAGCAGGCGAAAATTGCTGAAGATAAATTAAATAAGCGGGTTGAACAATTACAACTGCGGCTTAATCAACTTGTTGAAAACAAAGAAAGGTCAAATTCTGAGCTAGCAGAAGAAATTGAAACAGAAACTGACTTAATACAACTAATAATAGAAGGAATTCGCCATCCTTCTATTCGCCTTGATTCTGTTGGTTTTATTGTCGTTTCTGGATGTCCTCCGACTCAATCTGATGAAGAAGGTGATTATTCGTAAATTCGTAGTGAGGACTGAAGTCCTCTTCTAATTACAGCAGATTGCGTTGTTATTAAATACACGTAGAGACGTAGCACAGAATAGTCTTGTGAGCGGGTTTTAGGTTTTAGGAATGTACCTCATTTACCTAAAATCTGCTATAAGACAATAGGCTTGGTGTTAAGAATTTTTGGTACTGATTTTAGACCTGTAGAGACGCGTTAGCGAAGCGGGACGAAGTTCAATTTCGCGTCTCTCGTATTTCGGGCTTAACTGAACGGTATTGTGCTATAAGATAACGACTGAAGTCGTTACTACGTAAAGAAGAGAGATAGATAATTCTACCTCTCTATCTCAAGTCAATTTAAAAGGTAATTCTTACTTTTACCTTTTTAGTATCTGCTGGTGCCGGGTTTGTGAACAATAAAGCTGAGAATTTGGCACTGCTTAACGTTGTCAAAACCCACAACCCGAATGAAGCTGGTGGAAAATTGAGAACGGCAACCTTGAACTTCGCTCAACACTTCTTGTGTTGATTTAGCGTTGAACAAAGGCAGCTTCCACATTGTCCAGTAGAATTCGTTTGGCTCGGATTTTTCGTTAAATTCGATCGCCGGAATGTAACCTTGATCTAAGATGTACTGCACTTGCTTGGCGATTTGAGCGTCAGACAGAGGGGGCAGATAAGACAGGGTTTCGTAACGACGCTCTTTTGGTAAGGTTTGCATAGTTGGTAATAAAGTAGGGCAATTTTTGACTACAAAAATGATGGTTGTTGATTGTTAATTGTTGGTTGTTAGTTGTTAGTTGTAAAAAATTACTCATAACTACTATCCCCCAACCACTATCCACCAACATTGTACAGACGCGATTAATCGCGTCTCTACTAACTCGATGAGTTATCCAAATTTGGATCTGAAGCTGCTTGTTCTGATTCTGGGCTGGGTATCGACATATTTAATTGGGTAATTCGCTCTAAATGCTGACGACGGTGTTCTGTATTTGCTTGTTGAATACCAATACGAATCATTTCCGGTAAGAATTCGCTGACTTCGTTGGCGATATGTTCCCTGACAGTCATGATCCGCAAAGCCAAATCTGGCTTTTCTCGAAACAGACTTTGGATGTATGCTTCTCCATCCTGAATTTTGTCGGCGGAGAAGTTATGCAGCCAAAACGCCAAGGGAGGATTTGTTTCGCCAAGTTGAGTTAGCACCGTCCGCACTGCTTGATAAGTTAGGTAGCTAGAAAGCGTTTTAACTGTATCTTTTGCAATTTGTTTTAAATCCATGCTTGACCCAGCCCAAAAGAGTTATGAGTTAGAAGTTAGGAGTTATAACTTAATTTAACTCCTAACTCCTAACTTCTAACTTCTAACTTGAAATCAGACGGTATCCATTGCCTCGAACTCGAACTTGATTTCTTTCCACAGTTCGCAAGCAACAGCCAATTCTGGGGACCACTTACAAGCTTCGCGGATGACATCGTTACCTTCGCGAGCGAGGTTGCGTCCTTCGTTACGTGCTTGGATACAAGCTTCTAAAGCGACGCGGTTAGCAGTTGCGCCAGGAGCGTTACCCCAAGGGTGTCCGAGAGTACCACCACCAAATTGTAGTACGGAGTCGTCGCCGAAGATTTCTACTAGTGCGGGCATGTGCCATACGTGGATACCACCGGAAGCAACTGCCATTACACCAGGCATGGAAGCCCAATCTTGGGTAAAGTAGATACCGCGTGACTTGTCTTGTTCAACGTAGTTTTCACGTAGCAAGTCAACGAAGCCCATTGTAATACCGCGTTCACCTTCCAGCTTACCGACAACGGTTCCGGTGTGGATGTGATCGCCACCAGACATCCGCAAGCACTTCGCCAATACGCGGAAGTGGATACCGTGGTTCTTTTGACGGTCGATAACAGCGTGCATAGCGCGGTGGATGTGCAGCAATAGACCGTTCTTGCGACACCAGATAGCCAAGGTGGTGTTAGCGGTGAAACCTGCTGTCAGGTAGTCATGCATGATGATGGGCATTTTGAGTTCTTTAGCGAACTCAGCCCGTTCCAACATTTGTTCGCAGGTGGGAGCGGTAACGTTGAGGTAGTGACCTTTGATTTCACCGGTTTCAGCTTGTGCTTTGTGGATGGCTTCTGATACAAACAGAAAGCGATCGCGCCATCTTTGGAATGGTGCTGAGTTGATGTTTTCGTCGTCTTTGGTGAAGTCCAAACCACCGCGCAAGCACTCATAAACGGCACGTCCGTAGTTCTTCGCGGACAAACCGAGTTTGGGCTTGATGGTACAACCCAACAAGGGACGACCATATTTGTTTAATTTGTCACGTTCAACTTGAATCCCGTGAGGAGGTCCTTGGAAAGTCTTCAGATAAGCGACAGGAATCCGTAAGTCTTCCAAACGCAATGCACGCAATGCTTTGAAACCGAACACGTTACCTACAATCGAGGTCAACATGTTGGTTACAGAGCCTTCCTCAAACAAGTCTAGAGGATAAGCAACGTAGCAAATGTACTGATTGTCTTCGCCAGGAACTGGTTCGATGTCGTAGCAACGACCTTTGTAGCGGTCAAGGTCAGTTAATAGGTCAGTCCATACTGTTGTCCAAGTACCAGTGGAAGACTCAGCAGCTACGGCTGCACCAGCTTCTTCGGGAGGAACTCCAGGTTGTGGAGTCATCCGGAATGCTGCTAAAAGGTCTGTATCTTTAGGTGTGTAGTCTGGAGTGTAATAAGTTAATCTGTAATCTTTTACCCCAGCCTGATAACCAGATTTCGACTGAGTCTTCGTTTGCGCGTAAGACATACTTTATCCTTCCAACAAGTCAATCTTTTTTTACAAGCAAATTACGTACTGTACAATTTACCCTCACCCAGATTTTTCCCCCCAACAAATAGGCGGAAGATTCAGGAAATTTTTTCTGAAGGGTTGCTTTTAACAATGGGTAGCGGTTTCTTGTTTCACACTTAGTTCAGTTAGTAATCTTCTTCACCAGTGCAATTCAATTGGTATGAACGCAAGATGCGCGTATACTCTTCCATCGTCCCACGAATGTAAATTATTTTTTATCTCTTTTTCGCACTCCACTAAAAATAGCTCAATTGAGCGATCGCTTCAAGTAAATTCACTGGTAAAGCAAGGCTTGTATATATTACCGCTTCCTTTACCCCATATATCTTTGACCCGTTTCCGAGCAACAGACAAGGAGAAACTTTTTTTCAGAGCGGATTTAGCAGAGTCCTGAACGAAAGACAAAAATTGCACACCACGTAATTTGTATCTTGTTTCACAATATATCAATAATTCGATAAGTTATTCTTCTAATCTTCTTAACTCTTTTATTTAAATTTATTATTTAATGTCAGAATTTAACATTTTATTAAGATATATTTACAAAATACAAGTCACAATAGTATCGCATTATTCAAAAAACCTGCTTTAGAAGCAAGGAAAGTGAAAACTTAGACAAAGTTACTCAGTTTTTAGGATAATACCCATGCGATCGCATGGAAATACTGACGTATAAACCAAGTTTCACAGCAGAAGATGGCGATCGCCCTCTAAGTTAAGATTGTAAAAGTTTTGTTTAGCTGAGGAGCGAGAATGTTAATTCCTCAACTTCAAACCCAGCGTTTAATTTTACGCGCATTTACCGAATCAGACCTTGACGCTTACGCCGAAATGTGCAGCGACCCCGAAGCTATGCGCTACATCGGTACGGGGAAACCTTTATCACGTTGGGAATCTTGGCAAAGCATGGCAATGATGCTTGGTCATTGGCAACTGCGTGGCTATGGAATGTGGGCTGTAGAAGAACGCTTCAATGGTGAGATGATTGGTAGGATAGGCTGTTGGCAACCCGAAGGCTGGACTGGATTTGAGATTGGCTGGAGTTTGCGATCTTATTATTGGGGTCGTGGTTTGGCAACCGAAGGGGCAAAAGCAGCAATGCACTATGCTTTTGAAGTGTTGCAGCAGTCTCATGTAATTAGCTTGATTCGTCCAGAGAATCTTGCTTCTAGACGGGTGGCAGAAAAGTTAGGTGAGAAACTCGAAGGGACAACAGAGATTTTTGGTAGTGAAGCGGTAATCTACGGCATTAGTCGAGAAGATTGGCACTTCAAAATTTCTACGCTTCACCCCAACAAAACTGTTTAAAAGATACGAACTACGGGAACACTGTAATTAACCCGCACCCTTTGCAGACAAAGGCTATGGGAAATGTTTCCAAAGGAAGTTTAACAGTGATATTGTATCGAATTCGCATTCTTTTATTAATCAGTTCTGCTTTACTGGGGTTGGTAATCTCAATAACGATTCCAGTTAATGCTCAAAAAAATAATAGTTCTCCCCCACAAATAACTCCTGATGTAGATTCATCAGAATT
The DNA here is from genome assembly GCF_000582685.1 of [Scytonema hofmanni] UTEX 2349. Classification (GTDB taxonomy): domain Bacteria; phylum Cyanobacteriota; class Cyanobacteriia; order Cyanobacteriales; family Nostocaceae; genus Hassallia; species Hassallia hofmanni. The sequence continues at coordinate 4,110,941 of NZ_KK073768.1, forward strand.
AACTCCCTCTTACCCCGCTTCACCACCACCACCGCGAAAAGACCCTTTACCTGAGGACAGGGATCTGCAAGAACGTTTAAAAGAAACTGATTATCGTGTGAGTAACTTGTTGGGAGATGTTACAGGTAATCTTTGGGTGGGTTCTTGGCGGGGATTGTCGCACATTGACCCGAACACCGGTAAGATTTTAGGTAGAGTTAGTTTACCGAATGTGGCGATCGGTGCTTTAGCTCAAGACAAAGTAGGACGCTTGTGGGTGGGAAATTACGAAGGCTTGCAACGAGTAGACCCCCGCACAAATGAAATCACAGCACAGAATTTATTTTTGCCTTCTAAACGAGTTTTATCGCTGTTGATTGACAAACGTGGCTATTTGTGGACGGGAACTGATAATGGTCTAGCCTTAATTAGCCCAGACCAAGGTTTGATTATGACAACAGTTAAAGACCTTCCTGGGGTTAGCGCTAACGCTTTAACTTTAGATGCTGATGGTCAACTTTGGGTTGGGACGCTTGATGGAGTAGTGCGGGTAAATACGAAGAATGCTTACGTCATGAAGTGGATCAACAATTTACCAGGAACGACAGTCCAAGCTTTAGCAATTAGTCCAGAAGGGTTAATTTGGGCAGGAATGCCAAATAATTTGCTGGTTATTAACCCAAAAACTGGTGCAGTGTTGCGTTCTGTCACTCGGTTGCGCGGACGTAATGTCACAGCAGTAAGCTTTGCCAAAGATGGTAGTGTTTGGGTCGGAACTAACAATGGTTTGTTAAGATTAAATCCACATACAGGATCGGTGTTAGACGAAGTTGCCGGTCTTCCTTCTAGTCGGGTGTTTGCCGTTGCACCTGACATTGGCAATAAACTATGGATCGGCACTAGTGAAGGTTTAGCTTGGTTAATGCCAAATATGCCAAAGGCAAAAACTCATCTAGCTTTTAGTCGCGCTGTTAAATAGGGAAGAGTTAGTGGTTAGTGGTTATTGGATAGTGGATAGTGGAGAGTGGAGAGTGGACTATTGACTATTGACTGTTGACTATTGACTGTTAACCACCAACCACCAACAACTAACCAATCCAAAATGCGAGTCACTACCCAACAATTAATTCAATGGAAACAACAAAAGCGTTCAATTGTGGCTTTGACTGCTTGGGATTATGCGATCGCTCAAATTCTTGATGCAGCTGGTGTAGATTTAATTTTGGTAGGTGACTCTATGTCGGTGGTGTTGGGGTATGAAACAACACTACCTATTACTTTGGATGAAATGCTCTACCACGCCAAAGCTGTGCGACGTGCGGTTAAACGCGCTTTTCTGGTGGTAGATTTACCATTTGGAACGTATCAAGATATTCAGCAAGCGATGAATTCAGCGGTTAGAGTGTTGAAAGAAACAGGAGCGCAAGCGGTAAAATTGGAAGGTGGCTATCCGGCAATGATTGAAACGATCGCTCGTTTGGTGCAAGCGGGAATTCCGGTGATGGGACATGTCGGTTTGACACCGCAATCCATACATCAAATCGGCTTGCGTCAACAGGGAAAGACCCAAGAAGATAGTGAGAGAATTTTAAATCAGGCGATCGCACTCGAACAAGCGGGTGTGTTTGCGATCGTTTTAGAGCATATCACCGCAGATTTAGCAATGCAGATTACACAAAAATTGAGCATCCCCACAATTGGTATTGGTGCGGGAGTGCATTGTGATGGTCAAGTTTTAGTTACTTCTGATGTGTTAGGACTTTCAGAAAAACAGCCTCCCTTTGCCAAAGTTTATACAAATCTGCGGGAGACAATTAACAAAGCTGTGCAGGATTATTCTGTGGAAGTGCGAGAAAAGAAGTTTCCGCATAATTAAGAAAGAGCTCATTCACAATAAAATAGAATTAACCACAAAATTTTTAGTGATGTCAGTCAAATCAGAAACAGTCGAACAGCGATTAGAAATACTAGAAGCAGAAGTCGCATTTCTCAAAAATCAGTTAAAAATTGCTCCTCCCACGACAAAACCGTGGTGGGAAAAAATAGCGGGAACATTTGTCAATAATCCAGCTTATGATGAAGCCATGCAACTAGGGCGTGAATATCGTGAATCTCAGCGATCGCATTCTGGAGAATCGGAAGACATTTAGATGTACATTCTCGATACCGACCATCTCAGTGTTTTAGATCGTGGAGGAACAGAAGCCCAATCTCTTGTCATAAGGTTAGCAAATACCAATACCAACCCTAATGACATCGCTATTAATCATATTTATTCAAGTTAGCTGAACATTAATTGACAAAAATTAAAATCTATCGTATAAATGGCGATCGCGCCTTTGAAGCTATATTAGTAACCAATTACACTTGTGCATGAATAGCGCCTTTGAAGCTATATTAGTAACCAATTACACTTGTGCAACCCTTGTGCATGAATAGCGATCGCCTGATTAAAATCCTGTTTTTAGCATCAGATCCCAGTGATGCTTCTCGGTTGCGTTTGGGGCAAGAGTTGCGAGGTATTCAACAAAGGCTGCAAGTAGCTAAATACCGAGATAAATTCGTGTTAGAGCAACGGTGGAGTGTGCGTCCGGAAGATATCAGTGATGCAATACTCCATGTTGAACCTCATATTGTACATTTTTCCGGTCATGGCACAAATACTGGGGAGCTTTATTTTGAGAATAAATTGGGAAAAATTCAGCCTGTGACACCTGATGCTTTGGCTGCATTATTTGAACTTGTAAATGAACAAGTTTATTGTGTAGTTTTGAATGCTTGTTATTCAGAAACTCAAGCAAAAGCAATTTCTCAGCATATTGATTTCGTTATTGGTATGAACCAAGCAATTGGTGATAAAGCAGCAAGTGAATTTGCTGTTGGATTTTATAAAGCGCTTGGTGCAAACCGTTCAATTGAAAAAGCTTACAAATTCGGCTGTGCGGAAATTCAAATACATAATATTCCAGAACATTTAACTCCAGTTTTCTACGAAAAAACAAAGCCTATAAAAAATAACCTAGAGCCAGCTAAATATATAATGGTATTAAGCGCCACTCTTGATGAGGTTAACAAACCACTAGCAGAAGCTCTTATTGCCCATTTGCGTCAAATTTCAGGAGACTCAACCTTGACACTACAGAAAATTGAAGCAGGCAGTGTAAAGCTAGTTTTAGAAGGTTCTCAAGAAGGGCTTGAGAAAATTTTAGCTCTGTATAGAGAAGGGCAGCTTAATGAAATATTGGGTATTCCTGTTCAGGATGTGCAAGTTATAGCTACCAGAAAAGCAGTACTTAATTCGCAACCAACGAATATTATTAAGGTTGTGGCAAATAGAGAGAGGGCTTTTTTTCACTTACAATCTGGGAGAAGCTCATTTTATCAAGCAATTAGTTAACGTGGCACTATATAGGAGTGTTTATCTTTTTGGCGGAAAGTATTTAACATTTTATTAATATCAAAAGGGTTTGATAGTAAAGTTTATTCATTGGGTTGAACGAATGCGAAACCTAACAATTTAAATGTACTTTCTCACCAACAGCAATCCCGCCTCACTGATACGCTAAACTTATAGCAGTTAGAGACTAGCCACCATGTCTGTCCCCAAAGATTTTGAAACGCCAAAAGATGTTATATTTCCGACCGGGGATTTACATAGTGATGAACCGCCTTTAGAATCTGACTTACATCGCCTGCAAATGACGCTGCTAATCCAGTCTATTGAGTGGTTGTGGCAAAACCGCAACGATTTCTATGCATCGGGTAATCTCACCGTCTACTATAGTTCACGCCAGCCCAAATCAGAAGACTTTCGCGGACCAGATTTTTTTGTCGCACTGGGAACCTACCCCGCTGCACGCAAAAGTTGGGTTGTTTGGGAAGAAGACGGCAAATATCCCAATGTGATTGTAGAACTTCTTTCCGATTCAACAGCGGCAACTGATAAAGGCTTAAAAAAACAAATTTATCAAAATACTTTTCGCACACCAGATTACTTTTGGTTTGATCCAAATAATTTAGAATTTGCTGGATTTATTTTGGTAGGTGGTGAATATCAACCATTGCAACCAAATCCCCTAAACTGGTTGTGGAGTCAACAGCTAGGGTTATATTTGGGAGTGTATGAAGAAAAGTTACGCTTTTTCACTTCTGAAGGACAACTGGTTACAACATCAGAAGAAGAAGCGCAGCACGAACGTCAGCAGAAAGAATTGGCTGAAGAAACAAGCGATCGCTTGCCTGCAAAACTGCCAGAATTAAATATTGAGCCAGATTTAATTTAGTAAACAAGGCAAAAGTAAAAAGTTAAAAGGCAAAAGAAATAAAAATGGTCGCAAACTCCTAAATTTCTTTATAGAACAAAATAAAAACATTCCCAATGGAGATGCGTAGCACTCTTAAATAATACTTCCTTATTAAATCCCCGCGATTTTATGGGGATTATCTTTTTACTTTTTACTTCTTACTTTTTACAAGAAAGGCAGAAGTTCGAGGGCAGAAGGCACTTATGTTAGGAGTATCAATTAAAACTTACTTTGTGGGTTTAAAGCCCAGTTGAAACAAATAATTATACTCAAGATGGCTTGCACGGACGGTATAAAACGTCCTTGTTTCAATCCCACTATGAGTAAGGGTGGGTTGCCTTCTGCCTTCTGCCTCCTGCCTTCTGCCTTCTGAATTCTTAAGGTTGCTACTTTTTATAAATGATGCTCCAACCTAGTTAAGCGTTGGGAGTAGCTTCGCAATACTTCCAAGGCAAACATTGGTGTTTCTTGAACAGCAAACAAAAAGCGTTCCTCATTGAGAAAACCCAGCTTGCAGTTAGTTTTAGCTGTCGCTGTATAAGTTCTATTATTTATGCCGACGAGGGCACCAGTACCAAACACCTCTCCGGCTTTAATCGTTTCAGCAATTTTGCCATTAACGGAGATGTCAACTTCTCCTTCCAGAACACCGTACATCACATCTCCAGGTTGTCCTTCCTCAAAAATGACTTGACCAGTTGCAAATACCTTAGGTTCGGGTTGCTTTTGGAAGATGGTTATGGTTTGTACAGCAGTTAACATGAATTTGTTGCTCTAGTTACAAGGGAAGTTTAAGGCTTAATCGCACCTTCAACATTAATAGCAGATTGAGAAATGGCTAAGATTTGGTTAAAATAATTTTCAACTATTTGGCTGAACGTAGAGACGTTCCACCGGAACATCTCTACCTCACTTGCAACTTTTAGATATCTTCAGGTAAAATCCATTTTGGAGGTTCTGTAAGTTTTTTGAGTCGTGCAGCTTCCGCTATCTCCAACATTTTATCTAAAGAAGTCTCTTGGATAAATTGTGATGTCGCTTCTTTAAACTCTAAATTAGGGCATTTATCACCCAAAATACACCCGTTAACACAGGCTTCAGCGCAATTAATCTTTTGCTCCACAGTCAACTCCTTTATCTCAAAATAATCAGTTATGAGTTATAGTTTTTACTCTATGCTCCTAACTCTTCACTTTATGCAAACGTGTTTGTTAAAGAGTTTTTACCCTCCAGATAAATTTTACCTTGTCAATTTGGTATATCTAATAGACATCTCCGAAAATGAACTATGCATTGTCCACAACCCTTGTAGAGAGGCAAAATTTCGCGTCTCTACATTAATTTTCGGACATGTCTAACGCAAAAGTGCGATCGCACTCTTGCTACCCTAGCCAATAGATGAAATAATCTTAGTTGAAAGAGCGCTCATGTCGGAATTTGCTACAATTGGCACCATCGCTGCGATCGCTACTGCTGTTGTTCCCCAACAAGGTAGTGTGGGAATTGTGCGCTTATCTGGTTCAGAAGCTTTGCAAATTGCCCAAATTCTTTTTCATGCACCTGGACATCAAATTTGGGAATCTCACCGCATTCTCTATGGTTACATTCGCCATCCGCTTTCCGCAGCACTGGTGGATGAAGCACTCTTGCTGATAATGATCGCACCCCGGTCTTACACCCGTGAAGATGTGGTAGAATTTCATTGCCACGGGGGAATTATCGCCGTGCAACAAGTGTTGCAATTGTGTTTGGAAAATGGTGCAAGACTGGCTCAACCCGGAGAATTTACCCTCCGCGCCTTTTTGAATGGGCGATTAGATTTAACTCAAGCTGAGAGTATTGCTGATTTAGTGGGTGCGAAATCTCCTCAAGCTGCACAAGCAGCATTAGCTGGTTTGCAGGGGAAATTAGCTCATCCCATCCGTCAGTTACGCGCCAACTGCTTGGATATCTTAGCGGAAATCGAAGCTCGCATCGACTTTGAGGAAGACTTACCTCCGCTGGATGATAAAGTAATCATATCAGAAATTGAGAAAATTAGCGCAGAAATAATTAAGTTATTAGCAACATCAGAAAAAGGCGAACTGTTACGCACCGGTTTAAAAGTGGCGATTGTCGGGCGTCCGAATGTGGGAAAATCGAGCTTGTTGAATGCATGGAGCCAAAGCGATCGCGCTATTGTTACCGACTTGCCCGGAACCACCCGCGATGTAGTTGAATCGCAGCTAGTTGTTGGTGGAATACCCGTGCAAGTGCTGGATACAGCAGGTATACGCGATACCGTTGACCAAGTAGAAAAGATTGGCGTCGAGCGATCGCGTCGTGCTGCAAGTGCGGCTGATTTAGTATTGCTTACCATTGACGCTGCCGCAGGTTGGACGAAAAGCGATGCAGAAATTTATTCTCAAGTGCAACACCGTCCGTTAATTTTGGTTCTCAATAAAATCGACCTTGTAAAAACGCAGTATATTGCATCTATTGAATATCCAAAAAGTATTCGTTTAGTTGTTCAAACCGCAGCAGCTAAAAATCAAGGAATTGATGATTTAGAAACAGCTATTTTAGAGATAGTTCAAACAGGAAAAGTCCAAGCGGCTGATATGGATTTTGCAATTAATCAAAGACAAGCCGCCGCATTAACAAGAGCCAAAATATCTTTAGAACAAGTACAGGGGACAATTGCCCAACAATTACCATTCGATTTTTGGACAATTGACTTGAGAAGTGCAATTTATGCATTAGGAGAAATTACAGGAGAGGAAGTTACAGAATCCGTTCTCGATCGGATTTTTCATAAATTTTGCATTGGTAAGTAGTGACGACTTCAGTCGTCCTCCGAGTATAATAAGAGGACTAAAGTCCTCACTACAAATACCAATGTCTTTTCTCAATCAAATTACCGATGCTAACGTATTAATTGTAGGAGCTAGTCAAGGTATTGGTCTAGGTTTTGTCCAAAAATTCCTACAAGATCAGAGAATAGCCAAAATCTACGCAACCTATAGAGAATCTGCCTCAGAATTAATCACTCTTGAAAGCGAAAACGCGGAAAAACTAACTTGTTTGCAAATAGATATTACGGAAGAATCGCAGATTATCGAAGCCGTTCAAAAAATCCGGGCAGAAGTCAATAAACTCAACTTTGCGATCAATTGTGTCGGTTTACTGCATGATGAAACTATACAACCTGAAAAAAGCTTAAGACAAATAAATTCAGATAATTTACTGCGTTACTTCCAAGTTAATAGTATTGGATCTGTGCTACTTGCTAAACATTTATTACCCCTATTTCGTCATCAAGAACGTAACATTTTTGCGACTATTTCTGCTAAAGTTGGTAGTATTGGCGATAATCAACTTGGTGGATGGTATGGCTACCGAGCATCCAAAGCTGCATTGAATATGTTTATGCGAACAGTGGCGATTGAGTATGGTAGAAATAGCCCGAAAACTATAGTTGTGACATTACACCCAGGTACAACCGATACCCGTCTTTCTCGTCCATTTCAGAGCAATGTACCAGCAGAAAAATTATTCTCAGTCGAGCGAACTGTTAGCCAATTACTAGCAGTTATAGAACAGCTTAAACAAGAAGATAGCGGACAGTTTTTTTCCTGGGATGGTAGCCGATTGCCTTGGTAAAAATAGGCAATCAAGTAGTTATATTATGTCAGTTTAATTAACAGTAATAAAAACATCACAACCATCGTAGAGACGTTCCGTCGGAACGTCTTTACATCATAACCCTAGTAGAGACGTTCCGGCGGAACGTCTTTACTTTATTATTAAATAATAAAGATTTCCAAAAATTTTATGTATTTTTAAGGTTAAATTTCGAGAAAAGCAAGGTTAAGAAAACGTTTTGCGCTTTCCTCTGCGTGACTCTGCGTTAAACATGTATTTCAAATTATTAACATTATTAGCAATCTTAGATGATAAAAATTTGAGTTATCACGAAATCATCTTCTCTAACGCTGTTTGTAAATCTCCCTTTAAATCATCAATTGCTTGTCTGGCACTAACGCGATTTTTCTGATAACTTGAAAAACGTTCTGTAACTGAAATTGGCTCACCTATTGTTACCCGCGTTTTTCGCCAACCTAAACGAGGTCGTGCAGGGTTTTTATCTCCTTTAATGCGAGAAATTAAATCAAATAAAATTAAAGATGTTTCGGCAAATCTTTCAAAAGTAGGCTTTTCTTTCACATAATTTTCTCTCACCGCGACAAAACTTTCTGCTAAACGCATATGAAGCATCCGCAGAGATGCTTCTTCGGCAATCCAATCTGCCAAGCCGCGATGTAAAGGCGATAAATTATTAAAATCTGGTAAATCTGTTCGGTAAATATCTTCCCAGCCGGCGGACTCAATACGGCGACATCGTTCAATTACAGTTCCCCCACTTTCCAGATTAAAATATTGCTCTGCTGCTTGCAATCCTTTATTTAATAACGCTTGCAGCCGAGTATCAATATCTTGGTTAGAGTTAGTAGATGGTGTTTGATGATAAAAGCGATCGCTAAATTGTTCCATCTGGGAAAGCACATGTTCACCAAGCCGCAAAATTCGCTCTGAAAATAACTTTTCCATTTCAATTGATTCAGTAATAGGCTGTATAGATAAACCGCTATCAGCTTCTAACTTACTCAAAAGTGAATTCAGTTTTTTCCAACTTGGATTAATGTAAAAATATTGAATAGCGATCGCCACAATTAAAACTTCCTCAGAACGATTAGCTTTCGCCAAATCTTCTGCACACCAAAAGCCTAACTGAGCAACTCCAGGTTCTAAAGGACTGACAATTTCACTATGTCCATTAGTGCCTCCCTCTGGCGCTATACTAATAGGGAACTTGCCATTGGCAAATAAATCCCGCGAGGAACGCAAACCAACTCGATCCAACCGCTTACCTCGATAAATCGATAACCCTCCCAAACTAGACAACATCCAACCCAGCCACTTTCCAGCCCATAAAGTCATTCCCCGGTCATAAAGAAAGTAAGAATGAGCGGGGTATTGTAATGAAATATTCTGTTGACGCGCTACCCTTGGTACAGCCTTGGAAAGTAAATGCATCATCGAAAGAGGATCGTCAACCTCAGAGTGACGAAAAGCCATTAAAAAGCGAATTTTCCCCTTTTGAAATCTTTCGTAGAGATTGACTAACATCTCCACATTCACGGTTTCAATCTGTGCGATACCGGCAGGCAGCCACGGTCGAAGCCGAAAGCGCTGCAACACTGGCAAAAGCGCTTTCACAAAATAGTATACAAGCAAATTAAAGCGCTGTGGGATAAATTCTAGACGTGGTTGAGCGTGGTCAATCGGATGCGGCAAGATAAATCTCCAGATTGTGTTGCTTTAAGGTAGGGAATCTCTAACTTAGCGAAAAAATGAGCATGACACTTTACCCTCTAATGTCGAAATTTTGTGACAGAAATGTGCTTATTTACTTCATTGTTAACATCTATCGATAGAAATAACTTGCAAAAGTTCCAAAAATATAGTACAGATAAGACTTAAGCTAGATGATAGTCTTTGTCCGCGTGTAAAGTACGGCATAAGTTAACTGACTATTGACTGTTGACTGTCAACTGTTAACAGTCAATAGCCACCATTTATATAAATGGAAATAAATAACCCCAAAAAACACAACCCAACTAAAAAATTCATGATGTTTTACACAAATACTTGGCAGAAAATATTAATCGTTATGGGAATGGCAATTTCTACCTCTTCGATTTATCCCTGTAATGTTCAGGCTCAATCTTTGGCGGAAAAAGACAATATCTTAATAGCTCAAAATTTAGGGGGAATAGTACGAAAAATACCCCTCGAAGAAGTCCCACTGACAACAATGTCTGCGGCAAAAACAGCGACAAATGCTCAATTTGACCAAGCCCGAATTGAACTGAAGCCAGATGGTTCCTTAATATATATTATGAGAGGAAAAAATCAACAAGGCTTTCAAGTTGAAGCACAAGTTACTCCCAGTGGCACTATTATTCAAGTTGATGAGCAAATAGACTCCAGTGCAGTTCCGGAAATTGCTGTGAAAGCTTTCAAACGATGGGCACCAAATGACCAACTTATCAGCATTTGGCGGAGTACCCGTCTTGGGGAATTGTACTATCAATTTGTCATTCAGGATTTTTGGTTAGAAGTTGCTACTGATGGGAATAAAGTTATGATTTATCGAAAAAAAGTTAATATTACTTAAAGAATATTGAGAAAACTATGCAATTTTGAATTTGGTGTTTTAGAATTTAAATTTGAGAGCTAACCAAATCTAAATTCTAAAACAGAATTAATTTTTCTTTCCCCAAATGAACATATTAATTATTTTTGCTGAAGTCGGCATCGTCATCTTTAGTTTTTTATTATTAACATGGTTGGTAGGCAATTTATCGAAGCTATTGATTAAAGTCTCAATACTAAAGCTAAACGATAGAAAGCTCAAAATCCTGCGCCGGAACATCACAAAATTTTTCTTAATTAGTTGCTTAATATTGTGCATTTTGATTGTAGGTGCTAATGGTTTTCTACTCTATCGAGGTGAAAACCTGCAACAATATACATTAAATCTGATTAACCGTATCCCAACAGGATTTTGGATAACACTAGGAATTGGTATTGCTCAGAGCATTGGCACTTTCATTGTAGCGGCGATCGCACTGAAAGTTATCAAATATTGCCTGAAGGTAGCTAGTACTTACGCCAAGAACTTAGAAACAAACACCGCCGACGATGAAAGCATTGATGCTTTTTTTAACGCTCTTTATCAAAGAATTAGAGGTGGAACTTGGCTGTGGGTAATCATTTGCAGTGCCCAGTTTCTAAAATTACCAGCAATAGTTTCAGAATATCTGTACATCGCACTGCGAATTTATCTAATCATTGCTGTCGGATTGCTCATACTCAAAGCAGTCACAGCGATTGTTGATACTCTAGATGCTATGAGCGTCAGATATTCCAGCCCTAATAACCTGTTGAGATTTTACAATCGCCTCCAATACCTGATACCCTTTTTAAAGCAGTGTCTGGAATTGGTGATCTACGTCTGCATGGCAACATTGGTAGTTCAGCAGGTGCAGTTAATAAGCAATGTAGCCACTTTGGGTCTGCGAATTATCAAGATCATCACCATCATCTTCATGAGTCGTGTGTTCTTTCAGGTGATCTACTTACTTATTGAAGAGGTGCTATTCAAAGATCAGAATTTGACTGAGACGCAAAGAAGTAGACGTTTAACACTCATTCCTCTGTTTCGGAGTTTATTACAATATTTAGTTTACTTCACCGTTATAATTTCCATTCTCTATACCCTCGACATTAATCCCACTCCTATACTGGCTGGTGCGGGTATTGTTGGGATAGCTATAGGTTTAGGCGCACAGACACTGATCAATGATATTGTTTGCGGCTTCTTTATTCTGTTTGAAAACTACTATTTAGTGGGTGACTATATTGATGCGGGAAAAGCCGAAGAGAAAAGTGTAGAGGGCATTGTTGAGGCGATTGAACTCAGAACCACCCGCGTTAGACATCCTAATGGTCAATTGCAGATTATTCGCAATGGAGATATTGGCTCAATTACCAATTACTCCAAACAATACATATTTGCAGTAGTGGAAGTTGGCGTACCTTATAATTCCAACTTAGTTCATGTCTACAAAGTAATTGAAGAAGTAGGACAGCAGTTAAAAGCAAATGATCCAGATGTACTCGAAGCCACACAAGTAGATGGCGTGGAAAGTCTGGGTGAGTCTAACTTATTCCTGCGAACATTGACGAAGGTGAAGCCAGGAAAGCATCTTCAAATTCAGCGCGTTCTGCGGAAAGTTCTGATGGATACCTTGCTGGAAGAAGGTATTCTACTTCCTGCTCCCACTAAAAATGGCGATGATTAATTTGCCATTATTTTTGAATATCAAATACGCATATTTATTGCTCAGATAAATTAACCAAAATTTACTCAAAATCCTCATGAAAATCAGTAATATCCAGAAAATTTTAACTGCCACATTAGTAGCTGCAACAACAATTAGTTTGACCACCAATGCTGCTTCTGCCCAATCATTGAGAGGGGCTGGTGATTCTTTTGCTCAACCTTTGATAGAACGCTATAGACAAGAATACGAACGAGAAACAGGTGAAAAGTTTAAATATAGCTCCATTGGCAGTGGTGGTGCAATTCGGTTATTTACGAAAAACTCTATAGATTTTGGTGCTACTACTTTAATTCCCACTCCCATTGAAATCAATCAAATGGAAGATGGTTTGTTGATGGTGCCAACGGGGGGAGGTTCATTAGCTATTGTTTATCAGCTCAAAGAAGTCACTAGCGATGTCAAGTTATCCCGTCAGCAATTGGCAAAAATCTTTACAGGTCAAATTACTAACTGGCAACAAATTAATCCCCGTCTTCCTAATCAAAAAATCCAAGTTGTAGTTTGCTCTGACAATTGCGGTACTAGCTTTATTCTCACTAAATACTTACGGCAAATTAGCGGGGGAAAAATACTAGCTAGTAGAAACCCCGATTGGGGATTTCGGGTATTCTCTGCTCTAAGCCAAGATAGTCAAATCGCTGGAGAAGTCGAACGCATTGATGGTGCTATTGGCTATGTCCAAACAAACGTTGCTCTAGCAAACAATCTGTCAATCGCGAGTATTGAGAATCAAGCTGGTAATTATGTTAAACCAACTCTAGAAGCAACCAAGAAAGCCCTAGCAAATATCAAATTTCAAGATGATTTCACAACAGAAGATATCCAAGATCCAGAAAATGGTTATCCCTTGGTAAGTTTAACTTGGCTGCTGGTGCATAAAAAGTATTCCAATCAAGATATTCTGCAAAAAACTAAAAACTTGTTGATCTGGATTTCGACCAAGGGACAACAATTTAATGAAAAATCAGGATACACCAAAATTCCTGATGATGTTAACACCAAAGTAATTGAAGCTGTGAATAATGAAGTGAAAATTCGTCCTTTTTAAAACTGATTTATCTGCTGAAAGATTTAGGATAAGCCAAAAATTCAGCATTCTTAAATTAGAATATAAAATTCAATCTAAAAATCAGACATTTTTTGTGATTAATCAAAGTTTATGAAAAAATTGGATGTGCCTTTTACTCTTACTTCACTCATGTTAAGTGGTAATTTACTAACTTCATCACCAGTCGTAGCACAAGCTAATTTAAATGTAAATATTTCCGAACTATCATCTCAAGATCAATTAACGTTTGCAACTGCTAATTTCGAGCCTCAAGTTGAAGAAATCCCGGCAAAGGAAACACCACAACCGCAAAGCGAAGAACTATATAGTAGTGCTCCTCCTGATTTAGATGAAATCGTCAATGTCAATCAATTACAAGATGTTACACCTGACCATTGGGCTTATGAAGCACTGCGTAACTTAGTAGAAAAATATCAATGTATTAGTGATTCTGGTGAAGGAAAATTTCATGGTAATCGGGCAATGACCCGTTATGAATTTGCAGATGCATTAAATAATTGTTTACTAAAAATTGGACGCTCAATTTACAGCTTGAGCAATAAATTTGCTAGCCAAGAAGACTTGGCAACTTTTAAAAAATTGCAAGAAGAATTTGCTCAAGAACTGCAAAATGTCACGGCAAGAATAGGTAGCTTAGAAGACAAGACAGCTTTGATTCAAGAGCAGCAGTTTAGCACTACTACAGTTTTAAAGGGTGACGTAAGCTTGAACTTAATTAGCGCTTTTGGTGATAAAAAAGCAGTTTCTCCTGGTAGTAATTCTACAGAAAAAATAAATAGAAATATCACCCTGTCAGAACGAACAATTTTGACCCTTGATACCAGTTTTACAGGGAAAGATAGATTGCGAACCCAACTCGTAGCAGGGAATTTTAATAGTTTTGGCAGTAGTGTCACTGGCACAGAGATGACTCTTTTGACAGGTGCAATAAACACTGGTAATAATGTCAATTTAGGTTCGCTATTTTATGAATTTCCCATAGGCAAACGCGGCATATTAGCCATTGCTCCGATAGCAGACTTTCCCACTCGCATTTTTCCGGCTCTTAATCCTGTCAACTCAATCTCCAATTTTGGTGGAGAAAGTCCTATCTACTCCTTTGCTTTTGGTAGTGGTGCAGTCGGTTACTATCAATTCACCGACAAAATCGCCGGAGGTATCGCTTATTTAAGTAGTTCTGGTGACGCTCCCAATCAAGGAATATTTAATGGTCAATATACTGCTTTAACTCAAGTTACCTATACTCCATCAGATAAAATCGGGATTGCTTTTACCTACGGTCGCTATTACGCTCCGCAACCTGGTGCAACTATTAATGTCACGGGGAGTAAGGGTAGTCAATTTGCTCAATTACCATTTGGTGCAGATACACCGACTTCTTCCAATGCTTTTGGCTTACAATTTACCTATAAATTTAGCGATAAATTTACTTTAGGCGGTTGGACTAGCTACTTTAACGCTCGAGCTGAGGGTTCACCGACTGTTAGTGGTGTCAATGGCTCCCAAGGCGATCGCGCAGATATCTGGAGTTGGGCAATTACAGCATCGTTAACAGATTTGGGCAAATTAGGCAGTCAATTAAGTTTTGTCTTTGGGATTCCTCCCAAAGTGACAAACAATGATATTAGCGATCGCGGCGATCCAGATACTTCCTTACATTTTGAATTATCTTATAACTATCCACTGACTGACAGAATTTATATTACTCCAGGATTTTTGATGATTACAAATCCAGAACATAATGCAGCCAATGATGCAGTTTGGGTTGGATTGATGCGAACTACATTTACATTTTAATTAAAAAAGAGGGGAAAAGGGGAAAGGGGAAAGGGGAAAGGTATGGAAATAAAGAGTTATTTAGATTACTCCGGTAATCTTTTTTCTTTTTCCTTTACCCCTTACCCTTTCCCCTTTCCCCCTCTGTTTTACCTCGGTCTTCCCAAAGTTGTAATATAAAGAACTGCCTCCTCAGCAGGGATACCTAAAACTTCATTCACATGATCGTCGAAGAAGCCACCGATACCGCTGACGCCCAAATTGAGGCGAATAGCGGCTAAATTCAGCCTCTGCCCCAAATGACCGGCATCCATGTGTAAATAACGGTAAACGCGA
This sequence comes from [Scytonema hofmanni] UTEX 2349, assembly GCF_000582685.1. GTDB lineage: Bacteria > Cyanobacteriota > Cyanobacteriia > Cyanobacteriales > Nostocaceae > Hassallia > Hassallia hofmanni. The sequence goes on from NZ_KK073768.1 coordinate 4,126,357, forward strand.
TCGCCATATTGAGCCACAGCATTTTTCAAATCTGCCGTATGGAAAAGCACCGCAGCGGCATCTCGCCCTAATTCTTGCCCCAAGCAGAGATAGTGTAATTCTCGCTGGAAATTTTTAAAGCGAATTTGTCTTAATTCTTGTGCTTTTGGTGCGTAATAATAACAGCCTGCATCAAGTCCTTTCACTCCAGAAACAGCAATAAATGTTTCGATTAGATTCAAATCAAAGTAGTCTGGATCTGGATCTAAACCTTGTTCGATGTAACTTTTCGGTTGGTAAGTAAAATTGAGTAAGGCTTTCAGCTCATCAAAAGTTAAATTGCTACCGCTGTAAGCACGGGTAGAACGTCGCTTCAGGATGTTTGTTTCCAGTTCCTCTAGCTTGTTTCCCCAGTTGATGGGTATGGTAGCCATAGGAATTTTTTGACAAAAAGGAAAGTTGTATTTATCTTCTAAAGATTTTTCTTGTTTCACCTCTGGTAAATTGAGCTTGCCAGTGGTACCTGGTAAAATTTGTGTGGAAATATGGAAATATCTCAACAGTTCGCCATCGGGTATTTGCGGATAATCAACTTCCGTGGGGGATGGTAAAGCAGTTCGCCCTAAAGGCAGATTTTGTTTGACATCCAATAAGTCAGCCAGAGGCAAAACAGCCACTGCTCCTTCTTGTTGTGAATCGAGATAAAGTAGTTCGTTCACCGCTTCATCCACAAAACCGCCGATTAAGTGGGGACGATAATCTGTAATTGCACCAGCTAACTCAATATTGCCTAAAAGGTGTCCAGAATCGAGGAAAATCCGGCGATAAGCTCTATCTTCATAACGCCACTGCGATCGATAGAAAACCGCAGTGATAATAATCGCCAATTGGGTATTTTCTAATGTCGGATGCCACAAACAAGCTGATTGCAAAGCTTGCCAAACATCACTTTCCCAATAATGCATCAGCGAATGATCGCGACACTGATAATTGTATAATCCAGGTGGTAACAACGGCGTACCACGAGAAACTACATATACCTCAGCGGGATACAGTCCACCTGCACTCGGCGCAGATCGTAGATAAATCGTGCTTCCCATCGAAGGCATTTTCGCCGTCAGCCCATAACTACAAAATAGCAGCCGCGAAAGTCTTTGCCACCATTGAGCATCTAGGTTATCGGCAAATTCCCCTGGTTTCTCTTGGATGTAGGGTTTGAGATCGAAGGAAGAGCCAATTTTGTACTCTTTAAAAGGCACAGGCTGCTTTGCCCAGTCAATACTGTGACTTTTCGAGGCAAGAGTTTGCGGATCGTATTTAGTGCGATCGTGGTAGTGCTGGGCAATTGATTGGCGTAGTTCTGGCATACGAGCTTTAATATCCTTCTACTACCTATCTTGGCACTCCTGCGCCTATAAGTTTCGTCTTCATTAGTACAAATGCTGAATGGAAAAGTTAATGCTTAGAGGATGTTTGAAAAGTCCTCTTGTCAGTATCAAAACCTTCTAGATCCCCCTAAATCCCCCTTGAAAAGGGGGACTTTGATTCCGGTTCCCCCCTTTTTAAGGGGGGTTAGGGGGGATCAATAAGTGCCTAAAATCACAGCTAACCACTTTTCAAACAACCTCTTAGGGCATGTAATGTCCTTTCCGCCAACGATTAAACCCATAACCGATCGCTGCCAAAGCCAATAAATAAGGACTGTAAACCATTAACCAAATACCCAATTTCAGCAAACCAACAGTAAAATCACCAAAAGAATTAGTAGATTTATTCCAACTTTCCTGAAGTTGTGAACCCAAAGCGCGTTGTGTTCCGTTGCTAGAAACTGTGGCTTCTAATTTCAAAGTAATAGTTGAATAAGCAACTTGATTAGTTAAATTTTTTAATTGAGCATCAATTTGTTCTATAGATTGTCGCACCTGACTAAGTTCTTGAGCAACACTTAACACATCCCGAACAGAACCAGCACGATCCATAATTTTCTGTAAATTGGCTTCTGTTTTCCGCAAGTTAGTTAATCTTGCTTGAAAATCAACTAAGCGATCGCCTACATCTTCAGCGCTAATATTACGACTTTCTACGGTTCCCAATTTGGCTAATTCATCTAAAGTAGGTTTTAGTAAGTTTTGCGGTACTCGCAACTGTATTGATGCGGTGTGAGGGGCGTTTGTTTTTGTCGGTTGTTGTTCTTGTAAACTAATTAAATCTCCTTGCTGTTTATTGATAATTTCGGAGACGGCATTAACACTTTTATCTACAGAATCAACAATCAAACTTATTGCCGCTTTTTTGATTAATTGCGGACGGGAACGAGGTACTTGGGCAGTTTCAGCAGTTTGAGATATTGCAGTATCACTCGCAGCACCACCTGTGGGTTGACTTGCTGTTGTCTCATTCTTCAGTGCAGCCGATGGTAGGTTAGGTGCAGAAGCACAACTTGTAAAAATTACTCCTCCCATGACTACAGTCAAAAGTAAAGTCGGTTTTCGTGTCGCATTAGTCAAAGTCATAACCTACCCTCGGATAGTTGAAGTTAAGGCTAGTATGGCTCAATCGAAAACAGGTTTATGGCTTTGTTGCAGTTTATGTAACGGAGGAACTCACCCGAATGCACCTGCACCCTAGAAGGGTGTGGCGTTGTGCGTACAAAGCCCACCTACGTGGGCTAAAACCGTTACTATTGAAGCATTTAGACTTAATTTAATGAGTAATAATTTTCTTGAAGACAAGGTTAAAACTTTTGTAGCAACTCAAATATGTGTTGACATTGGAAAACTTTGTTTACAGACGAGGTTGAGAGAGGATTTAGGACTTTATGGTGATGACGCAGAGGAGTTTTTCATCAAATTCTCTCACGAGTTTCAAGTTGAGTTATTAGAATTCAATTTTGATGAATATTTTCCACCTGAACCAACTTTATTAGATCCATTCATATTTATTTTACGCTTGTTGCGAAAAAAAAGATATAAATCTATTCTTATTAAAGATTTAATAGCTGTTGCTGAAACTAGGCGGATAAATATTATTCATAATTCATGAAAAATTAGTACAAGAGATAAGTCTAAGGATGGATGAATTAGTGAAATCGCTGTGAGTAGCTGGTATATAAGTGAAAGAAGCAGAAACATGGAAACGAAACAGCTAGGAAAATCCGGTATATATGTAAGTGCGATCGCTTTGGGTGGTATGCCAATGTCGTTAAGTTCACGACCTCCCGAATCTGAATCTATCAAAGTTATTCATCGAGCTTTAGATTTAGGCGTTACTTTCATTGACACCGCCGACTCTTACTGCAAAGATGAGTCAGATAAGCACCACAACGAGAAACTCATTCATAAAGCTTTGCAAACATATAATCGTGATGCCAGCAATGTAGTTGTCGCTACTAAAGGCGGTTTGATGCGTCCAAATGGCAGCTGGACTCGCAACGGCAATCCTGAACATTTACGCAAAACGATTCGCGAAAGCTTTGAAGCCTTAGGCGGTAATAAACCCATCGATGTTTGGCAATACCACGCCCCAGATTCTAACTATACCATTGAACAAGCCCTAAAACCTGCCAAAGAAGCAGTAGAATCCGGTTTGATTCGCTTTGTGGGAGTTTCTAACTTTTCTGTAGAACAAATCAAGCAAGCGCAAGATGTTGTAGAAATTGTTTCGGTGCAAAATCAATATAGCCCTTGGTCTCGACAGCCAGAGAAAGACGGAGTATTAGAGTATTGTGAACAAGAACAATTAACCTTTTTACCTTGGAGTCCCTTCGGTGGTAGTCGTCGGCATAGTGACTTGCAAGATATAAAAGCGATCGCGCAATTAGCTTCAGATAAAGGCGTATCAGTGTATTGTATAGTTTTGGCGTGGTTGCGTTCCAAGTCACCCAGCATCCTACCCATTCCCGGTGCAACCAAAGTTTCCAGCATCGAAGACTCTGTGCGTGCTGTTGATGTCAAACTCTCAGATGACGAAGTGCAAAGAATTGACCGGGAAACTTAAATTGGGCATTGATAATTCCCCCACTCCCTGATATCATGTCCGTTTAATTAAGATTAATAAAAATATGGCAACTGTCGTAGAGACGTAGCAATGCTACGTCTCTACAATATATCTGATTTGTCGGACATGATATCGCTCCCCCAAAATCAAAACACATATCTGTAGTTACACAATTTAAGGTACAATCAGAAACTTGCCAATTAATGACGCTCTTGCTGACAGGAGATGCTTCTATGACCCGGATGTACTACGACGAAGATGCCAATTTAGACCTTTTAGCACAGAAAACCATTGCCATCATTGGTTATGGTTCCCAAGGTCATGCCCACGCGCTTAATCTTAAAGATAGTGGCATGAATGTAATTGTCGGGTTATATCCGGGCAGCAAGTCAACTTCTAAAGCCGAAGCTGCTGGATTAACCGTGAAAAATGTTGCAGATGCAGTGAATGCAGCTGACTTCATCATGATTTTGTTGCCTGATGAAGTGCAAAAAACGATTTATATAAATGAAATTGAACCAAATCTGCAAGAAGGAAATGTGATAGCTTTTGCCCACGGATTTAATATTCACTTTGGGCAAGTTGTACCGCCGGCAAACGTTGATGTCGTGATGGTAGCACCTAAAGGACCTGGGCATTTGGTGCGGCGGACTTATGAACAAGGACAAGGTGTACCGGCGCTGTTTGCAGTGTATCAGGATGCCAGCGGTCAGGCACGCGATCGCGCTATGGCATATGCTAGAGGTATCGGTGGAACCCGCGCCGGTGTTTTGGAAACAACTTTCCGCGAAGAAACTGAGACAGATTTATTCGGTGAACAAGCTGTATTGTGCGGTGGTTTGAGTGCCTTAATCAAAGCTGGATTTGAAACTTTAGTAGAAGCCGGTTATCAACCAGAATTAGCTTATTTTGAATGTCTGCACGAAGTCAAATTAATTGTTGATTTGGTTGTAGAAGGTGGTTTGGCAAAAATGCGCGATAGCATTTCTAACACCGCTGAATATGGTGATTATACTCGCGGACCGCGAATCGTCACTGAGCAAACTAAAGCAGAAATGAAGAAGATTCTCAGTGAAATTCAATCTGGGCAATTTGCACGAGAATTTGTCTTAGAAAATCAATCTGGTAAACCAGGATTTACTGCCATGCGTCGTCAAGAAGCCGAACACAAAATTGAAGAAGTCGGTAAAGATTTACGCGCTATGTTTAGCTGGTTGAAGAAAGCGTAATATTCTTTAAAATTTGGGATTAAACTTGTTCCCAGGTGTAAGATTATGTCCGCTTAATTAACATTTAGGACTTACGCAAAAAGACCAAAAAACGAACCGCAGAGAGCGCAGAGGAAACAGAGGAATAAGAGTTTGAGAGAATTTTTGCGTAAGTCCTGACATTAACAAAAACATTGCAACTGTCGTAAAGACGTTCTGATAGAACGTCTCTATAATATATGTGATTTTTTGGACATGATATAACCTGGGAATTTGTTTGCACAAAGCTTTCATACCCTCAATCACCAACACCTTTAATTTAATTCTTGGTAAATTTTCCCTAAATAATTAAGACTGTTTTATAATATATGTACATATTTGTGTACATAAACGGATGTTTTCCTACAAAATCACATCTCCAACCGATGCCAGAAATGACTTTTTTAATTTGTTAGACCTGGTAGTAGAAAATCATCAGGTGTATATTATCAACCGTCGCGATGCTGAAAATGTAGCTTTGATTGCTGAGTCAGATTTAGTAAGTTTGGTTGAGACAGTTTATTTATTGCGATCGCCTGAAAATGCACGTCGCTTACTTGATGCAATAGAAGAGTCGAAAACAGGAAAGATCCAATCTCAAACTATCGCAGAACTTCGGCAGGAGTTGGGGATTGAGCAAGAAGAAGAAAAAGAAAGCTGAATCAGAGGAAATTAAGCCAGTTATAATTAATCGAAGTCCTGGTTTTAGTTCTAGATTCAAAGAAGATTTAGCTTGGTGGTTCAAACAAGATTTTGCAAAAGCATCGAAAATTTTGGATTTAGTCACGGCAGTCATGCAAAACCCATTTGAAGGAATTGGTAAACCAGAAGTATTGAAGTATATGGACGCAAATATTTGGTCACGGCGAATTGATTTAGAGCATCGCCTAGTATATAGGGTAGGAAACACTCAAATTGATTTTTTAGCTTGTCGTTATCACTACGAATAATGCATTTATGTTACGTTTAGTGAGTTTCTTCACTTTGCTGATGATAACTTCTTCCTTGTGGTTGCAGAACTTTGTTCAAGCACAATCACAGCAAAATATAAAACTATTGCAAATAATTTAAAAACAGAGGTATAAGCAATGACTAACGCTAACAATAAGGAGGAAACTTAAAAGTAGTGCCTACTACAGAACAGCTAAAAACCTTTTTCCGTATATGTGTACGGGCAAGTAATCTATTAAGGAATATTGAATTAACAAGATACGATACACGCTCACAGCGAATCGTTGTTTTAATAGGTCAAGAAATTCAAGTAGAACAGGACTTACGCAATCCGATGTCGTAAGTAGCGGTAATTCATGAATTACCGCTACGGAATAATAGGCTTTTCAATTATTTTTGCGTAAGTCCTATAGAAATTTTGAGTAATGGAGAGGAAATAATTCAATGAGTAACACTAACTATCAACAATTAACAGAAATTGAACTGAGAAATTATATTAAACAACATCCTGAAGATGAAGACGCTTTTCAACACTACCTTGCTATTATGCGAGCAAAACCGGGTAGAGTTGTAGTTAGCACGGAAGAGCAAGCTGTAATTGAATTTCAAAAGAGAATACAGGCAGAGTCAAAACACCAACCATAAATTCTAATGACCATAAAAATTAAGCGTGATAAACGTCAAGTGTTTACTGGTGATAGTTTTGTAATGACTTCTACAGTACTTATAAAAGTGGAAGATAACCGCTTAACTTATGTAAAACCTATTACCAGTAAATCATAAACTTTTCTCACTAAAGCGATCGCTGAAAAATTTTGTAGTCTACGATACTTTTTCTTCTTTCCGTTGAAGCAATTTAACTTTAAAAAGGATACTTTCATGAATGATGAAGAATTAAAAAAGATAAATCGAAAGCTAACAGGTATTGCTTACTTATTGCTTTCAATCACATTGGCAACAACAAACATAAATAATAAGGACGGGGTAGTATCTATAGTGGCTATGATCTCTGCTTTAATAGGATTGTTTAGGGCGACTTCCAAAGATTAAATTCTTCATCTTTTAAAAGAAGTATTTTTGCCTATCCTAAATAAAAATTACCCACCTTATCCTACCTTTCTTACACGTCTGCGAGAATTGATTATAACGAAAATGATATTGGTGGGTTGCATTTTTCTGACACATATTTACAATTACAAAATCAAGGAATAGCCGGAAGATTGCCGAATGACTCTCAAAGAGAGGAAGTTATTCCTGGTGTAATTTATAGCCAATTACCTACCAAAACAAAGGGCGCCCAGTAATATGGATGCTCATAGAGAGGATTTTTTAACAGGCTAACTTGAGCGTTTCTAATCGCCTTTGCTTTAGTAATATTACCTTTTTTTAACTGTGTGTAAAATTCACTCATGAGAATAGAAGTTCCTTCATCGTCTACAGTCCAAAGCGATGCCAATGTACTACGTGCTCCAGAACGCACAGCAACTCCAGCAATTCCTAAGTCAGATCGTGTGTCTCCTGTAGCTGTTGAGCAAGCACTAAGAACAAGTAGCTCAACTGCACCCCGTTGCTTGGTTTCTCTGCTTTGGAGTAAACCATTCAAATCTCTAACATTGATGACTTGATCGCTATAAGTCAAAATAAATGTATCTTCTGCTTTGGAACTAAATTGACCATGAGTTGCTAAGTGAACTACAGGCACACTTAACGACTGCACAGCATCTTCGATCGCATTTTTGGTAAATTGCCTATTGAGCAGCACACGAGTGTCGGTAACTTTTGATTTGATGGCATCCAGTTCAACTTGCACGTTGGGCAACGCTGGAAAGTTCTTGCTAGCTTCGGTTAGTCCACCTGCAATAATTCGCAGACCTTTACGTGCTAGAGGTTTCGGGTTAAGCAGTTCTAAACCTGGTGTAATAGCAACGTTATATTTCTCGATCAGATATTGTTTACCATCATATAAAGCACTCATCGGAATATTTCCTAGTGGATCGTCTAAGACAAATACTAAGTTTTCGATTTTGTGCTTTTCTAATTCAGATGCGATTGGGGCAATTATCCAATTGTATACTTCTTGGGACTGTTTTTTAAACTCATTAGTAGAGCGAGTTTCTAAATTTTGTCGCAGTTGATCGACAGTTTTTTTAACTTCATCCTTGGTGAGATTTTTTGTCCGATGAATAAACGTTTGCTTGGCTTTCTGGTTAGATGAATCAGAAGGTAGGGAAACGATTAGTTCCAAGCGATCGCTCAAAATTACTGGATAAATCACTGCTGCTGTCCGATCCACTTTATCAATTTCGACCGGTTGCGCGTTAATACAAGCTAAACGAAAGTAGTTATCTAGTTCAGCTAATCGCAGTGACTCAATTACATTTCTGGCTGATTTGAGATTGTCTTGACTAGGTTCTTTAGATTCTAATAATAAGCTGACAAGTTGGCGAAATACTGGCTCAACTCCCTGTTTAAAAGAATATTGCACATCCGGATTAATAGTAACTAAATCACCACGTATAGACTTGAGATTGTCAACAGCTTTAGTATATGCAGCGATCGCTCCTTCTTTCTCTCCTCTAGCATTCAATATTCGTCCTAACTGCCATTGCCAACGATAGCCGATATCTGCTGCTTCAATACTTTCAGCTATTGCCAGAGCTTGTTGAGTTTGTGTTTGAGCGATCGCTAACTGGTTAGTTTGTTCATATATCCCTCCCAAAGTACCTAAAGCATAAGCTTCAGCACGCTTGTCTCCTAAATTTTTGGCTTGATCTACGGCTGTTTTTGCGATCTGAGCAATCTCTAGCCATTCGGGAGCTTCCGATGTTTCAGCACTAATAATTGGCGTAGTCTTGCTTTTATCACTGGTTTGTGCTAATTTTTCCTGAATATCTGGACTGAGGCAAGGTAAATTCGTTACCGTTGCGTTTGGAACTGTTTTCAGTTTCAGACAAGTTAGACTTTGGGTAAGGTTAATCCTCGCATAAATAATCTTGCGACTAGGCGCTAAAGTGGCAAGCTGAGATTGAATTTGCCTCCAAGAAACTTGGGAAGGAATTGGTTTGTTTGTTTGTGTCGATAAGCGCAGTTGATTCAGTTGTGCTTGCAGTTGCGTCGTCGGTGAGACAGCAGTCGCAGCAGCTTTTTGATAATATTGCAACGCAAGAGTTGTATAATTTTCCTTATCTTCAGTAGTATTTCGCAGCGCTTGAGCAGTGTTTCCTAAATTTAGCTGAATTTGTGCCACCAATTCTGGAGAATTAAGTTTTTGGGCTACTATCAAACTTTGCTCTAAAGCTTGTAGCGAACCTACCCGGCTAAATTGCATTGTCTTTGAATCTTTTTCTTCTAATCTTTGCAATATAGCTTGCCCAGTCCCAAGGCTATTTATGCTAGTAGTTTCTCTGTTCTGATCTAAAACTCCCACCACTCGTAAAGCATTACCCAAGCTCAATAATCCATTTGCTTTGAGCAGAGAGTCGGGTTGTTGTTGCAACTGTTGATTTACCTGATCTAAAGTAATCAAAGCGCGTCGATAAAGTCCCAAGGTTTGCAATGCCTGAGCTTGGTTAATTTGGCTACCAATTTTACCTGCATTATCGTTATTTCTACTATAAATAACAGTTGCTTTTTCCCAACTGGCAAGAGCTTTATTAGATTGCCCTTGAGCTAGTTGTATCTGACCTTGAGTATTAAATGCTTGGGCATGTACTGAAAAATATTCTGGAGAATTTCTTTGATTTTTTGATAATAGCAGCAAACTTTCGGCGATCGCTTTACTTGCCTGAGATAAATCACCTTGTTGCTGATACGCTAATGCGAGATAATTTAACGCAAAAGCTTGATTTAAACCATCCCCCTGACTTTTAAAGGCTTGAACTGCCTGTTGTAAAATTTCCACCGCTGGAGAAAACTGTTCTGTTTGATATAATTTCAAACCTTGCTGCAACAGTTGTTTCCCATTACCAGACTGCTGAATTTCTTGACTAATCTCAATTGGAATCTGAGGTTTAGAAGCTGCATCAGCCGTTAAAATAAATGTGCTAGTAACGACTCCTATTTGAGCAAAGGTGAGAATAATAACTTTCAACATAAATTATAATATTAAAAAACGTAAAATACTCTACCGTAGTGAGCGCTTCAGCGCTCATATGAATAATTTTAAGGGCTGAAGCTCTTACTACTTTTAAGATAACTTTTCTCAAAAACTTGATTTACAAAAATCAAAATGGTTGCGTATAAACCACAGAAAAATAGAAACCATCTTCTTGCAAAGAATTATTACGTGAATCTACAGAAACCAAAGGAATACCCCAATCAAAACGAGCATTAATTCTATCGCTTTGCCACAATAACCCCAACCCAGTTGAAGTGAGGTTATTAGGAGCATTGGCAACCCCTGTACTAGTACCACCCGAACCAGTACCAAAATCAAAAAATGGGGTAATTTGTAGCACACCTCCCACTTGTGGAACGCGCAAAATTGGATATCTTAATTCGATAGAAGCTAAAAAGGCTTTATCAACTAACAGCAAATCTTGACGATAACCGCGCACAGTGCGTTGACCTCCTAAACCAAACTGCTCTAAAGGCACTAATGGTCTGTCTGATAATTGAGCATCGGCACGAACTAAGAGTAATGTATCTGGAGCTAAAAGCCTGACCCACTGTCCTTGTCCTCGCCAAGAGAAAAATTGACCATCGGGTGCATTTGGATTAATCGTAGCATCGAAAGCATCTATGCCAAAACTAAATTGCGATCGCCCTGCCAATACTTGTCGGCTATTGCGTTTAGTCCAATCTTGAAAAAAGCGTAATATTGATAAGCGCGTCTGTCCATTCCTAGCACCGGGAGAAGGAAATGCTAATCGTTCACCGATAACAGATTCTAAAAAACCAACATCACTTTCCCGACGAGATGCAGTTAGTCCCAAAGCAAATTCTTCGTTGGGGGTTTGCACTATTGGTTGACGCAATGTGATGGAAAAATCTTGTGATATTCCCTGGATATCTAAAGCGTCGAACGGTTCTTCAATTACACGGCTATTTGTGTAATTGTAGCTAAATTGCAACGTTCCATTATAAGCATTTATCGGCAGGGTGTAACTTGCCTCAACATCGTTGCTACCATCAGTGTTAGAGTAAGCAACATTTAAACTATCTCCCAATCCCGACAAGTTAGCTTGGTTGAGTTGAATTTGCCGCTGAAAGCTGCCAATACTCGGAGAACGATTATTATCTAAGCTAATTTCAGCTTTGAATGTCTTTGCTTCACTTGCTTTGACAACTAATATACTACTACCTGCATTTGCCCCAGTTGCCAGTTCCGCAGAGATATTTTTAATTAGTGGATTGAGTTGAAGCACTTGCAGCGCTTGTAAAAGTTTATTTACGTTCAGGGGTTTGCCAGTCGCTACAGCAAGACGACTGCGGACATAATTAGGATTAAGTCGCTTTAAACCACTAACTTCAATGCTTTCCAAACCACCTTCCACAACTTGAATGGTGATGTTACTTCCCCTACTTTTAAAGGTTTGGTTAGCGGGGATAAATGCGCCGGAGGTTATGTAACCTTTATCGCGGTATAGTTTACTAACTGCTTCCGATGCTTGTAGTAGTTGAGCAAAAGTAATCGATTTATTAACAAAGTCTTTGGTAACTTCCGCTAATTCTTGAGGGCTAAATACACTACTACCAACTACGTTAAAGCGATCAACTCTGATAGTTCCCGAAAACTGATTGGGAGGTACTTCCGGAGTCGTCGAAGGTGGTACAGGTGAAGGAAACAACTCTTCTGGAGGTGGGAGAGTTGGAATCTTTTCTGGTAGTGGGGGATTGTTCTCGTCTTCTCGGCGGAGTATACTTGGGGGAACCGTGGGATTATTCTGGTTACTATTTGGTGGTGGGTTTTGGGCAGCTTCAATTGGCTGGAGAAGTTGAGCCGTATTTGCTGATTCTGGTGGAAACTGCACAGAAATTGCATCTAACTCTAAAATCTGCCCAGATAAAACCTGAGTATTTTGGGCAGATAGCGTGCTAGTATCTGCCAAAGCACTGTTTGCTACAGATAAAGCTTTTACCTCCCCCAAAATTATCAATAATCCCAATCGAATACATAGCTGTTTCCAACTGTCGGTCATTGAGAGTTACCTCTCTCTAAAAGTGCTTCTATAATTTCACGTATTGCTTTCACTTGCTCCGGTTTTGTACTAGCAATCTCTAAATCGACATTCACAGTATATTCCTTTACAAAAGAATTTTTTGTTAAATTTTCTAAAAAATCATACTTTTGGAGGGCGATCGCATGTTAATAAACCTATAGATTGCATCTTATTGCTTGCATTCTTGTCTTTCTCTGCGTACCCTTCGGGTGACGCTCCTGCGTCGCTAACGCTTTGCTAACATCAGTTCGACGGGACGGAAACCGACTTTGCCGACTGATTCACCTTTGCGCTGTCCCTGCGTCTCTCTGCGTTAAAAAAGATAATCTCTGGGATGAATCGTAGAGACGTTCCACGCTTTACGTCCTTGGACTTCCAAAACCATTACTAACCCCAACTGCTAGCAACCGTTTCTCCAGTTTCCAATCATAGAGCCTCAGTCCTACTATCTGTTATTTCACTTTTTATACGTAGTAAGGACTTCAGTCCTTAAAATTGAACATCTGAGCGGTAAACCGCTCACTACGAATTAATCACTACTGACAGTATAAACCTCGTCTACCTTGAAAACCGTAGTTTTCTGCCAAGACTTTGAGATTGCTTCCTTACGTCGATAGGTACACATCTGAAAAATTATAAACTCCAGGTTTCAACATGGACGAGGTTTATTTCCAGAAAGTTTTCTTTATTGTTAAAAATAATGAAATACTAAAGTTCAGCAGTCTAGGGATGAAAAACAGAACAAGGCAATTTATTTCCCTAAAAATGAGAATAATGGGTATTGTTTATCCAACTTTTACGTTAAGAGCACAAATTTCGCGCACGATAATGAGATGCACGGAATATTAATGTAACTTTATGTTTATTGTTAAATCAAGCTGTAGTGAGTGAATGCGATCGCCTATTTTAATTAGATTCACCCTCTTGATGAGTTTCCCTTTGTCTCAAAAGAGTGATACATTGTATCTTCAGGAGCAAGACGAATAGCTGTGTTATAATCAGTCATTGCTTTAAACTTATCGCCGATCTCATAATAAAGCTGACTGCGCCAAAGGTAAAACAGGGGGTTGTCTGGATGAAGATTAATGGCTTGAGTGTAATCTTCAAGTGCTCCGTCTTTATCTTCTAGATTTTGGCGACGCAAGTTAGCGCGTTCAGTGTAAAGATAAGCATCATTAGGACGAGTACGAATTGCATGACCAAATAGAGCGATCGCTTTATTCGTATCTCCTTGTTTAAAAAAGGTACGAGCTTGTTCAACGTATGTAGCACTATGGCTCTGTTTAGTTTCAGATGCTACACCAACAGTAGCCTCAATTTGATGCTCTTTTTTTGGTGTAGGCAGAGAATCTGCTGTTGTTGCTTTAGGCTTGACCGAATTCAGGGCTTTATAAACTAAATTACCTGTGGAGGCAAAAACTAAGCTAATTCCAACTAAAATAACAATCACCAACAGGGTAGTCTCGGCATTGTTAGGACTATTTTCATAGGTTTGAATATCTTTGCTGAGCGAATTACCGGAAACCTGAATGGCTTGTCCTGGTTTAATTCTAGCTTGACTGACCACACAAGTGGTGGTTAGCAGTGATGCAACGCCAAGGATTTTCCTCTTCATAATCTAGTTCCTTTACACATGACACAGTCCTTTTATATTGCAAATCAAAAACAACATAATTAAAGTTAATATCTCTGTCAGCTAAATTAAGGTGGTTAGATTCAAGTTGATATTTAACCAAAATTTTCCAACAAAAGATATTTATAGTATCTAATTTTGCCAGAGTAACTCACTTTTGACTTCTGTAAATAGAACTAGACCAAAAGTAAAACGACTACTACATAATAAAGTATTACGTAACCCCCATTTGATAGAAAAACTACATTTCTCATGGAGAAATAATTAAATAAATAAAGGGTTATGTTTTAAAGCACCATAGAAGTGCGGGCGATCGCGTAATAGGCAACAATTAAGCAATACTAGACTACTTGCACTCCCAAAGGGCAAAGGGTATAAACTTTCCATGCATTTCTCGAATGAGTCTTAAGGTTTATTGATGATAAAGCCATAAGTCTCAGCCACCAGTGAACGCAAGTTATCTCAAGTCCGTGATAAATACTTCTAATAAAATAACCTCACCCTTAGGTTAAACAAGAGCCAAAAATGGACAGGCTTATTTTGGAATATTTATGAGGCATCACAGACTGTTTATATAGAAGGCGCATTCCTATAAGTGTCTAACACCAGTGAAACCCACCATATTCTGAAAGTATCAAAAATAAGGGCAAATATAAAATAAATTTTTGTAAATTTTTATAAACTTTCTAAATCTCACCTTTATCTAAACTGCTGCTACAGCTACGCGTTATCTGAAATAACCGTATATTTTTTTAATCTAACACCTAATTAATACTATAGCTTATAACGCAACTACTGTTGACAAAAATAATTTTGCCTGAAAATGTCACCAATGCCTAACCAGTTGTGGTTCATCCGCTGCGAGTGTGTATGGTTGCAAGAGGTTAGGAGCTAGATTAAATCGTCAAATTCTTAGGATTGGTTGACAAGAGAACGCAATTGACCTCTGTTCAGCAGCGCAAAAAAAAGACAGCTTAGAAAAATAACTGTCTGTTTTCAATTGATTATTCAAAATAGCTTTACAAACATTTTTGCTTTTTAATTGCTTGGATTGGTTGTAATCACTTGAGGTTTTTGGGAACCTGGAAGCAAGGGTTCACTGACCAAATTATCCAAACCTACACTCTTTGAGGTTAGCAATGCCTTCCACTCTGCTTTTAATTCCTCGCTAGTGGGATTGGAGGAAAGCGACTGTGCTAAACTAGCAAGGCTATCTTGCCAAATGCCGGCTTCTGCGTAAAGATTAGCACGCTCTTGAGGACTTGCTGTTACTAACTTACTTGCTAGTTGAGGTTCTGTTTTAACACGCATGATCGCACCTTCGACAAACTTGTCTTTAGAGCGTTCTTTAGGGTTGCAAATTATTGAGAACGACCAACGATACACCTTATCTACTTCTAGTGAAACTTTATTAAAAGGAATACTGACTATTCCACTTTTTTCACTTGATTTATAGATTTGCTTGTATTCTTTATCTTGATCCTTAAATACAAGCTCTAATGTTGCAGAAGTTTGCGGAACGTAGAAAAAGAAAGTAGGATTTACTTGTGTTGTTAACCCTATGTTAGAGTTGGGGACTACAGCAGTTAAAGGATTTTGCCCCGAAGAGCAATTTTTCTCTTCCGGAGCTCGCGATCCACCTGCTGCGCGTCTACCAGGTACTTCTAGACCTTCTGGTGCTTTAAATGTTATTCGAGCTTCTGCGGTTGTAAAAGGAATCAGGAAAGACAACCCGAAAACTACAAATAATAGTTTTGACCACAATCTTTGTTTGTAAAGTGATTTCATTCAAATAAAGGTGCGACTAAAACCCCATTAGTTATTGGACTAACAGCCGCCCTCTCCATACTTAGTTGACAAAATTGTGCGTATCTCTCTGAGTTATTATAAATTAAAATGGTAAATTTTCGCAAAATTTATATCAATTTCCGTAGAGGCAATTCGTTAATTTTGCGCTACTAATGTTCAGTTTTCCTTTGGCAGTTAGTAGGGGTATCAATACAGCTGGCTGTTTCGCTTTGTGATGCAATTAAGGTAACTTCACCTTTGTTATTGAATACCCAACCAATGACAGGTACGATCGCAATGCCCTCTGCTGTTTGTTTGAAAGGCTTTGAAGTAGGTGTGTTATACATCTCTCCACTGCGGATATTGGTTAGCCGTGTATCTGACCAGACTACATCACTAATCAGGGGATCATCAGGACTATCCGGTAAACCACTACATCCGGTATAAGTGAAGCTACTACCATCTTTGCCAGCTAAAGCACCACAGTTAGAAGCAATCAGTCTTGAAACTTCAACTACACTTGTAGGCAATTCTAACAAACCACGGCGGGGGTCTATATCCAGGGTGTTAATATCTACCGTACCTGCATTGTTAAATTCTCAGCTTGCATCAATATTGTTAGTACCCTTTCCCGGAATGGCTCGACCTTTAAAGAAGCCAAAAAGCCTTTGAGTGTTGATTGTAATATTACCGCCTCTTCCCAAAAATCCACTTAATATTATATCACTATTTTTTCCAAATAGGGCAATTACAAAACCTTTATTTACATTAATGGTGATATTACCACCTGTGGCTGTGCCATTTGCTTGAGCGCTGATGCGGCTATATTGACAGGGTTGCACAAAAACTGTAGATTTTGAGATGTTGTAGTTAATAAACGGGTTGCTTAGGGTAAGCCCGATTGGGACAAATAAAGCTTGTCTACCGCTGTACAATTGTTTCTTAATAAAACTAAAATTATCCTGAAGACAGCATTTACTGATTGTCTTAAACAAAAGCAGCGACTAGAGGAGAGATAAAAAGGATGAGGGATTCTTATCTTTTGGCAGCAAGCTTGTTGACAGGATTGGCAATACCAGCATCGGCTGTTCCACAGTTATCGATGATTCAACTAGAAAATCATCCAGTGCTGTGGAATTTAAAACAAGGTTCACTGCCAAGTGTAGGTGAGAAAATTATACCTAGTGTGGAAATCTCCTTACCAGAATTCAGCAACCCGTTATCGCCTTACTTAGAGAGTTTGCCACGAACTGTAGAGGAGAAAATCGCCCCTAGTGCGGAAATCTCCTCACCAGAATTCAGCAATCAAGTATTGTCGGCGCCAATAGAGTCATCATTTAAAGTAGATTCCGAACCAGTAGATCCCATGCTGGTATCGGGGAAACAACTTTATTACCAAAGATTAAGTGCTCTGAAAATAGGTCAGATTTACACGCGCTTCGATGATGACAACGTGCGTGAAGCGTTCGTCGCGGAGCGTGTCGCAGACAAGCGATCGCTGTCAGGTCAATCGGTTGTCCGATCAAGAAGCAAACATCAACTAACTTATGAAGACTGGAAAACTTTATTAGCCTTAGAAGCGAAAGCGATCGCTCAAGGTCAAGGAACAAATCATCTCAATGTTTTAGTTGGTGATTCTTTGAGTATGTGGTTTCCCACTCGAAAATTGCCTACCGGGAAATTATGGCTGAATCAAGGAATATCTGGAGATACTTCCAGTGGTGTATTAAAAAGATTATCTTTCTTTTCTAAAACGCGACCTGATGTGATTTACGTCATGGCGGGAATCAACGATTTACGCAATGGTGTTAGTGATGAAACAATTTTGCGTAATCATCGCCGAATTATTCGTACACTCAAGCAAAGTCACCCAGAAAGTTTAATAATTATCCAATCAATTTTGCCTACTCGTCAGGCGAAAATCCCTAATAGCCGAATTCGTCATATTAACGAGCAACTTGCCCAAATTGCCAAAGAACAACATGTAAATTATCTGAATATCCATAATTGGTTTACAGATTCTGAAGGGAATTTACGAGAAGATTTGACCACAGATGGATTACATTTGTCAACCCGTGGATATGATGTTTGGCGATGGGCACTACAGCAAGTAGAAACTAAAATGACAGCTAACAGAAGTAAGCGTCAGCTTAAGTAAGTTTATTAAAAAACTACTAATGGTATCAACTCAGTTATCATCCAAACTTTCGTTAGAAGAATTTCTTCAATTGCCAGAAACCAAACCAGCTAGCGAATATGTTGACGGGAAAATCTACCAAAAACCAATGGGTCAGGGTAAACATAGCATAATCCAAACTGAGTTATCATCTGCTATCAATCAGATAGGTAAATCAAAAAAGCTAGCGTTAGCATTAACCGAGTTACGCTGCACATTTGGGGAACGTTCTTTAGTTCCAGATATTACTGTATTTGAATGGTCACGCATCCCAACTGATGAAAATGGAGAGATTGCCAACAGGTTTGAAAGCTATCCAGATTGGGCAATTGAAATTTTATCACCTGACCAATATCCTAACCGGGTCATTAATAAAATTATTTTCTGTATTAACCAGGGAACAAAACTAGGTTGGTTCATTGATATTAATGATAAATCAGTGATGGTATTTCAACCTAATCAATTGCCAGCAGTGAAATATGATAATGATAAATTACCTGTTGTCGATGTTTTAGCAGATTGGCAGATACGAGCAGCAGATATATTTAGCTGGCTAAAACTTAATTGATTTCGTAGTAAGCACTTCAGTGCTTGAAATAAGCACTAAAGTGCTTACTACCAAAAAAACTAGACTTTAAGACTCAAAGTTTCGCGATTTAAAACTTGATTTAACTTACCGCTACGATAACCTTCTAAATCCAAAGTTACGTAGATAAATCCTAACTTTTGAAATGCAGAAACAATTGTTGGTAAATCTGTGGTTAACACAAACTCTTTGATTTGTTCTGGTGGTAACTCAATGCGTGCGGTATCTCCATCAGAACGCACTCGCAAATTATTTAAACCCAATTTCCGCAGATAAATTTCCGCTCTTCCTACTCGTTGTAACTTAGCAACAGTAATTTCTTCACCATAGGGAAAACGGGAACTCAGACAAGGTTGAGCAGGTTTATCCCACCAAGGTAAACTTAGTTGTTGCGAAAGTTGACGAACTTCAACTTTAGAAATATTAACTTCTGCTAAAGGCGATCGCGCACCTCTTTCTTTTGCGGCACGAATTCCTGGACGATAATCATGTAAATCATCAGCATTCACACCATCCACAACATAGGGATAACCCAACTTCAAAGCTAAAGGTTTGAGAGTGTCGTGCAGTTCACTTTTACAAAAATAACAGCGGTTGACAGGGTTGGATGTGTAATTAGGGTTTTCCATCTCGTGCGTTTGAACGATTTGATGAGAAATCCCAATAGTTGCCGCTTGAAGAATCGCGTCTTCCAACTCCTCTGGCAAAAGACTCGGAGAAACAGCCGTCACTGCCAAAGCGCGATCGCCTAAAACATCATAAGCAATCTTAGCAACCAAAGTGCTATCAATCCCACCAGAGTAGGCAATTAAAGCCTGCTCCATTTCTCTAAACAAAGTTCTTAGTTGCTCAAGTTTCTCTGTCAGCATCATTTGCAGATCCACCCAAAACCGTATTCAACCTAACAAATTCTATTGTAGGCATGTGGTACGAAAGATGGGGGATTGGGCAATGGGCAATGGGCAATGGGCAATGGGCAATGGGCACGATCGCAGTGAGAATTAAAGAAGTTCAATAAAGCAAGTGCGTGAATAAATACAATTCTTTCCTGCCCCATGCCCCATGCCCCATGCCCCATGCCCCATGCCCCATGCCCTATGCCCCATGCCCTATGCCCCATGCCCTATGCCCCATGCCCTATTTTGCTATATTTTGCTACCAAAGTTGCTAAAAGAGGCAAATCAATCGGTTTAGAAATATAGCCATTAACTCCAGCAGTGAGACAGATTTCGCGATCGCCTTTCATTGCCATTGCTGTTTGGGCTATTATCGGAATCGTTTTATACTGCTGTTTGTCTCGTAGTTGCTCTACTAATTTCAAGCCATTTTCATCTGGTAAATAGACATCCATTAAAATCACCGCAGGCTGCAACTCTATGAGAGATTGCCACATTTCGGCAGCATTTTTTACCCAAGTTACTTGATAACCCAATTTTTCTAAATAAGTTTTTATAAGTTTGGCATTAGAGAAATCATCTTCCACTAGCAAAATTTCTGATGATGAGGTATTATTTAAATTAACCCCATTTCCCTTATCTGACCTAGAGACGTTCCGCCGGAACGTCTCTACCCCCTTTTTCTGCGTCAGGGGAAGTACGATGGTAAAACGCGAACCTTGATTAACCTTAGATTCTACTTTCAACCACCCACTGTGAATTTCGACGAGTTTCCGAGTTAGTGCTAATCCTAAACCAGTACCTTCATCACGAGCGGTAACAGCATTGGGTATTTGGAAATAAGGTTGAAAAAGTTCAGTTTGGTCTTGTTTGGAGATGCCAGCACCAGTGTCCCAAACTGTAAAATACATAAATTCACGTTTAACGGCTACCTTTAACCCAACGCTTCCTGTGGTTGTAAACTTGAGAGCATTGAACAGCAAATTTAATAGCATTTGCTTGAGTCGCAAAGAATCGGCTACGAGAGTTGTGATCTTCGCATCTACCTCTAGCCGCAGGTTCAAATTTTTATTAGCGGCTTTTTCTTTCAGTAAAGCGAAAACATTGTTACATAGTGTTGGTACATTTACGGTTTCCCATTGTACCTCTAGCTGATTTGCTTCAATTTTTGAGAGATCCAAAATATCGTTAATTAAAGCTAGCAGGTGCTTGCCGCTAGACTGAATAATATTTAAATACTCTTGGTGACGTTCTCTTGTAGGATCGTAGCCTTGGGCTAAGAGTAGCTGAGTGAAACCGATAATAGAACTAAGTGGTGTGCGAATTTCGTGGCTGGTATTTGCGAGAAACAGGTTTTTTAGTTGATTAGTGCGCTCTAGTTGCTGATTAAAGCTTTCTAGATGTTGAGAAGATTCCTGCAAAGATTTTATTTGTTGCAGTTGTGCCAAAGCTACCGCACATTGATTGGCGGCGCGAGCCATCAAATTTGATGTAAGTTTAACTTGTGCTGCTTTTAGTGATTCGCTACTAGGTTCTTGTAATTCTGTGACGATAATTAACCAGCTCGCAACACCGTCAAAATCCTCAGCTAACCGCCAAGCATTCGGCGGTTGTTGGTTTTCTAATTTTTGTAAATCTTCAATGTCTATTGCTCGTTGCAAGCTAAATTGCAGCTTTTTTACGGTGTTGGAAATCAGTCTAGATGAGGACTCAGAAGCATAAGCTATTTTGCCAACTGTTTCTTGTGGTTGAAACAAAGCGATCGCCACTTCACCGGCATTTAAAGCACTATTGAGTTCGTTTACAACTATCTGGAAAATTTCTGCTTCTGTAGTACAACTAGAAAGCAGACAATCGTTGAGGCGACTTTGCAACTTATTTAAAGTGCATTCGAGCCACAAATCGGCGCGAAGTTGCTCAATTGAGATCAAAAGTTTTGTACTTATATCTACCTGAGAGTTCCGTTCTGGTAAGCTTGAATACTGCTGCATGGTCAACTAGACCCCTGAACAAATATTAGTTTCGATCAAGGTGTGAAGAAGGCTTTATGTATATTGGCATACAAATCCTTTTTATTTATAACTCATAACTAGTAGTGTCTAGTGTAACGATATGCATAAATGACATTAGTAGAAAACACTAAAAAATAGCGATAACAAAACAAACTGGCTTTAGTGAACCGATACAATCCTGGAAATACCAGAAGCACACGGTCGCTTATAACAGGCATCCACACAAGTCACTCATGTGGTTGTAACACATAAATCGACAAAATGGCTTTTTTTTTACAAGAAAGACTGGGAATTAGGGAATTTCATGAGGTAAAGAAATAAAAATTTTCCCCCTTTTCCCTTTCCCCTTTCCCCTTTCCCCTTTCCCCATTACTATGAATGCACAACTAGCTCAATTAATTGTTAATGGAATTGCTGTAGGGAGCATTATTGCTCTGGCAGCCGTTGGACTGACTTTAACCTATGGGATTTTACGGTTATCTAACTTTGCCCACGGTGATTTTCTCACATTGGGAGCTTATTTTACATGGCTCTTAAATTCTCTTGGGATAAATATTTGGCTGTCGATGGTACTAGCAGGAGTGGGAACGGTAGCGGTGATGGTGTTGTCGGAAAAGCTGCTGTGGTCAAGGATGCGCTCTATCCGTGCTAGTTCTACGACTCTGATTATTATGTCCATTGGACTGGCATTATTTCTTCGCAATGCCATTATCTTGATTTGGGGTGGTAGTAACCAAAATTACAATTTGCCGATTACCCCTGCTTTAGACATTGCGGGTTTAAAAGTGCCGCAAAATCAATTGCTGGTTTTGTTCTTAGCGATGTTGGTAATTTTGGCGCTACATTATCTTTTACAAAATACCAAAATTGGCAAAGCTATGCGAGCCGTTGCGGACGATTTGGATTTGGCGAGAGTTTCTGGTATTAATGTTGACTCTGTAGTTCTTTGGACTTGGATAATTGCCGGGACGCTCACATCTTTGGGAGGCAGTATGTACGGGTTAATTACAGCGGTGCGCCCGAATATGGGATGGTTTTTGATTTTACCGATGTTTGCCTCAGTGATTCTGGGGGGAATTGGCAATCCTTATGGAGCGATCGCAGCAGCTTTTATCATCGGTATCGTTCAAGAAGTCAGCACCATCATCCCTGGACTGGGTTCTCAGTATAAACAAGGTGTGGCGCTATTCATTATGATTTTGGTGCTGCTAATTCGTCCCAAAGGTTTGTTCAAAGGTACGATTTGAGCAACACCAAATCTAATTAAGAGTCAAAAGTCAATGGTCAATGGTCAAAATTTTGACTTTTGGACTGTTGACTCTTGGACTCTTAACTGGAGCCTAGCAACTAAAAGTTAACCAGATGGAAGTAAATTGCTGCTATCAGGAAATTACCAGCTAGGAGAAATAAACTGATTCCGGTGCGAAAGGGAAAAGGAGCTTTAGCGCCCGTTTGAGCAACTTCTGCGCCGACTTTTGGATTTGTAGGTTTCTTGGCTTGAGCTGTCATAGTTTCCTATCCTAATTACAATCTTCTTAACAAATAGCAAAGAGTCGTCATATTTAGCGACACTCATCAAAAATATTTTTGTGGATTTTGTACCCTAAAACAGCACCAGTCAACAAAATGTATTATAGGGCATTGGGCAATGGGCAATGGGCATGGGGCAATGGGCAATGGATTCTAAAACGTCCCCCCATCCCCCGATCTTCCATTCTCTAGACGGGTTGTACTTGATCAAGGGCTTTCGCCGGCGTGGTAGGAACTGCGAACTAGAGGAGCAGAACGAACGTGGCTAAATCCCATTTCTTCTGCTATGGTTCCAAGCTCATCAAATTCTTTGGGTGTCCAATATTTTTGTACTGGCAGATGTTCTAAAGAAGGACGCATATACTGACCGATAGTCAGGCGATCGCATCCTACAGTCCTCAGATCCGCCATTGTTTCGATGACTTCATCAATGGTTTCACCGTGTCCCAGCATTAAACCTGATTTGGTGGGAATTATGGGCTGAATCTGTTTGACTAGAGAAAGTACCCTTAGGGAGCGATCGTACTTCGCACCTCGGCGCACAGGACCTTGCAACCGTCGCACCGTCTCAATATTGTGGTTGTAACAAGCAGGGTGCGCTTTCACAACCATTTCTATCCGTTGGCGTTGACCTTCTTCACCAGTACCCCCACCACTCCAAAAGTCAGGTGTCAGCACTTCGATTTGGGCTTCTGGGTTCAAAGCGCGGATAGTTTCCATCGTCTTGACAAAATGACCCGCTCCTTGATCTGGTAAGTCATCACGAGCGACAGAAGTCAATACCACATAACGTAATCCCAAAAGCTGCACTGATTCTGCCACATGCAGCGGTTCTGAGGAGTCCACAGGCATAGGTGCATGACCTTTATCTACTTGACAAAAGGCGCAAGACCGCGTACATGTGGGACCCATGAGTAAAAAAGTTGCTGTTTTTTGGGAGTAGCATTCTCCGCGATTGGGGCAACGTCCTTCTTCGCAAATCGTGTGGATTTGACGCTGCTTAATAATACGTTGTACCGTCGAGAGTTCACTAGCTTTGCCAATCGGACGACGTAACCACGTTGGCATTGCCATAATCTCTGATTTGAGTTGCGCTGGTTGCGAAGAGGTCATAAATAATTCAAGGGAAAAGGGGCTTTTTGAAGAAGGGGAAAGGTTTCCCCAAGTGGAGCATCTGCCGTGAAAGGGACTCATGGGAAAGAATTATTACCAATGCCCTATGCCCTGTGATTTAAAGATCACATTTACATAAATCTCACGAAATATCAGTATACGCTCTGTAAGATACCTAAATTATTGTCGCATCTCCCAGAAATTACTATCCCCCAATCAATATAAATGTCATATATAGTAGGAGGATTCTCAACCTTAATTGGCAAAGCCGCCATCTCAACCTAAAGTTTCTGTTAGAGTAATTAGTCGTGGCAAGTAACAAGATTCTAGTTATCGATGACACTACAGTTGTCAGGGTGAAAGTACGGGAAATGTTGCCTCCGGGCAATTTTGAAGTACTGGAAGCAAAAGACGGCTTAGAAGGATTAAATTTCATTCTTCAGGAAAAACTCAGCCTGATTATGTTGGATTTCCTTTTGCCGAAAATGAGTGGCTGGGAAGTTTTCCAGCAGATTCAAGCTCAACCAGAACTAAGAAAGATTCCCTTAGTTCTTATGTCTGGTCGGAAAGAAGAGGTGACGGAGAAAATTCCCGAACCCTTTGAATATTTTGAGTTTCTCGGAAAGCCTTTTGACCAAAAGCAACTAATTGCCTCAATTAAGTTGGCGATGACAAAAGCTAAACAGCCGCGTCCGGAACCAGTCTCAGTAGCAGCTGTTGCTGCGAAAAATGGAGTTGTAGATTCTAGTGCGATCGCTCCGGGCGGGTCTTTGACCATCGCTCCTAGTGACGAAATTGCTGCATTAAATGAAAAACTTGTCAAGATGCAAGCGGAAATTGATGGTTTAAAGAAACAATTAACTCAAGTTGTGACTTTTATTAAACAGAAAATAAAATAGCGATCGTTTCTTTTCTCAAAACCTCCGTAGCTAAGACTTTCATCTTTTGTTGCGATTTAGTAAAATTTAAAATTCACTTTTAAATTTATTAAGTCTACCGATACCCTTAAGTAAAAGGTAAAGGTAGGCTTTTTATTGTTTAGATGACAAAAATAAGTTATACCAATTTTAATTAATTGGTAAAAATTTAAACAATAACTAGTCAAGTATATTACTTCTGAAAAATTATTTAGTATTGTTATATCTACCTCTCAATTACTTAATTTTTAATAAATTTAAAATATAAAGTTATTTAAATAAATAAAACTCTTATTAATACATTAGTTATTAACTATGAAAACATGCAAAATATAAAAATTTTTAGGCGAAAAATTGATAATAACAGCCCTAAAGTGGGAAGACTAATACATATAAACAAAACAAGGAGAATAAGCTACGATGCTGGCATTATTAGATACATTATTTCCCTTAACTGGCTATAGCTTCACTGAGCAAATCTACTCAGGCAGTAAAACTATAGTTTGTCGTGGGATCAGAGAAGAAGACCAAAAGTCAGTCATTATCAAAATGATGCGGAATGAATATCCTACGTTCCATGAAATTGCCCAATTCCGCAATCAATACACCATCAGCAAAAACCTTAACCTTCCTGGTATAGTTAAACCTTATGGATTGGAAACCTACCGCAACGGCTATGCCTTAATATTAGAAGATTTTGGCGGTATTTCCCTTAAAGATGCGTTATTGTTTAAATCTGAAGAGAGAAAAAAACCAAATTTTCTCGATCAGTTTTTTCATATCGCTATAGAAATTACTTCCACTCTTGAAGGAATGCATCGCGTACAACCGGATGGGGTTATCGCTAAACATCGCGTCATTCATAAAGATATCAAACCTGCCAATATCCTAATTAATCCAACCACTTTAGAAGTAAAACTCATCGACTTTAGTATAGCCTCACTTTTGCCAAGAGAAATTCAATTTCTCACCAATCCCAACGTTCTAGAAGGCACCTTGGCTTACATTTCTCCTGAACAAACCGGACGAATGAACCGAGGTATAGATTATCGGAGTGACTTTTATTCCCTTGGTGTCACCTTTTTTGAACTCCTCACAGGCAAATTACCTTTTATCACCGATGACTCAATGGAGTTAGTTTATTGTCACATTGCCAAACAACCACCTTCTTTAGAAGGTGAAAAGCAGGAGATTCCCAAAGTTCTTTCAAATATCGTCATGAAGCTAATGGCAAAAAATGCCGAAGATCGCTATCAGAGTGCTTTGGGATTAAAGCATGACTTAGAACTGTGTAGAAAGCAATGGCAAGAGACAGGAAATATAGCATTTTTCGAGTTAGCACAACAGGACATTTGCGATCGCTTCCTCATAAGAGAAAAACTCTATGGTCGTCAACATGAAGTTGAAACTCTACTCGCTGCAATTGATCGCATAACAAGTGGAACCACGGAAATGATATTAGTCGCGGGTTCCTCTGGTATTGGCAAAACCGCTGTTGTCAACGAAGTTCATAAACCTATAGTCCGGCAGCGCAGTTACTTTATTAAAGGCAAATTTGACCAGTTTCAACGAGACATTCCCTTATCAGCATTAGTGCAAGCCTTTCGCGATTTAATCGGTCAATTGCTAAGTGAAACTGATACCCAAATTGAATCCTGGAAAATTAAAATTCTCTCAGCACTGGGTGAACAAGCTCAAGTCATTACTGATGTAATTCCCGAACTCGAAAGCATTATTGGTAGGCAACAGCCAGTTACTGAACTTTCTGGCAATGCTATTCAAAATCGTTTCAATTTATTCTTTCAAAAATTTATCCGTGTCTTTAGGACAAAAGACCATCCTTTAGTAATTTTTCTAGATGATTTACAATGGGCAGATACTGCCTCTTTGAATTTTATTAAATTATTAATGAGTGAAACCACAACAATTAATCCAAATCCTTCTTTCTCTTGTCTCCTTTTAGATGAAACAAATAAAGACAGAGAAAAGGATGGCGGTCTAATGCTCATTGGTGCTTATCGGGATAATGAAGTTGACAAAGCACATCCGCTTGAGTTGACAATCAAAGAAATTAAACTTGAAAAAGCAATTATTAATACTATAACTCTAGAGCCGTTAAATCAGCGTGATTTAAATCTATTGATTGCTGATACCATGCGTTGTGAAGAAGAGCTTGCTATCCCTCTCACGCAAATGGTATTTGCTAAAACCAAAGGTAATCCATTTTTTACCAATCAATTTCTCAAGAGCCTGCATGGTGATGGACTAATTGAATTTCACTTTGAACTCGGTTATTGGCAGTGCGATATTTCTAAGGTAAAAGCATTAGCTCTCACAGATGATGTAGTAGAATTTATGGCACTACAACTAATGAAGTTGCCATCACATACTCAAAAAGTCTTGAAGCTCGCTGCTTGTATTGGTAACGAATTTGATTTAAAAACTCTGACTATTATAAATGAAGAATCTGCCGTAGATACAGCGTCAGACTTGTGGCAAGCATTAATTGAAGGACTAGTTTTTCCTCAAGCTGAATTTTATAAATTTTTTGACAAAGATGCTAATAATCACGAGAGAATAAATCAGGACAAAGAATTAAGCTTACCTAAATATAAATTTGTACACGACCGTGTACAGCAAGCGGCTTATTCTTTGATACCGGAAGATAAAAAGCAATCAATTCACTTAAAAATTGGAGAACTACTGTTAAGGAATATCCCACTAGCTGAACAGGAAGAAAAGATTTTTAATTTAGTCAATCAATTTAATATGGCACTGCCATTAATTAGTCTTCCGGCTGAACGTGATAGATTGGCAAGAATGAATTTGATTGCTGGACGTAAAGCTTTGGTATCAACAGCTTATCCAGCTGCGGTTAAATATTTAACTACTGGAATTCAACTATTAACAGATGATAGTTGGGAGAGAAAATATGAGCTAAGTCTAGGTTTGTATGAGAAAGCAGCAGAGGCAGCGTACTTGGGTGGAGACTTTGAACAAACAGAGCAATTAGCAGAGGTAGTGTTGACACGAGCCAAAACATTACTAGAGAAAATAAAAGTTTATGAAGTGAAAATTCAAGCTTATGGAGCGCAAAATCAAGCATTAAAAGCAGTCAATACTGGGCTAAAAGTTCTTAAGCAATTGGGGGTAGAGTTTCCTGAGAATCCGAGTCAGTCTGATGTTCAGTTAGGAATGGCAGAAATAGCCTCTTTATTGACACAAAGGAGCATTGAAGACTTAGTTAATCTACCGGAGATGACAGAAGCTCGACCGTTAGCAACTATGCGTATCCTCACGAGTACAATTAGCCCTGCCTATCAAAGTTTTCCTCAACTATTCCCACTGATTATTTTTAAACAAATCAACTTATCGTTCAAACATGGTAATGCTCCGTTGTCTGCCTATGCATACGTTAATTACGGAGTAATCCTTTGCTGTATGGTGGGAGACATTGAGTCTGGCTATCAATTTGGCAACTTGGCTTCGAGTATGTTGGATAAGTTCAATACTAAAGAAGTTAAACCTAAAATTAGGATTGCATTTCATGGGGTTATCCAACATTGGAAGGAACATATTAGGGAGATATTAAAGCATTTGCTAGCGCTTTACTCTACCGGACTGGAAACGGGAGATTTAGAATTTGCGGCTTATTCTCTTTACACTTATTCCTACTTTTCATATTTGATCGGTAGAGAACTAACAGGGCTAAAAACTGAGATGACAATTTATAGCACTGCCATCAGTCAAATCAAGCAAGAAAGAGTATATCACTGGCATGAAATATACCGACAGATGGTCTTGAACTTGCTAGAAACTAGGGAAAATCCCTGTTGTTTAATCGGTGAAGCATACGACGAAGAAAAAATGTTGTTGGTTCATATTGAAAGCAAGGATGCAGTCAGTCTTTTAAATTTATATTTCGGCAAACTACATCTGTGTTACCTATTTGAGGATTATCATCAAGCGGTTGAAAATGCCAGCTTGGCAGAAAAGTATTTAGATGGCTCTACAGGACAACCGATTGTTCCTTTTTTCAATTTTTATGATTCTCTGGCACAGCTAGCAGTGTATTCTAATGTAATTTTGTCTGAGAAAAAATGCATTCTTGATAGAGTACAAATTAATCAGGAAAAGATGCAGCACTGGGCAGATCATGCTCCTATGAATTATCTGCATAAATTTTATTTGGTAGAGGCAGAAAGACATCGGGTTTTTGGTGAATATCTAGAAGCAATGGATGATTACGATCGCGCGATCGCCAATGCCAAAGAAAACGGATACATCAATGAAGAAGCTCTCGCTCACGAACTTGCTGCTAAATTTTATTTAGAATGGGGCAAAGACAAGATTGCCCAAAGCTACCTTACTGATGCCTACTATTGCTACGTCCGCTGGGGAGCATTAGCTAAAGTTAAAGACTTGCAAAAACGGTATTTTCAATTACTTGCTCCGATTATCCAGCAAGAAAAACTTAGCTTTCATCTCAACGAAAAAAGCACTGCTTCTATTGGCATATCATTATCTGCCCCTAACACTAAAGAAACTTTTATTAGCTCTAATACCAGCATCTCACAAATGCTAGATTTCGGGTCTATCATTAAAGCTTCTCAAGCACTCTCTGGGGAAATTGAGCTAGAGCAACTGCTTTCTACATTAATGGCAGTTGTGATGGAGAATGCAGGAGCCTCTAAGTGTGGTCTGATTTTGAACGAAGGAGATAATTTAGAGTTAAGTGTTACCGCAGTCGGTTCTAGTTCAAATGAAGCACCTATTTCTACAAAGTTTCCATCAGTTCATTTAGAGTCTAGTAATGACATTCCAGTTACTTTAATTAACTACGTCAAACGCACTCTAGAAATCTTTGTCATTGATGATGCTAAGACTGTTGACTTTTTAGTAGGCGATCGCTACATTGTTCGTCAGCAACCCAAGAGCCTTTTGTGTATCCCAATTATCAATCAAGGCAAGTTACTGGGGATTCTTTATCTAGAAAATAATTTAACAACGGGAGCATTTACACGCGATCGCGTAGAAATTCTCAAACTCCTCACCACCCAAGCCGCAATTTCTCTAGAGAATGCCATCCTCTATAAAAATTTGGCAAAGGCAAATGAAAGCTTGGAGGAATACAGCCATACTTTAGAGGAAAAAGTAGAGGAAAGAACGCAAGAACTAAGTAAAATCAATCAAAGTTTGCAACAAGCGCTTTCAGAGTTACAAAATACCCAAACCCACTTGATCCAAACTGAAAAAATGTCGAGTTTGGGACAAATGGTAGCAGGAATTGCTCATGAAATCAATAACCCAATTAACTTTATTAATGGCAATATTTCTCACGCTAGTAGTTATGTTGAAGACTTACTAGATTTGGTTGCTATCTATCAGCAGGAATATCCTAATCCCTCCCCTGTTATTGAAGAAAAAGTAGAAGAATTAGACCTAGATTTCCTCATAAAAGACTTGCCAAAGCTTCTAGATTCAATGAGAATTGGTAGTTCCCGTATTAGGAATATTGTGTTGAGCTTACGCAATTTCTCTCGTTTAGATGAATCGGAAATGAAACCTGTAGATATTCATGAGGGAATTGATAATACCTTGATGATTTTGCAGCACCGACTGAAGGAAAAGAGCAATCATCCGGAAATTGAAGTAATTAAAGAATATGGAGAACTACCGTTGGTTAGTTGTTATGCCGGTCAACTCAATCAGGCTTTTATGAATATTCTCAGTAATGCAATTGATACTTTACAAGAGTCAAATGAAATAGATGCGATCGCCACTTTCCCCAAGGTGGGACAAATTCGCATTCGCACATCTTTAGTAGATTCTAATACCTTGAAAATTCAAATTGCTGACAATGGTTGCGGTATGAGTG
Source organism: [Scytonema hofmanni] UTEX 2349 (assembly GCF_000582685.1). Classification (GTDB taxonomy): domain Bacteria; phylum Cyanobacteriota; class Cyanobacteriia; order Cyanobacteriales; family Nostocaceae; genus Hassallia; species Hassallia hofmanni. The sequence goes on from NZ_KK073768.1 coordinate 4,157,220, forward strand.
ACAAGGTGCGTCAGAAAATCTTTGACCCCTTTTTTACCACTAAACCAGTAGGAAGTGGTACGGGGTTGGGTTTGTCAATTAGCTATCAGGTTGTTGTGGAAAAACATAAAGGTAAGTTAACTTGTGATTCCACTCCCGGAAAGGGAACTGAGTTTGTAATTGAGATTCCGCTAAAACAGTGAGATGGTAGTCGCTCTTGATTTTTGCCGCATACGTTGCTCTGTAATTACCATCTTGACTCCATTGGCAGGCGCAAGTGTAAAACCTCGACGCTGAAGTTTCTCTGGCAGCCGATCTACCAGCGCTAATTGATAGCCTGACACGATTTTTGCCAATGCTAGCTTCATTTCAAACATACTTAAAGCTTGACCAATACAGCCACGAACACCACCACCAAACGGTATAAATTCATAGGGAGAAAATTGGCGTTCTAGAAAGCGCTCTGGCTTAAACTGCTCAGGTTCTGAATATAAGTCCTCACGACGATGAGTAAGATAAATGCAGCCTTGCATTACCGTACCAGGCTCTAAAGTATGTCCTAGTAGTTCAACAGATTCTTGCACTACCCTAGGCAAAGTGAACATCGATACGGGATTAATCCGCAAGGTTTCATTACAAATAGCGGTGAGATAAGGCAGTCGAAAAATGCTCATAGGGTCAGGAGAATCACCAAGAACATCCAATTCTTGAAGCAGTTTTTCACGAACTTGAGGCAAATGGTGAATCCAATACAATCCCCAAGTCATTGCCGTTGCCGTGGTTTCATATCCCGCAAGCATCAGGGTGATCAACTCATCGCGCAACTCTCGATCGGTCATGAGGTTCCCTGCTTCGTCCCGACATGACATTAGCAAGGATAAAATATCAGTGCGATCTGGATCGGGTTGCTGCCGACGTTCAGCAATTTCAGCATAGAGCAATTTATCAACTTCCTGCCGTTGACGCAAAAACTTTCCCCAAGGACTCCAAGCTCCTAAATCTTTTTGCAAGAAAGAAAACAACAGTAAGCTAGACGTGAGTGGTGAGCGAAACACATTCGAGATAAATACCAGAAATAGATGCTTGAGTTGTTGGCAACGTTCTCCCTCATACAAGCCGAAGACAGCCTGTAAAATAACTTGCAGGGAAATCTCCTGCATGGCAGTAAGAGCCAAGAACGGCTGGTTTATTGGTAATTGGCTAAAGACTTTTTCGGTGAGATTAGGAATTAGCTCACCATAAGTTCGCATCCGCTCTCCATGAAAGGGGGGCATTAAAATTTGTCGATGCTGTTTGTGGCGATCGCCGTCCAGCATGAATAGGGAATTGTCCCCTATTAAGGGATGTAAAATTCCATTTAGTTTACCAAGGGCAGCAAATTTTTTTTTATCGTTGGTAAAAATTTCTTGGATTCCCTGAGGATGATTCACAAATACTACGGTATCCCCAAAACCAATCACCTCAGCAGTAAAAATGTCAGGATATTGCCGAGCTGCTTTTTCCATATATTGAATAGGGTCAGCAGTCCACTGAAATTTTTGAAGAAAAGGGGGAGTTTTCAGAGTGTTAGGTAATAGCATCTCATTTTCTCTTGCTTTCATTTTACTGTTTCTCAAGTGATCCCACTTCGCTTTCAAGAAAGCGCAAAATTCCAGTTACCTGCAATCACCCTTATTAAGGGCAATTGCTTTTTTCGTGTGTGGCAAATAATCGGTGAGTATAACTCTTAATCAGAAGCACGGGATAGGATTTTCTGATTTGATACTTACTTTGCTATACTATACTTAAGATTTAACTAGTACAGCGGGCGCGTAAATAAACCAACCATTCTCAATCGCTAAAAAGCTTATTCCATATTACTTTTGACTTTTGACTTTTGACTTTTGACTTCCGCCTTGCGGTACTAGCTCCAGCTTTTGTACAGTCTGATAGCGAGCAGATTGAGAACCCCAATTGTAGTTGCCACTTATCCAGGCATGTATTCCGGATATATATTTGGCAAATTGTGTATCTACTTCTTCTCCATAAAAGGGAATAGATGCTTCTAAATTAATCATTGCTAGTAGCTCATTATTATGAATTTCTACTGCGCGTTTAATCGCTTTCTCCAGAGAGATATGCTGTTGATAATACAGTACCAATACTAAATTATGAACATCACCTCTTGCCATTTCCTTAGATACTGATACTAGATCATTAGACCAGCAAACAATGTTATTTGCCATGTACTTTAGGTTTTTCACAATGTTGTGTTCTCGGAGATAACTAGGAAGTATCCACTGATTGGAAAATTCAATTAAGTCGAAAACCGAATACATTGCCCCGCTTAATCTACGTATCATTGCATAACTTTCAATATCAGGTACAATTCCCTGTATGCGATTGTTTGCTTCTCGAACACATCCATTAAAGTAGCTTTCAACTGACCGGACAAAGTAATGGAACCATTCTGCACTTCCTCTTTCAAGCATCTGCTTTCGTAGGTCGTTTAAGGCACGACCAAGCGGTATATCGTTGCTTTTAATTTCTGATCCGTTTAATATTTCTAGAAATCTCTTGTGAAAATTCTCCAGCACTTCCGGTTGTTTTCCTAAATCTGACATATCGCATTGGTCATCCCAAATAAACAGCCAGCTTATCCAGTCATTGATAATTTTCAATTCTTCAATTTGGCAGTTAGGGTAGGCAGACGCAGTTAACAAAAAAAATTTTGACTTACAAAAATGCCGATATGATGAATCATTTGCCAATAGGTTGAAGCGCAACACCCATTCGAGGCTATAGTCTTCCAAAACATCAGCATACTTATTGATTTGAGATGGAAATGGGCAGTATAATTCAGGCAGAATGAATTCGTTCATAAAAACTCCAGGAGTCAAAGGTAAACACACTAGTACCGCAAGACGGAAGTCACGCATTCAAAAAGCTTATAAGTCAAGCTTTTGAACGATTTTAAATGGTTGCTTGATTTTCTTTCGACCTATACTAGGAAGGGAAACACAATAAATTAACTTATTGTTAATCCTTGGTAGATGGTAATTTGCTCTTTACAATTGAAAATCCTAAAAACTGGCATTATCAATTGTGGATCTCCAAAATTGAAACCGTGGCAATGCACGATCTTCCTTAGCCACAACAGAAGTTCACAAAAACTGAACCTAATTAAAAGAAATATTTGTTCATCTGGTGCGAAACTCATTGCAATAAAGAAACGCAGAGAAGACAAGCTAATCTTTTTAGATTTATGTTTTTGTATTGTCAAATTTTAGGTAATAGAATAGGGCAAACTATTACCTCTTGTTCTCACTGAATCAGAGGGTTTGTTTTAGGTTTATTGCTCAATATTTTAATTTTGACGTCAAACAACTACGCCGCATTTTGTGAGCGCGTAAACGGAGTGTTTATCGTGCTAAATGTGGTGTTTGAATGTCAAAAGTTCCTTGGTTTAATTCTAATGTTTTAATTAGAAATCGTATCAGTAATTAAGCTTAATTGTAAATGTAATTTTGCATTTAAATATACAACGTTATATTAAAGACATATACTCAAAGATAGTACTTGATATAAAATATCACAAGTTTTCTCAGACTACTGCTATTTGTTTCAGAAAAAACAGGGTTGTAAAATTTTTTTGACTTAAAAAGCTTGAATTCAAATAGTTAGGACTGTTTACAACAATTGAAAACGGCAACTTGAAAGTTGATAATTTAAAAGAATGGTAAAGATTTTAACTTTTAATAAAGTATTTTTACTTAAAAGTTAAAGTTCCCTGACAAATAGGATAACAAAATCTCTTCGTATCTAACAAAAGCAGAGAATATGTAACCTAAGATTTAGAAATTTTCTACCTACTAGCAGATGCAAAGCGATGTTATACACCTAAAGTAATAAATTTTACATCAAGCAAGTATGAAATGAAAAATAACCAAAGATAATTCTAATTGGTGATGACAAATCAACCAATTTTAAGTAGATCATTAATTACAAGCTAAATAATGCGCGATCGCACAACCTTTAAGTCAATACAGTTCTTAGTTGCGCTCAAAACTCAGCTATTTGACAATGTAGAGACGTTATATTTAACGTCTTCTAAAAAACTTGCGCTCTCCACGCGTATAAAATCGTACTTTTTGATTTTGGCGATCGCAAGTTTCTTCCATGAGTGTTGGGGGAGATTTCCCCCATGACCCGCTCTAGAGGAATTTTTACTTTGGGCGATCGCAGTGTGCAATACCTTATACCAATTCTATGTAACGCATTGAAAAAGGGACTAGGGACACTTTCCTTACTTGCTTATAGGATTGGGACTCACACACGAGTTTTAAAGAAAACGGAAGTGCCTTTTCCCCAGTCCCGGAGCGCCATTCCTCTGTTAGACTTGCTGCGCTCTCCGTCCGGGAAACAATCTTGGCGACCTGTTGAAACACTCAAAAATAGGGAATGAGAACACGATTTTTCATTCCCTATTCCCCATTACCTATTTACAACTTTTCTGGCTGCTCAGGATTAACAGCACTTACCTGAGCTTTAACAACCATTCCTGGTTGTAAAAAAGGAGTATTAGCAACGGAATTATTCGCCAAAGTAAACAAGGGATTTGACAAAATACCTGCGATAGAAGTCGCGATTAAAGTTACTATCAAACCTACTTGTAAAGGTCTAAATCCAGGCAAATCCCAACGCACTTCGGGATAATTCTTCACCGCGTCGGACATTTCTTGAGGTTCTTTGACTACCATCATTTTGACTACGCGAATGTAGTAATAGATGGAAACAACGCTGGTAACTAAGCCTAGCAAGACTAGCCAATAAAGCCCAGCTTGCCAACCAGCCCAGAATAAATAAATTTTGCCAAAGAATCCCGCTAGCGGTGGAATACCACCCAAGGAAAGTAGGGAAACACTTAATCCCAGAGTCAGTAGTGAATCTTTTTGATACAAGCCTGAGTATTCGGCGATCTGGTCGGTTCCTGTCCGCAGGGAGAAGAGAATTACGCAAGTAAAGCCGCACAAGTTCATAAACAGGTAAACCAGCATGTAAAAAATCATACTGGAATATCCTGCTTGCGTGCCAGAAATCAAGCCAATCATCACAAACCCAGCTTGGGCAATAGATGAATAAGCTAGCATCCGTTTCATGCTGGTTTGGGCGAGGGCGACTACGTTACCCAATATCATACTCAGAACGGCGAGGGCGATGAAGACGAATCTCCACTCGTCCACAGCTAGAGGGAAGACTGTTGTTAGCAAGCGCATGGCTAAGGCAAATCCGGCGGCTTTGGAACCGACAGATAAAAAGGCAATCACAGGTGTGGGAGCGCCTTCATAAACGTCTGGTGTCCACTGGTGGAAGGGTGCGGCAGAGATTTTGAAGCCAATACCTGCGATTACGAAAACCAGCGACATCACCAAACCTAAAGATTGACCAAGGTTGGCTGTGGCAATACCTTCGGCGATCGCACTAAATTCTGTTTGTCCACCCGATAACCCATACAGCAGTGAAACACCATACAAAAATATTGCTGTACTTGAGGCTCCAATCAACAGGTATTTTAGCGCCGCTTCATTTGAGCGGGGGTCACGTTTGGTATAACCTGTAAGCAAATAAGAGGAAATACTCAGGGTTTCTAAGGAGATGAAAGTCATCACCAACTCATTTGCCCCAGAGAGGAACATCCCTCCTAGACTAGCTGTGAGCAAAATAGCGATGAATTCTGCTAAAGGGGTGCCACTCTGCTCAACGTAGCGAATAGACATCAGAATGGTAGAGATCGCAGACAAAGCAATGATCCCGCGAAAGACGATGCTGAGATCGTCGCCGTTAAAGCCACCGCTAAAGGAGATGGGATTGACATTATCCCATTGAAAGTATAGAGCGACAATGGAGCTAAATAAACCTGCGATCGCCAGATATCCAATCCAGCGTGCGGATGTACGCCCCAAAATCAAATCAACAATCAAAACCGTCATAAGGGTGATAATCACAATCCCCTCTGGCAGAATTGTTCCAGCATTCAACTGGGATGCAAGATTAGCAAAATCCATGATATGTATAGGTTGTGGCGATTAGATATTCAGGCTAACTCTGTTCACTCTAGCAATTTTATTCCCCAAAGTTGCATAAAAAATAGGGGCATTACAGATTTGACAATAGACGTTAGTAAATTTGACATATTGTAGAGACGTTCCGACGGAACGTCTCTACGATAGACATCGCACTATGCTCTCTAATTAAATTATGTTGAAATTTGCCTTTGGTAATTCAAAAATAAAAATAACAATAAGCAGTTCAGTTATCTACTGAACTGCTTGTTTTAGACTAAATTAGGCTTGACAAAAGCATATAAATGCTTTCAGCAATATTGCTCTTATTGACTTGAAGACTTAATACCGTCTGTTGCCTCTCTCCCAATTGCCACCGCCACCGCCTGAGCGAGAACCTTTTTCCTCGCGTGGTCTTGCTTTGTTAACTTTCATTGCCCGCCCCATCCATTCTGCACCATCGAGAGCTGCGATCGCGGCATCTTCTGCGGCTGATGATTCCATTTCTACAAAACCAAAGCCGCGTGCGCGACCTGTTTCTCTATCTGTGGGTAATTGAACCCGGCTGACGGTGCCGTACTCTGCAAATACCTTACTAAGGTCGTCTTCTGTGACGCTGTAGGACAGGTTCCCTACGTAAATTGACATGAAATTCTCCAAGATCCATTGATGCAGATATGTTCATTCGGAGAGGCGCCTGCAATTATTGCTAAAAACAAGATCCGTATCGCCGAACTCACTTCATTTTCGATTTTATCCTAACATAAGTTCTTTATAAGAAAGGGTATATTTGCCCATTTATGTTAACTTTTAGTAAAATGTATTATAAGTAACTAAATTTATAATTTTTTTATATTATTCACTTGCTCAAAATCAAGTTTGCTGCTGAAATTCCTCTGGATCGATTCCCCAATTTACCCAACGAATCGCTTCCCGTGCTGATTCTGTATCAGGTGGAACACGCAAAGCATGAATGAATCCCGTGCTAGGGCAGGTCATTTTTAATAAATGAATTGGCTCATCATCAACATCTGCATCAATTTTTAACAAAGTGTATTCAGCCCAAGCATCTAATTCTATCGCTTGTAACTCCTTGGCTATGCGATCGTAACCAATACCTTGAATTAGCACTCGTCGCAATTCGGCATTATTTTCTGATAAAAGCCATTGAGATTCCCAAGCGTGGGGGTGGATTTTGCCGTATTTTTCCGGTAAGGTTACACCGTGATAAGAGTAGAGGCTATATCCGTCAGCAAATTCTATTGCGGGTTTACCTTCAGCGTGCAGGCGATTTTCGTTGTCGAAGTGGAGTTTGGTAGGGCGATCGCAGATAACTACTAGACTTTCTGAACAAAAAATTAAGCCACAATATTCAGCTACATCCTGCACAGCTTGCAAATGTCTTGCTGGATAAGCACAATTTAAAACAGAAATACAAAAATCAAATAAACAGCTATAAGCCAACCAGTATTTTGGTTCAAAATTTTTATATCCATCTACTTGAAATCTTTGTTGTACAATAAAATATTCTAGTGAAGAATATAAATCTCTTAATATTTTTTGGTCAGTGTTGATAGCACAAAAAAGGTTTGCCGAAATTAGGTTCCAAAGAGATTTTTCAAGTTGATTGCGAAACTGACTTGAAAGGTAGTTATCTAGTTCTCCTCTTGGTTCTATCCATACATTAAACGAGATTGAGGATATAGCAGCAGGACTATCAATAAATATAATTTCAGGTTTAGCTAAATCATTTAAAGCGTAGACTTTATTTACCGATTTTACAGCTTTTTTCTTATTTATCTTCTCTGTTGAAAGCGCGATCGCCCTCCACTTCTGGCGATAAACTGGAATCAAAGCCTCTTGTTCAGGCGTTAACTTTTCAATCAGCCACATAACGCCAGCCTTCAGGCTCATATTCTCGCTGAATTCGCACCATCCAGCTACCTTGAGGAATCGAAATTGGCTTATGTTCCTCATGTGCCAACAACGCCTTATCTGAAAAAACACGCAGATAAAGAGTGTCATTTTTTTTGAATAATTCCGCCTCACCTACAGTAATGCGGTGTTTGTGTCCGGTTACTTCACCTTCTGCCAAAGTCAAGTGAGGTATCTTTTCTCCTTCAACTTGCGGCACAGGCAGTAAGATAACATCACCTTGTCGAATCGGTTGCATAGATTTCCCTCTATAAATGTAGGTAAAATCCCACTTTGCTGTTGCTCTCAAATTTGCTTTAATTTTGGCACAATCTTTTTGGAATGGGCATTGGGCATCGGGCATTGGGCATTGGGCATTGGGCATCGGGCATCGGGCATCGGGCATTGGGCATTGGGCATTGGGCATTGGGCATCGGGCATTGGGCAAGAAAGAAGAAATATTTCTCCCCCTTGTCCCCTTGTCCCCTTGTCCTCTTGTCCCCTTGTCCCCTTGTCCCCTTGTCCCCTTGTCCCCCTCCCCTCCTCCTTTTCCAAACTGTAGTCGTCAATTATGCAAGATATAAGTTAATCATTGAGATAACACTAAATTTACACTTCTGCTTTCCCTGGCACATCCTCAAAAAAGGACTATCCTACGGGAAGGGCTACGCTCTCAAGAGCGAATTTGCAGAGATTTTATCTTGAACGGACAGTTTGTGTGAGGATGAAATCACATCCTTTCGTCGAAGTAATGTTAACTTGACTGTCTAGCTTTGCAGCTATTATTTTTTTTGAAATTTCCATGTCAACTCTCGTCATCGTCGAATCTCCAACCAAAGCTCGTACCATTCGCAATTACCTGCCGAAGGACTATCGAGTGGAAGCGTCTATGGGTCATGTACGTGACCTTCCCCAGTCGGCTACAGATATTCCCGCTAATGTCAAAGGGGAAAAATGGGCGCAACTAGGGGTAAATGTAGATGCCGACTTTGAACCGCTGTATATCGTCCCCAAAGACAAAAAGAAAATTGTCACCCAGCTCAAAGAAGCCATGAAAGGCGTAACTGAACTGATTCTGGCAACGGACGAAGACCGGGAAGGTGAAAGCATAAGTTGGCATTTATATCAACTACTCAAACCGAAAGTTCCGACCAAGCGGATGGTATTTCACGAAATTACCTCCGAGGCAATTAAAAAAGCGTTGAAAAACTGCCGCAATATTGATGAGCAGTTGGTTCGCGCTCAAGAAACGCGGCGAATTTTAGATCGGCTGGTGGGCTATACGCTGTCACCACTACTGTGGAAAAAAATCGCTTGGGGATTATCTGCGGGACGGGTGCAATCGGTTGCTGTGCGGGTTTTGGTGAAACGGGAACGCCAACGTCGCGCTTTCCATGAAGGTACATATTGGGATTTGAAGGCTTACTTGGAGCATCAAAAAGCTGCTTTCACCTCACAGTTAGTGACGGTGGGAGGAACCAAAGTAGCAACAGGCAGCGATTTTGACCCAGCGACAGGTCAAATTATTGTTGGGCGCAAAGTCGTGCTGCTTAGTGAAGAAGAAGCATTAGCCCTCAAAGAACGCCTGACAGGTAAACCCTGGACAGTTACAGAAATTGAAGAACGCCCGGTAACACGCAAACCCGCACCACCGTTTACCACCTCGACCCTGCAACAAGAATCTAACCGGAAATTGCGCCTTTCGGCACGGGATACGATGCGAATTGCTCAAAATTTGTACGAACAAGGGTATATTACCTACATGCGTACAGATTCGGTGCATTTGTCAGATCAAGCAATTTCCGCCGCCCGTGATTGTGTAGAAAAGCTTTACGGCAAATCGTATCTCAGCCCCCAACCAAGGCAATACACCACCAAATCCAAAGGCGCACAAGAAGCACACGAAGCCATACGTCCGGCGGGTAGCAGCTTCCGCACGCCCCAAGAAACTGGTTTAGGCGGTCGAGAACTGGCGCTGTATGACTTGATTTGGAAGCGCACCGTAGCCTGTCAAATGGCTGACTCTCGCCAAACGCAAATTACCGTACAGTTGCAAGTTGAGGATGCGGGTTTTCGTTCTTCTGGGAAGCGAATTGATTTTCCCGGTTATTTACGCGCTTACGTCGAAGGTTCAGACGATCCCGAAGCTGCGTTGGAAGACCAAGAAGTAATTTTACCGCCGATGAAAGTGGGGGATCATCCCAATTGCACCAACTTAGAGGCAGTTGATCACGAAACTCAACCACCAGCTAGATACACTGAAGCTACTTTGGTGAAAACTTTAGAAAGTGAAGGTATCGGTCGTCCCAGTACCTACGCCAGCATTATCGGCACCATCCTTGATAAAGGTTACGCCCAATTGGTAAGTAACGCTTTGATTCCGACTTTCACCGCTTTTGCCGTCACCGACTTGCTAGAAAAACACTTTCCCGACATCGTAGATCCTAGCTTTACTTCCAAAATGGAGCAAACTTTAGATGATATTGCTACCGGCGAAGCTAAATGGCTACCCTATCTGCGGGAATTCTATTTGGGAGAGAAAGGTCTAGAAACTCTGGTTAGAGAACAAGACAGCCAAATTGATGCTACCAAAGCTAGGACAGTAGAACTAGAAAATCTCGATGCTAAAGTCCGCATTGGTAAATACGGTCCTTACATCGAAGTCGAAAATGGTAACGGCGTTGTTACTGCTTCAATTCCCAAAGACCTCACCCCCGCTGACCTCGACCCGAAAAAGGTAGAAGTCTTACTGCGGCAAAAAACTGAAGGTCCCGACCAAGTAGGGCGCCATCCAGAAACTGGCGAACCGATTTATGTGAAAATTGGCGCTTACGGTCCTTACGTTCAGTTGGGCGACAAGACCGAAGAAAACGCCAAACCCAAACAAGCTTCTTTACCTAAAGGTGTTACTCCCGAAAATGTCACTCTGGAAATGGCTGTTGGTCTTTTAGCACTACCCCGGACATTGGGAGTTCATCCGGATACAGGTGGCAAAATTCAAACAAGTTTAGGACGTTTTGGTCCTTATGTTGTTCATGACCAAGGTAAAGAAGGCAAAGATTATCGCTCTTTAAAAGCTAGCGATAATGTCTTAACAATTTCTTTAGAAAGGGCTTTGGAATTGTTATCTGAACCGAAAAAAGGACGCAGTAGCACCAACAGTAAATCTAAAGCTGCTTTACGCGAATTGGGCGCACATCCAGAAGACGGCGAACCAATCAACATCTACGATGGACCTTATGGACCTTACATCAAGCACGCCAAAACAAACGTGAGTATCCCCGAAGGTCAATCGGTGGAAAATGTGACGCTTTCCACAGCACTGGAGTTGTTAGCAAGTAAAGCATCTTCGGCTAAATCCACACGTAAGACAACGAGTAAAGCTACAACCAAATCAACCACTACTAAAGCTAAGTCAACGGCTAAGTCGTCTACCACAACTGCGAAAAAAAATGAGCGAAAGGGAGAATAACGAAGTACCTAATTCCCCTTTCCCCCTCAACAAAATTCCCTATTTTCTATTTGATTGTGATACAATACGTTTCCTTGGTATGATGCAACCCTATAGGTTGCTGATGTGATAGTGTAGTAAGTATGGGGGATCACAACACAAAATTTGACCAATGGCTTATGCCTAAAATAAAGTGATGTGTATCAATCCAGTTTCAAACCAGAGGAGCGAAATAACGCCAATTTCTGCTTAACTGTGAATCAAATATTAAGGAAGTATCTCAGGAGCGCTCAGTTAAATGGACTATATAGATAACATACTGGAGAAGCTGAAAGAATTGGCACGAAAGCTCATTGAAGCCCTGCTAGGTCCAGAGGCTGAGGCAGAACCGGAACTAATTCCGATTCCTGTAAATGACCGATCGCGTCGTCGCTAAAAGCTTAAAAGTGGTTGTATTGACATTAGAATATTTAAGCGTTCTGGTACTACATGGACCAAACCTAAATTTACTAGGACAGCGAGAACCAGGAATTTATGGTTCACTCAGTTTGGCGGAAATTAATCGCCTGTTAGAAGAAGAAGGAAAAAAACTACAGGCGAAAGTTTTTCCCTTGCAGTCAAATCATGAAGGAGTTTTGGTAGATGCGATTCATGGGGCGTTAGGGCAACATGAAGGAATTTTAATTAACGCCGGGGCGTATACTCATACAAGTGTGGCATTGCGAGATGCGATCGCTGCTGTTAATTTACCTACAGTAGAAGTACATTTAAGTAACATCTACCGTAGGGAAGAATTTCGCCATAATTCATATATTGCACCAGTGGCGATCGGACAAATAAGTGGTTTTGGTGTCCAAAGCTATTTACTAGGTTTACAAGCGTTAGTGCATCATTTCAGAAATAAAACTTAAAATTTAAGACTATTGAATATGGGTGGGAAAACCCCGCCCCTCCTTCATGCGCTATTCTCTGGAAAGTCGGTTTAGAGGTACAATAATCGGGGCGTTTCTTGGGGGTTTAGCCTCTGGGAGTAAAGAACAGCCGAAAATTTGGCATGAAATTGCGCTTTTAGGTGTGGAAAGTTTAATAACGACTTCGCAACTGAATTTAGATGATTGGATTTGCCGTCAGCAAAGAGAATTTCCTCATTTAGATACTAGGGATGGTGTTTCCTTAAAAGCGATTATTGCGACTTTGCCAGTAACGCTGTTTTACTTTGACGATCCAGTTAAGCTAAGACAAAACTTGATTTGTGCGATCGCAATCTGGGAACGGGACTTAGTAGTGCGAGATGGAACACTAGCAGTCAGCTATGCGATCGCGAAATCATTGACAGAAAAACTAGATATAAAAACCCTCATACCCCAAATAATTGACTTTATTGGTGAAACGCCAACTAAAATACCACAAAGTTTATTAAAAGTCAATAGTTTATTACTTGAGGGTGCTGGATTAGAAAGAGTACAACAGTCATTAAGCCGAGAAGAAAAGCTAAGTAAAGCTGTTGCTATGGCGTTCTACTGCTTTATGAGTACCTTAGAAGACTTCCGTTTGTCAATTTTGCGTGCTACTGACAACAGCGATGCACTCTCGCCCGCTACAGGTGCAATTACTGGTGCTTTATCAGGAGCTTACAATAGTTTAACCAGCATTCCCGTAAGTTGGCAGATGAAGTTATCTTCACCACATTTAGCAACATCAAGACTAAGCAACCGCAAGCAGATGATAGAATTAGCCGATGTACTGGTGGCTGTATGGTCAGGAGCCTATGACCTTACCCCATATGCTTTATATTTACAGCAAGAGGGATGTGCAATGTCTGACAAACAGGGTACGCTATGCGTCAGTGCAGCTCCTCGCGTCATTCGGTTGCGTTAGTCATCAGAATTGGGCATTGGGCATCGGGCATTGGGAAAAAAGAGCTATTTGCCTCATCTCCCTTATTTCCCCCTCCCCCCTCTCCAAATTCCCCCAACCTGAAAATTTTAGTGATATTTTATATAAGTACTGTAGGGGAAACGCTAAAGCTTATCTTTAGATAGCCATTGTGGCAAATCGGCTTCAATTTGATTATCGCGAGTGAAGTTTCTATGGATAGAAGAGTGCGATCGCATGAATGTCAGGGTATCTTGTTTTAAGCTATCAAAGTAAGTAATTGCGGTCATAGGTAATGAAAACGCAGTCATTTTTTTACTCCATGACCAAGAAATTGACCCACTTCAGGCAACGTTACAAGACGCTGTGCCATAAAGGACACTTGCTTGGGGCACGAGGTGTTATTAAGAATTTTCTGCTCTCATTATTCAAAACAAGCGATAAATGCGATCGGCAAAAACTAAGAACTTCCAGATCGATGGCAGCCTATAAGACTAACAGAGGCACTTGTGTAAGCAGATTGGGCTATATTTTCCAGCGTACCCCGGTTATTTTTGCGATCGCATTAGTCTCCCTCACAGGCGTGATGGGACATAAATTATACAACACGACAAAGCTAAAAGCAGGGACTATTGCCCCACAAACGATGAAAGCTCCCTACTCAGCTAACATCGAAGATAAGAAAAAAACCCAGCAACAGCGCTCATACGCTACTAAAAGTTCCCTATTAGTCTTAATGGTTGATGCACAAGTTAACGAAAAAATCGTTAAAGATTTGCAACAATTTCTGGATACGGGTAACGAAATTCGTACAACTGCCGGATATTTTCCTTTTTTTGACACTTTAGTTTTACCCCTTTCTACCCAGCGTTATCTGCGTTCTTGTTCTAATTCTGAATGGCAAACCCTGCTAAAAGCCTTAGAGAATAATAACATCCAGCCGAAGTTTGCACTCAAGACTCAAAAGCAAAGCAGTAAAATTACCATAATTAAAACTGGGGATTCACTAGCGCAAAAAAATATAATGCCCATACAGACTGTGGGTGTCAAACTTGATAATACTTCCCAAAAACCTGACTTTGCTCAAGCAGTGGCAGAATTAGAAACTTACCGCTTGACGACTTCAGAGCAAAACTTGTCTTCACTCACCAATCAAATCTCCCAAGCCCGCAAAGCATACGCTCAGGCAAACGCCAAACTGTTACAGCTTAACGCTGTCAACCCGGAAACAGTATATAATGACACTTTTATTTTAAACTTATCAGATGACGACTGGGGAAAAACAGAAACGGGAATTCAACAAAGTGTAGAGCGGATTCTCGCCCAAGGTATCCCACCGGGACTGCCGCCAAATATTTTACAAGATGCCGTGAGGCTACAAGTGCAGACATCAGTACCACAAGAAGCGGAGCCTTTAGCAACGAAACTTTTGCTCTTTGTACTTAAACCGAATCTGAAGAAAGATGAAGAACAAAGCAAAAAAAGTGGCGTACAAGCTGCTGCTGGTGTAAAGCCTGTGATGGTGTCGATGCGGCAAGGTGAGGTAATTGTCAAAAAAGGTGAGACGATTACTGCTTGGGACTTTGAGGTGCTAGACCATTATCATTTAATCCGCCGGGAGATTAACTGGCTGGGTTTGACGAAGCTGGCAGGCTTTGTTAGCGCATCTATTGGCATTTTTGGTTTAGTGGAACGGCGAATTAAAACAAAAACGCGGCAACGCGATCGCCTGTTAATATTGTTGCTGGCTACAAGTGTGCCTGGAGTGCTAGCTGGCACACAATATACGACCTGGAGCGCCATTGGTTTATTGTTGGGTAGCTTCTACGGAGCTAATTTAGGTATAACAGTTATCGGATTGCTGGCTTTACAGTTACCATTTAGCCTGGAAATCAGTAGGATTGTGCTTTGGAGTGGTGCTGCTGGGGGAATATTAGGTAGTTGTATCGCCAAACGTTTGCGATCGCGTGAGGAACTTGCACTTCTTAGCGTCGCTGTTGCCTTTACTCAAGGTGGCGTTTATCTGATATTCAAGCTCTTACTCGGTGCTGCATTTGGTTCAGGCTGGTATATCGTACTTAGAGAAGCTGGATTCTTTGCTTTATCCGGCTTAGTTTGGAGTATTATTGCCTTGGGCTTAAGTCCTTACTTAGAAAAACTCTTTGATTTAGTCACCCCGATTCGTTTAGCAGAACTGGCAAATCCTAATCGTTCTTTATTAAAGCAACTTGCGACGAAAACTCCTGGTACTTTTCAGCATACTTTGTTTGTGGCTACCCTTGCCGAAGCTGCTGCCAAACATCTCAAATGCAATGTCGAATTGGTGAGAGCCGGCACTTTATACCATGATATTGGGAAAATGCATGACCCTCTGGGATTTATTGAAAATCAAATGGGGGGACCGAATAAACACGATACAGAAATTAACGATCCTTGGAAAAGTGCAAAAATTATCAAAAAACATGTCAGTGAGGGGTTAGTGATGGCGCGAAAACACAGTTTGCCCACAGCAATTCAAGCTTTTATTCCCGAACATCAGGGAACAATGTTAATTGCTTATTTTTATCACCAAGCGCAACAAATGGCAAAAGAAAATCCAAATTTAACAGTAAATGAAGTAGATTTTCGCTACGATGGACCGATTCCTCAGTCGCGGGAAACGGCAATTGTCATGTTAGCAGACTCTTGCGAAGCAGCACTGCGATCGCTTAAAGATGTAACCCCAGAACAAGCTTTAGCAATGGTTAACAATATCCTCCGTGGGAGATGGCAAGATAATCAATTGCTAGATTCAGGTTTAACACGAGAGGAAATGTCACAAATTGCCGAAATTTTTGTTGAAGTTTGGCAGCAATTTCATCATAAACGCATTGCTTATCCTAAGTTAAAGACTTGTAATTAAAAGTAACGATATTTACATTTTTCTTGTAAATATTTATTAAAGGTTAGAATAATGCAAATTAATATCAGTAGTTAACAACAAAATCTAGTAGATAATCACAGAAAATTAAGCATAATTTGGGTATTTTGTTGCTGATGCAAAATAGGATTTTAACTTTTCAAGTATAAAATTTTATCTATGAATGTATTGATATCTTAGTAGATTTAATTTTCCTGATATAGATGGTTTTGCTTGAAGTGTACCTATAGTAAGACTTAAAGTAGAGTACTGATATTGGGTAAAATGGCAGAATATAAATATAAAGGATGTCTATTAATCGGCAATCTCAAAAAACCATTGAAGTTGGACGAGAAAGCAAATTAATTTATTACGAGTAAATATGAGGTTAAATATTTATGTTAAGCAATAAAAAAGACCATATAAATGAAACAGCATCTATTCTCACCCTAGGAACAGGTTGGTTTCCCAAAACACCAGGAGGGTTGGAGAGGTATATTTATGAACTAACTAAACAATTAGCAGCAAATGAAGACAAGGTAGAATTCTGTGGTGTTGGACTGCCAGAAGCTGAAGAAAATCTGCCGATAAAGTTGACAAACTTAACTTCTCCAGATACTGCAATTTGGCAACGCCTGTGGTATATTCGTACTAATTTTCAAAAAACCAGGGTAGGTACACCAGATGCAATTAATTTACATTTTGCATTGTATAGCTCTCCTATTTTGGATCTTTTGCCAAAGTCAGTGCCAATTACTTTTAACTTTCATGGACCTTGGGCATCTGAAAGTTATGAGGAAGGAATTAATAAAATTGACGCTTTTCTCAAGTGGTGGCTAATAGAAAAAAGAGTTTATAACCGTTGCGATCGCTTCATCGTTCTCAGCAAAGCATTTGGCAATATCTTACATCAAGAATATCAAGTACCCGCTGAGAAAATTAATATAATTCCTGGTGGAGTTGATATTAATCGATTTCAAGTAAATCTATCACCTCAAGATGCTCGTAACAAGTTAGATTGGCCCCAAGATCGTCCAATCATATTTACATCCCGTCGGTTAGTAAATCGCGTTGGACTTGACAAATTGTTGATAGCGATCGCAACAATCAAACCGAGAATTCCTGACGTTTGGTTAGCGATTGGTGGTCGTGGACTATTAGAAGCTGCACTCAAACAACAAACAGCAGAATTGGGACTAAACGATCACGTTAAATTTTTAGGCTTTTTACCTGATGACCAATTGCCAATAGCTTATCAAGCTGCCGATTTGAGTGTAATGCCCAGTCAATCTTTTGAAGGATTTGGATTAGCAATAGTGGAATCTTTAGCTTGTGGCACCCCTGTTGTGTGTACTCCTGTTGGTGGAATGCCAGAAATTTTAGAACCCTTTTCACCCCAATTAATTACTGATTCTATCGAAGCATCAGCTATTGCCGAAAAATTAGAAGAGGTATTACTAAAAAAAATTCCAGTACCTTCACGAGAAGACTGTCGCAATTACGCTGTTACACAATTTGATTGGAAGAAAATTGCAACTCAGGTGCGCTCAATTCTTTTAGCCTAAAGAGGTGTAAACATAATTATGAAAATTCTCTTTTTAGACCAAAGTGGTAAACCTGGTGGTGCAGAATTATGCTTGATAGATATTGCTAAACCTTATAGCGATCGCTGTATGGTAGGCTTATTTGCAGATGGTTCATTCAAAGATTTACTTATTCAGAATAAAATTCCCGTGCAAGTTTTGGCTACTCAAGCAATACAAGTTCGCAAAGAAAGCAGCTTGGCACAAGGTTTAGGTAGTTTAGGACAACTTGCACCGATAATTACTAAAGTAGCTAAAATCGCTCGTGAATATGATTTAATTTACGCCAATACACAAAAAGCGTTAGTTGTAGGTGCGATCGCTAGTTTTCTCAGCCGTCGTCCTTTAGTATATCATTTGCATGATATTCTTTCAGAGGAGCATTTTAGCAAAACCAATCGTCGCATTGCTGTAACTTGCGCTAATCTTGCATCATTAGTAATTGCCAATTCTCAAGCTAGTAAAACAGCTTTTGTGAAAGCCGGAGGACGCGCAAAGCTTACTGAAATAGTTTACAATGGCTTTGATTCAAAAAATTATCAAATTTCCGAGCCTGATGTTAAGCAGTTGCGGCAAGACTTAAATTTAGAAGGACAATTCGTAGTCGGACATTTTAGCCGTCTTGCACCTTGGAAAGGACAGCATATTTTAATTGAAGCACTTGCTAAATGTCCTCAAGAAGTCACGGTACTTTTAGTTGGTGATGCACTATTTGGTGAAGAAGATTATGTTGAAAGTTTACATAGTCAGGTAACAAATTTAGGACTAGAAAAAAGAGTCAAATTTTTAGGGTTTCGTTCCGATATTCCTCAATTAATGTCAGCTTGTGACTTGGTAGCACATACCTCTATTTCTCCAGAACCTTTTGGTAGAGTGATTGTTGAAGCAATGCTATGTGGAACACCTGTAGTTGCAGCTGCATCTGGTGGTGCAATTGAATTAGTAGAACACAATATCAATGGTTTTTTAGCAACACCAGGAAAACCTGAAAAACTTGCACAAATAATTACCGCATGTCTTCAAGAACCAGAAAAGACAGCGGCTATAGCTAATAATGCGCGAATTACTGCAAGTCAACGTTTTGATGTCGCAATTATTAATCAGCAAATTGCGGAATTGCTTGAGCGTAATTTTTTTTAGTACAACAAAGTAAAAGTAAAAAGTGAGCCAGCGCGGTCATGTTCGTTCCTTAAAGTAGTACAAAGCCCACCTGCGTGGGCTCAATTAGGCGCAGCTTCACACAGAAATGGTATTAATGGGGGGTACACTGCAATGCCTGATAGATAGCTTCAGGATTAGCGGCAATCACCTTGAGGTAGGCTTGCGCGGTTTGGTCTGGTTCGCTGCGTCCCTGCTCCCAGTCCCGCAACGTGCCAAGCGGGATATGATAACGCGCTGCGAATTCTTCCTGCGTCAAGCGCAACGCGCGGCGAATGATTTTTATGCGGGATACCCGTTTCATCCTCGCTAAATCTGCATCGGTAAGCGGTTGTGCGTCAGGGTCATCAAGAGCCGCAGCATGAATTTCTTGCTCTGTCATGTGACGCACAGGCAGTTTAGGAAAGGGTCTTTCACTACCCTCAGCCAACACCTCAACCACCGTCCCATCCTTGTGCATTCTCGCGGTAATAATCATTTCGTTCATTCTTTGTTACCTCGCGTGCTGATATAATTCTGGTTTTCTCGCCCCGTTCGGTATAAACAACCATTAGAAGCCTGCTGCCTACCATGCCAATACGGATAAATCTCTCCTCACCGTAGGCTTTTCTGTCGTCTAGTCTCTCAATACCGAACGGGTCATTGAATACTTCAGAAGCTTCATCAAAACTCACACCGTGCTTACTGTAGTTTAGGAGAGCTTTTTGATAGTCCCATTCAAAGTGATCTGCATCATTCATTATGTACGGGATAACAGTAGTTTTGTCAATTGTCTACTGAAACCAGCAACGTTATGGACTAGCCAGATAAATTTCACGATTCAGCAAGCGTATTGACCTATATGGAATTACAAACCTACTAATTCGCGAGCTTCAAAATCGTTGAGTTGTTGAACTATGGCTAATCTCGCTTCTAATTTAGCGACACTAAACTGGTTGCGGAGATATTCTAAATGAGCGATCGCATTTTGTTTTTCTGCCGTTAATCTAATCAGAGTATCCATTGACTTTTGATATTCCTGATTCACCAACAGCACTTCAAAGCGACGTGCTTTGCGTTGAGCATCGTTCTTCAAATCAGATTCAAAAGCTGAAATGCGATCGGCATTGCCTTCAAATCGGTTAATTTGGTGCTGAACTGCCATCAACTGAGAGTCTACTTCATTCACTCGTTGGGCAGCTTGAGCGATCGCAGATGGATAATGACTCAGTTGCAACATCAAAATAATTTACCTCTAAAAATCTTAATAAACACCCACAGCAAGCAACGCACAAATCAATTCAATATTTTCTATTCCCCAGTCCCTTAACTACGCTACTTCCCTCAGTTGAGACGGAACACTCACCTCGCTAATATTCAGTGATAGCTGTTCAGCATAAGGCACCGCAGCTTGCTCTAATACTTCAACTTGGATATTCACACTCACCAAATAACTACCTGTATCTGCACCAACTGCTTCCGCAATTAATTTAGCAATGTCCGGACGTTTGGCAGTCAGCGGATCGCGTAGAATACAACGATCCCAGTCGTGCTTCGCAGTCGGATTGAGGCTGAGAATATAGTGTTTAATCATAAAACAAACCTTGAGTCAAACTTCACATGAAGGCTGTCACAGAGCCATTTAGCGCTTCACCAGGCTTCGTGGATGCTATATATATTATAGTATTTTTGTACTAGTTTGTCCATAAAACAAGAGCGAGTTTTCCTCTCTTTATCTGCCAAAGTTGGTAATACAGTTTGGAGGATATGAAAACAACATCATTCAGCAACTAGCTAAAGATAGTTGTTTTTACTGAATCAATAAGTAAAAAGATAGATATAGCTATATCTATCTTTTGGCAGATGAGGTTCATTTAGTATGGTTTCACCTTGGCAAAGTCCACTCCCTCTGGAAGAACACAAAACGAGCCGTGTCGTTGTCTACTTTTACAGTGATAGATTAGGCTTATGGATTCCGATAGTGTTTTTCCGATTAGTAGAGGCGATCGCCCTTCACCACAAAGGACTTTTCAGCGGGGTAGAATTTTTCGTTTTCCCACCTGATTTAGACCCTTGTAACTGGGGACAAGGGGGAGATCAGGGTTCGGAGGCAAATAATTCTTTTTTCCCAATGCCCTATGCCCTATGCCCAATAACTAATTCACCTTGTCATCAAAATGAGATTTCAGTAATTCAGCATCATTGACCCAAATCGCTTGTTGAGGTAAAGGAATAGAAACTCCGGCTTTGTCGAAGGCGATTTTCAAACGACGGCGAAATTCTCGCGCTACATCCCATTGCTTGAGGGGTTGTGTTTTAATCCATACACGAATTATCAAACCGCGATCGCCAAAATTATCTACTCCCAAAACTTTCGGCGTTTCGACAATTTGCTCTTGCCATAACGGATCAAGATCCATCTTTAAGGCAACATGTTCAATCAATTCCAAAGCCTTGTCAATATTGGTTTGATAGCTAACCGGGATATTTAAGTCTGCGCGTGACCACCGACTAGAAAGATTAGCAACAATTTTAATTTCGCTGTTGGGAATCGTAATTAAGCGTCCTTCTGAATCGCGTACCTGAGTCATCCGCAGATTCAAATTTTCTACTAAACCGCCAACTTCCCCCACGGCAATGACATCACCTAAAGCGTACTGGTCTTCCAAAATAATCAGAAAGCCGTTAATTGCATCTTTAATTAAACTTTGAGAAGCCAAAGATAGCGCCACACCAATTAAACTGGCACCAGCAAGTAAGGGAATAACATCTATTCCCAATACTGTCAAGGTTAATAAAGTACTAAGTATGAGCAAAGCAAAGGTAGCAATACTTTTAGTTACACCAGAAATCGTAGAAACTCGTAACTGTAGGCGTTCGGTAGTTTCCGGAGTTAGTAAAGTACTACTGTTGATTAAAGCAGAGGCAAAGCTGTCAGTTAAAGCATAAATAAGACGCACAGCCACATAAGTTAATAGCAGCATAAGACCCACTTGCAAAGGAATTTTCGCCCCTCTGAGAATTGCGATTTGAAGCGATCGCGTGTAGGGAAATAGACCAAGGATAAAGAAACTTCCCCCTCCCCAAATCATTGCTTGCCCTAGCTGAAAAAGTCGGCGCTTTGCTTCTTGAATATGTTGATTTTGCTCTCGATTCAACTGTACCGTAATCGGTTTGGTTGCTGGTGTGGCTGGGGGAGTTGGCTGTACTGAAATTTTTCTAGATCGACATTGCCATTTATATACACCCCAACTGATGATAATCATCCCCAGTATGGTTGCGGCGGCAATTTTACCTTGATACATTAAAAACTGAGTTTTTCGCTCTTGTTTCGCCTGTGGTAATTTTTGCAGCAACAATTGCTTAAATTCTTCAGCCAAACTTTCGGGGTCTTGCTGCCTAATGTTGGCATCCTCTTGTGTCACCGTCATCAGATAATTGCCATTGACGCGAATAATCGGTGAGGCGTTTGCAGCCTGGTCAATTTCCACATTCAGCTTCGCATCAGGCGTTTGAAAGTAGTTTTGGCTAATTCTATCTAGAGCTTGTTGGATATCTTCTAAACGCTGTGCAAGATTTGCTCTTGTGTCCGCTATTTGAAATAAACGCCGACCATCCAAATAAATTGAGTCATTGACAATTGTTTTGTCTGAGTCATTAATTCCTAATTGGGGTGATTGCAGAATGGGTAAAAACGGTATCTGTGCCGTAGCTTTTGAGACATTAAAATTAGTGACAACCATTAAAGTGGTGATCGCCCCCACTGCAACCCAAATTAACTTTTGAAGGTGAGTCCAGCGCCGTGCGCGGGTTCCCCGTGTTGAGGCGACTGGCGAACCCGTTCGCGCAGCGTCTCCGACAGGAGAAGGGCGCTTAGATCGAAGAAACTGTATGGCGTAACCTGGCATAGCCAAAAATTTATAGCGCATACTCAACACCTCCAAAGAGCAAAACTTAAGGCTATCGTGCAAAATCAGTTTGGGTAAATGTACCTGTCTAAAGTTAAGTTTTGACAAATTTTTATTATCTAAAAGCTTAAATTTTATATATTTCATCTATCTGTAGACAGACTAGGGATTGGGGACTAAGAAAATAATTATTACCAATGCCCAATGCCCAATGCCCCATGCCCAATGCCCTATGCCCAATGCCCAATGCCCAAGAAACATAAAGTTAACGCAAAGAAAAAGTAAATAAAGTTGACATTATTCCCCTCAAACGTCAAGCTAGTGCAAAGAAGCCTTGATTAGTTGCTTAAAATTAAACAAGCATAGCTAGTCATGGAATACTCTATTAAAGTACGTAGAGTATTACGTAGGTTTTTTACACTTTTGAGGAAATTTTGATGACCGCAACTTCTCCCCGATTAAAGCACGAGGTTAAAGACCTCGCCCTAGCTCCCTTGGGAAGACAGCGCATAGAATGGGCTGGACGCGAAATGCCGGTATTGCGACAAATTCGCGATCGCTTTGCCCAAGAGAAACCCTTTGCAGGGGTTCGGATTTCAGCTTGCTGCCACGTAACCACAGAAACAGCGCATTTGGCGATCGCTCTCAAAGCAGGTGGTGCAGATGCCGTCCTGATTGCTAGCAATCCCCTCTCAACTCAAGATGACGTAGCCGCATGTCTCGTCGCCGATTACGACATTCCCGTCTTTGCCATCAAAGGTGAAGATAACGACACTTATCACCGTCACGTCCAAATAGCCTTAGATCACCGTCCTAACATCATTATTGATGACGGCTCTGATGTAGTTGCAACCTTAATTCAACAACGTCCCCATCAAATCGCTGACTTGATTGGCACCACCGAAGAAACCACAACCGGAATCGTGCGCTTGCGTGCCATGTTCCGCGACGGTGTGCTAACATTCCCCGCGATGAATGTCAACGATGCTGACACCAAGCACTTCTTTGACAACCGCTACGGTACAGGTCAATCAACCTTAGACGGTATTATCCGTGCCACCAACGTTCTGCTTGCTGGTAAAAACATTGTCGTAGTTGGTTACGGCTGGTGTGGCAAAGGAACCGCACTCCGCGCTCGCGGACTCGGTGCTAACGTAATTGTCACCGAAATTGACCCCATCAGAGCAATTGAAGCCGTAATGGATGGTTTCCGTGTCCTACCAATGGCGGAAGCTGCATCCGCCGGCGATTTGTTTATCACAGTCACTGGTAACAAGCACGTCATTCGTGGCGAACATTTCGACGTCATGAAAGATGGCGCAATTGTTTGTAACTCCGGTCACTTCGATTTAGAAATTGACCTGAAAACCTTGGCTGAAAAAACAACGGAAGTTAAAAATGTCCGTCCTTTCACTCAAGAATATCGCCTACATAGCGGTAAATCAATCGTCGTTCTCGGTGAAGGACGCTTAATCAACCTCGCTGCTGCGGAAGGACACCCCAGTGCAGTAATGGATATGAGCTTTGCTAACCAAGCTTTAGCTGCTGAATATCTTGTCACCAATAAAGGTAAGCTGCAAGCTGGTTTACACTCAATTCCTGTCGAAGTCGATAAAAATATTGCCTTGTTGAAATTGCAAGCGATGGGAATTGAAATTGATACCCTCACCGCAGACCAAGATGAGTATATCAACTCTTGGACTTCTGGAACTTAATAAAGACATTACACATAAAGACGTTCCATCGGAACGTCCCACGTAAAGACGTTCCGGCGGAACGTCTCTACTAAATAGATTATTTTTGGGATAGGTAAATTACCTATCCTTTTTTAATATTGGTAGTGAGCGCTAACAGCGCTTATATTATGTCCGGGCAATTAAGCATAATATCCGGAACCCCACCCCAGCTGCGCTTTAGCTCCCCTCCCCGCCTGCGGGGAGGGGTTGGGGTGGGGTTCTTTTATTATGGGTAATTTGGCGGACATCAGCAATTCCTAAATACGAATGTCAAATCCGTATATTTGCAGAACAAATATAACAAATATAAAAAGTCGATAAACTACTTTTTTTATATTGACGATAAAAGATTAATTATGCCAAGTTGTAGAAGTTTCACATAAGTAAAGGAAATAAGCTTTATAACAGAAATTTCGAGAAATTGGCATGAGTTTATTTCAATAAAAAACCGGGGTTTGAAATAATGAAAATCAAAAAATTACTAGGAATATTTTTGCTGTCGAATATAGCGATGCCTGCGGCAGTAAACTACGCACTTTTTTTCTCTGATAATCCAGCAATGGCAGCAAGTGTTAGCGTAAATCATCACACCACCTCTTCAACCTTGCTAGCTGACATTAAAACCAAATATGTCAAAGATGCTGACGAAAATCTCGACTCAGCTTTAGAAGCAATGAATAACGCTGCTGAGGCTGAAAGTAATGAAGATGCAGCGCAATTTTTTGACAATGCTATGGAACATTTGAAAAATGCCGCCACTGCTTTGAAAAAGGGAGGAATGGGTGATAGTGCAAACAAAATCCAAAATGCCATACAAGCTTTCAACGATGCTGTTGAAACTGATTCAGAAAAACAACAAGATAAACTGATTGAAAAGGCAATAGATTCTCTAAATCAGGTAGATGAAGCTCTTAAAGCAGTTTTGAATTAAAACTTCAAAGTGATAAATATTGAGCTTGATATCCCAATACGGTTGGTGTTAAGGATTTTGGTACTGATTTTAGACCTGTAGAGACGCGAAATTTCGCGTCTCTACACTCGTATTTGGGCTTAACTAAACTGTATTGCTTCATATCCCCGACTTCTTAAAGAAGTCGGGGATATTGTCTTTCACAATTCCGTAATTCGGAAAACAAGCTTGTAGAAATTTAAAAGTAGAACATATAAGAAAGCGAATATGAGCGAACCAACAACTCAAATACCCAACTTATACGCATTACTGATTGGTATTGACTACTACCTACCCGGTAATTTGCCAGACGGAAGTTCATATGCGAGTCTTGGAGGATGTGTACGCGATGTTAATCGGGTAGAAGATTACCTCAAAAAGACGCAGAAGCCGAAACAAATCTTTAAGCTAACATCTTCTAATACAGGTGCTACGGAACCACAAGACCAATTGCCTACTTATGAAAATATCGTAGCCAAGTTTCAAGCCATTACTGAGATAGCCCAAAAAGATGACCAAGTTTATATTCATTATTCTGGTCATGGGGGGCGTGCAAAGACAATCTATCCAGAATTAAAGGGTGCCGGACAACCTGATGAAGCGCTTGTACCGATGGATATTGTCAAAACAAACGAACGTTATCTCCGAGATGTTGAAATTGCAACACTCCTGAAAAATATGGTAAATAAGGGGTTAGTTGTAACAGTCGTGTTTGATAGCTGTCACTCTGGGGGTACCACACGAGGAGATACGGCAATTCGAGGATTGGAAGGAGAACCAGACACGACATCACGACCTACAGACAGCTTAGTGGCATCGCGTGAGGAATTGATCGAAAATTGGCTTGAGATTACAGGGGGAACAGCTCGCAAAGCTAATGTAGGTGATTGGCTTCCGGAATCGCGAGATTATGTTTTGTTAGCAGCTTGTCGCCCTTCGGAGTATGCTTATGAATCTGTATTCAATGGTAAGGAGAGTAATGGAGCGCTTACTTATTGGATGCTAGATACTTTAAATAATCCGAGTCCAGACTTGACATATAAGTCACTTTACGATCGCATTTACGCCAAAGTCCAAAGTCAATTTCAAGCCCAAACACCGATGCTATTTGGTGAGGGTGAACGTCAAGTTTTTGGCAGAAGTTACGCAAATGTGCATTATACAGTAAATGTTCTCAAGGTAGATACTGCCAGAAATCGGGTGCAATTAGATGCAGGTAGCGCACAGGGAGTTGGTGAAGGAGCAAGATTTGCTATTTATGCACCAGGTACAACAGATTTTAGCGAGAAAAACAAGCCATTAACGATCGCTCAAATTACAGCAGATATTAGTCCCGCAGACGCTTGGGCTGCGATCGAGCCAGATTCGCTGCGTGGAGATATTGAGCAAGCATCTCCAGCAATAATGTTATCAGCGGCGATCGCACTTGTGCGGAAAGTTCGTTTGTTTGAGAACACAAATCAGGTACTACCCTCAGAGTTGCTGAAAATTCAAACCGCAGCACTGACAGCAGTCAAAGCTGCAATTCCGAGAACTGGCAAAGGTTGGATAGAATTAGCATCTGAAGGTGAACACTATCAAGTAGCGATTAATACTTCGGGCGAGTATGAAATATGCGATCGCAATGGTACGCCATTTCCTAATTTACGACCAGCGCTGTTAGTAGGTGATTCTGATGCAGCGGAAAACGTAGTTAAACGCTTAGTTCATCTGACTAAATACCAGGCTGCCCAAGAACTGGAAAATATTTCAGTTTTAACTAACAAATTGGTAGTTCAGTTAACTGACAAAGACAAAAAGCCATTAGCTGACCCTACAAAGCAAACATTGCAAACTGGAGAACATATATTTTTATATATCAAGAATGAGTCTGACAAAAACCTGAATGTTGTCGTCATGGATCTTCAATCAGATTGGGCTATTTCTCAACTTGACATCTTAGAAGATGGAGCATCTTTTGCCACTTTTAACCCCAAGCAAGAAGAATTGATTCCCTTAAGTTTCAAACTGCCAGAGGGGTATCAAGAAGGTAAAGACATCTTAAAAGTATTTGCCACAGTTAACCCTGCTAAGTTTCGCTGGCTAGAATTACCATCTCTCGACAAACCGATTCAAGCCAAAAAAGCAGCATCATTCGATGAATATGACGAAAATACACCGAGAGGTGGTGGCGATCCACTTGATAAACTTTTGGAAGCTATTAGTGCCGATCCGGATGAAGTACCTCCTACCCGTGAAGCACAAGTTATGAGTTCAAATCGCGGCTGGACGACCAAAACAGTCACAATTACTGTGAAAGCGAATTAATCCCGCAGGCTGGAAGCCTGGACGCCAGGTGCTTCAAGTCGGCGGAGCCACCCAACGCACTGGCTTGGCTAAACGAACAAAGCCCACCTTCATAGGCTACAACATATTCAGTCCGCGAAGGCGGACTTTGTTTGTATAGCCGCGACTTCAGTCGTCGGGTACTGAACGATTGAACAACAAACATTTATCAGCAAAATTTCGATGAATAGTAATGTCAAAAAAATCTTAGTTCTAGCATCGAATCCTAAAGGCACTTCAGTTCTTGCGCTAGAGCGAGAAATTCGTGATATTAGAGAAGGATTCAAACGTGCAGATAATCGCGATCGCTTTCAAATAGAAACAAGAGGTGCTGTACGTCCGGAAGACTTGCGGCGTGCCATGCTGGAAGTTAAACCGCATATTGTCCATTTTTGCGGACATGGCACAGGCAGTCAAGGTTTGGTGTTGGAAGATGATGATGGACGAGAAGATTTAGCCAGCACAGAAGCTTTAGCAGATTTATTTAGCTTAATAAGCGATCGCGTAGAGTGTGTTTTGCTCAATGCTTGTTATGCCCAAGTGCAAGCAAAAGCCATTAGCGAGCATATCAATTATGTCATTGGCATGAGTCATGAAATTTTAGATAATGCAGCGATCGCTTTTACAGTTGGTTTTTATGATGCTTTAGGAGCCGGAGAAACCATTGAGTCTGCTTACAAATGGGGTTGTAATGCGATTCAATTTAAGATGTCAGGTCGTTCGATTCCTCGCAAGGCAGAAGTAGTTGGTGCAACTCCTAAAGTTGAAATTGCAGAACATTTAAAACCAGTTTTGAATAAAAAAGAAAATCTTAATTCTCTAATAATTTCACCCGCCGATTCAAATAACTCGTATTCAAATTGGAATTATTTAAGTTCATTAAAAGGTCATTCCGACTGGGTTAGGTCTCTAGCCTTCAGTTCTGATGGAAAAACCCTAATTAGTGGTAGTAATGATGAGACAGTCAGATTATGGGATTTAGAAACTAGGCAACCAATACACATACTCACCGCTCATGAAAAACGAGTTAAGTGTGTTGGTATTACTCCAGATGGAAAGATGCTCGTTAGTGCTAGCACTGACAGTAAAATCAAACTGTGGGATCAAAAAACTGGGAAATGTGAACGCACAATTGCTACATCTTTAAATCCTGCAACTATTCTTAATGCAATTTCTATTAGCCCTAATAGAGAAATTATTGCTAGTGGTAGTGCGAGTACTCAAGGATTAATCAAATTGTGGAATCTAGAGACAGGAAAAAGGCAAGCTGCAATTGTGGCACACAACAGTTCTGTTCTTTCCCTTGCCTTTAGTCCAGATGGACAAAGCCTAGCTAGCGGCAGTAAAAGCGGCATAATCAAACTTTGGCATTTGAGTAATATTAACGAACCACTGTACATAATCGATCATGCACATCTAAGCGATGTTCTCTCACTTGCCATTAGTCCTGATAATCAGACTCTCGTTAGTAGCGGTGCTGACAGAACTATCAAGCTTTGGAATTTAGCTAATGGGGATAAGAAACCACCTCATATACTTTACGGTCATGCAGGACGAATTTGGTGTGTTGCTATTAGCCCAGATAATACAAAAATTGCCAGCGCTAGTGCTGATTACACAATCAAAATTTGGGACTTACATACAGGGGAACAGCTTAACACCCTTACTGGACATTTAGGAGAAGTTAGAACTATAGCCTTTAGTTCTGATGGACATCTTCTCGCTAGTGCTGGTGATGATATGCAAATTAGGCTTTGGCAAGCTTGTTAATAATTTTCCTAATTTATGACTATAGCGTAAGGGTGCGATCGCTCTCCCAACCAAAAATAATCAAAAAAGCGATCGCTCTTTTCCCAACACTTAAGCCGCACAAAAAATAGGGGCAGGCTTGAAACCTACCCCTACTTCTGGTATAATACGCCCAACTGCGGCGGCTACAAGTCTTAAGTTATCAACCAAATCCACCATGTCTTCTAAAGAGAGCGCTTGACGGGCGTCAGAAACGGATTTTTCCGGTTCTGGGTGACACTCGATAATTAACCCATCTGCGCCACAAGCGATCGCTGCTTTCGCCATCGCTGCTACTAATTCTCGTTTCCCGACTGCATGGGAAGGATCGACAATTACAGGTAAGTGAGTAATTTGCTTGAGAGCAGCTACAGCCGCTAAATCCAACACGTTGCGGGTGTAATCATCAAAGCTGCGAATACCTCTTTCGCACATTACCACATTTGGGTTGCCGTGACTTAAAATATATTCGGCTGCCATGACGAATTCTTCAATTGTTGCGGCTAAACCACGTTTGAGTAATATCGGCTTACCGGCTTGTCCTAAAGCTTTGAGCAAGTCGAAGTTTTGCATATTGCGGCTACCCACTTGCAGCATATCAGCAGTTTGGGCGATCGCTTCAATTTGGGAGATTGACATAACTTCAGTCACAACAGGAATATTGTAATGCGATCGCACTTTTGCCAAAATTTCTAGTCCTTCTTCTCCCATTCCCTGGAAAGCGTAGGGTGACGTTCGCGGCTTGTATACACCGCCACGTAAAGCTTGTACGGGCGCAGCAGAAAGCTTTTCGGCGACTGTTTCCATTTGCTCTAAGCTTTCCACTGTACAAGGTCCACCGATAATCACCAGTTCTTTGCCGCCAAAAGCGACTTTTTCAGAAACTTTGACGATTGTTTGATGGTGAGGATGAGATTGTGAGGCAAGTTTGGCGTTAATCATGGGTTAAATTCTCCTTACAATAAAAAAGCCCAGAACTTTTAAGTTCCGGGCGCGATCGATACATCAGCATGACGCTTCACCCGGAGCTTGTCCAGCACCAAAAGTAAAAGCCATAAAACCAGCTACCGAAATGAGCCATCACGCTAAAAATCTCCTAAAAAAACAAAAACCGCAGAGTTCGCTCTGCGGTTCACCGGGCTGTTTCCATTGGGAAACTTGACTCACCCCCGGTGAACCAGCCTAAACCAAAAATAAAAGTAAGAATTACTGCTTAACATTTGCGCGGTGCAATACTTGTGAAATTTGATGTACAACTTTAACAAGGAACTTAACACAACACTTCTAGCCTTGTCAAGGCTCCCATCAGACCAAAAAAGAGTTAGAAGTTAGGTAGAGACGTTCGGTGTGGAACCTCTGTACAAAAGTTATGAGTTAGAAGTTGTAAATTATAAATTATGATTGCGACTCCCGTACAGACGTTCCGGCGGAACGTCTCTACCGCGCTTCCCCTACTCCCCACTCCCACCTTAAGTTTGATTATGCCTAGTTCCAAAATATTAGCGGTGCCTTTAAATTATCAAGGAGTTTACCCCTGCCCAGTCTGTCGTATTGGTAAGATTCGCGACATGCCTTTAATGGAGACTATGGGTTGTGACTTCTGTCATGAGATTTTTACTGTTAATCTAGAACAACAGCAACTGAAGATGCTTTCTCGGCAACCACCGCTGATTTGGCGGTGGAATGGCTTGAATTGGACAGAAACTCAGTTAGAAGGTGTGGAATTGGGTTGGGGTTATGCACTAGGAGCCGCTGCTTTTGTGCTTTTTCCGACTATTATCATCGGCATAGTCGCTTACAATTTTCCTTTAGATCCACATGCTCCGATTACTTGGTTGCCTTCTATTTGGACTTGCTTAACCTTTTTGGTACATTTCTCAATTATTGTTTGGCTGATGATTGAGATTTATCAGGTTCCTCTTGGTGCCTATTGGAGAGGTATCGTCCGATGGAGAGAAATCCGAGCGACGGTTACGAACGCTCGGAACTTCCAAGGAAATGGGGAATAGGAAATAGGGAATAGAAAATGGCAAATAACCCTCTGTTTGTACCAGTCGCAAGTATTGTTTTTTACGGATCAAAGAAAATTATGTCCCTGCGTCAGGTAGCATAAAAGTATAAGGTAGTTGACCAAAAAACTACTGCCGAACAGGATGAGATAATAAGAAGCGTCAAGTTCCTAAAAATCTTACGGATGGCGGTAAAAAATGGCGGAATATAGCGTCTATCTACCCAAGAAAACACAAACTCGCGCTCAAATTAAGCAGATAAAAGGTTGCATCACTTCACTATTAACTTGATTTTCCACCAAAACGTCTTATGAGCGAGCTGGAGCGGTACTATAGAGTCTTGGAATTAGAACCCGGAGCAACACTGGAGGAAGTTAACCAAGCTTACAAAGATTTGGTTTTTGTGTGGCATCCCGATCGCATTCCCTTAGATAATCTCCGCTTGCAACAAAAAGCACAAGATAAGCTGAAGGCAATTAATGAAGCTCGTGATAAATTGCGCTCTTTCAAGGCAAAGTATCAAGTTTCACAGACTTCATCACCGACTCAACCAAAAAAGTCTTCCGAAACGCAGCAACCACCAAAGAAAAGCTCAGACTTGAGTGGCAAAGACTACAGTCGGGCAAATTTGAGCAACAAAGATTTATCTGGCAGAAATTTGAGTTACTCTAACTTGAATGGTGCTAATCTAAGCGATACTTTTATGCACAAAGTTAATCTTAGAGGTGCCGATTTGTCGGAAGCAAATTTGTTTAGAGCAAATTTACTTTTAGCCGATCTTCGAGAAGCTAACTTGCGGAATGCGAACTTGATTGGAGCTGATCTCAGTGGAGCCGATTTACGGGGAGCCGATTTTACAGGAGCAAGAATTCGCTCTGGCGATCGCTTGCTTGTAAAACTAATTGGTGCTAATTTAAGTGGTGCAATTATGCCTGATGGCACAATTCACGCCTGAATAATGTCACTTGTGGACGTTTAACTTGAATGTATATTGGTATGCCTAATGGCAGAAACCCGAAGTTTTGCCTTCTATTTTCTCTAGCTCTTAAGGTATGTTTTCAAGCGAGTATTATATTTGATGACCATCAATATGGGAAACTTGGCAATATTCCCTAAAAATCAGATTTAACATGAGTAGCACAATTTATGATATTGCAGTCAAAACCATCAAGGGCGAAGATAAGCAATTAAACGAGTATGCTGGCAAGGTACTCCTGATTGTGAATGTCGCTTCTGAGTGCGGTTATACCCCCCAATATGAGGGACTCGAAAAGTTGAACCAGATGTATCGGGATGCAGGGTTACGTATCCTCGCGTTCCCCTGTAATGATTTTGGTGAGCAGGAACCAGGAAGCAATGAAGAAATTGTCCAATTCTGCACAAGCAACTATGGTGTAACCTTTGAGTTATTTGACAAAGTTCATACTAAAGGTTTACAACAGCACCCACTTTATGCACGACTCACTAATGCTGTGGAGCCAACCGGACCGATTTCTTGGAACTTTGAAAAATTTTTAGTCAACAAGCAAGGTGAGGTAGTAGCTCGATTTAAAAGTAGTGTCAAGCCATATTCACCAGATTTAATTGCCACTCTAGAAGGAGAATTAGCAAAATAGTAAATCGTATCCCCCACCTTCTCCCAACTCAACCTCACTGCACAGCACGTTTTTGATGCGGCTTTGTAAATTGGGGTAGCAATTTTATCAGCAAGTGAGTTTCTTTGTCGTTTGTCCTCAGACTGTTAAAAATTTAGTACTATAAGCGTAAATACTTATAATTGGTGCTACGCATTCGCCTGACCATGAAAATATATTAAATTAAAAGTCCGTATATACTAAATATCTTGCCCTATTCTCAATTAGTCTCCTTACCCGCCCAGAACTGAAGTTCAGGGCTAATAGCTTAAGTCCATAAAAATGGACTAAAATCTTTGCCCAGAAAGAATTTAGTCCTATACAGGGGGAATGAGCGCTATTAGCCATTCGATTAAAATCTCTGGCGGTGGTGGGCGATAGATGATATTAGTGCAATATGTGAGTACATACGGGCTTTATTTGTATAGTCGCGAATTTTTATCGCCTCGATATCACTGCATGACTCAAATTGTCTGGATTGCAAGACACGCTAACCGTATCGATTTTGTCAACCCTGATTGGTTTCTCACCGCTGAACGACGTTACGATCCACCGTTGTCAGATGATGGTATGGTGCAGGCACAGCAGCTAGC
The DNA here is from genome assembly GCF_000582685.1 of [Scytonema hofmanni] UTEX 2349. Taxonomy (GTDB): domain Bacteria; phylum Cyanobacteriota; class Cyanobacteriia; order Cyanobacteriales; family Nostocaceae; genus Hassallia; species Hassallia hofmanni. The sequence goes on from NZ_KK073768.1 coordinate 4,191,041, forward strand.
TAAACGACTGAAGCAGGAAAAAATTAAACATATTTTCGCTTCTCCCTTTTTGCGAACAGTCCAAACGGCAAACGCAGTTGCAGAAGTTCTTGATTTGCCGATTAAATTAGAAACCGGTTTGAGTGAATGGCTGAATCCAGTTTGGATGACAGAAGAACCAGTAAAACTGCCAACTCGACTGCTAGCAGAATTATTCCCCAGAATTGACGTTAGTTATACTCCGCGCATTGCTGCGAAATATCCAGAAACTCGCGAACAAGTGCGATCGCGTTCTGGACAAACTGCCAGATGCTTGTCTACAGAATTCCTTCCAGAGCATATCTTACTTGTGGCACATGGCGCATCTGTATTGGGTGCGGCGATGGGTTTAGTCGGTGAGATTGCCAAAACAGAGGTGAAGGCTTCGCTGTGTTCGTTGGTGAAAGTAGTGCGTGAAGAACCTGAATGGTTATTAGAACTAAAAGGAGATACTTCCCATTTAAGTGAGATAGAAGAGGTAATCAGGTTTAATTAGATTGGGGAATGGGGAATGGGGCAATGGGCATTGGGCATTGGGCATTGGGAATTAAACAAATTCAAGATTGCTCGTGCCTTAATAAATACAATTGTTTCCATTGCCCATTGCCCATTGCCCAATTACCAACCAATCTAAAATCGCTATGACATTATTATTAGCTGGGGACATCGGTGGGACAAAAACGATTTTGCGACTGGTGAAAGTATCCGATTCATTAGAATTGCATACTATTTCTGAGGAACGTTACCGCAGTGGTGATTTTCCTGATTTAGTGCCGATGGTAAAGCAGTTTTTGGCTAACTCGAATACATCGACACCAGAAAAGGCTTGTTTTGCGATCGCAGGTCCTGTGGTCAACAATACTGCTAAGTTGACCAATTTAGCTTGGTTCTTGGATATCCAACGTTTAAAACAAGAGTTGGATATCGCTCATATTTCTCTAATTAATGATTTTGCGGCAATTGGCTATGGCATTCTGGGTTTAAATAAACAAGACTTGTACACTTTGCAAGTTGGCAAGTTTCAACCGACGGCACCAATTGCGATTATTGGTGCCGGTACCGGTTTGGGGCAAGGTTTTTTAATGAAGCAAGGAGACAAATATCAAATCTTCCCTTCAGAAGGTGGACATGCTGATTTTGCTCCTCGTACTGAGTTAGAGTTTCAACTTTTGAAACACTTGTTGATTAAACATGATATCCAGCGGGTTTCGGTGGAGAGGGTAGTTTCTGGTCAAGGGATTGTAGCAATTTATCAATTTTTGCGCGATCGCAAAATACACCGTGAATCACCAGAAATTGCCGAAATTATCAGAACTTGGGAACAAGAGATAGGACAGCAAGAGAAAAGTGTTGATCCTGGGGCAGTGATTGGCAATGCGGCATTAAAAGCAAGCGATCGCTTGTCGGAACAAACTATGCAAATATTTGTGGAAGCTTACGGCGCAGAAGCTGGTAATCTGGCACTGAAACTCTTACCCTATGCAGGTTTATACGTTGCTGGAGGTATTGCGACTAAAATTCTCCCTTTACTTCAACAAGACAGGTTTTTGTTGACTTTCACCCAAAAAGGCAGAATGCGGAGCATCCTCGAAGATATACCGGTGCATATTGTTCTTAATCAACATGTGGGATTAATCGGTGCTGCTTTGCACGCGGCTAGGTTATAACAGCTGGCAGCATAAGTAGTATTAGCATCTTCAAAAGCAACAACTATGACAATTAAAGTTTTCTTGCCATTAATCGCAGCCGCAACTTTTGTCAGCAGTACATATACGGTAGTTGAAGCGCGTAAACCTCAACTTGCGGTTTCTCAAGCGCAAACAGTTAATTCTCAGGTATCGCAATGGAAATTATTCACCGCACCAGATGGACGATTTACCGTTTTGATGCCAGGAATGCCTAAAAGAGTTACCCAAACTCAAAAAACATTCATGGGAGAAATTAACTTAGAAGTTTTTCTGGGACAACCTCCAAAACAAGAAGTAGCATATGTAGTTGCTTTTAATGACTTTCCCCATAGTTATGGTCAAATGACCAGTTCTCAAGAAATCCTCAATAATGCTCAGGAAATGGCTTTAAAGACTACGCAAAGTAATTTAATTGGAGCGCGAGATATTCGTAGTTCTAACGGTCATCCAGGCAAAGAAATTGAGTATGTAAATTCTGGTGGCAAAATCACTCTTAATAGAATGTATTTCGCTGAAGGACGCTTGTATCAAGTAATGGTGATAACAACTAAAAAGCAACAAAAGTATTTAGCAAAAAGCATTACAGGATATTTAAATTCCTTTAATGTAGTATTGCAAAAGTGAGATAAATTGCAACCGTCGTAGAGACGTTCCGGCGAAACGTCTCTACAATATACAATATATGTGGAATCATCCGGACATGATATAAAAGGGCAAATTAAAATTATAAATTAATCAGCAGAGGTAAATTATGAGCGAATTACAGACAAAATTACCAACTGATGTTTGGGTTACAGCAACTTGGGATGAATATATTCAAGCAATTGAAAATCCAGCTTACGAAAAAGCTAAAGGCTACTACCACAATGGACAAATGAGGATTGAAATGGCACCACTAGGTCACGATCATGCTAGCGACCACACTGTTATCATATTTGCTGTTAATTTGTTTGCTAGCATTAAAGGTATTGCTTTGAATGGCAAAGATAACTGCACCTACCGCAAAACAGGCTTAAAAGATTCTCAACCTGATGTATCTTACTACATTGGTGAAAACGCTGATGTCATTCCTTATGGAACTTCAATTATTAATTTAGATATATATTCAGCACCAACTTTAGTCATAGAAGTTGCTAATTCCTCCCTTGCCGATGATAAAGGTGAAAAACGGCTGTTGTATGAGGATTTAGGAGTAGCAGAATACTGGATTCTCGATGTGCAGAATGTCCAAGTTATTGCTTTTGCTATCGAAAATAATGGTAGTAGACGAATTACTCAATCTCTGGTATCACCTGGATTGGAAATTTCCCTCTTAAATGATGCTTTGCGACGTACTCGTCAAATGAATCAATCTCAAGTTGGTGCTTGGTTATTAAGTGAATTTCAAAAATAATATCATGTTCGTTTAATTAACACTAATAAAAATATCGTAATCGTCGTAGAGACGTTTCGCCGGAACGTCTCTACAGTATATGTGATTTGCGCTTACTTGAAAATTAGATCCAAACGTTGCTGTGATGCTTTCAATGCTTCTTGGGGTGAACTTTTACCCAGCATGACAGATTCTATCGCTCGACCTAAAGATTCGGAAACTCGATTGTAACCGGAAAAAATGGGACGCGATCGCCCATATTGAGCCTGATCCAAAAATACTTTCATTGCTGGGTCTTTTTTGACAAATTCCTGATATTTTGCACTTTGACGTGATTTCAAATTCATCGGTAAATAACCTGTTCCGATTGCCCACTCTGTCTGAAACTCTTCACTCAAAACATACTCAATAAATTTAAACGCCGCTTTTTCTTGCTCTGGTGTAGTCTTAAAAACGAACAGATTCTCGCCGCCAATGTTCGTAGCAGGGCGTTGGGCGACGGGAATGGGAAAAACGCCAAAATCGACATTAGATAGATTAAATTGCGCTAAAGTCCAGCTTCCAGTCAATTGCATCGCTACTTTACCAGCCAGTAAAGCGTCTGTCTCATAACCGCGTTCTGCACCAGATAATATCGCTGAACCGTCACTAATTAAATCACGCCAAAATTGCAAACCTGCGATCGCTCCAAAATTCTCCATCAAATCAATCGCTGCCGCATTTTGAGAATCACCACCCACCAATTCACCCCCAGCACTCCACATAAACGGCAACCAAACAAACACCGTAAATTCACCTTTTCCCAAAGGTAATAACATACCATGTTGGTCTATCTTGCCATCACGGTTTTTATCAATAGTTAACTTCTTCGCAACTTGCCGGAACTCTTCCCAGGTCTTGGGTAACTCTGTAATCCCCGCTGCTTTGAACAAACTCGGACGGTAAAAAACGCCAACACTATTAGTACCAAAAGGCACAGACCAAATCTTGCCGTTAAGTTCCATCGTGGCAAACAAAGCCGGGTCAATTTCGTTTTTTACCGCTGAAGTTTCCAGCATTTCATCTAAAGGTAAAAGCGCATCCAGTTCAACTAATTGACCGGCAATTGTCGGATTAAACCACAACAAATCGGGTGTGGCATTTCCCACCACAGCAGCCAAAATCTTCGGCATTTGTTGATCTGATTGTCCGGCATAAAGCGAATGGACTTGAATATCAGGATGACGTTGATTAAACTTATCTACTAGCTTTTGCAACACATCTCGATTTTGTGATGGATTCGCTCCTTGCCATAATGTGACATGGACGACTTTCTGCTGAGTCAAGTTTGTAGAATTAATTTGACATCCCGTTAAAGTGAGAACCGCTAAGAGTAAAATTAGTAAACGGATGGCTGTCTTGAAAATAAAGGTTGGTAAAGACAGAATTTTATGGTTTGTGGTGTGATGCGATCGCATGGGCAAGTTTATTGTAAATTCTCTTCTTAATCTTCTTTGCGCCTCTGCTACGAGTGCGTGAGACAAAATAATAAAGTCTAGCGTATTAACAAGTTTAGATTATGGCAGGACATAGTAAATGGGCAAATATTAAACGCCAAAAAGCAGTAGTAGACGCAAAAAGGGGTAAAACCTTCACTCAGGTGTCACGGGCAATTATAGTAGCTGCCAGAAGCGGTGTACCAGATCCGGCTCTGAATTTTCAACTTCGCACAGCGATTGACAAAGCGAAAGCTGCGGGTATACCGAATGAAAACATAGAACGAGCGATCGCCAAAGGTGGAGGTAGTTTCGGGGGAGATAACACCAGTTTAGAAGAAATTCGTTACGAAGGTTATGGTCCTGGAGGTGTCGCAATCTTAATTGAAGCTCTCACAGATAATCGTAACCGTACAGCCGCAGACTTACGCGTAGCTTTTAGTAAAAATGGCGGTAATTTGGGTGAAAGTGGTTGCGTTAGCTGGATGTTTGAGCAAAAAGGCGTGTGTGTGGTACAAAATGTAGTTGATGAAGAACAGCTTTTAGAAGCATCTCTCGAAGCCGATGCTGAGTCTTATGAGATGACTGAGGATGAAATGGTGGAGGTGTTTACCCAGGTAGCAAATTTAGAAAACCTGAGTCAAACCTTGAAAGCAAAAGGTTTTCAAGTAACGGATGTAGAATTGCGCTGGATTCCCAGTAATAGTGTAGATGTTACCGAGCCAGATCAAGCGCGATCGCTTCTCAAATTAATTGATACTTTAGAAGGCTTGGATGATGTTCAAAATGTCACCGCTAATTTTGATATGGCAGAACAACTCATGACTGCGAACATGACTTAGTGTATTAGACATCTCCCGAAAAGATGTAGAGACGTAGCACTGCTACGTCTAATCAAGGTTTTCGGTTTTATATATATACTTCATTAAATCTGCTGAATGCGCGATCGCTACTTGATCCCGCTAGCTGTTGTTGTCAAAATGAAGAAAGATGAATAATCTTATTGTTTCTTTAATTTTTCTTAACAATGGCGCTGACTCAAACCCTTTCCCCAACCCAAATACCCACAGAAAAGCTGGGATATGAATATGATTTAGTGATTGTTGGCGGTGGGATAATTGGCTTAACCCTAGCCGCTGCGTTGAAAGATTCTGGCTTGAGTGTGCTGCTAATTGAAGCGAGAGTAGAATCAGCAGCGGTAGCGAAAGGACAAGCTTACGCAGTGCATATGCTTTCCGCCCTAATTTACCAAGGAATTGGTATTTGGGAGAAAATACTGCCCCAAATCGCTACTTATCGCCGTGTTCGCCTTTCTGATGCCGATTACCCAAATGTGGTAGAATTTTCCACAACCGATATCGGAACCTCAGATTTGGGTTATGTGGCAGAACATCAAGCATTGTTGCAGCCATTGCAAGAGTTTGTCAAAGAATGCCCAAATGTAACTTACCTTTGTCCAGCGGAAGTGGTAAACACTCAATATCAGCAAAATGTAGTCGCCATTGATATCAAAATTGCTGGGGAATTGCGGACAATACGTAGTAAATTATTAGTTGCAGCTGATGGAGCGCGATCGCGTATTCGTGAAGCCGCAAAAATCAAAACTCATGGCTGGAAATATTGGCAATCATGTATTGTCGCATTTGTCAAGCCAGAAAAACCGCATCATGATACGGCTTACGAAAGATTTTGGTCTAGCGGTCCGTTTGCGATTTTACCTTTACCGGGAAACCGCTGTAGAATTGTCTGGACTGCACCCCACGAAGAAGCAAAAGCTTTGTGTGCCTTAGATGACGAGCAATTTTTAAAAGAACTAACTCAGCGTTATGGCAATGAAATGGGTAAGTTAGAATTACTAGGCTCGCGCTTTGTTTTTCAAGTGCAACTAATGCAAAGTTCCCGCTATGTTCTCCCCAGATTAGCATTAATTGGTGATGCGGCGCATAATTGTCATCCCGTCGGTGGACAAGGTTTAAATCTCGGCATTCGTGATGCAGCAGCGTTAGCCCAAATATTAGAAGAAGCGAAAGCAAAAAATCAAGATATCGGCGACATTCGTATTTTGAAACGTTATCAAAGTTGGCGTCAACGAGAAAACCTAACAATTTTAGGTTTCACCGATTTGTTAGATCGAGTGTTTTCTAACAACTTCTTACCAATAGTTTTAATTCGTCGCTTCGGTTTATTAACTATGCAGAAAGTACCTTTGCTAAAAATATTCGCTCTCAAGTTAATGATTGGCATGAAAGGACGTACACCCAAATTAGCACAACGCTAAAACTAGATTTAAACCTAAAACACTCTCCTGATTCGTAGTGAGCGGTTTACCGTTAAAATCCTTGATTTGAACGGCTAATCAGGTTACTACGTTAAGGAGCGTTTATTTATGCCCATCTACTTATAGCGTTTCCTAATCACATGAAGTACATCATAGCCCCCTCCCTGCTTGCGGGGAGGGGGTTGGGGGTGGGGTTCTTGTACCTCACTCAACCGACAACCGCTATATACCAATTTAATATGAAGACCCATAGAAAGAACCCCACCCTAACCCTCCCCGCAAGCGGGGAGGGAACCGGATTTTCCCTTCCATGAAGAGCGGGGAGGGGCTTCGCGGGGAGGGGTAAAATTATATACAGCTTCACAAGTAATTGGTATTAAGTATCGGCTAATTATCCAAATCAGATTGACTCTACTCTTGCTTCTGAATAGAATCTGACAAATTCCTCGCCAAATTCATAAAATCTGAAGGCATCATTATCAAGGTAGTTGTGTTGTTTTCTGCGCCTATTTCTGTTAGCATTTGCAATCTTCGCAATTCTAAAGCTGCGGGATTTTGCATAATCGCTTTGGAAGCTTCAGATAACTTAATTGAGGCTTCTTGTTCTGCGGCAGCTTTAATTATGCGAGCGCGTTTTTCGCGAATTGCTTCGGCTTCTTTTGCCATTGCGCGTTGCATTGCTAGGGGAATTTCCACATCTTTCATATCTACCCGTTCAATGACGATTCCCCACGGCTCAGTGATTTCGTCTACAATTTCTTGTACTTTGGTATTAATTTTGTCGCGATTTTGTAAAACATCATCTAAGATATTTTGACCCACAACGTTGCGTAAAGTAGTCAGAGCAGTTTGATAAACAGCAAATTCGTAGTTTTCTACTTTATTAATCGCTTTGGATGGGTCAAGAATTCGGTAATAAAGAACCGCATTCACTTTAATTGTGACGCTATCTGCCGTTACAGTTTCTTGAGGTTCAACATTGACCGTTTTCGTGCGAATATCGATTTGGGCTTTTTGGTCAATAACTGGTAATATCCAATATAATCCAGGTCCGCGAACTCCATTTATTCTTCCCAGTCGAAAAATAACCCCGCGTTGATATTCTCGGTCTATCTTGAATCCAGATGCGGCAAGGAATATTAAAAAAGCAAAAAATGTACCCGTAAGTGGTCCCATTTTGTCACCAAACTAATATCTAAATAGCTCTATTCTATACCTTTGATAGATGTACTGACAGCAGTTATATGATGAATGTAGGGAAAATGGCGATCGCCTAGGTTGGGGCTTTGCCCATCGCATTTCGTAACCAAAAGCGCACATGCTGCCATTAAATCTCCCCTAAATAGCTATCATGAATTGCATACACCAATAAAGAATTCAACTACCTCGCCCTGAAAGGGACGAGGATTGCTAAGAACAAACTTAGCGACGCAAGTGTTGAATAGCCCGCTGAGACTAGTTGCGGTTAAAACTTCCGAATGCTTCCCTAGTTCGGAAATACTTTAAGACCTTTTGTTGGGTCGTTGCGTAAAGGCAAGCCATCTGCAATTAGTTGGGCGAGGGGACAAATTACGGGTTTGCTGGTTCCTGGGATTATATCCATTTAAAAACCAGCATTTAAATATAAAGCCGTCTGACAAAGACGGGGTTTCAGACCCAAGGAGTTTGGATGAAAATTTTTACCCCTCTTCATGAACCTGTATCGCTAATAACTGAATAAACGCGATAACATAACATACAAGTTACTTAGACAAAATCAAAAGTCTAAAAAAATTAAAAATTGGTGATTCTGTCCACTAGTAGTGCTAAAGTTTCAAGAAATTCATCTGAAATTTTCAGCCGATATCAATGCTGAAGAAGTTACAGAAAAGACAAATTTATCTAATTTCGGGTGCAGGACTGTGTGCCTTATTGCTTGGCGCTATGGTTAGTGCTCCGGAGATCGGAAAATCTGTGGGACAATGGATAAAACTGTCCAAAAGTCCACCGGAACAGATATCTGAAGCAAGCAAAGCCAAATCAGTTGTGCTACCGCTGGTGTCACAATCGCGACAAGAACGAGCAGGAAAACTAGAAGCGATCGCCAAAAACTCCAAATCGCTAGATAGAAATCGCGCTCGTTATCTTTTGGCAAGTGATTTGATTGAAAGCAAAGACGCCAAAAAAGCGCTATCGTTACTCGAAGGACTGGAAAATGATTATCCACTACTAGCACCCTATGTTTTGCTGAAACAAGCACAGGCACAGGATTTATTAGGTAAAGACGGTAATGCCTCAGATATTAGGCGAAAAGTGGTGAGGCAGTATCCCAAAGAAGCTGCTACAGTCAAAGCTTTGTATCTGATTGCCCTACCAGATACCCAAGAAGCTGCGATCGCTCAATTTCCTTCCCATCCCCTAACCTGGGACATCATTCGCAAGCGGTTAGTAGAAAATCCCAATCAACCCAAATTAGAATTAATCCTGGCAAAATATAGTTTTGACCAACCAGGAATAATTACCGTGTTGGATCGCTTAGTTAGTAATTCTACAGATCCAACACAAGTGGAAGCCGAAACTTCCCTCAAACCAGAAGACTGGGAGATAATTGGTACAGCTTACTGGGAAAACAACGAATTTACCAAAGCAGCAGCAGCTTATGCCAAAGCAAGCAAAACACCCCGCAACCTCTACCGCACTGCACGGGGATTGCAGGTAGGTCAAAAAAAAGAGCAAGCGCAAGCTGTTTATCAGCAACTGGTACAGCAATTTCCCGAAGCGACAGAAACCGGTACTGCTTTGATGCGTCAAGCAGAAATGGTAAAATCATCTTTAGATGCTTTACCATATCTTGACCGAGTAATTGCGAAATTTCCCACATTAGCTGGTGCCGCACTCATAGAAAAAGCGAAAATTCTCGACAACAGCAATAAAAAAGCAGCAGAGGCAGCACGGCAATTACTGATAACCAAGTATGCGAATTCTGAAGAAGCGGCAGAATATCGGTGGAAAATAGCCCAAGATAAAGCTGCATCAAAAGATTATCAAGCTGCATGGCAATGGGCAGAACCAATTACTACCAACAACCCAGATAGTATTTTGGCACCAAGAGCCGGCTTTTGGGTAGGTAAATGGGCTACTAAATTAGGCAAACAGCAAGAAGCCAAAGCCGCGTATGAGTATGCGATCGCTCAGTATCCTTACTCTTATTATGCATGGCGATCGGCAGCAATTTTGGGGCTAAATGTTGGCAACTTTAATAATGTCCGTCAGCTTAATCCAGAAGTAGTTTTATCTGGGCGCCCAGTACCTCCCGCAGGTTCGGAAACCTTCAAAGAATTATATCTGTTAGGACAAGACCGTGACGCCTGGTTGCAATGGCAAACAGAATTTGTCAACAAAATGCAACCAACGGTAGCAGAGCAATTTACAGAAGGTTTGATGCGGTTAGCACAAGGAGATAATCTAATAGGAATTGATAAAATTTCTAAATTAGAAGACCGAGAAAAACCAGATGAACTTGCTCAATATCAAGCTCTCAAACAACAGATTACTTATTGGCAAGCTCGTTATCCTTTTCCTTATCTCAACGAGATTGAAAAGTGGTCGCAACAGCAGAAAATAAATCCTTTGTTGGTGACTGCTGTGATGCGTCAAGAGTCTCGGTTTCAGCCAAAAGTTAAATCTACTGCCGGTGCTACTGGTTTGATGCAAGTTTTACCGAGTACAGCTAAATGGATTGCACCACAAATCAAGTTGGATGCTCAAAAAATTGACTTGGAAAATCCGAGTGAAAACATCATGTATGGTACTTGGTATTTGGATCATACTCATGAGCAATATCAAAATAACTCACTGTTAGCGATCGCATCTTACAATGCTGGTCCTGGTAACGTTAGCAAGTGGTTGCAAACTTTATCAAAAGACGATCCAGATGAATTTGTCGAAGCAATTCCCTTTGACGAAACTAAAAATTACGTGCGTCAAGTATTTGGTAACTACTGGAATTATCTGAGACTTTACAACCCTGAAGTTTCTGCCACTGTGACAAAATATTCAGCCGCACATCCGGAATTACCGAAGTAAGGGACAAGGGGGATAAGGAGGATAAGGGGGACAAGGAGGACAAGGAGGAAAATTTTCTTTCTTGTCTTGCCGTTTCCCCTTCCTAATTGCACAAAGAAAGTAACGAATTAAATTCCTAAATACCCTGTGTTTAAAAACGCGCTCATTTTTAAGCAAAGCTGTACTTAAGCAATTGCCAATTCATAATGCAAAACTAAGAGTTCATCTGCTGTCAAGGTAGCCATCGCATATTCACGTCCTTGAGTGTCAGCAAATTCGACTAAATAATAACATTCTTCTCCTTGCTCATACACTTCTAAAATCGTTCCTACTTGTCCACTTGGTAAACTTTCAATAGAAGTAGAATCTGATTCCACTAGGGTTAAACGCTCTATTGAAATTGGGTTGAGTAGAGCAACAGTAGCCAAAAGTTTAAGTTTTTTCATATTATTTAATAAATGCAGAAATCAAACGTGGATTGGGATTTTTCGAGGTGATTTCCCAGATTGTACGCAGTTGAACTCCATCTGTATCTGGCACTATCCAATCTACCTTAAACTGTTGACCGAATGCTGTAGTATCTTGCTGGACAACTTTACCTTCAAGCGCTGCTATTTGCACAAGCTGTTGCAAAATCTCAGCATCTTCAACTGTGATTCCTAGAACTGAGGCAAAAACTCTAGCTTTGTGCTTCCCACTGGGATGGTCTGGGTTCAAGCAATAACCGATTAGCTTTTGCATTGAGATTTCTGCTTGCTCCCCATTCGGTAATTTCATCCACTTTTCCACTTTCTGATCAAGGAGAACACAAAGCGCGATCGCTTTTTGTCACTTTCGGGTTGGTCTTTAAATAATCATGTAGCAAATAACAACTTTGTGACAGTAAATTCTCTAGTTTTGTCGAAGTCAAGTTCTGGAGAATCAAGTTACCTTTGTTACTACCACTAGCTAGCAGTCTGCCGGTCGGACTGAAACTAACACTGGTAAACTTATTTTTACGGGCTTTCAAAACGATCGCTAAACTACCGTTGCGATTCCAAAGTTTGATATTATCATCGCTAGCTGCTGCCAAAGTCTTGCTGTCAGGGCTAAAACTAACGCTTTTGAAAGAATCCCCAGAACCCTCAAAAATTTTGCTTGGTGTACCATCCAGCCGCCACAGTCTCACCGTATTATCATCACTAGCTGATGCTAAAAGTTGACCATCGGGGCTAAAAGTCACCCAATTAACGACGTTTTCATGTCCAATTAAGGTGTTAACTAAAACACCATCTCGGTTCCACAACTTAACTGTTTTATCATCACTAGCTGATGCTAAAAGTTGACCATCGGGGCTAAAACTTACCCAATTGACTGCGTTATTGTGTCCTTTTAAGGTTTTTAAGAATTTACCATCCACACCCCAAAGTTTGACGGTTTTATCCTTACTAGCTGAAGCGATAATTTTACCATCCGGCGACCAAGCTACGCCTAATACCACATCATCATGTCCGATTAAGGTGTGAATAAGTTTACCGTTTAGGTTCCATATTTTCACGAATTTATCTTTGCTGGCAGAAGCGATATTTTTACCATCTGGGCTAAAACTTACACCCCAAACTTGCCCCTGATGTCCTGCAAAGCTGCGAATCAGTTTACCATCTCGCTGCCACAGTTTAACTGTTTTGTCGCCACTACCGCCGGCGATGAGACTTCCGTCAGAGCTAAAACTGATACTAGTAATCCAGTCACTATCCGCGTTGGGGTTTCCTTGTCGCAAATCGTTCCAATTCCACAACTTGATAGTTTTGTCTCGACTTGCAGAAGCAATAATGCCATCGTCTGGGCTAAAATTAACGCTATTCACCCAATTGCTATGTCCCCTCAAGGTTCCTAATTGCATCCCATCAGAAGTCCAGAGTTTGATGGTTTCGTCGCTACTGGCTGAAGCGATAAATTTACCATTATGGCTAAAACTGATACCAGTAATTCCCCCACTGTGTCCCGGCAAAGTTTGCAGTAGTGTACCTTCGGGACTCCAAAGTTTGATGGTTCTGTCTTTGTCCAAACTACCGGAGGCAATTATTTTACCATCCGGCGACCAAGCGAGGCTCTTGACTGCATCGCTGTGTCCTGATAATATTTTTATCAGCTTACCGTCTAAATTCGAGAGTCTGATGGTTTTGTCAGCACTTGCAGAAGCGATTATTTTACCATCTGGCGACCAAGCTACGTCTAAAACTGGTTTTTCATGCCCTAATAAAGTTCTCAGCAGCTTACCGTCTCGATTCCACAACTTTACGGTGCGATCGCTACTTGCAGAAGCGATTATTTTACCATCGGGGCTAAATGTAGCACTATTTACCCCACCCTGATGTCCTGATAAAGTGATTGATTGTAAGGTTTTCAGATTCCACAATTTTACTGTTTTATCTTGACTAGATGAAGCGATAAGCCCTCCGGGCATGGCTCCGCTTACCGCCTTTCCATCAAGACTAAAATTAACGCTATTAACTACGTCTTCATGTCCAGACAAAGTTTTGAATATTGTACCATCTGGATGCCAAAGAATAATAGTTTTGTCAGCGCTGGCAGAAGCGATTATTTGACCATCAGGGCTAAAGATGACGCTATTTACCCCAGAGCGGTGTTTTTCTAAACGATTGCGCTCTCCTACCTCATTAACTGCCTGATAGAGGGCTGATTTTACCTGCTGTCTGGTGTCGGAATCTACCCAAATTGCTTTTTGCAATTTTCTACCTGCATTTAAAGCTTCTTTTAATGCATCAATACCCTTATCGGAGGCAAACAGTGCTTCACTTGATGCACTAATCGTTTTAATTTCGCTATTTCTTGCACTCAAAATTGATGATGTTAAAACTGCGATTGCTGTGATTGCAACCGCAAGGGCAAATTGCAGAGAATAATTAACTCTAACTTCACTTTGCCTTTGTTTTTCTTTACTTTCTGCTAGTTGAGTTTTTAATTGTTTTTCCTTTAATTCTGCTTGTAATTGTTCAATTTCTACCCGACTCATTTCTTCACGCTTGCGTAACTCTTTCAACTCGCTGACTAAATCTAATCCTTGCTGTAAATTGTTACCCACCAATTTTGCTTGCTGCTTGTTCTGCCTGAGTTCGCTATTAAGTCGGTCAATTTCAACTTGACTTTGTTGTACTTTATTGCGTAGTTGGTTTAATTGCAGTTGCAAGCTTAATTCTTGCTCTTGCAAGTCGCGAATCAAATCTACTAAATAATCATGAATTAGTTGATAGCGTTCGGGAACATCAGCAAATAAAACTACTAACCCAGAATGCACTAATATTTCCAATATCAAATCTAATTTTTCTGGATCTTCTAATTCTTCTAACTCTATTGCTAATTGAGCGCGAGTTTTAAAAGGTCTTTGATTGTTTTTGTCTGTTAATAAATATAAAACCAGTAGTGCCGCACGTTCATTTTCTTTGCCGCAATCTTGGATAAGTTCTTTAATATATCGTTCAATTAAGCGATTTGGTCGATATGGTTGATATCTTTCTAAACTAGTAATTCTTTCATCTTGAAGTTGCGCTCCTGCTACTTGCAATTCAATGGGACGAACTTCTCCCAATTCTGCCGATAAATCTTTTATCAATGCATCAATCAAAGCAGGTTCTAAATATGTATGCGATCGCTCTGTTAAACGCTGCACCACAATTTTGGCATCTGCGGGAGAAAAGTTATTTAATGGATAACGAATATTCTTATCCAGAATGTTCTTATTAATCGCTTCTAATTCCGATAAATGCTTAAACTCTAATAATCGGTGTAAATAATCTTCTCGCAAAGAAAGAATAACTTTGACAAAAGGGATATTTAAAGCTTGACTAATAAAAATATCAAACTCTTGCTTTTTCTTTCTATCTGTAGATCCAAAGAAGAATTCTTCAAATTGATCGAAAATTAAAACTGTGATTAAATAGTTCTTGGCATTTTCTTGTAATTGTTCTTGAATTTCGGCAATTGTGGTTGGTGTTACAGGAAAAGGTAAAACTTCTGCTTCTTTTTTAATTCGCGTCTGTGCTGATGATAAAGATTTTCCTAATTCTCCCACCCAATCATCATATAATTGTAATACCACAGGTACGGCAATTTGATCGCCGATCGCTCGATTTTGTAATGCAGGCACTAAACCCGCAGTCACGGTAGAACTCTTACCCACACCAGATGGACCGTGAATCACCGTCAGCTTTTGGTCAGCGCGGCTAATTCTGCCAATTAAGTTATTTATATCACCTTCGCGACCAGAAGCGGCAATTTCTAACGCGACGCTGCTACTTCCTAAAGGTGAAAGTAAAGCTGGATTTGTCGCTTGTCTTTGTGGTTGCAAACGTCCTGCACCAATAAAAGCGCGAAAACCATATTGCTGTTCCACAGAACGACGTTTTTGACGAATAGTAAAAGCTTCTAAATAACGACCTTCTTCAAAATAAAGCGATCGCAAAGACCTTAAAAGGCGAATATAACGATGAGGATCGTAACGATGGTCGCTAGTTTCTAACGCTTCGTCAAGATTCTCACTTGCCATTTTTAACTGTTCTAAAGCGATTTTTTCCTCACCCAAATTACGCTGTGCTTTCGCTAAAAGCAAGCGATAACTTTGCTTTAACAGTAAGGGAAATATGCTTGGATTCGAGTCGCTATTATCTTTTGATTCGTATAATTTCCACAAACTAACTCGTGCATATTGACTCGCTTGTGACCAGCGAAATCCCTGCACGGCAACTTGTGCTAAAAAACCATAATCACAAGCTGATTGTATTTGCGTCCCATAAGTTTGATGCAATTCCAAAGACTTTTGAGCAACCATTTGCAATTCTTGCCACTCTTGCAGATGTTGCAAAACTTCCGCCAAATCCCCAATAAATTGCGCGACTACATCCGGACGTCCACTTACTTGTAAAACATTCAAGCATTCTTGAAAATAGGATTTAGCTGACTGCCAATAGCGGCGATTTTCGGCATAATTTCGTTCCGCTAAAAGGCAACAACACAACCCAATATAAAATAATAATACCCCTTGCCGTAGTAGGGGTGAAGTGTGGCTGTTAACGATATCTAACTGCGAGCCAAATAAATCGGGGATTCTAAATTTATCGCTTAGTTCACTCTGGTTTCCCGATAATTCCTTCCAACATCTTAAGCTTTCTTGGAAATGCTCTAAAGCGGAATTTATGCGATCGCTTACATAATCATCTAAACCAAAAACAAATTCTAAACTAGCATTTAATTCTGGTTCTAAAGAGATACCATGATTTTGCAACTCTTTAATTGCATACTTCAGTTCATAGCTATGCTCCCAAACTTCCTCTACAGTGCAATGCCAATCTGCTTCACGTTCTTGACGTTGTATAGCACGAGTATTTAAAACTGTAGCGAACAGAGAATCAGTTTCTTTTTGCAAAAATTCCAGCAACTGAGTTGAAGTCATTTCAAACCTAATTGGTGTCGCTGCCCAACTTGCGAAATCTGGTGCTAAACGTAATAGTTTTTGCTGTACTTCATCATTTGCCCAAAGCACCATTGTAAATGAATGTCTTTTGCGAAACTCATCGCGAATATGATTGATCGCACGCAATAAATCATCGAGTCCTTCCACTGACTCTAAACCCAAAATCATTAATGCTGAAGGCTGCTTTTTGTTTAGTTGTGTATGAAGAGTTGTGTAGAGACTTCTCGCATTATGAGGCAAAACTACCTTTTGAATATCATGTGCTTGGGGAAATACTTCTTCAAGTCGTTGTAGAATTTGCTGTTGCAAAACCTTATAATTGCAGCAAACTACAACCACAGAAAATTGATTGCCAGAGAGAGCGATCGCCCTCCCCAAACTTTTAAATGAACTTTCGTTATCTGTTATGATACTTGTCTGCGGTTTTCGTTCAACCATGATTGAAATTTTTGCGTTTCTGCTAAAACTGGGTTGACCGCAAACCAAACTCCTTGATGATCGCGGTATTCAAAGACAAACAAACTTCTTAACAAAGTGTGATATTCGATATCACCTCGAACCCGCTGTTGTTGCACCACTTGAAAAATTAATTCCCACTCGTGCGGATCGATTGCGTTAGCACGATAATCACGCTGTCTTTGAATCACAAGTTCCACACAATCGCGATCAAAAGGTGGATCTTGTTCTCGCAAACAGTCGTACAACAATCCTAACAAGTCGCGTACATGACCACCGCTGATTAGACACAACCGATCTAAAGTTTCCTGACTGTCAAACACCTCTGTTATCAAGTTTAACCTTTCTTGTGCGTGAATATCAGGGAAAGCTCTAGCTAAAACCATTTGACGCATCAAAGTTAGTCCGGGAGCGTAAACCTCCCCAGTTCGCGATCGCACGGGTATCATCGGCAATACTTTAGGCGCCACACCACCACCTAAGCGTTGCTGTAGTTCAGCGCTATCGTTAGAGAAAGTTAAAGCTAAAGGAATAGTGTAAACTACATGACAGTTGAGTTTACGTAACTGTTCACCACGTTGGATAAATAAATATTCTGGCAGCGATCGCCCAGATGGTAAAGGTCTAATTGCCACTCTGTCCAAATTATCGACAATGACAACTAATCCTTTTTTACCTCTAGCTTTGAGTTCAGAGTTCGCACGGTCTAGAAGTTCTGTATTAATTGACTGTAAAATATTTCCCGTGCGAGGTTCGAGATAATCGCGTAATCGGCGCCGTAATTGCGGACTTTCTTTAGTTTTTGCCGTAATTTTTGCAATCCCAACAGACAATTCAGCTTCATAGTCTAAGTCAATTGGTGTTTGCATGAAGTCTATAACTTCCGTAAACAACTTAGCAAAATAGCTGGGTTTGATGCGGATTTTGATTGCTTCTAGACTTTCACTCACCTGACCAGCGATCGCTAGTAAAATATCAGTTACATCTACATCTGCCATTTCTAAGACATGAGTAGACTCAAAATAAACCACATGAAATTTTTGCTCTTCTAACTCAGCTTGAAGTCGCAACAACTCGGTTGACTTTCCAGAGCCAAGATGACCTGTAAATAGTTGACAGGTTGCGATATCCGGTGATATTCTCGTAATGGTACGCTGCAAAGCTTCGATAATTTTACCACCCCGTACTGAGGCAAAATCAATATAATATCGGCGATCGGCAGCATTTCCCATCATTAGAGGTCTGCTCGGATTGCACGCTTGATAAAATCTTTCTAAATCTAGGAGCATAACTAATCCATTTCACTTAGGGAAAGACGAGGATTGCGAAAACGTCTGAATAACTAACTATATTTATATCTGCTGGGTAGTAATTCTTGCCTAGTCTGCGAATATCCCTCTTAAAATACAAACTATATTGTCATTCTTCCGGATGATTTTTCAGTTAGTTTTGTCAAATTACAACACTTTTATGAGAGAAATCTTAAGTATTAATACTGGAATAATTCTCAATAAGAATAATTTCTTCAGAGAAAAATCTTCTCTTAGAAATTCTAAAAATATCCACTAGAGAAAAAGGTTATATTGATTACAATTTACAAGTATTCCTTGAGATCCCCGACTTTTTAAAGAAGTCGGGGATCTTGTAGTATTTTTTGATAACGTTTTTCACAGAAAATCAAGGCAGATGAAATAATTTTCGTTATCGTATCTTATTTAACAGTTTTGTCACTCAATATATGTTTTATTAGAAAACAAGGCTTTTTCTCCTAAGTAAGTATATTTATAGCGGTTCTCGGTTGAGTGAGGTACAACAAAACCTCACCCCGATAAAGCTGCGCTTTATCTCCCCTCTCCGAACTCGCGCAGAGGGGTAGGGGGTGAGGTAGAAAAGCAGGAAATGGGATATTATATCATGTCCGGTAAGCATAACACCCGGAACCCCACCCCGCCAAAGCTGCGCTTTAGCTCCCCTCCCCGCCA
>NZ_KK073768.1:4209923-4216089 GCF_000582685.1 [Scytonema hofmanni] UTEX 2349
CCCTCCCCGCAAGCGGGGAGGGGTTGGGGGTGGGGTTCTTTTATTATGGGTAATTTGGCGGACATGATATTATTTAATTTTTGTTCCTTAGTAAGGAGAGGGGTTGGGGGTGAGGTTTTGTTCTGTACTTCATCCACTTGGGAACTGCTATAGTTATAAATACTCATAAAAATAGGTCTTACGTATTCTCTGCGACTCTTTAATTCTCAAAAATCAAGTAATTTGGCAGTTTGTAAGTGAGTCCCATAAATGAAAAAAGATGCAAAAAGACCTGACAAAATAATCTATATAAAAGAACTAAATTCAGCGCTCTTAAGTTTCAAGTCAAAAGGCTTAAGCAAGTAAGTTTACGCAGATAAACATAACTATCGAAATACTACTGTATTTCCTACTAACAACCAACATCCTTACTCATCAATATTTACAGTCTCCTGCACGAAGGCAATCTTCTGTTTGGTCATCTCTAGCTGATAGTTGAAATGGTACTAAATGTATTAACTGAGCTTTGATACTGCTAGTAATCAAACCAGTTTTGAGCAACAAATTATTCGGTAATATCGGCACTTCACGATTAGCAGCCAAGCTAGAATTTACATTACCTAAGAAAACAGGTAATGATACCATCAAGGCAATAAAAATTGTCCTATTCATACAAACCTCAGTTAAGAATTTCCGATCGCGTTACCGTAGATAGCACCTTGATAAACCGGAGTTTAAAACTGAGCATTATATTATGTTTATTTTTAATAATTAATGCTTTTATTTGGAGACGTTGATATATAATTATCAGTCTAACCCTGATTAGGGTAGGCAATGCCTGCAATATAACTTCCTAGTCACATATTCATTTTAAGTCTTAATCCAACCGGACGAAAAGAGCGATCGCCCTAAAAAAAATATCGTACTAGCCGCCACCCCAGATAAAATAGTTAACAAATGATGCCTGCTGTTCTAACTCATGACTCCCTCACAAGACCTAGACACTTCAACTAACCCAGATATCGACCTCGAAGGATACGGCAACCCAGAATCAGATCCTCTCGATGAATTGCCTGGTGAGGTCGAAATGTCGATTTTCGACCACCTAGAGGAGTTACGACAGCGGATTTTTTATGCCTTGATTGCTGTAGCAGTAAGTGTTATCGGCTGTTTTCTTGCCGTTAAACCAATTGTCCAGCTCTTGGAAATACCAGCACACGGAGTCAAATTTCTCCAACTCGCTCCCGGAGAATATTTCTTTGTCTCGGTGAAAGTTGCCGGTTACAGTGGTTTGGTGCTTGCCAGTCCTTTCATACTTTACCAAATTATCCAGTTCGTACTCCCAGGACTAACCAGACGGGAAAGACGCTTGCTTATACCCGTGATGTTGGGTTCGAGTGTTTTATTTGCCGGTGGGTTACTGTTTGCTTATGTACTACTGATTCCTGCCGCTTTGAACTTCTTCATCAGCTATGGTGCAGATGTAGTTGAGCAATTGTGGTCGATTGACAAATATTTTGAATTTGTGCTGTTGTTGTTATTTAGCGTCGGGTTAGCATTTCAAATTCCCGTGATTCAACTGTTGCTAGGTGCTTTAGGAATTATTTCTTCTCAAAAAATGCTTTCTGGTTGGCGTTATGTAATTATTGGATCGGTGGTTTTAGGAGCTATTCTCACACCTTCTACAGATCCCTTTACCCAAAGTCTTTTAGCCGGTGCTGTCTTGGGACTTTATTTCGGTGGTATCGGTTTGGTTAAGCTTGTTGGGAAATAATAAATATCATGACAGACTGATCGCACATACTGTAGAGACGTTCCGGTGGAACGTCTCTACGAATGTAAAGAAATGTAAATTTGCGGGGGGTAGGCGATCGCTGAAATGCTTATTCTATCGTTACCCCCCGCGAATCGCTTTCTGGATAAGGGTTTGAGATATTTTTTCGGTGGCTTTTTCTCAATAAACTAGGGTTGTTGACAGGTCATCTTGACCCCCCGCGAATTTGGCTATATATAATTAGGACAGGGTAAGGCTTTCAGAAGCCAAGCCTTTAAACTTCTTCGGAAGTTGAATTAATGGAAACATTTGGGGGTTGCTTCAACATTATCTTCTTTTTTAGCTTTAAACTTCTTCGGAAGTTGAATTAATGGAAACAAGTGAATTCAGTCCTGCTCTTTCTACCAAAACGTCTTTAAACTTCTTCGGAAGTTGAATTAATGGAAACGTTTGAGCGGTAGCAGCAGATATACAGAAAATCAAACTTTAAACTTCTTCGGAAGTTGAATTAATGGAAACATTGGATATGCTGGTTCCAGCATGGTATGAATTTGACTTTAAACTTCTTCGGAAGTTGAATTAATGGAAACCTCATCAAAACAACGATTAGGATACCAGCGTAAAGGACTTTAAACTTCTTCGGAAGTTGAATTAATGGAAACCTGCTTCGTCTTGTTTCCAGTCTTTTTCAGTCCACTCCTTTAAATTATTTTATTAAAGAAAAAGTATTTAATGAAGCTATCAATTTAGGAAAGATAGTTTAGTTTATCTGATTCATATTCGAGATTGGATTAATAGAATTAAACAATATAGCATTTCCCAATAAGAGTGAAGTACACCCTTAAAACCTCACCCCCAACCCCTCTCCTTAGTAAGGAGAGGGGAGATAAAGCGCAGCTTTATCGGGGTGAGGTTAAGTTGTACCTCACTCAATCGATAACCGCTATAAGTGTAGACCTCAATATAGTTTGGAATGTAATTGAGAACTATTTGCCAGATTTAGAAAAAACGATTGAAGCAATGGCAGGAGAATTTTGGAATTTTAGGTAATTAGCCTCAAAATCTCTGTATTAAAATTTCTGGAATTTAAAATTTTGAATTGTTATTTAAATGATAAACTAATCAATTAACCATTCCGAAGCGCGTTCACCCAGTTCTAAAGGAATGCTAACTGCCTTACCAAGTCGCGGACGATCGCGAGTTTGAGTAATAAAAGTTTCCACTTGGATTGTACCACCAAAGGCATTAAGGTAAGTGGCGACAGTATTGAGATGCTCTTGGTAGTCTGCTTCACTTAAGGGAAAAGATACTTGCTCAAGATATTTCCACATTATTTGCAGAAATATCTTACCCTGAGTCCGTCGCAACTGCACATCGTATGAGCGTCCCCACTTATCAAGCAACAGTTGACGTAATTCTTGTCCGGTCATAGCTTTTTTCAATTATATTTTACATTTAGTTATGATGTTAAGTTCGGTAACTCCAGTATGATAAGACTATAAAGAAATGTAATGTCTACCAAAAGATGCTAGAAATATCTTTGAAGAGAAAAGTATGGCATCGTCGGGAGCGCAATTCATTTCGATGCTGACAACAGCTACTAACATTATGGTAACTTTTGTCAATATTCTTAACAAAATACAGAATCATAGCGCGGAGATTATGGCTCAATTTTCAGAATCAGCAGATGTCCCCGATATGGGGCGTCGTCAATTCATGAATCTGCTCACTTTCGGGACTGTTACCGGAGTGGCTCTGGGAGCATTGTATCCCGTAGTCAAGTTTTTTATTCCCGTTTCTGCTGGCGGTGCTGGTGGTGGGACAATAGGAAAAGACGAGTTAGGTAACAACGTCAGCGTAGCTAAATTTTTAGACAGCCATAATGTCGGCGATCGCACTTTAGTTCAAGGACTCAAAGGAGACCCGACCTATATTGTGGTAGAAAGCAAAGAGGCGATCGCTGATTACGGTATTAACGCTATCTGCACTCACTTAGGTTGTGTTGTTCCCTGGAACGTTGCTGAGAACAAATTTAAATGTCCTTGTCACGGTTCCCAGTATGATGCTACTGGTAAGGTTGTCCGAGGTCCAGCACCACTGTCTTTGGCTTTAGCTCATAGCAAAGTAGATGACGACACAATTGTGTTGACTCCCTGGACTGAAACCGACTTCCGCACAGGTGAAGAACCTTGGTGGGCTTAATTATTTCGTCAATAGTCCAAAAGTCTAAAGTCCAAAAGTCCAAAGTAAAAGATCCTTGGACTATTGACTATTGACCATTGACTATTGACCCTTGACTATTGACCTTCGTTTCTAGAATTGTTGTCCTTATTGAGATGAGAAATGCCTTTACATCGGCGAGATTGACTCGCAGTGCTAAAGCGATGGTAAAAACATTGCTTATAGCGATCGCTACTGTGACATTATTCTTCACCAGCGATCTAATTCTTCCCCAATCAGCATCTGCTTACCCATTTTGGGCACAGGAAACCTACCCTGAAACCCCCCGCGAAGCAACAGGACGCATTGTTTGCGCTAACTGTCACCTAGCGGCAAAACCAACGGAAGTAGAAATTCCTCAATCGATATTACCCGATACCGTATTTAAAGCGGTAGTAAAAATTCCTTACGACACCACCCTAGAGCAAGTGGGTGCTGATGGTTCTAAAACTGGCTTAAATGTTGGTGCTGTACTGATGTTACCAGAAGGCTTCAAGATTGCTCCTGAGGATCGCATCCCTGAGGACATGAAAGAAGAAATTGAAGATTTAGTCTACCAACCCTACTCAGAAGAGAAAGAAAACGTTGTCATCATCGGACCACTACCCGGTGAACAGTATCAAGAAATCGTTTTCCCAGTTCTTTCTCCCAACCCCGCAACTGACAAGAATATCAGATTTGGTAAATATCAAGTTCACGTAGGTGGTAATCGTGGACGCGGACAAGTTTACCCCACTGGTGAAAAGAGCAACAACACCGTTTACAACGCTTCCGCTAGTGGCACAATTACCGAAATTGGTCAAGAGGAAGATGAAGATGGTAACGTTAAATATCTGATAAACATCCAATCTGAGACTGGTGAAACAGTTGTAGATAAGGTTCCCGTCGGACCCGAATTGCTTGTTTCACAAGGACAAATCGTGAAGTCTGGTGACGCTTTGACCAATAACCCGAACGTCGGTGGATTTGGTCAAGATGATGCTGAAATTGTTCTGCAAGATGCTGGCAGAATTAAAGGCTTAATCGCATTCATCGCTTTGGTGATGTTAGCTCAAGTTTTGTTAGTACTGAAGAAAAAGCAGGTTGAGAAAGTTCAGGCTGCCGAGATGAATTTCTAAATTCTCTACTAATTCATCACTTAATTAGGACAGGTATTTTACCTGTCTTTATTTTTTACTTTTGATTTTATCAGGACTTACGCACGGACTACGCATTTCCGTCATTGCGACGCAAGGAAGCAATCTCAAAGTCTTGTTTTCTCGTAACAAGTGCGTAAGTCCTATTTATAATATTTTTTACAAGGAGATAAGCATAAATAAACGCTCTTAAATGTAGTAAGCGGCTCTATCCCTTAAAACCGAAGCTATGAGATGAAAGAAAGTATTATGATGAGCCTTTTCCTTGACTTTTTGATGAAGGATGCTATTAAAAATCCTTCTAAACTTGTTCCTTACACCAAGGAAATGAGTGATGAAATCGATGATTTACTAAATGGTGAGTTTCCTGAAAGTATAGATGAGTTCAAAGCAGAATGTGAGGGAGAAGTTAAGAATGAGTAAACAGTGACAATTGTTCAACCATTTTTTTGCCCTGTGGTTTATTTCCCTGAATCAAATTGTAAATATAATCACCTATTGCTTTTGCAAGTAAAACTGGTACTGCATTACCGATTTGTTTATATTTAGAACTTACTGAACCAGAGAAAACCCACTCGTCAGGAAAAGTTTGAATAACAGCAGATTCGCGTATAGTTAGAGGACGCAATTCTACAGGATGACACATATCTGTAGCTTTCTGATGTGGACTTGTTGTTACAGTAGGAGAGGGAGCAACGCGATTTGGTGAGGTGGGGCAAAAAAGGTGCGATCGCTAAAAATAATATTTAAGTACAAAGTGATTTTATTTGCACTAAACATACTGATTGGCAGGATAAATGATCTTTATGAGATATCTCAAAAAGATTACTGACAAGTCATTTGACTATTATTTTTAAAAAAAATCTCCAACAGAGCTTGATTACTTGGTATTAATTGCAGCAACAAATCGATTAAAACCTGTATCAAGGTATAAAATATTTTAAGCTGCTTTCGGCTTAATCAATGAATTTAAGATAGAATCACAAAAATTATTCCAGCTTCCAGCTATCCATTGGCAGCGAAGATGTAACATAATTTCAGCATTATTTTTTAACCA
>NZ_KK073768.1:4216189-4435511 GCF_000582685.1 [Scytonema hofmanni] UTEX 2349
TAAGTACTAATACTGATTAATGGGTAGTCAATAGTTAATTTGTACTGAAGAAGATTTTTAGCGATCGCACCTTTTTTGCCCCACCTCACCAAATCGCGTTGCTCCCGTAGGAGAGGGTTTATCCCAAGATAAACGTCTGTAAAAACCAACTTTACCTCCTCCTGAGTTGTACGCTCCTCCCATAGCTTCACGCTTTAATTCTTCAGGTAAATATTTCCAATTTTGCCCTTCTTTTAAAAGTCTAAGATACTTCAGACGTTTTTCAGAGTAAGGAATAAACTGTGGCTGCAAGTCAACTAACTCGAATATAGCATCTCTAAGAGTACGCCATTTCGGTAAATTGATCCCATCTTCGCTATGAGTAGCTAGAGGAAATGTGAAAGCTTCATTATCTCTAGAACCAATAAATATAACGCGCTGTCTATTTTGTGGAACACCATAATCTGCTGCTTCTAAGAGGTTGTAAACCACGTTGTATCCAAGCGCTTTCATTTCAGCCAACACAACCGAAAGAGCAGCACCACGCATTTCATCTAATTCCAATGGTTGTCCTTTACGCATGTCTATCGGTCTATGTCGGATAGGAGCAGATAGCAATCCTCTCACGTTTTCCATAACAAAGAAACGTGGCTGAATTTCTCTAACTATGCGGATAAAGTCCATAAACAAACTGCCGCGAGGGTCCATCACTGAACCACGTAACCCTGCTGTACTAAAAGGTTGACAAGGTGGACCACCAATTATTAAATCTACTTCCCCAGGTTGTAAAGTCCTGCCAATATCTAAAATACGTCCTCCCTCGCACAGTAACTCTTGAGCTTCTACTTTCGTTATATCCCTTGGTACAGCAATTTCTTTGAGGTGTGGTCGATTAAGAGCTATTGTTTTTGTGGCATCAGAATCATTTTCTACCACACTTACAGTATGAAATCCTGCCTGTTCTATGCCAAGGTCTAAACCAAAAGCTCCTGTAAAAAGTGAAATAGAGATTAGTTTACCTTTTATCAATTTTGTCACTCCTAAATACACTACAGTGGTAAAAGAAAAGGTCTATGTTAGTAATATCAATTGTTGATGCTTGCTGAGAAATGAGTGCTTTCCGCTCTGGCACAGAAAGTGCTATCAAAGTCTCAGCGGTTAATTTTGTAGGCATAAATACTCGATAAAAATCAATGGCTTTCTTATTGTTCCCAATATTGAAGTAGTATCAACAAACCTACAAATAGGAAACGCAATGTAGTAAAAAATGCAACCAATGATTAGCAATGTGAAAATAAAATGGGGAGTCCCGCTAGTCCCCAGTCCCTAGTCCCTCGCTAAAGCGTTGCATAAATCGGCGATCAATCCAGTCTTTGAGACGCCACAATAATTTATGCGGTGGCAAAGTGAAAAAACCTCGTGTAGCGATCGCACGTTTATCCCCAGTACCAATTAAACTTAAATATTGTTTCTGTGGTTTGTAAGGTAGTGGTGATTTTCCTAATAAAATTCGCTGCAAGTTCTCAAATAAAGGTTTACCTTGCCTAACTGCAAATACACCAGCTTTCGGACGCGGATGATTTACCATAGTGGCAATATCACCAGTAGCAAATATGTGTGGATGTGTTAGCGATCGCAATGTGTCATCAACGAGAATAAAGCCTAGCTCATCGGTTGCTAATTCTGTTGTTTTTAACCACTGTGGTGCTGATGCTTGAGTTACCCAAAACAAGCGATCGCATTTCACTTTCAACCCAGATTCACATATGATATTTAATTCATCTTTCTCTATAGAACTAAAGTTATTAGGTACAACTTGACACACACTTTCCCCCAAATGCAGTTGCATCCCCCGCTTAATCAAAAGTTGTGTAACTAACCGGCGCACCGATGGATGATAATGAGGCATCAGTTCCGCGTCACGCTGAAATAAATGAATTTCCAACTGAGAAAAATTCTTTTCCCGCTTTTTAATAGCTAGTAAATGAGCTTGCATTGATAGCGCCAATTCTACACCGCCGGCACCACCACCTACTACTCCAATCCTGATTAATTTTTCGGGATTTTCAGCGACATCCTCAAGTAACTGATACCAATGTTCTAATAGTTGCGCTACAGGTTTAGCCGGAATTGCATATTCTGCACCTGATACAGATAGAGTAGCAGGAGTGCTACCAATATCAATTGACAGCACATCAAAAGTTACAGGTGGACGGTTAGCACAAAAAACTTTATTATTTTTTAAGTCAAGACCCACTGCTTTATCGATGTATAATTGTGTTTGAGCAAATTGAGCTAAACGTTGCAAATCGATGTGACATTCATCATGAGTGTAAAATCCGGCAATGTGTCCAGGTAGCATTCCAGAGTAGGGTGTATCTGAAGCTTCGGTAATCAAGGTTAACCGTACTCCTGGTAAAGGTTTCATCCCAAACATCAAAAGTGCGATCGCATGGCTATGACCGCCACCAATCAGCACTAAGTCTTTTACAATTGATTGTGTATTTTGTTGCATTTGGTAAATCCCTTGAGGAATTAAAAATTACAGATAAATTTTCTAAAAATCTATTTTTCTAGACTTTAATTATTATTTATGTATATAAATTAAAAAAATATTAACTTTTGCGGAAAAAGTATAGCAGTGCTGAAAAGTTAGATTCCCGACTTCTTAAAGAAGTCGGGAATCTGAACACCGTGAATTTTCATAAATCATCTATGATTGCTATAGTATATATAAATTATGAAAAACTGCTATATAAAGATTTGGTGTATTGAAAGTAAAGAATAATACGTATTGAATAGCACAAAGTTAAGATTCTACTAAAAACAGCCTAACAGTAAAATTCCTCCTTTAGAAGCTTGTCAACCAAAATAGAATCGCCCAAAATCAACATAAGTTGCTCAAATTAAGCTTGAGGGATAGTAATTAATGGAAGTGGGAGGTAAAAACATAGTAACTAATCTGGATGCAATCTATAAAATCGAGCAAATCGCCAAGAACGATCCACTACAACACTGGGAAATCATGGAAATGCTCGCGATTTTTGTGCGAAATAATGCTCCTTACATACCCCAAGAGAAATCAAACAGCAACTTAAAAACCAAAATTCGTACAGATATTCAAGCAGCTCTAACAGTGATTGCGAGGAGAGATGTCAAAAAAGATCCGGAAAATCAGCTACTTGATTTGAGCTATACGGATATGCGGGGGGTAAACCTTAATGGTGCTAACTTAGCAGGAGCGAATCTATATCAGGTTAACCTGGCAGGGGCAAATCTCAAAAGTGCTAACTTAAGTGGTACAATCCTAAGTGCATCTAACCTGGCTGAAGCAAATCTCAGTGGTGCTAACTTAGCAGGAGCAATTCTCAATGCGGCAAACCTCTGTGGAGCAAATTTGCATCAAGCCAATTTACATCGAGCTAATTTGTTTCTAGCTAATTTACATTACACAAATCTCAGTGGTGCAAAACTGGATCGGGCAAACTTCCGGGATGCTAACCTGTATTAAACAGACATCCAAGAAGCCAAATATCTAGATTTTCAGCAGATGAAATCGGACGCAGTAAAAGTGAGTTTTGTACGTCTGTAAAGCATCTACGCTCATATTTCATCTAAACCAATCTACCAATTGTAAAAGTAAGAATAATTAAGACTTGGGGCACATATTGCAATTTGGAGATAAATGCTATATTGTTTTTGCCAATAATCATTCTAAAATGTGAGGAAGACTTTTGCTATGTCTGCTAAGAAGACAGACACGCTTTTGAGTTGGTTGATAGCCGTATCGGTTATATTTACTGTTTCATTAACTCTAATTTTATTGGCATTTTCTCATCATGAGAAAGTGTCAACGCAGCAAGAAATAGAGAATAGAAATCAAACATTAACAACTTCTGCAATAGTTTTTTTAGGGCTAGCAGGAATGATTAATGCTTATTATGGAGCAAAGCGTACAGAAGCTTTAGAAAATAGTGCGATCGCATCTCAAAGAAACATCGAACTCGGCATTGAAAATAACAAACTCAATCAAGACAGGTTAATTGCTGAACGCTTTATCGCAGCAATTGAACAGCTTGGACATGACAAAGTATCAACCCGGACAGGTGCAATTTACGCTTTAGAACGAGTTGCTCAAGATTTTCCTAAAGAACACTGGACAATCATAGAAATTCTCTCAGCTTTTGTGCGCGAGAATGCTCCGATCCAGGTCTCACAACCGCAACAAACCGAGGAAGATTCTGAACCTCGTTTTGGCAGACACACCCGCGTCAACCATCGCGAACATCCCGACGACCCCAACTGGTTGGAAGAATCACCCCGCATTCCTACAGATATTCAAGTGGCTTTAACAGTCATCGGTAGACGCGATTCACGAAAAGACCCGGTAAATCAGAAAATTGATTTACGCAATACTCACATCAGACGTGCAGACCTGCGTGGAGTAGATTTTGCCGGAGCAGACTTGAGTGGATCTGACCTTTGTGGTGCAGACTTGCGATCAGCCGATCTCTGTGGTGCAGACCTGGAAAAAGCTCAACTCTGTGGTTCAATTTTGTATGAAGCCAACTTGCAATCATGCAACTTGAGTGGGGCAAACATGAACGGAGCTAATCTGAATAAAGTTAAGCTTTGTGGAGCAAACTTGCGTGGAGCTAACCTCTCTGGTGCAAGTTTGCGTGCGGCAAATCTCACCGACGCCAACCTTTATAAAGCCAACTTGCAACAAGCAACTTTAAAACTTGCCAACCTTTCTGGTGCAAAGTTGTTTTTAGCCAACTTGCAACAAGCAAAATTTGGTAAAGCTAACTTGCAGGGTGCTGGTTTGATTGGAGCGAACTTACAACAAGCAAACTTGAATGGAGCCAATCTTCGGAACGCAAATTTGAATGCCGCCAAACTGCAACAAACAGAGGTATTGTTTGCTAATTTGTCTGGAGCAAGTTTGATAGAAGTTGATTTATATAGAGCAAATTTGATGGGAGCCAATTTGCAAAGAGCAATCCTTCATGAAGCTAACCTTTGTGAGGCAAACTTGATGGGGGCAAACCTTTATGGGGCAAATCTTTGCGATGTCAAATTAGAAGGGGCAATTTTGACAGGTGTGAAAAATTTAGACCCACAGCAGATTAGAGGAGCATTGGGCGATCGCACAACTCGTCTACCTGATAATGTTGAAACACCAATGCATTGGCGGCAAACTGTCTAAATAACAATCGCATTAATTGATTACTTGGGTGCATCTTATTTTTATTAAACATCACTAAAAATTAATTTGATATTATTTAATGAGAAAATATTTATATTTCCGAAATATCTGTGATTATTAATGTTTAACTTAGAGGAGGTACATGCCTAAAACCCAAAACTCTGTAGAGACGTTCCGGCGGAACGTCTCTATGTATATTTAATCACAACGCAAATTACATATATATTCGCTATGAATACCGATACTACTCTCAAATCAATCTTGCTACTGTCTGCGAACCCTAAGCGCACAAAGAGCCTACGCTTACAGGAGGAGGAAGAGGAAATTAAGATGCGATTACGTCTTGCAGGATATGGTAAGGTTCCCATCAACTCCCGTGGTGCAACTAAACCAAGAGATATTCAGCAGGCAATGTTGGACTTCAAGCCCCAGATTGTACACTTTAGTGGTCATGGAGCTGGGGAGGATGGCTTAGTCTTTGAAGATGCAGCGGGACAAGAAAAATTAGTTAGTTCTGAAGCATTAGCCAACCTATTTGAACTTTTCTTTCAGCGAGGAGTAGAGTGTGTAGTTCTGAATGCTTGCTATGCAGAGTTCCAAGCTCGTGCGATCGCTCAACATATTCCCTACGTAATCGGCATGAATCAAGCCATTGGGGATCGTGCTGCCATTGAATTTGCTGTGGGTTTCTACGCAGCTGTAGGTGCTGGGGAAACAATTGAATTTGCTTATAAATTAGGATGCAATACGATTCAACTCGAAGGTATTCCCGGACATTTCATTCCTGTTCTTTTTACAAAAAATCAAAACGGCTCTAACAACAACTCCTCAGTCCAAAATAGTTTCTTAAGCGTTTATCCAACTCCTCCACCAGAAAAACCACAGCCAATTAGTGAGGAGTATATTCAAATTGCTCTTAGCCATAGCTTATGTAAATGGAAAAAAGTTGTTAGCCAACTACCTGAAGATCCAACCAAAGAGCGCATTGAACTTTTTCGTCAGTACAACTTCAAAACATTCCTTGGAGCAATTGAATTCATGCATCAAGTTGCACCTGGGTGCGATATTCAACTCCATCACCCTCGCTGGGAGAACATTTGGTGTACACTTAGAGTCTATCTAACTACCTGGGATATCGATCATAAAATTTCTGATCGAGATATTCAATTAGCGAAATATTTAGACCAAGCTTTCTCCAATTTTTCAGGTGCGGAGCTAAAGGAATAAGTCTCTATGACATCTGAAATATTTATGCAGCAAGGCTTCTAAAAAACTTTTTGGTTTACTCATTAAAACATAGGATTGTGTTCATAATCCCAACATTTGTTATCACGCCAAGTTCTACGGGTATGCTCACATTGAGATTGTTCACTCAGCCAAGGAATCGATGTTGGGTGGTTCACGCTACTAAATGTGGAATCTACGTTATAGAATGAGAGTATTAGCGAAGCTATACAAAAGCCAGAAGTCGGTAATACGGTCACAAACACAGCAAAGAACATAATTTTTGCTCTTGTCGAAAGTTGAAATTTGCCTTGTTTAATACTCTGGCGATCGCGCATATATTTTCCCGGATATAAGTAGAACAGTTAAACGTAAAATGCCAACTTTATAGAAAGCATACATAAGCAAAATTTTGCTTTCTGCCTTCTAGTTGATATAAACAACGAAAAGAATAAAAGCGATGCAAATATTTGCACTAAAAAATTGTGTTAAAAACTTTATTTGTTTGCTAACTTTATAGGCGTGTATATCCTGTGGCTGTATGTAATCTATCTATAAGTTGATTTTTGCACCCTCTTCTCTAAAAGCAAAGATGCTAATGGTGATTTTTACTAAGAAAAAATACTTAAGTGTTGTTTTTAAAGATTATGTGTGTTTTTTCTTCTAGCAAATAATTTTATTTTTTGGTACATATACAGCGGATTGCGTTGTCATTAAATATACGTAGAGACGTTCCGCTGGAACGTCTTTACAGAGTTTTGGGTTTTACGCATGTACCTTCTAAACTTCCGGTATTATAAAACGTCCTTATTACAATCCCACGTTTTTAAACGTGGGTACTTCTTCCTTCTTCCTTCGTGAACAGATAAATTCTTTGTCTGCGGTGACTCTTCGATTGCAGACATAGCCACCTATCCTTGAATATGCATTAGATATCTCCAGAGTCATACGTAGAGACTACCAAGTGCTACGTCTCTACATCTTTTCTGGAGATGTCTATTAGACATGTGGTAAAAATTAATTATACGTTAACTGAAACCCTTGTAAAGACGTTCCGGTGGAACGTCTCTAGGTATTTTCTACCAGATGTCTAATCACATCGAACCCATAACAACTCCCCAGAAATAATCCTCAAAAGGTCTTTCATCAAGGTCAATGTGAAATTTTTTTGCCCAAGAATAAATATCCAAGCTGACACGTCCGCTTTCTTGGTCAAGCCACGAACCACCTTTAAATGAGATATTTCCTAATAACGTAATCCAGTGATTTGGGTAAGGTAAAAAAGGCTTTTTGCCGCCAAGCAAACCTGCGGCAGTAATCAAACCAAACGCTACACCCCCAGAATCGATAATAGCTGATGCTTCAGTCAAAGCTTCGTATTCTCCAAATAAATATGTATGAATATACTTGACTTGACGATAACCTAATACTTCTCGCGTCCAGCCTTTCATCTCCCAAGATTTTGTCATCCCAGACAAATTCCGGATAATATCTGGCGATTCTATTTCAATGTTAAAAATAAAGTTTTCTGCTTCTCTTAGTGTTGCTAAAACCATCCAATCGGCTTGACTTAATCGCAGTCTCCCTCGACTTTTAACAAGTGTTTGCGATGCTTTAATGCGTGTAGTCTGTCCTTGAAAACCACCAGTTTCAAATATACTGCGGCAAATTTGCACATAACGCAATGGTTGTTTGCGAATCAGTTCAAACAAAATAGACGCGGGTCCGCAAAACGGTTGTCCACCTTGGTTAACTTGAAATGGATCGCTAACACGCGATCGCATGTCCGCAAGTACTTGGTTTTTATCTAAAGTTACCCAAACACCGGGTACATTGGATTTTTCAAAGTCTGCGATCGCTGAAACAACTGCTGGATCTAACTGCTGAGAATTCATATATTTATGCTTTTTACCGAAAGTACCCGATTGTTAATTACCTTGACTACAGTACCGATGACCAGTAATTCGCAAATAATCTTAACAAATGGAATTATTTGTAGTGATTGTGTTTTATAACTCCGAAAAATTCCATATTTTCCGAGTAAATGGGCTTTAAAATACTAAAACTGAATCAAACAAGATTTTCTATTTAAATTAGCAAAATTATGAAACGCCGAGAAATTATTACTACAGCTGCGATCGCTACAGCAACTACTACACTCGTTTCCTGTACCCGGACAGGCACTGCCCCAGGTGTAAAAACCGGACAGCCAAATGTCAGGTGGCGAATGGCAACAAGTTGGCCCAAGTCTTTAGGTATTTTCGCTGGTGCGGAAACTGTCGCCAAGCGTGTCAAGGAGATGACCGGCGGACGTTTCAACATCACAGCATTTGCCGCCGGTGAATTAGTGCCAGGATTGCAAGTACTTGATGCCGTCCAAGCCGGAACTATAGAATGCGGTCACACAGCCGGCTATTATTATATTGGTAAAAGTCCCGCATTAGCTTTCGCTACCTCCGTTCCCTTCGGCTTGAATGCCCAACAGCAGAATGCTTGGTATTATCACGGCGGTGGATTAGAAGTCACACAGAAAATTTATGCCAACTTCAACGTAATTAACTTTCCCGGTGGTAATACTGGGGCGCAGATGGGTGGCTGGTTCAAAAAGGAAATTAAGTCAGTTTCTGACCTCAATGGCTTAAAAATGCGGATTCCCGGATTGGGGGGGCAAGTAATGTCTCGTTTGGGGGTAAACGTGCAAGTTTTACCAGGAGGCGAAATTTATTTAGCATTAGATCGAGGTGCCATTGATGCTGCTGAGTGGGTTGGTCCTTACGATGACGAGAAACTCGGTTTAAACAAAGCAGCAAAATTTTACTATTACCCAGGCTGGTGGGAACCCGGACCAACCTTAGATATATTAGTTAACCGTAACGCTTGGAACCGCTTGCCCAAAGAATATCAAGAAATTTTCAAAGTAGCGACTTTTGAAGCTAACTTAAATATGCTTGCTCAATACGATGCTTTAAATGGCGCAGCACTTTCAAGATTAGTTGCAGGTGGTACCAAGTTAACGCCCTACAGCCAAGATATTCTCCAAGCAGCACAGAAAGCTACCTTTGCGCTATTTGATGAAAATGCGAGTAAAGACGCTACTTTTAAACAAGTTTACGAACAGTGGAAAGACTTTCGCAAGAAGATTTACAACTGGAACCGCGTTAATGAATTGAGCTTTGCCAATTTTGTTACATCTAGTAACAGTTGATTGGGGATTGGGGATTGGGGATTGGGCAATGGGCATGGGGCAATGGGCAATGGGCATGGGGCAATGGGCATTGGGCAATGGGCATTGGGCAATGGGCATGGGGCATTGCGAAAAAAGAATTATTATTTTGCTCCCCCTGCTCCCCCTGCTCCCCCTACTCCCCCTGCCCCCCCACTCTGCTCATCCCCCCAAAGAGGGTAAAAAACTCACTATTCCGGGGAAAGCAATAATTAAAACTACAACCAACAGCTGAAGCAAAATAAAGGGTATGACACCGCGATAAATATCAGTTGTGGTGACTTCTTTTGGTGCGACGCCCCGCAAATAGAATAAAGCAAAACCAAAAGGAGGGGTGAGAAAAGAGGTTTGCAAATTTGCTCCCAAGACGACACCGTACCAAACTAAATCTATTCCTAATTGCTGGGCGACTGGGACAAATAAAGGGATAACAATAAAGGCAATCTCGAAAAAGTCGATAAAGAAGCCAAGGAAAAATACCGCTGCCATGCTGACAATTAAAAAGCCGACTTTGCCACCTGGAAGATTTGAGAGGACATCAAACATAAATTGATCGCCATTCAGTCCCCGGAAAACTAAACTAAAAGCGGTGGAACCGAAGAGAATAAAAATCACCATGCTGGTGATTCGCAAAGTCGCATCACAAACCTGACGTAACGATTCTAAAGTGAGTTGACGGTTGGCAGCAGCAAGAGCGATCGCACCGGCACAACCCACCGCACCCGCTTCTGTGGGTGTTGCAATGCCAAAAAAGATACTACCTAAAACCAGCGAAATCAACACCAAAGGCGGCAGCATCACCTGAAAGACTCGCTTTCCCAAAGCTTTAGCACCGATTTCTCTCACCTCGGCTGGCAAAGCAGGTGCTACATCTGGTTTCAAAAATGACACAATCAGCACATGAGCCGCAAACGCTCCCGCCATCATCAAACCAGGAATCACCGAACCGATGAACAAATCGCCCACCGATACACCCAACTGATCCCCCAGTACCACCAATACCACACTCGGCGGAATGATTTGTCCCAAAGTTCCTGATGCAGCAATTACACCAGTCGCTAATTCTTTGTTGTAGCCATAGCGCAGCATAATCGGCAAGGAAATTAAACCCATTGCCACCACCGTTGCTGCCACTACACCAGTTGTCGCAGCTAATAGCGCTCCCACCAGCACCACAGCTAACGCAAGTCCGCCACGCAAACGCCCCAACAAAATCCCCATCGTTTCTAACAGCCTCTCAGCTATGCCGGATTTCTCCAGCATTGCCCCCATAAAGATGAAGTAAGGGATAGCTAGCAAGGTATAATTTGCCATGATGCCAAAAATTCGCTGTGGCATCGCAGTCATAAATATTGGGTCAAATATGCCTAGTCCAATTCCTACTAGCCCAAATAAAATCGCCACACCACCAAGCGAAAAAGCTACCGGATACCCCAGCGACAGCAGCACCAAAGCACCCGCAAACATCAGTGGACCAAGCCATTCATAAGCCAGCGTCATGGTGTTCCTCCTGAGTTTCTAGTCTGCCTTGAATAATTGCCAAATTTTTGATTGCCTCAGAAATTCCCTGAAAAATCAACAATACACAGGCGACGATAATCATGGCTTTAATCGGGTAACGCGGCAATCCACCCGGATCAGGCGACGTTTCCAGAATTTGCCACGAAGCAATGATACTATCCCAAGAAAAAATAATTACCATGATGCAGAAGGGAATCAAAAAAAATATCGTTCCCAGCAAATCTGCAACTGCCTTACGCTTAGGCTGCCAATTATTGTAAAAAATATCAACGCGCACGTGTTCGTTATGTTTGAGCGTGTAAGCCGCTCCTAACAAAAAAACTAAATCAAATATATACCATTGCGCTTCGATGTAAGCATTAGAGGTAAGATTGCTGCCGATAATTCGTCCCAAGTATCGCCCAACAACATTCCATACCCCAAGTATGACCATGACTAGCACCAGCCAGCTAGTCATTTTACCAATGCGATCGTTGCAAGCATCAATAATTCTAGAAACTCTTAAGAGTTTTTCCAATGTTCTCTACCCTTTTGAACTGTGTTGTAAATGTAGTTTACAACCGAAATGGGCAAGCTTATAAGAAGCAGGAATGAGCGTAAAAACTCTCTCAAACTCTTATTTCTCTGCGTTCTGTGTGTAAGAGTGCGATCGCCTCCGGCAACTTTGTATAATCGCGAACATTTCTTCATGGCTCCTTGCATTTAAGCGATCGCTTGTGCTAGCAACTGCGATAAAATTCTCAAGCACAACGCACTCCACAGCTATGCAAATCAACTGGGAAACTGCCAAAACCTACGAAGATATTCTTTACCACAAAACTGACGGTATCGCCAAAATCACCATCAATCGTCCCCACAAACGCAATGCTTTTCGTCCGAAAACCGTTTTTGAACTTTACGACGCTTTTTCTGATGCCCGTGAAGATACTACTATTGGTGTTGTACTATTTACTGGTGCAGGACCCCACACAGATGGGAAATACGCTTTTTGTGCTGGCGGCGATCAAAGTGTGCGAGGACACGCCGGTTATGTAGATGATGATGGTGTACCCCGTTTGAATGTGCTGGATTTACAACGCCTGATTCGTTCGATGCCGAAAGTAGTAATTGCTTTGGTGGCTGGATATGCGATCGGTGGTGGACACGTTTTACACTTAATTTGCGATCTCACCATCGCTGCCGATAACGCCATTTTCGGACAAACAGGTCCCAAAGTCGGCAGTTTTGATGGTGGTTTTGGCGCAAGTTATCTCGCTCGCATTGTCGGACAAAAAAAAGCGCGAGAAATTTGGTTTCTCTGTCGCCAATATACTGCACAACAAGCCGAGGAAATGGGTTTAGTTAATTGTGTTGTTCCAATAGAACAACTAGAGGCAGAAGGAATTCAGTGGGCACAAGAAATATTAGAAAAAAGTCCGATCGCTATTCGCTGTCTCAAAGCTGCATTTAACGCTGATTGTGATGGACAAGCTGGTTTGCAAGAACTCGCAGGTAATGCCACTTTACTTTATTACATGACCCAAGAAGGTTCTGAAGGCAAACAAGCTTTTCTCGAAAAGCGTCCCCCAAATTTTCGGGACTTTCCCTGGCTACCTTAAAAGCTCAAAAATCGCATCTTTAAGCAAAGGTGCGATTTTTGAAAATGTGAAGTTTCTTTACAAATTGAAAAATATTATAACCAAATTTCTTTTGGGCAGAGTAATTTGAAAACTTTGGTAATAATCAGCCCTTAAATTAAAACTGCCTGAGCTTCTGTCTGTTCAGATGTACAGACGGCTGTTTGAGAAACAGAAGCAACTGGAATTTTATCTAAACTAGAACCTAAAGAACTAGAAGCCAAAACTGGTGTTGCACCGGGCAAACTCCAAACATCTTCCAAACTTTCCCAGCTAGGTGCAAACGGTGGGAGCGCGAAAGAACAAGCCTTCCAACTTGCAAGAACTGGCGCTCCCAACTGTTGGCAAAGTCCGCCACGGCGTCCTTCCGGTTTGTAATGACGACAATATCGACAGGCAGAAGTCAAGACTTTAATGGGTTTCATCTGGGTTTATATTAAATCCCGTTAGGGCTGATTTCTGTTTTCAATTCTGCTCTACATATAAATACCTATTGAAGCCATAAATCTATTATTCTGTATATGTTCTAGCGATCCCGATGAAATAATTAACTTTAGGAAATTTTTATATTTGTGTCATATTTGGCAATAATTCAACTACCGTAAATATAGCAATATCAGGCTCAAAGCTATTAGGGATCAAGGTTAAGCCTTATATTTTCGATTTGGTCAGGGTGTTAAATTAACTTCAAAAAATGTCACATAACATAGTTTGCAGAAATTTAGGGGGAAATGAGGAGAAATTTTCTACAAGTATTCCTGTAGGAATACTTATAGAAAGAGGGGGAAAGGGAAAAAAGAAGAAAAAGTTTTCATGATATAATTCAATACGCTTGGTGTTAAGCCTAAAATCCGAGTGTAGAGACTTCGTCCGATCGCGTCTCTACAGGTCAAAAATCAGTACCAAAAATCCTTAACACCAAGCGTATTGTGATATAACTCACGTCCGTTTAATTAATAGTAATAAAAACATACCTACCGTCGTAGAGACGTTCCGGCGGAACGTCTTTACATAAATGGTATCAGCACTCTTCGTGCTGTAAATGGGCGGTATTTACAATTGCTACGTATATCTTTTTTTATTGTCTTCAAAAACTACTAGAAAACTGCTTAGTAGCACAGATAGAACAGACACCCCAGCGCTGAATTTCGCCTGGTGGGGTGGGAGATTGACATTGAGGACAAACAGGTAAATTATGCGATCGCATGACCATAGCCATTTTCCAATTTTCAAAAGCAGCATTCGCATTTTTGCTTATTGGTAGCACCTGAGGCTTGACGTTTGTCTCATCACCAAGGTAACTAGGATGTTCAGACGGCAAAAGGGTTTTTTGCTGGTTTGCTTTATCTTGGGGACGCTTCCAACCAGCAGTAGAGAAGCGAATATCTACTAAAGGATCGGGTAGTTTTTCATTCAACTTGACAAGCAGTCGCTGACGCTCGAAAGTCAAATTTTGTGCCCAAGCTGCGCTAGAAGTTGCCACCCGCAAGACATCGCGCTGAATCGACAATGGTTGAGTATGAAATGCGATCGCATTTCCTACCACTTGAGACCAACACTTGAGCAAGCGGGGAAATGGCTGCTGGTGCAGTAATATCTGAATTTCCGGAAGACTTAAAATATCATTAACTGATTTCAAAGACATTTTGCGTAAACCTTGAGTAAAAATTTTAGCTTGCTACAAAAAGCATCAATCTATTCTGGGAATTTTCGTTAGGATTGGCACACATGTATTTTAAGTTAATCCAGTAATCTACTTTTGAGGCAGACAGGCTATGAGTCAAAACCTCCGACATTTGGGTACTCAATCGTCGAAAACACCTGGGTTGAAGCCACAACTAGCAGCAGCATTAGCTTGTTTAGAAGTGCAACTAGATCAAGAGTTAGCCCGCTATCGACGTACACGAACCGGATACAACACACCTAACCAAAACCGTGCCAGTAGTAACACCAATCAATTCCAGCAGACTGCCATTACTGGGTTGAGCGGAGTTCTTGCCGCAAGCATCGCGTCCAAAAAACCGATATCAAATTTAACTTCTTTAGTACAAGAAAAGCAGACCGTTCTTCAACCGAATATCCCGTCCGCATCTGTTGAAGCTGAAACTCCTCAGGAAATGCCAGCGGCGACAACGGTAAATACTGAGTTGCCAAAACCTCCCAAGGTTGAGGTTATAGATAAAACAGATACACCTTCAGAGGAAAATGGCAGTATTGTGCCTACGGTTGTCAAATCCGATCAAACCGAAAATACCCCATCAGATGACACCCCCAAGCAGCCAGACGATTACTTAGAATCATCTGAAGCACTGCTGCGAAGTTTGACAGAAGAACAACCGCCAAAAAGAAAGCCAAGTAACAGCGATAGTCTTTTATCACCTTTGGGGATTGGCTCAATGTTATTACTATTACTAGCGAGTCTCACCTTGGGATACGTACTTTTTAATCCGAAAAGCTTGTCTCTGCTTGGCTTTGGTGGAAAGTCTGTGTCAAATTCGCCACCAACGGCATCGACAACTAATATTAAAAATACTCAGAAAGCAAAACCAGAAACACCGACTACCCCCATACCTAAGTATCCAAATCTTGCCACCGATGAATTTCCAGAGGTGAACAATCCTAATGACGTAGTTGGCTTAACACCCAAACCGAAACCGACTCCTACACCAATACCCAGCCCTGTGGCGGTAATAATTCCGGCAAATCCCCCTATAGCGCCAATACAAAAAGCGCAACCTTTGCCGACACCAAAGGCAACAACTTCGCCAAAGCCCGAAAAACCGCTTTCAGAAGTGAAACCGTCAAAAGATGGATTTTATCATCTTGTCATAGAAAATCAAGGCGATCGCACTTTCGCCTCTGCACGGGAAGTAATTCCCGATGCTTATTTATCAGCTGATGGAAAATTCATTTATCTGGGTGCGCTGAAAACCAAAGAGCAAGTAAAACAACAAATGCAACTACTACAGGCTAAAGGAATTAAAGCGCGGGTGGAGCAACCTTAAGGAGCGAAAATCTACGATACCATAAAAAAACATCTACTTAATCCCTAGCTGTTGACACTGCGAGCAAAAAGTGAATGGAGAGCCGAAATGGAAATGATGAAGCGTATCCAACGGGTGATTCGCGCTAATTTCAATAGTATGATGAGCAGTGGGTCAGATCCAGAAAAGATTCTGGAGCAAGCTGTTATGGAGATGCAAACTAATTTGGTGCAATTGCGACAAGCAGTAGCACAGGCAGTAGCAACTCAAAAACGTACCGAACGACAAACCGCTCAGGCTAAGTCAACAGTAGAGGAATGGTATCGTCGCGCTCAATTGGCGCTACAAGCCAATAATGAACCTTTAGCTAGGGAAGCTCTTACCAAACGTCGTGCCTATCAAGAAACACATGATGCTCTGGCTTTGCAGATAAAGCAGCAAAATAGTTTGATAGTTAAAATGAAACAAGATATGCGATCGCTAGAATTTAAAATATTGGAGGCGAAAACTAAAAAAGATATGTACATCGCTCGCGCTCGTTCTGCTGAAGCTTCTTACCGGCTTCAGGAAATGTTGAGCAGTTCATCTACCACTAGCAGCTTAAACGCTTTTGAACGGATGGAAGAAAAAGTTTTGCAACTCGAAGCCAAATCCGAAGCAATAGCTCAACTCGACAGCGATGACTTGGTTTCTCAATTTACTAAGAGTGAATCTAACAACACTATTGATGGGGAACTCGCAGCGATGAAAGTGCAGCCTTTAAGTGGCGCAGACATTATACCACATAAAGGCAATAATTTAAATTCTGAGAGTGTAAATACTTAAAAATCACGAACCGTAAACATTGGGCAATTAAGGAAAACTAAAGCATATCTTAGAAATTAAGGGTTGTGTGAAGCTACCAATCTAAAGCGAAAAGATTAAATTGAAATAGGTAGCTATTAAATAGTAGAAAAGCCTTCGTATCCGTTCAAAGCGCGTAAATCGCAAAAGGAAAAACAAAGTTATGGGATTATTTGATCGCATTAGACGAGTAGTAGGTGCTAACCTTAATGACCTGGTAAGTAAAGCCGAAGATCCAGAAAAAATGCTCGAACAAGCCATCCTGGAAATGCAGGAAGACTTGGTACAGCTACGTCAGGGAGTCGCCCAGACAATTGCTGCTCAAAAACGTACAGAAAAACAGTATAATGATGCCCAAAATGAAATAAATAAGTGGCAACGTAATGCCCAGCTAGCGCTGCAAAAAGGTGATGAAAACCTTGCACGTCAAGCACTAGAGCGGAAAAAGACTTACACGGACACCGGCACTGCTCTTAAAACCAGCCTGGATCAGCAAGTTATTCAGGTGGAAACTATCAAGCGCAACTTAATGCAGCTAGAGAGCAAAATTTCTGAGGCAAAAACCAAGAAAGAAATGCTCAAAGCGCGAATCACCACTGCCAAAGCTCAAGAGCAACTTCAAGGCATGGTGCGCGGTATGAATAGCAGCAGCGCAATGTCAGCTTTTGAGCGGATGGAAGAAAAAGTCTTGATGCAAGAAGCTCGCGCTCAGTCAGCAGGAGAGTTAGCAGGTGCTGATTTAGAAAGCCAATTTGCCAAATTGGAATCTGGTAGCGATGTTGACGATGAATTGGCAGCTTTGAAAGCGTCGCTGGCACCAGCTAGTCCACCAAATCAACCTTTATTGCCACAAGAAACTAACACTCCTAAAACTAATCAGCGACCGGAAGTGGTTGATGCCGAGTTGGAATCGCTAAAAAAACAATTGGATCAAATGTAACATTATCAGAAAAATCTTCACTTCAACTATCCCACGCCTTTTGGTCGTGGGATTTCGCGTCAAAATGATTTGGTCAATGGTCAATTAAGCCCCGACGATTAAAATCGCGGCTACATAAACAAAGTCCGCCTACGCGGA
The DNA here is from genome assembly GCF_000582685.1 of [Scytonema hofmanni] UTEX 2349. Lineage (GTDB taxonomy): Bacteria > Cyanobacteriota > Cyanobacteriia > Cyanobacteriales > Nostocaceae > Hassallia > Hassallia hofmanni. Next base: position 4,233,867 of record NZ_KK073768.1, read on the forward strand.
CTAAATTGACGACTTTGAGATAGAGTATTTTGTGTGCCAATATAAATCGTGCCACCGGATGGAGACTGCAATGAATAAGGGTGTAAGCACTATAACTGATGCTGAGTTTGAAACCGAAGTTTTGAAAGCCGAACAGCCGGTATTGGTTTACTTTTGGGCTTCTTGGTGCGGACCTTGTAGATTGATGTCACCCGTAATCAACTCAACTGCCGATATATACAGCGATCGCCTGAAAATTGTCAAAATGGAAGTAGATCCTAATCCACTGACTGTTAAAGAATATCAGGTTGAAGGTGTACCCGCCCTCCGACTATTTCAAGGAAACACTATCTTAGCTTCCAGTGAGGGAGCCATCAGTAAAGATAAATTACTCAGCTTCCTGGATACTCATTTAAACAATAATTAGTCCAAAGTTCTCTAACTCCCCCTAAAGACGTTCCGTCGGAACGTCTCTACCCAAGTACAGACGTTCCGTCGGAACGTCTCTACAATTAATTTTGCTCCTCCTGACTTCTAAATAAAATGCAGTTTGCGAAACGTTTACAACCCCTGCAATTCAATGTATTTGCAGAGATGGACATAGCCAAAACCAAAGCTAAGGCTGCTGGGCAACAGTTGATAGATTTGTCGCTGGGGTCTTCTGATTTACCAACCGAAGCGCACGTAATTGAGGCGATCGCTCAATCTTTACACGATCCAAGTACTCACGGCTACTTGCTGTTTAACGGCACTCAAGCGTTTCGTCAAGCCGCAGCTAATTGGTACGAGCAAAAATTCGGTATTAAAGTTGACCCAGAAATGGAAGTGTTACCCCTCATTGGTTCTCAAGAAGGGACGGCACATTTCCCTCTAGCAGTGCTGAATCCTGGAGATTTTGCTTTATTGCTCGATCCGGGCTATCCTTCTCATGCAGGCGGAGTGTACTTAGCCAGCGGTCAAATCTACCCGATGCCACTCCGGGAAGAAAACAATTTTTTACCAGTATTTAGCGAGATTCCCGCGCCTGTTTTGGCACAGTCGCGGATGATGGTATTGAGCTATCCTCACAATCCTACCAGTGCGATCGCGCCATTATCTTTCTTTCAAGAAGCTGTAGCATTTTGTCAACAACATAATCTCGTTCTCGTTCATGATTTCCCCTACGTAGATTTAGTGTTTGAGGAGACTGGGGACGGACAAGGGGACAAGGGAGATAAGGGAGATAAGGGAGATAAGGGAGATAAGGGAGCAATATCTTCCTCATCTTCCTCATCTCCCCCATCCCCCGCTCTCCCCATCCCCCCCTCTCCCCCTCTCCCCATCTCCCCCTCCTCCCCCCTCGCTCCTTCAATTTTCCAAGCTGACCCAGATAAAAGCGTCTCAATTGAGTTTTTCACTTTGTCCAAGTCATATAATATGGGTGGCTTTCGTATTGGCTACGCTATTGGTAATGCTGAGTTGATTCATGCTTTACGTCAGGTAAAAGCAGCTGTAGATTTTAATCAGTATCGGGGAATTTTGAATGGGGCGATCGCTGCTCTCACTGGTCCTCAAGCTGGGGTAAATGCTGCTGTTGCTACCTTCAAACAACGTCGAGATGCGATAGTGAGCGCTTTACATCGCATTGGTTGGCAAGTTCCTACTCCCCAAGCAACAATGTATATTTGGGCAAAGTTGCCGACACATTGGAGTCAAAATTCTATCCAATTTTGTACTGAGTTAGTCGAACAAACTGGTGTTGCGGCTTCCCCTGGTGCAGGGTTTGGTAAATTTGGGGAAGGATATGTTCGCTTTGCTTTAGTGCATGAGCCAACTATATTAACCACGGCTGTGGAGAGAATAGCTAAGTTTCTATGAAAAAGAGGGGGAAAGGGGAAGGGGGAAGGGGGAAAGGAAGAAGTAATTTTAAGCATTTTTACTGATTTTAAATAACTCCATGCCTTTAACCTTTTCCCCTCCTCTGTAAGCAATTTATCAACTCTTCATCTCTAATTAACGATAAATTTATTGTTTCCGCCTTGACTACCTGCATTTTTCAGTGAAACTACAGATAACATTACATAGGACGTAATACTAAAATTTACTATAAAAAAGTATATTTAGTCCGTGTTGAGCTAAAATCGTAGCTTCAAAAGTCAAGGACGTATATGACAGTAACTAAGCAATTTAAAATTACCAAGGTTATGAGCGCCAAAAGCAGAGGCTCAAACTTCTCTCAAAATTCAACGTTAAAAATGGTTCCGTGCCAATTTTGCCTAGCACCGTGGCTAGTACAGGCAGAATTCATGGCGATTTTTGTCGCCGTTTTTGGATTGACGATCGCTGCTACCCCAGCGTCAGCTTTCTCATTTAAAACTGACAAATTCATCAGAAATCCTTCAGTAAATCCACTGCCTGAGAATCATCCCAGCTTGAATTTGGAACTACCTTGGACTCAAACAAAACCTACTAATAACGAAGCTACAGATGAGTTTAACTTAAACCAAGTTCGACCATACTATCTCGATAAACAAGAATTTTTGGCTGGTAAATATACAACTGGTAATCAAGCTTCGCAATTGCTGCAAAAAGCAGAAAGCAATATAGAAGAAATTATTCAAGCTAGTGAAGTGTCAAATGAGACAATTGACGGCACAACTTACTATAAATATTACGTTGGGGATACAAAGTTTAAAACCAAAGAAACGCTTACATATACTAATACTTGGAAAGCACCACCGTCCCCCCCTAAAAGAAGGATACCAGAACCCTCGACAATATTAGGGCTAATAGCGATCGCTAGTTTGTTTGTCACCCAGCACCAAAAGATGAAAATAGGCTAAGGGGTTGGAACTGTTAACTAATTTCTATCCATAACTAGACAAAGCTTTATGAGTCCTATATATATAATAATCGATAATTTTAGATGAATTTTTATTAAAATAGAGATGGTATATTTGTGAAACTACTTAATAGTTGTGACAACATCTGCTCAAATAGTACCGCTGCTTAAAGATCCAGAACGTCTGGAAAACCGTCTAGTGGAAATTCCCCCGGAACCTGGGGTTTATTTCATGCGCGACGGGAGCGATCGCATAATCTATATAGGGAAATCGCGAAAATTGCGATCGCGTGTTCGTTCATATTTCCGCGATTCCCAAAGATTAAGCGAACGCATCGCAACAATGGTAAAACAGGTGACGGAAATTGAATTTATCGTCACCGATACTGAAGCTGAAGCTTTAGCACTAGAAGCAAACTTAATCAAGCAGCACCAGCCATACTTTAATGTACTCCTAAAGGATGATAAAAAATATCCTTATGTATGCATTACTTGGTCTGAAGAATATCCGCGTATTTTCATCACTCGCAAACGTAAAAGCGGTAAAGAAAAAGATAAGTTTTACGGACCTTATACTGATTCTCATCTATTACGAGAAATATTACGTATATCTAAGCGCATCTTCGCACTCAAACAACGACCCCAACCACTTTTTAAAGATCGTCCTTGTCTAAATTACGATTTAGGTCGCTGTCCGGGTGTTTGTCAAAAGCTGATTTCACCAGAAGAATACCGCAAAACTGTGCAAAAAGTGGCGATGGTTTTTCAAGGTCGAAGTCAAGAACTGATTGATATTTTGACTACTCAGATGCAGAAATCGGCAGAAGCGCTCAATTTTGAGTCTGCGGCAAGAATTCGTGACCAAATCAATGGGTTGAAGTCGCTTTCTTCAAATCAAAAAGTTGCCTTACCGGATGATACCGTTTCGCGGGATGCGATCGCTCTGGCGGGCGATGATAAACACGCTTGTATTCAATTATTTCAAATTCGTGCTGGGCAACTTGTCGGACGTTTGGGTTTCGTTGCCGATACTCACGCTGAACCTGGAGCTATTTTACAACGAGTGTTGGAAGAACATTATCAAACTGCTGACGCTGTGGAAATTCCTGCAGAGATTTTGGTACAGCACGAGTTACCAGATGGGGACATATTAGCGGATGTTTTAAGTCAGCGCAAACAACGAAAAGTCACAATTTTGGCTCCGCAGCGGCAAACTAAGGCAGAATTAATTGAGATGGTTGAGCGAAATGCTCAGTATGAATTGCAAAGAATGCAAAAATTGGGCGATCGCAATCACCAAGCTATGCAAGATTTAACCGCGATTCTCGATTTACCCGATTTACCTCATCGCATCGAAGGTTACGACATCTCACACATTCAAGGTTCAAATGCAGTAGCTTCCCAAGTCGTGTTTATCGATGGAATTAGCGCTAACCAGCATTATCGTCACTACAAAATCAAAAATCCCACAGTTACTGCCGGACATTCAGATGATTTTGCGAGTTTAGCTGAAGTTATTCAGCGTCGCTTTCGGAAGTATGGTGAAGATCCGGAGTTATTAAGACAGGGGAATCCAGATTTTCCTGATTTAATTATGATTGATGGCGGTAAAGGTCAATTATCTTCAGTTGTCGCTGTTTTGCAAGAGATGAATTTGTTAGATGATTTGCGAGTCGTCAGTTTAGCAAAGCAGCGAGAGGAGATTTTTCTTCCGGGAGAATCTGCACCATTGCAAACTGAAGCTGAACAAGCAGGAGTGCAGTTGTTACGACGCTTGCGGGATGAAGCGCATAGATTTGCAGTTAGTTTTCATCGTCAGCAACGCAGTGACAAATTAAAGCGATCGCGTTTAGATGAAATTCCCGGTTTGGGACACCATCGACAAAAGCAGCTTTTAGCGCATTTTCGCTCTGTTGATTATATCCGGCAAGCGACACCTGCACAACTAGCTGAGGTTTCCGGAATTGGTCCGCGTTTAGCGCAAGAGATTTATGATTATTTTAATCCAGCTTGAAGAATCTTGGTTTATTTCATTCCTCAATGATTAATCTACCTAAAATTTCATTCCATTTCTCCTTGTGAATTTTTTGTATTTCATTATCAGACTCTATTAATTGAGAATAACCATCAATAAAATCCGTGATAGACATGATCAATCTTAAAATAAAAGGTATTTCTAGTTGAATAGGTTGCTCAAACTAAAAATTATCTTTAATATTATTTGTTTCACAAGCCATATCTTGATCTAAAAAAACTTGTTTTTTTATTTGATTAGCAAGTTCATACATTACTGGGATAGCAACTGAATTACCTATTTGCTTATAACACTCCGATAAATTACTATGGGTTTTGAAATTATCAGGAAACCCCATGATTTTATAGCACTCTCTAATCGTTAACTTCCGAACTGAATTTTCTTCTGGTATGTAAATAAAAAATCTACCGGAAGTTTCTTGAGAAGGTATTGTTGGATGTACACCTTCTATAGAATAGATTCTATTTGGTTGATGATGAACCCTAGATAAATGTTCTGTGTTTGGTCTAATACCTGTTTTCCAAATATTTTTATTACGATATCCTACAAAAATCAGACCAGAATCTTGTTGTTTTGGATTATCTATCATTGTGTATTCTTGAGGATTTAAGTATTCAAATTCTTCTGAAGTACACAAAAATTCTCTAAGAGTAGGAAACGGATAAGTTTTTTTGAGTAGTCCAAAATCAAATTTTCTCTTTTTCGTCGCAACAAATACTACTCTTTCTCGATTTTGTGGTAGCCCAAAATCTTTAGAATTAAGTATCTCGTAATTAACTACATAACCCATATCTTCCAAAGAATATAATATTACTTCTAATGTTCTACCTTTATCATGATGTAATATATGCTTAACATTTTCAAGGATAACTACAGGAGGACTAATATGCTCAATGATTTCGCAAATATGAAAAAATAGAGTTCCTCTAGTGTCATGAAACCCTTTTTTTCGTCCACAAATACTAAAAGGTTGACAAGGAAAACCAGCTGTCAATACATCAAAGTAAGGAAGCTTTTGTATATCAATTTTTCTGATGTCATGTACAGGTTTTTCTCCAAAATTATTAGAATAAACCTGTTGACAAGCTTCGTTAATCTCACAGGAAAATACACATTTATAGTTGGCTTTTTCAAAAGCCAATCTAAAACCTCCAATACCTGCAAATAAATCGGCAAATTTTAGGTTTAATTCCTCCATAAAGATTATTAAAATATTTCCCTAGCTAGACAGATGAATTAAATATTTTAACAGAAGATAACAATTTTTTAATATTGTTAATACAATTCTTGACAGTTACTTTATTAATTTTTCACACAATATATCTGTTTTTATGCATTTAAAATTTGTTTAATTATGGAATTTTAGAACAACTGGCTATAACAGAGACAGAAACTCTAGACGAAGTTATTGAGTGTTTCGCAGAAAATTTCTCTATAAAAACTCAAGGTGTATGTGATCAAAAAACTTTATTTGAGATTTTAGTGAGAGCAGCAAGCAATGGGGATACTATTGAGAATACAGCTAAAACATTGAAGAAAATTCCATCTGGAAATGATATTAGATATCATCTCAACAAAATTAATGATTTTGAAGATTTAGAGAGACAAATTAATCAAGCTTTAAAAAGTCGAGTTCCGAGAGGAATTAAAAACGGACACCTAAAGTTAGCTATTGATTTAAACTTAATTCCTTATTATGGCAAGCCTAGTAATAAAGTTTGTGATCTACTGACATTATCTCTGTTTTGTCAATCATTCATTGTAGAGATCCAAAGGTATCGCGTCTCTACACACCCTAAATCACCACGACAAATCCTTAAGCAAATATTAAGATAAATCTTTTTGTAACTAACAATACAGTTATTTCTTAATTTTCACTTTTTACTGCAAATACTACTTATCCTAAAAGCTGATGTCTGATGTCACAGGAAAAAAAGTTAAAATGACTGGAAAGTACTTAATCTCAAGGCTTTATTTATAGGGATCAGCGTATATAGAAGCGTTATGCATTTGACAAAATCCATTTATATGTCTAAAGTTGGATGTGTTGAGTAGGTAATAAATAAGAGAATAAAACTACAAGAAAATTTTCTGAATTTAAAATTTTGCTTCAGATGATTCACCGTTTTTACCCATAAAAAATTACTACATCAGGGAATTTTAAAATGCAAATAGTACAAAAAATTCGTTGCCCAAACTGCGGCAGCGAAGGTGAAAGGTATTACATTTCTGATAGTCAGTTGACTCGCACACAATGCCCAACTTGTGACTACTTAATGATATCTTGCACCCTCACTGGTAAAGTGATTGAGGCTTATGCTCCAGGTATTCTTGCTGCAAAATAGAGACGTTACAAGGGAACATTTGTACTTGTAGAGACGCGAAATTTCGCGTCTCTACAGTTAAGAAAAAATTCCGCTCCTCTTAATTACTTCTTGCTTGTTCTTAGTTGTCCACAAGCAGCATCAGTTTCTAACCCACGAGAATAACGGACACTAACAGCAATATTTTGCTGTTTGAGAACTGTCATAAAAGCAGATATACGATCGCTATTCGGGCGTTTATAATCCACTTCGCTGATAGGATTGTAGGGAATCAAATTAACGTGACTTTGAAAGCCTCGCAGACATTTCGCTAATTGTAATGCGTGTTCTGGTAAGTCATTCACCCCAGCCAGGAGAACGTATTCAAAACTAATGCGGCGTCCGGTAATTTCTACGTATTCTCGACATTCAGCGAGTAAATCTTCAATTTTATAAGCATGTGCGCTGGGGATGAGTTGTTCTCGCAGCGCTTGGTTAGATGCGTGGAGACTAACAGCGAGAGTAACTTGTAACTGGTGTTTGGCTAGTTGACGAATGCGATCGCGTATACCGACAGTAGATAAAGTAAGCGATCGCTGTCCAATTCCCACATCTTTATTTATAGATTTGATCGCACCTAAAACATTATCTACATTCAACAACGGTTCACCCATACCCATAAACACTACATGGCTAACTCGTTGTTGAAAATCTTCTTGTACAGTTAAAACTTGATCGACAATTTCATGTCGTGCTAAATTGCGCTTGTATCCACCTTTACCAGTAGCGCAAAAATCACAAGCCATTGGGCAACCGACTTGCGTAGAAACGCAAACTGTGAGACGCTTATTAGAAGGAATACCTACAGCTTCAATAATTTGGTCATCTGTCAATCTTAAAAGATACTTGACAGTGCCATCGGGGGCAACAGAGCGGTAATGTAAAGTTGAGCGTCCAATAGGAATTTCTGCTACTTCGGCACGCCATTGTTTGGAAAAGGCGGAGATATCATTAAGATGTCGCACTCCCTTGTTATATATCCAATCATGCAGCTGCTTTCCTCTGTAAGCGGGTTGTTTTTGTTGCTGCACCCAAACCGTCAATTCGTCTAAAGAAGCGCCCAACAGTGGCGGAATTGAGATTTGTGCAACTTGGGGAGTCGTGATTGTGGCAGAGGCAGAGTTAGCAGACATAACATTTAGGAATTGGCATCGGATCTATATCGTAGCTCCTAGTGCCTGGATTTATTAGACATAGAAAGTGAAAATTAACTATGCGTTACCCAAAACCCTTGTAGAGACGCGAAATTTCGCGTCTCTACGTCTTTTCCACTCCTATGTTTATTATTTTATTTGCCGGATGGGAATTTCAACCCAAAACTCTGCACCTTCTCCTGGTTGGGAAATACACTCTATTTTGCCCTGATGTTTATCCACCACAATTTGATAGCTAATTGATAATCCTAAACCGGTACCTTGTCCCACAGGTTTAGTTGTAAAAAAGGGATCAAATAGTTTTTGTCTAATACTTTCGCTCATCCCTGAACCATTATCTTTAATCGAAATAACCACCCAATCGGGATTTACTAATTTAGTACAGATAATAATTTGACTCAAGTTATTTTTAACTTCCACTTTTATTTGATTGTAATCATCGAATGCATCAATACTATTATTCAAGATGTTCATAAAGACTTGATTTAACTGTCCGGCATAACATTCAACTTCAGGTAAATCACCATATTCCTTGATAATTTCAATGTGAGCGTCTCGCTCACACTACCAACCCGTCAAAATCAATTTGACAGACTACTAGTCCATGTCATTAATTCTGATGGGTAATCAAATTTCCAAAGCCTTAAAAATCAATTATTTTGGTAAGTTGAAACCCCTCAAAACTTATGACATGGACTACTAGGGCAATTTTAAATAAATGTTCTGCTTCATCCCGCGCTTCTACGATCGCAGTAATTTGTAGCAAACTTGTCCAGGATGCGATCGCAATTCCCACAAAAGCGATCGCCATCAGCAAAATAGCCAACAAATTCGTACTAGCTTCAATCGGAGCACCGTCTAATTTAGCGCGAATTAACCAGCCGATCGCCCCAGAACCAGAAGTCAATAGCACCAAGATTGTTACTTGTAGCACGACAACATCTTTTTTGAGATCGTTGTCAAACAGCGATCGCTCCACTCCCAATACGGTTCGGATAAGACTCGATCCCCCCAACCCCCCTTAAAAAGGGAATAATGGGGGATCTTTAAGGACTGTGCATCTTAGCCGAACCGTATTGGCTCCACTTCCTTCGGACAAATATACACCAGCATATTTCAGCTTTAGGAGATACATGCTTAAAACGCATCAATCTGCTGTATATTTAATTTTGCCAGCCCTATTTAGGGCAATTTATTCCATAAATATTCCAAAACTGCATAATTTGATGGTGTTTACACCCATTCAAGGGAGAGCTATGAAGCTCATTCATTTTAACTTCTGTTGGTAGAAATAAAGTATGGATTTATGCATACAATCAAATTTATGTCAATGCATAAGTCCTAATATTAGCCCTTTCAAGGTGAGCATATGTACTATCCAATTTTTAACCGTATTTCAGGCATTGACTGCAATTGAAGAAATAAATTATGGATAAACTCCAAATTTTTGGACTGTAAATTAAGCGATCGCAATCGCCAAAATACCGAAATTGGGTGAAAAATATTATTTATTTCATAGTACAAACGTTCACCTTGAAAGGGCTGGTCCTAATATCCATTATCTTCCAGTCTTTTGTACAGTGCATTATCCCTCATGCTTTAAATAATGAACAGGAAGTCATGTATACAAGCGAACCCTGAACAAGAACTTTTGTTCTCCTTATCAGGGCTGGAAATCAGGAATGTATTGCCAAAACAAAGTCAATTCAAAGCTCTATCTCAAAATAATTGTCAGGATTTTTGGCAATTATGGGAATCATATCAAGATTATTTTTACAACCTTTGCCTAAAGTGGATGGGAGGTAATTTTCATGATGCCGAAGATGCACTCAATCAGGCAATGCTCAAAGCCTGGAACGAATGGACAAAAGATGCAAAGAAAATTATACATCCCAAAGCGTGGTTAACTCGACTTATCTATAACTTCTGCATGGATGTGCATCGAAAACACAAACAAGAAGCCCCAGGAATTGAAAACATTGATGATATTAAATTTGCAGATCATGCAGCATTTTGTTCTAGGGTAGAATTTCCTGAATCTAATATTTTGAATTTGGAGATGCGAGCATATCTCCACCAGAGAATTGAATCTTTACCTGACAGATTGCGCCATCCTTTTATTTTACACTACTGCCAAGAGAAATCCTATCAAGATATTGCCAAGCAACTCGCCCTTTCTGAAGAGAATGTTCGCAAACGCATTCAACAGGCACGCAGGATTCTAAAAAAGCAGTTAAAGAAATATCTTGCAGGGGAAGATAACACTTCTCTAGATTCCCTCTTCCCATCCTTAAAAAAGGTAATTCCCATAGTGGAAGAGATTCAACCTCAGGACTTACCCACGGACTACGTATTTCCGTCATTGCGACGCGATGTAGCAATCTCAAAGTCTTGTTTTCTCGCGACTGAGTGCCTAAGTTCTAAATCTGATGAAACAGTGATTTGTAATTCAGAATCACCAATTACAACAAACAGCAACGGCGAAGAAATTAACTATAAAGTAACCGTAATATGTCTGGAAACATTGTCACATCTTTGGTACAGTTCACCCAATTCTCTGGGTTGGAGATGAATGCTCACTTGGTTTTAGAAGAAAAGCCAGCAAGACTTGAGCAGAAACTCATCACCTTAAGTAAGTATGTCGATAAATATCCCCAAGGATGGAAAAAAAGATTAGAACTAGCTGATTTACTTTACGAGATGGGAAACTGGCAACAAGCAGTTGCAGAATATCGTCAAGTGATTGAGCGACAACCTCAATTAATTGATGTGCGGCTGCAACTGGGTAAAATCTTGCAGCTGATGGGACTAGAAAAAGAGGCTCTAGAAATATATGAAAAAGCCTTATTGTTGTCTGAAAATGAAGGGACTCAGAATCATATAAATGGATTGATTGCAGTTTGCAGAGGTGAGAGTCAGAAGGCAATCATCGCTTTTAATTTAGCAGCTGCTTTAGAACCTGACAAAGTAGTTCACTCGCTGGCTTTGGCACAAGTGCATCACGGGAGAGAAAATCCTTTTGGTACTCTCAGTGCCTTGAAGCAGGTTTTGTCAGTCAATCCAGATGATGTTGTGGCGTTGATTTCCAGCCATGATGCGCTGAAGGCGGTGGGGGATATTCAAACAGCTAGAGAGCGGTTAAACAGGGCTATAGCCTTAGCTGGAGATGATTTACGGGTACTCCAACGACAAATTGATCAGCGTTGTCAGATGAGATTGGTATCTGGTCAGGAGGGGAAGCTGACTAAAAAGATGATTACCTCTGCACTGCAACAGGCTCCTCATGGGGCTGAGGCTCACAATTCGCTGTCATATTACTATATTCTCCGTGGGGATTGGACGCAAGGTGTAGAGGTGTTAGCAAAGTTTACCGCAGAACACCCAAATCATCCTTATGGTTGGTATTACTACGGACGGTGCTTATTCCACACCGGGGAATATCAGAAAGCGGCGGAGATAATGTGGAAAGCTTATGATCTGTATCCCCATGATTGCGAAATTTATCGGGGGTTGTGCGAGATTTTACCCCTTGAACCTCACCACGCCAGGTGCTACAACGGAGGGAACCTCCGCAACGCACTGGCTCCCCTACCCCTCTCCTGCGAGGAGAGGGGAGTTAGAGGTCTTGCTTCCATAGTGGAGGAGATGTTGAAGCGGTTTCCTGAACGCTGGAGTGTTTGGGCTACTGCGGGACGGGTGTTGGTGGAATACTTTCAGGAGATTGAACGGGGGTGTCAGGTTTCTGAACAGGGGACGCATCTACAGCCCCAGTTAGCTGATGCTTGGTTTCGTCATGGACGGGTTTTAGCCTTGGCTGGGAAACATCAAGAAGCCGTGGAGGTGTTGGAGAAAGGATCGCATATATTACCACCAGGAGGTTCTCTGCAATTAGTACCTGGGTTGGTTTGGCTAGGGGAGAGTTACCAAGTGCTGAAGGATGTTGGGGCTAGTAAGCGGTGGTGGGAAGCAGCTTGTGAGGAAAGTCAGGAATTGAGGGCGTTTAACCCGGCTGGGGCTGATTACTGGTTAGGGAGAGCCTTGGTAGGGTTGGGGGATAAGTTGGGAGCGATACAGGCTTATGAAAGAGCTTTGAGTCAGCAGTTGTTGTATCCGCCTCGTGAGGAAGTTGAGAAAATTTTGCAGCGGCTGAAAGGTAAGAAGCGGAAGGGTTCTGCGAGTTGAGGGTGGATTTTTGGGAGAAAAAATGCCTGTAACTCGAAAAATTCACAAATTGGAGTTGGCAAACGTCTAAAAGATATGGGAAGGAAAAACCACTTAATTCAACTTACAACAAGGAAAATCAAAATGAATCGTGTATTTCGTGTTTTGGTAGCTTGTGTATTTGCCGTAGTAATTGCTTTCGATTTATTCACCAGCAACGCTTGGGCACTGGGTGATTTTTCCAAGACTTGTAGAGACGCTAGTGTCTCTGGTTCAACCCTAAGAGCTTCTTGCGAAAAAGCTAATGGTGGATTTACTCCCACTAGTATTGACTTAAATCCATATATTGGAAATATTGATGGAAGTTTGAGTTGGAACGATAAGAACTTTATTGAGACCTGCCGTGGGACTGCTTTAAAGAGCGGTAGTACCCTCACTGCTGAATGTAAGAAAAGAAACCAAGACTTTGTAGGCACAAGTATCAATCTTGATGATCACATTGCCAATATTGACGGTAATCTCAGGTATGAATAAGTAGCTAGCGCACTTGTGCGTTCGCTTTATTTTCCTAACTTCATCAAGCAAGAAAGTCATCGCCCATCCGATGATACATGACAAAAATGTGATCACCTTTTGTTTTATTTATTTACGGGAGTGCGATCGCTTTTTTATGGGAAGAGGAGTGATCGCCTTTTTTACAAAAGTGCGATCGCTTTTATCATGAGAGAAGTGCGATCGCTTTTGTGTAGGGAAAAGGGCGATCGCTTTTTTGTGGGGAGATGGGCGATCGCCTTTCGCTGAGGGATGTTGGGGCTAGTAAGCGATCGTGGGAAGCCGCTTGTGAGGGAAGTCAGGAATTGAGGGCATTCAACCCGGCTGCATCTGATTACTGGTTAAGGAGAGCCTTAGTGGGGTTGGGGGATAAGTTGGAAGCGATAGAGGCTTATAAAAGTGCTTTGAGTCAGCAGTTGTTATATCCGGCTCGTGGGGAAGTTGAGAAGATTTTGCAGCGACTGAAAGGTAAAGCGAGGAAGGGTTATGGGGGTTGAGGGTGGATTTTTGGAGAGAAAAAATGCCCGTAACTCGAAAAATTCACAAATTGGCGTTGGGAAACGTCTAAGAGATGTGGGAAGAAAAAAGGGAACACAAAAGTTAAGTGATTAACTATCCCCTATCTTTCTCAAACAACTCAGAAATTTACAACGATTTGAGTTGTAAATAAGGACGGCGTTGCTGAATCATGGGATGATTTTTCCCATTTTGGAACGAATTATCAATGGTTTCATCCGCCAATTCATCCTGGATCTATGCAACGCCAAACTTTTGAGTAGGAAACTGTTTTGGAATTTGAGCAAAAGCGTTAGTTTTTGTCCAAAATCTAATTCTGTAAAATTGTTGGTTTGAAAAAGGAGGAATCTAATGTCTAAAGTCCAAAACTTTTATAAATTCTTAATCTGTGTGGTCGTGTGCATGTTCTCTGCTGTCTTGTACCCATTAGATGCTAAAGCTACAGAGCCGCCAGCTTGTAGTACAACAATAGTAGGTCAACTTAACCCTGTAAATCCGTCTTGTTTGTTGACATATAGAGAAGGTACTTTAACTTTTTTCTTTCAAAACGAGGATTCATCCTATAATGCTAATGTTGAATTCACTAAAACTAGCGTAGAAGTTGGAGACTCCACATGTCATGATTTAACAATTCCTTCTATACCTCCCAGTACACAGAGCGGTCCTTATTCTTGTAATCCTGCTAACGCAACCACTAAAATGTCGTTAAAAACAGGATTAAGAGAATCACAAAGGCTATCTTACAGTGTAGGGATACAGCCACGTATTGGTAGAAGTACTGTTAAGTAGGATATTGACAGTTTTTCAGTAGGTTTATTACTGATCAATGTCCCTAAAAATAGAAGAGCGGAAAGAAATGTTTTATGTGTTACAAAATACTTCTTTCCTCTTTTCTATTTTCTATTTTGTATTTACCGTTATAATGTCCTTTCGTAGCAATGAAACAGTACAAGGTCGTCACTGACCTCTAGTACTCTGTCAATAAATAATTGATGGATAGATTCCCTGTAGAGACGGCGATTTATCGCGTCTCTCTAACCGTCAAAATAAAATTGACAGACCACTAGATATAGGAGTCCTATTTGATTTTTGAAAAAACTCCGTACATAGCAAGAGTGTCAAAATCGAAGGTAGTGTGTCGGATAAACCATTCAAACATCCATTTCAAATGAGAAAATGAAGGAATCAAGGCACAAAAACGTCGAACCCATGTTTTGGCTTGCAGCCAAATATCCTAAGCGTGGATTTTGTTCTGGGCAATTACGGGCAAAGCGAACGCAGTGTATTTTCCATTGCTCGGTTGGCAGACCTTGATTAAGCTCGTCCAAAAAACCTCGAACTGCCTTGGAAGGGTGGTAACTCGCACCATCCCAAAAAATCAGCACTTCATGGGTTGGGGGACTGAGTTAACAAATTTATGGGAGTGCGATCGCCTAAATAAAAGTGGCGATCGCTCATCAATTTTCATCCCTTAGTTGACCACTTGACGTTGGGGGCGATAGAGGCTTATGAGAGTGCTTTGAGTCAGGAGTTGTTGTATCCGGCTCGTGGGGAAGTTGAGAAGACTTTGAAGCGGCTGAAAGGTAAGGGACGGAAGGGTTATGGGGGTTGACGGTGGATTTTTTGGGAGAAAAAATGCTTGTAACTCGAAAAATTCACAAACTGGGGTTGGGAAACATCTAAAAGATGTGGGAAGAAAAAAGCATACTTAGTTGATTTGAGTCAAACGGATGAAGTGAGGCTTATCATGATTAATGAAACCATAATGCGTTTACGTGTTCTGGCGATTACCGTGTTTGTTATTCTAGGGACATTTATTTTCATAGATCCCGCATTTGCTCAAGGATACCCAGCTTATCAATGTTTAGTAACATCGGATAGAATTACCTACTGTAGTGATAAGAAAGTCAAAAGCCATGCTGAGGGGAATGCTTGGATTAAGACTTGTGGGTTCTCTGGGACAGCTAAGATCGTGAATTCTCGACCTGATGGAGCATTAAGTTGTCCTCCTCGTTAACAGGTTAAGGTTAGTGCGATCACCTGATCTTGTAGGGTGCGTTACACTTCGTTAACGCACCATCGGTATCATTATCATTAAATTGGGTGGGTTAGCGACAGCGTAACCCACCCAGCGTTTTATTGCGATTACGGATCTTGTAATGCGATCGCCTTTTTTGTAGGGAGAAGTGCGATCGCTTTTTTTATAGGAGACTGGGGAGAGCGATCGCTTTTGTGTAGGGAGAAGGGCGATCGCTCTTTTTGTGGGGAGAGCGGCGATCGCTTTTGTGTAAAGATTGCGATCGCTTTGATGATGGTAAATTGGGGAGTGCGATCGCTTTGACGATATAGGGAGTGCGATCGCATTTTTTATGAGAGATTGGGGAGTGCGATCGGTTTTTTATGGGAGATTGGGGAGAGCAATCGCTTTTGTGTAGGGAGTGCGATCGCTTTTTTGTCGGGAGTGCGATCGCTTTGAGGATGTAAGAAGTGCGATCGCTTTTATGATGAGAGCATATTGTCAGAATGGCAAAGGCTAGAGCATTCTTAAAACTTAAGGAAGCTCACAGGCAATGAGTATTTCCTCTTAATGCGTAAGTCCTAAAAAATACTACTCCCCTTGTCCCCTTCTCACTGCTCATACGAGCGAAACAGATGATTGTGTTCGGGATGATATAAATGCGATCGCAAACCGACACCTTTGGAGTATCGCCCTTTGCCCAAACTTTGGGAAAGTGCAGGACTAATTACGTATAATGTGGTCCGAATCAGATTTTCTTCGATGGTACAATCTGCCATTTTGTCAAGGGGAACAACCAGAATTTTTTCATCTTGCCAGCCGATTCGATAGCAAATTGCTACTAGGGTATCATCTGGGTAGTGTTCTAGTAGTTTGGCTTGGGAAGACGCGACATGACGCGCACTTAGATATAGGCAAAGGCTGGCTTGATGTTGTGCGAGACTGGCTAATTCTTCTGTTGGGGGGACTTGTGTACGTCCGCTGATGCGAGTGAGGATGATAGTTTGAACTAAACCAGGAACTGTTAACTCAATTTTAAGTTTAGCGGCAGCGGCTTGAAAGGCGCTGATACCTGGTATCACTTCAAAGGGAATATCTGACGAAGCCAAAAGCTGCATTTGTTCGTGGATGGCACTATATAAACTCGGATCACCAGAATGAAGACGAACGACAGATTTATGCGATCGCACTCGTTCTATCATGATTGGCAAAATCTCTTCTAAAGTCTTATTCGCCGTTTGAATAATCTCCGCATCATGACGACAAAGTTCTAAAATCTCTTCGGGGACTAAAGAATCTGCAAATAAAACCACATCAGCACACTTCAGCAGTTTCTGCGCCTTTACCGTTAGTAAATCAGGATCGCCCGGACCTGCTCCCACAATATACACTGCTGGTATTAACAAATGACCATACTCTTTTTTATTTACATTTCCAGTATAATTACTCATAAATAATCACATGACAACTCAGCAAAAAAATTTTTTGGCATTTTTTCAGTATCCTTCCGGATAAATACTCTTTGCCTAGTAGAGATGAGTGGTAGATGCACCCTGGTTAAGCCCTAGAGAATACTCTGGGGCATTTTTTATTTTTATTGGTATGAGGTAGAGACGTTCCGCCGGAACATCTGTACTATGACTCCCCCCCATCCCCCCATCTTCCTATCTCCCCATCTCCTCATCTGCGTTGGACGGGGAAACTACATCAGGTAAAGAGCGTTTAGCTAAGTAAAGCCAAGCTAGCCCAGCTAATCCTAAGAGAATTCCCGTTAAACTGACCAATTGTGCGATTCTTAGTGGTCCTAGCATCAAACTATCAGTCCTTAGACCTTCGATCCAAAAGCGTCCTAAGCTATAAGCTACCCAGTAAACCATAAACAAAGTACCTACTTTTAAGCGTGGTTGCGATCGCAAGCTGCGAAAAAACAAAATCATCAGCAAAGCGAAAACCATTAAATTCCACAGAGATTCGTAAAGAAAAGTGGGATGGAAGTATTCAAAACTAGCCAATTCTGGAGGACGACGTTCTGCCGGAATGTATAGCTTCCAGGGTAAATTAGTCGGACCGCCAAAAGCTTCAGAATTGAAGAAATTGCCCCAGCGCCCGATCGCTTGTCCTAAAATCAGCGAAGGTGCTACTAAATCTGCTAATTGCCAAAAAGAAACTTGCTTGAGTTTGGCAAAAATTAACGCTGCCATAACCCCACCAATAATTGCACCATGAATCGCAATACCTCCTTGCCAAATAGCAATGATGCGTTCAGGGTGCTGGGCATATTCTGACCACTGAAATAAAACGTAATATATGCGTGCGGCAGGAATTGCCCCAATTACCAGCCAAATTGACAAATCACTCAGCAATTCTGGATTAATATTACGACGTTTTGCCAAATACTGAGAGAGACTAACGCCAATCAACACAGCTGAGGCAATCAACAAGCCATACCAGCGGATAGTTAAAAATCCGATTTTAACCAGAATCGGTCCTGGAGAAGTAAATTGAAATGCCAAAGGCAAGACGGAAAAATCCAGTGCCATGCAAAACTACCTATAATATTTTGGATTTTGGATTTTGCGGGAAGTTTGAGGATCGGTTTTCGAGAAGTTTGCTCGTCGGTTTCCTGACTTCAAGTCAAAGAATATGGTATTTGGATTTTGTTTCTTTTTTTTGTGCATGGCACTCTGCAAAGCTTCAGTTTTCTAGTTTAAGGGTTTAAGGTGTAAAATAATCATCTCCAGAAATTAATGATGCGTTACCTAAAACCCTTGATTAGACGTAGCATTGCTACGTCTCTACATTGATTTTCACGCCTATATCTAATAATCATCCTTTATTTCTAAAGCGGTTTGCGATCTATCAATCGAGTTCCGATATAATCACCTAAACAACTGTGAAGCATCTAATATTGTGATTGCCATTTATCCAGGTAGTTTCGACCCCATTACCTTAGGACACCTTGACTTGATCCAACGTGGTAGCAGGTTGTTTGAGAAGGTGATTGTGGCTGTGCTGCGTAACCCCAACAAAATGCCACTGTTTAGCGTGCAACAACGTATAGAACAGATTCGTCTTTCAACAGTACATCTACCTAATGTAGAAGTAGACAGCTTTGATGGTCTAACCGTCAATTATGCCCAAATGCAGCAAGCACAAGTTTTGATCCGGGGTTTACGAGCGGTTTCCGACTTTGAAGTAGAGTTACAAATGGCTCATACTAATAAAACCCTTTCTACTCAAATAGAAACTGTTTTTCTGGCTACCTCAAACGAGTATAGTTTTTTAAGTAGTAGTGTAGTAAAAGAGATTGCAAGGTTTGGTGGCTCTATTGATCATCTTGTTCCCCCGCACGTCGCTCTAGATATATACCAATGCTACGCTCACCAACAGACAGTATCGAACCCAATCAAAACGGAAGCAACTCAGAACCTCAGGATTTTGCCGATGGAAACTCCTATGGAGACGTTTCCGGAATGGGAAGTGTAGAAATTCAGCAGGAACTCAACCGGTTAGAGGAAATGATTCTTTCTAGTTTCCACATTCCCCTGACGCGACGCACTTTAGTGGATGAAGAAAAGCTGCTGGATCAGCTTGATTTTATTCGAGTTTCTTTACCATCTGTTTTTCAAGAAGCTGCCGCAATTATCGAACAGAAGCAGGAAATTCTTCTGGAAGCGGAAGAGTATGGACAGCAAGTTGTAGAGGCAGCGCAAGCCAAAAGAGCGCAGATTCTAGCTGAAAGTGACATTATCCGACAAGCAGAAAGAGAAGCGCAGATGCTTCGGCAAGAAGTGCAGCAAGAATGTGATGCGATGATGGAAGAGACTCTGGCAGAAATTGAGCGCAAGCGACGTGCTTGTCAGCAAGAGTTGGAGGAAATTCGCACTCAAGCGATCGCTCAAGCTCAAGAAATTGAAAATGGCGCCGATACTTATGCTGATAGCGTTTTGGAAAATATCGAGCAAAACCTCAGCGATATGTTGCGAGTTATCCGCAACGGACGCGAACAACTGTACCCAGATACTCCACCACAACGCAATTCATCTCCTGGTAAGAAGAAGTAAGTTAAAAAAAATATTTTTACCACAATTAGCTTTAATTAAACAGGATTATTCATAAATGTTTACTTTAGCTCAAGTTAATATTGGATTAAATATAGCGAGCTTACTAGGAATTATTCATGTTTTACTGGGTGCAATTTACTTAATTTTAATGGTATTTTTTCTAGTTCAAAGAGCAACTAGATTGACTAATTGGGCTTTATCACTTTATATCATCCAGGCAATATTTATACCAGTTTTGATGTTTTTATCTGGGGTAATTTTGATTTTTCAAGGTTGGCGCTTAGATCCGATTCTTCAGTTTGGGCAATTTCTCTCATTTCTCATAATTATTTATTTTTGTATTAAAGATATTGTAATTAACGCAGTTTATAGAAATAGATAATATCACCCGCAATACGGTTTGGTTAAGGATTTTTCGTGCTGATTTAGGGTATGTATAGACGCGACACCCTTGCGTCTCTACAAGATTTTTGGTTTATCGAATTTTCTTATCAGAACCGTATTGATATCACCCGTAGAGACGTTCTGCCGGAACGTCTATACAATTAATTTTGCGCGAAACTCATAATTATCTTTCTGTCTGCTAAATAACTGGAATACTAGCAACGTACCATCTTCCTTATTTTCTCGTTTTATGTTTTACTTACCTCATGCCGGAACCATCGTAGAGACGTTCCGGCGGAACGTCTCTACAATTTGGCGCGAAACATTTAAAGAGTATAAGTAAAATCTTCAACCAACATCCCAGGAACCATACTCCCTCCTAGTTGACGACTGTCGTATGTTCCGACTTCGGGAATGAATTCTTGAAAATTCGTGAAGTCTATTAAATTTTCTCCCCAAAAGCGATAGAGACTGTCATCAAAACGCAGATTTTCAATTGGGGCGATTATTTCTCCCTTTTCCACCCAAAAACAAGCATAACGAGTCATACCTGTGATTCTACCAGTTGGGCGATCGCTCCAATTCAAGTAATGTAAATTCGATACATATAAGCCTGTATCTAAACTTGGCAAAATCTGCTCAAATGCTAAATTCCCCATACTCAATTCTGGCGCACGTAATGACTCATTTCCATTCGCACCATTTGCATTTTTATCATATTCCTTAGCAGTGCGAGAATTCACCAAGGTATTTACTAACATGCCTTTTTCAATTATAGGTATTTCCGGCGCTGCCATTTCTCCCCATTCATTAAATCGCGGCACCAAACCGCGTTGAAAGTTTTCTTTCAAATTAAATAACCGAGAAAGTTGCTTTTCTTGACGCGATATCGCAGCCAAAGCACTATTTCCTTGTTGAATATCCGCTTCGCTGACACCACCCCAAGAAAGCATCATTAATAAATCAGAAACAGCCGACGGCGCAAAATAAGTTTTATAATTTCCCCGTGGCAATTCTTTCGAGGAATCTGAAAGGAGTTTTATTTGCCTTTTCGCATCGCTGATTTTCGCTATATAAGCAGTTGAATCCCAATCACTTCCGGCAAAAGTCCCTTTTACAGCTTGTCCCGATGTAGTGAAAATAGAATAATCTAAGGTAAAAGTATCGGTCGCAAATAAATGTTTTTGACCGCTAGAATCACCATAACCTTGAATTACGGAACCACCAGCATATATCCCGGCAAAATCTAATTCGGCAACTTGTTCTAGTACAGTTGGTACTACCGCTTCTGCTGTCAACAATTTACCCGAATGTGTCTCGCGACTGGTATTTGTTCCTGATGGCAAAACGAGATACGGATCGGCGGGTAAATAGGGCAGTTCTTCCCTGAGTTCTTTGAAAGCGTTGTATGCTGCTTGCCAATCTATTTCCCAATTCCCAGTAAAGGGAAATTGTCGAAAACTATTGCGCTGATCTTGCATCAAATTCAGTTCAATCCAACCATCAGTGACACAACCAGTTTGTCGCACTTTGGCGTGATTGAACCGCGTAAATTGGCTGCGTTCGCCATGTAGTTTTATTGTGAAGTGTTCATTCTCTGTTTTTTTATTTAGCAGAGTTTCAATTAATCGATTAAAGCTGATTTCTAAATTTGATAAATCGTCAATTTTCATGGGCATTTTTTGAGAGATGGGGGAGATGGGGGAGATGAGGGGGATGAGGGAGATGAGGGGGATGAGGGAGATGAGGGAGATGAGGGAGATGAGGGAGAGGGGGGGGAAGAACAATTATTCTCTAAGGAGTCCCCTTGTCCTCCTTGTCCCCTTGTCCTCCTTGTCCCCTTGTCCTCCCCATCCCCCCCTCCCTCTTAGGCACCACCACCAAAGACTTCGACGTTAGCAAATAAACAAATGGGTGAACCATGTCCTACGGAAATCGCCTGATTTGGTTCTCCTTTGCCACAGTAAGCTGTGCCGTACATTTGCCAATTAGAGGAGTTTCCTACTTTAATTAAGCTTTGCCAAAATTCGGGTGTGGTGGCTCTATAGTTAGGATTGCGGAGGGTTTTGGTAAGTTTGCCGTTTTCAATTAATTTGGCGTATTCGCAGCCAAACTGAAATTTATAACGTTGGTCATCAATTGACCAAGAACGGTTAGATTCCATATAAACGCCGTGTTCTATGTCGGCGATGATTTCGTCAAAGGTGGCGTTTCCTGGCTCTAAATTCAAGTTTGCCATGCGATCAATCGCTGGTCGATTCCATGAAGAAGCACGCGCACACGCAACTCCTGGTACACTGGCTCTAGCTTGGCTTTCTAAACTACCTAAACCGCGCTGAAGTACGCCTTCTTTAATTAAGTATTCCCGTGTTGCTACTGCCCCAGTATCATCAAAGCTGTAGCTGGCAAACTCTCCGGGTACGGTGGGATCAAAAGTAATATTCATTAACTCAGAACCGTATACTAGATTGCCAAAGTCACTTTTGTTGACAAAGCTGCCGCCGGCGTAGTTGCGCTCATCTCCTAAAATGCGATCGATTTCTAAAGGATGTCCCACACTTTCATGAATTTGTAGCATCATTTGGTCTGGTGCTAAAATTAAGTTGGTGCGCGTGGAAGGGCAGTCGTCCGCTGTCAATAGTTCTATTGCTTGTTCGCCAATTTGCTGCACCCGTTGCCATAATTCTTCTTCTCTTAACAGTTCCATGCCACCTTGGTAACAGTGTGCTTGCCAACCGTTGTTACTGCGCTGCTGCACGATCGCTCCATCTTGTGCCGTAGCACCGTAATTAGTGCCTAATGACAAGATTTTTTGATACACTTCCGATCCGTTACTGCTGACAAACCAAGTTTCTTTTTCGGTGGTGGTCGTACTTGCACTGGTTTGGACAATTTTATCGTTAACTTTTAAGGTTTTGCAAATACGGGTAAGTATATCATTTATTTCTTTCGGACTCAGTGCATCTAACGGTTTAATAAATGGGGAGATATATTCACCAACTACTTTCGGGCGTTCTTTAGAACTGAAGGGATATATCCACCATTCACTTGCAGCTAGTGCCTGTTTATACGCTTTTTCCGCAGCAGATTCTAAGCTGGCAAGATCCAAAGAATTGGTAGCAGCATAACCGAGACAACCATTAACCAAAACTTCCAGCATCACTCCCATAGTGGAGGATTTGCCGTTTGTTTGCGGTAAGGCATCTCGAACATAACAATTATAGTTGTTTTCCTTTACGGCTCTGATACCAATCCAATCAGCGGGGATATTTAGAGAAGCGAGGATGTTTGTTAATTCAAAAAACATAATTTAAATCAGTGTTGGGTATTAGTTGTTAGTTGTTGGGTGTTAGTTGTTAGTTGTTGGTTGTTAGTTGTTAGTTGTTAGTTGTTGGTTGTTAGTTGTCAAAAAATCTTATAATCCACTAACTACTAACTGCTAACCACTAACCTTTTTTTTCTAATTTCTGTGCCAGCGGGTTCCGTCACGGCTATCAATTAAGGTAATTCCGCATTGAAGTAGTTCATCACGAATGCGATCGCTCAAAACAAAATTCTTCGCAATCCGTGCATCTTGTCTTTCCTGAATTTTCGCTTCAATTTCGGCATCGCTTAAACCGTCACTCACAGATTTTTCTACTTTCATCTCGGCTTCTAAACCCAAAACACCCGCTAAAGTAACAAGTGTTTGCCACTGTTTGAGTAACTCATCCGGTGGTATTTCAGTTTTCCCTTCATGGACAAAAATATTTCGCTCACGTCGCAGTTCTTTGGCTAATTCAAACAGGACTATTAAACCACCAGGGAAATTAAAGTCATTATTTACAGCTTCGATGAAACGTTCAATGAAAGAATTAGGAATTGATGAATTCTGACTCCCCATTCCCCATCCCAATTGGTACCCAAAAAGCAAACCTTCTTTCAGAGTGTGCCAACCGTTGGTTGCTGCTTGAATTGCTTCGTCGGTAAAATCGATTGGTGTGCGATATTGTGCCATCAGTACAAATAAGCGTACTGCCATCGGGTCAACGCCTCGATCCAATAAGTCGCGAATGGTGGTAAAATTACCTAAAGATTTGGACATTTTTTCGCCATCCACCTTCACCATGCCATTATGCATCCAGTAGCGAGATAGCGGTTTGCCTGTGACTGCTTCCGATTGGGCAATTTCATTTTCATGATGGGGGAAAATTAAATCTTCACCACCAGCGTGAATATCGATAGTTTCCCCAAGGCGATCGCGTACCATTGCACTACATTCAATATGCCATCCTGGACGACCTTTGCCCCAAGGTGATTCCCAAGCGGGTTCATCGGGTTTTGCAGCTTTCCACAAAGCAAAATCAGCCGAATCTTTTTTGCGCTGATACTCAGGATCTTCTAAATCAACTCGTCCACTGGCACCAGCTTGGGAATTTTCTAATTTGCGTCCAGAAAGCTTGCCATATTCAGGAAAGGATCGCACTGAGTAGTAAACATCACCGTTACTTGGGTAAGCGTAGCCTTTATTTTCTAACTCGTGAATTAGTCGAGTTATGCCATTCATTGTATGGGTAGCGCGGGGATATTCTGAGGCTTCTTTGATATTCAGCCGCGCCATATCCTCAAAATATGCTTTGATAAAGCGATCGGCGATCGTCTCCATCGTTGAGTGTTCTTGCCGCGCTCGATTCAAAATCTTATCATCAACATCAGTAAAATTCTGGACGTAGCGGACTTCATAGCCAACAAATTGTAAGTAGCGACGCACTACATCCCAAACTATACAAGCTCTGGCATGACCCAAATGGCAATAATCATAAACCGTCACGCCACAGTAATACATCTTAACCTTTCCTGGCTCGACTGTTTCAAAAGGTTCTTGACGACGGCTGAGAGTGTTGTAAACGGTTAGGGTCATAACAGAGTAATGCTCTAATGAGAAGATAAGTAATAATAGGGTAAGCAGCTGGGACGGATGTCCAGCATCCCTATGCTAGTGTTTTCTGGACTATCTGCGCTACATTCCTTAATTTTGATTTTTTTTTGACACAGCGCTATGCAATCAGCAGTGACTCCTGACCAATCTCAAGCAATGGATGCACCGAAACAAGGCTTGCCAGTAACAATTATTACTGGCTTCCTCGGTAGTGGAAAGACGACTTTACTTAATCATATTCTCACCAATCAACAGGGTTTGAAAACCGCTGTTTTAGTTAATGAATTTGGTGAAATTGGCATCGACAATGAGTTAATTGTTTCCACTGGTGAGAACATGGTGGAACTGAGTAATGGTTGTATTTGCTGCACCATTAATAATGATTTGGTTGATGCAGTTTACAAAGTTTTAGAACGCGAAGAAAGGCTAGATTATCTAGTTGTCGAAACAACTGGATTAGCAGACCCGCTACCAGTCGCGCTGACATTTTTGGGTACAGAATTACGCGATTTGACTCGTCTAGATTCGATTATTACGGTGGTAGACGCGGCAAATTATAGCTTGGATTTATTCAACTCGGAAGCAGCTTACAGTCAAATTGCTTATGGTGATGTGATTGTTCTCAACAAAACTGATTTAGTTGATGAAGCGACTTTAAATGAGTTGGAGAAAAAAATAGGACAAGTTAAAGAAGGAGCGAGAATTCTTCGCACCACGCGATCGCAAGTCCCACTTCCTTTAATTCTCAGCGTTGGTCTGTTTGAGTCTGATAAGTATTTTGACACTCTTGATGAGCATAATCACGACCATCACGACCACGATCATGACCACCACGACCACGACGATCATGACCATTCTACATGCGGTCACGACCATCATGACCACGACCATGAACATCACCACCATCATTCTGACCATTTAGAAAATGATGGTTTTACCTCACTATCTTTCCAAATTGACAAACCTTTTTCGATTAGGAAGTTTCAATATTTCTTAGATAACCAGCTAACTGAAAATATCTTCCGAGCGAAGGGAATTATGTGGTTTGATGAAAGTCCGAACCGTCATATTTTCCACCTTTGCGGTAAGCGCTTTACTATGGATGATGATGAGTGGAAAGGTGAAAAGAAAAATCAGCTAGTTTTGATTGGTCAAAATTTAGATCAAAATCAGTTGCTAGAACAGCTAGAAAAGTGCATTTGTCTTCCTTCCACTAGTCGCGGTAAAGGATTTGGAAAGTAATCTCTAGTCTTTTATAATTATCTTTAACAATGGCTCTGTTACTTTCACTTGAAGACAGAGCCTTTGCTTTGGCATTCTGAGAATCATTATTGTACTTAAGTATAGTTTTGTGTAAAATAGTGGTAATTGAAGGTTGAAATTTAAACGCAAAGGGACGCTGAGGTAAGCGCAAAGGTACGCAGAGAATTAGCGATGAAATTACGGAACCCTATGCTGATCCAAAATAATATTTATATCTCAATTCTTAACTTTTATGCGGGTTATCATCCAGCGAGTTAAATCATCTCAAGTTGCTGTAAACGGTGAAATAATCGGCAAAATTGCGCGGGGGTTAAACTTGCTTGTAGGTATTGCCGATACTGATACCGATATTGAAGTTGACTGGATGGTGCGTAAGTGTTTGGATTTGCGGTTGTTTCCTGATGAAGAAGGGGAAGACAGATGGCAAAAATCGGTGCAAGAAATTAACGGTGAGTTGTTGGTAATTAGTCAATTTACGCTTTACGGGGATTGTCGCAAAGGTAGGCGTCCTTCTTTTGACCGTTCAGCCGCTCCAACATTAGCCCAAGATTTATATAATAACTTTGTTGCCAAGTTGCGAGAAAGTGGTTTGCGGGTAGAAACTGGTCAATTTGGCGCGATGATGCAAGTGTCGATTGAAAATGACGGTCCTGTGACTTTATTACTAGAGCGAGAAGGTATATAAGGGTTTATACGTAATTAAGAAATATAAGCAACGCTATAGTAAGCAGTTCTAAATGATGAGAGAATATTAAACTAACCATTACAAAAGTTTAAACTCTCTCATCATGGCTAAAATCCAGTTTTCCAGAGGTATTAATGAAGAAGTCATTCCAGAAGTGCGGTTAACGCGATCGGCTACTGGTGACAGTGGTACAGCAACGTTTATTTTCAAGAATCCTAAAGCTTTAGATCAAGGCGTTAGTGATGATATCACTGGTATGTATATGATTGACGAAGAGGGCGAAATCATCACTCGTGAAGTAAAAGCTAAATTTCTCAACGGCAAACCAGAAGGATTAGAAGCTGTCCACATAATGAAATCTAGCGAACAATGGGATCGCTTTATACGCTTTATGACGCGGTACGGTGAGGAAAATGGATTAGAATTAAATAAAGCTAAAGCTTAATCAAAATTGGGCATTGGGCAGCAGGAAGGGGAAAGGAGGAAAAGGAAAAACTTTTCTTCCTTTACCCTTTAACCTTTTCCCCTCATAAAATTTCCCCTTGTATCCCCTTTCCCCTTTTCAATTACCCATTAGCATTCATATATGCAACAACCTCATCCTGACTCACCAGAAATGTCAGTGACTTGTGCTGTTGTTACAGTTAGCGATACACGCACAAGTGAAACAGACAAAAGTGGACAGCTAATTCAGCAATTACTTTTGAATGCAAATCATGCTGTAGGAGCTTACACGATTATCAAGGATGAACCAGCACAGATTCAAGAGCAGCTTCAATTGTTGGGTAAGAAGGCTAATTTAGATGTAGTAATTTTCAATGGTGGTACGGGAATTGCACCGAGGGATACAACCTATGATGCTATTGAGAAATTACTTTCAAAAACCTTACCAGGATTTGGGGAGTTGTTTCGCTTTCTAAGTTATCAAGAAATTGGTTCGCGATCGCTTGCTTCTCGCGCTGTTGCTGGTATTTATCAAGATAAATTAATCTTCTCTGTTCCTGGTTCTAGTAATGCTGTGCGGTTGGCTATGTCCAAGTTAATTTTACCGGAACTGGTGCATTTAGTTAGCCAGATGCGGACTTGATATAACTCCTAACTCTTAGAGACGCGATATATCGCGTCTCTACAACTCCTTAAAAAAACAACCCCCTCTAGATAGTGGGGGATTGCGAGATTTTATAGAGTTATTTTTTTCAACGTATCAAAATTGAGCGATCGCCAAACTGATTACGGCTAACATTGCTGCAATAATATAGAAAACTGCAACTACTTGCTGTTCAGACCAACCAGTAAGTTCTAAGTGATGGTGTAAGGGTGCCATTTTGAAAAGCCGCTTACCTTTACCATCAGAACCTTTTGTAGCTTTGTAGTAACCAACTTGCGCCATTACTGAAAGGGTTTCGACGAAGAAGATACCACTAATAATAAATAAGGCTACCAGGCTATTAGTCATTAATCCTACAGCAGCGAGAGCGCCTCCCAGCGCTAGGGAACCAGTATCTCCCATAAAAACGCGAGCTGGGTTGCGATTATGAGCTAAAAAGCCCAGGCAGCTGCCACTGACAGCAGCACAGAAAACCATCAATGGAAGCGAGGTGGGGGCGATGATAACACCTAATGAGAAGATAGCGATCGCTACTGTTCCCGCTGCTAACCCATCAATTCCATCAGTTAAATTAGTCGCGTTACTTTCTGCTACTAAAACAAAACCAGCTAAGGGCCAGAATAGAAATCCTAGAGGTATTGAAAGACTAACAAAAGGCAAAGCGATATTCGTAATATTAGAAGGTTGATTAAACATTAGCCACAGACAAAACAATGCTGCAAAACCTACTTGCAAAGCCAGTTTCATATGAGGCGATATACCTTTATTAGACTTACGACGGAGAATTTGCCAATCGTCAATCCAGCCAATTAAACCGTAACTCAGTGTTAATGCGGAAACCGCGAGTACTTCTGTGGAAAAATTAGACCATATACAAGCAATAATCACCGCCACAGGCACAAAGAAAATGCCCCCCATTGTTGGTGTGCCTGCCTTTTTCAAATGCGCTTGCGGACCATCCTCGCGGATGATTTGCCCTGCTTTGAGTGCTTGCAGCCACGGTATCACCCAAAAACCGACCGTACCCGACAATAGCGCAGACAACAATAGTGGCAGGGTTAGCGACATACCCTGCCAAGGCAACCGATTGCCTATCCAATCTAAACTTAGTGCTGCAACACTTAGTCCTACACCCAATAAAGAGACTAGACTGATGCCAGAAATGTTTAACCCTTGGTCAGGAGATAATTTAGCGTCCACGGATATTTCCCTTCACTCCACACTTACATTCATTAAATTATGGGGACTATGCCACTCAGCCCCCTACCGACAGAAATTAATCGTCTTCTACGGGGGTATCGTCGTCATCTTCGATATCATAATCAATTCCGCCATCTTCTACACCCATCAAAGCTTCGACATCATCTTCACCAGATGAAAAATCTGTTTCTTGAACTTCACGCGCTATCAGACGATTACTTGACTGCAACCAGTCCAAGAGTGACGACTCTTGCTTTAATGGAATTACGGCGGCTCGTTGGTTGCGGGGTTCTTCACGTAATGGAGAATTCAACATATCGACGAAGGCACGAAAAGGCTACAGTGACTAGACATTAAGAGTCTATCACTTGATATAGGCGTTATGTATTTTTATCATTCAACTCTTTCATAGAAAAATCCGTCAAAAAATATTTATTTAATAGTGGCAAACGATCGCACAACTCTTTCATAGAAAAATCCGTGAAAAAATATTTATTTAATAGCCAGAAGCGATCGCCACGAACTTGCGGATTCTCAATTAATGTTATGCCTTTATACATAGAACTTAATCTCTAGTTAATACTGATATCTTTTGAGGTAATGACACATGATCGCAAAGGCGGATTTAATTAATGCAATTGCTTCTACAAATCGGGGAATTTTGGCAACTGAATTAGAAAAACAGGCTATTTTAGCGGCGATCGCTAATTTAGAAGACTTAAACCCTACACTTCGTCCGGTTGAAGCTGCTCATTTACTGAATGGCAATTGGCGACTGCTATACACCACAAGCATTGGGCTATTAAACCTTGATCGGATACCCTTGTCTAAAGTTGGTCAAATTTATCAGTGTATTCGCGTAGAAACTAACAGCGTTTACAATATAGCCGAAGTTTATGGCTTACCATTACTCGAAGGTTTAGTGAGCGTGGCTGCTAAATTTGAACCACTTTCCGAGCGTCGCGTCAAAGTAAAATTTGAGCGGTCTATTATCGGCTTGAAAAACTTAATAGGCTACAGTAATCCAGAAACTTTTATCCAACAAATTGAAGCTGGTAAAAAATTCACTGCAATTGATTTTCCTATTAAAAGCGGTGAACAGCAAGGTTGGCTAGATATCACCTATCTAGATAACGATCTGCGTATTGGTAGAGGTAATGAGGGTAGTGTGTTTGTCTTAACCAAAGCATAAATTGTTCCTGAAAGAGTATTTGCGATTGAACTTAAGCGATTGTAGGTACTTTGTCAAGAGGGGAGTGGGGAATTTTAAGAGGGGAAAAGGTTAAAGGGGAAAGGGTAAAGGTATGGAAATAAAGAGTTATTTAAATCACTGATCGTATTTTTTCCCCCTTTCCCCTTTCCCCTTTGCCCTTTCCCCCTCTTCCGGTAAGTCTAATATAGATATAATTCCAAATCACGCTACTTCGATGCCAGTTGCACGTAAGTGGCTCCAAAATCTAAAATTCAAAATTGATGGATAGACGGTCTTTTATACTGGGTACAGGCGCACTAGCATCGCAACTGCTTGTTGGGTGTGCTGGCAACAATCAGACGAAATTAAACGTGCAGCTATTGAAAGGCTCTATCCCCGGACAGGTGGTAAATCAATTTAGCAAGAGTTTACAGCAAAAAGCACAATTAAAGTTTGTCCCAGTAGGACAATTGCAGGATTTATTCGATCAATTGGAAACTTGGCAGGGGAAAACCAAACGTACTGATGGTAAGGGATGGCTTCCCTCCTTCTCCTTGCCGCAATTCCAAAAAACCGCTGTAGCCGATTTGGTAACGTTGGCAGATTATACACTAAAAGAGGCAATTGAGCAAAAACTGATTCAACCATTGGAAGAATCGCAGTTAAAGCAGTGGTCTGCTTTGCCGAAACGCTGGCAACAATTGGTGAGACGTAATGACCAAGGTAACTTGGATGCTCAAGGAAAAATTTGGGCTGCACCTTACCGCTGGGGTAGTACGCTGATTGTTTATCGTCGCGATAAATTTAAAGAATTGGGTTGGACACCGAAAGATTGGGATGATTTGTTTAGAAGTGACTTGCGCGATCGCATTTCTCTGCTCGATCAACCACGAGAAGTTATTGGTATAGTTTTGAAGAAGTTAGGAAAATCCTACAACACAGAAAATCTTGATCAAGTGCCTTCGTTGGAAAAGGAATTACGAACCTTAAACCAACAGGTGAAGTTTTACGCTTCTAATAAGTATCTCGAACCCTTAATTATTGGGGATACTTGGTTAGCAGTTGCTTGGTCAAGCGACGTCTTGCGGATGCTAATACGTTATCCAGAACTTGCGGCAATTATCCCCCAGTCCGGAACGGCAATGTGGTCAGATTTATGGGTACGTCCAGTTGGGGCAAAAAGTCCTTTATTATCTGAGTTTATTGATTTTTGTTGGACTCCTAACATTGCCAAGGAAATCTCTTTGCTGACTAAAACTAATTCGCCAATTTCTACCGACATTGCGACATCTGACATCCAGAAACCATTACGCAATCTTTTAGTGAGTAATTCACAATTTTTCGATAAAAATGAATATTTACTGCCTTTAACCGAATCAACGGAAAAGCAGTATCGAGATTTGTTTGCCAGAATCAAAAATGAAGCATAAGAACAAGCTATTTTTCTATGAAGAGCGCCGTAACCCTAGCTTATTTTGATTATTGAAATCTATCCTACATAAAGTTGGACTTGTATTAAAGTTACAAGTATAAGTTGCTAAACGTTCTTGTTGATAGTTGAAAACCCGGATATTGTAACCGTAATTCTTGGCAAGGCTGCCGACACGATTCACGAAATTGTATCGTTCTAAATAGTCTAAAATACTCCAATATTGCTGGTTGACAATAACATCGACTCGTGCAGGTTGTGTCCCTTCTGCTGGATATGCTATCCAGTTATCTAGCAACTTGTTCTCAGAGTTTTCTTTTGCCCACCATAAACTAGGAATAGTCAATTGCCCTTGGTTAATGGTGTTAGCTGTAATTACACCTTTTGGATTGTCCAATAATTCTAGTTCTAAAGGAGCGTCAGATGCTTCAGTTTGTGCTGTTGATGGTTGAATTGATAAAAGGGAAATGGTAGTGAGGCTAATGCCTAAGAGTAGTGTAAGTAATGACTTTTGAGCACCCGTTTTATGTTTACGCATAACTTCTACTGTGTTCGATTTAGGATTAATCCTCGAAGGAGTATGGCTAATAGGTCAATACAGTTGGTGTTATTGTCTACTTATTAAAGACAGAGCTTTTAATACCAATGTTTCCCATTTTAAGCATATAACTAACGCAATCAAAACAATTTTTATATTTTTTACCAATGGAAGGATCTCCCGTGCGATCGCTCTACATCTTTGATACAGCATATCGAATACAGGTAACAGACTATTCTGTGCTACGTCTCTACAAGAAGAGGGGTTTTATATATGTACTTCATTTACCTGAATCTTTGATAAGTTCGTAGTAAGGGCTTTAGCCCTTAAATTGAGCGATAAATCGCTCACTACGAACTTAATAAGAATTATTGAAACTCCTTGGTGGGGCTAAATTGTGCTGCGTGATTGTCACTACTGTAAGAGTGTCTGCCATTCGTAGTAAACGTTTTAACGCTTAGTACAAACTTTATTTATGCCTTCTAATGTAAATGAATGTTGTAAATAAAGAAAAGTGGTGTTAAAAATTTTCTTAATTAGGGAATACTAGAAGTAAGGATCTAAAACTGCTTGGATGAGCAGTGAAATTAGACTATATTTAAAATAACACTATGAAAATGCGTCTACTTTCTAAGCTAAAATTTGTTCCATCTCAACTAATAGCTGTAACAGTAGCACTAACACTACTCTTGTTTATTTGTCAAAATTGGCTGAATTGGCAAGCGTATTATAATTTCGATAGTATTATTCAAAACGAATTTAAACTCCAAAAACTGAGCGATCAAATTACTTATTTCGATGAAGTCTTAACTATGTCTGCTCGGATGAACGCAGCAACAGGGAATGTTGCTTGGGAGCAACGCTATCGTCAATTTGAACCTCAACTTGATGCTGCAATCAAAGAATCTATTAAACTAGCTCCTAATGCATATAAAAACGATAATACTAAAAAAATTGATGCAGCTAATAAAAGTTTGGTATCAATGGAATACCAATCTTTTAACTTAGTTAGAAACAAACAAAAGGACGCAGCGCAGCTTTTATTATCCAGCCGCAGTTATGAGATGCAAAAACAGATTTATGCTGATGGTGTTACTCAAAGAAACCATAATATTTCACTTTCTTTACAGCAGAAAATTACTAAATACCGCCAAAGAATGTTTTGGGCATTTCTAGTTTCTATGATAAGTTTATTCATTCTGATTCCTACATGGCTTTTAGTATTAAATTTACTGCAAAAATATCTGACAGCTAAAAAAATATCTCAGGCTGCTTTAGAAGAAGCTAATTCTAATTTAGAAATACAAGTTGCGACAAGAACAGAAAAATTAAATCAAAAAAATATCCAATTACAACGGACACTACAAGAGTTACAACAGACTCAAGTACAGCTAATTCAAAGTGAAAAGATGTCATCGTTGGGTCAACTAGTTGCTGGTGTTGCTCATGAAATCAACAATCCAATTAATTTCATTTCCGGCAATTTAATACACTTTAAACAATATACTCAGCAATTATTAACTTTAATTAATCTATATCAGCAACAAGGTTTTTCTCACCCCAAAATAGATAAGTTTATTGATGAAATAGATTTCAATTTTATTATAGAAGATGTATCAAAAATTATAGCCTCAATGGAAGTTGGTGCTAACCGCATCCGTAAAATTGTGCTAAATTTACGGAACTTTTCACGTCTTGATGAAGCAGAAATTAAATCTGTTGATATCCATGAAGGGATTAATAGTACATTATTAATTTTGCAGCATCATCTTAAAGGAAAGCATCCTCAACAAGAAATTATAATTATAAAAAATTATGGTCATTTGCCTTTTATCGAATGTTATGCGGGAGGACTAAACCAGGTATTTATGAATATCCTTATTAACGCTATTGATGCTTTACGAGAACAAGAAAGAGAATATTTAAAAGGAGTAGTTAACAATTACAGGAATTCTATTACTATCCATACTAAAATGAAAGACAAAAAATATGTAATTATTAGTATACAAGATAGTGGAATAGGAATAACGGAAGAAATCAAAAATAGAATTTTTGACTTCTTTTTTACTACTAAGCCAGTAGGCAAAGGTACTGGCTTAGGATTATCTATTAGTTATCAGATTATAGTAGATAAGCATAGAGGAAAAATTAAGTGTATCTCTGCACCTGGTGAAGGTACAGAATTTGTAATTGAGATTCCTATCAAACAAAGCAATCTTCTTGAGCAACCCAAGCAGCCAGAATCATCTTGAAAGCTCATCTTTGAATGCGGAGAGGATGCAGGAAACTAAAATTGCGATCGCTATTGGGCACCGTCGTAATTTGGTTGTTGGATTAAAGCCTGAAAGCGTCCATCGTCACGGATTTTGTCAAAATCTGAGTGAGTTTGGATTGTGTGCAAATATTGTTCTGGACAGATAATAATTGCTTGTTGTAAGTTTTCAATTGCGCTTTCGATATTATTTTGTAACGCATAACAGCGAGCTTTGTTGTACCAGACTATGTGATCGTTGGGTTGCAATTCAATGGCACGATTGTAACTAGCGATCGCTTCAGAGTAACGTTGTAATTTTTCCCAAGTTATGCCTCGGTTTAACCAAGCTTTATAATAATCTGGTTGAATTGCTAAAACGCGGTCAAAGCTGACAATTGCTTTTTCATAACGTCCCCAGTTACTCAAACTTGCACCTCGGTTATGCCAAGCCATGACGTTGTTGGGGTCGAATTCAATAGCGCGATCGTAGCTGTTAACAGCTTCTTCATAGCGTTCTAATTGTTTGAGGGCATTACCTTGATTGTTCCATGCCCAATAAGCATCTGGTTGCAAGTTTATAGTGCGCTCAAAGCTGATAATTGCCTTTTCATAATGTCCCAAGTCGCACAAGGTAATACCGCGATTGTGCCAAATAGTGGGGGAATTGAAGTTGAATTCAAGAGCGCGGTCAAAGCTGTTGAGAGCTTCATTGTGACGTTCTACTTTCCCCAGAGCAATAGCGCGGTTGTGCCAAACCCAGCAAGCATCTGGGCGTAATTCTAACGTTAAGTCAAAACAAGCGATCGCATCCATGTGGTGTCCCAAGCAACCTAAGGCAAAACCTTTTTGCGATAAGGCTTCCGGATAATCTGACTTACATCTAAGCGCTTTGTCGAAATTGGCGATCGCCTCTTCAAACTTTTCTGCTTTGTTTTGGCGCAATCCTTGCTGAAAATATAATTCCGCTTCTAGGTTGAGGATTATTTTCATAGACCTGGCATCTCCCCTTGGTATGATATTTATTGTCCAGATTCCCAAAAGGATAGCATAAGTAGAAAAAAATGTTTGTAAAAGCACTTAGCAAATAGCCAAAAACGCATAGTTGCGGCATTTCCAGATGTAAAGACGTTCCGGTGGAACGTCTCTACTAGTGTTACAAATGTGAGATCCTGAAGATAGTTAAGGACGGTCAAGGGAGTCTAAAGAGAATGCAACAATATGGGCAGTCAACGGTTGTAATTACCGGTGCATCCTCAGGAGTCGGTTTGCAAGCTGCAAGAGCGCTTGCCCAAACTGGAAAATGGCATGTGGTGATGGCATGTCGGGATATCCCGAAGACAGAAAAAGCTGCCAAAACTGTAGGAATGTCGCAAGACAGCTACACAATCATGCATCTCGACTTAGCTAGCTTAGAAAGTGTGCGACAGTTTGTGAAAAACTTCCGAGAAAGCGGCAAATCTCTGGATGCTTTGGTATGCAATGCTGCTGTATATATGCCTTTATTAAAAGAGCCATTGTACAGCGAAGACGGCTATGAGTTGAGCGTTGCGACAAATCATCTTGGACATTTTCTTTTATGTAATTTGATGCTTGAGGATTTGAAAAAATCTTCAGCTTCGCAACCAAGATTAATTATTTTGGGAACTGTGACAGCAAATCCGAAGGAATTGGGAGGCAAAATTCCGATTCCAGCACCTCCAGATTTAGGAGAACTCCAAGGCTTTGAAGCAGGTTTTAAAGCGCCGATTTCCATGATTAACGGCAAGAAGTTTAAATCAGGCAAAGCTTACAAAGATAGCAAACTTTGCAATGTTTTGACTATGCGAGAGTTGCATCGGCGTTATCACGAGTCAACTAATATTGTTTTCAGTTCTCTGTATCCTGGATGTGTAGCAACTACGGCTTTATTTCGCAATCACTATCCGCTATTTCAGAAAATCTTTCCACTCTTCCAGAAGAATATTACTGGGGGATTTGTCTCTGAAGAGTTGGCAGGCGATCGCGTTGCCGAAGTTGTCGCCAATCCCGAATATAATAAATCCGGGATGTATTGGAGTTGGGGAAATCGACAGAAAGAAGGGCGTAAATCTTTTGTGCAAGAGGTTTCTAACGAAGCTAGTGATGATAACAAAGCTAAAAAGCTGTGGGATTTGAGCGCCAAGTTAGTTGGAATTGCATAATATACAGTTGGCAATGGGTAATGCAGAAAATTATTACCTGTTAACAACCTTTTCCACCCCATTTTTACATCAGAAAGTTACAGCAGATTGTGCTTTAATCGAATGTACGTAGAGACGTAGCAGTGCTACGTCTCTACAAGGAGAGGGGTTTTATATATTTTGATTTACCTGAAATCTGCTGTATTACAAGTATGTGATAGAATTGGTATAACAAGCATACAGGCAATTAAAATGCCTAATCTCTACGAAACAGACTTCTACGCCTGGACGCTAGAACAAGCTGAGTTATTACGCCACAAAAACTGGAGCAAAATTGACTTGCCAAATTTGCTTGAGGAAATAGAATCATTGGGGAAACAACAACGCCAGGAATTGAGAAATCGTCTGAGCGTGTTATTAGGGCATTTACTAAAATGGGAGTATCAACCAGAACGGCGTAGTCGTAGCTGGTTAGCAACTATTCGCTTACAGCGACGTGAAACTATGAAATTATTAGTAGATAATCCTAGTCTAAAATCTTACCTGCCAGATGCTTTACAGTCAGCTTATGAAAACGGTAGGGATTTAGCAATGGGAGAAACTAATTTATCCTTGAAAACCTTTCCCTCAGAATGTAATTATAGCTTTGAGCAAATCATCGATAATGAGTTTTATCCAGGTGAACCAAGTTTGAATGTTGAGGAATTCTAACTCGATTTTGACTTGACAGATAAGACACTCTTTAGTGGAAATTAATATGTGCTACCCAGATGCTCAACAGACGTAGCAATGCTAAGTCTCTACATCTTTTCCAGTAAAGAGTGTCTATAGAAGCGCGATCGCACTCCTTTGCCTTTTCATTGCTAAACTAAAAAACAACCCTTACTCCTGCAAAGGTAGTCTTATGACCTCTGCAACCGATCCATCCACTGCCCTTACTCCTTTCCCCGACCATACGCAGCTACCAGAGTCTAATGGTACTTTCGTGAAAAATTGGCAAGAGCATCCCCAAAGCATCTTACTGACTGACTCGATTACACCCGTCCTCAAACAATTACATCCTGATGCTCAATATTGTATTGGTCAGGACTTAGGTATTTACTGGCGCTTGACAGACCCCCCAGAGAAAGGCGCAGAAGCACCAGATTGGTTCTATGTCCCGAATGTACCCCCCTTGCTGGATGGGATAACGCGCCGCTCTTATGTGTTATGGCGAGAATTTATCGCCCCATTGATTGTCTTAGAATTTGTCTCTGGTAATGGAAATGAAGAAAGAGACAAAACCCCTTGGACGGGTAAATTTTGGATTTATGAGCAGGTCATTCGTCCTCCTTTCTATGTTATTTACGAAGTCAAGAAAGCTAGTGTAGAAGTATATGAATTCATTGGCGGACAGTATCAGTTATTAGCAGCAAATGAACGAGGACATTATCTTATCGCACCTTTAGGAGTTGAGCTAGGCATATGGATGGGAGAATATCAGAATGCAGAATTACCCTGGTTACGCTGGTGGGATTTGCAAGGTAATTTGTTGTTAAGTGGTGAGGAAAGAGCTGAACAGGAATCCCAACGGGCTGAACAGGAAAGACAAAGAGCCGATCGCCTAACTGCTCAATTGCGATCGCTTGGCATTGAACCGGAAGCCTAACAACTACTGATTAACATTCAACAAGCGCGAATTTTGTAGCCGATCCATCCACTTTCCTAAATACACTTGATTAGCATTTTGCTCATCTGGATTTTGGCTATCCAAAGGATGAGGCATTAATCCTAAAATCGTTGCTGTAGTCACACAAAACATCGATTTTTGGAAACTTATGCAAATTTGTACCCGCAAATCATCTTCACCTCTGCGACTGCGACGATAAATTTCGTGCAAATACTCTGGCAGATAGTGCCGCATATCCTGCATTAACAAGGTGGGAGGTATACCCGCACCACCAATGGGTAAAGGATCGGCATACAAAGCACCATATTGAAATCGTGCTTGATCTGCCGGAATTTGATAAGCTTGAGCATTATATGAAACTGTCCCCTGAAAAGGTGTTCCTCGAAAGAATACAGCTTCAACATAAGGAATTGCCGTATCTGCAAGAAAGGTTAAACCAACGCTTTGGGGTATAATTTCATAAACTTTATCCCGCACTTTCACAGAGTAGGTAATTGGCTTATTTGCATTTGCGACCAACTCCCCTTTAATATGATCGACAACTTGGGGAATCGATTTGATTTTGCCTTGGTCATAAAGGTCTGATAAATTGAGAAACATATCAGCCATGACTCGCCAAAATTGACCCAAACCAGTATAATAACAACTTACGCGCAACTGTTCTGTTAAGAAGTCAGGAAATAGTTGGTTAACTCCCATCATCAAGGGATTATTTTGAAATTTGGCATTAATAACAACTTTGGCTCGTTCTTCAAATTCTGCTGAATTTAAATATTCATCTAACCCTCCCCCACCATGCCAAAGCATAGCTCTCATACAATATTCAGCATATTCAAAGTTGATTCTGTCATGCCACCAATGACGTAATAATTTATTTAAAGTAACTTCCCCATTCATGTATTTAAAAAAGGGAAAAAATATTAAAAATTGATTTTCGGCAATGTAGATGAGATTTTTGGAGTAAGCATCTAAAACTACGCCATAACTTTTGAGAATGCCAACTACTTCTAATACGTTTTCGGGATTGTCTGGAAGTAATGCTTCTCCAAAAAGGAGAAGTTCAATATATTTAGAAAGTGGGTGGTTGGCAAGCTTGTTTGTAAGAGTTACCATTGCTGTTAGTTGTTGGTTGTTGGTTGATGGTTGATGGTTGATGGTTGATGGTTGATGGTTGTTGGTTTTTGGTTGATGGTTGTTGGGTGATAGTTGTTAATTAAATTTCCGACTAGCCACTAACTACTAGCGACTAATCACCATCCATTAACCACTAACCACCATCCACTAACAATTATCCATTTCTCAATTACCTTTGATTTTGTCTGGAGATATTGCAACTACGTTTTGAGCATTAACCATTGCGGTGATGGTTGGTTCAGTCCAGCGGACTAACCAAGCAGGTTGAATACCCAAAATCACAATTAAGATTGCTAATATTACAGATGGAAGGCGATCGCTCCAATATACACGAGGCAAATTCATCACTTGCACAGATAAGCGTCCAAAAAAGGCGCGGTCTAGCAAAAGTAAGAAGTATACTGCGGTTAAGCCTGTACCAATCATTGATAGCAAGGTTTGCACCGGAAAAACGGGGAAACTGCCACGAAAGATGATAAACTCAGAAATAAATCCGACCATTCCCGGTATACCTGCGCTAGCCATTACCCCTAGAAGCATCAAGCTACCAATTACAGGCATTCCTCGTTCTGGGTTGAAGAGTCCAGAGAGTACGTCTAAATCCCGACTTCCGGCTTTTTTATACACAACTCCCACCAGCAAAAACAGCAGTGCAGAAATTAAGCCGTGGCTGACCATTTGCATGACTGTTCCCAATACGCTTAAAGGTGTAGCGGCAGCAGCAGCTAGCAGTACGTAGCCCATGTGACCAATGGAACTGTATGCTACCATTTTTTTCATGTCTTTTTGGGCGATCGCACAGGATGCACCATACAGCACACTCACTACTGCCCAAGTTGCCAACCAAGGAGCCAAATAACTCCAAGCTTCTGGTAACAAGTTCATCCCAAACCGTAGTAAACCGTAAGTTCCCAACTTCAATAATACACCAGCTAACAATACAGATATCGGTGTAGAAGCTTCGACGTGAGCATCTGGCAACCAAGTATGGAAAGGAACTAAAGGAATTTTAATCCCAAAACCTACCAAAATCCCCGCTAGCAATAAAATTTGTATTCCCAACGGTAGCGCTTTCGCATTCAAGGTTGCCAAAGCAAAACTAGGTGCATGACTCAACCAAACCAAACCCAGGAAACTTGCTAAAATCAAAATTCCCGATAAAGCAGTATAAATTAAGAATTTTGTCGCTGCATAACCGCGTCGTTGTCCACCCCAAATTGCTATTAGCAAATATAGGGGAATCAATTCTAATTCGTAAAACAGGAAAAATAGCAGTAAATCCTGTGCTAAAAAGGCTCCAGTTACCCCAGCATTTAACAGTAGTAGCAAAGAGTAATAAAACCGAGGACGCTGCAAAGATTCATCGCTGCTGTAAATGGCAATACAAGTCAAAAGTCCATTCAACAGCAATAAGGGCATAGACAAACCGTCTATTCCGAGGTTATAATTCAAGCCTAAAACATCTACCCAAGGGATGATCTCTGCAAACTGTTGCGTCACTTGTGCGGGATTAAACTGAATAGCTAGTACAATTGTCCACAAGAAAGCGATCGCACTAAAAACTAAAGCCATCCCACGGGAAATTTTCCCATTCATGGCTATGGGCAAAAACCCAATTAAAGCCGCACCTAACAACGGCAGCAAAATTAAAGCACTGAGCATAGACACAAATTAGTTAAGGGGAAAGGGGGAAAGGGCATTGGGCATCGGGCATTGGGAAAGGGGAAAGGGGAATAAAAAGAAGTTTCAGAATTTCCATGCCCCATGCCCATTGCCCCATGCCCCATAAATTTTGACTATTGACTCTTAAAACGGCAATTTGTCTAATAGACCTAATGACCAGCTAATAAAAAACCCTAGCACGCTGACGACTGCAAGGATAGTTAACATATATCCTTGCGATTGACCGGAAATGCTGTATTTTAAAGTTTGTCCGCTAAAAATTGTGGCGATGCCGACTAGGTTAACTAAACCATCAACTATGTAGCGATCGCTCCAAGAGGAAATCCTCGAAAGTAGCGCTACTGCACCTACTACCGTCAATCGGTAAACTCGGTCAATATAAAAGTCATAACCCAATAAATCTTGTACAAATCTCCAAGCGAGTACTGTTGATCTTGACCAACCTTTGTGGAGATAAATTGTACATCCTGTACCGACCCCAGCTAAGGTGGATGAAAATAATAGCAATACTACATACCAGTTGACACTTTCCCAAGTTGGTAGGAGATACCATTGCTGTAGCATGACAGGCACTAACAGCGTGAGTATTATTAAGGATACCATTGGAAATGCCATTGTCCAACCGACTTCTGGGGTGCGACGGGTCTTTTGTTGCGCCTCACCCCAAAACACCAATCGAAAGACTCGTGTCAAATTTAATGCCGTTAAGCCGTTAACTAATAACAATACACCAATCACCCAAGGGCTAATCGCCACAAAGCCATCAGCCCATGACAGCATTGCCCAAAAACTACCTAATGGCAATAGCGATACCAATCCTGCGGAACCGACGATGTAAGCTGTAGTGGTTGCCGGCATCCGCGACCACAAACCACCCATTTCTGTCAAGTCTTGGGTTTGGGTGGTGAATATGACTGAACCCGAACTCATGAATAATAGTGCTTTAGCGATCGCATGAGTCAACAGCAACATTAAGCCTACACCTCCTTGCTGCAAACCTACCGCCAAAAATACTAATCCCATGTAGGCACTGGTCGAATGGGATAATGCTCGTTTAATATCTGTTTGGGCAAGGGACACTAAGCTTGCACCTATTGCTGTAACTGTACCCATAATTATCAAAGCATTTAAAGCAACTGGCGAGAGCGCTAAAATTGGCTGAAATTTAAATAGTAAATACGCACCACCAGCTACTACCAATGAGTTCCGCATTACTGAAGCTGGGTTGGGACCTTCCATCGCTTCGTCTAACCACAAATGCAAGGGAAATTGAGCGCATTTACCAGCCGGTCCTGCTATCAATGCTAAACCCAGTAAAGTTGATGTTAACGGATTTAAGTTTGCTGTTTGCGCCCATTCATATAAATTGGAAAAGTTCAAACTACCTGCCATTGTGGAAAGCGTCACTACTGCCATCAACAGCAATAAATCTCCTACCCGTTTGGTGAGAAAGGCATCTCGCGCTGCTGTCACTACCAAAGGTTGAGCATACCAAAACCCTACCAACAAGTAAGTGGAAAGGGTTAAGACTTCTAACAAAGTATAGCTGACAAACAACGAGTCACTGATGGCTAAACCACTCAACGCTGCTTCAAAAAATCCCATCATGGCAAAGAAACGAGCTAGAGCCCAGTCTTTTTCCATGTAACCTAA
This sequence comes from [Scytonema hofmanni] UTEX 2349, assembly GCF_000582685.1. Lineage (GTDB taxonomy): Bacteria > Cyanobacteriota > Cyanobacteriia > Cyanobacteriales > Nostocaceae > Hassallia > Hassallia hofmanni. Next base: position 4,276,798 of record NZ_KK073768.1, read on the forward strand.
GGCATAAATCTGTGCTAACAGACTTAATCCCGTGATTAAAAATGATGTCCCAATACTTATTGGTGAAATGTCTAAGGCAAAGGATAAGTCCAAATCTGCTACTTTTAACCAGGCGATGGTAAAAGTTTCTGGTTCTCTATTCCAGATATCTATAAATACAAATAGAGTGTGGACAAAAGCGAATACAGTCGTCAATATGTTTAAATATGCTGCTGGTCTTGGTCCTGTACGCTTAATTATTCCCATTGCCCACGGCAAAGTTAAAATTGCGCCTATTAAGCCATAAAGAGGCACACACCAACTTGTTGAGAAGAGAAACTGATTCATTTAAATTTCCTTTAACGAATTATTATTCCTGATTTTTTTCATTCAATGTTTTTATTTTCAATATAATATCCTTTATTTATCTTCCTAAAATTATCTTATTTAATAATCAAATCTAATTATTTTCATTTATTTCTCTATCCTTTATTTTTTATTTCATATCGCCTATTTATATAGTATATTAAATAATTTTATCTATTTTTCTTGTCGTACTTTTATATACAGCAAAATTGCACCAAAGACAGCCGTAGCAAAAGCTTTAGTCTGCTTGTCATTCTCATGGACTTGGAATAGCAGTCTTTATTAACTTAGATTGAACAAATGTAATTAAAAAATTATAAAACACAAGTGGTTGCTCTAGCAATCTGTGTAATTTGATTGCTGAGATCGCTACATAAATTTATATTAAGAATTTTAAAACTATCTTATCATAAACTATTATAGGAACTTATATTGCCAGAAAAGCAAAGCTTTTCTATGCTTAATAAGGGAAATGCTTTTACAGCTCAAACTGAGTATTCCCGTAAATATTTTCCGATTACAGTACTAATTGCATTAATTTTTGAGGAATTCTGGGATGCCAATAGCAGTTGGGATGATTGAAACAAAAGGCTTTCCGGCGCTAGTAGAAGCTGCCGACGCGATGGTAAAAGCCGCTCGTGTCACCTTGGTAGGCTATGAGAAAATCGGTAGCGCTCGCGTCACCGTAATTGTAAGAGGAGATGTGTCTGAAGTACAAGCTTCGGTTGCAGCTGGGGTTGAAGCAGCCAGAAGAGTAAATGGTGGTGAAGTGTTATCAACTCACATCATTGCTCGTCCCCACGAGAACCTAGAATATGTATTGCCGATTCGATACACCGAGGCTGTAGAACAGTTTCGCACTTAAAAGCTAGAAGGCAGCTATGGTGAAGTCAGAGGGCAGAAGTCGCAAGGCAGAAATGCTTATAAAAACTACTTTTTTGTCTGTTTATGACTGTGTAATTATTTTTCTAGCGCTGCACTAGTTAAAGAGGCATCATGCATCTATTGACGAATTGTCAGCCTAGTACCTGTTTGTGTTCATTGAAGTGAAACTTAATTAAGGATTAAAAAAAGATGTCAATTGCAGTAGGAATGGTAGAAACGCTAGGTTTTCCAGCAGTAGTGGAAGCTGCTGACGCAATGGTGAAAGCTGCCCGCGTCACCCTAGTAGGCTATGAGAAAATCGGTAGTGGTCGCGTTACCGTAATTGTTCGGGGAGATGTTTCAGAAGTGCAAGCTTCAGTAGGAGCGGGAGTTGAATCAGTCAAGCGAGTTAATGGGGGACAAGTTCTGTCTACTCACATCATTGCTCGTCCACACGAGAACTTAGAATATGTCCTACCAATTCGTTATACAGAAGATGTAGAGCAATTCCGGGAGGATGTTAACGCGATTCGTCCTTTCAACAGAAGACCGTAAGAGCGTAATGCAAATTGCCAAGGTTCGCGGCACAGTAGTTAGTACACAAAAAGATCCAAGTCTTAGAGGACTCAAACTACTGTTGTTGCAGTTAATAAATGAAGAAGGGCAAATTTTGCCAGAATATGAGGTGGCAGCTGATAGTGTCGGTGCTGGATTTGATGAGTGGGTGCTTATCAGTCGTGGCAATGCCGCTCGTCAAGTTCTCGGCAATGAACAGCGTCCCGTCGATGCAGCTGTAGTGGCGATAATTGATACAGTTTACGTTGAAGATCGCCTTATATATAGCAAAAAAGATCAGTATCGGTAGTCAAGAGTCAAGAGTCGTAGAGACGTTCCACTGGAACGTCTGTACAAGGGTCAAAAGTCAATATTTTTGACTTTTGAACTATTGACTATGGACTTTTGACTTTTGACAAAAAGCTTAAGCTAGGAGGAATCTAGAATGGCAGTCCGCAACGTAGCGGCTCCCCCAACCCCGTGGTCAAGAAATTTGGCAGAGCCAAATATCGATCCAACAGCGTATATCCATCCATTTTCTGACGTTATTGGGGACGTGCGGATTGGTGCGAATGTAATCGTCGCTCCGGGAACTACAATTAGAGCTGATGAAGGTACGCCTTTTCATATCAGTGAGAACACCAATCTTCAAGATGGTGTTGTGATTCACGGGTTAGAGCAAGGCAGAGTAATTGGTGATGATGACAATTCTTACTCGGTATGGATTGGCAAAAATGCTTCCATTACCCACATGTGTTTAATTCATGGACCTGCATACGTAGGGGATGAGTGCTTTATTGGTTTTCGCTCCACGGTGTTTAACGCCAGGGTAGGAAATGGTTGCATCGTTATGATGCACGCTTTGATTCAAGATGTAGAAATTCCACCTGGAAAATATGTCCCTTCGGGAGCGATAATTACTAACCAGCAGCAAGCCGATCGCTTACCAGATGTGCAAGTTCAGGACAAGGAATTTTCTCATCATGTAGTAGGTATAAATCAAGCACTGAGATCGGGTTATCTCTGTGCTGCTGATAACAAATGTATTAGAAACATTCGGAATGAAATGACTAGTTCATATAAAACCAACGGCAGTAATAGCTACACTGGCAACGGATCTGTATCGAGTTCTAACTTGAGTTCTGAGACGGTGCAACAAGTGCGGCATCTTTTAGAACAAGGGTATAACATTGGTACGGAACACGTAGATGCGCGGCGGTTCCGTACTGGTTCGTGGGCTAGCTGTAGTCCGATCGCCACTAATTCTACCAGTGAAGCGATCGCTGCCTTAGAAGGCTGTCTAGCTGAACACAGTGGTGAGTTTGTCCGACTATTTGGTATTGACCCCAAAGGCAAACGCCGCGTATTAGAAACTATCATCCAAAGACCAGATGGTGTTGTTCAAAATGGTGGAACACTTAAATTAGGTGTAAAAAGTGCTACTACTTCTGGTGGTAGTAGCTATAGTGGGAGTTCTACTTCATTGAGTGGTGAAGCGATCGAGCAAGTACGCCAGCTTTTAAATGGTGGCTACAAAATTGGCATGGAACACGTAGATGCGCGGCGGTTTCGTACCGGTTCTTGGCAAAGTTGCACTCCCATTGCCTCAAGTAATGAAAGAGAAGTAATTTCCGCTTTAGAAGCTTGTCTAGCTGAACACACCGGCGAATACGTCCGGTTAGTGGGAATTGAACCAAAAGCCAGAAAGCGGGTTTTGGAAAGCATCATCCAAAGACCAGATGGCAATGTAACTCAAGGCTTGGGTAATAAGTTTGTCGCAAGTAGCAGTAGCTCAACCAGCACTTCCACTAAGGCAAACAGCCGGTTAAGTTCAGAGGTGGTATCTCAACTGCGGCAACTAATCAATCAAGGTAGCAAAATCAGCGCCGAACACGTAGACAAGCGCCGATTCCGGACTGGTTCTTGGTCTAGCTGCGGTCAAATTCAGGGTAATTCTGAAAGAGAAGCGATCGCCGCTTTGGAAGGATACCTTACAGAATACCAAGGGGAATATGTACGCTTAATTGGCATTGAACCAAAAGCGAAAAAACGAGTTTTAGAAAGCATTATCCAAAGACCGGATGACAGTGTAGCACAGCCTAGCGGTAGCGATAACCAGACGGTGGCAACTAGCTCAAGTAGCACTTCTAAAACATCAAATACAGCGACCAGCAGTCGGTTAAGCTCAGAAGTGATAGACCAACTGCGGCAGTTGATGGCTCAAGGTAGCAAAATCAGCGCCGAACACGTAGACAAGCGCCGATTCCGCACCGGTTCTTGGTCTAGCTGTGGTCAAATTCAGGGTAATTCTGACAGAGAAGCGATCGCCGCTTTGGAAGGATACCTTAAAGAATACGAAGGGGAATATGTACGCTTAATTGGCATTAATCCCAAAGACAAGCGTCGGGTATTAGAAACAGTAATTCAACGCCCGTAATAAAACAGACAAGGGGACAAGGGGACTTTTTGAAGAGGGGAAAGGGGGAAAGGGGAAAGGGGAAAGGGTAAGAAAATGCTTTTAAGCGTGTTTAAATAACTCTTCTTACAAACGTCAACGGGACGGAAACCGACCCCGCTGAGGAAAGCGCTTTATTTCCATACCTTTACCTTTTCCCCTCATTAAATTCCCCCCACTCCCCTACTCCTCCACTCCCCACTCCGGCTTCTAAGGTTACAATTTTTATGCCTGTGCCGCCACTGCGCCTAGATACCAACTTTGATTCTTATATTAGTGGCGAGGTGATTGTTCATCCGAGTGCGGTAATCGCACCAGGAGTGATACTCCAAGCGGCTACAAACAGCAAAATCGTCATCGGTCCTGGTGTCTGTATTGGCATGGGGTCAATTCTTCAAGTCAATACAGGAATAATAGAAATAGAAGCAGGAGTAAGCCTGGGAGCCGGTTTTTTAATGGTTGGTGCAGGTAGAATAGGAGTAAATGCTTGCATTGGTTCAGCAACAACAGTTTTTAACTGTTCAGTGGAGCCAGGGCAAGTAGTTGCACCCGGTTCAGTTTTGGGAGACACCACTGTGCGTCCTGCCTTAACTTCACCAACTGAGATTGGCACAAAAGAATTAAAACCATCCACAACTAAACCTGCTTCTGTTAATTTAGAGTCTCAAAATGGGACTGGGAAAGATAAAAATAATTCCGAAAGTCAGATTCCTTCACCGATAAATTCGGGGGAAACAGAGTCAAATTCTCAAGAGCATCCCAATCAAGACTCAGAAACTTCTTCCACTGACCCGAATATTTTCGGTACACAAATTTATGGGCAAGGGAGTATACAAAGGCTATTGATCACATTGTTTCCAAATAGGCAATCATTAAGTGAACCGAAGTCTGACGATCGCTCTGAGTAAGTGTTAATTGTAAGTTGTCAGAATACGCGATTATTTAGGAAGACTCATATGGAAACATATAATCAACGTGCTAGCACCAGCCAACCCCGTCGTCGAGATAATTTTCAAGACACCGCGTTGGGTTTAGTATCAACCCTCAGCTTTCCAGCAATAGTGGGGACGGCAGATATGATGCTGAAATCGGCTGGAGTGTACTTAGTTGGGTATGAAAAAATCGGTGGCGGTCACTGTACTGCGATCGTTCGAGGTAACATCGCTGATGTGCGTCTTGCCGTAGAAGCAGGTGTGCAAACCGCTGAACAATTTGGACAACTGGTTTCTAGCTTAGTGATTGCTCGACCTTTCCCCAATTTAGATATAGTGCTTCCCATCTCTAATCGTATGAGTCAATTTACTGGAGACGGCTACAGTCGTTTGAGTAACAGAGCGATCGGTTTAGTAGAAACACGGGGTTTTCCGGCAATGGTGGGAGCTGCTGATGCCATGTTGAAAGCTGCTAATGTTGACTTAGCCGCATACGAAAAAATTGGTGGGGGTTTGTGTACAGCGATTATTCGCGGCAGTGTGGCAAACGTTGCGGTGGCAGTGGAAGCTGGGATGTTTGAAGCAGAACGGATTGGTGAGTTAAACGCTGTGATGGTGATTCCTCGACCACTGGATGAATTAGAGCAAACCTTGCCAGTTGCAAGTTGCTGGATAGAAGAACGTGAACCTTTAAGATTGCCAGTGAATATCAAGGAACAAGTTGCCGAAATAGAAATGGTCGGCTTGCCGGATTTAGCTAAACTCCCTGTAAAAATTGTGGAAGAATAGTTAGTGGTTATTAGTAAATATTACGAAGCAGCAAACAAGAACTAACAAATAATAATAAATGCCTCAAGTTGAAAAAAACGTTGTACACACCGATGGTGATGATGTTAATAGAACATAAATTAATAACCCTCGCAACATACCTTTAAGGTGTGCAACGTTGACTGAAAGGCATCTTACGCTTTGCTTGTTATTTTGATAATAACTTCTAACTTACATAAATAGAATACAAATATTGTGATAGCAATAATAGATAATAATCTATATACTATCGTTGATAGCTTTTAGGGGTGTGACACTCTATCATTTGTGAGTGTTACGTGATACTAAATTTATATCGACAAATTGCTATTACAGGAGAATTACCCTTGAACCAAGCGACGCTGCACCAGTTGAAGGTATTCGAGGCTGCGGCACGGCATGGTAGCTTTACTCGTGCCGCAGAAGAACTTTTTCTCACTCAACCGACTGTCTCCATGCAAATCAAGCAACTGACAAAATCGGTGGGTTTGCCATTATTTGAGCAAGTAGGTAAGCGCTTATTTCTAACAGAAGCGGGAAGAGAATTATTTGCAACTTGCCGCCAAATTTTCGAGACAATAGCCCAATTTGAAATGAAAGTTGCAAATTTAAAAGGGCTAAAACAAGGACAATTACGTTTAGCAGCAATTACAACAGCAAAATATTTTGTACCGCGTTTGTTAGGTCCATTTTGCCAACTTTATCCTGGCATAGATATATCTTTGCAAGTAACTAATCACGAAGGTATTTTAGAACGGATGATCAACAATCTGGACGACTTGTATATCATGAGTCAAGTGCCAGATCATCTTGATGTAAATTTCCAGGCGTTTTTAGATAACCCTTTGGTAGTTTTTGCATCAGAAAATCATCCTCTGGCTAAGGAAAAGAATATTCCTATACAACGTCTTAGTAATGAACCTTTTATTATGCGAGAACCAGGTTCGGGAACGCGACGTGCTGTGCAAAGTCTTTTTGAGGAACATGACATCAAGGTGAAAGTCAAGCTGGAATTGGGAAGTAATGAAGCGATTAAGCAAGCGATCGCTGGTGGTTTAGGTATTTCTGTTTTATCTCGCCATACCTTAATGCCAAATACACCAGAAATAACCATTTTGGATGTAGAACACTTTCCCATTAAGCGAAGTTGGTACATAGTTTACCCCAATGGCAAACAGTTATCTATCGTTGCTCGTACTTATTTTGAGTATTTATTAGACGCAGCTAATAAGATGGTACAAAACAGCGTTTCTCCCGTTTATAGCAGTGTTGAAGGAGGTAATTAAGTTGACTAAAACATAAAATATCAAATAGACATGTTTGATTTTTGAACAAAATTAGGTATTTGTAGGGTGTGTTAGCGCTTCTCGTAATGCACCAAACCCTTAATAAGGGTGCCATACTTTCGTCGCTAACGCACCTACGTATATTTTCAAAAATAAAATATTAGTTCTATATGTCTATTAAAAAGAAGTTTGACGCAGAGACAAAGAATAACGCAGAAAAAACATCAAAGCATTACTTTGTTTTAAATCTGCCAAATGACCTGAAAGTAAATTCACTTATTACACCATCTCAAACTCTAATTGATGACTCTTAACAAAATCATGAGTGAAATGATCCATCACATTCGTATCACTCAATTCTAAATTATAAAAATCGACAAACTCATGCTCAAAATATGGTCCTGCGTGCCAAGTTCCCACCTCTAACTTAATAAAACAATTTCCCGGAATGCGGAAAGCTGCAATCTCTTCTAAAGCCGGTTCATCAATACTATTATCAGGAGGACAAACCGCAATTAACCAATCCTTTCCTGACAAAGAACCCAAACATTGAGTGCATTGCATATGGCGAGTAATTTTGTCAAACTTCCGCCCTCGGCGTTGCAACCGCATAATATAAAAGCGGGGAATTCCATTTTGCAGGTTTAACACCACATCTTCAGTATCGTAAGTTTTCCCGTCGTTACTGGCAAAAATAACTTGCCCATAACGACGAAAATTTTCTGGTGTTACCCATTCTGTCTGCAATTGTTGTAGTGTATTTGCTGGACTCATAACAAAATGAAGTATGAATAGTAAAAGCTTTTTCCAATATCATACTTCACAACTTTGGTTTATATTTCAATACCGTTCAGTTAAGCCCCAAATCGTCGTAGAGACGTAGCACTGCTACGTCTCTACAAGAGATCATAATGAGTATCAAAACACGCCCTAGCAATCTTGTAAGTGTTATCCTTCTAATTCTTCGATTTCATCCTCTTCATCTTCCTCTGCCTTCTTCACAGAGTTAGCTGAAACGACAGCCCCCATTTCTAATTTTTCACGAACCTGCTTCTTAATTTGATCAGCAAATTCCGGCTTTTCTTCTAAGTACTTGATGGCGTTGTCTCGACCTTGAGAGATGTTGTCACCGTTGTAGCTATACCATGCTCCTTTGCGAACCAAGACACCAGTTTCTTCTGCTATGTCAACAATACAACCTATGGTAGAAATGCCTTTACCAAAAATAATGTCAAACTCCGCGATTCTAAAAGGCGGCGCTACTTTGTTTTTAGCAACTTTGACTTTGACGCGGTTGCCAAATTCGTCTGTGCCTTTTTTCAAGGTTTGAATTCGACGAATATCCAAACGCACAGAAGCGTAAAACTTTAAGGCATTACCGCCAGTGGTAGTTTCTGGGCTACCGTAAGTGACACCTATTTTTTGCCGCAACTGGTTGATGAAAAGTACAGTGCAACCTGACTTACCTATATTTCCAGTAATTTTACGTAGAGCTTGGCTCATCAATCTCGCTTGCAAACCAACGTGGACATCTCCCATTTCGCCTTCAATTTCAGCGCGGGGAACCAATGCTGCTACCGAGTCGATAACTACAATATCAACAGCAGCGGAGCGAACGAGTTGATCGACAATTTCTAAAGCAGATTCTCCGGTATCAGGTTGAGAAATCAGCAAGTTGTCAATATCAACACCCAATGCCGCAGCATAAGTGGGGTCAAGGGCGTGTTCTGCATCAACATAAGCAGCGATGCCGCCTTCTTTCTGTACTTCGGCGACTGCGTGTAGGGCTACAGTGGTTTTACCAGAACTTTCTGGTCCGTAAATCTCAATTACTCGCCCCTTGGGTAATCCACCGCCTAATGCCAAATCCAGGGTGAGCGCTCCACTAGAAATCGTTTCCACACGCATCCGGGTAGCGTCACCGAGGCGCATGATTGCTCCTTTACCAAAGCTACGCTCAATTTGGGTGAGTACCATGCTGAGGGCTTTTTGCTTCCCTGCATTATCAGTGGTGTTAGTAGCCATTCCTGCCTCTAAATAATATATGGATTTAAGGAGTCTAAATTGGAAATGAGTAGAACAGATATACTATTTTGACATTTTTTAGCCGCGATCGGCTACATAATTTAAGGTGGATTTCCCGGCTATGTCGTTAGAACAACATGCTTTATATTCCCCAACTGGGCTTTTCTTATTTTTTTAAGAGAAGAGCGTGACAAGATTCTAACGCGATCGCCTCTACAAGTCACGAGCTTTGTTTGACTTATTGTCTAAAGCAGGCGTTTAGTTTCCGCCCGATAAGAACCATACTAACTCATAGCGACCCATCAATTCTATGGGATAATGCCCACGTTGATTTGCAGGCGATCGCTCATAGCGACTCCTGAGCATCAGAAGTAAGCAAGGTTCCACTATGAATGAACTGCCAAAACTCTTACCAGTGACGTAGGATACCGCCAAAGACAAAGAAAAAGTAGACTTCACAACCAATTCTCTAGAGTTAGCCCCTCTATTCTCAACATATCAGAGTCATTAGAAACCAGAATTAATCCGCGTGTAATTGCTGTTGCTGCTATCAATATATCGGCATCTTGTATTGGTGTACCTTTTGTCTTTAAATCTGCATGAATTTCGCAAGCTTTTTCTATAATTTCTATATCGTCAATAAATAAAATTTGATATTTTTGGTGAAACAGATTAAATTCTGCTAGCTGACTTGTAGCATTGGCATACAAAAGTGCTCTTTTCACTTCATAGTAAGTTATACAGCTAATAAATACATCTTGCCCTGAACGGCGTGTTTCGCGCAGTTTATTCTCTACAGTTGTATTTTTTCTCTTTAAAATGTAGCTAACAATATTTGTATCCAGTAGATAAGTCACCCTTTCTATCTTCTCTTTACTGCTTCATCGAACATTTTGATTTGCTCTGGAGTTAAATCATTTAACGTACCTGAAATAGCATCTAAGATTAGGATACTATCAATTCTCTTAGTTAAGTCATCATCTTTAATAGCTCTCATTTCTTCCGGAGTAAATTGAGCAAATAATTCTACCAACATTTCAATCATCTCCTGTTTTTTTAATTTTACAAGATATAGACTATTAGCTTTAAATAACTTTTCTACTATTGGTGATATTCGGTTGATAAGTTCGTGATTGTAGCTGGAAATTTCTTGCATAATTGACTCGCTAACTTACTTATGTATTAGATACTGACTTATTTTAACCCGTAGGTTGGGTTACGCTCCACTTAACAATGCGAAAAAACTGGTGAAAAAATTAAGGTTGGGTTGAGACTTTAGACTCAATTTAACCTCAACCTATAGCAATCCGATTTGATTTGGTGAATCATTCGTAGAGGTAAGGGACTAGGGACTGGGGACTGGGAAGAAGGAATAAAAGTGTACTGAGTTTTGTTCAAAAATCAAATATGAGTCCTATATATAATGAATCTTTATTTGAATTACGTATTTCTTGGGTAGCATTACCTCAAAAAATTAAATAAGCTGATTAAAAGAATAAATTTAAAACCCCTGTTTTGAAATATTTTTGGAGGAAAAAGTAATGATATTAGATTTATATAGGCTTGGTAAAGAAATCGCCCAAGATGCCAATAAATTATTCGACAAGACACCCCATAGCGGTAAACATGATTTGGGAGAAACAGTTTTATGTGACAGCTATAATCGTGAGTGGAAAGTAAAGGTTCGCCGCACAGGTAATCGCGGACGCTACCTTAAAATCTATTCCTATCCAGATTACAAACAAAGGCTGAGAGCATCAGCAGATAAATACAAATCGTATTTACAAATTACTTCTGATGAATGGGAGGTTTTTTATCGGACAGCAGGAGGACTACAGGATTCTCGCGCTAGGGCTATTTTAGACAAGTTAGTAGGGATTTAGGGGCGTTGCTGAATTCAGGTATGAATCCGCATATAGAGACGCGATATATCGCGTCTCTACAAGGGTTGTGGAGAACACATATTTAATTTTCAGCAAGCCCTAATTATAATCAATCTTCCTCAGCGTCCCTCCGCGTTCACCTCAGCGCTCCTTTGCGTTAAAAAAAGAGGCAGGCAAGACACCCACCCCTTCAAAAAAAACGAGATTAATTTGTTTCTAATTAGCCCAAAACTTTCTTAGCTGTTGCTAACACATTCTCAACGCTAAAGCCAAATTTCTCCATACAAACACCACCGGGAGCCGAAGCACCAAAGGTATCGATACTAACACAACCGCCTTCCATACCGACATACTTGTGCCAGCCGAAACTAGCGGCAGCTTCTACAGACACGCGCTTGGTAACGGCTTTTGGTAGAATAGACTCTTTATAAGCCGCATCTTGTGCTTCAAACAGTTCCCAAGAAGGCATCGAGACAACACGGACTTTCTTGCCTTCGCTGGTGAGTTTCTCAGCTGCGGTGACGCAAAGGCTCAATTCGGAACCAGTACCAATCAAAATTAACTCTGGTGTACCCTGAGAATCTACCACGGTGTATGCACCCTTGGTCACGCCCTCAATCGATGTACCTGTTAAGTTGGGGACAGCCTGACGGGTAAACGCTAACAAAGTGGGAGCGTTTTCCTTCGACTTCTCGATCGCTACTTTGTAAGCACCAGAACATTCGTTTCCGTCTGCGGGGCGAATCACTGTTAAATTAGGAATTGCTCTCAAAGAAGCGAGAGTTTCAATTGGTTGGTGCGTTGGACCATCTTCACCTTGTCCAATGGAGTCGTGAGTCATCACCCAAATCGAACCCGCTCTGGAGAGGGCAGATAAGCGGATGGCAGCACGCATGTAATCTGTGAAAATCAGGAAGGTGGCACCGTAAGGAATTAATCCCGATTGATGCAGCGCTATACCGTTACAAATGGCGCCCATAGCGTGTTCCCGCACGCCAAAGTGGATGTTGGGGTTTTCGTATTGACCTTTTTGGAAATCGCCAGTGCCTTTGATTTCGGTCAGGTTGGAGTGGGTTAAGTCAGCGGAACCACCAATTAACTCAGGTAAAACTTTTGCTAGTTTGTTAAGGCAGTTTTCTGAGTGTTTGCGGGTGGGTAATCCTTTATCTTCGCTTGTGTAGGTGGGTAGTACCTTGTCCCAACCGTCGGGAAGTTTGCCGCTGATATAACGTTCAAATTGAGCCGCTTCTTCGGCATATTTGGCTTTGTAGTCGGCAAAGGTGTTATTCCACTCAGTTTCGTAGTTAGCACCGCGCTCAACGGCTTTACCCATGTGATTTTTGGCATCTTCTGGGACTACGAAAGGCTCGTATGTCCATTCTAAGTTATTCCGGGTTAGGGCGATTTCATCGCCACCCAACGCTGCACCGTGAATGCCTGCGGTGTTTTGTTTGTTGGGGGAACCGTAACCGATGGTGGTTGTCACCTTAATCATGGTTGGCTTGTCGGTGACAGATTTAGCTTCGGCGATCGCCTTTTCAATTGCGACTAAATCGGTATTACCATCTTCGACATGTAAAACGTGCCAGCCGTATGCTTCAAAGCGCTTGGAAACATCTTCGGTGAATGCTACATCTGTAGAACCATCGATAGAGATGTGGTTGTCGTCGTACAGAGCAATGAGTTTGCCTAATCCCAAGTGTCCTGCGAAAGAACAAGCTTCACCGGAAATGCCTTCCATGTTGCAGCCGTCACCTAAAATTACATAGGTGTAGTGGTCAACGATTTTGGCATCGGGTTTGTTGAATTTAGCGGCTAGGTGCGCTTCTGTCATTGCTAAACCGACTGCGTTGGCAATTCCTTGTCCCAATGGTCCGGTAGTAACTTCTACACCTTCGGTCATGAAGTTTTCTGGATGTCCGGGGGTTTTGGATTCCCACTGACGGAACTGCTTAATGTCTTCAATGCTTACGCTGTCGAAGCCTGTCAAGTATAGCAGGGCATACAGCAACATTGAGCCGTGACCAGCAGACAATACAAAGCGATCGCGATTAAACCACTTGGGATTTTTGGGATTGTACCGCATAAAGCGGTCCCACAGCACAAACGCCATTGGTGCCGCACCCATTGGCAGTCCTGGGTGTCCCGATTTGGCTTTTTCTACGGCATCGATAGCCAAAAAGCGAATCGAGTTAATACAAAGTTCTTCGAGGGATTGGGTTGCAACAGCCATAATCTCTTATATTTAACGACGGTTTAGCACTCACGTAAGCTAATCATTACTGGGGTTGTTTTGGATGATTACCCCAAGCAATATCCTCATCATCCCATTGCCTGCTGACCACAGACAACCGGGATCTCTTGAATTAGAGCGATCAATCAAGCAGATAATCTGGTCAAGCTGAACTCTTAAATCAAAGCAGAATGACATTTTTGATACATTTTGCTCCATTTCTCACTTCTTCCGGTAAAGGAGAAAGGAAAATAACGGGAAAGGAAAAAACCATCCTATTTCTTCCCCTTTACCCCTTTACCCCTCTTCATGAACAAGAGATCCGACCAGCGGCAGATTTTGGATCTTAGCGGTACTTCTTAAAGGCTAGCGTGACATTGTGTCCGCCAAACCCAAAAGAATTGGAAAGTGCCACCTCGACATTCAAATTGCGGCTTGTGTTGGGAACATAATCCAGGTCACACTCTGGATCTGGGTTTTCTAGATTAATTGTCGGGGGAATTTTATCGTTGGCGATCGCTAATACTGTTGCCACGGCTTCAATGCCTCCAGAACCCCCTAACAAATGACCGGTCATGGATTTGGTGGAACTGATTGCTATTTTATAAGCGTGTTCTCCCAAGGCTTTTTTCATGGCGGCGGTTTCTGTCGAATCGTTTGCCTGGGTGCTGGTGCCGTGAGCGTTGATGTAACTTACCATATCTGGAGTTATTCCGCCATCTTTCAATGCTAGTTGGATGGCTCTGGCGGCTCCTTCACCGCCTGGGACGGGGGAAGTAATATGGTACGCATCACAAGTCATGCCGTAGCCGACAATTTCCGCATAAATACGAGCCTTGCGACTTAAGGCGTGTTGCAGCTCTTCTAGAATTAAGATTCCCGCACCTTCACCCATGACAAATCCGTTGCGATCGCGGTCAAATGGACGGCTAGCGTGTGCGGGGTCATCATTCCGACACGAAAGGGCTTTACATGCGGCAAATCCGGCTAGAGACAAGGGTGTAACTGCCGCTTCGCATCCACCGCAAATCATCGCTTGGGCATATCCATTTTGAATTACGCGAAAAGCATCTCCGATGGCATTCGATCCGGCAGCGCAAGCAGTGACGGAGCAGGAATTAGGACCTCTAGCACCAGTATGAATTGCTGTCAACCCCGCTGCCATATTAGCGATCATCATCGGAATCATGAAAGGACTACAGCGATCGGGACCTCGGTTGAGGTAGATCGTTTGTTGGTCTTCCAATACTTTAATGCCGCCAACGCCCGAACCGATGATTACACCTATTTGTTCAGCGTTTAGGTCATTGATGACTAATCCAGAGTCCAAGAGAGCCTGTTTTGCACCCGCAACACCAAATTGGGAAAACCGATCCATGCGCTTGGCTTCTTTGCGCTCCATGTAGTCATGTGGATCGAAGTCTTTCACCTCACCAGCAATGCGGCAATCATGGCTCTGGGCATCAAATAAGGTGATGTAGTCGATGCCATTGCGTCCGCTAATTAATCCGGACCAATATTCGGCTGGTGTTTTACCAATCGGTGTAAGCGCGCCAACACCAGTTACAACAACGCGCTTACGTATAAAATCTGTCATGACGATAGTTAGGGTGGCGAGAAAGCTGCATAAAGGGGGACTGGGGATTGGGGATTGGGCATTGGGGACTGGGGATTGGGCATTGGGCATTGGGCATTGGGTATTGGTAATAATTCTTTTCCTTTCCCCTTTCCCCTTTTCCCTTTTCCCTTTCCTCTCTTCAAGTCCCCAGTCCCTAGTCCCCAGTCCCTAGTCCCCAGTTAGGCGGATGCGGCAACTTTGTTGTTGATGTAGTCTACTGCTTCTTGAACGGTGGTAATTTTTTCGGCAGCTTCATCAGGAATTTCAATATCAAATTCTTCTTCTAAAGCCATTACCAGTTCGACTGTATCTAGGGAATCAGCCTGTAGATCGTTGGCAAAATTGGATTGTGGTTTAATCGTGTCAATATCATCCTCAGCAACGCTAAGTTGCTCGGCGACGATTTTCTTGACCTTTTCAAAAATTTCCGCTTCACTCATAGATAAAAGTCCTTAACCAGTTGCTACGATCCGCCTTTTATGGGCGATGTGGTTTTGAGCATATACATCTTATCGTCAAGCGCGATCGCCCGCACACAGGATTAGGGTTTTTCTTAGGAAAATCAAGAAGTGTGTTTTTCATTCAAGAACAGTTAGGCAACACAATTGAATTGGGCGATCGCACTAAAAAAGTGTAAATGCTTTCCTTGTTCAATTCTCACTCTCATTTTTCCCGATGTCCAAATTTAGATACAAAGCTTTGCCAGCATCACGGACAGGCAATAATAAACAAAAGGGGAAAGGGATGAACATGTCGCCCACAATTCCACTCACTTTTTACCTTCCCCATAAAATTTGGATTATTTCGCCCACAATTCCACTCGCTTTTTACCTTTCCCCCTTCCCCTTTCCCCCTTCCCCTTCTTCATAAAACAGCTATTCTTTAAGGGCAACTACCCTCATAAAATATACTTTATGCTATCTCAGACGCTAAAATACGCTTACTTCCCTGGTTGTGTTGCCCAAGGTGCTTGCCGCGAGTTAAGCTTGTCTACCAAAGCTTTAACTAAAGCTTTGGGCATTGAACTGGTAGAATTGAAAAAGGCTGCTTGCTGCGGTTCTGGCATTTTTAAGGAAGATTCCCAACTTTTGGAAGATACGGTTAATGCCCGAAATATTGCTTTAGCAGAAGAATTAAATTTACCCCTACTCACACATTGTAGCACTTGTCAAGGTGTCATTGGTCATGTTGATGAGCGTTTGAAAGAATGTCAAAAAACAGACCCCCAATACATCGACAAAGTTAATGGCTTTTTGGAAAAAGAAAGCTGTTCCCCTTATCGTGGAACTACTGAAGTTAAACATCTCCTGTATGCTTTAGTGACAGATTACGGTTTAGAGGAAATTCAAAAACGAGTCACCCGTAAGTTGAGTGGGTTAAAATGTGCGGCTTTTTATGGCTGCTATCTTCTCCGCGCTCAAAAATCCATGCCTTATGATGACCCTTTCCAACCGGAAGCGATGGAAAATGTTTTTCGGGCAGTTGGTGCAACACCAATTTATTATCGAGGTCGGACTCAATGTTGCGGATGGCCTCTTTCGAGTTATGCGACTACCCAATCTTTTAAAATGGCGGGGATGCATATTCAAGATGCACTAACATCTGGTGCTGATTGTATTGTTACACCTTGTCCCCTATGTCATTTGAATTTAGATTCTCGTCAGCCTGAGGTGGAAAAAGTCATCGGACAAAAATTAGGTTTGCCGGTGTTACATTTACCGCAGTTGATTGCTTTGGCGTTAGGTATTAGTCCGCAAGAACTCGGTTTAGAAAGGCACATTGTTTCGACTAAGCCAGTGTTGGAGAAATTGGGCTTTTAGTAAGCGTTTTAACGCTGTTTTATTACACTTGCCAGAGAAAACTTGAAATCCTATTTTCAGGTTAATCTACCTGCGCGGACTACAAAAAATAAGCGTTTTTAAGCCCGTGATTAGGCGGGCTTTTTTTTTAGGCAGGCACGACGGACTAGGGTTTTGAAATTTAGGATTACTCTATCAATCAGTTCTAGTCTGAGTACTAGGAACAACCGATAAGGAATTTGACGAATATCTGATGGTACATAAGTACACATAACTTAGGTAACGACTCATTGCTTGAACAGCTACAACAGGCCATCTTCTTAAGGCTCCCACAAAAACTCTCCAATTAAACTTAGCAAAGCAGGTGACAAGCATTTTCCGACTAAAATTATTAGAAAATCCTATTTCCCTAAGTTTGAGCATCACTTCAGGTATATCTGCATATTCTAATGTGACTAGAAGCTTGGGCTTTTGCATAAAATAATGAGTGCCTGCAACACATTCCAAATAATTATCTTTAGTCACTAAAGCACCAGCTTTGGAAGCGCAAAAAGCAGTCCAATATATTTGAACTGCCAAGTTATTTAAACCAGAACTCCAACTTGCTATAGCAGATTTCGCCAAATCTGTTTTGTATATTAAAGCTGTTGTCAGCCCTACCCCTCCAGTACTTTGTTTTACACAAACTTCAAATACCTCTTTACCGTTTGAACTCATTAAATCAGTCTCAATATCAAAGCAACGTTGTTCCAATATTTGACCTGTTTTGGCATCACTTTTGGAAAAGTTTAAAATGATTAATCCTAAATCTGGATATTCGGTTAAAGACTTAACTATGTATGCTATGGAGTTATCAAAAATTTTATCATCATCACTAATTGTCCAAACGAATTTGCTTTTAGCAAATTGAATACAAGAAGCGATGTTTTTGACTGCACCGATATTTTCTTGATTCCTCTTATATTCAAATGTTGTTTGCTGAAAAGCAGATTGCCATTTTTCGACAACCTTTGACGTATCATCAGTTGAACAATTGTCAGAAATAAGAATTTCACACACAGATTCAAAACCTTGAATTGATTGAGATAACCATGCCAGTTGTTGATCGAGTAAATTTGCACGGTTGTAAGTCGGAATAGCAATGGTAAGTAATTGAGTCATAAGTACCTCTCTACTTTTATGTAAGTTTGACGGGTTGAAAAAGTAGTAAAAAAGAGCTGAGACTGGAATTAGAACAAACAATGAAGATATTCAAACAAGATTATAGCGATAAATTGTGTGGTGGCTCTTACGGGGCGAGAAAATAGCCTGAAAAGCTTATTATATGAAGTGTGTAGCAATTTATGGTAATAAAAGATCGGTCTACTTTTGTCAATAAGACCAATAATATTGATAATGTTACCTATATTCTACCAAACGCACTTAAAAAGTCAATTCAATCTGACCGAATACTTGTTGTTAAAAATTGTAAGTAGGTGGACAAAAATATTTACAGTCATTGCGAGCGTAATGAAATGAAGCGTTCGCGAAGCGTCTCCGACAGGAGAAGCAATCCCAGCCCTTGCGATTGCTTGTCTGCGACACGCTCCGCGAACATTTCGCTTCCCTTCTCCTTCTCCTATCGGAGACGCTACGCGAACGGGACGCTTCTCTGCGAGAGGCTTGTCTGCGACACGCTCCGCGAATGCCAACGCGAACGCTGCATTCGCTTCGGACATTGTGTAATTAATTATGTTTACCTACTTAATTAATCTTCTACAATCGATTAAAAAGGTTAGTTTACAAGCTTTGGCTACTGCCCTACCAATACCCATTAAATTTGAAAGCAAATCACACATACTGTAAAACAATACGCTTGGTGTTAAGCATTTTTGGGACTGATTTTAGACCTGTAGAGACGCGAAATTTCGCGTCTCTACATTCGTATTTTGCGCTTAACACCAAGCGTATTGTACTGTAGAGACGTTCCGTCGGAACGTCTCTACGACGGTTGCAATGTTTTTATTACTGTTAAATAAAATAACCGCGATCGCTCTTTTATAATGCAGTGCGATCGCGGGCAAGTTAATTATTTACAAGATTGCAATTAAACAGACTTACATTTTAGTTAATTATGAATTAGGAAGCGCCGTTTTGTCATCTGCCAAGTTAATTTTCACTACTTTGTTTTTGGCTTCTTCGGCTTTAGGCATTGTTAAGATTAAAATGCCATTTTTGAATTCGGCTTTAACTTGGTCATTCTTAATTGCAGTCGGTAGCGGGATTGTCCGTTGGAATTTACCATAACGGAACTCTGAGCGCAAATAACCGCGTTCTTCAGATTTGTTTTCATAGCGAGTTTCACCGGCAATGGAAACTGCTTCCCGTGCTACTTGAATATCTAAATCTTTGCCTTCCAAACCAGGAACTTCGGCGCGTAAAATTAGGTTGTCGTTTGTATCTTCCAACTCAACCGCAGGAGACCAAGTTTTTGTTGTCACTTCTCGGTTATATCCTGCTATTTCATCAAACATTTTATCCATTTGATGCCGCAGAGTTTCCATTTCTTGGAAGGGTTGCCAACGTATTAATGCCATAACTTAACTAACCTCCATTAAATCAGCGTTGTGATTGAAGTAAAAGTTGATTCAAGCTTTAGCAAAAAACAAACAATCAGCTTGTATCTTGTTTTTATCAGGCGCTTTCTTTATCGCCTTTGAGTTTATATTAAAATCAAATCAAAGTTTGATTAGTGAGGGAAACCCTACAACTTGAGTAGTGCTTCCCAGAAATAAGTTAAAAGTTACCAAAAAGGGGAAAAGGGGAAGGGGAAAGGGGGAAAGGGCACAGAATTTAGAACTTTTCCCCACAAGGTATAAAGAAGAATGTTTTTAAACATGGAGAACAAAAAAGAAGATTTTACCAGACACGTAGTGCGTTCTGTCTTGGTGTCTCGTAGAGAGAAAAATCAGCGTCCATGCTTGAAACCCCTGCTTTTAAGTATGGGGTTCCCTTTCCCCTTTCCCCTTTCCCCCTCTTTTTCATTTTTGCCCTAAACGCTGCAATTGTTTGAATGTTTGATACATTTGTGGTAGGCGACTATAAATAGCAGCTACTCTCAAAAAGATTTTGTGAGGCATTGCCGGAGTTCCAGAGACGATTTCTCCTGCGGGAACATCGCTAAGAATTCCTGCTTGGGCAGTAGCGATCGCACCATCACCCATTTTCGCTTGATTGGCTATTCCTGATTGTCCTGCCAAAATAACCCGATTGCCAATTTTGACGCCTCCTGCCATACCAGATTGTCCGGCTATAGCACAATAAGCGCCTATTTGGCAACCGTGTCCTATCTGCACTAAGTTGTCAATTTTAGTGCTGCGCCCTATGCGGGTTTCGCCAACGGATGGACGGTCTATGGCACTGTTGCAACCAATTTCTACGCCATCTTCTAAGACAACATAACCAGATTGTTCCATTTTGAACCAACCGGTGGCAATGGGAACAAAGCCAAAGCCTTCTGAACCGATGACAGCACCACTGTGAATAACGCAATCTGCGCCAATGTGGGCGCGTTCGTGGATGGTACAATTAGCGTGTAAGATGGTGCGATCGCCTATTTTCGCATTTGGATAAACTACTGCATTCGGATGAATGCAGACTTGATTGCCGATTTCTGCTTCTTGCTGAATCACTACATGGGCACCAATGTAAACATCAGTGCCAACTTTTGCAGTGGGGTGAATTATGGCGGTAGGATGTATTTCTGGAGATGGGCGGTATGGTTGATAGAAAAGTGCGATGGATTCCGCAAACATCAAGCGCGGATTTCGTGTGGCTATCCAAACGATACCACGTTCTTGTGCAAGCTTTTGTAATGTTTCGTCTTGAGGTAAAATTAAAGCACTAGCATTGGTCTTGCCAACAAAAGAAGCAAATTTGGGACCTTCTATGTAACTCAGATGACCTGCGATCGCTTCATCAACTGCTGCTACTCCTGTAATTTCGATATCTTCGTCTTTATTAGTTGTGAGGCTGTTGGCTGTGGCACTGTGGCTGAGTTTTTCAACGATTTCGCTAAATTTCATGTTGTTTTTTCAGAAGTCATTTACAAAGGCTAAATATAAATGATTGTGTTCTGTAGATGAAGGTTGCCGTGCGATCGTACTATACTTAGGCAAAGCGCAAGATTGCAGCAGCAAATAGAATCCCTATCAGCAGATAAGATTTATTAATTTGAGAAATACGCATTTTTTTTAATAATTCTTTACTTTCATTAGACATCGACCGAATTTAATGATGCGTTACCTGAACTCAACAGACGTAGCAGTGCTACGTCTCTACATTGTTTTTCATTTCTTGAATAATGCCTTGAAATCCCAGATAACGCGCCGCAGACGTAGATAATAGTGATAAATTAGAGGATGGCGGACGAAAAATAATACATTTTGTAAAGCTTGCCAAACTTCGGTATTTACGAGTTTTTCTTTAACCAAATATCCCTCTAGCCAATTTAAATAATTCGCGTAGCTAGGACTGATATATATGGTATGATATTCTCCGGCTCGCTCTGCTACATAACAAGTAGAATCAGGGTGCTGTCGATATTTATCCCAACAGCCACTCTCAATAAATACGGGGTATTTCAAGCAAATTTTCGCGAAGAAAGCTTGGTCTTCGTACATGCTGCCAAAGCTTTCTTCATGTCCACCAACATCTTCTATGACTTCGCTTTTAATCAGAACTCCACAAGTACCAGGTGTTTCTGCTTTTGTGCGTAAAAAAAGCGACAGCAGATTTGGTGGTTGAATTAATGTATCGGGTTTGACACCAAGTTTTCGGTAGCGATCGCGTCCCAAATCTTCTGGATTACCAGTCCAGCTAAACCACATCTGCGTTGCTCCGTAAACCATCCCGGCTTCGGGGTATGATTGCAAAATTGCGAGCTGTTTTTCTAGTTTTGGTGGTAGCCAGATATCATCAGCGTCTAAAAAGGCGATATAATCTCCTTTGGCTTTGCTCATACCCAGGTTGCGGGAAACACTCTTTCCCAGATTTTGGTGATTTGCATGTTCTAAATAGCGGACTTTTTCGGGATATTGGTCTGCATATTTTTGAGCGATCGCAGTGCTATTATCGGTGGAACCGTCATCTACTAATAATAGTTCCCAGTTTTCATATGTTTGGGCAAGTACGCTTGCGATCGCTTCTGAGATGAATTTTTCAGCGTTTAAGAAAATCATTACACCAGAAATTAATGGTTTGCTATTCATGGCGTTTTTTTTAATAATAAGAGTTTAAACGCAAGGGTACGCTGAGGGAAGCGCAAAGTAACGCAGAGTTTTAGTTAAGGAACCACTTTGATAATTGTTTGGCAAATTCTTCTCCATTCCAATTTTCGACGGGAAAGCGGGGTAGTTGAAAGCGATCGCTATTTTTATCGACTATGTTTGCAGAAGTACTGCAAGCGCAGGTAAATCCAGCTTGGCGGACTATCTCGCTGGTTTCGTTGTTATAATTTCCGTGGGGATAGGCAAAACTTTCGATTGCATGTCCGAAAATCTCTTCTAGTTGAGCTTTATTTTCTTGAATTTCTTTTTGCTGTGCTTGGGGTGAAATTGTGGTAAGAAATGGATGTGTCACTGTATGACCACCAATTTCGATGATGTTTCCTGGTTGTAAATTAGATAGTTCTTTTAATGTCATCATCCGGTGAGTTGGACGTAATTCTGGTTCTTTATTTGCCCATAAAAGTAGTTGATCTAGAATATGCGATCGCTCTGGGGCAGGTAAGGGGTAAAGTATTTTATAAAGTGCGTAGTAAAGATAATAACATTCATTGTTGTTTGAAGTCTTCCATTCATAACTAATGCCGTTAATATTTAAAGACAAAATTTCGGGTAAAGTCCCTGGTTGTAGCAATATCCTCTCTAATTCATCAGACCAAAATTCCCGCTCTTGTTGCATGTATCCTGTTGTCAGAAAGATAGTAGCGGGAATTTCATACTTTTCTAATAAAGGTTTAGCGTTATACAAATTATCGCTGTAACCATCATCAAAGGTGATGACTATTTGACGATGGGGACGCTTACCATTTTTCAATGTTTGGTTTAATTGTTGTAAGCGGACTGTGCAACCAAGTTTTTTTAATACTTGCAAATGTTCGGCAAAATAAGATGGACTGACGCACAATTTCCAAGGATCGAATTCAATTTCAGTTACCCTATGGTACATGAGAATCAATCCTCCTGGTGCGAAGCGGTTTCGCACTCTAGAAGCTATTCGCTTTAATTTGCCGCTTCCAGGTATCTTCATGATGTTTCCTGCGGTTTGACAGCACGGACAGTTATTAGTAGTTCATATGAACGATCGCGGTGATCTAATTCTGATGAATCTAATTCTTTGGTTGCTAAACCTTGCAAAAAGGCGATCGCTGTTAACACATTTCCGTAACTCTCTACTTGAATATTTGCTTCTGGGAAGAACTCTGCAAACAGCCGTTTTCCTGATTGGCTGGTAAAATTCCAACACCAGTAATCTCCCCATTCGTCGGGAGGTGTCAGACTAATACCGGAAAATGTAGCTAGGACTACTCCACCTGGTTTGAGAATACGGTATATTGTGTTAAGTGCTGCGCGGGTATCGTAAATACATTGCAATGTTTGCGTCAGAATAAAGCAGTCAAAGTTATCTGAAGCTATGTGTTCCGCGTTAGTTAAATCACCAACGATGGTTGCATGGGGATTACCTTCAACTATATGAAGTACATCACTTTGGGTGACATTATTACCTCCAAATTGCCGCGTGTATGAATTATCACCAATTTCTAGTACATGTCCTTTGACATCAGCGGCATTTTTGGTGAGAAACTTTTCTATATAGTAACGGTCAATGGGTAAACCCCGGTCATAGCCAAAATGTCGGCTAATTGGTGTTAATCCTCGCAGACTACCAAAGTCTACTTTTCCCACCGGTGGGATATATTTGTCACCTTTTAATTGTATTCCTACCCAACGGTGAACAAAACCTGGAAATGTGCGTCTGGCAATTGAGCTTAGGGTGTCTTTCATCTATTTAGCTAATCATTGTTTATTTAAAAGTAATTAAAACTTATATTTTCAGTTTTCAACTACACCGTATTGTAAATGATAAAGCTGGGTAAATAACCCATTAAGTTTTAACAATTGTTGAAAATTTCCTTGTTCTACAACTCGTCCTTCCTGTAATACAAGGATTTTATCTGCTTGTTCAATTGTGGATAAACGATGGGCGATAATAATTACTGTGCGATTTTGACCAAATGTATTAATTGCCTCTTGAATTATGTTTTCCGAAACGCTATCGAGTGCGTTAGTAGCTTCGTCGAGAATAAATATTTGGGGATCTCGGATAATAGCACGAGCTAAAGCTATGCGCTGTCTTTGTCCGCCAGAAAGACGAACGCCGCGATCGCCTAGTATGGTATCATAGCCTTCAGGAAATTTAGCGATAAACTCATGAGCGTTTGCTTGTTTAGCCGCGTTGATAATTTCGGCTTCTGTAGCATCTAAACGACCGTAAGCGATGTTGTCCCGCACTGTGGTATTAAAAACATAAATGTCTTGGCTGACAATTGCAATGTGACTTCTAAAAGATGCTAAATCTAATTCTCGTAAAGGATGCTCGTCAACGTAAATTTCCCCTTCTGTAACGTCATAAAAACGGCAAATTAAGCCGATAAGTGTCGATTTGCCGGCTCCTGAAGGTCCAACGATAGCTGTGGTTTTTCCTTTTATAATAGAAAAAGAAACTTCTTGAAGTGCAGGTTTATCTGTAGGATTGTAGCGGAAACCGACAGATTGAAATGTGAGCGATCGCTTTAATCCATGACAATAAACATTTCCTGTCCGAATAAATTGTTGGTCGGGAATTTCTAATAGAGATACAACATCTTCAACTGATGCTAATAAGCCAATTAAATTTACGCGATCGGTATCTAATTTTCTCACCGATGGCTGTAAGCGATAAAGCATAAATATAAAGGTTAACAAAGTCGGTAGATTCGCTTTATTTTGCAAAGCGATAATCATAATACACACCAATAAAGCCACCGATAAAACTTCCGAAAGTGGTCCCGATATGGTGTAAAGTTTAGCCAATTTTAGTGCGGCAAAACTTACCTCATTTGTTAGGTTCTCAAAACGCTTATATTCGTAAGCTTCTCGACCAAAAGCTCTAATTACCCTCATTCCATAAAAGCCTTCGATCATCCGATTAACCAAGCGATCGTTTGCTTGTACTGCTTCTCTTCCTAACTTCTTTGTTTTTCGTGTTACTTGCTGAATTATGAATGAAATGCCTAATAAAGCAACCGCTACTAAAAAAGTCAGTTGCCAAGAAGTTAGCATTAAAAAGATTACAAAAACAATAACTGTAGAGAAATTGATGATTAAATTAATTAAAAGTAATATAGCATCACATGCACGCCAACTTTCAGTATGCAGTGTATTGACTAATTTACCTGATTGCTTAGAGTCTAAAAAACTATAACTAACAGTTAATATCTGCTGATAAAGTTTAGATACTAATTGAGAACCAATACCCCAATAAAGCCAAACTGAAAGAAGCGAACTACTATAAGCAAGTAGATTTTTGAGGAGAACGCACCCGAAAATAGTTAAGGGAATAATTATTACCCGATTACTTGGGGGAATATCACTAAATAATCGATTTAAAATAGTTCCTAAAAATGTTCCATTTCCTGACTGAGAATTTACTGGTTCTAAACTTTGAAGAAATGGAATAAATAAACTAATTCCCAAGCCTTCCGATAAAGAAGTTAAAATTCCTAAGATGATAATTACTGGAATTGCCCACGGGTAAAGATTTAACAGTGGAAATAGTTTTTTAATTATACCCGAACTTTTCATTATCTTTAATCGTTACTTGCCATTGCTAAACCGGCTAAATATCCTGTAGTCCAAGCACTTTGGAAGTTAAAACCGCCGGTAACTCCATCAATATCGAGGATTTCTCCAGCAAAATAAAGTCCTGGTACTATTTGACTTTCCATTGTCTTAAAGTTAACTTCTTTTAAATTGACACCACCACAAGTAACAAATTCATCTTTGAAAACACCTTTACCGTTGATTAAATATTCTCCTTGAGTCAGTTCTTGAACAAGTTTATTTAATTGTTTGTTAGTTATTTCTGCCCAGCGTTGTTCTGTAGTAATATCTGAACGGGCAATGATATATTGCCACAAACGGTGCGGTAAATCAACACCACGATGTAAAGCGATCGCTTTCTTTCCCCATTCATTTTTAACTGCTAAGATTTTTTGCCGCACTTCATCTTGCTGGAAATCAGGCAACCAATTTATCATCAAAGTGGCTTGATAGTGACTTTCGCGTAACACTCTGGCACCCCAAGCCGAAAGTTTCAACACCGCAGGTCCACTCAAACCCCAATGAGTAATTAGCAAAGGTCCAGTTTGTTCTAATTGAGATTTTCCACCAGATAACAAGCGCAAACGCACCGATTCTACACTAATGCCGGCTAATGAGCGCAATTGTTCATCACCAATATTAAAAGTAAATAAAGAAGGAACAGGCACTTCAACTTTATGACCGAATTCTTTCGCTATTTTATAGCCTACAGGGTTGCTTCCCGTTGCCAAGAGCAAGCGATCGCTTAATATAATTTCTCCCGACTTGAAAATAATTTCAAACTTTTCTATTTTCCGTGCTTTTAAAGGTAAATTTTCTTGGGATGTTGTTTCTCCCAGTCCCCAGTCCCCAGTCCCCAGTCCCCAGTCCCCTTGAAGCCGTTTTACACCAACAACAGGTGCAGAAGTGCGAATTTCTACTCCAGTTTCCGAAGCAGTATTCAGCAAACAATTGACAATCGTTTCCGAAGTATTCGTAATGGGAAACATCCGTCCATCAGCTTCAGTTTTCAGCGGTACTCCATGCATCGCAAACCAAGTTATCGTATCTTTGGTTTGAAAGCGAGAAAAAGCACCCCGGAGGGCTTTTCCACCTCTGGGATAATTTTGCACTAAAATGGCTGGGTCAAAACAAGCGTGAGTGACATTACAGCGTCCCCCACCAGAAACGCGAACCTTCGCCAATACTTGCTGGCTAGCTTCGATTAAAATAACATGGGCGTGTCGATTCGCTTCCTTCGTAGCGATCGCGCTAAAAAATCCCGCTGCCCCACCTCCAATGACAACAACTTTCAATTGCAATAGACTTGAATTCCCTAATAAAATAACAGCATCTTAATTCTAGGCTAGTACAAGAAGTATGAAGGCTAAAGGATAAAACTAAGAGCTTTATTTCTGCGGTTATGCGGGTTCAAAATCTTCTTTACTTACACCGCAAACCGGGCATACCCAATCCTCTGGTATATCTTCAAAAGCTGTCCCTGGTTCAATTCCGCCATCTGGATCGCCCACTTCTGGATCGTATTCATACCCGCAGGTGTTACATACATACTTTTGCATATTTCCCTCCTCTGTTGAATCATCCGTATCCTCTGATATCTTACACCCTAGAAGGGTGAAGCTATACGAACAAAGCCTGCCTTCGCAGGCTCTATATTTAGCCTGCGAAGGCAGGCTTCGTTTGTGTAGCCCCAGGCTTCCAGCCTGCGGGCGTTTTTGCGTTTTTGCGCTACACTAAAATCGCCACCAAGTTTTTTGCATGTAACTGAGAATCGCCAAAGCGATCGCCGCCAAAAATAACAGCCAAATTACACCTCCCGGCATAAAACCGAGAATACCAAAGCCTCTGAGTACCCAAACGGCGATCGCAATTCCAAAAAGGAAGCCGCAAGTTTGGGTTAATAGACGATTTAATTTATTAGAAGTTTGACTCACGTAATTGCCCGCTTGATCGCAACAGCTTATCAAAGCATAACGAAAAGACAAAAACTTCATAATTTTACGTCATATAGGACTTACGCATGGACTACGTATTTCCGTCATTGCGACGCAAGGAAGCAATCTCAAAGTCTTGTTTTCTCGTGACTGAGTGCGTAAGTCCTAGTCATAGACTAGTTCCGCGATTTCAAATCTCTGGTTATGCACCCCAGTTCTTGAAGATCCCCCTAAATCCCCCTTTTTAACAGGGCTGTTTCATTCGACAAGGTATGTATTTTGTCAAGACCATTGGCGATAAATATTTGGGCTTTAGTCATGAATTGTTGACCAAGTTGAAGCCTAATATTGAATGCCTTGCTTATTTTTCATCTCCTGAACCCTTGATTTTTAAAGGCTTTTAGGGAATGAAACAGCCCTGCCTTTTTAAGGGGAGAATAAGTCCCCCTTAAAAAGCTCCGGTGTACACACAAGTCCTGTTTGCCCTCAAGCTAAAGCTTGGGGCTAAACAAACAAAGCCCATCTTGTCCTAAGGGACACGCTTCGCGAACATGGGCTAAATACAGAAAAAACTAATTCTAGCCTGCGTAGGCAGGCTTCGTTTTTATAGCCCCAGACTTCCAGTCTGAGGGGCTTTGAGTGACTTTAAAGCTAGTTGAGTATTTTCCCATGAAGGGAATTTTCATCATAAAATTACATACTTTTCTCTAAATTTTGGGAATAATAACCTTATAAGGACTTTTTTCCGGAAAATTTACTTATGGAAGTGGAACTACAATTAGTTGGCTGTCATCGATGAAGTTAAAGACTTTACATTTGAACTACGTAAGTGGCTTTGAGGAGTAACCAAAATCAATATGTCTGCATTTTATATCCCAAATATTACTACAGGTGACGATATGACTTGGAGTCAAGACAAGCAAAAATTATTGATGCAGGGTGAGATTTTGGTGGAAACGCGATCGCACAATGCTTGGGGTGGTACTGTCACCGCTTGGATGTATGTACCTTTAGTGCGATCGCATGTCTGGCAGCAATTAACAGATTACCCGCGTTGGGTGCAATATTTTCCTGATATTACAAAGAGCGAAATTATACAAAGAGGTGAAGTGAAACGCCTGTATCAAGCTGCACAAAAAGCATTTTTATTTTTCACGGCACAAGTAGAAATCTACCTCAACGTCGCCGAAGAAATTGGGCAGAAAATTCAATTTAAAATGGAAAAAGGAACTTTTGAAGACTTTACAGCTAATTTAGAGTTAAAAGATTGTGGTAACGGCACAATGCTAGCTTATACTGTCCAAGCTACGCCTAATATTCCCATACCATCAATGTTTATTCAACAAGCAATGAATTTAGAATTGCCCGCAAATATGCGTAAGATGCGACAAGTGCTTTGTAAAGGTCAGTAATGGCATGTCTGGTAAATTACTTACTTTTGTAAAGACGTTCCGGCGGAACGTCTCTAGCATGTAAAGACGTTCCGGCGGAATGTCTCTACGACGGTAGGTTTTTATTACTATTAATTAGATTGACATAATATCACATCAATGTCACAGGCAAAACCTATTTTAGAATTTTGGTTTGGTCATCCCGACGAACCGAGTTACGGTAAACCTCGAAAAACTTGGTTTAATAAAACACCAGAGTTTGATGAGGAACTGCGAACTCGATTCGGCACAGATTACCAAAAAGCGGCAGGGGGACACTTAGACGATTGGATCGATTTACCGGAAACTTGTCTAGCGCTGATTTTGTTATTAGATCAGTTTCCCCGAAGTATATTTCGGGATACTCCTGAAGCCTTCGCTACTGATTGGGAAGCACTTTCAGCAGCGCAGCAAGCGATCGCACTCGGTTACGATCGCCATTTTTTGCCTGTACAACGCTGGTTTGTCTACTTACCTTTTGAACACAGCGAAAATCTACATCATCAGCATCAGAGTGTAAAGCTATTTGAGCAACTCAGTCACGATCCTGACAGTGCCAGTGCGATCGAATATGCATATCGTCACCTGGAAATAATTGAGCGTTTTGGACGATTTCCTCATCGTAATGCAATTTTAGGGCGCACTTCCACCCCAGAGGAAATAGAATTTTTACAGCAACCAGCTTCAAGTTTTTAGAGGTAATTTACTAGAAAAGACGCTTTCCCCACTGGAGAAAGCGTCTTTGTTTGTAGTCATGTCAAAACCTATATTCTAAAATTATTCAGTTAAAAGATATAAAAATGCCAATTAATTCAAGACATATGCCCGTATTGGGATAAATTTAGCGATTGACTAGAAAAACTTGGCTCATTTCCAAACCAGACTTGATCTAAATCATTTTCACTAAAGCTGTAACCCAGATTATCCGCAAAATCAACAATCTTGCTTTTATCCCAATGATAGCTGCCTAAAAATCCCAGACGACAGCACTTATTGTAATATTGCTCGTAAATAACTTGATTTGAACTCACAAGGTTATAAAAAGCGTCAACCTGTTCTAAAGACATAAAATTTCTCCTCCAATGATTGTTATTTGTGCATTTATTAAAAACTACATTACTTAACTAGATAATTCCGGGTTGAATAATCGACTTAAGTATTCAAGTATAAATAAAAGCATTTAACGTAGTAAGCACTCCAGTGCTTAAAAATGAATGCGATTGAGCGGTAAACCGCTCACTACGAATCAAAAGTATATTTTATCTTTAATTACGCCCACTTACTTAGTGAGATATATGAATAAATAAAAACACCATACCATCGTAGAGACGTTCCGGTGGAACGTCTCTACAATAGGTCAGGGGTCTTAATCTTGCATCTAATTAGCCGGTAAATACCTCAGCCGGCAAGCGATTGAAAGACAAGCGCTCATTCTGCACATCCACAAAAATCGTGTCTCCATCGTTGAATTCACCACGCAAGATAGCTTTGGCAATTTGAGTTTCTAACTCCCGCTGAATCGCTCTCTTTAAAGGACGTGCGCCAAATACAGGGTCATATCCTACTTCTGCCAAAAAGTCAAGAGCAGAATCGGAAAGTTTCAGAGAAATCTTGCGATCGCTCAATCTTTTCCGCAGTCTTTCTACTTGCAACAGCACAATATGCCGCAATTCTTGTTTCCGCAATGCATGGAAGATAATTGTTTCATCAATGCGGTTGAGAAACTCCGGACGGAAGCTATTTCGCATCGCCTCCATCACGCGATGTTGCATTTCATCATAACGTGAATCATCCCCCGCCACATCTAAAATATACTGCGAACCGATGTTGCTGGTCATAATGATGATCGTATTTTTAAAGTCAACTTTATGACCTTGGGCATCAGTTACACGTCCATCATCAAGAATTTGCAGGAAGATATTAAATACATCGGGGTGTGCTTTTTCGATTTCGTCGAATAGCAACACTGCATAAGGACGACGGCGAATAGTTTCGGTGAGTTGTCCACCCTCATCATATCCCACGTATCCGGGAGGCGCACCGATGAGGCGAGAAACTGCGTGTTTCTCCATATATTCAGACATATCAATTCGCACTAAAGCTTCTTCAGTGTCGAAGAGATATGCTGCTAGCGCTTTCGCTAATTCAGTTTTACCCACACCGGTAGGACCGAGGAAAATAAAGCTAGCAATGGGACGATTGGGATCTGCAAGTCCAGCACGCGATCGCTGAATTGCATCTGCGACAGCTGTTACCGCTTCATTTTGTCCGACAACCCGGTGATGCAGTTCGTCTTCTAATTGCAACAGTTTCTCCTTCTCAGATTCCACCAACTTGCTGATAGGAATCCCCGTCCACTTAGAAATAACTTCCGCAATATCAACTTCGGTTACTTCTTCCCGCAACAGTGATTTTCCACTTTTTTGAGTTTGGGCAAGTTCACTTTCTGCCGCTTCTAATCGACGATGTAAATCTGTTAATTTGCCATATTTCAACTCAGCAGCGCGGTTCAGATCGTAGTCGCGTTCTGCTTGTTGAATTTCCAGATTTACCCGTTCAATATCTTGTTTAACAGACTGAATTTTGGTGATAATATCTTTTTCAGACTGCCATTGAGTACTGAGCGTTCTTTGTTCTTCTTTAAAATCCGCAAGTTCTTTTTCTAGTCTTTCTAAACGTTCGCGAGAACCTGCATCGCTTTCTTTTTGGAGAGAAAGCCTTTCCATTTCTAATTGAAGAATTTTGCGGTCAATTTCGTCGAGTTCTTCAGGTTTGGAGGTAATCTCCATTTTCAGTCTCGCTGCGGCTTCATCTACCAAGTCGATCGCTTTATCGGGAAGAAAGCGATCGCTAATATATCGACTCGACAAGATAGCAGCGGCAACTAAAGCACTATCAGAAATCTTTACCCCGTGGTGGTTTTCATAACGTTCTCTCAACCCCCGCAAAATCGAAATAGCATCTTCTACAGTCGGTTGATCGACATAAACCTGCTGGAAACGTCTTTCCAAAGCGGCATCTTTTTCGATATACTTCCGATATTCATCAAGAGTTGTCGCCCCGATACAGCGCAATTCACCCCGCGCTAACATCGGTTTTAACAAGTTACCTGCGTCCATCGCGCCTTGAGTTGCACCCGCGCCCACTACGGTATGAATTTCATCGATAAATAATACAATATTGCCGCCAGATTCAGTAACTTCTTTTAATACTGCTTTGAGACGTTCTTCAAATTCACCCCGGAATTTTGCCCCCGCAATCAAAGCACCCATATCTAAAGCTATCAGCTTGCGGTCTTTGAGGGACTGAGGGACATCACCGGCGATAATCCGCTGTGCTAATCCTTCAGCGATCGCAGTTTTGCCAACACCAGGTTCCCCAATAAGTACGGGGTTATTTTTAGTACGACGGGAGAGAATTTGCACAGTGCGGCGAATTTCATCATCTCGTCCAATCACTGGATCAAGTTTACCTTGACGGGCAGCTTCTGTGAGGTCACGCCCATATTTTTCCAGTGCTTCATATTTGCCTTCTGGATTTTGGTCGGTCACTTTCTGGTTCCCACGAATTTGTTTAATGATATTCTTTAATTTGCCTTCGTCTAATCCAAATTCTTGGAATAAACTTTTGCCAAAACGGTCATCTTTGGCGTAGGACAGTAATAAGTGTTCAATAGAGATGTATTCGTCTTGAAATTCTTTGCGATAGCCATCAGCGCGATCTAGCAGAGTATCCAAGCTACGTCCTAAGTAGACGGAACTACTGCTACCGGATACTTTCGGCTGACGTTGAATAAATTCTTCAGTGCGATCGCGTAATTTTTGGAGATTTACACCCGTTTTGGTAAAAACAGCGCTAGCGAGTCCTTCTTGTTCTAGCAGCGCTTTCATTAAATGTTCGCTTTCGATCTGCTGGAGTTGATATTGTTTAGCAATATCTGGAGTGTGCGCGATCGCTTCCCAGGCTTTTTCGGTAAATTGGTTCGGGTTAGTGGGTTGCATAGGCTTTTGACTCAACTAACGAATGAAGCCGTTTAAACAGCGCTTCTGTGAAAAACAATAAAATTTCTTCTGATAAACTGATTGTAAAAAGACCCGCACAACTACGAAGATCGGTCTTTACGTCATTCTCAAGTAGGATTACCGTCCGGCAAAAAACCTCACCCCCTTCCCCTCTCCTTGCTAAGGAGAGGGGTGTCCGGAACGGACGGGGTGAGGTTCTGTGGCAGTTCCAAGACGATATAGCAACAAATTATAAGTCTCCAAATATACAGGAAATGGAACTACAACTGTTAAATTTTTTAGCTCTATACGCTGTAGTTCAGCTTGCGATCGCTCATGATATTGGTCATCTACATCTACAGCAGCATATAAAGGTCCAGTGTCAGCGATTATGGCTCTCAATGTATATTTGGTGGTAATTTCTGCGATGCTTGTTCAGCGAGAATTTTATCGTGATTGACTGAGGTATCTTGAAAACCACTTCCCTTTGGTGCAGGAGTCAGGTGTAAACTTTGTCGTTGCGGGGGTAAATAGCCACGTTGGGTTAAAAATTCTTTGAGCGCAGTTTCTACAATCGCATTAGCTGGTAAGGAAACTTCGCGATCGCGGATATAAGAATTGAGAGCATCATCTAGCTCATCTGGTAGTGTAATGTTTATAGATTGCATAAGCTACTGACACCATCAACAACTAATTGTAGGGTAACGCAAGGTGATGCGATCGCACTTGCCCGACACCTGCGTAATTCACTTTATTTAAAACAGGACTTACGCATGGACTACGTATTTCCGTCATTGCGACGCAAGGAAGCAATCTCAAAGTCTTGTTTTCTCGTAACGAGTGCGTAAGTCCTATAAAAAATGAATTTATAAGCTTGTGGCATTGTCAATAACTAATTTAAAAGTAACGCTTCGTTGTAATTGCTATGTCACAATTGAGGAAAGACTATTCTACCCACGGCAAAGCAAGGAATCGAATGCATCAAGGTGTGTCAGATGTTATCCAATCTGTATCAGGATATTCATTTATTTCGATTTGATGAAAAAACAGGAGAGATATATATTCTGGCTGGAGAAACTATCGAAATTATTATCAACCGTGAGGGAATCTGGGAGTTTGTAAATGAAGCCGGATTTTGAGAAAATGCCTAGAGCCGAACTGAGAGCTTATGTACTGGCACATCGAGAAGATATTGAAGCATTGCGTATTTTAATGAGTCGTCGCAATCCCAACGCTAAACAGTATAAGTTTCCCGATACTGAAGAAGGTTGGCAACAAATGGAAGAAGTATTCCGGCACCAAATTGAAGGTGAAGAGTAAAAAGCTTTACGTAGGGCATGTTACTCCGTTAACACACCATTATAATTAGGCACGTTATGGTTAATGTCGTGCGTTAGTCTATAAAGGTTCAGTGTCGGCAATTATGGCTCTCAACGTATATTTGGCGGTAATTTATTCGATGCTTCTTCAGCTAGAATTTTATCGTGATTTGCTTCGGAGATAATTTATGTCTGAAAAATTAAGAAATATTCTCAATCAACACCACAATTTAAAAACTCTAAACAATCTTTTATCTAGTACAGCACGGC
Organism: [Scytonema hofmanni] UTEX 2349; assembly: GCF_000582685.1. Taxonomy (GTDB): domain Bacteria; phylum Cyanobacteriota; class Cyanobacteriia; order Cyanobacteriales; family Nostocaceae; genus Hassallia; species Hassallia hofmanni. The sequence goes on from NZ_KK073768.1 coordinate 4,311,457, forward strand.
GTAAGTAACAGACCCATAGTATGAGATACTAAGCAAGAAAGATAAATACAGGACTTACGCAAAAACTCTCTCGCTCCTCTTATACCTTCTCCTGTCGGAGAGGCTGCGCGAACGTGCTTCGTTTTTCGATGATTTTGCGTAAGTCCTAAAATAGTAATAAGAGCAGAATGCAAGGAACGAAGAGGTGGCACAATTAGCTCCAAAATCCTTAACCCTAAGTGAGTGCGATCGCTTAGAACTAGAAAAATTCATAAATCGTCATAGCGCACAACAACAAATCGTACTGAGAGCCAAAATTATCTTGCTGGCAGATGAAGGAAAAAATAACCGAGAAATTGCACGACAATTAAACATCAACCGAGTCATGGCTCGTAGATGGCGAGATCGATGGTTAGAGTTAAGCGAGCGCTCCTTACCGGTAATTGAGAGATTACAAGACTCAGAACGTACTGGTGCGCCTACGAAATTTAGTATGGAGCAAGTAGTCGATTTATTCGCCTTGGCGTGTTCACAACCAGAGGATTATGGACGACCTATCAGCCATTGGACTGGAGGAGAACTTGCGGACGAAATGGTAAAACAGGGCATCGTCGAAAGAATATCTCCACGTCACGTCGGACGACTATTAGAAGAAGCTCAAATCAAACCACACCAGAATCGGTACTGGTTGACACCCCCCCCTTGATGAAGAATTTGATGCCAAAGTCCACAACATTACTAATCTATATCTAACTGCTATGGAACGTGACGTTGTTGGAGAAAGGACAGTGTGTACTGATGAAATGACTGGTATTCAAGCAATTGAGCGTTTATATAAAGACTTACCATTACGACCGGGAAAAGTTAAACGACAAGAATTTGAGTATATCCGTCATGGAACACAAGCATTAATTGCCAATTTCAATGTCGTCACTGGTCAAATCATCAATCCAACTTGCGGAGATACCAGAACTGAAGAAGACTTTGCCCAAAACATCCGTAAAATAGTTGAGAGCGACCCTGATGCCAAAAAATGGCATTTAATTATGGATTGTCTCAACACCCATCAATCTGAATCCTTAGTTCGTCTAGTTGCAGAAAAAGAAGGGTTAAATATCGACCTCGGCGTCAAAGGCGAAAGTGGTATTCTCAAATCAATGCGATCGCGTGCAGCATTTTTAAGCGACCCAACACATAAGATTGTTTTCAATTACACCCCCAAACATTCTTCTTGGCTGAATCAAATTGAGATTTGGTTTAGTATCCTAATGCGTAAGTTACTCAAGCGTGCAAGCTTTTCCAGTAAAGATAACCTTAAAACTCGTATCCTCGACTTTATCGACTATTTTAATCGCACTATGGCAAAACCATTTAAGTGGACTTATAAGGGTAAGGTTTTAGCTGTTTAATAGGTACCCAATTTCCGCCGCGCTGTACTAGTTCTAGTTCCATAATGTTTATCGAGCATCAAGCAGATTCTGAATCTCCATCCCCTACGGCTCTCTGGAAAATGATTGTAGGTTTTGATATTTATCCTAACAAAAAAATATCTGAAACTGTACCTTTAAGGGAGGTAAATGCGTGGTTTCAAGAAACACTCTGGGATCTGAATCTTAGTAAAGAAATTTATATATCAATTGGAGGATTAAGTGGCTTGTCTTGGGCTAAGATAAAGATATTATCTGAAGAAAATTGGCTATTGCAGATTTGGGAACACGGAAATCACGAAATCATTGTTTTAAACGATCAAAAGAATAAAGCCATTTGTCTTTTAGAAGAAGAATATTTTTGGGAAATGTATATATTATCAATTTAGTGAAAGTGCCAGACAGTCTTTCTGCTCTTTACCATACATATTCACTACACCAGGGGAAATCGAAGCACGTCAGGTATTAGACACGCGTAGCAATTCCCAAGGCAAATGTGCCAATCCCAAAGCGACACGTTCCGTTTCTCGGTTCAATCCGTGCGCTTCACTAGTTTGGATTAAATCTAGATAAATCGTTTGTTCATCCGTCTCATCCAGCGACTTTCTCAGCCATCCTTCCTTGCCATCCAACCAAGAATAAAGCTGGCGTCCAATTTCGGTAAGATAGGATAGGCGATCGCTTTCCTTAGAGTAGTAATTTTCCTCGCACTGCTCAATTAGTGCTAATAACTCTACTTTATCTAAGCGACGTGACCCATAATCACAGCGCAATTCAAAAGTTTGCTGTTGACTAAGGGCAAAAGTGAAGGTTACAGCCATAACTTGAATCAGTACATTCCACAATCACCTTCACCGTTTTATCACACAATTCCGGAATTTATATTGACCCTTGTACAGACGTTCCGACGGAACGTCTCTACCATTGACCCTTAAAAAATGCCTAAAAAACCAAAATTTCCTTACTTAGTCGGTTCCAAATGGACAGCGCAGCAAAAAGTAGATGGTTGGCGACACTTCCAAGTCGTCAACCGCAAAAATCAAGCTAAGTGGGTTTATGCTGAGATGGTTGCTGCTTGTGACCCTAACGTTCGTTTCTGGCTCAATGCCAAATTACTACAAGATAATTCTCAATGGCAAGCCGGCTGGCAAACATTACAAGAAATCAGGGCAGTAGAAGACGATGTATCTTAAGCCTTAAAAATCTTTGATTTTGTGTTAGTCCACGTAGGTGGACTTTGTAAATTTAGCCCCAGGCTTATAGCCTGTGGGCGGTTGTTCCAAGGTATTTAATAAAATTTAACCAATATTCCGGAAATTAATAATTTTTTACAAATAACTAGAAATCAGTCAAAAATAGCGATCGCCTAATCTCGCTTTACTACCCAATTACCCAATTATTATCATTGACAAAAGCAACTTTATTTGCATTTTCGCCATCAAAACCTGGATTTCCAAGGCTGAAAACTGAGCTTATCCTAACCAATCTAACTTACACAGCCTTTACTGTCAGTACTCCAGCCTATCTGATAAACCACTCCTAGCTGAAATTGCCATGAACAATCAGTTACTTCTATGAAAATCATTGAAATAGGCAATTCAGCTTTTTGTCTTTTGTAACTAATTTTAATTAATTAAATAGAAAAAATCTGAATTTTGACTTTTTTAAACCTTTATATAGTTTCATAGCGGATTTAAACCAAAAATATGATTACTTAAGACAAAATATGCATAATATAACCCTATGACAGATTAACCGCCACTTTCTTTTACATTCGATTTAGACAATAATGACGAAGACCTCACACATCGCGCCTTGTGCGGCTAGGTGAAGGCAAATGTTTCAGCCAAGAGTTTGAAAAGAAACTATAAAAGAGGCAAACAAAAGTGAAATTAGCAGTTTACGGAAAAGGTGGTATCGGTAAATCCACAACCAGCTGTAACATCTCCGTAGCCCTAGCCAGACGCGGAAAGAAAGTTCTCCAAATAGGGTGTGACCCAAAACACGATAGTACTTTTACCTTGACCGGGTTTTTGATTCCGACAATTATCGACACCCTGCAAGAAAAAGACTATCACTACGAAGATGTCTGGCCCGAAGATGTAATCTATAAAGGCTACGGCGGTGTCGATTGTGTTGAAGCCGGTGGTCCGCCTGCTGGTGCTGGATGTGGCGGTTACGTCGTTGGCGAAACCGTAAAATTACTCAAAGAACTCAACGCTTTTGATGAGTACGATGTGATTTTATTTGACGTTCTCGGTGACGTTGTATGTGGTGGTTTTGCAGCACCTCTCAACTATGCTGATTACTGCTTGATTGTTACCGACAACGGCTTTGATGCTTTATTTGCTGCAAATCGGATTGCCGCTTCAGTACGCGAAAAAGCACGTACTCACCCATTGCGTTTAGCTGGTTTAATCGGTAATCGCACTTCCAAACGCGACTTGATCGAGAAATACATAGAAGCAGTACCTATGCCAGTACTGGAAGTATTACCTTTGATAGAAGACATCCGTGTTTCTCGCGTTAAAGGCAAGACTTTATTTGAAATGGCAGAGAACGATCCTTCTCTGAACTACGTTTGCGATTACTACCTCAGCATCGCCGACCAAATTTTAGCGCGTCCAGAAGGTGTTGTACCTAACGACACCCCAGACCGAGAATTGTTCTCTTTGTTGTCTGATTTTTACTTAAATCCGAGTAAACCCCAGGTTACTAATCCGGAAGAGCAATTAGACTTGATGATTGTATAAATCATCTATTTTCTCAGGATGAGGGACAACATGGCTTTCTTTTACAGCTTTACAGATTCTTTAAAACAAAAGTGGTTGCAATTTTTCCAGGTGAATCGTGACTGGATTACTCTCCACATGCAGGTGGAGTCGGTTTACACCCCCGATGGTGGAAAGCGACCCTCGTCTTACCTCATCCTGGGAGTCGTTAACGCACTAGAACCGAAGCTAGCCCAATTAATGCTGCCGTTTGCGAAATTGAATCCAGACGCAGATACTTTGGTCGAAGTGCTGGATTTACATTTCGATCCTGATATGGCTTTGGGCAACAGCGGGATGCCCAAAGTAGAAGAATATATGGAATCAGAAGGAGTCACGCAGGGAAAGTCCCATGATGAAACCTTCACGATTCCCAATGAAAATGGCTTTGGGGAAGAGGCGATAATTCACGAGTTCGTGATGGTAGATTCTCATCAAGAAATGCTGATCCCAGATGAGTTTAGCCAAATGTCCATAGGTAAAATCGCTGAAGTACCAGTGCATAATGTAACTGAAACTGGATTTGGCGATATTTCCTTCAGTAACGGGCAGAACTCAAACCAAACACCCAGCATCGAATCTGTTGATGATTTTGGCGATATTTCCTTTGATGACTTGAAGGATAGCGACAGCAAAATCTCCGCAGGAACTGCACCAGAACCTAACTTGGAGCAAAACATGCTGGATGATTTGGATACACCAGACGAAAATGCTTTTGGCGACGTGTTGTCTGATGTCTGGAGTGAAGAAAAATCAGCTTCAGGAGAAGATTTGCCATCTGGCATTTTTGACGACTCGGAAATTGCCCGCCTTTTCCCCAACACGTAATTACAAAGTTGTAAAGACGCGATATGTCGCGTCTCTACAACTTTAAATACCACGGGGAGAAAATAATAAAATGACTGCTACTCAAGAACCATCAGCTTTAAATTTTGAGTGTGAAACTGGTAATTATCATACGTTCTGCCCGATTAGCTGCGTAGCGTGGCTATACCAAAAAATTGAAGATAGTTTCTTTTTGGTGATTGGGACAAAGACTTGTGGCTACTTCTTACAAAACGCGATGGGGGTGATGATTTTTGCTGAACCCCGCTATGCAATGGCTGAGTTGGAAGAAGGAGATATTTCCGCACAGTTGAATGATTATGAAGAGTTAAAGCGGTTGTGCTTGCAAATTAAACGCGATCGCAACCCCAGTGTAATTGTCTGGATTGGCACTTGCACCACGGAAATCATCAAAACTGACTTGGAAGGTTTGGCACCCAAGCTAGAATCGGAAATTGGTATCCCTATAGTAGTAGCGCGTGCTAACGGTCTAGATTACGCCTTTACTCAAGGAGAAGACACCGTATTAGCTGCGATGGCTAATCGCTGTCCTGATAAGTCTCCGGTAGCGGAAACAGAGAAAAACGAGCGGAATGCGATCGCTAAATTACTCAACTTTGGTAAAAAGAAAGAAGAAGTAGCCCAAGATGAATCTGAGTACGTAGATCATCCGCCTTTGGTTTTATTTGGTTCTCTCCCCGATCCGGTTGTCACTCAGTTAACTTTAGAACTGAAGAGACAAGGTATAAAAGTTTCTGGTTGGTTGCCCGCCAAGCGCTTTACTGAATTGCCTGTACTCGAAGAAGGGTATTATGTCTCTGGTGTCAACCCTTTTCTCAGCCGTACAGCTACCACTTTAATGCGTCGCCGCAAATGTAAGCTAATTGGCTCACCTTTCCCCATTGGACCCGATGGCACCCGCGCTTGGATTGAGAAAATCTGCTCGGTGTTTGGTATTACTCCGAAAGGTTTGGATGAGCGGGAAGCGCAAATCTGGGAAGGTTTAGAAGATTATGTAAAATTGATTCGCGGCAAGTCTGTATTCTTCATGGGTGATAACTTGCTGGAAGTCTCTTTAGCGCGGTTCCTGGTGCGCTGTGGGATGACTGTTCAGGAAATTGGTATCCCCTACATGGATAAGCGCTATCAAGCTGCTGAGTTGATTTTGTTGGAGAAAACTTGTCAAGAAATGGGTTCACCCCTGCCTTCTATTGTCGAGAAGCCGGATAATTACAATCAACTTCAGCGGATTTATGAGTTGAAGCCTGATTTGGTGATTACTGGGATGGCTCATGCTAATCCGTTGGAAGCACGCGGGATTAATACTAAGTGGTCTGTGGAATTCACTTTTGCTCAAATTCACGGCTTTACGAATGCGCGGGATATTTTGGAGTTGGTGACTCGTCCGTTGCGTCGAAATAACAATTTGAAAGATTTGGGTTGGGATAAGTTGGTGAGAGAAGACGCTAAGGTTTAGGGTTTTTATTGAGCGAGATTATGTTAAGTTAGGCGAACTTTGGGTTCGCCTTTTTTGTACGAACCGCAGAGGACTCAGAGAGAAAAGAGCGCTCTATACTTCTACAAAAATCGCAAGTGGCAATAAAAAATAATCCCTTATAAAAATTTGAACCATTAGAGTAAATTATATTAAAAGACATTATAGAAGTTATCCCCCAAGATAACTATCAACTCTATCTAAAGTTTGAAGATGGACAAAAAGGTATTGTTAATGTTAACCAATTCATCGAGTTTACGGGAGTTTTTGAACCTTTAAAAGATTTAGACTATTTTATAAGAGTTAAAGTTAACCCTGAATGGTCATTGGATGAATATCTTACTTGCGGTTCAAACGAAGCATTGTAATAATTTGCATTGACGACTAATAAACATCGTCATGAGTACCAACATCCAACAGTAGAATAATCTCTTCCCCTGTTTCTTCATCTGTTTCCAAACAAAAAACAATCCGACAATCATATCCACAAGAACATGATAATAGTCCCGATAATTTACCCTCTAGCTTATGTGTACCTAAGCCAGCGCTAAAGACATCATTTTCCATCGCAACAATTGTTTCTTCAATCCTGGCTTGCAAATCTGCATTTCGACGAGCAAATTTTCGGAAAGATTTTTTAAACTTTTTACTCAGGACAATTTTGTGCATGGAAACAACTTTAACTATTTAGATATTCCCGCAGTTCTTGAATTGCTTCCTCTGCGGTTTGTGTTTTATATTCTCCCGATTTAAATTCAGCAATCGAGTCTTTTGCGTCTTTTGCTATTTCATTGCGATGAGCTTCAGAAAGTCTATTTTTTAAGATTTGTATCAACATTTCTTGCTGTTCTACAGGAAGACTCATAGCAGCATCTAAAACTTTATCTAGGTTACTCAAGTATTTTATCCTCCTTTAAAATTGGTGCGTTCGTGTTACCAAACGTAAATAAATCAAAATTAATTCAATAATGCGTCATACTCATCATGAGTTGCAATATCGGCTTCAGCTTTGGCAATTAGTCTATCTAAAATAGACTTTACTTAATTTTATCGTGTTTTATGGCGATCGCAGCCTTGATGGTGGGTGTTGGATTGCGATCGCGTTAATGAAACTATAATTTCGCTGTGATAAAAAGCAAAATTTAATGTAGGTTGGGTGGAGGGGCACAAAATGTATCGAAGTTTAACGAATAATATGTTTTGCGTCTCCACCCAACGTTTAGATATTTCGGGTGATTTCAAAGTATAAATGTTGGGTTCCGTTTCGCTTCACCCAACCTACGATTATTAATATTTAAAAGTGTAATTCTTATTTCAATCGCCAAATTTTGATAGTCTTGTCATCGCTAGCACTAACAAGAGTTTTACCATCTGGGCTAAAATTGACGGAAATAACTGGAAGGGAATGACCTCTAAGAGTGCCTATTTCTTCTCCCGTTGCTACATTCCATAGTTTGATTGTCTTATCAGTACTAGCACTAACAAGGGTTTTGCCATCTGGGCTAAAACTGACGGAAATAACTCTGCCGGAATGCCCTGCAAGGGTGCGGATTTCCTCTCCGGTTGTCGGATTCCATAGTTTGATCGTGTTATCAACACTACCACTTGCAAGGGTTGTGCTATTTGGACTGATGGCGACGGAATGAACCCAGCCAGAATGCCCAGTGAGGGTGCGGATTTGCTCTCCGGTTGTCGGATTCCACAGTTTGAGCGTGTTATCAGCACTACCACTTGCAAGGGTTGTGCCATTTGGACTGATGGCGACGGAAGTAACCGCGTTAGAATGCCCAGTGAAGGTGCGGATTTGCTCTCCTGTTGCCAGATTCCACAGTAGGATAGTGTGGTCAGAATTAGCACTAGCAAGGGTTTTGCCATCTAGGCTGAAGGCAACAGAAATAACCGCGAAAGAAAACCCTGTGAGGGTGGAAATTTGCTCTCCTGTTGCGATATCCCACAGTTTGATGGTGCCGTCATCACTACCACTGGCAAGGGTTGTGCCATCTGGGCTTATGGCAATCGAATAAACCCCGCTAGAATGCCCGGTAAGGGTGCGGATTTGCTCTCCTGTTGCCAGATTCCACAGTTTGATAGTGTTGTCATTACTACCACTGGCAAGGGTTGTGCCATCTGGGCTTATGGCAATGGAATAAACCCCGCTAGAATGCCCTGTGAGGGTTCTTTGTAATAAAACTCCGCTTGGTATGCTGGCAATCATAGATATTGGATTAGTTGGAAAAAAGCTATAACGAACATAGCCATATATTTGAGTTCCAACTACTGTAATAGCAGCACCCAGCAGAAATATTTTTCTTAAATTAAGGTTGAAGCAACAGAGCATGACTGTATATTTACTAGCAGATGGAAGTATTATCAAGCATTTACTAAGATTTTTCAGTAAAACTACTGTTTATTTTTATTTCTTAATTACTTCGCTTGTCTCGGTTATGTTCCTTTTATCACAGTAAATCTGTTTGTATCACAACTTACTACCTTAGAGTACGAACAGAATAAGAGAATAGGCTATAACTCTGCGCTCCTCTGCGTTGAAAAACTTATATCTTAACTTCACTTATAACTATCAATAATCATTTTATCATCCATTACTGCCAGCAAAACTGACAAATCGGGAGTAACTCTATCAACTAAATATAATTCATTGACAGCAGCTTCAAAAGTTTTTCCTTGAAGTATCTGATATCCCACTTTTATCACCTCATCCCAAGTTATATCGCTTTCCACATAAGCTTTAGCCAAAGTAATCAGCAAGTCTTGATATTTATTTCCCTCATCTTTAGTCATCATCGTATGGGGAATTTCTAGACTTTTATCAAAGCGGTGATACCATGACTTTGGTTGCTGTTTTAATACAGCTTCAAATAAAATCTCTATTTCATGGTGATTGATAGCGCGATCGCTTTCACTATAAGTCACAAACATCGGCACTGTTGGCTCTTTTTCCACGCGCTCAAGAATCTCTTTCCCCATTTCTAAAAATATTCTAAATGATGGAATCAAAAAGCCATCATAACCAAAGTTACCGGAATTATCTTTATTTAGCCATTCGTAATAAATAGGCAATACTTCTACTAAAAAATCTACTATCGCATTATTACTTCTAAGAGATGGCGCAAATAATAAACTTCGTTCAATTTTTTGAGGACGTTCTAATGCTAACCAAGCTGCTAAATTTCCTCCACTAGATAATCCGCCAACTATTACTTTATCTCCTAACTTTTGGGCAACTTCCAACCAAGATAAAGCAAATTGTTGATAAATTTCAATTTCACTTGGCAGAGGAGGTGGATTATCCTTGTCCCATTTTCCCGCGACTCCATGACCGGGCTGCAATGGAACTAAAACATTATAACCGGCTTCAAATAACGCTTTTCCTAGCGGTTCAAACTGATAAGGTCCCGCAGTAAATCCGTGGAAGAAAAGGCAAACTTTTGAAGTAGGTTCGGGGTGAAAAAAGAATTTTGGGCGGCAAGCTTCGTTTTTTATTGGTAAAGTATTCTCAAGCTTTTTAGCTTGCTGGATGATGGCTGCTATTATGGTCGAATAGTTAGACATATTTATTTATACAGAAGTCGTTCTATTTTAAGTAACAACCACAACTTACTTAAATCTGTTGTTAGACGGATAATTGTAATCAGATTATCTCAAATATTCCTAGCAAAGAGTAAAAAACAGCGTTTTCCCCTTCCGCCTTCCCCCTATGATGTTATAGCGTTACCAAAGCCAAGTTAAACTAGGTCTGGTGACAGCCGCTCCACCGTTCGTTGTGAGGCTTTTATGGGAGCTAATCTGCAACAGATTGCCAAATACCTAGACAAACTTGGTTGGGATTACCGTTTTGATGGCGAAGAAGACCGTATTATCACAGGTGTGGAAGCTGAAAATTTAGAGGATTTTCTGATTGTTGTCCAGTTGGATGAAGAGGGAAAATTTTTCCGGGTATTTGCCCCTCAAGTTCTTCAGGGAGTGAAAGACCATCCTTATAAAGGAGCTATCCTCCAAACGATGCTTGCCATTTCTTGGGAAACAAAAATGCTTCAATGGGAGTATGATCCATCTGATGGCGAAATCAGGGCGATTATTGAGTTTCCCCTAGAAGACTCGATTCTTACCGAAAAACAATTTAACCGTTGTCTTTCAGGTTTAATTCAAATTGTCGATAGCGTTGCCATCCCGCGTTTGCAAGAGGTGATGGTAACAGGGGAAGACCCTGGAAATGTGGAACTTGGGGAAAGACTATTGCTGAGTATTCAAGAAGAAGCTCCAGGATTACTAGAGCTTCTGGAGAAAGCAATGGAAGCACGGAAAAAACGCGGAAGTTTTCCTAACGAGTGAGGCGAATTATCACTCTTTATAGCTATACTCCAAAATGATACCCTCACTATATACTGAATTTTTCTAGGGCTGGATTTTATGACATCCTATGCAACCTCCTCTGCCAAAGCGGAAATGAGTGAACTTCGGCGGTTGAAAAACTTACTACCGCCAGAATTGCAGAGCTGGGTAACGGTTGAAGGCACAACTGAGGTTAATCCACCGCTGGTCCGCTGCGAAGAAATTGGCAAAGACCAGGTAGAAATCCAAATTGACCTGGTGAAATGGGATGCGCTCGCAATGGATCAGCGTAACCTACTTTTTTGGCACGAAGTCGCCCGCGTGCAGAATGACACGATTCCCAAAGATGGATGGGAAATGGCGGCTCTAGCGATTGGTTTAGGAGGTGCTGTCGGTGAATTGTGGGTGCAGGATGGATTGCTGCTGGTGTTAGCTATGGCTTTGTGTGGCGTTTCTGGCTGGCGATTATATCAAAAGAATAATGGCGAAAAGCAAATAAGACAACTGATTGACGCCGATGAAAAAGCGATCGCACTCGCAACTCGCTTTGGTTATAGTCTCCCCAACGCTTACAAAAGTCTCGGTAGCGCTTTAAAAACCTTGATTGACAGCACTCCCAACAAGCGCGATCGCTCTAAATACGAAGGACGCCTCTCTGCACTCAAACGCAGCGCTAATAAGGCAAAAACTAAATCTAAGACTATTGATGATGGGGGAATGTAGGGGAGACAGTTAGAGGTTGTCGATCTTCACGCATTCAACAATCCAATAAATCACCGAATGGGTGAATGCGTGACTTTTGACTCAATATTATTGGTTTACCTCCAGAGGTCAAAACTGTACTGCACCCAAGCGAGAACCGCTATAATCACCTTTCTCAGCATCTGATTTTGGTATTAAGTATAGGTTAACCGTAAAACTACGTACTGATTTTTACGCAATAAATTCATCAAAATTATTTTTTTGCTTGATGATAACTTTATAAAATTCTTTGAAGTTAGTGGATAGTGGATAGGAGTGAGGCAGCGCGCAGAACAGGGGGTTTCCACGCGGCAGTGCAACTTGAGCGACTGTCGAACTCCAAGGGTTAGGAGTAATTTTTGACAACTAATATCGTTTCTATTCAAGCCATTCTATTAAAATGGTTAGTGAGACACGATTTGAGTGAATTCACTCATCACTTAATCCAGGCGATCGCTCTATCCTACAACGGTCGGGTGCATGTCAAGTGACAGCGCAAGTCACAAAAACTTTATTCAAATAAAAATTTGAGGTATTCCCACATTCAGTCCTTCTCTTTGAATGGCACCAAATGACCTCGACCAGGCGTGCGGTTGGTGTAACAGTATTAATAGTCATTCGATGATAGCAATGCGTACTTGTCGCGCCGACACAACAACAAGGATGTTTTTTAGCTTCTTGTTATATTGTGAATCCTCGTAGACGATATTCAATTTCACACTCCTGCTACTAGCAATTAACTTTAATTCCTATTGCTTAAACACAATAGTTAAGTTATTTGCTCTTGAAAAAACAGTGTTTGGCAGATTACATTTATAAGGCAACGAAAGTGCAGAGCTTCATGACTAGCCAACCCAAAGAGGTGGATTTTCCGGTTACTTCCCTAAACGACACGGCTATAGTGCAGATACCCGCACGGTTGAGCGTGCTTGAGGCTGTAACCTTTAAGCAAACCTGTCAAGAGTTAATCAAGGTAAATTCCCATCCCAAGCAAATAATTATTGACTTCCACCAAACTACTTTTATGGACAGTAGTGGTTTAGGTGCCCTCGTCAGTAATTTGAAAACTGCTCAGGAAAAAGGAATCACTTTTACACTGCAAAATGTTACCCCTCAGGTAATGGCAGTGCTTAACCTCACAGGACTGGATCAGGTTTTTTCGATTGAATCTCTTGGAAACACACCCCCAAGAGAACCCCAAAAGTTGGGTGAGCAGTTACCTACTACTCATCTGAGCGTGCGCTCTTGGATGAAACGGGTTATAGATGTTATCGGGTCATTGGTAGGTTTGGTAATTACGGGAGTTTTATTTATTCCTATAGCGATCGCAATTCAAATCAACGATCCCGGTCCGATTTTCTTTAAGCAAACCCGCTGTGGTTGGATGGGTAAACGTTTTCAGATTTGGAAATTCCGCTCGATGTGTGTCGATGCAGAAGCAAAGAAGGCATCTGTCAAAAATCAAGTTGAAGGTGCTTTCTTTAAAAATGACAACGACCCTAGAATTACATCGGTAGGGCGCTTTTTGCGGCGAACCAGTTTGGATGAACTCCCCCAATTTTGGAACGTATTAATCGGAGAAATGAGTTTAGTTGGCACCAGACCACCCACACCGGATGAGGTCGAACGCTATGAAGTACCGGAATGGCAACGTTTGGATGTTAAACCCGGTATGACAGGAGAATGGCAAGTAAATGGGCGCTCTGCTGTACGTAGTTTTGAGGATGTAATTCGCTTAGATTTGCAGTATCAAAAAAACTGGAGCTTAGTGTACGATTTAAAACTGATTTTCAAAACGGTAGCCATCCTATTTAATAGAAATAGTGGTGCTGTTTAGCTTGCTTAAAATCAAAAAAGGGGCAAAGGGAGTTTTAATTAAAGCACGCCAGTGTCATATCTTTGTCTCCTTAACCTAGAGCAATATGACTTTTGACTTTTGATTAGAAGAACATCATCGCTTGATTAAATTCGGTAAAAACTGGATACAACAGAGTTGTTCTTCAATGCATATAAAACAGGGTATATTCTGAATCCCGGTTTCTTTGAGAAACCGGGATTCTCGATTTTAACGGTATAAACGCAAAAGATGTGCCAAAAGAAAGATTTTAAAACTTTTTTAAATATTTACATAAATTTTTGTAATTATAGGAGTGCGTAGACAAAGGAGCGGTCAACTAAAGTATGTTCGCGTAGCGTCTCCCCTTCTCCCAAAGGGAGAGGCTAACGCCAAGGGAGAAAGATGAAGTATTAAGGATGAAGCGTCTCAATTATGAGTTTGCCTAATCGCGAACGTAGGCTAATTAGGCGCATCTTCATATAGAAATGGGATCAACTAATAATTGTACGTATTTTACGGTAGTCGAGAATAATAATATATACTACCAAAATTAAACAAAGAGTAAAAAAAATATCATCTACTAACTCAGCACATGATATCAAATTTTACTCAATCTTCAACGAATAATCACTGACATAAAGAGATTTTAAAGCCAAAATGAAAACATAGGCGCTGCACTTGTGTGGAAGGACTTTGCTCGCAAGTGTTGTCATTGATTAAACAAAAAACTAGGGTCATTCTGAATAACTTTTTATGCGAATTTTAATTTACTCCTACAACTACTATCCAGAACCAATTGGTATTGCCCCTCTAATGACTGAATTAGCAGAGGGACTAGTCAAACGCGGGCATGAAGTACGCGTAGTTACTGCTATGCCTAACTACCCTGAACGTCAAATATACGAAGGCTATCGGGGCAAGCTATATACAAATGAATATAAAAATGGCGTTCAAATCCAACGCAGTTATGTTTGGATTCGTCCCCAACCCAACTTACTAGATCGAGTGTTGCTAGATGCTAGCTTCGTTGTCTCCAGTTTTTTGCCCGCGCTGTTTGGCTGGCGTCCAGATGTAATTCTCTCCACCTCACCATCTTTACCGGTTTGCATCCCAACTGCCCTTTTAGGATGGCTGCATGATTGTCCGGTAGTGTTAAATCTTCAAGATATATTGCCAGAAGCCGCTGTTCACGTCGGTTTACTCAAAAATAAATTTCTCATCCAGGTTTTTGCCACTTTAGAAAAATTTGCTTATCGCACTGCAACAAAAATTAGCGTCATCGCCGATGGATTTGTAGATAATTTGCGTTCTAAAGGCGTAGATGCTAACAAAATTGTGCAAATTCCTAACTGGGTTGATGTTAATTTTATCCGCCCTTTGCCTAAAGAAAATAATCCTTTTCGTCTCGCACATAACCTAGATGGCAAATTTGTCGTTCTGTATTCTGGAAATATTGCCCTCACCCAAGGCTTAGAAACTGTTGTGAAAGCTGCTGCGATTTTGCGCGATGTTCCAGATATTGCTTTTGTAATTGTGGGTGAGGCAAAAGGTTTGCAGCGATTGCAAAAAGAATGTCAAGATATCGGTGCAGATAACGTTTTGCTACTACCTTTTCAACCCCGCGAAAAGCTGCCAGAAATGTTAGCAGCTGCTGATGTCGGTTTGGTGGTACAAAAGAAAAATGTTATATCCTTCAATATGCCATCAAAAATTCAAGTGCTACTTGCCAGCGGTCGGGCGTTAGTCGCATCTGTACCTGATAATGGTACAGCAGCAAGAGCGATTAAACAAAGTGGCGGGGGTGTTGTCGTCACTCCAGAAGACTCGCAAGCTTTAGCAGGGGCAGTTTTAGATTTGTACCAACATCCAGAAAAAGTTAAAACTCTTGGTTATAACAGTCGCCAATTTGCGATTGAGCAATATTCCTTTGACCAAGCCTTGAATAATTATGAATCGTTGTGTTACTCAGTCAAGGCACAGACTCCAGTCATTAACTCTACTGTAGTGTCAAAACAGGAAGTCTAATAGACATAGGAGTGGAAAAGAATGTAGAGACGTAGCACTGCTACGTCTAATCAAGGGTTGTGGACAACGCATAGTTCATTCTCACGTACTATGTCTATTGAAGAGCAATGCCTTCAGCTTATCGCCACTTTTTACTTCAATTAGCTCACCCGATTTGCTGCCTCTAAAGCCGTTACTTTCTCCGTTAATGCGAAAATCGTCTGCTGCTGTTCCTGGACAGCTTTAGTTAGCACCCCAACGATATCCATTGCACTGAGTCTTTTGCGATCGGGGGTTGCGACGAGTTCTGGAACATCTTCGGCAATGAATCCAATATGGATCACCTTGTCTGTGTCAGCTTTATATTTAAACTTCACAGGGCTTAAGTCAGCTAGAGTCTCTAGTGCTTCTTTGCTGGAAAGCTCAGTAATATTTTCTTTCAAGGTTCTAGATGATCCCTGGGTTAATGCACCTTGAATTGAGAGGTTGCCAGTGGGACTCAAGGTCATCACATTACCACCTACATTGTTGAAGAAATTCATCACGTTGTTGGAACTACCAGTGGCGATATCCCAAGGGGATCGACCAAAGACCAAGAACCGCAACCGGGCGAAATCTTGATTATTATTCTGTATGGATATAATCTGAGGTTTATCGGAACCATTAGTCGAAGCTCCAATAACCTGACTAAATGTGCCGATGCTTGACTGCGCTTGTGCTGGCTCATTACCAATTACAAGGGGAAGGCTCTTTGCGGCTGCGGCTCCAGCAATGAATGTTCCAACTGCTTTGATAATTTGATTGCGAGAGAAAAGATTAGACATGGTATGACATCCTTGATGGTGAGTTGTTAGCTTGTTAATTAAATTCAGGACTTAGGAATTGACAAAAACTTGATTATGTGAATCAGACTTATTTGCCTTCTTTCCTTTTTTTAATTAAATGCAAGCAAAATTAACTTATGCAATGACTGAGATAGAAATCGAAAGTTTTTGCTCAATCTGACCGCATATAAGTTGGCAGTGTATTGTTAGGCACACAATAATCGATTTGTAAAGTGCGTAAGTCATAAAATTGTCGGCAATGCGATCGCGCTTTGGCAGTACCTCTGAAGGTACTTTTCTCACCATCATGAGCGGTGATAAGTTGCCGACACATATAAAGTCCCAAACTCAGGCTGAGGGATTGCCGTTTGTTAGGACTGCGACTGTAGGGGTTGAAGAGGCGATCGCTCGCTATATGGCAAAAATTTAGGCGACCTTTTTCAGTTCACCAATTCAAAGTCAGAACTCGGTTAAAATAAATAAAAAGTATAAATTTCTCATTCATCAGTAGCTTCTTTTTGCCAAAAGCCTCAATTTGTGGTAGTAGCTATTATGCGCGAACAAGTCCTCGCCTGGTTAGCAGAAAATGTGCCTCCTTCTAGAGTCAACCATATTCTCAGAGTTGAACAGATGGCAACGGAGCTAGCTGTTCATTATCAACAAGATGTAACAAAAGCTGCTACATCAGGGTTGATGCACGATTTGGCAAAATATTTTCCGCCACAAAAACTCTTGGAGATGGCACGTAAAGAAAAGTTGGAAGTTGATTATGTGATGGAAGCGGCACCCCATCTGTTACATGCAGACGTAAGTGCTATTATCGCTAGAGATACATTTGGCGTAGAAGATGAAGAAGTATTACAAGCGATCGCCAATCACACTTTAGGTAGACCGGGTATGAGTCTGCTAAGTTGTATCGTGTTTTTAGCAGACACTCTGGAACCAGGACGCGGCGATACCCCAGAATTAGAAAATTTACGAGTTATTAGCCGAGAAAATATAGACAGGGCTGTTTGGAAAACTAGCGATTATTCTTTAAAATTCTTAATTGAAAGTTATTGCTTGATTCATCCTCGCACGATCGCTACCCGGAATTGGTTCTTGCAAAAATCGAAAAGCAAACCACAATCCGTCCCTTTGTCAGCTTCGGCTGATGGTAACTTCATCACACGAACTATCAACGCAACTTCATAGACATCGATTTTTTGTTAGTATTCAAAAAAAAGCAGTTCGCACATTTACAATTCCATTAATTTTCATTGATGAAGAATTGTAAAAAATAGTTGCCAAAAAACAGAAAGCACCTGAGGTTTAATGTCTGATTATTTCCAAGGAATTCCATTACAATCTGTATTTTTAACCAAGAAAGCGGTAGAAAGCTCATCAAATGACGACCAGGTGAGCAGAAAGTTAGCGGAAACTATCGTTGATGCAGCATCAGATCGCAAAGCAGGTGATATTGTATTGCTTCATGTAGCATCGGTATCTTACTTGGCGGATTACTTTGTGATGATGACTGGTTATTCAAGGGTACAAGTAAGAGCGATCGCCGACGCAATAGAAGAAAAAGTCAAAACAGAGTTACAACGGAACCCCTTGCGGACAGCAGGAAAAACTGAGGGAAGTTGGGTTTTGCACGACTACGGCGACATAATTGTTCATGTGATGATGCCGAAAGAACGAGAATTTTATAATTTAGAAGCGTTTTGGGGTCATGCAGAACGGATAGAGTATCCAAAACCGGATGAAGGTGGGGGTAACGAATATGATTAATTCCTCAGTTTCCAATTGCCCAGTTCCTGCTGAACAGCAACCGCTAAATGAATATGAAGAATTAAAAATTTCTTGGCTATTTCGTGATTGCACCTTAAGTTGGCGTGATTATATCATAAAAATGGTTTGGATTTGGGGTTTATCTTGGGTGGTGGCAGCACCAGTTGCGGCAGCAAGTTTTACGCCAAATAAATATATTGCCCAGTTTCTGCTGTGTGGATCTGGAGGAGCGAGTGTAGGGGTAATTCTAGGACTGACAAGGCTGTATTTGGGGTGGTCTTATGTACGCGATCGCCTGTTCAGTCCAGTCATATTTTATGAAGAATCAGGTTGGTACGACGGACAAACTTGGACAAAACCCGAATCCGTCCTCATGCGCGATCGCTTAATCGTCAGCTATGAAATCAAACCAATTATCCGTCGCTTACAAATAACTAGTCTTTGCTTGGCGGGATTGTTAGTTGCTGGTACGATAATTTGGCACTTACTTTAAATAGTCACAAGTCTTCAGTCAACGGTCAATCAACTCTTGACTATGGAATGTGTGACTCTGGATTTTTGACAAAGGACAAAACAATGATATATTCTCACCCATGACCAGGGGAAAACGAACTCAAGCGGCAGCACTAGAAGTTAGGTTGCTGCGGGAAGGGATTATTGAATCGAGGCACATAGTCCAAGCTGTTGTCTGCGATGAACGGGGACGGGTTCTATCCGTTGCGGGAAATGCCGAAACTGCTACTTTTGTGCGTTCAGCCCTCAAACCATTTCAGGCACTCGCAGTCACCAGCACAGGCACACTGGAACGTTATGATTTGAGCGATCGCGATTTAGCAATTATCGTATCTTCTCACAAAGGTACAATCGAGCAGGTACGACAAGTATTTAATATTCTTTGGCGTACCGATCTAGATCCGAGCGCACTTCAATGTCCGATTCCCGAAGGAAAAAAAAGTCCTTTGGAATACAACTGCTCTGGTAAACATGCGGGAATGTTAGCCGTTTGTCAACAGCGCCATTTTCCTTTAAATAACTACCTGGAACGCAAACACCCCATCCAGCAGTTGATTGTCAGCAAAATAGCAGAATTGCTACGAATGCCGGCAGAAGAATTTATCAGCGCTCGTGATGATTGTGGCGTACCTACTTATTTCATGCAACTTGCTCAAATAGCGTCTTTATATGCTCTGCTAGCCTCTGGTAACAACTTGGATATGGAGCGCATTGTCCGTGCCATGACTCATCATCCCAATTTGGTCGCAGGAGACGGAGAATTTGACACAGAACTAATGCGCTTGGCTCCAGGAGAACTGGTAAGTAAATCGGGTGCCGAAGGAGTACAGTGCATTTCTCGACTTGGTGAAGGCATGGGATTGGCAATTAAAGTCATAGATGGAGGAAAGCGAGCAAAATACGCCGTTGCCATTCACGTACTTCAGCAGATGGGTTGGATTAGCCCCAGCGTCGCTCAAAGCCTGTCAGAAAAGTTTATGAGCTTCGGAAAATACAAGCGTTTAGAAGTTGTTGGAGAATTATCACTTTTGTAGTTGCCAAATTTAAAAGCTTGGGTTATATTAAATAAAGACGACGCGGGATAGAGCAGCCTGGTAGCTCGTCGGGCTCAACGAGTAAGATTGACTAAACGCTTAAAAGTTATTCTTACTATGGGCGGTACGTAAAGAAACTTACGTATGTTTACCTGTCAAACTCGGGGAAGCCAATAGCGCGGTAATCCCGAACCAAGCTCCAGAAATGGAGAAGGTGTAGAGACTGGAAGGCAGGTACCCTAACAGTAAAGCTGAGGGTAAAGGGACAGTCCAGACCACAAACTGGTTAATCCAGGCAGTGAAAACTGTAGATGGTAAGCATAACCCGAAGGTCAGTGGTTCAAATCCACTTCCCGCCACCAACTTAAGAAACAAACCCTGTAACACTCAAAAGTTACAGGGTTTTGTTTTATGCTGTCGTAGCGAAATACACTTGGTTGAAACAGACAAGCGGCAGCGTAAACCACGTTCAGCCAAATATCATGATGGTTGGGAGTTAATCTTACAAAGGCTAGTAATACCATTTCTGTGTGAAGATGCGCCTAATTTAGCCCACGCAGGTGGGCTTCGTTCGTTTAGCCGCGAGTTTACTCGTCGGGTTATTAAGCGCAGCCTCATAAAAAATTGGTATAAGTAAAGAAAGTAAAGAAAATTATCCGGAGTTGCCTGTGCAACTTGGAGAAGCGAATTTTTGATCTATTGTGGAAGAGAAGGGATCAAAGAAGCGCGGAGAATCATATTTGTGAAGTTGCAGCGACCGATTTTAGTGGGAGGATTGGGATTATCCTTTTCTCTATGGATTTTAGAAAATATGCATCATTCGATGGTGCAGATAGGAGAGTTTGGTTTATTGAGTCTGGTAGCAGTCGGTGGTGGTTTGTGGTTATTTAAGCCAAATCGCGGCAAAAATCCTTCTGATATCTTTGATAGTATGCCTGTAAATCGGGCTAAAGTAGAAGAAGCGATCGCACTTACTGAAGTTGTAATTAACCAACTTGCAAGTGAAGTAGAGAATCATGCAGCTTTAGGGACACTGCGAGAACAAGTTAATCAATTATTCTTTGAATTAGATAGACAAGAAATTAAACTAGCTGTTACCGGCGGAAAGTCGGTGGGTAAAAGCACCTTAATTAAAGTTCTACAGCAAAATTTTGCATCTCTAGAATTCAAGGAAACAGCACCTTTATTTCTAGAAACGGGTGAAAAGTCAGAAGTTAATCAATCTGATTTTGTGCTGTTTTTGACAAACGGCGATTTAACAGATTCAGAATTTCAAAGCTTACAGCAGCTAAAGGCAGCAAATCAACCTGCAATGCTGGTTTTTAATAAACAAGACCAGTATTTACCAGACGAACGGCAAAGCGTGTTACTGTCGTTGAAACAGCGGATGCAAGGAAATGTGGTAGCAACTGCGGTATCTCCTTTGCCCATCAAGGTGCGGAAACATCAAGAGGACGGTTCTGTACAAGAATGGATGGAACAACCTGCACCAGATATTCAACAGTTAACGCAGCAGTTAAATGAGATTGTCGCACAGCAAAGACAACAGTTGGTGTGGACAACAACCATGAGAAAAGCTTTTTCGCTGAAAGCTGATGCGAAGAAATTGTTAAATGGAGTGAGATGCGATCGCGCAACTCCGATAATAGAACAATATCAGTGGATCGCTGCGGCAGCCGCATTCGCTAACCCAGTACCAGCGCTGGATATCTTGGCAACAGCGGCAATTAATGCCCAAATGGTAATCGATTTAGGTGGTATTTATCAGCAGAAATTTTCCCTAGAACAAGCGCAAACTGTAGCTGGTGCAATGGGAAGTTTGATGCTGAAACTCGGTTTGGTGGAACTTTCTACGAAGGCTGTTAGCACTGTCCTCAAGAGTAACGCTGTCACCTTTGTTGCTGGTGGCGTGGTGCAGGGTGTGAGTGCTGCGTATCTTACTAGGGTAGCAGGTCTTACCTTGGTAGAGTATTTCGAGCAGCAGGAAATAGCCCTAAATTCTGAAGGTGGTTTCAATTTGGATAAATTGCGGCAAACTTTGCAAAATGTCTTTGTGCAAAATCAGCAAATTGGTTATTTGCAGGGGTTTGTTAAGCAAGGTGTGAAGCGTTTATTACCTGAAGCATCTCAAGGTAAAATAATCGCGTCTGAAACAGTTGCTTAAAGGTTAGTTACGTCTTGTGCAACTTTTTATAAATCAATTAAGCGATCGCTTATCTGAAGAACTGGTAGCAGCGAGAAAACTCAATGTCAGACCACTGACGGTAAGCGATCGTGAATTTGAGACAACAGTCAATGCAGGAACAGTCAAATGGGCAGTTAGGGAACAAAGAGACTTATTTATAGTTCCAAAATATGTACAAGGGCAAGAAATATCCCACACTGTTTTAACTAATGGGCTGCGGGTGAGGCAGATATTACTGGCTTTGATGATTACTACTACTTGCTCAATATCAACAATTACAGCGGACACTATCAACCAAGTTTAAGTAGTTTAGATATTGGCAAAGAAGCTTTTAAAGCTAACGGTATCAATATTCCAGATTGAGCAGCATAAAGTAACTTTTATGAGTCAAGATGACGTTACAAAGTTATTAAAATCCCTACTCCAAAAAGATGCAATTCAAGTACAAGCTTGGTTAAAAACTATTTGGACAGGAAAAGAGCATATATCAAATAACTTCAACTGGCATGGTTTAGCCCAGGTAGCAGCTTCGAGGGCAAGCGAGAATTTAAACCTAGAATGGGCAAAAGTGGCAATTTATGTTTACAATTTTTTGGCGGTAAACCAGCCTAATGCTACTGCTAAAGAATCATTTATGTCTTCAGCAATGACGCTAAGAGCATATATGATTTCAAAACTTGGCGCTACTGCTGGTGATGAGATTCTTGATATAAAGTATCTTGTTAATTGGTTTTTTAACGACTTAAAAATATCCGACAAAGATGCATTAATCAAAGCAGATGCTTGGAAAAAAATGTTGGCATCAAAGAATAAGAAAGATATCCAGAAAAAGTTAGATGCGGAACTCGAAGAATTCCGAATATTAAGGCGAATCAAGAATCGCTTAACACTATTTAAGCTTTTATCAGAGAGTAATAAATTTAGTCCAGATAAAGAAATCGCTGCTTGGCTTTCAATACAAGATAAATTACCGTAAATTAATAGATTATTTAACAGTAGGGTGCGTTAAAAAAGCGCAACACATTCTATATATTTAAAATTTACCTTACAATTGTGATACCAAGTAATTTGTGCAAGCACCTCTTGCACAAATAGCTCATCAGGGTAAACTTGGGCAAATGCTCGCATATACTTAAGATTGCGAGATGAAAAGCCCTTTATTTCTGGAAAAGCTTGCTGCAAGTCGGTTGCAAGACGGTTGATTACTTTTGCTCCCCAACGTTGCTGCTGTTGTCTGTGAAGAATATCTCGCCCAATTTGCCAGTAAAGTAATACTAACTTTTTGTTGACAGCAACAGCCGCTCGTAATTGAGCGTAATACCATTTCTGTGTGAAGATGCGCCTAATTTAGCCCACGCAGGTGGGCTTCGTTCGTTTAGCCGCGAGTTTACTCGTCGGGTTATTAAGCGCAGCCTCATAAAGAATTGGTATAAGAAATCCGTGTTTTCAGTTAGCTGAGAAAGTGATCATAACCAAGGATATCAGAATTGCTAGCTTGTGGTAAGTCGAATTTATCTTCTTTTGGCATAAAACTTGTAATTAGCAAATATGGCGCTAATATACTTTAGTTTAAAGTAAGCAACGTTAATGTGATGACAAGCGATCGCCTTTCTATTTTCTCCTTTTTTGCCGGCTCTGGTTTCCTTGATTTAGGTTTTGAAAATAGCGGTTTTAATATTGTTTATGTGAATGAACTTTTTTCCCCTTTTATGTCAGCATACCGCTATTCACGGCAGGCTCTCAATTTGCCATTACCAAAATACGGATATCATTATGGGGAAGAAGCAGATGTAACCAAACTTATTGAAGAATTACCAGCACAACGTCTGCAAGAATTAGTCAAAGACTGCCGCAAGTCTAATAATATAATTGGCTTTATTGGTGGTCCTCCCTGTCCTGATTTTTCTGTTGGTGGTAAAAACAAAGGACGTTTAGGAGATAATGGTAAACTTTCAGCTGCCTATGTTGAATTAATTTGCCAACAACAGCCTGATTTCTTTTTGTTTGAAAACGTCAAAGGTTTGTGGAAAACTACAAAACATCGTTTATTCTTTGAAGCGCTGAAACAACAATTGCAGCAAGCGGGTTATGTATTAACAGAGCGTTTGATTAATGCGATTGAATACGGTGTACCTCAAGATAGAGAAAGAATTATTCTGATAGGTTTCCCAAAAAAACTTATTCAAGATATGGGAATAATACTTCCGAGTGAAAATATTCTTCCTGAAGGTACTTTTCCTTGGGAAAAACACATTATATATCCTCAAGATAAAGTCTTTTCTTACCATTGGGGGATGCGTGAAGCATTCAAAGAAGATTCTATAGTGTTATGTCCTGATGGAATTCCTCAAGAATTAACAGTTGAATATTGGTTTAGAAAGAATGATGTGTTAAATCATGCCAATTCACAACACTATTTTCAACCAAGGGCTGGTAGAAAAAAATTTGCTGTTGTTGATGAAGGAGATGATTCCAAAAAGTCTTACAAACGTCTTCACCGATGGCGTTATTCTCCCACAGCTTGTTATGGCAATAATGAAGTACATTTACATCCTTACAAAGTTAGAAGAATTTCTGTAGCGGAAGCTTTAGCGATACAATCTTTGCCTGCAAATTTTGTGCTTCCAGAGAATATGACGTTGACGAATATGTTTAAAACTATTGGTAATGGTGTACCATATCTAGCTTCAAAGGGATTGGCTCAAACTATCCTTGACTTTTTAGCAACAGGGGATGCTGGAAAAGAAAGCTCTATAATGGGCGATACTTACGGCACGGGAGGTGAGCGATCGCAACGCTTTTTACCTTCCTAGCTTGATAACCAATACCGAATCATCTGCCACATACTCAGGAAAAATGTCATGAATTATGGTTTAATTTAATAAAAATGCCTTTATTAATCTAAATAAAGTTTAATAATCAATTACTGGTAAAACTAACAATGGCAGCAGATTATCCAGACATTGATATTGCGCCATACATCGATCATGCCCTGCTGATGCCTACGGCTACCTCAGAGCACGTTAAGCAATGGTGTGAAGAAGCAGACAGATTTGGGTTTGCGGCGGTTTGCATCTACCCCGTGCATGTCAAGCAAGCGGCGGAACTCCTCCACGGCAAAAGTCCTAAAGTGTGTACGGTGATTGGCTTTCCCTCAGGGGCTACAACTTCAGCCGTAAAGCTGTTTGAAGCTCAAGAAGCACTAGAAAATGGTGCTTTTGAGTTGGATGTGGTAATTAATTTGGGCTGGCTCAAAGCTGGGAAAACTGAGGAAATACATCGGGAAATTGCCGAAATTTGCGAAGCCGCCGATCAAAATGTAAAGGTAATATTGGAAACCAACCTGCTGACGGATACCGAGAAAAGTGTGGCAGCAGAAATAGCTATGGATGCAGGTGCAGCATTTATCAAAACCTGTACAGGTTGGAATGGTGGTGTCACAGTAGCGGATGTACGATTTTTGAAAGAAGTGGCACGAGAAAGGGTGGGAATTAAAGCTTCCGGAGGAATTCGCACCGCCGAGCAAGCTTTAGACTTAATTGTAGCGGGTGCAACTAGATTAGGCACGTCTCGCGGTATCGATTTGATCCGCCAGCGCGATACCCTGGAATCATAGAGAGTAGTCATTTGTTTTTTGTTAGTCGTTGATTGTTAGTAGTTAGTCGATTTTCTTGACTACTAACTACTAACCAGTAACAAAAAACCACTAACTACTAACACTTGACCAATGACTAAATGAGTAGAACCTATAAAGCAACTGGGATTAATCTGAAAACCCAGGCGTTTGGCGAAGCCGATAGGCTAGTGACAATTTTGACACGAGAGTTTGGTTTGATTCGAGCAATTGCTCCAGGGGCACGCAAGCACAAGTCAAGCCTTGGTGGTAGGAGTGGGATGTTTGTTGTAAATGAGCTACTGATTGCCCAAGGGCGATCGCTTGACAAAATTACACAAGCAGAAACTATAAAAACTTATCCAGGTCTTGGTAAAGACTTGGCAAAACTAGCTGCTAG
This sequence comes from [Scytonema hofmanni] UTEX 2349, assembly GCF_000582685.1. Lineage (GTDB taxonomy): Bacteria > Cyanobacteriota > Cyanobacteriia > Cyanobacteriales > Nostocaceae > Hassallia > Hassallia hofmanni. The sequence goes on from NZ_KK073768.1 coordinate 4,337,228, forward strand.
TCAGTATTTAGCAGAAATTGTATTATGTCAAGCTCTAAGCGAACAACCCCAAGAGGAATTGTATGAATTACTCAATGAACATCTGGGTAGGTTGGAAGCGATACCCACCACAAAAGTAAAAAATATTTTCGCTCATCTGGCACATGCTGTATTTCACCTTTTAGCGAATTCAGGACTGACGCCTCAAGTGCAAGTTTGTTGTTTAACTCAGAGTCCCTTAACACCAGACTTTTCAGACCCCAATCCTCAGGTAGGATTTAGTGTCTCATCTGGTGGAATAATTAGTTTACAAGCTTTGGAGCGCTTGCGGAAAGAGGGGGAGAGGGAGAGGGGGGGACAAGGGGACAAGGGGACAAGGGGACAAGGGGGACAAGGGAGACAAGAGAGACAAGGGGGACAAGGGAGACAAGGAGAACAATTCTTTTCCCCTATCCCCCCATCCTTGCCATCTTCCTCAGGCTACGAAACGATTGTCCATCGCCAAGAAATACCAGTGCTTTCTAGCCGTTTAAATGCGACAGAACTGGCTATGCTCCAGCAGTTGTCGCAACCAGAGATAATGCCTATTGATGCTGCCAATGATGGCTGGTCATCTGTTGAGCAAATTCTGCGATTATATGCTCAATATCATCTTGGTCGTCCTATTCGCTCTGCTGCTTTGATCGATTCTTATTTTGCTGCCAACTATGATGCAACCGTCTGATTTAGAACCAAAAAACTTGCCGATGTCACCCAGTCACGGCAAAAAACATAATAGGACACCTAACTTATCGCCAAAAGAAACACCACATCTTAGTGTTGTTCCTGACTTGAGGGGCGATCGCATGTATACACAAGAAATGTCTCCAGACGTTTCTCAAAATGAGAAAAATTCGTCTAAGTCGGAAATACCAAAAAGCGATCTCACAAACTTAGGCGAAAAAAACACAAGTGAAAATCGCAAAATTTCTGCTTCTGAACATAATTTGCCATTAACTTCTATAAATGGCAAAGAACCGCCAGATAAAGGTGAAGCAGTATCAAGTCATGTTCAACAGGGTTTTTTGCCTGTATTCAAAAATCCTAATTTTTTAGCTCTTTGGGGTGGTCAAGTCTTCTGCCAATTGGCAGATAAAATATATTTGGTGCTGATGATTGCCCTGATAAATACTCAGTTTCAGGCAAGCGATCAAAGTATTAGCGGTTGGGTATCAGCGCTGATGATGACTTTTACCATTCCTGCGGTGTTATTTGGTTCTGTTGCGGGTGTATTTGTAGATCGCTGGTCAAAAAAGGCAGTGCTAGTAGCAACAAACTTTTGGCGTGGTATTTTGGTTTTGGCAATTCCCATGCTGCTGTGGTTAACTCATGATTGGAAACCAATCGGAGTTTTGCCAGTGGGCTTTTGCATGATTTTAGTTGTAACTTTTTTGGTTTCGACGCTGACCCAGTTTTTTGCACCAGCAGAACAGGCAGCGATTCCTTTGGTAGTGAAAGAGCAAGATTTACTCTCGGCTAACTCGCTGTATACAACAACGATGATGGCATCGGTAATTGTCGGGTTTGCAGTCGGGGAACCGCTGTTAGCTATTGCGGATCATATTTGGCAGCTAATTGTTGGTGGTAGTGGGGGATTGGGTAAAGAACTTTTGGTGGGTGGTAGTTATGCGATCGCCAGCATAATATTGTTACTTTTGTCAACTAATGAAAAATCTCACTCAAATCAAGCAGAATACCCCCACGTTTTTGCTGACCTGCGTGATGGTTTTAAGTATCTAGGAGAAAATCATCGCCTTCGCAATGCTTTAATCCAACTTATTATCTTATTTTCTGTCTTTGCCGCCTTAACTGTTCTCGCCGTTCGCATGGCAGAAATAATTCCCAACTTAAAAGCCTCCCAATTCGGTTTTTTACTCGCATCTGGTGGTGTTGGCATCGCTCTTGGGGCAACCATTCTTGGTCAATTTGGTCAACGCTTTTCTTATAACCAATTAAGTGTATTTGGATGTATGGGTATGACAGCATCCTTGATTGGTTTGTCGATCTTCACAACACAGTTATGGATTATCCTTTTGTTGGTAGCCTTCTTGGGTGTGTGTGGAGCGTTAGTCGGTATCCCCATGCAAACAGCGATCCAAAGCGAAACTCCACCCGAAATGCGTGGTAAAGTTTTTGGTCTGCAAAACAATGTAATTAATATTGCCCTCACCTTACCCTTAGCATTGGCAGGTGTCGCAGAAACATTCGTTGGATTACAAGCTGTATTTTTGGGATTGGCGGCGATCGTCTTTTCAGGTAGTATATTAACCTGGTATAAATTCACTGACTAGTTATCAAAAAAAGGAGTTATTGTTCACTCTTCTGACATTATCAATTATTTACTGAAAGCTTTTGTTTTCGTGCTAAACTGATGTCAATAATGATTTATCACGTACTTGCTGGGAATAAACCTAACATTAACCAGAGACGATATATCGCATCTATGTAAGTTGTTATGAACTTATTAGGAATTAGCAACTTATTAGAAGTAAAGTAAAAAATCCACAAAAAGCACTTTCGTAGAGCAACCTCAAATTTTGCCCTCGGAATTGGTTAATCGCGGGATTTGATAAGAACTAAAAACCTAGCAAGTACAAAACACGAAAAAGAAAGAAAGCACAAAAAGCTGATAAATTAAACCGCTTTTCTGATAGCTAATAAAGAATGCGTATAGCCTGGATTGGAAAAAAATCACCCTTTTGTGGCAATGTCACCTACAGTCGGGAAATTACAAATGCCTTGCTAGACAGGGGACATCAAGTTAGTTTCCTTCACTTCGCCCAAGAAGAATCTGAACCCGACAACTGGCCCAATTGCCCAGAGGTTTCTCTACCCTTCATTTACAAGTCTCAGGTTTACACAATTCCGACTTTTAAAGCGACCAAGGTTTTAACTCAGTCGTTAAAGCGCATTAAGCCGGATGTAGTTCATGCTTCGCTGACTTTATCTCCTCTTGACTTTATTTTGCCAGAAATCTGTGAAGAACTAAATTTGCCCTTAATTGCCACTTTTCACACACCATTTGCTGGCAAAGGGGCAAAACTAATTTCTGGAACACAACTTTTGGCGTATCAACTTTATGCGCCTTTTTTGGGTAACTACGATCGCGTGATTGTATTTTCTCAAATACAGCGAGAACTGCTAGCACGCATGGGTGTGCCAGAAGAAAATATTGCCGTAATTCCCAACGGTGTGGATACTAGCAAGTATTCTCCAGGAACTTCTAAAATTAAAGCAGAATTTAAAGCAGAACGCTTGTTTGTTTATCAAGGTCGCATCGCTCCTGAGAAAAACGTCGAAGCCCTGCTTCGCGCTTGGAAACAAGCCGAAATGCGCTTTGATAGTAAATTGCTGATTGTCGGTGATGGTCCAGGGAAATCTTCTTTAGAAACCTTTTATGGTTCAGAATATGGCATCTTCTGGTTAGGGTTTATTGCCAACGAAAACCGACGCATCGAAATTTTACGCGGTGCAGATGTATTTATTTTGCCTTCATTAGTTGAGGGATTGTCACTATCTTTGTTAGAAGCAATGGCAGTGGGAAGCGCTTGTTTAGCAACTGATGTCGGCGCAGATGGCGAAGTATTGGAAAAGGGTGCGGGTGTGATTCTTAATACTAAAACAGTGCGATCGCAATTAAAAACTTTTTTGCCACTCTTCCAAGACCACCCCGAATTAACAACACTGTTAGGGCAGAAAGCTAGAAAGCGAGTATTAGAGCGATATACTCTCAGTAATAATATTACTCGACTGGAAGAACTTTATACAAATGTTTTAATACAGCCCCGCGTGCAATTTAGTCGCGGAGCGTAGGCAAGATAAGGGGATAAGGGAAAGAGTGGGAAAAAATATTTTTACCTTTTACCTTGATGTTACACGTCTGATTGGATGGCGATCGCGCTAAAGACTATTAAAGATGCGATACTCCTATCGGAGTCACTTCGTGAACGCTTCTCAAAGTTGACAAAGAGTACCCCTACATTACTTACTAGCCTACGCAGTTAAGCTCTGTACGCGCAATGCCCCACCCTTACAGGGTGAGGGCGAATAAAACGCAACCTTACATAGAATTGGTATTACATAAATTTAGATATCTCATATGAGCGATAAGCAAGTTTTGTCACTGATTTGTTAAAAAAATTTACAAAAGTTCATTAAGTTTGATAAACTTGTTTACGTAACCAAACCTCCCCTGAGGAAACTTTCGTGACTGTGAGCAGTTACGTTGTTGTGGTGCAAAGGTTAAACCGCACCTTTGTTATTGAATTAAAGATTTACTGAGAAGATAGTCTCTTGACTGTCTTGATTAACTACGAAAAAATAGAACACCTGCAAGGGTGATTGTTTATTCTGTCTGGCTTTTAGGACGCTAAAAGTCTCGATTAGAGCGCGTTTATTGCCACTTGATCTCAAAAAAGAAGATTCGCTTTTTTTGAATGAATGCTTATCAGCTAGTTAACAAATAACATTGGAGATTACGAACATGGTTTTAAGTATCGAGTCCGCTCAAAATATTTTCTCTAAGACTCAAGTTCCTAGCCCTATTCCAGCTACCATAGCGCTATTCGATCAACTAGGCGTTGACGATCAACTGGCTTATCTCTGGTATGCTTACACCGAAATGGGTAAGACAATTACTCCCGCAGCTCCTGGAGTAGCACGCTTGCAACTAGCAGAAGGTTTGCTCAATCAAATTAAGGAGATGTCTCAAGAAGAGCAAACCCAAGTCATGCGGGAACTTGCTAGCCGTGCTGACAGTCCAATTAGCCGCTCTTATGGTTTCTTCAGTGTTAACACCAAGCTGGCTTTTTGGTATGAGTTAGGTGAGTTGATGAAACAAGGTGTTGTAACTCCGATTCCCAGCGGTTACCAAATGTCCCCTGGTGTGAAAGTAGTATTAGAAGCTACTCAAAAGCTTGATGCAGGTCAGCAAATCACCGTACTGCGTAACACTGTAGTAGATATGGGATTTGATACATCTGCTCTTGGTCCAAGTACTTCCAAACCTGCTGCGGAACCTGCGTTTAAACGTAGTGTTCCTCCTATTACTTCAGTCAAGATTGAGGGTATCACAGAGCCTGCTGTACTTGGCTACATCGAAGCGATGAACTCGGATAACTTTGATGCAGCTATCAACTTATTTACTACCGATGGTGCGCTGCAACCCCCATTCCAAAAGCCGATAGTCGGTCATGAGGCGATCGCTAAATACATGCGGGAAGAAGCCCAAGGACTGAACATGATGCCAAAGCAAGGTATCAGCGAAGTTCTGCCAGATGGTTCTAAGCAACTGAAAATCACAGGTGTAGTACAAACTCCTTGGTTTGGCGTCACTGTGGGTATGAATATTGCTTGGCGGTTCTTAATCAATCCTCAAGGTAAGATTTTCTTTGTGGCGATCGATATGCTAGCATCTCCTCAAGAACTCATGAACCTACGCCCTGTTTAGAAATAAATTTAGGGTGGGCAATAATGCCCACCCTTGGTTTTGAACCGCAGAAAAAACGGTCAATTATATTCGGGGGAATTCAAAAAAAGTAACTTTTTTAGCGCTCAATGAGTCTGGCTGAATCGCGTCTTGCGTTCCAGACGCAAATTATATTACCGTTTCCTCTTCCATAGCGATCGCCCCTTCCATAGCGATCGCCTCTTCCATAGCGATCGCCTCTTCCATAGCGATCGCCTCCTTGATTACCGCGATTCCGAATGCTGTAGACATAACGATAACTGACAAGTCGCCCATTTTGGTAAACAGGTTCGCCACCTCGCCTACCAACTACCGAATAACCACTATCGTTGATAAGTCTATCGCAAGTAATCTCGCCATTTGCAGCCTGAGCGGGGAATGTAGGTATCATACCTAAACAGAGAACAGCGGCAGTCAATAAAAGTTTTGTACGTTTCATGGTTTTATATCGATTGAAAAGCTGAAATTGAAATTAAAAATATCTGATAACTCAATACACTTGGTGTTGAGACTTTTTGGTAATGATTTTTGATCTGTAGAGACGCGAAATTTCGCGTCTCTACGCTCGTCCGATCAGGCTTAACACCAAGCGTATTGTCTGATAACCCACTTTGAGTTGAGGCTTGCTGAATTGAAGCCACCCAAATTGTAGAAATCAGAGTTGCATCAGCACATCAATCGAAGGTCATGATCTAAACATGATTAAAGTCATGTTTTTCTATTTCAAAACACGTCTTGAGTTTTATTTTTAATTTAGAATTGCACCAACCCAAACTAGTAGGCTGTTCGTAAACGCGCTTCAAAGTATTTACATCTCTGGTAGAAATAGGCGGCGGGTTGGGAACTTGGGAAAAGTATAAAGCATCACTTGGCATCGGACTATGACCCCAAATTCCCAGCGCATGACCGAATTCATGGCGGGCGGCTGCGGTAAGATAATTACCAGTCTGGCTAGGACTCAGCAATATCGTGAAGCGGTGAGATAAAACTTTGTGATTTGTGTATAACTCGTAAGTAGCTTGTGCCGATCGCGCACGGGGAATGTTACTATTAGGCGACTTCTGAAGAGGTGGGGCTTTTCGCACAATTGTAATATTCGCAACTTCCGGCTGTTTGACTACCTCAAAAGGTAAATAAACATTCCACTCTTGCACTGCTTGTAGGACAGTATTAACCCATATTTGAGCTTGTTCGCGGCTAATTTCTTTCGGTGTTTCTACGTAAATACGAATGGGAAACTGCGACCAAACTAAATAACCGACTTCAGTTAATTTAACTTGAGAAAAGTAGTCACCGCTGTTAGTGCTGTCTTTCCACTTTACCAGCGTCGGCGGTAAGGCATGGGGTCTTGGGGAAGTAGGGGAAATTGTTCTTAACTCTGATGCATCTTTCTGCATTTTTGTCAAGATGCTATTTTGTGCAAGAGTGGGGTTGTTCTGGAAGTTAATAAAAATGACTAATAACCCTGTACCAATAGCTAAGGCAAGGGCTGCAATTAAACGTAAAATACTTTTCTTCGTAGTGAGCGGTTTACCGCTCATATCTTCCCTTTTAAGGGCTGAAGCCCTTACTACGAACTTCATCCTTACTTAGGTAGCCAACCAGCGCTTAAAACTACGGTTAAGCCGAGAAAAATTACCGTCAGCGTCCACGTAACTCGGTTGAGTGTGGTTTCGGCACTTTTGGTGCTGCTAAACAATTGAGCCTGTCCGCCAATGGCAGCAACGCCATCGCCTTTCGGACTATGCAGTAATACTAAAACAATCAAACCAACGGCGGAAAATGCCCAAATGCCTTGCACAATATTAGTAACAGTCATGGTAGGAATTTAATAAATTAGGTAGAGACGTTCCGGCGGAACGTCTGTACGAAAGGTGCTAACTTTTTTACAATCCAACTGGTGCGGGAGTGCGTTTTAATTGCACTTCATACTCAGCATTTTGGAGGAGCGATCGCCCTGTCATTTCTGGTGGAATCGGCAGTTGTAAAATCTCCAGAATTGTGGGGGCAATGTCGGCTAGCTTACCATCGTTTCGCAGGCTAACATCTGTACCATGTCCGGGGATTTTTACACCTTCTCCTTCGACCACAATTAAGGGGACTGGATTGGTGGTGTGAGCTGTCCAAGGATTGCCCGCATCATCTAGCATATGCTCGGCGTTGCCGTGGTCGGCGGTAATAATTGCTGTACCTCCGGCTTTGGTGATGCTCTCTAGAAGGCGTCCCAAACATCGGTCAACGGTTTCCAGTGCTTTAATCGTAGCGTCTATTTGACCAGTATGCCCTACCATGTCTGGGTTGGCATAATTAATTACAATTAAGGAGTAAATTTTCTTTTCGATGCCAGCGATCGCTACCTCTGTTAATGGTGCTGCTGACATCGCCGGTGCTTTATCGTAGGTCGCGACCATTGGACTGCTGACCAGTTCCCGGTCTTCTCCAGCAAAAGGTTCTTCCAAACCGCCGTTAAAGAAGTAGGTGACGTGAGCGTATTTTTCGGTTTCGGAGGTGCGAAACTGCTTTAAATCATGATTGGCAATTACTTCCCCCAGAATATTACTGAGATTCTGAGGTTCAAAGGCTACAGCAACTGGTAATTCTGGATCGTACTGAGTAAAAGTAGCAAACGACAGCGGCGTGATTTGCTGTCTTTCAAAGCCGTTAAAATCAGGATTGACAAAAGCTTGCGTCAATTGTCTGGCGCGATCGGGGCGGAAGTTAAAAAATATTATTCCATCGCCTTCCGCTACTGCCCCAGGAGCAATGCGTATTGGTAAAATGAATTCGTCGTTAACACCTTCGGCGTAAGATGCTTGTATGACTTCCACAGCCTTACGACCATCACCCGCGCCATCTTGTGTCATGATGTCGTAGGCGCGTTTGACTCGATCCCAACGGCGATCGCGATCCATTGCGTAATAGCGACCGCTAATGGTAGCTATGCGTCCTACTCCGATGCGGTCAATGTAATTTTGCAGCAACCCGATTGCTTGTACAGCATCTTTTGGTGTGGTGTCACGACCGTCGGTGATGGCGTGGATGCAAATTTCGGAAAGTCCTTGACCTTTGGCTAAGTCAAGTAACCCAAACAAATGCGACAGGTGCGAGTGTACCCCACCCTCGGAACAAAGCCCTACTATATGCAGCTTGCCATTTCGACTGCGGACTTCCTGGCAAGTTTTGACCAGTGCGGGGTTGCGTTGGATCGAACCGTCTTCCACAGCATCTGAGATGCGGACTAATTCTTGCGGTACAACTCGTCCAGCGCCGATGTTCAAATGACCAACTTCTGAGTTGCCCATTTGTCCCTCTGGCAATCCCACGGCTTTTCCGGATGTGCGGATGAGGGTATGCGGATAAGCTGCCCATAAGCTTTGCATTACGGGAGTTTTAGCAGCGGCGATCGCGTTTCCTCGTGTTTCCTCGCAGTAGCCCCATCCGTCTAAAATGACAAGCACCACGGGAGCAACAGGTGCCTTGGTCATAATAAAATTGCCCTTTACTTTTTGTAATATCCGAATGATACCACTGCTATTCACCCCCGCAAGTGAATTTCTGCTTAATAACTTTATTTATGATGTAATTACGATTTTTTTAAACATTTTTTCAAGTTGAATAATTTTTCCTGATTTTTTGTGGTAATAGTGGTTGTTGGTTGTAAAAACTATAACTAGGCTTCCACTAACCACTATCCACCATCAACTCCCAACCCGTTATTTGCTTTTGCCGCCGGTTTTTGCAGCTTTAGCGGCTTTTTTTGCAGCTTTCTCAGCCTCTATTGCAGCTAACTTTGCTTGTTCTTTTTCTTCGGCGATTTTGTCGAGATAGTAATGATAATCCCCTAGATAAACGCGGAATTCACCATTGCGGATTTCGACGATTTTATTTGCTACCTGAGAAATAAAATAACGGTCGTGAGAAACGACAATTACAGTGCCATCATAATTTTGAATTGCTTCTTCCAGCATTTCTTTTGCTGGGATATCTAGATGGTTTGTCGGCTCATCTAAAATGAGTAAATTTGCGGGACGTAAAAGCATTTTCGCTAACGCTAAACGCGCTTTTTCTCCCCCACTTAATGCAGCCACAGATTTCAATACTGTGTCCCCAGAAAACAAAAATCGTCCCAACAGCGTGCGGACTTCTTCATTTTTCCAATCGGGTACTTCATCATGGATGGTTTCCATGACAGTTTTCGTTAAATCCAAAGCTTCAGCTTGATTTTGTTCAAAGTAACCGGGAATAACGTTGTGTTCGCCTAACCCAACAGTACCCTCTGTAGGTTTTTCACTACCTGTAATCAAACGTAACAAAGTAGATTTGCCGGCACCGTTGGGACCTAGAAAAGCAACGCGATCGCCTTTTTCAATTAGGAGATTTGCGCCCAGAAAGAGAATTTTATCATCGTAAATATGAGTTAAATCTTTAATTTCCACTACTTCGCGTCCGCTGCGGGGTGCGGGGGGAAAGCGGAAGTGCAAAGTTCTCATCCCACCTACGGGTGCTTCGATGCGTTCGATTTTATCAAGTTGTTTTTCCCGGCTTTTTGCTTGGGTACTGCGGGTAGCACTAGCGCGGAATCTGTCAACAAAGGTTTGCTGTTTTTCTAGTTCTTTCTGCTGACGTTCGTAAGCGCTAAGTTGCGCTTGTTGACTTTCAGATTTTTGTAACAGGTAGGCTGAGTAATTACCGAGATAAGTGCTGGAAACACCGCGTTCTGTTTCCACAACTTGGGTGCAGAGGCGATCTAAAAATTCCCGGTCATGAGATACTATTACCATCGGGGTAGTCAGCCCTTTGAGGTAATTTTCTAACCATTCGATAGTTTCTAAGTCAAGGTGGTTGGTAGGTTCGTCCAGTAGCAATAAGTCGGGTTTTTGCAGCAGGATTTTACCCAAACTCATCCGCATTTGCCAACCGCCACTGAAAGCACTTACTAAGCGATCGCCATCAGCACCATCAAAACCCATTTCTGGCAAAATCTTATCAATTTTTGCCTCTAATCCATAGCCATCAAGCGCTTCAAACTGCCTTTGGAGACGATCCATTTTGTCGATCAGTTTGTTTAACTCCTCTGGAGTTGCCGTTTCCATTTCCCGATGTACCTGTGACAAAGCTTCATTAACTTTGTTTGCTTCGACAAAGGCACGCCAAAATTCTTCTTTAACAGTACGGCTGGGGTCTACTTCAAATTCTTGGTTGAGGTAAGCTATGTGTAAGCTAGAAGGACGAATAATTTCGCCAGCAGTGGGTTCGATTTCGCCGGCGATGATTTTCAATTGGGTGGATTTTCCGGCACCGTTGACACCCACCAAGCCGATGCGATCGCCAACTTTGACTTCCCAGTTGACATCTTTGAGAATTTCGCCTGTAGGATAAATTTTACTTATATGTTCAAGTCGCAGCATTCGGTGTCTCTAGGGGTAGGGTATGGGTAACAGAGGCGCAGAAGCTTACGCCGTGTCCAAATATTAACAAAATTTAACTACATATTTCGTATTGATTATTGGCATAAACAGAAGATTTTCAAAGGTTTCACGAGAATACTACTATGGTGCTATTTGCCTCACCTCTTCAATACTCAAGCCTAAACCTTCTGCTATCTGCTCTAAACTTAATCCTAATGCCAGAAAGCGACGTACAGCGCTTGAATAAAATTCGCGTTTGCCTTGTTCCCTACCTATTTCCCTACCTATTTGTCTACCTTCCTCAAAGGCTTCCTGGTAAAACCTTGTTTGCTTTAACTCACTTAAACTAAACATTGGCTGTATTTCCTCCTAAGGCTTGTTGTCAAGTTATGATTTCAACTATTACCTTGCTCGTTTGAAGACTGTTGTTGTGCCATTTGTCTTACTTCCTCAAGACTTAGACTTAAGCCTTGTGCTATCTGCTCTAAACTAAGCCCTAAAGCCAAAAATTGGCGTACAGCGTTTAAAGTTAGTTCACGTTTGCCTTCTTCTCTGCCTTCTTCCCTACCTTCAAGCTTGCCTTCTTCCTTACCTTCAAGCTTGCCTTCGGTGAAGGCATCCTGATAAAATCTGGTTTGCTTTAACTCACTTAAACTAAACATTGCTTGTATTTCCTCCCTAGTCATCCTTGGAAACTTGTAGACGATGATTGTCTCTATTAATTGTAATAATTGCTGTTGAGGAATTCCACCGCTGACATTTTGCGTAACTCTGTCTATTAATTCTCTGAAGAGTGCGATCGCTCTCTCTTCATCTTCAATGATTAACTTGATAGTAGCAATGCCAATTGGTAGCGATGTAGCTTCACCTAATTCATCTAGATAAATGCGACTAACTCGCTGACTTGTGAAGAACTCGCGGTAATGTTTTATATCTCCTGTGTCTACACTCCGGGTTGGATAGATAACAGCAGCAACCCAATCGTTTTGGGGTTTATTCTGACGAAGATATAAACATATTTCTGCAAACAATCGAGAGTAAATTTCTGAATCTGGCTGAAATTGTACTTCCACAAAGTAAATTGGGTTTTCCTCTGTTTGTGTAGGAAGAAAAACCCCATCAATTCTAAATGCTGTTTGTTTAACTTCAACTGATGAAAATTGATACAAGTTGGCTTCTTCTGGAGGTTCCCCGATGAGTTCAAAGAAGATGCTGGGGAATTCTTGGAATAAGCGATAAAAGATGCTGTCGGTTTTCACGATTGAGTATTATATTGCATAATATTGAGTTTAAACGCAAAGGTACGCTAAGTTAAGCGCAAAGGTACGCTGAGGTTATTGTGGTTTAGCTGGGTGCTGAACAACCTATAATAGTTTCACCCCGCTTTTCTTTTTCGGCTAATTCTAAATTCAATTCCAACAGCTTCTCTAAAATGTCGTCGCTAGAGTTAAAATCGTAAGCTTGCATCACTAGTTTATCAAGTTGTTCATGCAATTTATAAAGTTGGCTCGTTGGTTCATTAAAAAAGTTATTATACAGCGTCGTAATTCCCCACTGTTTCGCTTCCATTTGTTGAGTGCGATATTGATGAAGTTCTTCAGCTTTAGCGCGAATTTGATTAACTAATTTAGCATCAGGTGTTTGGGGAAAGGGGAAGGTTTCAAAGCATGTATTGTGAGTGTAAGCAATATCAGCTTTTAAAGTAGACTTTTGAGCGTGCATCCAAATACGATGAACTTGAGATGAAAGAACACCAAAAATATAAAAATCATCCGATGCAACAGCTTTAGTCTTATTACCTGGAAGCCATTCAAGAGGACAAGGAATAAAAATAGCCCATTTAGATACTTCGGGAACTGCGAAGTAGTAAGATAGAGGTTTTATAGCTTTTCTCATTCCCTCATTAGTACGCTTAAATCTCCACCATTTTTCCCTCATGACTGCTTCGCGATTTTTTTCTCGTTCTGGCTTAACATAAATTCTAATATGCTCAAAAGGTAACTCGTAATCACTTGCTTCTTCAATACTCATATTACTAAAATCAATAATCCAGCGTTCAGGCTTCCCGTGAGGATTTTTAGCCAGATTTGCACCCATTGAAAAAAGCTTTAGAACATCTTGATTTTTTGAATCAGTTTTAATCCATTCGTTAACTTGCTGCTCAGTAACTATAAATCCTTCCCCAACAGGAATTACACCCTGAAAGCATTTATTTAGATTCGCTTTTAATCTAACAGCCTGTGAAACATCAATTGTTGTTTTAAGTGAAGAACTTATTCTTGAAACTACTTCATTATCTAAATAATATTTGTTAGGTAGTTCCTTACTCCAATTAACAATACTAACATGAACCTTTGCTTCACCCGACCAAGGTTGTGTAGAAACAGCTTCATGAATATAGCCACCATTTTGAGTAATATAATCTAAAGCAGCAATTCTACTTTTACCTTGACTAACTGAATTAGTCCCAACTAATCCGGCTCTACCTTTTTCGTCAATATGATTATGAGCTAGCCGAAACCAATAAGCACAAAAATCTACAGAATCTTTGACATCTGGAAAGTGTTGAAAAACCTTATCTATATATTCATCTCCCAAAGCTATTCTCATATGCTTTCCACCTAAAAAGGGAGGATTGCCGATAATTGCATCCGCTTTCTGCCATTCACTAAAAAGCGCATCCTGACAAACAATATTTTTATCCAACGTATCCAAAGGCAAAGCCGGTTCAGTCAACTTCAAATTATCAATTGCAATCTTCCGCGCAATCATCAAAGTCACTCGCGCTAACTCCACCGCAAAGGGATTTGTATCCATCCCATAAAATTGCTGTGGTGTTACAAAACCCATTTGCATTTGCTCATTAGCCGACTTCCGACGCTGGGCAATCTTATCTAACAAAAGCATTTCAATTCGCTTTAACTCCTGATATGCCATGTAGAGAAAATTCCCCGAACCACAAGCCGGATCTAACACCCGATAACTTTGTAATTCCAATTGCAAAGCCGAAAGTTCACCTATAGTCGTAGCCTCTTCAATTCTTTCTTCCCAATATCTACTAATAGTTGGACGGACAATTTTCATAATGTCCGCTTCTGAAGTAAAATGAATTCCGCGTGCATGACGCTCTTTTTTATCCACCGTTCCTTCAAACAAATTACCGAAAATTGCCGGACGTACTTTACTCCAATCTTCCCGCGCTGATACATCCAAAAAGTTCAATTCTTCCCGCGTTAAATCAATTCCATGAATTAGCGAAAATAAACCGCCGTTAAAATAATCTACACCTTGATAACGTCCCGCTGGCGTAATTCCTGGCTGATTCATTTCCCGAAATAAACCACCCAAAACATCATAAGAACTTGCCCCTTTCATGCAATCCTGAACGCAGGAAATAAACATATCACGGGGTAATAATTGCCTATCTTCAGCAAACATCGCTAGCACGCATTGCAAAATAAACCGCTGCGCTGTCAACTTCTCAATTTTGCGTTTTTCCAACTCCAGTAGCAATTCACCCATCCGACGTGCAGCGCGTTCTGTGACTACGAGCTGGTTATTTCTAAATACAGGAGGTTTTTCCCCTAATTCCATAAACGCAAAGGCTCCTGCCCTTTCTGGCAGTTGCTCTAGGGGAATTACATCTACGGGTGTATCTAGTTGAATATCAAAGTCAAAAATCCAGAATTCGTCAAAATTGCACAACAACACATAACGCGGACGATTTGGTACTAACCGCGTCCAATAATCAAAAGCCTGAGAATAATGCTTACTTAAATCTTCCCCGCGCTTCTTCATCTCAATCAATACGCGGGGTTTCCACACCAAATCAGCAAAGCCGGTTTTACCCTTCTTGCTGCTTTTTTTAATCGCTTCTTCGTAACTCGCTCCCGCTTCTAGCGCTCCCTCATGTCCAAACGCTCGAAAAAACCTATCTAGAAAGGTTTGCGCTTCTTTTCTTTCTTCACCTTTGATGTGAGAATGGCAAAAATTAACAAATTTGTGGAGACTTTCAAGTGTAGCTGCTACCATTTTGGATTTTGATACTTGGGGAATAATCAGTATTTTTAACTATTCCTTTGTGATAAATTCATCAATCCAAATGGTATTTTATATTTGGGAAATTTGCACTCCCTCCTCCCTCAGGGCAGAATTGTATTGGGATGGGCGATCGCTATTAGCTCAAAATTCGGTGTTGCTGCTATGCGAATATGAATTTGTCTCACGCAGAGCCGCAGAGTCGCAGAGAGTAAGAGTTTGAGATGCTTGATTTTTAATTTTCATATTTGGATTCAGCAACGCTCAAAATTCAACTAACTTTCGCTTCATCTCCCGCAGACTCAGCCACAGCAGCCAATCTCGCAGCAGCAGCTTGAACTATCTGAGCCACTTGAGACAAAGGCATATGATTAATTTGTCTGAGAATCGCGCTGACATCTGAAGTTTCTGGTACTGGTTTACCTTCCAAACAGCAGAGTAACTCTTCCATTGTGTACCCAGCTCTGGTTGCTATCTGAGCCAGATTTTCAGTATCTGGAACCTTCACACCCTTTTCCCACATTTGAACAGCAGTAGCAGAAACTCCCAAAAGCTTGCCAAAAGCTCTTTGACTTGTTGAACCACGAGCTAGTTTGATAATTTCAATCAGTTTTTGTCTACTTTCAATGTTCACTGCTTTTATAGCTAGTCAACTTTATTTACAAGTTTAGTATTTATCTTGCTGCGCTTGAAGTGCTTCATTTTTAGTCGCTCAACTGGCTTTGACTTCATCTTGTGAAGCTTCAGCAACAGAAGCAAATCTCTCCGCAGTTGCTTGAGCTATCTGAGCGACTTGAGACAAAGGCATATATTTGATTTGTCTTAAAATCACACTCAAATCTGATATTTCTGGTACTGCTCTGCCTTCCAAACAACAGAGTAACTCTTCCAACGTGTAGCCTGCACGAGCTGCTATCTGAGCCAAATATTCGGTGTCTGGTACATTCACACCCTTTTCCCACAACTGTACAGCAGTAGCAGAAACACCCAAAAGCTTGCCAAAAGCTCTTTGACTCATTGAACCACGAGCTAGTTTGATAATTTCAATCAGTTTTTCTCTGCTTTCTATGTTCACTGCTGATGTAGCTACTCAACTTTACTTATAAGTTTAGAGAGCAAGACCTACAACGTTACTTTTATATTGACATGGAAACTTGTAGCTGGTATTCTTAAAAGTAAGGTTGTAGGTAGCCAATCTTCCTTTAGTTATTCAGGTAACGAGGCTACTTAGTTTTTGGGCATTGCTGCCAATAACAGACGGGGGTGCATCATGGTTAGTTGGACACGCAAGAAAACACAATATCGCCGCAAAGGTCAAAGTTTAATTGCCGCTAATAAAATTAAACCACAATTCTGGCACATTTCGGAAGCCGAAGCCAAAGAAGCACTTGTAGCCCAAGGTGAGCATGTCCAGAAAATCAAGAAAATCCGCTGCCTGAAGCATCAAGTTTGTATTTCTTATTGGAATGAGCAAGGTGGTGTATGCAGCAGCTTTTTCAGCTACCGAATTTTTGCGCGTTGGCAAAATGAAGTAGAAAAGGTAATTTATACCTGCCCTACGGTGAAGGAATGGACAAAATTACAACGCATCATGCGGTATGAATTCGCTTATTACAATTATTTCCGAGAAATTGAAGATGCACTTTACACGGCATTAGAAAACCGCTTGTGTGTCTTGAAAACAACAACACTACAAGCGGTTTTTACAGATAATTACGTAGAGACGTTCCGGCAGAATGTCTCTACCGCGCATAATAATTAATTACTAGCGCCGGAAGTGGCGAGTTCGGCTAACCTTTCCTGCTGGTCTTGGGAGATACAAGATTGAATCAGTGGCTCTAAATCGCCTTCCAAGACGGGGTTAAGGGAATAATTTTGACCAAGACGGTGGTCGGTGGCACGGTTATCTTTGTAGTTGTAGGTGCGAATCTTTTCAGAACGTGAACCTGTCCCAACTTGCGATCGCCTCATGGAAGTTACTTCTTCTTGTTGTTCGCGCAACTTGATTTCATACAGCTTTGCCCGCAGAATTTGCATAGCCCGTTCTTTATTTTGTAACTGGCTGCGTTCTTCGGTACAGAAAATCCGAATTCCGGTGGGTTTGTGCATCAAGTCAGCCGCTGTTTCTACCTTGTTGACGTTTTGCCCACCAGCACCACCAGAACGAGCTGTAGTCATCTCAATATCCTTCGGGTCGATGTGAATTTCCACCTCATCCACCTCTGGCATGATCGCTACAGTCGCTGTCGAGGTGTGAACTCGTCCTCCAGCTTCGGTTGCCGGCACCCGCTGCACGCGATGCACTCCAGCTTCAAACTTCAGCTTGCTGTAAACGCTCTCACCCTGAATTTCGAGAATTACTTCTTTGAAGCCGCCCATCTCACCGAGAGACTCACTTACCAGCTTCACTTTCCAACTTTGACTATCAGCATAACGCGAATACATTCGCAGCAAATCCCCAGCCCAGATACTTGCCTCATCACCACCAGTACCGGCGCGAATTTCCAGCATGATATTTTTATCATCATTCGGATCGCGGGGTAACAGCAATACCTTCAAGCGAGTTTCTAAATATTCGATTTTCTGCTCAAGTTCATCGACTTCCAGTCCTGCCATTTCTTGCATTTCTGGATCGCTGCTTGCTTCTTTGTAAACTTGACGTGCCCCAATCAAGTCTTCAGTAGCAGTTTTCCAAATTTCATAAGTATCTACTACCTCTTCTAAAGAAGAGCGTGACTTGGCAATTTGTTGATACTCATCCGGATTTTTGGCAGTATCCGGATCGCCAAGCCGACGGGTTAATTCATTAAAAGTTTGTTCAACGGATTTTAATTTATCCAGCAGGTATGATTCAGCCATGATGAGTCTTTGCGCTCCTTTAAATAACAAATTGGCTTAGGAAAAAATACAACCGACCCCGAAAAGTACAGGGTCGTCG
This sequence comes from [Scytonema hofmanni] UTEX 2349, assembly GCF_000582685.1. Lineage (GTDB taxonomy): Bacteria > Cyanobacteriota > Cyanobacteriia > Cyanobacteriales > Nostocaceae > Hassallia > Hassallia hofmanni. Next base: position 4,355,097 of record NZ_KK073768.1, read on the forward strand.
TTAACACTGCCCAAGCCTTTTTGCTACTTTTTCTTTTTGCCGCCTGCGCCTTCTTCACCTGACGATGAGGACATACCGTACTTGCGAAGGAAGCGTTCTACTCGACCTTCGGTGTCAATCATCTTCTGGGTGCCGGTATAGAATGGGTGGTTTCCAGACCAAACATCTACATGCAATTCTGGCTTGGTTGAGCCAATGGTCATTACGACTTGACCGTTGCAGTAAACTTTCGCATCTGGATACCACTTAGGATGAATATCAGGTTTAGCCATTTTCCTTTCGTGGTTAATCTATATAAATTATAACTTGGGACGAGGACTGGGGGCTAGGGACTGGGGGCTAGGGACTGGGGACTGGGGACTGGGGAGATTTAAAGAGGGGAAAAGGGTAAAGGGTAAAGGTATAGAAATAAAGAGTTATTTAAATCACTCATGATATTTTTTTCCCCCTTTCCCTTTCCCCTTTCCCCCTCCTCAGATTGCCCAATGCCCAATGCCCCATGCCCCATGCCCAATGCCCCATGCCCAATTCCTTATCGTTTCGAGTATTGAGGTGCTTTGCGGGCTTTGTGCAAACCGTATTTTTTGCGCTCTTTCGCCCGTGGATCGCGGGTGAGGTAGCCTTCGGTTTTCAAAGGTGGGCGGTTTTCTGGATCTAGTTGACATAGCGCACGGGCGACTCCTAAGCGAACAGAGTCAGCTTGTCCGGTTAAGCCACCACCTTCAGCTTTCACCAAAATGTCATATTCGTTTTCCAATCCCAAAGTTTCTAGGGGTGCTTTGATGACTCCTAAATAGTTGGCATTGAATTGGAAATATAAATCTCCAGGTTTGCCATTTACGGTCATCTGACCGGTACCTGGAACTAGGCGTACCCGTGCGACTGCTGATTTCCGGCGACCAGTACCCCAGTAAACGGCGCGACCACTGTTGGTGTCTAGTGCTTGCATTAGTTTTCGGCTCCAGGAATTGTATTAATTTTTAGTTCTTTAGGTTGTTGCGCTGCGTGGGGATGATCTGCACCAGCGTAAACTTTCAGTTTGGTAAATAGCTGCCTGCCAAGGCTATTTTTCGGTAGCATACCTTTGACGGCGACTTCGATAATCCTTTCTGGTAAGCGGTCTTGCAGCTTGGCGAAGGTTTCGGTTTTCATCCCACCAGGACGACCGGAGTGGCGACGGTAGATTTTTTGAGTCCGCTTTTTGCCTGTGACTGTGACTTTCTCAGCATTGACGACAATGACGAAGCCGCCTGTGTCCATGTGAGGGGTATATTCTGGTTTATTTTTGCCGCGCAAAATCATGGCGATTTCGGTTGCGAGGCGACCTAAGCGTTTGTCGGTGGCATCTACTATGTACCACTCACGCTCAATGGATGCTACGGGAGGAAGGTAGGTTTTGTTTGTTGTCATTTGTCATGTGTCCTTTGTTTGTTAATGGTTAGTTGATAGTTGATAGTGGTTAGTTGATGGTTGATAGTTGTTCTACTAATACCGTTTTTATATGAAGATGCGCCTAGTTTAGCCCACGCAGGTGGGCTTTGTTCGTGTAGCCCCAGGCTTCCAGCCTGAGGGCGATCAGGTGCAACCTCAATAACTGCGCTCCTCCTAACTACTAACCACTAACCAAAAACTAATTTTGGTAAGGTGTCGTACCAAACTTCTTGGGGAAAAGGAAAATCTGGATAACCGACTCGCAACAAGCATAATCCTTGGGGGGGTGCGGCATATTTGACTTTTTCCCGGTGTTGATATGTCCAGATTTCTGTAAAGTTAGAAAGCGATCGCTCTTGTGAACCTACTTCTACTAACATTCCTACCAACAGCCGCACCATGCCATACAAAAATCCATCTGCCTGAATTTCAATATGAAGAAATGATCCTGTACGATAACACTCCGCTGCTTGCACTTCTACCCAGGAATGCTTGCGCTTTGAACCCGCACGGTGAAAAGCAGCTAAATGATGCTTTCCCATCAAGGGTTTAAGGGCAGCCTGAATTAAAGCTTCATCCAGGGGTGCATAATAATAATGCCAACTAAAGGGTCTAACGAACAAGTTCGGTCGGTCTTCGGTGTAAAGCGTGTAACGATAACGTCGATAAGCTGCACCAAAGCGAGCGTGCCAACTGTTACTTACACCTGCCGAAGCCCGAATCAATATATCTTTGGGCAAATAGCTATTAAGAACTGTAGCCCACTTTTCGGCGGGGATTCTACCTGTGGCATCAAAATGGGCTACTTGAGCAGCTGCGTGAACTCCGGAGTCGGTTCGCCCTGCGCCGTGTAGTGTCACATGATACCCCAGTATAACTGAGATAGCTTTTTCTATCTCTTCTTGCACGGTGCGTTGTTGTAGTTGTCGTTGCCACCCATGAAAATGAGTGCCCAGGTATTGAATTACTAGGGCTACTCTATAAGTCGGTGTAGGGTGGCTTTCTAACATAGGAATTTGGTCAATTGTCAATAGTTAAAAGTCATTTGTTTAAGATTCTTAAATAATGACCAATGACTAATGACTCAAACTAATTCAATTATTGCCATTTCCGCATTGTCACCCCGACGCGGGACGGTATGCAGAATGCGAGTATAACCACCTTGACGATTACCATACCTGGTGGGGGCTTGTTCAAACAAAGCATGAACTAGTTGTTTGTCGAATATATAGCCAAGGGCTTCACGACGTGCTGTCAATGAACCATTTTTAGCTAGGGTAATCATTTTGTCCACTTCGCTTCGCAAAACTTTAGCGCGAATTAAAGTAGTGGTGATCCGACCATGACGAATCAGCTCGGTGGTGAGCGATCGCAATAAAGCACGACGCTGGTCGGCTGGTTTACCAAGTTTTTTGACGCGACAACGGTGACGCATAATCTTTTTGTTAGTTGTTAGTTGTTAGTTGTTAGTTGCTAGTTGTTAGTTGTTGATTGTTAGTTGTTAGTTGTTTATCAGCCAATAAGTAATAACTACTAACTACTAACAACCAACTATGCGTGTTTGGAGCCTCTTTCCTGTGGCAGAGTAATGCCTAAGCGTCGCTGTAAAGCTTCTACTACTTCTTCTGCCGACTTCTGACCGAAGTTTTTGATTTCTAAGAGGTCTTCTTGGGTAAAATCCAACAAATCTGCTACAGAGTTTACTTGTGCTCGTTTGAGACAGTTATAGGCTCGTACAGAAAGCTGTAATTCTTCGATGGGAATTTGAGCGGTTGGATCGTCTGGGATATCTGAGTTTGTATCGACTGGATCGAGGGAGATATCCTTCAAAGGATTGAATAAATCTACCAAGATAGCAGCGGCAGAGGAAAGTGCTTCTTGAGGTGAGATACTGCCATTTGTCCAAACTTCCAACAGTAGTCGGTCTTTGGGTATGGAGTTATCTCCACGGAAGTCCTCAACACTATAATTAACTTTCCGCACAGGCATAAACACGGAGTCGATTTGGAGAAAGTCTAAAGATGTGGCTTCCTCACGTCCTCGCTCTACGGTGCGATATCCTTTGCCTTTCTCAATGCGGAATTCCATTTCCAGCTTTGCTCCCTCAGCGATGGTCGCTACATACTGAGTTTGGTCGATCACTTCTACTTCACTAGGCAAGTCAAAATGTGCCGCAGTGATTGTGGCTGGACCTGTAACCAGTAAACGACCAATCTGGGGTTGAGAAGAATAGTTTTTCAGGATAACTTCCTTCATTTTCATGAGGATTTCCAGTACGTCTTCTCGCACACCCGGAACTGTGGCAAACTCGTGGGAAACGCCTGCAATCCGCACTGCGGTAACTGCTGTACCCTCTAGATTAGATAGTAAAACTCTTCTCAGGGCGTTACCTACTGTTGTTCCCTGACCGCGCTCTAGTGGTTCTAAGACAAATTTACTGTAATGGTTCCGACTTTCCTCGGTATTAGATTCTACACATTCAATTTGAAACTGCGGCACGGAGTAGCCTCCCTTCTTTTAAGGTGCTGCTAAAAGGCAAATCAATTGCCTCGTCTTTATTTACTTAATGCTTTGGAACTTCAAGGAAGCTTTTTCATACCTGCCAATGTTGGTATTTGAAGCTTTATTCATAGGTTGTGGACGATGCAGTTTAAACGCGATCGCCCAACAGCTACAATGTCTAAACTCGACGGCGCTTCGGGGGACGGCAACCATTGTGAGGAATTGGGGTAATATCCCGAATCAGTGTAATTTCCAATCCGGCTCCTTGCAGTGCCCGAATAGCGGTTTCTCTGCCCGCTCCCGGACCTGAAACCATTACCTCTATTTGGCGCATTCCAGAGTCCATCGCTCGGCGTGCTGCACTTTCTGCGGCGGTTTGGGCTGCGAAGGGAGTTCCTTTTTTTGCTCCTTTAAAACCGCTAGAACCAGCACTTGCCCAAGAAATCACATCTCCGTTTTGATCGGTAATGGTGACAATGCTATTGTTGAAAGTAGACTGGATATATGCCATTCCATTAGGAACGTTGCGTTTTTGCTTTTTGCTGCCACTTTTTTTAGTTGGTTGTCGCGCCATAATATCGGTGTAGTTGAATAATGGTAATAGTTGTTGTCAGACAGCGTTGAAAATTTATTTGCCGGGAGCTTTCTTCTTACCTGCCACTGTCTGCCGTCTGCCTCGACGAGTTCTGGCGTTGGTACGAGTTCTTTGTCCTCTGACTGGCAAGCCCATGCGATGACGACGACCTCTGTAGGAACCAATATCAATCAGACGCTTGATGTTCAGTCCCTCTAAACGCCGCAAGTCACCTTCTACTTGATAGTCGCTCTCAATGATTCCCCGTAGCGCTGCTACATCCGCATCACTTAAGTCTTTTACACGAATATCTGGATTTACACCAGTATTAGCTAATATTTCTTGCGATCTAGATAATCCAATTCCGTAGATATAAGTTAGACCAATTTCTACACGTTTGTCGCGTGGAAGGTCTACTCCGGCAATACGTGCCATTTCTTACTTTCTCCCTATTATTCTTGCCAGTACTGTTACTATCTGCGTGACGGTGATTTTTTTCGCTTCACCCGATTAACGTCATTCCTAGCAGTATCGATGCTATCCCTGACGTTGCTTGTGCTTGGGATTAACACAAATAACCATCACGCGCCCGCGACGTTTGATAACGTTACACTTTTCACAAATTTTCTTGACTGAAGCTCTGACTTTCATGCCGTTCTTAATTGACTCCAAATAGTAGATTATAGCATTTATTGGGAATTTAGTCAGTTATTTTTTTGCTTAACACCAAATATGGTGATTTCTGGTAAAATTATCTACATATACTTACTTTTTCCGCATTCTATAAGTGATTCTGCCTTTTTCATGGTCGTTATTATCCAACTTCATTTTGATGCGATCGCCGGCTAAAATTTTGATATAGTGACGATGCAAGGGAAGGTAAGCCAAGATGTTAGACGCATTGTCAAGTTCAACCTGGAACTTGTGAGCTTTGACAGTAGAGCCATTTTCTAATTCAACATTTTCAGGTAATAAAACTTGGGTGATAATACCTTCAAACATCAAGTTAGACATTTACCTACTTCTTCCGCAGTCGATAAGTTATTCTACCCTTTGTCAGGTCGTAGGGAGTTAATTCTACTTTGACGCGATCGCCAGGTAAAATCTTGATATAGTTCCGGCGAATCTTACCAGAAATATGAGCTAGAACATTAAAGCCATTATCCAAGTCAACCCGAAACATCGCATTTGGTAGGGACTCTGTGACAGTGCCTTCCATTTCAATCAAATCTTGTTTAGACAATTTATTTTTTCCTCAATTCAACAGTTTCCCCCGACAGTTGCAGTAATTACATCTGCAAGAGAACACAATTTGGCGATTATATCAACAGTTTCTTAATATATTTTAGCGAAATTTTCAATTCATCCTACCCTCAGGGGGAGTGGGGGAGTGGAGGAGTGGGGGATGGGCAAAGAAGAATTCTTATTTTTGTCCCCTTGTCCCCTTGTGTCCTTGTCTCCCTTGTCCTTTTTGTCCCCATGAGTGAAACTAAAAAGCGATTACCTTCTTAAGTTCATTAGTGACTTCTTCTTGGGATTGATTACCATTGACGGTGAGAAGTTGTTGCTTCGATCCGTAATAATCAATCAAAGGTGCAGTTTCATTGCGGTAAACTTCTAAGCGACGACGAATCACCTCTTCGGTATCATCTTTTCGTCCGCGAGCAAGTAAACGTTCTACTACTACATCATCTGGCACATCCAGATTGACCACCTTTTCACCGCTAGAAAGACCCATATGAAGCAGCAATTCCTGCAAAAAAACTGCTTGCGTTACTTTGCGAGGAAAGCCATCTAAAATCCATCCAGACTTAATATCTGGTTGACTAAGACGCTCCTGCACTAGCTCCTGCATGAGCTGGTCGGGAACCAACTCGCCACTATCAACGTAATTTTGAGCTTTAATTCCTAAAAGGGTTTGCTCTTTCATTGCTTGACGCAATATATCACCCGTGGAAATATGGGGAATATTGCACTCGTAAGCTAAGTTTTGAGCTTGAGTTCCCTTACCAGCTCCAGGTGGTCCCAAGAAGATTAATCGCGTCACTATTGTTTCACCATTCCTTCATAGCGCTGAGATATGACGTAAGTTTGGACTTGTTTAGCTGTGTCAATTGCCACACCAACCAGAATTAGCAAACTAGTTGCACCAAGTCCTTTAAAGGTTGGCACACCTAAAGAGCTTTCTACCGCAGTGGGAATAATCGCAACTAAGCCCAAAAAAATAGCACCTAAAAAAGTTAGTCGATTCGTCACGCGCTCAATATACTCACTCGTTGTTTTACCCGGACGAACACCAGGAATGCTAGAACCCATTTTTTTCAAGTTCTGCGCCACATCTACTGGGTTAAGAATCAACGAAGAGTAGAAGTAGCTGAAGAAAACAATAGAAACGAGGTAAATCAGCGAGTATGCCCAAGGCGCAGAACCACCCGGACTCAAATAATTGTTAACAATATTAATCAAGTCAGGATTTTTGGTGAAATTAGCGAGCAAAAGTGGCAAACTCAAGATGGCAGCCGCAAAAATAATCGGCATGACACCGCCTTGATTTAGCCGCAGGGGTAGATAACTACGCTGCTCTGCCAAAACACGCCGACCAACTTGACGACGAGCGGAAATAATGGGGATGCGTCGCGTTCCTTCTTGAACAAAGACAATCCCAACAATTGTTACTAAGAACACTAAAACTAGTACAATTACACGCCCGACAATTTCCCGACCCCCGACTTGCACCAAGTCGATGGTATCGCCCAAAGATTTTGGTAATGAGGCGACAATGTTGACAAAAATCAACAAAGATGCTCCGTTACCAATCCCTCGTTCGGTGATTAGTTCTGATGCCCACATGACAAACATAGAACCAGCGGTGAGAGCGATCGCTGTTTCCGCTACGAAAACCGGACCAGGTTCTTTAGCAAATTGCTGTAAGAAAAATGCTGAGAACGCAGTACTTTGAATAATCGCCCAACCTAAAGACACATAGCGCGTAATTTGGGAAATTTTTCGCCGTCCGGCTTCACCTTCATTTTTCTGTAAATTTTCTAAAGCTGGAATCGCAGTTGTGAGCAATTGGATAATAATGGAAGCGTTAATGTAAGGCAAAATGCCCAAGGCAAAGACTCCCAAAGTAGAAAGTCCGCGTCCTGAGAATATGTCTAACAAGCCGAATATAGCGCTATTACCCTGAATCGCTTGGTGAAATAACTCGCGATTTATTCCAGGTATCGGCAAATAGATGCCCAGGCGAATCAAAATTAAAATACCGACGGTGACAAGCAGCCGACCTCTTAGTCCAGCTGCTTGCGCCATCTGCATAAAAGTTTCTTGAGCCGTTGGGGCTTTGTCTCGACTAATCATAAAGGGCTACCTTTGAAGTATGAACTGTGAAGTGTGAAGTGTGAAGTACAAAGTCAAAAGTATAAAATGTGAAGTATATATTTTTCATCCTTCTCCTTCACCCTTCATCCTTCATATAACTTCACAACTCCCACCAGCTGCCTCAATTTTGCTTCGAGCTTGACCTGTGAAAGCTGCCGCTTTGACATTGAGCGCAACGCTTAATTCCCCATTGCCCAAAATTTTCAATGGTGCTTTGGCACTAGTAAGAATACCTGATGCCTTTAAAGATTCCAAAGTAACTTCTGTATTAGCAGGAAGGGAGGCAAGTTTCTCTACATTAATCGTAGTATAATTTTTACGATTAATAATTGGAAAGCCCTTTAACTTAGGGATACGGCGATACAACGGCTGTTGACCACCTTCAAAACCAGGTCGGGTGCTGCTACCAGAGCGAGATTTTTGACCCCGCATACCTAAACCAGCACTGGCACCTTGACCGGCAGAAATACCCCTACCTACACGCTTCTTGCGTTTTTTCGAGCCTTTTTGAGGACGAACATCATTTAGTCTCATAATTTTGTCAATGGTCAATGGTTAATGGTCAATGGTCAATGGTCAATGGTCAATGAACTTTTGACTCTTGACTCCTGACTCTTGACTTTTGACTTGTTAAATGTAGAGATTCTCAATAGGAACGCCTCTATCTTCGGCAACTTCGGCGAAGGTACGTAAGGTAGATAGGGCATTAACTGCGGCTCTAGCATTATTGAGTGGATTGTTGGAGCCAAGTTGTTTCGCCAAAATGTTGCGAACTCCGGCTAACTCCAATACGGTACGGACAGCACCACCGGCAATTACCCCAGTTCCTGGAGATGCTGGTCGCATCATGACTTTTGCGCCACCACCAGTACCATCAATCGGATGGGGAATGGAATTGGATTTGGTCATGGGGATTTCGATCAAATGCTTTTTGCCGTCGGCTACGCCTTTTTTAACGGCACCAATTACATCTGAAGCTTTACCAACTCCCACACCAACTTGACCGCGTTCGTTACCAACGACAACGATCGCTCGGAAGCTGAGTTTTTTACCTCCCTTAACGACCTTACTAACGCGTCGGATCTGAATCACCCGTTCTTGCCAGGTTGTGTCTTCTTTTTTAGCGCGTTTTGTTTTGTTTTTACGCTCGGTTGCCATAATTAATGCTATGTAGGTTGTTGGTTGTAGGTTGTTATTTGTTAGTTGTTATTTGTTGGTTGCTTTACTATCCACTAACCACTATCCACTATCAACTAACCAATTACTAATTTTAGAAATTTAAGCCGGCTTCTCGTGCTGCGTCAGCTAAAGCTTTGATGCGACCGTGATATAAATTACCACCGCGATCAAAAACTACTTGAGTTATGCCTTTTTCGAGCGATCGCACTGCAATCAATTTGCCAACTTGGACACTAGCTTCTTTGTTAGAACCTGAAGCCAAATTAGATTTCAAATCTGGCTCTACACTCGAGGCTGCCACAATTGTGTGATGTTTGGTATCATCAATTACCTGAGCATAAATATGCTCGTTCGAGCGAAATACAGCTAACCGTGGACGTTCTTCAGAACCGCTTACTTTACCACGGACGCGTCGATGGCGACGCTGTTTAGATTCTTTGCGAGTAAGTTTCATTTTTACTTCTTACCTTTACCAGTCTTACCAGCTTTACGTCTAACCACTTCACCGGCGTAGCGAATACCTTTACCTTTATAAGGTTCTGGTCGGCGAACTTCGCGAATTTTCGCTGCCGTGTTGCCTACTATTTCTTTGTCATACCCGCTAACGATGACGTTAGTGGTACCTTCAACTGCAAACTGAATTCCGTCTGGTGGGAGAATTTGCACTTGATGGCTATAACCCATATTCAAGATGAGGTTACGACCTTGAACTTGTGCCCTATAACCTACCCCTTGAATTTCCAACCGACGTTGAAAACCTGTGGAAACTCCTTCTACCATGTTGGCAACTAAGGTACGGCATAAACCGTGTAGCTGCCGAGATGTGCGGGAATCATCGCGTCGATTTACTTGTAAGATTTCCCCTTCTTGAGAGACAATCACATTCGGCGGCAAGTCGCGAGAAAGTTCACCTTTGGGACCTTTCACCACAACTTTTGTGCCGTCAATTGTTATTTGTACTTTAGCGGGGACTGTAATTGGACGTTTACCAATTCGAGACATAAATTTTATCCTTTGTTATTTGTTAGTTGTTGGTAGTTGGTTGTTATTTATTGGGCAATGGGCAATGGGCATTGGGTAATGGTAATAATTCTTTCCCATGAACCCCTTTCCCCCTCTTCAAATTCCTACTCACCACTAACCACTAACCACTAACTTTCTTACCAAACGTAGCAAAGCACTTCACCACCCAAGTTCTGACGTCGCGCTTCGCGATCGGTCATAATGCCACTGGATGTAGAAATAATGGCAATGCCAATACCACCTAATACCCGTGGTAATTCTTTTTTGTTGGAGTAAACTCGCAAACCTGGTTTGCTCACTCGCTTTAAAGCGGTAATTAAAGGCTGGCGATTTTTACCCTTGTATTTCAGGGCAATCACCAAGTTACGCTTTACTCCATCTTCTGCTTCTTCGTATTCGGAAATAAAACCTTCTTCACGAAGCACTTTAGCAATACTACGGGTCGTTTTTGTTGCCGGCACTAGTGTTGTTTGATGCCTTGCCATAGTAGCATTGCGGATGCGCGTCAGCATATCTGCAATTGTGTCGTTAGCCGCCATCGTTCCCTCGTATAACTGAACTTATTGATCGCGAAAAGGCATTCCCATTTCTTTGAGTAACGCGCGTCCCTCTTCGTCATTTTTTGCGCTGGTGATGATGGAAATATCCATACCACGTACTTGATCGATGCTGTCGTACTCGACTTCTGGAAAAATTAATTGTTCTCTAACGCCAAGAGTATAATTTCCCCGACCATCAAAGCTTTTGGGACTAATGCCGCGAAAGTCTCTAATTCTAGGCAAAGAAAGGCTGATCAGTCGGTCGATAAAGGCGTACATTCGTTCGCCTCTAAGTGTCACCATGATCCCAACAGGCATTCCTTGACGAATTTTGAAGCCAGCGATCGCCTTTTTCGCCCGCGTGACTACCGGTTTTTGACCTGTAATCACGGCAATTTCACTTAATGAGGCTTCTAATGCTTTCGCGTTGGAAGCTGCTTCCCCCAATCCCCGGTTCACCGTAATTTTTAGTAACTTCGGCACCTGATGAATGTTGGTGTATTGAAACTGATTCATCAGTTTGGGGACGATTGTCTCTTGGTATAAATTTTTGAGTCTTGTTGTCGCCATATTTTTTTTCCTGTTTATCCCTGGTCTTGGTCAGGGAAAATCTTTTGTCATTTGTCAAAAGTCCTTTGTCAAAAGTCTTTTACTAATGACCAATGACTAATGACCAATGATTATTTATCAAGTATCTCGCCGGTTTTCTTTAACATCCGTACCTTCTTCCCTTCTTGGGTTGTGGTGTAACAGATGCGACTCGCAACGTTTTGCTTGGTTGAATAAACCATTACGTTGGAACTATGAATTGGGAATTCTTGGGTAACAATGCGTCCCGATTCACCTTCGGCTTGGGGTTTGACGTGCTTAGTTTTAATGTTGACGCCTTTAACAATGACTTGACTAACTTGGGGAAGTGCTTTGACTATTTCACCAACTTTGCCTTTGTCTTTGCCGGCAATGACTTGCACGGTGTCGCCAGTTTTGATGTGCATTTTATGGAAAACTTTAGGTTTCGGCTGTTTTGCCATTACAACACCTCCGGAGCCAAAGATACGATTTTGGTAAAGTTTTTCTCGCGCAATTCCCGTGCCACTGGTCCGAAAACACGCGTACCTCTAGGATTACCATCTTTGTTGATGATTACTGCGGCGTTGTCGTCAAAGCGGATGCTCATACCGCTATCACGATTCATGGCTTTGCGGGTGCGGACAATAACCGCTTCCACTACATCAGATTTTTTTACTGCCATGTTAGGAATAGCATCTTTAACAACGGCGATAATTTTATCACCAACACCGCCATAACGACGGTTTCCTCCGCCTCCGCCTAAAACGCGGATACACATTAATTTGCGGGCGCCGCTATTATCTGCGACATTGAGGTAGGTCTGGGATTGAATCACAATTTTTCTTCCTTGTGAGGTTGGAGCGAAAACTAACAACTATTACGTTGTAGCTTTAGTGTTGAGGATTTCTGTGACTTGCCAGCGCTTGGTTTTGCTCAGGGGTCGAGTTTCCTGAATCCGAACGCGATCGCCCACTTTACATTTGTTTTCTTCGTCGTGGACTTTATAGCGCTGGGTATTCACTACAATCTTGCCGTACTTGGGGTGAGGAGCGCGGTTTTCAATGGCGACTACCACCGTTTTCTGCATTTTGTCGCTCACTACCAAACCAACTCTTTCTTTGACTGCCATAATCTCCTACTTTTCTTCTTTAACCAATTCAGTTGCTTGTTGTTTGCGCTCTGTTTCTACTGTCAGCAACTGGGCTAAACGGTGTCGAGCATGTTTGAATTGATGGGGTTTTTCTAATTGTCTGGTTGCTTTTTGCAAACGCAATTGAAATAGTTGCTTTTTCACAGCAAGAATTTCATCAGACAATTTTTCGTCACTTAATTCTCTTGCTTCTGAAACTTTAGGCAGAGGCATGATTTACTCCTGCGGCTCCGATTCGGAGCGTGTAATGAACTTAGTTTTAATTGGTAACTTAAAAGCTGCCAAGCGCATTGCCTCGCGAGCGATTTCTTCAGTAACGCCAGCAATTTCAAATAAAATCCGTCCTGGCTTGACGACTGCTACCCAAAATTCCGGTGAACCTTTACCGGAACCCATCCGGGTTTCTGCGGGACGCATGGTTACAGGTTTGTCTGGGAAAATACGAATCCAGATTTTACCACCCCGGCGGATATAACGAGTCATTGCTCGACGCGAAGCCTCTATTTGCCGGGAAGTGATCCAAGCTGGTTCTTGTGCTTGGAGGGCAAAATCGCCAAAATTCAGGCTGCTACCACGGGTAGCTACACCGCTCATCCGTCCGCGTTGTTGTTTGCGGAATTTAGTTCTTCTAGGACTTAACATGATTTGGGCAATGGGCAATGGGCAATGGGCAATGGGCAATGGGCAATGGGTAATGGGTAATGGGCAATGGAAATTTAGAATTAGTTATGATAAATTCTTTCCGTGCCCCATGCCCCATGACGGCAGGTGCTACAACGGAGGGAACCTCCGCAACGCACTGCCTCCCCCATGCCCCATTCCCGCTTTATCCTTCATTTGAACGATCTTCAAATTGTTGGCGACGACGTTGTTGTTGACGACGACGAGGTTCGCGATCGCGTGTTGTTGGTTGTGCTGGAGTTTCTTCCTGTCCGGGAATAATTTCTCCTTTAAACACCCACACTTTGATACCGAGAATGCCGTAAATGGTTTTTGCGGTACAGCAAGAGTAGTCAATATCAGCCCGTAAGGTATGTAGAGGTACTCTACCTTCACGAGTCCACTCTGTCCGGGCAATTTCTGCACCGTTGAGCCGACCACCAACTTGAATTTTAATGCCTTGCACACCAGCGCGTTGAGCACGTTGGATGGATTGACGCACTACCCGACGGAAGGAAACGCGGCGTTCCAATTGTTGAGCGATGTATTCGGCAATCAAATAAGCATCGGCATCAACTCGTTGTACTTCAACTACGTTAATGCGAATTTGCCGATTGCCGCCTAACAAATCTTGCAGTCCGGTACGCAATGCTTCAATACCTTGTCCACCTCGACCTACAACTACACCCGGTCGAGCCGTGCGTACTTCTAAGTCGATTTGGTCTGCTTTGCGCTCAATTCGCACTTCCGAGATGCCGGCGTTGTTTTGAGCGTATCTACCCAGCTTTTGTTCTATGTAGTTACGGAGTTTGTAGTCTTCTTGAAGAAGTTCTGGATAACGGTCAGGAACGGCAAACCAACGTGATTGGTGTTCTTGAGTAATACCCAGTCGAAAACCGACTGGATGAATTTTTTGTCCCACAAATAGTTCCTCTAAAATTTCTGACTTTACGCAATTTTTTTACCGAGAGAAGCTTATTCTTCAGCCGCACCAGTTGCAACTGCTACTGTGATGTGACATGTCGGTTTGCGAATTTGGTAAGCTCGACCTTGCGCTCTTGGTTGGAACCGTTTTAGGACTGGACCTTGATCGGCGTATGCTTGAGTAATCACTAATTGAGCGCGATCTAACCCATCGTTATGCTCGGCATTCGCTGCCGCGCTTCTAATTAGCTTTAATACTGGTTCGCAAGCACGATAGGGCATGAATTCCAGGATAATTAGCGCTTCTCGATAGGATCTACCGCGAATTTGATCGAGTACGCGACGCACTTTAAAGGGAGACATGCGTACAAAACGGGCGATCGCTTTTACTTCTTTAGTATCAGTTGCCATAAGTTTCTCCTTTTTTGTTAATTGATAGTTGTTAATTGATAGTTGTTAATTGATAGTTGTTAATTGATAGTTGTTAATTGTTTTATGATCTACTAACCACTATCTACTAACCACTAGCCGCTAACCACTAGCCACTAACCACTAACCAATAACTCTATCTCCCTGCTTTTTTATCACTTTTTCCATGACCCCTGTATGTGCGCGTCGGGGCAAATTCACCTAATTTGTGTCCTACCATTTGCTCATTCACAAAAACTGGTACGTGTTGGCGTCCGTTGTGAACAGCGATGGTATGTCCTACCATTAGGGGCAAAATTGTTGAAGCTCTCGACCAAGTTTTAATAACTTCTTTTCTGTTGATTGCGTCGAGCTTTTCAATTTTCTTGAGTAAATGATCCGCAACGAAGGGACCTTTTTTTAGAGAACGACCCATAATTTGTTAGTTGTTAGTTGTTAGTTGTTAGTTGTTGGTGGTTAGTTGTTTACTACTAACAACTAACCATTAACCCTTCGGGTTCGCCAGTTGCTTCAAGTCGGCAGAGCCGCCCAACGCACTGGCTCACCACTAACCATTTACTTTTTAAGACTCGCGTCCGCCGCGTCCGCGTTTAGAAGACTTACGACGACGACGTACAATAAATTTGCTGCTTGGTTTCTTACGCTTGCGTGTCTTCATACCCAAGGTAGGTTTACCCCAAGGTGTCACAGGACCGGATCTACCAATGGGAGCGCGACCTTCACCACCACCATGTGGGTGATCCACTGGGTTCATGACGCTACCTCTGACCTTAGGACGGCGACCTTTCCAGCGATTTCTTCCTGCTTTACCTGCACTGAGGTTTCTCGCGTCGGTGTTCCCAACTTGTCCGATGGTGGCGTAGCATTCGCGCCGAATCAGTCGGACTTCGCCAGAAGGCAGTTTGATGGTAACGTAATTTCCTTCTTTCGCCACAACTTGCGCGGTAGCACCGGCGGAACGAACGATTTGACCGCCTTTTCCTGGGGTCAATTCTACGTTGTGAACGCTAGTACCCAAGGGAATATTCGACAAAGGTAAGGCGTTACCATCTTCAAAGGGCGCATCAGGTCCAGCAATAACTGTTGTCCCGACTTTCAAGCCGTTGGGATGAAGAATATAGCGTTTTTCGCCATCTTGGTAAAATAAAAGGGCGATCCGGGCGTTGCGGTTTGGATCGTATTCAATCGCTTCTACTTTCGCGGGAATATTCCGTTTATCGCGTTTAAAGTCGATAATCCGGTAAAGTTGTTTATGTCCGCCACCGCGCCGACGACTAGTAATCCGCCCTTGGTTATTTCTACCTTTAGGACGATGCTTGTTTGTCGTTAAAGACTTTTCCGGCTCGGTTTTGGTAATTTCCGCAAAGTCGGAGATAGTAACTTGGCGAGTACTGGGGGTATAAGGGCGATAAGAACGAGTACCCATAATTAGAGTTGTTAGTTGTTAGTAGTTAGTAGTTAGTAGTTAGTAGTTAGTTCTACTAACTACTAACTAATTACACGTCTGGGAATAGAACTTGTCTAATCTTGTCTTCGTCCCCAGGTGCCACTGTGACAATGGCTTTCTTGTATTGGGGTTTGTAACCAAGAAATTTACCAACGCGCCGCTTTTTGCGAGGAGGTCTTGAGGTATTCACTTTAACAACCTTGACATCAAACAAGGTTTCAATTGCGGCTTTGATTTCTGGCTTGGTTGCTTTAGGAATTACTTCAAAAGTGTATTTATTCTGCTCCATTGCAATGGTCGCTTTCTCGGTGACAATTGGGCGACGCACTAAATCGGGCAAATAACGGGGGTCAAAGTTAGGCACTGTAGACCTCCTGAATTTTTTCTAAGGCTGCTGCTGTAATAACAATTTTGTCAGCCCGCAGCAAGTCGTAAACGTTTAGTTGGTTAGCGGCAATTAACTTTAATTTTTCGATGTTGCGAGCTGAGAGATAAACGTTTTCGGTGCGATCGGACAAAATTAAAAGTGTATTGCTTTCTGGTTGTGAACCCCAACGGGCGATCGCTTGTACCAATTCTTTGGTTTTCGGGCGTTGAAACTCGTTGCTAAATTCTTCCACTACAATCAAATCGTCAATGCGACTAGCAAATGCTGTCCGCAATGCTAAACGCCGCTCTTTACGGTTCATCTTCAGGTCATAATCTCTGGGCTTTGGTCCAAAGATCACACCACCACCACGCCACAGGGGTGAACGAATTGATCCGGCACGCGCTCTTCCTGTACCTTTTTGCCGCCACGGTTTGCGACCACCACCTCTAACTTCTGCACGGGTCTTTGTACTGGCAGTTCCCTGGCGAGCATTGGTCATTTGTCTCACTAAGGCTCTATGCACAATATGAGACGCCGTTGTTTCTTTGGCAACTCGCAAATCGAAGCTTTTCTCTCCGACTTGTTCTCCTTGCCAATTTTTAACTACACACTCAAATGTCATTTTTTTGTCCTTTGTTCTTTGTTAGTTGTTAGTTGTTATTTATTGGGCAATGGGCATTGGGCGTTGGGCAATGGGCATTGGTAATAATTCTTTCCCCTTTCCCACGAGTCCCTTTCCCCCTCTTCAAATTCCCACTAACCACTAACCACTAACTACTTACCAACTTTATTGGTTGGAATAATACTTATCAATGCTCCGGGTTTACCAGGAATAGCTCCCTTAATTAGCAATAAGTTACGTTCTAGGTCTACTCGCACTACAGTCAGCTTGCGAATTGTGATGCGCTTCCCACCCAAACGTCCTGCCATCCGCTTACCTGGATAGACACGACCGGGTGTTGTACCCGCACCAATCGAACCGGGTGCTCTATGGTTTTTTGAACCGTGTGACATGGGTCCACGACCAAAGTTGTTTCGTTTCTGGTTCCCTGCGAAACCGCGACCGATACTTTTACCGCTTATATCTACAATTTGACCTGCACTAAAAATATCTGCCGTAATTTGTTGACCTAAAGAATACTCACTAGCGTTCTCAATGTGATATTCCCGTAAGTGACGCAATGCTGGAGCCTCTGATTTTGCCAGATGTCCCAGTAAAGGCTTGTTTAAAGCCTTTGGCTTCACTTCACGATAGCCAACTTGAATGGCAGAGTAACCGTCGGTCTGTTTTGTTTTTACTTGTGTTACTGTGCATGGTCCCGCTTGGACGATAGTGATAGGAATGGATACTCCTGCTTCGTCAAAGATTTGGGTCATGCCCAGTTTGGTGCCGAGAATGCCTACAGACACAGTTACTGGCTCTCCTTATCTACTTACTTTTAAAATCGGATTCATCAAACACTCGTTTCAATGCCCAAACTAGGGCATTTCGCAGCAAGCGGACGCTTCTGGCTGCAACAAGGGTATCCTTCTAGGGTTGCTGAATCCGTTTATTTTCACTCTTTGCAGCTAAAATCATCTTCCCGATTGGAAATCTTCAGTGAGTGAAATTAACTTTGCGCTTACTTTATAGCTTTGCGCTTTGTGCAGCAATGCTTCGTCCCTTAAGCGATCGCTATGGCACTTTCTGGCGGACACTGCTTTTGACGAAGAAATGAAAACGACTTGCGTCACACTTCATGTGTCCGTGTTGCAGTGGGACTTAAGCATACAATCGCTGCTCAGTATCCCTTGACTGAGACTGATGCAATGTCATCAAACCATGATGAATGCTCAGTTTTTACTTCACTAAAAACATCAAGCGATCGCTTAATGTTTTGCCTAGTTTCAAGAGAGACGCATGAGTGAATGCGCTTTTTTCCTTAGGTTGTGCTTTGGGTTTTATTCCAATGCTCCTAAGTTTACTCAAGGCTCTATTAGTTTATCAGCTTCTTACCCATCCGAGCGATTATATCACATTTTGGATTTAATTATCAACCTTAAATGCTAAAACTAGCTAGGAATCTAATTAGAAGGTAAACTAATTTTATATTTTGCTCACAATCTAATAATATAGATCATCTATTTACGTTTGTCTATAATTTTTCGTTTTTCACCGACACCCTGAAGGGTGCGGCTATACAAACGAAGCCCACCTTCGTGGGCTAAGAGTTATATATACACGAAGGTGGGCTTTGTACGCACAACGCTCCAGGCTAAAGTCAACAGAGCTAATCAGGTCTGAAAACTCTTGGTGAATGACTAAATATTAAGAAAACCTATATTATATTCAGCTTAAGTAATAAGAGCGGGTGGAGCTAATCTAACTTATAAGTTTGTTATCTAACTAAATATATCGATTAACAGTGAATAATAGAGATATATAAGTGGGATAATACGAAAATCTATGGCACTAATAACCACTGGCAAACCTTTCATTCGCGACCTGGAAAAATTTGGCACTCTTGGGGTGTACGCACCTCTGGAAGGGGGTTTTGAAGGTCGGTATCAACGCCGACTGCGTGCGGCTGGTTATGTCACTTTGCACATTACCGCAAGAGGACTGGGCGATTTAGCTGCTTATTTGACGGGAGTTCATGGAATCAGACCTCCTCACCTGGGTAAAAAAACTACCCCTAATGGTGCAGCAGTCGGCTTTGTCTACTATGTACCACCGATTATCAATTATCAGCTAGAACATCTACCACCAAAGTCAAAGGGTCTAGTGTTGTGGATTATTGAAGGGCATATTCTTTCCAATCAGGAAGTTGAATATTTAGCGTCTTTGCCTAGTATAGATCCACGAGTAAAAGTAGTTCTCGAAAGAGGAGGCGATCGCTTCTTCCGTTGGACACCTCTGGAGAAAACACTTTTAGTTGCTAGTTAACAGTTAAGAGTCAACAGTCAATAGTCAACAGTCCAATAACTAATGACTTTTGACTATGGACTTTTGACTCCTAACTCTTTGAGCATTTCTATGGTACTGATGCGAAAACCGCAGGATGCAAATAATCGTCGTGCTGCTTCGTTGACAGCTGTGGTATCAAGCCGAATTTGCTGAATTTCCATTTCTTGGAAGCGTTCGACACACAACATGACCATTTTTTGCGCTACTCGGTTTTGCCGATATTCTGGTTCAACCCAGATATCGTGAATAAAAGCATATTCCTGTAAACGGTAAATGGGAATTTCTCGCTCAACTGTCGCTACTAGAAACCCCCCCAATTTACCTTCATCTTCGGCTACTAGGAAGACATTGCGATCGCTACTATTCGCTAACCGCGTCAACCATTTTTCATAACGCTGTTCTGGATAAGGTAAAAATCCATATTTGGCTGTATCCCAATTTTCGTGCAATTCACAAATTTTAGCAACCATTGGTAAAACTTTGGGTACATCGTCTGATGTGGCACTGCGAATTAGCATTTTGGATAATTGGCTTTTTGCAAATGTTAATCTTGTTGGTGGGCAAAAATGTAAGCACCCCACAGAGAAAGAGCGATCGCCATCACTAACAAAATCGGTATGCTGTACCAAGGAAACTGGGACAATGGCAAATAAGCAGCTGCACGCAGTCCTAAGGTGGCATAAGTAAGGGGTAACAAATAAACTACAACTTTTAAAGCTGCGGGTAATGTATTTGGGTCAAAGAAAGTTCCTCCGAGAAAGGACATGGGGATGATGATAAAGTTGTTGTAGAGTCCGACAGCTTCAAGCGATCGCACAGTTAACCCGACAATTACCCCCAAGCCAGAAAAAACGGCACAACTCAGCACTAACAATAACAAAAACAACGGGTGCAGAAAACGCCAGTTACCAGTAAACAGTAGCGCTACCAAAATTACACCCAGCGAAGTCAACAACCCCCGCATTACTCCCGCTAGCATTTTACCAATATGCAAAGCTAAAGGATGCACAGGGACAAGCAACAATTCCTCAAAGCTTTTGGTAAACAGTCTCTCACCACAAATCGAAAACGTCGTCCCCACAAAACTGACTGTCATCGACGACAGCGCCACCATCCCTGGCAAAATGAATTCTAAGTAGCTCTTATAATCACCACTAATTCCTACCCCTGGTTTAATTGAACCTCCCAAACCAAAGCCAAAAGCGAGAATGTATACCAGTGGAGAGATTAAGCCTGATGTAGCTAGTTGTGGAATTCTGACACGTAAATCCAGCCATTCACCCCAAAAAATAGTCAGACTATCAGCTATAAAGATTTGAATTTGTGAGGTTTTGAAGCTTTTGCTTAAGAGTCGCGGTCTTGTAGATGTCACTTTTTTTAAGTTATGTATCAATTTTTTCTTAATTAATATTTTATATTTTTTGATGGTTTAACTATCCAAAGTATTAAAAGTCCAGATGGGGGGGACGAGGACTGTTGAAAAAAAATTAGATCGTTCCGCTCCGCTACACTTTATAAGGGTAAAGAAAAGAAGGGTAGAGGGGAAAAGAACTAAAGTATAAAGGGCTACTTAAGAATCCTCCCAACGGCGCAGACAACACGAAAACCGATATTGATGTAGATGTCGACGCGCCCCGCCCAAGTGTAGTAGGTGCGAGACGCGGAACGGCAGTCTTTAGGATCGTAGAACCAGGAACCGCCCCGCAGCACATGAGACTGATTATCATTATTTATCCATGCACTTCCATTACTAGGCGCTCCTTTATAGCTATCATGCCAAGTATCTTGACACCACTCCCAAACGTTTCCGTGCATGTCATATAATCCAGAGCCGTTTGGTGGAAAACTGCCTACTTCTGGTGTTTCTTGACGATATTTTCCTTTTGGCTCAGAAGCGTAAGTCCTATTTCCATCGTAGTTAACTAACTCAGTTGTAATCGTCTCGCCAAAATGAAATGGTGTATTTGTTCCTGCACGACAAGCATATTCCCATTCTGCTTCCGAGGGTAGGCGATATTTCCGCCCAGTCTTTTGACTGAGTTTGTTGCAAAATTCTACTGCATCATTCCAGGAAACTGACTCAACAAGAAGTTTTTTTCCCTTGAAATTGGATGGATTTGTACCCATCACTTGTTGATACTGTTCCTGGGTGACTTCAAACCTGCCCATAAAAAAAGCAGGCACATTTACATCGTGCTGCGGACTTTCATTTGGGTTTCGACTTTTCTCCCTTGATGGTGAACCCATCTTAAAAGAACCACCAGGAATAGAGACCATTTCTAGAGTTACACCATTACCCAAGTCCTCCTTAAAAAACTTGGCTTGCTTGTTAGAATCTCGTTTAATTACCTGTCCCTTTTCATCTACCGTTACCGTTTCAAACTCAACATTCCACAAGGGTAATCCGAATGCTTTCTCGGTTGTTGAGAGTGTGTATTTAGGTTTTGCTACAGAAATTGGTGTCGGTGATTGAACCTTAAAAATTTCACGACCTACTACTGCTGTCACTAAACCTACACTTCCCAAGCCAGCCCACTTCAAAAATTTTTGTCGGCTAATTCGCTCTTGAGTCAGTTGAGTGGGTTGAGCAACGCTTGGCTGCTGAATCGGAGATTTAATCAATTCTTGGCTTGCTACAACTCTGCCTTCAATTGCAGTGATGTCCGTTTGCTTAAGTCCTAAACTCAATTGAAGTATGTTTAACCTCAACCGAATAACATGACTCTTAAGGGAATTTCCGGCATTAATTGTTTTAATTAATTCTTGCTCATACTGCTGTAATTTTTGGCGATATTCTGCTTCCTCTCGCTGCTGTTTTGTTTCTGCCTCCTGCTGCTTCAGTCTTGCTGCTTCTTCTTGTTGTCGTTGTTTTTCTGCCTCTTGTTGTTTTCGATATTCTGCTTCCTTCTGGGCAATAATTGGCTGTTCAATCTGCAATACTTCTTCTTCTTTAAGTTGCAAAGATTGCTGCAATTGCTTCAATTTATTACGACTTGCTCGACTAATGGGATATTCTCGCTCAATTGCTTCCGAGAAAGCTTGCTGATAAGGAACTAAATTCTGTCGATGTTCTTCTTGCTTTTGAGTCAACAGTTCAGCACTTGCTGATCTACCTCCACTTGATGAAGTAACAGACTCGTCAGGTGCGATTGTAAATTTAAAACTTCCTTGCTGACGCAGCGCAATTCTGCCAATAGCGTCAATTGCATCCGAATCAATACGGGATACAGCTAAAACTCTCACCCATAATTGTTTTGCTAATGATAAATTACCTCTGTTTTCAGCTTGAGAGGCTTGATATTTTAATGGCTCTACATCTCTAAGTGTGGCAGTTTGCTCTAATAAAATAAAATACATTTTGTAAGGCGGTTCTGCCTGGAGATAAGGATTTTGTGCTTCCTTTCCATAACGAGCATTCAAAGCGGGAACTTGGTAACGTAAATATTGTTCTAAACGCTCTACTGTGGCACAATTAGCCTCTCCCTGTAGTCGCAATCCCTCTAACAGTGAATAGGTAAATGAGCCATGTTCTAATTCCTCAATCTCCCAAGATTGTTTGTTAGCTGTGCAGGAATAAAAGGTGATAACTCCTTGATGCCTTTGTTCACCAATTCCCAATCCGGCTCTACTACTTTCATCTCGGCAAGCATCCAAAAACAATACTACATTATCAGCCCCGCTGCGCCGCAGTCTTTGGGTTACAAAATCAACAGAAATAGCAGTATGTTCTATGTCTCCTGGGTCACTATCTGAGAACATTAAATAATCTTGATCTTTATATCGATTGCCATGACCTGCAAAGAAAAACCATAAATTATCTTCTGGCTTTAATAAAGGAGTTTGAATATTCTCAAACTGTGCGCGTAAAAATCGCCGCAAATGACCAAAAGTAGGTTGAGTAGGAATTGGCGGATTGGCTGCAATTGGCGCAGAATCGTCAGTGAAGAGGAAAACTTGATCAAATCTGGCATCTTGTTCAAACCAAGTTGCCATCACAGAAGCATCTCGCTTGGCAAAGTTTAGCGATCGCAGGTTTTCATAGTGATTAATCCCAACAACAATCGCCCAATTCCTACCCATATTCAAGTACCAATTATTTCCGCTTAAATTTAAAAGTCATCGCTCCTTTTCCCCCGGCTTTACCACCACCAATCCCAAACAAACTGATTTGTCCTTCACCATTGACTTCTACTGAGAGTTCGACCTCATTAAGCTGGATCTTAGAATCGGGTAGGTCAGCTTCATCAAGCATTTCCCGCATTGCTTGCAGAAACCCCTTCATTTCTTGCTTGAGTTTAGTTACCTCTACTTTGCGTCTGGTAATGACTATTTCGTCTTTTTTTCGGCTCACAACTATTTCTTCAGTGGTTTGGACACCACCAAGTAGTCCTCCTCTATCTCCACTGCTTCTTGCTCCACTGCTTCTAGTTACATTATCTGTGAATGTTTCAGTAGTTGTACTTGAGGCTTCAGCCGTTTCTTCGGTAATAATCCAGATAGCTTTTGGGGTGGAATTTTCTGCTGACATAAATTTAATTATTTAAATTATTTCTGATTTAACTCGCTTTTACTAAAGCTTACAGCACCGCTGTTCTGGCTTTTAGTTCGGCAACTTTTTAGTTCAATTGTATGAGACTACATTACTATTATTCAGTAGTAGGAAGAACAAATCAGTCAACACCAACCCAGAAATGGCTAAAAATTGGGCGCGATCGCCATTAACCACTACAACAATCTTCAGCACCTAAACTACACCAAACTATGAAATAGCTTTTGCGATCTCCGAAATAGCTTTTGCGATCTCCGAAATAGCTTTTGCGATCTCCGAAATAGCTTTTGCGATCTCCGAAATAGCTTTTGCGATCGCCGAAATAGCTTTTGCGATCTCCGAAATAGCTTTTGCGATCGCCGAAATAGCTTTTGCTGTCGCCGAAATAGCTTTTGCGATCGCCGAAATAGCTTTTGATACCATTTCTGTATGAAGATGCGCTTAATTAGCCTGCGTAGGCAGGCTTTGTTCGTGTAGCCGCGAGTTCACTCGTCGGGTTCTTAAGCTATAGATGCCGAAGCTATGGGAGACTGTTTTGAAAAGGATGTGCGGTTTGACAATTAACTATTGACCCTTGACTATTGACCAATTTGAGCTAAGACTCGTCATACTTAAAGAGGGAGAATTGTTGAACTACTCCCGGCTATTTAAGGCGTGAAGTTGATTAAGCAACAATGAGACGTAAATCTACTGGTAGAACAGTTACCAATTCTAAACCCCCTGGTATTCAATCTCCTGCGTTTAATTTCACCACTACGGCGATTTTGGCGGGGGTGTTTATTTTGGGAATTGGGATTGGTATTGCTTTTAGCTCTACAACCACCTTGACTCCATCAAACGTGGCTTCCCGCGAATTTATTGACACCAAAGCACCGAACCCTGAGATTTGCGTGCAGTATGGAGCTAGCGCTATGGTGATGGACGCCAGACTTTTTGTGACACTCAACCCGTTTAATGTCTACGTTGCTCAACCGAGTATGCGTCCTGGATGCGTTATTCGCCAAAATAACTGGGCACTTTTAGAGCAGCGAAAGCTCGTATCATCGCAGCAGGTGAACGAATGCAAAAATCGCCTGAACACTTTTGGTTTTACGGGTAATTTGGATAGTGAAAAACCTGATATTAGGTGTATTTA
The DNA here is from genome assembly GCF_000582685.1 of [Scytonema hofmanni] UTEX 2349. Taxonomy (GTDB): domain Bacteria; phylum Cyanobacteriota; class Cyanobacteriia; order Cyanobacteriales; family Nostocaceae; genus Hassallia; species Hassallia hofmanni. The sequence continues at coordinate 4,379,907 of NZ_KK073768.1, forward strand.
TCAAAACGAAGCTGCTCAAAACTTCTTTATCAATCAACCAGGAGCAGTCTCACAACCACAGGAAACGGACAGATTCTAAAAATAAAAAGAAGAAAGCGCTCAATTATCTCTGAGAAGGGCTTGTCATTTCATTACCAGCATTTTTGTCGCAGTTAAATTGTCGTTCAATCCATACCCCGACTAGGGTTGTAAACCCTAGTCTAATAGCTAAAGTCCTCTAAAAGAGGACTAAAAATACACCTATTTGATAAGATAGATTCCACTCCTAAGAACACATTTTATAACCCTTATACAGCAAGGCTTTTAGGAAATCTACAAAAATGTGTTTCTTTCATATATTGCTAGTGGCGATCGCCGCTAGTGAGGGGCTGACATCTTGCGCCATTCTCAATTAGCACCATAAGCCTTACTCAGTCGTCTTTAGACGACTTTAGCTATTAGCCTTAGAATTCATTCTAAGGCGGTTGTTGCAACTGATGCAAGATATCATTTTAACAGAGCTTACCTGCGTGGGCTAATTAAACGCATCTTCACACAGAAGTCGCTTACCTATTGGAGTTGGGAAAGGGTTGACCAAACTCAAATACCCCAGAATTAGGAACATTAACTGGATAGTTAGGGACGGTTTGAACAGGAAAACCAGGGGCACCGACACTAAGAGGAGCAGTATTAAAATTACCAGGCTGATTTGGGAAACTCGGTGGGGGAAGAACAGAACCAGGTTGTTGAGTAGGGTTATTAGAATTCAGCGCCGGTACTGTTACTAAAGGTATCTGTGAGTTGTTATAGTTACTGGGCGGTAAGTTGCTAGGCGGTGGATAGTTATAATTACTTGGCGGTAAGTTACTGGGCGGTAAGTTGCTAGGCGGTGGATAGTTATAATTACTCGGTGGTAAGTTGCTCGGTGGTAAGTTGCTAGGCGGTGGATAGTTATAATTACTCGGTGGTAAGTTGCTCGGTGGTAAGTTGCTAGGCGGTGGATAGTTATAATTACTCGGTGGTAAGTTGCTTGGTGGTAAGTTGGTAGGCGCTGGATAGTTATAATTACTTGGTGGTAAGTTGCTTGGTGGTGGATAGTTTCCCTGTTGAGAATATGTGCCACCAGCAATTAAAGGACGTAAAACCCAGCGAGTGTTATTTTGCGCGGAAACGGGTTGCAGTTGTACCTGATTTGGATCTAAAGAAGTCCCTGGTGCTAAATCTAAAACAATGCGAGTTACGTTTTCGTTTAATTGGGAAACGCGAATTCTTTGAATTGCTCCAGAATAATTTTGTTGTGTGGCAACATAGCCTAATTTGGTATCAGGCAAATCTATAACCATGCGCGGGGGTTGGGCAAGATAAAAGTAACGCGGTGTTGTACCTCCTGAGAGATTAATTTCTAGTTGAAAAGCTTCTGGGTAAAAACGCCAATCTTCTAGCCTTGCTGCTGGGGCTGCAATACTGCTATTAGTTTCGAGAGTAATTGCTGTAAATAAGCCAAACAAACTCACATAAAGAAAAAATTGCCTAATCCTCAACACCATTACCATTATTTGTGTCCTTTGGCTTTTGTTTGCGGTGTAACTTTCAGAAGGCAGAAGGCAGAAGGCAGAAGGCAGGAGGCAGAAGGCACTTATAGAACCCACCATTAAAAGAGTGGGATTGTAACAAGGACGTTTTATACCGGAAGTGCAAGCCATCTTGTGTATAATTATTGATTTGGACTGGGCTTTAAACCCAGAGCTAAAGTTTTTATTAATACTCTTAACCTTCTGCCTTCTGCCCTCGACCCTCTGCCTTTCTTTGTAATTTTAATCGTTTTAGGACAAGACTTACGCAAAATACCTCTCAAACCCTTATTCCTCTGTTTTCTCTGCGTCCTCTGCGGTTCGTTATTCCGTTATTACTGCGTAAGTCCTATAGGAATATCTTTCACGGTTATTTGACTCGAAGACAAGGAGACAAAGAAAAATTTCTCCCCCATCTCCCTCATCTCCCCCATCTCCCTCATCCCACCCTCCTATCCTCTAAGTGCTGATTCGTGAGTGTTAGCATCAGCAAGGACTGAGGCTAAGTGAGAGGTGACTTGACTGTAACGACGGGTAATTAAAAGTGAGGAACGACACTGAATCGCTAGTTCGTCTGTATAACGTCCGAGGGTTTGACGTTCAATGCCCCAAGCACGGCTAGTACCTGCAATAGTCAGGTCTACCCTTTCTGAAGCTTTGACTACAGCTTGGATTGGCTCAGAGGCTTCAATGGTTTGAATGTCAATGCGATCGCGTACACTTTGAGGCAATTGCTGCATCATTTTGTGCAACTCGTGGCTCATTTCATTTTTAACGCGATTTTCTGAGACTACCTGTAAAATCTTTAACAGGCAAGTATCACGATTTATGAGCAGTCTCAACGCAAGTATCAGTGCTAAATCATCGTGGATATTTGCAGAATACGGCACCAACAAATTTTCTAAGCGCTTTTTGCCTCTGTCTATAAACACTGCTACATCAACCGGCGCTGTATTCAGAATTTGACCAACTCTCCCCCCTAAGCGATTATTACTAAAAGCTGGGCGATGCCATCCGACTAAAATTAAATCAGCTGGTTTGAGTTCGGCTATCTCTGCTGTTTCTTGTGCAACGTTACTGCATATGCGAATTATCGGATGTACGTAAGAGCGTGTAGAAGGCGGCTCTAAGGTATCAATTAATTCTTCTAGCTGTTGCCGACGTTCTTCGATTAATCGGTTTGCTTCAATTGGGGTACTTTCAAAGGGATAATCTTCTGAAAGTTCAATCAAACTGAGAGGATGAACAGCTGTAGGTTGTTGGTAGTTGAGTGCGATCGCTACTGCTAACTGTACTAAGCCTTTTTGTGTACTCGGATTCGCTACTGGTACTAAAATCCGGTAAATTTGACCGTAAGAATCGACCGTCGCAATATCTCTACTAGCTTCTGGTGCATCTTCTTTTTCAACCACATCTAGTTTGATTAGCCGTTTCGGATATGTCCACTCTAACAAAGGCGAGGTCATAAATGTGGTTACTAACGCCACAATCACCAGCATGGTGAAAAGTAAAGGCGTAATTACTCCCAACGACAAACCAATATTTAATACTATCAGTTCGGTTAAACCGCGAGTATTCATCAACCAAGCGAGTGCTGAAGCTTCGCGTTTTTCAATTCCTGAGAAGCGAGCTGCTACATAAGTGCCTGTGTATTTTCCGGCGATCGCTACGAATAACACCAATCCACATAACAACCACAATTCCGGACGGTTAACTAAGCCGATTTGCGTCCGCAGACCACTATAAGCAAAAAATACTGGTAGCAGAAATATCAACACGAAATCTTTAGTTTTTCCCGCTATTTCCCGCACTAAACCAGCATTCTTGGGCATTATCGTCCCTAGCAAAAATGCTCCAAAAATCAAATCAATACCAATTAGTTCGGTAATCAGAGCGGAAGCAACTACTCCCATGTAAATTAAAGCTAGGAGTAATTGGTTAAGGCGTTTGGTGCGACGGTAGTAAATAGCAAGACGTTGCAAAAAAGTTCGTCCCACCGTCATCATAAACCCGATATAAAGCAAAAGAGCGATAATTGTATGCCAAGCCCCACCAATAGTACCTTCTCTAGCGACAGCAATTGCTACTGCTAACAAACACCAAGCGACCAAATCATTCACAGCGGCAGAAGTTAATGCCAAAGTTCCCAAGTACGTTGCCTGTAAGTTTTTCTCGGTAATTATTCTGGCAAGTACTGGAAATGCTGTCATTGATGTTGCCGATGCCAAAAATAGTGTAAAAGCGGTAAATGAAACATTGCCATGAGAAAGCAATGGATACAGTAACAAAGCTAATAAAGTTGCTAAGGCAAATGGTACTAAAACTGAGATGAAACCAGTAAAAATTGCTACATCTATTTTACCTTTGAGATACTTGGGATCTAACTCTAGACCAATCAGAAACATGAAAAATATCAGTCCCACCTGAGATAAAACATTTAGAAAGGGAACAGTTTCCGGTGGGAACAGGGTAGCGGCTAGATTTGGAGCAACCCAACCAAATAATGATGGTCCAAGCATAATGCCGGCAACAATTTCACCAATTACCAGGGGTTGCTTAAGCCACTCTAATGCCAATCCGATTAAGCGTGACATTCCAATTACAATTAGCACCTCAATCAAAACGAGAATAACTGTGTCAATATGCATAGTCTCCTCTACATCCACTAGCCGATGTCCCCTTGATGATTCTCCAACTCAGTTGAATATGTCAATGTCTTTGAAGATAACGTTGGAGGTCGGTGCAAAAAACTTATATAAAGATAAGTAAACGCGTAGAACGCAACTACCAGTATTCCTCAGTCCTGAACAACACTGTAGCCTATTTGACCTCAGTACAACCTCAGTGCTACAAAAGGTAAATTAAGACCGAGCACAAGTCATTCGATTAAATGCACATGGTTGGTACGTAAATGCTGCCCATTTTAATTGGACTCCACAAAGAGTGAGAGACCTGCACTGTCAAGGTTTCCCACGCCACATGCGATTTCGTCGCTTCTAGTTGCGTTCTTCGCAGTGGCTCGACTTTCTTCTGTGTGTCCAGCATCCGCTGCAACGATCGCACTTTTGGTAAAGGTCTTTCTTAGTATTCAAGACAAATAGCCTTTTCTTACCAAGCGATCGCCCAATACGGTTCAGTTAAGAAATTTATCCGTTGAGGCAGGCTGTTCTTGAGCAGGGGATGCAGGGGAAGCAGGGGGGGAGAAAAAAGCTTATCTGAACCGTATTGAGCGATCGCCAACTACTTCTGGTAAATTTTGGATCTGCTATAGCGTTTCCCAAGCAAATGAAGTACACCCCACCCGCACTATCGCGCACCCTCCCCTTGCCAAGGGGAGGGTTGGGGAGGGGTCATTTCGTACCTCACCAGAGTGGGAAAGGCTATAAGTGTAACACTGATGGAATTCTGGAAAAAACCGGAACCTTAATTGGCAGCGCTGAATACAAAAATTTTTCCCTATTTCTGGAACAGTCCTTACTTTTTGGGAAGTCTAGAATTAGAAGGTGATTTAATCGCCTGCTATCAATGCCTTATCGGAAAGTAAAAATAACTGCCATGAAATCTAATTATAATCACCAATATTATATGTTAAAGCTAGGTTTGTTCAGTGCAGGTGCATTACTGTGCTTGATACCCTTGCTTTCTTTTCCAACAGTAGTTTCGGCTTCAACTAGACCTCAAGCGGTGCAAATAGCCGCTCTAAATGATTGTGTCAATGATATCTCAGAAGGTTTCTCTGTGGAAACTACAAATTATTACGTAGGTATCTGCTACACAAATAAAGGTAGCTTTTACGTTGGCAGAACCAAGAAAACAGGCGATCGCTTAGTTATTCCCGTCTCTTATAACAAGGCAAAAAATGTATATCTTGCCGAAAATGGTGAGTATACTTACACCCTTGACTTAAATAAAAATCAGCTAATTATCAAGTTACCAAATGGCAACCTGTATACTGACAAAGTAATTAGAGTAATTGATTCTTGACAAGTAAGGGTTAGTGGTTAGTGGTTAGTGGATAATAAAACAACTAACCACCATCAACTAACCACCATCAACTAACCTTAAAAGAACGCTGGTTGATGGCGAATTAAATTAAAGAATTCTTCGCGGGGTTTTTGTTCATCTTGGAATACACCGACCATCGCACTGGTGACTGTCCAAGAACCGGGTTTCTGCACACCCCTCATTACCATGCACATATGGCTAGCTTCCATGACAACAGCAACGCCTTTAGGTTGTAAAATTGTTTGAACGGCTTCGGCAATTTGGCGAGTTAGTCTTTCTTGTACTTGCAAGCGTCGGGAATACATTTCTACAATCCGGGCAAGCTTACTTAGTCCTACCACTTTTTGGTTGGGGATATAAGCAACATGCGCTCTACCCATAAACGGCAGCATGTGGTGTTCGCACAAGCTGAAGAAATTAATATCGCGGACTAACACCATCTCATTATGCCCTTCATCAAAGATGGCATCATTCACAAGCTCTTCTAGAGATTGGTTGTAACCGCTGGTAAGAAACCGCATTGCTTCTGCAACACGCTTGGGTGTTTTCAAAAGTCCTTCACGTTCAGGATCTTCTCCGACACCTACTATAATAGACCGCACGGCATCCTTCATTTGCTCCATGTGTTCCTCTGAGGGTTCATGCAAATCAGGTTTTCGTCCGTAGCGAGTATTGCGATCGGGTCTGGGATTGATAGCTTCTGACAAGTCGGGAATTAAAGGAGATTGAGAGGTATTGGAACCGTTGGAACGAGCAGTAGTCATAGGGTAAGTCTTTGTTAGAGTTTGAATTACTTTTGGGTTATGAGTCAATACGGTTCAGTTAAGGATTTTTGGTAATGATTTTAGACCTGTAGAGACGCGATTAAACGAAGTCTCTAACAAGAAATTTGAATTTAACTGAAACGTATTTAATTATGAGTTATTAATTATAAGTTATGAGTTATAAGTTAATTACTAACTCGTAATTCTTAACTTCATGCTTCCTAACTTCTAATTTATAACTCAATAGATGCACTTACAAAACGCCTTTGCTGGGCATAAGAATCAATTCGTCAATAACAGCTTGTTGTGGTAAAAGTGCTGTGTGAAGAATCGATTGAGCCACGATTTCTGGGGTTAACATATTTGTGCGGTCAAGTTTGACGCGGACAGTTTCTGTGTCCCAGAGTTCGGTGTTGACAGAACCTGGACAAATAGCAGTGACGCGAATGCCGTGAGCGCGTTCTTCTTGTGCCAAAGCTTGAGAAAGGGATATCAAACCAGCTTTGCTAACGCTGTATGCTCCCCAACTGGCAAAGGCTTGTTTGCCGGCAATAGAAGCGACATTGATGATTGTGCCGTGTCCTCGATCGCGCATTGAAGGTAAAATCCCCAGAATACACTGAAACACGCTGGTAAGATTTAAGTCGATTACCTGCTGCCAGTCAGCTAAAGAAGTTTCGCTCAACGTCGCTGTGTATCCCATGCCAGCATTGTTGACTAGAATATCTATGTCCCCAAAGTCACGCGCGATCGCACTCATTGACTCTTGTACTTGGGCAATACTAGCTAGATCAACACTATAAGCTTTCGCTGTCACGTCTGCGTGCCTTGCTGCCATCGCTACTGACTCCAATTTTTCAACAGAACGGCTCACCAAAGCGACATCTATTCCCGCTTTCGCAAATGCCAATGCTGTTGCTTTGCCAATTCCACTGCTTGCTCCAGTAATCAGAGCGCGTCGTTTCTGGGTAACACTCATGCTATCTCCAATTTTTTTGGTGGTTTGCAAACTGCACCACCACCTAATTACTCAAAACTTTTACTTTGACATAGATTAAAGAATTCTGAAAAATATGATAAATTTTCCTTCTAAACTGCTATAATTCCTTGCCAAGGTATGTATATTCTCACTTTTAAGTTTTCCAAAGGAATACTATACAGCTTTCGCTACCGAAATTCTTTGTCCGGAGTGAAAATTGATTAGTTAGTCATCAAAACACCAAAAATGCGAATACCTATGGCTGTTGAAGATTGTTAAAAATCTTTACATACCACAGGCAATTATAGCATTGCTGTAAAACGAATAAATTACCCCATAGTCTTAAGAATGGGGAACTTCCGTGAAAACACCAATTTTGCGGAATTTTTCATAACGCAATTGACGGCGTTCGGCAGGAGTTAACCGGTAAAGTTCTTCCAAATTGTCCAGCAGAGCTTGTTTAAGAGTATTAACGGCTTTGATCGGGTCGGAATGAGCGCCACCGATGGGTTCAGTTAATATCTGATCGATAATTCCCAAACCCTTGAGGTCATGTGATGTCATTTTTAAGACAGCGGCAGCTTGAGGAGCTTTGCTGGCATCTTTCCATAAAATGGCGGCGCAGGCTTCGGGAGTAATTACAGTATAGACAGAATGTTCAAACATCATCAGGCGATCGCCTATCCCAATACCCAAGGCACCACCGGAACCACCTTCACCAATGACTGTGCAGATAATTGGTACATCTAGACAGAACATTTCTCGTAAATTGTAGGCGATCGCTTCACCTGCACCTTGTCGTTCGGCGATTACCGTCGGCAAAGCACCTGGGGTATCAATAAAGCATAAAATTGGCATCCCAAACCTGTTAGCATGTTCCATCAAGCGCATTGCTTTGCGATAACCGCCAGGGGTTGCCATGCCAAAGTTACGGGCAATATTATCTTTAGTGTCGCGTCCTTTTTGATGACCCAACATGACAATGGGCATTCCACTCAAACGACCCACACCACCAACCAAAGCCGGATCGTCAGAACCACAGCGATCGCCATGTAACTCCATCCATTCATCACTGATTGCCTGAATGTAATCAAGAGTACTAGGGCGGCGGGGATGACGAGCCACTTGCAGCCGCTGAGACGGTGATAAACTAGTAAAAATTTCCTCACGCAGTTCCATAGAACGGGCTTCTAATTTCCGAATTTCATTAGAAACATCAACGCCATTTTCTTCAGCAAGTAGACGAATCTGCTCAATTCGGTTAGCAAGTTCTGCAAGAGGCTTTTCAAAATCCAACAACAGCGGTTTACGCTCGGTAGTAGCCATAACTTAGGAAATAGAAAGTGGTTAGTGGATAGTGGATAGTGGATAGTAGTTAGTTGTTAGTTGTTCTACTAACCAATAACAACGAACAACTAACAAGCTTACTAAACCAGCAGTGGTCTAAATCCGTGTTTGATTGACACTTGACCGATCTGCTCCATTTTTTCTACCGTAATCTGATTTCGCCCCCAAGAAAAGTTCGTATATAACTTCTCAAATTCGAGCAGCATTGATTCGGCGAAGCAAGCAAATAACTGCCTTGCAGGAATATCCATATTGACTATGCTCATAATTTTCCAGTCAATATCTAGAGAATGTTCGACAATGCCACCATTTAATACATGCACACCTGGATGCTGAATTTTCATGGCAAGGTTTTTGGGATAGCCTCCATCAATTAGCAAACAGGGTTGCTTCAATACAGTGGGGTCAATTTCCATACCTTTGGGCATACTCGCAACCCAAACCACAATATCAGCTTGTGGTAGTGCTTCATCCAAGGACATGATTTTACCCCGCCCCAGTTCATCTTGCAAATTTTTCAGGCGTTCGGAGTTACGCGCTATCAGCAATAGTTCTTTAACATCACTTCTCGCATCTAGCCAGCGGCAGATAGCACTACCAATATCTCCAGTAGCACCGCACACAGCAACAGTCGCGTTATTCAGTTCAATTCCCAATTGCTTTGAGGCTTGCTCTACCTGCCGACAAATAATATAAGCAGTGTGAGTATTCCCGGTAGTGAAGCGTTCAAACTCTAGTTTAATATTGCGGACTTGCCGAAACTGCTCCAAATTAAAATTTTCAAAAATAATTGAAGAAAACCCACCCAAAGCCGTGATATTTATGCCATTTTTTTGGGCATGAGACATAGCATTGAGAATTTTGCGCGTTGCTGCCTTGATGCGTCGAGTAGCTAGCATCTCCGGCAAAAAGCAAGATTCTACATAGCGTCCTTCAATTTTCTGCCCAGTAATACTCGTGACAGTAATAGTATCAACAATTTGCGGTGGGGCGCTGCACCAAAAATCTAAACCTTGATCTGCATATTCTGGGTAGCCCAATTCTTTAGCTACCGCTTGTGCGTGTTCCAAACTAGTGAGATGTCCGATTAGACCAAACATGTAGTGTTATTAAACGTGTGCTTCATTGAAAGCGTGGAATGGGTGGGGGGATGGGGAGAGGGGGGAGACAGGGGGAGCAGGGGAGGCAGGGGGAGCAGGGGAGGCAGGGGAGGCAGGGGGAGCAGGGGAAGAAATTCCGCCAAGTCCCCTTGTCCCCTTGTCTCCTTGTCCCCTTGTCTCCTTCTCCCCCTTGTCCCCCTTGTCCCCACTCTGGGCAATAATTAAGCGGCTGTGAGTCCGTAGGCTGACATACGCATAATGTCGCGGGTGGTGAAACCGATATTACTTAAAGCTTCTCCATATTGAATCATGAAGTCTTCTACCAAAGCTTCCTTTTCCATTGCCAAGGTGTGGGCATCTTTCTCAACTTTATTGAGCATTCTCCAGACGATGGGAAGGTTTTGACGATTTGCCTGTTCTAATTCCGCTTTGGATTCGGCAAAGTTTTCTTTCAACCAAACTTCACCAAAGTTGAGATGGCTATATTCATCTTTTACCACACCTTCAGTGATTTTACGAGCGAAATCATCAGCAACGGGGATGTAGATGTTGTATGCAGCGATCGCAAAACATTCAATAATCAAAGATTGAATCAGCAGGCAAGTAACAACCTTACCCTCGGCTGCTGCATCTTGGAAATTTTGGTGCAAGGGAGAGAAAAACTCGCGGGCAAATTCCAGATCCGGTGTAACGTTGAGATTGCGTCCACAAGCTTCAAATCCCTTTTTGTGGCGGCTTTCCATCTTAGATAGGCGAATTAGTTCATCCTTGCTTTCTGGCAGCAGTTCAGCCAGTGTAATGTAATTTTCGTATGCTTCCTGTTCCCCTTCAATGACAATTGCATTAATGCGGCTGTAAGCATCTTTGTAAATTTCGCTTTGAAAATCAATTTCCGATTCGGCTGCAAGCTGCATGAAATGAACACTCCTGTAAATGTGAATCTAATTGATACCAGAGTTTGGTAGACCCTATCTTTTAGGGTAATAGTTGCCGTGATTTAATTTAACTTAACAACTTACTATGTTATAGACTAGCGGTTCTGTAGCGCGATGCTCTAGTGGTAGAGAAACAAATACTTTAAGCAAAATTTATGTCCAAACAAAGTTGGAATTTTAAATATACTGATTTTTTCAGCCTGGGAGTACTTATTTTCGGAGCGTTTATCGTCCTTTTGCCACTGCTGCTTGTGTTTGTTATCTCCTTTGCTCCTTCTGGTGCATCTCTGGAAATTTTACCTAATAAGTTATCTTTAGCCAATTACCGCGATGCTTGGCAACAAGGTAATTTCTTGCTGGCATTTGCTAATTCTACCTTGGTGGCAGTAGCTGTGACAGCGTTTCAAATTGTGACTTCGGCGTTAGCGGGTTACGCTTTAGCCCGGTTCAAATTTCGGGGTAAGCAAGCATTGCTGCTAATTATTTTGGCGACCTTGGTGATACCCTTTCAGTTATTGGTGATTCCGATTTTTTTGGTACTGAAGTCGGGACACCTGATAAACACTTACGGAGCGTTGATTTTGCCGACTGCGGTTAATGGCTTTGGCATTTTTTTGTTACGTCAATATTTCCAAACTATTCCCGTGGAGTTGGAAGAAGCAGCAGCGATAGATGGGGCAAACCGATTAGAAATTTTGTGGAGGGTAATGTTACCTTTAGCGCGTCCGGCTTTGGTAACATTGTTTTTATTCACGTTTATCGGTGAATGGAACGATTTATTTAAGCCTTTGGTGTTTACGACGCGTCCAGAATTAAGAACGGTGCAACTTGCTTTGGCAGAGTTTCAAGAGCAATTTACGAATAATTGGTCTTTGATGATGGCGGCAGTAGCGATCGCTACCATCCCTGTGATGGTATTATTTCTAATTGGGCAGCGTCAGTTTATCCAGGGTATTGCGACAACAGGGATGAAGAATTAAGCGCTTGGGGCAGGCAAGATTTTTAAACCGCAAAATTGGAAATTCGTACTGGATACGGGAACGACATCCCTGACAGCGGAGTTTGGAGGGTCTTGTCAGGTCTATACGTTCGTAAATAGGGACTTTAAGCTTGCGAGTTGTTCTGGTTAAATCAAAGCGATCGTACAAAGACATTTTAAGTCCCTTAGGGCAATATACCTTTCGCTCTTGCCTTTTTAATCCAACTAGGAAATTCATTCAGCAGTCTTTCATACAATTGCTCATCAGTGATTTTTCCTAAATCATCCACATGAAAAAAGTCGGCGTTATCAACGATACGACCATTCATCGTGTCTAGTCTTTTCAAAATTCCATAGCTAGAACCAGCCAACCCAACAAATTGCCAAAATATAGGATATTTGGCTGCATCAACTACAGCTTTTTTAATTCCTTCTTCATCAGTAACGCCTCCATCACTAAGAAATACAATAAACGTAGGCTCTTTACTAGGTTCTTCTTTAGTGTATTTCTTGATTACATCTCGTATTACAGGAGACTCATTGTTTCCCCCACCTAATTCCAGCATGAGAGAGGGCATTTTCAAAACAAGTAAAGCCCTCTTCATTTCACCACATTCTTTTTGAATGTAGCCATCAACATTTGTCTCCTGAATTGATTTTGTTCTTTTAAATGTTGAGCCAAAAAACCAAACGTCTAATTTTCCATCATTATCTAGCCTACTAGCTACCGGGACTATTCTTTCAATAAATGCTTGCACTGCACCAGAATTATATTGATTGCTCATAGAACCAGAAATATCCAAAACCAAAGCAACTCTTGCTACAGTATTATCAATACCTTTCTTTTTGAGAACAATATCTACTTTTGCTTTTAAAAGGCTAATGTTTGCTTTTTTTGTAATATCAATATGCTGAGGTTTGGTATTTTGGCTATGATTTATTACAGGAATCTCCGCTAATGGTTGTTCTTTGTTTTGTTTTTGTTTAGTTTCAACAATATACTTATCTACAAAACTTTGTAATCCAGTATTATAACCTTCTCCTACAGCTTGAAACCTCCATTCATTATCCTTTTTATACAACCTTCCAAACTCCAATGCCGTCTCTTGAGAAAAAGCTTCTCTCAAATTGTACCGAGCTAAAGACCTTTTATTTTCCTGGTTGTAAATTTTGATAAAAGCATTTTTTATTTGACTAAAGTTTTGATTTTTTCCCTGCCCTTCGTGAATAGTTACAACAAAAACTATTTCCTGAATTACCGGATCTACTTTTGTCAAATCAATATAAATAGTTTCATCATCTCCGTGACCTTCTCCAGTTTTATTATCTCCTGAGTGTTTAAGTGACCCATCAAGAGATTCAAGGTTATTGTAGAATACAAAATATTTTTCATGACTGACTTTGCTATCTGCACCTAACATGAATACAGAAACATCAATATCATAGCTTTGTCCATTATTACTTACCTGCCAGCCTAAACCAATAGCCACTTTCTTTAAATCGGGAGCTTCTTGAGAAAGATTAAACCTGCCACCTTTGCTTAATTCAATTTCCATTTTGTATAAATTATCTTGGTTTAATTTTTGATTATGTTATCAATCTTAAAAAAAAGGGGGTTAACAACAATGAATACCCCCTTTTTATTAACTACTTAGATAGCTACTAAGCAGCGTATCTGTCTACAAAACTCTGAAGACCTGATTTATATCCAGCCCCGACAGCTTGGAATCTCCATTCCCCATCTTTTCGATAAAGTTTACCAAATTCAATTGCTGTTTCTGCCGAAGCATCTTCTTCTAATTCATACTTGGCAATTTGTTTTTCGGTAGCATTATCGTAAATTCTGATATATGAATTTCTGACTTGTCCAAAGTTTTGCTTTCTTTGCTCCGCTTCATGGATAGTCACGACAAAAACTATTTCTTGAACTGAAGCATCAACTTTGCTCAAATCAATTTTAATTGTTTCATCATCACCTATACCCTCTCCGGTTTTGCTATCTCCTTCATGTTTTAGAGAACCGTCTGGCGATTGTGAGTTATTATAAAATACAAAGTATTTTTCATTAATAATTTTTCCATTAGCTCCTAACATAAATACAGAAGCATCCAAGTCGAAAGCTGAACCTGTATCTGTGGCGTTGATATCCCATCCTAAACCAATACCAGCATTTTTTAAGCTAGGTGCTTCTTTTGAGAGATTGATTCTTTCGCCTTTGCTTAGGTTAATTGACATGATTACTACCTTTTTCTAGAAAACGACTTTTATTTGAAGTTGACATTGAGTTGAGTTACTCAATAATTAGGGCGTATTTAGATACTCAACAAATGATTAAGCGTAGGATTGTACGAGTCCTTCTAAACCATTAACGTTAACACCAGTACCAATGGCAGCCATTTTCCACTCATTGTTGTGATTGTAAATTTCAGCCATGATCATCCCAGTCATTCCTTTGTATTCAGAACCTGACAAATTATATTTGGCAAGTTCTTGATTATTAGATGTATTGACCAGACGTACAAAAGCATTTTTAACTTGGGCAAAGTCTTGTTTACGAGCAATGCAGTCGTAAATATTAACTGTAAAAACTAGTTTTGCAATCTCTTTTGGTAGCCGAGCTAAATCTACAATAATTTGCTCGTCATCACCTTCTCCTGCACCTGTGAGATTGTCACCCAGATGGGTAATTGCTCCTGATTTGTGGGATAGGTTTCCAAAGTAAACTAAGTTGGCTACATCTTTCACTTTGCCATTTTGGTCTAAACAGATTACTAAGGCATCTAAATCACAGTTTTGAGTGTTACTAAAAGCTCCAAAAAATCCGCCACCAGAGCTTTTTGCGACATCCCAGCCCAGCCCACAGATTAGCTTTGTTAGCCCTGGAGATTCTTTAGAAAGCGAGATGCGTTGCCCTTTTTGTAGGTTAATTCCCATGTAAATTCCTCTAAATAAATTAGGTTGGTCATATTTTTTAGGTATTTGATTGAATAGCAGATTGATGCAAAAGTTATTTTCTAGCTATAGCGATCAAACTTTTTATAACCAACCGTATTTTTACTTAAACGCGCCATAAAGCGTAACGTACGCTACGCTATATTATGCGCTCTATCTTAGTCACCTCTAAGGAAGACTGTAATCAGGAAAAACACTTAAACTTCACTTTTCAGTTACATTTAGCAACGATTAATCTTTTTTTATAATGTGTTGCTTAAATCCACTTATCAAACAAATAGGCTCACAATTCTCCAATCCCGAAGTTGGTGTGTGAGTTTCACCTATCATAAAAAAATTAACTCTCATGGTGGAGTTTTTCACTCATTCAACAACGCTAAACTTAGAATCTGTGACAATCAGGAAATATGCAGAAACTGGGTTTAATTTTAATTGTCCTGTCATTTTTGCCGTGGGTTGCAATTCCTTTGGTTGTGCCATTTTTACCGCTTTCTGCTGCCCAAAAAGCCTTAACAATTCCTGTGTTGCTGGTAGTTGCAGAAATTTTGTTTTGGTTGGGTGTCCTGATGGTAGGTAAAGAAGTAGCGCAACGCTATCGGCAATACTTCACTTTGGGTTTTTTGAAGAAGCAGGTAAGAAAATTTAATCGTAAAAGGTAATTGCACATCTTGCATCAAGCGATGAAAATCATGTCCGTTTAATTAGCAATAATAAAAATACAGACGTTCCGGTGGAACGTCTCTACAATATAATATGTGTGATTTCGTTTATCCTAATTGTTCAACTTCAGATTCAGACAAACCCGTTAACTGAGCTACCTTTTCTATCCCCATTCCTTGCTGCAATAAATTCACAGCTATTTGTCTGATTTGCGATCGCGCTTGTTCGGCACGTTGATGTTCTTGTTCGGCACGTTGATGTTCTAAGTCGGCTATTTCCTCAGCATTTGGCAGTAACTTTCCATCCATTGTTGCCCAGCGTAACCAAGTCGCATCAATGCCTTTGTATATTCCTTGCCAGCGCACTAACGCTAAACCTAACGATTGACTCACAAGCTGATTTTGGGCATTTGGTGCGATCGCTTCATATACTCCGCGATTGAGAAAAAACCCGGCACAATCATCAGCATTAAAGGGGTCAAACCAAAAATATTCAGAGACACGTAGCAAATTTTGATAAATTAGCTTTTTCTCATTTTTATCTTGGGCAGCAGTGCTGTTAGATAGCAATTCAATTACTACGTCAGGTCCCTTCCCCTCTTCCCAGACAACCCAACAAAGACGTTCTTTTTTCGGTACTCCCAATACTACAAAAAAGTCGGGTCCTCGAAAATCTTGGTTCTTGACTTGTGCCAAGCTGTAGTAGACAAACATATTGCCCCCGACATAGCCATCATCACGACTTGCTAACCAAATAGATAAAGTATCAATAAGCATGTCCATTTGGACTTTGTGCCGTTGAGTTTCCATTGGGATACCGTCGTCGCTTTTGAGTTCTGCTTGGGTTGGGGGCAGTGCCACGTTAAGTTCATCTAAGATAATTTTTGACATGGCTGTTGAGCTTGGCAGGTGAATTTTTTATTTTATAATATTAACGTCGTTGTAGTATTCGCATGTAAGCTGCACCAATCAAAAATCCGACACCATGAACCCAATAAGCAAAACTAGGTTGATTAATGCTGGTGGGAATGTTTAAACTACCGATCCCGTAAAAAAGTTGTTGTGCAAACCACCAAAATAGATAGAAAATTGCTGGTATTTCAACCGGGATATAGACAATCAATAGCGGTAAAATTGAGTAGATTTTCGTTTGGGGAAATTTTACCAGATATGCACCTAAAACCGATGCGATCGCACCATTCGCCCCAATCAATGATACGCTCAAATTCGGTTCGGCGATAATTTGTATCACCCCAGTGAATATCCCAGAAGCCAAGTAAAATGCTAGATAGCGTCTAGCCCCAAAAATGTTTTCTACAGTCTTCCCAAAAACCCACAAAAATAGTAAATTGCCTAATATTTGACTAAAACTGCCATGCAGAAACATACTTACTAGCAGCGAACTGGAACGCAGTACTACTACTATCCAAGCTGCGGGATTGCCGAAGAGCGCTTGCGTAGCCGCCGCACTAATTTGTGCCGGAATCACGCTCCAATTGTTGATAAAGGAGCCTAATTCACCAGTCAGTTCTAATTTTAATTCCCATAAGAATAGAGCCATGTTAATGCCAATCAACCAGGAATTAACAATCGGCTTTCTGCGCGTATAAATGTTATCACTAATCGGAATCATCTGGATTTTGGATTTTAGATTTTAAATTAATATTTCTCCCCCCCTCCCCCCCTCTCCCTCTCCCCCTCTCCCCCTTCATCCGGTTCCCCTGTGGCAAGATTGGAATCAGATAATATTGCGCTAGAACTTATGGCAAGGCAAATGCTGGGAAACACACTTGTTGGACGATACCAAATTATTAAACATTTGGGAGGTGGTGGATTTGGTGAAACTTTTGTTGCTTGTGATACTCAATTACCAGGTTCACCTCAATGTGTTGTCAAAAAACTCAAACCTCAGTCAAAAGACCCGGTATCTTTGCAAACAGCTAGACGTTTATTCGATACGGAAGCTCAAGTTCTCTATAAGTTGGGTACTCACGATCGCATTCCCCAACTTTTGGCTTACTTTGAGGAAAATGAAGAATTTTATCTCGTTCAAGAATTTATCGAAGGTCATGATCTTAGTCAAGAGTTAACATCAGAAAAAACTTTCAGTCAAGCGGAAGTTATTTCTCTTTTAGAAGAAATATTAGAAATATTAGAGTTTGTCCATCAACAAAAGGTCATTCATCGCGATGTCAATCCGCGAAATATACTCAGACGAAAGCTAGATAATAAGTTAATTTTAATCGACTTTGGAGCAGTTAAAGAAATTACTACTCAAGTAATTAATCTGCAACTTAAAACAAAATCTACAGTTGCTATCGGAACTCCCGGATATATGCCTGGTGAACAAGCTCAAGGTAGTCCAAAATATAGTAGTGATATTTATGCTGTGGGGATAATTGCTATTCAAGCATTAACAGGTTTATCACCTGACCAAATTGAAAAAGATATAGAAACAAATGAAATTATTTGGCAAAATCATATTTCGGCAATGCCAGATTTAGCAAATTTTATCGATAAAATGGTGCGTTATGATTTTCGACAACGCTATGCTTCGGCAACTTTAGCATTACAAACACTCAAAGATTTAAATAAACCACCATCTAAAACAGTTACATTAAGTTTCTCTCCGATAAAAAATCAAATCAACAAGGTAAAGCAAAAACAAAAAGGTCTATTATTTAAATCTTTAATCGGGTTAAGTTTAATTGGGGTAAGTATTGCAGGTTCTCTAGCAATTGTTCATAAAATTAACTCTAGAAATGCGATTCAGTTGTATAATCAAGCAAATACGCTTTATGATTTGCAACGCTATCAAGATGCTTTATCTGTGTATGAAAAAGCAGTTGATATTAAACCAAAATATGCTCAAGGATGGAATGGTCAAGGAAAAGCGCTGTATGAGTTAAAGCAATATAAAGAAGCTTTGACAGCATACGATAAGGCAATTCAAATTAAACCTGATTATTTGGAAGCTTGGAGTGGACGAGGTTTTGTTTTGGAAAAAATGCAGCGTTACAGTGAAGCGATCGCTTCTTTTGATAAAGCTTTAGAATTAGAAAACAATCACTCAGATATCTGGAATGCTAAAGGTGAAGCTTTAAGTAATTTAGCACAATACGACAATGCTATTAAAGCTTATGATAAAGCGATTGAATTCAAATCAGATTATTATGAAGCTTGGTATCATAAAGGTTTTGCCTTGCAAAATTTAAAACGATATGAAGAGGCAATTACTGCATTCGACAAAGCTGTAGAACTAAAGCCAGATTATTGGCTAGCTTGGTATAATCGCGGCAATGCTCTAGTTAATTTACAACGCTATCAAGATGCGTTTACATCTTACGATAAAACTGTGCAATATCAACCTAATTATTACCAAGCTTGGTTGTCTAGAGGTAATATGTTGATGAACTTGCAACGGTATCCAGAAGCAATTGAATCTTTCAATCAAGTGATTAAATATAATCGCAGCAGCCATCAAGCATGGTTTAATCGCGGTTGGGCAATGCATAAAATGCAACGTTATGAAGATGCTGTTACAGCTTATAATAAAGCGATAGAAATTAAACGCAACGATTATCAAGCTTGGTACAATCAGGGAAATTCGCTATTTAATTTAAAGAAATACCAAGAAGCGATCGCATCTTATAATAAGGCAATTCGTTACAAAGCAGATTCTTACGAAACTTGGTATAGTCGAGGCAATGCATTATATAATTTGAAACGATATCAAGAAGCGATCGCTTCATATGAACAAGCGGTTAAATTTAAGCCAGATTACAAGGAAGCTATAGATGCTCGTAATTTAACTCAAAGTATATTAGAAGCAGAGAAATCTAAGCTTCCGGTTATTCCTAATTTTTAATACAGCAAGAATCAGGATTTGGGAGTTAGGAGTTATCCCTTGTCTCCCTTGTCCCCCTTGTCCCCTTGTCCCCTTGTCCCCCCCTCCCCCACTCCTCTTCGGTGGTTGGCAGCTTGTAATAAAAGAGATTCCGCAAAAGCGATCGCATCATTTGCTGATTTCCCACCGGCTAGCTGTGCGAGTTCATCGCGGCGGGTGGTATTATTATCTAGGCTGGTAACGCGCACGACTGTACGCACACCGTTATTATCGTTATTATTGATCGTTTGCTTATCTACGCGAAAATGACGATCTCCCATTGCTGCTACTAAAGGTTGGTGAGTAACACACAATACTTGCTGATGTTGACTGAGTTGATGTAACTTTTCGGCGATCGCTTGTGCTACTCTCCCAGAAACACCAACATCAATTTCATCAAATACCATCGTTCCCGCACTATCAGCTAGAGAAAAACAAGATTTCAGCGCTAATAAAAAACGACTCATTTCTCCACCAGAAGCAATTTCTGTTAAAGGTTGCAGCGGTTCTCCCGGATTCGGACTAAACATAAAAGTAATTTTGTCCGCTCCAACTGCGGTGAAAGTAGTCAGTACTATTTCAACTTTAAACTTTACCTTTTCCATCGCTAAAGGCTTTAGTTCATTTAACAATCGTGATTCTAAAGCTGCTGCTGCTGTGCGACGTAAATCAGTTAATTGCCCAGAAACTTGAGTCAGCTTTTCTAAACAAACTTTTTCTTGCTGTTCCAGACTTTCGATAGATTGTTCGCTGTCGTTCAGTTCAGCTAATTCTGATTGGATGCGTTGATAGTAAGCGATCGCTTCGGTGAGTGTCGGTCCATATTTGCGGCAGATTTGCTTCAATTCCCGAATTCGCTCTTCTACTTCCTCCAATCGTTGGGGATCTGCTTCCAAACCTTCACCATAAGTGTTAATTTGTCGCGCTACTTCTACCACCGCCGTTTGAGCATCTCTCACCAAATCTAACAGCGATTGTAACTGCGAATCGTATTCTACCATGTGACTTAATGCTACTTCGCTGTCTGCGAGTAAGTCGCCGACAGTTAAAGCTTCGTTATCGTTTTGGTATAACGCTTGATAAACTTTGTAGCTCATTTGTTGCAATTCAACTACATGATTCAAGCGCTGATGTTCTTGTTCTAACTGTTCCAATTCATCAGGTTCGCACAAATTTGCCGTTCCCAATTCTTGAACTTGATAAGTTAGTAAATCGAATTGTTGTAAACGTTCCCGTTCAGAAGTGCGGCGTTTTTCGGTTAGTTGATGCGCCATTTGGTAAGCTGTAAAAGCAGTTGTCACAACTTGACGCTGTTGCATCAACTTTTCCCCACCGTAAAGATCCAACCAATCACGCACTTGAGCAGATTGTCCTACTTGTACAGTTTGACCTTGAGCGGTGATTTCCACAAGGCGATCGCGTAAACCTGTCATTAATTGTCGATTTACCAAAACTCCATTCACACGCGATCGACTGCGGATATTTCCTGATGTCGCAGTGATTTCTCGGCTAATAACTACAGAATTATCATCTATTGAATCAATTTCTTGTTCGCTCAACCAAGCAGCAAAGGCAGAATTAGAGGCAAAAGTAGCTTCTACCATCGCTCGACTTGTACCAGTGCGAATTAGCCTACTAGAGACTTTACCCCCTAAAGCTGCATCAATTGCATCCAGGATAATCGACTTTCCCGCGCCAGTTTCACCTGTTAATACATTTAGTCCAGCGCCGAATTCTAATTCTAATTGGTCAACTAGGGCAAAATTTTCTATTCTGAGGCAGAGCAACATGAAACCAATTTCTCCGTTAAGGGATACACAAGTAACGTAGTCAACCGAAGTCAAACAGCGTTAATTGCTCATAGTTCGCTCTCTGATTGACCTAAACGAGTGCGTTGTCTTTTAGGTTCTAGAGTCTGGGGTTTATCCGTACCCGTTATCGCTTCAAACACTTCATCCCTACATGGGATGAAGGTGTCCAAAAACTTCTGAGTTCGATCTTGTAAGATCACCTTAACACTTGAATGTTTAAGGTAACGGGGGATTTCAACGTCCCCCATCCTTACTAGAATGTTGTCAGCAGCGTTAGTATCCGAGTGCATAACGACCCCATCATGTCCGGTAAACTTGTCTCCAGACCTGGTTCCCGTTAAGGTTCCAAATCTAGAATCAAGTTGTGACGTATATGCACAATTGACACTCTTTACCGTGCAACCTACACGGGTTGAAACTTGTTTGAGAGCATCCACAACTATCCCCTTGCACCATGAACAGACGTTTCTCTTCATGCGCTTTTTCATGGGCTTTTTGCTTTTTATTTGCTCAGTTAAATCTTCATAAGCCACTGTAATTGCGTTTAACATTAACGCATGAGTAGCTGTAAATACAATGGTTTTGATTTGTCCTTTAAAGGAATTCTCACGGGCTATCCACTTTATTTTTCCGAGATTATTGCGCTTAATTCGGTCGGCGCGTGCAGAGTCTCCTTTTAAAGTTGCTTTGTTTGCAACTGCCAACAACTTATTACGTTTGATGAGTTTTTCAGTTCGATAATCAGTTTCTTTTGTTTGGATTGCGCCGAAGTTTTTACCTAAAAATCTCGCGCCATCATTTGATGATGTTGTGTAAACTTCGGTGTATCCTCGGTCGCAACCAATAACAAGACCTTCTGTCTTTTTATCGGCTTTTTGAATATCGGTTGTATAGTGAATTTCCCATCTGCCTGACCGCTTAATTAGGCGTAGCTGGCATTTAACTTTGTGTGGCAGGGTTGTAGGAAGTTTAAGGGTTTTACCATTAACCAATCCCCCAAACTTAAGCCAGACTACATCCCTGCTATCAGTTTGAGTATCAAAAGCTTTAAGAACTATTTGGTTGGCGACTTTCGTGTGTCCACGATACCAAAATCGTCTAACCAGCGTACAAAGTAAGGGGTGATTCAACCATTCACGACTTTCTAAGGTGAGTTGTAATAGTTCTTTTTTAGCTTGAAATGATTGGTAAGACTGCCCCAGCGCATTCATCACTTTTTCTACGCAGGCAGCTTGAACTAAATGAATATCGTCAATGACATCGTAAAGTGTTGCCTCCCAAAGTTTCGCGGGTAGCTGATACTTGTATGAGCAACCCCTTAATTGCTTGTCAATGTCAAATTTTGATATTCCCCAAGCCTTGAGTGAACCGAATTCGTTCCACAAATCAGAGCGTAGTTTACCGAGCCGAAACGCAATAGTATCAAGTTCTTTTTCCTTCCATTTGTTTAACTTTGCAGTGCCAAGAATAGCTATTCTTGTTACCGTTACTTGACCTTTCAATTTACGCTTCATAGTCTCGACTCACTACGTTTTCTTGATTATACTCACATTGACTCACACTGACTACGAGTTAGTTCTTGAACATCAGAAATGTTTTGTTCTTCTTCAATCTTCTTTTTGTAAGCGCGAAGGAAGTAGAGCTTGGAACTAAAACAATGCATAATCGCCATAAAATCTTGCATCAATTCTTCATGGGGAGAAAGCTTGGCGTTATTAACCACGGTGATTTTGCAATGATGAAGATTGCAGAACCATTCCACAAATTCAAATCCAAAACGGCAAAGTCTGTCCTTGTGTCCCACTACGATTTCAGATATTTCCTTATTTGAGACTTGAGTCATTAATTTGATACAGTTTTTCCGTTTCCAGTTCATCCTACTGGCAGACGCCGGATTTTCTAAATTTAAGAGACACTTAATAGAAGGGCATTGGGCAATGGGCATTGGGCATTGGGCAATGTGCATTGGGCAATGGGCAATGGGCAATGGGCACGCTTGCAGTCAGAATTAAAGAAGTTCAATAAAGCAAGTGCGTGAATAAATACAATTCTTTCCATGCCCCATGCCCCATGTCCCATGCCCACCTACTTAGTTTAATTTGTCTTTGATGTGAATTTACAAGACTCGCCTGTAATAAATTGTTACAATACTTAACGTGGACGTATCGACCTGGTGGCAAACTTCATGAGTGCTAAGACAATTTCCCCAACTGACCAACCGATTGATGTTGAAGTGGTTTCTATTGATGGAGCTATAGTTCCTGTGGTGACACCAAGCGTACCTCAGATAGCCAAGGCACCAGAACAAAAACCCGAATTGCGTTACGATCCTTTAGCCCTTGCCGCATATTATAAAAAACGACCCCTGCAAGTTTTGCGTCGTATTTTCACAGTTTTGACACCGAGTTTATCCTTTGCTTTTGGTTTGTGGTTGGACAGCAAACGGGGAGTTGTCGTCAAAAATGACCCGCGTCGTGCGAGTCAGTTACGAGAATTGCTGACAGGATTGGGACCCGCTTACATTAAAATTGGGCAAGCTTTATCTACCAGACCGGATTTAGTTCCCCCTGTATACTTAGAAGAATTAACCAAACTACAAGACCAGTTACCAGCATTTCCCAATGAAATCGCGTATCAATTTATTCAAGAAGAATTAGGAGCGCTTCCAGAAGAGATTTACTCGGAACTTTCCCCCGAACCAATTGCCGCAGCTTCTTTGGGACAAGTTTACAAAGGTAAGTTGAGAAGTACTGGTGAGGAAGTTGCAGTTAAAGTCCAACGTCCCGACTTACGCGAAGGTATAACAATTGACTTGTATATTTTACGTCGCCTTGCGGGGTGGGCGCAAAGAACCTTTAAAAGGGTGCGAAGTGACCTTGTAGGGATTCTAGATGAATTAGGCGATCGCATCTTTGAAGAGATGGACTACATCCACGAAGGACAAAACGCGGAGCGATTTTTTCAGTTATACGGTCACATGAAAGACGTTTATGTACCGAATATTTACTGGGAATATACAAACCGCCGCGTTTTGACGATGGAGTGGATTAACGGCACAAAATTAACTAATACAGCAGAAATTCGCGCCCAAGGCATCGATGCGCGTTATCTAATTGAAGTGGGTGTGCAGTGTTCATTGCGACAATTATTAGAACATGGATTTTTCCATGCCGACCCGCACCCAGGTAACTTGTTAGCCACAACCGATGGTAAACTAGCTTATCTTGACTTTGGGATGATGAGCGAGATTCAACCGCTGCAAAGATATGGTTTAATTGAAGCGATCGTTCACGTTGTCAACCGCGATTTTGAAGGTTTAGCCAAAGATTACGTCAAGTTAGATTTCTTATCACCAGAAACCGACTTAACCCCAATTATTCCCGCTTTTGCCAGAGTATTTGCCAATGCCGAAGGTGCTAGCGTTGCTGACCTCAACATCAAAAGCATCACCGATGAATTATCAGCTTTGATGTATGAGTATCCTTTCCGCGTTCCACCTTATTACGCTTTGATTATCCGTTCATTGGTAACGCTCGAAGGAATTGCTATCTTTATAGATCCAAATTTCAAAGTCCTTAGCGAAGCTTATCCTTACGTTTCCAAACGCTTATTAACCGACCCAGCACCACAATTAAGAGCATCTTTGCAAGATTTACTTTTTAAAGAAGGTACATTCCGCTGGAACCGTTTAGAAAACCTCTTAAAAAATGCCCGTAACAATCAAGATTATGACTTGAATGTGGTTTTGAATCAAGCATTAGAGTTTCTATCTTCCGATAGAGGCGCTTTTATTAGAAATCGGGTTGTAGATGAAGTTGTGAAAGGAGTCGATGCTTTAGGTAAAAACGCTTTGCATAATTTCACATATTTGTTGCGGGAAAGAGTCGGTTTAACAGCAATCAACGAAACTCCCTCAGCATCAGTTGAACAGCAACAAACCTTAGAGCATATCAAACGTATTTTTAATATTCTCCAAGAAACCCGTGGCTTTGATCCAGCGCAACTTGTTCCCCAACTTGCACAATTAATAGTAAATCCTGGAGTGCAGCGTTTGGGTCAGCAAGTTACCAGTCTCTTAATCCAAAAAGCCATCGCAAGACTGATTCGGGAATTTTTAGCCCCCGAAGAAGTTGTTGTGAATCCTACTCAACCAAAACTACCTGCTTAACCCGTAGTAAGCGCTTCAGCGCTTTATATTAGGGAATTTTTAGCCCCCGAAGAAGTTAGTAAGCACTTTAAGCGCTGAAGCGCTTACTACACTAAGATAATAAAATGGATGCTAACACACGCTTACAGATAATTTTAGCTGATTCGCCTGTTGGTATTGTATTGAGTGCGATCGCGCAAAGCAATCTTCCCAACTGGTGGTTAGCAGGTGGTGCAGTACGAAATACCGTTTGGCGTCATATTTTCGGCGAAGAATGTAAGTTAGTTATTAACGACTTTGATATTGCCTTCTTTGATCAACACGGAAATCGTTCTCAAGAACTAGCAGCAAAAACAGCTTTGACAAATCAATTTCCTGAGTACAAATTTGATGTCAAAAATCAAGCTAGTTTCGCTCATTGGCGTCCCGGTCGTCAAACCTTTAATAGTACAGAAGATGGCATTACGAATTGGCTCCACACAGCCACTGCTGTAGGCGTGAAGCTAGATGCAGAGGGAAAATGGCAATTTTTCACCCCCTACGGCTTAGATGATTTATTTGGCGGCATTATTCGCCCGACACCAGCACATATTGATAATCCAGATGCAGAACAAAAAGCATCTGGATTTCTGCAAAAGTGTCCTTGCTTGCGTTTGGCTATTTAGCTAGTAGTGCGTCAAGGACTAATTGACGCATAGATTTTCTGTAGAGACGGCGATTTATCGCGTCTCTCTAAGGGTTAAAATGATAAGCCCTGACGATTAAAATCGCACGCCAGGTGCTTCAACGCGGGGAACCCGCGCAACGCACTGGCTTGGCTATACAAACAAAGTCCGCCTACGCGGACTAACCTGGAAATAGGGTTTCAAATTTTATCTGGCAAGAGTAATAAAATAGCGTGCATCTCCCTCAGAGACTCGTTCATCTCCCTCGGATACTCGTTCATCTAGCTCAGAGACTCGTTCATCTCTCTCGGATACTCGTTCATCTCCCTCGGATACTCGTTCATCTCTCTCGGATACTCGTTCATCTCCCTCAGAGACTCGTTCATCTCCCTCGGATACTGGTTCATCTCCCTCAGAGACTCGTTCATCTCCCTCAGAGACTCGTTCATCTCCCTCAGAGACTCGTTCATCTAGCTCAGATACTCGTTTATCTAGCTCAGATACTCGTTCATCTCTCTCAAAGACTCGTTTATCTACCTTAGATACTGATTAATGAAGTTCAAAGACTGAGGTGCGGTTTCCGACAGGGGGAACTCATCTAAATATAGTTTAGTTGCTTCGCGCAAAGAGTGCGATCGCTTCATAAGATCGTCTCTCCCTGACGCTTCAGTTCCCACCTCACAGACATTCAGCCACGTAAACATCTTTCTACTGTAAGCTAAAGATTTTCAATAAACTCCTCAACTGAAACTCCAGCTTGATTCAGAATACTTTTAAGCGTCCCAACAGCTACAGTTTTGCGATGTAGTGGCACAACACAACCGACTTCAATCACTTCCTGTTCTTCTCCTTCGTCTAACAGTTGCTTCTTCAAAATTACATGACTGCCACGTTGTCTTACCTGAACAAAGCCTAAATGTTCCAGAACACGAATGACTTCAGAGGCTTTAATTCTGGGTAACTTAGGCACTAGTCACCTCAAATGTAGTCAACAACCGACGAGGTGCGGTTTCCGAAAGCGGGAACTCATCTAAATATAGTTCAGTTGCTTCGCGCAAATTGGCGATCGCTTCTTCTATGGTTTCTCCTTGACTAGCAGTTCCCACCTCTGGACATTCAGCGACGTAAACATCTTCTTCCCAATGCAGAATTGCTGTAAAAGTTTGAGTTTTTTTGTCTTGAGCCTGTTTTAATGAACTCATAGAGTGTTTATCTAGCTATATTTCATTACCTTATTGTTGCTTAACCCGTTGGAACCAACAACATCCGCGCCTCAATCGCTTCCCAAGTTTGGGGTGACACCCGCACTGCTGCTTGTTTGCACTGGATAATCAGGTAATTTGCATAGAGATAATTGTCCAGTGCCTGCAATTCTTCCGCAGATAAATCGACCATTTCTGGGGTGAGATTAAAAGCATTAAGCCAAGTTTGTATGAGGCGGTCAACAAATTGCCGATGCACTTGCTGAAATTGATTATTATAAGGAATTTGGGCTTTGAGTTCTTTGAGTCGGGCAATTAGCACTGTAAAGTTTACAGGTTTGAAAATTTTTATTTGATCTAGCTCTGTAGCTAGGTTAATAAACTTGTCGATGGCTTTGGCTATGGCGTTGGCGTTGGCTATGTCTTTGGCTATGTCTTTGGCTATGGCGTTGGCTTTGGCTTTGGCGATGGCTATGGCGTAGGTGTTGGCTATGGCGTAAGCCTTGGCGTTGGCTATGGCTATGGCGTAAGCCTTGGCGTTGGCGTTGGCTTTGGCTTTGGCGATGTCATCGGCGTTGGCGATACCGATGGCGTAGGCGATGGCGTAGCCGTTGGGGTTGGAGTTGACGATGGCGATGGCGTAGGCGTTGGCGATGGCGATGGCGATCGCAGCTGCACGTTTACCAACTGGTTTAAAATTACCTTCAGATCCATCTGTTATCTGTTCTGCCCAGTGCAGTAAGGCTTGTAACTTAGAAGTGCGGAATAGATTTGGGAATTTACGGGTTTTAATATACTTTTGTGCTTCCTTTTCCATTAACAACAGCAACTTATCTGCACCACCGCGCATTAATCCAGCCACTAGCAAAAATACTTCTTTCCAGCGTTCGTCAGTAAGATGTTCTGCAACCAATTTTTCAATCAGTTGATGGTCGTCAATATATTTTGCTGTTAAATATTCTTGTAGCGTCAAATGGGAGAATGAATAAATATCCCGTTCTCGTTCTACTAAAATTCCCTGCTGAATAGCTATAGCATCCAACACTACCTCAGCCTCTAAATGCTTTGGTGCATTGTCGTTACTTGCGAGGAACTCTTTTATTTCTCTAACAACTTCTTGGTGAGAAAAGAATAGTTTCTCTGCTTCAAAGCCTAGATAGGCGATTTCAGAAAGCATGATTTTCTCTAAATCAATGCCAAGTTCCTGATCGATACGGTCTTCTTGAATCCGTTTTTCGGCTCGCCATCTTCTCAGTAATATATCTAAAGCATCACTGTATAGCGTAGACCGATTTTTTGGCAAGTCCTGAGATTCGTCATATACTAAACAGAGAAAAGTTAGTAACAGAGGAGTTTGGGCAAGTTCCTTAGTTGCTGTATATTCTTGTTGCTTCAATAAGCCCCAGAACTTTTCCGCAGTTTCTACTTTCTTATCAACCTCTGAAGAAAACCAATTTTTAATAAACTGCTGAATTTGACCATCATTGAATTCGGCAATGGTAACTTCGCTACACTTCGGAAAATTCTGGCGATAGGCAGCGATACGGCAAGAGATAATAAACCTATTTTTCTTCCATTCATCAACAAAACTTTGAATTTGCTTAATTGCCAAATCCATATTATCTGTTGGTACTTCATCCAAACCATCTAGCAAAATCAACAACTTGCCTTGCTCTAATGCTTTGGTTGTAAAATCTTCAATAAGTGGCAATTGACAATCAAAAAAATCTTTGACAATTGTTTGGTGAATATTGATTTCTTTATCAGTAAATTGTTTCAAGTCAATAAAAAGTGGAATACATTGATGCTGATATTCACTTTGATGAGCCTTAAGTGCTTCAAGTCCTATTTTTCGCAATAATGTAGACTTTCCCGCGCCAGGAGCGCCGAGTACCATCAAATATTGCTGCTGATTTGCTACTTTAAGACCATCTTCTGTATTCGCCTTTTTATGTTGTATTCCGCGCTTTCCTGCTTGGCGGTAAAGTTCTTCTAAGCCTTCAACTGACTCAAATTTCCGAATGTCATAATTTTGGAAACATTGCACTGCTGTATAGATTGAATCCAAATCTACAGGCTTTTGCATTCCCAATATTTGCAGTTTGTTGTGGCGCTTGTGGTAGTTAATAATGTATTGCTGAGATGCTTTATAAATTAGTTTTTTTGTTTTCTCATCTAAAGGGCGATCAAGTATGTTTATATAAAGGTCAGCGAAATGTTTAACTGCTTCATCTGGTGCAATTTCCGGCAGCGCAATCAGCTGATCCAGACTGACATGGTTAACTCCAGGCAGATCCAAAGAGCTTAGAATTGCATTCGCTGAACCTTCGACAACCACAACACGGCTGAGAGTCCCGCCAATAGGTTTTAAAGAAAGATTTTGCAGTGCTTGGACAGTATCACCCACTGCCTCGGCAAGTTGATTTTTTCGGCGCTCAATTAATGCCTGTCGATAAGCTTGATAAGATGGAAATTCGTTAGGATCAAGGGGTGGATTGCTTGCATCTTTTTTGATTTGATTGTCAGCGCCTAAAGTAATAATTGCACGAATCTCTTCATTGCCCCGCGCATATGTCAGAACTTCTTCTAGCAAAGGGTCAATTTTGGCAATCTGGCTTTCGTTAAGATCCATAGTGCAATTCTAGATGATTTGCGAAAATTCCCGGTGTTCAGATTCCCGACTTCTTAAAGAATATCGTTGGCGAATGGTAGGTCTGACCCCTCATTTTATTAAAAACCTCGTAGAGACGTTCCGCCGGAACGTCTCTACAATTGTGTGGAATGTCGAAAAATCGTGAGGGGGTGATACCCCTGAATCGCCAGCAGTATCCGTAAAAGTTGTCGGGAATCTAATTTTTCACGCTCTTATTTAGGACTGTTATAGTGCCGCTGTCACCTGAATTAAACCTCGACCTTGACGGTCACTTTGGTGTCCCAAATCGTGACAAGTCGAAAGCAGCACGTCAAACAAATGCCCTACAGTAATTTGTTTGTTGTACTTCTCTAATATTAAAGCTGCTACACCAGAAACGATTGGGGTAGCCATCGAAGTTCCGTCCCAAGCTTCGTAACCGCCACCTTGAACAGATGAATAAACTCCTTCACCAGGAGCAACTAAATAAGGGACATTATAAAGATGATTATTAATAGATATTGTGCCACTGCCACTAAAAGATGCAATTTTACCGCCAGAGTTTGTAGCACCTACCGAAACCGCACCTCTACAATTTGCTGGTGCATCAGTTCTGTTAAATCCATCATTGCCAACAGCGCAAACCGGCAATATTCCTACTGCCAATAAAGTATCAATTAAATCGCTGACTCCATCAGAATATCGAGGAATGCCAGCGGAAATATTTACAATATTCACATCTACGCGAGTTCCCAGCCAGTCAAGCCATAAAAATAAGTCTGATAATTTGCCTGTACCGCGAGGAATGAGAACACCGTTGATCAGTTTAGTTTCTGGTGCTACCCCAATCTGTTGACCGCAAATCAATCCCGCAACATGAGTACCATGACCATCGGTATCTTGGCAAGGTATTGACTGAATTTGCTGTGTTCTATCATTAAAACTATAAGATTCAGTTACTTTGCCTTGCAATTCCGAGTGACTGTTATCGATACCCGTGTCCAAAACAGCAATAGTGATATTTTTGCCAGTGCCTGTAAATCCCTGTTGACGTGCTTTGTTGAGAGCGATCGCATCCAAATGCCATAAATCTGCTGCTGTGATTTTATCTTTACTAGCTCGTAGATTGCGTTCGGGCTGGATCAACTCAATCGGCTGGTCGCGTAATATCAAAGCATTAGGCAACTCGCGACGCATTCTTACAGCTTCTTCATCCGACATTTCTACAATAGCCGCTCCAGTAATTCCTGAGTAAGTAGGATGCTTTGAGACGTTTTCTGCATCTTCTAGCCAATGTTCAATTTCTCTGTGAACTGGATCTTCCTCCCAAAAATCAACCACTTCCTTAACTTGCGTGGGACGACTTTCTGGGGTGAATTTTCGGGATTGCAGTTTGAGCGATCGCGTTACTGATGTCGCCTTTGGTCGAATAATATAAACACTCATACTCTGACAAACTTATAATAAATTTATGGGGTAGGCAACATACCCACCCCACAAATAGAGCATACCAGGTTCTTTTTAAACCACTGTTGCTGTAGCTTTCAATTCAAAAATCTTCTCAATCACATCTTCAACCACCTTATCGGGTGTAGAAGCACCAGAGGTAATTCCTACAACAATTTCATTATCTGGCAACCAGTTTTCTGTTATCTTCAACTCACCATTTAATAGTCGATGCTCAATCGCATTTCCTGATTTAATTCGCTCTACACAATCGATATGATAAGAAGGAATTTTCTCCTCTACAGCAATTTGTTGCAATTGAGTAGTATTCGAGGAATTAAATCCACCAATTACCACCATCAAATCTAGCTTGTGTTCAACTAAACCCAACATCGCATCTTGCCGTTCTTGGGTAGCATCACAAATAGTATTAAAGCTTTGAAAATGCTGATTTAAATCAACGGGACCATACTTTTTCAACATGGTATGCTCAAACAGTTTCCCAAGTTGCTCAGTTTCGCCTTTGAGCATCGTTGTTTGATTAGCGATCCCAACTCTTTCTAAATCTTTATCCGGGTCAAATCCGGCGCTAATTGCTTTGCTAAATTTAGCGAGAAACTCTTCCCGATTTCCACCATTAAGAATATAATCAGCAACGTAATCAGCTTCCTGCATATTCAGCACAATCAAATATTTCCCAGCAAAGGAACTAGTTGCAATGGTTTCTTCGTGCTTATATTTGCCGTGAATAATTGAAGTGTAATCGCCTTTCTTATGCTTCTCAACTGTATTCCAAACTTTCGAGACCCAAGGACAAGTGGTATCAACAATTTTGCAGCCTTTCTCGTTAAGGATCTGCATTTCTTGGACGCTTGCGCCAAAAGCTGGTAGTATAACTACATCACCTGATTCGACCACAGAAAAGTCTTTTTTACCAGCTTCAAAAGGGATAAATCCCACTTCCATTTCCAGCATTCGCTGATTTACAGAAGGATTGTGAATAATTTCATTAGTAATCCAAATCCTTTCTGAGGGGAAATGCTTACGGGTTTCATACGCCATTGCTACAGCACGTTCCACACCCCAACAAAAGCCAAAAGCTTGTGCTAGTTGAATGGTTGTATTACCCCGTTTTAGGGTGTAATTATTATCGCGAATTTGTTGAATTAAATTGCTTTGATATTCGGATTGCAACTGAGTAGCGACTTCGGCTTGATGACCAAACCCTCGACGATGATAGTTTTCTGAATGTTGGAGCGATCGCTTAAAAGCTTTTGTATCCATTGTTTTTTCATCAGAGACTCCTCTATCTTATTGTAGGAGCGCACAGACACCATTTAAGTAGAGACGCGATTAATCGCGTCTGTACAAAAGACGCGATTAATCGCGTCTCTACAAAACTGGGGGGAAGAAATTTCACCTTGTCCCCTTGTCACCTTGTCACCTTGTCCCCCTTATCCCCCTTATCCCTTATCCCCCTTATCCCCCTTATCCAGTTCAATCTGAGTGTACATTAGCAACGCGGAACGCCAGACAAGATAGCCTTGGGGACTTAGGTGTAAACCATCGGTAGAGAATTCGGGACGAAGATTGCCTTGCTTGTTGGTAAATAAAGGATGCAAGTTGAGATATTTCACATTTGCTTTTGTAGCTATATCTTGCAGTTGCTGATTTAGCTTGCGAATGCGACTGTTAGGAATAGCCAGTAGTTTGTCTCGTCTTTCCCAAGTTGCTTCTTCTGCTCCATGTGGCAAAATCGACTGAACCACAATTTGCGTTTTTGGATGCACCTTTCTCAAGTAAGTGATAATTTGTTGCTGATTGTTTAAAATTGTCTCATCCCTTGCACCCCGAATCAGGTCATTAATGCCAATCATCACAAAAATCGTCTTTGGCTGAGTGCGGTCAAATATATCTAATCTTTTTAATAGTCCTTCGCTAGTTTCTCCAGAAATTCCCTGATTTAGCCAATTTCTGTCTTCAGGTAATAACTCTGTAGGAAACCACAATGAGAGAGAATCTCCCGCAAGGATACTTAAATTGTGGTGAGGTTTATCGGCAGCTGCTTTAGCTTCTTTTCTGAGGACATCTACCCACTGGGGATAACTGAATTTATGGCGAAGTCCTAGTTCAGGTGTAATTTTAGCAGGTGTAGCTTGGGGTTGACTGTTGTGGTTGACTGGTGTCGCGGTATGTGCAAACCAAAAAAAAGCGGTCAAACCCTGCTGTCGAAAAATTAGCAAGGCGATCGCTAACATCAGTATGCCGTTGATTACCAAGGAGAAAAATGCCCAGGTAGGAAAAATTTTTGCTGGAGTTGACACGTTAGCGGAGGTAAAAGTAAAAAGTAAAAAGGTAAAAGTAAGAATAAAGATTTTTTACCTTTTATCTTCTATCTTTTACCTTGGAAATAAGCAACAATCAAGGGTGATAAATTGCACTACCTATTAGTAATACCAATTCTTTATGAGGCTGCGCTTAATAACCCGACGAGTAAACTCGCGGCTACACGTACAAAGCCCACCTGCGTGGGCTAAATTAGGCGCAGCTTCAAACAGAAATGGTATGAGTAACCAGACAAAATTAATTACAATATAAATTCTTTACCAGGTAAGAATTTCAGCCCATATTTTTTGTAATTAATTGTGTCCAACTACTTAACACTAATACGCTCTCCAAATTCTTCGTTGTAACCTTCTTCGCCGTGTTCGTTGATATCCATGCCTTGCAGTTCGGCTTCTTCTTTGATTCGCAACCCGACTGTGACATCTAGAATCTTCAAAATAATCCAGGTACCGACAGCAGCAATGACATAGGCAATGGCAATGGCGATAATTTGCGTTACCACTTGACCGGGGTTGCCAAATAACAAGCCATTTTTCCCTGTTGAGTTGACTGTGGTGGTGGCAAAGATTCCGGTGAGAATTGCCCCGATTGTCCCACCGACGCCATGCACGGGAAAGGTATCTAAAGCATCGTCAATATTGACTTTGTGCTTGAAGCTGACGGCATAAAAGCAGACAAAGGCTGTAATACCGCCAATTAATATCGCAGCTAGAGGTGTGACAAATCCTGCGGCTGGGGTGATACCAACTAATCCGGCAACTGCACCTGTGGCTGCACCGACTGCTGTTGGTTTACCCCGCAAGACTTTTTCCAGGATTAGCCACATTAAAGCACCACTCGCTGCACCTGTATTGGTGGCAACAAATGCGGTTGTTGCTAAACCGCCAGAAGCAAAGGCGCTACCAGCATTGAAGCCGAACCAGCCAAACCACAGCAAGCCTGCACCCAACAAAATGAAAGGAACGTTGTGAGGAGGGCTGAGACGGTCGGGATATGTTTTCCGTGGTCCGAGGTAGATGGCAGCGACGAGGGCAGAAACACCGGAACTGATATGAACGACTGTGCCCCCTGCAAAGTCTAGGGCGCCCATTCCACCAGCCAAGCCCAAAAATCCGCCTTTAGCCCATACCATGTGCGCTAGGGGCGAATAAATAAACGTAGACCACAGCAGCACAAATAATGAGTAAGCGGTGAAGTTCATGCGTTCGGCGATCGCACCACTAATCAACGCTGGGGTGATAATGGCAAACATTGCCTGATAAATCATGAATGCCTGGTGGGGAATTGTCGGTGCATAGGAAACTATTTCCACTGGGCTTGTGCCTTTAAGATAATCGGTTGTCTCTAAGCCGACACCATTTAACCCAAACCACTCTAATCCGCCGATGAAGGGATTACCTGGTGCAAAAGCAAGGCTGTAGCCCCACAAAATCCAGGTGACTCCAACGATCGCCATCAGCACGAAGCTCATCATCAATGTATTTAGGATGTTGCGCGATCGCACAAATCCACCATAGAAAAACGCTAATCCAGGTGTCATCAACAACACGAGTGCCGAACAAATCAGCATAAATGCTGTATCGGCTGATGTTTGAGCATTAGTGATTGCTGCGTTTACATCTGTGGGTGCTGCCAAGGCATTACTCGTCAGTACACCTAGAAGCAATGAGGCGATCGCCCCAATCATTACAACTTTCTTCAACACTTCTTCTTTGTCCCTGAGTACCAACAATTTTTTGTGTTACTTACATTTGAGTACTTTGTGATACTCCTTTTTGTCTTGGAAGTTACTCAAATTTCGTTTCTGGGATAACTAACTAAAAATATACTTCTTATAGCAGTTGCTAAGTCTTAAATCAATATGCTCTTATGCACTTTTTGCATCTGTTATTCTTAATCAATCACATTTATTGCTACAAAATTTAAATTTTTAAGCTTGTTACTATACAAATATGAAATTTTGTGTTTGTTATTTGTTGATAGTTGATTAAAAAAGTTGTTAGTTGATACTTAATGGAAATCCCAACAGCAAACAACTAATACCAATTTAATATGAAGTTGCACCCATAAGAACCCCACCCTAACCCTCCCCGCAAGCGGGGAGGGAACCGGATTTTCCCCTAAGAGCTTGCGGGGAGGGGCTGATCGGGGTGGGGTAAAATTCTATGCAACTTCACAAATAATTGGTATAACAACGATCCAACTATTAGGTGATAGTAGGTTTACCCCGGTGTGGTATTTCTCCTAGATTACCTACTTCAGGAAATCCGCTCTGATTAGCCTCTTTCGCAAATCCGTTGTAAGCCTCCATACCATGTTCGCTGATATCTAAACCTTCAAACTCTTCTTCGGGAGTTACTCTGATACCTAAAGTAGCTTTTAGCGCCAGCCAGAAGATGCTGCTCAGAAGAACAGTCATGCCGCCTACCGAGACAATACCGACTAATTGCGGAATCAATGTGCCAAAGTTACCACCAAAGAATAATCCGTGGGGTCCGACTGGCTTACCTGCCAAGTCAACCATCCAAGGATATCCACCAGGACCAACAGCGAATAAACCTACTGCCAGAGTTCCCCAAATACCACAAACTAAGTGAACTGAGGTTGCTCCCACAGGGTCATCAATGCGGAGTTTGTCAAAGAAGGTGACAGAGAAAACTACCAAGACTCCGGCAATCAAGCCAATGATGAAAGAACTGCCAACGCTGACGTAAGCACAAGATGCTGTAATTCCCACCAAGCCAGCTAAAATACCATTGATAATCATTGAAAGGTCTGGCTTACCCAAATACAGCCAAGCTGTAATTGTCGCAGCAATGCCACCGACAGCACCCGCCATATTGGTGGTTAAGGCTATGTGGGTAATTGCACCAGGGTCGGCAGCCATCACTGAACCTGGGTTGAAACCAAACCAGCCCAACCACAAAATCAAGCAGCCCAAGGTGGCAATGCTCATGTTATGACCGGGAATGGCATTAACTTGCCCATTTTCATATCTACCAATGCGCGGTCCGAGAAATGCTGCTCCCATCAAAGCTGCCCACCCACCAACTGAGTGAACCACTGTACAACCGGCAAAATCCCAGAAACCCATATCTGCTAACCAACCAGCACCCCAAATCCAGTGTCCGGTAATGGGGTAGGCAATGCCTACGAGTAAGAGGCTAAAGATTAAGAAGTCAATAAACTTAATTCTTTCCGCAACTGCCCCAGAAACAATAGTGGCGGCTGTGCCGGCGAATACTAGCTGAAATAAGAACTTAGCAGCTAGAGGTACACCAGTCCAGTTTAGGGCGCTGAAGATGCCTTTATAAGCTTCTCCTGTGGCGGGGCTGTTATCAGTTCCTCCTAAGAAAAACCCATTCAGTCCAATGAAATCATTGCCATCGCCAAACATCAAGGCAAAACCGATCGCCCAAAATGCCACTGTCGATAGGGCAAACACGATCAAGTTTTTGGAAAGAACGTTGACAGCGTTTTTCTGGCGACAGAACCCGGTTTCTAACATACAAAAACCAGCGTTCATGAAGAACACCAAAAAAGCAGCGATCGCTACCCACAATGTATCAAGGGCAACTTTCAAGTCCCCTGTAGTTGGTCCGGCTGATGGAGTTTGGGCAACCGCTGCACAACCCCACCCCAACACAATCAAACAAGCGATCGGTAAGCAAGCTTGCCAACTTGGAGATAGTCGTTTTATCGCTAGATTAAATTTATTGACAATTGAGTTCGATTGTGTTCTCTTTCTTTGATGTCTACTGCTAGCTTTCGATTTCTTTTTTTGCGTAACTTTTAACATCATGCCTTTTAATATCCCTAACTGAAAAAATACCTTAAGCAACAAAGCGCTAACACCAAAAGCGAAACAAGTCGTTTTTGATATTTGTCATTCGGGCAAGCTGGTTGTTGAAACTTGCTTATTTTCATCATTGGCAATTGATTGTCTGAAAATCAAAAAGCCAAATAACTACAGTATTAATCAAGAAACTGGTGCTATCTCTGTAAATTTTACGGAGATTATTAATAAAATATTATGTATTTTGTCAAACAGTCAACCATCCTTTATTCACTCTTTAATAATTATTCTCTGGCAGGTTAATTTTTTTTCCCTTAGGGATTGGAGATTAGTTACTAATTAATGCCAACAATTGCCAATATCCTATTACATAAACCTTTCCTAAAAAAGTTTCAAGTGTAAAGGATAAAATACTAACAACTTATCGTTTTAGCTTTTTCTTTCTCCAATTAACCCCGCAGCAGAAACTCGCAAAGGTTCAGTGCTGTTTTTTGTTCAAAAGTTTGGTGAATCCAGTAATAAAGTTGATTGATTTTCTATTAAGCCAAATAGTAATTCTGTAGTGTTAAATACAATTTTCTAGTTTTTACTGCTACTTGGATGCATCAGCATTGCTAAATAAAGTAATTGTATCCGTTACAGTGTCAGCATTTTCGGACATTAAGTCAATAAATTATGAAATTTAGATAAAATAAGTTAATAATTTTTACAAAAAGATAAAGCTACTGCTGTTAGGAATTAGATACTTTATATCTTTTTATACAGATAAACCCACAAAAGTTTTACTTAAGTATAGTTAATTCTAAGTAAATAACCGATATTACATCTGTTGCAAATATTGCTCAAAGCCTAATTCTTCTAACTTTGCTTGCTTTGCTATTACCGAATCGCAGAGATTTTGGCGATATTTTTGGACTTTTTCGAGTAATTCAGGTTGCTGGGTAGCGAGAATTTGAACTGCCAAAAGACCGGCATTTGTCGCATTACCTATTGCCACGGTCGCAACTGGGATACCAGTAGGCATTTGTACAATAGAATACAGTGAATCAAGTCCTTGTAAGTAACGACTGGGGACGGGAACACCGATAACCGGAAGAGGAGTTAAAGATGCAACCATTCCGGGAAGATGAGCAGCACCGCCAGCACCGGCGATAATCACTTTAATGCCGCGTTGGTGTGCAAATTGTGCGTATTCAACCATACGTTCTGGGGTACGATGGGCGCTAACAATGGCAACTTCGGTTTGAATGCCAAATTCTTCACAAATAGCGATCGCACCCTCCATGATGGGTAAATCGGAATCGCTGCCCATAATAATACCGATAAGGGAAGTCATATGAATGGGGATTGGGGACTGGGGACTGGGGATTGGGGATTGGGAACTAGGGACTAGGGACTAGGGACTAGGAAAAGAATTATTACCAATGCCCAATGCCCAATGCCCAATGCCCCAATAGAGTGATGTTGAATTTTACAAAACTATCGTGATGAGCAAAGCAACACCCATAAATATTATCAACGCTAGAGTGCCGGGATACAAAGATTTGCAGATGCTCTTGGTTCGTGAGGGTATAGTTGAGCGAATTTTGCCAATGGGTACAGTTTTCAAAGCGATCGCACCTCCTGACTTGGAATTGTTGGATCTTTGTGGTGATTGGATTTCCTTGGGAGGTGTCGATTTACAGATTAACGGTGCGTTAGGGTTGGCATTTCCGGAATTAAAAGCTGAAAATTTCGACTTTCTGCAAAAAATCTGTGAATATCTTTGGGATGTGGGGGTAGATGGATTTTTACCGACGCTGGTGACAACTTCGGTGGATAATATTCAGCGATCGCTTGCTGTCATCGCTGATTTTATTTCTCGTCAAAAAGTCGGTTCGCAAATTCTCGGTGTCCATCTAGAGGGACCATTTTTAAATTACCAAAAGCGCGGCGCACACCCGGCAGAATATCTGTTACCTTTAACAATTGAAGAAGTAAAGCGAGTTTTGGGCGATTATGCCCAGATTATCAAAGTTATCACCCTCGCATCAGAGTTAGATCCCACTGGTGAAGTCATTCCTTACTTGCGTTCAAAGGGCATTACCGTTAGTTTAGGACATTCTCAAGCCACCGTCGCCCAAGCGCAACACGCTTTTAAACTGGGTGCAACGATGGTGACTCATGCTTTTAACGCTATGCCATTATTACATCATCGCGAACCGGGATTATTAGGCGCAGCAATTCTTAATTCTGATGTGATGTGTGGTTTTATTGCAGATGGTGAGCATGTTTCACCAATTATGCTACAAATTCTTCTACGCGCCAGTTCTCACAAAGGACTTTTTTTAGTAAGTGATGCTTTATCACCTTTGGGACTTCCTGATGGGGTTTATCCTTGGGATACTCGGCAAATTGAAGTAAAAAACGGTACGGCAAGACTGCCTGATGGAACTTTATCGGGGACGACTTTACCTTTATTGGTGGGAGCGCAAAACTTGGTGAAGTGGGGTTGTGATGTAGAAACTGGCATAATTCTTGCAACCGAAGCACCAAGAAAAGCAATTGGATTACCAGGAATTTCCCCAAATCAACCCGCCAAATTATTACGCTGGCATTGGGATGAAGCGACAAAAGAACTCACTTGGCAGCGACTATTGAGCTAAATTTTGCGTAAAGGTACTCTCCCATCGTGGGTTTTGGGGTTAGTAGCGTTGGGTTCGCAGTTGGTTTCGGCGGTGAAAGAGAGATCCGCCATAATTACTCACAGCGTTATAATATTACTTAATTTATGACAAAAATAACTGAATTATGAAAAAAATAGAAATCGAACTAGATCAAGAAACATTTGCAAAAATAGAAAAATTAACACAAACTTATCATTGCGAAATTTCTGACATAATCAAAGCAATGATTGAGCAACTAACACAACCAGAAGTTATTAATGATTCCTTTATCGGTAAATGGTCTAACGAGGCGGAATTAGTTGATACAATGGTTGCAGATATTTTCAAACACAGGAATTTAGAAAAACTAAATTAGCTGTGAGAAAATCTTTAATTGATACAGACATTGTATCAGAGATTCGCAAATTAAAAAATCCTAAAATAAATGCTAAAGCTATTGCTTATAGAGCTATATGGCAACAGTACACAATTTCGGTAATTACTGTTTCTGAAATTATTAAGGGATGGAGAAAAATAAATCGGAATGACCGCATTCAACAATTTTTGGCAGATTTATCTCAATTATAAATTTTGCATTTAGACCAAAGCTGTGCAGAAATTTCCGGCTTAATTCAGGCAGATTTAGAAAAAGCAGGACAACCAATAGGATTAGCAGATATCTTAATAGCCTCTATAGCTATCGAAAATAATTTAGTTTTAGTAACAGGGAATACTAAACATTATCAAAATATCCAGGCATTAGGATATCCTTTATTAATTGATAATTGGCGAGTATAAAAATTTGTACTACCTTATATCTTACACCTGTTCGTCCGCCAAGAAATAAATTTCTTGGCTCAAAGCTTAAGTAAGCTTTAGCTTACTGGATATACATTTGAGTCCGTTTTAACGGACTTGGGCTATGAGCCTTGAACTTCAGTTCAAGGCGTACTCAGGGTATTGTCTAAAGAGCAATTTGAATGATAATTATAAAATAATGCGATCGCTTCACCTATGCCAAAAGCGCACTTTGCATGAGACTACATCACAAAAAATCTGTAACACCGTCAGCTCTTGTCGGTTC
Source organism: [Scytonema hofmanni] UTEX 2349 (assembly GCF_000582685.1). Lineage (GTDB taxonomy): Bacteria > Cyanobacteriota > Cyanobacteriia > Cyanobacteriales > Nostocaceae > Hassallia > Hassallia hofmanni. The sequence continues at coordinate 4,420,837 of NZ_KK073768.1, forward strand.
GCATCAATGCTCGATAGATACAGTCATCGAATTACAGCAAAAGCGATCGCGCTCCAGAGTATAGAAAAATTTGGAAGAGCGTTCTTGACGGTTGCTATTAATGATATTTTTAAGCATTGGGAACCCATCAAACAAAATTCAACATGAACGCAACCGACGACAAAACAATTGTTAAAGATTATTTCAATTCCACCGGCTTCGATCGCTGGAGACGTATTTATGGTGATGGCGAAGTCAACAAAGTTCAGCTAGACATCCGCAACGGACATCAGCAAACCGTCGATACAGTCCTTAGCTGGTTAAAAGCTGATAACAATTTAGCAGAAATATCAATCTGTGATGCTGGATGTGGTGTGGGTAGTCTTAGCATCCCCCTAGCGGCAGATAATGCGAAAGTTTATGCCAGCGATATTTCTGACAAAATGGTGACAGAAGCAAAAGATAGAGCTTTAGAAACTTTAGGACAAAGCGATAATCCCACTTTCGCCGTCCAAGATTTAGAAGCGTTGAGTGGTAGTTATCATACCGTCATTTGCCTAGATGTTCTCATCCACTATCCCCAAGAAAAGGCAGACGAGATGATTTCTCATCTATGTTCTCTGGCACAGTCGCGGATAATTCTCAGCTTTGCGCCGAAAACCTGCGCTTTGAGTATACTAAAAAAAATCGGCAGTTTTTTCCCAGGACCGAGTAAAGCAACTCGTGCTTACTTGCATCGTGAAGCTGATGTAGTGAAAATACTAGAAAAAAACGGCTTTAGTGTCGAAAGACAGTCTATGACTCGGACTCGCTTTTATTTTTCACGAATATTGGAAGCTACGCGTAAGTGAGGTTAAGATTGCGGCAAGATAACTCTTACATTTTGCGCTTTCGATTATGAAATTTCTCACCAAACTAACTGCCGGGTTCTTGCTGATGAGCGGATTTCTATGTTTGATGGTCAGTGTTTCTGCCTTATCGCAGTTACCAGATAAAGACCAGAATACCTTAGAACAGCAAGACGCGACAGATACTTTTGTTGGAGGAATAGCCTTAGGTGTCCCATTAGTAGCAGGGGGAGGATACATGCTTTGGGGATTGCGTAGAAGAAATGAAAAATTGTTACGCGATCGCCTAGATTCTACTTTTTATCAAATGCTCAAAGCCGATAATGGTAGAATTACCGTCTTACAGTTAGCGATGGAAGCACAACTATCTGGGCAAGAAGCTAAACAATATCTCGATCAAAAAGCTAAAGAGTTCAACGCTACTTTTGAAACCAGTGAGCAAGGCAACATTAGTTACCTTTTTCATCTTTAACATTATGTCCGCGCTCATTAATAGTAATAAAAATGCTGCAACGGTCGTAAAGACGTTCCGACGGAACGTCTCTACAATATGTACGCTCTGCCAGACATGACATGAGATGTCATTTTTATTTCCTAGTCCCCAGTCCCTAGTCGCTGCTTTCTTAGTGGAACATCTGGGCAAGTGAGGCTAGAATCACAAACAAAGTTCATTCTTTTAAGTGGAACAACTATGAAGACAGCAGGAAAATTAGCTTCTGGATGGCTGCTTACACTCGGATTTATGTTTATGACGCTATCAGTTTCAGCACTATTTGACAAAATAGCTATAGAGAACGCATCTCGGCGATTGCCCGTAGATTTTGATCGAGAATTTGATGCTCCAAATGTTACCTATCCTGATAATAATACTGTTGTGGGTGGTTTAGTTTTTGGCGTTCCGACTTTAATACTGGGTGGATGGCTAGCATTTGGATTGTACCGTGACAGTCAGCAAGAGAAAAAAATGATTAATCAACAGGTGAGCGATCGCTTGCAATCTCTTTTTTATCAAATGCTGACTGAAAACAATGGACGTGTCACCGTTTTAAGCTTTGCAATGCAGTCACAGCTACCAGCTGCCGTTGCCAGAGAATATTTAGATGAAAAAGCGCAAGAATTTCATGCTAACTTTAAAGTAAGCGAGGATGGGGCAGTCTCTTATCATTTTGATGTTTAAACCCTAAACACAGCGAAAATGGGATAACTCCATGACGCAAATTTTTTTGAGTATAGGTGCCATTTTAGGCGGTTTGTCGGTTGCGGGTGGTGCCTTTGCTTCTCATGCATTGCGGGATAAAATTAGCGATCGCTCCCTCGAAATTTTTGAAACTGCTGCTCGTTACCAAATGTACCACGCTCTGGCATTATTGTTAGTAGCACTATTATTGAGCATCTACCAAGAATCTCCGCCACCGACTTTGTTAGCAAGTGGGTGGCTGTTCATTATTGGGATTGCTTTGTTCTCAGGTAGCTTATATGCTCTCTCGTTAACAAATGTGAAAATATTGGGAGCGATCGCACCACTTGGAGGTGCAGCTCTTATTGCGGGTTGGGGTGCCTTGGCTTTTGCCGCTTGGAGTTTAAAGTATTAAATAGTTAGGAGTAGTAGAGACGTTCCACCAGAACGTCTCTACTAAAAGCGCAAAGTTAGGAATTAAGAACTGCTAAATTTTAACTCCTAGTTCTCAATCGTATCAGTAAATCATGCAAAGCTGCTTTAGCTGTAGGTGCTTCAGGTAGTATACTGGTTTGAGCAGCAATTTCTAAGCGATCGCGTAAGCGATTATATTCTTGTTGATAAAAAGTAAAATCAGCATCTGGTAAAACTGATTTTTCTAGATTTGTCAGCTTCGCTGCGATTAAATCAGAAATATAAGGTAAATCAAAAATTTCATTCAGCTTAACTAAATTTGCTTCTATAACCCCAGTTTGCATCAAATAAATACCAGTCAACAGCACTCGATAAACATAAAGCAACGGTTTAACTCGATGCGGTTGTTCTTTCTCAAACAACTTCCATTGTGTTGCAGCAAAACCAAAATAGTGGTAGCAGTGATGACGAGTTATGCAATCCTTAGCAATAATCTTTAATTCCTCATATTCCGGTGTTGTTTTGAGTATTAAAGGTGAATATAATTGCTCTAGCACATAACCATTCTTTTTGAGTAGTAATAAAAAGAATTTTTTCACATCGTGAGTTACCAAATCAATCTGTAAAGATTCGCGAATTTCCGACAGTTCAATAGTTTCCTGTCCAGTATTTAATCCCACAACTTCGCGCACTGGTAAAATGTGAACACCGCGCAAATCATAATCAGAATCCGGTGAGGGAAAACCATATAAATGGGAACCGCTAATAGTAGCGAATAAAAGCGGGTAAGGCTGTTGATAAATAATTGTATTTAAATCGTGAATATTCATCTTTAGTTCTTCGTAGTCAGCGCTTCAGCGCTGTAAAAAATATAAATAGATAAGATTGTTTAAAAATAATTGTGTTAAGATAACCCGTATTAATATTTAAAATTAGTTCTTCTTACTCAGCGCTTCAGCGCTGAAGTGCTAACTACGAAACTCATAAAATTTCCTTAATAAAGACTTTCCGCTTTACAATATATCTTCTTATACCATTTCTGTGTGAAGCTGCGCCTAATGAGTGCCCACGCAGGTGGGCTTTGTACGTGTAGCCGCGAGTTTACTCGTCGGGTTATTAAGCGCAGCCTCATAAAGAATTGGTATTAGGCACTTCAATAAAGTATTTAAACAATGCTGGACATAGCCATCCTTCCATATTTGTTTGACTCCAATAATACCAATTTCCGTTATATTCTTCTCTTAACCAAATCAATTCCGCTTGATAAGCTGGGAAAGGATTTGCAGAAAATCAAAGTTTAAAACCTTCATCAACATTGGGAATGTCTTGCACCAGAATATCAATCATTTCCGGTACACCACTTACAAAAGGTTCGTGAACTAATCCGACTCGTTCATCATCAAACACCCATGTCGAATTATGTCGATAGGGAAAAATCACCATCATTGAGTTCATCATATCTCACCGCTACAGACAATAATTCTCTTCAAAAAATGTTAACTTATGTAAAGGGTTAGTAAGTAATTTCAGGAGAGCGATCGCCTAAATTAATCCAATATTCATTCACATACCTCAATTAAAGCAAATACTTAAATTATGTGCCGATTACTTGGCTACCTTGGTTCACCTGTTTTTCTAGACCATCTATTATACAAACCAGAACACTCGCTGATAGTCCAGAGTTACCAACCCCGCGAAATGATATCTGGAGTAGTCAACGCTGATGGCTTTGGTGTTGGCTGGTATCATCTTCAAAAAGATACTGAACCTTTTACCTACAAAAATACAGTACCGATTTGGAACGATATTAATTTACCAAATCTATGCCGTTACGTTGAGTCTAAATGCGTACTGAGTTATGTTCGCAGTGCTACACCAGGTCAATCATTAGATTTTGCTAATTGTCAACCATTCAACTATAACAATTTGCTATTTATTCATAATGGCAGAATTGAGAATTTCCGAAAAACATTATATAGAAAAATTCGCAGCATTTTAACACCTGAATATTACGAACTAATCAATGGAAGTACTGATTCTGAGCATATTTTTGCTCTATTGCTCTCCCAGTGGCAAGACAATCAACATCTAACTTTAGAATCTGCTTTACGCAAAACATTATTAACGCTTTTAGATTTAGCCCAAGATCATGAAGTAGATGTTTCAGTAAATGTGATAATTAGCGATGGACATCGGTTGATTGCTTCGCGCTTTGCTGCAAGCTCACCAGCTCCGTCTCTTTATTGGCTACGGGACGATCCAATTTTTCCTAACTCGGTAATTATTGCATCTGAACCGCTATTCGCTGGTAATTGGACTGCTTTCCCGGAAAATAGCATTATGACTGTGGAAGAAGACTGTGATATCCAAATTAAGAAAATCTAATTTACAACAAGCAATTTCCCTTGCTTTCGATCAATGTCGCGCGAACACTCTGGCTTTGTTCGAGGATATGGACGAAGCCACATTTCGCTGTCAAGTTCATCCCGATTTTAGTCCTGTGGGGTGGCACTTGGGACATATTGCCTACACTGAGTCTTTATGGCTACTAGAACGTGGTGCAGGTAATTCTTGTTTATTTCCGCAATACCGCAAATTTTTTGCAGCTGATGGTTTACCCAAATCACAGCGAGTCCAATTACCAAAGCTGGAAGAAATTTACTATTACTTAGACACAGTTAGAAAACAAGTCTTAGATTACCTAGAAGTAGCTGATTTGAATCAGCAAGAACGTCTTTGGCGTTTTTTGCTTCAGCACGAAAGCCAACACTGTGAAACGATCGCCTTTTTGTTGGAATTAGCAAACAGTCAAAAGTCAACAGTCAAGAGTCAACAGTCAATAGTCAAGAGTCAACAGTCAACCTCATCTTTCATTAAAATCCCGGCTGGTGAGTTTGAAATGGGTAGCAATTCAGTTGATGCTCTTGATAACGAGCGCCCAGCACATCGAGTGTATTTGGACACTTATCATATTGACCGTTACCCTGTGACTTGCGGGCAGTATCGGGCATTTATGGAAGCGGGAGGCTACGAAAATCCGCTCTGGTGGTCGCAAGCTGGATGGGAATGGTTGCAAATAGAGCATGTATTGGAACCGCTTTATTGGCACGATGTTTTATCTGCGGATAATCACCCAGTTTGTGGTGTTAGTTGGTACGAAGCAGAAGCTTATTGCCAATTTGTTGGTAAGCGATTACCCACAGAAGCCGAGTGGGAAAAAGCAGTTAGTTGGGATGCAGACATGAATCGTCGCCGCATCTATCCTTGGGGTGACGAAAAATTAACACCGCAATATTGTAATTGTGTTGATGTAACATCTCCACAGAAGAATCGCCAAATTATCAACACAACCCCAGTAGATGCTTACCCAGAAGGGCAAAGTGGCTATGGTTTGTATGATACTTTGGGTAACGTCTGGGAATGGACTGCATCCTGGTTTGATGGCTACGATGGTTTCAGGATGTATCCTTATGTGGGTTACTCACAAGTTTATTTTGACCAGCAACACCGAGTTTTAAAAGGTGGTAGTTGGGCAACTACTCCTTTCGCACTACGTTCTAGTTTTCGCAACTGGTATCATCCTGGTGTGCGTCAGATTTTTGCGGGGTTTCGATGCGTTTCGGTGCCAATTTAAGGTAAAAAACACAATAAATAGCCTTCATGCCTATCTAATTTAGCTCAGGCGTGATGTTATTTGATGTGCCTTAATGTTTTACAATTTTGCTTTAGGGTTTGCACATTAGAATGCAGCCTATCATCGCAAGTTATCGGAGGTTCAATGTCAATATCTAAAGCTCTCAGCAGTAACGTTACTTCTCAAAATACCATTGAAAAACGCTTAGAAATACAGCGTTTGCTAGAACCAACTTTGATTGTTTCCTCTAGCGCTGGAAGTGATGTAGTTAAGGGATTAACTCAAACACGGAAAACTTTACCCCCTCGTTACTTCTACGACGATCGCGGATCTGAGTTATTTGAGCAAATCTGCGAATTACCAGAATATTACGTTACGCGAACAGAAACGGCAATTCTACTTGATTGTGCTGAGGAAATTGCCAAAATTACAGGTGATTGCGAACTCGTGGAACTTGGCAGCGGTAGCTCAACCAAAACCCGTATTATTTTAGATGCGTACAAGCAGCTAGGCTATCCTCTGCGTTATCTGCCCATTGACGTGAGTGCAGGGATGTTAGAAACTAGTGCCAAGCAGCTATTGGCAGATTATCCCACATTGCAAGTTCATGCTCTAGCGGGAACTTATGAGATGGCTTTAGCGCAACTTTTACCAAAGCAATTACCCAGTCGGATGATTTGTTTTATCGGTAGTACGTTGGGTAATCTCAATCCTCAAGAGTGTGATGTGTTTTTATCGGAAATTAAAGATGCTCTGCAAGTGGGAGAGTATTTTTTATTGGGGATAGACTTGCAAAAACCGAAACACATCTTAGAAGCAGCTTATGATGATAGCCAAGGTGTGACGGCAGCGTTTAACCTGAATATGTTGGATCATTTAAATCGCCGATTTGAAGGCAATTTTGACACAACTCAGTTTGAGCATTTAGCTTTTTATAACGAGACTGAAAATCAGATTGAGATGCATTTGAAAAGTCTGTGTGAGCAAACTGTGGAATTACGCGCTTTAAATCTAAGTGTTAAATTTCAAATAGGCGAAACAATTTTTACCGAAATTTCACGTAAATTCGACATCAACACAATTAAACAACAACTTGCAGCAAAAGGTTTGATACCGCTTCATGTGTGGAAGGATGCAAATGAGTGGTTTGGTTTGTTACTTTGCCAATTGCAAGCATAGATAACAGCGATCGCTTAAGAAAAATAGAGACGTTACATGTAACGTCTCTATGAGATAGCATTAAATTGAGTTTAAATTTGATGCAAAATTAACTCTATGCTAAACATTAGTCTTACCGAATTTGAGCAAGAAATGCGGCAAAAGTATGGCATTTCAAATTAGGTTGACTCAGACGGCAAAAGCTGAAATTGATACTGCTTACTCTTTGTTAAGAGAGCGCAATCCGGTTTATGCGGATAAGTGGTTTCGGGAATTGATGGATACTATTGCCACTCTGCAAGGAAAGCCTTTGCGTTGCGCTCTAGCTCCAGAAAATGATGCGATCGCAGAGGAAATCCGTCAACAACAAAAAAACCAAAATCCTTGTCTCTACATCATATGTAATCTATCGGACATGATATAACTGGTTTCGGGAATTGAAAATAATCTCAGGCTAACATCATTAAACGGAAGTTTAGGAATTTGATTGTAAACTTCTGCATTTTCTTCAAGAGCTTGACGTAAATCGTATTGTGTTTGTAAATTCAACTAAAACTGAGCGCTATTACCAAAATAACGAGATAGACGCAATGCTGTACTGCTGTTATGCTGCGCTTAATAACCCGACGAGTAAACTCGCGGCTACACGTACAAAGCCCACCTGCGTGGGCTAAATTAGGCGCAGCTTCACACAGAAATGGTATGAGGAGATATAGCTATTGAGCCATCAAAGATAAGCTTTGTCTCTTCAGATTTGAAACTGGTGACAATCACAATCCTATCGTTTTACGTTACTATCGTCAAACGTTAGTATACACTTCAAGTGCCTGAAGCGTTCGCGGAGCGTGTCGCAGACAAGCTATCCTGTAGGGAATCGCATTAATTAAGAGGGTTAATGCTTCACTTTTGCTGTTCGCTTTTTACTTTGCCGATCGCTAGCTTGACTTGCTCTTGATTCTAGTTTAAATTCTGGAATATCATACAGTTGATCGTCTTCGAGATTGTATTGTTCGCAAACTAAACTCAAGCGATCGCTCGAACTGATGACAGCGTTGACAGAATGAGTCAAATCGCCTTGAAAAAATAGTAAAGTATTTGATTGAGGAACAATCTGCCCAATTTTGCGTTTGTGCGATCGCAGTACGAGTTCCCCTCCCACTATATCAGGAGGAACGACGACATAAAGAACACTAACGACTGTCGGCGGTTCGATAGTTTTACAATAAGAACGCAGTGAGCGATCAATGTGCGGATCTACACGAGAGCCTGATTTTAACAAGAGGGGATTGAGGTAAAAAGCATTACACTCTGGTTGCAGTGCTAAGTCTAAATAAGACTTGAAGTAAGGAAAGCGTTGCTCAACTGTTGTCATATGCGATCGCCTAAATACTAGCGAAAATCCTTTTGTCCCCACAAAGTCACGATTGAGGTTGTTGACGGTAAAATAGGGACACCCAAAAATCTGTCCTTGCAACTCACTCAGGTATTGTTGAGAAAAAACGTTTTGATGTTGGTGATAGTAAGTCAAGGTTGAGGGAAGAATAAAAAATACAGTATACAGGCGATCGCTTCAGCAAAAAGCGAAATCAATTTTCACGCCCACAACCGTTGCACTGAATAAGCCGCAAACTCACTATCACGACTGACGATCATCAGGGCATGGTGCATCGCTTGCGCAATCAGAATGCGATCAAACGGATCGCGGTGATGGAGCGGCAACGCCAGATAGTATTCCAAATCGGCAACACTAATGGGCAGAATATCGATGTCAAGCTGCTGCAAAAGCGTGGTCAGGGCTTGCAGGGAGTAATCAAGCTCCAGCTTTCCTAATCCAATTTTGATAGAGATTTCCCAGACGCTAGCGATGCTGAAGTATAATTTGCTATCGGGGGATTCAATTATGCTTCGAGCGCGATCGCTCAAGTTTGTGTCTCCTTGAATTAGCCACAGGACTGTATGCGTATCGAGTAGAAAACCCATCACATATAGTCTTCGAGGTCATCAAGTGGCGCATCAAAGTCATCGGACATGCGAACTTTGCCTTGCCAAATCCCAAAGGCTTGCTGGCGGTTGGGGGGAGTTGCTTCTGACAGATTGCTCTGTGCCTGCTGTTTCAGCAGAGATTCGATGTAATGGAGAACATCCTGCTGGAGGGATTCGGGTAGTTGTTGGAGGTGTTCGAGGATGGTAGTTTCAAGCATCGGATCGCCTCTATAGACATCTCAAATTTTAGCAATATTTTTGCAGCGATCGCGTAGCAGTTTCCCTTGGGGCGAACGATACACGCGAATATAAGACAAGATACAACGCAGAAAATGATTTAACAAAATTATGACACTTATTTTGCACATCACGAGGCGCGAAGAATGGGAAAAAGCGAAACTTGCAGGATTTTATCGCGGTGATACTCTGGATTCGGAGGGTTTTATTCACTGTTCGACATTGACACAAGTTATCAAAGTGGCAAATTTTCGTTTTAGAAATGAAAGGGATTTGGTAATTCTTTGCATTGACTCTGAAAATGTTGAAGCGGAAATTCGTTATGAGGGGGTTGAGGATTTGTTTCCTCACGTTTATGGTGCTTTAAATGTTGATGCTGTGTTGAAGGTTGTTGAGTTTGCACCAGGGGAAGATGGTTTTTTTAAGTTGCCGCTAGAGGTTGTAGATTTAGTATAACGAACCGCAGAGGACGCAGAGGAGGAGAGATGGAGAAGGGGTTTGATGTGGGTGAGTATGTGAATTTAATGGCTTTGTTGATGGATTTGCAGTTGAGGGATGAGTATCGGGATGGCGTGGTGGCAAATTTTGAGAGAATTAAGGCGACAGCGAGAATTGTGAATTCGTTTGAGTTGCCGGATGATGTTGAAGCTGCACCAATTTTTGAACCATGAATGATGCTTTGTCGATAGCAAATGCTGTGCGCGATCGCTCTTTTAGTGCGGTGGATGTTGCTGAAGCTACTTTACAACGAATTGCGGCACGGGATAATGAGTTAAATTGTTTTACGGCTGTGACTGCTGAATCTGCAATGGAAGATGCTGCACGCATAGATGGGGAAATAGCGCAAGGTAATTATCCGGGAATACTTGCTGGGGTTCCCTTTGCGGTAAAAAATCTTTTTGATGTTGCTGGTTTAACAACTTTGGCAGGATCGAAAATTAATGCGGAAAATCCCCCAGCAATTAAGGATGCAACTGCGGTAGCAAGGTTGAAACAAGCGGGTGCGGTTTTTGTCGGTACTTTAAATATGGATGAGTACGCTTACGGATTTGTGACGGAAAATTCTCATTATGGTGCTACTCACAACCCTCATGATTTAAGTCGGGTAGCTGGTGGTTCTTCTGGTGGTTCTGCTGCTGCGGTTGCTGCGGGGTTGGTTCCCCTGACGTTGGGTTCTGATACTAATGGTTCAATTCGCGTTCCTGCGGCTTTTTGTGGTATTTTTGGTTTGAAGCCGACTTATGGTAGGTTGTCTCGTGCTGGTGTAGCTTTATTTTCTAGCAGTTTTGACCATATTGGACATTTTGCTACTTCGGTGCGGGATATTGCAACGGTGTTTGATGTGCTTCAAGGTGAAGACGATCGCGATCCAATTTGCACAAAGCGTCCTCTTGTAGAGACGTTACATGTAACGTCTCTGCAAAATATTGATAATTTGCGAATTGCCATCGCTGACGATTATTTTCTCAAAGGGGCAAATCTGGAAGCTTTAGCAGCAGTTGAAAAAGTTGCTCGTGCTTTGGGTGTGCGAGATTATATAACGATACCAGAAGCACATCGCGCTCGTGCAGCAGCGTTTGTAATTACCGCTTGCGAGGGTGCAAATCTGCATTTGTCAAAATTGCGATCGCGTCCCGAAGATTTCGATCCAGCAACACGCGATCGCTTTCTTGCTGGTGCTTTAATTCCCAGTAGTTGGTACATCCAAGCGCAACGCTTTAGAAGATGGTATCGCGATCGCGTCCGCGAAATCTTCCAAAAGGTAGATGTAATTATTGCCCCAACTACTCCCTGTTCAGCACCGTTAATTGGTCAAGAAACTATGATTTTGGATGGTGAAGAAATTCTTGTCCGTCCCCATTTAGGATTATACACTCAACCATTATCTTTTATCGGCTTACCTGTTTTATCTGTGCCAATTCAACAGGAAAATGGTTTACCTTTAGGAGTGCAATTAATAGCTGCTCCCTACAACGAAGCGTTAATTTTACAAGTTGCATCTGTGCTTGAAGCAAAGGGTATTGTCAGTGCCAAAATAGTTTAATTTTAAACGCAAAGTAGCGCGGAGGTTAGCGCAAAGGTTCGCAGAGGTTTTAATTTTTATGGAATATTATATCATATACGTTTAATTAACAGTAATGAAAACCTACCTACCGTCGTAGAGACGTTCCGCCGGAACGTCTTTACATTGCAAGTAATTTACCCAACATGATATTATACTCAAACAGCCGAAAAAGCTGGGGGATAAACAACTTTACCCTGATATTTTTCTTGATAGTTTTGCAATATTTTCACCATGAAGACATCTTCTGGAACTGGAAAAGGAGAGATAATTTTATAATTAACTGAAGGCTGAAAACCAAAGCGCTTATAAAAGTGCGGATGACCCAATACAATAATTAAAGCTTCTTTAATTGCGTCTGCTTTTTCCAATCCAGCTTTTACAAGTGCGCTGCCAATTCCTTGTTTTTGAAACTTTGGAAGAATTGCCAGAGGTGCTAAACTGAGTACCTGTAAAGTTTCTTCACCAATTAAATCAATATAACTAAAAAGAATATGACCAACTATAACATTATCAACCTCTGCAACCAGAGAAAGTTCAGGAATATAGCCTTGAGAGTCACGAATTTCCTCAATCAACTTTGCCTCATTTTCTTGCCCAAAAGCGAATATATTAACCTCAGCGATTGCAGCATAATCTGATAAACTTTCACTACGGATATCCATTATTTATTCTCTGCGCCTCTGCAATTTGCTTACTAATATGAAAAGCTACGACTGGATTGTAATTGGTGGTGGAATCACTGGTACTGCACTTTCCTACGAGTTGAGAAAAAAAGGCTTCTCAGTACTATTATTAGAACAAAATGCGATCGCCAACAATGCTACTCATTATAGTTATGGTGGACTAGCTTATTGGGCTGCTACTACACCATTAACCCGTCAAATATCAAATGAAGCGATCGCCCGTCACCATATCCTCTCACAAGAGTTAGACGCTGATATGGAATTTCGGGAATTGAATTTATTATTAACTATTCCTGCGGATGTCGATCCGCAAGCAGTTGCTGCATTATACACCCATGTGACAACGCCGCCGAAATTACTCAATATACAAGAAGCTTGTGAATTAGAACCACTACTGAATCCTCAAGCGATCGCCGGTGCTTTAACAGTCAAACACGGACATGTCAACCCAGATAAAACAGTACAAGCATACATCCAAGCTTTTCTAGGTGCTGGCGGTGAAATCCAGATTGAGCAAGTATTACAAATATTACCACACGGCGTAACCACAACAACCAAAACTTATCATAGTGGTAACGTCGTCGTCTGCGCTGGGGGACTCAGCCGACAGCTATTAAAATCAGCCGGTATTTCCATTAAACTGTATTTTACCCATACAGAAATGATTAAAACTCCACCCATTGATGTGCAGTTACAAACCTTAATCATGCCAGCTAATTTGCAATGGTTTAAATTCAAAACTCAGTCAACTCAAATTGATGAATTATGGGATGAACCTGGTAATGAAATAGTACCACCAATTTTAGATGCGGGTGTAGTTCAATTTGTCGATGGTAGTTTACGCATCGGGCAAATTAGCCGCGCTCTCACCGATGTCAATGCCAAAGTCAAAGAAGAAGAAAGTGAAGAATGGTTAAGAAAAAGCATCGGCAACGTTTTACCAGCCTTGGAAAATGTAGCAGGTACTTGGCATCATTGTTTAGCCGATTTTAGCAACAATAGTTTACCTTTGATTGGTGCTATTCCGGGTTTTACAAATATTCATATATTCTCTGCTTTTAACAATCCCTTGCTTATTGTACCACCGCTAGCAGAGCGTTTTGCTAATTTTATCGCGGGAGCGAAAGACGATATCATTACTCAGATGTCTCCCCAAAGGTAAAGTTTAGTTGCAAATAATTTGCTGATTTTTTAAAGGTGCTAATCTAATAGTTAGTAGAAGCTAATAAGCTTCCTGGCAGATACAACAGCTAAAAGTGAAAAGAAGAGGTAAAAACGCTGATTGATTTACATCTGTCTCGTTACAACACAACAACACCCAACGCGAACGCCGAGATTTCCTCAAATATAAAAATCAGGGGGTAGTGTCACTGATTTTCATTACTTGTGTGCAGTGATGAAAGTAAGTGCATCCCTGACTAAAAGCAAGAAAGAGAGGAAATAACGCAGCTAGTAGAAGCTTGGGTGTTGTTGTTATTTGTGCCGCGCCTGGGTGTAAGCTTGTACGAGGTTGAATAGTAAGAGAGATTTAAAATAGCGCCTTATGTCAATTATTGCGCTCAGAGCATGGTATCTTGAGGATTACGAGCCGATTCGGGAAGTGGAAAAACGTCCCCCAGATATTCGTTTAAGTAAAAAAAGCCTCCTAAAATCGGGATTAAGAGCGGATTTTTTAGAAGAAAGTGACCAAATTAAGCAATCAATTTGGTTTGAACGCTATCTGGAAGGAGAAAATATTGAGTTTTATATTGAAGGTAGCGGTGGTTATTGCGTAGCCAACATAGACTTAATTAGTCATGAAATTTATTTTACCAAACAAGGGGTTTTAGCGCAGTTAGAGCCGACAATTTTTTTATGCTATCAAACTGAGTATGCCTTTTCGAGTGACGCTTTGCGACAAGGGCTGCAAACTAGTTTAGAAATATTGAATATGCGATCGCGCTTACCTTTAAGCTTAGTTGAATCTTACCGCCCTCGCGATGGTTCTCTACGACTAAACCGGACAATGATGCGAAAAATCCGCAAAAGTTTGTTGTTTATCGCTGACACTACACCCATTGCTAGCATCGACGGCAAAGAAATAGCTCAACTAATACCCAGTCCCAACGTATGTATTGAAATTGGCTATGCCATTCAAAGTAAACGCTCTGAACAAATTTTACTAGCAAAAATGCAACGCCCAGATTTATCTGGACAATTTCCCTTTGACTTAGCGCGATCGCAAATTTTAGAATTTGCAGATAGCACCGACTTAGATAAAATACTAAAAGAGGCGATTGAAACTCAATTAGCGCGATTTAAATTGTTTTCGTAATAGATATCTGTGTCAATTAATTATGCGTTACCTGAAACCCATGTAGAGACGTAGCAGTGCTACGTCTCTACGTCTTTACCTCTTTTGTAACATATAATATATCATGTCCGGGCAATCACCCATAATTGATGAAGAACCCCTCCCCAACCCTCCCCGCAAGCGGGGAGGGTGCCACAGGCGGGT
>NZ_KK073768.1:4435611-4505800 GCF_000582685.1 [Scytonema hofmanni] UTEX 2349
CCGCAAGCGGGGAGGGTGCCACAGGCGGGTGGGGTTCTTTTATTATGATTATTTATTAGGACATCATATAATTCCCCACTATTTCTTTGCACCATTTACAAAAGGAGTTAATTGCTCTGCCGTTAAAGACTGTAAAAAACTAAGATTGAGGGGAGCTTTACTGATATATTTGGCGTAAGCTGGCTGCAAATAAACTTGATATTCACGACGATTTAAAAGATAAGTTTCAAAAAAAGCGACACTCAAAGCATTAAGATAAGAATGAGCATCTTTAGTAGGTGGACCGAGGAAAACTGGCGGTACAGGTAATACATTATTTTCCGGTGGTGTTTCGGCTAAAGCAGTAAAGTGTGTAGCATTTTCAATCACTGCTAAATATTTATTTTTGCTCCCAAGCCAAGTAAAAGGGCGAATTTGCTCTGGTACAGTAGGAGTGACAATATCTTGACTACCTGACACAACCATAAAGGGAAGTTTAATTTGACGTACTTCGCTTTCACCAAAGATACTACTGACGAAAGGATTAACCGTAAAAGCAGCTTTAATGCGATCGTCTTTTAAAGAATAATTTGCTGATGTTAACTCATTTGCTCGACACTGCAAAAATATCGACAAATTCAAAGATTTATTTGGATTGCAATCTTTGCGAATTTGCTGAAAGTTAATTTTTGCACCAGCTAGGGTGAAAACAGTATAACCGCCATAAGAATGACCAAATGCCCCGACTTGCTGAAAATTCAGTTTACCCTGCATTCGCGGATCGGACTTTTCTAAGCGTTGAAGTTCATTCAGCACAAACTTGACATCTAAAGGTCGATTAATCAATTCCGCCGGTTCTGGTGGACCTGCCAAACCCGCAAAGTATTGCTGAAAGCGTTGTGCATTACTACCAGGGTGTTCCAAAGCGGCAACAGCAAAACCGTAGGATGCTAAATGTTGTGCCAGGTAGACGAAAGCAAAGCGATCTGAAGCGACACCGTGAGAAATGACAATTAGAGGAGAGGAGGAGGGGGGGAGTGGGGGAGTGGGGGAAGATAAGGGAGATGAGGGAGATGAGGGAGATGAGGGAGATGAGGGAGATGAGGGAGATAAATTTCCCCCTTGTCTCCTTGTCTCCTTGTCTCCTTGTCGTCCCCTTTGTGGTAAATAGAGATCCACAGGTAAACGCCGATCGCGTGTTTGGTCTTTCAATTCTAGAGTTATCTTTGAAAAGCGAAAATTTCCAGGCGATCGCAAATCTGGCTGTTTGGAAAAGTCAATGTTTGCAGTTTCCGCTTCTGCGTTTGCTTCTTTTTGAATAAAAGCAACGATCGCATCTTTTCTTTTCAGCAAGTCTGTCAAGTTTGATACTACCTGCAACCCTTCTGTAAAGTTTATCCGCACACTATTACTGGGAAATCGTCGCAGCACATTGACAACAGTTAAGCCTTGGGGGTCAGCAGCAGCTAAAATCAAAGCACCCCGTATTGCATAAAACCCATTCATTTGTTTATCAGTTTGGATTAATTCTCCCAAACGTTGCACTACCTTTTCCCCTAAAGGTGAGTAGCTAAACTGAGATACTAAAGTAGGAGTAACTTTAAACTTTTGCTGGAGTAATTCTCGTAGTTGAGCAAGTTGTTGAGGAGTAGCGCGTTGAGCATAAAAGGCAAAGTCTTTAGTAATTTTACCTTCTTTAGCAAAAGTTTCTAGAGATTGGGTGGATAAAGTAAATTCCCCAAAGGGAGGATAATAAAAAGCAATTTGGTCAGCCGCTATTGAAGGAGTTGCAGTTAAAACTGTGGATATAAACGCGAAACTCAGGTATCTCAGAATTTTTTTCATCAAGTTTGCCCTAAAGTAATTTCAAAGTATAAGTTACTTAAACATTAAGTAAATTTTTTGGAAAAATGATCTCAGCAGAGGGATAATTAATATAGAAGCTCAAAATACCTCATATGTCATCCGCCTCATGCGCTCCTTGTGTGGTTGTCCTTAAGCAACAACAAGAGCAAAATATCCAACATCAAAAAGAATGCCCAGGTGTTGCAGCCAACCAATGCCAAAAGCCAAAAAATTGTACTGTGGTTGAAAATGGTCGGGTTGTTGTCAAACCATTACAACCACCGCTCAACGAGTAAACTGGAGGCATTCACTCTAAAGGCAATACATCGTGGAAGAAATTGTAATCGATGTAGCGATGTCCTTCTGCTGTGCGGTAAATAACATCTACAAACCGATAATTCCAGAGAATTTCCCGCGCAGTATAATCATGACGGGCATGGACTGACTGGGCAATAGTTTCATCAATGCCAGTTAATAAGACTGTAATCGTGGTATTTGTCTCAATTAAAGACTCGGCTGATATCCCATAAAGTGGACTCGATTCATCAATCGCGTGCATTCCCAGCCAAGTTAAAGTAAAGCTCGGAGAGTGATTCCTAATCAGTTGCAAATCGTAGATTCTGCGGATAAACTCTTGTTCTTTGGTAACTTCGTCACGGATTAAGTATGCCTGCATTTGCGCTTCTAAAATTTGGTTGCCGCGCTGGTTTGCCGTGCGAAATACTAACGTTGGCATTCCCTCGTGAGGTGTAATTACAGCGACACGGCTAAACATCACACGGGCAGTCGGTCGGGAAAAACGAGCAAAGGCTAATCCTGTCATCACAGCAATTCCCATCAGACCTCCCATTGCTTCAATTGTGACAATAATATTGCAGTAGGTTGTTTTCGGATACATCGCACCGTAGCCAATAGATGCTAAAGTTTGAACACTGAAGAAAAACATATCCAAAAAAGAACCCGGTCGGGCATTCTCGACGCAATCTCCTCCTAGTAAGTAAGCCAGAGCAAATATACCATTGGTTGCCACATACGTGACAGCAATTAGCAGCAAAAAGCCAGACCAAGGAAGAGTTAGTAATAGATGATACGGGTCGCGCCAGTATGAATACCAGCTATTCATGCCCATAATCTGGAACCTTCCATCTCGGATCTTAATGTTAACTCGTGGAAGCCGATGCTGCCGTTGATTGCTTGAGGGTTTCTGCGGTCGAAATTTCATTTTTTTGTAAGCAAAAAAACTGTTTGGACGCAAGCCTTTACCGATTATTACTTTAATCGGAACAGTTATTGCTAATTTTATCGCCAGAACCGCTACAACTGCATTAGCATGGACTTTATATTATCCGTCGCGAGGGGAACATCTAGATAATATACGTATATTTGACAATATATTTTAGGTTATTAAAGTATAAAATAGTCTATAATTTTTCACAATTATAGACTATTTATGCAATCAAGTTTAAAAAAATCTGAATTCTGGTTTAAAGCGATGGGTATAGCAAGCTTTGTGAATATGACTTGTTCGGCGATAGCACTCGCAGACATGCTTCAACCCAATCAACAAAAACCGTTGATTTTCCCAGAGAACCTCAAATCCCTAGCACCTCTGAAGAAAATGCAGATATTCAAAGTTGAAAGAAACGATTTTGCTAAAAATACCTGTTCTATTGAGGGAGACTCGGTTTGTGAGTTTTAATTAGCGCTTTCCCCAGCAAAAAAGTAGAGACGTTTCGCCGGAACGTCTCTACAACGATGTATACTATTTTTCTGGGTTTGGTTCTTGATTTTGGGAACAGCGATCAAACCATTCTTGATATTTATTTTGAGTTGACTCATCTTCAACAACGATTGTCACTCGTACCTGCTTACATTTATGATTGCGCTCAAGAGCGATCGCATTTAAAAGTAAACTAGCTATTTTTGGCGAACTAAAATCGCCGCTCACTGTTAAACTACCTTCAAGACTAGCAAATTCAGGTCTTTGGTTTTCAGCCAAATCAATACCAGAGATTTCTGTGAACCCTAAATCAATTTCTGCAAGTTGTTTGTGTTCTGGGTTGATTTGTTCAACAATAAGTTTCTCTCTGCGGACTGGTACTTGTACCATCCTAGTTTCAATTTCTTTGCGAACAATGACCTCACCAATTTTTCGCTTGGTGCTGTCAACAATTAATCTTTCACCTAGCAAACGAATAATATCTTCTTCTACCACATTTTCTAAATTATATTTCGCCTCTACTTTAACAGTATTGGGATTATCTAATCTTTTTTCGTTTTCTGGTATTTCTTTTCCTAAATATTCCTGATTAGATATTGCTAATTTATCTATTTCCATATATACAGACCTGGTTGATGTATCAATTTTTTTGATCAGCTTACTTGGTAGTAATAAAATAGGGTCTTCCGATACAACTAAGTTTAGCTGACGATTGGCATCTAAAATTAGATTCTTGACCTCACCTACTCGCAGACCTTGCATATCTAGGACAGCGAAGTTTTGTACTTTTTGCCGTAAGGTTTCTAACAAGGACATAATACGAGTTGCGTTGTTATTTTCTGCGTTTTTTACCACAGTTTGGCTATTCATATGTAAAAAATTGTTAATTATTTTTTGTAAAAATCTAAATTAAATTTATTAAGAAAAGTTTTAACACTTTATAAACAGAATACAGCTATTGATTCTAATGTCATATCATGTCCGGTCAAACAGCCATAATAAAAGAACCCCTCCCCAACCCTCCCCGCAAGCGGGGAGGGTGCCACAGGCGGGTGGGGTTCTTCATGAATTATGGGTGATTGCGCGGACATGATATCAGATATATCGTAAAGACGTTCCGGCGGAACGTCTCTACAACTTCACCAGCATTGCAGATATTAGCGTTCTTCGATGGGAAGATTAGGAGCATTTACATCCAATTCTTCACGACGAATAGTTTCTTTCGCTTCTACTGTCTCCTGGTCAACAACTTTCTTGACTCTGACTTCTTCACGGACAAATGCTTCTTTGTTAATGTCAGCAGTTTCTTCGTAGATTTCCATGCGTGCTACTTCACCTTCACGGAAAGCAGTTGCATCAGGAGAAACAGTTCTACCAGCATCAGCGGGTGTTACTCGCTCGACTATTACCCGTTCTTTATCTACTGGAACTGAAACTCTTGCTGTGTCGGTTTCAACACGCTTACCGATTGCTACTTCGCCGGTTTTACGACGTTGTTTGTTAGCTACTAAGCGTTCTTCGTACAATCTCAGGGTTTGGTGATCCTGCTCGTTCATGTCGTACAAAGAAGAATCTAGCTGGTAATTGTAGGTGTCGCGATCGTAAGTAGGACGCTCGACAATTCTATCTACATCAGGTGTTGGTTGATAGGCTGCTGCACCTAAACCTGCTGCTGTACCTAAACCGGTTCCAACACCTAAACCTGTTGTTGTATCTAATGGTGCAGGTGCATCTAGGGAGCGTTCACCTGTAATTCCAGTAGTGGGACGATATACCCCGCGTACTTTTTCTTCGTAGTCGTAATCAACTGCAAGGCGATCGCTAAATTCGGGTAAATCTTCCGCTTGCTGTCTGGTCATTCCTAAAGCATACACGCGATCGGTACCATGATTGAAGCGAGTACGACCAACTGGTAACAATACTTTCTTACCAAAAATCCAAAAACCTAAGTCAACAACAAAATAGCGGAAGTGTCCATCTTCATCCACTAAAATGTCGCTGACAGTACCAATTTTTTCCTCATTTCCTTCGGTATATACACTCTTACCTTTGATGTCATCATCGTCAAAAACGTTCTGATACTCTGAATCAAAATCTTCTAGTTTGTGAAGGGGCATATTATTTTAACTCCAACTTTATTTATCCTACATTCATATGGTAATTTTTTATTCGTTTATCTTTCTCTTTCTAACGACTGAATTCAATTAGTTATCTCTCTATTCAAATGGTAGATATTTAAATCAAAACCTCTAATTATTAGGGAGAGGAAAGATAAAGTATAGTTTTATCGGGGTGAGGTTAAACTGTACCTTACTCTTATTAGGAAACGCTATAGCGATTCCCACATTCATGAGGTACAGAATATTGAATTAACCGCAGATGTAGATAGATAAACGCCGATGGACGCAGATAAATTTGTACCTCAGCAGACTAGGAAACGCTGATTCAGTTTTTGCTGATAAAAAATAACAGGTAGAAATCTAAATTTTCTACCTGTTTAGATCACTCAACAAATTTGTTAATCAGTTATTAAACACTCTTGTTAAGATTAGAACCGCTTTCATTTACACGTAAATCGCCTTGGGTATCAATATCTAACTCTTCGCGACGAATTGTTTCTTGTGCTTCAACCGTCTCTTTATCTACAACCTTACGGACTCTAACTTCTTCACGGACAAACGTTTCTTTCTGGATATTCGGAGTTTCTTCGTACAGTTCTATGCGTGCAACTTCACCCTCTTCAAACTTAAGTTCAGAATCTACTACAGCTTCGCTTGTTGTGGGAGTAACTCGCTCAATTACAACTCGTTCTTTTTCAATTGGTACTGAAACTCGTGCGGTTTCGGTTTCAATATACTTGCCTACTGCGACTTCTCCAGTTTTGACACGAGTTTTATTAGCAACTAATCGTTCTTCATACAGCTTCAAAGTTTGATGAGATTGCTCGTTCAAATTATAAAAAGAAGGTTCTTGTTCATAATTGTAAGTGTCGCGATTGTAATTAACGTCTCTACCTTGTGGACGATAAACATTGCGTACCTGTTCTTCGTAATCGTAATCAACGGTTATGCTGTCTTTGTATTCAGGTAAATGTTCCACTTGTGATTTGCTGAGTCCGTCAACGTAGACGCGCTTTTCAGTATAGTCAATGTGGGAAAGACCAATAGGAAGCAATATTTGTTTACCTAAAGAAGCAATACCTGTATTAATGACTAAATAACGAAAACGTCCTTCTGGATCGACTAATGCATCAGCTACTGAGCCAATTTTTTCTCCACCTTCAGTATAGAGATCCAAAGCTTTAACGTCATCACCATCAAAAGTCTCTCTATAGTTTGGGTCAAAATCTTCGAGTTTGTAAAGTGGCATACTGCTGTTCCTAAGATGTTTAAAATATCTATCTAGGAATACTGTAAACAAACAATGTAATGTTTACCTCCTGCTGGCGATAGAATTTAATTGATATTGATTAAAACTAATGGCTGAGTATTTGTTCTAATATATCAAAAGCTATGATTAGCCTGGGTTTAAAGATTTGAATACCACTTTAGGTAGAAAATAAATAGTTATAGATGAGAAAAAAGTATTACTTAAGTTAGGCGATCGCTTGCAATTTTCTCCCACCATAGATGTATGCCCAGTATTAGAAAGATATGCACAAAATGTCAATAGACATCGACCGAATTTAAATATGCGCTATCCAAAACCCTTGTAGAGACGTAGCACTGCTACGTCTCTACATTGCACTGCTACGTCTCTACATTGTTTCTATGTCTAATTGTATCTCCCTACATATCTAGAAGGAAAAAAATATGATAGTCTGTAACATTTGCGAAAAGAACTATTAGCGCTGTTAAATTTTAGATGTTTAATCACATTTGGTTATCACAACTGCAAAAACATCGAGCGATCGCTGTGATTCGCGCTCCCGAATTTGAATTGGGACGCAAAATGGCTTCTTCGATCGCTTCCGGAGGAATGCGGTTAATCGAAATTACCTGGAATAGCGATCGCGCTGGGGAATTAATTGCTCAACTACGCTTAGAATTACCGGAGTGCATCATTGGTAGTGGTACGTTGTTAAATCTGAATGATATGGAAATGGCGATCGCATCTGGAGCGCAATTTCTCTTTACACCTCATGTTGACTCAATTCTGATTCAAGCCGCAATTGCAAAACATGTACCGATTATACCAGGTGCGCTGACTCCCACAGAAATTGTTAGCGCTTACAATCAAGGTGCAAGTTGTGTCAAAGTGTTTCCCGTGCAAGCATTGGGAGGAGTTAACTATATTAAAAGTTTACAAGCACCTCTAGGTAAAATACCGTTGATTCCTACAGGTGGTGTATTGATAGAAAATGCTCAGGAATTTTTAACAGCTGGAGCGGTAGGAGTTGGTTTGAGTAGTGAATTATTCCCTAAAAAGCTGGTAAATAGTGGAGATTGGCAAGCGATCGGTCAACTTGCAAAAACTTTAATGCAAAAATTAGTTACAGCATCCGATCACTAAACATCGAATACAGGTAGAGACGTAGCAGTGCTACGTCTCTACAAGATTTTGGATTTTATATATGTACTTCCTAAGGAGTGAAATCTGCTGTATTGCTCAATAGACTTCTTGTAGAAGTTAGGGAAAAAAGTAAAGGGGAAAGATTTTTTTATCCCTTTCCCCTTAAGATGAACTTCTTTCCCCACCTTTTGCACTGATGAATGTTCATAGGTTTGGTTTATTGGTGGTGAAGCAATACGGTTCGGTTAAATATTTTTATTGGGCATTTGGGTATGTAGAGACGCGATATATCGCGTCTCTACAATGATTTTGGGTTCCCTAATTTTCTTATCTGAACCGTATTGGGTGGTGAGGTGGTCAACTTCTTCCGAGCGCTGCTTTTTGCTGTGAACAATTACATTACGGCAACCTATACTGTACTTAATACGCACCAGTCTTTTGCAGAACAACTCTAAAAGTTTGCAACAGGATTCTTAAGTCTAGCCATATTGACCACTTTTCAATGTAATCCATATCTAATTTGACTGCATCTTCAAAATTCTCAATATTTGAGCGTCCAGAAACCTGCCACAAGCCAGTGATACCAGGCAAAACCTCTTGGCGGATAAAGTGCTTTGTTTTAAACTTTTGTACATCGCGGATAGGTAAAGGACGGGGACCAACAAGACTCATTTGCCCAACCAAAACATTAAATAGTTGTGGCAATTCATCCAAACTATAAAGGCGGAGAAATTTACCAAGTTTTGTAATGCGAGGGTCGTCTTTCATTTTAAAAATGATACCATCTTTGATTTCATTCTTTTCTTCTAAAGAAGCTTGAATTTTCTCTGCATTTACAACCATTGTCCGGAATTTCCAAATCTTAAATTCTTGACCGTGTAAACCAACACGTTTTTGCCGGAAAAATATCGGACCTGGAGAATCTAACTTAATCATGATGGCAATCAACAGATATGCAGGCAAAAGCAACAAGATTAAAGTCAGAGAAAAACAAAGGTCAAAAATTCGCTTGATCCAGAAATCGATACCGACAACAATTGGTGCAGTAATTGTCGGATAAGGAACATCTCCAACCATGCCAAATGTAGATTTAGGAAGAGAAAATTCACCCATTGTTGGCAGCAAACGCAGAGTAATGCCAGCATTATAGAAATGCCAGCATAGGAATAAACGATTTTGAATGGCACTCCAAGCAACAAAAACTTCTTCTACATTTTGACTACGAAGATATTCAAAAGTTGTGTCTCTGTTAGCTAAATCTAGGCATTTAGAATCTTCAAATCCTTGAATCGCATAGCAATCATCTTGTTCTATCAACTTCATGTTATGCTCTTTTTCTTGAGCATCAGCAATAATAAAAACCGGATGACGAATTGCCCCTTTCTGACGCAGAAAGTTAGTGGAGATATTAAACAGACAACGAACAGTACAGATGAAGACTACAGACAGTAACCAATACAGTAGAAGAGTCGAATGTGAGATATAGCCGTTTGGCTCATAGAGAGAGGCAATAAATAACAAAAGCAAAGATGACAGAGAAATTGCTTTGATGATACCCAAATAGTCACGACGATAAATGCCAGCTTTGTAAAGACCCGTCGTGTCAAAAATGACAATTGGCAGGCTGATATTTAGCAGTAGAAACGATATATTTTGCGTCCAAGGAGACTCGAAGGGAGCGCCATAAAAAACTGCTAAATTCCATGCGAAGTACATAGATGTAGCATCTAGAAGAATAAGTATGACTACGCGCAGCAGCCTAATAAATAATCCTCTCTGTATTCTTGTGCCTTTAGGCGATCGCAAGTCCGGTTTTAAAATATCTATGGATAGATTGGTGGAAATCATAATCATGAATTGTCCTTATGTTTACTGCAATTCAAATCTGTAAGGAAGAGATAATTCCAATCGAATTAATTAGAATACGGCAATATTCTATTTCGCTTGACTTGGAAAACTCCAAACTTCTCGTAATAACAATCTGGCTAGAAACCAAGGCTCAAGTAAGTAACGTCTCCAAAGTCTTTTCGGTTCGCTCAACAGACGATAAGACCATTCCAAGCCAAATCTTCCCATCCAACGAGGTGGAGTCGGAACCACTCCAGCTACATAGTCCATACAGGCTCCACTAGTCAAAATAGCGTTGGTATGAATCTGCTCTAAATTTTCTAAAATCCAATGCTCCTGGCGCGGCATACTCATTCCCACCATTAATACATCAGGTTTGTAAGCATTGATTGCAGCCAGAGTAGCAAGATTGTCCTTACTGTCTTGACGCATGTCAATGTAACCGTGAGCGCAAGCAATCTGTAAACCAGGAAACTTCTGGCGCAAAATACTTGCTCCTTGTTCAGCTACTCCTGGCTTTGAACCTAGATAGAATACACGCCAGTTTTTACTAGCTGCTTCCGCCATTAAAGGCCATACCCAGTCGGCATAGGTAACTCTTTGTTCTCGCTTGAGTGAAAAACCCAATAGCTTGCCAATGAATATTAGAGGCATACTATCAATATGGATATAGTCTGCCTTGGCGTAGAAAGCTTGCATTTTCGGGTCTTGATGATAGAGATAAAGACTATGCAAGTTGTGATTGGCAATAATCCATTTCTGATTCTGTTCAATAGATTCCCCAATCAAATAATTCAATTCAGGAATTGAGAGTGCATTCACTTGAACGCCAAGATATTTGTAAGCTGAAGTCTGCATCATGAGTTATTACGGTATTAGATTGTGTAAGTAGAGACTTGATATTGCTGAGTATGCGATCGCTTTTTTTCTAATATTTGTTCAGCACCTTCTACTAAAACTTGCACCCTAGCTGTCCAACTGTGATGATTTACTATCTCGATGCGAGCAAATCGTCCCATTTCCGGTAGTGTTTCTCTGTTGTGATAAGCTTCCACCAAGGCACGTTTTAAATCATCTATGTCACCTGGTTGAAATAAGAAACCTGTTTTGCGATCGCAAACCAAACGTTTAGCATCTTCAAAAGCTGATGCTATGACTGGTTTAGCCATTGCCATGTACTCATAAAGTTTCATAGGTGAAAGATACATCTTCCCCATCTGTAGTTCAACTTGCCCTGAATAACCAACATCAAAGCCAGCGATATACTGTGGCACTTCCTGCCAAGAAACTCGACCTAAAAAGGCTACGTAAGGCGAAAGTTCCAGTTCTTCAACTTGCTTTTCCCAAACAGATTTCATTGCACCATCACCTACTACTACCAGCGATATATCCAAACCTTCATCTCGTAATTCTGACATCGCTTTTAGTAGCAAATCTAAGCCAGCCCAAGCATATAAACTACCAACGAAACCTATCGTAAAACCTGGGAATATTCGCTCTGGTATATGTATTCCTGGATTAATAAAATCAATATCAACTCCATTTGGTACTAAGACAATTTTTTCACTTGAAATACCATAATCACGTACCAGTATTTCTTTTAAAGTTTCACTAACACAGGCTAAAACATCGCATTTTTGATATGCTTTAATTTCCATCCAGCGAGCTAACCTATCCAGTATCAATGCTTTCCGTTCTGCTTTAGCTTCATAAAAAAGTAAAGCTTCAGCTTGCAAAATCCAAGGTATTCCTTGACATTGGAATATCCAGCCCAAACATTGCAGCGTTGCAGTGTATTCATAAACCCAATCTACTTGATTCTTAAGTTCTTGCCAGGTTCTCCAAGAATTGATAGCACCCATCCCAATACGCATAAAATCTACTGCTAAGGTGTGGAAAAATCCTCTGCTAATTACTTCCCCAGAACCCTTTCCTGACCATTTTTTTGGAACTTTATCTCCTACAATAAATGTTTCGATTTTCCAATCTAGTGTTTTAAAACCCTTGAGGATTCCCAAAATTCGGGAACGCGGACCAGACATCTCTGCGTCAGGATGTGTTGAAATCCGAGGTGCTGCTGCTAAAAAACCAAGCCGTCGTTGCATTTTTTTAACCCTTAACCTTGTGAACTACCTTGTGAAATATCTTCAGCAAATGTGGGAGATGCCGCCAAGTTTTTGTAACCAATAATGGCGCGTAAATAAGGTAAAAACCAATAAATTAGCCAAAATATCCCAGAATGACGGCGACAAAATGTAGCCCAAGGTTTGAGTGGAAAAGCTTTGACTTGAACTACCTTTTTTAAGCGTTCTAAAACAGGTAATTTTGTATCTACCCAACTGTTGCGAATTGAGTTTTTACTACAGGTTCCGACATACTCAGGTGCAACCCATATAGAGTAGCCTAATTTTCTTGCCCTTAACCCGTAATCTAAGTCTCCTAAACTGTGGATAAATGCTGCATCAATATTCTCTAATTTTTTGGCAACAGCATGAGGAATTAGCACGCAGTTACCAAACATGGTGTCACATTCTTGGAGAAGCTGAGTTGAACCCAAAAATTCATATTTGTTGGAGTACCATTTGCCAGATTTAACTGCACCACCGTAGGAGGCTTTTCCAGTCAGGGAATCTTTAGTTGTTCCAACTAATATTGAATTTTTATGACCCTCTTTTGACAATTTTTGATGGATAGTTAATAAGCGTTCAAAAGTTTTTGATTCCAGTATCGTGTCATCATTCAGCCAAAGATAATAGTCATAATCTCTTTGCATTGCTGAAGCAAATGCTAGCCTCATTCCTCCAACCCAGAATAGGTTTCCATTTCCCTTAAGAATCCGAACTTGTGGATAGGAAGCTTTAACTACCTCTGAAGTACCATCAGAACTTCCATCATCGGTTAAATAAACATCAAAAGATTGTGTTTGCTGATATAACGCACGCAGACAAGTAAGAGTTGTTTCGCGTCTGTTAAAACAGGTCATTATGACTGCTAACTGTGGTTGTTTCATCAATTATTTATTTTTCCCCTTAATAAAAGATAAATTAACTTTTATTACATATTTAAATATTAGTTAACCTTTCGAGAAAGTTTTTATATAGAGAATGCCGCATTTAATTCCTCTAAACTAAATTTATGCAAATCCTCTAATTTGATGTAACGAGATTGAATACCATTAGGTGCAGCGAAGAATTTTTCCCTCATTGCTTCTGGCTGTTTCTTACCACCACCTTCTTGTTCAATGAGTTTAGCGATATAAGTGCAATAAGCTAATCTCAAATCGTTCATTTTTTTGAGAGTTTGTTGTCGAATTTTTTGTGGCTCAGGAGCTAGATGTTTGAAAGTTTGTACAGCTTCAGCAACTGCTTTAGGTTCTGGAGACACAATGATTGAATTCTCAGGAGTAAAGAATTCATCTCGTCCACCTTTGCTTGGGGTACTGATAACTGGAATTCCACAAAGTAAGTATTCACTTGAAGCTAGATTTGCTCCTTCGACTGCTGAAAGAATCAAACCGACATAGGACTGGTTATACTTCTTTGCTAATTCTGTACGTGGAAGAAAACTTTTATTGAAATCGGCATGTTTCAGTTCTGGACAGAAAGTATGCAAGTCACCACCATAGGATGCAACCATCAATCTTTCTACATTTTTTGCCAGCCAAAGACGCTTTGATTCATTGAGTTGCGCTGTGTAGATTGCATCATAGAGCTTTGGTTGATCAAGTATTTCATACAAATACTCATTTATATAAAAATTTTGGTTGAAGTGCGCTCCACGAATTAAGAAACGTTTTCTTAGTTCTTCTTCGTCTGATGCATTTACCATTAAGTGATGCGTTCTTCCCTCCAAACTATGCAGGGTTGCCTTTATCTTTCTTAGCAACATTTGCTTAGGTGTTCCACACCATCCAGGAACATGTTCTAAAACATGTTTTGGACGGAACCATTTAGGGAGAGGTTTATGTGTAATTTTTTTTTGCTCATAAACCACTCCACCAAGAAAAGGATAGCTTCCAAGAAAGGAAATAATCAGAGGCTGAGTACTAAAAATATAAAAACCGTGAAACAACATACAGATAGTTTTCCTTATTTAATTATGTTATTAAAAGACCTGAATTCTGGATTTACAATTGCAGAGTGTGGAGGTAGAAGCAAAAGTAGATATTCTTTATTTATAGTCATTATTTAAGAGATATTTTATGTTTCTTCCATAAAGAATATCTTGATAGTTGTTGTACGCTTCACAAAAAACAAGATATAAATTCAAGCAACAGAATTCTATTACAGCGCGAATCACACTTGTATTTCATCGTCTGATTAATATGGAACTATTTATAGATTTGCAACTTTTTCTATCCAATTACTCACGTTAATATTTAAATTGATCACACGTAGTTTTTGTTCTATTTTCCTCACAGTCAACATATGTCGATGCATAACTGATGTGCGCGGCATATTGTGTCTGACAACTGCTTCACATAACCATTGATATTTATCTGATCCTAGATTAAAGTTCCTCAGTCTTTTAATTTGTGCATTCCAATCGTTATAGAAAAACAAATTGAAATAATGAATTGACACTATTTCATCCCAAGCTTTAATTCGCGATTCTTTCGATAAGCGATTATGTAAGGGTAATGGATAACTACAAGCAGAAGAAAAATGAGATATATTTTCTTCTAAGGAGCATAAAGTCACAGACAGAACTGACTGTTCTACAAAATAAATTCCTTGAGGAGGGGTAATATCTAAACGCATTACCTTTTCAAAGTTTTCTTTCCAAGCTGTGAATATACCAGCATTTCTTCTCACCGCAACTAAACCAGAATTCCAGTAACCTCTAATGTTTTTTTTGCCAATTGGTGTGTTAACAAATATCTCGCGTTTCACTCCTAGCACTTCATACAGTTTCATCCAGTACCAGTCTTGAGGATCTTTATTTCCAGTAGAACCAATTCCTTGACCATATTCGGGACGTATCCGGACGTTGGAATCTGCTGGTAATAAAAACTCTTTTGGCTCAGAAAAAAAGCATTTATCACTGTCTAGAAAAACTAAAATCTCCGCATCTATATTCTGTTCTGCGTAGGCACAAACTAAAGGCTTATTTGCTAAATAATAGTCATGAAACTCTTGATTTATGGGAATTTGTTGATGAATAACTTGCAAAGCTGTAAAAGCTTTTCGAGTTTCCATAGAGATAGGTTCACCCCTTCTGGGATGAAAACTATATATGGGTGTATCTTTTAAATTGCTGCAGAATTTGCGAATACTTTCTGCAAGCATTAGAGATTGACCTTCTAAACGACCAGGTTCTGTACAAATGATAAAAGCTATAGGTACTGACATCTTGTCTTTTTCCTTACTTAATGAAATGTGAACTGAATCAATAACTGCTTGTTTGATTAAGGGTGTAGTAATTTATAGTCAGAAAAGATCGGATTTTGATTTTCAATCACTTAAATATGACAGTGAGTTTTTTTACAAGAGTAAGACTAATAGCTCCAGTCTTTTTAAGAGTTAAAGAGATTGATTCAAACTTATGTTGCTTTAGTTTCTCTAAGGATTTCCTGAAATAAAGCTGAATAGCGACGTGCTTGAAGTTGCAGAGTAAATTCTCGTTCTGCTTTCTCACGAGCATAGAAAGACAGTTTCTGATGTCTCTCTGCATTTTCTAATACCCAGGTAATTCCTTTGGCAAAATCTTCAACTTCATAAGGTTTCGCCAAGTAACCATTCTGTTCATGGTCAACAATATCTTTTAAACCAGTAGAATTAAATGCCACAACTGGAGTACCACAAGCGAGCGACTCAGAGGCAGTTTGTCCGAAAGATTCCTGAAGAGATGGCACTAACATCACATCAGCTGCTGAGTAAACACTTGCTAAAGACATATTATCATGCAAGTGTCCTAAATAGTGTGTTTTAAAACCTAAATCAGGGGGGTTTTCCGGTTGAGATGCACCGAAGATAACGACATTCCAGCTATCATTCCAGCCGGCTTTGCTCAATTCTTGCAGTGATGGTTGCAATAAATGAAATCCTTTATTTCTATCACTTGTTGCCTGTAAGGCTCCGAAAAGAATGAGTTTTTTATCTTGAGGTAAATTGAGAATTTCGCGTGCTAAAACTTGATTGATCGGTCGAAAAATTTGAGTATCAAGTCCATGTGGAATCACCTCAATTCGCAAATTTTGGAACAAGGAACTAGAACTAGCACAATTAGCTAACCAAGAACTTGGAGAAACAAGAGTCAAATTCAAATCTTTCCAAGCTTTTGCTTTACGCTTCCATACCCAACGGGACAAATCCCAATCATTACCACTGTTGAGTTGAGGACAGGCTCCACAAGATACAGTATAGCGATCGCATTCTCCAATTACATGACATCCACCAGTAAATCCCCAGCTATCATGAAGAGTCCAAACTAAAGGTTGCTTCAATTTAGCAAGGGTTTCTATCTGCATAAAAGCCGCACTAATCCAGTGCAAATTGATAATATCTGGATTAATCTGAGCAACTTGGGGAACAACTCTATCTGGCAACCATTGAGTAAAAAATGAAGTATTACTTCTTTGACCATAAAACTTTAATGGTAAAGTCTCAAATGTCAATTTTGTCTTTGCTATGCCTTGATTTAGTCTAATTTTAGGTGCAATTACTGTTTTGTCATCACTCAGTTTCTCTTGCACCAGCATTTGAGAATCTAGCCCAATATATTGTAAACCTTTGTGCAAGCGATATGCAGCGCGAGCCGCACCGCCACTAATATCATGAGTACTAAGATGCAAAATCTTCACTTCTATTAACCTTTTGATTGGTGAAATTATTTGACGATGAAAACTTATTCAAGATAATACTTTTTCGATTTCTTTCATACTCAAGAGTCAGAGATAAAGAAGTTGTGACATACATTAACCAATTCCAACTGGGAGTTAATAATCTCGCTTCTGAAAAATTCACTATGATGATGATAAGTAGCATCTGCACAGGCCAATAATCTTGTGGTTTTTTCGCAATTGAAATAACACGAGTCATTGCCATGACAAAAAAGCGGATAAAACCTGCGGCAAAAGTCAAAAAGCCTAAGATGCCTAATTCTAATAACAGTTCTAAAAAACCATTGTGAGCATTACTAGCCCAATCAAGAGTTGCTCTGAGATTAGATGCAGCGCTAGTTGTCCAAAATCCATAAAATCCATAACCTAACCAAGGTCTTTCCAAAATTTTGGCAATTATCATTTCCCAGAGGTCAGAACGTCCACTAAATGTCAGGTCTTTACCGGAAGCACCCACTACACCTTCTGCATTATTCGTAAGAAATATTGAAGAACTTATGAATAGCATTAAAACTAAGCTAATCATAATCACTTGCAATTTGTAGTTATTTTGCCTAACTAATTTGTAGAAAGGTAAAAGTAATATCATTGTCAACAAAATCGTCAAAGCTGTTGTTGAACGCGAAAGGATAATTAAGCATATAGATATCCCACATAACAGCCACATTAACCAGCGATATCGATTGACACTTAGACCAAGGTGTAAAAAAACTCCTGCGCTCCAAGCCATTATGTATCCTAGTTCATTCTTGTGACCGAAAATACCGCTCCACATACCTGCTAATTCCGGTGCTTTGTGAATATAACCTGGCATTAATGCCGAAAAGAACATAGATAACGATGCTGCTGTACCCAGTCCCCAAGCTATTAGCCTCATTTGTTCTGTAAGGCTATAACGCATCGCCAAATAAATTGCGAGTAGATATATTCTGATTAGCCCTCTGATATAAGTGAGACTAGTACCTATGTCTTCCGTCCATAAAAGAGAAAAGAAGATTAGTGCTAATAATAAAAACTGAAGTTTTCCTCTCGTAACTACATATAAAAAACCTTTCCAATATAAAAGTATAAAATAAAATAAAATCGCATATGAAATTAGATTGAGCAAATTATCTACTATACTGCCTCCCAATGGAGATAGAGAAATCTCTTGTGCAGGACGTATTGACAACGTTCCAACAGAAATGAATATTAGTAAGATCGTTAATAGTTTTTCCAATAATTTAATCTTCAATTTTCAACCTCAGATTCCTTTTTTAATTTTCTATGGCTATCACTATTTGTTAATCGGTGAGTAGTTAATTGCTTTCTTTAACCTCTCTTTAAAAATATCCAAAGCAGTTGCCCTATAGACTGTTTTCTGTGTAAAAATATCTGCTTCTACATTACGCACAATAAACGGTGGATGCTCCAAAGGAAATTCCATTGCTTGGGTTGGTATATTAATGAACGAACATTCTTGATGAGAACTAAAATGAGTTGCGTCTGCACCAATACCAACATTAGAAACTAAATTTACATTGGGAATAATGCTGAGGCTACCCTGCATCCAGGAAGCAAATGTCCATTGGTAATCCCAGGTGATACCTGTAGGATTTTCATAAACTGATTGAAATATTCGCTGCCAATAATTTACTAGTTTCGGATCTATCAAAATGTCATTTAAGAGATTTTCTGCTTGTACCTCTTTCCAGAGTTTGATGTTCAAATCATAATGTTGCCAAGCACGTCGCCAACTTGCCCAACCCCAGCAATGAGTGTAGCGAGAAAAATAGTAACTATAATTTGTACGTCTGTGTCCGAATTGAACGTTCTGTGCAGAGATTGTTGAAATTCTAGTATCGTACCTGTATTTTTCGAGTAACTCTTCACAGAAGCGGAAAAAGGTTAGATTAGGTATGCAATCATCTTCTAAAATTATGGTTTCTTCTGTATGATTAAAAACCCAATCTAATCCACTATAAACTCGTTTGGCACAGCCTAAATTAATATCAGAATAATTCTTGATAACTTCACAATCCCAATCAACTCTTTCAATAATTGCTCGAGTTGCTTCACACTTTTCTGCTTCACCCTCACGATCAGTGCGAGGTCCATCTGCTATCACAAATAGCTTTGAAGGTTTTACTTTGCGAATAACTTCAAAAACTTTCTCTGTGGTTTGCGGTCGTTTGAAAATAATAAAGGTAACTGGTGTATTCATGTTTGATTAGAATATTTTATTGAAACAAAAAAGCAAGTAAAAAAATATCAATCACAATTGTCAAGATATGAAATATGGTTGCTCTACATAAATTACTGATGCTGTTCAAGAGTTAGAAAAAGGAAGGAGCGACTGAAGCTGGAGTTGAAATAGTTTTTGTGTTCTTTTATCAAATCCATTGCTTATAAAAGCGGCAACAGCTTGAGATATTATGGTTGCGATCGCTGCACCCAATCCCGCATATTTAGGAATCAACAATAAGTTAAGAATGATGTTTAAGATTGCCCCTAATAAAGTCTTACCTAAAGAAACATTGTTCAAACCTTCAGCAACAAACCAGGGTGATGTTGCAACACCCATAAATACAAACAACGAAGTCCAAATATGAACTGCTAATATTGGTCCAGCCTCTGCATATCCACTTCCAAACATTGCCATAATTATATTTCCGGATAGGAATGTCATTGGTAGAGAAATTCCAATAGATATAAATGCCATTAGACGAAGTAATTGTCTTATCCGCTTATAGTAAAGAGTTTCTGATTTTTCTTTAGCTGCGTAGATTGAAGGACCAACGGAGGAAACAACAGTTGTCGGAATAAAATACCAAATCTCAGAAATTCGGACAGCAGCAGAATAAATACCAACTTCGCTATCTCCTATCATTTGACCTAACATTATCTGGTCAATTTTCATAAAAATCAGGATAGCGAATCCAGAAAAAATCAGAGGTAAACTCTCTTTCAAAAGTGTTTTGGCAGCAGAAAAACTCCATGTCCACAACCACACTGAAAATCCTTTGGCTTGGTAAATCATTACCAAGCTAATTGCATTCATCGCAAATTCTGCTAATGTTACCCAAGCAAAAGCTATCAAAGGTGCTTTTGTTAAAATTAGTCCTACTTTGATGAGAGTATTTAGTAAATAAGCTGCGTTTTTAGCGATTACAGTGTATTTTGACTTCACCTGTGATTGAAACCACAGTTCAATAGTATCAACAGCCCGGAAAATTCCTGTCACGGCTAAAATCGTAACTAGCCATATCTTCAGTGCTTCCTTCTCACCTAAGAAAAACATACAGCCTACTGCTAGTAACACAGAGGCAATCCCACCCAGCAGTTTTAGCCAAAAAGCGGTTCCTAAAAGTTCCTCTTTGTTTGATGATTTAGATACAAGATGACGAACTAATACATCGTCTAGTCCGAGGGTGAAAATTGGACTAAATAAGCTGACAAAGGCTAAAGCATAATTAAACAGACCATACTGCTTTACTCCTAAGTAGCGTGCTACCCATACTCCTACGATCAAGCTTGCACCCATACGTAGAATGCGATCGCTAAACAACCAACCTGTATTGGTAATAATTGCACGCAGTCCAGAGCGAGATTTCAATTGTGATAAGTTGGGAATTTTCAATTTATTTAGCATTACGTTTTCATTTGACTATGTAACATTTTGAATTTCTATTATCCAAATTATTGCTAATTTATTTTCATCAACTAAGTGGATACTTTCTCATTGATGCCTGACATTATTTGTAATTTCATCGCCAGAGCTTGCTTTACCAAAAGGCTAAACAAAGAAACAATTCCTTTAACTTTTGAATAAAGATTTTGTTCAAATAAAAATATTATTTTAAAATAAACAATAAAATCTTTAGTTTTTGGGCAAGGTATTGTTTTCAACTCATCCAAAGACGTTAAAGCTAAAGACAACGGCAAACTAAAATTATTTCTTTGAATGATGTAATTAAATAAGTAATTACATTTTAAAAATCTCTTGTATTCATAATTTTTATCAGTGCTTAAAGTTTTATTATGGTAGTGATTATTATTATGTATTCTGTACATCACTAAAGGTTTAGACATATAAAACTTTTTAGCTCCTACTAAAGAAGCTCCCCATACCAGACAGTCATCAGCCCTGACACGCCAATCTTCTATATATGGAATGGGTAAAAATTTTCTTAGTACTTCTCTACGCATTGATAATGTTGAAGTTATAGAGCCAACCCATTCACCAATGCATAAAGTTCTAATTACCGAATAACCTAAATCTAAATCAACTCCATCAGTTTGAAATGTTCCTTCAACTGCACCAAATTTTTTGTAGGCACAAAACATAAAATCACATTCCCGATGTCTCCTATAAAAATTTAAGGCATTTTCTAAATATTCAGGCTCGTACATATCATCTGCATCTAAAAAAAAGATAATATCTCCAGTTGCCGCTGAAAAACCTTCGTTAAAAGATGATAATTGTCCTTGATTTTTTTCTTTCAAGATACATTTAATATTCGCTGATTGGGCAAATTTAGCGATTATTTCCGCCGAATTATCTGTAGAGGCATCATCAACAATAATAATTTCATCAAATTTAACTGTTTGATTTAATGCGCTATTAACTGCCTCTATAAGAAATTGAGCATAATTGTAATTATTAATCAAACAAGTTGTTTGGATTTTGTTTGTATCCATAGCTTGATAATGCCTCATCACAAAATAAACTCCAGAAAAATAAGTGCAGGCTAATCAGCCAGTTGTAGCGCTTCTTTCAATTACCTTGAATCAACTTCTCTCATCAATGAAGAATTATTGTTGGAAGTAATAGCTGTCTCAATCGCATCCTTGGTGTAATAAAAATAACTATCAGGTTCCCTCTTAACATTCACACCATTGATGACTATCCCTAAAACCTTCTGACCTGACTGAGTTAAAAACTCTTTGGCAGCATTAGCACTGTCTAAATTAACTACTCCAGGACGAACTACTAGCAAG
Source organism: [Scytonema hofmanni] UTEX 2349 (assembly GCF_000582685.1). Lineage (GTDB taxonomy): Bacteria > Cyanobacteriota > Cyanobacteriia > Cyanobacteriales > Nostocaceae > Hassallia > Hassallia hofmanni. The sequence goes on from NZ_KK073768.1 coordinate 4,457,337, forward strand.
ATACCGTCGGTGAGATTGCTTAAAACAGCAGCATCCGCAGTTCCTGACAATGCAGGAGTATCGAAAATTACAAAATCGTAATCTCTGGCAAAGCTATTAAGTAATATTGCCATACGCTGGGAATCTAGAAGTGCCATTGGGTTCGGTGGCAAAACTCCAGATGAAAGTACATATAAGTTGGGAAGAACTTCTTGCACCGCAGCATTTAAAGAGACTTGATCGACAATGATATTGCTAAGTCCAACAGCATTAGTTAGTTCCCAGATATGATGCTGTATGGGATGACGCATATCTGCATCTACTAACAACACCCGACGCCCTAACTGAGCCATAGCCACAGCTAAATTTGCAGCTACTTCAGACTTTCCTTCTTTGGCAACGGAACTTGATACCACAATGCTTTTAAGCGGTTTATCAGAACATAGGAATTTCAAATTCGCTTGCAGTATTTGGTATGCGTCACCAAAGGGGAAGTGAGGAATATCTCTGCCTATGATTCTGGGAAGAGATTTATTTAATCCTGTGGCAGAATAATGATTTTTCCCATTTATACTCAACCCCGGAATGATTCCCAAAAGGGTGTATCTCATGACTTCTTTAGCTTCTTTGACTGTCTTGACTGAGCGATCCATCAAGTCTAAACTAAAGGCAGTAATGATACCCAGAAAAAGACCAGCTGCTCCTCCACCAACAATAAACAAAAGTTTGCGGGGACCTTCTGGTTTATCAGGTATTAAGGCATAGGAGATGACACGAGCATTGGGAATCTTTTGGTTCTCGGCAACAGAAATTTCTTGCAGTTTTGTCAAGAGTATTTCGTAAGTCGTTTGAGCTGCTTTCAGCTTGCGTTCTAGCTCCCGTTGAAACTGTTCTAGTCGTGGCAAATAACTTGCTCTTTGTCTATAAGTATTCACTTGTTGGGAGAGTGTGACAATTTGTCTTTCTAGACCGACACGTTGCGCCTCAGCACGGGTAATATCTGCAATCAAGCCTTGTCGCAGTTGTCCAATCTGCAAACTTCCCTGTGTTACCTGCGCTTCACCAGCTACTTGTCCTGTCCGCTCTTGTAGCAAGCTCCTAAGAGCAGCAACTTTTTCTTCTAAGTTAGTAACCGTAGGGTGTCCGGCTTGGAAACGAGTACGTTCTAGTGTCAGTTGACTTTCTGCTTCCTGAAGTTGGGCAAGCACTTTTTGAACTCCAGGTGCTTGACTCAACTCAGATGCAATTACACCTTGCTGTGAATCTACTTGAGCTTGTTTGCGTAACTGTTCTAAACGACCATTGACATCATCCAGTTGAGCTTGAGCTTGAGAAACTTGGCTGTTTAACTTAGAAATCGTATCAACTGCGGCATTTGCTTCTTGGTCTAATACAATGACTTTATTCTTTTCTTTAAATTCCCTTAGTTCTGATTCGGCTCTTCTAACAGTTCCCTCAGCTTTGGGTAGTTGCATCTCAATAAATTTTTTGGCTGTCAGTGCTTCATCCTGATTTGCCTGCACATTCTGCTTAATATAAGTATTGATAACTGTATTGACAGCTTTACTAGCCAGTTCAGGATTGTTATCTCCATAAGTAATCTGTACAACATCGCTGCCTTTGATACCTTCTACCTTAAGTTTGGCGGCAAAGTCGCGAATCGGCAGGGGATTTCCTTTTGCATTTTTGAGATTGAGTAAACGAATCGTTTCTTGAAGCACTGGATTTGAAGTAACAATTTTTACCTGAGTTTCCAGAGGATTTTCGTTCTGATTCAATGCTTCTAGGCGTCCTATATCTTGCGTTAACCCTGTGAGTGAGGAAGTGCGATTAGTTTTAATCATCAAACTTCCTTCTGCTTTATATGAGGGTTTTAGAGAAAATGCATATAAAGATCCAAGACTAACAGATATTCCAAAAATTCCTATTACAGGTAGCCAACGTCGTTGCAAAACCTGTAAGTATTTCCGAACATCTATTTCTTCAAAGTTTGGCAAAGATTCCATTGTCATATGTACAAACCTATAGAAAACAAGACTGTTTGTTGCAGATTGTTTGTAAGCATTCTCCTTGCAGTAGGACTGTGTTGTGTACGCTCTTTAAAGAAACAAGGCACTCTTTGCTGGAGGTAGAAGCCAGAAGGGAAGAGGATTTGACTTGTTTCTTCTATCCATGACGGAAGCGATCGCGTCCGTCACCAGCTTTTATATTTGCGTTTTCTGTCACCTAATACCTGTTTGTTGAGGTTGTTTAGGAGTTCAAAAAAGCACTATCCAGGTGACATCTGTGCACCGAATAGTATACAGCACGACCTAATGCTTGAATATTTGAGATAAAGATTGCACCTTCACCGCAATTTGACCTCTTTTATCGAAAGAGACAAATATAAGGTGATTTAAAATTTCATACCAAAAAGACCATTAAAGAACTATTCCAAAATGATGGATTAGATTTTTAATCGTGGTAGACATCTTTCTAGTATTGATTGACAAAAGCTTGGCAATGCATTCCCTGATAAATAACTGTCAGATATTGATGAGGTTATCAATTAAGAGTCAATTGTTTTAACTTTGAACTATTCCCTGGTGAATTGACTCACGGAAGACCTTTTGCGTTGAGTGCGGCAAAGCTCTCATCCGTATATATAGCGGAGGTTGATAAGTCGCTATTTCAACGTCCGCTATATATTGCACTGTCAGTAAGAACACTACTACTTACAATTTTCTTTTTTTTATTTAATGGCTTTTCATGTTTATTGTTCAACTCAGTTTGTGATACTGTTATTAGGAGTCTAACACTCTAGTTACTTAAGTAAAGTATACTTAGCAAACTTTACAAAAAATTTATTTATACCAGGTAGTGACTTCATATCGTTAAAATTTATACACATCGTAACATTGTTTAGTGTCAAAGTGTGGCGATCGCAGCAGGATATATAGACATAGGCGTAGTAATTAAATATGCATTTATCCAGAACCCATAGAGACGTAGGGTTCCCGGTGCGAACAGGGCAAACCTTTACGACAATTGATGTACATCAATATAAGCGTAGCCACCCAAAATTTGAGCCTGTCATTTTTTATAGTACTAAAAAACTATGTCCCTCACCAGGATAATCAAAGATGCGATTGACACACCGTATTTTTCTAAGTATTACAAAGGTATGCGGAAGCCGCTGCGAAGCGATCGCATGTCGAATGCTTTATAGACAAGACTTACGCAACTGGCATATAGCGTTTCTCCGTCGAGTGAGGTACAGCAACCCCACCTCCTAATACGGTTCGGATAAGAAAATTAGCGAACCCAAAATCATTGTAGAGACGCGATATATTGCGTCTCTACAGAGAAGTTACCACTGCCATCAGATTTCGTCGAATCATCTAGAATGACTACAGGAGTCTTCTAGGTTTAACAATGTTAACCATGAAGCTTCCTGAATGATAGAGTCTATCTACCTTGATGCAAATGACTGAGCAAAATGATGCTAACTTGCCATCAACTGATTCTCAACAGTCGAATGAATCGATTGATGAGGTGAAAACTTCTGGCAAGAATTACAGTAAAAACCACATTACTGAAGTCTGGAATAATGCAACCAGTCGCTTAATGCAACTTTTACCCGTAGACCAATTAGCACAAAGTCTTGTCAAACAGTTGAGCGTCAGTGAAGCTCAAGTTGCAGAGATTTTGCAGACAGTCCGCGCCGAACTACCAACTACTGAAGCGCTGCTGATTGGTAAGCCACAAGCCGGAAAAAGTTCGATTGTGCGGGGACTGACGGGAGTTTCTGCCGAGATTGTTGGTCAAGGATATCGTCCGCATACGCAACACACTGAACGCTACGCTTATCCTTCAAATGACTTGCCTTTACTTATTTTTACGGATACGGTCGGTTTGGGAGATGTGTATCAAGAAGAAAAGGCAATTATTCAAGAATTAATTGCTGATTTGCAAAAAGAAAGTCGCGGTGCGAGAATTTTGATTCTCACCGTGAAAATCAATGACTTTGCTGTTGACTCGCTACGACAAATTGCGAAAGAATTACGTCAGAAATATCCAGATATTCCCTGTTTGCTAGCGGTTACTTGCTTGCATGAAGTTTATCCTCCAGGTACGGCAGATCATCCAGCTTATCCACCAGATTATCAGGAAGTCAAACGAGCATTTGCAGCAATTGAAGAAGCTTTTAGTGGAGTGTGCGATCGCTCTATCATGATCGATTTTACTTTAGAAGAAGATGGCTACACACCAGTATTTTATGGTTTGGAAGCGTTCAGAGATACTTTAGCAGATTTACTTCCAGAGGCAGAATCCCAAGCGATTTATCAATTATTAGATCGCTCTGCTAGTGAGCAAATTGGCAACCTCTACCGCGATGTGGGACGCCGTTACATGTTAGCATTTGCAATTATGGCAGCTACAGTGGCGGCAGTACCGTTGCCACTGGCGACAATGCCAGTATTAACTGCATTGCAAGTATCGATGGTGGGGTTGTTGGGTAAATTGTATGGACAAACGCTGACACCATCGCAAGCGGGGGGTTTGGTGAGTGCGATCGCAGGTGGTTTTTTGGCAAAGGCGATCGCTCGCGAGTTGATTAAATTTATACCAGGTTTTGGCAGCGTAATTGCTGCATCTTGGGCAGCGGCTTATACTTGGTCTTTGGGGGAAGGTGCTTGTGTTTATTTCGGTGATTTGATGGGGGGCAAAAAACCCGATCCGAAGAAGATTCAGTCAGTGATGCAAGTTGCTTTTGAAAGTGCGAAAGAACGGTTTAAGGGAATTAAAAAATAGGCATTGCTGAATTGAGGTATGAATCTGGATGTAGAGACGTAGCACAGAATAGTCTAATCAAGGATTTTGGTTTTACGTAAAATCCTGCGTCATACATGAAATCAGGAACGCCAAAAAGTAAGGCGATCGCATCTGTAGTATCATGTCCGGAAAATTACTTATGATGTAAAGACGTTCCGGTGGAACGTCTCTACGACGGTTGCGACGTTTTTATTACTGTTAATTAAATGGACATGATATAACCCTATTTTTGGGTTGTGAAGTGAAAAATGGGCGATCGCGTCGGGACACCTCTTGGGAACTTCCTCATTACGGAAAAATCCCCCCAAGGTTAGCTGGTATACAAAAAACACACTTTTTCATAGGGCATCTTACGAAGTCGTGCTGATTTTTCGCTTATTTTACCCAACTTTTTGTCATACCTCCCATGAATTCTACCCAATTATCCGGACAATGGTAGGTTCTTTATGTAGAAATATTTCTTCTTAGATGGCTTTACTTTAGTATTGTCATAAAGGTAAAGTATATATGTAATTACCCTTAGGTTTGCGAAATCAAGGTCTAAGCATTGGTACTAATAGTTAGTTAGTTTTCATACTTACTAGCATTGAGAGGACACAAATCCCAAATTAGGTTTGTGATCTTCAACTTGTCTTACTTAATCTTAAAGAGGGCTGAGAAATTTAATGCGAAGATTTAAACTTCTGAGTGTCTTGTTGATAGTGGCTATATCATTTAGCCTTTCAATTTTCGTTTCTTACGTTTTCCCTAACAAAGTATTCGGTCAGATTCCTCTTCCTGACGAAGACACTTTAATGGTCCGCCGCCAAGCCGAGGTTGCAACCAACTTTGTGGTTCAACCTCCTGATCCTGATCGCCCCCTGCGTCCAGCGGAGCGTGTCCCTCGCGACACCTATGGCGATGTCGGACTTACCCCCGTAAAAACTTTGGCGCAGTTGGATAGATTACTTTATCCTTCTATACCAACCTCAGTTCGTGAAAGAGTGCTAGAAGGGTCTGAGTTCTTTACTACCCCACAAAAAGTTGAGAACGGTTTCGGGTCGGTAGCCATGCAAACTCGATGTACGGGTTGTCACCTGAATAACCTTGAGTCAGTTCCCAATGAAGGACTACTCACAGGTTCTTCTCTCGTCAGTCGAGCTGGCAGGACAGTTACCACAAACTTCAGTATTGTATCAGGCAATACCACAGATGGCGGTCAAGCTCCCGGTAGACGCTTAGATCCGGTCAATCCCGATGGTTCTGTTGACTTCAGTCGTCAGAGTGTAAACACCAGTCAAGAATTAGATGCGGTTAATAGTACAGGGCGAACCGCAGCCTTTACAGTCTTTGGAGACTTTTCACCCAGTCAAGAAGAGGTCAATTTTCTGACATCTTTTGATCCATTGACTAATGTGCCAAATTTCCTCGGCGTAACTCAGAATTTTGGTGGTTTCTTGCAACACGTGCGCCCTCCTTCTGAAGAACTGAAAGCTTTAGACCCAAGTCTAGATTGCAGACCAGAAGCTATCCCCAGCATTGCAGAAGATAGAAACCTCGGAACCGTCGATCCCGTTACGGGACTGAGTCCACTTGGATTTAGACGTGCTATTACTGAACTTGCTGGTCCCCCATATATTGGTCGTGGGTTGATAGAGGCTATTCCAAACGTCGATATTTCCAGTGCGCCTGACCCCAACGATGCCAGAGGTGACAATTCCTCCCTCAAAACTTCTTCCTTCCAGTGTACCGGTGATTGCATCACAGGTGCGACCAATACAGTTCCTCCGAATGTACCTCGTGGCAGAGAGGATCAACTCGCCGAAGGACTGGGGCGTTTTGGTTTACGTGCCAATGGTACAGAGATGATGCAGTTTATTGTGGGAGGGACGTTTGGTACTCTGAGCATGACCAACCGGATCTCTCCTTTTGAGCAAGTGATTGCTGACGGCAACATTGCCCCTTATAATCGCAACTGCCGCAGTTTACTCGATGATCCAGAGATTTCTGTCAGCATACCATTTAGTGCGCGGAATTTCATCCGTGGGACGGCTCCCCCAGAATTTGGCAACAATCTCTTGGCGGTGCTAAATTCCCGAAATCCCTCCAGACCTATCAGAGGCAACAGCCCTGCTGGTAGAGTACAACGAGGGGCGCAGCTTTTTGGTGTTGACCTGGTTGCCTTTGCTAACCGGACGATTGCCGGTAAGATGCCTAAACGCGGCGATGGTCTAGATCGCAATGCAATTAACCAGAGCGATCGCATGGTTGGTTGCGTCAGCTGTCATACTCCAATTCAAAGAACTGGTTTGTCTCCGGCTCTTGGCGACCCATCCTTGGGTCCTGATGAACAAGCACTTGTAGATGCTCTCAGCTACCGTTGGACTCCTGTGTTCTCAGATCTTAATATCCATAGAGGACCAACCATAGATGCTGAACGCTTTGCGCCAACTCCCCGCGACCCCATCCTGATCAGCCGCTCTGAAAGAATTGTTCCTGGTGACAAATCCGGCAAAGATTCCGATGACGATGATGGAGATGAGAAGCGCAAAGGTAAATTCGGCAAGACCTTCACGACCTATGATCTCCCCCGCAACCTGAGTAGTGATGCCTTCTCAAACCAGAAAGGTACTGCTGACGGTGATCAGTTCCGGACACCACCTCTGACAGGAATTGGAAGAGTCGGTCCTCCATTCCTGCATGATGCTCGTGTTTTCTTAAGTACCTTAAACCGTGACACCACGCCTGGGGGTACTGTAACGACCAATAGCAGAGTCACCAACGCACCTTTAGTTATTCGCTCAGTAGACGATGCGATTCTGGCAGCAATTGAGTTACATGACCTACCTGCACCCGATGACTCTAAGACTTCTAAGCTGCGGGGTGGCGGATGCCCTGTTCCTAGAGGTGGCAAAGTCACCAATATAATCGGCAACGTTATCGACTACAGCTTATACGGCACATCTCCTGAGAATGTCATTTGCCCACCTTATGACAGTGAGCTTTCGACAACTCATCGGGGTGAAGCACGGGAAGTTATGGCTCGTTTCCGTTCTCTGACACGTTCTGATCAACAAGCGATGATTGATTTCTTGAGGGAGTTGTAGACGCTCTCCAATATCTTTAATATGGATTATTTGTGAATTTCAATTCACTACAGGGACGTTCTTAAGAACGTCCTTTTTTTGATATCTTCGTGACCATAAAGAATGTAGAGACGTAGCAAAAAATGAAGAGACGTAGCATTGCTACGTCTCTACAAGGGTTATGGATAACGCATAAAAAAACGCTTTCGCTACTGAGCAAGATACCCTTTTTGAAGTAGCGATCGCACAACCCTCATTTTTAGTTTTGAGATGGCGAGGTTGACCAAGTTCGTAGACGCTATTATTGGCTTCTCGTCAGATAAAATCAAATAAAGGCAATAAGCCAGACGGAGACAATTATGAGTCAAGCTATTGAGAAAGTACGCTGGACAATTTACGATTTAGAGGGTCTACCGCAGAATGAGTGGACGCGCTATGAAATTATTGATGGAGAACTTTTCGTGACTCGCTCTCCTCATCGCAAACATCAACAAGTTTGTGGTAAAATATTTGCAAAACTCGATACTTGGTCAGAGTCGAGTGGTTTAGGGGAAACGATTGTTGCTCCGGGTGTAATTTTTTCGGAAGCAGATAGCGTCATCCCGGATGTAGTTTGGGTAAGTCGAGAAAGACTAGCTCAAATTGAAGATGAAGCAGGACATTTGAGAAGCGCACCAGAGTTAGTTGTAGAAGTTTTATCTCCTGGTAAACAAAACGAATTTCGAGATAAGGAAGCAAAACTAAAACTTTATTCAGTTCAAGGTGTACGGGAGTATTGGATTGTTGATAGGTTAACTAAACAAGTGGAAGTTTATCGACGAGAAAAAGCGCGATTAATTTTAGTTGCTACTTTGTTAGGTGATGATGAAATAACCTCGCCACTTTTACCAGGATTTTGTTGTTCTATCAGTTGCTTTTTTCCGGAATAGTGGGAAAGAGTGCATGTGCTCAGAATATTTTCTATCATTTATGAGTTATATCAAGTTCGCTTAATCACTTATAATATCATGTCCGCGCTTATTACTTACGCTCACCCCAAGAACCCCACCCCGCCAAAGCTACGCTTTGTCTCCCCTCCCCGCTTGCCGGGAGCAGGGTGGTTTCATACGAAAAAAGAAAAATATGAAAGCCTCTATTTCTCGTTTTGAATCATAGATTTTGACCCCTCTCCAAACCTCTCCCCCACGGGGGGAGAGGCTTTGATAACTGGTTTTAATTTTTCTCTGATGGTATGAAACCACCCTGCCTCCCCGCTTGCGGGGAGGGGTTGGGGGTGGGGTGCAATGACTGTGGGAATCATAGCTAATTATCCGGACATGATATAATTCGTCATTGCGATCGCAATGACTCAACGATTGCTTCAATGACAACTAATCATCCGAGCCTGATCTTATATCATGACAGGCTTATTACATATATTGTAGAGACGTTCCGGCGGAACGTCTCTTGCGTTGGTTACGATGTTTTTATTAGTGTTAATTAACCGGACATCATATTATTTGTTGGATGGTAAATTTTAACCTTGACTGACAGTAATCCACAGACTGCGGAAATATTTTTGAGGATGGTTTTCATCCTTAAATTCTTTACATTCCTTACCATCAACTCTGATAATTGCTCCATCATCACTGAGGATTTAAAATTGATTTTTTCGGTCAGGATAAAATAAAATTGATTCTGGACGAAAATCAGATGGTAAATTAATTGATTCAATTTTTTCCGGAGTATCTTGACGATTTCCTGACCACGAATATAAACCAAATTTATCGCTGCTGTCGTAATACCAATTTTATATGAGGCTGCACATTATTCCCTGCGCCGAGCGCACGCTGCGCGAACAGGCGCTTTAGCCTGGGGCTACACGAAAAAAGCCTGCCTTCGCAGGATTGTTCAGCGTTTCGGACAACATCATCCCTACCCAAAAAACATATTTTGGCTGATACAATACTCAAACTTTAGTTTGAACAAAGACAATGCTGCAAGTGCTTTAAAATAGTAATTTTAAGTATCTGGTTCAGGCAGATTTGATATTATAGCCTTATATGGTAATTCTTCATCGGCTTTCAGATTTCATCGACAATTATACAGTTAGCAACTTCGTTCCTAGCTATTATTATCAAGGGCGCGGTTCTGGTGGCGAACTTCTCAAACTACCCCGCACTTCATTGGTAGAAGCGATCGCACATAAATTAATGGAACATCTTGCCCAAAATGACTTATACTGTCGTGAAGGTAAAATGTATGGAATACTATTAGTAGAACTACCATTAGGCGAACAACGGATAATAAAAGCTTTCTCCGGTCTTCTCAATGGTAATAGCATAGTTGAAGGCTGGGTTCCACCAATTGCCGGAAGAGATCAAGTAGCTTTAGAAGAAGCTCGCACATTGGCTGAATTGGAAGCAATCAAGCAAGAAATTATCAATTTAAAGCAACTTCCCCAAAGGCAAGAATATGAAACCCTTAAAAGCGAGTTTGATATTAAGTTGCACTCCCTGAGCGATCGCCATCAAAATTATAAACAGCAACGACACGAAAAACGTCAGATACTCTGGGAAACTTTGACGGGAGAAGCTTTAATAATTGCCCTTGAACAACTCGATGAAGAAAGTCGTCAACATGGAATTGAGCGACGACACCTGAAACGCTTACGAGATGAAACTTTGCAACCGCTGAAGTCGATAATTGAAACCGCAGACATACAGATTCGCGAACTTAAACAACAGCGCAAACAACTATCTCGCCAACTTCAGGCAGAGATGCACGCAACTTACACCCTAGTGAATTTTCTAGGGCAATCAAAATCATTACAGCAATTAATACCAGATGGCTTACCCACTGGAACGGGAGATTGTTGCGCCCCAAAACTGCTGCACTATGCGGCAACACATAACCTCAAACCTTTAGCAATGGCTGAGTTTTGGTGGGGTGCATCCTCTACACAAGACAAAATCCAGGGAGAATTTTATGGTGCTTGTGCGGAACGCTGTCAGCCAATGATGGGGTTTTTGCTGTCAGGATTAAGACCTAACCCCCCAGCCCCCTTCCCTACTAGGGAAGGGGGAGAAATTTATCCCCTCTCCTTGCAGGAGAGGGGTAGGGGAGAGGTCTTGATTCTTTATGAAGACGAATGGCTGATTGCAGTAAATAAACCTCCAGGACTGCTTTCTGTGCCTGGTCGTTATCACGATCGCCAAGATAGTGTCTTGACTCGCTTGCATCATTTGTTACCTGATGGCATGGCGATCGCATCTGTGCATCGTTTAGATCAAGAAACATCTGGGATACTTTTGCTAGCACGCGATCGGATTACTCATCGCCAACTCAGCCAGCAGTTTCAGCAACGGCAAATTCACAAAGTTTACGAAGCGGTACTTTCCGGTTTGCTGACAATTGATCAAGGTATAATTGAATTACCATTATGGGGAGATCCGCAAAATCGCCCATATCAGAAAGTCGATGAACGCGGCAAATTCAGCTTAACTCACTACCGGGTAATTGCGAGGGATAAAGACTATACTCGCGTAGAATTTATACCAATTACCGGACGCACCCACCAATTGAGAGTTCATGCAGCCGATGTTAGAGGACTTGGGATGACAATATTAGGCGATCGCCTTTATGGATGCCTAAACAACGCAAATCGCTTACATCTGCACGCAAGAGAACTTCGCTTTCAGCATCCGCAAACCGGACAAACTATGCATTTACAAGCAAATACACCGTTTTGATAATATTGTAATAGTTATGCCTCAAGGGATAGGAGAGAAGAATATGTCTAATCTTAGTGTTGTCAAAGGTAGCTGCCTGTGTAGAGCGGTAAGCATATCCACGACAAATATGAGCAATCTCGTGGGAGCTTGTCATTGTAATATGTGTAGAAAGTGGGGCGGAGGAGCTTTTTTAGCCGTTGAGTGTGGCTGTGATGTTAGTTTTGAGGGTGAAGAAAATATCGGCGTTTATCAATCTTCCGAATGGGCAGAACGTGGATTCTGTCAGAAATGTGGTAGCCATCTATTTTACAGATTGAAACAAAATAACCAATACTTCGTACCTGTTGGACTCTTCGATAATAGCGAAGGTCTTATTTTCGAGCATCAGGTTTTCATTGACGAAAAGCCCGAATATTACTCTTTTGCCAATGAAACTAAGAATATGACAGGAGCAGAGCTATTTGCACAGTTTGCACCGACATTAGAGAACTAATAACTTTAACGTTCAAGAAGTTGTGATGAACCTACGAGCTGCCACCTCTGCTGATTTGGAACTGCTGCAACACTGGGATGAGCAACCTCACGTAATTTCCTCAGACCCTAATGATGACTGGGGTTGGGAAGTAGAACTTGACCGCACTCCCGATGGTCGGGAGCAATTGATAGCCGAAATCGATGGTCGTCCCATCGGATTTATCCAAATCATCGATCCAGCGCTTGAGGATAGCCATTATTGGGGTGATATTCCAGAGGGTTTTCGTGCCATTGACATCTGGATTGGAGAGGAGAACGATTTGGGTAAAGGGTATGGAACGAAAATGATGCAGCTTGCACTTGCCCGATGTTTCGCTGACCCGGTTGTGACGGCTGTACTCATCGATCCACTTGCCAGCAATACCCGCGCTCACCGCTTCTATGAACGTCTCGGCTTCCAATTTGTCGAACACCGACGGTTTGGTGACGATGACTGCTCCGTTTATAGCCTGAACCGAACAGATTGGCTCCATGAAAGCGTTGGATGATATTCAAGTGCCTAAAAAATTGCCTTTCTAGACGTTCATAATTTGCCCTTTTTGTTAAACCTTATCCTTTGCAGGTGGTGTTATACCACTCTTATTTAAACCTGCATCGATTTTCTTCAATAATATAAAGTCCTCCTCCGGCAAAGGATAACTATTACACTGCTTTTCTAAAAACGAGAATGCTTGTCTAAACTGATACGGCTGTGCTTTAATTGGTGCGTCAAAGTGACAAGGTATAATTTCCTGAAAGTCCCAAGTAGCAATCTTATCAGCCCATTCGATAGTTTCTTTGGGTGCGCGATTGAGAATGAGAGTCTGTAAAATTGGCGCCACAAACAAACGACCTTCTCCGCGCAGTGCATCAAATGACTGTTTCCAATTTTCTTTCCATTGAAAGGGAAACAAGCCAAAATAAGCTTTTTTTGAGCGTTCCGGTGCTTTGAAGGCATTGCGAAACACTTCACCCCATGCGGGTACTTCCAGCACCGCAGGTTGAAAGTATAAAGCAAATAACGAGATGCGCTGCCATCCTTTACGGCGGTTTAGCTGATTGTCGGCAACGATATCAGTCGCATTGTCTTTAGCATGAAACAGTAAAGGATATGGATCTAATTGTACGATCGCCGGCGGATCTTCTGGTACAGAAACAACTGAATCGGTGACAAGCAGAGTATGCGATCGCTTGTGAAAAAATGCAACTTCGGCAAACTTACCCGGTCCCAAATGAATCGGACCGAGTATGGCATAATCAAAATCCTTCGCAAAGGGTGCTAAACTGCTGTCTTCTGGAAGAAATGAAGTACGTTTATAAGGCAAACCCAGCCAACTTAATGGCAGATTTAGTGGGAAACTCCACTGCTCTGGAGCCACAAATATCTCTGCATTCCCAAAGCATCTGGCAAACGGACCGACAAAAACTTTGTGTTCTAGTCCAGAAATAGTTGGCAGAATGATATACTTAACATCGCCGTGGTGTTTCACCAACTCTTTAACTAGCCGGATACATTCTGGGGTGGGTGCGATCGGTGCATAAACCAGTAAACCACCTTCATCCAGCTTTACAACCGTCATGCGAATCGGCACAACAACATAGAAAATCCCCTGAAGCTGGTCGAAAGTCCAAATTGTGTCTTTAACCACTTCCTTGCGGATTGTTCGGCGTCTACCATACGGGTAAAGTGGCAAAGTGAACCAGAAAGACCATGAAAAGTCTCTCGGATGAATCTTTTGTGCGTTTATATCATCATCAGCCACTTTGCGACCCCTTGCAAATGCCAAATACTTAGACTATTTCTATTTAATCTCTAGAAGTTGGAGTTTAGCAAATTTTTAAGGTAATAATTTTCAAGTATAGTAATAGTGTATTAAATCAGTGTTGTATTTTTTCCTAAAAAGCTTTGGCATACGATAATATCTGTCGGTATCTTACATCTGAATACCCGTTAGCTTTTGTGCAATGGCTGCTTAATACCGCAACCGAGATTAAAGTTTTACCTACCGAGTTAAGCCTTGAACCGATTCGGTCTGATGCTTTGTTTCAAGTTAGGACTTACGCACTCGTTACGAGAAAACAAGACTTTGAGATTGCTTCCTTGCGTCGCAATGACGGAAATACGTAGTGCGTGCGTAAGTCCTACAAGTATCAGAACTTAATATAATTTTACACTTAGAGTTCCAAACTGTTCCGGCTTCCAAACTTCCCTTGAAAGTACGGATGCTCGATTATTGGCTGAGAATATATCGTAAATACGAGTGTCCAGTTGAACAGGTGGTTATTTTCTTAAGGCAAACAAATTCACCTGCTATCTATGATGACGAACTTGCAGTTAGGAATACAAGGCATAAATTTCGGATTATACGTTTGTGGGAGCAAGACCCAGAACCGCTTCTGAATAATCCTGCACTACTACCTTTAGCAGTTTTGGCTAAAACCGATGCTCCAGAAACTTTGCTTGAACGAGTTGCCGCGCAGATAGATAGAATTGAAGAAGGAGAACAGAAGCAGAATATTTCCGCTTGCGTAGAATTGCTGGCAAGCATAAAGTTCAACAGACAAATAATTCGACAATATTTGACGGAGGAACTAATGATCGATTCACCGCTTTATCAAGAAATATTACAAAAAGCTAAGTTAGATATTTTGACACGCCAGCTTTCGCGGCGATTTGGTACGATTACCCCAGAAATACAACAACAGCTTATTTCGCTCTCTGCTAATCAGCTGGATGCTTTGAGTGAAGAATTATTCGACTTTACCGCAGTGTCAGACTTGGCTACTTGGTTACAAAATCAGCAATAAGCTCAAATAATATCGCATTCTCTTTTATCAGTTAATTCACTTAGTTTAAAATATATTTTGCTTTGGTCTTATAAATTAGGTTGCCGTTTTCAGGATTTATCGCCATATAAATGAACGTAATAAACGAGAGCAGGTAGTTTTAAGCGAAGCACATCGGCGATAAGTTTTGCGGACAACATCGAGGACAAAGTAGGGTATTCGCAGCTTTATTGGAGACAAGAAGGGGCGATAAAACCAGTAATATGCTCTTTTGAAGTTATTCCACTTTGAGCAATTCTCCTGATGGAGGAAGTCGGAAATATCTACAACTAGTCCTTTACCTTCGTGCATCATTACATTGCGTCCGTGGATATCATGGGGGTAAAGACCGCGCCCACGAGCATAGTCTAGCGCCTGGTCGATGTCTTCTATAACCTTTTTAGGGATACGTATACCACGGGGGATGCAGTCGTAGAGAGTTACACCATGCAACCGTTTGAGCACTAAGAAGTTTTCTAGGGCATACAAACACTGAGAAAAAGCTGGGTGTGAACCCAAGCGTCGGTAAACTTCCACTTCCTCTTCAAAGCCCGGTCGTCCTGGCGCGTAAGTTTTCACCACATAGTTTGGAAAATCGGGGTGATAAACAACTGCGGCGTAATTTCCCTTTCCCAAAACTTTCCAAGGGTCAGGTAGAGAATAGACTTTCACCGGATCGTGGGGATCGACGCTCTCAATCTGCAATCCTGGTAATAGGTCTTGGTGGATAATCTCAATCAGCCGATCAATCTGTGATTTATCCATATAGGATAAGTATAGGTTTGCCCTGGAGATAACTTCAATAAATTATCCCACCCAGCTTAACTGTCGTTAATTTTAAGGTTAAACATTTTACATTAGTTAAAAAGACTAAATCGCGATCGCCCATATGCTTAACCTGCATTTGTATATGCAATGGCTTTAGGCGTATAAATTAATTATGCGTTGCCCATAATCCTTGTAAAGACGTAGCACTTGGTAGTCTCTACATTCTTTTTCACACCTATGTCTAGTGGTCTGTCCCATTAATTTTGAGGGATAAGAGAACGAACCGCATTCGCGCAGCGTCTCGTTAGAGAAGGACGCAAAGAACGCGAAGTTAAGAGGTAGAGAAGGGAAATTTCAAAACTGATTCACCTATCAAAACTTTTGCGACAGACCACTAGTCTTAACTTCTACTCCTAATTTTTAACTTCAGCCGAGTAACTGCTAAACTCGTTTGCCCGTGCGGTATGTACCAAAGTCCAGCCTGCTTTCAAAAGCTTTTGGTAAGTTGCCCAACCCAAAGAACCGCCTTCTATTTTATAATCGGCTACTGCATATTGCGGAAAAGCTGTGTAAGGACGCCACGGTTCATGGGGTGCAGTCTGCAAATGTAAAACTTTCTGTCCATCGCCGCCAAACTTAGATAACCAGCACATTTGTCGATGCATGGCAAACTCCTCGTATTTGATTTAAAAGCATAATGGCAGACTTATGTCAAGTCTAACCTCACCCTTGTGGGGTAATTTTTCTTTGCCTAGTTTTCGCTCTTAGCATGTCGAATTAAATACTTCGACGAATCTCTGCTATTAACCATAGATGCAGGGCGCCCCAAAGCTACGAAGAAAACAGTGATAACAAAAATCTTTCCCTAGAGTTTTCCAAGGTAAGATTTCTCTAATGTTATCTGCGGTTTTCCTAAGTGTATGTATTAGAAGCTACTATTTCTTCAAGAAAATTAATCAGCGTCAAAATGATGCAGCATACAACTTGTCACCGACAATGGCGCGAATTTGTGTTACTAGCGAATTGTAGACAAAGTCAGATAATGCAGGTTCAGCGGGTTGCAAGTTAATTGTCTCTGCCAAATCAATCCATGATTTACAGCCACCGTATTCTCGACGATAGGGAATTTCTTGCACTTTGGGTAATTTGTAAGTTCGCAGCAACAGAATGTAAAGGGGTTGACGCGCTTTCCATATCAGGCGATCGCTAATAAAATACTCATTCCATATATGAAATGGCAGTAACGCTTTGACAATTGACTCGTCACTAACCGGTAAAATATCAGTAATTTCTGCCCAACTAGCGATCGCCACTGTTTCTGGATGCCAACCAGATGTCACTGGCTGTACATATGAGCCATACTCAGCTTTCAGCATAAAAGACTGTTGATGTTCAGAAGTTGGGTACAGCAAAATCTCCTCATGGGCAACTCGGAAACGTCCACCTTGTTCATGAATACCGCCTTTACGTAGTAACATAATCGTTTCGCCCTGTTCTAAGGCGTTGACGGCAACTGCCCATTCTTTGAGAGCATGGATTGTAGTTTTTGGCATAAATACTTACTAGTGTTTTAATCGATTGACTAACAGTTATAGTACGTTTATTCTCGCTACCTGGCGTAGACGTGTATGCAGCCGCGAGTCAAGAAACATCGCTCTTTTAACAATAGAAAATCAACTCAGTTACAAATGATGGAGAACTTAATCAATAATCCTGCCAAAGCGCTATTTATTTCTGTTATCTATGGAAAAATTACCAGATTAACATAATAACATTTTTTTCAAAATATATATCTGAAGAAGTACTAATAGGATCAAGAGACGAAAAAACAATTGTGTTACCAAGTACAACTTAATTTTACTTTCGCTTTGTTTTTATTCCAAATGCAATTCAGGCAAAATTCACGCCTAAAAAAATAATTCCAAACATCTAAATATATCTAGAGATATTATTCACTTTAGGGACAGCAAAAGAAAATGCCGAGGTGAGAAACTGACGTAGTTAATTAAGCTGAATTACTTTATCTAACTCTATAGGCATAATTGAGCAAATATGATAGATTTTTGGATTTCATATTAGGAGATAAAATCAGAATGTATGCATAAAATAAAAAAGCCTTATCACTCAGTAATTAGGGCTTGCTGAATGAATGTGTAATCTAGTCCAGATAAGGGGTTTAAGCCTTTTTTCACCAAACAAGTGCACTTGTTTAACATCTAGAGTCTCAAAACCCTTGCACAATCAAAGCGCGATCGCTAGGTAAAGAAAGGAAACTGAGCAACGAAACAACCATTTTGTAACCTGTGTGGCTTCTAGATTCGCTTTAAAGACTTATTCAGCAAGCCCTAATTAAACATGGAAAAGCGACGTTTAGGGACATCGGACGTGCAAATCACACCCATCTTGATGGGGACTTGGCAAGCGGGGAAAAAAATGTGGGTAGGAATTGAAGATTCTGACTCAATTAAAGCCATAAAAGCAGCCTTTGAAGCGGGTATTACCACATTTGACACTGCTGAGGTATATGGTGAAGGACATTCAGAACAAATTGTGGCTGAAGCTTTATCAGATGTACGCGATCGCGTCGAATACGCGACAAAAGTTTTTGCCAATCATCTCAAGTACGATCTAGTAATAGAAGCTTGCGATCGCTCTCTAAAAAATCTGAAAACAGATTATATTGACCTTTACCAAATTCATTGGCCCTCAGGCTCTTTTAAGAGCGAAAATGTCCCAATTGAGGAAACGATGAAAGCCCTCAATCATCTAAAAGAACAAGGAAAAATTCGGACTATTGGTGTTTCCAACTTTTCGGGTGTTCAATTAGAAGAAGCTGCCAAGTACGGACGGATTGATAGTTTACAACCCCCTTATTCTTTGTTCTGGCGACAAGTAGAAAAAGACGCAATGCCCTATTGTATAAAAAACAATATATCTATCATTGCTTATTCACCTTTAGCGCAGGGATTATTAACAGGTAAATTTGCGGCATATCATAAATTTGATCCCCAAGATAATCGTGCGAAAAACAAACTATTTCAAGGGGAAAATTATCAACTTGCTCAACAAGCTTTAGATAAATTACGTCCAATCGCCGATCGCCACAATTGTACTTTAGCTCAGTTAGCACTCTTGTGGTTAATTGCCCAACCGCAAGCTAATGCGATCGCTGGTGCGCGAAACTCCTCTCAAGCGATCGCTAACGCCAAAGCTGCGGATATGAAACTGTCTGAAAATGAACTTCAAGAAATCGATGCGATCGGACGTATTGTCACCGACTATTTAGACGACAACTCAGTTATGTGGAATTGGTAATGGGCATAGGGCATAGGGCATAGGGCATAGGCATAGGGCATAGGGCATAGGGCATAGGGCATAGGGCATAGGGCATAGGGCATTGGTAATTCCCCCTTGTCCCCCATTGCCCATTGCCCCATGCCCCATGCCCAATTCTTAAAAGTTAAAACCAACTCCTAACAGTAATCCCACATCGGTTTGATCGAGAAAAGCTGCATTCACCGCACCTGTTGCCGTAAACCGAGAACCTAAAGGAATATCTATACCACCAGTCAACAGTAAACCAACATCAGCATCGCCACTAGCTTCAATCGCAACCCCAGCACCTACGTAAGGAGATATTCCAAATGTTCGCCCTGCCGCATCTGCTCTTCTAGGTGCAAAGTCTAAAGTGATAGGAACCAGAATAGTTGTATCATCGCCGAACACCGCTGAAGGTCGCACTGAGATATTGCGTGTCAGTCCAAGTTTGCTAATTACCGCAAAGTTAGGTTCGCTCAAAGCTGAATCACCGCCTAGACCAATGTTACCAGCAACTCCAATGTAACTAGAACCACCAAGAGTAGCTCTACCTGGGGAAACTTCATTGTTTTGTAGCTGACTGATATTAACATCCGGTGGGATCAGAACTTCGTTAATCGCATAAATCAGACCGTTGCTGGTTTGAATCGGCTGGATCACCCTCGTATTGTTCACCGTAATTTGATTGCTCGCGCTATCGAGTTGAACATTTACAGGTTTGTTTGAAAGGGTTCTAACTTCACCCGCCGAAGTAACTTGACCGCTGACGACGTGGTATGTCAAAATCCGTCTCAGTATTTCTTTATTGCGGGGTAGCAGCAACTTTTGCACAGTATCTTGGGGTAAAGCTGCAAATGCCTCATCAGTAGGTGCGAAGACTGTATAAGGACCTTGTCCTTGCAAAGTTTCTGTTAAACCTGCTGCCTTGAGTGCAGTAGTCAGAGTTGAAAAGGAACTATTAGACCCAGCAAAGGCTACGATGTTGCTAGATGTTGTGGTTGTCGTTGTGGTTGTACTTGTATTTGTTTCAGTGCCGCTAGCGCTTCCGGCTACAATATAGTTAGCTGCGGGGAAGTTACTGGCAAGAGGTTGTAGTTGTCCCTGTCTGACTAAAGCTTGATATAAAAGTGCTGCTGCTTCCGCACGAGTTACAGACACGTTGGGATTCAATACTTTCAGTTCTGGATAATTGACAACTAAATTAGCTTGAGTTGCCGCACCGACATTATTGACAGCGTAAGCTGGAATTTCCGCCGCATCTGAGTAGTAAGTACTAAGCACATTTGTTGTCGTATCCCCAGCATTCAAACCTAAACCACTTGTCAATGCAACGATCGCCTGAACTTTGGGAATTTGCTGATTAGGCAAAAATAAATTATTCGGATATCCTGACATAAATCCGGTTTCGTAAGCTTCTTGAATTGCGGAAGCTGCCCAGTACCCAGCTGGAACATCTCTAAATCCACCTTGGCTTAACTGTCGCGTGGCAGTTTGATTAAAAGCTTTTTGAATCATCGCCGCAAATTGAGCGCGGGTAACAGGTTGATCCGGTTTGAATGTACCATCAGTAAAACCGATGATTACGTTTCTTTGAGCTAAAGCTTGAATAAATGGACTCGCCCAGTAATCAGATGATACATCAGAAAAGCTTGTGGTTTGGGTTTGGGTTGGGGTTTCGGTTGGAGTTTGCGTTGGGGTAGTTTGAGCTTGGGCGATCGCACTTATTGTTATCGGCGTAATTGTTGCGGCTATCATACTCATAGCCAAGAAAGCCGATTTTGCTAATGACCAACGAAATAAACTAAACATAAATTTACACCTTAATAGAATTAGGTTAACTTCGGGTAATATTCAGATTGAGACTCTACAGATTAGAGCCGCAATCAGATTGTTGTCATCAACCTAGAGAATCATCAGAAGTAAGAGTTTTTACTGATGAAAGTTAATTTCAACCACTATTTATGTAATACCTCTTTATAAACTAGAAAAAATCTATCGCAAGCTAGGAATTTAATCCGGCAAAAATAAGAATTTAGATTTATTCTTGGCTATTTTCGGCGCTATTAAAGATTTTATTGCCTCACGCAACGTCGCAGAGTCCCAGAGTCCCTTAGAAGACCACTCTTTACACCTCTGCGACTTTACTCCCTTAACTAATGGACATCTCCAAAAAAGATGTAGAGACGTAGCAATGCTACGTCTCTAGAAAGGTTTCGGGCAACGCATAATTAATTTTTACGCCTATATCTAACCAATTTATAACCTCAGATAGATGCATAAACAATGAGCCGAAATGCGAAAAAGTGCCGTATCTTTTTGGTCAACCAGGGCGATCGCCCCATGATTACTTCATTTTAATCAGCAAGCTGCTGATACCTTTGCTGAATATCCTCAATCGTAAACACCGTCTCAAACTTCAACCCCACCGACTGATAAAACTCAGCACCACCCTGCAAACGGTCTATCAGTGAAATTACTAAATTAACGGTATAACCTGCGTCTCGAAGTCGTTCAACTGCTTTCATCGCCGATCGCCCTGTAGTCACGACATCTTCCAAAACCACTACTGTTGCATTCTCTGGCAAAGTCGGACCTTCAATATATGCTTTTGTGCCGTGTCCTTTAGCTTCTTTACGAATAATTAAAGCGGGTATTGGTCGATTTTCATACGCAGAAACCACACTTAGTGCTGTGACAATTGGATCTGCACCCAATGTCAAACCAGCTACAGCTTGCGTATCTTCTGGTAGTCGCGATAGAAGAATGCGACCAATTGCTAAAGCACCTTGAGGATTAAGTGTTACCTGCTTGCCATTGATGTAATAAGAACTCGCTTGCCCAGAAGAAAGTATAAAATCACCTTCTTGATAGGCAAGTCGGCAAAATAAATCTAGCAACTGTTGGTGGAGAATATTCAAATCGGCAGTAGATGCCCACAAGTCAGATGGGGAAAGGCTTTCAGCTTGATAATTCATGACAAATCATTAAAAGTTGTGCTACACCAAAGATTGAACTCATCAAAGTTCTGAAATTAAGCATAAGTTAAGATTCGCCCATCATATTGAGGAGTGAGAAATATGGGTATAAAATTTAGAGCTGTTGGCGGTTTGTTAGTGCTCTTAGCCGCGAGTATTAGCATCCCAGCTTTTGCCGATGACAAGAGGACAACTAATTATGAAACAGCAAATGAAATATTTGATCGAGCTTACTTTAAAAACGATCGCAATTTCTACGGCAACAACACTTTTAGACGGCAAATAGACTGGTTGGTTGGATCGGGTTCGTTGTTCCGCAATTCCTTTCCCGAAAACGAAATAGCGCGTGATGCTGAATTGGTTAACGTTGTCTATCGCGACGTTCTCAATCAGCAAGTTGGCAACGATCCATATATTCGCACGCCAGATTTACCCAATCCTTATAATACATCTTTAATGATGTCTCCTCGCTTAAATTCCAACAAGCTCAAAACCGGCACTGAATTTAGGTTTGATACTGTACCACCTCGTTGACATTCTCCCCGGCGTAAACGCACGGGGATTCAAAACATCACTGTTTTGGCTTCCTCTTTCGGCGACTCAGCTTACTTGAAGGAGTTTCCTCACTCAAGCAGAGGTCGATGTCTCCAGAGGCGTTAAGCGTTCCCGTGTGCCCCACGGTACGTAGTCCAAGCTCTAGTATATTGATTGCTGCATTCCAATCTCTGTCTAGAACAAACCCGCAGTGAGGACACTGATGTGTTCTTTGACTTAATGATTTCTTCGCAACTTTCCCACAACTAGAACAATTCTGGCTGCTGTAGTGAGGAGGAACCGCAACAGTTACCACCCCAAATACTTTACCGAAGTATTCTACCCAGTCCCTAAAAGCTGTCCAAGCCGCATCTGATATTGACTTGGACAGCTTTCTGTTTTTCAGCATATTCCGCACCTGCAAGTCTTCATAGGCTACCAAGTCGTTAGACTGGACTACGCACCTTGCCAATTTCACAGCAAAGTCTTTACGCTGCCTACTTACCTTGAGATGTTTTCTGCTCAAACGGTTTCTGCTCTTGGCTCTGTTTTTGGAGCCTTTTGGGGCTCTAGAAAGTCTGCGACTCAGCTTCTTAAGTGCTTTTTCAGACTTCCTCAGATGACGTGGATTCTCTATCGTCTGCCCATCCGAATCCATATAAAAATGGGCTAATCCTACGTCTAAACCAATCGTCTTCCCGGTCGGTTTTCGTTTCTCAACCCGTTCAGCATCAAGACAGAATTGGACGTAGTACCCGTCAGCACGACGGACTACTCGCACCCTCTTGATTTGACTCAATTCATAGAAGTGCAAGTCGCGGGTTCCCCACAGCTTAAAACTTCCTGCCTTGAATCCATCACTGAAGTTAATAGTTCTTCTATCTTCTGAAAGCTTCCACCCACAGGTTTTGTATTCTACAGAACCGTGAGTTTCATGCTTCTTAAAGCGAGGAAATCCTTTCTTTCCCGGCTTTGTTTTCTTGCAATTGTCGTAGAACCGAGCAATAGATGACCAAGCTCTCTCAGCAGAGGCTTGTCGTGCCATCGAATTGAGCTTGTTTGCCCAAGGAAATTCCTTCGCAAGAACTGCACAATAGGCACTCAACTCATATCGTCCAGTCCCTTTATTGTCCATCCAGTATCTGATGCAGCTATTCCGAATAAAACGAGCAGTACGAATGGCTTCGTCTAGCCGCTCGTACTGCTCATTTTTTCCTTCTAGTTTTGCTTCAAACACTAACATTTACGTTGTTGAACTAAATATAAAAACTATATATATCACGATTCTAGTACAATAAAAAGCCGGCTCATTGAAGGACGGGACTTTAGACCCAATTTTTCGGTAAATTGACCAAAGTCCAACATTTTTGGCGTTGTATATTTTTGCGATGATTTTGCGATCTATGTCAAAAATTCAACGTATTGTAGAGACGTTCCGCCGAAACGTCTCTACGATTTATCGCACGGTTATGCAATGTCAAATTTATCATGATTTTATGCGCCCTACTGGAATCGAACCAGTCTGAAAGCGAATTATGAGCTCGCTGCCTCCCCAATCGGCCAAAGGCGCTTATTTGTCTAAGTTTGGGGTTGATAGAGTTTATTACTTCAACTAGGTTGCTAATTTTAGCGTCAACTAGTTGCCTATAACAACTCCCCGACTTGATTGTAGCATGAGTTTACAGACTTTGAACACCCTACAATAGTATAGCAGATTTTATACTACATTATTTGACAGAGAAATAGGGCAGACTAATATTGATTAAGTCTTTTATAAATTGAAGTACAGAGCTTCAATACTTTTAGATAAATATAGCGGCAATAGCTTCGAGAGCGATGAAATTAAATTCCACTGTACTTCTGACGTTGATTTTATTAACCCTAATGTTGGGAGCAGGTTCTGTAAGCGCATTTTGGGGCTTTACTTTGGGCAGTTCCGCACTTAAGGGTGTAACAACCCCAGATGGTCGTCCCACAAGCAAATTCGCCAGCAGTAAGTCAAACAGCGCCCAACATCAAGCGGTAACATTATTAAGAGAGGAAGAAATCCTCAAAATTGTTAAGTCCCGGATTGAGGGTAAGAGCAAGGCTGCAAAAGCTAAAAAATCTGATGACGAGGACGAAGAAAATACCAGTAAGCCAAAACCTCAGGAAACACCGACTGAAACCGAAGAAAAACCCCAAGCAGGATTTCCAATTACTGCTGAAAGCGAGAAAGTAACGATTTCTGTACAATCTGCTCGCTACTCTGGCGGTGATTTGCTACTTCGCGTCAAAATGCAAAACAAAGGTGCCGATTCTGTACGCTTTTTATACAGCTTTTTGGATGTCACTGATGACAAAGGACGAACCTTAAGTGCCAGTACCGATGGCTTGCCAGCAGAATTGCCTGCAAATGGACCAACATTTTCTGGTACAGTGAGTATTCCTACGCCTTTACTTGACGATGTAAAGCGTATCTCACTTGCCTTGACTGATTATCCCGATCAAAAATTGAAACTGGAAGTGCCAAATATTCCTGTGGAAAGATAGGGATTGGAGCATTGGGCATTGGGCATTGGGCATTGGGCATGGGGCATGGGGCATGGGGCATGGGGCATTGGGCATTGGGCATTGGGCATGGGGCATCGGGAAAAAATAACTAACTATTTGCCTCCCCTGCCTCCCCTGCCTCCCCTGCCTCCCCTGCCTCCCCTGCTTCCTTGTCCCATTGTCCCCTTGTCTCCCCAATCCCCAGTCTAGTCGTAAATAATCCTTAATCTTAATACTATCTTTATTTTATAGGAGCGTCAGTTGTACACGGGCTTTGGCGGTGATTGGTTTTCCTAGTTTAACTTTGACAGATGTGGGGCTACGATTGTTATCAGTGGCGCTACTGATAGCCATCAATGCTTTTTTTGTAACAGCGGAGTTTTCGATAGTGACAGTGAGGCGATCGCGCATTCATCAGTTAGTCGAAACTGGTGACATTCAAGCGATCGCTGTGGAAATGTTACAACGTAGTATAGATAGATTGCTATCTACTACTCAGTTAGGCATTACTTTGTCTAGCTTGGCGTTGGGTTGGATTGGCGAAAGTACAATTGTTGGTTTAGTAGGTTCATGGCTGGAATCATTGCCTTTACCTATGGAAATGAGTGTTTTTATCGCTCATTCCCTATCGATCCCCATAGCTTTTTTCTTAATCGCTTATCTACAAATTATTTTAGGGGAACTATGTCCCAAATCCATAGCCATGCTGTACTCAGAACAGCTAGCACGGTTTTTGGGACCTTCAGTAAAAGCGATCGTCCGATTTTTCAGCCCCTTTATCTGGATTCTCAACCAATCAACTCGCGCCATCATGCGATTGTTTGGGATTCAGTATACAGGACAAAGCTGGCTACCACCTGTTACCTCAAAAGAACTGCAAATGATTATCTCTACAGAACGAGAATCTACTGGTTTGCAGCTTTCGGAGCGAGAATTGCTGAATAATGTGTTTGAATTTGGTGATGTGACAGCACAATTGGTGATGGTTCCCCGCACCAGCATTATAGCTTTGCCCAAAGATGCCACCTTTAGCAGATTGCTTACTGCAATGGTAGCGACTGGTCACTCTCGCTATCCTGTCATCGGCGAATCTTTAGATGATATTCGCGGCATTATTTATTTTAAAGATTTGGCAGAACCTTTAGCTCTTAACAAGCTGACATTACAGACAAATATCCAGCCTTGGATGCGTCCTGCGCGGTTTGTCCCAGAACATACGCCATTAAGTGAATTATTGCCCAGAATGCAGCAAGAGAAACCAGCAATGGCGATCGTTGTGAATGAATTTGGCGGTACTGTGGGACTAGTAACCATTCAAGATGTCATTGCCAAAATTATTGGTGATGCCAGCGAAGCCGAAAGTAGCGACGACTTGTTAATCAAAATGTTAAATGAACAGACATATTTGGTGCAAGCACAAATCAACTTAGAAGACTTTAACGAAGTTTTGCAGATCAATTTGCCTTTAACTAAAAAATATCAGACATTGGGTGGCTTTGTACTCTACCAATTGCAGAAAATTCCTTCTATAGGGGAAACCTTCAATTATGACAATCTAGAGTTTACCGTCATGTCCGTCACAGGACCTCGCGTACACCAAATCCAAGTGCGACGCATTGAAGAGGAGGGGGGGAGGGGGGGATGAGGGAGCAGGGGGGAGCAGGGGGGAGCAGGGGGGGATGAGGGGGCAGGGGGAGTTAGAATTACCAATGCCCAATGCCCAATGCCCAATGCCCTACTCAACATACACCACTGGATCGACGATGCCCAATTCGGCAAAAGCCGCTAGACGCAACTGGCAAGAATCGCATACTCCGCAAGCTTTATCACTACCAGCGTAGCAAGACCAAGTTAATTCCCACGGGACACCCAATTTATTGCCAAGTTGGATAATTTCGGTTTTTTTTAGGTTAATTAGGGGCGATTGAATCGTAATTGCTTTTCCTTCACGTCCTTGTTTTGTTCCTAAACGAAAGACTTCTTGCATCGCTTGGATGTAGTCGGGGCGACAATCAGGATATCCAGAATAATCTAAAGCGTTAACGCCAATGTAAACGCGATCGCCGCCAATAATTTCCGCGTATGCGAGGGCAAAGCTTAAAAATATTGTATTGCGTGCTGGAACATAAGTGACAGGAATATCTTCTGACATTTGAGCGAGCGATCGCTCTTGGGGTAAATCAATGGTGTCGTCTGTAAGTGCTGAACCGCCCCACTGCCGCAAGTCAAATTTTATCACTTGATGTCCTACTACTCCAGCTTGTTCAGCGACTAAGAGTGCTGACTGTAACTCTCGTCGATGTCGCTGCTGGTAATCAAAGGATATGGCGTGACACTCACAACCGTCAACTTTGGCTTGATACAAAATTGTGGAAGAATCTAATCCTCCAGACAACAAAATTACAGCTTTCATCTCGGTTTTAATTTTTGATTTGATTTTTCAAGATGTCACAAACAGAGGTTGCGGAGTGTCATTAGCCTGCCCTATACCGAACAAGAGAGTGGCAAGCCGTCTTAAACAAGGGAATTGCATCAATGGTCGCCAAAACGTGGCACGATGACTTAAACAAGCCGCTCTGGGTTTCTACCGGATTTTGGAGATTATTCAATGAAAATAATTTAAGTGTATAAGCGATCGCAATTTCAAATGAAACTCTTTTTGTTGAAAATACTCTAAGTACTGTAATTTGGGGATTTTGTAATTTTACTGATAATAAAGCGAGGAATTTAACTTGTCTTCAATCGATATTGATTCCGGTAACTAATTGCCTAAACGCAGAGCGAGAAACTAACCCCTATTTATTACTTAATTTTTCAAGTTAATAAAAAGACATATTATATTTTGTGTAAAGTGCAAAAAAACTAATCCCTCAAAACTAAATATACAAAACAAACTTAGATTGCGGGAACTCACAACAAACTTTGAAATTCTTCATAAATAGAACCTCTATGTTACCATCTGGATGGTTTTAGACGGTTCGTGACTAGCAATTAAGTATAAACGCCAACGCTCGAAGCGTCTTTAGATTTGGTGGTTGAGGAGAAAATAGTAGTGCAAAATAGCATGTCAGTGGCAGAACCGAATCCATATATACAACGAAACCAGCCACGACCGATCCGCATAGGCGTGATTGGAGTGGGTAACATGGGACAACACCATACGCGTGTACTCAGTTCAATGAAAGACGTTGAACTGGTCGGGGTGTCAGATATTAATGTTGAGCGAGGGTTAGAAACTGCCAGCAAATATAAGGTGCGTTTCTTTGAAGATTACTGTGACTTACTGCCTCATGTAGATGCAGTTTGTGTCGCGGTTCCCACCCGCTTGCATTATGCCGTGGGCATCAACTGTCTTTTGGCAGGAATTCATGTTTTGATGGAAAAGCCAATCGCTGCGAGCATTTCTGAGGCAGAATCCTTAGTAAATGCCGCTGCTGAATCTCAATGTATCCTGCAAGTCGGTCACATTGAGCGGTTTAGTCCAGCTTTCCAAGAATTGAGCAAAGTGCTAAAAACAGAGGAAGTGCTGGCTCTAGAAGCTCACCGGATGAATCCTTACTCAGATCGGGCAAACGATGTGTCAGTTGTGCTGGATCTAATGATCCACGATATTGACCTACTTTTAGAATTAGCCGCATCCCCAGTAGTGAAGTTGACGGCTAGTGGTAGTCGCGCCCAAGACTCTGGCTATTTAGATTATGTCACAGCTACCTTGGGGTTTGCTAATGGCATTGTGGCTACCGTCACAGCCAGCAAAATCACTCACCGTAAAATTCGCCGCATTTCTGCTCATTGCAAAAACTCGTTTACGGAAGCAGATTTTCTGAAAAATGAAATTTTGATTCATCGGCACAGTAGTGCCAATTCAATGATGGATCATCGACAAGTCTTTTACAAGCAGGATGGTTTAATAGAACAAGTCTATACCAGTAATATTGATAAGTTAGGTGCAGAATTAGAGCATTTTGTCAACTGTGTACATGGCGGCAATCAACCTTCAGTTGGTGGCGAACAAGCGCTAAAAGCTCTCAGATTGGCAAGTTTAATTGAACAAATGGCTTTGGAAGATAAAGTTTGGAACCCATTAGAGTGGCAATCTGAGCAGTTAGTGCAATCATTGTCCCCTACAGTTTAAAAGATAGAAGGTAGAAGGTAGAAGTAATTTTACCTTTTACTTTTTTCCCCTTTGTGTTATCAAGGCGGAAAGTGCAAATTTTATTACTGCAAAATCAAAATATTTAAACTCCGATAAAAGTAAATTAATAATGATTAACAAATATTAAGTTTAATTTAGCAATTAAACTGCTGTAGTAATTTGAGGAATCAACTTCATGGGAGATTGGATCAAAAATACGATTGAATCCCTGGGCTACTTGGGAATCGCTGCGCTGATGTTTGTGGAAAATCTCTTTCCCCCGATACCTTCAGAACTAATCATGCCACTGGCGGGATATAGTGCGAATCTACCAGGAGCAAAACTCAATGTTATTGGCGTATTTTTTGCAGGGCTATGTGGTTCTGTATTGGGTGCATTAGTTTGGTACTACCCAGGCAAATTTTTGGGCGAAGAGCGTTTGAAAGCCTTGGCTGACAAATATGGCAAGTGGATAACAGTATCGAGCAAAGATATCACTAAGGCAAAGCGCTGGTTTGATCGGCAAGGTAGGAACGCAGTGTTGATTGGTCGCCTTGTGCCGGGAATCCGCACATTAATTTCTGTGCCTGCAGGAATTAGCAATATGCCGTTGTTGCCTTTCCTATTTTACACAACTTTGGGTAGCGCTGCTTGGGTAGGTTTGCTAACATACTCTGGATACGTGTTGGGTAGTCAGTACGAACTTGTGGACAAGTACCTTGCGCCTGTATCTAAAATCATGCTTGGGTGTATTGCTCTAGCATTTATTTTTTGGGTAGTCAATCGCAAGCGAAAAAACAGGAGAAAATGACAACAAGAGCGCTAATTGTGTAATAGCAAGCGTGAAGAGTGCCAAAAATTCGCCTACACTATCCTAGATAATGCTAACTTCCTTAACGCTTTAAGTAATTCTTGGCGTGTTTCTGGCTACACCAAACGCAACCAAAAGTTTCTGCTTGACGCATTTTTGTAAGATGAGCATGATAACTTTTAAAGCTAAGTAAAGACTAGGAGCTTTCATGACAGACCAACCTTCCGCCGCTACTCCAATGAATGCCGCTGCTATCCCCATGAATAGAGTGTCGGCATCTACCCCGCTAAATGCTGCTAATAATGTTCCCAAGCCTGGTATGGGTATGGTTACAGGGAAAGCGATTCTCAGTGTTGATTTAGGTAGAACTTCCACCAAGACTTGTGTAAGTCGCGAACCGAGCAATGTGATGTTCGTCCCCGCCAACGTCAAGCAAATGACTATGGAACAGGTGGCTGGAGGGGTTTTTGAGGCACGCGCTACTGACCCCTTAATGGATCTGTGGCTGGAGTATCAAGGTAATGGCTATGCTGTTGGTCAACTAGCAGCAGATTTTGGGGCAAATCTCGGAGTAGGTCAATCTAAGGTTGAAGATGCACTGGTAAAAGTTTTGGCTTGTGCCGGCTACTTCAAGCTGAAAGATGAAATCTCAGTTATTCTCGGTCTGCCTTTTCTTTCTTTAGAGCAATTTGAAAAGGAAAAAGCACAACTGATTAGCCAAGTGACTGGTCCCCATGTGATGAAGTTCCGGGGAGAATCTGTGAACCTGAATGTCAGCAAGGTTTGGGTAATGCCAGAAGGCTATGGCAGTCTTTTATGGTGTGAAGCTCAACCGAAAAAAGGACCCGGAGTTCCAGATTTTACGAAAGTTTCGGTGGCGATCGTCGATATCGGACATCAAACTATCGATTGTTTAATGGTGGATAACTTCCGCTTCGCTCGCGGTGCTTCTAAGAGCGAAGACTTTGCCATGAGCAAGTTTTATGAAATAGTCGCCAAAGAGATTGAAGGAGCTGATAGTCAGTCTCTAGCGTTAATTTCAGCTGTGAACAAACCCAAAGGCGATCGCTTTTATCGTCCTAGAGGTTCTAGCAAACCTACGAATCTCGATGATTTTCTCCCCAACCTCACAGAGCAGTTTTCTCGTCAGATATGCGATCGCGTGCTAGCATGGCTGCCAGAACGGGTTACTGATGTCATTCTCACTGGCGGTGGTGGTGAGTTCTTCTGGGAAGATATACAACGGCTGCTCAAAGAAGCGAAGATTAATGCTCACCTAGCTGCTCCCTCTCGCCAAGCTAACGCGTTAGGGCAGTATATTTATGGAGAGGCACAGTTATCTTCCACTCGCGCTCCTAAGTAGGCTTAAAACTGATGCTCCAATGGCCAAAAAAAGTAGTAAAATCGGTCACATTCAATCCAGGGGTCGCTGACGAGAGCTTGTTGGCACTTGTAGAAAGCCATTTGGAAAAAGACCCGGAAAAGACTTTCAGCGACCTCTGTAAAGAAGCCTTATGGCAATCTTTGTGTGTACCGGAACCTGTACGATCATCACCAAGTACGCCAGAAAAAGCGACAGCACCAGCATTTGAAGAACAACAAATCGCTGAACTGCAACGTCAAGTGGCTGACATTGAGGAACGTTTTTTTGCTAAGGAATCTAATCGTTTGGAGGTCATGGAACGCCAGCTTTTGCAACTTAGTCAACAAGTCGCACAGATGGCAATCATGCTGCATGAACGACCAATCAGTCAGCCTCAAAATTTAGCAACGTCAGCACCACAAGAGGTAGTAAATCATACTACTTATACTGGTGCTGCAACTTATCCTCAAGATGTTGACCCTGTAATCAGCCGCCTAAGTCAGTATCTTGATGATTTTTAAACAGTCATCAGGGTGTTGAGCAGAAAAAGCTCTCAATAAACATCCTTAATAGTAATTACTATTAAGGATTGTTAATTTTTTTTAGATAAAGTTTATAGTTTGGCGTGGTTACGGGTAGTCAGATTCTCCACTTTCTTTGAGAAGTCGGGAATCTTGCCAAGAGTTAGTTACGGAAAAAAATATGTTTTTAGTAAGCACCAAAGGTGCTTAAATTGAGCGCTTCAGCGCTCACTACAACCTCATATTTATTATATTAAGAACTTCTAGGAACACATTCGCTAGCTTTTGTGTCCTAATTGACTAGGGGTAACAGTAATTTCATTTATACTTAATTGTTTTTTTACACAAAAGCGTGTATAAATGCTAGAATCCACAGTTGGAAACTTAGGATATCTCAATGCCAGTTCTAGCTAGCTCAATCAAGTTTGGTACGGACGGCTGGAGAGGTGTTATTGGTGATGAATTCACCTTTGAACGCCTCGCATTGGTCGCGCCAATTGCAGCAAAAGTGTTATTTGATACTTATAATTCAACGGTGAATAGCCGGACAATTATTGTCGGTTACGATCGCCGATTTATGGCGGAAGATTTCGCCCGTGCTGTTGCTGATAGTGTGACGAAGATCGGATTTGATGTATTATTGAGCGAAACCTTTGCCCCAACTCCGGCTTTTAGCTGGGCAGCAAAACAACTCAATGCCTTGGGTGCCCTGGTAATTACCGCAAGTCATAATCCAGGAAAATATTTGGGATTAAAAGTCAAGGGAGCTTTTGGGGGATCAGTGCCTCCAGAAGTAACCCATGAAATAGAAACGCTTTTGTCTGATGGAGTGCCATCCCCAACAACTCCAGGCAAAATCGAAATGTTCAACCCTTGGGGCAGTTATTGTCAAGAACTAGAAGGCAAAGTTGATATTGCCAAGATTCGAGAGGCGATAAATTCAGGTAAACTGACAGTATTTGCCGATGTGATGCATGGTGCTGCATCTGGTGGATTAGCGATGCTGCTAGGAGATCAAGTAAAAGAAATAAATAGCGATCGCGATCCGCTTTTTGGTGGTGGTGCCCCAGAACCGTTACCAAAATATCTTTCGCGTCTATTTGAAGTGATAAAGGCGCACCGCGAAAGCAATCAAGGTTTGGCAGTAGGATTAGTATTTGATGGAGATTGCGATCGCATCGCCAGTGTAGATGGCGAAGGTAACTTCCTCAGTTCACAAGTATTAATCCCCATATTAATCGACCACCTAACCTTAAGGCGCGATTTTAAAGGTGAAATTGTCAAAACTGTTAGTGGTTCTGACTTAATTCCCCGCGTTGCCGCACTGCACAAATTATCAGTATTTGAAACAGCAGTTGGTTACAAATACATCGCCGATCGCATGTTAGTATCGCAAGTATTACTAGGTGGTGAAGAATCAGGGGGAATTGGTTATGGGAACCACATTCCTGAACGCGATGCACTGCTCTCAGCATTGTACGTACTAGAAGCAATTGTTGAATCAAAGCTGGATTTAGGCGATTATTACCGTTATTTGCAAGAGCAAGCTGGTTTTGATTCGGCATATGATCGCATTGATTTACCTCTAGCGAGTATGGACGTGCGATCGCGTCTTTTGCAACAATTGGAAAAAGAACCTTTAACAGAAATCGCCGGACTTGCAGTAATTGATTGTCAAACAATCGACGGCTACAAGTTCCGTCTAGCTGATAATAGTTGGTTGATGATTCGTTTCAGCGGAACTGAACCAGTTTTACGCTTATACTGCGAAGCACCGACACTCGAACAAGTGCATCAAACTTTGGCTTGGGCGAAAGATTGGGCGAATTCTGTTTAACAAATTGTAGTAGCATAGGCATATTTGTCTATGCTACTACGAATTTTAGTTTGCTAAGAGGGAATCCTAAAGCAAACATCCATCGAGTGAGTGATTATTATGGAGTTAAACAACTTCAGCCTCAGTATTTCACCAGGAACTGAATTATCTGGAGGTTATCTACAGCTAGAACATAACACCCAGTACAACGTAGTTTTGGCTAATAAGCGTGCTATGCGTTGTGATGCCAAGCTCGAAATTGATGGCAAGCATGTGGGAACGTGGCGACTTGAAGAGTATGATTCAATTGTGCTAGAACGTCCAGCTCATGATACGGGACGATTCACATTTTATAAGTTGGGAAGTGCTGAGGCTACCAAAGTTGGTATTAGCCAACAGG
The DNA here is from genome assembly GCF_000582685.1 of [Scytonema hofmanni] UTEX 2349. Taxonomy (GTDB): domain Bacteria; phylum Cyanobacteriota; class Cyanobacteriia; order Cyanobacteriales; family Nostocaceae; genus Hassallia; species Hassallia hofmanni. Next base: position 4,491,421 of record NZ_KK073768.1, read on the forward strand.
ATGCAAATATCGGCTTAGTCAAAGTTACCTTTACTCCAGAACATCAAGTTGAAACACGCTCTTCATCTGCTGTAACAAGAGGTTTGATGTCAGAAGGCACAACACGTTCCTTTAGTGCTGGTGGTACGGGATTATCTGGTGAGAGTAAGCAGCAATTCAGCAATGCGGCTGCAATTGATTACGACTATTCACAAGCTACTGTAATTCACCTGCGGTTAGTAGCGAGAACTGACGAACCGCGTCCTTTGACACCGTTATCGAATCCAGTACCGCCACCAATTCACTTGTAAAAAAAACGACGATGACAAGACTTGTGGTTGCAACCGGAAATCCAGGTAAGTTGCGGGAAATGCAAGCTTACTTGGCTGATTTAGGTTGGGAATTGACCCTAAAGCCTGAAGAATTGGAAGTTGAGGAGACAGGGGACACCTTTGCTGCAAACGCTTGTTTAAAAGCCTCTCAGGTGGCTTTGGCAACAGGAAATTGGGCGATCGCCGATGATTCTGGTTTGCAAATTGATGCCCTTGGTGGCGCACCAGGAGTGTATTCTGCACGTTATGGCAAAACTGACTCTGAACGCATTGCCAGGGTGTTGAGAGAATTGAAGGACGAACCGAATCGGCAAGCGCAATTTGTGTGTGCAGTAGCGATCGCTTGTCCGGATGGAGCGTTCGCCCCTGGCGTTGGCGGAGCCATCGCACTACAATCTGAAGGTGTTTGTCGTGGCGAAATTCTCGAATCCCCCCGTGGTAATGGTGGTTTCGGCTACGATCCAATTTTTTATGTTCCAGAAAAAAAATTAACTTTTGCCGAAATGACACCAGACTTGAAACGGTCAATTAGTCATCGAGGCAAGGCAATTGAGGCTTTAATTCCCCAACTGGCAATTTTAGATTCAATCCAAAATCGGTCTTGAAAAGCTTGAGCGGAGGTTTCCTCCGTTCAAACTTCTCGCAAAATTCCTACACTGCTTCTGTGTTCTTTTCCCCAGTACGAATCCGCACAACTTGCTCAACCGGCGAGATAAAAATCTTACCATCACCGATTTCACCAGTGCGGGCAGCGGAGATAATTTTGTCTACCACCATATCAACTTGGTTGTCTTCAACGACAATTTCCACTTTTAGCTTTTGCAGAAACTCAACCGTGTATTCAGAACCGCGATAGCGTTCGGTTTGACCTTTTTGTCGTCCGAAACCCCGGACTTCCGAAACAGTCATACCAACGATACCAGCGTTGACTAAGGCAATTTTCACTTCATCGAGCTTAAAAGGGCGAATAATCGCTTCTACTTTTTTCATTATTTCCACTCCTTACTTCTAGTAGCTTCGTTTATCTATCTAACCAGATCATCTGTCTGATGTTTTAAGTAGCATCTCAACCCCAAATAAATATTTATGGGCATTGGGTATGGGAAAGATGATTTTGACGAATTAAGCTATTTTACCGACTTTGATGCTCAAAAAACGGACGTACAATCACATACCCAACGCCAAAAGCTGTAAGTATGATTAATAAAATGGCAATGATTAACGACCAAGCACTGACTTCTTTTGGCTCTGGTTCACTATGGGGATAATAGCGTACTTCTTCCTCTTCTATGAAAACTGGTTCGGGTATTGGGGGAGAAAAGTTTGAAGTGCCAAAGCTGTCACGCACATTTTCTGGAACTACAGGTGAATAAAGACGAGAAACCCGCTGTTGTTGTGGTACTTGATTTACGGGATGGCTGGTTTGACTTTTCAAATCGGCAGAAGCGTGAGGAATTTGACTATGACTAGCCGTAGTAGAAGTGTCAACCAAATTTTGCAGGTGTAAAAAAGACTGAACGGCTTTAGAAATTTCTTGCCGGAGTAGTTGATTTTCCTGCACTAATTGTTTATTTTGGGCAGTGAGTGCATCTAACATTGCCTCTGCTGCTTGCAATTCTCCTGCCAAATCCCGGTATACAGATAGTGGTACAGAGGGAGAATAGACTTGAGAGTTTGCCGTAGATGTATGGCTGTGAATAGAACCTGTGCTTGCTTGCATCGGTAGTTTAGTATCAAAAATGAAAGTAATTAGATTATTCAGAACTGCTATTAGAAAGAGTCAGCCTGGGAACTATGCCCAAGAATAATGGAAAAATGCCCACAGAGTAAAGAATTTTTATTTACTTTTTTCTTTAAGAATATACGGTAAACCCATAATCCCAAAGAAAACTTTTCCAAGCCTAAGCGGATTCTTTACTTAGTATATATAGTTTCGCTTTGTGTTTTTCAGTGCTGAGGGAACACCGATTGCTAGTGGGACTTCTTGAAGTTGGCTGTAGACAAGATGCAACGGGGCAATTATCAAGAAGCAATTCAAGATTTAACTGAGGCAATTCACCTTGAAAGTAATTTTGCCCCAGCTTATAGCGATCGCTGATTTAGAAAAAGCAGCTCAACGTTTTGGCAAGAGAGAGAAATTAGCTTACCAAAAAACTCTCGATATCCTTAAAGTTGTGCAACAACAAATACCATCGGGAGCCGAGATTGCTCTGCTTTAAGATTTGATTTTAAACGCAAATTGTACCGAGTCACAATGCCATTGTATCGAGTCACAATCGCATTGCATCGCGTGACAATCGCATTGCAGGGTATTGCTAAACTTAATTTGCGCTCGGATTAAGGAAATGCTGTACTTAGTCAAATTCACAATAAATGCAAAGTCGGGAATCTCACAGGCGATCGCATTTTAAAATGTAGGGAATGCGATCGCATTGCAGACGACAGATAAAACTATTTGAGTGTTTCGGTTTCACCGGCTTTGACAACTGGGATGGACAGCGGTACTGGTTTAAAAGGTGCCAGCAACTCTTGTAGTTGATTTAAATTCGCCAAGCTACCACACAAAAGCACTTGATCGTGAGTTCGCAAGTCCATGTTACCATCAGGAAAGCGGATAAATTTGCCATCTCGGCGTATCGCTTGCACTTGTACGCCATATTCGCGGCGAATATCGAGATTAACCAAAGTTTTAGCGAGAAATGGAGAATCGGCGTTGACACTCATCCACTGACAAGCGCTATTTTCTCCAGGGATAGCTGCTTTACCTTTAGCAAATTCATCCAAAGCTGCAAATTCTTCATCTGCACCAACTACCAACAAGCGATCGCCTTCTGCCAATATTGTATCAGTTGGCGGATAATCTATTTCTTCACCGTTGACGCGGCGAATTGTCATTAAACTCACTCCTGTTAAATAGCGCATATCCGCTTCTTCTAAAGTCATACCGACCAAGGGCGAAGCTGATGGTAAATTATACCAGCGGCGATTTAAATCTTGAGTTGCTTGCTGTAAATCCCGCTTGACTTCAGATGCTGATTGTTCTGGTCGCAAATCCAAATAATGACGTTCGCGAATTTCCTGCATTTCTTGCTGTACGACACTTAGGGACATTAAGCCTGTTAATAAATAAGTTGCCATTTCCAAACTTGCTTCAAACTCTGGTTGGACAACTTCTCTCGCTCCCAGTTGGTAAAGCACCTCAATATCTTTATCTTTGGTAGCGCGAACAACTAAATCTAATTCTGGGGATAATTCCAAAGCGCGTTTTAAACAAAGACGAGTACTCATCGGGTCAGGAAGTGCGATCGCCATAGATGAAGCATTGTTAACTCCAGCCGTTTCTAAAACATGGAGACTCACGCAATTACCATATACATAAGGCACACCCGCCTCCCGCAATTGCTGAATTCTACTTTCGGATTGGTCTATCACCACCATCGGCAAATCGTGTTGCTGCAACAACTTCACCAAATTTCTGCCCACGCGTCCATAACCGCAGATGATCACATGCTCTTTTATTGGTAACTCTTCTGATACATCCAGCGGTTGACCTTCTCCATCTAAATACGGTTTCAGCCAAGGCATTGATTCGGCAAAGTTGAATAAAACCGGCACAAATCGCAGCACAAAAGGCGTAATTATTAATGTTACCGCTGTGGTTCCCAAAGTCAGTAAATATATCTGCCGCGATACCAGCCCCAGCGCTTGTCCTTCACTAGCCAGCACAAAGGAAAATTCCCCTATTTGCGCTAGTCCCAACCCAACAATTAACGCCGTTTTCAGCGGGTAGCGGAACAGCATAACTATGGGTGTAATAATCAAAAACTTACCGACAAATACCAGCGCTACCAGCCCCAAAATCAATTCTAGGTTGTTCCACAAAAATACCGGGTCAATTAACATCCCAATTGAAGCAAAGAACAAACTAGCAAAGATATCCCGCAGCGGTTCTACATAACTCAGAGTTTGATCTGCGTATTCCACCTCTGAAATCATCAAGCCGGCGACAAAAGCACCCATTTCAATGGAAAGCCCCATATGCTCGGTCAGCAGAGCAATACCCAAACACAGCGCTACTACCCCTAATAAAAATAGCTCTCGGCTTTCGGTACGGGCAAGTAGTCGCAACAAAGGTGGTATTAGCCAAATTCCTGCGGCGATCGCACCAGCAGCAAATAAGCTAATCTGCGCTAGCGCTGTTAATACTGCTATACCAATGGTTTCTGGTGGTTGATCGAGAGCGGGTAAAACTGCTATCATTAGTCCCAGCGCCAAGTCTTGGACTACCAAAATACCCAGCATCACTTGTCCGTGCGGTGTTTCCGTTTCGTTGCGCTCCATCAAGCACTTGAGGACAACTGCGGTAGAAGATAAAGAGAGAATTGCTCCCAAAAAGACGCCTTTAGCGGGTAAGACTCCCCAAGCTCCTGTGACTCCACATACTAAAACCGTGACTACAATTGTCAGGGTAATTTGTGCGGCACCTCCTCCAAGAGCGATCGCTCGCACTTTTTTCAGTTCCGCTAAGGAGAACTCTACCCCCAAAGCAAATAACAAAAACGCGACACCGAATTGTGCCAAAGTTTCTACTTGAATAACTTCTTTTATTAATCCCAATCCGGTTGGTCCCACGATCATGCCGCCGATGAGATACCCTAGTAACACGGGTTGTCCCAACAAAGCTGCCAAAAGTCCGCCACAAGCAGCGACGCCGAAAACTGACACTAAGTCAACTATTAATCTAAAATCTTCTTGCACTTTTTAAAATAACTATTAAGACCGATTAATTCAGCATACAAAGTTTATATATCTAAAGCCAGGTCAAGACAAGAGTGAATGTTGATTAATCCAAAATTCACGCATTGTATGACTACTACAATCAGACAAGTGACACACTCCGCACACTGAAATTGGTACTCCAATTTCAGTGTGGGCGTATCTCTTCCAATCCGGCTATTGCTTAGGAGGCGTTGAGCTTTAAGAACCGCGTGACCGTCGGCTCTATTCTTTATATTCACGGCTGCATTATGATCGCGGTCAAGACTGCAACCACACAGGCAAGAATGCCATCTTTCATGCAGTTTTTTAGGAACTTTACCCCCACAACTAGAACAATCTTGTGATGTACCTGATGGATTCACTGCAATTACCAATAACCCAGCGTTTTCGGCTTTGGTTGTTAGAATTGACAAGAAGTTTGACCATCCAGCGTCATGCACAGACTTGGCTAGCATCGACCGAGAAAGACCTTTGACGTTTAAATCTTCGTGAACTACAACATCATATTTTTTTAGTAGATTATTGGCAGTTTGAAAGTGAAAGTCTTTACGCTTATCAGCTACTTTTTTATGTTGTTTAGCAACTTGTTTAATAGCTTTTTTGCGGCGACTACTTCCCGAATTGCGTCGTGAGATACGTTTTTGAATGACCCGCAATCGCTTCTGAGATTTACGGTAATGCTGAGGGATTGAGACAGTATCACCCTCGGAAGTTGTCAAAAAGTCTTTTAAACCGAGGTCGATGCCCGTGATTGAATCTGGATTAAAATCGGGTTTAATCGTTGGGACTGTCGTATCTTCAAGGCTTAAACTTAAATAATATCCATGGAAAGAAGGAATTAATAGAATATGTATCGGTGAAGCAAATTCATCTCTTATTACAGATATGTATAACCCAAACTCATCTAATATTGTCCAATGGTGGGTTTTGCGCTGTGATAAAGGTATAGTCCATGTCCGTAATCAACTCCTATTTTTAGCAGATTTAAAGCAGCCATTTATCGAAGAAGATATTTACAAGTATATTGAAGAGCGACCATCTGTAAATAAGAAGAGTCAAAAAATATCAGAATGGGAAGTAAATATATCTGATTTACATGATTTTTATTTAGAAATTTAAACTACTTATATCAAAGCATCTATTAAGCGATCGCTTATTAGCACATTATCTCTTAATACCAATTCTATGTGAGGCTGCACATTAACGCCCTGCGCCGAGCGCACGCTGCGCGAACAGGCGCTTTAGCCTGGGGCTATACATACAAAGCAGGCACACGCAGGCTAATTATATGCATCTTCATATCGAATTGGTATAAGTAATCAATAAATAAACCATAAAGCCTTAAAAATTACACAGCAACGCCATTCCCTTATCGTTAGCTGTATGCAAATGAGAACTGCTGTAATTTTTCAGCAATTTACCTAAAATCGATATACCTAAATCAATTTCTGATTCTGATGGGTTAGAGAAGCTCAACCGCATAGCTGGATAACCCTGCTTATTAGGGAAAAACGCTGAACCAGATGCAAACAAAACATTCTCTGCCATAGCTTGATAGCGAATTGCTTCAATAGGAACATTGTCTGGCAACTGCACCCAAAGAAACAATCCGCCTTGAGGAACTGTCCACGTTGCTGATTCGGGAAAGTAACGCTCCATTGCTTGCAGCATCACATTGCGACTGATGAGATTTTCTGTTTGCAGTCTTTTGCGGTGACGGCGATAATGTCCGGAAGCAAGATACTCGCTTACTATTGCTTGGGAAACACTGGATGTTTGAATATCCTGAAGTAACTTTCGCTCTATAAGCCCTCTTATATGCTTGCCTGTAACCACCATATACCCTACCCGTAACCCAGGTATCAAAGTTTTAGAAAAAGTCCCGACATAAGTCACTAAATCTTCTCGATCTAAAGCTTTGATTGGTGCTGGTACAGGTTCAAAATTCAATCCTTCGTAGGCATTATCTTCTAATATATGACATTTATATTTTGCCGCTAATGTCAATAATTCTTGCCGATGAGATTGGGTTGTGGTTATGCCTGTAGGATTGTGTAAAGTGCTGATAGTGTAAATTAATTTTGGGCGATGGCTATGAAGGTATTGCTGCAATAATTCTAAATTTATGCCCTCAGCATTCATGGGAATACCAATAATTCTGGCTCCTAAGTTTTCTAAGATAGCGATCGCACCATGATAAGTTGGAGCTTCGACAATTACCCAATCACCTGGTTTTACATAATAATGCATTGCCAATGATAAGGCTTGCTCGGAACCATTGGTAACAATTAAATCTTCACTTGTTACCTCTAGTCCTTGTTGTACCAACATCTGAGCGATTTGTTTGCGTAGAGTTAATACTCCTTGCGGCACTTCGTATGCAAACAAAGTATCAACATTCGTCAGCGCTCGTCTACCAATCAGCGCCATATCTTTTGGCGGACGTGGCAAACCCCCGCTAAAATTAATCATTCCTTTCTGGGTTTGTGCTTGCACCGCACTCATATGCACTTCAAAAAAAGAAGTTCCTGATTGTTCTGGAATAATCACATTTTGTGCTGGTGCAAAAGTTGATTTCATATTCGTAGACGAAGTATTTAGGCTATTGACAAAATAGCCTGCTCCTTGACGAGCGCAAACAACCCCATCCCCTTCTAAAACGCTATAAGCCTCAATAATCGTTAATTTATTGACTCGCAAATTCTCCGCTAAAGAGCGAATCGAAGGTAAGCGATCGCCACTTTGCAATGCTCCAGATTTAATCAGACGACTGATGCGATCTCTGATTTGTAAATAAATAGGTTTAGGTGACTGCCGATCTAAAAAAATCTTCACTTTTTCAGCGCTCATCTATCACTACAAGGTAATATAAGCGATTTTTTCTATATACGCCCGGTACAGTTCACTATTTTTTAACTATAACAGTTGTCATCACCATAACTGTACTAGTCAAGTTTGCCAAATTTGTATCTTTTCAAGTTGTAAATTCTAAGTGAATCTAAAAGTAAGAGTTAACTAATCACCAACATGAAAACATTTAATGTTCCCTTACTCAAAAAACTTTGGCAAGATTTTTGCAGATTTCTAGTAACTAGTTCTGAACTACAAGTTTGGCAAACATCAAATAGTCATGGTCATACTTCTTGGCGAGCTTACGATCCAGCTACAGGAACCTCTGCTTGTTTTGGTTCCGAAGAAGATATGCGAGCCTGGATTGAACAGCTTTATTACAGAAAATAGTTCTAAAAAAAACGCAGCATCCCAGATACCCGACTTCTTAAATAAGTCGGGTTTTTCATTTTTCACGAACTTGGTTTGGGACATGCCCTAGAATATTTAATTAATACCTAATTAGCACATTTGACGACGACGTGTATTAAAGCATCAATCAAGCGATCGCTTTCCATCGGCATAATTTCCTTACCATGCATAATTTCGTGAGCAATCACTAAATGCAGTAGCGATCCCATCAAAATCCATACCATCGCTTCTGGATCGGGAATATTCAGTTCTCGACGAGAAGCCAGATAAGAGGCTATAATCTCGCTCCCAGGTTTAGCTATACTACGAAGAAAAACTTGAGATAATTCCGGAAACCGTGCCGATTCACCAATTAACATTCGCTGAAATGCTTGAAATTCTTTGTCTTTAATCATTTGATTCAAGGCTTTTGTTAACAACCTCCGCAAAACAATACTTGGCTCTCCTTCAAGAGTTTCCGTACCAAAAATTGAATCAAACCGCTTTTTTGCAAGTTGCTCTACTAAGCCTTTAAATAGTCCTTGTTTATCTTGAAAGTGACTGTAAACTGTCGCTTTAGAAACACCTGCTGCTGCTGCTACCTTATCCATACTCGCACCAGCGTAGCCATGCGCTAAAAACTCTTGCATTGCCCCTTGCAAAATTTTTTCGACTTTATCGCTGGAATTCTCCCGCTCAACTTCTTTTATACGTGCCATTTTTTAATTATCTTGATTCGTGAAAATACGGTGTGAAAGCTAGAAAAATAACATAATTTGTTGCGGGATGATATCGCCGGTTGCCGGGGGTAATGCAATACAGAACCTCACCCCGTCCGTTCCGGACACCCCTCTCCGCGAATTCGGCTACGGTGTATACACAAGTTATCGAATCACTACCAGTCCTTGAATTACCCCACCCTAACCCTGCCCTTATAAAGGGGAGGGAACAAGATTTTCCAGTTTCCCCCCTTTATAAGGGCAGGGCTGTTTCATTCGACAAGGTATGTATTTTGTCAATACCATTGGCGATAAATATTCGGGCAAAAGTCATGAATTATTGACCATATTGATGCCTAAGATTGAATGCCAAGCTTGTTTTTTATCTCCTGAACCCTTGCATTTGCAAGTCTTTTAGGGAATGAAACAGCCCTGCCTTTATAAGGGGGGATTAAGGGGGGTACTTCGACTTGTGTGTACACCTTAGCCTTAATAAGGAGAGGGGAGGGGGTGAGGTTTTACATACCTCACTTAACCGAGAACCGCTACATCGCGAGAGAACTTGTCTGTAAACAATTTTATCGTCAGGGTGTCGCTGACTTGACGAAACTACTCCGTTTAGTTTAGCATATAACAAACTAAACCGTTTAGTTTTATAATCATTAATCAGAAGGCAATACTATGACGCAAAACTTGAAAATAGATGGCTTGAATTCCCAGAGTATTTGGCGATCGCCTCTGATGTTAGCAATTACAGCATCTTTGGTAACAGGTGCAACAAGTGTTTATACAGTAACGCAGCTTCAGAATCAAAAGCCAGAGGTTCCTGCCACAATTCAGCCAGTAGTAAAAACAGTCACAGCAATGGGACGACTAGAGCCAAAAGGAGAGGTAGCCAAACTTTCAGCAGCTACCGCGAATGAAGGAAATCGAGTAGATAAACTGTTAGTCAAAGAAGGCGATCGCGTCAAAGCTGGGCAGATAATTGCCATTATGGACAGTCGCGATCGCCTACAAGCGAGTTTGGTTGAAGCACAAAAACAAGTTCAAGTTGCTTCATCACGTCTAGACCAAGTAAAAGCAGGAGCCAAACAGGGAGAAATTGGAGCGCGTCAAGCTACAGTCAACCGTTTGCAAGTAGAACTTGAGGGAAATAGGAAAACTCTGCAAGCGACAATTAATCGTCTACAAGCGGAACTGCAAGGTCAACAACAAAGCTTACAAGCGACAGTTGCCCGTGTCGCAGCCGAAAAACGTAACGCTCAAGCAGACGTTCAACGTTACGAAACTTTATATAAACAAGGAGCGATTTCCAGTCAAGAAGTTGATAAAAGACGCCTGAGTGCAGAAACTACAAATCAGCAGCTAATCGAAAGCCAAGCTACCCAAAGAAGAACCATTGCTACATTGCAACAGCAGCTTCTCGAAGCCAAAGCCAACCGAGATAAAACCATCGCAACATTGGAACAGCAGCTTCTCGAAGCCAAAGCCACTTTAAACCAAACAGTAGAAGTGCGTCCCACAGACGTAGCAAATTCCCAAGCAGAGATAGAAAGCGCTCAAGCTACCGTAGGGAAAATTAAAGCACAACTCCAACAAGCATACATCCGCGCACCCAAAGCAGGGCAAATCTTGAAGATAAATACACGCGCCGGTGAAACCGTTGGTAACGACGGAATTGTCGATTTAGGTCAAACCGACCAAATGTATGCAGTTGCAGAAGTCTACCAAAGTGATATTAACAAAGTGCGATCGGGGCAACGAGTGCGAATAACTGGTGATTCTCTTTCTGGTGAATTGCAGGGAACAGTAGATTGGGTTGGAATGCAGGTACAGCGACAGAACGTTATCAACACCGATCCCAGTGAAAATATAGATGCCAAAATCGTTGAAGTTCATGTGCAACTGAATGAATTATCTAGTAAAAAAGCTGCCAATTTCACTAATTTACAAGTCAAGGTGGTAATTGAATTATGATTGGATTTATCCAGCAATTGCAGCGGCGAACACCTCTCGGATGGCTACAACTAAGTCATGAAAAAAGTCGTCTTTTAGTAGCATTATCAGGAATTGCCTTTGCTGATGTTCTCATGTTTATGCAGTTGGGATTTCAAAATGCACTTTATGACAGTAACACCCGCCTAAATCGCGTTTTAGAAACAGATATAGTTTTACTTAGTCCTCAAGCCCGTAACATCCAAAGTTTATCTACATTTTCTCGGCGGCGATTGTACCAAGCTGCGGACATTCAAGGAGTGAAGTCTGCCGAAGCTTTATATATCAACACAGTTACATGGAAAAATCCCCAAACTCGCCGCAAGTCAACGATACAAGTCATGGGTTTTAATCCGGAAAAATCAGCTTTAAAATTACCTGAAGTTAACCAACAATTAGAAACAATTAAACTACCAGATACCTTTTTATTTGACCGTAGTTCCAAAGGAGATTACAAAGAAGCTTTTGCTCAAATTCAACAAGGAAAAACTGTTACGACCGAAATAGAAAAGCACACCATTTCTATTAATGGCTTGTTTAAATTAGGTTCTTCCTTTGGCGCTGATGGTACTTTAATTTCCAGCGATCAAAACTTTTTGCGGCTATTTCCTCGGCGACAAGCAGGTAGTATCAGTCTTGGGTTAATTTATGTAGAACCAGGCTATGACTCAAAGCAAGTAGCAACAGCATTGCAATCCTATTTAACAAATGATGTCAAAGTATTAACTCGCGAAGAATTTATCAAATTTGAAGAAGATTACTGGAAAAGAGAAAGTCCCATCGGCTTTATCTTCGGTTTAGGTGTATCAATGGGTTTCATAGTTGGTGTGATAATCGTTTATCAAGTACTCTCCACCGATGTGAATGCTCACATGAAAGAATACGCGACTTTTAAAGCAATGGGTTATAGCAATTTATATTTATTGGGTGTCGTATTTGAAGAAGCGATCATCCTGGCGTTTTTGGGCTTTATTCCAGGAGCAATAATACCTTTGGGGCTTTATAATCTGACTCGAAATGCTACAAATTTGCCGATTTATATGACCTTAGCAAGAGCCTTTATGGTGTTATTGCTGACTATTACTATGTGTATCATTTCCGGGGCGATCGCTACTCGGAAAGTTCAATCTGCTGACCCGGCTGATATGTTTTAAGAGGGCATTGGGCATGGGGCATTGGGCATTGAAAGAATTTCTCATATAAACATGTACTTATAGAACGTTTTTAATAACCTTTTACCCATTGCCCAATGCCCATTGCCCATTGCCCAACAATATTACAATCAACATGGAACCTGTAATTTCGATTAAAAATCTCGCTCACTATTTCGGTCATGGTCAACTTCGCAAGCAAGTTCTTTTTGATATCAACTTAGATATTAATGCTGGTGAAATTATCATTATGACGGGTCCTTCTGGTTCTGGTAAAACTACACTTCTGACTTTGGCAGGAGGTTTGCGTTCTGCTCAATTTGGTAGTTTGCAGGTATTAGGACGGGAACTTTGCAAAGCTAGTGCAAAACAACTTACTTTAGCACGACGCAGTAATGGTTATATTTTCCAAGCACACAACTTGCACGGTAGCTTAACAGCACTCCAAAACGTGAGAATGGGTTTGGAACTGCAACCAAATATTTCGCTGCAAGAGATGAAAACTCGGTCAGCGGAAATGTTAGAGTTGGTAGGATTGGGAAATCGTCTTAATTACTATCCTGATGATTTGTCAGGTGGACAAAAACAAAGAGTAGCGATCGCTCGTGCTTTAGTCAATCATCCGAAAATTGTCTTAGCAGACGAACCTACAGCTGCCCTTGATAGCAAATCCGGTCGAGATGTAGTCAACTTGATGCAAACATTAGCCAAAGAACAAGGCTGTACCATTCTCTTAGTGACTCATGACAACCGCATTTTAGATATTGCCGACAACATAGTTTACATGGAAGATGGAAAGCTAGCTGATGCTCCTGCTCCGGTTGCCGCAGGTTAAAGTTTATTTACATGGCTAATAATTAAAACTAGATAAAAGAACAAAAATCTTTCTTCCCTAGTCCCTAGTCCCCAGTCCCTAGTCCCTAGTTTCCAGCATAAACTGCGATCGCGTGCGGTACTTTACGCTTTGTTGAAATCAAAGAATTTCCATTTACGATCAAAAATGTGCTTCCACCACCGTCAAGCATCGCAGTTACACTTGCACCAAACCCCGTGAGAACATTAGATGCATCAATCTGACGCGCATAACTACTCGAATAAAAAATTACAGTTTCTTTTGTACCATTGCCGTCATTATCTCGCACTCCAACAAAGGTTCTCGGTAAATAACTCAAAGGAGACTTATTTGCCACCACATCAAGGGCACCTACTACTTCCGGTGTTGAATTGAAAGTCTCTTTCGCATAACTTTGAATATTAGCAATTCCTTGGTCGGGGTTGAAAGAAAACGTGCGAATTTGTCCGGGGTATTCTTTAGCGATCGCATAACCGTAACTAATCGCATTACCACCTAACTTCAAACCGAACGCAATACCCGTTGGATCTTCATTTGTGGAAAAGAAGGAAGCATTGACAACAACTATTACCTTTCGCGTTGATGTATTTCCTTTAACAGCATCTTGCCAAAATTCAGAGGGCAATTTTCTCTTCACCATCGCATTCGGTGTACCCTCGGTTGTACCTGTTAAATTGCGTATAGTCCCCTTTTCTAAGTTGACAACGGTAACATAATCTGAATTTCCGTTTGAATAGTCTTTTTTGTAAACTTGTAAGCCAGTTTCCGAAAGTATCAGCTTGAAGCCTTTGGAAATTTCTAAAGCCTGCGCTGTGTAAATTTGGAGTGTGATTACAATCACAGTAGTTACCAAACTTAAAGACAGCAACTTTCTACTTTTGGGTAAGAAATTCCCACCCCCGAAAAGTTTATTCATGATTCATCCCAAACGAAGCGATTTAGTTAAATCAAAACCCGCACAAGTAATCTTATGCGGGTTATACCAATTTAATATGAAGACGCATAGAAAGAACCCCACCCTAACCCTCCCCGCTTGCGGGGAGGGAACCGGATTTTCCCCTAAGAGCTTGCGGGGAGGGGCTTCGCGGGGTGGGGTTCTTTCTATGCAGCTTCACAAATAATTGGTATTAATACTAAATGAAATGTTTAATCATTTCAACAAATAACACTCTCATGATATTGACAAGTTTCTCCGTCTTGTGGAATGAAACAGCCCTGCTCTTTTAGGGTGAGGGCTTTTTCCCATTGCCCAACCTTAATTTTACCAACCTACTCAATGCAAAAATATCTGGCTGAGTTAGGAAACACAACTGATAATAGGCTAGTCTGTTG
>NZ_KK073768.1:4505900-4660254 GCF_000582685.1 [Scytonema hofmanni] UTEX 2349
GCTAATTCAACGACTTTGGTGAAAGCGGCTGAATCGAGGATTGCAATTTGCGCTAACATTTTGCGATTGAGTTCAATGTTGGCTTTTTTGAGATTGCCAATTAACTGACTATAACTCAAACCGTGTAGCCGTGCAGCAGCGTTGATGCGGGTGATCCACAAACGACGAAAATCGCGTTTGCGGTTTTTGCGATCGCGATAAGAACTCCGCAGCGCTTTCATCACTTGTTGATTAGCGGTTCTAAATAAAGTTGAGTGAGAACCACGAAAGCCTTTGGCTAGTTTGAGAATTTTTTTGCGGCGTTTACGAGCTACGTTACCGCGTTTTACTCTTGTCATTGTTTAATTTTGGATTAATTTACAAATAGGGAAGCATTAAGCGGACATTTTCGGCATCGCTTTCGTCTACAACTGCCATCTTAGACAAATTACGCTTTTTATTCGCAGTTTTGTGCTGTAGAAGGTGATTTTTGAAGGCTTTGCGACGCATGATTTTACCAGTAGCGGTAACGCGGAATCGTTTCGCCGCAGCTTTCCGGGTTTTTAGTTTAGGCATAAACTAACTTTAATTCGACACGATCCCTAATTATAAGCTAAAAGAAATAAAAGCGCGGAGATTTTATGCTGACCACCAAGAAGCTGACTTTTGAGGAATTTCTCGCCGAGTACCCAGATGGCTATGGTATTTTTGAACTTGTGAATGGCGAGATTGTTCAAGTGGAAGCGACTAGAGCACATAGGAATGTAGCACGATATCTCATGTTTAATTTCAATGATGAAATTAGACGTTTGGGAATAGGAAGAACCCCACCCTAACCCTCCCCGCTTGCGGGGAGGGAACCGGATTTTCCCCTAAGAGCTTGCGGGGAGGGGCTTCGCGGGGTGGGGTTCTTTCTATGCAGCTTCACAAATAATTGGTATTAATACTAAATGAAATGTTTAATCATTTCAACAAATAACACTCTCATGATATTGACAAGTTTCTCCGTCTTGTGGAATGAAACAGCCCTGCTCTTTTAGGGTGAGGGCTTTTTCCCATTGCCCAACCTTAATTTTACCAACCTACTCAATGCAAAAATATCTGGCTGAGTTAGGAAACACAACTGATAATAGGCTAGTCTGTTGTTCAACAGAAGGCTTAAGATTTTTTGTGTAATATGACTATCGACCATCGCCCCAGTAACTCTCAAAATAAGTTGCTCTGTTTTTCTCTCAAAGGCTTAAAAACTTATCACCGTGCAGCCAGTTTATTCATAGGCATGTTTGCTGCTTTCCCAGTCGTAGCATTGCCTGTAAATGCCCTGCAAGTAAAAGTTACGCCAACTAAACCCGATTTAGGCGATACCCTATCAGTAATAATTAATTTAGATAATCCGGCTAATGGTAGTAATCCCACGGTAACTAGTGGAGAAAAAACTTACCCAGCATTTGAAATTGCCCCTAATCAATATCGTGCTTTTGTGCCGACAACACCATTAGAAAGTGCGGGAAATAGAACACTCCGGGTTTCTGGGGATGGTCAGGAACAAAACTTATCAGTGCCGGTGGGCGATCGCAAATTTCCCGTACAACGAATTAATTTACCACCTGGAAAAGCCGGAATCGATGCCACAGAATACGAACTCAAGCGGGTAGCGGCTTTTAAAGCATTAATAACACCAGAAAAATATTGGAATGGTGCTTTTGTTAAGCCAAACGCCGGAAGAATTTCTACAATTTATGGTGTACGTCGCTACTATAATGGTAAATTTGCAAAGGACTATTATCATCGTGGTGTTGACTACGCTGGTGCAGCCGGTTCGCCCGTTGTAGCTCCAGCCGGTGGACGAGTAGCTTTAGTTGGTAGAGTATCCCAAGGTTTCCGCATTCACGGTAACGTAGTCGGGATTGACCACGGTCAAGGAGTAACTAGCATTTTTATGCACCTGAGTCGAATCAATGTTAAAGAAGGCGATATGGTGCAACCTGGTCAATTAATTGGTGCAGTCGGATCAACAGGCGCCTCCACCGGTCCACATTTACACTGGGGATTATATGTCAACGGGAAATCTGTTGACCCAACACCCTGGCGAACTCCTGGAGTTCAATAGCCCAAACGCGATCGCCCTTATGTTGCCGAGGCATTTTTTGAAAAAATGCCTCCCTCGTTGGTTTGCAACGGGGCAACCGCACTTCGCGATCGCCCCTTGGCTTTATTGACGCACCAAGAAAAGCGATCGCCCATGTCTTTACGTAATATATTTATGCAATTTGTTTGCATTTTGCCAACAATTAGGCAAAATAAAATTGATTGATTTACTACCGTCTCTACCTTGCCTGGTGGCGTAAAAATAATGAGCCTTATGAGTAGTATTGAAAAAATTGTAGAACAATGTCTCCAGGATGGTTATCTCACACCAGCTATGGAAGCAGAAGTCGGGCGAATCTGTGATAACGCCAGCGAACTTTCAATTGAAGAGTACATGGCATTAGATAAGCTAATGGGAGCGCTATTGACTGGTGAGGTAGAGGCGGTACCTCGCAAAGAATTCATTAATGTTATGGAAGAATTGGTACTGACGGAGGCGATCGCTAGAATAGCAGAAATTGAAGCTACTAGCGAAAGTTCTCTTGAAGTCGGAGATATTGCCGCTTATGCTCTCAACCGTCTTCCTCCCCTATATGCAACCACAGAAGAAGGTGCTAGCTATCAACGCAAACGCGCTCACGCAGAACTTCAGCAATTAATTGCCCAGCAAATAGATGAGGCGATTTCCCGTTATTTGGATCGACCGAATTTCTTCCCAGAACGGCAAGCTCTAAGCAAAAATACTAGTAATGACATTCTGCAAGAAATCAGCACTTTACTTCAGGCATGTGCGCCTAACTTTGAACAAAAATAATAGTCAAGAGTCAACAGTCCAAAGTTAATAATCCAAAGTCAATAGTCAACAGTCCATTAGCTATTGACTATTGACTCTAAACTGATTATTGCCGTACTATCACAGTTGTCCCCAAACCCACCTGCTTGTATAGCATTCGCACATCAGGATTACGCATTCTTAAGCACCCGTGAGATATGGCAGTTCCGATCACCTCAACATCTGGTGTGCCGTGAAAACCAATTTGATTGCGTCCATCTGACCAAAAACCAATCCATCTATCTCCCAAAGGGCTATTAGTTCCTGCCGCAAACACTTTGCCTGTAATCGGGTGACGCCACGCGGGATAGTGTAGCATATGCATCACTTGGAAAGAACCTGTGGGTGTTTCCCAACCCTTTTTACCAATAGCAATTGGGTAGCTGGCTATCACTTCATCTTGAGCATAAACATAGGTACGGCGATCGCTTAAATCTACGACTACTTGCGATTTGGTAGCGACGCTATTAGCTGATTTTGGTTTTGCGATTTGCGCTAAAAAGAACTTTGGCTTTTTTGCTTCCTCTACCACCAGCCGATTATTTTTTGCTAACTGCGCTTCCCTAGTTACATTTTTTTCCACTTTTCCCGACTTAGCAGCAGGGATTGAAGTCAACGTAGAGGCATTGGCTGCGGATGAAGCTATTGTCGGATCTCCTTGCAACCTAGTAGAGGCTGACTCCTGAGATTCCCGTTCTCCTGCAATCATGCCCCAATGCATAGCCAGAGATAAAATTGCTGTGCCAAAACAGAACAACATGACTATACGAGCTACAGATTCATTTCTTCCCATCGTCATCGCATTTATTCTTTCTGCTTTCTGAACAGTTATGAAAAATTCACAAATAATTATCCGTTTCCTTATGAATATCCCAACACCAGTGGGCAAACTAGGGCTATGTCAGATATTCCAGCAGAAAAATTTTGGTGAAAAACCTCGTTTTCAGGAACTCTGGAACTATAGTAATCAATCATTAATGGTGTGGGTGAGAGAAAAATCATGTTTGAAAAATTATTGCTAGCGGTCACAATTACATTTTCCCTTAATTTCTTTTTACAAGTTCGCGTACCTGCTCAAATTAATGCTGATACTAGTTATCAGGTACATACACAAACTCCACTAACGATTTTGGCAACGAAGCTGAAAAAATAACAGTCATAGTAGCTACAGCAGCTGAAAATGGCAAGATAAAGAAAGAATAAGCACACAAAGGAGAGAAAATAGAAAATGCCTTCTTGTCTGCGGACACTTGGCGACAAGGGCGGGAAATAAGTGAAGTTCTCAGACCTGAAGACAATCCGCCCTTTTTTATTTAACCTTTTCTACAAAATTGTCAACTTACTAAAGTTTTCCTTTTACCATCTAATTCACGGACTTTTTTTCTAATCTTTTCTAATAAATTGTCAACCGTAGATGGTCAGTTTTGAATATTGCACATGGCTAAGTAACATTGCTGTGCAACTTGCCAGTGAAAGATAAGAGATAAAAAAACGGCTATCCCAACGATAACAACAATAATTATAATTTGATTTTGCCCTAAATGTAGTTATAAAATATAATTGCAAAAAAATATATATAAATATTTTTTTCATATCTATCAAAAGATAATATCTTAATAATTTAAATCACAATAACCTTTGCCCTATAAGAGATTATCCAACTTATAACTAATTTTTATGTGAGAGAACTTCCTTAATTATCTTACAGCTTGTTGCCTCAAAGGAATTATCCACAAAAGAAGTAGCAGAGCGTATACAACCAAATAAATTTCAGCAGCATTTTTGATTATAAGTGACAAAAAAATGCTTTGATTAGCATTGTGTGTTCATAATAGTTTACTATTGTTACAGTCATAAATCCGTCACTCACCAGAGGAACTTCTTACTGATTAGCAGGTCTAATAGATAGGGATGTTCTAGAGTCAGTGCGTTCTATGAGTCAATCGATTCCTGTATCCTGGTCAACGGTTGATGCGAGGCTTCCAGAAGCGTCAGTGCAAGTTGACAAACTCTCTAATCACGATTTAATTTTGCGCTGTCAAACTGGACTGCGCCCAGATCGTGTCGCGTTTGCAGAACTTATGCGTCGCTTTCAGACTCAAGTTGATAGGGTTTTATATCACCTCGCTCCTGATTGGGCTGACAGAGCTGATTTGGCTCAGGAAGTTTGGATTCGAGTATATCGGAATGTTAACCGATTGCAAGAGCCAGCTAAGTTCCGGGGCTGGTTAAGCCGTATTGCGACGAACTTGTTTTACGATGAGTTACGCAAACGTAAGCGTGTTGTTAGTCCCTTATCCCTTGATGCTCCCCGTACCTTAGAAGACGGTGAGATGGATTGGGAAATAGCTGGAGATACACCAGGACCAGAAGAAGAGCTAACAACGAGAGAATTTTACGAGCAATTGCGCTCCGCGATCGCCGATTTACCTGAAGTATTCCGCACTACAATTGTTCTGAGAGAAATCGAAGGAATGGCATATGAAGAAATTGCCGAAATCACTGGTGTTTCCTTGGGAACAGTTAAATCGAGAATAGCCAGAGCTAGATCCAGATTGCAAACTCAATTGCAGAATTATTTAGATTCGTAACTAATGTCAATCTATCCTGTCTCTGCTACAATGGCAGAATTTAAGGGTTGATTTCCATAAAATTTAAAATAATTGTAGAGTGCTTCTGCCGCCAGGAGAAAAATTGATTAATTTCTCATCCCTGTCCGCTCGTTTAACCCGTGTTGGAATTGGTAATAATGTTAAGATGACTACTGATTCTCAGTTTTCCCCTCGCTCCGATTTGCCAGCTAATTTTGATGTGCAAATACAGGGAGTTAAACAAACCAATGAATCTACGGGTGCTATGGATATGGTGAAGCGCGATCGCTTCGAGTTATTAAGTGCTTACCTCGATGGTGAAGTGACAGCTGCCGAACGTAAGCAAGTTGAACAATGGCTGGCAAATGATGCCTCAGTAAAACTATTGTATGCTCGACTGTTAAAGCTACGGCAAGGGGTGCGGAATCTTCCGGTACCACAGCCACTACAGCCAATAGAACAAACAGTCCAGCAAGTAATGGCTTCTTTACGTCGCCGTTCCCGGCTAGTCTGGGTATGTGGAGGTACCGCCGTCGCAGCTTGCGTCATTGGTGCGGTTTCTGGCTGGCTACCAGGTGGAGATTCTAGTATACCTCAAATGGCTCAAAAACCTTCAATCGAACCGACACAACAGACGCCCTCGCCTGTAGCCGCTTCGCCACTGATGGTTGCCATTAATACTCCTGTCTTTCCCATTCCCAAAACAGCAGAATCCTCTCCGAAAAATTCAGTTGATCGGGTTGCACCTCAACCAGAAAATACTGAACAGGAACTAAATTAATTGCGGAGTTAATTGTTAATTCCGCTCTTGATGAAGGGACAACGAATGCTCAACTGTTAAGCCGCAGCCACTCCACCAGCCATCGCGCTGTTGTCGGCTGCCTTTTAGTTGACTAACCTGGTTTGGTGTCATTAAATAGACCCAAGACATACCAAGCGATCGCCCTTCTAGATCGTATATTTCAACTTCTTGTCGATTATAAAGGTTTTGCGACATTTGTCTGGAGGGCTGGTAATCTTCTAGGATATCTAGGTTATTTAAAACCTTTGAATCAACAAATGTTAGTAAATATCCGTAAACAAGGCTATCTCCTAGCGTCATTGCTGGATAGCCCATCGGCAAAGCAAACAGTTTCCCAAAAGTGTAAGCCTTCTTCGCATCTACCACCTGAAAAGCACAGTATCTTTGATAATTTGCTTCACCTGGTTTAAGCGTGCCGTAAACAAAGACTTTTAGCATCAAAAATCCTCAATATTAATATTCTGGTCTTTTATTGTTTGTATATCTTCACTCATGCGATCGCTCGATTTTTTTCTGTTTATCTTTTGGCAAAGAACAAGAGTAATTTTTGATTAATAGTTCTTTGCCTTTAGCAGCATTTTTTTGTTTATAATTACTGATTATTCACTTTCCCACTCACCTTCTTCTCTATCCTCATTTAATTTTTTTTCTAAATAATAAAGAGAATATTTTTCAGAAAGAAAGTCATACGTAATCCTTGCCCAATCTTCAATTTCTGCCAACGAACCGTACCAAATCAGATTTTCTAGTCTAGGATCGCTATCTTCAATATTAAAATATGAAAGAATAGCATTCAAGTTATTAATACATGAAGAACAATTTGTAATTTTACACATTGCCTTTATGTAAAACGAAAACATTTCTAAATCTTCGGATGGGCTAAAAGCCTTCTCTATAATTATCTGAAAATTATAATTTATTCCAGAAATTGTATAATTCATTTTATATTGCTTAGATACTCTCTTTCAAACTCTTCGTAAGCAATTCTTAAAATTTTTTCTCTATCCTCTACATCTTCAAATTGGTCTGCTAATTTTAAAATTTCATTTTTATTAATTGATTGGACTTTCATATTAATTAAATAATTTTTAATTTCTTTAGAAATATCATCAATTATCAAAATTACGTTCCCATCACTCAATCTCTCTTTGTTAAAATTCATCTTTAATTCTTCATAAATGTTATCAGCAGTATCATAACTATATACTTTAAGTTTTTTTATTTGGTAAACAACGCCAAAATTTGTAGAAATATCTATCCCTCCATCGTTTGCAGAAGTGCGAGTATCGCGGTAAATTTTACAAGCAAACTTTTCTAGATGAACTTTGATTATGGCAAAACTAAATATTTCAAAATTTGTGGGATTTATTTCGATCTGAACTTTAATTAAGTTAATAAAATCAATTTGATTTACAGCTAACTCATGTCTGTACTCATAGTTGAGCAGTTGAGGAATCAAACCTAATTTATCGGTAATATACTGATTGATTTTTTCGGGAATCCAAGAGATAAGCATCTCAGCATTTGTGCTATATGCTGGGAGTAGCTCATAACATTTATTATCAATTGCTTTGACTACACCATACTTTGGTAAATTTCGAGAAGGATAAGCATCGTAATACTTTCCTCCAATATGTAAATTATGTTGTAAGTAAGCTTGCATATATTTCACAGCTTTTACATAACAAATCCTAATTTCTTTATCGGAAAATTGATATTGTTTTGTTTCATAATAAGCTTGGACTAATCCAAGAGTAATTATTGGAAAAATAACTTTTGTTTGAGAAAACTTGAGCATTCGCTCAATATTATTTCTACAAAATTCCATAGAGTCATTGATTATCATTCGTAATTATTAAATGTTTGACACCATAATGCAATATTATTTTGCAAAGAATCTAAAGTTATTATTCCAAATGGTTTAACATGATTAATATTAAAATTAATTATCTCATAAATCTCAATTTTAGGTATGAGAACAGGTGTATAAACAATATCTCTAATAAAACCAGTAAAACTAAGTATTTCCATAAGTCGTCATAATCAGGGCTGGTGCAATATCTGAATTAGAGAAAATGCTGTTTGTTTTCACTGTTATTGAGCGTACCCAAAGCTGCTGATTCTAGCTTGCTGGATTGATGTTATACAAGGCTACAGTAATGCAGATAAGCTAGGCGATCGCTTCATTTTTTATATATTAAAAATACTGAACCTATAGGTCCCCCATTTTCTACATATACTTTGTTATTGTAATACAACCCTGGAGACATCCCGCCATCAAATAACATTCCTTCTTGAATTTTACCTAAACAATTATTTTTGGCAATTCCCTCAAGAACATCATCAAAATTATCTGGAAGCAATTCTTGATTAACTTCAGATAAACTAATATCTGAATTAGCTTTTGAATCATTAACCAACAAAATTACATAACCTTTATTAGTTGTAGCTACTAAAGAACGATTTGTAACTTGTTTACAAGCAACGTCTCCTAAATCTTGGCAAATATCTTTAAACTGCCCTTGACGATAAAATCTGCCATTACCACCGACTAAATTGTAATTTAGAATATCATTTTTTCTTCTTCCTGCTTGGATTGTAGCCGTTCGGTTTTTCGGTTCACCTCCTGATATGCCAAAAGAAGAACGTTTATTTTTAAAGATTCCAGAATACTCTATTCCGCGAGAAATATTTAAACCTTGTGGTTTATTATCAGTTTCTATATAGTCAGCATTAATTGCTGCAATAGGCATTTTTCCGTTTAATTTCGCATTTTCATTAGCGATGATTTCATGAAACTGTGTAGGGATATATTCTTTGAGCAATTTACCTTTATCATCTTTGACGTAAAGATTATGAGCTAAACCGACATTAACTTTAAAATCTAATTCTTCAGATTTGGGATTAAAAATAATTACATGATTGATACCTTTTGAGTCTTTCTCACCTTGATTATTAGTTTTTAAGAATTCTAGACTAAATTTTGTATCGTCACCAGGGCAAATTTTTTCAGTTTCAACTGTTGAATTGTCTTGCAAATCTTTACAGCTAGATAAAAAGGCGATCGCCACCACAAAAATAGATAAGAAAAGTCTTGTTTTCATTGATATATTAAGTAAGCCAATTTTGACATAGCACGCACAAACATCACATTATACATATTCACAAGCAGGAAATAATACACCGTGATTTAGCTGGTTTCCAATAGCAATGAGCAGCAATATTATGATGAAAGCAAAAAAGACCAATTGAAAATAAAAACCCCCGCTATAGTAATGCTTTAGCGGGGGAAAAGTTTATATGTCGATTTTAGTTAATCCAAAATTAAGAGAACCACTCAACAACAGCTTCTTCTTTGGTGTTAGTGTTGCGAGATGGTGTCTCACGAGTAAACTTCATTTGAATTGACCGTGTTTGTTCACCATCAACAGCGACAGCCTTAATGGGATAGTCGATTAAACCATCTTGGAAGGACATCTGGAAGCGGAATGTACCATCTGGATTCAGCTTAATCTGGCGATCGCCAATTGTGACGGTAGCATCGGGTTCGGTTGCACCGTAAACAATCAACTCAGCATCGGCAATTAACCAGAACTGACGCGGACGCATTGGTACGTCTCCAGAGAAACCAGCACCGGACATTCCCACACCAGACATGGTTAAACCAGATGCGGTGGGAACTGCCCACATACCTACACCAGAGGGGAACACGTAGGAACTGATCGTTTGTTCGTGGATGGAAGTTTGATGCATCGAGCCAAATATAGAACCAGCAACCCGCATCGCTTCGGTAGATTCAGCCATGCCAAAGATTTGGTCATAGATAGGATTGCTACCGTTACCGTTACCGTATGCGTTACCGTATGCGGTTGTTTCGGCAACTTTCTTGGCTGGGGGAACCAGTTCATACTGAGTTTTGCCAGCCAAATCTTCTTCAAAGTTAACTGTGATGAAAACGTCTTCAATCCAGTCAGAAGGATACACGGGAGGAACATGTACTGGTGCCGATCGCGCCAATATCAACCAGCGACCATCAGCACAACGATAACCGATATCAAGCACATAATCGCGATCGCTCACCGGCACCGGTAAATACCATTCCCGCGCTAATTCATCAGAAGGATATTCCTGAATGCTGTGGGGACTTTGGTATTCAATATTGATGTCAGTAACATCATAAATCCGCAGTGCTAATTGTTGTCCACCTTGGCGACGCAGTTCTTCTTTGTGTTCGTTGGAAACATCCCAGTAAGTGTAAGCCCACTGAGGATCTCGCGGCATCAATACAATCCGGCTTTCTCCGTAACCAGCTGGCAAATCAGCGAGTCCTTCGTCAACATCTGCTAAAGAGCCACCATTACGATCTATCTGACCTAATTCAAATTTTGCTGCTTCCACGGTTTCCTGTGCCTCTGGTGAACGAGATGGGGTAAGCGAAACTTTACTGCGCTGAACTTCTTGAATCGATGCCAGCAATTGCGATTTACGCATCCGGCTATAGCGAGAGATACTGTATTCGCTAGCAACTCTACGTAGTTGCCTTAGTGTCATCTCTTCTAAGGGTGGGCGTTCTTTTGCCATAATTTTGACCTCCAGTAGTTTAAAAAGTAAATGATTTCCCCTGGTTAAAGAGTGGTGTAATAAATGCCATTCAATCCAGATGAATTTTTTATTCCTGAAGGAGTGGTTTTTACCCAGCTTTGAAGTTTTTTTAGTCGGTTTTTAAATTAAGGTCTACTTCCTAGAAATTCCCTACAAATGCGATCGGCATTTACTTGGGATCGGAAAAGTCCCTTTGTTAATGAATATTAACTGACAAACCCGCACAGGGATCAAGGGGTCTCAAGACCCGTTTTTGTCGTTTTCACGAATTTATCAGCCATTCGGGGATCGTAATGTCATAATTTCATGACTTTTGTGCGGAAATGCCCATTTTTCAACCAAAAAATTAAAAGCTAATGTCCTCTTTTCTTGACATTAGCTCTAAACCTAGTCTTCAAACTACATTTGCATAAGTAAGTGGGCAAAATTAAATGTAAAATACTCTCCTAGTTCGTAGTGAGCGGTTTACCGCTCATCATAATTTAACGGCTTAAGCCGTTACTACGTTAAAGAGTGTTTATTTATACCCATCTAGGATTAGAAATTAGTAGCACAGCAAGCGGAGAAATCATCGCTTAACCGAAGCGTCCACTAATATATTCCGCAGCTTCTGTGGTTTTTGGAGAATCAAAAATTTGTCTTGTCGGACTAAACTCAACTAATCTCCCGTAGCGTTTGCCACGTTGATCGGTTTCTGTGTTAAAAAATCCCGTCCAATCTGCTACCCTCGAAGCTTGTTGCATATTGTGAGTCACCATAATGATGGTGTATTGTTGCTTGAGTTCTAAGCAGAGTTCTTCAACTTGACGGCTAGAAATTGGGTCGAGAGCAGAACAAGGTTCATCCATCAATAATACATCTGGTTTCATAGCGATCGCTCGTGCAATACACAACCGTTGTTGTTGTCCACCAGACAAAGCTGTACCTTTTGATTTCAGTTTATCTTTAACTTCATTCCATATTGCAGCGCGTCTGAGGGAATCTTCGACTAATTCATCCATATTACCTTTATAACCATTAGAACGCGGTCCAAAGGCAATGTTTTCGTATATTGACTTAGGAAAAGGATTTGGTCTTTGGAAAACCATTCCTACTTGTCGTCGCAATTTAACTGAATTAATTTTCGGATCGTAAATATTGCGACCGCGATAATTTAGTTTCCCTTCAACTTTTGCCCCAGTAATTAAATCATTCATCCGATTGTAGCAACGTAAAAGCGTACTTTTGCCACAACCAGAAGGTCCAATAAAAGCAATAATTTGTTTATCAGGAATATCCATGTAGACATCTTGAAGTGCCAAGAAGCCGTTGTAAAATACTTTCACACCCTCAGCCTTAAAAACGGCTTCATCTGGTTGGCTGAAAGTAGTATTGCCCTGGCTAATTTTATTGTTGCTATATGTCATTGTTTCTATGTCCTAATATCTGTAAATGCCAATTTTCATCTGTACAAATTTGCTTTTTAAATCTCTCTCCTACAAGAAGAGAAACTTTGAGTCTTACTCCCCTTCCCTTGCTCTTAATGGGTTGGGGGTTAGGTCTGTTATATCTTCTTTGAAAAAATGCTTGATTAATCTATAGAAAAGCGTTGTCTCACATAAATTGCTATTCCATTCAAAGTCAAAATCAAAAGAATCAAAGTAATAATTGTCGCTGCTGCTGCGTTAGCAAAACCCGGTTCGGGACGAGTAATATAACTGAAAATTTGAATGGGTAATGCCATAAATCTCTGGAATAAACCAGGATTAAAGGTGAGAAAACTAACAGCACCAACCACAATCAAAGAAGCTGCATCACCAATAGCACGAGATACAGAAATAATTACTCCTGTGAGAATACCAGGAACAGCATAAGGTAAAACATGACTTCTAATAGTTTGCCATTTGGTTACACCCAACCCGTAAGAAGCATTTCTTAAAGAATCAGGAACTGAGCGAATTGCTTCTCTTGCCGTCACAATAATTACTGGTAAAGATAGCAAAGATAAAGTCAACGCACCAGAAATTAAAGTTGGACCAAACCCTAGCAAGTAATTGAAAACCCCCAAACCTAGCAACCCATAGACAATAGAAGGCACTCCCGCTAAATTGCTGATATTAATCTCGATAATCGTTGCCCACCAGCTTTTTGGTGCGTATTCTTCCAGATATAAAGCTGCTCCTACACCAATTGGTACAGCAGTAAAAATCACAATAATTCCTAAAAGGATACTACCAATTATTGCCGGACGAATACCGCCTTGGTCTGGAAAACGCGAAGGAGTTTCTATCAAAAAACCTGGACTAAAAAACCTGACTAACCCATCTTTAGAGATGTCAAAAATTAGCAAGGAAAGAACGAATAAGCTAACTAACAACCCTAATAGAAAGATTATTTCAAAGACTTTACCTAGTGTTTCTCTAGTTTCAATATTCTCAGTAAATTCTCTCTCTCGATCTAGAGGATCGTTTGGTCTATATGTGGTAGTCATGTTTGTTAATCGTACTTTTCTTTAAAGCGATTAGAAATCCAGTAACTGATAATATTTAAACTCAGGGTGAGTATAAACAAAACAGCACCTACAGCGTATAAAGTCTTAAAATTAAGACTACCACGCGGACTGTCTCCACCAGAAATTTGCGCCATATATGCTGTCATCGTTTCTACTGATTCCAGTAGGTTAACTGTTATTTTAGGCTGTTGTCCGGCAGCAATAACAACAGTCATCGTTTCACCTACAGCACGGGAAATCCCTAAAATAATCGAAGCGCTAATTCCAGAAAGTGCTGCTGGTAAAACTACCTTAAAAATCGATTCGAGTTTAGTGATACCTAAAGCGTAAGCACCTTCACGTAAAGAACGCGGTACTGCTTTGATGGCATCTAAGCTGATAGAACCAACTGTAGGAGTAATCATTACTCCCATCATCAACCCCGCACTTAAAGCGTTGAAAATTTCCAAGGGTAGAAAATTCCGGAGCAGTGGTGTAATAAATAAAAGTGCAAAGTAGCCGTAAACAACTGTAGGTATCCCTGCTAAAAGTTCAAATGCTGGACGGAGAATTGCTGCTACTTTTGGTGGTGCATATTCACTTAAATAGATAGCAGAACATAAACCTAAAGGAATCGCAACTGACATAGCGATCGCTGTAGTTAAGAAAGTGCCATTAATCAGCGGCAAAACGCCAAAATGTCTTTCTGCAAATAGAGGAGTCCATTTAGTATCCAAAAAGAAATCAGCAAAAGAAACTTCTTGAAAAAACTCAAATGCCACCTGGAAAATAATGAAGACAATACCAAATGTGGTCAGTATGGAAATTAAAGCACAGGAAAATAAAATTGCGGCAACAATTTTTTCTTGGATATCTTCCGATGGTTTCTTTTCTAGTGATTCTTGAAAAAAGTGAAAATTATCTTGATTTGTAGCTTGCATAATTCCCAATACTAAAAATTAAATGAAATTCGTGATTGGTTGACCTGGTTTTGCTTTTTTAAATTTTGTACCAGTTTCACCTGTAGCCAACTTTTGTTTTACTTTGACGTAAGCATCATCAGGTAGCGCTACATAACCAACACTATCTACCCATTTCCAAGAATTTTCGAGATAGAAGTTGACAAATTCTTTTACGGATGGTTTCTTATCCAGAGCTTTTTTACTAACGTAGATGAAAAGAGGACGAGACAAAGGTGTATAGATATTCTTTACTACATTATCAACTGGAACAGGTTTTTCACACTTGCCTGTCAGACTTTCAACAGCAACTAGATTTAGCTGATCTTGGTTTTGAATGTAATAAGAAATCCCTACATAACCAAGGGCATATTTTTCACCAGCAACTCCTTGTACAAGGTTATTTTGATTGTGACTAGGATTATAATCTGTGCGGCTGTTTTTGGCTTTACCTGTAATAGCTTGGGTAAAATAATCAAATGTTCCAGTATCCGAAGCGGGAGCGTAAAGCTTCATTTTTTCATTTGGAAACTTTGGATTAATTTGATTCCAACTTAATACTTTACCATTTGATTTAGAACTCCACATCTTTTTTAGTTCTGCAATCGTCAGACATTTGGCAAAATCATTTTGACGATTTACAATTACGGCGATTCCATCTAAAGCAATTGGTAACTCTATAAATTCAATATTCTTCTTTTTGCATTTGGCTACTTCTTCATCTTTAATAGTACGAGAAGCCGCAACAATATCAATTTCTCCAGCGCAAAACTTGCTAACCCCCCCACCAGTTCCGCTGGAAGCAACACTAACTACAGCGTTTTCGTTTTGTTTGTGGTATTCTTCTGCAACTGCTAGAGAGATAGGAAAACCTACCGCAGCACCATCAATACTTACCTGTTTTTGGTTTCCTTGATTAGCGCAAGCTGTCAGACTGTATGATGTCAATATCAAAGATATAAAAGTGAAGCTTTTTTTTAATCTATTGGTAAAACTCATAAATCTCTTACGCCTTAATTGGAGGATGAATTATATCAAAAATTGCTCCGTCCCCAAAGAATTTTTTCTGAATGTTATCCCAGCCACCTAAATCTTGAGCGGTAAATAAAGTTTTGATTTTAGGATACTGTGATGCGACTTCTTGAGTAACGGTGGGGTTAACAGGACGATATCTTAAGAGCGCAAATTCGCGTTGTGCTTCTGTTGAGTAAAGATAATCAACAAACGCTTGTGCAACTTCTTTGGTACCATGCTTATCGACATTTTTATCAACTACCACTACAGGGTTATCGATGGAAATATTTATTTCCGGTACTACATAAGGTAATTTCGATCCATTTGTTTGCGCTAAAATTACCTCATTTTCGTAGTTAATTAAAACATCCCCTTCACCTTTTTGGAAAAATAAATCGCTAGCTTCACGAGCGTCTTTTGTTAAAACAGGGGCATTTTTATAAACTTTGGTGACGTAATCTAGTGCTGCTGCTTCGTCACCTCCTGCTTGAGTCACTGAACCCCAAAAAGCCAGGAATTCCCAAATCGCAATACCAGAAGTTTTTGGATTAGCTGCAATTATTTTCACACCATCTTTTGTTAAGTCTGCCCAAGTGTTGATAGCTTTGGGATTTCCTTCGCGGGTAACAATTGCGGCTACTGATCTACTGACAATACCATTTCTCGGCGCTCTCGTTTCCCAACTTGGTTTAATCAAACCTGCTTGTTCAATTTTATTCACATCCAAGGGAAGCGCTAGGTGTACTATGTCTGCTTCTTGAGAACCGTTGATCACAGCAGCAGCTTGAGCACCAGAACCACCATAACTAGTATCAAAAGTGACGTTTTGGTTATGTTCTTTCTTCCACTTTTCAACAAATTTAGGAATTATTTGGTCATGAGCAGCTTTTGTAACAGAAAAGGAAACCAGGCGCAGTTTAATATCAGATTTGGAAGCTGAAGCATTTCCACAGGCACTTATTGCCATGCTCAAAACTAAACCTACGGCAAATAGACACAGAAAACTCTGAACACGTCTATTTGACCTGCTTTTGATTACATAAGTCTGCATTTGCGCGTTCACTCTACCTACTGATTCTCTCAAAAGTTCCCATCTGCTCATTTTTACACCTTGATATACGGTATCTTGAGCGAATTACCGTAGTATGTAAGTATAATAGAGTTTGCACACTCATAAAGCAAGAGTTAAATCTATATTTAATTTTTCTTAATATTTCTTAATATAATCTTCACATATACATGATTGAATTTAGCTCCCACTTGTTTTATTGAGGACTGACATATCTCGGATGTGCCAGCTACCCTCTACACGAACCAAATTATATCTAACACGAACTTTTTCGTTATAAGACTTTTCGTGATTAATTTGCCCGTTATCATAAAACTCTGCTAATTCTGTCACCGTAGCGTCTACTGTCGCATTATTTTGCTCAGTTTCAGTTGTCTTTACAGATTCCACCTTTACAGTGTGGGTGTATTTGCGATAGCGGTTTTCTGCCTTATCCTCTTGAACAATTCCTTTCCATTTAGATAAAGTTGAACCGATTAAAATCTGGTCTAAACTATTAATGTCGTGGTTGACTCCCAAAGCTGCGGCTTTAATAGATAGCCAACTTTGAACGACTTCCTGTGCTGTGGCTTCTGTCAAAAGTCCTGGTGGTGACTGTAGCTTGCTATTTGAGTCAGGAATTGGTATTGGTGGTTCATTAAGTTGCACAGACAACTGTTCGCCTTTTAAAGATGGGGCAGGGTAAAATAGATTTTTTAATAATCCAAAAGATGTAGTGAGCAAAAACCACAAAACTATAACACCCGCAAAAGAGCCAAATATCATCCACACTAGGCGTGTTTTTCCTTCTAAGGTGTTAGGAAAAAACTGGCGTATATGCCCCGAATTATGAGTTGGAGGAGCTTTTCGCCTCCTTCGCTTATTCGTTTGAGCGGGTGCATTAACCTTAGCTAAACCATTCAAATTATGATTTTTTCTAGGAGCAATATGTTCACCACTTGCAAACTGTGCCACACTATTTTGCTCTGATGTATTAGATGTTGTAAAGCTGGGTGGTGAGTAGTTGGAATGAACTGATTTTACTTTGTTTGGTGTTTCTAAAACTTCTCCGTTCTCTGTTCTGCTGGAAAATTGATGATAACTGGTAGTTAAATTACTGGGTTGTGGATAAGTATTTGTTTGTGTTTG
The DNA here is from genome assembly GCF_000582685.1 of [Scytonema hofmanni] UTEX 2349. Taxonomy (GTDB): domain Bacteria; phylum Cyanobacteriota; class Cyanobacteriia; order Cyanobacteriales; family Nostocaceae; genus Hassallia; species Hassallia hofmanni. The sequence continues at coordinate 4,523,435 of NZ_KK073768.1, forward strand.
AGAAGAAGACTGCCGATTAGTTACAGATTCATTGCTTTTTTGTACATCCGTCGGCAAACCTTCTAAATAAGCTTGCACTTGTTCATCGGCAAAGTATTCTTTTAGAGAAGCTTGGTTATTTACCAAATCTCGAAAGTGAGGAAACACTTCGTTATGCAACCAACGTTCTCCATACAAGCACAGTCCTGGCAGCATGTCAGGAGAGTCTTGAGATTTTTCGCGAATAAAAGCTAGAGCTTCGTATTCTTGACTAAGTTCTAAAGAACGAGTTGCGAGTTCTGTTTGCCCCAAGAGTAAGGCACATAAGGATTGCTCTAAATGTACATCCTGACGCTTGCCCAGACGTGCCAGCATTTGCCTTGCTTGACGAATCAAAGCAGGTTGACGTTGAGCAAATCCCCGTGCTATCAAGGCATAGACAGCCAAATATGTGGCAACTGCCGAAGGACGTTTACTTTCAGCTTCAAATATTTTCTGTTGTTCTGCGCCTGTTAAGTGGTAACGTAGTTGCTGGATAAATCGCAAAAAGTCATCTATATTTAAACCAGATTGGTCATTGCCAGTACCATCAATTCCCCCACGTTCTTCTAAAACGTTTTGTAATAATTCCAAGCCTTGACGTCGTTCGGCGGTTTTTTCTTGGGGTAGTGCGAGTAATTCTAGAATTCGATATGGTCTTAATTTACAAAGGTCTGCTTGAATTTCGGCTCGCACGCTGGGAAATAAATTTTCCTTGATTAACAAATCTTGACCTGTTTCCAAAGAAAGCGCTGCGTTTTCATAATGACCTTGCTGCCATTCTTCACGACCGAGTTCTAAACAGGCAAGGGCAACGGTGAGAATAATATCTGGACGTTCTGGACGTTCATGAAATTCTTCATTGGTTAGACCATTGACATTTGCACCACTTACTGTGCCATTTTTATTAACGAGGTAAGGACGACCTAATTTGACTACAAGTTCGTATTCCCCAAGTTCTTGCAGAATTAGTAAAGCACCAACTAATTCATCTTGGGAAATGTCAATCCCCAGACTTTTTGCTTCAGTAGTATAGTTGTTCTCTAAAGAGCGATTTTCGACTGCGATCGCGACAGATGTCGTGCTTCCTTCCGGATCGTAGACGTTGGCAAGATAAAGCTGGTCATAGCTGCTACGTTCTTTGGGATTTGATAAAACCACGATCGCTTCTTCTAAAAGTTGTTTTCTGGAACTGATTGCTCTTGACGAATACTCACGTCGCGGTAGTTGTACAATGCGATCGCTGTATGCTTGCCGCAATTGTTCATCACTTGCCGCTAACGGTAATCCTAAAATTCGGTAGTAATCTAGCGGAATTCGCACGGCTTACTTCCTCTGGTGCATGATCATCATTATTCATTTCAAGCATTAGAAGGCAACCTAATCCGTGCCATCACATTAACTTGTTGAGTTCACACTTTCATAGTGTGCGTATTGCCACAATTTGATTAGTGTCTTGCGTAAAAATAAGTTTGTACTTTACTACTTTATTTTTTGCCTTATTGGTGATTTTTATTCAATTTTTCTTTTTTAACAATTTGTCATGAATTTTATACATCAAACAATACTACAACATGGGGTAGTTCCATAAATCTTCTGCTGGCAGGAGTATAAATATAACTATCTTTGTGAGATCGATAGATTGTATTCCCGCAAACAATTCAGAGGAAATTTCCCCGGTAGTCAAAACTAACAAGCACCGCTAGATAAATTTCATCTTGATAACAAGCGTAGCGTAGTTTATCATAACCTTGTTGTAAATACAACTATTTACATAAGTATATGAATTACCGCCACCAACTTCTCTAAATTGTTAATCGATATGCAGAAAGCAAGTTATTCTGACTGATAATCTATAAGGGTGAGTGGTGAAAAGTCCGAACTGCGGAACTTCCGCAGATGGTAACTTCCAAGGAGGAGTGAAAATTAAAAATCAAATTAAAAACTATTCACCAATTCCCTATTCTCACTATTTTTGACTTTTGAGAGTGAATTTGTGACTTGTTAACTCCTAACAACGTTATCTTTGTACAAGCTTACGCCGAATGTGAGCAACTTATCTAACATCGTAACTTTAAGTTTTACCACAGGGATACTAACAAAATAATGGTTCAAGAACGCACATTACCCACATTTACAGCGGCATCCGCGCAAATTACCAAAGAAGTTGGGTTACTGTTGTACGAAGATATGGTTTTAGGGCGCCTGTTTGAAGATAAGTGCGCCGAGATGTATTATAGAGGCAAAATGTTTGGTTTTGTCCATTTGTACAACGGTCAAGAAGCGGTTTCCACTGGTGTTATCCAGGCAATGCGACCGGGTGAAGATTACGTTTGCAGTACTTACCGCGACCACGTTCATGCTTTGAGTGCGGGAGTACCAGCAAAAGAGGTAATGGCGGAATTATTTGGTAAAGCCACCGGCTGTAGTAAAGGACGCGGTGGTTCGATGCACATGTTTTCTGCGGAACATCGCTTGCTGGGTGGTTATGCTTTTGTGGCTGAAGGTATTCCTGTAGCAGCGGGAGCAGCTTTTCAGAGTAAATACCGTCGTGAAGTTTTAAAAGATGAAAGCGCAGACCAAGTAACAGCTTGCTTTTTTGGGGATGGTGCGGCAAATAACGGTCAGTTTTTCGAGACATTGAATATGGCGGCTTTATGGAAACTGCCGATTCTTTTTGTGGTAGAAAATAATAAATGGGCGATCGGTATGGCTCACGATCGCGCTACTTCCCAACCAGAGATTTACAAAAAAGCCAGTGTATTCAACATGGTAGGCGTGGAAGTAGACGGTATGGATGTACTAGCGGTGCGAGCAGTAGCAGAAGAAGCTGTAGCTCGTGCTCGTGCTGGTGAAGGTCCGACATTAATTGAAGCTTTAACTTACCGTTTCCGGGGTCACTCATTAGCTGACCCAGATGAAATGCGATCGCAAGCCGAAAAAGATTTTTGGTTTGCTCGTGACCCAATTAAGAAGTTAGCTAATTATTTAGTTGAGGAAAATTTAGCCTCTGCCGAAGAACTCAAAGCAATCGATCGCAAAATCACACAAAGAATTGCCGAAGCGGTGACATTTGCCGAAAGCAGTCCCGAACCTGATAGCAGCGAATTATATCGCTTTGTCTTTGCAGAAGACGAATAAAATTGGGCATTGGGCATTGGGCATTGGGCATTGGGCATGGGGCATTGGGCATTGGGCAAAATTCCTCTCCCCCTGCTTCCCCTGCCTCCTTGTCCCCCCATTCCCCTACACTTCATCCGGGTTAACACCTAACTCTCTTAACCGCGCTGCCAAGCGATCGGCTCTTTGACGCTCTTGTAGCACTTCTTCTGCTGGGGTTGACATCCAATTTCCCTTAGCATCATACCAACGCAACCAGAGCCGCTCAATGCCTTGATAACTACCCTGCCATAGTCCTAAACCTAGTTTTAAACTTGGCATCCAAATACGTGTTTCTTCTAGGCTCATTTCCATATAACGGTCTGCCTGAAGCATAAAGGCTCTCAGCCGATCTGTGTAGCGATCAAAGACGATGTAATAAGGAACACGTAGAATTTGCTCGTAAACTTGCCATTTGGTAGGTGGTTCATCTACAGTGCGTAGAGTTTGCCCCAAATCTTCTTTTTCTGTACCAGGGGAAAGTAATTCAACTACCACAAAGGGATTTACACCCTCTTGCCAAATTACATAACTTAAGCGTAAATCTCTATCTTCATATAATCTGGAGTTGCCCACCACTGCAAACCAGTCAGGACGCTTATACCACAAAGGATGACGAGTATCGTAATAAAGATTTAAATCGCTGGCGACGAATACCTCATCTGGTCGATAATTAGGCGGATGAAAGGTATCTCGCAACAGTTGAGGTTGAAAATGATGAAATTCGTCGGGCAAACCTGGCTCCTTTGGATCTTCACTGGGAAGATCATACATCGTTGGTAGAACTTCTTTTGGAGAAAGAGGAGGGTCTACTTGGTACATAATAAAGAACAGAGTTGACCAATTAGCTCTAGCTTAACTGATAGTAGACCGCTGAATGTTACTGTTTGACTTGAGTAATCACTACAAAGAGGAAAGCAATGTTTGCGATCGCACTCCAAGAGCAACAATACAAAACCTACGTCCTCACCGACACTGAGACTAATTCACAATTAGAGGTCATACCAGAACGTGGTGGTATCATCACCAAATGGCGCGTTAACGGTGAAGAAATTTTCTACCTCGATGCAGAACGCCTTACTAATCCAGAATTGAGCGTTAGAGGTGGAAATCCGATTTTATTTCCCATCTGCGGCAACTTACCGGATAATACTTATACTTATCAAGGAAAGCAGTATACTCTCAAACAACACGGCTTTGCGCGAGAATTACCTTGGCAAGTAACTGACCAAGCAACCGAAGATAAAGCTAGCCTGACCGTAGTCCTCAATAGCAACGAACAAACAAAAGCGGTTTATCCTTTTGACTTTGAACTGGCTTTTACTTACCATCTGGTGGGTAATACTTTAGAAGTTCAGCAGAATTATACAAATAAATCATCTGAACCGATGCCTTTTTCTTTTGGGTTTCATCCCTACTTTGCCGTCAGTGATAAAACTCAGCTAGAATTTGAAATCCCCAGTGGTGAGTATCTAGACCAGAAAACCAAGGAAATCCACTCTTTTAACGGTAATTTTGACTTCAACCTTGATGAAATTGACGTTGCTTTTAAACAGCTAACAAGTCAATCTGCTAGTGTGACAGACCACAGCCGAAAGTTAAAATTGACTCTAGATTACGATGATGTTTTTCCGATTTTGGTTTTTTGGACGGTGAAGGGCAAAGATTTCTACTGTCTAGAGCCGTGGAGCGCTGCTCGAAACTCGCTCAATACTGGTGAACACCTGACTATACTTGAACCTGGAGCCAGTTGTTCTGCATCAATGAAGCTGACAGCAAATTTTTTCTAAACCACTTTACATATCTATAAAATATGTGGTACAATAGCAAAGTTGCAAGTTTAAATAACGGGTCGCTAACTCAACGGTAGAGTACTCGGCTTTTAACCGATTAGTTCCGGGTTCGAATCCCGGGCGACCCATATTAAAGGAATAATTAACGAATTTTTACTAACTTCTGGCGAACGGTTGGGCAACTGTTATAACTTATGCGATCGCCATGAAAGTTTGTAGTTGACTTCTTGCAGTCACCAGTCCCTTATAATCAGGCTTGAAGGTGCAAACTTTTTCAGCATTAGCACCCGACACTAGTTATAATTTCCTAATAAGTTGAAACAATTAAGATTAGCGTAATAATTGCGCTTCTCTGAAACCGACTAGCTGACTACCACATTAGGAGGACTATCTATGGCGCTCGTACCAATGCGGCTGCTGTTGGATCACGCGGCTGAAAACGGTTACGGCATCCCGGCGTACAACGTGAACAACATGGAGCAAATCCAGGCAATCATGAAGGCTGCTCTAGAGACAGATAGCCCCGTGATTTTACAAGCTTCTCGTGGCGCTCGTTCTTATGCTGGGGAAAATTTCTTACGCCACTTGATTTTGGCAGCGGTAGAAACCTATCCTCATATCCCCATTACCATGCACCAAGATCATGGTAACAGCCCTGCAACTTGTTATTCCGCGATTCGCAACGGCTTCACCAGCGTAATGATGGACGGTTCGCTGGAAGAAGATGCTAAATCACCAGCAAGCTATGAGTATAACGTCAACGTCACCCGCGAAGTGGTGAAAGTAGCTCACTCTGTAGGTGCCAGCGTTGAAGGTGAACTCGGTTGCTTGGGTTCTCTAGAATCTGGTATGGGTGAAGCTGAAGATGGTCACGGTTTTGAAGGTAAACTCGACCACTCCCAACTGTTGACCGATCCCGACCAAGCTGTTGACTTTGTTGAGCAAACTCAAGTAGATGCTTTGGCTGTTGCGATCGGCACTAGCCACGGTGCTTACAAGTTTACCCGCAAGCCGACTGGAGAAATTTTAGCAATCAGCCGTATCGAAGAAATTCACAGCCGTTTGCCTAACACTCACTTGGTAATGCACGGTTCTTCTTCAGTTCCTGAAGATTTGCTCGCTATCATTAACCAGTATGGCGGTGCAATTCCCGAAACTTACGGTGTACCTGTGGAAGAAATCCAAAAAGGTATCAAGTGCGGTGTACGTAAGATAAACATCGATACTGATAACCGTTTGGCAATTACTGCTGCTGTACGTGAAGCTTTGGCTTCAAATCCTAAGGAATTTGACCCCCGTCACTTCCTCAAGCCTTCGATTAAGTATATGCAGAAAGTTTGTGGCGATCGCTATCAGCAATTTGGTTCTGCTGGTAACGCTAGCAAGATTAAGCAAATCTCTTTGGATGATTTTGCTGCTAAGTATGCTAAGGGCGAACTTAATGCTGTCACCAAGGCAACTGCTAAGGTTTAATAATGATCGCTAAAGCGCTCACTACGGGTTCTTCATATTAAGATTATTTAACCGGGTTGGAATATACCCGGTTTTTTGTCTTATTTGATATTGGGTGTGGGACAGGTGCATTTGAAAGTTTAGTAGCTGGAATTATTGCTTTACTATATAAAATGTTTGATTTTCTTTGATTTTAGGCTCAACACTGACAGCAATCTTTGTTTTTTCTGTAATTATAAGTTCTGTAGATGATACTTTATTTAATTCAATTGTCAAAATAGGCTTTTTGTAAAAGTTACCTTCTGTCGTTTCAATAATAAGTATATCTCCAACTTTTATTCTATAATTTTCGATTTCAAACGCCAATATTTTATTGCCAAATATTTGAAACCCTTTTTCTATTTTTTGAAAAGTATATATTGATTCTTGTTTAATAAATTCCTCAATTAATGTCTCAAAAATAGCTTGGCAATATGTTTCTAAAAAGTCGAGATAAGCTTCTAATTGAGATATGCTTAAAATATCTAATATTTCTGAACCGTGAGCAATTTGATTTCTTCTTTCAACCAAATCATTGATTGTATTGTATAAAGTATCTGTATTTATATTTGCAATATTTTTAATTTGCTTCTCATTTCGGATATATTCAATTAATGTCTGATTCTTTTTAAAAACTTCATTCAAATTAACATTTATAAGCTCAAATAGTTTAACAATTTGTTTATGCTTCAAATTACCTGATGAAAGAACAAAAGCTTCTGTATTGAATTTGTAACTTGTAGGATTTACAATACATTTATTTAGCTTTTCTAAAACTTCTTCTTTTGTCAGATGCTGATATTTGGCACTTTCTCTACTTGTAATAGTGCTTATTAGTTTTAAAGAAAGTTCAAAATGATTGTTTCTAATTTTTTCATCTATTTGATTGTACTCAATTACTAAACCCGAAAGTGAATCAAGATATTCCTTAATCCAAATTTCTATATACTTTTCTAGCAACCCGTAAAGTGAAATAATAGATGCTTTGTATTCAAATATACGTTGATCTGTTCTAAAACTTCTATGATGGTCTTTCAAAGTATTTAGCAAGGCTTTAATTTGTTCATTATCAGTCTGGGACACAGTATAAACTACCAAATCGTTCACATACTGAATATGTTTAAAATATTCTCGGACTTTATTGATTTCTTTTTTGAAGCTCTCCACTGAGGTTGTATTCATAATTTCTACTAAAGTTTATGATACGTAACCTTGTAGAAAGTTATGAAAATAATTTATACGTGCTTCTACATCTTTTCTGTTATTGTATCTACTATCAAAAAGGGGTCTATTATTCTCTTCCTTGATGTATAACAATTCTTGATTTGAATATAAAGCATTTTTTATCGATTCGCGATGGTTGAGAAAACTTTCCTTGTAAGAAATATTATTTGCAAACACCTGCATCATTGAATCGTAAATAATTTTTAATGGCGCTTTATTGTCACGCTTTTCTTTTGGTAGGATAAAAGCTGAATCTCCAAATATTGAATAAATCAAATTAATGGTTTCATTAAAAAGGGTTTCAAGATTTTTTATTGTTTGTTCTGGATAACCGTTTGCCTGCTTTAAATAGCCATCCAAAAATTTATCCACTGGGGATTTGAAGTTAGCTATATGACGATAAGCAAAGAATCGCAAAACCAATTCAACATCTTCCATTTTGCGATAAGGTTCGCTTTTAAGTAATTCTTCTTCTCCTTCTGATTCTAAAGGTAGCTTCCACATTTTACGGAAAGAGTCATTTTCAGCAAGTTTTATACACAATTGGTTAAACTTGCCATTGCGTAAAGCATTTCTTGTTTCCTGTGGAGTTAGTTTCTCTCCACCACTATTCAATCTTTCAAAAACTATTTGTTTTAGAAAATCAGCTTCTTCTGTGCTTTTTGCTGTTTCCTGCAACAATACGATAGATGATAAATAACGCCTATCTATTCCTCTTTTAATTTGTTCGGGTAAATTTTTATAATTTCTCCCGTTAAGTTCCTGCCAATATTCTAATCCTTCTAAGTTAAATTTTCCTTTATAAAAATCATAAATAGCAGTTAGCCTTTGCAGTCCGTCCATTACTTCATAAATAGAATAATCTACTTCATACAGGAAGATAGGCGGAATCGGCACATTCATTATCAAGGATTCTATCAAACGAGATTTTCGAGTATTGTCCCACCTTTTTCTGCGCTGGTATTCAGGATTTAGGATATACTTTTGACTGTCAAGCATAGGTTCTATACTATCAAGTGGGTAACGAGCTTGTTCCGTTACAATTCTTATCTCTCCCTTCTTGTATTTTTCGTTAATCTCGTCGTCCGAAAGAGAGACTTGAGAAATATCCGACTTATCTCGGAAAAGAAATGTTTCACCTGGAATTAAGTGACTATTTGTTATCATGCTGGGGTCTCCAAATTTTGTGGTGATAAACTTTTTTTAATATAGACGGCACTGCACCTCCATTGTCTCACTGAAAGCCAAAAAGCCTCGCTTGATATTTATCCTAAAGACTTACCTGCCATTCCTTGTGCCGTTTTTTAGTTCATCGAACTCACGTTAACATTAATAAAAATATCGCAACCCTCGTAGAGACGTTCCGCCGGAACGTCTCTACGTGGAGATGTAAATTTTGGCAAATAATTAGCTAGATGAATACGCGATGTTGTAAGCTCGGCATTTGACGGCGTACTTGTTCTAGCCGAGAGAAATTAATTTCGGCGATCGCTACTCCCGGTTTTTCCCCAGCATCGGCTAAAATCATTCCCCAAGGATCGATAATCATCGCGTGTCCGTGGTTTTGACGACGAGCGTAATTTACTCCAGTTTGCGCCGGTGCGATGACATAACAGGTGTTTTCGATTGCCCGCGCTTGTAGTAATACTTGCCAATGATCTTTACCAGTAAAAGCGGTGAAAGCTGCCGGAATAAATAAAATATCTGCCCCTTTGTGAGATAAATGGCGGTAAAGTTCGGGAAAACGGACATCGTAGCAAACAGAAAGTCCGATATTGCCGAGTTTTTCGGAAAAATAAATGGGGGGTGTTTGTTTCCCAGCCATCACCGTACTCGACTCACGATAAGTATTGCCGTCAGGGACATTCACATCAAATAAATGTACCTTTTGGTAGTGGGCAACTTCTTGACCGTTTGGGTCAATGAGTGTGGAAGTATTGTAGACTTTACCGGTATTATCTACAGGTACAGGATAGCTGCCGCCAACAATGGTAACTTGATAGCGTTGCGCCATTTTTTTGAGGAATATTTCCGATTCTTTGGCGATCGCTTCAATTTGAGCAAGTTTATCCTTTTCTTCGCCCATAAACGAGAAATTTTCTGGCAAACCCACTAATTCCGCACCTTGATGGACGGCTAAATCGATAAATTCCTCTGCCTGTGCCAAATTTTTTTCCAGATTTGGTACACTGGTCATTTGAATAGCGGCGGCTAAATATGACTTCATAGATCCAATAACGAATAGTGGAGTTGTGAGGGGTAGATTATTAAATATATCTTTACTTTGTGCAGTTGCTCTCCATATACTTTATCTTCCCCGAATTTATTAACCAACGAACACTTTACTCAAATTTATCATCATCTTAATCTTCCTACGGGTTATAGAAAAATCAACGAATTTGAGGTTAGGTTGTGAGAAAACCTTGATAAAGCTTCTGCTGTGGATATTTCTGTTTTCGTTAAAACCTTTGTTGCTGTGTTTGTTCTTGCTGATGCAGTGGGTAATATACCGATACTTTTTTGGCAATAGAGATTGGTAGCGCGGGAATTAAGGAGTTGTTTTGAGTTATATAAAACGAACCGCACCAGGGGCAGAGGAGGACAGGATTGAGTTACGACAATGCTTGTAAATATTTAGCGGAACAGTATCCATCTGAGTTTGTTCGTTGGCTACTTGGGGTTGAGGTGCAGGAAATAACAGTTTTGAAAACCGAATTGACTTTGGAACCAATTCGTGCAGATGCTGTTACGTTTGTGCAAGCGGCTAACCAGATTTTGCACATTGAATTTCAAACTTTAACGGAAATACGTAGTTCGTGCGGAAATCCTGATTTTCTTTCGTAGTAAGCACTTTAGTGCAGGACTTACGCACTCGTCATGATAAAATGAACCGCCAAGTATACCAAGTGCGCCAAGTAATAAGAGTTGCAGAGAGTTTTTGCGTAAGTCCTGTAGTGCTTAAAATAAGCACTTCAACACTTACTACCTCACCCCAATCCCAGTTGCTGCTTTAACTCCTTTGGTACATTAACTGCTGTATCTAACCCGCGCACACCTTGCCAGTATTGATTTTCATTCCAAGTCAACTGTTCTAAATTAGCGTCGCTGAGGTCGGTATTACCAAGAATCGCGTAGCTGAGGTTACTATGACTGAGGTTGGCACTGCTGAAAATAGCACCACTGAGGTTGCTGCCACTGAGGTTGCTGCCACTGAGGTTGGCACCGCTGAAGTCTGTACCAAAGAGTACAGCCTCACTGAGGTCAGCACCACTCAGGTCAGCATCATTGAGAGTTACTCCACTCAAATCAGCTTGGTTGAGAGTCACTCCACTCAAATCGGTGTCGCTGAGGTCAGCACCTAAAAACATGACACTGGTAAGGTTGGCATGATTTAGCTTGGCACCATTGAGTTTGGCATAGCTGAGGTCAGCCGCAACCAGGATGGCGTCACTCAAGTTGGTGCTGAAAAGAATTGTATCGCTGAGGTTGGTGCCGTTGAGTTTGGCGTTACTCAGGTTAGCACCGCTGAGGTCAGCGCGGCAAAGGTCGGCATGGTTGAGGTTGACACCCTTCAAGTTGGCTTCGCTGAGGTTGGCACCAAAAAGGATGGCATCACAGAGGTTAGCACCATTGAGGTCAGCATCCCTAAGGTTGCTGCTGCTAAGGTTGACGCTACTGAGGTTGGCACCACTCAGATTGGTGCTTCTGAGATCAGCGCTACTCAGATCAGCGCGGTTGAGGTTGGCATTGCTGAGGTTGGCACCGCTGAGGTTGGTGCTGCTGAGGTCAACACCGCTAAGATTGGCACCGCTGAGGTTGGCACCGCTGAGGTTGGCATCGCCAAGGTTAGCACCTTTGAGGTTAGCATTGCTAAAGTTGACACCAGTTAAGTTGGCATCACCGAAGTAAGTATTTTTTAGGTTGGCTTGGCTGAAATTAGCACCAGTTAAGTTAGCATCACCAAGGTAAGCACCGCTAAAGTTGCCACCTCGAAGAAATTCCCCGACTATATTGCTAAAATTGCCAATTTCAATGGCATCGCTATAGTTAATAATCCGCAGTAGTTGAGATGTGAAAAAATTTTCTTTTCCTGGTTGGGAAGATGGATAAAAGTTAATTTTTTGCTTTAAGTCGTCTTTTGTTTGAGCATAACGGTGTAATTCTAAAAGCAAAATCATCACGTTTAGTCCGGTCTGTATGTCTATTTGTCGCAGTCGGAAGGTAATGTTTTGTGCTTGCAACTGTAACATTTTTTTCTGTGGTAAGTTATCATCAGGTGCAGCATCGATAAATTCTCCGCGACACCAGCGGCAATAAAAATTTTCTAAACGCTGGAAAAGCGGAATTGGTCGAAATTCTTGACTGGTAGTAAGCAAGTTGATTACTTGTTCGACTATTTCTGTTGTCAGGGTGGAGTTGCCGAAAATATTATAAATCTGCTCGTGCAGTTGGCGATCGCCTATATGAAAGCTCAAACCACTACCTGCTTTTGTCCATTCTTCTAACTTTTTTTGCAGCTGTTCCGGAAATATAAATTCCTGCAAATTCTTTTGCGAAAACTCAATACTTTTATCTTGTTCTTTGACATTCTTTTTTAAAGGTAAAAATACTTGGGTTCCCACAGATGTTGTCGTTGGCATCTGTTGTAACTCCGTTTCCTTGCAGAACGTTATCAAACGCTTCCAGACTTGAGACAAATGTGACATTATTGTGTCCGTAGTTACTATACACCTACTGATGATTTAGAGAATACTTAAAGTTTTTTGGTTGATTTGCTGATTATTCCGGAAAACTATTGGTATTATTTAGCACTATTTTTTTGAGTGTTATAACTTGCTTTTCCTTTGATTAAAAGTAGAATATCAGATTGAAAAGTTTTTCGATTGTCAGTAGACTTAATCGATTTAGTCAAATTGTTAGACTTTTTTTCAGCATATTTCCAGATTTGATGTAAAAATAATACGTACTCTGTGCTACCAAGGCAATTGTTAGCAAAAATACTACAGCAAAAAAGTATAACAAAGCTCAAAATGTCAGTTAAAACTAAACAAAAAGCTTTTTGCTTGATATTAAGCAACTAATATAGTTTTTCGTTGACATAAGGGACTTGAAGCAAGTTTGCTTGGCTTAAAAGAAACTAAAAATTAATTAGGGGTCACTTTCAGGAATGGATCGAATGAACAGATTAACGTTTTGTGTGATTTTGTTGCATAGTTTGTGTCTATCATCAGCAAGCGTTAGCGCTAAGTCACCGTCTGTTAATGCGGTCGTTGACACCTTTGTTTTGCACAAAGGGACACCAGTACAAAGCTATAAGAAGACAGAAGTGACAGGTGGAGAGGCTTTTTCCCTTTCCACACCGCGCTACTCACAGAAAGCGAATGCTAATTTACACAATAAATTTGGGCTACCTAGAGAACAAGTATGGGTAATCAAGAATAACAAACTTCCGTTGCGTCAGCCTTTTATTTGGGTCGTTAAAGACAACAAAAAAGCTGCACAGCAACCATTTTTGCAAATCAGCAAAGTCCCCGACAAACCGGATGAAAAGCCTAATACTACCACTAAACCAACAAAAAAGGATGAACTGCAACAATTTGATGAAGTAATTAAAGATACCCAAAAGCAGCAGGGACTGTTTACTCTTTACCGTAATAAAGACAAGAATAAAATTTATTTAGAAATTAAACCTGAGCAACTCAATAAAAATTATCTAGCCAATGCAACGCTAGAATCAGGAATTGGGGAACGCGGTATTTATAGCGGGATGCCTTTGCAAGATTTTTTATTTTACTTCCAACGAGTAAATAATAAGTTGCATTTTATTGTCCGCAATGTTAATTTTCGTACTCGCGAAGGAGATCCACAAGCGCGATCGCTTGCCCGTTCTTTCAGTGATTCGGTTCTCTACACCATCCCCATCAAAAGCATCAACTCCCAAAGCAAAACCATTCTCATCGACTTAAGCGACTTGCTACTTACCGACATAGCGGGAGTATCTGCGAGTTTGGGAATCCCCGCTGATAAAGATGATTCTTATTTTGGTACTGCTAAAACCTTCCCGGCAAATATGGAAATTGAATCGATTTTAAATTTCACCCGCAGCGGGAGTAAGGACGAACCTGTGGCGAATTTTGCTACACTACCTGATGACCGTGGCTTTACGCTGCGGGTGCATTACAGTATTTCCCAACTACCAGAAAACAACTATCAACCGCGTTTGGCTGATGAACGTGTTGGCTATTTTATCACCGCTTATCAAGATTTATCTGACGACGATCGCGGCGATCCGTTTGTCCGCTACATCAATCGCTGGAAGTTGGAAAAACAAAATCCGAATGCGGCAATTTCCCCACCGAAAAAACCGATTGTTTTTTGGATTGATAACGCCGTCCCTTTAGAATACCGCGATGCCATTAAAGAAGGCGTTCTCATGTGGAATAAAGCTTTTGAAAAAGCCGGATTCCAAGATGCGATTCAAGTACAGCAAATGCCGGATAACGCCACTTGGGACCCGGCAGATATCCGCTACAATACTATTCGCTGGATTAACACGGTGGATGGATATTTTGCCCTCGGACCATCCCGCGTCAACCCGCTAACTGGGGAAATTTTAGACGCAGATATTTTAGTAGACGGTAGCTTTGTCCGCGCCCTCAAAAAAGATTATCGCGATATTGTCCAACCCAGTCAAGGAGAAAGCCGCACTTCTCTATCAGCGTTGATGCAAAATCGTTTGCTTTGTGCAAATGGTTTAGAAGGTAGAAATACTCCCAACCAAAAGCCGCAAGAAAGTAAATTGTTAAATCGTTTATCGAAAATGGCAGGTGAGTACGATTTATGCTATGGCTTAGAAGCTGCAAATCAGTTTGCGATTGGGACAACGGCGATGTCACTATTGCAAAACACACCACCGACTAGCGAACAAATAAAAGACTATATCCATCAATATATACGTTTAATTATTGCTCACGAAGTTGGACATACTCTTGGTTTACGTCATAACTTCCGTGGTAGTACTTTACTGCCACCAGAAGAATTGAACAATACTAAAATCACTCGCAGCAGAGGTTTAACGACCTCGGTAATGGATTATATTCCCCCGAATATCGCACCGACCGGGGTGAAGCAGGGAGATTATTTTCCAAATATGGTGGGACCTTATGATGAATGGGCAATTAAGTACGGCTACACATCAATTCAAGCAGCCACTCCCGCAGCGGAAAAACCAGCATTGAATGCGATCGCTCAACAATCTGACAAGCCTGAGTTAAGTTATTCTACAGATGAGGATGTGTCTGACCTCGACCCGACTGCCGATGCTTGGGACAATAGTAGTAATGTGCTGCTTTATTCGGAGTGGCAGTTAGAAAATTCCCGTGTGATGTGGGATAGGCTCAATAAACGTTATCCCTTAGCTGGCGATAGTTATAGTGATGTGACGGAACGCTTTAGTACGATATTAAGTAACTATTTTCAGAATATTTATTATACTACTAAATACATTGGCGGGCAGTCTTTTTACCGAGTCAAAGCAGGCGATAGCCAAGGTAGATTACCATTTGAAGCAGTAACAGTAGAAAAACAACGGCAAGCGTTAGCGACGTTACAACAATATATGTTTGCAGAAAATGCGCTCACCTTCTCGCCGGAACTACTGAATAAATTAGCACCATCGAGGTGGCGACATTGGGGTAGCAAAACTCGTACTGGGCGTTTGGATTATCCGATACACGATTTGATATTAAATATGCAGAGTATGGTGTTGCGAGAACTGCTATCAAGCGATCGCATTTCCCGACTCAGCGACATTGAACTTAAAAGTCCTCCTGGGAAAGCTTTGACTTTGCCAGAACTATTTGATACTTTGCAAAATGGCATCTGGACGGAAGTTCTCACTCCCTACGGCAAACAAATGAAAATTAGTAGTTTGCGCCGAGGTTTGCAACAAGAATATCTCGATTTGTTGACAGGGATGGTGTTGCGAAAAGAACGAGTACCAGAAGATGCGCGGACAATGGCGTGGTATAAGTTAAAACAATTGCAAGAAAAGCTCAATGGTGCAGACTCAAAAGACGAATATACGAAAGCGCACTTATTACAAACACGCGATCGCATTGAGAAAGTCTTAAATGCCCCATTGCAAGGAAATTAGGCGTTGCTGAATTCAGTAGGAATCTGGAAGAGACGCGATCGGTCGCGTCTCTACAAGGGTTTTGACATCACGCACAATCATTTTCATACATCTAATCAGCAACAGTCTCTGATATGATGTCGGGTTTATTACTAACAATGTAAAGACGTTCCGGCGGAACGTCTGTACGAGTTATACACCCCGTCCGTGGAATCAGCAACCACCAGCCCATGTAACCCATTTGTGAGATAAGCCTACATGCATAGTTGAACCAGCAATTTCCTGTTCAGTGATGGTTGCTCCATTTATATTTGTGTTGTAGAATTCAGCTTCATTCAAATTACTGCCAATCAAATTTGCCCTTTCAAGATTGGCTCCACTTAAATCGGCTCCACTCAATTCTGCCTCGCTGAGATTAGCTCCAATCAAGTTTGCCTGCACTAAATTTGCACTCCGCAAATCAGCGCGACTCAAGTTAGTTCCCTCCAAATTGACTTTAATCAAGTCTGCCCCAATAAAGTTTGCCTCACTCAAATTTGCATCCTTTAAGTTGGCTCCATTTAGGTCTGCATCAGTTAAGTTTGACCGACTCAAATCGGCTCCACTTAAATCGGCTCGACTCAAATCGGCTCCACTCAAATCGGCTCCACCTAAATTTACACCTCTCAAATCCGCATCAGAAAGGTTTGCTTGATGCAAATTTGCTCCGTTGAAATTTCGTTCTCCCGCTGCATATAACTTGCGGAGTTTGTTAGTATCCATTTTGTTTGCCTCGCTATGTCTACAGGTACTGTAAATAACCCTCAAACCACACGAAGACATAAAGAAAGAATTTAGAAGTTTCGTAGTGAGCGATTTATCGCTCAATTTTAAGCGCTTCAGCGCTTACTACGAACTTTCATAACAATGATATCGCTCAATTTTAAGCGCTGTTAGCGGAGCTTTCCCGCAGGGTAGCGCTTACTACGAACTTTCACAACGTAGTATTCTTATTTTGCTAGAGTTTCTCTGTTGTGGAACGTTTGCTTCATGGAAATATATATCAATAGTAAAGACGTTCCATCGGAACGTCTCTACAAACATGTCGTTATTCAATCAAACTTGATATGCTGTATTATCCTTTAATAACTCAAGAAGCTTCAGCTCAATTTTCTCTCTCAGTAAATGGTTGCCTTGCAAGTTGAAGTGAATGTGGTCTTGATAGATAGCTTTTGGCTCTTTGATGGCGTTGAATGTCGGGAGAAAATCTATATAAGTAATTTGCTGCGCTTCGGTAAAATCTTTCAGCCGCTGACGTGCGGTAATTTCATAATCTCGCGAACCTGGTTTACCAATTTCTCGCAGTAAGGGAGTCATGACCAACAGAAATTGGCAGTTATTTTCACGAGTCAGTGCTTGAATTTTGCTAATTGCTTCGAGATTAATCCCGACGCGATCGCCTTTCTCGTCTTGCACTGCTTTTAGTTCGGGAATTAACTTTTGTTTTGTCAGATATCGCTGAAATACTTCCACCAATGCCAAAGCCGGTTTACTATCTGGATAGTTGCGATCGCGTCCTACTGGTAAAGATGTGGGAGTCGTCGCAAACAAATCATCAGTGTTAATTAGTAACACTATCGCCTCAGCGTTGAAAGTTCCAAACCGCTGCAAATAGGCTAATTCATTTCTCGGTCCCCAAGAGTTTGCGGAAGCATTCAGCACTTCGACTTTTTGATATTTACTGGTATTTACCGCGTTCCAAGAACGCATCATCAAGCTAGAAATTGTATTATCTTGGTCTGTCCACCAGCCACCATTTGCGATAGAATCGCCTAACAGCAGTACCCGCAGCGTTGAGGGTGAAGCAGTCTTTTCTATTGGCGCACTTCGCATGGAATACTGATTAATTTCGATACGATTACCAAAACGACGAGTACGCTGATTTGGTGCTAACAAATAGCCAATTTTATCATCACCGATGTAAATTAGAGGATTGCCAAAACCAAAAAGCGATCGCAGTCCTACTTCTATGATTACAAACAGTGCGGCTAATACCGTCAAAATTATTATAAGCGCAACTTTCACCTTTCAACGCCCTCAAATGATTCCTGAAAAATAACGGAGACACAAAGTAATAAATTCTACCAAAAAATCGGAAAAACGAGTTGCAATATATACTTAGCTACCTCAATCTTGCTTGTATTCCGCTTCAAGTGTATTTACGGTGAAAATTATTGATATCAGTTACAAAATTGTCCTAGCGTTAATCTACCTCTAAAGGCATAAATAATATTATTGATGTAAATTTTGCCCAGCAAGATTGAAAATTAATTATAAGTTTAGTTGCAGATGCAAATAGAAAGACTACAATCAAAGCGGGCAAATGAGCACGCTTATCAAAGGAGGCGCACATCGCTATGTCCGACTTAAACCGAGGAATCATGAAGTTTAAGGGCGCAGATTCTCCAAAAGCGGTAACTATCTCTACCGTGCTTCTTTTGGGATCGATCGCTGCTCTAATTATTTGGGCGCTGCAAGCTGGCTATGCAGTAAACTAAGGATATTAACAGCTGTTGAGGGACACTGGCAAGGACAGTTTGCCAAATTTATTTATTTGGACTAATTTATCTTTGTCTTAAGTGTTTCTCACCAGCTACTTAAAACGCTCTGAAAATAATTTATAAAAATTTTATATTTTCGAGTAGAAACTTCACATATAAAAATTGAAATCTGGCTATTGTCAAAACAGGGTGTGAAATGTATCCTAGATGTGACCGATACATAAACCGAGTCAAACGTCAAGGCACGCGTCTACATCTTTTTAAATTACTTATAGTAATTGACTTAAGTTTCAATTCCAAAGTATTTATATTTATTAATTTACGTAACTCTCATCGGCAAAGGCATCGAAAATTTTAGATGCATCTGCCACTTGTTTATATATGAAAAAATCGCCTTTATTGACGGCACAAAGAGCGAAGAAAGCTATAAATCTCAAACCCACAATTTACAATGCTTGAACTCTGGGGTGCCATAATTATTTTAATTGTCTGCCCTCTCCTGGGGGCATTACCGCTAATTAACTGGATTACCCAAGCGATGATTGGGCGGCAATTGGCACAAATGGGCACTGGTAATATTAGTGTTTCAGCCGCATTTTATCACGGAGGAAGACTGGTAGGAATTCTGGCAGTATTGTCAGAAGCATTGAAGGGAATTGCCGCTGTCTTACTTGCCCGTGCTTTCTTTGGAGAGGGATCGGCTTGGGAATTGATTGCCCTGATTGCTTTAGTATTAGGACGATACTGGGTAGGAAAAGGGGCAGGAACGACAAATGTTGTTTGGGGATTTGCGGTACACGATCCGCTGATTGCTGGTTTTGTACTTTTTCTGGTAAGTATTACCTTTAGTGTTTTTCCCAACAGACAATTGGGAAAATACGGCGTTTTGGTGTTGTTTCCTTTGATTGTCACACTTATGCACGCTCAAGATTTACCGAAAATCATGGCTGCTGTTGTTTTGGGGGTGTTACTTGGCTGGATTTATAAACGAATTCCGGATGATTTGAATTTACCAACCGAAAACGCCCAAAAAAATTCCAAAGCTGCTTTAGAATTTTTTCGCGGTCAGACAAATATTGTTTCTTTAGATGATGATTTGGATGCTGCGTTATATGGACAAAAAGCAGCTACTTTATCTAAAGTTAAGCGCTGGGGTTATCCAGTACCAAAAGGGTGGGTACTTGCACCGAAAGACGATGCAGAAGTATTAGTAGAAGTTATGTATCCTTCTGAATTATCGCCTCTAGTGGTGCGTTCCTCGGCGATTGGCGAAGACTCAGAACAAGCTTCTGCTGCCGGACAATATGAAACAATTTTAAATGTTACCAACAAACAAGAGTTGCGAGAAGCGATCGCTCGCACTCAAGCTTCTTACAACGATGCATCTGCCATGCAATATCGACGCGATCGCGGTTCCCAAGAAGCAGCAATGGCAGTGCTAGTTCAACAACAAGTCCAAAGTGTATATTCTGGGGTAGCTTTCAGCCGCGATCCGATTACTCGACAAGGAGACGCGATCGTCATTGAAGCTTTACCAGGAAGTCCGACGCAAATCGTTTCCGGACGAGTCACACCAGAACAATATCGCGCTTTTGTTGTCGAAACCGAAAATTTTAAGTTTGTGCAGTTAGAAGGCACTGGAGTTGTACCACAAGCTTTACTTAAACAAGTCGCTTACTTATGCCGACATATAGAAGAACGTTTTCACGGCATTCCCCAAGATATCGAGTGGAGTTATGACGGTCAAACTCTTTGGATATTACAAGCACGACCTATCACCACTTTACTACCAATTTGGACTCGCAAAATCGCTGCCGAAGTAATTCCCGGATTGATTCGTCCTTTAACTTGGTCGATTAACCGTCCTTTAACTTGCGGAGTCTGGGGAGAACTTTTTACTGTGGTTTTAGGCGATCGCGCTGAAGGATTAGACTTTAAAGAAACCGCCACACTTCATTATTCTAGAGCATATTTTAATGCATCCCTCTTAGGGCATATTTTTTTAAGAATGGGTTTACCGCCGGAAAGTTTAGAATTCTTAACTAGGGGTTCCAAGATGAGTAAACCACCTTGGAATTCCACCTTAAAGAATTTACCTGGATTGGCGAAGTTACTCAGACGAGAATTAAATTTAGAAAAAGACTTTAAGCGCGATTATCATAGACGCTTTGTGCCTGCTTTGTCCCAGTTGACGCAAGAATTTATCGATGACTTCGATCCGCCAAAGCTGTTAAATAGAATTGACTTTATTTTAGGATTGCTTCGCCTGGGGACTTATTACAGTATTTTAGCACCCTTGAGTGTAGCGCTGCGCCAAGGTATTTTTCGCGTCAAAGATGGCAAAATTGATAACAGCCTGACACCAGAAGTAGCCGCAATGCGATCGCTAAGTGCATTAGCCGCAGATGCCAAACAGGTATTACCTGAAGTCGAACCACAGCAAGTATTTGAGCAATTAGCACCAACCCCAGAAGGGCAGAAAATTTTACATAAATTTGACGAATTGCTTCAAGATTACGGCTATTTAAGTGAAGTGGGAACTGATATTGCCGTTCCCACTTGGAAAGAAGATCCCCAAGCGATAAAGGAGTTATTTGTGCAGCTGATGCAAGATAACCAACCGCTGATAGACAATTTAGAAGGAATTTATCGTCCGCAAAAAAGAAATAAAAAGCGAGGATTTGTGCAAAGGCGCGTGGATCTCAAAGGACGAGTTACTGAGGTATACTCACGCTTGTTAGGTGAGTTGCGCTGGTGTTTTTTGGCTTTAGAGAAGATTTGGTTAGAAGTAGGCTTGTTGAAGGAAAAAGGAGATATCTTTTTTCTAGAATTGAATGAAATACGGCAATTGATAGAGAGTTGGGATGCTCGATTGATTTTGCAGTTGCAAGACTTAGTACTAGTTAGGCGATCGCAACTCACAGAAGACAGTCAATTAAATCAAATACCTCTTTTAGTTTATGGCAATGCTCCCCCGGTGCCGCTAGCTCTTTCTAAACTCACTTCCAATCAAATATTACAAGGCATTCCCGCAAGTCACGGACAAGCTGAGGGAATAGTCAAGGTGTTGCGAAATTTACAAGATATACCAGAGATTGACCGGGATACGATATTGGTAGTACCTTATACCGATTCCGGCTGGGCACCGCTATTAGTTAGAGCCGGTGGCTTAATTGCCGAAGTTGGTGGCAGATTATCTCACGGGGCGATCGTTGCTCGTGAATATGGTATACCAGCGGTGATGGATGTCCGTGGTGCTACCTGGTTGCTGCAAGATGGTCAGCGAGTCAGAATCGATGGCTATAGGGGTATTGTGGAATTATCTAATGATTTAAGAGCGTAGGAGTGCGATCGCGTTAGGAAGTTGGAATTGCGATCGTGTTTTTTGACCACAATTTGATGGGCTATGGACAAGCCAAGTCCAGTGCCTTTACCAATGTGTTTCGTGGTAAACAACGGTTCAAACAGCCGTTGTTTGACCAGCTCAGGAATACCAATCCCATTGTCAGCAATTTTAATTACAACCATTTGTTGAGAATTTATTTGTGTTGCAATTTGAATTTGAGGAATTTGATTGCTCATTTTGCCTTTAATTATAGCTTCATCAAGAGCATCAATTGCATTTGCCAGAATAGTCCTAGTTGGATGTCTGTGGTGCTACCTGGTTGCTGCAAGATGGTTAGCGAGTCAGAATCGATGGCTATCACCTTCATGAAGAGGGGTAAAGGGGAAAGGGGGTGGAGTCATTTAAAATCAGTCGAATTATTTTAAAATATTTCTTCCTTTCCCCTTTTACCCAAACAGATTGGTGAACCGCTATAAGTAGGTGGACAAAAATATTTACAGTCATTGCGAGCGTAATGAAATGAAGCGTTCGCGAAGCGTCTCCGACAGGAGAAGCAATCCCAGCCCTTGCGATTGCTTGTCTGCGACACGCTCCGCGAACATTTCGCTTCCCTTCTCCTATCGGAGACGCTACCTGAACGCGGAAGTCAAAATTAAGAAGTCAAAAGTCAAAAAGCTTGAAATACAAGCTTTTTGGCTTTTTTGAATGGTAGCTTTATTTACGCCGACCTTTACTAGTAAGGTTCGTTTTCTTATTATTCTGCGTAAGTCATGATTACCTATAAATTTACTTGACAGTTTCCATAAATAATTATCTATATATCTTGATTAAAAACGAATAAATATAGCTTAAAAGCATTCACTCATAGTCTCAGAGTAATAATTATCATAAATAAAAAGCTATATCTTAAAAAAAATCCGGCATTTGCAACTTCACTATAAGTTTTTACTTATAGTTCCAATATAATATTTATTTAATAATTACAGTTTCAAAGATATCAATTTGTCATTAAAACCTGTAAACTGTTTTCAACAAGGTAAGTGATCCCCAAACATCACACCAAAGAGCAATAAATAACTTAACCACAGTTTCTCTGTAAGCAATTGAGCAGTCTTTTTTACTGGAAAAGGCGCATATTTGCTTATAGTTATAGCTGAAAAGTGTCATTGAAAACGCCAGAAACATAAGATTGTTTCTCTGCTTAATTTGTCGTACTTAAAAACAACTTATTTCCCAATCAAGGAGATATTATGACAGAATTTTTTGATCAATTTTCCCGCCGTAAATTTATCTTAACAGCCGGAGCCTCTGCGGGTACTGTGTTTCTCAAAGGCTGTTTGGGAAATCCTCCGCCAAGCATTACAGGTAATAGCATCAAAGCACAGCCAGTGGTTCAAACTGTTGCCAATTTAACTCCAGAACAAACACCAGAAACGACTACAGTTAAGTTAGGATATATCCCGATTGTTGAAGCGGCTGCGTTAATTATTGCTAAAGAAAAAGGCTTTTTTGCGAAGTATGGCATGACCAATGTTGACCTTGCTAAACAAGCTTCTTGGGGTGCAGCACGGGACAATGTAGAAATTGGTTCTGCTGGTGGTGGGATTGATGGTGGACAATGGCAAATGCCTATGCCGCATTTAATTACCGAAGGTTTAATTACCAAAGGTAATAAAAAGATTCCCATGTATGTGCTGTGTCAATTGATTACGCATGGAAATGGAATTGCGATCGCTAACAAGCATTTAGGCAAAGGTATTAGTTTGCAACTTGCCGGCGCTAAGTCTTTATTTACACAACTCAAATCTTCAACACCTTTCACCGCTGCATTTACTTTTCCCCATGTTAACCAAGATTTGTGGATTCGCTATTGGTTAGCTGCCGGTGGTATAGATCCGGATGCAGATGTCAAATTGCTCACAGTACCAGCAGCGCAAACTGTCGCGAATATGAAGACGGGTACGATGGATGCCTTTAGTACCGGCGATCCTTGGTGCAATCGGCTTGTCAAAGACAAAATTGGCTACATGGCAGCATTAACCGCAGAGATTTGGAAGAATCACCCTGAAGAATATTTTGCCATGAAAGGGGAGTGGGTTGATAAAAATCCTAAGGCAACCAAAGCAATTTTAAAAGGAATTATGGCGGCTCAACAATGGTTAGATAATTTTGATAACCGGAAGGAAGCGGCTCAAATTCTTTCTAGCAGAAATTATTTTAATCTGCCTGCGGAAGTTTTGATTGAACCATTCCAAGGTAAGTATGACATGGGTGATGGTCGCAAAATTGATGATAAATCAATGGCTGCTTATTACTGGAAAGATGGAAAAGGTAGTGTTTCTTATCCTTATAAGAGTCATGATTTGTGGTTTTTAGTTGAAAATGTTCGCTGGGGATTTTTGCCGAAAGATTACTTGACGAAAGCTAAAGCATTAATTGATAAAGTCAACCGCGAAGATATTTGGAAAGAAGCTGCGAAAGAAGCTGGAATTGCTGCTGCTGATATTCCTACAAGTACTTCGCGTGGGGTGGAAGAGTTTTTTGATGGGGTTAAGTTTGACCCGGAGAAGCCAGAGGAATATCTCAAGAGTTTGAAGATTAAGAAGTAAATAATAGCCCGGACGACTGGAAGTCGCGCGCCACATGCTTCAAGTCGGCAGAGCCGCCCAACGCAGTGGCTTGGCTACACAAACGAAGTCCGCCTGCGCGGACTAGAAGAAAGAAGTCGCGGCTACACAAACGAAGTCCGCCTGCGCGGACTAGAAGAAAGAAAGTAATTAAGAGGAGGATATAGACAATGACAATCGCTCAAAAACGTCCTGCTGGTGCAAGGTTAGATAATAGCTTTATTTCTTGGTTGAAGAAGCAGTTTCCTAATTTGATTCCTCCGGCTGTTGCGATCGCTATCTTTTTAATTATCTGGCAATTATTTGCTTTCATTCCTGGGGCAACTTTACCGGGACCAATACAGGTTGTCCAAGATACTTGGATCTTGATATTTTGGCCCTTTTATGACAACGGTGGCATAGATAAGGGCTTGTTTTGGCAGATTTTAGCTAGTTTGAAAAGAGTTGCCATTAGCTATACTTTAGCGGCAGTTGTCGGTATTGGTGTCGGCATTTTGATCGGTGTTAACCAAACAATGTCCAAAGCTTTAGATCCTCTGTTTCAACTACTGCGGACTGTACCACCTTTGGCTTGGGTGCCAATTTCCTTAGCAGCTTTGCGACAAAACGAACCGGCTGCTTTATTCGTAATTTTCATCACCGCAATTTGGCCCATTTTAATTAACACTGCTGTCGGCGTCACTCAAATTCCCCAAGATTACAACAACGTCGCCAAAGTTCTGCAACTTAGCCGCAAAGAATATTTCACAAACATACTAATTCCAGCGGCTTTACCTTACATTTTCACCGGATTAAGAATTGCGATTGGTTTGGCTTGGTTAGCAATTATTGCCGCAGAAATTGTGATGTCGGGTATTGTCGGGATTGGCTTCTTCATCTGGGATGCTTATCAAAATAATAACGTCAGTGAAGTTATTTTGGCTCTAGTTTATATCGGCATTGTCGGTCTATTGCTAGATAAACTCATGAGTTGGATTCAAAACAAGATTTTACCAGCAGAACAGAAGTAAGTAAGGAATCAGAAGAAGGGCAAAGGGAAAGAATTATTACCAATGACGCCAGATGCTTCAACGGAGGGAACCTCCGCAACGCACTGGCTCCCCAATGCCCAATGCCCAATGCCCAATGCCCATTGCCCATTGCCCCATATCATTTAACAAATTGCCATGTCTATCTTTGTTGCTGTTGAAGAAATTGATAAAGTTTTTGAATTAACCGGCGGTGGAAAATATATTGCCCTCAAAGGGATTAATCTGGAGATTAAAAAAGGAGAATTCGTTTCTCTAATTGGTCACTCCGGTTGCGGAAAATCGACTTTGTTAAATATGATTGCCGGTCTGGATTTGCCAAGCGAAGGTGTTGTAACTTTGGAAGGACAAAGAATCACCAAACCAGGTCCAGATAGAATGGTGGTGTTTCAAAATTATTCGCTGTTACCTTGGCGAACTGTGAGAGAAAATATTACCCTTGCTGTAGACTCAGTAATGAAGGGTTTACCGGCAGGTGAACGCAAAGCAATTGTTGAAAAACATATCGATATGGTGGGGTTGCGTCCCCACGCAGATAAGCAACCCGGTATGTTATCTGGTGGACAAAAGCAACGGGTAGCGATCGCTCGCGCTTTAGCAATTCGTCCTAAGTTACTATTGCTAGATGAGCCATTTGGTGCATTGGATGCTCTGACACGCGGCAATTTGCAAGAACAATTGATGCAGATTTGTCAAGAAAATCAAGTTACCGCCGTGATGGTGACACACGATGTTGATGAGGCGGTGCTGTTGTCTGATAGAATTGTCATGTTGACCAATGGACCCGAATCGAAAATTGGTGACATTTTAGAAGTTGATATTCCCAGACCCCGCAAGCGCATGGAAGTAGTAGAACATCCGAGTTACTACAGCTTGCGAAGTGAGATGATTTACTTCCTCAACCAGCAAAAACGCATCAAGAAAATTAGAGCGCGGAAAACTGCTAATATTGCCCGTCATGGCTTAGAAAAAGTTAACTTAGAAATTGGCTTTTTACCCCTGACTGCTTGCGCTCCTTTAGCGATCGCTAAAGAAAAAGGCTTCTTCACCAAACATGGTTTAGATGAAGTTACCCTCGTGCGCGAAAGTAGCTGGCGTGGTATCGTTGATGGGATGACCGGCGGTTATTTAGATGCCGCGCAAATGCCCTCAGGAATGCCGATGTGGTTGACCTTAGGAGGACATAACAACCAACCTTTGCCCGTGGTTACTGCCCTCACCATGACCCGCAACGGTAACGCTATCACCTTAGCGAGACGCTTCTATGAAGAAGGTGTGCAAAGCTTATCAGACTTCAAAAATTACCTGCTTCGCACCCGCGACTTACGGCATACAATGGGCGTAGTGCATCCCGCCTCAATGCATAATTTGCTACTGCGCTACTGGCTAGCTGCTGGGGGAATTGACCCCGATTTAGACGTGGATATGAAGACTATTCCCCCAGCGCAAATGGTTGCAGACTTGAAAGCTGGCAGTATAGATGGTTATTGCGTGGGCGAACCTTGGAATTATCGCGCTGCGGTGGAGCAAGTTGGCTTTACTATCGCTACCGACTTAGAAGTTTGGTTTGGACATCCTGGTAAAGTTCTCGGTGTGCGTGAAGATTGGGCAGAAAATTATCCTAACACCCACATCGCGTTAACCAAAGCTTTGTTAGAAGCTTGTTATTATTGTTCAATTCCGGCAAATGCCCAAGAAATTCGGCAAATTTTAGCACGGCGGGAGTATGTCAGCAACGATATTGAGTACATTCAAATCGAAGATCCGAATAATGCCACCTGTAGCTTAGACCATCCACTGCGGGATTATGCCCATCATCAATTTTACTCTGATTCTGCCATCAATCGTCCCAGTCGCACCGAGCAAATTTGGATCATGAGTCAATTAGCACGTTGGGGTGATACTCCCTTTCCGAGAAATTGGGTGGAAGTTGTCGAAAGAGTGTGTCGAGTTCGGGTTTTCAGCACCGCAGCTCGCGAATTAGGTTTAGATATTAGCTACACTCGTCAACCGATTAAATTGTTCGATGGAACTCCCTTTAATGCTGACGATCCAATAGCTTATCTCAACAGCTTACAGATTAAACGCGATGTTTCTGTGGCAGAGGTGATTCTAGATACACCCATGAGAAAAGTAGCGTAGTAAGCACTTTAGTGCTTATTTATTTGAGCGCTGAAGCGCTCACTACTGTTATTTTCCTGAACATTCCGACTTGAAACAGGAACGTTCTCACTTAAAACAAGAACGTTCTCACTTAAAACAAAAACGTTCTCACTTGAAACAAGAACGTTCTCACTTAAAACAAGAACGTTCTCACTTGAAACAGGAACGTTCTCACTTGAAACAGGAACGTTCTCACTTGAAACAAGAACGTTCCTACTTGAAACAGGAACGTTCCTACTTGAAACAAGAACGTTCTCACTTGAAACAAGAACGTTCTCACTTGAAACAAGAACGATGACCTTTTTAACTTCTAAAACCCCATGCAAAACCGAACTTACAGAGCAACCGACATCGGACAACCATTAAATACTCAAATTAACGACGTCCGCAAGCCTTTTCTCGAAATTAAAGACGTTTCCAAAGTATATCCGACCAAGAAAGGACCCTTCACCGTACTTGATGGTGTTAACCTGAATGTGGGACAAGGGGAATTTATCTGCGTCATCGGTCACTCAGGCTGTGGTAAATCGACACTGTTAAATATGGTATCCGGTTTTAACTTTCCCACTTCCGGACAAGTGCTGCTAGAAGGAAAACCGATTACCAAACCCGGTCCTGATAGGATGGTTGTATTTCAAAATTATGCCTTGTTACCTTGGCGGACTGCCTTTGAAAATATATACTTGGCTGTGAATGCTGTTTCTCCCAACAAACCCGAAGCCGAAAAAAGAGCGATCGTCCGGGATCATTTAGCGATGGTGGGACTAGGTGACGCAATGGACAAAAAGCCACCGCAGATGTCTGGGGGGATGAGACAGCGGGTTTCTATCGCTCGTGCTTTGGCAATTCGTCCGAAAGTTTTAATTTTAGATGAGCCATTTGGGGCGTTAGATGCTATTACCAAAGAAGAATTACAAGAAGAATTGCTGAAAATCTGGGGTGATAACCGCTGTACAGTGTTGATGATTACCCATGATATCGATGAAGCGCTCTTTTTAGCAGATAAATTGGTGATGATGACCAACGGTCCCCATGCGAAAATTGGCGAAGTGATGACTATTCCTTTTGCCCGTCCACGCGATCGCTCTCGGATTATGGAAGATCCCCAATATTATCAACTGCGTAACTATGCTTTAGACTTTCTCTTTAACCGCTTTGCCCATGATGATGTAGGTTAGCATCCAATACGGTTCGGTTAATTTTATCTGAACCGTAATGTACACTTGCTGTAACCAACTCGTAGCGATCGCTATTCCTCAAAGAACGCAATTTACTGGACATTAGTGGAAAAAAAATACATGTATCCGTCATTGCGATGCACCGACTTGCAATACTTGTAGCGGACTGGGCTAACCTTCTGTTTTGGCGTTTTCATCTCAAAAACTCCGCTTTCCCTAACAGTTAACCTGCCAATATGAGTACCTGCAAACTTGCCAGAGGGAAGGATTGCTCGCACCATGTCGCCAGTCTGAAAGCCAAAAAAAGTCTTACATCGCGTTTTATGTCTTATGGGAAAACCATATTTATTTGGTGTACACATCTGGCGGCTACCCCACCCCTTAGCGGTAATTAGCAAGGGTTGAGAGGCAAGAAGTTGCAAGCTTTCTACCATGCCCACTGCTGCGGCATCTATCCAATGCTTTTTTGGAAGTTCAAGGCGAACTCGATTATATTTAGTCCTGCCTCCCGTCCCAATTTCTAATGGCAGTTCCGTCTTTTTTAGTCTGTCAAACAGTGCCCAACGAGTTGAATTAACAGCAGCAGCATCTTTTAATGGCTGCTTTGCTTGACTTAAAATCCGAGAAAGGATGGCAGGCTTTTTGGCTAAGAACTCTTTAATATCTAGGTTTCCTTTGGCTTGATTACATTCATGACAAGCAAGAGTTAGATTGGAAACTCTATCAGTTCCACCTTTCGATTTTGGGTGAATGTGTTCAACCTCAAAGGGGACGTTTTCGACACCGCAATAAGCACACTTTCTATTCCACTTTTCGAGCAAATACTCCCTTGTTTCATATCCGGCAAGGGTTCCTTGTTGATATTCCTTACCTGATATTTCAGGGTTCTCTGTTGCTTGAAGATCGAATTTTACTAATTCTTGAGATATACCAGTGATTGGTACATATCGGATTATTCTGTTTACCCAAGTCAAAATGTTTTTGATTCTAGACTCTAGGCTTGGAGGTAGCCATCCCTTCTGCCTAGTGCGGTTAAGAAAGCGCGGCTGCCTGTACCTAGTTTTGCGATTCCGACGGTTGCAGCGAATGGCTCTGCGAGATTCTAAGTCATTTTTTATCTGCTGACCCCTATGAGTTAATTCAGCACCCCAAATAACCTTATCTTCTTGCAAAATTGCCAAGCCACTCACTTTGGAACCTGGGTCAATTTTTAATTGATGTGGCTTGACTTTAGGATCAGAAATTATCTTTTTTAGAATGAGCGTAAACGGATAACGTCGATAAACAGCAGCATGTCCTTGGTTCAATAATCGCCTTGCTTGTCCTGGTGGAATAGGGTCAAGTGGTTGCTTATTAGCATCAATTAGAAATACAAAATTAGACATTTTGTCCTCTGATTTAACTCAGGTAAAGTTTTCCTCTCCCAAGGGGAGACGCTTCGCGAACGCCAATGTTTTGAGAACTTGTTAAGTCAACCACGCTCCCTTAACCAAATACAGGTGTTTGATGGTTGACGACAGAGCTACAAGCTGGAAAGCACCCGGAGGTGTCATGATTCTCAAAACGTAGTTTTCACGCTTGGCTGGCTACCTGTCCAGTAGCAGTACTAGTTGTCTGGTTCTGTCCACTGTTTGGTGAATAGCTTTTCTCCCAATTCAAGCAAGATAGACTCAAATTCCTCCCAAGTCACATCCTCGATAGTCACTGCACTTCCAGGAGATAGCCGCATTTGGCTGACAGGTTTAACTACGGGAGATATAGCAGTCATAAGGGGCAATGCTCGTTGACTGTTTTAATGTTAGCGGTTAATTGTTAGTAGTTGGCTGATGGTTGTTAGTAGTTAGTTGTCTCCCCCCCTCCCCCTTTCCATAATCTTTTTTTCTCTACGTACCAGCATTTTGATAAATTAGTACGTGGGTTGAAAATAATTACATTGCAAAAAAGGGGTTACGTTGACTTACTATCCAGATACCATTGCCCCCCACGGTGGAGAGTTAGTGAATCGCATCGCTACCGCAGAGCAAAGAGAGGTATTTCTCTCCAAAGCTGATGTTTTGCCGCAAGTGCAGCTTGATGAGCGAGCGGTTTCTGATTTAGAAATGATCGCGATCGGTGCTTTTAGTCCTCTGACGGGTTTTATGAATCAAGAAGACTACGATCGCGTTGTCAGCCAAATGCGTCTCACTAACGGTGTTGTGTGGTCAATTCCCATTACACTGTCGGTAACTGAAGAAATTGCTTCCCCCCTGACTGAAGGCAACTTGATTCGGTTGGATAATTCCAAAGGTGAGTTTATCGGGGTTTTGCAACTGACGCAAAAGTATCACTACGACAAAAAGCGCGAAGCAATTAATGTCTACCGCACCGATGATATTAACCATCCAGGGGTACAAGTACTATATAAGCAAGGTTCTGTAAATCTGTCCGGCGACATTTGGCTATTGGAACGGAAACCCCATCCCCAGTTTCCCACCTACCAAATTGATCCAGTCGAATCACGAGAGATGTTTAAAGTCAATGGCTGGAAAACAATCGTTGGTTTCCAAACTCGCAACCCGATTCACCGCGCTCATGAGTATATCCAAAAGTGCGCTTTAGAAACAGTGGATGCTTTATTTTTGCATCCTTTGGTGGGAGCGACGAAAGATGATGACATCGCTGCTGATGTGCGGATGCGCTGTTATGAAATTTTGTTGGAACACTATTATCCGCGCGATCGCGTAACTTTAGCAATTAATCCCGCAGCCATGCGTTATGCAGGTCCACGGGAAGCGATTTTTCATGCTTTAGTCCGCAAAAACTACGGCTGTACCCACTTTATCGTCGGACGGGATCATGCTGGCGTAGGTAACTATTATGGTACATACGACGCTCAACATATCTTCGATGAGTTTGATCCTAATGAGTTAGGGATTGTGCCGATGAAGTTTGAACACGCTTTCTATTGTACGCGCACCAAGCAAATGGCGACAACGAAAACCAGTCCCAGCAAACCAGAAGAACGGATTCACTTGTCGGGAACAAAAGTACGCGAAATGCTGCGTCGAGGTGAATCACCTCCACCAGAATTCTCTCGTCCAGAAGTAGCAGCAGAGTTGACACGGGCAATGCGCGTGGAAGATAGCTGGTATATGCATATATAGTAAAGTTAAACAAGTCTAAGTTTTTCTTTACCCTACAGACTTCAGCCCTTTAAGCTGATAGCTAATGTTCCTTAGACCCGAAGTGGCTCCTAGTAGGGTAGGTTGATAAATAATAATGATGAAGCGACGAACGTTTTTACAACGGATTGGCTTTATAATCGCGGCGTTGGGAGTGACTGAGGCTGGGTGGTTGTCCTTAGGTAATCGCTATTACCAAGCTTTGGCACAACCCAGCCCGCGTAAACTGGCATTATTGATCGGTATCAATAAATATCCCCAAAATTTAGCACTTGCTGGTTGTTCAACTGATGTCGAACTGCAAAAGGAACTTTTGATTTACCGCTTTGGTTTTCAAGAGTCAGATATTTTGACTTTAACTGATGAACAAGCGACAAGAGAAGCCATTGAAAATGCTTTTTTAAATCATTTGGTTTTGGATGCTAAACCATCAGATGTGGTTACATTCCACTTTAGCGGTTATGGTAGCCAGATTAAATTAAACCCAGCAGAAGAATCCCCAGTAAACACTCTCATTCCCTTTGATGGAACTTACTTATCAGAAAATAACAAAATAGTCAATTGTTTATTAGAAGAAACATTGATGTTATTGTGGCGATCGCAGACTGCACGAGCAACAGCAATACTCGATACGAGCTATTATGCTCCATTAGTCGCTCCTTCAACAGGATCGCGAATTCGCGCCTATCAAATGCCAGCAGAAGCGGAATTAGCAACAGCAGAATTAGACTTTCAAAAAGAACTTAAAAGTAAAACCGAGGGTATAAGCGATCCAACCCCACCGTTACTGCTATCTGCCACCTCGAATTCTCAAGAGTTTGCCAGGGAAATACTATTATCTGGTTTCAGCGCTGGATTATTTACCTACGCTTTGACGCAGTATTTGTGGGAAGCAACTCCAGCAACAACAATTATTCACACTTTGTCGCGGGTAGGAAGTTCTATCCGCCAACTTGATGGGAAACAGCAGCCAGGGTTATTAAATAGGAAAAAAAATCAATCAAGGTTACTGAGCGATAATTTGATTGCAGAAAGCATTATTGGTGCTGAAGGGGTAGTGATCGCAACAGAAGAAAACGGCAAAACGGTTCAAGTGTGGTTAGGTGGGATACCTCCACAAGTGGTGGAATATTACGGAGCGAATTCGCGACTAAGTTTAGTCACAGAAAATGCCGATATACAAATTGTATTGCGATCGCGTAACGGATTAATCGCAAAAGCGCAAATCTTCAACGAAACTGAAAGTGCAACTCCTTTACAAGTCGGGGAATTAGTCCAAGAACAAGAGCGAGTTTTACCCAAAAATATTAACTTAAGCGTTGCTCTGGATACTAAACTAGAAAGAATTGAGCGCGTAGATGCTACTAGTGGTTTTGCGACGATTTCTCGCATGTCTATTGTAATTGCAGGAGAACAACCAGCCAATTATCTATTTGGGAAATTACCAGAAATAAAACCTTCTGATTCCCCAGCATCTCCCACTCGCTACGGTTTATTTTCTCTGACAGGGGAATTGATTCCCAATACCGCCGGCGTTGAGGGAGAAGCGGCAAAAGTTGCAGTACAACGCTTAGGGGGAAGATTGCAAACTTTGCTAGCAGCGAAATTATGGCGACTGACAGAAAACGAAGGTTCTTCTCGCTTGGCACTCAAAGCTAGTTTAGAGATAATTAAGGGTATTACGCCTCGCGTAGTCATGGAACGGGAGACAGTGCGAGTAACTGGACAATCGAATCACAAATTACTCAGCAGTGAAGCCAGATATCTTCCCATCGTACCAATAGGTAGCCGATTGCAATACCGCGTAGAAAATTTGAGCGATCGCCCGATATATTTCATGCTGCTAGGATTAAAGAGTCTTAGAACAGCGATCGCATTTTACCCCCCTTCCCGCAGCCAAGAACTTAACGCCGAAACAAAACCACAGTTCAAACAAGTCGTCATCGCCCCTGGTGAAATTATCACCTTACCAAAAAGTGCCACTAACTCGGAATGGGTAATTCCCGGTTCCGCTGATGAATGCGAACACCAAGTAATTTTTAGCACCGCACCCTTCACCCAAACCCTCGCTGCCCTTCAAGCTGCTAAATATTCCACCGCAGATAAACAACCCATTATCGAATTGTCGAAACCCTTAGAAGTAGCCCAAGCCCTTCTCCTTGACTTACACAATGCCAGTGCAGCTACCGAAACAACAAGCCAAAGTAGCGATTTTTACGCCTTAAATGTGAATAATTGGGCAAGCCTCAGCTTTATTTTTCAGGTGGTTTAATAATTAGAAGTTGTAGAGACGTTCCGCCGGAACGTCTGTACTAAAGTTAGGAGTCAAGAGTCAAGAGTAATTAAGCACTTACACTTTCTCTTCTCTTACTTTTAAATTTGCGTAATTTACTTAGTTAGCTTTGTATATAACTATGTATATTGAGCTTATATTAGGGAAATTTTCATGGGAATCAAGAATCGAGTTGCCTTAGCGCTCTCTCTCATTCTATTATCTGCTAGTGCTGCTACAGCCCAACCGAGCCAAACACCTACAGCGATACCAACCCTATCGGCTCAAGAAAAATTAGAAATAAGCGATCAAGTTGACCAGGAAGTAGACCGTGCTTTTGGGCACACTACAACCATGCTGAATATTATGCTAGTTGTATTAACTCTGTTACCAATTTTAGCCGCTGCTGGTCTTTGGCTACTTCGTCGCAGCGTAATTAGTGAATTAGTAGCGGAAACAAAAAAGCGATTAGAGGAAGAAGTAGACGCACAACTACAAAAAGAAGTAGCAATAGAACTGCAAAAACAAACGGAAGCTTTTAAACAAGAATTAGAAAACTTAAAGTCAGATTTTGTCGGACAATTATCTCAATTAAACAACCTTTTTGTAGATGCCCAAACCCAAAAAGAGCAAATTTTTCAACAAATTTCTGCATTGACACCTCCTCCTACATTAATCCAAGATTATATTCATCCAGAAATACAGCAAAAGCTTCAAGAATTAACTGCACAACTAGATAAATTAAAAGGTGGTAATCCGCAACTGTTTTTTACAGCAATTGATTATTTAAAACAAGGTGATGCTCTCTTTGTTGAAGCTAGATATAACGAAGCATTTGCCAGTTATAATTTAGTAATTGAAAAACAACCGGAAATTTCTTGTGCTTGGGTAAATCGTGGCTGGACGCTGAGAAAATTAGGGCGTTACGAAGAAGCAATTTTATCCTATGATAAAGGAATTGAAATACAATATGACCAATATATAGCCTGGTTTGGTCGCGGTAATGCCCTGAGAAAATTACAAAGATATAATGATGCGATCGCCTCCTATAATAAAACTCTAGAACTTCAACCTGATTTTCATTGGGCTTGGCATCATAAAGCCCGCTGTCATGCATTACAAGGTAATCATGATTTAGCATTTGAAAGCCTGCAACAAGCAATTAATTTAAAAGTTGATAAACACCGAGAATTAGCAAAAACTAATTCCGACTTTGACGCCATTCGCCAAGACGATCGCTTTAAGAAATTAATAGAAGGTTAGCTTATCATAGCCGGCGCTCGTCTGGCTTTCTACGCGCAACGCCCACTTGCCCTTCCAGGGTAAGGCTGTTTCACTCCCAAAAACAGGTAAAATAGCAAGTGTTGAGGGGGTAAAAATCATAAGTGCGAATCTGATTGAAAATTGCCTTCACTTGACTATTGACTGTTGACTATTGACTAATCCCCAATTCCTAGTAAAATAACTTGGCATTGTCGCAAATTTACAGGTTAAGAATCATGGCTCAAGCGAAGATTGGGATTATTGGTGGCAGCGGTTTATACAAAATGGATGCACTTAAAGATGTAGAGGAGGTGCATGTTGATACACCGTTTGGTTCACCGTCTGATGCTTTGATTCTGGGAACTTTGGACGGGACGCAGGTAGCTTTTTTGGCGCGTCATGGTCGCAATCATACGCTTTTGCCTTCTGAATTGCCGTTTCGTGCGAATATCTATGCGATGAAGCAATTGGGTGTGGAATATTTAATTTCCGCTAGTGCAGTGGGATCGTTGAAGGAAGAAGCTAAACCACTGGATATGGTAGTTCCAGATCAGTTTATTGATCGAACCAAAAATCGGGTTTCGACTTTCTTCGGGGAAGGAATTGTCGCTCACATTGCTTTTGGCGATTCGATTTGTGCTAATTTAGCTGGTGTTTTAATGGATGCGATCGCTTCTCTCAATTTACCAGATGTCAGCCTGCATCGCGGTGGTACTTATGTGTGTATGGAAGGACCAGCATTTTCAACTAAGGCAGAATCACATCTTTACCGCAGTTGGGGTGCCACGGTAATCGGGATGACCAATTTACCAGAAGCGAAATTAGCGCGAGAAGCAGAAATCGCCTATGCAACTTTGGCACTAGTAACAGATTATGATTGTTGGCACTCAGATCACGATAGTGTAACGGTGGAAATGGTGATTGCAAATTTACAGCGAAATGCGGTAAATGCTCAAAAAGTGATTCAAGAAACTGTCCATCGTTTGAGTCAAAATCCGCCGTCTAGTGATGCTCATTCAGCCTTGAAGTATGCGATTTTGACTAATTTAGAAAAAGCGCCGGCGCTAACGAAACAGAAGTTAGAATTGCTGTTGCAGAAGTATTTATAGACACGAACTGATCAGCATTCAAATTAGACTATTTTCGCGCATATCCGCTCGGATAAACCGCATCACCAATGGAATCGCATCCATTACTCGATTGGCACATTCTTGAGACGGTTTATCCAATTTCGGCTAGTTTTTCTCCTAATTCGATTTATGCTTGAATATTTTCGTCTGCCTAACCCATTAGGTATATTTGAGGTGTACTAATAAAATGGGTTTTGGCTATATGGACATTGCTGTCACTTTGAACGAGATTAAAACTTTAAGCATCGAAGATAGGATTCGTTTAGTGCAAGCAATTTGGGACAGTATTGCAGCAGAGCAAATTTACCCCGAGATCACAGAATTGCAAAAGCAAGAAATGGATAGTCGCATTACCGATTATGAAGCTAATCCTGAGAATGTGTTGACATGGGAAGAAATTAAAGCCTCGATCAAGAGATAAAAATGAACTACGTATTAGTATTTCGTCCAGAGGTGCGTGACGAATTGGATGAGGCTTATAACTGGTATGAAAGTCAGCAATCGGGACTTGGAGATGATTTTTTAGATTGTGTTGACGATAAACTGAATCAAATTTGTCTTCTTCCTGAAGCTTATGCTGTAGTACATCGGGATGTTCGACGTTCATTAGTGCGACGCTTTCCCTATGCTGTATATTACTTCTTTGTGTCGAGTCGAGTGATTGTAATAGCAATTTTCCATGCTCAGAGAGACACACAAGCTTGGCAGAGTCGAACCTAGCACTACACAGGTGACTGCAAAACAAATCAGCTCTATTCTGACCGAAGAGGCAATGCAGCAGTGAAACACGCTTGCTGATAGCGATCGCTTTTTCCCTAATCAAACCGCTGCAAAACATTATCCGTGTTTTCCCAGCTATAAATTAGGCTTTCTTAATGGATTTAGACTTTAATTTGATTAATCGCTCAATGCAAACTTTACCGAAATTCAATGCCTCAGCATCTGTGAGAAAATAGCTTTGGGATTCTGGATACTGTTTTTCTTCTGCCTCAGTATAATCAACACTAACGTCGTTCAACTCAGTGTTCGATTCCGGTATCGACTGTTTGTAATTAATCATCCTAGCCTCCGTGTATTTGTTGCGGTTGGCGAGGTGGGTGAAAAAACAGAATACATCACTGCTAATAATAACAGTAATGCCAGTTAGAAGAGCAAAAAGACAAATGCTTAAAAACAAGCTTATGTCAAAGGTACTACTCCCAATGCCGACGGAGTTAGCTGACGGGCTAAGACTGGAAGGTGTCTTTCTCTAAAAAGAGATTCGCCCCAATTACTGGTTCCTCCGCTTCTAATCTAGCGAAAGCTAGATTGAATTAGGCGATTTTACCCACTTACTTGATTAATAAAATATACTGACACGCTTGAATAGTCAAGAGGGGTGTAAGCTCGGAAATTACTTAGGGTTTACCATTGGATCGCGGTGGGAAGGAGACAAGGAGACAAGGGGCACAAGGGGACTCCTTAGAGAATAATTCTTCTTTCTCCCCATCTCCCCCTCTTCCTTATCTTGCAATTCCACCTACAAGTGCAGCTTGGTTATCGCTCTTTACTATTAGACATCTCCGAAAAAGAATATAAAAGCCTTGTGCAGTAAGGGTTGACACCTCATTTCCGTAGATGTCTATTGTAGAGACGCCTCTGCGCGGAACGTCTCTACTGCATAACGTGATATTAGACAATATTTGGGGAATTTCTCAGCACTTACGCAAAAAGTCTCTTAAATTCTATTCCTAACTGCGCCTCACCATAAATATACTGCCCCAAAGCGTTAGCTTGGCGAGAGGGAGCAGCTAGGTGGGCATTAATCTTCGCTTCTTTGAGCAGCCGTTGCATATCTTCCCAGAAGAATTCACCACCACCCCCAGTGATAATCACATCAGTGACACATTCTGGCACCCATGCTAGCACGCGATCGCATATCTGACGATAAAACTGCTCTGTAAAACAGGGGAGAAAATCATCTAGGTTAGTTCGTTTTCTAGCACTTTTAGGAAAATAGAAGCGATCGCCTTTGGGCTTGTTTACGGCTGAAATTAACTCTAAAGACTGACTATCACCTCCTTCAATCTCTTTGGCAAGTATTTCATAAAACTGGCTCATCGCAAAGTCTTTGCTCTTAGAATCGCGTGCAAAAAAGCGGAAGTTATGAACCATTAAAAAATTGATGGTTTGATGTCCGATATCGACGACCGCCACCGAAACTTTGGTAAAATCGGGAACTCCGGGTCCTTTTTTCGGTTGAGCTTCACACCATAAAAGACTGCCATAGCCTTCTGGCATTACCCATACCTTAGAAATATTTAAATAAACAGATTCACCACGGAAGTTCATTACATGAGGACCAGCAATCATACTAATTAACTGTGCTTTCTCTATCTCAAATTGTTTTGAGCAGAAGAAAGGTAAATTGATCACTACGGATATTTCATCTTTAAGTTTAAAATAGCCAGCACTTGCCAAAACTTTAATCAATGCATCTTCTAGCTTAGATTGCCCAACACCGAGATTTGCACCAAAGTCAGCTGCTAATTGACCAACAAGATAACCACTGCCTTGATGTTCCAGCCACAAATCCATTAAAGGGTCAGTAGCTCTAGCTTCAAATACATCACTACGAATTTCTTCAAATGAAATTTGCTTCACATTGGCAGGTATGAACATCACATTGTTCGGTTCGCGGCTTACACAAGTCTTGGTGGAAGTTCTACCTAAATCAACACTGAGAATGTTGGGTTTGACAGAGTTGATTGTTTTAGTTGCTGCTATTGCTGTTAAAAGACGTGCATTGTAGTCATCAGGAACAATAATTAACTCCTCTTTTAATTCGTAGAGAACTTGATTAGTTTGTTCCACTGCTGCTTGAAATTTTTTTAAAGCATCTGCTGTAGGTTCTCTATCAATCTCCCACATTAAGGAAATGAGATTTTGCTGCAATCGGACTGCGAAACGCAAACAGTCTTTTTCAACTTCATCTAATGCGTGTTGGCGAGTTAAATCATTAATCTGCCTTTTGCTT
Organism: [Scytonema hofmanni] UTEX 2349; assembly: GCF_000582685.1. Lineage (GTDB taxonomy): Bacteria > Cyanobacteriota > Cyanobacteriia > Cyanobacteriales > Nostocaceae > Hassallia > Hassallia hofmanni. Next base: position 4,562,978 of record NZ_KK073768.1, read on the forward strand.
TCATCGGCAAATTCATAATATTTTTTCTCTAAATTTGCGTATTTGTCCGTTAATTCATTGGCAACTTGTCTGTGATGCTTGGCTGCTTGTCTGTCCTTTTCGCTAGCAGCATGAGCAGTAAAAGCACCTGCAACAGCACCAACCGCTGCCCCTATAGCACCGAACACAAAAGGTAGTATAAAAATCATGGAATTTTTGACTAATTATCTAGGAATGAGGAGGAAGGGAAGCAAGTTGAGAATCAGGCAATAACTTACTATCTGCTGATGTGAGTCCTAAAGATTCAGCAATAGCAACTGATTCACGTAACCGTTGCATAGCTGCCTCTACTCCGGGTGCAATTGGACGATTTGTAATTTCTTGATTAATTGTTTCCGCTTCAGCCAAAAACTCTAAATTTTTATTATGTTCATAAATCAGTTCATTTTCAATTGCTTGCAAATGCTCTAGTTCTTGCTGAGTTAAAGATTCATAATAGATTCTCACCGTTTGTTTATGGTCATCGAGGATTTTGAAAAACTCGTAAACCATACCCACAGCACCAACAACAGCTAAAACTGGTGCTGCTGTAGTTAATGCGATCGCTATTGGTGGACAAGCTGCTGCTACTGTTGTAGTTGTAAATGTCGTTGCACCCCCAACCAGACCACCTATGACGGTATCTTTTAATGTTGCTGTAGTCGCTTCCTCTGCGGAGATTTCTCCTCGGACTACGCGCAATGCATTAGTTAGAAGCGAAAAAGGTGCGGTGACAGCCGCACCCACAGCAGCCCCCAAAGGTGCAGCTTGAAAACCTGCTTTGACAGCACCTGTCAGGTTGTCAAACTGCCATTTGGCATTCAGTCTCATTTTTTCCTGCCGAGTCATGGTTTTATTACCACGAGTTATGTTGTCTTTGGCATTCTCCCATTTGATATTGTTGGGGTTATTAGACCCTCCTTTGCTGTGGGGTTCGATGTGACTAGCGTGCTTATCAGATAGATAATTTTCGGCGTTACTAACCGCAGATTTGCCGTCCATGCCTACACGCTGAGATGGAGGAATCTTCTCTAACATTTCTTGGGCTTGTACCTTGGTTCTTATCGGTTCACCAGATCGAATCCCACCTTTATCTAATCTATCCTTTAATGTTTTGGATAAATCCTGCAATTGGGCATGTTGAACTTTAATATTGGCAGCGGCATTAAAAGCGGAATTACGCTTAAGATCGTCAGACATAAGTAACCAATCGAGTGTGATATATTACGTTTTCTTGCTTCATACCAAAGCATGGTATTAGCTTATTTTCTTATGGTTCCCATTTAGACATCAGATCCGATCACATAATGGTGTTTTGATTTTTCAAAGCTTAGTGGCGGCGATAGCAATTTATAGGTCAACCGTGCATTTATAGAGTTACTATGTAACCTTCATTTTAGTGAATATCTCAAAGCTAGGCAGGGAAAGCTTTTACAGACTATCTAGTATGATTTTACAAGGATCTCGGTAATGCCAAATAATCATCCCAAAAAGTTGTGGGGATGATTACCAAATCATCCCCACATTCCCCTATAATTAGAATTTACTTGCAGCACCCTTAATTAAAACTTATATTTATTCAGCAATATCAACTAAACTTTCAACCTGAGAATCAGCCAATGTCGGAGAAGTAAAAATACGAGAGTAGAGACTTGATGGCTGTTGCTCCGCAAATACTGGCAAAACCTGACGCGCATGAGTTGCAACTTCCACTGCCTTAACATCATAAGTCTGCGTTGCTAACTTAGGATAGAAGCCGATACCGATGATGGGAAGCAGCAGACAAGCAGTAATAAATAACTCGCGGGGCTTGATATCAGGTAGTGTAGCATCTATTTGTAACTCTTCATTTTGCTTACCGTAGAAGACTTGACGCAGCATCGATAGCAGGTAAATTGGAGTCAAAATCACACCCACGGCTGATAGCAGGACGACTACAACTTTGAAGCTAGAACTGTAAACGTCACTGGAAGCGATACCGATAAATACCATCAACTCACCGACAAAGCCACTCATTCCTGGTAAAGCCAGAGATGCCATTGCACCGGCGGTAAACACTGCAAAGGTTTTGGGCATTACTTTTGCCATACCACCCATTTTATCCATCACCAAGGTGTGAGTGCGTTCGTAAGTTACCCCTGAAAGGAAGAACAAGCTAGCGGCAATTAAACCGTGAGAAAGCATCTGTAACACTGCACCACTCATCCCAATTTCAGTGTAGGAAGCGATGCCAATCAGCACAAACCCCATGTGGGCAATGGAAGAGTAAGCTAAACGACGCTTAAGATTAGTTTGGGCAAAGGCACAACAAGCACCGTAAACAATGTTGACTACACCCAAAATCGCCAGCATTGGAGCAAAGTAAACATGGGCATTAGGCAGCATTTCCATATTGATGCGGATGAGGGCATATCCTCCCATCTTCAACAATACGCCTGCTAAAATCATTGAGCCGGGAGCTGATGCTTCACCGTGGGCATCAGGTAGCCAAGTGTGTAAAGGGAAAATCGGCAGCTTTACCCCGAAGGCAATTAAGAAACCTGCGTAAGCCAACATTTCTATAGCTTTGGGATATTGCCTCATTCCCAGAGTTGCCATGTCAAAGGTGACGGTATCTCCAGAGAATGCGATCGCAAAACCCCCAATCAAAATAAATATTGATGCAGCAGCTGTGTAAAGAATGAATTTAGTAGCTGCATATTGCCGTTTCTGTCCTCCCCAAATGGAAATCAGCAGGTACACCGGCACTAATTCGATTTCCCACATCAAAAAGAATAACAGCAAATCCTGAGCCAGAAACACTCCAAGCTGGGCGCTATACATTGCCAACATAAGCCCATAAAATAAACGCGGCTTGTTTGTAACTTTCCAAGCCGCGAATATTGCGAGGGTATTAATTAAGCCTGTCAACAGTATCAAGGGCATCGACAGACCGTCAAGTGCTAGAGACCAATTCAAACCCAACTGCGGTATCCAAGGATAGCTTTCTACAAGCTGGAGTGTTGAACTTTGAAAGTCGTAGTTTTGCCACAAGGCATAAATCATTAAGGCAAAGTCGGCGATCGCTATTCCCAAACCATACCACCGGACGGTTTTGCCCTCTTTATCTGGGATAAGGGGGATGGCTAGGGTAGCCACTACAGGCAACAGAACTATGGTTGTTAACCAAGGAAATTCAACGGCATTCATCACTGACAATCAATTTGTTTTTTCTCTTTTAATTACATTATATTAAGCAATTTATAGTTTTGTAAATCTTATTTTTCCCGAAACGGTCGAATCTTGAATAAAACTAAGAATAAATACTTATTTAAAACGATGAATCCATTCTAAAGTGAAGTTTTACTAAGTCAATAAAAAGCTGCCGCGATAAATCTTAATATAAATTCTGTCTTAAGGAGGATGTTTATAAAAAAAATGCAATAATAAAAACTTTTAAATCTTTAACCTATACGGTTGACAATTGTCCATACTTCAGAATCAGAGCGGACATGGGGAACGGAGATAGTTTTGAAACCAGTAATAAACGGCTTGCAATAAACCTGCCAATACATTGGACTAATGCGATCGGCACAAGCTTTGAGGATTCGTATTTCAGCTACAAGTTCCCCAGCTAGTTCATTTATGCGTTCAGCATGAATTTTAGCCAGATTTTTAGCAGACTCTAGCTGTTCTTGCTTTGAAAGTTGTTGCTCTACAAGAGAAAAAGGCTCTAACTGCGCTTGTTTGTTTTGTAATTGAGCTTTCAAAGCAGCGATCGCATCATTAATAGCCAGCCAGAGAAGCGCGTTCCTCCTGGAGAGCATCAATTTGAGAGCGAATCGCTGCAATTTCTGCTTGTATTTCCACAGCAAAACAAAGTCCTGAGTTTTAAGTAAGTGTAGAAAAATCTGGGGAATTTTATCCTTGAGTAGTGCTGATTGCACCTTGAGTATCAAGAGAAAGCGATCGCATAATCGCTGTAACTCCTTCAAGCTTCCAAGCTGCTGCCATCGCTGTCGCTACAGCTTGCGAGTGCAATTCATCTGTCAAGGCTAAAAGCGTCGGTCCTGCACCACTAATTACCATGCCATAAGCCCCTTTTGACAGCGCAGCTGAATTTACAGCATCGTACCCCGGAATCAGCACTTTTCGATAAGGCTGATGTAACTTATCTTGTAAAGCTGCCTTTAACCAATTACTGTTGGCAGTTTCCAAACCGCGCAACAATAAGCCCAAGTGTGCAGTATTGAAAATTGCATCCGCACGACTTACTTGATTTGAGAGAACTCCCCGTGCTTCTTTAGTTGAGAGTTCAAAATCAGGAATCGCTACCACTGGCACAACCTGGTTATGCCAGGGAATGTCACAAATTTCCCAAGCGGTGTCAGTAGTAGCAGCGAGACGACATCCACCCAACAAAGCGGGAACGACATTATCGGGATGTCCTTCGATAGCGATCGCTAACTCCATTACCTGCGACTGACTTAAAGGTTCACCTGCCAACAAATTAGCACCAACCAATCCACCAACAATCGCTGTTGCCGAACTACCTAAACCCCGCGCTAATGGTACACCCATTTTAATCTCGATTTTTACAGATGGCGGTGTCTGCTGCAAGTGTTGATAGAAAGTGACAAAAGCCTGATAAACTAGATTACTCTCATCAGTTTTAACTTTTTCAGCCTCCGCACCCGTGACAGAGATAATTACCCCACCTTTGTCAAGACGAGTGAACTTAAACTCATTGTAAAGCGTCAAAGCTGCGCCAATACAATCAAAACCTGGTCCTAAATTGGCAGTTGTGGCGGGAACGGTAACAGTGACACAAGAAACAATAGACATTTATAAAATACTTTGCAATCATTAATCAGCATCTCACGTAATTGATTAATTTGATTATGAATAATTTAAATGCAGGACAGATGTGATCGCCCATTAGCCCACTTTCCCAATCTATCTTTCAACAACAGCGGCAGTTTTTTTAGTTTACGGAAAGTGAGAAAGGCGATCGCGCATTACTCGAGGCAACTGAGCCTCAAGCATACGTTTCTGGTAAATTCAAATCAAATATAATATGATCTACCGTAGGTAGCAATTGCCGCAGAATCTGTAGATAGGCATCTGCGTCATGAGCAATCCTTCCTATGATTATGGGATGTGTTATGAATAGCGATCGCTCTCAAGTTTTCCAGGCTAGACGAGCGATAGCTTTTGATGTGTTTTTCTTTAAGGTGAGTATTCACCTTTACTATACATCCTATAGGTGAATACTCACCTTTGTCAAGATATGGATGGGACGAGTTAGACTGCGAATTCGAGAATTAGCTCAGAAGCGGGGTTGGACACTTCAAGATGTAGCTGACCATGCTGAAGTCAACTACAACACAGTCAAGAGTTATGCTCGACGTGATGACGGCATGAATACAGTTGATTTAAGTGCAGTCTATAAAATAGCTCGTGCTTTAGAGGTGACGATTGAAGACATGATTGAATTGATGGAATAGGCAATCTTTCATCTCCAGAGTCATAGGTAGAGACGTAGCACTGCTACGTCTAATCAAGGGTTTCGGGCAACGCATAATTAACTTCTGGAGATGTTTATTGGGAATGGGCTTTAGTTGGGAACTATTGCGTATATTCACACAGGCTTTAGTGTAACTTGTAATTGATATTGAGATGCAAGTGCGATCGCAATCGGTAAAATTCGATGTTCTTCAACTTGAATTCTGGTGTGAAGCGTTTCTGCTGTATCATCAGGCAACACTGGCACCGCAGCTTGCATCAAAATTGCACCGCTGTCCATTTCTAAACACACCAAATGCACCGTACAGCCGGCAATTTTCACACCAGCAGCAAGAGCTTGTTCTACGGCATTTACTCCTTTAAAACTGGGCAATAAACTCGGATGAATATTGATAATCTTATCAGGAAAGGCATCAATTAAAATCGGTGTAACCAATCGCATCCAACCTGCCATAATCACCCATTCAACATCGTATTGCCGCAAAGTTTGCACAATTACTCGATCAAATTCTTCGCGAGTTTTGTATTTGCGGTGATCTAAAAATATAGATGGCACACCCCAATTTTTAGCGCGTACTGCTGCTTTTGCTGAGGAATTATTGTAAATCAAAACTTGAATTTTAGCGGCAAGTTCCCCATTTTTAATTGCTTCGGCAACTGCTTCAAAATTGCTGCCATTTCCAGAAGCCATAATTCCCAATTTTAAAGGTGCTGACATCAGCTTTTTTGGCAAAATATTGGGTGATATCAAGCTGGGGGGAACTGAATTCATGACGAGTGCTTTGTTAACGTAAAAAACTGGAACCAATAGAGGACTTACGCACGGACTACGTATTTCCGTCATTGCAACCGAAGCAATCTCAAAGTCTTGTTTTCTCGTGACTGAGTGCGTAAGTCCTACAATACAGTTAGCTTAAGCCTACCGTTCACGATGAAGGCGATCTTAACCAAACCCTATTGATTTTACCTGAAACAGCAATTCATCTCACACTGACCTGGGTACAGGTTCAGTGTTGAGATGAATAGAGAAGTGAGGTGAGGAGCCTAGTCTGACCAAATTTCTCGCGTCGCGAAAACTTTAGCTTCATTTCCACCGCTTTGAGCGATCGCTATTCACCTAGACAAATCTCCCAATTCTCCATAAAAAAAGTGGAGATTATCTCTTGCATTTTTAGTTCCAGCCCTGTAATATCTATTGCACGGTATGTTTATCAATAAATAGTAGATAGATTAGGAGCATAAGATAATGAGTTATTGGCAACGCCGAGTTAAGCAATCGGGGCTTACCATTGAGCATTTGAGCCGTAGACTCAGATTGCGTTCTTTTAAAGGCTTTATATCGATGTTTTTGGTGGGAGCGATATTGAGTGTAGCGATCGCCTCCTGTTCTGGTGGAAATGCCGATAATGCTAATAGCGGTGCGGGTTCTGGTGCTAGTCCTGTTGCAGCTAACAACAAAGACGTTGAATTAACCCTCGTTTCCTTTGCAGTCACTAAAGCCGTTCACGAAGCAATTATTCCTAAATTTGTCGAACAGTGGAAAAAAGACCATAACCAAAACGTCACCTTCAAACAAAGCTACGGAGGTTCTGGTTCGCAAACTCGCGCTGTTATCGACGGTTTAGAAGCCGATATCGTCCACTTAGCACTAGCATTAGACACCCAAAAAATTGAGAAAGCTGGATTGATTCAACCAGGATGGGAAAAAGAAGTCCCCAACAATGGCATTGTCTCAAAATCAGTTGCCGTCTTAGTCACCAGAGAAGGCAACCCCAAAGGCATCAAAACCTGGGCAGATTTGGGTACAAATGGTGTCAAGCTAATTACCGCAGATCCGAAAACATCAGGTATTGCGCGTTGGAATTTCCTAGCACTATGGAATTCAGTAATTAAAACTGGTGGAGATGAAGCGAAAGCGACTGATTTTGTCACCAAAGTTTATACAAATGTGCCTCTTTTGACCAAAGATGCCCGTGAAGCTAGCGATGCCTTCTTCAAGCAGGGTCAAGGAGATGCCTTAATTAACTACGAAAACGAAATTATCTTGGCACAACAAAAAGGCGAAAAAGTAAGTTATATCGTCCCTGATGTCAATATATCCATCGACAACCCCATCGCAGTCGTAGACAAAAACGTTGATAAGCACGGCACAAGAGAAGTAGCAGAAGGTTTCGTCAAATACCTTTATAGCCCGCAAGCGCAGCAAGAATTCGCCAAATTAGGATTTAGACCAGTAGACGAGACACCACCTGCAACCAAAGAACTAGCAGGCAAATATCCCAAAGTCAAAACCCTTGGTACAGTTGGTGACTACGGTGGTTGGGATACCGTGCAGACAAAATTCTTCGCAGATGGTGGTCTTTTCGACAAGATTCAAGCTCAAAAGAAATAGTTATTTTTCAGAGGGGGAAAGGGTAAAGGGGAAAGGGTAAAGGGTAAGAAAAAAGAAATATTTCTCCCCCTTGTCCCCCTTGTCCCCTTGTCCCCTTGTCCCCCTTGTCCCCCTTGTCCCCCTTGTCCCCCTTGTCCCCTTGTCCCCTTCCCCCCTCCCCCCCTCTCATCAAAATGACAGTCTCCTCACCTCCCTCCCCTCGGCAACTCATTCCCCCAGAACCTCCGGTTTGGAAGAGATTTTTAAATAATTTGTCTAGAATTCCTTGGACTTGGCGAATTACTGTGATATATCTCACGGTAATGTTGTTCGTCCCCATAGCTGCGATGTTCCTGAAAGCGGGTACCGAACCCCCAGCTAAGTTTTGGGAAATCGCGACTAGTCCGATCGCATTGGCAACTTATGATGTGACTTTTACCACGTCAGTAATTGCATCTCTGTTTAATGGAGTCTTTGGTACTCTGATTGCTTGGGTTTTAGTTCGCTATCAATTTCCCTTGAAACGGATTGTTGAAGCTTCAGTAGATTTACCTTTTGCGCTGCCGTCAGCGGTTGCGGGGTTAACTCTGGCAACAGTTTACAGCGATAATGGCTGGCTTGGTTCGTTGCTCGTACCTTTAGGTATCAAAGTATCTTTCACTCGTCTGGGGGTAGCAGTGGCAATGACCTATATTTCGCTGCCCTTTGTCGTGCGGACAGTGCAACCTGTACTTCAGGAAATGGAACGCGAAATTGAAGAAGCTGCCTGGAGTTTAGGAGCAACTCAATGGCAGACTTTCTGGAAGGTGATTTTTCCACCCTTATTTCCGACCATTTTGACTGGTATTGCCTTGGGTTTCTCCCGCGCAGTTGGGGAATATGGCTCAACGGTAATTATCGCTTCCAATACTCCGTTCAAAGATTTGATTGCACCTGTACTGATTTTCCAGCGATTAGAGCAGTATGACTATTCTGGGGCAACTGTAATTGGTACTGTGTTACTGGTGATTTCCTTGGTGTTGTTAATCGGAATTAATCTTTTACAAGCTTGGGCAAGAAGATATGACACAAAATGAAACCTCTTTTCCACCCCGGATTCATTCAGGTGCCACAGATCCAAAGCCGCAAAGACCTGTAAAATCCAGGAATTGGGTGCCAATTATTTTGATTGGGATAGCGATCGCCTATTTAGGTTTAGTTCTCTACATCCCTGCTGCTAACGTCTTTTTCCAAGCTTTCAAAAAAGGGGTTGGTCCATTTTTCTCTAACCTGACCCATCCTGCCTTTCTTCATGCAGCTTGGTTGACACTGATACTAGCCGTAATTACTGTACCTTTAAATACGGTATTTGGTTTATGTGCAGCCTGGGCAATCACCCGTCACAAATTCCCCGGTCGCGCTTTCGTCCTCAGCGTTATTGACCTGCCTTTTTCGATCTCCCCCGTTGTCGCAGGTTTGATGATTGTACTGCTATACGGGCGAAATGGATGGTTTGGCACCTGGCTTCAGGAACATGGTATCAGGGTTATCTTTGCCTTTCCAGGTATGGTGCTAGCGACAGCATTCGTCACGATGCCCTTTGTTGCTCGTGAAGTAATTCCAGTTTTAGAAGAATTCGGCAAAGACCAAGAAGAAGCAGCCAGAACCTTGGGTGCAGAGGATTGGCAGATATTTTGGCGGGTTACTTTGCCAAGTATCCGCTGGGGCTTATTATATGGCGTAATTTTGACAAATGCCAGAGCAATGGGTGAATTCGGAGCAGTTTCGGTAGTTTCGGGAAATATTGCCGATAAAACTCAAAGTTTACCTTTATTTGTGGAAGACGCTTACAAGCAGTATGAAACTGAAGCTGCCTATTCTGCTGCTGTATTGTTAGCGTTGCTAGCAGTTGTCACCTTGGTGTTGAAGGAGATTCTGGAACGGAAAACCCGCATTAAAGATGTTGAATAGGATGTTGGTTGTTAGTGGGCATTGGGCATTGGGCATGGGGCATTGGTAATATTCTTTCCCCTTTCCCCTTTTCAAATTCCCACTATCCACCATCCACTATCCACCAACCACTATCTACTATCCATTATGGCTAATGACATTGCGATCGCCCATAAACGGATTCGCTTAAGAATTCCTAAAGACTATCACTCTCAACCTGTGATTTCTAGCTTGGTATCTGAGTACGGTTTGACTGTGAATATCACTGCTGCTGTTCTTGGTGCCAATGCTGTTGGTGATGGTTGGTTTGACCTAGATTTACAAGGCACAATTGGACAAATTGACCTAGCTCTAGGCTATTTGCATGACTTGGATTTGCAAATCTGGGATAACAACACCGAAACAGGTATTTGGTGAATTCACATTTTGCTACAACCCGGAATTTAAATTCCGGGCTAATAGCACAAGTCCATTCAAATGCCATATATTAATCATGTGTGGCATTGATGAAAAAAAGTGGCACGACAAGGAATAAACTTGAGGGTGTTATTGTTTTTTCGCACTTTTGAAACATTGGATAACTGGGAGTTATTCTGAAGAATGTCTAACAATTTATACGAGCGCGATTTACAACTCTGGATTGAGCAAACAATTGGGCAATTGAAAAACCGTGAATTTGGGTTGCTGGATATTGAGCATTTAATTGAGGAGTTGGTTGATTTGGGGAAGTCGGAAAAGAATGCCCTGAGAAGCAATTTGACTATTTTATTAGCGCATTTACTCAAATTAAGGGTTCAGCATGATGTGCCTGATATGATGAAAGGAAGTTGGTATAGTTCGGTGCTTGAACATCGTCAGCGCGTTCTCAATAATTTGGCAGATACACCTTCGCTCAAAAGCTATCTGGTACAAGCATTGGAAAAAGCTTATCCAGATGGTCGGAAGCTGGCAATTAAAGAGGGGAAGTTGGCTAAATTTGGGGTTCGTGTGCCAGAAGAAAGTGAGTATCCCCTGATTTGTCCTTTTTCGGTTGAGCAGATTCTAGATGAGGATTTCTACGGACTGTAGAAAGTGGTGATAGCTGAGTTGAGAATTGAGAATATATCTAATAAATTTTCCTATCCCAAATTTGTTTTTTTGATAAAAATGTAATTTTTTACTCCTTTTTTAGGAATAAACTTCCGTAATAACCAATTGTGACAATTAAGGGTGCGGAATGTGGGTTTAATTGATAACTGCTCACAAATCTGTAGTTAATCTTGTTTTTCTGAGAATAAATTTCAGTGCGGTTTCTTCTTTGGAAATAATATCAGCTTTGGCATCCATTCCTGCTTGGATTAGACATTGACGATCGCTATTCCCAAATGAACGGCTTTCAGGTTTAATTGTCACTTCAAAATAGCTAGCGGCAGTAGGTGTTGCTGCACCTGCATTATTACTTTGAGGTGCAATAGCATCTGGAGAAATAGCGTTGACATCACCTTTAAGTGTACCATAATCAGGATAAGGGCAAGCATCAACTCGCAATTGCACTTTTTGACCAATTGCGACCTTTTTAATTTCGGTAGTAGGTATAGCTGCTTTAATTAATAAAGGAGCATTATCTGGAACAATTTCGGCAATAGAATCGCTCTTCTGTACTACTTGACCAGAGTTGCGTAAATTGAGTTTCAGGAGAATGCCGTCACTCGTTGCCCGAATCGTGCTACTTTTAAATAAAGTTTTAAGTTGTTGCAGTTCTTTGTTAGATTGATTTATTTGGTTGTGCATTTCAACAGTCCGCTCAATTAAAGCTTGTTTTTCTTTATTCAAAGTTGCAATAGTTGATTCACCTCTAGCTTTTTCTTGAGCAATTTTTCCGAGTGCGATCGCTACTGTTGCTTTACTAGGATTAAGAGCGACTTTGGCTGATGCAACTTTCGCTTTAGCGATTTCAATAGATTTTTTTTCAGCTTCCAGTATTGATTTTGTCTGGACAACAATTAGTTTTTTCTGCTCAAATTCACGCTTACCAATTGCACCATTTTGTGAAAGCTGCTCGTAGCGATCGCGATCTACTTCAGCAAATTCTAAATCTGCGTTAGCTTTTAGCAAATCTAAATTAGCTTTTTCTAAGTCTGCTTGAGCTGCGAGTAATTCGTTATTAGTTGTACTTGTTCGCTCTTGATATTCACGTTGGTTGCGTTCCAAATCCGCTGTAGCAGCAGAAACTGAGCGCTCTATCACTGTAGATTCAGCCTTTATCTGAGTATCTAAAGTTCTGATTTGGGCATTAATTTGAATTAGTTGCAACATAGCTTGTTGAATATTGCCTTGCAATTGGCTTTTTTTGATGCGTAGTTGCTCGTCATCTAACATAGCGATCGCATCACCTTTTTTCACATTCTGATTTTCTTTAACAAAGATATTTTTAACAGTTCCTTCCATATGCGATTGCACTACCCGGACATCTCCTGTAGGACGCACAGTACCAGCAGCTTTGACTATGACGTTGTATTTGACCCAAGAAGAAAGAGCGATCGCACTACAAACAGTCCCAACCAGAAATATGCCGGTTAATGTTGTCCAAGGACTAATAGCAGGCAGAAACTCGTGACTATCAATTCCGGGAACTAATTTTTTCTCATCGGTGTGAAACATTATGACTTTTAATAAATGACAGATAATTAAGGAATTAAAAAGTTTATATGGTCTCCGGGTTGAGAGCGTAACTCTGAAAGAGTTCCTTGAATTTTCAACTTGCCTTCATCTAACAATATAATCCAATCAGCCCGATTAACTACCTTAGGACGGTGAGTAATCAAAATTGTGGTTTTACCGCGACGATGTTCAAATAACTTATCTAAAACTTGCGCTTCACTTACTGGATCTAATCCACCTGTAGATTCATCTAAAATCAGAACTGGTGGATCTGTAACAATCGCTCTTGCTATTGCCAATCTTTGACGTTGCCCACCAGAAATATTTGCACCAAACTCCCCTAAAATAGTTTGATATTTATCAGGCAATTTACTGATAAATTCATCAGCTTCAGCAACTTTGCAAGCACTGACAATCTGCTCAAAGGTTACAAATGGTGTTCCTAAGCGAAAGTTCTCCATAATAGAACGACTCCAAAAGTGAGGCTCTTGGGGAACAAGAACCACCTGCTGCCGCAAGCAATCAAGAGAAAGGTCTTTTTGGTTATAAAGTCCCATCCTAATATTACCAGATTGCAGGGGATATAACCCAGCAATCAGTTTTGCTAAAGTGCTTTTACCACAACCAGATTTACCGATGATGGCAACAACTTTACCACCGGGTATAGTTAAAGAAAAATCTTCGATTAAATCCAACCTCCCCGCATAGTGAAAGTTAACGTTTGTACAAATAATGTCAGCATCTCCAGGAATTTTGGCAAAAGGTTTTTTCCCATCGTTTTCATTTTCTGGGGTTGAATCTATAACTTCTATTAAGCGTTGAGTAGCTGTTTTAGCACGAGTAAATTCATCTACAAAACTGATTAAAGTACTAATTAAACCGACAAAGTTGCCATTCATCGAGTTAAATGCAAATAGCTGCCCTATACTCAACTTTTCTGCCGGATTAATTACCAAATTGCCGCCAAACCAAAGTAAAATAACGCTACCAATACCAGAAATCAAGCCCGAAAATGTATTATTAATAATTCCAATTTGAATTGTCCGGTATGTGACATTAGCAAGACGACCAAATCTAACTTGGAATTCATCCCAAAATTGTAGTCCTGATGTGGTAGTTTTGACAGTAAGTGCGCCTTTAAAAGTTTCTACTAAAACACCTTGGGTTTCGGCTTCTTGAACTAAAAGTTCACGGGTTCTTCGTTGCAAAGTTGGCTGGAAGACTATTGTAGATGAACTCATGACTATAACGATGAATACAGCCACTAATGTTAGTTTCCAGCTATAGAAAACCATGAAACCAAAAGAAACCAGCGCAATAAAAAATTGGCTGGGCAAACTGACTACAACTTGAGCGACTAATTGATTAATTTGGTCAATATCTCGCAGACGACTAATAATTTCTCCGCTGCGACGTGCTTCGTAGTAAGAAAGAGGTAATCGCAGAATTTGCCGTCCAAATTCGAGAACAAGTCCTAATTGCAGACGTTGGGCAAAGTGAGCGATTAAGTTAGATTGCACAAACGAAAGACTGCGAGAAATAAAATTCATCACTACTACAGAAATTGCTACAGTAGTAAGTAATTTTGTATCACCTCGAACTAGCACATCATCTGTGAGAATTTGCAGCAAAAAAGGGGAAGCTAAAGATAGCAATCCCAAAATTAAATTGAGGGGTAAAGCTTGTGCTAGAATACCGCGATAAATCCAAACGCGCTTAAAGAAACGCCAAAATCCCCCAATTTCGTCATTTTCGTTGGCAAAAAACTTTACTGGATCAGGTTCCAGTAACAACATCAACCAATCTGTCCAACATAAAGCTACCTCTTCAGATGAAAGATAACGAACACCTACCGCTGGGTCGGCAATTACACATTTTTTGCCTTTCTTGCCGTATAAAATAACCCAGTGATTCCCTTTCCAGTGAATAATTGCTGGTAGGGGTGCTTGATTAATCTTATTTAATAATTCTGGTGAAGTTTTCACAGCACGAGCATTAAACCCAAGTGTTTCTGCTCCCCGTTTCAGCCCTAACATAGTTGTGCCTAATTGTCCAGTGCCTACGGCTTCGCGGATATGATTTAGGGTAAAAGTACGTCCATAATGTTTGGCAATGGAAGCTAGACAAGCAGCACCGCAATCTTCTTCACTATGTTGTAAAACGTTGGCGTATTTCATGAAACGCTTGTGTTTATTCCCCTGCCCATAAAAAAGCACCGATCATTACTGGAAATACTTTATACTAATTTTTTTGATACACATTCATCCTTTAGAAATAAGACACAGATAATCAGATATATATCTAAAGATAGATTGTTTTACTTTTTACAATTGATTTGACGTTTTTTTAGCTAAAAATATATCATTGCGAAAATTATCACATTATGTATAGTTAGGGCGATCGCACCCTCTAACAGAAATCCCCAATTTGATTAAGTTAGCGCAGACAGATTATTACCTTATTTATCGACAAAGCTACCCATGATTTACTTTTTGGGTAGTTTTTCATATGTTATACGCTTTAACCAGTCAAAGTCATTGTAAATCTATAAAGTGCGATCGCATAATTTCCAGAGCAATCACGTACAGCATCGATGTATCCAAAAATAAGGCGATCGCCACGGCACTTCTGCTAAAAGACATAAATATTATTATTTATATTGATAATTTTATACCTCTATGGATTGTTGGTTACACATAATTATCAAGTTATAAATTTAATTAAGCAAGGGGTGCTTACCTATACACACAAAACAACTTAAGAGGAATTATGTCTAACATCAAAATCGCTGGTTTCCAATCTAATCTTTTTGAAGAATTGAATGATGCAGATTTAGTCGCAGTAACAGGAGGTGGTCTTCTTGGTGGTTTGCTAGGTACTGTTACTGATTTTAATAATACTGTTGGTAACGGAGGTAGACCTACAACAGGCACTGTTGGAGTAGTAACAACTACACTAGGCGCAACCACGACAGACCTCAATAATATTAATGGTGGATTAGAGGGTGGTTTCCAGGTTCTAAACGCAGGAGTAACAGGGTTGGGGAATGATTTAGGGTAAAAATTCCAGTTCCCTTACTAACCTTACATATTCCCGGACTTGAAAGTACGAGTTCAAAGTAGCAATGGAACATGAACATACGCGCTTTCCCAGAAAGCAGATTTAGATAGCATTCTGGCACTGAGTAGCTATGCAAACCTAAATTTAAAGGATGCAAAGTTACTAAATAACCTCTCAATACGGTTCGGTTAAGGAGTCCTTAAAGATCCCTTAGTCCCCCTTAAAAAAGGGGAAATAGAGCTATTCTTAGCCCTGCTTTTTAAGGAGGGTTGGGGGGATCGAGTCTTATCCGAACCGTATTGAGTAACCTTTAGCTTATAAAGGTTTTGGTCAGTTACAAAAAATGAACCACTTAATGTGATCTGCCTCATCCCTTACCCCTCTCCTTAGCAAGGAGAGGGGAGATAAAGCACGGCTTTATCGGGGTGAGGTTTTGTATTTTATTAAATCCATATTCCTTGTGCAAAATTAGCTTGATTTGTACTTTTTAGTTTTGATATTTGCACTTTAAACATCATCACTTATTAAGTTATTCATCAAGCCCCTGTTCAAACTAGGGGCTTATCTGTTTATTTGCAGTGAATAATCACTCTAGGAATTACGCATTGAAAAATCGAATATTACTAAGAACTTTATGAAATTATTTACGCCAAAATATATTTTAACTACCTCAATTCCTCAATTTTTTAGATTTAAACATAATGGTACAACTTACCGAACAGAGGTTCTAGCAGGTGTCACAACCTTTATGACAATGGCTTACATTTTGGTTGTGAATCCCAGAATCTTATCAAATGCTATATTTATCAATCAGCCTGGTGATTTGTTCAATCAGCTTGTGACTACCACAGCCATTTCTTCAGCGATCGCAACTGCTCTAATGGGACTATTGTCTAATTATCCCTTTGCCGTGGCTCCCGCAATGGGTCTGAATGCTTTTTTTGCTTTTTCAGTGGTGTTAGATTTGCAGATGATGGAGGTTAGCGCTAGCATCTGTCCTCATCGAAAGCTTAATTTTCACTGCGTTGATTTTATGCAATGTCCATATCCAAATTATTAAAGCGATTCCAGCTTCCCTCAAACATGCCACCGTCGCGGGTATTGGTTTATTCATCGCTTACATTGGTCTTTCTGGTGTTCCTCAACCTCCCACTCTGGGAGCAGGTATTATTGTTGCTAGTAAAGCAACCTTAACAACTATTGGCTCTTTCAGGCAACCAGCTACATTACTCTCAGCTTTTGGTCTATTGCTTACCGCTACTTTGGTAGCACGTCATATTAAAGGAGCGATATTATGGGGAATTTTCGCTACAGCGCTGTTAGGTTGGATACTAAACATTGCTCCTTATCCTGAAAAAATTATTGCCTTACCTGAATGGTCACAAAACTTGACCAGCCAAGCATTCACTGGCTTGAGTTACCTTACACCGAAGCAAATATGGAATTTTATATCTGTCACACTTACCCTTTTATTTGTAACTTCTTTCGACACCATTGGCGCACTCACAGGTCTGGGACAACAAGCAGGTTACATTAATCAAAATGGTGAATTGCCTCGCGCTAGTAAATCTTTGTTAGCAAGTGCGATCGGCATAACTTTTGGGGCATTTATGGGTACTTCCCCATGTGCGACTTATATCGAGTCTGCCTCAGGTATATCTGAAGGAGGACGGACTGGTTTTACGTCTATAGTTGTAGCAGCTTTATTTTTGCTTTCTGTGTTATTTACTCCCTTATTTGCAGCAGTGCCTACATTTGCAACAGCTCCTGCATTGATTATGGTGGGTTTTTTGATGATAAGTAGCGTGCAAAACATTAATTGGAACGATCCAGCAGAAGCGATCGCAGCATTCCTAATTCTTCTAACTATGCCTCTTACTTACTCGATTGCAGAGGCATTAGCAATTGGTTTCATTATTTACCCTTTGATTAAAGTTTCCCAAGGACTGGCTCATCAAGTGAGTATACCTGTATATTTTCTCGCTGTCATCTCTGTGTTTCAATTCGTATTAAAGAGCTAGTACCGCTTCTTTGGAAGTCAAAAGTCAAAAGTCACGCATTCAAAAGTAATATGAAGTAAGCTTGTTAGCGATTGAGAATGGGTGGTTTATTTACGGCAACCTGTAGTAGTAGTTTTGTAAGATGCGTTATGGACATGCCGAAATAACAAATGCGAACGCCGAAATAACAAACGCGAACGCCGAAATAACAAATGCGAACGCCGAAATAACAAATGCGAACGCCGAAATAACAATTGCGAACGCCGAAATAACAATTGCGAACGCCGAAATAACAATTGCGAACGCCGAAATAACAATTGCGATCGCCGAAATAACAAATGGGTTCCCTAACACAACAATTTAGCTTTGTCAAGCCAGCGTCACCCACCGCAAATATGAAAGGTACTTATATTTAATTTTGCACAACCACTTACAAGAAAGGCAGAAGTTCGAGGGCAGAAGGCACTTATGTTAGGAGTATCAATTAAAACTTACTTTGTGGGTTTAAAGCCCAGTTTAAACAAATAATTATACTCAAGATGGCTTGCACGGACGGTATAAAACGTCCTTGTTTCAATCCCACTATGAGTAAGGGTGGGTTGCCTTCTGCCTCCTGCCTTCTGCCTTCTGAATTTGCTATTTTCAACTATATCTGCGCTGTTTCAGCCTATAAGAGATTGTTTTTTAGTTTCTCTTGTGCTACATTCCTTTACAACAGCAAATACGGCAAGTCGATAAAATTACCGTATTTTAATAACCACCGAGAAAAGCAATTCATCATCGTTTATGAATGCAATGTCTTTCAGCAACTTTGAAAAACCTGCTCCAGTCCACAGTCGGATTCGCATACCCCAGCGGTATAATAGACAACCGATAATTTCCCGGCTTGTATCTCGCTATAATTTAACTGTCAATATTACCGCAGCATCGCTGACATCAGACAGTAAAGATGATGGCTGGTTTGACCTAGAACTTTCCGGAAATCCCGGAGAATTGGCTTATTCGCTATCCTACCTACATTCCTTGGGTGTGGATTTGATGCAATTAGCGATCGCTAATCAGATTCAATCACAAAACACTCAGCCTTTCCCTAATTTAGTTAGCAATTTAACTAACAGAGAATCTGCATCAATTTTGTTAAAACAAGAACCAATATATAATGCGATCGCTCAAACAAATCGAGTGCGTTTGCAAGTGTGCATCTTGAAAAACTATTACCATAAACCGATAATTTCCGAATTAGTTTCTCATTATATGCTCACAGTCAATATCACCAGTGCGCTGCTAAATCCCGACATCAAAGATGATGGCTGGTTTGACTTAGATTTGTGGGGTAGACCGCAGCAACTTCGTGCTAGTCTGAGTTATTTAGAAAAATTAGAGTTACCGCTTTGGTTAGTTTCAATTCCTGATCCCAATTTACAATAAAATCGCCGAACTAATCAATCTGTAATATCTCAATCTCCCATAGAATTAAATCAGCATTATGATCGAAGCGATCGCACAAAGATAAAATAGTTAGTGAAAGTACTTGGATTTTAAGCTGATTTTATTTATAAATATAAAATTAGAATTAAATTTAGGGTGTTACTCATGGGCTTGCTGTTCAAAGCTAAAAATGTAGATATAGAAAAGTCAAAATTAAGAAATCCGTCACGAGTGCGAGATCACTTGGCAAATGAGCGCACTTACTTAGCATGGATGCGGAGTGCGATCGCTCTGATGGGTTTCGGTGTTGTTATCGTCCGTCTTCGCCACTTCCAAGCACCACTCATACCACATGTTGGGGCGGGGTGGAAGTTAGGTTTAACTTTCGCTCTAGTTGGTCTATTGACGGTGTTATTCTCAACTCAACACTATTTCGCCGTCCGCGATAATATTGATGAAGATACCTATGAACCACCAGATCGCTGGGTAATTCTTTTCAGCCTCACTATGCTTCTTTTGGGTGCAGGGGTAATATATTTTGTATTTTCTGTCCCTCTCGATCCAATGAGTCCTGTGATACCTGAGTGATTCTAGTAACTTACACCAGAACGGGTTTCAATTAACTGCAATAGATAAAGAAACCGCAGATAAACGCTTTGAAATTTTACCTATTTATTTTATTTAAATGGTTATTTTCTCTCTAGGAATAGTCAGCTTTTTTGCTTGGTTGATTAGCACCCTAGCTGGTGGTGGTAGTCCTTTCATGCTCATACCTCTAGTTAACTCAATTCAAGGTGCCGCATCGGTTCCACCGATAATTACTATCGGTATGTTTTTGGGAAATGCACATCGCATCGGACTTTTTTGGCGATATATTGACTGGAAATTGACATTATGGTATGCTCCGGGCGGTATTCTTGGAGCGATGCTCGGTGCGTATACTTTCACCCAAATTCATATAGATTGGTTACAGTTACTCATCGGCGTTTTTTTGGTAGTTAGTATTTTTGGCTTTGGATTAGAACAAAAAGAAACTACATTTAAAGTCAAAGCTTGGTATATTTTACCTGCCGGTTTCGTCAAAGCTTTTGTCTCTGGACTAATTGGGACTACAGGTCCAGTATTGAATGCTTTTTATTTAAATTATGGTCTAGTTAAAGAAGAGTTGATTGCTACTAAAGCAACTCATGTAGTGATTATTCACTTAGTTAAGATATTGACTTATGGTGCATTTGGAGCATTATCACCGCAGATTATCGCTATTGGTTTAGTCATTGGTTTAGTAGCCATACCAGCTAACTTTCTCGGCAAGTATATTCTCAATCAGATAAATCCTCAACAGTTTCGTTCAATAGTACTCGCAACAATGGCTATTAGCGGTGTATGGATGCTGTGGGGACAACGAGATTTACTCGTTTTTTGGTAATGTAGAGACACGATGCGATCGCCTGACTGACCCATAATATAATGCAGTAAAAATGGTGTCGTACTCTCGCCGCTAACACACCCTACGTGTCTTTTCAGAAATCAAATATGATTCCTATAGGAAATTAATTATGATGACTAAAAGAAAACCAAGACACCCCGGTGCTTTGATTAAACGTCAATATCTAGAACCTTTAGAAATGAGTAATACTCAGCTTGCTGAGATTTTAGGTGTTTCACGTAAAACAGTTTCCGAAATTGTTAACGAACAAGCTAGCGTCTCACCTCTTATGGCTCTACGTTTAGCAAAAGCTTTTCAAACAACCCCAGAACTTTGGTTAAATCTACAGCAAAAATATGACCTTTGGAATGCTGCACAAGAGTCTGAAATATTAAGTAAAATAACACCTATCAATTTAGAAGCTTGCTAAATAGTCAAAAAATCCTCCTTTCATATCATGTCCGCTTGATTACTTACGCTTTTCCGCAGAACCCCACCCCGCCAAAGCTGTGCTTTGTCTCCCCTCCCCGCTTGCGGGGAGGGGCTGATCGGGGTGGGGTGCAACGACTGTGGGAATCATATTTATCCGGAGCGATGATTTTTTCGGCTTTACCTCACTATCATTCCCGTCGGCTTTTTCACTATAATAAGCACAAGGCAATTACACACGGGAAAAATGGAAAAACTTGATCGCATCACGGTTAATCCTAACGTTTGCTTGGGGCAACCGACGATTCGGGGGATGCGAATCACCGTCAGCGTCATCCTCAAAATGCTAGCGAGTGATAAGTCCGTGGTAGAAATATTAGAAGCCTATCCAGAACTAGAAGCCGAAGATGTCCAACAAGCGATAAAATACGCAGCGTGGGTTGTTTCCGATCAAATTCAGATAGTCCCAAGCGCTTGAGGGACACTAAAATTCAGGCGGATTTTCCTTTTTCTCTAGTTCTTCTTTCATAGCTCATAATTCTCCAGCAAGCCGTAAAGCATTTTCAACTAAAGACGCTGAAATGCGAAAATCAGCTTGTGACAATGCAGTTAGTAGTGGCTTAATCTCAGCAATCACACCCTTTTGTTTAGCACGTAGCAGCATTCCCACAGTACCGATTACTTTTAAATTAAGTTGTTGAGCAATACGCCGAGCATTTCTATCATCAAGGATGATCAAGACATCTTCTAATTCCATTGCTAGTGCTATTGCTTCAGCTTCTGCATCATCTACCTGAGTTTTCAGCGTAGCAACAACTGCTATATTTTGAACAGCTCTTACTTTCAGCCAATCTGCGGATAAGCCGACTTCAGCCTGTACAGCTAACGGTATCATGACAGTGGAGAATACTTGAGGCAGTATATCTAATCGTCCAATACGCTCTAACCCAATCAGGCATGTACTGTTAGTAACTGTCTGTTCGCTCAAAAACTGATCTCCCGTTCTAATTCCTCAGCCGGATAGTCGATTACCGGAACCCCCATCTTGCCTAATAATTCTATAAATGTTTTTTTAGAAAAACCTGCTAACTTTGCAGCTTGTCCGAGTGATAGTTTTCCAGTTTCAAATAGTTTAACAGTAAGCAGTAATCGTGCTTCTTCAATGGAAATATTTGGAGGTAGTTCTACAGTTAGTTGATTCATATATGCTTTGTCTAACTAAAAAATTTGCATTTTTAATTTATACATTTTAGTCCTCAGTAATCTCCTCTAACTTATCTAGAGCATCTTGTAGTGCTTGACGGCAAAACTCTGGGTAGTTATCAATAACTTTGATTTGTTCAGCCATTGACTTAGTAACCCTGATAGCGATTCTCTCTGTTAAAGGTTCATCCCTATTAGTGGTGAATTGATGTTTTTTTAAATAAGGCTTTTCCTCATGATTAGGCATTTTAAGTTTTATTAAAATTACTATATCGCTTTTCACTTTGTAAAATGCTTTGTCTTTTTACTCCTGTGTAGTATTGTCATTTTTTAACTTTAAGAGTGCATCTTGGATAGCTTCTCTGACGAATTCAGGATAATTTTCTAACGCTTTTAGTTCATCCATCATAGATTGAGGAATTCTGACGGTTAGCTTTGCAATTAACGGTTCATCTCTGTTCGTTTTAAAACCATATTTCTTAATTTCTGGGTTCCCGTGAGGGTTAGGCATTTTAAGTTTTGTTAATAATAGCAATCAACAATAAGACGACATATTGTATATTTTTTGGTAGTGGTTATCGACTTTCCACGGCAAATAAACACTACATCACTCATCATTTTTTACTTTATCTACTCACTAACCTTCTGTAGCGTCATCTGAATTTTTTTCTTCATCTAATGCTTTGCGAATAGCCTGTCTACAAAATTCCGGTGGATTTTCCTTTTTCTCTAGTTCTTCTTTCATTGACTTGGTAATGCGAAGGTTGATTTTTTCAGTTAATGGTTCTTCTCTATTAGTAGTGAATGGTTTTAGATTCTCAGGATTACCCCTAGGGTTAGGCATCTATGTAGAAATGTAAATATAAGTTGAGCTATGTGGAAGCGAGTGAATAAAGTATTACTGGTGGCTATCTCCCTGGACAGTTGGTAGCCACCAAATCCATTAATCAATATCAACCAATGGACAATTCCATGTTTACACGTTCTGAACTGGAAATCAAAACGCTGAAACAGTTAAAGGATTTAGCTAGTCGTTACGGCATTAAGGCAACAGGCAATCCAGCTTATAAAACAATACGGTTCAGTTAAGGATAATTGTAGGTTGGGTTGAACGAAGTGAAACCCAACAAACCCCCCGAAAATGTTGGGTTTCGTTCCTCAACCCAACCTACGCAGTTTAAAGTTTTTGACGTTAACACCAAGCGTATTGGCTTATAAAACCTCTTGGATTACGTCTTTAATGGCTTTTCCAGTGCTAGCGATTCAACAAATCAAGGAAGGGAGAGGATTAAAAAGTCCCACCTTTGCCAGCTTTCAAGCGTTGGGTACTGCACTTGATGAAATGGAAACTCCCACCCTTGAGCAAGCTGCATTGATTAAAATGACAATGGAAGGTAGACGGATGTCATATAGCGATCGCTACGACCAAGAGAGATTATTAAACCTACACAAAGCAAAACTCCATATAGAGCAAGCTATTAACCTGATAAATCACTAACATACCTAAATAAAATCCCCCTTTCCAAAGCAGGAAAGGGGGTAGAAACTGAGTTTACGCCGGATAAATCCGTAGACGCCGATTTGGTTCATCCCCAAAGCTGTGCGACTTCAAGCGGTAGTGTTCTACCAACTCGTGTTGCATTTTACGCACTTGGGCAGAACGTGGCAGTAATTCTACTGGTTGCCCTTTGGGAATGACAATTTGCTCTACGGCAAGTCTGGCTTCCTCTAAAGCATCCATTTCATCATCGCTACCACTATGGAGAAATAATTGCAATTCCCGGTCATCAGCTAGTTCCGGATCGTCCATGTTCAGCAAGCGTCGCAAACCACGGGTAATCTGGGGAATCGTGCTGGCTTTAATCATGTGAATCGGTACATGACGAGCTTTCGCCATTTGCCTGAGTTTGGCGTGATTTTTGACATGCGATCGCAGTGCCAAAATTGCATCAGCACTATCAATATCTTTTGTCAATACAACCGGCAAAGTTAACACACTTATTACCTGTTCCAACTGGTGGCGACTAACACCATAGGGGAAAATATGCAATGGCAAATCTTCACCGTTTGGTCCTGGGAGTCTGGGAGTGGCAAAATCAATACTCTCAGAGTAATTGAAAGATTCATCTAATAAGCGGTCAAATTCACTTTGCCCACTCACCCGCTCTCGCTCAGGAGATAATAAAGGTAGTGCTACCATTTGTCCAGATGAACGCCAGCCGTTAGAGGGTCGCGCTGATGCGAAAGATTCCTCACCCACAGCTTGCGGCAGACCACGACCATTTACTACAGATAACTGTCGAGCGATCGCCACCTTGCCACTATCATCAACGGTTCTCGTCTGCGGATTAGCCTGACGACCCCGCAGAAGACTATCAACCGTATCCGCAACGCTTTCGTGTACTACCCAACGCTGTCGTTCTTGCATTTCCACAGCAATCTCGAAAGTAGGAGGTGCTTTGCGTTCCAAAACAGTCTTTTGACTACCCCTTCTTCTCGCTTCGTCATCCCCCAAAGTCACAGCCTGGATACCCCCAACTAAATCACATAAAGTCGGATTTTTAATCAGGTTTTCTATCTGGTTGCCATGTGCCGTACCTACCAACTGTACACCGCGTTCAGCAATAGTACGTGCCGCCAGAGCTTCGAGTTCTGTACCAATTTCATCAATAACGATGACTTCTGGCATATGGTTTTCCACTGCCTCAATCATCACCTGATGCTGATTTTCGGGATGAGCCACTTGCATTCGTCTGGCTCGACCAATAGCGGGATGGGCAACGTCACCGTCTCCAGCAATTTCGTTAGAGGTATCAATGATTACCACTCGCTTATCTAACTCATCCGCCAATACACGAGCTATTTCCCGTAATGCGGTAGTTTTACCCACGCCCGGACGCCCCAGCATGAGAATCGATTTACCAGTTTCTACCAAATCGCGGATCATGCCTATAGTTCCGAATATCGCTCGACCAACGCGACAAGTTAAGCCGATAATTTTGCCGGTGCGATTGCGGATGGCGCTAATCCGATGAAGAGTTTGCTCAATTCCTGCCCGATTATCTCCGCCAAAAATTCCCACTCTTGAGATACAATCATCTATCTGTTCTTGAGTTACGGGTGTTTCGCTCAGATACTCGGCGCTAGTAGGAAAACGAGCTTCTGGGCGACGACCCAAATCCAAGACTACTTCAACTAAACTATCTCGTCGGGGATGACTCTCTAGTATTTGACGCAGGTCTTGGGGCACAATGTCTAATAACTTTTGGAGATCGTCTGTAATCGTCATGCTTTCTATGGTGACGTTTTTAGAGATAGATAGGACACTTTTTTTTGATTTGTGTCCACAACGCGCTTTTATTAGCGCTCCTGCTGTGACTTGAGTTGGGAAACGAGAGAATAAGCAAGCTCTACAGCTTGCCAAAGTAATACTTCGTCTTCTTCAAGGCGAACAGTTGGTTTTACACTTGCTTTGTTTACCTCCTTAGTTTCTAACTTTTCAAGAATCGGTGACAGTAGTACACGGGCATAGCTGCCGTATGCAATACCGGATATGGAGGAGGAGGGGAGGGGAGACAAGGAGAGGGGGGGATGGGGGGCTTTGGGGTCCCCACGAAGTGGGGTTGGGGGGAATGGGGAGAAAGAATTGTCCCCTTGTCCCCCTTGTCCCCCTTGTCTCCTTGTCTCCTTGTCTCCTTGTCCCCCTTTCCTCAGCAGTCCCATTGCTTTTAACTTAGCAACGGTGTAGCTGTTAGTGCCACCTGCTAACTGCACATATCCGGGTAATTTAGCTGCCAAAACTTTTTGGGCTAATTTCACTGCTGCGTGAGTGGTGCCATCTCCAATATCTCCACTCATCGGACGACCATCAGTTTGCCAAATTAAGGCACTCTTTATTGGAGTAATCAGATCGTCAAGTGCGTGTAAGTAGTCAGTTAAGTCATCGCCATCTGGACAACTAATTGATACTACCTTGAGACGATCTACCCACGGTGAAATTGCTTGCCACAATCGTTTAAATTCTGTTAAGCGTCCTACTTTTGTATGGATTTCTACGGCATCTACCCCACTTGACATTACTAATGGTGCGATCGCTCCTGGAGTGGAAACATACGACCTTGTATAAATTATACCATAAGGGCAAGCTGGTAAACAACGACCGCAGCCGTAACATTTTTGCGATACGACTCCCGATAAGTCGTTTTTTATACCGTTAAATACAATTGCTTGCACTGGACAAATCTTTTCACATGGTCTATCGCAGTCTGTAGGACAAACAGCCGAATTAAACTCGGCTTTGCGGAAATGGGGGTCTTCCCCATCGTTTAAACTGACCATTAACAAAGGCGACTTTGGCAAAAAGGCAAAGCCTCGCTTTTCGGCATCCCCAGCTAAATCTTTGGCTACTTGTAGCGCGGATTGTGCTGCTGCAATCACCGCAGGATCAGCTGCGACATCTATGCAGTCAGCACCAGCCAATGTGTAGGCTAATGTTAAACTACTGACCGCAGGCAGATGTTGGAAACTGGCGCCACAGATGAGCTTAAACCAGTGACCTTCTTTGAGGGAGCGTAAAGGGTTGATGTGATCAGTCACTTCTCTATTATGCTTATATGTGACTGAAAATTGTACTCGTTAGTTAATAAAAAGTTTTGCGTTGCCGTGTCAAGGGTCACTCATTCAAGGGTCAAAATAATGACATAGACTAATAAGACATGCAAAAGTGGAAAATATGTAGAGACGCGTTAGCGAAGCGGGACGAAGTTCAATTTCGCGTCTCTACAAGGTTTGTGGTAACGCATAATTAATTTACACATGGGTTGAAAACATGTATCTGTCCCATTGTTTTTTCATACTTGGTATTACCATTGAGGTGCATTGGTGATGAAGTCTAGAACTAATTCTGGTTGTAGAGCTTGAGAAAATAGATATCCTTGAGCGAAATTACAGTTTAAATTTCTCAGTTGTGCTAACTGAAAAGTTGTTTCTACACCTTCAGCGATCGCACTCATCCCCATTGAGTTGGCAATACTGAGCATTGCTGGCACTAACCCCATGCTTTCTTTGTTTTCCTGTATACGTTTGATAAAGGATTGGTCAATTTTTAAGACATTAAAAGGGAAGCTATACAAATAATTTAACGATGAATAACCTGTACCAAAGTCATCCATAACTAACTTAATTTTTCGTTCACTTAATTGTTGTAAAAATTTTTTCAATGCCTGACTATTTTCCATAATTACACTTTCTGTAATTTCTATTTCCAGACAAGCAGGATTTATTTTAGTTTCTTGAATAATTTGGTCAATTTGTGCTAATAATTTCGGGTCTGAAAACAAGCGCACACTTAAATTCACACTGATAGTTAGAGATTCTAGTGTCGCAGAGTGATTTTGCCAAATAGTTAGCTGCTCGCAAGCTGCTCGCAATACCCAAATATTGATGGCATGAATCAAACCTGTTTCTTCGGCAACCGAAATAAACTCTGTAGGATAAATCAAACCGCGAGTAGGATGTTGCCAACGCACAAGTGCTTCTAATCCTGAAATTTTGCCTGTAACTAAAGAAATAATTGGCTGGTAGTAAACAATAAATTCTTGCCGTTCTACAGCTCTACGCAAATCGTTTTCTAAGTCTAAAAGCTGGGTAGCTTCGTGATGCATTTCTGGGTTAAAAACGTGATATCTGGCTTTTCCTAAAGCTTTAGCTCGATACATTGCTGTATCAGCATCTCTCAGCAAATACTCTGACTTTTTATAATCACTATTGCCCCAACTAATGCCAATACTGGCATTTATAAATACCTCAGACCGAGACAATTTAAAAGCTAGTGAGAATTGTTGTAAAATATGCTCGGCAACTTGAATTGCCTGGGTGATATCTGTTAAATTTTCGAGAATAATTCCAAATTCATCTCCGCCTAATCGTGCTAAAGTATCAACAGGCAATAAAGATTGTTCTAGTCGATTGGCAATCGCTATGAGTAATTCATCTCCTACCAGATGACCAAGAGAATCATTGACAAGTTTAAAGCGATCGCAATCTAAAAACAACACGGCAAACTGAAAATCAGCTTCTAGTTGAGCACGATTCAAAGCTTTTTCTAGTCGCTTAATAAACAAAACTCGATTTGGCAATCCAGTCAGTGAATCATATAGTGCTATATTCAGTAGTTTATTTTGCAATTGCTGCCGAAAAGTAACTTCTCCCTGAATTTTTTGTAGAGCCTTTTCTAATTCAGCAGTGCGCTGTTTTACTCTTTGTTCTAGTTCGGTGTTTAAGTTCAATATTTCTAGTCGCGCTGTTTTCAAGGCTAGTTGATTTTTGACACGTACCAAAACTTCCTCAAACTCAAAAGGTTTGGTAATATAGTCTACACCTCCTGCCCCAAAAGCTTTTACTTTGTCAAAAACGTCATCCAAAGCACTAATAAAAATCACCGGAATATCAGCAGTAAAATCACTCGCTTTTAAACGCTGACAAACTTTATAGCCATCTACTTCTGGCATCATAATGTCAAGCAAAATTAAATCGGGTAATACTGTTTCACAAGCAGTTAGAGCCATTTGCCAATTCAAAGCTTTACGAACGTTATACCCATGCTTTGTTAGTAGTAAGGATAAAACTCGCAAATTATCTACTGTATCGTCAATAATTAAAATATCTTTTTTATGAGGTTCTAACCGGTTGTAATTCATTTTGTCTTTGCTCTAGTTAATTCCTTAATTTTCTCAAATTCAGAGTTGTTTGCTAAACCTCGGAAAACGCGGAAAATTAACGGCTTATTTTGAGGAATTTGTTTAACTTATTCTAAAATTACTTTTTTCCACCACAAAATTACTTATTTTCTTCTTTCTCTTGTTACTACCGTTCTCAATCGCACTTCTACTTTAATTTGGAATTAATTCTCCCCCTTCTCCACGGACACGAAAAAAATAGAGTGCGTTCAACTACATCAACGCACCCTCAAAATTGAAAATATTCTTGACAAAGAGGCTTTACTTTAGGACTTACGCACGAACTACGTATTTCCGTCATTGCGATCCAAGGAAGCAATCTCAAAGTCTTGTTTTCTGGTAACGAGTGCGTAAGTCCTATACTTTTGAGACATTCTCTAACATCAGATATAAATCTTTGTTAGCTTTAACATACATAAGTAGAGACGTTCCGGCGGAACGTCTTTACGAGCGGAACGTCTTTACGAGCGGAACGTCTTTACGAGGGTTGCGATATTTTTATTAATGTTAATTATCAGGACATAATATCACTTGTCCCTATCCAAAAATTTTGCTGTTTTAAAGATGGCGATACTTTATTTTGCGGGTGCAGTTCATTGTGGTATATTCTGCTTGCGAAATTATCTTTAATTTGAATACACTGGTCCCTTATCGATTCCGCCAATATGATTTAAAGGCCAAAAACGAAGTACAGCACGACCAATAATGTTTTCGCGAGGGACAACACCCCAACAGCGACCATCATAACTCTGGGTGCGGTTGTCTCCTAGCACCAAATATGAGTTAGGCGGTATAGTCACGGATTTAGCTAAAAAAGGAGGCTGCGGTCCTGAGGTGCAAACTTCTTTTTCTGTACGTAAGTCTTGGTTGAGGTAATTGATTTCCTGAAGCGGTTTGTTATTGATGTATACTTTGCCATTCCTCAGTTCTACTTTTTCTCCGGGTAAACCAATTATACGTTTAATAAAAGCATCTTGATATTGTTCTTTTTTCAACTCTTCCGTAGGTGAAAATACTACAATGTCTCCTCGCTGTGGGTCAGAAAATTTATACTTCAACTTATCAACAATGATTTTGTCTGCCTCCCACTGATTTTCCGAACCGTGCAGGGTAGGTTCCATTGAACCAGAGGGAATCCAACGAGCTTCCGCAACAAAGGTGCGAATTCCCAAGGCAAGAATTATACTTAATACTACTGTTCTACCTAGTTCTGCGATCCAGGAATTATCAGGTTGTTGGTTAGAGTTGTTATCAGACACTTTATTATGCATTAAATTACTGAAGTAAAAGGAAGATGCAGTTAATTAAACTACCACAGTCACTGTATTCGTTCATTTTAACTGGGGAAATGTGATTTTCTGGTTATTTTGGCATCTTGATATGGTGATTTCTAGTTAAAAAATAAACTTTTTTGTCACCAAAGTGCGAACATTTGTTACGAATAGTGCAACCAATTTAACCGAAAATAATTGTTTTCTGTCACGATAAAAGCTAATTTTCGTTCTGGGTCTTAACTCCATGTCATCTCCAAAAAGTTTACTGATTCGCGGCGCTCGCATTATTCTACCTAATGGTGAGTTAATAGTAGGGGATGTCCTGACCCGCGATCGCCAAATTATTGAAGTCGCTCCAGAAATCTCCTCGGCAACACCAACAACAGAAATTGACGCAGATGGGTTAACTTTGTTGCCAGGGGTAATTGACCCCCAGGTACACTTCCGGGAACCAGGACTAGAGCACAAGGAAGACTTGTTCACTGCCAGTTGTGCTTGTGCTAAGGGGGGAGTTACCTCGTTTCTAGAAATGCCGAATACTCGTCCCCTGACGATTACCCAGCAAGCTTTAGACGACAAGTTGCAACGCGCTCAAAGCAAGTGCCTGGTTAATTATGGCTTTTTTATTGGCGCAACTCCAGAAAATCTGCCTTCTTTGCTTTCTTCCCAGCCGACACCAGGAATTAAGATTTTTATGGGATCAATGCACGGTAACTTACTGGTGTCTCAAGAAGCGGCACTTGATGCTATATTTGCTCATGGCGATCGCTTAATTGCCGTTCACGCAGAAGACCAAGCCAGAATCAATGAACGTCGTCAGGAATTTGCCGGAATTCACGATCCTGCTGTTCACTCGCAAATTCAAGACAATGAAGCGGCACTTTTGGCAACTAAGCTAGCGTTAAAACTTTCTAAAAAATATCAACGTCGGCTGCATATTCTCCATATGTCAACGGCAGAAGAAGCCCAATTGCTGCGTCAAGATAAGCCGAGTTGGGTAACGGCAGAGGTGACACCACAACATTTACTGCTAAATACCAGCGCTTATGAGAAGATTGGCACTTTAGCGCAGATGAATCCACCTTTGCGATCGCCTCACGATAATGAAGTTCTTTGGCAAGCTTTGCGCGATGGGGTAATTGATTTCATTGCCACAGATCATGCACCTCACACTTTAGAGGAGAAGGCTCTCGAATATCCCAACAGCCCTTCTGGAATGCCTGGGGTGGAAACTTCTCTAGCTTTAATGTTAACTGCTGCCATGCAGGGGCGATGTAGTGTTGCCCAAGTTGTGAATTGGATGTCAACCGCTGTAGCTTCATCGTATGGTATTCCTCATAAAGGAGCGATCGCACCTGGGTTTGATGCTGATTTAGTTTTAGTAGATTTGCAAACCTACCGCCAAGTCCGACGCGAGGAATTGTTAACTAAATGCGGTTGGAGTCCTTTTGAAGGCTGGAATCTCACCGGATGGGCTGTGACAACTATTGTCAACGGTGAAATTGTTTATGACAAAGGCAAATTGAATACCGATGTGCGGGGTCAAGCTTTAAATTTTTTGTAGAACTGCATTTATGACCTTTTTTGAATTCATGCATTCAAAATGAATAAATCAAAAAACAATTAGATATCATGTCCGTTTAATTAACAGGAATAAAAACCTACCTGTCGTCGTAGAGACGTTCCGGCGGAACGTCTTTACATTTCGATAGTTGAGTTAACCTGGTTTGGCTTCAGTATTAACTACATAATTCGCGATAATAATATATTTTTATCTTAAAAAAATCAAAGTAATTTATATCATTAATTTATAATTAGCGATTTCTACTGAGTACATTTTGAAAACAACTTGGCAATACTAATTATAGACCTCAAGACTCATTCTTTTTTGCACTATTGCATACACAGCAGTAAGCATCTGGCGTTGGGGTTCAAAGCGCTGTAGGGACTGAAGTCAATACGGTTCGATTAAGCCCCCAGGCTTCAGCTTGGGGCGTTGCCAAAGCCTGCCGACCCAGGCTTGGGTGAGCACAACGCCTCACCGTTCACTTGTGTTGGCTATCTGCATTCGTTCTTTACAGTTGCTAGTAGTTGAGAGCAGGTACGAGAAGTCGGGCAAAATTCGTAGTCTCTCAGCCGCCA
This sequence comes from [Scytonema hofmanni] UTEX 2349, assembly GCF_000582685.1. GTDB lineage: Bacteria > Cyanobacteriota > Cyanobacteriia > Cyanobacteriales > Nostocaceae > Hassallia > Hassallia hofmanni. The sequence continues at coordinate 4,595,140 of NZ_KK073768.1, forward strand.
AAATACTGCTGTACCGAGTTTATTTTTATAATTGAGTCATAAAGCATATGCGTATTTATAATTAAAAATGCGTATAACATCATTTACATTGGCTATCAAATATCCAATGTAAATGCTTGATAAATCTATCGTTGTAGAAAAATGGCTAATAAAAACTGGTAACTAAAATGACAAATTTTGAAAATGACTCTGACGAGCGTGGTAGTGGCAGATTTGACCAGCCCTCAATTTGACATCAACTGTTTTCAGACATTTTTTGGTGTCGCGAGAAATAAGCAATTTCTGGGTTTTCATTTTTTTAGCGTCGATGGTGGGAGGTGTTAGCAGATGTGCTTGCTACAGACATTGCCAATTCCCTAATCCCAAAAGTGGGAAACGAATGCGGCGTTAGGGTAGCTTACAGTATGTATCGCTTGCGGTCTTAGTTGAACGTCACCAATGCGAGATAGTGCGATCGCGCACCGAAGACAATTATGTTCACAGCGAATGCGTGTTTCGGCTCTGGTATTATTCCACTGACCGACAATCCCCTATTACTGTAGGGAGTTGACAAGTGCGTTGATTTCGGCTTGAGTTCTAAAAAAAGTGTGTCTTGCTCTCATTGACAAGAGTTATATTAGCCGTGCGATCGCTGAGTTAATCAAGCAATTAAACGCTGTAATTTCTGCTTGACGTATACCCTCATCTCCAAAGCTCAAACACACTTTGAGATAACTATCTGGCTGGTACGGCATTCGCTCTGCCCATTCGATAGCCACAATTCCTGGCGTAACTTCAATTCCTTCCCAGTAGGTTTCTAAATTCAAAGTTACGACTTCCTTTGATTCTAAGCGATATAAATCGAGGTGGTATAGGGGGAGACGCCCTTCATCATACTCATTAATCAAAGTGAAAGTGGGACTAACAATAGGTTCGGTGATACCCAAACCTGCGCCAATACCTTGCACTAACGTAGTTTTGCCAGCACCTAAATCACCTTTGAGTAAAATTACACTACCAGCAGTCAGCGATCGACCAAAAGTGAAGCCAAGCTCGTGTGTCGCATCTGCACTTCCAAGAACAATTTTCATAATTGGGTATTGGGCATTGGGCATTGGGCATTGGGCATTGGGCATTGGGCATTGGGCATGGGGCATTGGGCATTGGGCATTGGGCATTGGGCATTGGGCATTGGATTATAAAATGTCTCCCTCATCTCCCTCATCTCCGCCATCTCCCCATCCCCCTACCTCCCCATCCCCTGATGGGCGCCACTGTACCACCGCAACAAAACTCGTGCTAATTTCTGAGGATTGTGACGGACGCAGCCGATATCATCTTCAAACAAAATATTTGCTAAGACAATTCTTCGTCCCAAATTCAATACAGCTTCGCGATCGAGAAAGACCGGATGAGAGTTTTGTTGAGCGTAGCGGATTAGTGAATGAGCGCTAGGGGATTTTTTATGTACTAATACAGCATCAAAAAGCTGTCGTCCACAAGCGGCATCAATTGCTCTAATGTGGTCAGAAACAGTGTATCCTTGAGTTTCACCCGGTTGAGTCATGATATTGCAGACATAAATACGGGGGGCAAGGGATGCGGCGATCGCATCGGCAATTTGTGGAACCAACAAATTAGGAATCAGACTAGTATATAGACTACCCGGACCAATTATGATATAATCTGCTTCATTAATTGCCTTGATAGCTGTTGGCAAAGCTGGCGGATTAGCCGGAATGCAGCCAATTTTCACAATAGTACCCCCAGCTTCGGGAATGCTCGACTCCCCCTCAATTCGGCGACCATCGGCTAACTCAGCCCAAAGGCGAACATCGCTCAAAGTTGCGGGTAATACTTGTCCTCGCACCGCTAGCACTTTGGAACTAGCAGCGACGGCTCGTTCTAAATCTCCGGTTATATCACTCATCGCCGTTAAAAACAAGTTACCAAAACTGTGACCCGTCAAGCCATCTCCAGCTTTGAAGCGGTATTGAAACAGTTCGGTTAAAAGCTTTTCTTCGTCTGCTAGTGCTGCTAAACAGTTACGAATATCTCCTGGTGGTAACACGCCAAATTCTTGGCGCAACCGTCCAGAAGAACCGCCATCATCAGCGACGGTGACAATGGCGGTAATATTGGCACTGTAGGTTTTCAGTCCTCTCAGCAATGTGGAAAGTCCCGTACCACCGCCAATCACGACAATTTTCGGTCCCCGGTACAATCGACGATGCGCCAATAATACATCAATTAATTCTTCTTCACTTTGTCCTTGTGGTCTGAGAACCTTAGTAATTGAGCCTACAGTGCGGGTTTGCCCCCAGAGAAGCAACAGCAAGCCAAACAATATAACCAAAGGTCCACTAATATAATTGGGTAAGACATCGGTGATTACTCCCAAAAAACCCCGGAGAAACTCAAGCACCCAAAAAATTGGTGTCAGCTTAATCCAAATAGCCAATCCCAGACTTGCTAGCACTACACCCGCAACCGAGATGAGCAACCAGCGTTTCACCGATATACCGGGGGATAACCATTTGAACCACTGATTAACCCTATGGGAAGTGCGACGACGCGACTGTGCTTGCAAGGTGTTTAAAGCTTGTCTGAGAAAACCAATTGACATACCTGAAAATAAACAATGTGTTTAGAACAGTGAATAAGAGAAAATTTACAGCACCTGGGTTTAACGCCAAATGTGGAATTATTAAATTTTTTGATTCCATTACATTAAGAGCTACTAGTTAAACTTGCCAGCATCCCAGTAAAACAATACCCTGGTTTGGTAAAACCGAAACTAATGGAAAAGCGAATTTTAGGATTAGATCCAGGACTGGCAATTTTAGGATTTGGTGCCATAACTTGCAAACAAAGTCAAGCTAAGGTACAAAGCACAACAGTAGATATGCTGGATTTTGGTGTTATCAGAACGCCGTCAGATGCGGAAATGGGACAGCGACTGTCTACCTTGTTCGACGATTTGCACACCCTGATGGAGGAATTTAAACCCGATTTGGTAGCGATCGAGAAATTATTCTTCTATCGTATGTCAAGTACTATCTTAGTTGCACAAGCGCGGGGTGTGATGATTTTAGTCTTAGGGCAGCGTCGCTTACCCTATGTGGAATTTACACCTGCCCAAATTAAACTAGCGTTAACGGGGTATGGCAATGCCGAAAAGTCGGAAGTCCAAGATGCGGTAGCGCGAGAGTTAGATTTAGATTATATCCCCAAGCCTGATGATGCTTCAGATGCTTTGGCGGTAGCGTTAACAGCGTGGTATCAGATTTAAATATTTTAGACGAATAAAAACCTTGGAAACTAAACAATAATATAGCGGTTTTGGAATATGCGCGATCAATCGCAATTTCAGATGCTCATCTTACCCCCGTGGCTACAATTAAACAACTACAGTAAAAATTAAGGAGTTACTCTATGACTCTCCAAGAACTAGAACATCAAATCCTTGCTCTACTCCCAACGGAAAAAGCCGCAATTATCCAAAGTCTAACTCAAACTATCAATATTGGAGCTAAAGGTATTACTAAAACACCTGGTGTTTGCGGTGGAGAAGCTTGCATTACTGGAACCCGTATTTCTGTTTGGCTATTAGTTGAAGCGCGTCGTCTTGGCATTCCTGAAGCCCAACTTTTGCAAGATTATCCTTATATTAGTGCAGCCGATTTAGTTAATGCTTGGGTATATGCAGATGCTTATCCTGAAGAAATTGAAACTGTTATCCGCGCTAATGAGGTGGCTTAAATACGGAATTTTAAACGCAAAGGTACACGGAGGTAAGCGCAGAGTGACGCAGAGTTTTTGTGATAAATTTTCGTCATAAACTTATGGAATATTGTAGTTATAACAACAAGTAAGTTGCGAAGATTCAATAAAAATGACGATTTTTACTATTACTGAAATTGAGTAAAGTAGGGTTAATAGCTAATGGAAGAACTGCTAGAAATAAAGGAACTACTGCACCAAGGAAAAGTAGCAGAAGCTCTCATCATTGTCGAAGAATTAGAGGAGATGAGTAAACTTGATAAACTCAATAAAATATTTAGCTATGCCATCATTTTATTGTTACATCTAATTAAAAAAATGGCTGAAAAGCGAACAACTAAATCTTGGGAAACTTCTATTTTCAACTCAGTTAAGCAAATTCAACGCAGCAATCAGCGTCGCAAAGGAAAGGGTACTTATTTAACTGAAGAAGAATTATTAGAAACTATACATGATGCCTATGAATCTGCTTTGAGAGAAGCAGCTATAGAAGTATTTGAAGGAAGCTATGAAGCTGAAGAAATTAGCGAAATGGTAGAGTGTGAAGAGATTATTAAAATGGCGATAGACTTAATTTTAGAGCGAAATAACCTCAGCTAACGCTAATCAATCATTCGTTGCGCTTCTGTTGCTACAATCAAGGCAAGCTTGAAAAATCTTCCTATGATAGCCATTCCCGAACAACCGCAAAAAATGACCATTGAGGAATATCTCCAATGGGAACCTGACCAAGACGTTCGCTACGAATATGTCAACGGCGAACTCTTTGCCATGACAGGTGGTACAATTCCCAATAATGATATTGCTCTAAATCTTTACACTGCCCTACGCCCACATTTACGTTCCAGAGGTTGTCGAGCGAACGTGTCAGACGTGAAGGTGCAAGTTAGTCCTAAAAGTCCATATTACTATCCTGATGTTATCGTCAGTTGTGACCCTCAAGACCTCAACGCCCGCAAATTTATTCAAAATCCTAAACTAATTGCGGAAGTTCTCTCTCCTGGTACAAGCGGTAAAGATAGGGGTGAAAAATTCACTTACTACCTGACAATCCCCACTTTGCAAGATTATATCTTAATTGATTCGGAGAAAATTTCCGTGGAATGTTACTGTCGGGGAGAGGGAAGAATGTGGCTTTACTATCCCTACACTGTTGGAGACATTATCACCCTATCAAGCATTGAATTTGAGTTTCCTATCGAATGGTTGTATGAAGGTGTTGTATTTGAAACAGAAGAATAAAAGTACACCTTACGGACTCTGTTTTTTCATCTCCATCGCATCTGTAGCCAAAAGTTCTGTAGCTTCTTGCAAAAGTTGCTTTTGCTCGAATTGAATTTCCTCTAACCGCAGAGTAATTTCTGTAAGTCTTTGCTGTTTATCTTTGTGAATTTCTTGAGAAGTTGCAGGTGGCAAAGCTGGTAGATTATTAACTGGTTCATGTGATGTGAGTTTTTTAATCGCGATATTGCCAGCTTTTGTAAATGAGAAAAAACTAACTTTAATTAAGGCAAAAAGTAATTTAAAAGGAACTTGAAGAATTGACCAACTAGCCGTTTCAATTAAGCGTACAATAGCTTTGATGATACTTGAGGCGATCGCAATCACCAAAAGCAGAATTACTAAACTGATGATTGGGTGATTACTCCCCCAACTAAGGACTTGCATTATCCGGAAAATAGTTGGATGTTGAGTAATCCAATCATTCACCGAAGATGCGATCGCGCTTTCAACTGCTCTCGATGTTGTATTCTTAATTTGGTCAGCATTTTGCCAAGACTGTTCTAATGAACTTTTAGCTTGTTCAACAGTTGTCGTTGCTGTTTGCTGCCAAGATTCTTTAACTTGCTGCGCTGATTTGGTTAGAGAATCAACGCTTTGATAAACAAAATCTTTCGCTTGCTGAATGCGAGGAAATATCTGTGTGAGCAAATTTATGTTTAGGATCGAATTTTGTATATTCTACCATTTATCCATAAAAACGAAGCTCTAATTAGTCCTCGTAGGCGGGCTTTGTTCATGTAGCACCACCCTGATTATTTATTTCTTCCTCTGGGAATTTTAAATGCGTGAATTTTGAATTCAAAAAGGGTCAAGTTTGATGCTTATCCCATTCAAAGGTTATGGGACTGAAATGGATTAAAATAATGTTGGGTTTCCTTGGGTTAAGCTAACCTACAAAATCAGCGATCGCACGCTCATCAACATTTATACATGGTGCGATCAGAAGTTGCTAGGGTAAGCGGAAGTCATCATATTTTGATACATAGTGATGGGCGTCAAACAGTGGTTTCGGTCTGAAGGGGGGACGATTGGTCGGGGTTTTTTAGCACAAATACTGCGCGATTGCAAGATATAAGGTGACGAGTTTAAGTCTCTATTCTTATATAAAGCGATCGCCTTACTTTTAAGACAGTCGCTACAAGAGCAGCGATCGCACTTTTGAGAACAGACATCGCACTTAAAATTTTTGTTTAAAATGATTGTGTAAATTACAAGGAGGATAATGCCAGCAAAAGATGTTTACCACGATGCGGTTAAAAATGCTTTGATTAAAGACGGTTGGAGCATTTTAGCTGATCCTTATAAAATTAAATACAAAGATGCTGAATTATTTGCTGATTTAGCAGCAGAAAAACCTATTGCTGCTGAACAAAATGGACGCAAAATTGTTGTCGAAATTAAAAGCTTTTTAAGCGCCTCACCAATGAGAGATTTTGAACTGGCTTTAGGACAATATATTTTATATCGAAACTTCATTAATCTTACTGAACCAGAATATCAAATTTATTTAGCAATTAAGGACAGTATTTACGAAAACTTTTTTAAACGGGAGTCCATTCAAGATATTACTAAAATAAATCAATTACTTTTGATTGTTGTTGAGATGGAAAAGGAGGAAATTTTACAATGGATAAATTAAAAAAATATCGTAATTATATTATAAAAATCTTAACAGAATATCACGAATGGGTTTCTGGTTCAGCCAATTTAGATCAAGAAAGTTGCCTTGTTTTTGACGAGATACATGATCAATATTTTTGGCTGTTTATGGGTTGGGAAGGAAAGAAAAAAATCAGAAATATTCAAGTTCATATTCGCATTAAAAATGAGAAGATTTATATTGAGGAAGATTGGACGGAGGAAGGAATTGCTACTGAGTTATTAAGGGAAAATGTACCGAAAGAGGATATTGTTCTAGCTTTCTACGATCCAGAAAGTCGTAAGTTAACTGAGTTTGCTGTTGCTTAAATTACACTAAAATTTCGTAGGGTGGGTTAGCGAAGCGCGTAACTCACCATTAATACGTCATTTGGAGGAGAATTTAGATGGTGCATTGCATTAATATTAATGCACCCTACAAGATCCGCGATCGCACGCTCATCAACCGTCCTACATGAGCGATCACCTCTGTTTAAGACAGTCGCTACAACATCACGCGATCGCACTTTTGAGAACAGACATCCCACGCTCCAATACTTTCATACATGGGCGATGTCTACGACGGGCTTCGCCTACGCATTACTTTTAAGACAGTCGCTACAAGAGCGGCGATCGCACTCTTGAGAACAGACATCGCACCCTTATCAACCATCATCCATGAGCGATCGCTTGACTTTTAACACAGTCGCTACAAGAGCAGCGATCGCACTAATTAGTACTCTATTGCCGAGATAGAGTTACTGTTTCGGGTGTACTCACCATAGTATGCCCAATTTAGATATCCACCATCACCATTATTTGCCAAGGTGAACCCTTGACCTCTGACCGAGAAATATATTTCATAACCGCAGGTTCCAATCGTCATAGGAAGTTCAACGTGCTGGTGTATCCAAGTCCCCCAGGTGCTATGTTGTGTGTGGATAATCACAACATTGTAATCAGGAAATTGTTTGTGTGCTTCCTCTACAAAATTTCTAGTAAATGCCTCACGTTTCTCGTTATCCCGCCCTATTGCTGCCAACCATCCCATGATACCATTTGCAAGCCCCACAATCAAGGATACACTTGCTATCACTATTGGTACGACCGCCGTTGCAGTCACTTTCTCAGTCACAAGCATTTCAGAGTTGTAAGGTTTTAACCCCAATTTTTCCAGGTTCGGCTCGTAATCACCACCGCCAACTATTTTTATTGCGTTTGTCATCTGTTTTTTCCCTTCTAATTGCTCTTAGCTTGCACCTTCAACCAAAACCAAGCCACCAAAGTTTACAATTTTAAGAAAAAAGTTAAGGATTTAGCACCAGCAATTTCCCAAAGCTATTCCCCATATTGGTTTGAGTTACGAAAAATTTAATAACCTCGCAACCATTAGTTAACGTCATTCTTAATTTTGGAAAAACCACCAAGTTAAGAACTATGCTTCCGTTTACCTTATCCTGAGCAAACTCCAATTCAAAGCTTATATATACTCAAAACGGCTTGGAGCTTTACTTTTCAATAATCACAAAAGCTTTATCACGCAAAGCTTACAGCCGGTGCAAAAAGTTCAACTATGAGCCGTTTGCAGTATATTTATGTATTTAGAAGTATTGACAATATAGACTTTTCTTGAAATTGTCAAGGATGGGCGCGTTGAGAATGAACTTTTTGGAATTTTATTTGTAAGATTTGTAACTATACTGCATAAACTTGTAAAGTGCATAAATCATAACAGTATTCACCTATAACTAATAAGCAGATTACTAAGCACATTCTGATCCTGTATTTGAGAGTTAAAAATGCAATTACAATCAAAAAATCAACTACGGCGACGGGGTGCGACTCTGACGGCTCAAGGCTCAAGGAAACTCAATCAAGCAAAAGCCGAGGTAGAAATTCAGCAAAACTTTAAGCGATACACTCTCGAAGACCTCAGTGAAAAAACAGGTTTAACCCCCAATACCCTCAGCAAGGTCTTTAATGGCTCAACTGGAGTCGATAAGCGAACCCTGGAGTGCTGCTTCAATGCCTTTAATCTAACTTTGTTAAAGGACGATTATCTCTACCTGGAGCCTGATCAAGACAATCTTGCCGAGATTGGCTCAATGTCCGCGAATGAAAACTATTGTCCTATCGAACCAGTCTGCGATTCTCGCACCAATCCGCCTCAAACCTACAAAATGGAACGATCGCCTGACAATCTGCAACCTCGTCCCCCAATCGTACCAGGAGGGCAGATGCCCCTGGATTCAGTCTTTTACATTGACCGTCCCATTCTCGAATCCCTCTGTTACGAAGCCATCCAGGAACCTGGTGCGCTGGTCAACATCCGTGCCCCCAAGCAAATGGGCAAAACCTCCCTAATGACCCGCATCCTGGCTTATTCTCAAATGAATGGCGATCGCACTGTTTCCCTGAACTTGCAACTTGCCGACGAGGAGATTTTACAGAACCTAGAACGCTTCCTACAATGGTTCTGTGTCAGAGTCAGCAAGCAGTTAGACTTGCCAGATGCGATCGCCCTTTGGGCGATCGCATCTTTTTGGGATAACTCGTTGGGTAGCAAATCGAACACTACGGACTACTTAGAGAAGATTCTCTTAGCCAAACTCGTTCGCGCAGGGTCTTCAAGGGAGAATCGCTCCCTGGTGATTGCCATCGATGAACTCAACGAGCTTTTTGCCTACCCGGACATTGCTCGTGAATTTCTCCTACTTTTGCGAACCTGGTCTGAGCAAGCCAAAGAAAGCGATGCAGACATTAATCCTTGGCACAAGCTGCGACTGGTGACGGTTCATTCTACTGAAATCCTGATGCCTCCCTCGATCAATCCCTCACTGTTGAATACTGGGCTAGTTATTGAGTTACCTGAGTTTACCCCGGCTCAGGTGCAGGATTTTGCAAATCGGTGGGGAGAGGAAATGACGGTGCAACAAATTGAGCAATTGATTACCCTTTTGGGAGGACATCCCTATCGCTTGCAGTTGGCTTTTTATTACCTTCAGCAACAGACAGTAACCCTGGAAGAATTGTTAGAAAATTCTGCGATCGCCACCACCATCTATGCAGAGCATCTAAAACAACAATGGTGGAACCTGCAACGCTATCCCGATTTAGTACCATTGTTTACAGAAATCGTCAAGCAATCAAATCTTGTATATTGTGAGGCTTGCACCGCCTCACAATTGTACAAGATGGGGTTGGTGCATTTGCATGGTATAATGGCAAATCCTGCCTGCGAGTTATTTCGTCCGTTTTTTAGCGATCGCCTGCGGCAAATCAACAATTAGGGGTTGCCAAGAACAGGCACACCGCACCCTTCTACAGTGTCGGTGCTGATACGCAAGCATTTACTAAAGGCAATAACGGACCAAGTTGTTCTTGTCCGTTCACAGCTAATTCGCTGTGACACAAATATACTCTCTGTGATACACGAGATAGCAAATCAGCTAAAATGCGTTGTAATCGCTGTTGTTCTGACAATTTATCGTCTTCTGCTGTCCAAGGCTGTCCTAATCTGTGTTGCAGAAAGAAAGGGGCACCAAATAAGGTTGCTGCACCACCTTTTGACCATAAAGGTGAACCAGCATCCAGCCAAAAATGCCAGCGGTGCGATCGCCTACTTGCGCGATATTGAAAAATTGTCGCTAAGGTGACAGCTTTGCTAGCTGGTCCTACAGGACGCATTGGGTAAGGGTTAGCGGTAATGGTTCCCCGACGCAGCAGTTGTATAAATTCACCGACTGTAGAGGAGGGGGAGAGGGGAGATAAGGGGGATAAGGGAGATAAGGGAGATAAAGAAGAAATTCTTGTTTGTCCCCCTCCTGCTCCCCCTGCTCCCCCTGCTCCCTCATCTCCCCCTGCTTTCCCTGCCCCCATCCCCGCTCCAGATAATGGCGTCTGCCGTAACCTGGTATCAATTTCCCAGTAATGTTGGGCGGTTTCCAGTAATTCCCGCAGTGGGGCTAATTGTTCGTAGGGGAGATTGCTACCATTCCACAAAAAGCGTTGAATTGCTCTATCTAATAAGGAAATTGGACTGGGGATAAGTCGTAATTCTTGTTGCGATCGCTGTTGTTCTATCCACTCTAATATCTGAGTATACGCTTTAGTCGCTGCATAGCCGATTCTATCCCAGCGATCGAAGGCAGTAACGGCAAGCAAATTCGGGCGATCAAGATGCGGCACAAAGCAGTAATCTGCTATTAATCCTGCTCTTACTGGGTCGATGTAATGACTAGAAACCAAAGAAGGAAATAATAATTCATCTTTCCCCCCCTCCCCCCCGCTATATCCCTTACTCAAAACAACCAGCATCTCAGCTACAGCATCTCGGTCTACCAAGCGTCCCAAATCAGGATAAACTAGTGCCATAAGTGTAAGTAAGGCACGGATAATTGGTGAAGCAATCAAAGGGCGTTGGTCGTTGAGGGATTCTAAAAATATTCCTTGCTTAGTTAGAATTTCTACTAGGGTATAACGAGCGATCGCATCTAAACCAGGTGCAATTATTGCAACTTGATCGGCTTCAACTTCTCCAGTTTTGATCGCTTTGACAATTTCTTCTGCTGTTTGTCGCAACAGTTGAGCGCGGGATGTCGTTTGAATCGATCGCACTACCTCTGGTAAACTCGAAAGCATCGATTCTGTAACTAATTCCACCATCGGCACGGTAAGCGTATCTGCAAGGCTGTTTTCTGCTGGTTGATTTAAAATTTCTACTCGACAACGCCTTCCTAACTCTTCTACGTATTTCGGATCTGCTCCCAATCCCCAGCGCACACCCCCATCAGGATTGTAAGTAAAAGCTCCTACAGCACCTTGATCTAACAAAAAGTCAAATAAGCGACGTGCTACCCCTGGATACTCATCTACGTCATCAGCTAACACTGCTTGGTAACGTTTAATTAAGCGCTGTTGATAAAGGCGATCGCTTAACAAATGTTGACACCAAAGTTCGGTGATAATTCCATAAGTCAATAATCCCCTTTCCAAACACCAGTTACGCCAATCTAAAAGCAAAGTGCCTAACAATTGCGGATCTAAATTTACCGTATTTTCTTGTGGTAATATAGCTTTTGTTAAAATTTGGCTAATATCTTCGCAGGGTACACCACTGTAAGCCGCTAATTGCAATAAGTCCAGGATGCGACGCACAACTCGATACTCCGAACCTCCCAAAGCTTGGAGAAAGTTTTCATCCAAATGCGATCGCCAAAGCTTAGTTGCTAATTCTTGCTCAGTCTCTGGACGTAATCTAACCGGAAATTGAGCTTTTAAGTGTAAAGATTGAATTAATAGGGGCCAAAATAAAATAATCTCATCCTGAAAAAACCCCAAGATCGTCTTAGCACGTACTGGATATTTTCCCTGAGTTGATGTAATAATTCTATCTGCCAACTGTCGTCGATTATCGTCATTGGCGGCAAACACTAAAACTGCTGGTTTTGTTTGCTGAAGATAGGGGTATTTTTGTCGGGGTAAATCTTTTTTTTGTCCTGGCTTTTTAGTATAAAATAATTCCTGGTTTGGATTTTCAGTTTGCAGCCAATTACAGAACTGCTTCACCAAGCGAGCAGTCTTACCACTGCGGCTAGCGCCTACAATCCAAAGTGAATCAGAAACCACAAACCATCTCCAAAGTTAATCTCTTATTATAGCTTATGCGTTAACTTAAAGTTAATAATCACCAAAAAGTGCTGGATGATTGCCGACGATGAAGATTTCTTTTTTTCGCCAAAAAGTATATAATTTTCTGCTAGCTGCTTACCGATGGTACTTAGTGACAGCAGAACGTTCTCTAGAGCAAGCTTACAAAGCAGCGTTACACATTAAGGGTATAGAAGACGAATATTTTAATGGTAATAAAATAGACTTTGACTCATCTAAATACACCAACAGCATGATGGATTATTTTGAGTCAGATCTGCAAAAACAATTAAAAATTGCTCGAATGCGGCTGACAGAGTTTAAAGCTAGCCGTTATTTTCTCAGCGAATCTAACGAAAAAGCTGCCAAGAAAGCAGGGATAGAATATACTAATCCGGCGACAATTTTAGAAAAACTTAAATTTATCGATGAAGTTATCGCCAAATACACCACTTTTGATTATGAAACAACTTCTTCAGATTTAGTTACCGATCCTAAACTGGAAAATATTCCTTTAGATTCAGCGATCGCACCAAATATTGCACCGGCACCATTAGCGCAAAGGTTCTCAAGTAAAACTTGGGATAAAAAACCCCTAAATAAGGCAAATTCAACCGGAATATTGCCTCGTTCAATTTTAAGTACTATTACTCGTTTGCAAGTTGAGTTAGATCCGAAATCCGAACAAGATGTTGTTAAAAACTTTCGTCAGGCTCAAAGAAGAACAATTATATCTGTCAGATTTCTTTTACTATTAATTATAGTGCCAATTCTAACTCATCAACTATCAAAAACATTGGTTGTCGGACCACTTGTTGATAGTTTTAGAAGTTCCGAGCAAACTGGAATCTTCATCAATTATGAAATGGAAGAAGAAGCACTCCAAGCACTAGAAAAATTTGAACAGAGAACAAAGTTCGACATTCTTATAGGCAGATTAACCCCCCTATCTCCTGAGGAGATGAAAAACGAGGTAAAAGAAAAGGCTCTTGAGATTGCCCAAGAATTTCGTGCCGAAAGCTCAAGTGCGATTAAAAATGTTTTTGCTGACCTTTGCTCGGTTGTTGCTGTTATCTCGCTTTTACTGGTGAGTAAACCCTCCATTGCCGTAATCAAAGATTTCTTAGATAATATAGTATATGGTCTGAGTGATAGTGCCAAAGCATTTATTATTATTTTGTTTACAGATGTTTTTGTCGGATTTCACTCACCTCATGGATGGGAAGTGCTTCTAGAGGGTATATCACGTCATTGGGGACTACCAGGTAATCACGATTTCATTTTCTTGTTTATTGCCACTTTTCCAGTAATTTTAGATACCATATTTAAGTACTGGATCTTCCGATACCTAAACCGCATATCACCTTCAGCAGTAGCAACCTACCGCAATATGAATGAATAAGCTTTGGGTAAAAATAGTTACCGAGTATTACTTACTAGACAAGTAAAGTTTTGCTATTTGCTTGCGAACAAAGCAGAAAAAAATCAGTCTTTTCTACTAATAGAGTCATAAAGCCAAGCCATGATTATCAAACAAACACTTTCATTATTAGCAGTCTCTGCGCTGATGGTATTACCAGCTGGTATTGCCACAGCACAGGACATTGACGTTCAGACCGGCAGCATGAGAGTTAGAGTCAATGAAAACGGTACTACAATAATTAACTCGACTCCCAGACAAACAATTATCGTTCCTAATCGCGTACCTACGTCAAGAGCACGTGTTCTATCAAATCGCAACCAGCGTTACAGCGTTTGGAAAAATTCTCAATCAACACCAAATATTTGTAATGGCAAAAAAATAACCCAGCGAAGTACTCAAACCAATAGGTCTGGCACTTCGGTTAACCGTAGTTATAGTACCATGACAACAACATCTTGTTAACAAGTTACGAGTCGTGATGCGTAAACTACTTTAGTTTAACGGTTATGAAGACACAACCCCTGCATCTATCCCTTATTCGGACAGGTGTGGGGGTTTTTACAACTTGCGCGATCGCTATGCTTATTATGCGTTGTCCACAACCCTTGATTAGACGTAGCACTTGGTAGTCTCTACATGTTTTTTACCAGATGTCTATTGATTAGTCTTGCCAAAGTTAAAAAATGTAACTAATTTTTCCGGAACTTGCATAAATCTCCCAAGCTCATCATATAGATACAGCACAGCTGAAAGTTCCCAGGAGCTTTGCTGAGATATCTTTCAGCTTGGTTAGATCCGCTGATTTTCGCAGAAACCGAAAATCAAGACTTTTTCATCTAAAAAGTGAGTTATGAAAAACTGTAGTTTTCTAAGTAACATGACTAGGGAATTAAATATTAAAAATTTTCATTAGACATTTTTCGATGAAAAAGACTCTGACAATCATCACTCTCAGCATACCCGTAGTTTTGTTAATACTTCTAGTACGGATGCCAAGTTTTGGACAGCCGGAACTCAGTCCACCGGAATGTCAAGTCAAAAAGTGGGATCTACCAGTGTTATTGAAAACCAAAAATCAAAAAGCTTCATCTCCAGTACTTATCCAAAGGTCGCCAGTAGCTTGTTGTGAGGGTGATACGTCTTGTTTGGATCAAGTTTTATTTCAAGGTGAAAATACTCAGTTACCAGATAAAAAGATACTTTTACAAGCTATCGATCGCAGTTTGGGATATTTGCAAACCAGTAATGCAGATACGGCTTACAAAAACTCATCAGTGCCGGGAATTACACGCGATCGCGTCAGCAAAAGTCTGCAAAGATTCCGCGAACTGCTGCTAAAATCTAAATCTGCTACAGAACTTCATACAGCTATTGAGCGCGATTTTGTCCTTTATCAGTCAATTGGTAAAGACAACAAAGGTTCTGTTTTGTTCACCGCTTATTATGAACCACTTTATGCTGCTAGTCGTGTTCCTACCGCAGAGTATCGCTATCCGATTTATAAATTGCCTGCTGATATCCAATCTTGGTCAAAACCTCATCCGACACGAGTGCAACTAGAGGGAGTTGATGGATTGCAAGGTCAAGCAGGAAAGTTGGGGGGTTTAGAGTTGTTTTGGTTTCGCGATCGCCTGGAACCATATATGATTCAAATACAAGGATCTGCCAAACTTGATTTGACCGATGGCACACAAACTACCGTAGGCTATGCCGGTAATACAGCTTACAACTACAAAAGCATCGGACGAGAATTGGCTAATGATGGAATATTACCCCTTGAGGGGATGACAATGCCGATTATCCTGGATTATTTTCATAAGCAACCACAAGCGCTAAATATCTATATTCCTCGCGATCCCAGCTTTGTTTTTTTTCAAGAAAACTTCGGTGCAGCAGCGCAAGGTTCTATCCAAGTGGCACTTTCTCCAGAGCGTTCAATTGCTACAGATAAATCTATCATGCCTCCTGGTGCTTTAGCGTTAATTCGCGCTCCTTTTCCCTTTGTCAAGTCTAGTGGGGAAATGGAGCATCGAATCGTCAGCCGTTACGTTCTCGATCAAGATACTGGAGGTGCGATTAAAGGTGCGGGAAGGGTGGATTATTTTTTAGGTACTGGGAAAGTGGCAGGCGATCGCGCTGGTGTAACTGTCAGTGATGGACAACTATATTATCTGCTACTTAAGTCCCAGAAATAAACTTATTTCCCTAGTAAAAGCGGAACTAATATTTACAACTATCATGATGGTGTTTGAAAAGTGATTTTTATAAAGTTAACAATTCATCTAACGCTTATTTTTCCAACTTAGTGATATAATCACAAGTCTTTGCCCTAAAAATTGTGTTTTATCTTCACTTTGTTTATCTAGGTGAATCTAATCCTTTACCCTCTTCATGAATAGCTAGGAACTACAAAAATTCTAAGTCGTCATTTCAATTTACCATCCGAAATCTGTAATTTTTGTCCTAATTGCTAATGTGAAAACCTATTTTTATTTACCAAGTAACTCTCTTTTGCCAATAAGATTAAGTCAAATCAAATCAGAAATATTCTTTGAAGAACTTATATATAGGACTCCTATTTGATTTTTGAACAAAACTTTCTCACACACAATTTCAGATATTCTGGGGGGTTAAAGTGATCAGGATTTTAGTTGATGCTGATTTAATTTTAGAAGCTTTGATTAATCGCACCGAATTTATTGGAAATATCAGAGAACTATTGGATAGAGTACACCCGTCAATACAAATGTATGTAACAGATGTTGGTTGGCAGAAAATTTACGATTATGCGAGTCGTTTTCAAGGTATTAAAATAGCAGAAATAGTCGTTGATTGGTTACAAGATAAAATTCAGATTTGCACTGTCGATCAGATAATTTTACAACAAGCACGCTCTTCACCACTTCGAGATTTTGAATCTGCCGTAGAATTAGTTTGTGCTAGTTATGAAAAATTAGATGCGATCGTTACCCATAAACATGATGATTTTGCTTTATGTTCTAACAAGTTTTGGATTTGGTCAGTCGCAGACTTGCGGTTGCGGGCAAATCTAGAAAATCAATTACAAGCAACTAGAACTAGTTAATCATAAACTTGCTTCATACAATGTCTAATCATATAACGTTGATAAGCTCGTAGTAAGGACTTCAGTCCTTATCTGATGAGGACTAAAGTCCTCACTACAAAAAACAAATATTAGGGGAGCATTCCAAATGTGCAAAAAGCCCGCAGGCTATAAGCAAATACCTTTCAATTAAGCCCCAAATTATTGTAGAGACGTAGCAATGCTACGTCTCTACGTACATACCATTTTAGATTAAACAAAAGTTGATTCACGCTATTGGACGTTAACATCAATTTTGTAATTCAAAGCACCATCACCGCTATTTTGTTGAGCGACATTTGTTCCAGGACCGTTTATTTGTACACTGACCCCAGAGGTTGGGGGAGAATAACGCGCAGTAATTTCCACATTGTGTTGTCCCATTGATAGATAAGGTGAGAGATTAATCTCAGAACTATTTTTGTTTAGTCTTTTCACCACTTTACCATCAACAACAATCTGACCTTTCAATTGAGTTGCAGAGCTATTAATGCTGAGAATATGAGGTTGACTAAGACTAGCTGCATCCACATTGAGAGTGCTTCGTTGATACTGAGATGATTGATCGTTTTGTTGGCTAAGAAAAGTTCCAGAGTCTTTCATATCATCATCGTCATTATTGGTAGCTGAGTTAACGCTAGTACTGTCTGAGTTAATACTAGTGTTATCCGATCGCAGAAAAGTATTTTGATTTTCGTTGCTTTGATTGAAGCTTTGAGCTACAAACATCGTCGCTATAAGAAAAGCAACGCTGCTTCCAAAAGCCATGAGAATTTTTTTCATAATTAGACTTACTCCCTTGAGTATATAGTATGAGTTTAAACCCAACTCCTCAAGGAAGGAAACTCCCCAAAGTAATGTTAAGAAAATATTTATGGCGAAATTCCCCCGGAGGGGAATTCAAAACGATTAAAATCGTTACACCCAATCTATAAATATTGGGCTAATTTACTTCTTGTTAAGAAAGTTAGGGTCAGCAGCTCGGTTGTATACATGCACTTTAGGATTGACTCTAATTTGAATATTTCGACCACCAGTGTTGTATCTGCCACTTCCACTAACAGACTGATTGCTAGTCCGTCTTTGATCGCACTTGCTAGAAACACAAACTTGGTTGCCGACGCTGGTCACACTGCCACCACTGCAATTCGGGTCAAAGCGTTGACTAACATTATTGGATTGCGAACGTGTTCTGGAACCGTCAACCGCTACTTGCGCTGCCACGTCAACTGCAACACATCCAGCTTCAGCTTTAGGAGTAAACGAAGGCACCAAGAAAGGAGATACACTTACAACTGAGAAAATACCAAGAGAAAGTAATTTTAAATTCATGGTTGTATCCTAATGGAAATAAACAAAACGTAAACTATTGACAAGTTGTTGTTGTCATCGAACTATAACTGCGGTTAACTGCCCTACCAGAACTCTGGCTTTGAGTGGTTGTCCTTGTTATATTTCTGCCATTACACCGCATGGACGGGGTTGAGCGGGGGTTTTTCCAATTTCCGTAAGTCCGAACACTATTTGGTCGATAAATCTGCGTTGGAGTGCGAATAATAGTTGTTCTTCTTCTGGGAATTGTGTTAACCCTGATGTCGTCGTCATCGTCGTCATCAAAATCGACCATTACGTCGTCAGTTTGAACTATCGTGTTACCTGCTGTGATAAAGCCGCTAGGTGATGCGATCGGTGCAGACAGCCAACGGGGAAACAAGTATGTGTGTGTGGGAGTAGTGTTAATCCGGATACCGCTGTCATTGCCAACCGAGACTTGAACGTTATCAGTTTGAACGTAGATTTCACCGGCTCTGGCAATTCCACTTGGTAATGCAATTAGCGCAGATAAGACTGCTAGTAATGAAACTGTTTGTTTGGGAAACATAACTTAATCACTCTCCTAATAGAAAAAACCGATTTTTTTTTCTGCTTCGCAAGCTAGCAAATCGGTAATACCCCTGTAAAAGCTGTCAGCACCACACCACAGGCTTGCTAACAGACTAATTCGACTTGAAAGCGATCCGGGCGGGTTTGAGAATTAATTATTTCACAACACCCTTCTCGTGGCAGTAGAATTAATCAAGGGTTTAGTCACCAACCACAGCAGCAGTATTTTAAGTTCCAAACTGGATAGCTGATAGCTGATAACACAAGTGCTTTAACGGCAGTAACGTTGACCGGCACCAACTTGACGTTGCAAGTTTGCTTGGTTGGCACGTTGGCTGACAACGCTATCATTGATCGCTACACCATTTTGGTCAATACGCTGATTTGAGCGTTGTGATTGCTGGTTTGCTGGGCAGTTATAGCTGCCGTAGCGAGAACCTGCTCTGTTGTTGCGGTACTGAATGCTCGTTTGGGTAGCTGCTTGATCAACTCGGCTGTTGTTAATCGAAGTAGCACTTTGATTAAGCTCTTGGCGAGTACCGGAATCCCCTGCGAAAGCAGCAGATGGTGCTATAATCATTGCTGCGGCTAAAAGACTAAAAACGGAAGTTTTCTTCAACATATTTTTGAATCCGATTTGAAATTTCTTACTGATTTCGAGTTGGCGTTGCTTTAGAAGCGGAATAATTTGGCTGATTCCTTCAATTTTGCAACGCCTAATAACTCAATTAATAATTAGCGACCGCGAACAGTTTGGGTTTGGTTGTTGCGGGTGTTGCTCTCTTGAGCATTTACAGAACCGTCAATGGCAGCACCGCTTTGACCTGTACGTTGGACAGAGCCTTGAGATTGGTTTGTGTTAGCTTTGGGGTAGCGGGGCTTGTAGTAGCTGCCACGGTATCCACCAGCTTTTTTCTGTGCGTTTTGAATTTGTTGTTGACGGTTGGTGCTTGTGGAGCTTTGAGCGTTGGTGCTACCATTGATTGCAGCACCCTCTTGATTGGTATGTTGTACGTTGCTTTGAGATTGACCAGCAAATGCAGCACCAGGAGCGATCGCGATCGCAGCAGCCAAGATACCGAAAGCAAAATTCTTCAACATTGTTCTAAACCTGATTTAGTTGTGTGTGAGTGTTGTTTTTGTTTGGAAAGGGCGTTGTTTAAGTTAAACTTTTACTACCAACGCCTAAGAACTTAATTAATAATTAGCGACCGCGAACAGTTTGGGTTTGGTTGTTGCGGGTGTTGCTCTCTTGAGCATTTACAGAACCGTCAATCGCAGCACCATTTTGACCTGTACGTTGTACAGAGCCTTGAGATTGGTTTGTGTTAGCTTTGGGGTAGCGGGGCTTGTAGTAGCTGCCACGGTATCCACCAGCTTTTTTCTGTGCGTTTTGAATTTGTTGTTGACGGTTGGTGCTGGTGGAGGTTTGAGCGTTGGTGCTACCATTGATTGCAGCACCCTCTTGATTGGTATGTTGTACGTTGCTTTGAGATTGACCAGCAAATGCAGCACCAGGAGCGATCGCGATCGCAGCAGCCAAAATACCGAAAGCAAAATTCTTCAACATTGTTTTTATACCTAAATAAGTGTGTGTGTTGTTGATTGAGAGAAGGCGTTATAAGACTAGTGGAATCGTTTTTCTGATTCTTTTATTAAGTAGGTAACGCCAGGAGAACTTATGCACTAATTAGCGGCAGCCAGCAGCTAAAATTTGACGTTGATTGCTGGTTGTAACGCTATCTTGAGCATTTACAGAACCGCCAATTGCAGCACCGCTTTGGCTTGTACGTTGTACAGAACCTTGAGCTTGAGCACCAGTTCTGCAAACGGGTTTGTAGTATCTGCCACGGTTATAACGATTACCAGCTTGGTTAGCGCGTTGAATTTGTTGTTGGACGTTGGTGCTGGTAGAAGTTTGAGCGTTGGTGCTACCATTTTCTGCAACACCGTTTTGCTCAGTAACTTGGACGTTGCTTTGAGATTGACCGGCAAATGCAGCACCAGGAGCGATCGCGATTGCAGCAGCCAAAATACCGAAAGCAAAATTCTTCAACATGTTTTTATACCTAAAAATTTGTGTGTGTTTTTGATTGAGAGAAGGCGTTATAAGACTAGTGGAATCGTTTTTCTGATTCTTTTATTAAGTAGGTAACGCCATCAGAATTTATGCACTAATTAGCGGCAACCAGCAGCTAAAATTTGACGTTGATTGCTGGTTGTAACGCTATCTTGAGCATTGACAGAACCGTCAATCGCAGCACCGCTTTGGCTTGTACGTTGTACAGAACCTTGAGATTGAGCACCAGTTCTGCAAACGGGTTTGTAGTTTCTGCCACGGTTATAACGATTACCAGCTTGGTTAGCGCGTTGAATTTGTTGTTGAACGTTGGTGCTGGTAGAAGTTTGAGCGTTGGTGCTACCATTGATTGCCGCACCGTCTTGTGTGGTAACTTGCACGTTGCTTTGAGATTGACCGGCAAATGCAGCACCAGGAGCGATCGCGATCGCAGCAGCCAAGATACCGAAAGCAAAATTCTTCAACATAATATTTCTAGACCTGATTATTTGTGTCTTGTAGTTGGTTCAAACTGACTTATAAATCCTGTGACTCAATTTGCGTATACATACTTAAAATTTGAGGAGTTACCAGGGTTTTTACGCTGTCGTTTGATATCATGATATTCAAATCAAAGTCGCATCATTCCGGAATATTCGGAAAGTTTTTTTTAAATTGCATGGGTGCGCTTAATCTGTCCTTTATATAACCTCTAAAAGAGGTGATCCTCATACACAATATTTTTAACCAAAGTTCTTGGGGGTGTCAAGGATTTGGGCAAAAGTCTTTTTTGGGAAATTCCTGGGCGCTGGATTTTTTTGGTGCTAGGATCTACGACTATAAGTTAAGATATAAAGTGCTACAGCTGTGAAACAGAAAGCAAAACCAAGAATCGCCTTTCTGCGTGACAAAGCAGGGCTGACCCAGCTTGAGCTATCACGTCTTGTCGGGGTTACTGAAAGCACCATCCAGAACTGGGAGAGTGGCAGGACTGGAACAGACCATATTGAAAGAATCGTGAGATTTTGCCAAGCTCTAAACTGCAAAGTAGAAGACCTGATTGAGTACGTAAGTGCCTCACCAGAAGAGATTTCGGCAAAAACTTCAAGATCCTTAAGCGAGATACATGACCTATTGGGGACTGACGAGCCAACGCTTGCCAGCACACCACAACCTGAAGTAGCTCACAAGCGCAAAGTCGCTAGAAGCAACTCCAATGTATCTTAAGTAAATTCACTCATTCTTAATTTCTTGGTTCATAAGCACCAGCCAACTATTGTTGGTACTTGATTGCTTGACTATTGGCACGTAAGAAAAGCAAGTTACAAAGTGCGTATATTACCTAAATTCAAATGTATGCGGGACACCATTGCCATATTATTATTCTACTCTAAAAGGGTATTACTTGGCAGCGCCTTTATAGATAGCAATAATTCATCAGGAATGTTAACCGTTAACTATTGGCGCTAGCACTCATCTTATAGGTGATGATTATGACGTGAGTGCAGATTGCTGCCATAAAGTATCAACTGTGACAAACTGATAACCTTGTTGTAGCAATTGGGGAATCAAGCTTTCTGCTGTAGCGGCAACATCTTGTCCACCGCAAGCACCATCATGTAAAACAATCAGTGAGCCGTTTTGTACTTGCTGGAGAACTCGCTGCACCACAGTAGCGACTCCTGGTCTTACCCAATCTTCAGGGACAACGCTCCACATAACAGGGCGGTAATTCCACTGATGTAATAATTTTAAAGTTTCCGGTGTAAAGAAACCATTGGGGGGTCGGACATCACGTACTTGTGACGGTGGTAAATTGCAAGCATTATGAATTGCAGCTTGGGTTTTTTCTAAGCTTTGCTGAAGTTCAGTTGGGGAAAGCATGGGGAAATTGCGATGATCGTAGCTATGCAATCCGATCCAGTGACCGCGATCGCATATTGTTTTGGCGATCGCCGGCGAACGATTCACGCAAACACCCAACCAAAAAAAACTAACTTTAATATTATAGCGGTCTAAAACGGCTAAAAGTTCTGGTGTGTATTGCGGATGGGGACCATCATCAAACGTGAGTGCGATCGCTTTAGAATTTGGATTGCCACACCAAAGACACTTAGGAAACGTTGGTTTGAGAATTCGGTAAACAAGCGGATATAGTGAAGCGAATTGCATCTTGAGTCTTTCAATTTTGGATTTTGGATTTTGGATTGGGGATTAAAAATTGGAAATTCACTTAATTCCTACTCCCCAGTTCCCAGTCCCTTCTCAAACTGTAACAAAATTTGTAACGGCAGCATCATTTTTGCCTCTACCCGTTTAGATTGGTGACACATATTCGGGAAATCTCTGATTTTAGGGGCAATGTTGCTGAAAGATATACGAGATTATCAAATTTTATTTCTTTCCTTATTCCTAATTTTAGGAATTGGTACAAGAGATTGGACACTACAACCAGAGTTGATTGTAGTTGCGATCGCTACCTGTGTATCAACGCAATGGCTTTTGTCATTAGTCAACAGTTGTAGAGACACGATATATCGCGTCTCTACCAGTCAAGAGTTATTAGCAAATGACACAGGGCAAAAGACGAATATTCGTAGTGCGTTGATTACTGCATTAGGACTCAGCTTGCTTTTACGAGCTGATGATTGGACGACGATGGCTTTAGCGGGATTTGTGGCGATCGCGAGTAAATTTGTCTTCAAAGTTGGCGATAAACATGTCTTCAATCCCGCCAACGCTGGTATCATTTGTGCTTTATTACTAACCCCCGATGCTTGGGTTTCACCAGGACAATGGGGTGATGATTG
This sequence comes from [Scytonema hofmanni] UTEX 2349, assembly GCF_000582685.1. GTDB lineage: Bacteria > Cyanobacteriota > Cyanobacteriia > Cyanobacteriales > Nostocaceae > Hassallia > Hassallia hofmanni. Next base: position 4,618,752 of record NZ_KK073768.1, read on the forward strand.
GTGGTATGGGCTGTTATTTGCCGGCACAGGTGGCATGATTCTCAAGCGAGTCGGACGTTGGGATACAACAGCCGCTTTTTTGCTTACATACGCTTTTATGGAAGCAATTCGCAATATGATGTTGGGCTGGACTTGGGATGTTTACTGGCATCGATTGATGAGTGGATCGTTAGTGCTATTTGCCCTATTTATGGTAACAGACCCCCGGTCAATTCCCAATGCTCAAATTGGGCGTGTGATTTGGGCAATGTGCATTGCGATATTAACTTTTATTCTGCGGAATTATTTCTTTGTTTCCACCGCAGTTTTTTGGGCATTGTTTGCCCTTGCACCTTTAACTATCCTGCTAGATACCTTGTGGAAAGCACCGCGATTTTCCTGGTTAAGAGTTAGTGGTTAGTAGTTAGTGGTTAGTTGTTGTTAGTTAGTGGTTAGTGGTTAGTAGTTAGTGGTTATATCAACCATCAACCATCAACCATCAACTATGAACCATCAACCAACAACCATCAACCATCAACCATCAACCAACAACTATCAACTATCAACCATCAACTATCAACCAACAACCAACAACTAACAACTAACATGAAACCTTTTCGATTATTAATTTCTTTACTACTAACATTTGTTGCGGTATTTTGTTTTACGCCGGCGGCATGGGCATTTTGTGGATTTTATGTTGCGAAAGCTGATGCAAAGCTGTATAACAAAGCTTCTCAGGTAGCGATCGCACGATCAGGCGATCGCACTGTCCTAACGATGGCAAATGACTTTCAGGGTGAAGTTAAAGATTTTGCAATTGTTATACCTGTACCGACAGTGTTGAAAAAAGAGCAAGTGCGTGTTGCCGAACCGAAAATCATCGAGCGTTTAGATGCTTTTAGCGCACCACGATTGGTAGAATATTTCGACTCAGACCCCTGCACACCAGTTTACGAAGAAAATAGGGTATTACCTGCACCATCAGCAGCACCAAGAAGTCGAGTAGGAAATGCTAGGGGTGCTGACAATTTAGGTGTGACTATAGAAGCGCGTTTTAACGTTGGTGAATACGACATTTTAATCCTCAGCGCCAAAGAATCGGGCGGACTGGAAACTTGGCTGAACCGCAACGGTTATAAAATTCCTAGAGGGGCAAAACAGCTACTTCAGCCTTACATTCGTTCTTCAATGAAATTCTTTGTTGCTAAAGTCAACTTGAATAAATTTGAGAAATCTGGCTATCAGTTTCTGCGTCCTTTGCAAATTTATTACACTTCACCTAAATTCATGTTGCCAATTCGTTTGGGCATGATTAATGCCACAAGCGAACAAGATTTAATTGTCTACATTTTATCGCCCAAAGGACAAGCAGAAATCACCAATTACCGCACAGTGAAAGTTCCCTCTGGTGACAATATTCCCTTATTTGTCAAAGATGAATTTAGCAACTTTTATAAATCCATGTTCCAAACTTCTTACATCAAAGAAGATAGAAAAGTGGCATTTTTAGAATATGCTTGGGATATGAGTAATTGCGATCCTTGTTCTGCCGAACCTCTTAGCCAACAGGAACTTAAGCAAGCGGGTGTATTTTGGTTAGATAATGATTTTGGGGTAAACGCACCTGCACCCCGTGGCTTTCGTCCACCAAGCCCTTCTAGTAGCGTTTTCATTTCTCGTTTGCATGTCCGCTACACTCGCGACAAATTCCCGGAAGATTTGATGTTTCACGAAACTTCTAACCGCGAATCTTTTCAAGGACGTTACATTTTGCAACACCCATTTACAGGTCGAGTTACATGTTCTGCGGGAAGAGAATATAAACGTTCTTTGGGCAAGCGTTTTGAAAAAGAAGCGCAAACTCTTGCGAAATTAACTAACTGGAATATTCAAGACATTCGCCAAAAAATGAAACTTGTGGGTCAGGTAAGTACTTCTTGGTGGCAAAATCTCTTCTCTTGGCTGGGGTTAGGGTAACTGGTTACGCAAAATTATTTGATTTTTCAACCTCCTAACCCATTGTAGGCTCAGACATAAAGTCACATGTGATGTCATCTTCGGGTTGCTAAAGGCTAATTCTTCAAAGCAATTAACCTGAAAAAATAAGATCCCCGACTTCTTTAAAGATATCGAGGCACGAATCCGAGATGATACCCCTTATATAACGATTTTTCGTCATTCCACACGATTGTAGAGACGTTCCACCGGAACGTCTCTACAAGGTTTTTTGGTAAAATAAATCAAAATTCAACTAATCAGGTAAAAACTCTTGATTTAAACATTCATCCGCAGTCAAAAAAGACTCTACAGGAAAAGTATCAAGAGTTAACCCAGTTTCTAAAGCTGCTAGCTGACGCGCATCTTGATAACATTCCATAAAGTTTTCCGCAAAATACTTTTTCAAACTTGGGCTATCTTGCAAACATTTATTTAATCTGCGCCGATGTTCAAAGATAGTAGAAAGCCAACTGTTAGAACATTTTTCGGGTTGATACTTATATTTCAGGAGGTGCATTAATAAAACTACTAAATTGCTTTCTAAAGCTCTTTTTTCGCTTCTCCCCATACTTTCGATTTCTTCAATCAAATTCGCTAAATCAACTTCAGCAAACTTACCTTTTTTTAACTGTTTAGCAGTCGTTTCTATCCACAGATAAAAATCTTGCTCGTAAAGACTTGAGTTAGTAAAAGCTGTTGGTTGAGGTGCTGTCATTTTCACAAACCCCAAAAATCTATACAAATAATATTATCTCGTTTTTACTGTTCCTTAGCAACCTAAAGTAAAACGGTATTTATATACAGCAGATTGCGTTGTTATTAAATACACGTAGAGACGTAGCAATGCTACGTCTGTGAGCGGGTTTTGGGTTTTAGGCATGTACCTCCTGCAACCTGAAATTTGCTGTAATAGTAGCAAAACGACAAATCGCGTGAGGTACATAATTTTAGTGAATTGGTATGAGTATGCATTCCCAAGCTGGAGCCTGGGAACGAGTTAAGAAGAAACGAATTAAAAATCAAAGCCTCTCCTCCACAGGAGGAGAAGTTTGGAGAGGAGTCAATCAAAACCTCCTCTGAATAGATTACAAATTACTTGGTATTGTCTTAAATCTCTTTTGGGAACCCAGCGAATAATCTTGTAATTTAAAATCGGCAAAAGGCTTATTGTCTAACCTATCTCTTAACGCTTCATCTAAAATTACACCTTCTGATTGTTTCTTCACACCAATAATAATAATACTTCTTTGATAAGCTGTTGAATCTTGATTTGCTTGACAATCAGTCCGCTGAAATTGTCCCATATTTAACAACCGATAACCTTCCACACTTCTGGTCTTGCTAAATATTTTCTTAACTAAAAGTTGTAATTTCTGAGAACGTTCAAAAGCTCTTTTTTCTTCTACCTCTACATTGCCTTCACAAGAAGCTGTGCCGACAGAGATAATTTCGCTGGGATTTTCCATGATTCTCTGAATTCCTTCTTCTTCTAAATTAGACTTTAAAGAATCCAGATTAATCAGTTCGTCGTTATATTTAACTTGATAATTACTGCCAAGTTGCCATTTATATTCTACTGATAAAACCGCAACGTTAAATTCCGCAACTCTACCTTGACTATCTTTACCTTCTTCATAAGGAAAGTAATCAACTTTGCCTTTTTTTTCTGGTGCTTGCCCGTAATCTTCAGGTAAAGAAGCTAATTTAGAAGAACGAGTTGCTAAGGCTACTAAACCTAATAATCCTAACGATACCAGCAACGCGGCAAATAATGCTAATAAAGGAACTTTTTCCGGCTGCTTTTCTGGCTGGGGTGGTAAAGTCGTCGTAGTTGGTTGCGGTAAAAAGGCGGTTTTTGGACTTCCCACAATATTTACAGTTGCAATAGTTCCTGTTAATTGTTGTTCAATTGCCTCCAACTGTTTTATAATATCCTGAGCGGTAGCTGGACGCTGATTTACATCCCGCACCATCAGCGAATCAATCAAATTCAACAGTAAACGTGAGATTTGCATCGCATGATTTTGCCAATGCAATACATTATGATGGCTGTCGTACATCTCCAAAGGATGATACCCTGTCAGCAAAAATACAAAGGTGCGTCCTAAGGCATAAAAATCTGATTGCGCTACAGCTTGAGCGCTTATTTGTTCTGGTGCGCTGTAGCCAGATGACATAATTGCTGTAATTCCTCCACCACCGCTGCTGATTTTGGCTAAGTAGGTTCTAGTAACTTCTCTGGCTGTACCAAAGTCAATTAACACTAACTGCCCATCAGGACGAATCATGATGTTAGATGGTTTTATATCTCGATGCAGATACTGTTTCCCATGTACCAGAGCTAAAATTTCTAACAACTGTTTTAACCAGGCTACAGTTTGTTCTTGAGAAATCGGTTTATTTTGCTGCTGTTTTAGCCACTGTTCTAAGTTGGAACCTTCAATTTTTTCCATAACAATGCAGTGCAATACCAAGCCATTTCTGGTCTGATATTGAAAGTAACCATCAACTTTAGGTATACCCGGATGATTCAAATTTCCTAGCACTGCTGCTTCTTGCTGAAATAGTTCTACTACTTTCGCATCATTTGATAAATCCTCTTTGAGTACTTTAAGGATTTTCGGTGTGTCTTGTTCGTATGCGTCATAAACTTTGCCAAAACCAGTTTTGTCACTCAAAAGACGCAACACCCGATAGCGTTTTAACAACTCAAGTTGGGAACCACAACTTTGACAAAAGCGGTTCTCATCGTTGTCTGGGTGGTTCGGTTTCGGGCAAACTGGATTAATACAAAAGCTCATGAATGTGGTTTCGCTCCAAGTAAAAGATTAATTTATAATATTTTTAGATCGTAGTGGGCACTGAAGTGCCCAAGATAAGCGCTCTCATCGCTTACTACGAATTTTTTAAGAAAGCTGCTACGGTCGAGTTGAATGCTTGACTTTCTGTCAAAAATGCCCAGTGATTACCGGGAACTTGGCAGATGCGTAAGTTTGTTAGATAAGTTTTGTAGGGTTTAAGTTGCCATTGTTGACGATTAACACCTTTTTCTGGTTGGATAAAGAGAGTTGAGGTATTAATTGTAACTGTTAATCCAGGAACTCGCATGACTTCTTCAAAAATGCGATCGCGTGCAGCTATTGTAAATTTACTACCCCAACTACCATCGGCTTTTTCTTCGATTCCAGCTTGAAAGACTTGCTGCTGTAAAGAATTCCAATCCTGATATTCACTTAACTGACGCGCTTGCATCTCGGCTTGTTCTAAACTAGCAAATGGTCCCATTCCTTTGAGAAATGGCAAGACACCATACAACAACGGAAATGTCACTTTGAAGAAACTGGGTATTTTCCAAATAAAAATCGGATCAACAAGAATCATACTCCGCAAACGTGCTGGATTTTGCTTTGCCCAAATGCAAGCTAATTTACCACTCCAAGAATGCGCTACGACATGAGCAGATTTCCATCCCAACCGATCCATCAGTGCTTCTAAGTCAGCGATCGCGCTCTCAAAAGTATAATCTGTCTCAGGCTTACTACTTTCACCATGACCGCGCATATCTGGAGCAACTATATGGTATTCTGCCGCTAGGTAATCTCCTAAGCTTGACCAAACAACCGCATTGTCAGCTAAACCATGTAATAGCAGCAACGGTTCTTTACCTTGATTCCACTCTAAGTAAGATACTTGGATATCAGATAAGAATAAACTTTGACGTATAGGCATCATTGCATCACTTGTGAAGAAGGGGAAGGGGGGAAAGCGATCGCACATTCATGAATGAGTGCAAGGGTATATTCTACACATTTTGATAATAATCGCTAAAATAGATTTAGTCGTAATGACTTCGACTTGCATTTAAAAAGATGCTATTGAATCTATATTAGGATGTTGGTTTATGGTGAGAATTGTTGGCATTGCAGGTAGTTTAAGACCGGACTCTTACAGCCAAATGGCTTTACAATTAGCAGCGCAAAGAGTAGAAGCGCTAGGTGCAGAAGTCGAAATTTTAGACTTAAGGCAGATGAAATTACCTTTTTGCGACGGGGGAAAAGAATATCCAGATTACCCCGACGTAAAACGGATGCAGGATGCTGTCACTTCTGCTGATGGATTAATTTTAGCAACACCAGAATATCACGGCAGCGTCAGTGGTGTGTTGAAAAATGCACTAGATTTAATGAGCTTCGATCAGTTCTCTGGTAAGGTAGCGGGATTAATTAGCGTCTTAGGGGGACAACCTAACAGCAACGCTTTAAATGATATGAGATTAATTCTCAGATGGGTTCATGCTTGGTGTATACCTGAACAGGTAGCGATCGGACAAGTTTGGAAAGCTTTCAACGCTGAAGGTAAGTTACTAGATGAGAAACTTTCTCAGCGATTTGACGAATTTGCCCAAAGTTTAGTTGAGAATACCCGGAAATTGCGAGGAATCAGTTAGGGAAAGGGAAGACAAGGAGACAAGGAGACAAGGAGAAATTTCTTCCCCTGCTTCCCCTGCTCCCCCTGCTCCCCCTGCTCCCCCTGCTCCCCCATCTCCCCCATCTCCCCCATCTCCCTAATGGTGGTGATGATGTCCAGCTAGTTGGGGGTTAACTGCTGTCGCTTCCTCTGATAAGAGTTCAGCGATATGAGCATTTGCCCATTGTGCTGCCACTGCTAAGAATTGAGGATCGTCGTTGACGCAAGCCATTTGTACGTAGCTTACACCTGAATGTTTTTTCTCTAGGTCATGAATAATGTGGTGCACATCCAAGAGAGTTTCGTGATTTTCTGTCGCAAAGCCAATTGGCATAAATACTATCACCTTCGCACCCAATTGGATGAGGTTTTTTGCCGCTTGTTCAGCGTTTGGTTGAGTCCAATCAATTAAAGGTGTGTCATGGTTGAGCCAACCTACGGAGATGAGAGGATAGCGGTTAATTAGCTTATCACGTACTAAGTCGTAAAGTATCTGACTTTCGGTAATCCCGGAGGTGAAACCTTTCGCTTTGTGGGGACAACCGTGATTCATCAACACAATACCGATTTGAGAAGGTAGGTAAGCGTTAGCCAAATCAGCGTTAATTTTTTCTTCTACCAGATGAGCCATCAAATCGATGTAAGCTGGTTCGTTGTAGAAAGAAGGAATGTAACGCTGTGCTTTAACCCAGTGTTCTTCACCATCAGGGATTTGGGAAAGAGCATTGTTAACTTGCTCGATCGCTATGCCGCTGGTAAAGATAGAATCAACTACCAGCAATGGGTAAATTAGTAGTTTATCGAAGCCTGCTTCACGAATTTCGGTTAAAACTTGGTCGGGGAGAAAGGGAGCGCAGAAGTTGAAAGCTTTGAAAACTTGAACGCGATCGCCCCATTTTTCTTGTAAATTTTTCTCAATGCCAGCCCGTTGCTTTTCAAAGATGGCGTTATGTGGGGAAATAAAATCATGATGCGTGTGTCCCCATTCATGGCGATCGAATAATGCTAAAAGACGTGCCAGAGGAGGATAAATCCAGGTTGGTACTGGTGCAAATTTTGCTGTCAGTAGATTTAAAGCTTGTTCGTTATAGTTAGCGAAGTCTTCATAACTTTCGACTTCACCATAACCCATAAGCAATACAGCTACTCGTTCTTGACTTGATAGATGCTCGTGTGTATGATCCAGCTTTTCCGGGGTAGCAACCACGATTGAATTCCTCAATGTAACCATTTAATATCTAAGGGATTTTATTTTTCCCTTACTCGTATTTTACTATCCCATCCAGGGGGATAGCACCTACGTGGAGTTAAAAATTCCAAATATTAAATCTAGAAGTGCGGTTTAATACGTTTAGTTTGGCTAAAAACCTAAGGTTTTTAGATATTTGGGTAAGTAAAAAATGTTATAATGTCGAATAAAAAAGCACTAGTACTGCAAGGCGGAAGTCACGCATTCACGCACTCAAAAAGCTACACGAACAAAACCTGCCTAGGTGAGCTAAAAACGTTAACTTTTCCTAGTCCATGATTAGGCGGACTTTGTACGCAGAACGCCTCAGCCTTCGGTGGGTGTTGGGTAGTAATATTAAAATACGTCCTAATCAATAAATGTTATGTGTAAAAAAGCTACTTTAAATGACGAGCATAATTATTTGCCCTGGAATTCATGAGCCAGCCTTAACAGAAAACTTTATTTCGGGAGGGTTAGAGATTTATTCTCAAACTAAAGAAAAAACAGTGAATATACTGAAAGTGCCCACTGATGGTTTTTCGGCGTTATCAGGATTTCATATATTACAGGTTTTAAGACATCGCCTGGGCGATCGCACTAAATCGCCAGTTATATTCATCAGCTTTAGTGCAGGTGTCGTTGGGGCAATAGCCGCAGCGTATTCGTGGCAAATGTTAGGTGGTAACATCAAAGCATTTATTGCTATTGATGGATGGGGAGTACCTCTTTTGGGCAGTTTCCCGATTCACAGGATGAGTCATGATTATCTCACCCACTGGAGTTCTAAAATATTGGGAAGTGGGCAAGATAACTTTTATGCAGATCCACCAGTAGAGCATTTATCGATGTGGCGATCGCCCCCAACTATCCAAGGCAGATGGGTAGACTTATCTAATAATGAAGTTTCCCCACGTAAAAGTCACCTGACTGCGGCAGAATTTTTACAGATCCTTTTAAAGCGTTATCAATAAAAATAGTCCGGAAAAAAGAGTAGGCAAACAGGAGTGAGAAATAGGGCATTGAGAATTGGGCATGGGGCATGGGGCATGGGGCATGGGGCATGGGGCAAAATTTCTCTTCCTCATCTTTCCCCATCCCCAGAGGAGTTGACGGCAGGTGAGGGCAGTTGCTCCACTTGTCGAGCCACCCCGCAACGCAGTAGCGTGAGACTCCAAGACCCTTCGGGTTCGCCAGTCCCCCATCGTGACGGAGACCCTTACGGGTTCGGCAGTTCCTCCACTTGGGGAAACCCCAAGACCGCACTGCCTCCCCAATGCCCCATGCCCAATGCCCCATGCCCAATGCCCAATGCCCCATCTACCGTAGTCCTTACCCCAAATCTCTAATGTTCCCAACTGAACCTGCGGCTGTTAATAACGGGTTTGGCGCCCTTCTCAAAAATCGTGCTTTTATGCTTTTGTGGATTGGGCAACTAGTATCCCAATTAGCAGACAAGGTTTTCTTCGTTTTGATGATTGCCCTGCTGGAATACTACCCATCTCCTGGGTTGGCGCAAAACTCCAAATACTCAACTTTGATGGTAGCGTTTACAATACCAGCAATTTTGTTCGGTTCTGCTGGCGGCATTTTTGTCGATCGCTTTCCTAAAAAGCTAATCATGGTTGGTTCTGATGTGGTACGCGGTATATTGACGCTGTGTCTGCCGTTTTTGCCACGAGAGTTTCTCATTTTATTAATAGTCACTTTTGCCATCTCGACTGTCACGCAATTTTTTGCCCCAGCCGAACAAGCTGTCATTCCTTTAATTGTGCGTCGAGAGAATTTGTTAGCAGCTAATGCGCTGTTTAGCAGTACAATGATGAGCGCTTTAATTGTTGGCTTTGCAGTTGGAGAGCCGATGTTGAGTTTGGCGAAAGATTTCTTGGGAGAAAGATATGGTCAAGAGCTTGTAGTCGGCGCATTGTACGTGTTATCGGCTATAATCATGCAGCCGATTAACTTTAAAGAGAACAAAGCAACAGACGACACTGAGGCGGTAATTCACCCTTGGACTGACTTTAAACAGGGGTTGCGCTACCTGAAGAAAAACCGTTTAGTGTTGAATGCCATGTTGCAACTTGTAACATTATATTGCGTATTTGCAGCTTTAATGGTATTGAGCATTAGATTAGCGGCGGAATTTGGTTTGAAAGAGAAACAATTTGGTTTTTTCTTAGCAGCTGCTGGAGTTGGTATGGTCTTGGGTGCAGCGATTTTGGGTAACTGGGGCGAAAAATTACATGGCAAGCCTTTACCTTTAATTGGTTTTTTGATCATGGCGCTGGTTTTAGGCTTGTTTAGTTTTATCCACCATTTAGCGCTGGCTTTAGGACTGTGTGCAATGCTTGGTATTGGTGCTTCTTTAATTGGTGTGCCGATGCAAACGCTAATTCAACAGCAAACTCCGCCAACAATGCTTGGTAAAGTATTTGGCTTTCAAAATCATGCTGTGAATATTGCCCTTTCTGTACCCTTAGCGATTACAGGTCCGATAACTGATGCTTTCGGCTTGCGAATTGTGCTGGTAGGGATGAGTATTGTTGTTGCTGGTGTCGGTGTTTGGGCTTGGCAAAATACCCGCCGGGTGTTGGAAGATGTAATTTAGATTTAAGGGACTGGGGATTAGAAAAAAATTCTATACTTTTGGTATATGACTTACGCCCAGAGAAATATTTGTTCGATGCTGAGTAGCCTCAATAGCTTTTGTAATGCACTTGAACTTAGTCATAAAAAACTAAACTACGAGCGCTCTCTGGGTTAACAAAGATAATATTACAGCGATCGCCTGCAATAAATGAAACAAAATTTTTTGTTGCTTTTTGATACTCCGATGGTTCCAAGGGAAAGTTGAGTTCCTGAAACGTAAATCCGTAAATGTGGCGATTGATCGCACCTGAAATATTTTCTATCAAAGATTTATTGCAAAATTTGTGAGAGCATGATTTTTATGCATTCAGTCTTCTTAATTTCATGCCGACAAACGATTCCGAATTGCAAACCCAAGCGAGGATAATCTTGGATGCGATCGCTTTTACACCCTTCGAGCAATGTCAGCCTTTAAGCCGTGAATTCAACCATATTCCCCCTCGTCCTGGTATTTATGCAATTAGACACAAAACAGACGGTTTGCTTTATATCGGTAAAACCAAGAGTTTGCGGAGTCGTTTTAGTGGGGGACATAAGGCTTTTTTGTGGGCATGGCTCGATAAGTACAATGATGAAGATATTCGTATTGCAATGCAGCCAATTCTTACTGGGAAAACCCTGGGTTACTATTAGACTTCTCCGGAAAAGAAAAAAGACCCCGCTTCCATTCCTCTCCCCGTTTCGGGGAGAGGCTTTAAAACCCCCCTTCCCTCGTAGGGAAGGGGGGAAGGGGGGTTAGGATTGTGCGTAAATTTGCGGTCTCTAAAACTTTTCCGGAGAAATCTATTGGAGTTAGAAGCAATTATTCTCAGGGCTACCGAACCTCCTTACAACGTCCAAATCCCACCCGAAAGGTGAATTTATGCAGGCTAAAAGTAAAGAGCAACTGACAAGTACCGATGCCTAAGTTATTTTAGGGCTTTTACCCGATGGCATTCGAGAAGCTTTAATTGTCCGTGCTGCCGAAATTGAGTATCCAGTTGAAGCGGTTATTGAAATGGCGATCGCCAGTTTTCTCGATACGGAAGCATTAGGTTTTGCTGATTGTAAACCGGGAAGAGGTAATTAAGCTCAAATCGATGCTGTGATTGAGTTCATTAGGTAGTCCGAAGTAAACGCAGCTATCTGTATAGAATAGATATGAAATTCTGACAATGGGTAAATGTTACGAAGACTGAGAGTCATATTTTCATGGAATTAACAGATAATTTCATGTTAATTATTTGTAGCTCTGTTGTCAAACTCAATTTTTTGTATAATACAACACTTAATTCAACAGCGAGTAGAACGGGCAAAAGATTTACTAAAGCGATCGCAACTCACCATTACAGCGATCGCGTTAGATTGCGGCTTTGCCAATCAGAGTCATTTTGCCAAGTGTTTTCGCAAACATACAGGGATGAATCCCAAAAAATTTTGCCATTAATAGCAAGATTTTGCTCAAAATTGTTAGAAAATTCTGACTTATACATTGATATTAAATATTACATACTATGATTAATTTGTACAGTGCATAAATTGTAAAACAGTATTGATTGATTGATTTATTCATCGTCATCATCTACATCATCTAATAGTTGTTCGGGATGACGTAACCTTTTTTGTGAACCATGACGAACTCGATGAATGCGAACAATTCCTTCGTCTTCTTCTGAAGTCTCACTAACAGTAAACAAAATACGAAATTGCTGTTTGTATAGTAGCTGTCGTACTTCTATGCCCATGTACTCACTTTCTGGTGACATGGGACAACGATTAGGAAATTTTTCCAATGTCAGCATAATTTCGTAGCACCCTCTGACCCATCGATGGGCTGTATCTACAGAATACTCACGCATCCAGAGAAATATTTGTTCGATATCAGCCAACGCAGTCGGCGAAATTTCAACTTTGTATATCATATTTTGTTCGCAGCTGCTCGAATGCTTCGTCTAGGGGGATACCTAAACCAAGCTCAAATTCCTCAAGACTTTTGCGAATTCCTGCGCTTGTCTCTAACAGTTCTAGCCTGTCTAGCAAGTCCTGATAGCTTTGAGCATCTTGGACAACTACAGATGCTTTGCCGTTAACAGTAAGGATAATAGGTTCTTTTGTTCCCCTAAGCTTTTCTAAAAAGGCTTTAGCACCTCGTTGAAATTCTGACAATGGGTAAATGTTACGAACGCTGAGAGTCATATTTTCAAATAATTAACAGATAATTTTATGTTAATTATTTGTAGCACTGTTGTCAAAGTCAATTTTTTGTGTAAATTTTTATTCAAGACAAAAGCTATTAGCCCAGAAGCATGGACTGCGATCGCTACTATTGCAGTAGCGGTAATTGGTGGTATCTTTACCATAACTAATACGATAGTAACTAATACGGTAAACAAAACATCACCTAGTCCATCATCTTCTCCTTCAGCCACTCCTTCTGTATCTCCATCCTCTGCACCTACTCCCGTTCCAACATCTCTTTCTTCCGTATCGCTACGAGTATCGAATGCGTTCTTGGGGAAATGGTCGGGTGTAGCCAAAGAGCCTTTAGGAAAGTCGTTTCGCATCAATCTTGAGATTCAGCGAAATTGCAGCTTAAACGAGAAATGTGGTTATATCAGTGTTCCTGATGTTCCCTGTTATGGCGAAATTTCTCTGCATCAAGTCAGCAGTGACGATTACGAGTTTGACGTTAGTAATTTTGATAGTAGAAGCAATTTCAAAATTTGCACACCTGTAGCAGGAGAGCATTTTCATTTGCTCTCAGATGGCAAACTTGCTTACAAAGCTACTTATACCATTTCTGTGTGAAGCTGCGCCTAATGAGTGCCCACGCAGGTGGGCTTTGTACGTGTAGCCGCGAGTTTACTCGTCGGGTTATTAAGCGCAGCCTCATAAAGAATTGGTATTACTCTAATGCCCAGGGGATTTTAAAAAAAGTAGAATAAGTTGAGTTGTAATTTCCTAAGAAAATAACCCTCAAGGGTACTGTTAAAAACCCAGAGATTTGCCATCGTAAAAATAGCAAATCATCAATTTAATCTTTAACTACAAATACTAGAATTCCTTAGGAGTGCATAATTTATGAGTTCGATACATCCTTCAGAAAATACAATTGCTAGTTTGGAAACAATCTTGGATTCCATAAAAACAGGCAATTACGAACTTTTCCTCACAGTTGGCGATGCGGACTACAAAACAGGGATTAGCAAAGAAATGTTTGACTCGGTTAGCTCTCAGCTTGCACCACGAATGCCAGAGGGGTATAACATTACTTACTTCGGTAATCTGAAACAGGGTAAATATCAAATTTATTTGTGGAAACTTAGTTTCGCTGATGGTGGAGATGAATTTGTCGCCCGGATGGCTACGAATGGAAACAAGGTAAGTGGAATTCTAATTACATAGGATAACAGTAAATTTTCATAGTAAATTTATCTCAATTTGGTGTAGCTGTCATCATAATTATCGGTAAAGATTAATGATGGATCACAACATACATAGCACAACCGAATTAAAATTATCCAAACCCTCTCTCTAGAACAGATTCAAATAGCGATGCTCTGGCAGAGCCGCTAGGCGATAAATCTAAGGTTAGCGATCGCACTTTATAAATCTCTGGGTTTTCACATTATTGGCAAATGCTACTCCGGTTACTAGAAATAGATAACTTACTTCTAGGTGAAAGTGATGACAATAAATACCAAAATAGAAAATTATGTCCGTGCTGCCAAATTAGATGATGTCTGTAATGCAGGCAGATTAGTTGTTGCTCTTGCCGGACATACACTATTGCTAATCAGTTTGGATGACAAAATTTATGCCGTGGATAATCGCTGTCCCCACATGGGTTTTCCCCTGAGTCGGGGGACTGTGAAAGATTGTATTCTCACCTGCGATTGGCACTACGCTCGCTTTGATTTAATGAGTGGGGGAACCTTCGACTCTTGGGCTGATGATTTACCAGCTTTCCCTGTGCAAATCCGTAATGGCGAGGTGTGGGTTGATTTAGGGACTCATGCAGATGTGTTAACTCACCACCGTCAACGTCTCCAGGATGGCTTAGAAAAAGGGATTTCTTTAGTAATTGGCAAATCTGTCATTGCCCTGTTGGATAAGAAAATTAACCCTACTGAACCGTTTTGGATGGGGTTGGATTTTGGGGTGTGTTATCGGCAAAGTGGTTGGGATACGGGTTTGACAATCCACACTTGTATGATGAACCTATTGCCCTATCTTGATGCGGAAGACAAACCCCGTGCCATTTATCATGGTTTAGCGGCAGTCACTAGGGATTCTAACAATCAACCACCCCGGTTCCCCATTCAACCCCTACCCGACTCGGACAATCCAGAAAAACTGCCCATCCTGGAAAATTGGTTTCGTCAGTTTATTGAGGTGAGAGATGCAGAAGGTGCAGAACGCTGTTTGGCATCGGCAATCCGTGGGGGTGCATCCCAACAGCAAATTGCCCAGATGCTATTTACTGTAGTTACTGATCATCGCTATCTGGATGTTGGTCATACTCTGGATTTCACCAATAAAGCTTTAGAAGCTTTGGATGTAACAGGTTGGCAAAATGCCGAAATCGTTTTAACTAGTTTAGTTGCTGGCTACGCAAAAGCTGCTCGCATGGAGGAATCTAGATCTTGGCGTTCCCCTGTGGATTTGGTAGCAATTTTACACCAGGCTTTTGAGGAATTGCCGAGTGCTTTGACTGAGGGGAAAAGTAAACGGGGAACTTGGGACGATCGCGACCAACTCATACCAATATTACTAAGTGACAATGCCCAAGCGATCGCCAATTCTCTACTTACTGCCCTGGGTCAAGGATGTTCCGAGGAAGAGTTAGCGGGAATTGTTGCCTATGCAGCCGCTTTGCGGATTGCCCAATTTAGTACCAACAATGATTTTGGCGATTGGGATAGTGCCCATCACACCTTTACCTTTGCTAATGCCGTCCATCAAGGACTGCGACGGGTAACATCACCAGAACTATTGCGAGGAGTGTTTGATGCAGCAATGAGCGTATATCTCGATCGCTTTCTCAATGTACCTGCTGCTCGTCTCCCCAAACCAGATAAAACTGTGGAAAATCCGGAAGAATTATTACGGGAATTGCCAGATTTACTCGATAGACAGCAGCAAGTAAATCGGGTTGGGGAATTAGTCGGTTGCTATCTCTACAGTGGGGGTGAACCACAACTGCTCTTGGCGATGTTAGGTAAATTATTGTTGCGCGAAGACCGTCAATTTCACGTTATTCAGGAGATTGAAGCCGCTTTTCGTCAATACTCCCTATTGAATAACACACCTGCTGGGATTAATGTCTTAGTCGCCGCATCCCGATATTTAGCAGCTCATGCACCCACTATGCGATCCCAAGGACAAACTTATCAAATGGCTTACAGATTGCATCGAGGCGATCGCTTGTTTGAGGATGCTGTCTGAAATAGTACCAATGCCCCTTGCCCAATGCCCATTACCCAATTTTCATTATCGTTTCTTGACAAATATATTCAGCTTTTCTATTAAAATGAATTCTTAACTACAGTATTTAAACATCAAGTTAGTTATAGTCTGAGGTTCAAGAGTGCGATCGCCTTACCCAATTACTTCCCCACAAACTGAGAATCACGTTCAGCCAAATATCCCCTCACCAATAGTCACGCCCAAGCGTGTCAGTGGTGGTTTCGCTTTGCTGGACAGTTTGCGTCGTCACGGCGTTGAGTATATTTTTGGCTATCCTGGCGGTGCGATTCTGCCAATTTACGATGACTTGTATAAAGTAGAAGCCACTGGTGCGATGAAGCACATTTTGGTTAGGCACGAACAAGGTGCATCCCACGCCGCTGATGGTTACGCCCGCGCTACTGGAAAGGTAGGGGTGTGCTTTGGTACATCAGGACCAGGAGCAACTAATTTGGTGACGGGCATCGCCAACGCCTACATGGACTCGATCCCGATGATTATTGTCACCGGGCAAGTATCACGGGCATCAATTGGTACAGATGCGTTCCAAGAAACGGATATCTACGGAATTACGCTACCAATTGTCAAGCATTCCTATGTAGTGCGCGACACCCAAGATATGGCGCGAATTGTTGCCGAAGCGTTCCACATCGCCAGTACTGGACGTCCGGGACCCGTTTTGATTGATGTGCCTAAAGATGTGGCATTAGAAGAATTTGATTATCTGCCTGTGGAACCGGGTTCAGTGAAGTTACCCGGATATCGTCCCACGGTGAAGGGAAATCCGCGACAGATAAATGCAGCAATTAACTTGATTCGTGAAAGTCGCCGTCCTTTATTGTATGTGGGTGGTGGGGCGATCGCTTCAAGTGCCCACGAAGAAATTAAACAACTCGCAGAATTATTTAATATCCCCGTCACTACCACGTTGATGGGTATCGGTGCTTTTGACGAACATCATCCCCTAGCTTTAGGAATGTTAGGGATGCATGGCACCGCTTACGCTAACTTTGCGGTGACTGATTGCGATTTACTAATTTGCGTTGGTGCAAGATTTGACGATCGCGTTACCGGCAAGTTAGATGAATTCGCATCCCGCGCAAAAGTAATTCACATCGACATCGATCCCGCAGAAGTTGGTAAAAATCGCGTTCCCGAAGTGCCGATTGTCGGTGATGTCCGGAATGTATTAATTGACTTGTTGCGTCGCTGCAAACAGACAGGTGTCACGGGGACACCCAACCAAACCCAAGAATGGCTGAATTTAGTTAACCGCTGGCGGGAAGAATATCCTTTAGTGGTGCCGCATTATGCTGATAGCATGTCACCCCAAGAAGTGATTGTGGAAATCGGCAGTCAAGCACCCCACGCATACTACACCACAGATGTGGGACAACATCAAATGTGGGCAGCACAATTCCTCAAAAATGGTCCCCGTCGCTGGATTTCTAGCGCTGGCTTGGGAACGATGGGTTTTGGCTTACCTGCGGCAATGGGTGTTAAAGTGGCATTCCCCAATGAAGAAGTTATTTGTATCAGCGGTGATGCTAGTTTCCAAATGTGCTTGCAAGAATTAGGGACATTATCACAGTATGGCATAAATGTCAAGACTGTGATTATGAATAATGGCTGGCAGGGAATGGTACGTCAATGGCAACAAGCCTTTTACGGCGAGCGTTACTCATGCTCAAATATGGAAGTAGGAATGCCAGACATTGAGTTGTTGGCAAAAGCTTA
Source organism: [Scytonema hofmanni] UTEX 2349 (assembly GCF_000582685.1). Taxonomy (GTDB): domain Bacteria; phylum Cyanobacteriota; class Cyanobacteriia; order Cyanobacteriales; family Nostocaceae; genus Hassallia; species Hassallia hofmanni. Next base: position 4,636,261 of record NZ_KK073768.1, read on the forward strand.
CGGCATCAAGGGGATGGTGATTTATAACCGTGAAGAGTTGAAAGATGCGATCGCCGAAATGCTAGCACACAAAGGACCTGTAATCGTCGATGCCCGTGTCACCAAAGACGAAAACTGTTACCCAATGGTAGCCCCAGGCAAAAACAACGCGCAAATGATTGGTTTGCCAAAACAAGTCCCCAAAGCCGCAATAGAACCAATTTATTGCAGCCATTGCGGTGCGAAAAATGCTCCCAATCAGAACTTCTGTGGTGATTGCGGCACTAAATTGTAAAGCCGCAATGAACTAATCAGGACTGGGAGCAAAATATTTTTGTCATACTTAGCGAAACCAAGTGTAGCGATCGCACATGAAGGAGCCTCTCGTTCAAAATGCGTAAGTCCTATTAATATTTAAAGACGAGGGTGGGCATTGCTCACCCTACTTTATGTAGATTTTTCCCTATTGAGTGGTGATATTGAATCAAAGCTTCAGCTATAGAATATTTAAAAGGAATTGCTGTGGGAAATTCTGAGCCAAGATTAGTCAAGAAGATTCAGACAATGGAGAACGTCTACTACAGTCCCTATCATGGGGTGATGGGTATTTGGGATGGTCTTAAGGTCTATGGCAAAGATTTAAAATAATTAAATTAAATTAAATCAATTATGTGATTTACCTAAATGTTAAATTCATCCCCGAATGTAGAGAGAGTTCCTAGTACTATACGTGGCTATATGCCCGTACTAAATGGATATCGTGGCGTAGCTATTTTGTTAGTTTTTCTGATTCATTGTGTTTCCGAATTTGCAGGGAAACATGCTGAATCTGTGAACGCTTTTTACAGAGATTTAATGAACTCAACTTGGTTTGGAGTCGATGCTTTTTTTGTACTCTCTGGATTTTTGATTGCCGGAATCCTCCTTGATAGCCGCGAAAAACCGAATTTTTTCCAAAATTTCTATGCTAGACGAATCCTCAGAATTTTTCCCGTTTACTACGTTTTTTTGAGCCTTTTTTTAGGAGTAATACATCCACTTATTCGGAATTATGAATATGCAAATAATTTAGATAGTAACCAAATTTGGTATTGGTTTTACTTAGGAAACTGGAAATTGATCTTTGAGGGAGTCTTTTTTACTGGACCAATGGATCATCTTTGGAGTTTAGCTATTGAAGAACAGTTCTATATTATCTGTCCGGCGTTGATTTATTTTCTGCCTCGCAGACTGTTAAGCTGGTTTTTGGGAATAGTTATTTTGTCTGCACTCTTTTTTCGCAGTTCCTTATTGTTGACCCATCCCTTAACTCATACCCTTTCTTCTAGTATATACGTTAATACCCTCTGTCGTGTGGATGCCTTAGGGATAGGTTGTTTGACTGCTTTGTGGATGCGATCGCCTAAGATACTTCCTCGGCTACTATCAATTTCGCCAATACTCACAATTTTGAGTGGCATTAGTTTGGGCATTATAGTAATCACTCAAGGAGGACTTTCTTATGAGAATCCAGTGGTTCAATCAATCGGCTTTTCTGTAATAGCTATCTTCTTTAGTTCAGTGTTAATTTTGTCTGTAGCACAATCAAAAAATAGCCTCTTAGTCAGATTTTTAAGTTGGTCGCCGTTACAAGGATTGGGTACTATCAGTTACGGATTTTACGTTTATCATTTTCCCATTTTGTGGATGTTGTGTGACAGAATTTATGAATACGTTGGTCACTGTTTTATCCTGGGACATTTAGCTAGTTTTTTCTTTTGTGGAGTATTGACATTAGTTGTTTCATTATTGAGTTGGTATTGTTTAGAGCAGCCTATATTGAGGCTGAAGTCTTATTTTCCCTCAAAGCAGGAAGATAATTTGATTGCTGGTGTTGCTGATTAAAAAAGTGAGACCATGCAGAATCACAGAGTCCCAGAGTTTAAAAAGATTGCAGTTGCTCCAGCGTGGATTCCTGTAGAACGTCATGAAAGTGTTCTTCAGGAAAAAAAGGATGCTTACCAAGTCAGAATTCCCATGCAGAATTGGGGTACTCCACAGGATATTACTGAAGCAGTGCTTTACTTCGCAAGTCAAGAGTCCAGATTTGTTACGGGGCAGTATTTGTGTATTAACGGTGGCTTTACTCTGATGTTACCTAAGTTAGAGCGATCGCATAAGAACGAGCGCGTTTTTTAACGCAGACGAGCAAAGGAGGTAAACGCAGAGTTTTCGTGAGAAATTTTCGACATGAATTTATACAATATTGTACTAAGTTAGATTTATCTGGTTGAGCGATCGCACTCTTAATTAGAAATTGGTACATTTTGAAAAGCTGCTGTATCTGGTACAAAGATGTCCAAGTTATTCACAGCTTCGGGAACCCTTAACCAGACATACGCATCCGCTGAGGAATTTTCACGTACCTGAAACAAAGAAACGCTTCCCGTTGAGCGATCTAAGGCAACAGCTTTGTATGTTTCACTGGTATCAGGATTACGAGCTGTTGTACTCGCAATTGATATTATATCACTATCAGCAACTTCATCTGCGGCGACGCGACGTACCCGAAGACGCAGATTAACTACATCACGGTTTCCAGTTCCGGGATCTTTAATCCGTTTAAGTGAGAGTAACTCTACTTTTGCTTTATTACCAAAAGCCGGTTGGACAAATTGACCGGGGGTAAATGTTGAGGCTGTAGCGGTGGTTGTTGGTGTTGTTACCGGTGATGGTGCGATCGCTGTTGTGGGAGTTTCCAAAGTTGGGGCAGTTGATGGTATGGGGATAGGAGCGATATTAGTCGCTGTTTTGCTACTATTCAGTGTCTGCTGTAACGTGAAAACTTGATAAGCCGCATAGCCACTACACATTAAAGCCAAAGTAGAAAGTAATACAGCCACACCAGACAAGAATGTATTCACACTTTTACCCCTATTCCGTATTTCTGTATGTACAGGTTAGTTAACAAGAGCGATTTTATCATCTCATGAATTATTTTTAATTGACCGCTGCCTATTAAACATGTCAACATCCTTCATATACTAGACATCTGTTGAAAAATTTTGTAGAGACGTAGCACTGCTACGTCTGTTACGTGTATTCAACAAGAGCGATAGGATTGCTGTATCAGATTCTCTGTGAGGAAAGAAGTTTGATATCAGGGTGCTAAAATCTATCATTGGAATGAGGATTATCGGTGAAAATTAAGGCATTCAATAAAGCACTGGGTTGTTTGCTGCTATTTTTGACTACCCAGATAGGATTTAATTCTAGAGTTGCTCAAGCACAAATAAAAGTTGCACCGGCAACCAAAACCAAAAATATTTGCCCCAATCAATTAGCAGCAGCAGTGGATGAAGTGATAAATCGTCCTCAATACAGTCGGGTGCGTTGGGGTATTTTAGTGCAACCTTTATATAAAGGGCAAAATCTTTATAGTCGAGATGCTCAGAAATATTTTATTCCAGCTTCTAACGCGAAACTGCTGACAACGGCTGCCGCTTTACAGCAATTGGGGGCAAATTTTCGGATTCGCACTTCTGTTTATCAAGATGGTAATAATGTTGTGCGTGTTGTGGGTAGGGGAGATCCTAGCTTTAGCGATACTCAGCTTGTAGCATTGGCAAGACAGTTGAAAGCAAAGGGAATTACCCAAATTGAAAAGTTAATTGCTGATGATAGCTATTTTCAAGGGGATATTGTGTCCCCTAGCTGGGAATGGGAAGATGTTTATTCTGATTATGGCGCACCAGTTAACAGCTTGATTGTCAATCAAAATGTGTTTAGTATCAAGTTAATACCGCAAGTTGTGGGTAAACCTTTACAAGTTGCGTGGACTGATTTTAGCGAAGGAAGATTGTGGCAGATTATTAATCAATCGATGACAGTTGAGGAAAAACAACCAGCTTTTATCAATGTTACCCGCGAATTATCGGGAAATGTGTTGCGAATTCAAGGGCAATTAGCAGTGAAAGCCGATCCGCTTTTAGTTCAAGTGCCTGTGGTTGATCCGAATTATTACTTTTTGCGACGCTTTCGTATAGCTTTAGCTGGGGAAAAAATCCGCTTGCGAGAAACAGTGGTAGTATCTGGGGGTCTTAATCAACAGGAATTAGCTTTTGTCGAATCACCTTTGCTATCAGATTTGGTGATGGAGACAAATCAGAATAGTAACAATTTATATGCTGAGGCATTGTTGAGAGCGATCGCTTCTCTTCGAGACGCTGCGCGAACGCCAACGCCAAGGGCGATCGCACAACCCAAAAAGCCAGATCAAACTACCGTAAATACTGCTTTAGAAGTTCTTAAAACAACTTTAACTCAATTGGGAGTCAATCCCACAGGTTACGTTCTAGTAGATGGTTCCGGGTTATCGCGTCATGATTTAATTAGTCCAGAAGCTTTAGTGCAAGTTTTGCAAGCAATGGCAAAAACACCAGCAGCATCAGTTTATCGTGCATCTTTACCGATTGCCGGCAAAAGCGGGAGTTTGAAAACTCGCTTTCAAAATACGCCTGCTGAAGGTATTGTACAAGCAAAAACGGGTACGTTAACAGGTGTTGTTTCTTTATCTGGATATGTAAATAATTCTAAATATGAGCCTTTGGTTTTCAGTATTATTGTTAATCAAAGTGAAGAGAAAGCGAAAGCTTTGCGGGAAGGGGTTGATGAGATTGTTCTGTTGTTAACTCAACTACAACGCTGTTGATAAGTAATATCATGACAGGCAAAATACCCGCAATTAAAAAACCTCACCCCTACCCCTCTCCTTGACAAGGAGAGGGGATATAAAGCGTAGCTTTATGGGGGTGAGGTTTTTCGTAGTGAGCGGTTTACCGCTCATGGTAATTTAACGGCTAAAGCCGTTAGTACAAGGAAGACAATTGAAGGGGTGCGAACCAGAAGGAATAGTAGAAATTTGACATTTCTTTCGCTTGACAGATTGGTTTTCAATCAGGACATTGATATTCTGTATTCATCAAAAGAAACGAGACATTGAATTTAAAGGAATAAAACGATGAATATAGTTGCATGGATTGTTTTAGGTTTGTTGGCTGGTGCGATCGCTAAAGCTATTTATCCAGGTCATCAAGGTGGTGGTATTCTCGGTACAATGATATTAGGTATTATCGGCGCATTCGTTGGTGGTACATTGGCAACTTTTCTCAGTACAGGAACTCTACAATTGACAGCCACAAGTTTGAGCATTCCTGGGGTTGCTGTAGCTGTTCTCGGTGCAATCATTGCCGTGTTTCTGTGGAACTGGTTTAACCGTCGTACTGCATAAGAATTTATCATACTTCAAATCAAGTAACAATGATAATCTGGGTGTAAATGAATTGTTACTTGATGTTACGTGGAGGGTGGGTAAATTACTCCACCCTAATTTATTTCTTTAATAATCCGGAAAGCGATCGCAAACTATAATTAAACACTTTCCCCGTACTAAAAAGTTTATATCCAACAAATAATAAAGCTGATGAAGCGAGAATAGCAAGAAAATTCACTGATGCGAAGACATTGCCAGTAAAAATCATGACTGCTAGTCCCAATGCGATCAAAATCCATCCGAAATTACGTTTTATTCGCTGCTGGATTAAAACTACAACCCCGGCAATGCATAACAATACACCAGGAATCCGCACAAAAAGACCCACTTGAGTATTTGCTGTAAAAATTATAATTCCTGCAACCATTAATGCCAAGCCGACAAACTTGCTTGGACGATCTATTTGATAGGATTTACCATTTTCAGCATTTCCTTGTTGAATTGCTGTAGGATTTGCAGTGGAAAAAATATTTGCTCTGTGTTGTTTCTGTTGAAAAATAAATGTTACTTGGCTTGCCTGACCAAGGTCTATTTTATCTCCTAAACTAAGCTGATAACGAGTTTTAGGTATTAACCTTGTGTTGTTAATAAATGTTCCGTTAGTGCTTTCTAAATCTTCAATATAGTAACTATTTCCTTCAACATGAATCTCTGCATGAAGCCGAGAAACAGCATCAGCATTAGTTAAGCCAGAAACATCAATATCGACTGGAACTTGCTCATTTGGCTTACCAATACGAATTACAGAAAGATTCGCTGGTAACTCCAAAGACGTATTACTTTGAAGATGAAACAGTTCTAAACTCAATGTTGTGTTCAATATAAGATTTTGCATAATTTCTTTTTTAATAATCAATTTGTTAATAATTTTTAATATTCTATTACTCCCGTTTGAGCAAATCTTTGATATGAGGTCTGGTTATATATGTAGGACTTACGCAGAATCATGAAAAAACCAACCGCCAAGGAAGAAAAGTTTGAGAGAGTTTTTGCGTAAGTCCTAATATGATATCATGTCCGTTTAATTAACAGTAATAAAAACGTCGCAACCGTCGTAGAGAGGTTCCGGCGGAACGTCTTTACATCATAATTTTCCGGACATTATATGTAGAGACGCGAAATTTCTCTTACAAGACGCGAAATTTCGCGTCTCTACAAGGGTTGTGGGCAACGCATAATTCATTTTTACGCCGACCTGTACTAGTGTTAATAAGGGGGGACAAGATATAATCTATTATAATCTTATTCAGATTTTTGCAAAAGGTATTTTCCAAACCCCACCTCCTTAATATGTGCGTGGAGTATAAACCCAAACACCTCTAGGATGCGGCACTCTGCGCGTCTTACTTGAACCAACTAACACCAAAGTTCGCATATCTACCTCCTGGGGGGATAAATCAGCTAAAGTCCGCACTACAACTGATTCTCCCGCACGTCCAACATTCCGGGCAAGTACAACTATCGTTTCTGGGGAACGATACCGAAGCAAAATTTCCCGTGCAGATGCAAGTTGTGAAGTGCGTTGTTTAGATGCAGGGTTGTAGAAAGCGATCGCAAAATCAGCTTCAGCAGCGGCAATAATCCGACGTTCGATAATAGACCAAGGTTTGAGAATATCTGACAGAGAAATTACGCAGAAATCATGTCCGATAGGTGCGCCAATTCTCGCTGCGGCAGCTTGGATAGCGGAAATTCCAGGGGCAACATGAATTTTGATACTTTGCCATTTGGGTTGAAGGTTACAATCAAGCACCTCAAATACCGCTGCCGCCATTGCGTATATACCAGGGTCGCCAGATGAAACTACCGCAACTATTCGTCCTTCTGCGGCTAAATCCAAAGCCATCTCTGCGCGTGCGAGTTCCTCACGATTATCAAACTCATGTCGTCGCTGTCCTTCTCGCAACGTTCCCGCTAAATCCAGGTAAAAGCTATAACCTACTAAGTCTGTGGCTTCACTGATAATTTGCCTGACTTCGGGAGACATCCAATTTGCGGCACCTGGACCAGTACCCACAATAAATAACTGTCCCCTTGCCTTGCCAATTGCGTTAATATCAATTAATTCATCAGAAACAGCCACAGCAAGATTTATACCAGATTCTTGTTGCAGAAGTAATTTACCATTAGCACCGGTTGCAGTTAAAGCGATCGCAACGGCATTTTTCTCACTTTGACAATTGAACCAACGAACTGGTACATTTAAAGCATCAGCAATTTCCTCAATTACTGATTCTGCGGCTTCTTCCTCTAATGCACATACAGCCGCAACAGAGAAAATTGAAAGTCCAGCATCGGCATACATTTGCTGAATGCAAGATACCGCATCCTCTAAGCTGATTTTTGCAGCTTTACTAACTCCAATTGCCAGAGTTGCTGGATGATAAACCAAACAATCTGGTGTTAGTGGGACTTGATACTCTGTGATGCGAATAGTTAGTTGTCCGTTAGAGTCAAAAGGCAGTTTACTATTAATTAACCAAGGTGCAGTTCCTTCTAGTTTAACTGTTGCACCTGCAAGTAAATCAGAAATAAACTTCTTTGCATCATCTGGATTCGCTAAATGATATCCGGGAGGAGGAGTTAAGAGTGCTGTGTGAAAGCGGATATCTCCGGTTGTGGTAATTGCGGCTTTGACTTCAAGCATTGCGGCAATTTGTCGCGCTAAATCATTCACTCCCTGAAGTCCTCCCAACAAGGGAACAACAGCGCTACCATCTTCCGCCACAGCTAACACAGGTGGTTCTTGACGCTTATCAGATATAATTGGCGCAAGGGTGCGAATAAGAATTCCCGCTGCACAGATACCAATTATTGGGGTTCCCTTTGCAAATAATTCTCGCAGTGTAGCACCAAAGTTAGTGAAACTGACATCGACATTTGATGTACGTTCAGCTAAACCATAAATAGTAGCATTCAGCAAAACTGTTTTTATTTGAAGAGCTAAGATTACACTATTTTGACCGAGAACGATAATTGCACAAGCAGTCATGTTGATAATAATGCGGCAATGTCTATTGTGTCACATGTAGTAAGGACTTCGGGAACATCCCACTTTTGAACAAATATTTTACCCGACACCCTAGAAGAGTGCGGCTAGAATGCTAATGGGTTAATTGTCGTCGTTTTTTTTCTTTTCTGGAGATGTCTATTGATAATGCTAAGGGGTTTGAGCGCTGTGTGGTATACTACTTTTCAAACGAGTCAATCTGCCTTTACGGACGCGATCGCTCTCACGAACACCACCGACTATCTCATATTCGCTGCTGTTTCTGCCATACTTGAAAGCAACTCCCCTCACCAACTTGTCTGAATCCCCAGTCCGTTTATTTGCTTCTGGTAGCATTTGACCCAAATACCCACCGACACCAACTTTCGCTAAGTCCCCAAAGGTAGGGCGGAAGTTATGGTCAGCGATCGCCAATACCAGCGCCCCGATTACCAAAATAATTACAACCACAGACCGAACACTAATTTTTGACAGCATCTTAGTATTCATCATCTCGAATAATAAACCCAGATTCTTTATTCAAAAATCCGGTAAGCTGCTTAATCAGCCCGCTAAGTCGGTTGAATTTGTGTTCAAGTAGTTTGTCGGTGGCATTGTGCCTGTATTCCGAGAATAATTTTTTCTCTGCGTACTCAGTCAAATGTACTTCTAGCCTTTTTTCATTTAGGTATAATTTCTCAACAAAAATATCCCTGTGTAAATCAATTGCGGCTAACAAAGTAGTTTGTACATTGGTGATTCTGGTGTTGATTTGCGCTTCTATTTGCGCTAATCGATAGATACCACCAATCAATAAAAATGCCAAAGAAACAAGTGTAAAAAAATTGTTGACATCAACTTTCATGATTAATGCTTTTTGAAACTATAGACCAAAGAAAAAAGGCATATTAAATTCCGACCGCTTCTTTTATTGCCTGGATATCATCTTCAAGTGTTGTTGTATCCACACCTTCGTATTGATAGATAGAAATATTGGCGTTAATAAACCATTTGGGAACCTGGATAGAAACAAAATAATTAATGTTTAAATCGTCAAAAACTATTAAATTGAATTTCCCTAAAAACAATCCCTCGCGTTCTCCTGTGAAACTTGCCCCCAAGCCAGTTGTGAGGCTACGGCTCAAGTAACCTGCATACTTCCAAATCTTGCCTACAGGAATAGTGGTAGCGACAGACACGGCAATAATAGGTTTATCAAACACAGTTGGGACAATTATTTCAGTTATCTTTTCATAAATTGGTTTTCCTGCTGAATCATTCAAGTAAGTTACAGCAGGGAAAGAATCACTATATTGTAAAGCCCAATTACTTTCTATCCCTAACTGTAAATTCCTTGTCACTTATACCCCTCGGTACATTATTAATTCAATGTGATCGCAAAATTCGCCCACAATTTCATAAGGGTCTTTTACACCATATAATTGCAGCTTGTCGCAGTAGTCGGCTGTAGAGATTTGATTTTCCAGCCATTCTCTAGCCGCTTTGTTACATCCGATCATGCCAGCGAATTCTTCATCGCTGGCATCAACATCAATTTCTACAGCAAGTAAATCAATGTCATCATCAGGAACCCAAAGTAATCCCTCCCTTTGAGCTATCTTGCTGTACATGGATTAAATCCCTTCTGGAGTAAATTTGTAGGATTTTTTAACTGTGGCAGTGCTGCCATTTTTCCAAGCATTCGCACCGTTGGTTTTGGTTTTAATATCCGCAACTGCTGTATCAAAATCATCAGTCATCGTCTTCCCGCCAAAAGGCATTGATACGGTGTCGGTTGTCGGCTTTTGGTAAGTAGACCCAGTGATTCGTGATACCCTCTTCACAAAGGAGTCTTTGTTAGTAAAGCTGAGTTTTGCAAACTTGTATCTCGGATTTGTGAGCACTACGGGGGTGGTTCCAGCAGCAGTAGCAAAAAATTGCCCAGCTAATGCAGTCCGAAGCGCACTAGCTACATCCGCCCCAACCGCACTCCCTTGGGTTGCATCGAAAATCTTAAACGTTTCAATATATGTAACAATTGTGCCTGTGGCGTTAAAGGGGATAATGAAGCCCGTTGTCAGGACTGGTTTTGCTCTACCAGTAGCAATTCCGGGAATGGCATCGTACAAAGCTTGTTTTTGTTCTGGAGTCTTTGCTTGCCAAAGCTTGTAAGCATCGTATTTAGCTTTTTGGCTTTCATATCTCTGCAAGGCTCTAAAACCCATATTGAATCCTTTTTTTGTCTAAATGTTTTTACAACATAGGCTGGTTTTATCGGTTTTCTCTGTCCGGAAACCTAATAGGTTTCCAGCGAATTTCCCCACCAGATTTCACAGCCACTCTACTAGTGACTGGTTTCTAAAAGTGGTATCAACTAAAAATATTGGAGGAATCAAGCTACCCAACGAAATATAAGCATATCTAAATCGAAGTATTGCCACTGGTCTGTAGCGCATATTGTTACGCTGCTTTCCCAAGATAGTTGTCTTTCCAGCAGTGGCAGTGGTCGTACTAGCTTTATCCGGGTCGTTGAGGACAATATGGCTATCACCCTTATAAGCCACATCAATTGCGTTACACATTTTTGAATATATATTCACCGCGTCAGCCTTTGAATTGACTAGCAGATAATTTCCTTTTGCAAACCCATTATCAGGGTCTGTGTAAGATGCTGATTTATTTCCGGTAGTGTACGTAATTCCTTTTTTATTATCTAAAAATAGAGTTTTAATTTCAGTTGCAATTGCGGTCATGTCAGTCTTGGTAATAGCAGGTTTTACACCCCCACTAGCGCATGAAAAATTCATCAGCCTGCAACTTTTCTCGTGTTCAATTAATGGCTCGTCTGTTGGTTGTGCTGCCCCGTCTTGTGAAAAACATAAAAATAGCTGGGGGTGTCCAGCAACAGGGGGAGCCGTATCAAATTTGCTGCCGTAAACAACCGCAAGATTTTTACGGCTGTAGCCAATAAGGTTATGAAAAAGGTCGCTACGCATCCAGGATGCGTACATATTATCATTATCTAAAGCCCGACAAGCTAACTTTAAAGAAGGTCTAACACCAGATAAGTCACCATTGCCTTGTACGTCTTTAAAATATCTGTCAACCCGGCGATTATGCTCTTGATTCCAAGTTTTCTGGAGATGTTCAATATTGTTAAGGTCTTCCGGTAAGGTCATTAATTAATCCTCACCGTCAAATAAATCTGAAAAATCAAACGCTAAGGGTTGAGAATCAGCCTTTGATTTAGTTTCCTTGGCTTTTAACTCATCCGGTTCCGGTGTGGGGGTAGCTTTATTTTCTGGTTTATCATCTTCCTTGACAGCTTTAACAAATTCAGTAGAAGCTGTTGTAAATTCCGTCGTCGCATTGATGACATCCAACGGTGCTTGCGTCACCATCTGGACGGTTGATGCTCCTTGCTGCAATCCTTCTAGGAATCTTGTTACCCTATTAAATTTAGGTTGCGGATTCATCCAGCCATAAGCGCTCTCAAGAACAACCCCGCCCTTTTTTAGGGCGTTTCCTATCTTTCCAGTGTGAGCCGCTATTAATTCATTTGCTTGCAAAATCTGATAACTCCCTCTACGTTAAAAGTGTTTCCCTCGCTATCTTTTAATCCAACAAGAGTAAGAATATTAGTAAATGCCCCAATCAAAGTTGTTCCGATGTCTCGTGAAAGCATTAAATGATTCTGGATTGTTGCTGCAAAAATTAGCATATTTAAAAGTCTGTCTAGACGTGTCCAACTGGTAAAGTTGTTAAATGTATCAAGAAAAACATTTAAAAACTTTGATATCCCACCATTGGGGATTTGCGCTCCTAGCTTATTATCAATAACTCTAAGCAAGGCTAGTTGAGCTGCATTTGCCCCGGCGTTTAATTTATTAAGTAAACCGTCTATTTGATTGTTGGTATTTTGATTTACACCATTGCCTAAACCATCTAAAGCTTTGGCACTGCATCCCCCAGGCTGCAAAGTTCTGCAAGTGCCAGCAGCAGCAGCGCTAATCGTTTGATCTGCGCTTAATGGTGCAGGACGAGCCACTAGGGCAGGTATAAAAGCCGCGTTTTGGGCTGTCTTTCTTATTAGCTCTTTTGTTGCTTCATCCATTTCTAAATCCTTCCCTGGTTTCCCGTCTTTTCCATCCTTGCCATCTTTGCCCGGTTTGCCGTCTGTACCAGGGATGCCGTGATTACCGTCACGTCCCGGAATACCAGGAATAGTAACTATTTTGGTTACTCCATCTTTTCCTGGAATACCTTGAATTCCGTTAGTCCCGGCTTTACCCGGCACTCCATCCTTACCGGGTTTACCTTCAATTATTTTTGGTAACTGGTCGGCACGAGTTAGCGCCTTTGTGGCGGTATTGTATGCGTCCCCCACTCTGGCTTTAAGTGATTCAATCGCGCTGCTAATGCGTTCTGCTGTTAATTTGGCATCACTAGCAATACGCTTGGCATCATTAATTTCTCTATCAATTGTTTGCCTGCCTTGCCTAATTTCATACAATGCATCGTTCGCTTGTTTCTTGGCTTCAGCAATTTGAATATCTGTTTTGACCCGACCCTGGCGAACTTCATACAATGCATCGTTCGCTTGTTTCTTGGCTTCAGCAATTTGAATATCTGTTTTGACCCGACCCTGGCGAACTTCATACAGCGCGTCGTTCGCTTGTTTTTTCGCTTCAACAACAGATTCCCTGATTCCAGGAAGTTGCTTTTCTACGCCATAAATTCTATCTCTGGTTCGCTGATTCTCTAAATCAGCTTTTTTTATCTCAACGTTAATTTTATCAATTTTAAGTTTTTGGACATTCATCAATCCCAATACTTGGCTAATTGATTGAGACAATAGTTGTTGCCCCTCTTCAGCCATGTCAGCTCTCCAACTTTGAAGCTCATTTACAAGAAGAGAAACACCTATGGCGGCTACGGCGGCAAGTAGGGGTGCAAACTTTACTAAAAAAGCGCCAGACTTCGCGACAGTACTGCCAGCTTCAATCGCCTTCGCAGCTTGACTTGCACCCTTCGCTTTTGACAAAAACTTATCCCAAAGATTTTTACTTTCTTTGGCTAGTTTTTCAGCTTCTTTAACTTTACTCTTAGCTTCTCTTGCGGTGTCTTGAACCTTTTTAATATCCTCTGTGGTGAAATGTCCTTCTCTAAAGAAAGTAGCCGCTCTACTAAGCTTTTTAAATTCGGCTTCTGGTAGCTTAGTTGTCCCCTTGGGAAGTTTTATATTCCAATCTGCAAACTTGTATTTACTTGTTTTAACAACTTTGCCAACAACGTTTAAAGATTCTTGTAAGGACTTTGTGGCAGGACTAGAAGGTACACCCATTTTATTTAAATAAATTGAATAAATTAGTAAACATAGTTATCGAGCCAAATAGTTTATTTAAAATGCCATCGGCAGAATCCAACAAGTCACTAAAAAATCCCCCAATCTCTTTGATTTTGTTGGTAATTAATTTAATTTCTTCGTCTAGCTTGTTGATGTAGCGTTCAATATCATCAAGTCGTTTTTCTATCTTTGACAAATCAACATCTTTTGGCTTTTTATCTTTGTCGTCGCAACATTCTTTTTGCTTTCTATCTAAATCATTCAATCTATTCCCCAGTCCATCAATTTTATTACCTAGACTGGCTAAAGCTGCATCAATTTCGTTGCAATCAGCCATGACTTTACCTAATTTTATTAGCTAAATTATTTATTTTATTGGCGGTTTCCTTGCATGGAATGCAGCAATAACCAGGATATTTTAAATGTGAACACTTAATACTTCCCTCCGGACAATCGCCGCAAATCACTTCTACTTCTAAAGGACAATTGCCTTGGTCTTGAAAGATTACTAAATTATTGTAGAGAATTTGTAAGCTGCATTTTTCTTCCATTGGCACGGGACAATGAACAGTATTATCAATCGTTACTGTTTTGGATGGATCAATGTCGTAACAGTTTGCTCGACATTTGGCAAATTGAAGGTTAGCATTGGCGCAATCCGTAGGATTTAAAACGATATAATCTTTTTCCCCACAAGCAATAGAGGAAACCGTATCGTAAAAAGGAAAGCTAGGGTTATGAAAAATTTCATAATCTAACACAACGCCTGTAACGTATTGACCGACGTTAACGGGCCACACTCGAAGTCCAAAGCCTTGAGGACTGTAATTATCGCTAGCGGGTATTGGCACAGACTTTTGAAGTATTTCTATTGGCGAGAATTTAGATTTATATCTTTTTTCAGATTGACCAGCGAACTTATATTTAATTGTCGGTTTATCGCCAATTTCACAAACCATAATTAATAATCCATTGGTGAAACTATATCGCTGTATTGAATTTCGTAATCGACAACCGAGAGTAGATTGTAGAATTTAAGTTCAATCGTTTTTTCGACTGCTCCACTTTCTGTAAAGGCTCCCCAGTAAGCAGCTTCTGCCTCAATCCTTTTATTAGTCCCGACAGTATCAATTAAGCGGTTGGTAATGGCTACTAGCAAGCTTTCAGCAGTGTTATTTGAGGTAGGAGTTAGTCCGGTTAAATCGGTTTTTTTGAATACGACATAGTTTTGATTTTGAGTCGCATTAAATCCTAAATAAATTTGGCTCTTGCTTAAGAGGTTTTGAAAATTTGGGCTTTTAGTAGCAATTCCGCTAAGGTGTACTATTCCAGATTGAATATTAGGGGAATCAAAAATCATATTTTAATTACTAATCCTCCAGCTACAGGATTGATAATTAAAAAGTTTTGATCCATTGTATCCGTGGCTATTATGTTGTATCTAGAAGAGGCAAATACACAAGCACTACCTAAATCGTCAGAAGTTTTCCCGGATATTCCTCTAGTCGAGCTGCTCATAAAAATCAATCCTGTCATCACATCGCTGAGGTTTGACTGAGGGTTAGCAGTAGCCATCAAAGCATTGTTAATTAGCAAATTAGAAGTAACGTTGCTATACGGATTTAAGCCCGTAGATACGGCAACATTTAACGAATTAGTCACAAGAAGAAAAGCATAATTCCAGTTATTTAAATTCCACCAACTAGGTCTGGTCGAGGGCACAATTACACACAAGGGAATAAAAGTAGTATTTTGAGTAATAAATACAAATTTATATTCAGATCCACCAGCTAAAGCAACAAAGTTAACTGTATTAGAAGCAATTAAAGTAGAGGATGTATATTCCCCACTCCCATTTGTTCCAGTGTGAGTAGTTGAATTCCAAGCTTGATAAAGGGAAATAGATACCGAAAAAGCAGTGGTAACTCTTACCCGATAATAAGTAGTGCCGTAAGTCTTACTTGCATCAGTTACAAAAGCGTATACAGCAATCCGATCCGTCCCAGATGTGTAATCATCAATCGGATTGCTAAAACCCGCATCAAGCGTTGCAGCCTTGATTGCTGCAAATAAAGTCGCTTGAGTAAAGCTAGCACCTAAAGTTGAATCTTTGCGAATTGCAACCATTAGTAATTATCCGGGTCTATTGTGAAAGCAATATCCGCTGACTGGAGGTTGACCGTGAAAGTAGCCTCCCTGTAGTTGGCGTTGTTTCTGCTTACAAGTGATTGAAAAGTTCCTTCCTCAATTGTTACTTGGATATCTGGATTAGTCTCCTGGATCGTTGGATTTAAGTAAGCTTTTGCTTGTAGGAGAATCGCCACAATCAAAGATTCTGGATTGTTATTAGCATCTGGAGTTAACCCCACGGCTGCTAAATCCGTCTTACTGATAATTAAGTCTGTTGCGGTTTGGGAAGCATTAACCCCAAAAACTTGAACTAAGGTTGGTTCCGCCATAAAACTGATTTTCTTGAAGTGAATAAATCAGTTGTAATCAGCAATTAAAACAATGCCAATATTCCGGTTATATGTAAAACCAGAACATTTACGGATGCGCTACAACAATTGCTGGGATTAGATTAGAGCCTGCTTTCACTGACAGCAATTTACACGATTGTTCCGGTTTTATCAGTGTGAGGGGTAAAACCGGAACTCGCTTTCATTAAAAGAATGGCTAAAAATAATCGGCAGGGACAAGGATATATTTTGTCGAACTTAGAATATTCAAAAGTTCGCCAACATATCAAAAGTCAAAAATATAAATTACTTTTAGACTTAGCTTGGTACACCGGCGAAAGATGGGGGGCGCTGGTGCAATTAAAAATAAGTGATTGCTATTTTGAGGGAAAGCCAAAGGCTTATATCAACTTTGCTGCTGAAACTCGCAAAGCAACCCCCGACGGCAAGCACCAGGCGCGACAAGTCCCCACACATCAAACACTTAGTGAGGTTTTAAGCGCTTATAAACCAGAGACTGAATCGATTTATCTGTTCCCCGATCGCACTGGGGACAAGCCTATAACCCTCAGGTGGGCTGATAAGATTTTACGCACTGCGGTTGAGAAAGCCGGCTTTGCAGCTTTGGGCATTAGCACTCACAGTACCAGGAGGAGTTTTATCACGCATCTGCACGGTAATGGGATTGACCTGTTCACCATCAAACAAATTACCGGACACAAGGATTTTAAAACTTTGGAGAGATATGTACAAATTTCAAGCGATCGCGTAAAAGGAGCAATAGCAACATTATGAAAATTGGAATCGACTGTGGGCACAATTGCCCGCCGGACACTGGCGCGGTGGGAATAAAGTCAGAAGACCAGCTAACTTTAGCTGTGGGGAAAGTTGTTATAGCTGGGTTACGAGCATTGGGACATGAGGTCGTCAGTTGCAACCCCACTTCAGCCAGCACTGTTAGTCATTCGTTGAGGCAGCGATGCGCGATCGCAAACAACGCCGCAGTTGATGTTTACGCCAGCATCCACTTCAACGCTTTTAATCGTCAGGCTCACGGGTGCGAGGTATTTACCGGAAGCAATCAAGGTAGAAAACTCGCACAAAGCGTACTGTCTAAAATCTGCTCACTAGGATTTTATGATCGCGGCGTTAAGGATGGTGGTCATTTGTATGTGCTAAAAAACACAAACATGATGGCTATTCTTATTGAATGTTGCTTTCTGGATTCACCAACGGATATGGATTTATTTAATGTTGGTGATATGGCGAAAGCGATTGTAGAAGGCTTAACCGGGCAATCCGTCAGGACTCCCGACGCTGACAAATGGCAAGAGTTTATCAAGGTGCTTAAAAACACAAGCATTCAGTATTCACAATTGAAGGTAGCGCAGTTAGCTCAAGCGATTGTGGAGTCAGGACGTGGAAAATCAGAGTTGTTCTTAACACATAACAACCCTTACGGGCTTAAGTGGCGTAGTGAAATGAGCGCGATCGCGCAAAGCACCTCATATCAAGCACACGATGGGCTTGATAGTTACTGCAAGTTTGAAAGCCTAGAGGATGCTGTGAAGGGTTACTGGCTATTTATCGGCAGGCAGCCATACCGGGGATGGGAGAAATATTCGTCCAGTCCAAGGGAGTATTTGAGATTTATTGTTGATGCCGGCTACTGCCCAGACAACGGCTATGTCAACAAAGTTGTTTCTGTGTTACCAGAAGCACAAAAACTATTATCGTAAATTCAATAAAAACATGATTTCAAATGAATTGATGGAGTCTTTAACGCGCATAAATAATCTCATCTTGCTTGGAGAAGTGAGGCACCCCGCACGCTTTGCGCTGCTACTGGAAGAATTAGCCGGTGATGCGTGGAATGAGGCTAGAAGATTGGGACAAGCAACCTGGGACGAGGCGGAAAATTTGCAACCGTCAATAAGGATAGATCCGTAAGTTATATTGATAACTCAAAATTTAAATTACTTAGAGGCGACTGACGTAACACAGTCGCTCTTTTTTTGACACTAGTACTGTAGATGCTGTACTATGCCTTGTAACAGGCATTGCAGGAGAAAGTCATAAAAATTAACGGTATAAATAACACTACTTGGACACCAGCATGGAACCACGGCAAGACTCAAATTATCCGAGTGCCAATCGCACTAGTTGACCGAATTCTTGATTACGCTAGGGCACTTGATACTCACGAAAAATCCTCCGATGCCAAGACGGAGGATTTTATAGTACTGAGTGCAATCGATAGATATATAAAGTGGAGACGACGCTCCTACTATCACGCCAATAAATACGCTAAAGAACCAAACGTAAATAGCCGCGCTTGGGATGAACTAAGAAAGTTTAGGGCAATGGTGGAGAGGGGGGACATGGGGACAGACTTTGAAGTCTCGGATTAACTGTTTAATCTCCTGGGGTGATTGACCGTCAAGTATGGCATCCTCAACCGCCTGCTTTTTCTTCATTGCTTTTTTTGAAGCCACCGCCCCAATGTAAATGCGGCTTATCTTGCGTCCTTCCATCCAGCAGTAACGGTAGTACCAATACTTCTGACCGACTCTTTCAACCCAATATTTCTCTACCCAATGAGTAGTTTTGTCAACGGTATCTCGGTCGTATAGTTTCCCATCGTGTTGGGGGGCAACTTTTTGGGTATCAGTGATGACTTGCCCCCCAACACTTTTGTACGGAGACTCATCAACAGAAATTTGCCCCCCAACACTGTTTGTTATTTCATCCCAATAAGGATCGTAAATTGCCTTGATTTCAGGCTGAATGAGAATCTCAAACAGCTGTAATTGCTTTGGTTGATGCATAATTTATAATTCGAGGAAATTGTTCGTAGTCGCTTGCAGGCGGCTATTTTTTTATCCGCAAGTACTTAATAGTTCCCAAGCGGCTTAGTCATCGTCATGTTTTTTCCCATACATATATTCGTCTCCCATACGTAGCCAGTCTTCGGGTGGGATTGCCTCTATCTCAGCTTTGCGCTGCTGAATTTCTCGCTCGTCATTGGGATTACGCTCTTTTCGTCCGTCGCGATACTCAACATTGGGCATCGTCATTTTGTTGGCTAAAGACCGTATGTCTATAGATTGACGCTCGACGGTTAGCCGCCAAACTGTGCGTTCGTGCATATCAAGTTGCTGGCAGATTGCCAACGTAAAGCGCATATCAAGGTTGTCAGTCGGTAAATTCAGCCAGCGCAAGCCTTTTTTACAGTCAGAGAACTGACAAACAGGCAAGCGATCGCGGTCGTAGTTGTAATCAGGAACCACTAACCGAGCTAAGTGAGGCTGCACTTTCCCTGTGTCTTGGCAACAAAAGCACTTCCAGGATGGCTGCCAGATTTCTTTTTCTTCTTGCTCGGTTTCAGGGCGGATTGGCTGAGGCGGTAGTTCGGGGAAGTTCATGATTTCGCCTCCCAGATAATATTTGAAGCCGAAGCCCACACAAAAAATGCCTTTCGCTGTTCATCGAAACCGTTTTCAACAATGAATGCACCAAAGCCTATCGTTCGGATTTTGTTAAGCCATTCTTCTTTTTGTGGGTGATTCTCCCATTTGTTACTAGCTTGATTTGTGATGACTCCTGATTGTTTCTGCCAAATATCAAATAGTTCGGTGAAGTGCTTTTTAATCCACGACAAAGTTAAGCCTGGTGGTTTTGGAAGTTCGGATGCTTTTTTCTTACCAAACTCTATAAAAGACTCTCTCTCTTGTTCATTGGAGAGAGAGTTGTTTAAAAGTTGATCTAAAGATTGATCTAAATCTGGGGAATCGCCGCAATCGCTTTGTGTAGCGGGTTTTGGCGGTTCGTAGTCCGGGATTCCGGACTGGCAGTCCAGGATTTCGGACTGGCAGTCCGGGATTTCGGACTGGCAGTCCGGGATTTCGGACTGGCAGTCCGGGATTCTGGAATCAGGCTCTGTGTATGACTCTGAAGGCACACTGATATCATTGTCAGCTTGTGGAGTAATTATGGATACAACAGCGCCTTTTATAGCTTTCCAGACAATAGTACCTTCTTTCTTTAAACAGTTAATTGCGTGGTAAAATGAAGACTTGCTAACAGGTAATATCTGCTTGATGTAATCAAAATCTATTTTTATTTCCCAACCGGGTTTACCTTTGATAAGTATGTAAAAATGAATTAAGCCCTTGATTGTAATATCACCCGCGTGATATTTTTCAATAGCATCTTGCAGAGTCATTCTGTAATGTTGTTCCATTTTTTTGATTTGGTTATTGTTTAGTTTTTAGCCCTATGCATTGTCAGTGCTGGGGCTTTTTAGTTATTGGGCATTGGGCATTGGGACGCGATCGCACTCCTCACGGCATCGCACCCATTAAAAAGCCGTCCCTGCCTCAT
Organism: [Scytonema hofmanni] UTEX 2349; assembly: GCF_000582685.1. Classification (GTDB taxonomy): domain Bacteria; phylum Cyanobacteriota; class Cyanobacteriia; order Cyanobacteriales; family Nostocaceae; genus Hassallia; species Hassallia hofmanni. The sequence continues at coordinate 4,656,729 of NZ_KK073768.1, forward strand.
GAGGCGGGACGGCTTTATTCGATTTGTTCTACTTCTACAAGCTTTTCAGGAATTTGCTTTAACTCTTCAAGCCTTTGTTTTAGTAGTTCGGCTTGTTGTTCGTGGTATTCGGATTGTTGTTGGTGATATGCCAGCTGTTTCTCTGTCTCGTTAACTAGCTGGCGGACAAGTTTCCCACCGACTCCATCAGATGCCCGTTCTCCTGCGACAAAGTTATTTGATTCATTGCTATCTTCTCTACTAACTCCGACCTCGTAAGATTCATACTTAAAGCGAGGTTCTGAAACAGTTCCCAGGCTTCCGACTCCAAATGTAAACTTACTGTTTTCGGATTCTTCCTGGGATTGGGGCGACCGGTCTTTGCCATTTACTTGTTCCATTCTCAACTCCTCAATTATCGCATATGTACAAATGTCGTTATTGCCTTCATTTGTACATGTGTGTATTATAAGAGAAGATTACATTTGTGCAAGTGGAACTCTCGCCACCAACCGCAACCAAGCAGAGACGGCAGCCTGCTAGCCAAGTAGTGCAAGTAAAAGACCTGCCAGCAGTTGAAAGTGAGAGTGCAACCAGTCACATAACCGTCACATAAAAAGAGGAATGAACAACGCCGAACTACTGCGAACCCTTAACCGCAATGACTTATTGTCCGTCGTCGAATTACTGTCCGCTGCCTTGAAATTTCCCGATGAGGATTTTGAAGAACTTGAAGGCTATACAGGCTACCTGCCTGAGGAAGTATTTGAACGCCTGAAAGTGCTGACTGAATATGAGCGCTTAAAACTCATGCAGAAGATAATCAACACCTTAGTTCACGAGGCTGAACAGTCCACTGTCCGGTACTTTCAGACACCTTGGAGCCGACTGTAAGCAATAAAAAGCAAATGCAACAGCTATATACCACACCTGAAGCATCCAAAGAAACCGGCATCCCAGATGGGACAATTCGCAGCTGGTTAACGCGCTACCCCGGTCTTTTTCAAGTCGGTATTCACATTGTCATTGAAGAAACAGGACGCAAAATGTGGACTGTTGCGGGGTTGGATTTGTTGCGATCGCGCAAAACTGCGGGAGAAACTGCAACCCCTGGCGCTGCAAATTTTGAGGCGGAAGATTTGCTTGAAGCGCTGCTAGAGAACGATTCGCAGCAATTAGCTATTGCGTATTATCAAATGCTGCCACTCCGGACGTTGCAGCGTATCAAGCAAATGCGTTGCAATCCCACACCTGAAGATAGAGAAATTGTTGCCAATAGCGTGAGAAGTGCCCTTAACGCTGGCACATCTCACTTACTATTGCCCACCTACCAACCGCTGTTATTAGAGGGAGAAGGTGAATAAGCATCAGTCCAAGTCAAAAAAAATCATACCATTCACTGGGGAGTTTTACCCCGAATCGGAAGCACAAACCACAACCCCAACACCAAGTCCGGTTGCGGGTGCAACGTTCATTTTTATTGCGGCTGCCTTAGTTAGTGGGTTAGCGCTCGGTGCCATTAGCACCTACCAAAGCGCTGATCAACAGCAACTACGTCAACTGCAATCTGACCACCAACAACTACAACAAGTTAAAAGCAAAGTCTGTAAGGAATAAATTATGGGAATGCTCGCACGCATCACCGGAAGGGGCAAAACTTCCGGCAACACGAACGATTCTTCGTCTCTAAGCAGTGGCGGTCACGCCATAGATAAAAATCGGGTGCTATCCCCCACAGATCCAACCGTCATTAACCCGATGAACGCGGGTAGTTGGGAAACTGTGAGAACAGCACCAGTCAATGATACACCACGCTACTTTAACAAAACTGAAGCTGATTCTCTCAAGCGACTCGCAACCCAAAAAGCCCAAGAAGCCAAGCAAGCTAAACGCGCTTACAAGTCCCTCAAGAAGCTGGAGGCTAGCGACGCGGAAGTACACACCGCCCACCGTGGCTATATTAGGGGCGTTGCCGAAAGCGAATTAACCAAAAAACGCTCTGATGTCAAAACTGCGCGTGCTTTACACGCACAGCGCCCAGAATACGCCCGGTTGGGTATTGGTTTAGACCGTGCTGACAATTCAGCACAGCGCCGAATTGAAGAGTTAAAAGCCAAAGTTAAGGATAAATACTAATGGCGAAAGCGGTACACCTGGGAGCCTGGTTTCTCACCGGCTGTATCGCTTCTAGCTTTATTGCTTGGCTAGGGGCGCTGCATCCTGCTTTGTTTCGGGTGATGTGGGTTGTATATATTGTTGCAGCAGTGGCGCTAGTCTTGGCATTGTTTACCGATGATGCGGTACGCCCCTTTTTCAAACTATCCGAACCAGATTACTACGCGCTGTTGATTGGAATTCTTGGTGCTTTGGTTTTAGGGGGTGTGTTGTCATGGCTTCTAGGTGGTTAAAAACCAATTGTTTGTTAGCCAGTGCGATCGCCTTTTGGTTGGCTGCACTATCCCCGCTGCCAAAAATCGGTAAGGGCATTTCTTACAGTTTGGCGATCGTTGCCGTAGTCCAACTTGTCCAAGAATCGCGCCGACTGATGATTAGCGATGCTAGGCGCGGTGCATTGCAAGCAATGAACCAAGAACTAGAGCAAGTAGAAATAGCGCTGCACACCCAACAACAAGAGCAAGCGCTGTACGAAATTTATGGCGCACCGACTTACACGCCGGAAGTCAAGGACGAATTAACTAAATCCCTAGAACACTTGTACACAGAGGGTAGCGCAGAACAGACAACTTCCACTTCCACTTCCACTTCCCAAAAAATGGTGTATTTAGCGGTGAAAGCTCTACTAGAAAGTGGTTGCAACGAGACTTACATTATTGAGAAAGTTCTCAAAAAGGGAGGGCGCAACTGGGAGGAGGGGCACAGGATGCTACAAGAACTATTGCAACTTGGCAAGCAGAACGAATGGTAATTTTGCGCGATCGCACTCTGTATGTGCAAAGTGCGATCGCGTTTTGACAAACTCAGACAGGAGTAATCTTATCACCACTATGCCCATTAAAAGCATCACTTACAAGCGAATCAAAAACCTCGGTAACTACCAATCTAAAACCCTCGAAGCTACATCTATCGTCAACGAAAATGACGATCCGGATGAAGAGTTAAAAACGCTAATCGCTCTTGTGGATAACGAGCTTTTTCCGCCACTGCTTGCGACTTCCGACACCGAACATCCAAACGAGCCGGATTTTTAAAATATGAAACTAGAAGGGGAGAACATCGTTATGGACAAAGAGGAATTTTTAACTAATTCCTTACTTTCTGGCATTGCCTGTCAGTTACTGGCACAAATGACCAACAGAGAATTAAGCGATTGGATGGAATATTTGTCTGACAAGGCAGACGAACAATTTAAGCAAATGACACCCAAACAGCGCGAAGAAATGATTAACGCTTACGCAAAAATGAGCGAATAGTTATGAATAGTAATGAAAATTCTTTGCCGATTAAAACTGCAATACTCTTAGATCCGTCTTGGGATTTTTATCTTGTTTGGCATTCTTGTAATTATTGCAAAGCGTTAATCGATGAC
>NZ_KK073768.1:4660354-4681535 GCF_000582685.1 [Scytonema hofmanni] UTEX 2349
GGGAATTTTATTATCAACCCACATTCCGCACTTCAATAAGTAACATAAATAAACTACATTCACAGTCAATGTAAAACTATAGTTTTTAACAATCAAGTATCCATAAAAAATAAATTATGCACGCCAAAATTCGAGCTTTTTAATTGGGTTCAAAAAGCTAGTTAGACAACAATATTGAATCTGAATTTTTCAATCAGTTATGAAAACACAAGACTATGTAATAGAGAATTATAAATTTTAAAACTCAGATAATAAATAATATTTTTGACAAGCAGTAGGCAGGAATTGCAAGATTCGACAACGTTCATCCGTTAAATTTAGAATCCTATGAACTCCTTGTGTAATCAGAAAATGAACCCCTTGAAAGCATTGAAATATCCAACGCAAAGTAGGGGATTCCGTGAGTTTATTCAGTTGATTTTTAACTGTAGATTTTTGGGTCTTTAACGACATTCTTAAGTGTCTTTGTCCCAGATTATAAACCAAAAGACACAATGCCATTAACATCATCATTGTCTCTACTCTTTCTGGATTTTTCACAAAAAGACTATCAGCAAAAAATAACGGGTCTTTGATAAATCTAAATCCTCGTTCCGTAGATTGTTGTTGTTTATATATTCTTAGTATTTCTAGAGACTCTAATTCGGTCTTATCTAAAATATTCGTTGCTAAAATAAATCTTCCACAAGAGTTTTGATGTTTCGTAATTAATTCCTGATTTTCTCTGAATTTACCTCTTACTTGATAACCTACTTTTTGCCCTCTATGTAATCTCTCGGTAATTTCTAATTCCGATATTTGATGATATTTTAATTTTGATTTCAGCTCTTTAATTTTCAATTCGGCTAAAGATTGTTGGTCAAATTCTTCTTTTTCTAACTTCACTAGCTGTTTACTAATTTTTAAACCCTCTTCTTGGATGTTTTTGGTTAATTTCTTTAAATCTGCTTTTTTTCTCTCTGCACTTTCAACTAATAACCATCTTTGCTCTATTCCCCCATAGGATACTGTCTCTTCTTGATAGCTATATCCCTTGATTTCACTCTTGTTCAGGTCTTTAATTGTGAATGCATTGACCAAGTTTTTAGCTTTTTTAATGGATAAAGGTACTCGACTTATCCATTTCATATTCGACATTAATTTTAAATTACTTTCACTATATAATGCACTGTCAGCCACCATTACACTTTCAAAATTTATTTGTTGGGAATATTCTACTAGGATATGAGCGAATACTGCTTTATCTGATTCATTTCCTGAGGCCCCTCTAAAAAATAAGGGTATATCTCCGTCACTACTTACTATTAAATCTAATATACATTGTTTTAAGTCAGGTCTATGATCGCGGGAATATCCTTGTGTGATTCTAATCGGATTTTCTTGGCTCATTCCTAATTTTTTATCTGGATTATTTGAGCAATTCTTATACTCTCCATGTAAATGTAATGAAGTTGAATCCAAATGAGAATATTTAGTTGATATCCCGTATTTTTTAACTACTTCTAAGGCAATTATCATGAACAATTTAGTTAAGCCATACTTGTATAGCTTATCCATTACTCTTCCTAATTTATCATCATTTAATTCTTCGGCTTTAATTCCTGCTCCTAATAAATGTTCTATGGCTTTATCCTCAAAGAATTGTGAAAATAAATATAATGGTTTTGAGACAAAACCTAATCCATTAAGAATAATTGCTTTGACTACTTCTCCTGTATTTATTTTCTCTCTACTATCAATTAATAATATTTCATTGATTTTTTCGACAATTCCTATCTCATCAATTATTCCTGCTATTACTCCCAAATGATCTAAGTTTTTACTCTCAAACTCTTCATTTTGGTAATTCATCTTTTTTGGGTATTTTATTTAATTCAGACTCATTTTCTCATTTTTATTCCTGAATTTATTGTCAATGCCCTATGAATTTCTATTTGTTACTGTTTGTTAATACTAGTTGTATTTATTACCAGATTAATTATGTGTTTATATTTAAAGGGTTTTTGCTGCTTATTACACTTGCTATGTACTACAAAATGAAGTGCGGAATGTGGGTATCAATGTCCTTTCAAGAATTTTAAAGCCGATAGCGAAGGCATAAAAGCACTACTAGCTTTAAAACCGGACATTGCAATTATGGAACCAACCGGAGTTAATTACAGCAGATTGTGGGGAACACACCTTGCACGCGCTGGCGTTGAAGTACGGCTCGTAGGTCATAAAGAATTGAGAAATTATCGCTCATCTCACCTAGACTTGCCAGACAAAGACGATGAAGCCGACGCGCTAGCACTCGCTTGTTACTATTTCGATTACTGCGATTCACCCAGGCGTTTCGTACAGATTCGCGAATTCACAACCACCAGGATTAGGGAACTGATATTAAGACTTGCTCACCTAAATCGGGTGCAAAGCCCAATCATCAATCGCCTGCGTCAAGATTTGGCTTGGCAGCTTCCAGAAGTAGCGCATATTAGATCCTTGAGGACAATTGATGGTGACGTGCCGTTGCTGTGGGGGTGGCTTTCCGGGGAACGCAAAAGCAATAAATATGACGCTTTGCGCGATCGCTCTATTGGCTTGGGAATTTCTAGTACAGTTCGACATCACGCTCGCAGATTATGCGATTTGCAGCGAGAAGAACACAGCATTGAGTTGGAGTTACAGCAACTTTTAGGTGACTCTAAATTTACTGCATACCGCGAGGTGTTTAAACTGTTTGGTTTTGGTGTACGCCTAGAGGCAATTATCCTCAGCCAAATTTACCCAATACAAGCTTACTTTGGCGCTGATGGCAAGCCAGAAATCAAAATTATGAAGGGTAGAAACTCTGGAAAGCCTACTACACGTTACCTTTCACAACGTCGGTTTCAAAAAGCTTTAGGGCTTGCACCGACAAAAGAAGCTAGCGGCGATAAAAGTAAAATCAAGGTTGTTGGTGGCTCTGATTTATGCCGTATCGCTTTCTGGCAATGGGTTTTTACCCGCATCGAGGTTAAGCGCTGCCGTCTTGATAATGAGATTGGTGCAGCGTTGGGTAGTCAGTTAGACGCCGAAAAAGCTGCGGGTCGTCCGGTTCGATTAGTGCGATCGCGCATTAGCGCTAAAGCTGCTAAGTTACTTTTTCGGGAATTGGTTAAAATTTTGGGGTAGTGACGACCAGCCGGAACTTTTTGCAATTAACGCGACCGGAATCGGTAAGAACGCTGGGGTTACAATTGCTTTCCCCTGTAACTAAGTTGTTTAACCACAACCTCACGCGCTTCATATTATTGCAGGCACATCACTACTTAAAAATATTTTAGCGGATTGGTTAAAGTACTAGAGTGAAGGAGTCGATATTCCTGCAATTCAAACTGCTGTAATTTTGGCAAGTTCAGGAAATCCCCGCCAATTTATTCAGCGAAGAGGACGAGTTTTACGCCCTCACCCAGGTAAAGAACGCGCTACTATATTTGATATGATTGTGCTTCCACCAGAACTTGACAGAAATACTTTAGAAGTTGAGCGGAATTTGTTAAGAAAAGAGTTGCGTCGCTTTGTTGAATTTGCTGATTTAGCTGATAACGCTGGGGAAGCGAGGATGAAATTACTTGCTTTACAAAAGAGATACGATTTGTTGGATATCTAACCTTTGATGTCATGTCAGGTTTATTACTTACAATTGTAAAGACGTTCCGGCGGAACGTCTCTACGACGGTAGGTAGGTTTTTATTATGTTAATTAAATAGACATGATATGATTGCACCAATTTGTGAAAATGAATTTTTATAAAAAAATAAAAAAAATCGATAAAAACAGGGGTAAATATGAGATGATAATAAGTATGAGATTGATTCTATTATAATGGGGTAGTCGCAAAATTTTTAAAGCAGCCAGCACTCCATTATGATGAAAGCTATTTAGCTATATTTAATAATATCAGAAAACAGTCGAAAAACAAAGCGATTTTTGACAAAAAATTGCCAATTTACTATTTTTTTACCTGAAAATAAAGATAACGAGAAAAGTAGCTTTCAGGCTGCGCGTACAGGAGTAGAGAGGGTTAAAATAGATAATAAAAACTTCTTTTAAAACCGAAATGACAAAAGAGCCGAATATCGATGAAGTTCAGGAGCCAATTAATAATGCTCCTGAGGAAGTGCGGCAAATAATTGAGCGGGTATGGCATTTAGAAAAAAGCAGACTTGATAAGAAAAGTTTCAGCCATATTAATGATGATATATTAAAAATAGTCAAGGAAGTTGTGCAATAGATATCTCCAGAGTAATACGTAGAGACGTAGCAGTGCTACAGAGACGTAGCAGTGCTACGTCTCTACAAGGGTTTAGGGCAACGCATAATTAATTTCTGGAGATGTCGAATGAAGCTGACTTCAATCAAGCTGTGTAACTTTCGCTCTTTTTATGGCAAGACGCCAGAAATCATCTTAGCAGTTGGTGAAGATGATAACACAACAATTATTCATGGTAATAATGGTGCGGGAAAAACCAGTCTGCTAAATGCATTTACATGGGTATTGTATGAGAAATTTAGTGCAGCATTTGCCTCAGTTGAGCAGTTAGTTAATAAGCGAGCGATCGCAGAAGCTGAAATCGGGCAAGCTGTAGAATGTTGGGTAGAAATAGGTTGGGAACATGATAGCAAACGCTACAATGTCAAACGTCAATGTCGGGTTTATAAAAATACAACTGATATTGATGTTGGTAAGACAGAATTATTAATGCAAGTATCTGGAGATGATGGACGCTGGTATTTTCCACTCCAACAACCAGAAGATATTATAAATCAGATTTTACCTAGTAGTTTGCATCAATATTTCTTCTTTGATGGCGAACGCATTGAGCAAATAGTGCGTTCTGATAAAAAAGCGGAAATCGCGGAAGCAACAAAGATGCTTTTGGGGGTGGAAGTAATAAATCGTTCTATCAAGCATTTGGGGGAAGCAAAGAAAACTTTAGACAATGAATTAAAACTCATCGGTAATTCCGAAACGAAACAGCTTTTAAGGCAGCAGGAAAAACTAGAGCGGGAAATTGAGCGCATCACCAAGCGACAAACGGAAATAAAACAAGAATTAGAATATCAACAAACCTTTAAAAAAGAGACAAGTAACCGTTTACGAGAACTCAGTGCTGCCAAAGAAATTCAAGAAAGACGACAAGAGTTAGAAAACCAGAAAAAAGCAAACCAAGAAAATCTCAAACAAACCAGAGAAGCATTAAAAAAACTTATTTCTACACGCGGTTATACGGTGTTACTATGGTCAACTACAAGCCAATTTCGTACTATTGTCGAAGATTTGAAGCAGCGTGGGAAATTAACTGCGGGAATTTCGCGGGAGTTTGTTACCGACTTACTCAACTCGAAACGCTGTATTTGTGGTGCAGAATTACATGATGGAACTCATCGACACGAAAATGTGAAAAATTTGCTCGATAAAGCTGGTTCTTCAACGATAGAAGAAACAGCTTTTCGCATGAGCGCTCAAGTAGATGAAATTGATAAGCAAGCAGTCGCGTTTTGGGAAGAAGTTGATAAAGAACAAGTCAGAATTAATCAGTTAAGGGAAACTATATCTCAAGTTGAAGGTGAGTTAGATACGATTCAAGAACGCTTGCGTAAAGATCCAAGTGAAGAAATTCGCAGTTTACAAAATCGATTAGATGAAATTGAAGAAAAAATCCGAGAATTAACGTTAGAACAAGGTGCAAATCAGCAGCAAATTGCTAATCTTAAAACGGAAGTAGAAGGCTTTAATAAGCAAGTTGCTAAACAAAAGCTGAATGAAGATAAGCAAACACTTGCACAACGAAGGATCGCTGCTACCCAAGATGCAATTGAGCGATTAACTGAAGTTAAATTTCGTCAAGAAACTCACTTTCGCTTGCAATTAGAAAAGCGAGTCCAAGAGATATTCAGTGAAATTTCTTTTACACCTTACATTCCCAAAATTAGCGATAAATATGAATTGACGTTAGTGGAAAATACAACGGGGATGGAAGCGTTAGTTGCAGCTTCTACAGGTGAAAATCAAATTCTCAGTTTATCTTTTATCGGCAGCATTATCGACAAGGTGCGGGAATGGAGTGAAAGGAAAATGCTGATGATGCCAGATAGTAACACGTTTCCGATAGTGATGGATTCGCCTTTTGGTAGTTTGGATAATAAATATCGCCGACAAATTGCGAAGACTATTCCGCAATTAGCAAATCAGTTGATTGTGTTGGTGACTCAGACGCAATGGAGAGGTGAAGTTGAGGAGGAAATGGGAAAGAGAATAGGCAGGGAATATGTGTTGACTTATTATTCTTCTAAACCTGATTGCGAACAAGATTATATTGAGTTGAATGGGGAAAGATATGCGTTGATTAGGCAAAGTCCGAATGAGTTTGAGTATACGGAGATTGTTGAGGTTAAATGTGGTAGATAAAACCTCACCCCCTTCCCCTCTCCTTATAAAGGCTACTGTGTACACACAAGTCGCCCAAAACCTCACCCTCGCTTTTAGCTACGCTAAAATCTTTCCCTCTCCTTACTAAGGAGAGGGATGTCCGGAACGGACAGGGTGAGGTTTTTCAAGATTTTGGGTAATTTGATGAGTTGTGTGTACACCGTAGCTTTCTCAGGAAAACGAACCACACGAAGTAAGAGAAAAGAGTGCATTTGTTAAATTGAAATTATCTCAAATTAATCTGAGGTATTTTATGAGTATCAAAGCTGAGGCAACTATTGAAGATTTGTACCTCGTACCTGACAATTGTAAGGCGGAGATTGTAAATGGAAAACTGCTGCTGATGTCTCCAACCGGATTTTTACCAGGACGTGCAGGAGGTGAAATTTATGCTAGTCTGCGGGATTATGAATGTCTGACAAAGAGTGGTTATGCTTTACCTGATAATGTTGGTTTTGTTGTGAATCTTCCTAATCGCCGTTCTTTAAGTCCTGATGCAGCATTTTACATCGGCAAATCTACAGGTGGAAAGTTCCTCAATGGTGCCCCTATTTTTGCGGTTGAGGTGAGAAGTGAAAATGATTATGGTGATACAGCAGAAAAAAATATGGCTGCAAAGCGTCTTGATTACTTTGCTGCGGGTACGTTAGTTGTATGGGATGTAGATGTACTCGAAGAAGAGGTTATTAGGGTATATTGTGCAAGTAATCCTGAACAACCGCAAGTCTATGGTCGTGGTGAAGTAGCGCAAGCTGAACCGGCATTACCGGGATGGTCAATGCCAGTGGATAATTTGTTTATGATGTGATGTGCGATCGCGAAGTGACTCCGCAGGAGTATCGCTTGCTGTATTTTCTCAGGAAAACGAACCGCAGAGGCGCCAAGTACGCCAAGATTAGAGAGTGCGAACAATTTACAGTTAAAATTTCACATATCAATATTATGGCTGAAACTGGCAGAATCAGGGTTGCTAAAGATAAGGCTGAGTTGGTGAAGACTTTAATTTCGGCTGATGGTGCAATGGGTCCTTTTCAGACTTTTGCGGATGCGATCGCTTTTGCTGCTGCTTTGGGTGCCAAGCATAATAAGCGTGTTCCTTTAGAGGAAATATCTAAAAGAGAACCATCACCAATTAGGTTAGAGTCTTTTGCTTCTATGGGACATGATATTTTAATAAAGTTATTGGCTATTAATGAAACTAAAGATATCAAAATTTTATCTCTGAATGAGGAGGAATATGAAAGGCACCGCAATCAAATATTTGAAGAATATGCAAATGGTGGATTAGAAATACTCCAAAATGAATTACATGGTTCTGTTGAATATTCAGAGCGAATTTTATTATTTTTAAGTTGCGAGAGGACGAACAAAGAAGAACAAGACGAGGAATTTGATTTAACTAAATTCCTGTCTTGATTTTGGTTATATCCATCCCAGTTTGATTTTTACCATTTTAACTGCATCTGTTACAGCATTTGTCGCAGTAGAAAGTTTATAAGGCTTATCTGGGTTCTTAGGATTGGGGTCTATTCTAACTACGTTATCTCTCCAAACCGGGTTATCTCTTGACCAATCTATCTGCGCTAGTTGAGAAACTTTTTCTTCATCAAAACTATTGTCTTCTTTATAGATAGAGTATAGTAGTCTGCCTAAAATTTCTAATCCAATGCTGACACCTAATATACAATCTTCTTTGAATGCAGCTACCTCATCAACTGTTAATTCTTCAACATTTGTTTCAGATACATACTCTGTATTGCTGCATTCTGAGAAAAACCGATTAAGACAAATAACCAAAGCATCAGACGCTTCGTAAACATCATAATCTCGAAGTTGATGGCTTGGATCGTTAGTAAAAACGCAACTTACGAATCTAGCGATGAAATTAGTTGTGTAAATTAACTTTTGTTTGGTAGCGGGAGTTAATTTAATCTTTTCTGTCTTACCCTCAAACATTGGCACTCTTTTAACTAATTCTTTCGTAATGCCAACTCTCCCAGAGAACTCACCAAATGATACTAACAAAGATTTATCTAATTGTCTTGTTTGAGCCATGTCTCGAAAATCTGCCTGACATTGCTGAAAATCACCTTCTAAAACCAGTGTAATCGGAAAATCGTCATTACTAATTAAATTACTTTCAGCACTTTCTATTAATTCGTGAATCGCACTTTTACGATGTTGTCCATCAGTGATATCTAATTTAACTCCCCGACGAATAACAACTAAACAAATACCTCTACCTAATTCAATAATTTTTATGTCTTTTGGCTCTACATTTGCTGTCAATGTCCCAACAATCCAAGGTTTATCTTTTTTAGCGCGTTCAATAATATATTTTTTAATTTCATTCGCATGACCTTTAACTTCTGGACGATTTTTACCAGAATCAGGATCGTTACCTGTGGATGGTTTAGCTTGAAGAAGTCCGGAAAAATCGCTCGCTGGTACGTTGATTTGCAGCATTGTCCGCTTTCCATGCTGAAAAATCAATCCTGGATAACAGCGATCGCGATGATGCTCAAAGAAAAATGGCTCAATAAAAGCGCTAAACTGAGCTTTGACTTCACCAGAAACGCTATTGTTAATATTCTCGTTAATTTGAGCCATATAAATACCTATAAATATTGGCAGATGTTAGCCAATATAATACAAGTATATGTAATATTTTACCTGAGTGAAAGTGACAGTTCAAAAAGCTACGCAAATACAACTACAGAACTGGTGGAAGTCCTACTTCCTTTGGTTCAACAAACTTACCATCAAAACTGATTGTTTTATTTTCTACAGTTCTTGCATTAGCTAAAGCTTTGCGAAGTTCTGCACGCTCCATTTGATCTGTGATTCCACCTAAAATATATATTAATAACTTCGCTGCCAAATCCCTTCCCGCAACTTGAATCCGCTTTTTATTTGGGTCATACAAAACCCCATACCACAGAGATTGCGGATACTCCATACCACTAAATCCTCCTTTTTGGTCGAACCTGCGAAGCTTCTTAAAAATGTCTTCCAGTAATAAACCTTTGCGAAAAACCAAAATTCCTAAAGCTTGCGCGATCGCTACTTGTCCCACAGGACGAAAAAGCATATTTCCTTCTCCCCCATCCTTCTCAAAGCTAAATCGTCGCAAAGGTGGTGTATCCTCTTCTTCTAAAAGCTGATAACTGGGAAGACTCGCTAAATAATCAAACAAGTTCTCAAACTCGTTAATTCCCTCTTGAAGTTCGTCATCTTCTGGACGCATGGGAATTAAGCCTTTATCCAAGGGTTTCCACGTAGGGAATTTTTGCCCCAAATATCGTACAGACATATCTTGCAGAGCTTGCAGGGTGGTTAAAACTGTTGATTTCGATGCTACTGTTGCACTATCCCAATTAACGCGGGGTTTGCGATTTTGTTGTTGTTCAAAAAGGGGATGCGTCACAGCGATTTTTCGCGCAACTATCGAAAAACCATCATCTTCATTTAACTGCGCTAACTGACCTTTTGTTAAAGGTGCAGCCATCAAGTTAACATGAACAAATATGGATCTTACCCGTCGTGTTGCTTGTTCACGGGTTTCTCCAGCTGCGATCGCACAAATAAATTCAATCCCAATCTTTTCTGCGGGCAAATTTTGCAGATAAGCTGGGTCTACATGATACTGCTCAATCAAGTCAGATAAAGTAATAAAAGTATCGTCAGCAGTTTTATCTTTTTTGTAACGCTGGAGTTTGCGAGTTTTAATCAACTCCATCAAACCCTGTACCCCCATCAGTCGATGTTGACCATCGAGTGCATAAATAGATACATCTTCTTGGGAAACGTTCAGTAAACCGACTTTACCATCTTTATCTAATGGGGTAAAATCAATAGTCGATTTTGTGGCACTTCCTTGTTTATTCCACTCAACAGCTTTCGGATTATCCACCCAAGGTTGGTTAATCACCACCAAAACAGGGGGAAACTTATGATTAGTCCTTGCTGCTAAATACTGCGTTAGGGGTAGTTGACGTGACCAATCAAGGGGACGCTGACGAATTTCGTCAATACTATCGGCGTCAATTTCGACGTTATCAGTTTCGGGATTATACTTTTGTTGAAGCAGCGGTAAACTAGACGCAAAGCGAACGCGATCGGCAAACCACTCCAAAGTGACAGAACCCACATAAGCGATACTTCCACCCATTTCTGTTTTTTGGACGAGAATCCGATCCTTTTTCCCCAGGAATTTCTCTAGCAATAAAGCTAATACCTGTTTATCCTTGTTTTCCCTTGTTAGATACTCGCTTGCGATGTCAGATACTCTATCACTCATGTTAATTCTTGAAAACTTTAAAGTTAATACTAATTAGTTTTCTACAAAATTCGTTTAATTTAACCAAGTTTTTAAAAACTTTACGTTCTACAATAATAAAGCTGATAAATACAGTACATATAAAGAGGGTAACTAATGCCCGTGTCTATACAGGGAAGGAGAAATGGCTACAACACAACCAGAAAAGAAACGAGAGCAAGTACGTACAGTTGCAGATTTAGTGGATAATATCCAAGAATTGACTGTCGAGATACAAGAATTATACACTCTGGATGCCATTCCTTGGGTAATTGGATATTCAGGTGGTAAAGATTCGACAACAATTTTACAGTTAATCTGGAATGCGATCGCATCTCTCCCACTGGAAAAACGGACGAAGACGATTCATGTGATTACAACCGATACCCTTGTAGAAAATCCTTATGTTTCTGCTTGGGTACGCAAATCTTTAGAGCAAATTAAAGTTGCGGCAAAAGAACAACAGATGCCTATGATACCGCATCTGCTACACCCGGAACTAAAAGAAACATTTTGGGTAGGATTAATCGGTAAAGGATATCCGGCACCAAGAAGAAAATTTCGTTGGTGTACGCAACGTTTAAAAATTAGTCCATCTAACCGCTTTATTCGAGATGTGATTCGGGTTAACAGTGAAGCGATCGTTGTTTTAGGCATTCGGAAAGCTGAAAGTTCATCACGCGCTAAAAGGATGAAAGAATGGCAAGCAAAAAGAGTCCGCGATCATCTTAGTCCTAACATGAATTTACCAAACTCTTTAGTTTATAGCCCCATAGAAGATTGGCGAAATGATGAAGTTTGGCTTTATTTAATGCAATGGGAAAATCCTTGGGGATACAGCAACAAAGATTTATTTACTATGTACAGAGGTGCGACAGCGGATAACGAATGTCCTTTAGTTGTCGATACATCAACCCCTAGTTGTGGTAGCTCTCGTTTTGGTTGTTGGGTTTGCACTTTGGTGAGTGAAGATAGCTCACTAAAAGCGATGATTCAAAATGACGAAGAAAAAGAATGGTTACAACCCCTTCTGGATTTACGCAAAGAATTAGACATAGAAACAGAAGACCGAAATTGGCGAGATTTTCGTCGCAGAACTGGAGATGTGCAACTATATGAGCGGAATATAGAAGGAGAAATTTCAGTTGAACCTATTCCTGGTCCCTATATTAAAGAAGCGCGAGAATATTGGTTAAGAAGACTCCTAACTATTGAGCAACAATTGAGGAGTAAAGCCCCAGAAAACATGCGCGATATTACCCTAATAACCCCAGAAGAACTAAGTGAAATTCGTCGCATTTGGCTAGAAGAAAGACACGAATTTGATGATAGTTTACCCCGCATTTATATGGAAGTGACTGGTGAAGTTTTCTCAGACCCCCGTCCTGGTGCTGATTATAGTCTACTGGGTAGCGATGAATGGGCTGTGTTAGAAGAAATTTGTGAAGGTGATGGAATGCATTTAGAATTAATGGCGAAACTTTTGGATACAGAACGTCAATATCGTAAAATGTCGCGTCGTGTGGGCATATACGACACCTTAGAGCAATGTTTTAAAACTAGTTCCCGCTCTCCAGAGGAAGCGATCAAAAATGCTCATTACAAACGCGATTTAAAAACAGCAGCAGGTTCCGGTGATGTAGAAAAGGTGAAGCAATTAACTTTAGGAGATGTTGCGTTAACTTCGGAAGTAGAACCGAAAACTTGGGGGAGTATGAAATTTCAAAATAAAAAAGACGAATAGAATAATATTGTTGGCAAATTAGTCTGGAATCAACCTACGAATCTTAAAATATTTTCGTAGTCGGCACTTCAGTGCTGAATCATGATTGTTTGAAATAAGATAAGCGTTGAAACGCTTACTACGAAAGATATTTTTCTAAAGCATGTTGAAAAATGAAATTTCTTGAACTCGTATTACAAAACTTCGGTCCCTACTGCGGAAAACAAGTTATCAATCTTAATCCAGAAATTGATGATGAAAATTCTCGTCCAATTATCCTTTTAGGTGGAATGAATGGTGGGGGAAAAACAACGTTAATGGATGCGATTCGTCTCGCACTTTATGGACATCGCGCTCAATGTTCTACTCGTGGTAATCTTAGCTATAGTGATTTTTTGACTCAATGCGTTAACAGTCACACAGATCCAGTTGAGAAAACGCGCATTGAATTAGTTTTTGAACATATTGAAAACGATAAACTAGTAAAATATCGTGTGGTGCGAACTTGGGAAAAAAATCCCAAAGACGGTAAAGATCATTTAGGTATTTTAGATGCTAATGAATGGCTTGATATTGCTTTAGCTAATATCTGGGATGAGTACATTGAAAATTTAATTCCAGTAGGAATTTCTAATTTATTTCTCTTTGACGGGGAACAAGTTAAAGAACTCGCAGAACAAGAAATACCACCACCGATTGTAGTTGATGCGATTAGCGGACTTTTAGGACTAGAATTAGCTGAACGTTTAGCAGTTGATTTGGAAATATTAGTCAATCGCAAACGCAAAGAAATTGCTGATATTAAAGATTTGGCAAATTTAGAAGAAATTGAAAATAGGCTAAAAGAGCAACAAAAAGAATACGATGCAGAAACGGTAAATTTAACGTCTTTAGAAGAAAAGTTAAAAGAAGTTGAACTTCATCAGCAAGAAGTTGTTGATAAATTCATTTCTCAAGGTGGTAAAATCGCTGGAGAACGCAGTCAGTTAGAGAAGCAGAAATCAGAAATAACTGCGTCAGCCGAAAAAACACGTCAAGTAATGTGTGAATTAGCGGCTGATATTTTACCTTTGGCTTTAATTGAACCTTTGCTGAATCAGATTTACACCCAAGGAGAAAAAGAACTTCATATTCAACAAGCTGCATTAGCACATGATTTATTAGTTGCGCGAGATAAACGATTACTCGATTTAATTCACAATTTGGCTCTTGGTGATGAAAAAGTTGATAAAATTAAACATTTCATTAATCAAGAAAATCAATCTTTAGAAAAAGCGACAACGGAACAGCCTTGGTTATTAACTGATACAGAAACACTGCATCAGTTAGATAATATTATTCATCACCATTTGTTATCGGCAAAAAATAACGCAGAAGAGAAACTTAATATATTACAAACAAAAGAAGAAGAAATTATCACTTTAGAAAGACAAATTCAAACTGCTGCATCACCAGAAGATTATCAAAGATTAGTTGATGAGTTGCAACAAGCACAACAGCAAGTTGCTGAAGCTAAAGCAAGTTGGGAAATAACAAAACGCCGTTTGGATGAATTAGATAGTAATATTCGCGATACGAAAAAAGAGCTAGAAAACTATACGGAAAAAAATATCGATCGCCAAAATAAAGAGCATATTATTTACTCGGCTGCTAAAGTCCAAGATACACTGAAAATTTTCCGCGAAAAATTAACTTTGCGAAAGTTAAATAAACTAGAAGTTGAAGTTACAGAATGTTTCCGCTATCTTCTGCACAAATCTGATTTAGTACATCGCGTTGCTATTCACACTAATACTTTCAGCCTTTCGCTTTATGATTTACAGGGGAAACCTGTTCCCAAACATCGACTTTCCGCTGGGGAAAAACAACTTTTAGCGATCGCTTTTCTTTGGGGTTTAGCGCGAGTCTCCGGACGCCGTTTACCTGTCGCCATTGATACACCACTTGGGAGACTAGATTCTTCGCACCGTGGTAACTTAGTAGAACGTTACTTTCCCTCAGCCAGCCATCAAGTAATTTTATTATCTACGGATACTGAGATAGGCAAACAAGAAGTTGAAGCACTGAGAGAAAATGAAGCGATCGCTCGTGAATACCTCCTCAAATACGACTCCTCTACCCGTCAAACTACCATACAACCTGGATATTTTTGGTAGTGGATAGTGGATAGTGGATGGTGGTTAGTGGTTAGTGGATGGTGGTTAGTGGTAAATTTTGACAACTAACAACTAACAACCAACAACCAACAACCAACATCATGGAAACACCAATTGAACGTATTAGACTTTCCCAAACCGCAAAAGATCAACTTCTCAAACTAAGACGCAACACCAAAATCGACCAATGGAACATCCTTTGTCGTTGGGCATTTTGTCGTTCCCTCGCTGAACCAACCATCCCTTCCCCCGTACCAATTCCCCAAGATAGCAACGTAGAAATGATTTGGCGCATATTTGGCGGCGAGATGTCTGATATTCTTATACTGGCGCTCAAGCAACGTTGTTACAACGATAATTTAGGTACTGACAAAGAAACCTTAGTAACGCAATTTCGCCTGCATTTACATCGTGGTATCGGTTACTTAGCAGGCGATTTAAATATCAAGAAGATTGAAGATTTGATCGAACTGGCAACTAAAAAGATATAAGGATTATTAAAGGGCAAAGGGCAAAGGGCAAAGGGCAAAGGAAAAGAATTATTACCAATGCCCCATGCCCAATTCCCTACTTTCTGTGGGCATCTGTGCTTATTTTTAATATCTTTATGTCACAAAGTTACTTAGAAATTGAACGTCACAAAGCCGCGATTATTCGCACTGACATCTCTCGTCCTGTGCGATTGGCAATAGAATGGGCAATTATAAATAATGATACCACGTTTTTTGACTACGGTTGTGGACACGGCGGCGATGTGAAACGAGTAGCAAATTTAGGTTACACCAGTGCAGGCTGGGACCCTTACTATTATCCAGATGTACCACTCACATCAGCAGATGTCGTCAATTTGGGCTATGTCCTCAACGTCATCGAAAATCCAGAAGAACGGCGTGAAGCACTTATACATGCTTGGAAACTCACCCGCCAAGTTTTAATTGTCGCGGCTCAAATTTTAATTGATGCTCCCAGTAACGCTCAATTAGCTTACGGTGATGGCATCGTTACCCGTCGCAATACATTTCAGAAATATTACGAGCAACAAGAACTCAAAATTTACATTGATGAAGCGTTAAATACAGATGCAGTACCTGTAGCGCTAGGCATCTATTTTGTTTTTAGAGATGAGGCTCAAAAAGAAAGCTACAAAGCCATCCGCTTCTTTTCTCGCAATTCCACGCCGAGAGTCCGCATCCCGACAAAGCGGTTTGAGGACTACAAAGAAAAGTTGCAACCACTGATGGAATTTTATACGCGTCGTGGCAGATTGCCAATAAAAGGTGAATTAGAAAATGAACAAGAATTACTGATTGAATTTGGTAACTTTCGCCGTGCTTTTGCGGTGATATTACAAGCAACTGACGAAGCGGAATGGGATGCGATCGCCTATCGTCGTTCTCTTGATATCCAAGTTTATCTTGCTTTGACCCATTTCGATCAACGCCCATATTTCTCTAAGCTAGCCCCAGAAATGCGTCACGACATCAAAGCCTTTTTTGGTAGTTATGAAGAAGCATGTCAAGTCGCTGACAGCAAGCTTTTCAGCTTAGGTCAACCAGAAGTTATTCAAACAGCTTGCGAAAAAAGCAAAATCGGTAAACGCACTCGCAGCGCTCTTTACGTTCACGTTTGGGCACTTTCCGCACTCGATCCGATACTGAGAATTTATGAAGGCTGCGCTAGTCGCACTGTTGGACGTGTAGATCAAGCCACACTGATAAAATATTGCACAGATAAACAGCAAATTTGCTACCTGTTTTACCCAGAATTCGACACAGACCCCCATCCAGCGTTACAAGCGAGTATCATTATTGACTTTAAGACTTTAAAGATAACTCACCGAGACTATCAAAGTAGGGTAAATCCGCCAATTCTCCACCGCAAAGAGACATTTGTTACTTCTAACTATCCTATGTTCGCAGAATTTGCTAAACTCACTCAACAAGAAGAGAAATTAGGATTGCTTAAAAGTAAAAGCGAGATTGGCACCCGTAAAGGTTGGGAAAAATGTCTTGCCGCACACGGGGTAGAAGTTAGAGGGCATCAAATATATCAAGTTAATGAAACTTAAGGTACTAGTACCGCCATGAAGTCACGCATTCAAAAGTCACGCATTCAAAAGTAATATGGAGTAAGCTTTTTAGCGATTGAGAATGGGTGGTTTATTTACGCCATGCTCCATAAATGAACTATACGTTAACCAAAACCCTTGTAGAGACGTTAAATTTAACGTCTTCTAAGAAACTTGCGCTCTCCATGCCTATAAAATCGTACTTTTTGATTTTGGCGATCGCAAGTTTCTTCCACCACTGTTGGGGGAGATTTCCCCCATGAACCGCTCTACATTCTTTTTCGGATATGTTAAAGGGGCATTCTTTATTGGTGTATTTTCCCTGATGAGAGGACAATTTGTCTGGAAACTATAGCATCATTAGGACTTACGCACTCAGCCTTTGAGAAAACAAGACTTTGAGATTGCTTCCTTGGATCGCAATGACGGAAATACGTAGTCCGTGCGTAAGTCCTGTTCAATTAACAGCTAAAACTGCATTACTAAATTGAAATAAACCCATTTCAATTTAGTAAGTCATACTCAGACTAATTTTACTCTCAACAAAAGGTGGTGGAAAAAATTAGGTGTAAGCGATCGCCTTTATTTCAGCTTCCGGCATATTGGCATGAAATTATACAACGAGTATGGCAAGATAACTAAAATTTAGTGTTGTGAGGATGAATCTGGAAACAATGAAAGAAATTAAAGGACTCGGACAAGTTTTTGGTAGCCGCAAAATGGCGGCTTTATTATTGCTAGGTTTTTCATCAGGGTTGCCATTGTTATTAATTGGTAATACCTTAAAGGCTTGGATGACCGTAGAAAATGTGAATTTGTCGGCTATTGGCTGGTTTAGCCTTGCGAGTTTACCTTATTCGTTGAAGTTTCTCTGGGCGCCTTTTGTGGATAGGTTTACCCTGCCATTTTTAGGACGAAGACGGGGTTGGTTGCTGTTGACGCAGATTGCTTTAATCATAGCGATCGCCATCATGGGTTTTCAACAGCCCAAACAAGCATTACAATTTCTTGCCATCAACGCCATTATCATCGCTTTTATTAGTGCTACTCAAGATATCGCTGGTGATGCTTACCGCACCGACGTTTTAACACCATTAGAAATGGGTGCTGGTGCAGCGCTTTGGATTTTAGGTTATAGAATTGCTCTGTTAGTAGCAGGTGCTTTGGCGTTAATACTTGCCGATCGCTTGCCTTGGTCATCAGTTTACTTGGTGATGGCAGCTACGATGCTAATCGGTATTTTTGCCACATTATTCGCACCAGAACCAAAAGAAATTAGCCCTCCTGCCTCTTTAGTCGATGCCGTAATTTTACCCTTTGGCGAATTTTTTCAGCGCAAAGGTGTTATCGGGGGCTTGTTGATTTTATTATTTATTACTCTATATAAATTGGGCGATGCTTTGCTGAGTAATATGACCACACCGTTTTTGCTGCAAACTGGTTTTACCAAAACTGATATTGGGGCAATTCAAGTAGGGATGGGATTAATCGCTACTATTGTTGGTGCTTTGGCAGGTGGTTCAATATTAAGCAGAATAGGGATAAATCGCTCACTTTGGGTGTTTGGTATTTTGCAAGCTTTAAGTAATTTAGCTTACTTTTTTCTGGCATACCTTGGCAAAAATTACCAAGCAATGGTGTTGGCAATCAACATAGAACAGTTTTGTGGTGGGTTGGGAACAGCCGCTTTTGTTGCCTTTTTGATGAGTCTTTGTAATCAGCGGTTTTCTGCAACCCAATATGCTTTACTCTCTAGCTTAATGGCAGTCAGCCGTGATATTCTATCTGCTCCAGGTGGTGCGATCGCAGCTGTTACAGGTTGGTCTACATTTTTCTTAATTACTATTGTCGCCGCTGTGCCAGGACTACTGCTATTACCAGTTTTTGCCCCTTGGAACTCGAAGCCAGAGGCAATGCCCAGACCAGGACTCGATCAAGAAAATGAGGATTTATGGGAAACCAAGTAGTCGTTTTTGTCGGCACATTTATTCTCTTCGTTACAGGTTTATTACTTGGCTACGTTCTGTCTCAGTTAGTTTTAGGATTTCTGCCTTTTAATTTCCTAACTTTCTTAGGAACACTCAGCCTAATACTAATTTTTGGGACACTTTATTACGTTTTATTTTGGCAGTTTCGCCGACAGGATTCTGAGTCATTTGTCCAAGAAATACCAAATTGGGTTGAGGATAGTACAGGTGGCTCTCAAAACCGCATGAAAAGCAGGCTCGTTTCTTTATTATCAGGAGACACCGCCGCCGCCGATCGCTTAATTGAGCAAGCAAAGCTGAATTATCCCGGAATGCCCGAAGATTGGTATTGGGAAAGAACGATCGCCGATTTGGAACGCGATCGGCGTTAATCTGATATCCCCCAAAATCGCTAAAATAAATGAGAATTAACTTCAAATCTTCAGCAAGTTCCTGATAAAGTCCCTTGCTGCTTACAATTTAAACATGGCTATAATTCGTCAATACATCGCCCCCTTCTTGGCAATACTAGTATTTACTTTTGCCCTAGTAGCAGTCAGCGCTCGCATCTTCTTACCTTCAGATATGGCAGCACCCGCACCTATTGAAGAAGTAGGAGTAAGTTTTATACCTCTAAATGGTAAACCAGTTACAACCCTATTCGCTCATAGCTAATAGCAATTTTGAATTCTTTACTACCTGGGTACAACATTCGTCCTGGCTCAACTTTAGATCGAGCGCTGCTGGTTAAGTTTATGCAGCGAACTTATCAGGATATGTTTCCCGATGAGGATTTTTCCCATCTAGCGCGAACAGTTGAGCAGTATTTCTCCAGCGAAACCCCTCTGTGGTGGGTGGATTTTGTCGGACTCCTTGGGGAGGTGGGAGATAAGGAGACAAGGGGACAAGGGGACAAGGAGGACAAGGGAGATAAGGAGGACAAGGGAGATAAGGGGACAAGGGAACAAGGAGACGAGAATAATTCTTTCCCCCCCTCTCCCCATCCCCCCCTCTCCCCATCCCCCCCCTCTCCCCCCCCTTCTCATCTCCCATCGCTTGCCTCTGGGTGGGAAATTCGATAGATCAAGTCAGAGGCGATCGCCATGCTCATATCTTTCTGCTGTATGTTGCCAGGGAACATCGGCGACGTGGTATTGGTAAAGCTTTAATGCAATATGTTGAAAATTGGGCGCTCATTAGAGGCGATCGCCAAATTGGTTTGCAAGTCTTTAAGTCAAATCAACCTGCATTAAATCTTTACAATCAATTGGGTTATCAAACCCAGTCTCTCTGGATGGTAAAATCTCTAGATTCTAAGAAAATTTAACGGCTTTGTTATAGAAAAATGTATAATTTAACCGATACATATCAGGCTTTAACTGATTAGCATGGGGGGTTATTTCTTGATCTTGATCGCGGCTGGAAATCAAATGAAATGAAATATGTATGACGAAGACGACTTAAGCCTACTCGATGCCGAGATGGAGCTAGAAAGCCCTCTAGATCAAATAGAGCCGCTAACTGTCGAATCAGTTGTGGTAAAGCCTGATCCAGATTTGATGCTAGCCCTCCTGGAAAACCCCCAACCGCAGCAACGGATGTTAGCGGCAAGAGCTTTTTGTGACATTGAAGATGCCAGGGCTACCCCGCATCTGATTCGCCTTTTAACTGATACCTGCCCATTAGTGCGGGTGAGTGCCAGTTATGGTATTGGACGCAATCCTCATCGCGATGCCGTTGAACCTTTAATTGCTCAACTCAACCGCGATTGGAATGGCTATGTACGTAAAGGAGTAGTTTGGGCTTTAGGAAACTGCCGCGATCGCCGTTCTTTAGCACCCTTAGCAGACGCCTTGAGAACTGATATTTCCGCAGTCCGATTATGGGCAGCTAGTGCCTTAGCGCAGATGGCAGAAGTCAGTTATGAGGCAGTTGTTGGGGCAATACCACCATTAATTGAAGCTTTAGTACAAGATCCCATTGCCGCAGTCCGAAGTAACAGCGCTTGGGCGATCGGGCAGTTGTGCCGTGAATTACCTTCTAACGTCGTTTATGCCACAGCCATCGATGCTTTAATTCAGGGTTTTGCCGAAGATACAGATTTAGGAGTGCGGGAAGACTGTAAAGCCTCCCTTTTAGGCGTCGGCGATCCCCGTGGCTTACAGTTAATTGAAACCCTGGAACAAGAAGGATGGTTTTGATTTGGGCAATGGGCATTGGGCAATGGGCATTGGGCATTTTTAAGAGGGGAAAAGGGTAAAGGAAAAAAGGGGAAAGGGAGATGGAGTCATTTAAAATCAGTCGAAGAGAAAAGAAAATATTTCTACATGAGTCCCTTTCCCCATTCCCCTTTCCCCTTTCCCCCTCTTGCTTGGGCACGCTCGCAATGAGAATTAAAAAAATTCAATAAAGCAACTGCGTGAATAAATACGATTCTTTCCATGCCCCATGCCCCATGCCCTATTCCCTATTCCCTTTGCAACAAATAGCTCATC
>NZ_KK073768.1:4681635-4723769 GCF_000582685.1 [Scytonema hofmanni] UTEX 2349
TTTTAGGTGTGAGTTTTAGCCCTACCGATCGCCTGCTAGCTTCTGCCAGTTGGGATAACACAGTTAAGCTGTGGCGCCGGGATGGCACCTTGTTGAAAACCTTGTTAAAGGGGTACAGCGATAGTGTTAACGCTGTCACTTTTAGTCCCAACGGTGAACTTCTAGCCTCTGCTAGTTGGGACAGCACTGTCAAACTCTGGAGTCATGAAGGCAAATTGATCAAAACCCTCAACGGACATCAAGGTCCAGTATTAAGTGTCAGCTTTAGCCCCGATGGTCAAACACTCGCATCGGCTAGTGGTGACAACATGATAATTTTGTGGAATTTAGATTTAGACGACCTGCTGCTTCGTGGTTGTAGCTGGATGAGTGATTACCTCAAGCATAACCACAATGTTGAAGAGCGCGATCGCCATATGTGTGATGATATTACCCTAAAGCGCTAATTGGGCAATGGGCAATGGGCAATGGGCACGCTCGGAGTGAGAATTAAAGAAGTTCAATAAAGCAAGTGCGTGAATAAATACGATTCTTTCCATGCCCCATGCCCCATGCCCCATGCCCCATGCCCCATGCCCTATGCCCCATGCCCAATGCCCAATGCCCTACTCAGTTACAGACTGAACTAAATTTAGCTCGTAAGGACGTTCCGTATCATCTTCACCCAAATACTCACCATTTTGAATTTCCAGAATAACTAGGGGAATATGTCCCGGATTTTCTACCTGATGCAATGTTGCGGAAGGCACATAAGTTGACTCATTGCGATTCAGTAATATTTCGTCATCTCCACAAGTCACCTTGGCGACACCGGAGACGACAACCCAATGTTCATTACGGTGATAATGAATTTGTGGTTTAATGCCGTGCCTGGGCTTGATTTCAACCCGGCTAATTCTGTAGGTTTCTCCCTCTTCTATAACCTCGACATTACCCCAGTAACGTGTACCTGAGTGTGTAGATTCATCAAGATTTGACTGGGAAGTATTTTCATTCTGAGTCATAACTAAACCTCTCAATTAAATAACTATCAGTATTTTTTATTATTCCCCAATTCCCTTTTAGGAAATAGGGAGTAGGGAAGCAGGGGGCAAATAATTCTTTTTTTCCCAATGCCCAATGCCCAATGCCCAATGCCCAATGCCCAATGCCCAATGCCCAATGCCCAATTACCTATTCCCCATATATTGAATCCGATAAATACGATTATTTGCTTCTTCGGTCAGCAATAAACTACCATCGGGCAGGACGAGTAAGCCAACAGGACGCCCCCAAGTAGTAGGTTCAGTTGGATTTAGGAGAAATCCGGTAAGAAAATCTTCATAATAGTCAAGCGATCGCCCTTGATTATCAAAGGGAACAAAAACAACTTTGTAACCAGTACCGCGATCGCGATTCCAAGAACCACGAAAAGCCACAAAAGCACCATTACGGTATTTTTCGGGAAACGTCTTACCATCATAAAACTGCAAACCCAATGCTGCTGAATGCGCTTGAAACAACACATCCGGTGTGCGGGTACGCGCTACTAAATCTGGACGTTTACTTTTGCCACTTGCCGTTTGACGCGGGTCGAGATTGCTTGGTAAAAAATATGCATAGGGCCAACCATAAAATTCCCCTTGCTGGATGCGTGTCAAATAGTCTGGCACTAAATCATCGCCGATACCATCTCGCTCGTTGACAGTGGTGTAAAGTTGCTTTGTTACTGGGTGAAAATCCAGACCGACTGGATTACGCAAGCCAGAGGCGAAAGTTTGTTTCCCAGAACCATCTAAATTCATTACCTGCACCGAAGCGCGTGGTAGTGGTTCTTCATCTACATTCGTTCCCGACCCAACAGAAACGTATAATTTATTGCCATCAGGTGAAACAACCACATTGCGCGTCCAGTGATTGTTGTAACCTTGAGCGGGAAGATCGGCGATTTTCGTACCCCCACCAGAAATTTGCTCTTGTCCTTGAGTGTAGGGAAACCGTAAAACAGCATTAGTATTGCCCAGAAAAAAGGAATTACCCGCAAAAGCCATCCCAAAAGGTCTATTTAGTTTATTTGCTGCACTAGCAAAGGTTTTTTGCTGATCAGCCACACCATCACCGTTAGTGTCACGCAACAAGCGAATGCGGTTTTGTCGAGTTTCTGTCACCAGCACATCACCGTTGGGAGTTAAAGCCAACCAGCGCGGTGCATCTAAATTTTGGGCAAAAACGTTAACTTGAAAGCCTGGGGGTACGCGCAATACTGGATTTTGCGGAATAGACACAACATTTGGCGACTTGGAAGCGCTTTTAGTTGCGAAGGGTTGCGGTAAATCTTTGATGTTGATGCGGATTGGTGTAGGTGAAAGTGATTCGGTGCGGACAATATTTGATGCCTGCGAAGAATCCCCAGATTGCTTATTCGCTTCTGGCTGGATTTGACCCAAATATGTACCCACACCAGATGGCGCCGAATTGCCAGATGTCGGACGGAAATTATGAGCGGCGATCGCCAAAACAAAAGCTCCAATTGCCAAAATAATTACTACTATTGACCTAACACTAATGCGTGATAGCATTGCTTTTTGATCCAATCTTTGGGGAATTAGGTGAGTGCCATACCCTTATGGTAAAAACAAGGCATCTGTTTTTCTTCCATCATGAGTCAGAATCTCGACGGTGCCAAAATTTCTATTATCATTCCAGTTCTCAATGAAGCGGAAAATATCAGACAAGCGATCGCTTGTACTCAACTAAGTACAAATATAGAAGTAATCGTTGTCGATGGCGGCTCACAAGATGACACTAATAAAATTGCTTCTGATTTAAAAGTAACAATTATATCCTCTCTTCCAGGTCGGGCAGTGCAAATGAATAAAGGTGCAACGCTGGCAAAAGGGGATATTCTGCTATTTCTTCATGCCGATACACGTTTGCCGACCGGATTTGATGTCATGATTCGCACAGCGCTACAACCAACTGGCACAGTCGCTGGTGCTTTTGCCTTGCGAATCGATGCAGAAATGGTAAGTCTCCGGTTAGTGGAATGGGGAGTGAATATGCGATCGCGCTTTTGGCAAATGCCTTATGGCGATCAAGCAATTTTTTTAACCAAACAGACATTTAACAAAATTGGTAATTTCCCAGAATTACCCTTTATGGAAGACTTTGAAATCATGCGTCGTTTAAAACGCATCGGACGCATTACTATAATCCCCGTGCCAGTTATTACCTCAGCACGTCGATGGTTACAAAAAGGAATTTGGAAAACCACCCTCATTAATCAAATTATAATTATTGCTTATCTACTAGGCATCCCACCCCAACGACTTATTCGCTGGTATCGGCAGAAAAAATTTAGGAAGATTTAAGCTACTTCTCATTTAATTATCATATCTTGGTGAGAAATAGTAATTATAAATGATGAATTATAAAGGTTCGGTTGAGTAAAGCACATACAGCAGATTGCGTTTTTATTGAATACACGTAGAGACGTTCCGCCGGAACGTCTCAGAGCGGGTTTTGGGTTTTATGCATGTACCTCCTAAAGCGGAAATATGCTGTAAAACCTCACTCCGTCCGTTCCAGACACCCCTCTTTTTAGTCAGGAGAGGGAAGGGTTTAAATGCAAAGTAGACTTTTGAGCCTCAGAACCAAAAGGTTCACCCTCAAAACAAAAACGTTCCTGTTTGAACCCAGAACGTTCCTGTTTGAACCCAAAACGTTCCTGTTTGGAACAAGAACGTTCCTGTTTGGAACAAGAACGTTCCTGTTTGGAACAAGAACGTTCCTGTTTGGAACAAGAACATTCCTGTTTGGAACAAGAACGTTCCTGTTTGGAACAAGAACATTCCTGTTTGAACCCAGAACGTTCCTGTTTAGACCTAGAACATTCCTGTTTAGACCTAGAACGTTCAGCCTCAGTACCAAACCGTAGCGATTAGAA
Source organism: [Scytonema hofmanni] UTEX 2349 (assembly GCF_000582685.1). Classification (GTDB taxonomy): domain Bacteria; phylum Cyanobacteriota; class Cyanobacteriia; order Cyanobacteriales; family Nostocaceae; genus Hassallia; species Hassallia hofmanni. Next base: position 4,685,561 of record NZ_KK073768.1, read on the forward strand.
ATCCCAGCTATACAAACAAAGTCCCCCTACGCGAATTCCACAACATCAAGGGTTTTATATGATGTCCGGGCAAATAAACCATAATAAAAAACTTTCAAATCCTGTAGAGCGGGTCATGTAATGTCTATACAATATAGGCAATAAAGCTCACATGATATTAAACCCGCGCAGGTGGGCTTTGTTTATTTAGCCGCGACTTCCAGGTGCCAGGTGCAAAATATATACCACTAGCCAAACTTATAAAAATGAATCAGCGCCGACTGAAATTTAAACTCAAACTATTACTATTAATGTGTCTGGTTCCGTGCTTAATAATAGCCGCCAAACACATCGACATTCACGGACTTTTGCTGACATCAATCATCTGGGTTAAAAGTCTTGGCTTCTTCGGTCCAATTGCTTTTATGATAATTTATAACTTAGCTACACTACTCTTTATACCCGGTTCCCTACTAACACTAAAAGGTGGTTGTCTGTTTGGCGTATTTTGGGGTTCAATTTATGTATTAATTGCCGCACTTGTCGGAGCAAGCTTGGCATTTTTAATTGGACGCTATCTATCACGGGATTGGGTTTGTCAAAAAATGGAAAAAAATCCGAAATTTAAAGCAATTGATCGAGCCGTTGCCAAAGAAGGATGGAAAATTGTACTGCTGACTCGTCTATCTCCTGTCTTTCCATTCAACTTATTAAATTATGCTTTTGGCGTTACACAAGTTTCTTTTAAAGATTATCTTTTAGGTTCGCTAGGCATCATTCCTGCTACTGTCATATATGTTTATATTGGTTCTATTGCAGGCGACCTGGCAACGATGAACATATCTAATCAGCCAAGCAATCTTCAAACTCAAACTGGACAATGGGTAATGCAAGTAATTGGGTTTATTGCCACCGTTGCTGTGACTGTATATATTACAAAAATTGCTCAGAAAGCTTTAAATGAAAGTATGGTGACAGCAGAAATCGGCGATGATAGAGATAAGTTTAAGCGCTGAAGCGCTTACTACATAAATAAATAACAAGAAGTGTAATGAACGTATATTCTGTCTTAGCTCAAGTATCTTTTAATTTCCAAGATGTCTTCAGAAATGCTTTGGAGTCAATTGATAACCTTGGTTCAGTAGGAGCATTTGCCTTTATTGGACTTTATATTATTGCTACTGTCGCTTTCTTACCAGGTTCAATTCTAACTTTAGGAGCTGGCGTTGTCTTTGGTGTAGTATGGGGTTCACTCTACGTCTTTATCGGTGCTACTCTAGGAGCAACTGCCGCTTTTTTAGTCGGACGTTATTTAGCCAGAAATTGGGTTGCCAGTAAAATAGAAGGTAACAATAAATTCGCCGCTATCGATCAAGCAGTCGGCAAAGAAGGATTAAAAATAGTGCTTCTAACACGACTTTCTCCTGTGTTTCCCTTCAACTTATTAAATTACGCTTTTGGCATTACAAAAGTTTCTCTAAAAGACTACTTTATCGGTTCAGTCGGCATGATTCCCGGAACAATCATGTACGTTTACATTGGTTCTCTCGCCGGTAGTCTTGCCAGAATCGGCACAGAAAATCAACCTATTAACCCAACTGCACAATGGGCAATTCGCATCATCGGTTTTATTGCCACAGTTGCCGTCACAATTTATGTTACCCGCATTGCCAAAAAAGCATTAGAACAAGAAGTTTTGTCGGAGTAGGATTCCCCCGCCATAGTAACGAGAATTTAACAGGACTTATGCAAAAACTCTCTCAAACTCTTTCTTATTCCTCCGTGTTCTCTGCGCTCTCTGCGGTTCGTTTTTTCATCCTCAAAGCGTAGTAGAGACATTCCACTGGAACGTCTCTACCTGTAACAGCGCTGAAGCGCTGACTACGATTGACACTCTCCATCCTCAAAAAAGTAATCATGTCAAATTCAGAACTTCATCAAGTTACAATTCGCCCAATCGATGAGTATAATCAAACATTAATTTCCAATGTACATCCAGCAAATTGGGTAAATCCTGAACCTGCCCATTGTTACGACTTAGTAGTAATTGGTGCAGGCACAGCCGGCTTAGTTGTAGCAGCAGGTGCAGCTGGTTTAGATTTGAATTTGAAAGTCGCATTAATTGAAAAGCATCTCATGGGTGGAGATTGCTTAAACGTTGGTTGCGTACCATCCAAAAGTATAATTAGGTCTTCGCGATTAGTTGGGGAAATGTGGAATGCAGCTGAGTTAGGGATTAATATTCCCAAACATATTGACATTGATTTCCCAGCAGTCATGGCACGGATGCGACGAATCAGAGCGGGTATAAGTCATCACGATTCGGCAGCGCGTTTTCAAAAGTTAGGAGTTGATGTCTTCTTGGGTAGCGGTAAATTTGCCAGCAACAATACTGTAGAAGTTGACGGCAAAATTCTCAAGTTTAAAAAAGCTGTAATTGCAACCGGAGCAAAAGCCGCACGTCCGGCAATAATTGGTATTGAAGAAGCTGGTTATTTGACTAATGAAACAGTTTTTTCTCTCATCCAACGACCGGAACGTTTAGCGGTGATTGGTGGTGGTCCAATTGGTTGCGAAATGGCACAGGCTTTTCAGCGTTTGGGTTGTGAAGTAACGCTTTTCCATCGCGGTTCACACATCTTAAATAAAGAGGATGCTGACGCAGCAAAGATTCTCCAAAAAGTTTTCAAGAAAGAAGGGATTCGCTTAATTTTAAATTGCCAGTTAGAAGAAGTAGCAACAGTTAGCGATGGAAAGCGGCTTTACTTTTCTTGTAAAGGTCATCGAGATTCGGTGACTGTAGATGAAATTTTAGTTGGTGCGGGACGCGCTCCCAATGTGGAAGGGCTAAATTTAGAAGCAGTTGGGGTAGAATACGACCAGCATCAAGGTGTAAAGGTGAATGATTATCTTCAGACGACGAATCGCCATATTTACGCCGCAGGGGATATCTGCATGAATTGGAAATTCACCCATGCGGCAGATGCGGCAGCGCGAATTGTCATCAAAAATACGCTGTTTTCGCCTTTTGGTTTGGGACGTTCTAAACTTAGTAGTCTGGTAATGCCTTGGGTAACGTATACTAACCCCGAAATTGCTCATGTCGGGATGTATGAGAAACAAGCGCAGGAAATGGGTTGGGATGTGGAGACAATAAATATCCCTTTGAGTAGTGTAGATCGAGCGATCGCCGATGGTGAGGAGTTAGGTTTTGTCAAAATTCATCACAAAAAAGGTTCAGATGAAATTATTGGTGCAACCATTGTTGCTACTCATGCCGGTGAGATGATTTCGGAAATAACAACTGCAATTGTCAATAAAATCGGTTTGAGCAAATTAAGCAGCGTGATTCATCCTTACCCAACCCAAGCCGAAGGCATTAAAAAAGCCGCTGATGCTTATCGTCGCACGCTGCTGACACCGAGAACGAAAACATTATTAGGATTTTTGGCAAAGCTATCTTGAGGATGCTTTCGATGCGATCGCTGTTGCCTCACCAATTTTAGAGGAAGCACCAGTAGCGATCGCCACTTTATCAATCAGTTTGCCAGACATGAATTATTCTTGATTTTCCTTTTATAGCTGATAAGTTCGAGTGCGCTCAAAGTCAAGCCTAAATTACACTTTTAGATATGCCAATAGTAGAAAATGCAGACTGATAAGATGTGTTTGCCCTGCACCTAAACCCGCCTACCTATTCAATATTTTGGCTAGGATATAAACATATATAATATATTCTTTTAAAAATATTTCCAGGTACTGTTATGCCCTCACCTTTTCCAGGCATGAACCCTTATTTAGAACATCCAGAATTATTTCCAGGATTTCATCACTGGCTGATTATTGAAATTGCTAGACTTATCTCTCCTCTGCTACGTCCTAAGTACCGTGTTGCCGTAGAAGTGAGAATGTACGAAATTAATACAACAAATTCCTTAATAATCGGTATTCCTGATGTCTCGGTTATCAACCGAAAATCTAATACTCAACCAATACAAGCAAACACTGCTGTTGCAGATCCAGTATCTCAACCCCAACGCGTCAAAATTCCTATGCCGATATCCATACGCGAAGGATATTTAGAAATACGTGAAGTCGAAACAGATATATTAGTTACTACAGTTGAAATTTTATCTCCTACTAACAAACGAGGTAAAGGACGACAACAGTATGAAGAAAAGCGTGGACAAATCTTGGCAACCCGCACTAATTTGGTAGAAATCGATTTACTACGTAGCGGCAAACCAATGCCATTAGCTGAAGATGCCACCAGTACTCACTACCGTATTTTAATATGTCGTGGTGATAATCGCCCCTATGCTGATTTATATGCGTTTAATGTTCAGGATATAATACCTTCATTTCCACTTCCTCTACATTCAACTGATACAGAACCTATTATTAATCTTTATACATTATTAAATTATATTTATGATGTATCCGGTTACGATTTAGTGATTAATTATAATAAAGAACCAATACCGAATTTGATAAAAGAGAATGCTGCCTGGGCAGATACATTATTACGCCGACAAGGTTTGAGGTAATATTTAATCTTGTGGTTGGACATCGCTTCAGCGCTCAAATAGTATAGTACATTACGAATAAATACCCGTCTTCGCACTAACTACAAATTACAATCAACCATGAGCAAAATTGAAGAAGCACAAGCTGCATACCAAAATTTTACAAATGAATTTCAAAGTCTTATCCTCAGCACCATTAGCGAAGAAAATCAACCTAATGCCAGTTATGCACCTTTTGTGATGGATGAGGCAAAAAACGTTTATATATTCGTTAGCGGTCTTGCAACTCACACGCGTAACTTGTACGCTAATTCTCAAGCTTGCATTCTTTTTATTGACGACGAATCGAAAACCGAGCAAATCTTTGCCCGTCGTCGTCTAACTTTTGATTGTTCAGCAAGTTTAATTGAAAGAGAAACTTCAGAGTGGAATCAAATTGCAGATAGATTTGAAGACCGTTTTGGAGAAATGATCCAAGTCTTTCGTGGCTTGACTGATTTCCGCATCTTTAAGCTGACTCCAAGTGAAGGACGCTTTGTGGCTGGCTTTGGTGGGATTTATGAAATAACTGCCGATGATTTGAATAGTTTAAAGCATCTTCAAAGTTAATTTATCACAGATGATTTAGATCCGTTTACCTTGGGCGATAAAGCAAATTATCAAGAAGGGGAAAAGGGGAAAGGAAAAAAGGGACTCATGTAGAAATGTTTTCAAGCTCTTTTGACTGATTTTAAATGACTCCACCCCCTTTCCCCTTTCCCCTTTCCCCTTTTCCCCTCTTAAAAACCCCTTTCCCCTTTCCCCTCTTAAAAACCCCTTTCCCCCTCTTTTTCATCACCCACCTTAAGCCAATCATTCTACGCAACCGCAAACTCAGTCAGAGCGCGCTCCCGAGGATGCTGAAATCCCAAAACGATATCATGCTTAGGAATCCCTGCTTCCAGCAAATCCTGCGTCACCCCATCCTCTGTTAAATCCTCCTCCACCCAAACCTTGCCATCCTTAATCCGCAGATAAACCGTACTCTCACAGGTTCTCCCCATTTGGTTCCAGCCAACTTGCGCCCAAAAATAGTGATCTCGAATCTCGTCAAATGCCAAAATAGGCTCAATGCCAGCACTCAGTTGCTCTAGATCAAGCTCATAGTAACGAGTCAGCACGTCCCTAATAATAGTTCGATAAGTATTCAACTGATCCATTGCACAATCACCTCTTGCTCGACATCAAAAACAATCAGCTTAATATCCAACTCCGTCACGGCAAATTGAATCGCACTTTTGATAAAGAAGCTCCGATAGATTGCATCACTCACTGCCATATACAAAACTGCTTCAGGAAATATTTGCGCCAAGTACAATCTGTAGAGGATATATTGACCCAGCCCAGCCTCAAAATCCCGCACACGAGAAGGACCCAGAAAGCTTTTCACCTCAACAATGATTTGTTGCTGATCCTGCTCTGCCGCAAACATTGCCTTTGCTGCCAGATCAGCATAGAGCTTAATTTCCCTGAACTTGATTTGATAAGTATCACGGGTAATCCTCCAACCAGCTTTAATCAGGGCATTTTTAACTTGTTGATGATAAACATCCTTGGCTGGCATAAACTGCGAATGTTTTTTACCTATTCTAGCGTGAGCAGTGTAGGCGATCGCCTAGCAACGCAGACTTATTGACAATATTGTGTTGGGATCTAATGATCTGCGATCGCTTTATACTTTAGGACGTTTACCTCGTTCGTCGGCATTTGATGATGGAGGGGGAGGTGATGATGGCTTTTGTAGAATTTCAATAATTTTGGCGATCGCTTCATATACTTAAGATATGCCCAAGTTAGACATTATCCATAATGCGGTAAAAAACGCACTGGTGAAGGACGGCTGGACGATTACAGATGACCCCTACGTAATTCAGTATCGAAAAACAACGTTGTACGCTGATCTGGGTGCTGAACGCCCCATTGGGGCTGAACGAGATGGGCAAAAACTTGTTGTTGAAGTGAAAAGCTTTGTTGGGGCATCAAAGATACAAGATTTGAAAGAAGCTCTCGGTCAGTATGACATCTACCGTTATCTTTTAGAGGAAACAGCCCCAGACCGTAAACTTTATGTTGCTGTCGGTTCGATCGCTTATAAAAGCTTTTTCAATCAGGATGTGATTCAACTCATCCTACACAAACATCAACTTCCACTGATTGTTGTCGATACAGAGACGGAGGAGATTACACAATGGATAAATTAACTGAGTATCCCAAGATAATTAAGCGTATCCTGACGGAATATATAGAACTATCTAACCGTCGTCCTAACCGAGACATCGAAACATTCTTGATTATGGATGAGCCAAAGGGTCACTATATTTGGATGAACCTTGGTTGGCAAAATGGCGATCGCATTACTGGTATGACTGTCTACGTTCGTATTCAAGATGGCAAATTCTTGATCGAGGAAGATTGGACTGAAGATGGCATCGCAACTGACTTAGTTCGTGCCGGTGTTGTCAAGGAAGATATCGTGTTGGCATTCCATGAGCCTAAGATGCGGCAATACACAGATTTTGCAGTAGTATCGTAGCGGTGGCGCAATAAATATTAAAATCGGGACTGAGAATAAACTCAGCCCCGATAAAAAAGCGGGCTAACGGCTAGTAAACCTAGTTAACCCGTGGAGAAGAAGGGAACGCGCAGAAAAATATTATTGCAATACCAACTTAACGTTGGCATTTTGCAGACCGCGTTGTTTTACTTCAGCCAATGTTTTGTTAACAGCATACTTTTGGTTGATCGAGTTGATCAACTCGGTCTGATTGTGCTTCTTAGCAACGCCCCACAGGTCAGCAATTAGGTCAAAGGAACCATCGCTGTTGCGAGACCAACCTAAATCATATTCGCCTTCCAACACAGCAACGATGTCAGAGCGAACACGTTGACCGTTGTAACCACGAACATCAGCTTCTGTCTTTGTGCTGATACCGAGGTCACGCAAGGAAGCTTTGAGGATTTCAGCGTCGGTGATTTTGGTACGGAGAGTGCTAAAATGAGACATTTGGGTTTCCTCCAGAGAGAAGATTGGGAAAAACGACAACGGTTAGTTTTAGGCACAGCCGCGTATATCAGGACGCGGCTTTTTTCTTAACTGCTAGCTTCGAGCTAGCCTTTGCCCCCGTGTTACCAGGGGAAAGCTTTTAGAACTCCATTCGCTGATATTCAGCTACGGAGGATGCTGCGGGTCTTGCACGCTGTCTAGCCCAGTCCCTAAGGGCTGTGACTTGTTCTTGCATCGTTCGTGACAGCGGCAGTGTTGCCTTCAGTGCAGCAATAATATCTAACTGGGTGAACTCGCGCTCTTGGGCAAAAGCTTCGTACATTGCCGCAACGATCGCTTGTTCAATTTCTGCTCCCGAAAAGCCGTCAGACATCTTGGCTAATTGTTCCAAGTCGAATCGAGTTATGTCTTCCCGGCGTTTCGTTAGGTGAATCTTGTATATATCTTGTCTTTCTTCCGGTGTAGGCAAATCGACAAAGAATATTTCATCAAAGCGTCCTTTCCTCAAGAACTCCCCAGGTAAGCGTTCAACTCTGTTTGCAGTTGCCATCACGAATACTGGAGATTTTTTCTCTTGCATCCAGGTGAGGAAAGAGCCGAAAATCCGGTTGGAAGTACCACCATCGGAATCACCAGAACCACCACTACCAGCGAAGGATTTATCTAATTCATCGATAAATAGAATTGCTGGAGAAATCGATTCTGCTGTCTTCAAGGCGTTACGTAGGTTAGCTTCACTTCGACCCACCATTGAGCCGTCGTAAACTCGTCCCATATCTAAGCGCAACAGGGGTAAACCCCACAGCCTAGAAGTTGTTTTGGCTATCAACGACTTACCACAACCAGGAACTCCCAAAATTAACATTCCTTTCGGTTGGGGCAAACCATACTCTCTTGCTCTTTCTGTGAAAGCATTTGAGCGTTGCTTAAGCCATTTTTTCAACTCTTCTAAACCGCCTACAGCGTCAATGGTTGCATCTTCTTCGATGTATTCTAATATCCCATTGCGTCGAATTAGTTGCTTTTTCTCAGATAAAACTATATCTACTTCATCTTCCGTTAAACGCCCGATAGTTACCTGTGCCTTTCGGTAGACTTTTTCGGCTTCATCTTTAGTTAGACCTAAAGCTGCTCTGAGAAGTTTTTCTCGCGCTTCTGTTGTGAGCCGTCGCCCACGATTTTGGTCTAGATGCTGAGTTAATACTTTGTTTAACTCTGCCATATCTGGTAACTGAAAGTCGAGTACTACAACTTCTTTTTCCAGTTCTATAGGAACTTGCTGCATTGGTGACATCAAGATGATGGTTTTTTGCGTTCCCTTAAAGCTGGCGATCGCATCTCTTAACGATCTGGTTGTCGCAGGTGCATCAATAAACGGATGTAAATCTTTAAGAATAAATATACTTGGTTCTTTTTGCCGGATTATCCACTCAATCGCCGCTTCTGGAGAAACGGTATTATGCTGAGTTACATTCCGGGGTTGCCCATACTCCACGATGCCGTGAGTTACTGTCCATACATAAACTCGTCGCAGAGGCTTTAAAATTTGGGCGATTGTGGAAATTGATTGCTCTGCCCGCTCTTCCTCGGAGGTCACAAGGTAGATTAAAGGGTATTGAGCTTGAATGAGGATATTTAGCTCTTCTTTCATACTATCGACCTACGTGAGACCTTATAAAGACAGTAATGACATCGTTGGTAATGGGTAATGGCAACCGACGAATTATGAATATTACATTTATAATTCCGGTCTAGCAAGGAACTAGTTCTTCCTCACCTTTGGGAAAAGCTTCATCCTCAACCATTTCCTTGACGGGTAGATGCTCTTGAGTTATTCCTGCTTGATTGCTATTAGCTACCAATTCTCGGTCGCGCAAAACTAATGAACTATCACAACTGGGACAGGAATAAACTCTATGAGTTCGTCCATAAGAAGAAGTTTCTACTTCATCAACTAATTCTGAATTTGCCAGGTAGAAAACGAGGGCACGTTCTGCAAGTTCTGACATAGGTTCAGAATCTACTGCTGAACGAATTTTCAGTTTCCTGTGTAGTTCTGGCGACAAATATAAAGTAACCTTCTGCTTCGTTTGCATATAACTGTTGTTGGTCTTACCCGGGTATGTATTTCACGATATAGGCTTAGTTCTAGCTTGTCAAGATGGCAAAACGTTTTGACGCCAATTTTGTTACATTTCTTTACTTGAGACAGAAATCTGATTTGATGCAAATGTAGATTATTAGCTATTTTGTTACACAAGCTAGGTAGACTTCACAGATATTGCTACTGTTCTGTTAAATCGGAAGTTATGGGGCAAAAGTCTTATGTGAGTTGATTTTCCGGCTGAGGCTATAAGTATTTACGTTCATCAGCGAACCAAGTAAAAGGTGTAATAATGTCCACCGCTGTTAAAAACTCTAGAAAACGAAAAACTTATGCGATCGCCTCCAGAATTGGCAAAGCGATCGCCTTATCGTTAATCTTATGCGGCTGTAATGCGCCCAGTTTCCTCAACTCCGGTGTCACATGGAAAACTTATACTAATTCCCGTTATGGCTTTGAATTTTTATATCCCAGCACCTGGACTTCTTTACCACCGCCAGAAAATAATGATGGCATAGCCTTCGTTTCACCGCAAAATACGAGAGTAGAAATTCGCGGTTGGGCAGGTAAACCGCTACCAGATAACATAATTACGGATAAAAACGTAAAAAAAACGATAAATCCCAACTTTAAAACCAACCAAGGAGTATCTGGAGTGTTGGAGGTAGAAGTTGGTAGCCAAGAAAGTTCCATGAGACTGACACTCACAACTCCTCAAGTGAAATATTATTGGCAAGGGCGATCGCCAGCGTCGGAATTTAGCAATTACTATCGCGTGTTTTACTATATCGCCCAGGAGTACCGCATTTCTGGAAAGGAGTGGGGGAGTGGGGGACAAGGGGGACAAGGAGAATAATTCTTCTTTCTCCCCCTGCCTCCCCTGCTCCCCCTGCCTCCCCTGCCTCCCCTGCTCCCCCTGCTCCCCCTGCTCCCCCTGCTCCCTCATCTCCCCCCATGATTCTGTGCGAGAGGGGACACAAACCTGGTAGATTTAGCTATCAGCGAGTAAAAATTGGTTGAAGATGAAAGTCCTGGTTATTGGTGGTGACGGGTATTGCGGTTGGGCAACTGCACTTTACCTTTCCAATCGAGGTTATGAAGTTGGGATTTTAGATAGTTTGGTGCGGCGGCACTGGGATAATGAATTAGGTGTGGAAACGTTAACACCCATCGCACCAATTCAACACCGGATTCAGCGCTGGCATGATTTAACTGGTAAATCCATCGACTTATTCGTTGGGGATATCACCAATTATGAATTTCTGAACAAAGCGCTGCACAAATTTCAGCCTGAGGCAATTGTACATTTTGGCGAACAGCGATCGGCTCCGTTTTCCATGATTGACCGCGAACACGCAGTTCTCACACAGATGAATAACGTAGTCGGCACTTTGAATTTGCTGTATGCGATGCGGGAAGATTTCCCAGACTGTCATCTGGTGAAGTTGGGAACAATGGGTGAATACGGTACACCCAACATCGACATAGAAGAAGGGTACATTACGATTGAACACAATGGGCGTAAAGATACTTTGCCCTATCCGAAACAGCCCGGTTCAATGTACCACTTAAGCAAAGTCCATGATAGCCATAACATACACTTTGCTTGTAGAATTTGGGGCTTACGGGCAACAGATTTAAATCAAGGAGTAGTTTACGGCGTCTTAACCGAAGAAACGGGGATGGACGAAATGTTGATTAATCGCCTGGATTATGATGGAGTGTTTGGTACTGCGTTAAATCGGTTTTGTATTCAAGCTGCGATCGCACATCCTTTGACTGTTTATGGCAAAGGTGGACAAACTCGCGGCTTTTTAGACATTCGCGATACAGTGCGATGTGTGGAATTAGCGATCGCTAACCCCGCACAACCCGGAGAATTCCGCGTATTTAACCAATTTACCGAACTATTCAGCGTCGGTGACTTGGCAGCGATGGTAGAAAAAGCTGGAAACGCAATGGGATTAAAAGTGGAAATCAATCACATTGATAATCCCAGAGTCGAAAAAGAAGAACATTACTTCAACGCGAAAAACACCAAACTGTTAGATTTGGGCTTAGAACCTCACTATCTCTCAGATTCTTTACTTGATTCTCTGCTAAACTTTGCCGTCAAGTATCAAAACCGAGTTGACAACAAGCAAATTATGCCGAAAGTATCTTGGCATCGCAACAGCAAAGGATGAAGAGGCGATCGCTTATTCTCTGGTTGTTAGTCATACTACCAGGTATGGCAGCTAGCGCTATCAGCGTCTACTACCTAATTCCAGAATGGGTAGTACTCGATGCTAGCTACAAGCATTATCAGCAAATAGCTAAGTCTTCATCTTCGACGGTGAATGACTTACTAATTGCTGAAGCAGCAGAAAACAGACATAGAATAAATTGTTTTGCTGAAGGTGTCGGAGTTTTGTTAGGTGGGGTTATTGTCGCTATTGGCATTCATGGCATTTGCACCTTGCCTAACAAAACATCTTAATTTGAATGGGGAACCTGACATGCAGCTAGCTACAGAAGCTTATTTAACTCAACTAGCTCGGTTGCCTAAAACTGGTCGGCATATTGTAGCACAATATGACGACCATTCAATAGTTGTTTATCAAGCTTATCGTCCGGAAATTGGTCATTTTGCCGCTACTCACGGTTATTTTGGCGGAGAATTTAAACGCGATCGCAAGTTATGGTAATCCCAAATCATTTGTGAAAAGTTAGATCCCCGACTTCTTAAAAGGATACAGCTATTGCGAATGGTAGGTCTGACCCCTCATTTTATTCAAAAACCTCGTAGAGACGTTCCGGCGGAACGTCTCTACAATTGTGTGGAATGTCTCTACAATTGTGTGGAACGTCTCTACAATTCGGCGGAACGTCTCTACAATTCGGCGGAACATCTCTACAATTGTGTGGAATGTCGAAAAATCGTGATATAAGGGGTGATACCCCTAATTCGCTCTTCTGTATCCGTAAAATGCGAAGAATCATCATCACCCATCTGGAGCAAAACCTTAAAAGTGGCTGTGCGGAATTGATTACGCCCCGCGAAACAGTTTACTCTGTGAGTGATATCGAAATCCAACAAAAGCTGGGATTAACCGCCTTTACTGAGTAGTTTATGAGAATTGCCTTATTCACCGAAACCTTTTTGCCCAAGGTTGATGGGATTGTGACACGCTTAAGTCACACCATAGACCATTTACAGCGCAACGGCGACTCTGTGCTAGTGATTGCCCCGGAGGGTGGAATTACTGAATATAAAGGAGCAAAAGTATACGGCGTGACTGGCTTTCCGCTGCCTCTGTATCCAGAGTTAAAAATGGCACTTCCTCGCCCAGCAATTGGCTACGAACTGGAAAAATTTCAGCCCCATATTATCCATGTAGTGAATCCGGCGGTTTTGGGATTGGCGGGGATATTTCATAGCAAATTAAATAATATTCCCTTAGTAGCGTCTTATCATACGCACTTACCGCAGTATCTTCAGCATTACGGCTTGGGAATGTTAGAAGGCTTTTTATGGGAATTGCTGAAAGCGGGACATAATCAAGCCGCGTTGAATTTGTGTACCTCTACAGTGATGATGGACGAATTGACGACACACGGTATAGAAAGAGTGAATTTGTGGCAAAGAGGAGTAGATACAGAATTATTTCATCCAGATTTAGCGAGTGAAGAAATGCGATCGCGTTTATCGCAAAATCACCCAGAAAGCCATCTTTTACTATACGTCGGTCGTCTTGGTGCAGAAAAAGAAATTGAGCGCATCAAACCAATTTTAGAAGCAATTCCCGCAGCGCGTTTGGCATTGGTGGGAGATGGTCCCCATCGTCAAGCACTCGAAAAACACTTTGCAGGGACAAACACTAATTTTGTCGGTTATCTTACCGGCAGAGATTTAGGTTCTGCTTTTGCCAGCGCTGATGCTTTTATTTTTCCTTCCCGTACAGAAACGTTAGGATTAGTATTATTAGAAGCAATGGCTGCTGGGTGTCCAGTGGTCGCAGCTCGTTCGGGCGGAATTCCTGATATTGTTACAGATGGGGTGAATGGGTATCTTTTTGAACCAGAAGCTGATATCCAAAGTGCTATAACCGCTACTGTTCGCCTTCTAGAACAAAAACAAGAACGAGAAATCATCCGTCAAAATGCCCGACTCGAAGCCGAACTTTGGGGCTGGGCATCTGCCACACGCCAGCTACAAGATTACTATCAAAAGGTGCTCTACTCTGAATACTCTAAAATCTAAAATCTAAAATCCTCATGGCACTTCCCAGTCCTGGTAGCGTCCTGGCTACATTAACTGAACTTACTCAAGTTAATCGCACCCACGCTCTAGTGCGTCGTGTCAAAGACCTTTCTGTAAACGAATTTGTTTGTTTACTAGATTTTATTACCGCAGAGTTCCAGCAATTTCTTAGGGCAATTGAACTAATTAATAATGAAGCCCTAGAAACAATGCTGGAGAAGGTATTAGAGGCGATTACACTTAAAATTGGTCAAATTCTCCAAGCAGAACATACTACCATTTTTTTGGTTGACTATGACAAAAATCAACTGTGGTCAAAAGTTCCCCAAAATAATACCGAAAAAACTTTAGAAATTCGCACTCCCATTGCAGTAGGCATTCCCGGTCATGTTGCTAGCACGGGTGAATATTTAAATATATCTCAAGCTCCTACTCACCCTTTATTTAGCCCAGAATTAGAAAAGCAAATCGGCTACAAAATCCGCAATATTTTATGTATGCCAGTTGTCAGTAGCAAAAATCAGATTGTGGCAGTGGTACAACTAGCAAATAAAGCGGGAGATATTCCTTTTAATTATGATGATGAAGTTTGTTTTCGAGACTTTGCTTCTTCTATTGGTATTATCTTAGAAAGTTGCCAATCTTTTTATGTAGCAGCTCGCAATCAAAGAGGTGCTACGGCACTTTTGCGGGCTACTCAAACATTAGGGCAAAGTCTCGATTTAGAAGCTACTTTACAGATAGTAATGGAGCAAGCCCGGATTTTAATGCAAGCAGACCGCAGCACGCTGTTTTTGCATCGGAAAGAAATGGGCGAACTTTGGACGAAAGTAGAGGTAGCCGATCGCTCAACGATGGTGGAAATCCGCATCCCTGCTAATCGTGGCATTGTCGGTTATGTGGCATCTACTGGTAAAGCTTTAAATATCTCGGATGCTTACAAAGACCCGCGCTTTGACCCAACTACAGATCAAAAAACTGGTTATATAACTCAAAATATTCTCTGTTTACCAGTATTTAATTCAGCTAATGAATTAATTGGGGTGACGCAGTTAATTAATAAGCACCAAGGCAGCTTTACTTCCTCTGATGAAGAGTTTATGAGAGCATTTAATATCCAAGCCGGAATTGCGCTGGAAAATGCTCGTTTATTTGAAAGTGTGCTGTTAGAAAAACAATATCAAAAAGACATTTTGCAAAGTCTATCTGATGCGGTAATTTCTACAGATATGCAAGGGCGGATTGTCACAATTAATGATGCAGCTTTAGAGTTACTTGGTTGTCCTTCCGGAGAAGTTGATGCCAAAAACAACAAGCCTTTGTGGGAAAAAAATTTGATTAATCGGCTGGTTTGGGAGGTCGTGCCGATTGACAATTTGCAAATGCGATTGGAGGATAGTTTAAAAACTGGTGCAAGACATTATGTGCCAGAGCAAAGTTTGATAGTGGGACTTCATCAAGTTAAAAGTAGAGACGCGATTAATCGCGTCTGTAGAGACGTTCCGTCGTCACGTCTGTACGATGGGAAAGAAATAGGTAGAGACGTTCCGTCGTCACGTCTGTACGATGGGAAAGAAATAGGTAGAGACGTTCCACGGTCACGTCTGTACGAGAGTAAAGAAATTAGTAACCATGACATTTATATTTTGGCAGTAGGCGATCGCACTAACCCAGATATATTTATCCCCTGGAATCAACCGTTTACTCCCCAATCTGAGTTCTTGAGTTCTGCTGATGTTAAAAAAATAGAACGTAGCACGAATCTGACTGTCAACCCGTTAACAAACCCAGAAGGGGGGGTACGTGGTGGTTTGGTGGTGCTAGAAGACATCAGTCAGGAAAAACGGATGAAAACTACAATGTACCGTTACCTGACACCTCATGTGGCAGAGCAAGTTATGGCACTGGGAGAAGATGCTTTAATGGTAGGTGAGCGCAAGGAAGTCACCATTTTGTTTTCTGATATTCGAGGCTACACCACACTAACAGAAAATCTCGGTGCAGCTGAAGTGGTTTCGCTGCTAAATCAGTATTTTGAAACGATGGTGGAAGCGGTTTTTAACCATGAAGGGACTTTAGATAAGTTCATTGGGGATGCTTTAATGGCAGTGTTTGGTGCCCCCCTAACGCTAATGGAAAACCACGCTTGGAAGGCTGTACAATCGGCGTTGGATATGCGAAAACGATTAGCAGAATTTAACCAACGGCGGATTATTCAAGCACAACCAGAAATTCATATTGGGATTGGTATTAGTTCTGGGGAAGTGGTTTCTGGTAATATTGGTTCCCAGAAACGAATGGATTATACAGTAATTGGCGATGGGGTGAATTTAAGTTCGCGGTTGGAAGGAGTAACTAAAGAATATGGCTGCGATATTATTTTAAGTGAGTTCACTTACGAATTGTGTAGCCATCGCATCTGGGTACGCGAGTTAGACAGAATTCGCGTTAAGGGTAAACATCAAGCGGTGAATATTTATGAATTAATCGGCGATCGCTCTACTCCCCTAGACAACACCACCCAGGAATTTTTATCATATTACCATGCCGGACGTGCCGCTTATTTAGCCCGTCACTTCAAAGAAGCGATCGCCTGTTTTGAAGCCGCAAAACGCATCCGACCCACAGACCAAGCTGTTAATATCCATCTAAAACGCGCTAATAATTACCAACAAACACCTCCCCCAAGTTCCTGGGATGGAGTCTGGACAATGGTTGCAAAGTAGAGACGTTCCGGCGGAACGTCTGTACAATAGACATCTCCATAAATTAAATATGCGTCATCCAAAACCCCAAGAGACGCGAAATTGAACTTCGTCCCGCTTCGCTAACACGTCTCTACATTCTTTTTCACCAGATGTCTAATAGTCAAGAGTCAAAAGTCAACAGTTGTTATTCTTGTCCCCTTGTCCCCTTGTCCCCCCATCCCCTTGTCCCCTGTCCCCTACTCCCCCTGCCCCTCATCATCCAGAAACGGCTGTTCACCAATTCTCAGTTGTTTTTTCGTGCGCTTCAATTCTTTCCAAAGACTCTTTATTTGGTCATATGCTTGTTCTGGTGGTAGTTTTCCACCTGTTTCTAAGTTGCAGATGTAGCTAATTTTCTGAGCAAATTCCTGTAAATTGGCATTAAAAACTAAGTTTTCTGGCTTGACCTGACCGTAATAGCGACCACGAGGATAGAGAAAATCGTCTTTATTCATTATTGTTATTTTAAATGAAATGCTGATTGTAATTAGCTTAACTTGAAATTCTCAACTTGTATGTGGTATTCTATACGACAATTTTTTACCTATGAAATTCTGCAAAAAAAATATAATTTGATTTTCATGTAAAAATACTATTCCCAATGTCACAAAATATACGCTTAAGTCGGAATGACGATTCACTTACGGTAAATTTTCTTTCGTTTTTTGTCATTTGTTTCCAGTTAATGACTAATAACTAAAGATAAAATGGTTAAGCTCGAAAGCATCAAAGCTGCCGATCGCTTAAAAAACTTTACCTGCCATCATGAGTGTTAATTCAAAAATATACGAAGGCAAAGCAAAAATTCTCTACTCAACGGAAGATCCGGAAGTTTTGTTAGCTGACTTCAAAGATGATGCCACTGCCTTTAACGCTCAAAAGCGTGGTAGTATTTTGGGGAAAGGAGCTATTAATTGTAGCATCTCCGCTAAATTATTTCAAGAGTTGGAAACCCAAGGCATTAAAACTCACTTTATTGACAGCCCAAAGGCAAATCAAATGCGGGTAAAGGCAGTTAAAATTGTGCCTTTAGAAGTAGTGGTGAGAAACATTGCTGCTGGCAGTCTGTGTCAGCAAACAGGATTGCCATTAGGAACCGTTCTGAAAAAGCCTTTGGTAGAGTTTTATTATAAAAGTGATGAATTAGGAGATCCTTTGTTGACAAGCGATCGCCTGCATCTATTAGAACTAGCAACTCCGGAACAAGTTGAGACAATAACCCATCTAGCATTGCAAATCAACGAGTTTCTCCGTGGCTTTTGGGAACGGTGTGGAATTACACTAGTAGACTTCAAACTAGAATTTGGTGTTGACTCACAACAGCAATTGCTCTTAGCAGATGAAATTAGCCCCGACACCTGCCGCTTGTGGGATCAAGCCGAAAACGACCCCAACCGTCGAGTAATGGACAAAGACCGCTTCCGCCGAGACTTAGGGAATGTAGAAAATGCTTATCAGGAGGTTTTGCAACGAGTGTTAAAACAGGAGGGGGAAAGGGGAAAGGGGAAAGGGGAAAGGGAATGAAAATAAAGAATCATTTAAATACGTGTATTGCATTTTCCCCCTTTCCCCCTTTACCTTTACCCTTTTCCCCTATGAAGTAGAGTAAGATTGCTTTTCGTTATTTGTGTGGAAGTGAAGAGGAATGTGAATAAAATGCGTTTATCTCCCGTATTGGTGGCGGCTTTGACAATTGCAGCCCCTTTGGGCAGCTCTTTGAGTGCAAATGCACAAACCCCTAATAGTTCAAAACAGAAATCAGTCGTTTTGCAACCAACGACAAATCAAGACTCGCAACTGGTAAATCAAAGTGCCAACGTTCAAGGTGCAGAAGCTTTAAGAGTATTACCTCGTTCCATCTCGGATGTGAATCTGGAAAACCTTAAAAAGCAGCCGGGTGTTGTCGCCGTTTTTCCAGCAAACAAGCCAGTAGTAATAATACCAAGCGTTACAGCGCCAATTACGGCACAAAATCCGCCGTCAAACCCAAATATTCCCGGTTCAAATACAGTTCCCGATATTCAGCCGACTGAAACTCAACAACAAGTTCCTTCCCAGACTCTGCCAACGCTGAATCCTAATCAGCCAACACCTGAAGAAAATCAACAACCGCCAAATCAGCAACTCAATCAGCCGGCACCTGAAGAAAATCAACAACAGGAAAATCAACAATTCAATCAGCCGGCACCAGGAGAAAATCAACAACCGCCAAATCAGCAACTTAATCAGCCGGCACCCGAACAAAATCAGCAACTCAATCAGCCGGCACCAGGAGAAAATCAACAACAGGAAAATCAACAATTCAATCAGCCGGCACCAGGAGAAAATCAACAACCGCCAAATCAGCAACTTAATCAGCCGACACCAGGAGAAAATCAACAAAACGCAACTCCAGAAGCGACAGAAGCCCGCGTTTTAGTATCAGAGGTATCGGTTAAAAATCAGGCTGGACAACCAATATTAGCGGAACTAGAAAACCAAGTTTACAAAGCGATTCGTACCCAACCAGGAAGAACAACAACGCGATCGCAACTACAGCAAGATATTAACGCGATCTTTGGTACTGGTTACTTCTCTAATGTCCAGGCAGTGCCAGAAGATACACCATTAGGCGTGCGCGTCAGCTTCGTAGTGCAGCCCAACCCCGTCTTAACTAAAGTCCAAATCCAGGCAAATCCTGGCACAAATGTCGCGTCCGTACTACCTGCTAATGCCGTTGATGAAATATTTAAAGAGCAATATGGCGGCATTCTCAACTTACGTAGCTTGCAGGAAGGCATCAAAACTTTAACCAAGCGCTATCAAGACCAAGGTTATGTACTAGCTAACCTAGTGGGTGCCCCGCAAGTAGCAGAAAACGGAGTTGTCACCCTGCAAGTAGCAGAAGGGGTGGTAGAAAATATTCGCGTTCGATTCCGCAACAAAGACGGTCAAGACACAGACGATAAAGGACAACCAATCCGGGGTCGGACGCGGGACTATATAGTTAAGCGAGAATTGGAATTGAAGCCCGGACAAGTCTTTAACCGCAACATAATACAAAAAGACTTGCAAAGGGTATTTGGACTGGGACTATTTGAAGATATAAATGTTTCCCTTGACCCAGGCACTGACCCTAGCAAAGTGAATGTAGTGGTGAATGTGGCTGAACGCAATAGTGGTTCTATCGCAGCAGGTGCAGGGATTAGTTCTGCCAGTGGGCTATTTGGTACCGTCAGCTATCAGCAGCAAAATTTAGGGGGAAGAAACCAAAAATTAGGTGCGGAGGTACAAGTAGGACAAAGAGAATTACTGTTTGATTTGCGGTTTACAGACCCGTGGATTGCCGGCGATCCGAACCGCACTTCCTATACAGCGAATATTTTCCGCCGTCAGTCAATTTCGTTGATTTTTGATGGTAATGATGAGAATATTGATACTTTTAACCCTGGAAGACCAGATGAAAATGGCGATCGCCCGCGTGTTATCCGTACCGGTGGTGGTATCACCTTTACTCGTCCCTTGTCCGGTAATCCCTTCAAAAGTTCCGAATGGACAGCTTCAGCTGGTTTCCAATATCAAAGAGTTTCGATCACTGATGCCGATGGCAACATCAGAAGGTTAGGACGAGTCGAGAATAGTACTGACCCAAATGATCGACTGGATCTAAGTCAATCAGGGGAAGGTAGAGACGACTTGCTGCTATTGCAATTAGGAGCCGCACGCGATCGCCGCAATAACGCCTTGCAACCTACCAGAGGTTCTTTCCTCCGCTTTGGGGTCGATCAATCAGTGCCAGTGGGATTAGGCAGCATTTTCCTCACTAGATTACGGGGTAGTTACAGCCAATATGTCCCCGTCAAATTTACTAACTTTAACAAAGGAGCACAAACTCTCGCTTTCAACATTCAAGGCGGAACCGTCCTGGGTGACTTACCTCCTTACGAAGCCTTTACCCTTGGTGGGAGCAACTCCGTCCGGGGTTATGAAGAAGGACAATTAGCTAGTTCGCGCAGTTATGTGCAAGCATCACTTGAATATCGCTTCCCTGTTTTTTCCGTAGTCAGTGGCGCACTATTTTTTGATGTCGGTAGTGACTTGGGAAGCAGTACTAGGGCAGCTGAGTTACTGAACAAAGGCGGTACAGGTTATGGCTACGGTCTTGGCGTCCGCGTGCAGTCCCCACTAGGACCGATTCGCGTTGACTACGGTATCAACGACGATGGCGACAGCCGGATCAATTTTGGGATTGGGGAAAGATTTTAAGTTAGTGGTTAGTGGTTGGTGGTTGGTGGGTAATGAGTAATTTTTGACAACGATCAACCATCAACTAACAACTAACATCCATCAACCATCAACCAACAACCATCAAATTATATGCAACACACAATAGCTGCGACAATCACCCAAGTAGGAGTCGGACTACATAGCGGTGAGAAAACTCAGGTACGGATATTACCCGCAGATGCGGGTAGTGGGCGCTACTTTATGCGGGTGGATTTGCCGGACTTACCGATAATTCCCGCACAAGTTGCGGCAGTGAATGAGACTGTGCTTTCGACTCAGTTGGGTAAAGGGGTGGCGTGCGTTCGCACTGTAGAGCATTTATTAGCGGCTCTGTGTGCGATGGGGGTGGATAATGCCCGAATTGAGATTGATGGGGCGGAAGTCCCGCTTTTGGACGGTTCAGCGCAAATTTGGACACAAGCGATCGCCGAAGTTGGTTTAGTCTCACAAACTTTGACTAACGACCAAATTCCCCCGGTGATCACCGAACCAATTTGGGTACGTCAAGACGATGCTTTTGTTTGTGCTATGCCAGCGGCAGAAACTCGTTTTAGCTACGGTATTGACTTCGACCTGCCTGCGATCGGTAATCAGTGGTACAGTTGGTCACGAGGCACTAATCTGGCAAATGCATCAGTTGCGTTTGCGGCGGAAATTGCCCCTGCCCGCACTTTTGGTTTATTACATCAAATTGAATACCTGCAAAAATCAGGCTTAATTAAAGGCGGAAGTTTGGATAATGCCCTCGTTTGCGGACCCGAAGGTTGGTTAAATCCACCATTAAGATATGCAAATGAGCCAGTCCGTCATAAAATCTTGGATTTAGTAGGAGATTTAAGTTTACTAGGAAATTTCTTACCTAGTGCTCATTTCTTGGCGTACAAAGCCAGCCACAATTTACATATTCAACTCGCCCAAAGGATTTTAGAATTGTCAGCGGTTGGCGCTTAGTCAAAAGCTAAAAACCTAAATCCTGGGAAGTTAAAACCGGCACCTACAAACAAAGCCCAAATAGTGAAATCAACCGAGCGTGCCAATGTCAATTCTCACCGAAGTTAACACAGTTACCGATCCTGATTCTGCATCTACCAAATCTCAAACCAATGAAACAACAAGCACATCTGAGAGAAAAACAATTTTTACAGTAGAAGAAATTCAGAAACTTTTACCCCATCGCTATCCTTTTGCACTTGTAGACCGAATTATCGACTACGTGCCTGAAAAACGCGCTGTGGGGATAAAAAACGTCACCTTTAATGAACCCCAGTTTCAAGGGCATTTTCCCGGAAATCCCATTATGCCGGGAGTACTAATTGTTGAAGCTATGGCACAAGTCGGTGGTATTGTTTTAACTCAACTACCAGAGTTAGAAGGCGGACTTTTCCTGTTTGCAGGTATCGATAAAGTCCGGTTTCGCCGCCAAGTAGTACCAGGCGATCAACTAGTAATGACCGTGGAACTGTTGTGGGTAAAACAACGTCGTTTCGGTAAGATGCAGGCTCGTGCCGAGGTAGACGGTCAGCTCGCTGCCGAAGGCGAACTGATGTTTTCACTTGCTAATTAAAAAATTTGCTTTTGTGGTATTGGCGCTACCGTGACGCGCTCTAACTGATTCTTGAAAAAGGATAGCAGTAAATCAAACAAGCCACAACCGCATTGTTTAATTTCTAGATTTTAAACGCCCTCACACATAACTTGCGATCGCCGACTCTCTCACTCACACAATACCTAAACACTCAGCACTCAAGACTATTCTGGAGATGCACCCTTGAAAACTCTTATTCATCCAACTGCTGTAATTCATCCTAACGCGCAAATCCACTCGAGCGTGCAAGTCGGTGCGTATGCGGTTATTGGAGGGCAAGTCAAAGTAGGTCCGGAAACTATCATTAGCCCTCATGTTGTCCTCGACGGACTGACGGAAATTGGGGCAAGAAATCACATTTTTCCCGGCGCCTGCATTGGCATGGAACCTCAGGATCTAAAATACGCTGGCGAGCCTAGCTGGGTTAAAATTGGCGACAATAACCAAATTCGGGAATATGTCACGATTAACCGAGCTACAGGCGCTGGTGAAGCAACTATCATTGGCAATGGTAACTTGTTAATGGCTTACGTCCATGTAGGTCATAACTGCGTCATTGCCGATTCGACAATTATTGCTAACTCTGTGGCTTTGGCTGGTCACGTCCATATTGACTCCTGCGCTCGACTGAGCGGCGTTTTAGGTGTCCATCAATTTGTACATATTGGTGGTTTGGCAATGGTCGGCGGGATGACTCGCATTGACCGCGATGTGCCGCCATATATGATGGTGGAGGGCAATCCATCACGGATACGAACCCTCAACCTTGTAGGACTCAAACGCTCTGGAATGAGTTCTGCTGACTTGCAAATCCTCAAAAAAGCCTTCCGCTTTCTCTACCGTTCTGAGTTAATTTTTAAAGACGCTTTGGAACAGTTGGAAATCCTGGGAGATACAGAACACTTGCAGTATCTGCGCCGCTTTCTGCTATTATCTCAAATGCCAGGAAGACGCGGGTTGATTCCTGGAAAGGGCAAAGCAGCCGTAAGTGATGAGTCGTGAGTTATGAGTCCATAGTCTACAGTCCATAGTCCATTCGTCAAAAATACTTGGACAATTGACCATTGACTGTTGACTATTGACCATTGACTTTTGACTATTGACCATTGACTAAGTTTATATAATGCGAATATTTATCAGCACCGGTGAAGTGTCTGGCGATTTGCAAGGAGCGTTGCTGATTGCAGCACTTCAACGTCAAGTCCTTGCATCTGGGTTAGAATTAGAGATTGTGGCGCTGGGTGGCGAAAAAATGGCAGCTGCGGGCGCACATCTGCTGGGTAATACTAGTAGTATTGGCTCAATGGGTCTTTTTGAATCGTTGCCTTATGTTTTGCCAACTATTCAGGTGCAACGAAAGGCGATCGCTCACCTGAAAGAAAATCCACCGGATTTGGTGGTATTAATTGACTACATGACACCCAATTTGGGCATTGGCACTTATTTAAATAAGCATATGCCACAAATTCCTGTGGTATATTACATTGCACCCCAAGAGTGGGTTTGGTCGGTGAGTTTAAGTAACACTTCCCGAATTGTCAGCTTTACAGATAAGCTTTTAGCAATCTTCTCAGAAGAAGCTCGTTACTACCAAGAGAATGGCGCTAAAGTTAGCTGGGTAGGACATCCTTTAGTTGACCGAATGCAAAGCGCTCCCAGTCGGGAAGCTGCTCGTGCTAAGTTGGGGATTGCATCAGAACAGATAGCGATCGCTCTTTTACCCGCTTCTCGTCGCCAAGAACTAAAATATCTCTTACCAGTAATTTTTCAAGCGGCACAAAATATTCAAGCTAAATTACCTCAAGTTCATTTCTGGATTCCCTTATCTCTGGAAATATACCGACAAGATATAGAAAAAGCAATACAACGTTATAATTTGCAGGCAACTGTAGTATCCGGTCAGCAACAAGAAGTTATGGCGGCTGCCGATTTGGCAATCACTAAATCTGGTACAGTCAATTTAGAGCTTTCCCTGCTAAATGTGCCGCAAGTTGTAACTTATCGGCTACATCCAGTTACAGCTTGGATTGCCCGTAATATTCTTAAAGGTTCTATACCCTTCGCATCGCCAACTAATTTAGTGGTGATGAGAGAAATTGTACCAGAGTTTTTACAAGAGCGAGCAACGCCAGAAAACGTGACTCAAGCTGCTATGGAATTATTGCTTAATCCTAGCCGAAAAGAGCAAATGGTAGCTGATTATCGAGAAATGCGGCAACATTTGGGAGAAGTGGGAGTATGCGATCGCGCTGCTGAAGAGATTTTACAAATGGTTAACATTAATAAAAACATATCACAATCCTAGATGATTCATGAAAAATAAAAACCCGCTCACAAGAAGTAGCATTGCTACGTCTCTACATCTGTATCCTTCACAAATCATATAGGACTGCTATAGCAACCCTCGTAGAGACGTTCCGCCGCAACTCGTAGAGACGTTCCGGCGGAACGTCTCTACAGTATATGTGATTTCTCCGACATGATATTATAATTATTGTCAAGATAATTTTGTCAGATTAAGGTAATAGTTTCAAGCTTAAGAATTGCAAATATGATTCACAGCAATAAAAAAAAAGACCTATCGCTGTTGATTTATTTGCTGGTGCTGGGGGGATGTCTCTTGGTTTTGAGCAAGCAGGCTTTGACGTACTTGCATCTGTGGAAATTGATCCAATTCATTGCGCTACACATGAATTTAATTTTCCTTTTTCGAGTATTTTATGTACAAGTATCGTCGATACTACAGCAAAAGAAATTAGAAGTAGATCCTCTATTGGTGATAGCGAAATCGATGTGGTGTTTGGTGGTCCTCCATGTCAAGGTTTTTCATTGATAGGTCAACGTGTTTTTGACGATCCTCGAAACTCTTTAGTACATCATTATATCCGGTTAGTTTTAGAATTACAGCCAAAGTATTTTGTTTTAGAAAATGTGAAAGGAATGACTTTAGGAAAGCATAAAGAGTTTATTTCAATAATCATTAATCAGTTTGAAAACAACGGTTACAAAGTTCGCCAAGATTACAAAATATTAAATGCTGCTGAATACGGGGTGCCACAGAATCGCGAACGATTATTTTTACTAGGTTGTCGTCATGATTTGGAATTACCAAATTATCCACAAGCTATTACTATTCCTCCAAAATCAAAGAAACCAAAGTTAAATAATCAACTAACATTAACCCCTACAGTTTTGGATGCACTTAAAGATTTACCTGAAGTAGAAAATTACATAGAGTTATATAAAAAAGATTGGGTGAAAGAAGCAGATTTTGGGAAACCAAGTAATTATGGTAGACAACTTCGTGGTTTTTCCTCTATAGATAAAGACTATTCCTATAAGCGTAAATACGATCCGAGAATGCTTACCTCAAGTTTAAGAACAAAGCATAATTTAGAATCATGTCATAGGTTTGAGTCTACTCCATGTGGCAAAACAGAACCTATCAGCCGCTTTCATAAACTCGATCCTGAAGGAATATGCAATACGCTTAGAGCCGGAACCCCTAGTAATAGAGGAGCTTATACTTCTCCTAGACCAATACATCCATTTACCCCAAGGTGTATAACTGTACGCGAAGCTGCGCGTTTACATTCTTATCCAGATTGGTTTAGATTTCATGTAACAAAATGGCATGGATTTCGACAAATAGGAAATTCTGTTCCACCGTTATTAGCTAAGGCAGTGGCGTCAGAAATTATTAAAATTATCAATATATCTCCATCTAAACCAGGAGTTATACAAGAGCTTGGAAACGACAAATTATTAATATTTGATATGTCTAAAGCTGCCAACTATTACAATATTGATCCACATATTATAGAGCCAAGAAAGAGAAGGTCAAAGTGAGTCAATAAAGAATAGACATCTCTTGGAAAACAATGTAGAGACGTAGCAATGCTACGTCTCATCAAGAGTTGTGGACAACGCATAGTTTATTTCCACGCCTATGTCGTATATATAATGCATTAAATTGGCGCTAATACACTTTTAAACGCAGAGTCACGCTAAGGTAAGCGCAAAGGTACGCAGAGTATTCATTAGACATCTGGTGAAAAAGAATGTAGAGACGCGTTAGCGAAGCGGGACGAAGTTCAATTTCGCGTCTCTTGGGGTTTTGGATGACGCATATTTAATTTATGGAGATGTCTATTATGAACTTATGTAAAGCTGTATTAAGTCCAAGCGCGGAAAAAGGTAGTATCTTCCCAAATTTTGGCTGTAAGCTGCTCAATCGCGGCTAGTTCTTTACCCTGGAGGGGTTGAAAAGCTCGTGCGACCTTGACATTTTCTTCTAATTGTGCTATTGTCTCAGCGGCGATTACACAACATTGAACCCCAGGCTGAGATAAACTATATCCCAAAGCTTGTTGCATACCTGACAAACTACCAGGCTTGAACAATCGACCGTAAGCAGGTACTTTCATCGCAATCACAGCTACATTTTGTTGCTGCGCTACTGGTAGAACTACAGGTAAAAATGGGCGCGGATGATGTTTATCTGCTGCATTGACGGGAATTAGGGTTGTGTGGAAAGGATAGCGACGCAAACCTTCGGCGATTACTTTCGGGTCGTGGTGTCCAGTAATACCAGCAAAGCGGACGATTTTTTGCTGTATCGCTTCTTCTACAGCTTTAATTGCCCCAGATGCACTAAAGATGGTATCGAGTTCTTGGGGGAAAGAAACGTGATGTAGCTGCCATAAGTTAAGATAATCAGTCTTGAGACGTTTAAGCGATCGCTCTAATTCTCTCCAAGCACCATCCCGATCTCTTTTATCAGTCTTACTTGCTAAAAACAGCTTTGATCTGTGAGGTGGTAGAACTTTTCCCAAATAATCCTCACTTGGTCCATAACTTGAGGCAGTGTCAAAATAACGGATGCCTAATTGCAAGGCTTTTTCAATAATTGCCATAGCATCACGTTCTCTTCCTTCCCAGGATAGCGGCGTTTGACCCGCTCCACCCAAGCCGAAGATAGGCACTTTTACTTGTGTGCGTCCCAGCACTCGTTCTGGCATTGTTGCTGGTGGTGTCGCAGTGTTGCTAGCATTTTGTTGCAAGGTAGTAGTTCCTACAATACCCCCTGCGACGGCAACACTGGTCATTAAGAAGTTGCGCCGCGTCGTTTTTTCTGACATGGTTTACTTGGGAGGTGAAATCGCTTCTCTTCTAATATGTTAGCTATGAATAGGATTCCCATGCATCTCGTTCTTGGCTAATAAACTGATCTACTTCTTCTGGTGTAGCAAAACTGCCTTTTGCGCTGCCAATAAAGCTGGTTAAAGACTTTGTAGATCGATCGGTGGGTGTCTCTATAAGTACTATAATCTCCACAGTTGCCCCAGTAGGAAGTTCTGGAGAACAGATTTATACTACACCACCAGGTTTTACTATCGTTTTTTGTCTGAGTCCGTTAAGCATGATTTTTCATCCTGATTAATCTAGGAATACCGATTTTTAGCACGAGATTAGGCGATCGCGCTATATATTTATCAAGCGTCATAGCTATCTTGATAACTTGTAAATATTTTGTATCCTGGTAGGACTATCCCGATACCTGTAGAACTGTGGATTTTACCAGGATATTTGTATGGGTTATCATCGGGTATTGCACCGCCAATTCTCATAGTGAAATATGGACACCAAAAATAAAATCCTGGTATCAGCAAGTCCATACTGTAGGCGATCGCTCTCAGATTTTCTCTTCTGGCAAATATTTTTTTAACCACTTGCTCGTAAGGTATTTTGGGTTCGTTGATAGCTGCCCTTACGGCTTTGATATCTGCTTCATCTTCCATATTTTCTGTCTTTACTAATCTAATTTTTATTTTTAAATTCAGAACCTACAATCATAGACAAGTCATTAGCCAGCGCTTGTTCATCATAAATACTTAATATACCACCCCGAATAGTCGCATAATACTTGCGCCCTGCATTCAATGCTGTTTCTCTCAATATGACATCTCGCGGATTTTTTCTAAGAGCTTCTTTTGCATATTCGTATGCGTGAGTTACTTTAGTTCTTTGTTTACCAAGCTTGTTAGCATAACTGAAAATTAAATAAAAAATTAAACAAAAAATAATCAATGGAAAAAGAGATAACACAATCTCGCTTAACCATCCACTCAATATCAGGAAAATTACTAGGAAAGTCCCGCCTGAAATAAGCGCAATCTTTTGCTGTAGCGACAACTTATTAAATAAATCTAACAGATATAGTTTTGTTATCTGATATTGATTTTTTGGAAGAGATGAATTGCTTTGGAATGTTGTAATTGGTTCTATATTGCCTTGCTTTACTTGTTCTTTAGAAACATTAGGCTGATTTGACTGTGTTGTCCCTTTATAAGTTAGTCCCGCTAATTCAAACTCTTGATTCCAAGCTGGAAACTCTTCTCCAGCTTGTCGCCCGTAAACCTTGACTCTTTCTATAGATGTAGCCCCCAAACCTGTTATTCCTTTACGGACAAATGCAACTAGAGTTTGTTGATGTGGGACTTCGGGAGATTCTAGCATCACCTGTAAGCAAGCATCTTTGAGAGCAACTTTTGCGGTGATGCCTTTAGATTGCAATTGGCGGTTCATTAGAGATGCGATCGCCTCTACATTTCCCTGTTTAGCAAGTTCCAAAAGATTCGTTTGTGTCATAACCAGTAAAAGTGAAAACCTGAAAATTAATTCTCCATTCTCAGGATTCCCATTTTAAAGACACGATTAACACCATCTATATTTTTGATAAAGCACGCCCTTTCTTACGTATATTCACTCAAAAATCTGGAAGTCCGCGCAGGCGGACTTCGTTCTTGTAGCCGCGATTTTAATCGTCGGGAAATAAATGTTACTTACTTCCAGCGCTTTGCTTTGCAAAATCCAAATAAACCTGATATTGTGTAATTTTTTGCTGAGACAAAGCATAATCCGGACTGGAAGATGGCACAGAATTCATCAAAAATATTGCTTCTCTCCACATATTTTCAACCATCTTCCATTCATCTTGAGATTCTGCAACCCTAGCTAGTTTTGCTGCACTTTTACCTTTGCTAAGTCCTTTTTCAAAATTATCAACTTCAAGAGATTTAGAACTAACTTGTGTAACTTCCGAAGAAACAGATAATCGAATTTTATCTGCTAAATTTGCAGTTTGTTGAACTTCTGGTAACTTGGCAAACAAATATATCCACACAGCCACCAAAGGAATCAAAACAATTGTGAATATTTTTTTTGGTGATTTACCATGCTTGGTAATAAAGCTCAAAAAAGTTGGTTTTTTAGCTGGCAACTCTTCAGGAGTTTGTATCTGCGTTGAAATAGTTTCATCTCCCATGCTATCAGTCTCAATTTGGGGAGATGTATCTAGGTTGGAATTTTCTGCTAAACTATCAACAGAATCACCATAAACCAAGCGACACTTAAATAAATAGCCAATCTGATAAATAAGAGCCGCATTAATCAGCCAGACCACTGCAAAGATTGTTTGGATGTTTCTATCAATTGGACTTGAGTTGGTAATAATTTTCTCGTAGTTTAGATTAAATAAAGGTAGGAAAGGGGTACAAAACAACGTTGCGGCTAAAGTTGAGAGACTAAACACAAGCCAACTAGATAAACTTTCCCACCAACTGATTATTCCGGGAAAAAAGCCTTGAATTTTACTGATTTTTTCACCAGGAATTGCCGAAATAAAGCGACCGAGAAAAAAGTGATGCAAAAAGGCGATCGCCGGAATTGGTAGTATAAGTAACAATATCAGCCAGATGATAAATTGTTCCGGTCTGTTTGACCATCTAGCCAGATTCAGCAACAATTCACTATTGCGTCTAATAACATTGACAAATGCAGTCATCAGCACAGATAACATTAAAGCACTTAACCAGGAATTAGGATAAGGAAACCATATAGGTAATCCAAACTTTTTCATATGACACATCCTCCGCTTCATTTAAATTAATGGTTAGGTAAATTTAGGCTCAGGCGATCGCGCTTATTCAGCGAGTGACATCGCCATTTCCAGGTCTACTCGGCTGTATGATAACAAACTAAAAATCTCACATGAACGATTAAATAATACCTCTCGCCCAACAACCAATCAATCGCAACTTTCTTTACAATTGCACTCATTCGCCATATCCCATCATCACGCTTAAAAATTATGGGAGTGCCACAATTAAGAAAGATAGGTTTGACTGCAATGACACCTTCACCTACATATACCCGACAACCTTGGTCTGAATCTTATAGTGAAATAATTGATGTTCGTTCAAAGAGGGAATTTGCCGAAGATCACATCCCCAAAGCCATCAATTTACCAGTGCTGAATGATGACGAACGCGCTCAAGTGGGAACGATATATAAACAAATCAACCCCTTCACCGCTCGGAAAATCGGGGCTGCTATAGTATCAAAAAACATCTCCCAGCATCTAAGAGAATACTTTGCCACAAAAGATAAAAACTACCGTCCTCTAGTCTACTGCTGGCGCGGTGGACAGCGTTCTGCTAGCATGGCTTCAGTCCTATCGCAAATTGGTTGGCGAGTCACATTACTCGAAGGTGGTTACAAAACTTATCGGGCTTATGTTCGCCAGCAAATCGAAGATTTGCCACAAAAATTTACTTATCAAGTCGTGTGCGGTCTTACTGGTAGTGCTAAAACGCATATTTTACACCAGATGCGCTTAACTCGTAACGCTCAAGTTTTAGATTTAGAAGCTTTGGCAAACCATTGCGGTTCTCTGCTGGGGGAAGAATGGCAAGGAAAACTTTCTAATCAACCTTCACAAAAATACTTTGAATCTCTGCTAGTAGAACAGTTACAAAACTTCAATCCGCATCAGCCAGTGTGGGTAGAATCAGAAAACCAAAAAATTGGCAATATTTATTTACCCCAATTTTTATGGGAGAAAATAAAACAGGCTAACTGTGTAGAAATTCAAATACCTATAGCTGCTAGAGTGAAATTTATCTTAGAAGAATATCCGCATTTGGTAGATCGTGCCGATATTTTAAAATGGAAGCTGGAAAAGTTTAAATCTCGTTATGGTTGGGATAAATTATGTCAGTGGCATCAGTTAATTGACACCGGAGAGTGGGAATCATTTGTGCAAGATATTTTGCAATATCACTATGACCCTACCTATAGACACTCAATAAAACGGTACTTTACCAAAGCTGACCGCGTGCTATCTATACCAAATTTATCTGATAGCAGTATTGATACTTTATTGGATTCTTTGTTGCCGAATTCTCTAGCATTAACCTGAAATTATATTACCCCTTTCCTCACTTGAGAAAGGGGTATGTGTGAAGTTATTTGCATTTCTTCAACTTAACTTCATAGATAATTTAGTATTATTCCAAGCCGCAACTGTTGAAAACTGGTAGTAACTTTTAATTAGTAAATTACAGAATTTCCATAAAAAATATTCTGGAATTTAAAAATAAAAGATAGTTTCAACAGTGTTGTGATTAGAACAATGCACTCAAAAACAAAGAAATCTGTATCTAGATTAGTAGGAGTTTGGACGTTTCTTTTACTTTTTATATTTAAAGGGATTTTTCCTAAACCTGCTGCGGTACAGGATTTAAACCTACTGGCGGTAGGGATTATTTTGATACCTTAGAATAAGGCAGAAGAGGAAAATGACGATGCAAATTATTAAAACTACAAAAGACAAGGCTGATATTCAATTTTCAATAGATAAGCTGCTCATTTTAAACAACGCTCTTAATGAGGTATGTAATGGGATTAAATTGCCTGAGTTTAGTACAAGGATGGGGGCAGAACGCGAAGAAGTTAAAATCTTATTAAAATCAATTAACAAGCTAATTCATGCATTAAGGTCAAGTGAAACCTTAGATGTGAAGCTTGCTGATAAACAAGGACAACCTTAAGTAAGCAAAGGACAAGTGGAGAACCGAATTCGCTGCGTTCCTTAGTTGAGAAAACAATAGATAATTGTGTACTGCACCTTCTATTTCTGTTTTTGTTGCGAAGTCATAGTAGCGTTATTTGTCGAAGTAGCAGTTGTAATATTAATCATTGGTAATTTCCCATCACCACTCATCACCATCGGAAACTTACCATCCCATTTTTCTATCGCTTGCTTCTGTAAAAACGCTGGGGTTAAAGTTTTTTCTTGTAATTTTTGCGCTTCGGCTTCACCTTTAGCGCGGTTGATATTTGCTTGAGCTTCTTGTGCTGCTTTATCAGCATTAAATTCTGCTTGTCTTGCTTGTTGTTCTGCTATTTGTCTTGCTTCTACAGCTTTGCTAAACTCTTCTGGGAAGGCGAAATTTATTATAGATACATCATCGACAATTACACCATAAGGCGCTAGACGATTTTTAAGTTGTATATCAAGTTGTGCTTTTATTTCTGCCCTTTCCGAAATAAGTTCTTCTGTGGTTTTTTGAGAAATTACTGCTTTTAAAACTTCGGAAACAGCGGGAGAGATTATGGTTGTAATTATTTGTTGCTCATCTCCAATTTTTTGATAAACTTTATTTACTCGTGTCGAGTCAATGTTCCAGTTAACAGCGATTTCTGCTGTCATTTGTTGGAGGTCTTTGG
Source organism: [Scytonema hofmanni] UTEX 2349 (assembly GCF_000582685.1). GTDB lineage: Bacteria > Cyanobacteriota > Cyanobacteriia > Cyanobacteriales > Nostocaceae > Hassallia > Hassallia hofmanni. The sequence goes on from NZ_KK073768.1 coordinate 4,718,626, forward strand.
AAGTAGCATCAGCTTGAAAACTAGTATTTTGAATGCGAATGCTGATGTTTTTAACTGATGTGACAATTGGTGTAATCGGATGGATACCTTCATCAAAAACTCTATCTTGAACTTTGCCAAATTGCATCACAACTCCTCGTTGACCTGCATTCACGATGGTAAAGGGACGAAAAATAATTGCTAAAACTAATAAAACTATTCCGCCGACAAGGTACAATGCGTAATGATGGTTATTAGTATTATTGTTTCTCAAGTTTTCCATATTTTCTCTGCTAAATTTAGTGATTAGTTTTGCTTTAATGTAAAGTTAAAAAGATTTTTCCATCAGTAACATCAGTAAAAACACTCTTGCGAGTAACGATTTCGGAAAAAACTTTAAACTCAAACTTATTTAAACATGAAAATTTATCAACGTCATGCTTGGGAATTAACAGTAGATGAAGCGATCGCTATCCAAGAAGAACTCCAAGCTGAGGTAATTACCGAAGATAAATTTAAAGAACCAGTTCAGTATGTTGCTGGGGTAGACATGGGTTTTGAAGCAGACGGGACGATTAGTCGTGCAGCAGTAGCGGTACTGAGTTTTCCTGATTTGCTTCTTGTCGAGACAAGTTTAGCGTATCGTCCGACAACATTTCCTTACATTCCTGGTTTCCTCTCATTTCGCGAAATTCCGGCTGTACTCGACGCTTTAGAAAAGATTACTACAATACCAGACATTATTCTGTGTGATGGTCAGGGAATTGCCCATCCTCGCAGATTTGGCATAGCTTGTCATTTGGGTGTAATTGTGGATATACCGACAATTGGTGTAGCAAAATCTTTGCTAGTTGGTAAGCATGAAATAGTACCAGAAACCAAAGGCAGTTGGCAACCACTTATACATAAGAGTGAAACGATTGGCGCCGTTTTGCGATCGCGCACCAAAGTAAAACCACTATATATCTCCAGTGGTCATCGCATCAGTCTACCGACGGCTATTGACTATGTATTGCGCTGCACGCCAAAATATCGACTACCAGAAACTACTCGCATTGCGGATAAATTAGCTTCTAACAGATAAAGCTCCCCAATTCATAAATAAATCAAAAATCGGATTTTTCGCAACAAAGCAGACAATATTCGGATTTTTTTGTTATAACATCAATGAATATAAAGAAAGCTTCATATAATCCGAATTACCAAACCAAGGACTAAAGCCGTTAATTTTCAACTTGGTTGAGTAGTCTCTGTGCCTTACCCTTTCTCAGTTACAGTCTTAAATAAATTAACTAAAAGTTCCTAATTTTTCCCCTGAGATTTGCATTTACAAAAATTTTAATAAATATACAATTATAAAGATTTAATTATATAGCTTTTGTGCATGTCCTTTTGTCGCCTGTATATGAGTATTATTTTTGCTCAATGGCTCAAATGGATTTTGAAAGCGTCTTTTTCGTAGATGCTGCTAGAACCACCACATAAACCTGTACACGGAAATTTGGCTAATGACAACGGATAAGCTGACCTTCGCTGATAAAATTTCCCTAGACGGAAAAAATTTTGTACACGCAGAACAAATACCTATTCCAGAATGGCCCTGTGTGGTGACAGAAAGACCACAGCTGACACTTACTGTTAAAGATGATGATTTATTTTTCGTAACAGACACTATCGGCAATATATCTGGTTGTTCGCTCAACGACAGCAACCCTAGTATGGGACTGTTTTGCTCTGATACCAGGTTTCTCAGTCGTTTGGAGTTGCAAATTGAAGGGCGATCGCCTGTTCTCCTCAGCAGCACTGCCGACAAGGGATTTTCACTCTCAGTTTTGTGTACAAATCCTAGAATTGACGATCGCCTAAATGCCGACAGTGTAGGAATTCGTCGCGAACTTGTCCTCAATGGCGCACTATTTGAAGAAATAGAAATAGCTAATTATAGCACAACTACCGTCACCTTTGAACTAACTATCAGCTTTGATGCGGATTTTGTCGATTTATTTGAAGTGCGGGGCTATGACAGACAGAAACGCGGTAAACTTTTGCGCCTACTAGACCCAAAAACTGAGGAAGCAATACTAACAGGTGATGGCATTTCGTCGATACAGACAACAGCGACACCAGAAATGTTGACACTAGCCTATCAAGGTCTAGATGGCTTAATCATGGAATCGCGCATTCAATTCCAACATCGAATCCCTGATTCTTTCAAAGGTTACACAGCAGTTTGGCGGATGGAATTGGCTTCCCACGAAACCGAAAAACTCGGTTATCGGGTGAATATGTTAACAAACAACAAATCTAGCTCTACTGTTAGTGCTCCTGCCACCTTAGGTCAAGCAAAAGCTGCTGAGGTGATGGAAGAACAGCACTGGGGTCAACAAATTACCCGAATTCGCTCAGATAAAAGCTTGTTTAATCGAGTCATTGAACGAGCCGAACAAGATATGTATTTGTTGCGGCAGTCTTTTGGCAAGCATAAAACTGTTTCCGCCGGTGTGCCGTGGTTTTCTTCACTGTTTGGGCGGGATTCGCTGATTACAGCTTACCAAAGCTTAATGTTAAATCCGCAAATCGCTAAAGAAACTCTTTTTCTTCTAGCCGCATACCAAGGTAAAAGTGAAGATGATTGGCGTGAAGAGGAACCAGGTAAGATTTTACACGAGTTGCGATTGGGAGAAATGGCGCGTTGTCAGGAAATTCCCCACACGCCCTACTACGGTACTATTGATGCTACTCCTCTGTGGTTGATGTTGTATGCTGAATACTACACTTGGACTCACGATCAAGAAACTTTAGAGCAACTTTGGTCACACGCTCTAGCAGCAATGGAGTGGATCGATCGCAATATGAAACAAACTAGCTACTTGAGCTACTATTGCAAATCTAAACGGGGTCTTGCTAACCAAGGTTGGAAAGATTCTGGTGATTGTATTGTAGACCGCAAAGGAGAATTAGCCAGCGGACCAATTGCCCTTTGTGAAGTGCAAGCTTATGTGTACGCTGCGAAAATGCGTCTGGCAGAAATTGCGAGGATGAAAAAGCGGCTTGATTTGGCTGACCGCTGGCAAGAAGAGGCAAGAAGCCTGAAGGTTCGTTTCAATCGAGATTTCTGGATGGAAGACGAGGATTTCTGCGCTCTTGCTTTGGATGGAGACGGTAAACATGTAGATAGCATTACGTCAAATCCCGGTCATTGTCTGCTTTTAGGAATTTTCACCCCAGAAAAAGCTTACAGTGTGGCAGAGCGTTTGCGGGCACCGGATATGTTTAATGGTTGGGGCATTCGCACCCTAAGTAGTTTGTCACCAGCTTACAATCCGATGGGCTATCATATTGGTTCAGTTTGGCCCCATGACAACGCGCTAATTGCAATGGGTTTGCGATCGCTTGGTTTAATCGATCAAGCTTTAGAATTGTACCAAGGCTTGATCGATATGACTAGTCAGCAGCCCTATCACCGTCCCCCAGAACTTTTATGCGGCTATGAACGTAACGGTGATAACGCACCTGTGCAGTATCCTGTTGCTTGTACTCCTCAAGCTTGGGCTACTGGCAGTATCTTTCAATTACTGCAAATGATGGTAAACTTAGTGCCTGATGCTCAAAATAACTGCTTACGAATCATCGACCCCGCTTTACCAGAGTCGATTAATCGTTTGTCGTTCCACAATTTGCGCGTTGGTGGTACCGTTCTCGATTTAGAATTTGAACGCTCTGGTAACACCACTGCTTGTCGTGTTGCCAAAAAACGCGGTAATCTCCGCGTAGTTATTGAAGCCTAATTCACTTAGGAATTATGAGTTATGAGTTAGTTGTAAATATTAACTCATAACTCATCAAAGTTGGAAACTTTTAACTTTCTACTACAGGTCAGCGTAAATAAAGCACCTATTCCAAATAGCCAAAAAGTCTCCCCTACAAGCCTTTGACTTTTGAATGAGTGACTTCTAAAGAAGCGGTACTAGCCTTCCTCCTTCTCCCTCTTTTGTCCTGGGGAAGCTTCATAAAGAGCATCTAATTGCTGACGAGCATCTTCAACGTTGACTGAACGCATTACCAATAAAGGTTCTTTAATTAAATTTCCAGAACTATCTAATAATTCTGGATGGGGTATAAATTGTTTTCTAGATGACATATATGCCGAGTTTCCCTGAGCCATTGACGACCTAGAATAAGTTCGATCTGTGTCAAAACTGAACATCACCAGGTTACGAATTAAGTTGGCAACGGCTATAAAAGCAAGGATGGTAAAAGCAAGAATGTAAAGTAGGTGTAACATCGATTTTTCCTCCAGGTGCTGCGGTTTTAAAAACTTCTATTGTCATTTTGGGTGGGGAAAACCCACCCTTGCTGGATTGCTTCGCTTTGCCAATACCCTCACTCCAGGCTAAAGCGAATATTCAACGCACATAAGTGTACGCCTATGTTGATGTGAGACAATTTTTTGACTGTTACTCAATCTTAAGTAGCATAAAATACAATATTTTCTTAATTCAAAGGATTTGAACGATTTAGTAGTATCTCTTTGACTTATATACCGTTTTGCTATTGCCAAGTAGTTTAGCAAACTTCTCATCTAAAAAACATTAAACTTCTCGATCTTGACGAAAGCGCATCGCTACTTGCCAACATTCTGTGACTAATTTATGCCAAGGCATTAACGTTTCCATCTCAATGCCGACTTGTCCATCAGTTGCAGCAAACAGCATTTTCGTTGTGTTCACTTTGTCTTGAGCCTGCTTGACTCGCAACAGTAGGTCTGATTGCTCCTGGTAACTCATAAATGAGAGTTGCTCTGTCTCCAGTAATTCACGCGATCGCGCAAACCAATACTGAAAATCTTCCAACAACGGCTGCAAAACCGTCTTCAGCAACTCTGGCTCTGGTAAATTCGAGTCTCGCATAAATCAGAGGCATATTTCTAACTTGCTTACTAATATTAACGTTAATTACATTTCTTAACACTTTTCTTATCTGTGCTATAAGAAAGAAATACTTATCGTTTTGTAAAAAGCGTTACAAATTTATTATAGAAGTTAAACCAAAGGTTTGTAAAGTGCCGATAGGTGTAGCTGTAGTTGCAGCGTTAATAGCAATTATTTGTGAAGCTGCATAGAAGAACCCCACCCCTTAATCCCCTCCCCGCAAGCGGGGAGGGG
>NZ_KK073768.1:4723869-4833089 GCF_000582685.1 [Scytonema hofmanni] UTEX 2349
GGGTGGGGTTCTTTCTATGGGTCTTCGATATTAAATTGGTATAAGGTAGATGCAGTGGCAAAAAAATTATTATATTCAAGTTTAATTATGATAAATATGGTATATTAAGAGATTTTTGATATACTTTATGAAAACAAATAATCATACAGCCAGTTAAAAAATTATCCTTCATACTTTGCACAGATAAAGTAAAAACGCTTCTTTAGAAAGATATATTTAATCCTGCGAAGTAAATCTATAAGATAAATCGTAGAGACGTTCCGGCGGAACGTCTCTAGTCCGCCGGAACGTCTCTAGAATACGTTAAATTTATCGATGTACATTGAGCCGTAATGTTAAAGTGCATCCATGATAGCTTTCAACTCGACAAAGTACAGAAAAGAAGCCCTTGTTATATTTGGGTAGATTTTTTGAAACTGGAGCGATCGCGTTCTCATCATAAAGTAAATATTTAGCCAATAATTTAACAGCCAATGCCGCCACAATCATCTTCTAATCAAGCAGAACAACTCGAAAAAATGTACTTACCGCGTAGCAGCGAATCGGAAAATTTGCGAAAGATCCGCCACACAGCCTCTCATGTCATGGCAATGGCAGTACAAAAGCTGTTTCCCAAAGCGCAAGTTACAATTGGTCCGTGGATTGAAAACGGCTTTTATTACGATTTTGACAGTCCCGAACCATTTACCGACAAAGATTTGAAAGCCATCCAGAAAGAGATGGTGAAAATCATCAATCGCAAAATTCCCGTAATTCGCGAAGAAGTTAGCCGTGAAGAAGCTGAAAGCCGGATTAAGAAAATTAACGAACCTTACAAATTAGAAATTCTCCAAGATATTAAATCCGAACCAATCACAATTTACCACCTGGGCAATGAATGGTGGGATTTGTGCGCCGGTCCTCATGTAGAAAACACCGCCGATTTAAACCCGAAAGCGATAGAATTAGAAAGCGTTGCCGGCGCTTATTGGCGTGGAGATGAAACCAAAGCGCAACTACAACGCATTTACGCTACCGCTTGGGAAACTCCCGAACAACTTGCCGAATACAAGCGACGTAAAGAAGAAGCGCAACGGCGAGATCATCGGAAATTGGGTAAAGAACTGGGATTATTTGTATTTTCCGATTTAGTCGGACCCGGTTTACCTTTGTGGACACCCAAAGGAACTTTGTTACGGACTCTTCTGCAAGACTTTCTGCAACAAGAACAGCTAAAACGCGGTTATTTGCCTGTGGTTACGCCCCACATCGGTAGAGTAGACTTATTTAAAGTCTCCGGACACTGGCAGAAATATAAAGAAGATTTGTTTCCGATGATGGCGGAGGATGAGAAAGCAGCAGCAGATGAGCAAGGCTTTGTTCTCAAAGCGATGAATTGTCCTTTCCACATTCAAATATATAAGAGTGAGTTGCACTCTTACCGGGAATTACCGATACGCTTTGCGGAATTTGGTACCGTTTACCGCTACGAACAATCTGGAGAATTAGGCGGTTTAACTAGAGTGCGCGGCTTTACTCAAGATGATGCTCATTTATTTGTTACACCAGAACAGTTAGACAGCGAATTCCTGAATGTGGTGGATTTGATTCTGTCGGTGATTAAGACTTTGAAATTAGATCAGAATTTTAAAGCGCGTCTCAGTTTCCGCGATCCAGCCTCAGACAAGTATATTGGTGAGGATGAAGCTTGGAACAAAGCTGAAAGTGCGATTCGTCGTGCTGTGGAAACCTTGGGGATGGATCACTTTGAAGGGATTGGGGAAGCGGCGTTTTATGGTCCCAAACTAGATTTTATCGTTCGCGATGCTTTAGATAGAGAGTGGCAGCTCGGAACGGTGCAAGTAGATTATAACTTGCCGGAACGCTTTGATTTGGAATATGTTGCCGAAGATGGTTCTCGCAAACGTCCGGTGATGATTCACCGTGCGCCTTTTGGCTCTTTAGAACGGCTAATTGGTATTTTGATTGAAGAATATGCCGGGGATTTCCCCTTGTGGTTGGCACCGTTGCAAGCGAGATTGTTGCCGGTGAGTGATGAGTTTCTACCTTTTGCTTCATTAGTAGCAGCGAAGATGCAAACTTTAGGTATCCGTGCCGAAGTCGATTTGAGTGGCGATCGCCTAGCTAAACTCATTCGCAATGCAGAGAAACAAAAAATACCCGTAATGGCGATAGTAGGAGCGAAAGAAGTTGAAAGCAACAGCTTGAGTATTCGTACACGAGCTTCAGGGGAGTTGGGAAGTATACCTGTTTCGGAAGTGATGGAGAAGATGAAGGAAGCGATCGCTAACTTCGATAACTTCTAGACATCTTGTGTGAAAAAGAATGTAGAGACGCGATTGATCGCGTCTCTACAAGGGTTGTGGATAATGCAAATTTCTGGAGATAACTTCTAGGTATCTGAATAATGTACGGCTGTAACGCGTACTATATGTCATAATATTTTCAAAGCACATAATTTCTAGGTCATGGATACAAAAGTAAGTAAAATCCGAAAAAATGCTCGGTTGGAAGCTCGTGTAACAGCAGAGCAAAAAGAACTGATGGAAAGGGCTGCTTATTTGCGCGGACAGAACTTGACTGAATTCATGGTGGCAGTTCTAGCTGATGCGGCTACGCAAATCATTAAAGATCGGGAATTTGTCGAATTAACCGATCGCGATCGCGCCATATTTGCCGATGCCTTGTTAAATCCCCTCGCTCCTAGCGAGACAGCTTATGCTGATGCCCAATGGTACAAGCAAGTGATGAATAAATAATCATGCATATTAGTGTTAAACCCAGAATCCGTTGATTTTTGTATAGAACAACTCGAAAAACATCACGATAGGGCGAGTTTTAGCTGCGGTAACGAACAACTGGATCGCTACTTGCACTCCGCAGTCACCCAAGACAAAAAGAGAAATATTGCAATTCCTTACGCTATCTTTGATCGCGATCGCCAAAAAATAATTGGCTACTATACTCTATGCATGAGTGGCATAAATCTCGAACAATTACCTCAAAGTATTGTTAAAAAGTTGCCAAAATATCCGATTGTTGGCGTGACCTTAATTGGGAGATTAGCGGTGGCTCATGATTACAGGGGATATGGTTGGGGAAAGTTGTTGATTATGGACGCTTTATACAGAAGTCTCGCAGTCAGCCAAAGGACTGGTTGTTTTGCAGTGGTAGTAGATGCGATTGACGATGAAGCGGTGAGGTTTTACCAAAGGTTTGAGTTTCAAACTTTTCCTGACCAACCCTACAAGCTGTTCCGTACCATGAAAAACATTGCTCAAACTTTTGGTTTACTCCCAAAAAATTAAGCAAAAATAAGCTTTTTAAATCTGTCGTACTATTCCTACTTCTATTAATCCTTGCGTGGTAATTCCCAAGCCGATCAGCGAGATTAAAAATGCACTGAGTGCGGGCAAAATTCTGTGGAGACGCTTTGGTTTTGGTAACTGTAGTTTCTCAAACCATTGTTTGGCATAAATTAGCAATAATCCCAATGCTGTTAGTACTGCTGCTAGTCCCAAACTAAATGCTAAAACCAGCATTAGTCCAAAACCCACACGTCCGATAGCGATCGCACTTAATAACAAAACTAAAGCTGAAGGACAAGGTACAAGTCCACCAGAAACACCTAACGCGAGTAAATTTCGCATCGTTACAGGGGTGTTTGAGGGTAAGTGATGGTGGTGATGTTCATGATCGTGGTGATGGTGATGTTCATGATCGTGGTGATGGTGGTGATCATGATCGTGGTGATGATGATGGTGTTCATGGTCGTGATTCCGCAGACGGCTAATAAATAGATTTAAACCGATTACCAACACCATAAAACCAGATAAGATGCTTAACCAAGGTAATACTCGTTCTGGTAAGATAAATTGGGAAGCAAACAGAGTCGCCAATCCCAAGATAAACACGCCGATAGTATGGGTGAGAGTTGTTGTTAGTCCCAAAAACAGAGCGTGTTGAGCATTTACTTCTGAACCCATCAGATAAGCACCAACTATGGTTTTACCATGTCCGGGTGACATAGCGTGCATTGCACCCCAGACAAAAGCAGCCAGTAACGCGATCGCAAGACTACCGCCAAATTGCCCGACTGCACCAGAAATTAACCAAAAATCCCGGTTTTGACGGTTAAAAATAAAATTTTGGACTTTTCCTTTGTGAAAGATTGTTGCTAGACAATGAGCTGCGGGTGCTTCAGTGAGAAATAAATCATAATGCATTCTCTGGTTTTGTACTGGTTGTAACCAAGAGTAATTTAGTTGTAAAGTACTGTGGGTATTGGTGTTAACTTTTAGAGTTGGTAGCAAATTGTTTGTTTCCACAGGTGCGATCGCTACAGTGCCTTTTTTACCTTGCTCATTGGATAAAAAGATGCGATCGCCTAAAAACTGTTCAAGTTCTCTTTTATGGGTTGCAGTTTCTTCACGGGAAAGTTGTCCATCCCGGTTATCATCACTAAAAGCTACTAACCCAGTGGGAAAAGTCAGTGTAATTGCAGTTTCTTTTTCACCTACCGTAACTTCTGCAACTGACAAATCTGCCCAATGTGCAAGGCTAGGTGCGCTAAAGCTAATTGATAACAGCAGTGATAAGAAGAAGGAAATAATACTAATTTTACGCCAGTGTATTTTCATATTTTTTGAAGGTTTGGAGGAACGCTAAAATCCAAAGTTCTCTAATCCCAGTCCTGATGCGTATCGCGCTTGTTTGTCAAAAGTGGGATCGATTTGTTGAGATAATTTTTGGTAAGTTAAAGCCTGCTGGTTATTTCCCAATGCTTTTTCAATCATGGCTGCACGGTAGAATATAGCAGCATCTTTTGTCCCCAGTTGTAAGGCTTTTTGGATGGCTTGTTGAGCTTCTTTGATGCGTCCAGAGTCAGATAATGCCCAAGCAAGAGTATCTAGGGTTTGAGCATCCTGACGAATCTTGATTTCTACTTGCATCAAGGATAAGGCTTCAGCGGTATCTTGAGGACGATTCTTTTCTAATAACAATCGTGCTAACTCTCGCTGATGTCCAAAGGAACCGTTACCATGTCCTGTAGCATTTTCTTGTCTAAGTAAGGTTTCGGCTTCGGTTAATAATTTTACTGCTTGTTGTTGTTCACCTTGCAGTTGTTTTAATCTGGCTTTACCCCGAAAAACAGCATGATCGTAAGTTGTGGATGATTTCTGGGAGTTGGGTAAAACTTGGGCATAAAGGTTCTCTGCTGCTTTGTAGTCTCCCTGTCTGGTTTTCAGTTCTGCCAGATGCAGTAGGGCTAAGGGATACCTGGGTATAATTCGTAGGGCTTCTTTATATAAGTTTTCTGCTAGTTCCAGTTTTCCATGTTTGTAGTAAAACTGACCGAGTAATACCCGCGTGTATGCAGAAGTGCCTGTTTCCCCGGCTTCTTCCATAGATAGGGCAAATTTAAAAGTATCAATTGCAGCTTGTTCTTGTCCTTGTGCTGTTAGTACCAAAGCTTGTAAAGTTAAGTTTCCTTGGGTGGGAAGTTTGTTTACTAAGGTATCAGCAGCGGTTTTTGCCTCTTGTAGTTTACCCATTGCTAAGTTAGATGTCACCAAGATAGCCAGGGCATTTTGATTGCGGGGTTGAATTTTTAATACTTCTTGGGATAACCGTATGGCTTCGGTAAAATCATGTCTCCCTTGGGCAACACGAGCCAAAACTATCACCGCGCTTTGGTTATTGAAAGGTAAACTGGAGAGGGAGCGTTTAGCTGCTTGTTCTGCGAGTAAATACCAGCTACTTTCACCAGTTGCCTTTGCCATATTGAAATATGCTTGAGCTAAGGAAGCTAAATTTAAGCCACTTTCCGGATTTTGGCGAACTTTTTCTTGGTAAAGGCTGATTTCCTGTAGGATGGTAGCTCGACGATTGTCAGTACCTGGTAAAGAGCGAGAAAGAGAGTAACGATAAGGTGCTGGAAGTTGGGAAGATTGGGAATTGAGGTATGAGACTATAAGGGTAGTTGCGATGGGGACTGCTAGGAGTAACAGCCAAAGAGGTTTGAGTTTGTGCTTGTAAATAGCTTCTGTCATTGCGGTTATTTCCTTTTTTTTGAACCATACAAAAGGAGGGGAAAGGAGTTCGTAGTAAGCACGAAGAGTGCTTCTAGTTTTTTGAGCGATAAATCGCTCACTACAGTCTGCTTTCCCCTAGTAGTCTATGTCATTAATTCTGATGGGTAATCAAATTTCCAAAGCCTTAAAAATCAATTATTTTGCTAAGTTGAAACCCCTCAAAACTTATGACATGAACTACTAGTCTTCTTGTGTTCTTCTAGTTTGGTAGTGCTAAGTAAGGAAATTGTGTTTCTAAGGGTTTATGACCTTGAGCTGGGTTATCAGGAGTACCTTCGTAGGAAACGTTATCGGTGGTGACTGCACCGTTAGTAAGTACACTTAAAGTTGTATCAATTACATCATCTAATAGCAAACGTCCGGTGATGGGGCTGCCTTGGGCATTGAGGGCTTTGCCGTAACCACTTGGTTGGTTGGTATCAATTCGCATCACATCGGGAAGGAATGCACCCAGTAAAGCGTTAGCTCGTGTATCGTCATTCCCCAGAGCTTTAAGGGTAGTTTTCGCTTCTGCTCCCACCGGTGCAGCAGCAGGACTTAAGTCAGCAGTGGGGGGAATACTATTAAAGGCATTCAGAAAATCGTTAGTAACGATTAAGCCTTCGTTAATACCCGGTCGTCCAAGACGTTCAACTTGTTGGAATTTCTGATTGCGGGGGTTTCTGACAGAGATGGTTTCCCACACGTCAAAAGTTGTGGCTTTAGTCTTGCCTTGTAATAAAGAGCGTGGTACTCTAAGAACGATCGCATTAACGTTATATCCTTTAGCAAAGTCAAGGGCTTGGTTGGTGGGACGAAAACCAACTGCAGGTCCTATACCTAAAGCACCAGCACGAACTCGGAAAAATTGTTCCACATCAAAGAAAAATGGATCTTCCCGCAGTCCGGCAAATACACTAACTTTGGAGTTTCCTAAGTTTAGTTCGTTAAGAGTTGGGTTATTATTATCTGCACTTAAGGGAGTAGTTTTAGCTTCATCTTCACCAATTCTTCTACCGTTAGCGATCGCAGTTAATTTAAATGGTTGTTCCCCTTGGCTGTTGGGTTCTGCAAATTGAAACCGCAGAATCACATCTTCTTGACCTGTGGGGGTTGCATCTTTATCAGCAACGCGGGTAATTTTAAATTCATAAAGGGCATTGCTGCTGAAATAATACTGCTGACGAGCAAGCGATCGCGGATTGGTATTCATCACGAATATCAAGTCATCTGCACTCGCACTGGGGTTTTGGTCTTTTTCCCGGAACACATATAAATCAGTTAAATTCAGGTTGCGACCTTTTGTATCCACCTCACCGTCATCATGGTCGGAAGCATTAACAAATACTGGGATAACTGTTACTGTACCAACGGCTAAACCCAAGGCTAGTACACTTGCTCCGATAATTTTTTTCAGATTCATATTTTTGAAACTCAAATGATGCAAGGATTTTTTAGCAACAATTGCTGTTGTATCTGTCATCTTGATATTTCCTGACATATTCACATAGATATACGTCCAGATTTGCGGCTTGGATCTCTTGGTGAACAAAAATCTTTATTACTGAAATATACGAGTGCTTTTTCGCAATAGTATTAAAGTTATGTAGTGAATTTCTTTATACCAACTTTAAATGACTGCAAAACCAAGCATTGACGAAATTGCCCTTGTTGCTAGAATTGCCCAGCAAGACCAAACTGCCCTAGCTACACTTTATGACCGTTATGCAAGTGTTTTGTATGGTGTAGCGTTTAAAATCTTGGGTACAGTAGAAGAAACTGAAGAAGTAGTGTTGGATGTTTTTCAGCAAGTATGGTGGACTGCTGCACGCTATGATCCTAAAAAAGCACGAGTGGATACTTGGCTATTTATGCAAATTCGCAGTCGAGCGCTGGATAAACTGCGGTCTAAGCAACGGATTTCACGGTTACAACAAGTATTTTTAGATGCTGTAAATATGGAAGTACAAGCGCTCGGTAGCAATCCAGCTGAAGATGTGATAGTGCTTGAACGTCGGACTTTGGTGATGGCAGCTATTGAGCAACTCCCACCAGAACAACAACAGGTGATTGAGTTGGCATATTTTAAAGGACTCACTCATACAGAAATTGCGGTTCAAACTGGTGTTGCTCTGGGTACAATTAAAACTCGCATTCGTTTGGGATTAAGTAAATTGCGTGGTGTCCTCAGCGATTTAAATTCCAGCTAGCTAGGATAGTTTTATCAGAAAAAGTGAAAAATGAAACCCGAAAATTTCTCTGAACTAGCAGCTTTATATGTTCTCGATATCCTCGACAAGTCAGATTGTCATTTAGTTGAGGAAGCGATATTAGAGTTTCCTGAGTTAGAAATGGAATTAGCAGAATTTCGTAATAGTGCGGGTGCGATCGCTTATAGTGTTCCTGATGTTCCTATGGCTGCTGATTTAAAAGAGCGTTTATTCCAACGTATTAACAGCGAAATCACCACCATTGAAGCTTTAAAGGAACAAGCAACTCAAGTGAGTTGGCAACCTTATCTGATTCCTGGGATAATGCGAGGTACGCTAAATTTGGATGGAGAAAAGCGGGAAATTAGCTGTTTTATCCGTTGTGAAGCTAATATCCGCTTTCCCAAACATCAACACGCCGGTCGTGAAGAGATAGTAGTATTAGAAGGCGATTTAGTTATTGATGGGCAATTGTATACAACTGGCGATCGCATTTACTCCCTTCCCAATACTATACATCAACCAGAAACCCAACAGGGATGTTTGCTGTTTGTCAAAACTTCCTTTGATAAGAGGACTTACGCACTGTACAAATTAGCCGTAATATGGATTAGGGTGTTTGATCGTTTTAGGCGCTTCCCATAACCGTGCGTCTCGTAGAGAAGCAGCTTGTCGTTAGACATCGCTTGGTATTCAATACTACTCAGTTAAGGATTTTTTCTGGTGATTCTAGGCATGTAGAGACGCCAAATTTCGCGTCTCTACAAGGTTTTTGCGTTATCGAATTTTCTTAACCGAGCAGTATTGGCTTGGTATTGACCCGAATGCTGTAAATCTAGCGATCGCTAGATGCTAAAATTCCCTCAACAGCTATAATTTAACATCTATTTAAGCGAGAAATTTCCTTGTGGATGTAATATTAGAGCGATCGCACGAATTAAAACTAGCCTTAACCGATTTTGTGGTTGATGCTGAAGGGGAACTAGCTACAGCGCTGGAAACCTATGCAGCAGAACAATCGCGTCGTGGTTCTGGGGATAGTAAACAGCAAGATTTCATCATTGATAGTTTTGTCATCGAAGGGAAAGTTGGTGATAAAACACCGCTTGATTTGTTTTTAGACAGTCATCCAGATTTACCAGATACAGAACGCAACCTGATTCGCAGTTGGCAGCGGAGTTTTATAGGCTTGTTTGCCGTAGTTCAAATTTTACCTGATGGCTTTGAATTAGTGAATTGGCTGACAGAGAAACACTATATTGTCAAGCCAACTGATGCAATAACAATTCAAGAAACGTTGCGGTTTAAAGTAGGAGAAATTTTCTTAACTCGAATTGCTCCCCTAAACGATACTGAATGGATGTTTTTTGGTTCCCATACACTCTTGGGTAAACTAGGTAAACCAAAATTAGCAGTAGCGATCGGTAATTTCAAGGATAACTACAAAAATAATCTTTACGGTGATGCCCCAGATTTGTTAGAAGAAGCTTGGCTATCAGTCGAAAAGTATCATCAGGAATTTGTTGACTTTTTTGGCAGCGATGAAATCACATTGTCGGGATATCAACTTAACAAAAAAATAGTTGAATTCCAAGAGTTAATGACTGAGAAACGCTTGACAGAAGCAGGGATTGATACTTCTAAATCTTTCGCTGAAGCTGCTGAAGCCGCAGGTATCGACGAAGAGGAAATCAAAGCAGCAGCGGAAGAATTGGGTGCTGATTCCAAAGTAGTTTCTCAGGTATTTAACAATAAATCTGCCAATAATAAAATGGTGATGCCAAAGGTTGATTTACCTGCGGAACTGAGAAAAGCGGAACAAGTAACGGCACTTTCTCATCCTCGTTGGGGACAAATGTTTTTACCCACATATGGTAAACTAAAAGCGCTTTTATCAGCTGATGTGCAGAATATTGAAGGTTCAGAAAAACTAATTCGTTACTTCCTAGAAGATAAAAGTATTAATGCTTTCGTTTGGTATCGGTTAGCTGAACAATACCCAACTCAATTAGAAAAGGTGTTGCAAAGTTATTTACAGCGTCCTGATTTTGCTTTGGAAGGTGATTTGAAGCCGCTTTTGCAAGAATTTAATAAACTGATTGAGCCAGAGTTACCAGAAATCGCTAGTGTACCTTTACATCTGCATAACTTGTTTCAGGAAGCTTTGACAGATGTGAATAAATCTAAGTCTAAGGATAAGGGTAAAAAGCCGACTGCAAAGGGTTTTCAACGAAGTTAACAAACCGTCTGCCCTCAGACTGGAAGTCTGGGGCTATACAAACGAAGTCCGCGATTAGGCGGACTACATGATATCAATATTAGTACGTGGCGTTTGATTTGAAACCCGCTTAGGCGGGTTTTGTTTATTTAGCCGCGACTTCAGTCGTTAGGCATTTTATTAGCGGGTTGTGATTGTTAATACTTGGGGTGGGGTGGCATCTGGGGGATAGAGGAAGTCTAATTCGATGTCGGTGCGATCGCCTGCTTTTAAGTTTACCACTGCTAATGCTTCACCCTGTTGACCTCTTTTTTGCACTAAATGTATAAGTTTAGTTTGTAGTTTACTTTGCTCATCTTTGTAACGTAGTTGCACTGTACCGCGAAAGAACACTTGCGGTCCGGGTATGCTCAAAAAGCGTAAGCCTCGATTTACTAGTTTATCTTCCTTCAGTGGTGTTTGCATTGATATAGTTACAATGCGCCGACTTTGAGTATTATTATATAGTGGCAATTTGAGACTATATTTAATTCCATAGTTGCCGTGAGCGCGATATGCGGTATCAGGATAGCGTACCAACATCGGCGCACTTTGAATTTGATTAGTTCCCAAGCTACCACCCTCAACTGTACTCAGAGCGTAAGAAAAGGCTTGACCGGGTTGGGGAATAGTCAGATATTTAGCTTGGGGACGATCTACTAATAAAGCTTTCCACTCAGAACCTTGGGCAACACCGGCGACACGACCATATATTATTGGTTTACCACTATTTGGCTCAGTGGGTATTTTATCACGGGGTCCTGCTAAATCACCATTATTTAGGAGAGTTTGCCATTCTTGCAGAGAAGGCGATCGCTCACTACCATCAGAATTTATCGGTGCAAACATTGCAAGGCTTGCTGCATAAATTCTACCACTACTCTGTAGATGTATCAATGTTGATCGACCATTTAAAGGCGGTGTCAAGTCCTTAACGGGAATTGGCTGATTTAACAACATCTGACTTTGCCCAGGCGGAATGACAATTTGCGCTGGTAAAATTGGTTGTCGCAGTTTTCTTAGAATATCACTCATGACGCGATCGCCTGGACCTGCGAAAACTGTACCTAAAGAATTATCAATAATAGATGGCAATTGTATAAACGGTGCATCTGGTTGACTTAAATAACTCGCTCCCGGTAAAACATTTACCTTCACCGATTGTTTCGTTGGGTTGTGCAGAATTATCCCTAAATACAATGTCCGCAAATTATTTGGAGGTTCGGCTCTGGCAATATGATGAGCGAAAATATCAAATCTTCCCCGAAAAGGAAAATTCAAATGTGCCTGTGGCACTTTTTTCCCAGATGAAGGAAAGGTAGAAAGTAAAATCCCTTCCTTCAAAACTAATTCTGGACTATTACTGTTAAACACAGGCACATTATCTAACTGTCCGGATAAAGGACGCACTTCTTGCTGTTGTACCACTTCCTCAGGTTGTGCTGGAAGAGTTGTTTGAGCGATGGGAAAAATTAGTAAAAAAGGCAACATAAATCTACATATTTGTTCACTATCCAGACGCAAATAATTTTATAGAAGTGCCAATTTGTCAACAATCAATAAGAAATCAGCAAAAATTCCCTCCAAATTTTCTTGAGTCAAAACGGGAACGTGAACAAAGATGCAACCAATTGTGAGTTGCTGCTCTCTCAAATAGTCCAAGACTGAATAGTAAAGAGCCTCGCAGACGAATTTGCCGCAGTCATGGCTAATCTCAATTGTGTTTGCTTCCGCGACTAGTTGTTCTAAATCTACCGTTGTCTGCAAAATATTTTCTGCGTAACTGGCAATTTTTTCAACACTCAATTGTTTACGGCTTTCTGCCATGCCACAAAGGATGATGTAATTTGGTTGAACAACTTGGATTTTTGCCTTAACCTGAGAGCTGGCAAGCTGTACATCGACTGGCAACTGTCGCAAAAAAGTCAAATTATAAGCAAGCGAGTTAAGTTTGCCGACTTCGATCAATAAATCATCAGAGGAATTTGACTGTTGATGAGGCAACCAAATGTCAAAAGAAGTTAATAGAATTCTTTTCTTCATAACAAAACTTATTTAGAATATAAAAAGTCTCCCTAATAAATTTACAAGGAGCAAGTAAATGCCGGTAATTGCAGTCATAGATTATGAGATGGGAAATTTGCATTCCGTCTGTAAAGGTTTGGAAAAAGCAGGGGCAACTCCGAAGATTACTCACTCTTCAAAAGATTTACAACAAGCAGATGCAGTTATTTTGCCAGGAGTGGGAGCATTCGATCCCGCAATGCAACATATAAGAGCGCGTAGTTTAGAACAACCAATAAAAGAAGCGATCGCTAGCGGCAAACCTTTCTTAGGTATTTGTTTAGGATTGCAAATTCTTTTTGAATCTAGTGAAGAAGGCAAACTACCAGGACTGGGGATTATCAAAGGAAAAGTGCGACGGTTTATTCACGAACCCGGAATTACTATTCCCCACATGGGTTGGAATCAACTGCAATTGACTCAGCCAAAAAGTATTTTATGGGAGCATTTGCCTTATCAGCCTTGGGTATATTTTGTCCATTCTTACTATGTTGACCCAATTGACCCCCAAGTCCGCGCTGCCACAGTTACCCACGGTAATCAAACCGTCACAGCAGCGATCGCAACCGATAACCTCATGGCAGTCCAATTCCATCCCGAAAAATCCTCTAATATAGGACTGCAAATCCTCTCTAATTTTGTTTCTCAAGTCCGCGAAAAAATTCCTGCATAATATAAATGTGAGTTTTATGTTTAGCCTCTAGTCATTAGTCCTCACATCCATTGGACTAATGACGAATGACCAATTAAAAATGAGTCTGAGAATTTACGGTAATCGCCAGATAAAAACTTTACCTGGACAAGATACCCGACCCACTAGTGCGCGGGTACGAGAAGCAGTTTTTAATATTTGGCAGGGAGAAATAGCTGGTTGTCGCTGGCTGGATTTGTGCGCCGGTAGCGGTTCAATGGGGGCAGAAGCCTTATCTAGAGGAGCCAGCTTAGTAGTTGGCATTGAACAATCGAGCCGAGCCTGTGCCATTATTCAACAGAACTGGCAGCAAGTACAAAAGGAAGATCAGGAATTTCAAGTGCTGCGGGGAAACGTATTGCAGCGCTTAAAAAACTTATCCGGTAAGCAATTTGATAAGATTTATTTCGATCCGCCTTATGCCAGTGGATTATATCAAGCAGTGTTAGAAGCGATCGCGGTAGGTCAGCTTTTAGATTCTAGCGGCGAAATCGCAGCAGAACATAGTCCGCAAAATTGGATAGCCCCAATAATTCCAGCTTGGGAAATATGCCGCGAGAAAGTTTACGGCAACACCGCTTTGACATTTTACAGGATTCGAGAATGAGGACGGGGAGAGGGGGAGATGGGGAGAGGGGGGACAAGGGGACAAGGAGACAAGGGGGAGCAGGGGAGGCAGGGGAGGCAGGGGAGGCAGGGGGAGCAGGGGGAGTTAGAATTACCAATGCCCAATGCCCCATGCCCCATGCCCAATGCCCAATGCCCAATGCCCAATTTATAAGCCGAGTTGATCGCCGCGTTTGAATTGCTCGTAAGCCTTGTAAAACAAGCCAGCCAGGGTGACAACAATCAAACCAATAACAATGCCTGATAGCAGGGGTTCAACCACTGTAAGTCTCCTATAATTAACGTTTTCTGCTTTCAATTCTACCAAATTGGGGATTGATGCCCAATTGAATTGCATTTTTGGATGCTAAAGAAAATGACAAAACTTAAATTTGTGCTTGCAGACACAATCAAGAACTTTTAAGCTATGTGTATGAAATGAAAAGTTTCTTATAGTTTTACAGCAAACCCTTTGGATAACCAGATTACTAAACCTGAAATTCTGATTCAGCGGATCGCTTTGTTTGCCGTAGCGATTCTGCTAGCAATCCTTTTGGGCATTTTTGCTGTTCGCACCCTCAGAGCGTCCGATCCATATGTTAAAAGTGTTCTATCGCTGACAGGAGACCGAATTCAAGGACACGCTATCTTTCAAATAAACTGTGCGGGTTGTCACGGCTTAGAAGGTTCTGGACGAGTGGGTCCGAGTTTGCAAGCCGTTTCCAAGCGAAAGTCACGTTATGGGCTGATTCACCAAGTAATCAGCGGTGACACCCCACCAATGCCAAAATTCAAGCCGAGCGTCAAAGAAATGGCGGATCTGTTGAACTATTTGGAGAGTCTTTGAGATTAGGGGCTGGGGACTGTTTAATATAGCAGTTCAAATGAACTACCCGGTTCAGAGGGCTTCCAACTTGATTGCGATCGCTGTCTTGGGATTTGGTATGGCAATCAGCGTCGCACCACTAACTACTACAGTCATCGGAGCGGTGAAAGTAGAGCAAGCTGGAACGGCTTCGGGGATTAATAATGCAGTTGCTCGCACTGCGAGTTTACTTGCGATCGCCATTTTTAGTCTCATCGTTTCCCATACCTTTAATTCTGCTCTTGATACTCGTTTAACACAGCTACAAATACCACCATCAGTCCAACAAATGTTAGCTGGAGCAGAAATTCCACCTGGATTAAGTGAAGCGGTTGCTTCGGTATTGAAAAGCGCGATCGCTCAATCATTTGTAAGTAGTTTTCGTTTAGTTATGCTGATTGCATCTGGACTAGCGATTATTAGTGCGATCGTTGCTGCGTTGATGATTAAGCCGCAAGACACCCCGTCGAACTCACCTTAATACTGCTCGGTTAAGCCCAAAAACCTTAACCCGTGTAGGTTGGGTTGAGGAACGAAACCCAACATTTGGGGGGCTTTGTTGGGTTTCGCAGAGCCTCAACCCAACCTACGATTTCCTTAACCGAGCAGTATTGGAACTCACCTTAACTGAGCCTGGGTAATTTTTCCTGCTTCTTAATAAACATCTCCAAAAAAGATGTAGAGACGTAGCATTGCTACGTCTAATCCAGGGTTCTGGGCAACGCATAATTAATTTCTACTCCTATGTCTAATGTGAACTTTTGTATTGTTTAGGGAAAATTATCCTTTTGAGTTTGAAGAGCAAATAGTAGCAGTTCATAAATTTTTGCTTAACAGAGGTGGTTTCTAGATTCGTATGGATCTGCTAAATTTTATGACAACTAACCTCAAACTTTCATGCAATAAGAATTGCAACGAGTAATAACTTTACCAAGAGAAAATTTATCATGAGTAATGGTTCATCAACACATCCCATAGAAACAACAGGTCGTTATTTGGTTCTTCTGCCCGAAGGAGGAGCAAGTTCTGGAATCAGAGCATTAACTGACTCAACGGGGGTCAGAGATATTGACGATTCTGCCCTTAGTAATATAGGGGTTGCCATAGTTACACTAGATCCAAATCAATTACAGTCTCTTAATGCTGCTGTAGCTGGTCCACAGCCTATATTAGCTGTCGAACCAGAACAGATTATGTATGCGATCGGAAGCATTGTAATTAACGGAGATACCGCTAACTATCTTCAAGGTTACAAAGAGGGTGTAACCAATCTAGTAAATAGTTTGAGTAATGGTGCAGTTACGCCAGGAAAAGAACTTACCACTTCTGCATTTTCCGATGGTGCTACAACCTGGGGACTACAAGCAACTAAAGTTGTCAGTAGTCGCTATACTGGTTCAGGTATTAAAATTGCAGTTCTTGATACAGGTCTAGATTTAACCCACCCTGATTTTGCTGGTCGCACTATTACCAGTGAATCTTTTATCCCAGGGGAAACAGTTCAAGATTTATACGGTCACGGAACTCACTGTATTGGAACTTCTTGTGGACTTTTAAATCCACCTGACCCATCTTCTCCTATGCGTTATGGCATTGCTTATAATGCAGAAATATTTGTCGGTAAAGTTTTGAGTAACGAAGGTTCAGGGGCTGATGGAGGTATTTTAACTGGTATTGATCGGGCAATTAGTAATGGTTGTCAAATTATCTCAATGTCTTTAGGTGCGCCTACCCGTCCTAGAGATACTTACTCGCAGATTTATGAGGCTGTTGCAAAACGCGCCCTCAGTCGAGGCACTTTAATTATTGCTGCTGCGGGAAATGAGAGTAGTAGACCTGGTTTTGCTAATCCCGTAGGTCGTCCCGCTAATTGTCCCTCAATCTTAGCTGTAGCTGCTGTAGACAACCAATTACAAATTGCTTCTTTCTCCAACAGTTCAATTAATCCTGATGGCGGAGGGATTGATATTGCAGGACCAGGTGTAAATGTTTATTCTACTTGGTCAACAGATCCAATGACAGTTCGACCACCTAATGGTTTAGGACCATCAAGATATATCGCAATTAATGGTACTAGCATGGCAACGCCTCACGTAGCGGGAATTGCAGCCCTCTATGCAGAAGCAACTGGAAAAACTGGATTTGAATTATGGGCTTTGTTGATGCAAAATGCTCAAAGATTAGCTCTACCTTCAGTTGACGTGGGAATTGGTTTGGTTCAAGCACCCGTTTAACATAACGTAAGTTAGGCTAGATTCAATTCTGACTTTTCACGGTATGTGGATTCATGTCATTTTTGGGGTTTCCCAAGCCGTGATTTTTCCATTAGCTATCTTCATTAACTCAATGCTATTGAGAATTAAGCTGTAGAAAAATCACGGTTTTTTGGGCTTGAGAACTGACAGTGAAAAGTCAGATTGAATCTTGCTAGGATAGTAAGTAGGTAGATATAAAAAAGACAAAAATCAGCCCATCTTTTATCGGAGTTAAGACAAGTTGAATTATAATTCTTGGAAACTCTTGGGTAGTAAAAAGTTGGCGATATTATGTTTAGCTGTAACTATTTACTTATCAAGCGATCTATCTACCCAAAATTCACTCTTCATTCGAGGTACTAAGATGTCCCAAATTCAAGTAACTGTATCTGTTGACAATGCTCATTTATCTCAAATCCAGCAAATTTCCCAGCAATTGCAGTCATCTGGGATGAATGTGGAGCAAACTTTATCGAGTATTGGCGTTATAAATGGTTCAATTGAATCAGATCGGCTTAATAGTATTTCTCAGATTGAGGGAGTACAAAACGTTGAATCTCAACAAAGTTACCAATTAGCTCCTCCCAACTCTGATATTCAATAATTTCATACTCAATATTATTGTATGGGATTGTAAGTGGGTCGGTGTAAATATTTGTAGTTGAGATAAGGCAGTCGTAGGGTGGATATGGTACTTACTTAAGCAAAAGTTGCTGCTCAGAGCGGTCTCTCAACTTATGGGAGCGCATCCGCAAAATCAGGTCGAGTCGCTTGAAAAATGTTGCAGAGCAAGCATCAGATGAGAAGGTGAAAACTGCATAGTAGCGACTGTCTTAAAAGTCAAGCGATGTCGGTCGAGACTATAGAACCTTAGGAGAATAGTGCTTATACCTCATTTATATAATGGGGTACAACTATTTATTTTTTACTATTTGAGAAACTATAATGCTTTCAGGAAAAATTTGGATCGTAACTTTGGCAAAAATCTTCTGAAGGTTTTACTAATAAATCCTTTTTATCATTGATAGGTTCGGTACGATAGCTTGGTTGATTTAATCGATTAGTTATATTCAATGTCTCCAAGCCTTCATTGCCAACTTCTTTAATTGTATGAACAGTATTCGATGGAAAAAATAAGGTTTTACCTGGTCTGAGGTCTATATCAATCGGCTGCTTACTATCATTACAAATAAAAGAAAAGATCCCTGAACCGCTGACAATAACAATCACTGTATCAACTGGGTGAGAATGATATTCTAAAGGAGCTTGATTATCCTGTTTTGGCGGAGGATCGTACACTAAACGCGCTGAGACATGATTCTCATCACCAAATAAATGTTGGGAAATAGACAATGGCTGTTCATGACGACCGTGTTCTGTAATCAATTTATCAAAAGATAGATGCCAAATATCGAGACAAAAAGAACCAGGGTCATGATAGCACATCACACAACCCTCTTCACTTTTCCATATATTTTTAACATATAATGAGAAATTTTCCGGAGAAATATTGTGAGAAAAAATATCTTTAATAAAGGTTTCCAAATTCATTTAACTAAAATCAATGAAATATTCAGTTATTTACGATAAAATCATGGTCTAGTCAGTTCTTTTTTTCTTCTAATGCATTTGTGGACAATCGAAATGCGTTCTGATGGCTTATTTATAGGTACTTGAAAAACAACTGCAAATGCTTCATTTGCAGTAAGATGATCGCCTTTTTCTCTCTTGAGGTCGTAGTAGACACGTCTCCATCCACTGTCACTCATATGTATTCCTATGTTATGAGTACCCCATTCCGTGCCTCCTCCACATATAACAAAGACTTTACTATTTATACGAAATTTTCCAAACAAAGCGTAATCAACATCATTTTTGGGATGAGAAGTAGAATCAAGTAATACTGAGTTAGATATCCACCGTGTTTCATCTACAAGCTGTTTATAATTGTCAAAAAACCCAGCTTTTATTAAAATTTCTGACAAGTTGTTATTCTTGTCTAAATTTTGGCTAATTGAGAAATATCTTTCAGTAGATTGGTTGACGAATTGAATGACATTATTTGAAAGACCTATAAGTATATAAGTTTTAATTCCATCATCATCATTAAGTTTTATCTCTTCATCCCACTTTATTTGAGGAACAGGAAGACCAAGTCTCGAGAAAGCTGACACGAAGGATGAAGCAGCAGTAACATCATTTTTTATAGCTGCATTACTAGAGAGCCTCCAAACTAGATTCTGTGCCTGCTGCTTTAAAGTATTGCCAGCTTGCTGTGAGTTATTTTGGTTAAGAACAAACGCTGGAATAATAATTGCTATAGAGCCATTGCCATTAGTTTTATCATCACAACCAAAAAGTCTCAAAAAACTACGTTGATTGGAACGCTTTTCTATTTTTTCTGTAACTAATTCAATAATTTGAACAAGACTAGTTGCCAACATGGAGGTAGATATGCTTATGCCGATGAGAAATAATAAGTTATTTTGCTCTCCTTTAGTGATAATGATAGTTGCTATCAGTACTAACAATGAAGCTATTAACAAAAATATAGTGATAGAGAATTGTATATTCCGAGCTAATAAATCCAGCATAAACTCAATTCCTCAGTGTAATGGAGTTTTATATAATAAATATAATACTGTTTACTCCGCCAACTTGTCTGCCGTTAACTGCTAAATAGGCTTCATCTGCTCCAGTATTGTCTTCAGTGGTCTGACAATATAGAGAAATTAGTCTTAAGCGTGGCATAAATGTAACCTTGAAAAACTACATTTCTAGATACGCAAACAAGCCACGCTATTTCGGAGTAATTTTAGTACCCTCAGGGGTACTTTCAGAATTTACGAAATTACATCAAGCAGACTCTATATAACTATTATTTGCTAAACTGCTGGGCATAAAATCGCGCATAGCGATGCTCTAGCATTAATAATTCTTCGTGAGTACCAGATTCGACAATTTGCCCGCGTTCCAGAACTAAAATGCGATCGCATCTTCTCACCGTAGATAACCGATGAGCAATAATAAATACAGTCCGATCTGCCATTAATCTTTCCAGTGCTTCTTGTACCAAAGCTTCTGATTCTGAATCTAGTGCAGATGTCGCTTCATCTAAAATCAAAATTCTCGGATTTCGCAGAACAGCACGAGCGATCGCTATTCTTTGTCTTTGTCCACCAGATAAATTCACGCCCCTTTCACCTACCCAAGTATCATAACCTGAAGGTAGTTGCTTAATAAATTGATGCGCGTTAGCAATTTTCGCTGCTTCTTCCACAGCTTTCATCTCAAAAGCATCTTGTCCGAAAGCGATATTTTGGGCAATTGTGCCGGAAAACATGATAGTTTCTTGAGGAACTATAGCAATTTGACGCCGCAAACTATCTAGCGTCACATCACGAATATCAACACCATCAATTAAGATTTCACCAGCTTCGGGATCGTAAAAACGGGGTAAAAGATTCACAAAAGTAGTTTTACCGGCACCAGAAGCACCAACTAAAGCGATCGCCTCTCCTGGTAGTGCTAACAAACTGATATCATTAATTACAGGTTCGCCTTTTTTGTAAGCAAAGGAAACATGAGAATATTCGACCTTACCGCTGACATCAGGTAGAGCGATCGCATTTAATTTTTCTTCTACCGTTGGTTGAATTGCCAATAACTCAAAAACCCTGTCTACAGAAGCTTCACCCTGTTTAAATTCGTTGTAATTATTGGTAACATGACCAATCGGATCAATTAATAAAGCGCCTGCCGTTAAAAAAGCGACAAACTTATCAACCGTCAAATTACCAGTAGCAATTTGCCAACCACCGACGAAAAGTAAAATTAAAATACTAACAGCTTCTAAAAATCCGATGATGGGTATCTGAATTGCTTTGAGACGTTCTGCTGAATACTTGGCTTTCATCGTGCGATCGGCTTCTCGACTAAAGCGGGCAACTTCGTACTTCTCGGCTGCAAAGGCTTGAATAATCCGAATTCCGCTGAAAACCTCAGTTAAAATTGCCGATAAATCAGATACATGACTTTGACTTTTCAGCGAATATATACGCAAACGTTCGCCAAACCACCCAATTAAAACGCCCATTAACGGCGCAACTATAATAATAGCTAAAGTTAATTGCCAATTTAACCAAATCATGTATATCGGAATTGCCACCAACTGCAAAATGCAGGGGATAAAGTCGTGAAAGAGTTTATGGACAACTTCCCCAACTCGGTCAACATCTTCGGTCAATCGATAAGATAAGTCACCTGTTTTTGCAGTTTCAAAATAGCTGAGATTCAGCTTTTGTAAGTGAGTGTAGATATATTTGCGAAGATTAAAAGCGACTCTCAGAGCGGCTTTTGCCATGTAGATATCTTGCACAGACTGAAAAAACCCTCTGACAAGAAATACTGCTGCCAGCATAGCAATTTCCAGAGCGATCGCAGATAAATTTCTCCCACCAAAGACACTTGCAAATTGACGCGCCAGCGTAATCAGAGCTAAAGTTGCTAATACATATCCGAAGATGCCAATAAAACCCTTGACAATGTTGTGCCATTGGGGTTGAATGTACGGTAAAAGTTGCCAGTAATTAGAGCGCGTTTTCAAACTGTCACATCCACACAAATACTTTCTTTGTTTGACGCTATCAGCTTTTATGTAGTTTCACAAATCCAAAGTTCTCATAATCATCTTTAAACGCAGAGGAACACAGAGGTAAGCGCAGAGTGAGGCAGAGTTTTTCTGATAAATTTTCGTCATCAACTTAGAGAATATCATCTTAGTCCGCGCAGGCGGACTTCGTTTGTGTAGTCGCGACTTCAGTCGTCGGGTACTCTATTACTGTTGCAGGTTCTGATTCAATATCATCAACTTTATGAAATCCCCCGGCAAGCCAACTGTCAGCGACATCTTTAATAAAACTGGCTAAGGGTATAGCGATTAATAAACCTAATAATCCGCCTAATTTAGCACCTAACAATAAAGAAATTACCACCCACACGGGATTTAAACCAGTCAAATTACCCAAAATGCGGGGCGCAATGAAGTTAGAATTTACTTGGTCGATCGCTACAGCAACACCTAAAACTTCTACCCCTAACCAAAAATTTTGCAACGCTACCAAAAGACTGACTATACTGATACCGATTCCCGTACCAAAGGGAAACAAAGAGAAAAAGCCAATTACAATTCCAAAAAGTAAGGCTAAGGGAACTTGCAAAGCTAAAAAAACCAGAGTAATTACTACTCCCAGTACAGCGCCCAAGGTAGCCTGACCGATAAAATAATTGTGAAAATCTTCGCGCAGTAATTGCCGTACTGGTGTGCCAATGCGAGATGGTATCCATTGATAAAGTCCATCCCAAAGGCGATCGCCATTGTACACTAGATAGATAGTCAGCACTACCGCCAGTAGCCCGTTGGCAAGAATATTGATCGTATCTACAGCAAAGCCAAGAATTTGACCTGTAAAAGTTTGAAGTTGGCTAGATAATCGCTCAAGTAGTTGGTTAACTAAACCACTTAAATTAAACGGTAGGTGCTGTTGATTTAATGCCCAATCTTGAAAAGCTTGGAGTTGTTGGGTTCCAGAATCAATCCAACTGGGCAAAATGTTAGCTAGTTCGTTGAGTTGTCCGAGAATTCGGGGAACTAAGGTGATACCCAAAGCTCCTAAAATCACCACACTCAAGAGCAAAACTACTACAATAGCCAAGTTGCGTTTTACTCTTTGCCGCTGTAAAAACTGAATTGGATAATCCAAAACAAAAGCTAGCAAAATTGCAGCAAGAAAAACGCTTACCAAAGGTTGAAAATATTTTACAACCTGGATGAAGAGCCAACCGTTAAGAATGGCAAGGGGAAATGCCAATCCTAAACTTAACCATCGTGGCAGTTTGTTTGCTGTTTGCATGATTGGGGAATTGATAATAGTTAGTGGTTGGTTGTTAGTGGTTAGTTGTTGGTTGTTAGTGGTTGGTTGTTAGTGGTTGGTTGTTAGTGGTTGGTTGTTAGTGGTTGGTTGTTAGTGGTTGGTTGTTAGTGGTTGGTTGTTAGTGGTTAGTGGTTAGTTGTTGGTTGATGGTTGATGGTTGATGGTTGTTGGTTGATGGTTGATGGTTGTTAGTGGTTGGTTGTTAGTGGTTAGTTGTTGGTTGATGGTTGATGGTTGATGGTTGATGGTTGATGGTTGATGGTTGATGGTTGTTGGTTGATGGTTGATGGTTGTTAGTGGTTGGTTGATGGTTGTAAAAAAGAACTACTATCGACTAACCACCAACCACTAACCACCAACCACTAACAACTATCCACTAACCACTATCCATTAACCATTTTGATAAAATCCAGCATAATTCGTTGAGGTATTATTCCTAGAGGTCGGACTTCGAGTGCGATCGCACTATAACAACTTCCCTGTAGAATATCTTCTGGTGTCAATAATCCCATATCCCAGCCTTCATTTAGAACCAGTTGATTGAATTCTACTTCTAGAGGTGCATAAAAGACATGGCGGACTGCCCTTTCATCCGGATAACAGCCAAAGTAAGCAAATGTTGGTGGTAAATTATAGCCGATTTCTTCTAAAACTTCTCGCTTTACTGCTATATCTGGAGTTTCTCCAGCTTCCATGTGTCCACCAAACAATGCCCATTGACCAGGATGGGGAATATTGGGGATGTTGTCTCGCAATTGCATAAGAAACTTGTCTTTTTGGTAGAGAATAGCGATCGCTACTTGTACCTGTTGATTAATCATAAAATTTGAAGTAACTATAATTACTCTTCCTCTAAATAAATTTCCCCAAACTCTTTGCCCGCTAAAGGGATACTTTGGTAATTAACTTTACCCTTAACTACCACTTGCTGTCCCTCTTTCCAACCAGTTTGATTGGTTAAAACCCAGATTTTGCCAGTTGAGTCATTAATTTGATAAACCTGCTGCTTGATCAGAGGAACTGATGAGTTGACCTTACCTTGGATGTAAACGGTGGCTTTCTCTTGCTGTGGTTTCAGTTCCCGAATCGGGGTAACATTGACACCAATACTAAAGTTAACGCCGTTCAGTCCAGACTGCTCGGAGTAACCACAGCTAGTTAAAGCAGATAAGCATACAAATGTCAACCCCCAGCAGTAGTAAAAACTAATTTTTTTTGTTTGTTGCATCACAGCTATGTGTTGAGGGAATTATGGAAAGAGAAACTGCCAAACTTATCGATGGTAAAGCGGTAGCAGCAAAAATTCAGACAGAACTTTCTGCTGTTATTACAAAATTACAACCCCAAATTGGGCGTCCACCAGGTTTAGCAGTGCTGATGGTTGGTGATAACCCAGCTTCTGCGGCTTATGTACGCGGCAAAGAACGGGCTTGCGCTAAAGTGGGAATTGCCTCTTTTGGTCAGCATTTTCCGACCGAAACCACCCAAGCCGAACTAGAGTCGGTTATTGCTGCGTTAAACTCTGATGAACGAGTGGATGGCATTCTTGTACAACTTCCTTTACCAGATCATTTGGATGCTGCCACTTTACTACATCAAATTGATCCCGACAAAGACGCCGACGGATTGCATCCGCTTAATTTGGGACGACTAGTGCGGGGAGAACCTGGTTTACGCAGTTGCACTCCATATGGAGTTATGCGGCTGTTGCAGGAATATGAAATTTCTTTGAAGGGAAAACAAGCGGTGGTGGTGGGACGTAGTATTTTGGTGGGTAAACCAATGGCTTTGATGCTTTTAGAAGCTGATGCGACAGTCACCATCGCTCATTCGCGATCGCACGACTTAAAAGCGATCGCCTCAAATGCTGATATCCTCATTACAGCAGTAGGTCGTCCTAATCTGATCGACGCGCAAATGATCAAACCGGGCGCTGTTGTGGTAGATGTGGGAATGAATCGTATCACCGATGAAAGTGGTAATAGCCGCTTAGTTGGCGATGTCAACTTTGACTCAACCAAAAATGTGGCAGGATTTATCACTCCTGTTCCTGGTGGTGTCGGTCCGATGACAGTCGCTATATTGTTGCAAAATACAGTTTATAGCTATTCCATGAAGAAGGAAGGGTAAAGGGGAAAGGGGAAAGGGGAAAGGGGAAAGGTAGGAGTTGTTTGAAATTAGTCGATTGGTCTTGAATTGCTTCTTCCCTTTCCCCTTTTTTCCTTTCCCCATCCCAAATAAATTATGAGTTATAAATTTTTAATTCTTAACTCTTAACTCCTAACTCTTTTAGCTCCAAATACCCGTAAAATTGTGACTTATATGACAAAAGTTAAAAAATGTAAGGAATTTAAGGATGGTAGCAGCGCATAACCTTCACAAAACTCCTGAGTCAGCTAAGTTTGACCTATTAGCTTATCTAAAAGAGCGGCAAAAGCTCTGTGAAACTGCTCTCGATAACGCAATTCCCATACGTTACCCAGAGACAATTTATGAATCAATGCGCTACTCGCTGTTAGCAGGAGGCAAGCGTCTGCGTCCCATTCTTTGCCTTGCTACCTGTGAAATGACTGGTGGAACAATCGAAATGGCAATGCCAACGGCTTGTGCTTTAGAGATAATTCACACTATGTCGTTGATTCATGACGACCTGCCGGCGATGGATAATGATGATTATCGGCGCGGCAAGCTGACAAATCACAAAGTCTATGGCGAAGATATTGCGATTTTGGCTGGAGATGGCTTGTTAGCTTTAGCCTTTGAACATGTCGCCACTAACACCCAGAATGTGCCAACAGAGCGAGTATTGCAAGTAATTGCTCGTTTGGGGCGTGCGCTGGGAGCAGCTGGCTTAGTCGGCGGTCAAGTGGTCGATTTAGAATCGGAAGGAAAGCCGGACATTTCACTAGAAACGCTGAATTTCATTCATAATCACAAAACAGCCGCTCTTTTAGAAGCTTGTGTTGCTTGTGGCGGAGTTTTGTCTGGGGTTTCGTCTGAAGATTTGCAACGTCTGTCTCGTTATGCTCAAAATATTGGGCTAGCATTTCAGATTATTGATGATATTTTGGATATCACTTCGACGCGGGAGCAATTGGGCAAATCCGCTGGTAAAGACCAACAAGCCAACAAAGTCACTTATCCTAAGCTTTGGGGGTTAGAGGAATCGCGTACTAAGGCTCAAGAGCTAATTGAAGCAGCTTGTGTGGAATTAGATTCATTTGGCGATCAAGCAAAACCGCTAATAGCGATCGCCCAATATATCATCAATCGCGATCGCTAACCCAACCCCAGAGGATGATTAAAACGCGCTTACGGGATATTTGGGATAATGATATGACAAAAAGTGCCGCCCTTTGCGCGATCGCTCTGCGTCTTATATCGTAGACGCAGGGCAACTTGCAAGAATGGCATCCAATTTATTGCAAAATGCCGACGTTTTAGAGTGGGTTGGATTAAAGTATTTCCCTAAATAACAACCCCTGCTAATATTGACTAACAAAGCTTAAAATACCATGCAGGACATAGGCGACATCTTAAACAACCGGGTGCTGCTAGTTGCCCTTATTGCTTGTTTAATTGCCCAAACATTAAAGCTCATAATTGAACTAGTCAAAAATCGTAAAGTTAATGTTAGTGTTTTAGTCACCACTGGAGGAATGCCCAGCGCTCATTCCACTTTAGTTACAGCTTTAGCAACCGGTGTCGGGCAAACTCTGGGTTGGGCATCTCCAGAGTTTGCACTCGCTGTAGTTTTTGCCATCATCGTCATGTACGATGCAGCAGGTGTTCGTCAAGCTGCCGGTAAGCAAGCTCGTATTCTCAATCAAATGATTGACGAATTGTTTCGCGAACATCCAGAATTTAACGAAGACCGTCTCAAAGAATTACTAGGACACACACCTGTTCAGGTGATAGTCGGTTCAGCTTTGGGTATAACCATTTCTTGGTTAGCTAGGTTTGCTTATTAGTTAGTTATTAGTGGATAGTGGATAGTGGATAGTGGATAGCGGTTCTTTTTTACAACCAACAACTAACTACCAACTACCAACTACCAACTACCAACCACTAACCACTAACAACCAACAACCAACAACCAACAACTATAATCGCACAACTGAACGCAGTAGCAACACCTTTCGGCTGTCTACCAAATAGGTGGAAAAACCGCGTTCGTTCAGCTTTTGCAATGTGTTGTATGCTTCCTTTTGGTTAGTGGTGTAAACTGCTAGCAAGTAAGGGCGTTGTCCATAAGAAACAAAACCCACGTCACCTTCTACGATTTGTTGCAGTTGAGTAGCCACTTCTGGACGGTTGAAATAATCCACTAAGATGGCATAACCCATTCCTAGTGATTGAGGATTATAGCTTGCTACTTGAGAACGAGGCTGCTGCGCGTTTGCCGGTCGAGTTGTAATGATAGCAGACAAGCCGACAATACCGTTGACATACTTTGCCCAACGATTGGCATCGTCAATCTTGTTAAACCCACCAATGCGAGTTACTGTTTCGTTGAGATACCTACAGGTAGTGGTTTTTATTTCAGTGGGCAAAGTGCGACGCAACTGAGTTTGATTATCTTGTGTGGGGCTGACTACCAATAAAAGATACTCACCCGCAGTTGGTGGTTGACAAACGGGAATGTTTTTTTGAGCGGTGACTGAGGTGATCTTCGCAGCAATCAAACTGGCGATCGCTAACACCACAGCACTTGATAAAGTCGTAAATCTACGCATCATTTGAGACATAATTAATTTTTCTAAATTTTTTCAAAACATTTCCTCAAAATATGTTTTATTCCTTTTTTGGGGCAAGTATCAAACCTGCCCCTATGTAGGCATTAGAGGGGGAGCGATCGCAACTGCGGGCTAAATTATATCAGGAAACGTTGGCAAATGATGCCACAGCTTCAGGAATCGTCTCAGAAGGTGACTGAAATTCCCCTGTAATCACATACTCCAATCGCAGTTTTAACCAGGTAATAAATTGGGAATTTGTCGAAATAATTGCTGCGGCTGGTTGGGGACACTTTGCCTTGATTTCAGCCATTTCCGGTGCTTCTAGAAAAGCTGGTTGCTCAACTAACCAAAAATCAATTTCTTGTTCTTGTTCGTGGTAGTAGCGAGTGCGTTCTTTGAGAACTTCGGCGATTGGTTCTTCTTGTACGAGAAAGCGTTCACTTGCCAAAACGTAATAATATGTTTGCATGTTCATTATGAGCGTTGCTAATGAATAATCATAAGGGTACAGGTCAACCACTGTACCCCTATCTATTAATTAAACTTAAATTAAGTAAGTCAGGACTTACGCAAAAATTCTCTCAAACTCTTATTCCTCTGTTTCCTCTGCGCTCTCTGCGGTTCGTTTTTTGGTCTTTTTGCGTAAGTCCTATAAGTAAACGAAATTAAACCTCAAATATTCTCCCCTCTTCGTAGTGAGCGTTTTACGGCTCATCGAGTCGGGATTTTAACGGCTAAAGCCTTTACTACGTTAAAGAGCCTTTATTTATGCCCATGCTCGTTCTGAAGGGACAACGACTCCCTTGGGGTTCATTAATCGCACTTTTTCCTTTCCAGTTCCAAAGTCGCTTGATGATACCCAAAAATGTTGGTTTATCTTGCCCGGTAGCCGTATTTCCACCTGCTGTCAGCTTATCTAAAAACAAGGTGTTATCGAAATAGTGTTCCAAGGAAATTATCTTCAAATCATCCGTGACGCGGGCAATACTCATACCGATAATTTCCACCGTTTCCCCAGTAGGTGTAAAATCTTTGTATTGACCCTTAAAATGTCCCCAATGCCGCCATTTAAATGTGACGTTTGGTGGTCCAGAAAAAACTTCTAGTACTTCCCAAGGAAATCCTTGAGGAAATGTTGTGTGGAATATTTTGCCAGACGATTCAAAGTCTTCTTCAGAAGCTTTATAATGTTCTGAATCAGCCATAAATAAATTGTAAGTACCAGCAACTCCTAATTCTGCTGCTGTGTATTCTACTCCACCATTAGTACTGACGCGAAACTTCTCATTCACAACCGACAACCATTGTTGAGGGTTGCTTTTGAATGATACCTCCATTTCAAAAGTTCTCACCAAGTTCTGCACGATCGCTTCTAATGAACCCTCAGGGTGATTGCATATACTTTCTTTCGCGAGATTCTCCTTTGACCGAGTATAATCTGGTGGTGTTTGGTAACGCCACTCTGCATCAGTGCTTTGTGCAATTACTTTATCTCTGCCTTGTACCCAAAGCGGAAGGCTGTTAGATTGTGTTGCGCTCATAAAAGTCTTAGTTTGTTGATTTGACTCTTTGTGTGGATTTCGCAGCAACATCCCCTCTAATGTCGTCTTTACAAATTCCCTCGCATGGCTTGTTTCATCTCGCGGACTGCTCTTTCTATACCAACTAAAGCTGCCCGACTGATGATAGTATGACCAATATTCAACTCTTCCATGCCTGGAAGACAAGCCACAGGATAAACATTCCAGTAAGTGAGTCCATGACCTGCATTGACGCGCAATCCTGAAGCGATCGCTTGCTCACAACCCGACGCTAACAAAGCTAATTCTTGCTTGCGACTTGTTTCATCTTTAGCTTCAGCATACTGCCCGGTGTGCAGTTCAATAAATTTTGCTTGCACCTTGACAGAAGCTTCAATTTGTGCACGCTCGGCATCAATAAAGAGACTAACTGGGATAGCAGCGCTTTGCAACTTATCAACTATCTCACCTATTCTAGCAATTTGACCGACGATATCAAGACCGCCTTCGGTAGTGACTTCCTGGCGTTTTTCGGGTACTAAAGTTACATAATCGGGTTTGATATCGAGAGCGATCGCTAACATTTCTTCAGTAGCTGCCATTTCTAGATTTAAATGCGATCGCACAGTTTGTCGCAAAAGACGCACATCCCTATCTTGAATATGTCGCCTATCTTCCCGCAAGTGTACAGTAATACCATCAGCACCAGCTAATTCTGCCAGCACCGCAGCTGCTACCGGATCTGGTTCCACCGTTTGCCGTGCTTGCCGAATAGTAGCAATGTGGTCAATATTTACGCCGAGTGTAAGCACCCTAATTACTCCCCTTTGCATCCTCAGGACTTGATTTTACCCCAAATGTTGATTGCAAAGCGAGTTATGCCATGTCCGTTTAATTAATAAAAACCTACCTACCGCCGTAGAGACGTTCCGGCGGAACGTCTTTACATTGTAAATAATTTACCAGAGATGATATTATCCGTCAAAGTGGATCTAGTGACAAGTGTAAAAATCGAAATAGATATACAAAGTTGTAGAGGATGAATAGATGAAACGGCAAGTAATTATTTATCCAGGAGAAGATGGTTTTTGGGTAGCTGAATGTCCTAGTTTACCTGCTTGTATCAGCCAAGGAAAGACGAAGCAAGAAGTTATTGCCAACATTAAAGAAGCCATTGAATTATACATTGAAATCTTAAAAGAAGAAGGTCGCCCGATTCCAGAAGATCGCTTAGAAACAGTTTTAGTCGATGTATGAGCAAGTTGCTAATAATTTCTGGTCAGGATTGCATCAAAGCATTAATAAAAGCTGGTTTCTGCGACTTGCGACAACGTGGAAGCCACATTATTTTACGTCGGGATGAACCATTTGCTGAAGTTGTTGTACCAAATCATCAAGAATTGGACAAAGGAACATTACGGGCAATTATTCGACAGATTGGGTTAAGTGTAGATGAGTTTATCGAATTGCTGTGATTGAAGGAATATTTTCTAATTTATGATTTGCAAAGAGCATATTCAAAGGTGAATCAACATTTTGCAAAAGCCCTCAGGGTATAAGCCTGGGGCTAAATAAACAAAGCCTGCCTTTGCAGGCTATAAGTATTCTAGCCTGCAAAGGCAGGCTTTGTCCGTATAGCGATACCCTTCTAGGGTATTGCGGCTTTCATTGGGATGCTTATGTTCCACATTGCTTAATTGCAAAGCCAACATTGTTTTCTACCTTAATTCCACAAGAAGAAGATAAATCACCATTATTACTGCGATTTCCTTCAATCAAATTATCAGAACCACCCTTACTCGCTCTAGCTAAAATTCCATTACTTAACGTGTTATTTTCTATCTTGACATTATCCATTCTATTTTTGCTTCCATTCGTATCAGCATCAACATAAATAGCTGGAGTATTGGTAATATTAGTTAAGATTTTGTTTCCCGCAATCAACACATTCTTGACTTGGGGAACTTTGTAAATACCGATATAGGAATTACCCGTATTATTGCTAATTTTTACGCCATTAACGCTAGTTCCTCCACAACATTCTTGAATCAGAATACCTTCTCCATCAATACTTTCATAGTTACCACCCGATATTTTATGACGGTAAACTTCATAATCATTGCCGTCAATGGTGACATTCCAACCAGACCAATCAATCGCACGATTTTCAAAAGTAGCAGCATTTTGAGGTTGTTTTGTCCCAGTGGGATCTACCCAAACTTGCTTATTTTTTTCATCTTTGATTTGATTATTTCTAATTATCAAACCATCTCCAGTTGCATGAATAGCAACTCGCATAGTGTGATAAACCCAATTGTCCTGAATTACTAAACCTTTGCGAAAGAAGTTCGCAAAGCGATTTGGATCGTTAGGTAATTCTTTAGGTGAACTGAAGCGATTTAGGGAAATGCCGTAATGGTCTGTATAGTTAAACTTAGCTTTTTCACCTTCTGGATATGTAACTGTTGAATTTCCCCGGAGTTGTTTGATTATATAATTTGGTTGGTTAAAATTATCAGTTACCGCATCATTAAGCCGATTGTTACTAATTAAAACATTAGCAAAAGCTTGAATTTGTATATTAGCGGCAAACATGTGAGAAAATCGCTGCCAAGGATTCTGAAATGATTCGGGAACGCGAGGTTCTGGAGTAGCTACGTTATTACTTCTAACTCCAAAGATGATAATATTTTGGTTAGTATTTTTATCAGAATATTCGGGTGACGAAAAATCAATTGCGGCTCGATTAATATCTACATTAACTACACCGATATTGGTATCTTTATTTAAGTTGGTTGTGAGGATTTTTTTAAAAGCTGTATTATTCGCTGTACCGCTACCATAAAAGCTCGGTTTATACTGCGGAAAAACTAACTTTGTAGATGGATTATATGAACTAGATTTAGCATCATTTTGTGTCGGTGTATCTCCACGGATAACCACACCATCTTTTAAATAAATGTTATCTGCAAAGTTGTAAGTTCCACTAGGGAAATAGACAACACCACCACCGTTAGCAGATGCAGCATCGCGTGCAGCATTAAAGCTAGCATCTATGCTGGAAGCTGGAAAATCTTTAATGTTATAAACGCAATTCCATTTAATATTGTTAGTCCAAGGAAAAGCATTATCTTTATACTTTGCCGCAATGGGATTGTCTTGAGGTGCATTGGTAGGACTGCCACATTTTGACGATTGAGTGATGGTTTGAGAATTAACAGTTTGATTAGGGAAAATTTGAGAATTACAGCTATTGATAAAAATGATGATTGCAGCAGTTAATATAAATTGGCAAAATATTTGTAATTTTTGCCGTGCTTGTCGGATGATGGCGATGTAGTTAAAGTTTATGTTGAGTTTCGGCAACCTTAGTTTTTCCTTATACAAAGTTTCCAGAACTTAAATTTACCGGAAATGCTGGTTGTGGAGTGAGAACCTAATAACTTAAATTTCCATCTTGATTTGAAATTCCTCTAATTTTAATACTTGATACAATTGGGCTGAATGAGCCATCAATTTTACGACAAATTGCTGATAGCTTATCTCCACTGATAGAAATGTCTTTACAAGTATGTTGGTAAGTACTTTCACTAAAAGGGTTGCTATTATATTTTAACTCACCATCATTATTTTCGATTCCCAAAATCCGAATTGATGTTGGGTTGTATGAGCCATTGATTTTACGACAAGTTGCTAATAGCTTATCTCCCTCAATAGAAATGTTTTGACATGTTAATTGGTAAGTACTACTATCTATAGATAATCGAGATTCCTCTACAGGGTTAACGATCGCTTGTTCCTCAACCTTACCCAAATGCGGCTTCTTTTTCATAATTGGGATAGAGTCACCAGAAACCCCAGCAAACTGAATCGCATTGCAAGCAATGTTAAAAGCAAACTCTATGCGCGAATAAGTATCGTATCGTGGATCGTAAGCTACTAAAGCATCGTAAAAGCCAACGGCAAATTCCAACGCGGCTTTATCGCCGATCGCAGCATTCATGCCAATGACATAATCAATATGTTGAGCGATCGCCAAAGCTTGTTCTTCACTATAACAAGCATTCAATACCACACACTCTACTTGCTTGGCGAACTGCCCGAAAAGCCCAGCGAGTGCTTCTCCTGTAACTAACTTTTCTTTGCCGGTTTCATCCTCAAATGATAATCCTGTACTTCCCGCACCATGTCCCGAAAAATGGATGATGTTTGGTCTAAAATCTAACACCGCACGACGCACATCCCTTGGACGTACCGCCCATTCTTGTTGCAAAATAAATTTATCACGTTGTTGCGAAAGCCGCAAACCTTCTTTAATGTCGCGCACTTCCTCATCCAAACGCAAACGTGATGTCTGTTTCGGATTCGCTGCCAGAATTAAGATTTTCTTCGCCGGAGTCTCGCTATTCATTTTCTCGCGCCCGTAGAATCTCTGTTTTAATTATGCAGTAACTACAAACAGCATTTAAATTTTCCGGAAACTATGTTAATCAATTTTTCCGGCTAACTCAAAGCACCAGTATAAAAACGCAAAGTAAAGCAGCCGCATTTAGTACAATATTGCATAAATTAATGACGAAAATTTATCACAAAAACTCTGCGTCACTCTGCGCTTCCCTCCGCGTTCCTTTGCGTTAAAAAACGCGCTCGTTCTTATGCGCTCGCCGCACTTAGTAACCAGATAAAATACTTTCAGCAAGCCCTGTCCAGATTATGATAGAAATTTCAGGCTTGATAGGAAAGGCGATAATCCCTCATGACTACCGAAAACAATCTAGCCATTGTGGACTGGGAATCCCATAAGCCACCTACAGATTTAATTTTTGATGATGGTGAACCCTTGGAATCAAATAGACACCGTATTGCGATGAATGTCCTAATTCGGTCATTGCAGCAATCTTGGGCTGACCGCAATGATTATTTTACGGGGGGCAATATGTTTATTTACTACAGCAGCACCCAGGTTCGTAACCGTGATTTCCGGGGTCCAGACTTTTTTGCTGTCCTCAATGTTGACGGCAACAACTCTAGACAAGGCTGGGTAGTGTGGGAAGAAAATGGTCGTTATCCCGATGTAATTGTGGAATTAATGTCACCATCTACCGCAGCAATAGACAAGGGTATTAAGAAAGACCTTTACGAACAAACTTTTCATACCTCAGATTATTTTGTCTACGATCCCTTTGACCCTAATTCTTTGCAAGGATGGCATTTAGATGATAATCAACAATACCAGTCTTTGACCCCAAATGAGCGGAGTTGGCTATGGTGTAGACGTTTAGGTTTCTGGTTGGGGACTTGGGAAGGAACGATAGATAGAGAAACAGCGGTATGGTTGCGGTTTTACGATGTGGCTGGCAATCTGGTTTTGTTACCAGAGGAGGCAGCAGTCGCACAAGCGGATGCAGCAGTCGCACAAGCGGATGCAGCAGTTGCACAAGTGGATGCAGCAGTTGCACAAGCGGAGGCAGCAGTTGCACGAGAGGAGGAAGCAAATGCACGAGCCGAACGTTTAGCAGCTAGATTAAGAGAGTTGGGGGAAAATCCAGATGTGTTGTGAAGGATTTTTGATTTGTTTACAGCAATTTTCGGGTAAATAGATCGCAGGTGGAGACGTTACATATAACGTCAGAAAAAGTAAGGAAAGAAGGCTTTGACTCTCTCAAGTCTATTCTAAGGGATAGGGGGTGTCAGGTAGTACATCCAAGGCGGATAACTCCACTATTTAAGCGTGTCCATGCGCTCCTGTAGGGTTGCTTAAAGCCAAAAAAGCATACGTCTGACTATATTTGACTATGGTTTTTGGAACTATTCTCGCTCCCGTCAACTCCTTGTAAGAGCAAATATTTACTTAATACATATGCCATATCCCCGCGTGTCATCGGTTTTAATGGGGCTATATTACCTTGTGGGTCTGTGTTGACGAATCCTTCACTAATGACAGTGGCGATCGCCTTTTTTGCCCAATCAGGAATAGTAAGCGCGTCTGGATGCGAAGCAAGAATTTCATTTACTGTATCGTCGGGAAACTGAAACACACCATACGCTTGGGCAAAAATCGCTAAAGCTTCTGCTCTTGTGACTTTTTGGTTGGGGAAAAACAAATTTCCACGATAACCTTTCATAATGTCAGTTTTTAAGACTATTTGAATATCATTAAATGCTGGATTTGACGGTGCTACATCGGGAACTACTAAATTCGGTTTACTAATAGCCTGTCTTTTATCTAGTCGAAAAGCTTTCACCATAATTGAAGCTAATTCGGCACGACTAATTAATCTTTCTGTATAAAATTTTCCGTCGCTAAAGTTGGTCATTAACTTTGCTGCAAGCACCATCTGAATTGAATCGGATGGTATAGCAATTTGCGCGTTAACACGCAGCGGAAAATATTGTATTGCTACTATCGTAATCGTACTTAGTAGCTTCTGCATGATTTTAACCATTTTTTTCAATGCAAATGCGGTACTTTGATTAACATCAATGGGTAAAGGGGAAAGGCACGGAGAATAAAGAGCGGCTGTAATTACTCATAATATTTTCTTCCGCCTTTCCCCCCTCTTCAAAAAGCCCCCTTCCCCCTCTTTTTCATCTTGTCTGTTATTTGGCAGGACTGTAACGGGGATGACAGTCTTTCAAAGGCTAACGAAACATACTACTTACAGAGGTATCTTCGTGAATTCTCCAGATGGTTTCTCCGAGTAGATTAGCCACTGAAAGCACGACAAGTTGTTCAAAGCGATCGCTATTCGGAATCGGAATTGTATTTGTAACGATCACTTCCTCAAACACACCACTGGATAGCCGCTCAATTGCAGGTGGAGAGAACACCGCATGAGTTGCACAAGCATAAACCTGACGCGCCCCCTCTTCACGCAATAACTGCGCCCCAGCCGCAATTGTGCCGCCAGTGTCGATCATGTCGTCTACCAACACCGCCGTTTTGCCCTTAACATCGCCAATAACGTTTAAAACTTCAGCGACATTATGAGCTTGACGGCGTTTGTCAATAATTGCTAAGGGGGCATCACCCAGTTTTTTCGCAAATGCTCTAGCCCGCGCTACACCGCCAACATCTGGCGAAACTACTACTAAGTCAGGTAGATTCTTACTTGCCAGATAATCTAGCAGTACTGGCGAACCGTAAACATGATCTAAGGGAATATCGAAATAGCCCTGAATTTGTGCCGAGTGCAAATCCATTGCCAAAACTCGGTTTGCACCAGCTTGGGTAATTAGGTTAGCAACCAGCTTGGCGGTAATTGACTCTCGTCCAGCGGTTTTGCGATCGGCGCGGGCATAGCCATAATAAGGAAGTACTGCCGTTACCTGTCGCGCTGAGGCACGACGACAGGCATCAATCATAATCAGCAATTCCATTAAGTGGTCGTTAACTGGTTGACACGATGGTTGGATTAAATAAACATCACAACCCCGAATCGATTCTTGGATTTGAACATAAAGTTCTCCATCCGCAAATCTTTTGCGAATCATTGGTCCCAAGTCCATGCCCAAATAACGAGCAACTTCTTGAGACAGGGGTACATTGGCAGAACCAGAGAACAGCCGTAGGCGATGATTTTCAGTCAGTGCTGTTGCTGCTGGTTGCACTTTTAAACTTGCAGAACTGAGTACAGCAGATCCTCTATGTGGATTCATGGCAATATTATGATCAGATATTTAGCAGATTTAACCGAGATAGTCATTAGAAAACATTTGTAGGTTTTTTTGAAGCTTTCATAAAAACTCTCAATATTCCTCCATAAAACGACCGCGTTGTCATTTTTGTTTGTCATTCTGGCAAATCAACCATAGACAGCTTAACTGACATTAAGTTTTTCAACTAGATGGATTATTTAGATATTTTTGCTTGAGGTAAAAAAAAACCAACTCCTTCGAGGTTGGTTCGGTAGAGCATTTACCTCTACCCACCTTATTTATAACTGAGCGCTAAGGATTTACAAATTAAGTGATATTTCAGTAGGCACTCGTTAAGTAGAAACACCTGTGAATAAAAATCTAAGGGGCAATTGAATATTCTATGATACTAGCGGCAAATTTATCAAATGGCAGATTTAATTTCAGCTTTTAAATCTAATTAAGTATAACTGGGCGAAATTAAATGTAAAATATTCTCCGCTCTTCGTAATGAGCGCTTTACCGCTCGTCGCTAAGAATTTTAACGGCTTTTAGCCGAGCTTTGCCGGAGGGTAGCCGTTACTACGTTAAGGAGCGTTTATTTATGCCATACGCTAGCGTAGAAAGTGAAAAATAAAGGATAAGGAACTAGGGACTAGGAACTAGGGACTA
Source organism: [Scytonema hofmanni] UTEX 2349 (assembly GCF_000582685.1). Taxonomy (GTDB): domain Bacteria; phylum Cyanobacteriota; class Cyanobacteriia; order Cyanobacteriales; family Nostocaceae; genus Hassallia; species Hassallia hofmanni. The sequence continues at coordinate 4,761,394 of NZ_KK073768.1, forward strand.
GGGACTAGGGACTAGGGACTAGGGACTGGGGGAACGTTCTTAAGCATGGGAAGCAGGGGGAAATATTTTTTCTTTCTCACCCTTTCCCCTTTTCTCCTCAACAAAATTGCCCCATACTCAATTAATCAATGATGCAACCACCCATTACTGTTGGTACTGTACTACAAAACCGTTATCGCATAATTCAAATTCTCGGTCAGGGGGGATTTGGCAGAACTTATTTGGCAGAAGACCAAAGGCGATTTAATGAACTTTGTGCGATCAAGGAATTAATTCCCACTGCCACGGGGACTGACGCTTGGGAGAAAGCACAAGAGCTTTTCGCCAGAGAAGCGGCAATTTTATACCAAATACAAAATCCGCAAATACCGCAATTTAGAGAAAGGTTTGAACAAGACCAGCGCTTATTTTTGGTGCAAGATTACGTAGCGGGTAAGACTTATCGTGCAATGCTAGATGAGCGTAAGGCTGTTGGTCAAACTTTCACAGAAGCGGAAGTTTTGTTTCTGATGCGTTCTTTGTTACCAGTGCTTGAGCATATTCACGATCGCGGAATTATTCACCGGGATATTTCACCGGAAAATATTATTTTGCGAGAAAGCGATCGCCTACCTGTTTTAATTGACTTTGGGGTCGTGAAAGAACTGGCAACTAAATTACAATCTTTAAATGTGTCAACGCCCGTTACCACTGTGGGAAAATTAGGCTACGCGCCCAGTGAGCAAATGCAAACAGGAAGGGCTTACCCCAGTAGTGATTTGTATGCGTTAGCAGTCACAGTGCTAGTTTTGCTGACGCTTAAAGAACCACAAGAACTATTTGATGAAAATCAACTAACTTGGAATTGGCAAAAGTTCGTAAAAGTCGATCCGCGATTTGCTCAAATATTAAATCGGATGTTGTGTCATTCACCAAGCGATCGCTTTGCTAGTGTTGCCGGTCTTACCCAAGCATTACAAGTTTTGGCGCAACCAAACCAGTCAAATCCGCCTTTGTCCAACATGCAAACAGTTGCTGTCGGTCGTCGTCCAGATCCAATCCCACCTGTCGCACCTAAAAGATTAGATCCAGTAATTCCCGATCCTCCGTCCAGCAGTTCTATTTTAGATAATCCCTTGGCGCTGGGTGCAATTGGCATTGCTGTAATTATCTTAGCAGGAGTGGGTTCTTGGGCAATAGTAAGTTCTATCCGCAGTCAACCAAAAACATTAGCACCAGAAACCCCACCACAAACTTTTCCTTCGCCGGTTATTACAGGTGGGACAACACCGACACCGATACCGACACTGACACCGACACCGACACCTAGCAATATTGAGCCTATTATTACTAAGAAACGCCTAACTTTTGTCACTCCAAATCAACAAAATCTTGATGGTACTATTAAAGCAAATGAAACAGTTGAATACAGCTTTTTTGGCAGAAAAGGTTCCAAATTAACTGCATCGCTTTCTCCAGAAAGTAAGAATGTTTTGCTAACAGTTTTATCTCCCAATCGAGAAATAATAGATAATTCGGCACAGCAAGTCACATCCTATGAGGGAATATTGCCTAGAAGGGGCAGATATGTTATTCAGTTAACTTCAGCGCAAGAAGCTCCAGAAAGCAATTATGTTCTTAATGTTGGATTAGAAAATTTAGAATCGACACCGACAATCACGCCAACATTAGAGCCGACATTTACGCCGACACCAGAGCCACCGACACCGCTACCGACAATTACGCCAACACTCGATCCAACGTTTCCACCACCTGTTAATAATTCGCCTACGCTTCCTTCTTTACAGCCACCGGAGTTTCCGTCTTCTCCTCAAGAAGAAAATAAAAATCCGCCTGTTGAGCAAACAAATCCTGTTCCTAATCCCACAAATTCTCCATAAGTTAAATGGGGCTATTTACTAATTTGATTAGTTTTATATGATTGATAGAGAAGAATTTGGAATAACGAACCTTACTAGGCGCAGAGAACGCAGAGGAAGAGAAACGAGAGAGTTTTTGGTATGATTTAGATATACTATTTTGTCGAAGTTAAATAGACATCTCCAATAATTAATTAGGGCTTGCTGAAACCCTTGTAGAAACGTTCGGACGGAACGTATTTACGTCTTTTCTGGAGATGTCTAATAGGGTAAATTAAGTGATAATCACCAATAGTTGTAAATGAATACATTACTAATTACGGGAACTGATACGGAAGCGGGGAAAACTGTTTTTACAACAGCGTTAGCAGCTTATTCGCAAAAATATTACCCGCTACGTCGCTTGGCAATTATGAAACCGATTCAATCTGGTGAAGGCGATCGCGAATGGTATGAAAGGCTGTTTTCGCTCTCGCAATCTTCAGAAGAAATTACACCTTTGTATTTTCAAGCACCTCTGGCACCACCGATTGCTGCTGCACGGGAAAATCGAGAAGTAGATTTGGGGTTGGTGTGGCAAACTTTGGAAAAAGTGCGATCGCGCCATGATATTGTTTTAATTGAAGCTTTGGGCGGATTAGGTTCACCCATCACTCCGGAGTTGACGGTAGCAGATTTAGCCGGGGAATGGCGTTTGCCGACGGTATTGATTGTACCTGTGAAATTGGGAGCGATCGCCCAAGCTGTAGCCAATGTAGCATTAGCTAGACAAACAAAAGTGAATCTGAAAGGGATTGTTCTTAACTGCGTCCAACCCCGCACTGATGCCGAAATCGCTGACTGGACACCACCAGATTTAATTCAATCACTCACTAATATCCGGGTTTTAGGTTGCTTACCTTATCTAGATCACCCAGATGATTTGGATAAACTTGCCCAAATCATATCAAATTTAGATTTAGCTGATATCTTGCAGTTTTGAAAATATCAAGTGCATCTATAACAATGGCAAAACCCGCAGATGTCGGTATCAAAAAACTAATTAGTCTTGCACCTGATAATTGGGTGCGATGGATAACAGAGATTCCAGATATTACGGCTTTGGAAATTCTTTCTGGTGAATTTCAATGGATCAGTAGAGAGAATGATGTATTAATTCGTGTTAATAGTCCTGAGCAGGGAGAATTTTTGGTAGTAAACGAATTGCAATTACGCTACAGCGCCAAAATGCCCCGTCGAATGCGTTCTTATGCAGCACTGGCAGAAGAAAAGTATGGTTTATCAACTTATCCGGTACTCATTAATATTCTACCAACAAATGATGAGACAATCCCTACTTCTTTTGCATCAAATGTTGCCGGATTACGAGCGATTCAAGATTATCGCGTGATTAATTTGTGGGAAGTGGACGTGAATATCGCTTTTCAACAATCGTTACCATCGCTACTTCCGTTTGTACCAATTCTTAAAGGAGGGGATGATGAATCAACTATTAGAGAAGCATTACAAATTTTGCGTGGGAATGAAGACTTAAATCAATTGGAGACGGTTTTAGCTTTTTTTGCTACTTTTGTGTTAGAGAGTGCGTTAGTTCAAGAAATCATGAGGTGGGATATGGCTGTGTTACGTGAATCACCCTGGTATCAAGAGATTTTACGTGAAGGAGAAGCGCGAGGAGAAGCGCGAGGAGAAGCACGAGGAGAAGCGCGAGGAGAAGCGCAGGGACGCCAAGAACAAATGCTTTCTAATATAGAAATGAGTTTGGAAGCTAAATTTGGTAGCGAGGGGTTGGAATTGATGCCTCAAATCTCTCAAATATCTAATTTAGAGCAACTGCAAGGGATTTTACGAAGTGTAGTTTTAGCAAAGACTGTTGAGGAATTGCGGCAAATTTTGTAATTTATTTTTACCCAAAAATCGCATTTTAGATAATAGACATAGCATTGGAAAACAATGTATAGACGCGTTAGCGAAGCGGGACGAAGTTCAATTTCGCGTCTATACAAGGATTTTAGATTAATTTATGATCTTAACCAAGCAGTATTGGCAACAATATTGACAAACTCTTCCAAATTGTGGAATGATACAGCCGTGCTGAGGGCAAGCGATCGCTAAAATAAGGAAAATAACCGATCGCCAGCTGTGTTTAACTAGCTTTTCTTCACAATGGTTTCCACATTCCCACATCCATCTAGTGTTGACTTATCTCGCGTTCGTCTCGAAATCCGCTCATTGCAACCTCAACTGGTAGAATGGCGACGACAACTGCATCAACAACCAGAGTTAGGTTTTCAAGAAAAACTCACATCTGAGTTTGTTTCACAGAAGTTGCAGGAATGGGGAATTGAGCATCAAACTGGTATTGCCCAAACTGGAATTGTGGCAATAATAAAAGGTGATAAAATTGATAGTGGGAAAGTCTTGGCAATTCGGGCAGATATGGACGCTTTGCCAATTCAAGAACTCAACGAAGTGCCATACAAATCACAACATGATGGGGTAATGCACGCTTGCGGTCATGATGGACATACAGCGATCGCTTTAGGTACAGCTTATTATCTGCAATCAAATCGCCAAAACTTCGCCGGCACTATAAAAATCATCTTTCAACCAGCGGAAGAAGGACCAGGAGGTGCAAAGCCGATGATTGAAGCTGGGGTACTGAAAAACCCTGATGTGGATGCAATTATCGGTTTGCATTTGTGGAATAATTTGCCTTTGGGAACTGTTGGTATCCGCGCTGGAGCATTAATGGCAGCTGTAGAATGCTTTAAATGCACGATTTTGGGCAAAGGTGGACATGGGGCAATGCCTCATCAAACGGTTGATTCTATCGTGGTTGCGGCTCAAATTGTCAACGCTTTACAAACTATTGTCTCACGCAACGTCGATCCAATCGATTCGGCAGTGGTGACAGTCGGCGAACTTCATGCAGGAACCAAGGTAAATGTTATTCCCGATACAGCAAGAATGAGTGGGACAATACGTTATTTTAAACCTGATTTAAAAGGCTTTTTCAAAAAGCGAATTGAGCAAATTATCGCCGGCATTTGTCAATCCTTTGGTGCGAATTATGACTTAGAATACTGTGAACTTTACCCACCAACTATCAACGATGCAGGAATGGCAGAATTTGTGCGATCGCAAGCCGAACAAGTCATAGAAACTCCTCTCGGAGTTGTCCCAGAATGTCAAACAATGGGCGGCGAAGATATGTCATACTTCTTACAAGCCGTTCCCGGTTGTTATTTCTTCCTTGGTTCTGCGAACCCCGACAAAGACCTAGCATATCCCCATCATCATCCCCGCTTTGATTTTGACGAAACCGCTTTACCAATGGGTGTAGAAATCTTCGTCCGCTGCGTCGAAAAATTCCTACCGTAGTAAGCGCTTCAGCGCTTTCCTTACTCCGCAAACTTAGGTAAATTATCCTGACGCCACTTCGCATCTGTTTTCCGATTTGTTCGCAATTCCAAAACCCGAATTCCCTTACTTGGCAAGAAAGTTAACTTTTGTTGCAACTTATCCCAAGAAGTAATCAATTCATGCTCTACTCCATAAGTAGCGCACAATTGAGCAAAATCAATATCTTGCGGAGTGGCAAAAAATTCTTCAAATGGTGGGTCAAATTGAGCTATGGGTAACATTTCAAAAATCCCACCGCCATTGTTATTAATTAACACAATCGTGAGATGTCCAACAAACTTATTTCTAATTAAAAAGCCATTGGTATCATGTAATAAAGATAAATCTCCAGTTAACATGACACTACTTTGACGACGATGGGCGATTCCCAAAGCAGTGGATAGTGTACCATCTATACCATTGGCACCTCGATTAAAATGCGATCGCACTCCTAAATTATTCGGCTTCCAGAAAAATTCTACATCGCGCACCGGCATACTGTTGGCGATAAATAGCGGCGTTCCCGGTGGTAGAATCTGTGAAAGCAACCAAGCAGCTTTACTTTCCACTAACTGATTCATTGTCACCATAGTTTGATCAACATTTGACCGAACTTGCGCTTCCGCATCACACCAAAGTTGAAGATAAGGGGATGAGGGAGATGAGGGAGATGAGGAAGTAGCAATAATTCCCCCTTGTCCCCCTTGTCCCCCTTGTCCCCCACTCCCCCACTCCCCCACTCCCTGCGCTAGCTGTTCAATCGCTACTCGTAGGTGAATTGTCTTACCGTGAAGGGGGTCAAGGTTTTGGTCGCTAGGGTCAATTATCCAGCGTTTGGGTTGTGTAGTATTTAGCCAGGTACGCAGTTGTTTACTAGTGGGAAGTTCCCCAACTTGAATTACTATTTCTGGTGCTAACTGCTGCGAAAGATTCTCATTTCGCAAAATTAAATCATAGGTAGATATTAAATAGGGGTTGAGGTCAGCATAATTTCTGACTGGGGAAAGTCCCTCTGCAAGAACCGGAAATTTTAAGGTTTGGGAAAGTTGCGCGATCGCACTACAATATTCTTTTGGCTGCTGCACTTGAGCAACACCGGCAATTATTATCCCTCGCTGACATTGTAACCATTCTTGGGGTATGGGTATTGGGGATTGGGGAATGGGGGAAAAAGTTGTTATTCCAGAAAAGAATTCTTCCTGGTCAAATTGTAGAGACGCGAAATTTGAGCCAGCGCGTTGCGGGGGTTCCCCCCGTTGTAGCGACTGGCGTCGCGTCTCTACACTTGCATCGGGAATTGGTGCGAGGGGATCGCGAAAAGGTATATTTAGATGTACTGGACCTGGGACATGATAAAGCGACTTTTCCCATGCATGAATTACCGTTTGTCGCAGATAAGCTAACATTTGCATATCTGATGAAGGTAAAGCTAACTCTGTTTGCCAGTTTGGGTAATTTCCATATAGCTTCAATTGGTCTATGGTTTGTCCAGAGTGGCAATCTCGCAATTCTTGCGGTCTATCAGCAGTTAATATCAACAAAGGGACGCGACTTTCTCTAGCTTCTATGACTGCTGGGTAAAAGTTTGCTCCCCCAGTTCCCGAACTGCAAATCAATACTACAGGACGTTTGGTTGCTTTGGCTACTCCCAAAGCAAAAAAAGCAGCGGAACGTTCGTCAAGAATAGAAATCGCTTCAATATTATATGATGCTTTGGCAAAGGCGAATGCTAAAGGTGTGGAACGCGAACCAGGACAAATTACTGCACAAGTCAATCCTAAGCGGGAAAGTGTTTCCGCCAAGATAAAGGAACAAAGTTGATTCGTATTGTTAAAAGCGATCGGCATTAATTCAAATATTGGGCATTGGGCATTGGGCATTGGGCATTGGGCATTGGGCATTGGGCATTGGGCATTGGGCATTGGGCATTGGGCATTGGGCATTGGGCATTGGGCATTGGGCATTGGGCATTGGGCATTGGGCATTGGGCATTGGGCATTGGATAAATTCTTCCTAGTCCCTAGTCCCTAGTCCCTAGTCCCTAGTCCCTAGTCCCTAGTCCCTAGTCCCTAGTCCCTAGTCCCTAGTCCCTAGTCCCTAGTCCCTAGTCCCCAATTCCTGATAAAGACAATATTAAATTTTAGATTTTGTATGGGAGAATTCACTATAAAACCCAGAATGCAAAATTCATTTTGAGACTGAAATTTCATGGACTCGATTCATTTAACAGGAATTCGCTGCTATGGCTATACAGGCTATCTGGCTGAGGAACAGGTGTTAGGACAATGGTTTGAGGTGGATGTGAAGTTATGGCTAGATATCTCCACAGCGGCTAAAACTGACGCGATTGAAGACACTGTGGATTATCGCAGTGTCATCGCCAAAGTGCAACATCTAGTAAAGACATCTAAGTTTGCTTTGATAGAACGTTTAGTAGCCACCATCGCCGATTCTATTCTCATTGAATGCGATCGCGTCTTGAAAGTGCAAGTCACTTTAAGCAAACCTGCCGCACCTATTCCCGACTTTGGCGGCAAAATTACCATTGAACTGACTAGAAGTAAGTCTAACTGCTCATAGAAACCTAGACAAAGTTACCCAAAAGTCGTCATTTTCCCCATGCCCAAAAACTCAATCGAATTGTGGCTGGAGTTTTTTATTTTTTGAACATGTATCAGGACTTACGCACGAACTACGTACTTCCGTCATTGCGACCCTTCGGTTGCAATCTCAAAGTCTTGTTTTCTCGTAACAAATGCGTAATACCAATTCTATGTGAGGCTGCACATTAACGCCCTTAGGCTGGAAGCCTGGGGCTACAGAAACAAAGCAGGCACACGCAGGCTAAATTATATGCATCTTCATATAAAATCGGTATGTGATTCAAATGAGAACCACTGTATTTCCCCCTATTTTTTATTAGATATAGGCGTAGAAATTAATTATGCGTTGCCCGAAACCCTTGTAAAGACCTCGCAATGCTACATCTCTACGTCTTTTCGAGAGATTTAAAACTATAGCTTCATCAAAATCGGGGAAATCATCACCAAAACAGTATATTTGAGATGATAACTTTATGTAACATTTTTTATCTAAAGAATGTGTTTCATATTACAGTTTTATGTAATATTTTTAATAGAAGTGTGTTTAATATTACACTCTTGTGTAACATTTTTATGCTAAATGCTTGGAACAGCTAGTTGTTTGTTTTTAAATTTTCGACTTCCATGTGATTTTATTAAGCTTGAAACAATTTTATACACATGCGTAAACATTACCAAAACGTAGTTTTTTTTAATCAATTAGTTACTTAGATAGAAAAAACTGCCTTTAAGTTTTAGTAATTTGAGGGCAATTTATATCATGCACAAATAACTTGATACTAACCATATATAAACACCCAATTAACTTGAGTCAACCTCGATAATCCGCATTTCCACACAAATTAGAGTAATAATTATTCAGCTTTTTATGAAGCTATGACGCAGTTAGTTTAGAGATTGATATTATAGGATTATTCTGTTTCAGATTGCGTTGACACTGACAACAACATCTGAGCTTTCGCCAACCGATTATTTTAGCATGGACAGTCCGAAAATCCTAGTTGTTAAGGACGAAAAAGTCCTAGTCGTAGATATTAGAAACAGATTACAAAACTTACGATATACTGTTTCGCATATCACTAATTCTGGTGAGGAAGCAATAAAAAAAGTAGCAGAAACTCGTCTACATTTAGTGTTAATTGATATCTGCTTGTCAGTAAAAGTCAATGGAGTGCAAGTGGCAGAAATCATTCTGAATAGTTTCGACTTACTTATGCTATACTTGACTAAGTATTTATTAGAGCATACATTACATAAACAGCAGTTAACTAAACCCTTTAGTTACATTCTTAAACCAATTGCAGAAAGAGACTTACATGTTGCGGTAGAAATGGCTATTTATAAACAGGAGATTGAAAAGAAATTAGAGAAAAAACATCAGCAATTAACTGCAATTATTAATAGTATGGGCTGTGCCGTAGTTGTGACAGATACAAATGGTTGTGTCCAAATTATGAATCCTGTAGCAGAAGAGCTAACTGGATGGAAGCAAAATGAAGCAATTGGTAAAGATTTAACCGAAGTTTTTAGTTTGATTGACAGCGAGACGAATGAGCCAATTGAGAATTTAGCTAAACAAGCAATAAAAGCGAATGCAGTTTTGAATTTACCAGAAAACTGTACTCTGATTGCTAAAGATGGCAGAAAAATAGCGATTGGGGATAGTGTTGTACCTATCCGGGATGATGATGGGCAAATAACTGGTGCGGTTTTAGTTTCTCAAGACATCACTAAACGCAAACAGAAAGAAGCGCAACTACTTCGCAATGCATTTTATGATGGGCTAACAACACTACCAAATCGCATTTTATTTACAGATAGACTGAGACAAGCAATTGAGCGAAGCAACCGACGCAACGATTATCATTTTGCGGTTTTGTTTTTGGATTTAGATGGCTTCAAAGCAATTAACGATCGCTTTGGGCACCAAATGGGAGATAATTTCTTAGTAGCGATCGCTAAACGATTAGAATCATGCTTGCGTAGTGGCGATACTGTCGCTCGATTTGGCGGCGATGAGTTTGCTTTTCTTTTAGAAGAAATTAAAGACGTTAGCGATGCTACCAGTATTGCCAAACGCATTCATGAGTCTTTAGCATTGCCACTTAACTTTAATGGACATGACATAATTTGTACAGGCAGTATTGGTATAGCTTTTAGTGGTAGCAAGCATAATGAACCAGAAAGTCTGCTACGAGATGCTGATACAGCCATGTACCACGCCAAGCAACAAGGTAAGGCTCGTTATAGTATATTTGATGAAGATATGAATTGATAGTTGTTAGTTGACGATGACTATCTAGAATCCCCACAGCGTTTAGTTGCTTCTAGCAACAAAAGCCACCCATATCGTCGTAAGTTTTGCGGGGCTTTTTAGTTTTTGGTTACGACTTATCGGACGCGATGCATAAGTCAGGCAACACAGGAGCGATCGCGATCGCACTGACGCACGGCAACGCACCCATCAAAAAGCCGTCCCTGCCTCATGAGGGGGGAGGGACGGCAGTGGGTTTTCACCTGCATCGAGGTTAAGCGCTGCCGCAGTGGTTATAACTAAAGACGCATCTGAAAAATATATATAGCAATCCTAAATGAGTCGTGAAAATTTCCGAGTCCTCTCTCTGCGTTCTCTGCGGCTCTGCGGTTAATTTCTTTTTACAAATGATTTAGGACTGCTATATACCATGTTCGTTTAGATGTCAGGAATGAGATTCTAGTCACAAAGAAGGGTGTGGGGTGTTGGGGGTAGGGTGTGGGGAAGACGGCTGATGCTCAATAGCTTGAACTCCGACTTTCCGCGCTTCGTCGCTCTTCGACGGGGCTTGTATCCAAGATGGTTGTCGGGGCTATTTCTTTTCCCCACACCCGCCGCCCCTTTAAGGGGGCTGGTCACAACTCAGGTTGATCAACGATTGCTTCGCTGAGTAAAGCTATCCACATATCTGCTGGATTAGAGTAGTAATCAATTTCTTCAACTTGATATCGACAAGAGTCAGAGCCGTTTTTTAAAAAAATATAATCACCACGCTTAATACCTTTACCCTGTCCTGTCATATAACCTTTTTTCAAGTCATTTACAGATTCAAATACATAGTCACGTCCGTTGACGTATCGGGTATAATCATAAGTTTTATTCGGCTGCTGTTTGGGTTTATTTAATAAAAAGCTAAACAGCGATGAAAAAACAACCCTAAGGTTCATGCTTGACCTGGTAGAAGACATAAGTAAATTAAAAACAATAATTTGCAAACAGATAAGCAATTTCTTTTGCCCTGATAATTAGCTCCCCTTCAATTTGGGTTATTTATCATAATTATGGATACTTCTAACCCAAATGTATTATTATTTTAATCAAGTATTCCTATTTCACAAGGTTTAAATACCTAAAATACCACCACAAACAAGTTTAAGATGCAAGACTAGTACAGCGGGCGCGTAAATAGCGCAAAGTTGGCGGTTGCCTGTACCGTCCCGCCAAACTTTGTAAGAGAACCAACCATTCTCAATCGCTAAAAAGCTTGCTCCATATGACTTTTGAATGCGTGACTTTTGAATGCGTGACTTCCGCCTTGCGGTACTAGAAAGGACTTTATAAACAGTGGATAGTCATTATCTGGTTTTAGTGAAGGGCAAGGATGTCATTTGTCCAAAATCTGATTTGAAAGCACTTGACATTACCCTATGAGTGAGTGCTATACTATTTGAAGTAAAATCGTTGGGGCGTAGCCAAGTGGTAAGGCAGCGGGTTTTGGTCCCGCCATTCCTAGGTTCGAATCCTAGCGCCCCAGTTTGTATGTATAAATGCTAGTCGTACCACATTCTGTTTGATATTGTATTTAAACCACAAGTAAAGCGAAGATTAATCAGAGCTTGAGGGTTAGGTGTGGCGATGCGTAATATGATTAATACTCACTTGAAATTGATAGCTTCATGTAGCTGAGGTTTATTTACAAGATGCTGAGTATATTTTTTTGAATCAGTAGCTGAATAATAGTTACAGTTTGCCTAAAGGTTGATCGCCTTAAACAAAGTCAGGACTTACGCATTTTAACGATAAACTGTCATTTGTGAGTGTAGCGATCTTCGGAACGAAGAATCTCCGAGATACTTCTCTTCTCCTTCGGAGACGCTTCGCGAACGAGAGGCTTCAGAAACCCGAACGCTACACTTCGTTTCGCTCAGTATCAGGACTTACGCAAAAATTCTCTCAAACTCTTATTCCTCTGTTTCCTCTGGGCTCTCTGCGGTTCGTTTTTTGGTCTGTTTGCGTAAGTCCTAAGTATGACATTTTCGACTTTGCGTAAAACCGAAAACCCGCTCTGAGACGTTCCCGTGGAACGTCTCTACGTGTATTTAATAACAACGCAATCTGCTGTAATTCAACTAAAATCTTTGTCCTTTTTGTTTTATCCGGAAAAGTTTAAAGTTAATTAGTAAGACTAAACAAATTAGTGCAACCTTCAACACTTGGATTTAAATACTAAACGTGTTAACTTTATGGGAATCTAATTAGCTTAGATTGAAGACTCAATTAATTGTATTAATTTATACATATTATCCAGTGGAGACATATATAATTAGCCAAGCAATTTATCGTGCGTAATGTTACTGTAGTTGTAGTGCATCGCTCCAAAAAAGATCGGATCGTAAATACTGTCTTCCAGGGTAATGAGTCTATCAGGTTGGTATGAAGCAATACTCAAGTTCGGCTTGAGATTCTTTGGACTATGAGATTAGTCAGTTCAGTAATTAACCAGGAGTGCCGAAACGTAGCGCAGTGAAGGAGAAATGAAACTCCAGATGCCAAATTTTAATCAAGACATAAACTTGCGTAATTACTGTTAGTAATTTAATTTACCATTGCCATGCTGAAGTCAGAAAAATATCCTCACCCTTTGTCACAAGCGAATACGGCACAGTTAAATGATGTTGAAGAAGGTGGATTGAACCTGGGTCAAGTTGGATCTGCTTTGCGTCGCCGAATATTTTTGATTGTTGGTTTAACAGGCATAGTAGCAACAGCAGCTGTGTTGAAGGCAGAACAAGATCCTCCAGTATATCAAGGCGAATTTGAGATTTTAACTAAGCCTTTGACTGGTGAGAGTAAGGCTCTAGCCGATGTTCCTCAAACTCTGGGTTCCCAACTGAACATAGCAGGAGCAAATGCGGAGACAACAAAAACCACGATCGCAGTTTTAAAAAGTCGTAAAGTCCTAGATCCGATTGTCGAAGAACTTCAACCTAAATATCCAAAGCTGACTTACGAAGTACTTGCTGAGAACTTAACTATTCAACCCGAGCAGGAAAGTATTTTACAAGTCCAATATCTAGATGCAGATCAAAAGGAAGTTATCGAAGTTTCCCAAGCACTTGCTAAAACTTTTTTGCAGTATAGTTTGGCAGAGCGTCAAGCAGAAGTAGCTCAGGCAATTAAGTTCGTTAAGCAAGAAAAACAGCCCATAGAGCGGCGGGTCATATCATGGCAAAACGAACTGGGAAACCTGCGATTAGAAAATAACTTAATAGACCCAACCCAGAAAGCTACAGAGGTATCTACTCATATTACGACTTTGACGCAACAACAACTCGAAAATCGGGTACAGTTAGCACAAATGGTAGCTAAGTATCAAGATTTGCAAACAGAGTTAGCGCAACAACCAGGTGAGAGGGCTGGTAATTTAGTGCTGAGTGAAAATCCTCGCTACCAAAAGATACTCGATCAGATCCAGGAAGTGGATGTTGAGATTAAAAAACAGTCAGCCAAATTTACGGATTTCAACCCGACCATAGGGACTTTACAGGATAGAAAAAACAACTTACTCCCATTGCTTTCAGCCGAAGAAGTTCGGGTTCAGAAAGATTTTCAAAGCCGCATCCAGGAACTGCAAGCTAGAGATCGAGCATTGGGTGTAAAAATCAATAATTTAAATAATTACGTCAAAAAGTTGGCAATTATTACCCGTAATTACGATAACATTCAGCGGGAACTACAAGTTGCCACTCAAGGTCTGACTCAATTTACAACCAAAGAACAAGCGTTGCAGCTCGATAAAGCCCAAAAGCAACAACCTTGGCAGTTACTCGATCCTAAACTGACTAAAGTAACGGAACCTGATGCTGTTTCAGACAGTGCCAAGAAAAACTTGGCATTGGGGGGAATGTTAGGTTTGCTGTTGGGTGTAGGGGCAGCTTTAGTTGTAGATAAACTCAGCAATATCTTTTATACTTCTAAGGAACTCAAAGAAGCGACTAGACTGCCCTTGTTAGGCGTAGTTCCCTTAAGAAAAGAACTAGGACTGACAACTAAAGAAAATGCATCTAAAGGAGTGCAACCAGTAAGTAGCATTTCCTTTTTTGAGGTGTTTCGTTCTCTCTACACAAATATTCTTCTTTTGGGTTCGGATACGCCAATTCGCTCTCTTGTAATCAGTTCGGCAGGACAGGGAGACGGTAAATCTACTGTGGCTATACAGTTAGCCCAGGCAGCAGCAGCGATGGGGCAACGTGTATTATTAGTCGATGCGAATCTACGTTGTCCGACTTTGCACAATCGAGTCGGGTTAATGAATATTCAGGGCTTGACCGATGTAATTTCCCAAGATTTAGAGTGGAGTAATGTAATTGAGCGATCGCATGACGAAGAAAATCTCTTTGTCATGAGTGCTGGTCCCATTCCCCCAGACTCGGTAAGGTTACTTGCATCTGGGAAAATGCAAGATTTAATGGACGATTTGCAAGCCAGTTTCGATTTGGTAATCTATGACACACCCCCAGTCTTGGGCTTTGCAGATGCCTATTTACTAGCGGCTAATACCAACGGTATGGTGCTAGTTGCTGGTTTGGGTAAGCTAAAACGTACTGTACTCCAACAAGCATTAGAAGAGATTCAAGTTTCTGGCACTGCCATTTTAGGGTTAATCGCTAATAAATCTAAAGATTCCACACCATCGTCTTATAGCCACTATCAGCAGTATTACAGACAGAGCATGAGTGCTGAACGAGTTGGTGACGATACAGATGAAGACACCGCTAATTCTGCGTCAATGACAAATATAAAACGACGTTAGGATGGGCAATGGGCAATGGGCATAGGGCAATGGGCAATGGGCAATGGGAATTATTCTTTTCAATCCCCAGTCCCCAGTCCCCAGTCCCTAGTCCCTGTCCCCAGTCCCTATTTCTCCGGCGATTTGAGAGCCTGATCGAGAACTTGCCTTGCTTGTTCTGCTTTAGCTCGGGCTTCTTGATAACGCATATTAGCTTGGGCAAAATTTTTCAGAACTTTAAAACCTTCCTTAAGACGGGTAATTTCCTCCTCAGTCACTGACTGATCGCTAAAGAGGACATCAACTGCTTTGCGAATTTCTAATGCTTCAGCGCGAGAATCTTGAACTTTGAGCTTGAGTGTAGCAAGATTGCTCAAAACCTGGACAGCTTGTGTAATTGCGTCCTCACCACTACCAGTGTCAATTGATGCTTCTTTCACCTCAATTAATTGTTGAACACCAAACCCTTCTTCTAATTCCGTAGGTAGGTTGCCTGCTTCCATTAGTTCCATCAGCTGATCCATCGCTTTCTCACGGGCTTTAGCTGAATCTTTACCGGGAACAGTGAGAATGATTTCTGGGCTTTGAGCAAGAGTGTACTGAACCATATCTAAGCAAAAAAGTTGCTGGTTAACCAAGCCGAGGCAAATTATTTTAACATGAAGTCAGTAACAAGACGTTAATTAAAAATTCCCAAAATAATTTTACATTTTGCATTCAAGTTGAGGCAGTCGCCCCGCAGAGTTTACAAAGTAGCAAAAATAAAACTTTATACTAAAAAAGGGAGAATAAATTTTCATAGGAGGGAAGAGCAATGGCTCCCAATCCCACCATTATGCAAGCTGTGGAACAATTGGGCTATCGTGTCACCCTTGGTGATGTGGCAACCCAGGCAGGATTGAATGTTGCGGAGGCGAATCAGGGCTTATTAGCTTTTGCAAGTGAAACTGGTGCACATTTGCAGGTAGCGGAAACAGGTGATATTGTTTACCTATTTCCAAAAAACTTTCGGGTAATTTTACGTAACAAGTATTTTCAGTTGCGATTGCAGGAATGGTGGAAAAAGGTCTGGAGTATCCTATTTTACCTAATTCGCATTTCCTTTGCAATTTTCTTAATTGCTTCCATTGCCTTGATAGCGATCGCCACGATCATCATTATTACTGCGCTCAACTCAGATCGCGACAGTAACGGTGGAGGTAATTCTAACAGTCATGGCGGCGGTTGGGGCTTTTTCTATTTTCCCGATTTATTCTGGTATTTTAGCCCAGATTATCGCACTCACTACCAAGAACGGCGGCGAGCGAAAAGCGATCTAAATTTCTTTGAAGCTGTTTTTTCATTTTTGTTTGGTGATGGCAATCCTAACACCAAATTAGATGAACGCCGCTGGCGAGAAATTGCAGGTGTAATTCGCAACAACCGTGGTGCAGTAGTAGCTGAACAAATTTCTCCCTATCTAGATAATATCGGTGAGAAATATCAACAAGAATACGAAGATTATATGTTGCCTGTTCTCACTCGCTTTAATGGGCAACCAGCGGTAAGTCCCCAAGGAGAGATTGTTTATTACTTCCCTGAGTTGCAGGTGAGTGCTGCAAAAAAACGTCCTCAGTCAGAATCGGTGTACCTGGAGGAATTTCCTTGGCGTTTTAGTGCGGCAAGTTCCGGACAAATTCTGCTCAGTGCTGGGTTGGGTGGAGTAAATTTGGTTGGTGCTTTGGTGTTGGGAAGTTTGTTGCGAGGTGGTATTGTTGCTGCAAAACTGGGTGGACTTGTCGCTTTTGTCCAAGGAATTTATTGGTTGCTGTTGGCTTACGGAATCGGTTTCTTGGGGATACCGATCGCGCGTTATTTTTGGATTCAATGGCGCAATAAGAAAATTGTCGCACGTAACCGCGATCGCCTTCAGCGTGCCAGACTATTAGCTTCGGCTGATGCTTCTTTGCAAAATAAAATCGACTATGCTCATCAGTTTGCGGCTGAAAAAGTCATTGGACATGAAGATTTAGCATACACCACAGAAACTGACTTATTAGAACAAGAGGATGCTGAATGGCAACGGCGTCTTGACGAGGGGAGTTAGTTGTTGGTTGTTAGTCGCTATTCTTTAAGCACAGACTTACGCAAGCGTCACAAAATACAGCAGATTGCGTTGTCATGAAATACATGTAGAGACGTAGCAATGCTAAGTCTCTATAGGGTTTTACGTATGTACCTCATCTACCGACAGCTATTTTTCGCAGATTCATCCCTTTCCAGGATATCTGCCCGATATGTCCTCTGTCAGTAGGGGCAGCCCAAAAGGGCAGTGTTCACTTCAAATTTGCCAACACAACCTTTGAGTCGTCGGAGGAAGCGTCACTAACCATCCCTGAATATTCGCCGTTATAGTTGGTAAATTCAGACGGAGATCTACGAATATTAGATAGACGAATTTGCCAATCGGAAACCTGCTCGTAGGTAAGGTGATTAGTATTGGAAGTCGTTGTCCATACCCCCCACAGACAGGTGTCTTCAAACTGTAGCATTCCTGATTTCCGTAAGTTATAAGATTGCGGAGTTCCGGGCAAGGGAATAATGCTGTAGCACGAAGTCTGAAATTCCAATTGAGGGTTAATCTCTACGAGTTCATCGACCAATTCTGAGATGGCTTCCTCAAGACGCAACAAGTCCTCATGGTCATCATCGGGTAGCCCGATAATGATGCCATAAGCAATAACAGGTACACCAGTTCTGACCACAGATTTCATCAAGGTACAATGCTCTTGCCAAGGCAACAACTTCTTGTAAGCTTCTCGTCCAAAAACGGGACGTTCGGCAGGGATATAAGCCAAAGGACAACCGACTTTGCCATCCCAGCCAAACAGTGCTTCAATCAGTTCTTCGTCAGGTCTGAGGTCGCTGCTTTCGTAGTTACGCCCAGCTCCGAGAGTTGTTTTCCTCAGTTCTAAACCATTGGGCCACATGAGTGTTATTCCCATCTCCCGCGCACCATTGGTAATGTCGAGGATCTCTTGTCGCCCCTCAGGAAAGAGTCCACGGGCGAGGAATTGATCGGAACCGATATTGATCGAACGAGCCCCCGCTTCTTTCTGAATCGCCAACCATTTGAGGGATGTTTCTGGGGACATTCTCCGAAAGCCAGTGCCGTAGGTGGGTGTCATGCAAAAATCACAGGTGCGATCGCAACCAATGTCAGCCACTAACGAACCAACGGGTACAGATCCCTGGACATTGGGAAGTGTCCCTAAACACTCCCGTGCCACTTCCACCGAGGGTAGTGCCCACTCCTCTGGACTTTTGGCTTTACTCTTCCTGGGATACTGTTTACCATCTGCGAGAATGACACCCGTGAGTTCTTCCCGTGGGGTTTTTCCGAGTACATAGTCAAAAATCGCCCAATTCGCTGCCCCGGATTTATCCTGAACGACTGCTGCTGCGCCAGCCTTCAAATAATGGTGCGGTTCAGCGAAAGCATCCGAGCCGCCAACGACAATGGGACGACCTCCCTTAGCCAGATGCTCAATCACCATACAAGTGACTTGACGATCTTGGGAGAAATTCACTGTAATTCCCCAAGCATCGAAGGCGTGAGGATCGAGAGCGGAAATTTTGCCCCCTACATATGTTTTCCGCAAGGTCATCCCTTTCCAGACAATCTCCCCAAATTCTTCACTATAATTATCATCTCTGAGGTTGACCAATCGGGCATCAAATCCTCCTGCTTGCAAGTCAGGAATCAAAACTTGCTTGCTGATTAAGGAACGATGTCTATATAAAGAAGTCCAATTATTCCCTTCTGCATCGTATAGTCCCGTTGCTGGAACTTCAATCAGTCCAATTGTTGGATACTTGTTATCTACCGTATTCGAGGATGCCGAATGTGGGATAAGAGCAGGGGCTTTTTGATGCGCCATAATATTATAGTGGTAATAAAAATGGTATGGTCAGGGCGCAGCAAAAAACTGCGCTATGTACAATATTGCATAAATTGATGACGAAAATTTATCACAAAAACTCTGCGTCACTCTGCGCTTACCTTCGCGCTCCTCTGCGTTAAAAAACGTTACGAATTAATGCAAAGTTGTACTTAATTCCCCCACTCCTCTACCCTTTTTGACTACTTTACTCGAATTGGGGTTAAGGCTACACCTTGGTAATAATGCCCCAAAATTTGTAAATGGTTTGCTCCTCGCCGAGCTAAATTATACGCTCCCCATTGACTCATACCTAAACCATGACCGTAGCCGAGTCCTTGGAGTACAAAACTACCACCTGTTCCCTTGCTGACCCGAAAGCGAGTACTTTTCAGCTTTAGCGCTGTACGCACTTCTTCGCCTTGTAATACTTTAGTACCTTTATTGCCGACAATTTTTAAGGTTTTAACGCTGCCGAAAGGTGAGAACGCTTCTGGAAGCATATCTTTGACATTGCCCACAGAAGGAATCATCGCGCTGATTTGGGCGCTTGAGAAAGTTTTCACCCAACTGCACTCGCTAATATTTTGGTCGAAGTCTTGAACTGCACGCAGGTAAGGGAGGGTGTTTCCCCAAACATCTTCAACGTTTTCGGTGTGTCCGCCAGAACAAGCGTGAAAAACTGAAAGAATAATTTTATTTCTATAAGTTAATACTTGTCCGGCTGTAGCATCGACGGCTTTATAAGTCCCACCGGATTCACTAATTACGCCTTTGTAAATTTGCCAGCGATCGGGGGTATCGCCGACATCGTAAATGGGATTACTGCGCTGTTTTTCCCGTTCGTAGAGGGCATAGGTACGAGCGGCGATCGCCTGTGCTTGTAGCGCTTGTTGGGGCCATCTGGCATCCATTTCGCCACCGAGAACGCTGTAAAGATATTCTTCGATATCAACCCAGTTAACAGCGGTTACACCTTTGTCTGTGGGGACAACCAAAGTTCTGCCTCGATACCAGCGATCGCCTATATAAACGAAACCCTTACCTGTTGGTTCAATCCAAAATAAACCAGATCGCCATCGATCCAAAGCAACTCCCCCAGGAATCGCTTGGGCATAATAGGAACTCATAGATGGTAATTGTCCTAAAGTGCGACCAGAACCATCTTTAACGATGGCAGTTGTGGAACTGCCGACTTTTACCTGATTAACGCCTCTTTCAATTGCTACACGCAATATTACAGATGCTTGAGCTGGTGCTACCAAAACAATCCAAAAAAGAATGCCTATCCACCAATGGCGGACTTTAATCTGGGAAAATAAAGAGCCTAATAACAGTTGAAACTTCATGCTGATAATTTATTCATACTTATATAGGTTTACAATTCGGCTTTACAGTAGTTTCCCGGAGATTGCATCGCCACCTCACTAAATATAGATGAACTACCTTAGACTATCAAGTTTCTTTGGCGCGGTTTTTAGCAATACAAGTTTGCCCAATTATTAATTATGCATTTTGCTTATGGTTTAAGTCGGTATCATAGATAAGCATAAATAAGGACAAAGTTAGATTCCAGACTTCTTATGCGAAGTCCGGAATCTGAACACTGCGAATTTTCACAAATCATCTAGAATTGCTATATTGATGTTTGTCTTTGGTTTATTTTTATTTTATTTCAGGACTTACGCACGGACTACGTATTTCCGTCATTGCGACGCAAGGAAGCAATCTCAAAGTCTTGTTTTCTGGTAACGAGTGCGTAAGTCCTATATTTAAAAAAACAATTTTTTATATCATAAAAGGCAAATTATATATATTGTAGAGACGTTCCGGTGGAACGTCTCTTGGGTTGGTTACGATTTTTTTTATTAGTGTTAATTAACCGGACATGATATTACCCTACCAATATGATAATAAAGACGTTCCGGCGGAACGTCTCTACAAGAATAGGTCTTTTGTTAGGCTTTTGCGGAATTATTCGGTTCATTAGCGATGATGCCAACTACATTCAACTTGCCCAAAATCTCTGTAGCTTGAATCAATTCAGTTCTAGTCACTTGACCCATTTTTTCCACCAACACAATCTGATGACAGTATGTTGCCAAAATCCTGGCATCAACAGTGCCCAAAATTGTTGGTGCATCTATCAATACTAAATCATAGGTTTGCTCAAAGACCTGGATTAGTTCTTTCATCCGCCGAGAACTCAGTAATTTCACTGTATCTTCTGGTGTCGGTCCTGCGGTCAAAATATCGATCGCGGGGTGAATTGGCTGGATATAATCGGGAACTCCGTTATTTGTCTCATCAAGTAATAGCAGAGATAGTCCCCAGTCGTTAGAAAGCTCCAAAATGTTGTGTAGACTGGGATCGCGCATGTTGGCATCAATTAGCAAAACTCGCCGATGCATTCTTGCCGCACTCAGCGCCAGCCCTTGCGCTATAGTTGTCTTACCTTCTTTTGGTAGTGCTGAAGTCACCATCAAAGACTTAAAAGCGTAGGGATTTGATATTTGAATGTTTTGGTAGATCATATCGAAAGTTTCGTGGCTGGGCAACTGAGTGTAGACACTAAGTTGTTTGTCACGATAGGCAGAACTTAAGCTGCCCTTTCGCAAAAACAGCGATGAGAGACGCTTTTTCCTGAGGGATAAAGATAATTTTGGAACTCTGCCAAGTAAACGCAGATTTGTTAAATTTTGTAGCTCTTGTGAAGAATAAATTGCATTTTTAGACATCTCCCAAATCAGGGCGATCGCAATACCTAAAATAGGTCCGATTATGGCTCCCCCAACTAAACGCAATGTTCTACCACTACCCATATAAATTCCCGGTTGGGGTTCTTCTAAGACTTGCCAATCAAACCCTTCCTGAGCAATTTTTAGTCCTAAAGACTGTTGCGCTTGCAGAAGTTGTTCTAATGTTTTGCGATTAGTTTCTATCTCTGGCAACAGCCGATTGTATTCTGCGATTAAGGTGGGGTATTTGCTTAACTCTGAGCGAAGTTGCTGTTCTGATTTAGCTAAACTTTGTTCATTAGCAACTAATCCCACAGAAGTTGTTTGTACCTCTATTAATTCTTCCAACAACTTGAGGTCAACTTCTCCCATTTGCCCTTGTGTGAGAAGTGATTTTCCGCTTTGAGGTGTGGTGGATGCTTTGTCTGGTACCGTTCGCTCAATTTCTTGTCGTAATAATGATACTTGATTGGAGCGTTGCTGTGTTAATTTGGCGATCGCCGGCGAGGTATCTGTATAGCGCAATCGTTCTTGAGCGAGAGCTAATTCTGTTTTTTGAATCTCATTTAATAGCGTTTGATAGCGAGTTGATTGACTCAAACGAGAGGAAATAAGCGCATTTTGCGGTGAGGCTGCCATTTTCAGCTGCAAGTTATTGTAGCGAGCGCGCACGTCTTGAAGCTGGGCATGGGTGCTTTCTAGCTGCTTTTGCGTGTTGGCTAGAGAATCGAGGAGAATTTTACTTTGTGCTTCGGGATCGAGTAAGTTATGTTTTTGTCGAAACCGTTTTAAATTATTCTCAGATTTAATCACCTCTTGTTTAATTTTCGGTAGGCGATCGTTAACAAAAGAAAGTCCTTTATTCAGACGTTGCTTTTGTTGCTCTATGTTGTAATCTTGATAAACTTTTTTTAAGGCTTGTAGTACTTTTACGGCTTTAATTGGATCTTGGTCTTTGAATGTTATTTCAAATACTTGACTGGGAACTTTATTCACTCCTGTCTCTGCTTCTAGTTGGGACACAACTAAAGAACCTGGTTTAGCTTGTTTACCTTTCTTACCTAAAATATCTTCTACTTTAATATCTGGATATTCCGGACGCAGTAAATCTACAGCTTTTTGGATTAATTTAGTACTCAGCATTAGCCTTAACTGAGCAGTGTAATCAACAAACTGAAAATTTTGATCGGTAAATTGGCTATTTGTATTTCCTTGGATATTTCTAGATTGTAAGCCCTCATACAAATTAGAATTTACCAATAATTGCATAGAGCTTTGGTATTTTGGTTTGGCAATTGTTGCTAGAAAAATCGCAACGGACATAACTAAGCCGGAAACACCAAGGATGAGAAAGCATCGACGAAACAAAATTGTCGATAGTTGCCTGATGTTAACTGCGCTTTGTGGGGAAGTAGTAATTAATTGCCCCTGATTCAGACCTGTATTAGCCACTATTAAAGTCCTTTAATCTCGACAGATGTTGAGCAAGAAAACTTTTGTAATATTAATTTTACTAAATTGATGACGCTACAAGATGCATTTATGATTCCTAGAAAAAATATGTTGTGTGTAAATTAATTAACGAGAGTGTTAATTTTTACTTTTTTAAGTGGGGAAAATTTTAACATTCAGGATACAACGTTTTTTGTATTGATTAAGACTTACGCAAGTGTCATATTTTTTCCTTTAAAGGTTGCCAATAACAGAAGATATATGTGGGAGTTGCGTAAGTCCTATTCATGACTAATTTTAACAATTACAATATGACATCTCTTGCCAAAATGGCAGAGAAATTTGAAAAGTTATTTTCCCAAGGATAAATTTCATTGCGTAAGTCCTGGATAAGCAAACATGACTGTAAGCATCTTCTGAGTCAAATCCAATAGACACGCGAAAGTGAAAAAGAATTATTGTGACGTAGCAGTGCTATGTCTGTTGGGGTGCGGAGTCTAGTATGCGATCGCTATTCAGTTCTTGCGAATAGATTTTGAATAATCAGCGATCGCTCTGTTTATTTAGGGATGGGGCTGCTTTAAAAATTGTGATAATATGGACCCGTCGTTTTTGAAAAAGTGTCAAAAACTTTAGTATATTTATTGCATAAGGGCGGGGTTTGCCTGCCCCTACAATTCAATCCAAAATCCAAAATCCAAAATTCAAACTCCTGGCTTGCTTAACTCCACTTGCCGCCGTCTGGGTACATCATAGGTGAAAAAATCATAAGCCATGTCTGTCTTCGGAAAAATAGCACGGGCTTCTTGAAGTAAATCCTTTAACTCTATGGAATTTCCTGGAGCGTAACGGGGACTAAAATGAGTCATAATCAGTCGATGTGCCCCTGCCCCTAAAGCTGTTTGCGCTGCCATTGTAGTTGTCGAGTGCAACCGTTTAAAAGCCATATCTGCGTCTTGATGGGCAAAAGTCGCTTCATGAATTAAGACATCTGCATCGTGTGCTAACTCCACCGCACCATCACAAAAAACTGTGTCAGTACAATAAGCAATTTTGCGTCCAATTTCTGTCGGTCCACACAACTGAGTGCCGTCAATAACTCGCCCATCACTTAGAGTAACAGTTTCACCCCGCTTGAGTTGACCGTAAATTCGACCGGGAGGAATTTGCAATTCTTTCGCTTTTTCGATATCAAAGCGTCCGGAACGGTCTTTTTCGACGACGCGGTAGCCAAAAGCGGGAATGCGGTGGTGCAAAGGACCGCAGCTAACGGTAAATTCATCGTCTTCGTAAATTATCCCCGGACGGACCGCGTGAACTTTTAATGGGTAAGAAAAGTGAGTATGAGAGTAGCGCGAGGCAGCTTGCAAATATTCATTTAATCCCGGTGGACCATAAATATCAATTCGGTCTACATTGCCGGCTAAACCGCAAGTAGCCAGAAGACCCATTAAACCAAAAATATGGTCGCCGTGCATGTGAGTGATAAAAATTCGGGAGAGTTGGCTAATTTTTAGCTCACTCCGGATAATTTGATGCTGAGTACCTTCGCCACAATCAAATAACCACATTTCCGCCCTTTGTGGTAATCTCAAAGCAACGCTAGAAACATTGCGCGATCGCGTGGGTATACCAGAACTCGTCCCTAAAAATGTTATCTGCACTACGTTATGCCTGCCTTCCTATTGCTGAATTTGGTTGGCGCTATATTTCCTATAGTGGCACGTTTAACTAAAAAAAGGGGACTAGGGACTGGGGACTGGTTGTACTGGGAAAATAAGTCAGGAATGAACCCAAAAATTCTCTCAAACTCCTATTCCTTCTCCTTACGGAGACGCTGCGCGAAGGTGTCATTGGCGTTTTCTCCTTTCAAAGACGCTACGCGTTGGCAAATCGTTAGATCATTTGTTTGTCCCACAAGTTGCGGTGCAGCAACCTGCAAACTCATCTTTTCACACCTCACGGTTAAAAAAGGCTGACCTAAATTTATCCCAGCAAAAGGACTTTCAGCAGGGACTTCTAACTTAGAACCAATCAAACCCAAGCGAGACTCAAATTGGGCGCCAAACATCAACAAATCATTACCCATCGTACTAAAAGCAGAACCGCCTAACCACTGTCGCCAAGCCAAGCTTTGTTGCTTGTAATCAAGACTACATAAAATCTTCTTACCCTGACGAACAATAACACGTTTATTATCTTCCCAGGTAAACTCAGCCATTTCCTTTGGAAGTCCCCAAATTTCTCGACCACCAGCCATAGAATCAGGATTATCTACATAGATATGCGAAACCCAACCACCAAATTTACCTTGATAACTAACCAAAGCCGGGGCAACAATTAACTCACTATATTCCAACACCGAACCCGCACCGTAATGAGATACATATACTACACTCAGAGTTTTACCAGGTAATACTGAGATAATATTTAACTCAGATGGTATCAGGTGGCGCACCTTGTCAACATCGACTAAATGCACAGTTGAGATAGCGTAGCCTTTCAGCGTCCAAGGTGTGTATTGTGGATATCCCACTTTTTCTCTCCTGACTCAGCATTGAATCGTAGTGAGCGGTTTACCTCTCATAGCAAGGCTTTCGAGGGCTGAAGCCCTCACTACGAATTAATTAACAAAAATAACCATCCAAGGTCTATCCTTGGATGGTTTTGTTATTAGCGATTAGCTAAACTTACTTAGATTCAGTGAAATCAGCATCAATGACATCATCACCGCTACCGCTACCAGAAGAGGTAGAACCACCATCTTGAGGTTCAGCACCTCCAGTAGCACCAGCACCACCTTGTTGATAAAGATTGCTACCAACAGCAAATAGCGCTTGTTGTAATTCTGGCATCAGCTTCTTGATTTGCTCGTCGTCTTCTTTAGAGACAGCATCTCGCAAGTCTTTTACCAAACCTTCAACTTTGGTTTTGTCAGCTTCGGGAACTTTATCACCCAACTCTTGCAACTGCTTCTCAGCTTGGTATGACAACGAGTCGGCTTGATTTTTACGTTCAATTTTCTCACGACGCTCTTTGTCAGTAGAAGCGTTTTGTTCCGCTTCTCTTACCATCCGCTCAACATCAGTTTTGTCGAGGGTAGAAGCGCCTGTAATGCTGATAGACTGTTCCTTACCGGTGCCTTTGTCTTTAGCGGTAACGTTGAGAATACCGTTAGCGTCAATGTCAAAAGTAACTTCAATTTGAGGTACACCGCGAGGTGCTGGGGGAATACCATCAAGTCGGAAGGTTCCCAAACTCTTGTTATCGTTGGACATCTCGCGTTCCCCTTGGAGAACGTGAATTTCCACGTTGGTTTGACCATCCACGGCAGTAGAGAAGACTTCCGATTTCTTGGTAGGAATGGTGGTGTTGCGAGGGATAATCTTGGTCATCACACCGCCTAAGGTTTCTACACCCAAGGACAAAGGTGATACATCTAACAAGAGAATGCCCGTGACATCACCAGCAAGCACACCCGCTTGAATAGCTGCACCAACGGCGACAACTTCATCGGGGTTAACGGTTTGGTTAGGTTCTTTACCCAAAACAGTCTTCACTATCTGTTGGACGGCGGGAATGCGGGTAGAACCACCAACTAAGACGACTTCATCAATATCGGTTTTGCTTAATTTAGCATCACGCAGCGCATTTTCAACAGGAATGCGGCAGCGATCGATTAAGTCAGAACACAGTTCTTCAAACTTACCGCGAGTCAACGTCATATCCAGGTGCTTGGGACCATCCTGGGTAGCGGTGATAAATGGCAAGTTGATTTCTGCTTGGGTGACGCTAGAAAGTTCAATTTTTGCCTTTTCTGCGGCTTCTGTCAAACGTTGTAAAGCTTGTCTGTCTTTACGAAGTTCGACACCTTCGTCTTTCTTGAACTGGTCAGCTAAATAGTCAACGATTTTTTTATCAAAGTCGTCACCACCAAGGTGAGTATCACCTGATGTGGCTAATACTTCAAATACACCGTCACCAACTTCGAGGACAGACACGTCGAAAGTACCACCACCAAGGTCAAATACTAAGATGGTTTCGTTACTCTTTTTGTCAAATCCGTATGCGAGTGATGCTGCGGTAGGTTCGTTGATAATCCGCAGAACTTCGATCCCCGCAATTTTACCAGCATCTTTGGTGGCTTGGCGTTGCGAGTCGTTGAAGTAAGCGGGAACAGTAATTACAGCTTGAGTGACAGTTTCACCAAGGTATTTACTTGCGTCTTCAACTAGTTTGCGAAGAACTTGGGCAGAAATTTCTTCTGGTGCAAAGGCTTTGTTAAGTCCTGGAGATTCTATCTTGACATTGCCGCTGCTGCTGACGACTTTGTAAGAAACTTCAGTAGTTTCTTTGGTTACTTCGTCGTAACGGCGTCCGATGAAGCGTTTCACCGAGTAAAACGTGTTTTCCGGGTTCATCACCGCTTGACGCTTGGCGATTTGTCCGACCAAGCGATCGCCATTTTTGGCAAATGCTACCACACTAGGCGTTGTCCGAAATCCTTCTGCGTTGGCAATAACTGTGGGTTTACCACCTTCCATTACTGCGACGCAGGAGTTTGTCGTACCTAAGTCAATTCCTACTACTTTTGCCATTTTAAGTGCTGGCTCCGTATAACTACAAACGAATGAAAATGAATGGGAGAATTAGGACTAAATTTTGAACCAACTGAGTCAAGAAAGCAGCTAGTTCAGCATGAATACCTTTTTTGGCAATCCTAAGGGGGTTTTAATCCCAGGCTATGCTGATATATATACTGAGCCTGTCCAGGCAGTCTATGAAGGAGGGTTTTCCGAACCTTGTTTGGGACGGTTGCTTCAAGGCTTGTCTAATCGGCTCATTGTTTTATTTGCTCTCACTTCGTCTAATGTATGAGAATAAGTACTTTCAGTAATTAGGGTGAACCGTAACTATATAGTGGTGTTTGCCGTCTTTTGACCCTTTCAGTTTTAAATAAAGAAAATTACCAGCATAATTGAGCGATCGCTTAATTTCACTGCGATGCACTAGATCGCAAAGGAAAAATCACCTTTGCCAATTTATTGTAAAGACGTTCCGGCGGAACGTCTCTACGACGGTAGGTAGGTTTTTATTGTTAATTAAATGGAGATGATATTACAGGTGCATAAACGCGCTCCTCTGCCAATTGATTGCTAAACTAAAAAACAACCCTTACTCCTGCAAAGGTAGTCTTATGACCTCTGCAACTGACCAATCCACTGCCCTCACTCCTTTCCCCGACCATACGCAGCTACCAGAGTCTGATGGTACTTTCGTGAAAAACTGGCAAGAGCATCCTCAAAGCATTTTACTGACGGATTCGATTACACCTGTCCTCAAACAATTACATCCCGATGGTGAATATTGTATAGGTCAGGACTTAGGTATTTACTGGCGCTTGACAGACCCCCCAGAGAAAGGCGCAGAGGCACCAGATTGGTTTTATGTAGGAAATGTACCACCTTTGCTTGATGGACAAACGCGGAGGTCTTATGTATTGTGGCGAGAGCATATTGCCCCATCAATTGCATTAGAATTTGTCTCTGGCAATGGTAACGAGGAACGAGACAAAACCCCTTGGACGGGTAAATTCTGGATTTATGAGCAAGTAATTCATCCGGCTTTTTATGGCATTTATGAAGTAAATAAAGCCAGTGTAGAAGTTTATAAATTAATTGGTGGACAATATCAGTTATTAACAGCAAATGAACGCGGACATTATCCGATTGCCCCCTTGGGAGTTGAGTTAGGTATAAGGATGGGAGAATATCAGAATGCAGAATTACCTTGGTTACGCTGGTGGGATTTGCAAGGTAATTTGTTGTTGACTGGTGAGGAAAGAGCCGAACAGGAATCCCAACGTGCCGAACAGGAATCCCAACGGGCTGAACAGGAATCCCAACGGGCTGAACAGGAAAGACAAAGAGCCGATCGCCTAACTGCCCAATTGCGATCGCTTGGTATTGAACCAGAAGCTTAGGTGCTTAACTACCTTAAAATTTAAAATATCAGCAACGCCAAAAATCACTCTTTAATTATGGCTCAAATCTTAGTTGAAAACTTAGATCCTGTGATTCTAGAAAAGCTAGAAACTATTGCCAAACAACACGGTCGGTCTTTGCAAGAAGAATTAAAGCACATCCTACAACAAGCATCTGAAAAATCGATACATTCCTACAGTGCCGGCGACATGACGAAAGCTAGAGAGGCAGCTTTGGGAATTAGACAACAGTTAGCTACCATTAGCCATACCGACAGCACTGAACTGATACGTCAGGACAGAGAACGGTGACTCTGTACGTCGTGGATGCAAGTGTCGCAATCAAGTGGTATGTTCCAGAAGTCCATAGCGAAACGGCTGCTTGTCTGTTGGATGGAACCCACGAAATCATCGCTCCAGACTTGTTATTACCTGAGTTTGGTAATATCCTTTGGAAAAAAGTTCAGCGTGGACAAATTAGTGTAGAAACTAGTCGCACAATTCTGCAAGAATTTAAAGCTGTAACCTTGCAGATTTACCCCTCGGAACCTTTATTAGAAACTGCTGTTGATATGGCGGTTGCACTGGGACAGACTGTGTATGATTGTTTTTACCTGGTGTTAGCCGTAACTCAACAATGCCAGATGGTAACAGCAGACGAAAAATTTTATAATGCTCTTAAAACCAGTAGCTACGCAAGTAATCTTCTATGGGTGGAGAATATTTAGATAGCGATCGCCTGAGTTTTACAGAAATATGGTGTAGACGCGCAGTGATTTGTCGCTACTATATCACTTTTGCGTTAGATAACCACCTAAGATCCTTAGGTTACTACAAGAACATTTTGCCCCAATGAAAAAATAACCCAGTTCTAAAAGCTTTGTGAAGCCCTTAATTTAGAGAAAATTTCAATAGTCGTAATCAGAGTAAATTTAAATGCACGTTATTAGTCGCAGAATTCTGCGGGAATTTTGTGAGGCACACGCAGATGTATGTGATGCACTTTATGATTGGTATAGGGTAACAACTAAAGCTGAATGGAAAAATCTGCTTGAACTTCAAGCTATTTATCCAAAAGCAGAAGCCGTTGGCAACTTCACCGTGTTTAATATTAAAGGAAACAACTACCGTTTGATTGTTGATATTATTTACGAAACTCAAAGAATTTATATTAAATATGTTTTAACTCACGCGGAATATGATAAGGATAAATGGAAAAATGACCCGTACTTTTAATCCAGAATCTTATGGTAAATTGCTAGCCGAACATCAGCCAAAAATAATTACCACGGAAGAAGAAAACGAACAAGCGATCGCACTCGCATTAAGTTTAGAACATCGTGCCAATCGGACACCAGAAGAAGAGATGCTGTTGCAACTGTTGCTGACTTTAATTGAGCAGTTTGAAGAAACCCATTACCCAATTCTCCCAGGTACACCCAATTCGATGTTAATGCATCTGATGGACGCACGCGATATGACGACTGAAGCATTAGCTGAGGTAATTGGTTCATTGGAAGTTGCTTTGCAAATTGTTAATGGCGATCGCACTATTAGTAAAACTCAAGCAGAAGCGCTGGCAGACTATTTTCATGTAAATGTTAGTTTATTTACTTAGTTTATCTTCTATAACAACAACGCTCTTAAATTCGGGCGGTTGTTTATTGAATTCGGGCAGTCGTTTATTGAATTCGGGCAGTCGTTTATTGAATTCGGGCGATCGCTTATTGAATTCGGGCGATCGTTTCTTGAATTCGGACGGTTGTTTAACAGTCAATACGGTTTGGTTAACGTTCTAATATGTCTGAAGATCGCCCAACTCCCTTAAAAAGAAGGGCTTTTAACCATCTTTTACCCCCTTTTTAAGGGGATCGCCGCAGGCGGGGGGATCTTAACCGAACCGTATTGGTTTAAACAGCTACAAAATCTTTTGCCAGTTCACTTCAGATGATAAGGCTATGAAGCTGTATTAAAAATCTTATGTCCTAACCATCCCAAAGCCAAGCCTAGATTAGAAGTGCTAGCTAAAATTAGAAAAGTATGAAACTTGCTAAAAGATTGTTGTAATTCCTCTCCAGCCCAAGCCACAGCCCAAGTCACAGCCCCAGCCCAAGCCCAAACCCCAGCCAAAGCCACAGCCAAAGCCACAGCCCAAGCCCAAGCCCCAGCCCAAGCCCAAGCCCAAGCCACAGCCCCAGCCCAAGCCACAGCCCCAGCCACAGCCCAAGCCCAAGCCCAAGCCCAAGCCACAGCCCAAGCCACAGCCCCAGCCACAGCCACAGCCCCAGCCCAAATTATTGTGTTGGCATTACACGCGGCTAAAAAGTAGCCTGTCAATAGGTAAATTAACAATACACCAACCAACCAGCCCCAGGGAATAATTCTAGGTGATTTAGTAGCTGGTTTATCTCGAATTTCCTCTGAGTTTGGCTTGGCTGTGAGACCAACAACTTCTCTTTTATGAACTGGCTCAACAGGTGGTGGGGGCGTCGCTTTTGACGCTTTTAACATTGCTAACCATACCTGCATCGACTGAGGACGGTCTTTTGCCTCCAGCGCCATCCCCTTGAGAATTGCTTGATTTAATTGGTCACTGATCCTTGAAATAATTCGTTTGGGTGGAGTCAAAAGAGCATTATCGAGCTTGCGAACCAGAGAAGTTGTGGGGTTTTGACCTGTCACCGCATAATAAAGTGTAGCAGCTAGACAGTAAACATCAACCGTTGGCTCCCGACTGCCTCGATGTATCTGCTCATAAGGTGCAAACCCATGATTACCTGCCTTATTTGTTGAACTCAAAGTTCTAGGTAAAAGTTCTTTAGCGATACCAAAGTCAATCAGAACCGCTTTGCCATTACTCCGCAGCATGATGTTTCCGGGGTGGGCATCTCGGTGTACTAGCCCTGCCTGATGCACTACCATCAAAGCTTCCCCAATCTGGCGGATACAAGGTACAATCTCAGCTTCTGGTAACGCTCCCCTGCGTCTCACAGCCTGAAACAAATTTTCTCCCGGCACAAAATCCATCACCAGACAGTGGGTACTACCTTCTTTAAACAGGTCAATCACTCCTACAATGTGAGGATGAGGATCTTCAGATAAGCGTGCTAGTGTCTGCCCTTCTTTGATAAATCGCTCTATATACTTGTCATACTCCGGATCATGGCTGAGATATTCATTGGGTGTCTTAATCACAACTGTCTGATTTAGCTCAACATGCAATGCTTTGTAAGTAATCCCGAATCCTCCCTGTCCCAGGACTTCACCAATTACATATTTGCCACCTTGCAATCGTTGTCCTGCTGTCCAAGGCATGAATACCTCTAAATTAGAGAAAATAGGTGGACAAATATAGTTGTCATTGCGAGCGAAGGGAAGCAATCGCAAGGGTTTGGGATTGCTTCACTCCACTCCGTTCCGTTCGCAATGACATGGTTATCCATTTACTTAATTTTTTTTAAATTACTGATTATGATGAAAGTTTAGCTAATTATACGGTGTTTTGGTAGATGACGGACTAGGAGACAGTGACGGTGGGCTAGGTGGCGGAAATGGTTTCAAAATAGGAATTAAAGCAGCAATGCCTGAGAGTAAGGCTCCGATCGCAGCGATCGCAGCTATAACATGTGTCCAATTGATTTTATTCTCCCCATTTAAGTTGGTGTTAGGAACTACAGTAGAATAAGGTTGGGGAGTTGCTCCAGTTAATCCTAGAGAATCGAGCCATTCCCGCATGGAGTGCGATCGCTCCTTTGGATCTAGTTTCATCCCCGTCAAAATTGCTCGGTTAACGCGATCGCTAATCAGATTATTCAAAACTTTCGGTTCCACTAAACGAGCCTTGTCAATCTTACGTTTCAGCGCACTGACTGGTGTTTGTCCAGTTAAAAGCACATATAAAGTAGCTGCCAGAGAATAAATATCGCTATAAGCCCCAGTTGGTATACTTTTAGCGTAAAGCTCAGGTGGTGTAAATCCCTCAGCAGTTTCCTTAGTTCGGTTTGTGGTTAAAATATGGTCAAAATCCAGAGCTAAACCAAAGTCGATCAGCACCGCTTCAGGTTGTCCATCTCGTACCCGCAAAAAGATATTCCCTGGATGCACATCCCGATGAATCAACCGATTCTCATGCACAACTATCAAAGCTTCCCCAATTTGCTGAATGTAGTGCAGTGCCTCTTGTTCTGAAAGTTTTTGTTGACGACGATCAGCCAAACTTACCCCGTCCACATATTCCATTACTAGACACAAACGGTCTGCTTCCTCAAAGGAGTCTGTAACCTCTACAATATACTTATGCTTACACTTTTGAAGTTTTAACGCCTCCCGTAAAAACATTGTCTTTAGCCGTTCGCGTTCAGATGAGCTAAGGGAATTGACCAAGACATCATTTAAGGTTTTAATGACTTGGCGATCGCTATTCCTATTTCTTACCAAATAGGTAATGCCAAAGCGTCCGCTTCCCAACTCTTTTTCAATGGTGTATCTTCCACCTTGCAACCGATCGCCTGCTACCCAAGCCACATTTGCAACTCCCAAAATATCTGCATAAATTATCACATAAGAAAGTCTTGGCAACTTGAGAGGTGCGATCGCTTTTCAGCCAAAGAGCAAATATCCAATCTTCATAAAGCTTTTTATTGCATACGTCTTCTACGGGATTACTCAAGTGTGCGATCGCGCTCTGGTCACTTAGGCAATAAAATCCCCAACCGTCAGAAAATTAGCAAGGAATTATGTTAATTGACACTCTCAGAGGGTGTTTATAAAATAAATCTTAAGCAGTTGAGCAACGATGATTACGGGCTAATCGACGTAACATCAGATGTGTCATAGCAGCGTAGATCATGGTTTCACTCGTTTGCGGAAGATATTCATAATCCTTACTCAGACGGCGGTAGCGACCAAGCCACGCAAAGGTACGCTCTACGATCCAACGTCGGGGCAATACTTTAAAACCGT
The DNA here is from genome assembly GCF_000582685.1 of [Scytonema hofmanni] UTEX 2349. GTDB lineage: Bacteria > Cyanobacteriota > Cyanobacteriia > Cyanobacteriales > Nostocaceae > Hassallia > Hassallia hofmanni. The sequence goes on from NZ_KK073768.1 coordinate 4,795,362, forward strand.
CTGTGCGATCGCAACGTTTAACAATTTCGAGGCCACAACCAATAAAATATTTAACCCAATCAACTAACGAGCCAGCATAACCAGCATCTGCCCAAATTAAATGTAACTTTGGGAACACATGAAAAATTTTATCGAATACGAGCTTTGCCCCGTCACGGTCTTGAATTGAAGCTGCGTGCACAACAACCATCAAGATTAAACCCATCGTATCAACAAGGATATGGCGTTTACGACCATTAATCTTTTTTCCGGCATCATAGCCCTTGGTTCCTCCTTTCTCAGTCATTTTTACGGTTTGAGAGTCTATAATTCCGGCGGATGGCTCTGCGTCTCGTCCAGAGATTTCCCTGAGCTGCGATCGCAGAGCTGAATGGATTTTTTGCCATACGCCTTTGCGCTGCCAACGTTGAAAATACGAGTATACAGTTTGCCATGCTGGTAAATCATGCGGCATCATTCGCCACGAACAGCCAGCACGCAAGACGTAAAAAATTGCATTTACCACTTCGCGCAGATCGACTTCACGCTTTTTTCCACGTTTTCGTTTACGTTCTGCCAGAATCATGGATTTAATCACATCCCATTCCGGATCAGAAATGTCTGTGGGATAAGGTTTTCGACTCATGTCACCTAATTCAAATATGACAACTGTCTTTTTTAAAATACCTGTCCTGGAGAATGACTGCGGTGCTCTTTACTTTTTATTTATAAACACCCTCTCAGGGATGTGTAGAAATCAGTCTTAAATTCATTTTAAAAGAGAATAATGTAATTTAATATTCTTTAATCAAGTCCAGTGATTTCACTGAGGATAGCCAAAAAGATGGGATGTTAGATTTGCTGCGAACATCACTACTTTATCATTCGACTTTCAGACCACATTTGATACTCGAACGCCAAGCACATCAGGAATTGAAGGCATTAATTTTGCGTTAACAGGGTACACTACCAAGTCAGGAGTTATGTCAAATTCTCAATCAGTGGTTGTATCGGCTACGTCTTACCTGCGGGATAATTCCGAAGATTTAGGGAAAGGGTTTTGGCTGCAATGGCAGCAGTATCGAGATGAACTTTACGGTTGCTGCATCAAGTGGATGGGACTGATACGGATAAATCTGTTACGCCAACCTTGGCAGCAACTGAGTCGGCAATAGGACTTACGCAAGATGACCAAAAAACGAACCGCAGAGGAGGCAGAGAACACAGAGGAATAAGAGGAGCGAGAGAGTTTTTGCGTAAGTCCTGGGCAATTGGGGAAATGTCCCAGGAGAATGCCCCAGTTGAAGCAATTGTGAGCGAGACAGTGACATTATTGTTAAAAGGAGATATTTTCATGCCTGATGTTGTTAAAATCCTATCAATTGATGGTGGTGGTATTCGCGGTATTTTACCTGCAAAGATACTTCAAGCTATGGATAGTGAACTTAAAAAGTTACAGCCAAAAGACATTGCTAGTGCCTTTGACCTGATTGGTGGAACATCAACTGGTGGAATAATCGCTTTGGGACTTTGTGCAACTCCAAAAATTGATAATCGAACTGTTCGTTATACTCCATCTGATCTTCTAAGTTTTTATACTGAAAACGCCAAAGATATTTTTCAGGTTCAAAATCATTTTCCTCCTACAACAGGTCCAGGAATTAAAGCTGCACAGTATAAGGCTGAAGGAATTGAAAGTTTTTTGAAGTCTAAATTCGGCACTTTGGCAATGTCAGAAATAGAAAAACCTGTAGTTGTCTTTGCTTTTGACATCCGAAATAATCAGTTACAGTATATCAGTAGCAAAAGCCTTGATGGTTTTAACTGTTTTGTATGGGAGGCAGCGAGGGCAACATCTGCTGCTCCCACTTATTTTCCAGCAAAATCCATTCAGAATAAGGTTTTAGTTGATGGTGGAGTTTATATGAATAATCCATCTTTGCAACTTCTATTTTTGGCTAAACAACAGTATCCTGATGCGAAGCAATACGTACTTGTTTCGCTTGGATCTGGGCGAGCAAATTTTTCCTATGAGTCCTGTATTAATTCAGGACTTTATGGATGGTTGGCATCGGGAGAGGGATTAGTTTTTGATGGAAAGGGTGCTCTTTTTAATATCATGATGTACGGTGGCGATCTGGCAATTGATAATCAGTTAAAGTCAATTGAAAAAGAGGGTATTTTACCGCTTACTTATTATAGACTTCAACCTGAGTTAGGAAAGAAAGAAGTTCAACTAGATGGTATTAATACCAAAAGTATTGAGTTTTTGCAAACAACAGGAGATTATTACGTTCGTCTAAATCATGCAAAAATTCAGGAAATTTGCGGCTTACTTTGAGGGTAGCGGTAAGTTTATTTTTGGCTCATCAAAACTTTTTAGATTGGCTATCACCTGTAATCCCACCAGATGCGATCGCACTTAGTAGAGCTTGAGAATGAGGGGGCGATCGCTTTTTAGTTGAGTTTGGAGATGAGAGGGCGATCGCTTTTGTTTTTGGTTGCAGAAAGGCGATCGCAGTTATAAAGAGATTGAACTTTCGTGAATCGGTTTTAAGCAACACCATAGTTGGTGTAAGGACGCTTGTAGGGAGGATGCAACCCCAGAATAATATCTTCTTTGGGAATACCCATTTCCAATAGTTCTTCACCAACATCGATATCAGTGGTATTTTGCTGAAGCCAAATTTTGCCCTCTTTGATATCGAAGTGTAGAACGGTGTAATAAATTCGCTTTAAGCCTTTCCAGCCGATACGCATGAGTTGATAGCGATCGCGTACTGGGTCAAAAAATAATGCGCTTTCTATATCTTCGTCACGGGATTTATATTGGCTATGCTTTTCCAAAAGGGTTTGGATGCAGGAACGATAATGTTCTAGTTTATCCATTGCACGATCTCCTCATTTAAAGGTTCGTAAACAATTAGTTTGAGTTGATATCTCTCTTTCACCGTTTGAGCAAATTGGCTTTGAAAGAAAGTATCATAGGTTTCTAGCGGTATTGCCAGATAAAGTTGGCGATCAGGTTCTTTTGCTTCCAGCATAATGCGGTAGTTAAGAAATTGCCCTAAAGCTGTATGAAAGTCGCTAATTGCTGAAGTCCCAATAAAGCTTTTAATCTCAACAGCGATTCTTTCTTCACCTCGTTTTGCTGCAATCAACCGTTCAGCCGCTAGATCGATTTTGACCTTGACTTCTTCCCATTCCAATTCTAAGGGATCGTCGGTGATCATCCATTGGTCTTTTTCTAAACCTCGTTTTACTGCTTCATGGAATAGGTCTTTTGCAGACATCGGTAAGCTTGGCTAACGCGCAGTGTACAACTCTTTTTATGCTACCTGATGTGACTCTTTCACTTCGCCTAACGGCTTGACTAAATATCCCTACTTACACAATTGTTTGATTTATAAAATCTGCCTAAAGGAGTAAAAATACTAGGTTTAAAAGTGCTAATTACTGAAGATGGTTAATTCTCAAGACTCAACCACAGCATTCAAAGTAATGAAAAAACTTGAAGGAAAAATCGCAGTTGTCACCGGCGCATCCAAAGGGATTGGTGCCTCTATTGCCAAACATCTAGCAGATGAAGGTGCGGCAGTAGTTGTCAACTATGCCTCCAGTAAAGAAGGAGCCGATCGCGTTGTCGCCGAAATTGCAAGCACGGGTGGAAAAGCCATTGCGGTACAAGCAAATGTTGCGAAAAAGGTAGAGATCGAACATTTGTTTGCACAAGTGAAGCAGACATTCGGCAAGGTCGATATCTTGGTCAACAACGCCGGTATTTACGAGTTTTCCCCCCTCGAAGGCATTACGGAAGAGCATTTCCACAAGCAATTCGATCTCAATGTGCTGGGACTGATCCTCACCTGCCAGGAAGCAGCAAAGCACTTTACTTCAGAGGGTGGCAGCATCATCAATATCAGTTCGGTCGTCAGTACCCTCGCACCTCCAAATGCTTCCGTCTACAGCGCTACTAAAGCAGCAGTCGATGCTCTAACTAAGTCCCTGGCTAAGGAATTGGGTTCGCGCCACATCCGCATCAACTCAATCAATCCCGGCATGGTGGAAACAGAGGGAACGCAAACAATGGGATTGACTGTAGCCGAGAGCGAAAGTCGCCAACAGATTGAAGCGCAAACTCCCCTTGGGCGCATCGGACAACCGCAAGACATTGCACCTGCCGTTGTCTTCCTTGCGTCAGGCGATGCGGCATGGATCACCGGCGAAACGCTGTACATTACAGGTGGTCTTCGTTGATTGGTTGAAGCTATCAAGTTGTAAGTTGACTGATGCGATCGCCTGCTACCCAAGCCACATTTGCAATTCCCAAAATATCTGCATAAATTATCACATAAGAAAGTCTTGGCAACTTGATAAGTGCGATCGCTCCTATTTTTGGTTGTAGTCAGCAATTAGGGAGTTAAGGGTGTAGGAGAACTACCCTACTCAAGGATAGATGAACGATTATCCACAACACTTTTAAACTTGAGTAAGGCAAAAAAATTTATATGTTGATCTACAAGCAGAGTAACTCATCGCTGCTGAAAATGCACAATGCAAAATAGCAGTTGAAATTAAAAGTTTAGTTGATCGTTCTAATATTGACGATTTGGAATAATATCAAGTTCTACTGTGAGTAACTTTAAAGTCTTCTGAATGCGATGAAAACACTACTTACACTTTTTAGCGAAGAACGCAACCAACTCCAGACAGATATTGACAAAATAATCAGCGTCGAGCAGGTAGTTAAGCTGGTTCAGAACCGACTCGATAATTTTGAAAGAATTTACATCAGCGAGTTAAATGTCGCTCAAGTACGTCTGGCTTCCTTTTTTTTGGATACACTACGTCACTCGATCGCTACTCTTGCTGCGGCTAACTTTCCTGAAGTCGCTCCCACAGAGCAAAAGCAAATTATTAACCAAATTAGTAAGTTTTCCCCTAACAGGTTAATCCTAAAACTGCTAAAGGGACTAATTTATATAGGTATTTTAAGTTCGTTATTTTCCTTAACTCAAACTACCCCTTTGGCATGGATGGCTATCTTGCTAACCTCTGTGCTTATAGGGCTGGAAGTTGTGCTTCAACTCGAAAAAGACAAGTACGAAAACAATTCATCTGAGCTATTAAAATTACCCCAACCTATTTTACGAGTTGATAGCAAAGTCCTTTTAGATAACCTTGCTGATGCTCTCAACACTATTGATTTAGCAGTTGTTAGAGTGAAAGAAGAAAATAAATATGAAGACGATCGCACCATAGAAGAACTACCAGAGCTATTAAATTTTATTCAAAGGCTAATGGGTGCATCAAAACTTAATAAACCGGAAATGACGATCGCATTAACGAAACTTCTGCCACAAATTTTAATGGAGCAGGGAATTGTTGCTCAAATTTATCGACCAAATGATGATCGCGAGTATTTTGACTTCGAGCCAAGTATCGACCCTGACACCAAAGATTACGTGACTATAACTCCCGCTTTATTAAAAGGCGATCGCTTGCTGAGACGCGGACGGGTAATTGAGCCAGCGTCCAACTAAATAATTGAGAATAATATTAAAAATATGGAAATTTTAGAAACAATTGGTTTTGATTTAGGACACGGTGAAACAGCTGTAGCTAAAGCTATAGTTGAGAGTATCGAACCCCCAGAGATGCTGGAGATTAATAATAAGAAAAATCAAATTACGGCTCTTGGTTGGCATCCTAAACTCGGTTATCTTGTGGGAGAACAAGCATTAATCCAAGCCGGTGTTACCCAGTTAAAAATTTCTTTCAAGCAAAAACCAAACAACGATCCAAAATATCGGGAAACAATTACCACTTTTCTGGCAACCTACTATCACCTTTTGAAAGAAAGCAGACAAATTGAAGGTGGAAAAAGTAACTATTTTTACGTTGGTTGCCCCTCAGGATGGTCTCTTAGCGAACGAGAAGAATACCAAAAGCTACTTCAAGAAGCTGGCATTCCCCAGTTGAATGTTGTACCCGAATCGCGAGCTGCTTTCATGCAAGCTAAGGAAGCTGGGAAGCTGGAGTATGACAAACTCAAATCATCGGTGCTAATTGTCGATATTGGTTCTTCAACCACAGATTTCACCCTGGTTAAGAGCTTACATGAAGTGCCGATAGATTTCGGAAGTAACGCTCTGGGAGCATCTTTAATTGACAAGGCTATTTTTGCCCACACTGTTGCCAAACACGAGCAATCATCGTTACTAGAAAAAGTATTTGCGGAATATCCACATCACCAAGCTCGTTGTGAAATTGCCTGCCGCAAAGCTAAGGAAGATTACTTTTCTAATGAACAACTATACAGCGATCCTGAATCTTTTGCCCGTGGTTTCGAGTCTATTAACGAACAAATTTATTTTATTCCCCAAGTTAACAAATTTCTAATGGAAGAAATATTGAATCAACCTTTACTCGAATTGGAGCAAAAAAGTTGGATTCAGTCATTTAAAGAAGCTGTCAGCGAGGCAAAAGAAAAGGTGGAAAAACTTGACCTCGTGCCGAAACTTGTGCTGATGACCGGTGGTGCATCCCGGATGAAGTTTACCCACCAAATTTGTCAAGAAATGTTTTCTGAACCAGAAACGCTTCTTCGACCCGATCCGGAACCAGAAAGGTGTATTGCGCTGGGTTTAGCGCGAGTCGGACGATGGGATTTGCGTGCCACTGCTTTCAAAGAAGAAGTCAACAAATTATTTGATGAAAACTTGCTTAAAAATTTGATTGAGAAACATATCCCGGAATTAATTGAATCGTTAACTAAGCCGTTAGCAGATAATTTGATTGAACACGTTGTTAAACAAGGTTTAAAAGGCTGGCAGAAAAACAAAATACGAACCTTAGCCGATTTGGAAACATCTATGAAAAGTCGGGCAGAGGAGTGGTTAAAAAGCGATTCCGTTCAGCAGATAATTAACCATCAATGCACTTCTTGGTTTAACAATAAAATCCAACCCGACTTAGCTGCAAAAACCGATCCAATATGTCGAAAGTATCAGATACCTAGAAGCAGTTTAAGATTTGAGGATAGTATTGATCCAGCTTTTGTCAACCCAGAATTACGAATTGGAGATACTATCCTTGCCGACACCGTAGCATTTATCATCAATGTAGTAATTGGTGGAGGCACTATTGCTAGCATCATTACTCTAATACTAACGGGACACTTGATTTTGCCGATCGCATTGGTGTATGGAGCTTCAGTAATGGCAGCAGGAATGGAGTTAAATCGCAAAAGTGTGAAAGAGGCAATTAAGACAAATGTTGATGTCCCAGGTTGGATGCGTTCTACTTTTTTGAGCGACAAGAAAATTGATGATATGTGCGTTTCCATAAAGCCTGAATTAGAGAATATCCTTCGAGAACAACTGACAGCGAATCAAGAGGCTTTTGACCAACTAATTGAGAAAGTTGGGCAAGGATTGCAAAAAGCTCTTTCCACGAAGGTTGAAGAGGCAATAATTTTGATTCAATAACGCGGTGATGTAGTTGTCTGCTATCTTCCTAATTTGCTGATCTGAAGTAATATCATCAGGACTTACGCAACTGGCACATTTATTTGAGAACTGTCACATTGAATTAATTTGGCTCTAGCGTTTATAAATCAATACTTACAAGCATTAACCTCAAATTTCAATATCTGTGCCAGTTGACATTATTTTGTGACGCTTGCGTAAGTCCTGATATGTACGGTCAAACAGCCATAATAAAAGAACCCCACCCGCCTGTGGCACCCTCCCCGCTTGCGGGGAGGGTTGGGGAGGGGTTCTTCATGAATTATGGATAATTGCGCGGAAAAGCGAAGTCGTTTTTGATAGTATAAATAACCGTTATTTACTGGTAAATGTAGGATGCGATGGAGAACGAAGAGTTCATGGTTGTATCGTTCATATCGACATCATCAATAGCAAAGTTTGGATTCAGCGCGACGGAACCGAACATGGTATAGCTGATGACTTGACAGGAGCCGGAATTCCTAAAGACCACATTGTATTAGGTTTTCGAGAACCTGAACTTAGGCAGTATACAGGATACTCTTTAGCATAGAAACGGTGCCAAACTAAGTACAGCTTTGCATTAATTCATGACGAAAATTTATCACAAAAACTCTGCGTTACTTTGCGCTTACCTCCGCGCTCCTCTGCGTTAAAAAACGCTACGAACTTACGCAAAACTGTACTAAGTTGCCATAGTTACAGACCTGAGTAAGGTGCTAGGGCAAAAGTTTTCGTTTCTTCGACAAGAAGAAAGCGATCGCACAGATTAAGTAGTTCTACCTCAGTCTGCGTGTGTCGCATCAGCCGCAGGAAATGACCTTCAGCGTCAACCAAGAGGGCAATGTAGTTGAGGAACATTTTCAGGTAGCCGACACGCGATCGCACTGGCATAGTTGCGGCTGTGGGGGTTTGGCATAAACGATCAATATAGTTGCGTACCTCCACTAAAGGAACCGGTGCGATCGCCTCTTTTCGCAAAGCCTGCCGAATTTGATTAAAAATCCAAGGATTCCCGATCGCCCAGCGTCCCACCATCACACCTGCCGCACCGGTTTGAGAAAGCACTTCAATAGCAGTTGTGGCAGAGTGGATATTGCCATTAGCAAGCACTGGACAATCGACCCGTCTGACCGCTTCACCGATCAAATCATATTTTACTGCCCCGTGGTACATATCTTTCACCGTGCGACCATGCAAAGAGAGCAAGTCAATGCTGTGGCGATTAATTATATCTAGAATTTGGTAAAAGTTATCTGTATTTTCAAAGCCTACGCGCATCTTGACCGTTAAAGGGCGATCGCTCACAGCATAACGCAGTTCTCCCAAAATCCGATCCACTTTTTCGGGTTCTCGCAGCAATCCACCCCCAACATTTTTGCGATAAATTCTAGGTGCGGGACAGCCCATATTCAAGTCCACTCCAGCGATATTATAGTTGCAGAGTTCCTTTGCTGTTCTTACTAAGTCGGGAATGCTTTCGCCAATCATTTGAGCAAAAACAGGGCGACCCGTGTCGTTTTCGGTAATTGCTGCCAGAATGTTACGATTAAGGCGTGAAGTATCATTCACGCGGAAATACTCGGTGAAGAAGTAGTCAGGACTGCCGTAATGGGCAATAACTTTCATAAACCACAGATTTGTCACATCCTGCATCGGCGCCAGAGCAGTGAGGGGTAAGTTTGGATGCAGCGATTTTGGGAGCGATACCTGGGACATAGAGATGAAGAGCGATTAACAAAGCATCACTCTATCAAAAAATGGTTGTTAAGGAGATTTAAGATTTTGGTGTATTATACCATTTCACCAAATGCTTGATACAAATTTTCCCCCGCAAGAAAGCGTCCTGCTCCCTTGCTGACTTTTCACGTCATGTGGAAAAGCTAACGATTGACCTAACCCCCTAGTCCCCTTCCCGAAACGGGAAGGGGGGAAATTCAAAGTCTCTCTCCTTGTAGGAGAGAGATTTAGAGAGAGGTTTTCCAGATCCCGTGAAAAGTCAGGCTCACTTGCGGTCTATTTTATCAATTTTAAAGTGAAGCAGTATTAGCGTAAGATTTAAAAATCTTCCTTCTTGGGTAGGTGATATCCATACTTGTTATTGATGACAAAGATAACGGAAAATTGATGTAATCAAGGTACTTTTGCCAATTCTGGAGCAATGATAAATCGGGTTTTAATTCTTGGAGGACGGGGACGGATCGGCAGTAGTGTTGCCCAGGATCTAGCCACACACACGCAAGCGGAAATTACCATCACTGGGCGATCGCCAGATATTGAAACTAGCGATATGCCTCGGAAATTTCTGATTTTAGACTTAGCGGAGGTTGACAAATTGCGGAGTGCGATCGCGTCTACCGATTTAGTCATCCACTGTGCCGGTCCATTTCACTACCGCGATGCCAATGTTCTGAAAATTTGCATTGAACAAGGCGTTAACTATGTAGATGTTAGCGATCACCGTTCATATACCAGCAAAGCTTTAAAATATCATGAACAAGCTATCGCTGCTGGTGTTACGGCAATTGTTAATACTGGTATTTTTCCTGGTATTTCTAACAGCATGGTACGTCAAGGTGTCGAGCAATTCGATACAGCCGAAAAGATACATTTGAGTTATTTGGTATCTGGTTCTGGTGGTGCTGGTGTCACCGTCATGCGGACAACATTTCTAGGGTTGCAATATCCTTTTGATGCTTGGATAGATGGCAAATGGCAAACAGTTAAGCCTTATAGTGAACGAGAAGCTATTAACTTTCTTCCCCCATATGGACGCACTGGAGTTTACTGGTTTGATATGCCAGAAACTTTTACACTACCCCACGCTTTCCCATCAATCAAAACCGTAATTACTAAGTTTGGCTCAGTACCCGATTTTTACAATCACATGACTTGGATCACTGCTCATGTATTTCCAAAATGGTTAATGCAGAAGCGTGGCACTATCGAATTTTTGGCTCATGTAAGTCATTTTATGACCGATGTGACTAATAACTTTACTGGTATTGGGGTAGCAGTACGCTCAGAAGTTACAGGGCAAAAAAACGGTGAGACAAGAATTTTTTGCTCAGACTTATTGCATCAAAATACGGCAATAGCTTCTGGTTCTGGCACGGGTAGTATTGCCCAATTATTATTAGAGGGCAAATTGAATAAACCAGGTGTTTTTCCTGTAGAAGAAGCCCTAACAACAGATTTATTTGAATCTACCATGCAAAGCCGAGGAATTAACATTTATCACAATTGGTTATAGCAAAAAATTAATGTATCCTCCGATAGAAGGTAAAGCTGTACTTAAACACTTAGGATTTCTCTGAGCCTTGCAAATGGTGTAAGTAATTGTCTTTATTTACGCCAATTGAAGGCTTATAACAGAAAATTAGGAGGTTTTTTTCATGCTTAGAATTTTATTAGCTTTAAAACAAGTACTACTTTCAAGTATGTTGGTTTTTGGTTTGATGATTTTTATCAGCTTGTCGGGTTTAATGATGGTGGTTCAGCCTAGTTATGCAACCACACTAGAAGAATTAAAGTTGATACCTCCAGAGTATAAACCAACGCCACAAGAAAAAATTGACCGCGCTTACGAACGTAACGAAGCGGCAGGTTTTCGCGAAGAAAAGCGAGAAGAAGCTTACGAACAAGCAATAAAAGACGGTGAAAGCCTTGATACGATGGAAAAGGCTTACGAAAGAAATGTAAAAGCTGAAAAAGCACAAAATTTCCCAGAGGGTTTCGGTGAAAAAGTTAAAGAAGTGATTGAAAAGGTGACAGGGAAGTAGAGTAATGGGGGATGAGGGGGATGAGGGGGAGTTTGTCTTTTCCTCTTTGTTGTCTCCCCCATCTCCCCCATCTCCCCCATCTCCCTCCATCTCCCCCATCTCCCTTATCTCCCTCTCCCCCTCCCTCACTCAAATTCATCAACTGTAGCGGGGAGAGTTGCATTTTCATGCTTGGCAATTTTGCGCTCGTACCAATTCATTAATGGTGTTGAACTAATTCCATGTACAATTACTGAAACAACAATAGTTGTGTAAGTAATCCAGCCAATTTGTTCACCAAGTTTGCCTTTTAAACCATTACCAAATGCATAAGCAAGATAATATAAAGAACCTACACCGCGAATACCAAACCAACCAAATAGCCAGCGAGTTCGTGAGTCCATTCTTCGATGACGCGAGGAAGACGATCGCATACCATTTGTACTAATCCAGGCTCCCACAGGTCGAATCACAAAGAATAAAAATACTATCACTAATAAAGATTGACCAGCATAATCAAGCATCGGTTTAAATAATAATATCGTTCCCAATATTAAAATTGTCCCGACTTCCAACAGCTTTTCAATTCGCTCTACAAATTCTAATTGTTGCAATGGTTTCTCAGGATTTATGTAACTACGCTGTACAACTAATCCAGCCACAAATACTGCCAAAAATCCATAGCCGTTAACAATTTCTGTCAAGGAGTAAGTTAGCAAAATCGTGCTGATTGCAACAAAATCTTCCATTAATTCATCAGCACGACGGCGTTTTTGAATTTTTTTATCAATCCAAACTATTGCTTTGGCAACGATAATTCCCATGAAAATAGCAGAAGCGATCGCCCAAATTAAATCAACTGCAACCCACTGTTTAAACCAGTTGTTCCAATTATCATCTTTTAAGGCATGAATGCCAAAATAAACAAAGGGAAAAGCTAGAGCATCATTTAAACCACCTTCAGAAGTTAAACCAAAGCGCAACTCATCTTGGTCGTTTGTATCTGTTAGTTGTACTTCTGATGCTAAAACAGGATCAGTTGGTGCTAAAATTGCTCCTAATAAAATTGCCTCTCCCCAATTCATTCCTAAAAACAATTTGCCTACTACAGCTAGCGCAAAAATGGAAATTGGCATCAAAAATACAATTAACCGCGTCGTAATATCCCAAGCTTTTAAATGTAGCGGACGAACGATTTTTAAGCCGCAACCGAACACAGAAACAATCACCACAAACTCTGTTATTCGTTCCAATACCTCAGCGTTGAATCCATCTCCTTGACGCAATTTAATCAGCCCTAAACCATAAGGTCCGACCAAAATACCTACCACTAGATAGATGAGGGCAAAGGAAAGAGGTAAACGCGAAATCCAGCCTGAACCTAGCGTAACCATTAGCAAAAGTAGACCAATGAAAAGGAGATCGAGAATATAAACATCTACCATAACGATTTGTATAAAAAAATAAACTTCGTTTTGTTAGTTTAGAGGCGATCGCTTTTGGTTATAGATACCTTATGGTAGATTTCTGACAAGTATATAAATTTTATTTTTATCTCTGCGTTGTTTGGGTGCGTGGAGTCCTTGAGAAATTTCTGGGGTAAAAGGTAGCAAATAAACGGCGTTGATGCTATGCAAATATAAATTTGCCTCACGCAAAGACGCAAAGAATAATATAATGTCCGCTTAAAGACTTATAATTAACGTTAGGAAGATGAATCATGACAGTACTTCGTATCCTTCATTTAGTTGGGTCTGCACACAATGATTTTTACTGTGATTTGTCACGCCTTTACGCTCAAGATTGTCTGGTAGCAACGGCAGCTCCATCGCGCTATGACTTTCAGATTGCATACATCACACCCGATCTCCAGTGGCGATTTCCTCCCTCCCTCAGCCCTGAAGATATTGCTGACACCAAACCGATTCCTCTGTTTGATGCCATTAAGTTTATAACAGCGCAAAACATTGACCTCGTGTTACCACAAATGTTTTGTATCCCTGGAATGACTCACTACCGCGCACTATTCGACCTGCTTAAGATACCTTACATAGGCAATACTCCGGATATCATGGCAATAGCGAGCCACAAAGCCAGAACCAAGGCAATTGTCGAAGCAGCAGGAGTGAAAGTGCCTCGTGGAGAAGTACTCCTGAAAGCAGACATTCCGACAATTAGACCTCCAGCGATCGTCAAACCCGTAAGTTCCGACAACTCTTTAGGGATGGATTTAGTCAAAGAGGCTACTGACTATGACGCTGCCCTGAAGAAAGCATTTGAATATGCTTCGGAGGTCATTGTAGAAGAATTCATCGAACTCGGTCGAGAAGTCAGATGCGGCATCATTGTCAAAGACGGGGAACTAATCGGTTTACCCCTTGAAGAGTATCTGTTAGACCCCCATTCCAAACCCATTCGCAACCATGCTGATAAACTGCAACAAACGGATGATGGCAACTTACGTTTTGCCGCTAAAGATAATATCAAGTCTTGGATTGTAGACCCTAATGACCCGATGACCCAAAAGGTTCAGCAAGTGGCTAAGAAGTGTCATCAGGCTTTGGGTTGCCGTCACTACAGTTTATTTGACTTCCGCATCGATCCAGAGGGACAACCTTGGTTCTTAGAAGCTGGGTTGTATTGTTCTTTTGCTCCCAAAAGTGTGATTTCCTCTATGGCTGCATCTGCGGGAATCCCTTTAAATGAGTTATTGATGATGGCGATTAATGAAACCTTGGGCATGACATGATATATCGCAAATCACCCCTTTAGCTTTTTTGTGACTTGAAAAGCTTTAGTGCTTGTGCGATCGGCGTCATGTTTGATTTAATATAAGCGATCGCTTTAAAAATTCACTAAACCAAGATCGCGTTCAACCCTGCAAATGGCTCCCTCTTTTAGTTGTTCTCTAAGGTCAGCTAACGCTTTCTGCTCGATATAATATTGCACGGCTTCGTTGATCAATCGACTGCGATCGCGTTGGCGGAGCCTCTCGAAGAGAAGCGTGACGTACTCGGCATCGCCTTTTTCTGCCACTTGATCGATCAGTTTAATCGTCTCTTCTGGCAAAGTGATATTCAGCCTGCGATGCATAATTTTTTATTTTTTGCTGTACTTTCATTCTACACATCTTTAGTGTGTATTTAATAGCCATTAAAAAAGCTAACAAAGTTGCAGATGGTAAATATTGTTACTTTAGGCATGATTTAGGGCAACTTAAATACAGAGTTGCACACAAGTCAACTTTGTATTAGTAAGTACACCTCAGTGAACGATAAATGAATGACTCAGATTCTCAACTAGATGTAAATATCCCTAATTTACAAAATGGAACAGTTAGAACAAAATTATAAAGCCCTATATAAATATTTTGTAGGCTTTAAAAGCCAGTTAGAAGATTTAAAACAACAACTTCATCAGCCTTCAGAAATTGACCCTTTACAAGTTTTGCAGTCGCAAGTTTACGCTTTGCAAAGGCAGTTGCAGGATTCAGAGACTGTGAGTGATGTTGGGGATGCAGCAACTACAGAAATGATTGTTGATAATGCAGAAATAGCGACACCGATTTTTGAGCTAGATATTGATACAAAAGCGCAAGAAAGAATAACATTTACAGCTTTAAGTAATGACGAATTCAAACTAGAGAGAATGATATGGTTGATAGATATATTTGATCGTTCTGCTAAAAAGCCTGCGTAGGCAGGCTTGGTTCGTATAGCCCCACCCTTCTAGGGTGCGGGCTTTTTATATTAGATTTCCAACTTCTCACCCCGAATCGAATAATCCAACAATTCCATTGGATGCATCACAGAAATCTCCTTACCTTGCAACTTTAAATGTTTAGTAATTTGCAACGTACAACCAGGATTTGCAGAAGTAATTAAATCAGCGCCGGTATTCAACAAATTCTGCACCTTTTGCTTGCCCAATTCATCAGCAACATCCGGTTGCAGCATGTTATAAACTCCCGCACTGCCACAACACAAAGCCGCGTCAATCGGTTCTCTTAACTTCACCCCTGGAATTTGCCGCAATAACTGACGCGGTTGCACACTAATCTTTTGCCCATGCAAT
The DNA here is from genome assembly GCF_000582685.1 of [Scytonema hofmanni] UTEX 2349. Lineage (GTDB taxonomy): Bacteria > Cyanobacteriota > Cyanobacteriia > Cyanobacteriales > Nostocaceae > Hassallia > Hassallia hofmanni. Next base: position 4,810,684 of record NZ_KK073768.1, read on the forward strand.
AAATGACAAGCATCTTGATAAACTAAATTCAATGGTTTCTCGGTAATTGGTGACAGTTTCGCCGTTAAACCAACCGTCGCCAAAAACTCTTGTGCATCCTTTACCTTACTAGCAAATTCCTTTGCCTTTTCGCAATATTCTGGGTCATCTTTTAACATATGACCGTATTCTTTTAAAGTGTGACCGCAACCAGCCGCATTGATAATCACCGCATCCACATTAGTGTCAGCAAAACTATCAATCATCTGTCTCGCTAAAGCTTTCGCTTGTTCACTTTGTCCTTGATGTTCGGGAAGCGCTGCACAACAACCTTGAGATTTAGGAATCACAACCTCACAACCATTTGCTGTTAAAACTCGCACCGTTGCTTCATTCACCGGCGAGAAAAATAACCGTTGCACACAACCCAAAATCACCCCTACACGATAACGTTTTTCACCTTTTGCCTTGATAATAGTTGGCAAATTATCTTGAAAAGATTTTAAAGTAACTTCCGGCAAAATTGATTCCATTGCTGCCAATCGGGGAGATATGCGTTCAAGTAAACCAGTAGAACGCACAAATTTTGGCAAACCTAATTTTTGATAAACAAACAATGGAACCAGTAAAAATCTTAAACGATTCGGATAAGGAAACAGAGAAAATATCAATTGACGAAATAACCTATCAGGCAAACTGCGGGGATAATTCCTTTCAACTTGCGGACGAGTAGCCGAAATTAACTTGTCATACTGCACACCAGAAGGACAAGTAGTCACACAAGCAAGACATCCCAAACAAGAATCAAAATGTTCCGCCGATGCCTCATTTAGCGCAATTTCACCCTCATTAATTGCATCCATCAAATAGATTCTTCCTCGCGGAGAATCCATCTCTTTACCAAGCACCCTATAACTCGGACAAGTCGCAAGACAAAACCCACAATGCACACAACTATCAATCAACTTCGGCTCAGGTGGATTCTTTTCATCAAACCCTTTCAAATTCTTCAAACTAGCCGTATTATTCTTTAAATTAGTATCTGAAACCTGCATACCTCTCCCCTCTCTATCTCTGTGTTCTCTGCCCCTCTGCGGTAGCCTGCGGCAAGCCACTTCGTGTCTACGTTTCTCAAATCCCCGCCACAAAACGACCAGGACTTAAAATATTCTTACCATCAAACTGTTCCTTAATACCCCGCATAATCTGCAAAGCATTACCCGAATATCCCCACACATCTACCTTTTGTTTTACAGCAATTGGTGCAGACAAAATAGTGAGAAAACCCCTATTACTTTCACAGAGCGATCGCATCTTCAAAACCTCACTTTCACCCTCAAGCCGCAACACTCCTAAACCACTACTAATATGAATCAAACCCATCTCCACCGAAGTCAAAACTTCCACCGCAGCAGTAGGTAACACTCCGATTTTGCAAGTAATTAAATCTGTCACATCAGAATGCATTTGCTCTCGCAATTTCTGCCATAAATCAGCTTCATCTGCGGCAGAGTAAATTGCTCCTTGTAAACCCAACTTTTCCCCTACTTGCAAAAGTCGGTTTGACTGTTCCTTCACACTTTCAACTATACTTTGGAAACAAGCGATTAATCCCAAACCATTACCCAAACCTAAATTAGACACCAGTTGACTTGAAAGCAAATCAGCTTGAGTTGGTGTCAGCGCAGAACCTCGCAGAATGTCCGCAGCTTGAGATATAGCAAGAGCCGTACCAGTTAGCACCACCGTCCCCGACATCTCCGGCAACGGATAAACTCGAAAAGTTGCTTGACTTATAATTCCAAGTGTGCTGTAAGAACCCGTAAATAACTTCATCAAGTCGTAGCCGGCAACATTTTTGACCACACGTCCCCCAGCTTTGGCAATTTGTCCATCAGCACGGACAAAGGTAATACCCAAAAGTTGATCTCGCACACTGCCGTAACGTTGTCGCAAAGAATTTGTATCAGCTGTGGCAATAATTCCACCAATAGTTGCTGATTCTGGTGCGCTGGGGTCGAGAGCGAGAAATTGCCGATGTTCGGCTAAAATTGCTTGGAGCTTCGAGAATCTCATTCCCGCTTCTACGGTGACAGTCAAATCTCCAACTGCATGTTCAATCAGTTTGTTAATGCGTTCGGTACTGATGACGACATCAACGCAAGTTCCTAAACCGCCCCAATTGATTTTACTACAATTACCGCAAGTTAAAACGCGCCAGTTATTTTGGTGAGCGTGGGCGATCGCTTGTGCTAATTCTTCGGTAGTGTGAGGAATTACAATGCAACTGGGAACGCTTCCAGGCATTATCGCCTGTAGAATACGCTCTTGGCGACTAATTTCGATATTTTCCCATAGGCAAACAGCATTTTCTTCCCCCACGATAGATGCAAAACTAGAGGCTTTTGCTTTCATCAGTTTATTTTTGAATCCCTAAATCTAATGTACTAGTTTTCACCAAAAAATAAGTAATAAATTAAAACACAGCATTGGGCATATACAGCAGATTGCGTTTTTATTGAATACACGTAGAGACGAAGCATGTGGAAGGTCTTTACAGGGTTTTGGGTTTTATGCATGTACCTCCTAAACCTGAAATATGCTGTAGCAATCCGATCGGGAGAGCTTGAAAAGTTAGATTCCCGACTTCTTAAAGAAGTCGGGAATCTGAACACCGCCAATTTTCACGCTTTTATCTAGGATTGCTATATCTAGTTTTAGATTATGTTCGTTTAATTGATATTAATAAAAAATCCGAAATCTTTGTAGAGACGTAGCAATGCTACGTCTCTACATTATATGTAATAAACCTGTCATGATATTAAATATAGATAGCAAAGAGAATCCCGATTTATTCAATAAACCGGGATTCTGACTAGTCATTTAGCTGTAAATAAAACACGATCAACTACTAACCAATAACCACTAATTTTTTATCTAAACATTAACTGTCGGTATATTTTTATCCTGTTTGTAATAACCGTTAATGTCTTCAACTTCTATTTCCTGGAGTGTTTCTCTACCTGTAATCAATCTTGCGCCGCGATTGCGAGTAAAATAGTTCCAGCCCCACTGAATCATGACTACTAATTTGTTGTCAAACTCAATTAAGAAGTAGATGTGAATTAATAGCCAAAATAGCCAAGCGAAGAAACCTGTAAGTTTAATAAAGCCTAAATCCACAACGGCTAAATTTTGCCCAATCATCGCTAAACTACCGCGATCAATGTAGTGAAACGGTGGTAAAGTTTTGCCTTTAAGTCTTAGTTGAATCAGCGAAGCTACGTATTCTCCTTCTTGTTTAGCTACTGGTGCAACACCGGGTAGGGGTTTACCATTTTGATAAGAAAAATTCGCTAAATCGCCAACTACAAAAATATTAGAATATCCCTTGATACTCAAGTCAGGTTCAACAATAACTCGTCCAGCGCGATCGCATTCCGCAGAAGTGCGTTCTGTCAAAACTTTTCCCATTGCCGACGCTTTGACACCTGCTGCCCATAATACCGTTTTTGCGGCAATCTCTGTAATCCTATCATTTTGTTTGATGGTAACGACATCATCTTTTATATTCGTTACCAATGCTTTTGTTTGAACTGTGACACCCATCCGTGTTAAAGATGCTTCTGCTTCGGCTGATAATTCTGGTGCGAAGGGTGGGAGAATGCGATCCATGCCTTCGAGAAGCAAAACTTGCGCTTCGGAAGTATCAATGTTGCGAAAATCTTCTTTGAGGGTGTGATATGCTAACTCGGCGATCGCTCCTGCTAATTCTACACCGGTTGGACCCCCACCAACAATGACAAATGTTAACCAAGCACGCCGCACTTGGGGGTCAATTTCCTTTTCCGCAGCTTCAAAAGCCGTAAAGATGCGACGACGCATTAACAACGCATCTTCCACAGTTTTCAATCCTGGTGCGAATTCTTCCCAGTCGTCTTTACCAAAGTAAGAATGTTTTGCACCTGTAGCAACAATTAATGTATCGTAAGGTACTACTTCATCACCTAAAATTACTTTTTGCGCTTCTGGATCGATATCATTGACTTCACCCAGCAACACTTTTGTATTTTTGCTTTTACTCAGCACCGATCGCAATGGCGAAGAAATATCAGCGGGAGATAACGCACCTGTGGCAACTTGATATAAAAGTGGTTGAAATAGATGAAAGTTCCGTTTATCAATCAGTGTAACGTTTACGGAAGCTTTGGCTAAGGCTTTCGCGGCGTAAAGTCCACCAAAACCACCACCAACGATTACTACCTGATGAGGTGGCTGATTGTCAAGTGATTTCATAAGAAATGTTTCCTTTTTCAAGCTGCTGTTATTATTCTTAACAAATTTACTTATATCAAGTTTGTCACATTTGTAGCTGTTTGGCTTGAACAGATGAAGATATGATAAAAGTAATCAAAGCTACATTTAATAGCGTGTCCAGCAAATCATGCATATTGTAGAGACGACGATTTATCGCGTCTCTACAAGGTAAAATATAGGTTTAGAGTGATGATTAAGCTACCATTCAAAAAAGCCAAAAACCTTGTATTTCAAGCTTTTTGACTTTTGACTTCCGCGTTCGCGTAGCGTCTCCGTTCACCGAAGGTGTCCCGAAGGGAAGGAGAAGCGGTACTAGTCTACTAATTGAATCACACCCCATTGTCCATTTGTGAGCCAATCAGAGTCAGATTTTGCGACTTGTTCAATAACTTCCGGTTTTAACCCAGCGACGACTTCCGACTTGAGAGTGCGTAATGCAACGATGGGGGCGGGGAAATAAGATACTATATCTGCAAAATTGGTGGTAAAATCCCAATGGCGATCGCCTAATAATCGGCGATAATTTGCATCACCTTTAATTACGATCAAATTCGCGGCTGATAAATCACTTTTGAGTAAGTCGGGCATTTCCCAAAAAGCTAAAGGTGATGTCCAAAAGTAATCTTCACACAAAATTAAGCGCTCTGAGGCAATATTTTCTTGCAACCGTTTGGCAAATAATGTAACATCTTCATGATTGGAAGCTGCTAAAAACTCAATTGTATGTAGCACATCTTTAATCATGGCATCAGAGACAAAAGTCGGGTGAGGTTTTAAATGTAGCTTTACTTGATTTGCTACATCACTACCCAAAAGAAAATCTACCAAACATAAATCGCAAACCAGTTCAAAACCAGCATTATCTATTACAAAGTCAATGCGTTTACCCTTACTAAGTAACAATTCCGTGACTTTGGCGGTATCATCGACTAAAATCTGACCTTGTTGACTTTGAATATCAAAACGACTGCGATCATTTTCCAATGCTGACCACAAACTTAAGTCAACACGATTTCCCCACAGCGCAAAATACAACAATGCAATCAAGGCTGTTTGATTTAACTTCTCTTCTTTTTGTGCATCAACCAACCATTGATTAAGTTGAATACACAAAGAGTTTATCGAGTCAATAGATGTTTCTAAACCTTTATTTTTCTGTAACTGAAATGGATCAATACCTTGCAATTCACCAGGACGAAAGTAATTAGTAATTTCCAGAATTAGACGATAAAAATAAGTTTCTGCTAAGAACCAAGGAACATCAATCCAAGGTTGACCTTTGAATGGTTCTAGATATTTGACCCAAGCTGAAAAATCAGCACCAGTGTCATGTAAAAGAGGTGTTAAAGGTTCTGATGGTAACTCACTGGCTAGTTGTTTCAAACAAGCATTAGTGTTTTCTGGGAAATTATTTTCAGCGATAACTCTACAGGCGATCGCAGGCATTCGTTGAGTTACTGTATACTCAGTAAAAGTACCAACTTCAGACCCCAAAAGTGGAGATGGTAGGGGCAATTTGGGAATATTTGGTGTTGTCACCACAAGTTCTTTTTCCCTCTTGATTTTTTGTTATTCTATCCTTGTTTTAAGAATTATCGCTGGAAAATTATAAAATATACCTAATAGTTAAAAAGTCATTAAGCTATATTTATCAACTAGAGACGTAGCAGTGCTACGTCTCTACATTCTTGATTGTACAGACGTTCGACCTGAACGTCTCTTGATTGTACAGACGTTCCGCCGGAACGTCTCTACTCGTAACTATTTCTAACGGTATAAGACAAACATCAAACAAAAGTGCAAATATTGTAAATTATGGACACCATTCAACGCCTAGCTACTCTCAACCGCATTCGTAAACTTAGCCGTCTGATGGATACATCTATCGGTATTCCTGGGACGCGCTTTCGTTTTGGGTTAGACCCAATTCTTGGTCTTGTTCCTGGTGCTGGTGATTTAATCAGTACAGCATTCTCGGCTTATATAATATATTTAGCGACCCGCGTCGGTATTTCAAATCAAGATTTAAGGCAAATGATTTTCAACGTTGGTTTGGAAGCAGTTGTTGGAACAGTGCCTTTAGTGGGTGATTTATTTGATGCTGTTTATAAATCTAACATCCGCAATTTAGCAATTTTGGAAAAGCATTTAACAGCGGTTGAACCAGAATTCTCTGAAGTCGCTTTGGAAGAAGAAACCAATCTCGCTTCATCAAAATACGTGGATATATAATTCTATAATTTGCACGATAACGTAGTAATGGCTTCAGCCCTTCAAATTCTTGAACTGAGCGATAAATGATTTTACTACCTCTAGTAAGTAGGAGGGCGTTAAAAAACATAACTATATTTTGTCATTGCGTTCGCGGAGCGTCTCGTAGAGAGGAGGCACGACGTTCGCGCAGCGTGTCGCAGACAAGCAATCGCAAGGGTTTTAAGTGTTTTACCTACTTATCCATTTTTGATCTATGTCATAAAAAAATGGGTTAATAATTCGTACTTTTCATAAATTTCGGCTCTATCAAATCGCCATTAGTACAGGTTGCTTGTACAATCTTGTGGTTTATTCACACAAAGATTTTTCTACAAATTAGAAACTACATACAGCAGATTTGAGGTAAATGAAGTAAGTAGATAAGTACGATAAAACCTAACTACGTCCGAAGCGAACGTAACGAAGTGAAGTGAAGCAATCACAAGGGTTTCGAGGGTTTTACATTTCGTTACATAGGTAGGTTTATTTGTGCCTACCTACTTACATATATAAAGCCCCTCTCCTTGTAGAGACGTAGCACTGCTACGTCTCTTTTATTCGATGAAAGCGGAAGCTGCTGTAATACACTATATCTCAGAGGAAATTAGGCTATACCTACATTGGTGTACTTGTTACACTTTTTCTTGTCACCATCTTTTATTTGCAAAGTCGTCAAATACGGTTTAGACGACATTAAGCCAAAAGTACCTAAAATAAAGTATTCAGTGCCAGATTAACCCGCCAAAACCTATATACATTCGGGTTTTCCGGTCATCAATACTAAAAAAGATCCCCCTTGACATAGTATTAATATTGATACTATTATAAATTTATATATGGCACAAATAGAAAAAATCCTTGCTCAGTTAAGGAACAACCCTAAGAACGTAAACTTTACCGAGAAGAGTGAAGGTTTGCAATCATTATTTTGGAGAACCCAGACAGCAAGGAACAAGCCATTGTGTCTATAAAACCCCTTGGGCTGGAGATCCTCGTGTAAACATTCAAGAGAAAAAGGGGAAAGCAAAACCGTAGATTAGCTATAGAAGCGGCAGAGCAAAATGTTAGCTTAAATCGCTATGTAAGCCTTAAACTTGCATGTTAAAGTTTTCCACTATAACCGGATAGGAATGAAAAACTAATTAACCAAAACTCTATACCCGTCCACCGTGGCGGGTTTTTGTCATATCTAACCCACATTCCGCACTTCAACTTGAAGTACGGAATGTGGGATAAAACTATTAGACTTTGGGATGTAAAAAGTTGCGAACAACGCTGTATTCTTACCGGACATTTGGGAGCAGTTAATACAATTGCTATTAGTCCTAATGGTCAAACTTTAATTAGTGGCACTACAGACACCACTTCCTGGTGTGCTAGCTTATGGGCAGACAAGGGAAGAAGCGATCGCTCTTGTTCAAGCATTAGCTTTACGGGTTTTAGCAGATAAGCTTGAACATGTTAAGAGCCTCACATAGAATTGGTATAAGAAAGATTTCATTGTCTATGCTGTAAGTAACTTTAACTACCTATAAATAAAACAAGTGACGCAACAGAACCGAACAGGTGCAGCATTTATAGCTGGAGGAAGCTTGGCAGGTGCTGGTGTTTCCGCATCTGTCGGTGGGATGGGATTAGCGGGAGGATTTGGAGCTGTTGGAATTGGAACAGTTCCTGTGGTTAGTGCCGGTGCTGTTGCTGGTGCAGCTGCTTATGGTGCAATTAATGCGATCGCACAGGGAGATGTTGTAGCTTTCGGTGCAATGGGAATTGGTGCGATCGGTGGTGTTGGGGTTTCTAATGTCATTGGTGGTATGGGATTAGTAGCACCAAAAATAGGTTTGGCATTTGGTATTGGCACAGTACCAATGGCAGGAATTGGTGCAGTGGTTGGACTTGCAGCTTATGGTATTGCCAAACTGTTAGACGAATCTGGAATTAGTGAAACTCCGGCAGAGCTTTTTGAGCGGATGGAAGAAAAAGTTTTGCAAATGGATTTTTATTCCGCAGCAGTTATCGAGTTAGATTTATTTTTATCTGGTGAGGATCTCAACCAACAATTTGCAGCCTTGGAAGTCGAAGATGATTTACAAGCGCTCAAGGCAGAAATACATAATTCCACAATATCAAATTCCTCGCCATCTATAACCCCAGAAACAAAAATAATATCCCTTAAAATCCAAGAAGAAGAAACTTGGAGATGTGTACAAACACTTCATTGTCACTCAGCCGCAGTTAATGCGATCGCTATTAGTCCTGATGGTAATACCTTTATTAGTGGTAGTAATGATAAACAAGTTAATTTGTGGAACTTAAAAACTGGAAAATGGCTTTATATTTTCTCTGGACAAGCAGAGGCAATTTTATCAGTTGCCATCAGTCCTGATGGAAAAATTCTTGCTAGTGGCAGTGTTGATCGTAAAATCAGTAGTTGGCAGCTAGAAACAAAAAATTTTCATCGTACATTCTCTTATTTAAATTCTCCCTACAGTCACACTGGCTTTGTTTACTCAGTTGCTTTTAGCCCTGATGGTAAAATTCTTGCAAGTGGTAGTAACGATAAAACTATTAGACTTTGGGGAGGCTACACAGGAACACTCAAATGTACTTTGAATGGACATTCAGATGCAGTTTTGTCTGTTGCTTTCAGTCCTGATGGTAAAACCCTTACTAGTGGCAGTGCTGATAAAACTATTAGACTTTGGGATGTAAAAACTTGGGAACAGCGCTGTATTCTTACCGGACATTTAGGAGCAGTTAATACAGTTGCTATTAGTCCTAATAATCAAACTTTAATTAGTGGGAGTACAGACACTACTATTAAGCTGTGGAATCTCCACACTGAGGAACTACTTTACACTCTGACTGGACACTCAACAGCGGTTTTATCTGTTGCTATCAGCCCAGATGGACAAACCCTCGCAAGTAGCAGCAGAGATGGTATCATCAAACTTTGGAACCTACAAACTGGGGCAGTATTACAAACTCAAACTCTTTCTGGTTGTAGTCCCGTTGCCTTTAGTCCCGATGGTAAAATATTGGTAAGTGGTGGTAACGGTGGAAGCATCAAGATTTGGTCTCAAAAACAAGACTTTAACCCAATACTATCTGGGAAATGGTGGGAAATCTTAGGCGTAAATCCAGGCAATCATCCCAGTGATATCAAACAAGCTTACCTTCAATTAGCAAGACAATATCATCCTGATGTCAACAGTTCGGCAACGGCAAAAGCCTCAATGCAAGCAATTAATCAAGCTTATAAAGAGTTCCTAGCGCAATTGAATAGAGGAAAATGAACTATGCGTTACCCGAAACCTTTGTAGAGACGCGATATATCGCGTCTCTACATTGTTTTTCACTCCTAGCGCAATTAAAAAACCAAGCGCGATCGCCTTCTGAGTGAGCTACTCTAAAATTATACATCTCCATCGCTATTTAAACATGACTAGAGAATTCAACGTAATTATAGAACGGGATTCCGATGGATACTTTGTTGCTTCTGTACCTAGTCTTGCTGGATGTCACACGCAAGCTAAATCTCTAGACGAACTAATGGAACGCATTCAAGAAGCTATTGAGCTTTGTCTACAAAAATCAAATAGGATTCCTATATGAGTCAAGATAACTTGCATTCTGCACAACAATTTCCCCCGTTTAATGACACAAACGAAGAAACACCAGATATCGGGGGTGGCTTACCTGTGATTAAATATTGGGCAGAGCATACACTTTCAGCCGAAGCACCAAAACTCTGGAAAACTCTACTTCATAATAGTGCTTGTCTATCTTGCTCTTGGGGAACGGGAGGACAAAAAGGTGGTTTTACGAATGAGGAAGGAGAAAAACTTCAGCGCTGTATGAAAAGTGTTGAGGCAATTTCGGCAGAAATTAAACCAGGTATAAAGCCGCAAATTTTTGAGGAACGCAGCATTCAAGAATTGCAAAAACTCACCTCAATGGAAGCAGATCGGTTAGGAAGATTGAGTTTTCCGATGATTTTGCGAGCGGGTAAATCTCACTATGAACGCATTTCTTGGTTAGAAATTTATCAGATAGCGGAAGCTGGTTTCCGTAAAACTCCGGAAAGAGTAGCTTCTTACAGTTCGGGTCGATCTTCTAACGAAGCGGCATTTTTGTTGCAATTGATGATGCGATCGCTCGGCTCTAATAATTTAGCTGACTGTTCAGATTTGTGTCACGCACCATCGACTTACGCACTTGAGCAGATGCTTGGTACAAAAACATCGATTGTGAATTTGGAGAGCTTGAAATCAGCCGATTGTGTGGTGTTGGCAGGGACAAATTCGGCTTATAATCATCCACGCTTGATGAATGAGTTGATCAAATTGCGCGATCGCGGTGGAAAGGTGATTGTCATCAATCCGATAATGGAAATTGGATTAGTTAAATTCGGTTCTCCTGCTTTCCCAATCAAATCTCTAATACCGGGTTCTGATATTTCTTCGCTGTATCTCCAACCGATTCCTGGTAGCGATTCTGTATTATTCACTGGAATTCAAAAAGCACTCATCGAAAAAGGAAGCATCAAAACGGAGTTTCTTCAAGCTCACACAGAGGGATGGGAAGCAGTAGTTGAGAATGCTCGCTCGATTCCTTGGGAAACTATTATTGAAATCTGCGGAGTATCCCAAGCCGAAATTGAGGCAGCCGCAACTATAATCAGCAATGCCAAAGGTGTTGTATTTGGTTGGGCAATGGGAATCACCCAACACGATAATGGCGTAGACAACGTTTATAGTATTGGCAACACTGCATTAATCAGTGGCAATATCGGCAGAGAAGGCGCCGGTTTAATGCCCGTGCGAGGACACTCAAATGTACAGGGGTTCGGCTCAATGGGTGTAACCACCCAAAAAATCAAAAAAGGACTTCAAGAAGCCTTAGAAAAGCTTTTAGGGCGTTCTCTGAGTGCCGTTAAAGGGTATAATACTCGTGCGCTGATTGAAGCCGCCGACGAGGAAAAGGTAGATACGCTCATCTGTCTGGGTGGAAATTTGTATGGAGCAAATCCAGATTCAACTCAGGCAAAACGGGCTTTAGGTAACATTGAAACTATTATTTATTTGGCTACGAAACCCAATTTAGGACACTTTCACGGGTTAGCAAAACAAAATACAATTGTCATTCCCGTACTAAATCGGTTTGAAAATCCTTATAAAACAACTGTTGAATCGGGCAATAATTTTGTACGTTTCAATGACGAAGGTGAAACTCATCTTCAAGACGCTGATTTGATTCCTGAAGTGGACTTTTTGACAGAGTTGGCTTATCGAATTCATGGTAAATATCCGGTAAATTGGCGCCAACTTCGAGACACAAAATTCATCCGTCAACTCATCGCCGAAACGGTTCCTGGATATGAGAAAATGGCGACAATTGATGAAACCAAAGAGGAATTTACTATTAGCGGACGCATTTTTACCACCCCTCACTTTCCGACTCCGAGCGGCAAAGCAAAGATGTTTGTTACACCACTACCGCAACTAACGCTTCCAGATCGAAAAGCCTTTGCCGCTGATGATGAGACTCAAGGGATTGTGGTAGCTTTAATGACAGGGCGTAGCTATGCTCAACACAATACTGTAGTCTATCAAATTGAAGATAAGTATCGGGGAATTCCCCATCGGAATTGCATCTTAATGAATCGAATCGATTTAGAACGGGCAGGATTGCACGAACATCAGCGGGTTACGGTTCAGGGAAACGCAGGGAAATTAGAAAATGTGGAAATCATTTATGGGGCAGTGCGTCCGGGTGCTGCGTTGATGTTTTATCCTGAAGTAAATGCGATTTTTAAAGCACCGATTGAAGAGCGATCGGGGACACCTGCTTTTAAGAGAGTGCCTGTGTTTGTGTATGCAAAAAATTCCAAGGGGTAAGATAATACGGTTCGGTTAAATATTTTTATTGGGCATTTTAGACCTGTAGAGACGCGATATATCGCGTCTCTACAGGTCTAAAATCACTACCAAAAATCTTTAATATTATGTCCTGATAATTAACATTAATAAAAATATCGCAACCCTCGTAGAGACGTTCCGCCGGAACGTCTTTACATTGTATGATATAACGCCAAGCATATTACATTATAAAGGACGCGGTGAGGCGGATGATAAATCCGTGTTCCGCGTCCTTTAATAACTATTTCCGCTAAGGGAAATGACTGCATTTTAATATCAGTCATAGAAATTAGAAGCGGAAACCAACACCAGTTTGCAAGCTTAAAGCACCAGCATTGCTGTCTCTGTAAGCGTCAATACCCCATTTAGCATCACCATACAAAACGGTGTTTCTAGCAATTTCTGATTCAGCACCAACGGTTACTACAGGTGTATTCTTGTTTCCTAATTGGGTAGCTTTACCTTCATCGGTGACAAACGAGTAACCACCACCAACGTAAACGTTAGTATTTTTAGCGATCGCTGCATCGTAAGTTACTAACGGCATAAATGCGGTAGCATCACCACCGAACAAAACAGCACCCCGAACTGAAACAGGTGCGTTAGGAATTGCAGCGCGTCCTTGAATATTACCACCTAACAAAGCTGCATCATTTTGTCTTCCGCCGTTGGTGACACCAGCAGAAACACCAGCACCGAGATAGCTTCCTTTTAGACCAAGTGTTTCAGCGGTTTGAGGAGTTTGAGCGCTAGCAATTCCAGCACTAAAGATAACAGAAGCAACAGCGAGTACAGAGGTTGCGAATTTTGCGAGTTTCATAAGTTCTTCCTGACTAGAGATTTAGTTCAATCAATGTTCTCTAGTACTAGAATCTCTTTTTTTACGAAATGTAACCTCGCACTTTTGGATAGCCTGAATGGGTTAAAATTTTATACCCGACTGGGTGAACACACCAACTGCGATGGCGGAACGCCCGCTGGAAGCGATCGCACTCTCAAACCCAACGCGATCGCAAATAATCTTGCCAAGGTTAATTTATCTCATCAAAGCCTGAAAGCCTGCTTGTATAAAATGCTGGTCAAAAGTCAAAGCTTGACTTATTCCTGCTTGCTTCATAACTACAAACGAAATGCAATCAACCAAACCCCATGCTTTATCTTGATGTGTTTTGTAAAGTGTAAACGCTTATGCAAATAATTCGGGTGTGAGTCGCACAATTTCCACTTCATCTGAGGCAAAGAATTGCTCGATAATTTCAACAGCCTCGTCTTTATAGTTCCGCGCTAGAGCATTACCAACCTCTAATAGTACCGCATCAGTTGTGATTAAAGGATAAGTTTCTAAGCTATCAGCTAATTCTGAGGCTTGCTGATGATATTGGTCACGCTGATTAATCAATGCTACAACAAATAAAGTATCGACAAATATCTTATTTATCACCCTTATCCCTAGCTAAATACAAATCAATATTACTAGCAAAATCCTCTGGTGCATCAATCTTGATTTGTTTTAACTTTGACATGAAACTAGGTTTTTTTAACTGTTGTTTGGATTGGGCAAAATCTTTGATTAAAAGATATAGCTCATCTAGATATTCTTCGTTGAGGCTATCAATTTCAGCTTTGATTTTGTCTTTTGCGGTCATTTTTGCCTTTCCTGTTATACGATCATTAATTATAACTTTTAGGCATAGCTGGAGAGCGATCGCACTCTCAAACCCAACTGCGATAACTTCTATCCACCAACCACTATCCACTACTTCTTCAAAAACCGTTGACGCAGACGAGAGACAAAAACATTCACCTCTGGTAATCTGATCCATGAGGCAATGACGCCAAAAATGGCAATTCCCACTACAGCAGATACACATAACTCAAACAGCAGAATCAGCAAACCTTCTTTACCTAAATAGTGCTGAGAAAGTTCCAGAGTCGCAAAGCTGGCTATTCCACCTGCGATGCTAGCGGCAATTAAACCTAAAAACGGTAAACTCCACTCGCGCAAAGGTAAACCATTTAACTTGCGATTCAGAAAAAATAACAGCATTAATACTGAACTGCAATTTACAGTTACAGTTGCCAAAACCAAGCCGGAAGCGCCAAAAGCTTTAATTAAAAAGTAATCAAATACAGCGTTAAAGAAGATATTAATTATACTGATGCGAAAAGGTGTATCGCCATCGCCTAAAGCATAAAACACCCGCACCAAAACATCACGTCCTAAATAAACAAACATGCCAATTCCGTTGGCAATTAGCAGCGAAGACACTAGCGCTGAGTCTCTTCTCTCAAAAGCACCATGTTCGTAAACTATGCGGACAATCGGCACAGAAAGCGTGATCATCAATGCACCCAAGGGCAGCATGGTGAAACCTGAAAGTAACAAACCTTGGCGAATGCGTAATTTTAACTCATCCCAATTATTGGGGTCAGCAAGTCGGGCAAACATCGGTAATAAAGGAACCAAAATCATGTTAGAAATGATTCCTAAAGGAGTTTGCACCAGTAAAGATGCATTATTCAAAGCAGCAGCAACTCCGATAGTGGGAATTAAGGAAGCGAAAAACAAATCTGTGTAGAGGTTGATTTGCAACATCCCTGAGGAAAAGGTAGCCGGTCCCATGATTTTAAGAACATCTCTGACACCAGGCTGATTAAAATCAAATCGCAACCGCAATGTACCCAAACCAGACCGTGCTTGAACGATTACCTGGACTAACCATTGCAAAACTGCGCCGGCTAAAACTCCTCCTGCCAAAACAATTCCACCTAATTTGGCATATTCAAGAGTGCTAATTTTTTCACCCAATTGCAGATAAAGGAAACCCAAACCTGCAATAACTGTAATGCTGGAAAATAACGGACTGATGGAAGGTAGCCAGAATTGATTTGCAGAGTTGAGAACTCCAAAGCCAATACCAATCAGTCCGGCTAAGAGTGCGATTGGTGCCATGATTTGGAGTTGTAAAATAGCGATCGCTCTCACTAAATCTTTGTGTCCCAATCTCAAACCAGGTGCAAAGATGTCAATCATCTGCGGTGCAAAAATTACCACAATAATTGCCACGATTAACAGCATCCCACCGATCAGCGTCGTTATCGTTTCTACTAAAGGCGCCGCTTCTTCTTTCCTGCGCTTGGATAAGACGCTGACAACCGCACTATAAAATGGTCCGTTAATCCCCCCTAGCAGTATTAACAGAAAACCAGGAATCGTATAAGCGTAGTTAAAAGCATCAGCAGCCGGTCCCAAACCAAAAGCCGCTGCGATCGCTTGCTGACGTACCAAACCAAAGACTTTACTAATTAACGTTGCAGCGGCAACAATGCCAGCTATTCCAGTCAGAGAACGAGATGTTTTTTCTTGTGCCACGAATTATTATGGTCATTTGTTGGTTGATAGTGGTTAGGGGATAGTGGATAGTCGATAACTGTTGGCTGTTGACTGTTGACTGTTAACCGTCAACGCTCCAACTATCTACCAACAACTAACAACCAACCACTATCCCCTTTAACGACATCCTAAACTCTCGCGTGTGGAAATACCTGTAACTGGATTGACACCCGATGCGCGATCGCACAATAATGACACTTGATAGCGGTCAATTATAGCATCGGTAAAATCAGCACCTGTAATATCCGCACCATAAAAGCGGCTACTTGTCAAGGTCGCCTCTGTAAAAATCGCGTTTTTCAGATTTGCCTCATCCATAGTTACGCGGTCAACTAAAGCATAAGAAAGATTTGCACCTTCTAAATTTGCTCTAAGTAAAATTCCCTTGGTGAGAATTGCATTACTTAAATTGCTCCCTTGGAAATTTGCCCCGCGCATCTCCGCTGCCACAAAAGTTACACCTGTCAAATCAATGTTAGAAAAATCACGGTTTTCTAAACTCATATTGCTGTAATTTATTGTATTTACTTGACCAAAAGCCGGATGGGGATTAAATATTATCCACAAGGCAGCTAGTAGCAAACTTACAATCAAACTCAAAAAGCGAAGCAAAATCTTTTTCATAAATTTGTTGGTTGATAGTTGATAGTTGATAGTTGATAGTTGATAGTTGATAGTTGATAGTTGATGGTTGTTGGTTAAATTTCCGACTAATTCCTAACCACTATCCACTATCCACCAACCACTATCCACCAACCACCAACCACTATCCACTAACCATTATCCAATAACTACTTCCAATCCTTACCAATACGGATTGTCATGTCAGATTCGAGGTCGCCGGTAGAGGAGACATCGATATTACCTAAGCCTAAAATATTTTGTAGGTCAACTCCTGTTTGGCGGTTTCCTTTTTGGACAATAATCTGAGTTTGGCGTTGGGTATCGGGCCAATCAGCTGTTGTGTTAATTTTTGTAAAGCCCTTTTGTTTGAGATATTTGATAACTTTTTCAGTTAACTGAGGTTGATTGGATGCATTTTGAATAGTAATTTTCAGGTTCTGAACTGGACGCACATCTGGTTTAATACCAGTCAGATTCACCCCAACATAATCATTCAATAGCCTTTGTTGTCCAGTCATGTCCAGCCAATAGCTATTTGGATCTTGGCTTAAGCGGCTGAAAATACCTGGCAACATCGTCATTTGGAAATTATCTCGATCCACATTGACGGAGAAGTTGACCAGTGCCATCATTTCTTCCATCTTCAGGTTGGTATCAAAATACTTCCGCATCATCCGGGTTAATTGCGGCAACCTGGGTAGTACAGTGGGGTTATTGAGACGATTGACTAATCCTGCCAACAGTGCTTGCTGGCGCTGTACTCTCGGTAAATCTCCCATCCCTGGATCGCGATATCGAACAAACTCGTCTGCTTGGTCGCCGTTGAGGGTTTGCCAGCCTCTAACTAAAGAAGCTTCTCCAGATGAGTCTTGGTATTCCATCGAACTAGGCACATAGACCTCGACGCCACCCAATTGATCTACCAACTGACGTAAGCCGCTGGTGGAGATGCGAATATAGCGATCGATGGGCGCATTGTTCAAGGTACGACTAACTACCCGTGCTGCCAAGACGGGACCACCTTGAGCGTTAGCATCGGATATTTTGGTCAATCCTTTTTCAGGAATGGTGGTCATCGTATCTCTGGGAATTGAAAGTACCCGAATCGATTTGTCACTGGGGTTTAACCGTACCAGCAGCATGGTATCGCTTTTGCCTGCAAAGCTTTCGGGTGAACCATCAACAGTGCCTTTAGTTGGTTCAATGCCCATGATTAAAATATTCATCGGGCGGGAAAGCTTATATTGAGAGAGTCTGTCTGCCAACTCTCCCGGCATTGGCGTTTTTTGTGGATCTTTACCGGCGGCAAGAAGTTCTTCATCGGTTCGATCCAAATCGCTCCATAGTGGAGTCCACAGTGCCAATGTGGAAACGAGCAAACCAGATAAAACGATACCTAAAACTGCTGTGAGTATCCACAACAACCAGCGAGGCATACTTAAACCCAAGCGATCGTAAAGCTCGTTGGGGATGGAACTTACTGATTCGACAACGC
Source organism: [Scytonema hofmanni] UTEX 2349 (assembly GCF_000582685.1). Taxonomy (GTDB): domain Bacteria; phylum Cyanobacteriota; class Cyanobacteriia; order Cyanobacteriales; family Nostocaceae; genus Hassallia; species Hassallia hofmanni. Next base: position 4,828,667 of record NZ_KK073768.1, read on the forward strand.
TACGATTTGCTGCCGACTGTTTTAGTTCGATTTCATCCTGTACATCAGGTAATAGCTGATTTTCTGGCAGTTCTACCTGATTTTCCGGCAGTTCTACTTGATGCGGCGTTACTTGATTTTCTGAAAATTGTACTTGTTTTATCACGATTATCTCCCCACTCAACCACTGCCTAAACGTATGTTAATCCAAGCTACAAAAGTTGCCAGTAGAAATTGTCACAGTACACTTGTAATGTTCGTTGCTTAAATTTGTATGACAGAATGAATACTCCATTTTTCCCTGTAATTCTTGCTGGTGGTAAAGGTGAACGTTTTTGGCCCCTGAGTCGCGCTTTGCGACCGAAGCAATTTTTAAGTCTCGATGGTAGCTCTAGAAGTCTTCTACAAGCAACTGCCGATCGCCTGCTACAAATTGCTGACGGTTGGGACAATTTGTGGGTAATAACTTCTAGCCAGATAGCTCAAGGAGTCCGAGAACAACTTCCATCACTGCCATCTGAAAATTTACTTGTCGAGTCACAGGGAAGAGACACTGCCGCTGCTGTCGCTTGGGCAAGTTTGGAAATTAAAAAGCGTTACGGTGAAGAAGCGATGATCGGCTTTTTCCCTGCTGACCACTGGATTGCTGACCTAGAGGAGTTTACGCGTACAATACAAGCTGCAACTCAACTGGCGGCAAGTTCAGAAGCGATTGTCACCCTGGGGATCAAGCCAACTTTTCCATCAACTGGCTACGGCTACATTGAAGAAGGCGAAAATATTGGTAGCTTTGGTGAGTTGCCAGCTTATCACGTTAATCGCTTTACTGAAAAGCCTGACCGAGAAACGGCAGAAAAGTTTCTTGCTACGAAACGCTTTAGCTGGAATAGCGGTATGTTTATTTTTCGGGCAGGGGTTGTTCTCAAAGAACTGCATACCCACGCTCCGGAAATTATTGAACCGCTAGAACAACAGGGTGAGGAAGATGCTTATCCGCAGTTGCCTAAAAAGAGTATAGACTATGCCCTAATGGAAAAAACAAGTATAGCCTATGTATTACCGGTTGAATTTGGTTGGGATGATTTAGGTGATTGGAATGCGATCGAACGTTTACTTAAAAAAGAAGACAATCCCAATGTGGAACTGGCTACTCATGTAGGGCTAGATACCAAAGGTGCAGTTATTTACGCAACCGATCCAGATGATGTAATCGTGACTATCGGTTTAGAGGATGTGGTGATTGTGCGCGATCGCAACGTCACCCTCATTGTCAAAAAAGACCGTACCCAGGAAATCAAGCAAATCCTCAAAACCTTACAGAGTGATTCCCGATTTACCGAACTCTTGTAAAAGGACTGGGGACTGGGGACTGGGGACTGGGGACTAGGGACTAGGGACTAGGGACTGGTAAAGTTATGAGTTTGAAATTAATAACTCCTCACTCCTAACTATTCACTCTCCTCAATCCTTTATTCTCAATCCTGTGTAAAAGTTAAAACTCTTGGCAGAGGCGTAAAAGCTAGCATCTACATTATAACTTAAATGTCTGTTATTTTATCTAAGAGTTATGCAAGTCTATAGCCTTGAACCTCTAGCCAAGACAATGGCAATAAACTCAATTATTGCCTATCAAAATTATATTTCTCCTCACAAAGGATTTTTTTGTCCCCATCGTCTATTACACGGTGGGGATTCCTGCTCAAATTACGTTAAAAGAATGCTCACCAACCAAAGTTTGACAGAAGCTGTAAAATCATCAGTACAAAGATTCCAAGATTGTACTCAAGCAAGTAAAATTCTGACCAGTAACGGCTTCAGATGCATTGTCATCCCCTGCTGCTTACCTCTTTAACTCTTTTTTATTCTTTCTTCGCGTCCTTCTCCTTCTCCTAGCGGAGACGCTACGCGAACGTATCTTCGCAGTTCGTTAAAATCATGTTCCTCACTCAAACTGTTCCCCGTCAAAGAGATATCGTTGAAGTTCTATTCCGCAATGGCTGGGACTACATGCGAAGGCTACTTACCGGTGGGAAAGCTGATGATCCCCAGCTACCCACACCGGCAGTATTGAAAAACATCCTGGTGGATTTGGGACCAGTTTATGTCAAACTAGGTCAGCTACTTTCTACTCGTCCAGACTTACTGAGCGGTTCTTACATTGATGAATTATCAACGCTACAAGATGAAGTTCCAGCAGTTCCTTGGACAGATATAGAAGTAGTTATTCGCCAACAATTGAAACGCCCTTTAGAAGAAGTTTTCACCACAATTAATCCGGTAGCGGTGGCAGCGGGATCAATTGCTCAAATTCATCGGGCAACACTAGCAGATGGTCGAGAAGTAGCACTAAAATTGCAACGTCCGGGAATAGATTTAACCATTGCTCAAGATATCGCTTTAATTCAAGGAATTGCCGATTTAGTTGCTCGAACTGAATTTGGGCAAAACTATGAAATTAAAGCGATCGCTGAAGAATTTACCAAAGCTCTAGAAGCTGAATTAGATTTTACGCGAGAAGCAGGTTACACCGATCAATTGCGGCGCAATTTATCCCAAAGTCGTTGGTACGATCCCACTAAAATAGTAGTTGCAGAAATTAACTGGGATTTAACCACAGAAAAGTTAATGGTGATGGAGTGGCTGGACGGAGTACCGTTACTCTCAGCGAATTTTATCAGCGCTCAAAATGGTGAAGACCCCACAGAAGAACGAAACGCGATTACGACTTTATTATTTCGCGTTTTCTTTCAACAACTATACATAGATGGATTTTTTCACGCCGATCCCCATCCCGGAAATTTATTTTATTTGCGAGATGGTCGCATTGCCCTTTTAGACTGTGGGATGGTGGGAAGACTCGATCCCCGCACTCAGCAAATATTAACAGAAATGTTGTTAGCGATCGTTGATTTAGATGCTCAAAGGTGCGCTCAGTTAACTTTGCAGCTAGCGGATTCGCGTGAACCAGTAATTTTAGCGCGTCTGGAAAACGACTATGACAGAATGTTGCGGAAGTATCACAACATGAACTTGTCAGAAATCAACTTCAGTCAAATAATTTATGAAGTTCTGCAAGTTGCCCGCAATAATAAAATCCGTTTGCCCAGCAATATGGGTTTATATGCGAAAACTCTCGCGAATTTAGAAGGTGTAGCGCGGGGATTCAACCCAGAACTTAATTTTATTGATGAAATTAAGCCATTGCTGACAGATTTGTTTAGACGACAGTTATTTGGTGATAGTCCGGTGCGATCGCTTTTAAGAACAGCGCTGGATCTCAAAAGTCTCTCGTTACAATCTCCCCGGCAAATTGAGTTGCTCCTAGACCGAGTGACATCAGAAACCTTACAGTGGAATTTATCGCTACGAGGTTTAGACGGTTTGCGTCGCACTCTCGATGATGCTGCCAACCGCCTATCTTTTAGTATTTTGGTTGGTTCATTAATTATGGGAGCCGCAATTATTTCCAGCAACCCCCGCAGCGATCAATTATCGTTTTTGAACAATGTGCTGTTTGCCGCAGCCAGTTTGTTAGGTTTGTGGTTAATTATTAGTATCTTGCGATCGGGTCGTTTACGCTAAGGCAAGGTAGGAACGGAGTTATATCATGTCCGTTTAATTAGGGCTTGCTGAATAAGTCTTTAAAGCGAATCTAGAAGCCACACAGGTTACAAAATGGTTGTTTCGTTGCTCAGTTTCCTTTCTTTACCTAGCGATCGCGCTTTGATTGTGCAAGGGTTTTGAGACTCTAGATGTTAAACAAGTGCACTTGTTTGGTGAAAAAAGGCTTAAACCCCTTATCTGGACTAGATTACACATTCATTCAGCAAGCCCTAATTAGGGTTTGCTGAAAAAGTATGAAAAAGCAATTCTTTTGGGTTGACTAGTTATTCAAGTAAAATCAAAGATAAGCTTTTGTTGTTTATAAATAACAAAATCATAATTTTCAGTTATGCGAAACTGCATAAAAGGTGCAGTTTTCAAAAATAGACATAAAAAAGCATAAAAAACCCGCGACAGGTGAGTAGAAAGATTCATCACTAAAAAAGTAATAGCAATTGCAGTAAGAGAAGTGTGGGAAAGTTTCGCCATCACTCGATTGAGGCTAAACCTTCTTTTAGCTTGCCCAAATTTTCCTTCAATACAATTACGAATTCTCTCGGATTCTAAATCTTGCTTCTTTTTTTCTTTACTAACATTTACTGGTGGTCTTCCCAAAGCCGGTCCACTCATGATAATACCTCTTTCTTTGCACCAAGCTCGATTCTCTCTCGTTCGATAAATTTTATCAACATGAACGGATTCTGGATAATAGCCAGTATAATTTTTATATGCTTCTACTTGTGCTTTTAAGTCTCCAGATTCATTAAAATTATTCCAACTAATATGGTCTAAAAATACATATCCCTCAAAACAACTAGCAGACAATTTTGCCCCAAATTCT
>NZ_KK073768.1:4833189-4862700 GCF_000582685.1 [Scytonema hofmanni] UTEX 2349
CTTTGCTGGCGCTCCCATCTCTACAGAGAATCCGGATGAATATTCCTCTTCAAATTCTGCCCAGGGTATTAAATTTCCCAGAATAATCCAACGATTATCTGATGACAACTTTCCTTCAAACGGAAGTCCAAAATTTTCTGGTGAGACTGGAGGTTGCCCCTGTTTTCGATACATATGTACTAATAACCCACTCCTGAGTGCTAGTCACGTAGATGCAAGGATTTTGGGTTATTTTAGCCTCTTATCTTGCACCTGAATATATTTCTTTGGTCTGATGATCTGAGAATGTAAGCTTTTCTTTCTTTTTCAGCAAACCCTAATTAATAGTAATAAAAACATTGCAACCGTCGTATAGACGTTCCGGCGGAACGTCTATACCCGCCGGAACGTTTTTACATTACAAGTAATTTGCCGACCTAGATATTATATCATGTCCAGCCAATAATTATATTATTCTGGCAAATTAACTCTAATAAAACACGATCAAATCGTGTAGAGACGTTCCGGTGGAACGTCTTTCCTACAATATAAGCAATTTACCAGATATGGTATTAGACAAAATTAGTAAGCTTGGAAAGCCGCTTGTCACCGTAAGGCTTTAAATTCAGGTCGTTAAATTGAAAAGATATCTGCGTCGGCTGCCTGAATTATTTACAGGTTTGCACAAAGTCTGGCTAATGATTAATTGAGGCTGAAGGGTTAATTAACTATAGACTTTTAGCTTTTGCATCATAAAAACATGAAATTTTAGCAATAAGCTGTCACATCTTCACCGCATTCATCAGCTAGATAACACAAAGCTTTGAAACGCAGACCAACTACTTGTTCATAAAGAGGATTTAACTTACACATTGGGGGAATGTGAAATAATTTGCGTCCAAATAATTTGATATCTCTTTCAAAAGGACATTGAGCAGGAATAAGTTGGCACAAGAAATGGGCAAGTTTAGGATTATTAATTTCTCTCGATTCCATCCACTGACGGATTGGTTGTAGGAAATCGTTTTGTGATTGGATTTGGGTAAAGCTTGTCATGATTGATCTCCTGATGATTTATGATTAGGTTGCCTTTTCTGTTTGGGTTTGAACCTTTTGTTATAAATAAATAGGTTCTGATTCATTAGCTTATGCAGTTATAGCGGTTCTCGCTTGAGTTGTTATCAGGGATAGCGCTGAATATATCTCTCTTATGGGCACAACTTTAACTACAGATTCAAATGATGCCGTTCCGGATAATATAAGAGATATTTGCCTCTCAATACGGAGATGGGGAGATGGGAGATGGGAGATGAGGGAGATGGGGGAGATGGGGGAGATGGGGGAGATGAGGGAGATGAGGAAGCAAATTCTTTTTTGTCCCCTTGTCCCCTTGTCCCCCTTGTCCCCCTTGTCTCCCTTGTCCCCCTTGTCTCCCTGTCCCCTCCCCTATTCCTCATTCTGGTAATCGATAAGCGGGCAAAGTGATTGTAAACACACTTCCTTCACTTAAACGCGATCGCACTGTTACACTTCCATCCATCCCCTCGACAAGTGTCTTCACAATCGACAACCCCAAACCACAACCCCCAGTGGAACTTGTACGCGCTTCATCTACACGGTAAAATCTCTCAAAAATCCGTGCTTGGTGTTGTAAAGGAATTCCATAACCTTTGTCGCGAATTTGAATAATTGCCGATTCTTCTTGTTGATATAACTTCACAATCACGGTTGTATCGGGTTGCGAATATTTAACAGCATTATCAATTAAATTAATTAATACTTGTTTGAGGCGGTTGTAATCTGCTTTTACCTCAATTGAGCCATTTTCTGATTCAATTGTAATTCGGCGCTGGGTATACTTTTCAGCCATAGTCACAACTTCTGCAACCAAGTCATTCACCACGCAAGGTTCTATGCGAAAATGTAAATAACCGCTATCTGCCCGTGCTAAGTCAAGTAAATCCTGTAAAAGGCGAATCGTGCGTTCTGCTTCCGATGCTGCTGTTTCTAAAGCTTCCCGTTGAATTTCTGTTAAGTTATTTTGCCGCCGCAATACGCTTTGCAAGTAACCATGTACGATAGTTAATGGCGTGCGTAATTCGTGAGAAACATTACTAACAAATTGTCGCTCTTGTTCCCAAGATTGAGAAAGGCGAGATAACATCATGTTAAATGTTTGCGTTAGTTCTTTGACTTCGCTAGGTGCATTATGAAGATATAAATGCGCTTCTGGTAAATCTTCAGCAGAAATCACTTCTGTCATTTGACTAAGCTGGCGCAGAGGTTGTAAAGAATATTTAATATAAAATGCGATCGCTACAGAAATTATTGTAATTGTCAAAATACTGGCAATACTCAAACTCCTCAAGATTGTTTGAAACATCCTTTGTTCGTAGGTAATATCCTGCACAACGTACAAATTTCCTAGCATCTTGCCCTGTACGAACAATGTATCGGAATATAAAAGAAAGTAGCGTTGATTAATTTTGTAAACTTGGGGTTTAGTCGGCATATCTGCCAAAGACATTAACTTAGTTGCTGTAGAATCAGATAGCAAATTCCCAATGGTAGATTTTGCCAAGATTTTGTTTTCTGAATTTTTTATCCATAACAATGTATTGGTAGTAGTTAAGTTATTAATTGGGCGTTGCAACCCTGTTTCTGATGGCGTAATTTCACGATCAAGTTGGACATATACTGGTAAACGTGTAGCTATTTGTTCTATACTATGTTTATGACTTTCAATCAAAATTTCTTCCATTTTCCAACTTGTCCAGATAGCAAGGCTACTTAATCCCAAAGCTGAAACGGCAGCAACACCAATTGTTAAACGCACCCGCAATGAAAAGGGATCAATATTTTTAAAAATTTTCTTGATTTGATTCACTCTTATACTTCGCTATAGTTAGGATTAAATATTAACAAGTTAAGAGTAATAGCTAGTTCGGTTGAATACTTATGTATTTGTCCCTTCTTCTACTTAACTCCTAACTTACAAATTTAATTACCAATTATCTTTTTCCTTTTGCTACTCACACTATAATTACTTACCCAAAGGTGCGTAGCCAAAAGTAGCATTGAATTTACGACACCATACCGCCACAGAACGAAAGTCTGCTAAATTAACATTGTTGGGAAGGGTATAGCGTTGAGCACCGCTTGTCTTTTGTAAACGGGCAATACTCACATAATCTTTCTTTTTAATACCCAATACTGGCGGTGCATCCGAACGATGTAAAATCACATACAAGTCGGGACCTTGATCAGTTTTGAAACTTTGATCAAACTCTAAATAGCGTTTTCCTTTTTCGGTAACTACACGAACCGTACCTTGAGTAGGGTGTTCCCCAGCTTTAAAAGTTCCAGAATCGGTGGTTGTACCTTGCCTTGCCTGTGCGACAGTAGTACTTACCGTTGTCTGCTGCATCTGCGTACTTACTTGCTTTGAGGTTGCCTCTTTTGCATAGCTTACGGTTAAAACAGCAGCGATACAAACTGTTAAAAACTTGAACTTCATAGCTTTAATGTTCTTCAATTCGTTTATAATTACACTTTAAAGCCTCATTCCCCTGACAAAATTAATTTAAGCTGAGAATTGGTTTAGATTTTCTGTTCAGTTTTTCCCAATGATGTTAAACGCTTATTTGTTTGAAACTGAAATATTGCGTCTGCGTAAGTTACGGGGTTTTGCTAGTTTACCAAGTGAATAAAAATTATCTTGATAAACAACATTTAGTTTAGATTTATAGTTCGTTTCTATTTTTTTTCGGAAATCATTTGCCGGATTTAGGAAAAATACATCTGTAAATTGATTAGAAATTTTAGGTATCTTTTGTTCTTTCAGCAACAAAAAGCGGACTTTTGGTTCTAAAAGATAGCTGAGAGAAAAGACATTTCCATAATTAATGCCAAAAGAATCACTAATTAAAAGTGGACGCGAAGCTTGATTGACAATTGTGGCAACCTGTGCATTACCATAGCTAATTACCTTACTCCACCAAGTTTCGGCTTGGGAACTCACCCCACAAGAAATGACTCCACAGGTAATTATTAGCACTGTAATCATTTGCCAGATTTGCCGACGCGCTAAATTTCCGCTATATATCTGAGTTGCTAACAGATAAGCAACAGCAATTTGAATACCCAAATAAGAAGGCAATAAATAGCGATCGCTTAATGAGCGTATTCCCCCAAACAGCAAATCTGCTAACATTAAAGGTAGCGCAGGCACGGCAATTAATAAGACAATAAATAACCAGCTTTTTTTATTAGTTGTCCGATAAAGAAAATAAATTGCATAACCAACGAATATTAAAATAACTGGTGTAATTAAATAGCTGAGGGGATTTTCAAATCCAAAGTTCAAATCAAAGAAAATATGACTTAACTGAATCAGCCAAGCTGGAATTAAATTGATAAAATTAATTGGCATCTTTGTCCAAGATGTTGCCGAGTCCAATTGAGAAAAGTTGAACAGCACAACTAATATCCAAGGCATAAAGGCTAAAAAGCCCGCCAGGGAAGCGAAAAGATAAGCTTTTACTGTTTTAGTAAACTTAAATTTAGCAATGGTAAATAGATAAATAGCATGAGCAACAGCAACAAATCCAGTTAATAAAAATGTATATAAACTTAGTGCTAAAGTTGCCGCATAAATCCCCCAGACAAAAATAGGATTTGGTGCTTGCTGTTTTTTGCCTACCGCTTTACTTTTTGATTCTAGTCGAATTGCTCGCAGCAGTGAGGCGCTAGATAGTAATATAGTTACCGTCCAAAGCATATATTCTCGTGCTTCTTGAGCATAGACAAGATGAATCGGAGAGATTGCCACCAGAGCGATCGCTATAAAAGGGACTGACAATGGCACTCTAAATAATTCTTTGCATAACCAATAAACGCAGGGAAACACCAGCAAGCTGATAAAAGCAGACAAACTTCTAATTGCTGTTATCGAACTGCCAAAGATTAGCACCCAAAATCGAGCTATTATGTAATAAAGTGGTGGATGTTGTGGATCTTCTATTGCTAAAGATTTAATTGTGTCACCTAAGTTTTTTTCGGAATTAAGACTTTGGTACTTATTAAAATATGTCCCAGGAATTACACGATTATTAAAAATTTCCTGTTTTACTTCCTGTGCTGTGTAACCAGAAATCCGCAATGAGGTATAAGTTTCATCATGCCAGTAAACTTTACGTTCTAGGTTAGCAAAGCGAAAAAATATACCGATCGCCAACAAGACAACAATCAAAAATCGCAACCAACTGGGAGCAAGTTTAAAATGGTGCATAACCAATCCCAAGAAGTTGTTAAAAAAATCACCCAGGTCGGTGAATTGACATTTCTGGAGCATTGTTCGCTTACTCAGAGAGATGCGTTTGTTGTAAAACATCACCAACCTTACTTTGACAGTAACCTAATTTAGTACATTAACTCCTTAATATTGAAATTGAGCTAGACCGAGTTTGTCTAGATCCCACATTCGGCATCCAAGGGTGTCATAATCGGTTTTTTCGGATTTAATGCCCGATTAAAGGCTGTATTTTATACATTTATGCTCGTGATATATTGTCGAGCGATCGCGTTGCTCCCAATTTTGAAACGTCCAAAAATTGGATTTTCACCCTCTTCTTTTTTAAGTGCAGCCAGTTCCTCTGCTGAAGGCAATTCATACGTCAGGAAAATAAGTATCGCTGAAACCCTTTTCAATCGAGTGTTTCAGCCAAGTGCAGTGGGGAAAATTATACAGCTTTGGCACGGCGATACCTAAAATATCTATCTTTAGACATACTTTGTTAAAAATGCCTATTGCCCAGTATAGTTCGCATGGTGGATTGACTTAAATTCCTTGACGTATGTTATGATTTGTATACTTCTAATGTTATGAATTGTATTGTATTCTAAGTTACTAACCAGGAAATAATTTCCTGATTTAAGCCAAAATAGCTTAATTTAGAACTATAAAGCCAATTCAACCAAACTTAGAAATTTTTAATACACAGCCGTTCCTTAACAATGTTAAAGTTTTGTTACGATGAACTCAGATATGTCTAATGGTAAAAAACAGCTAACTAAGGATTAGTCAAGGTTAGAATTTCAAATTGAAGCCTGGAGATTAACTAGACGATCAATTTTATAGGCTAGAAGTTTTGCGGAATCGTACAGTTGGAAGCCACTAGAGTTAAACATAGTGGAACAAATCTGAATTAAGATGAATTCCCCAAATTTAAACTCAACAATTCCGGAAGAAATATGCAAGTTTTATGTCAATATATTGCAAGTGGGACTAGTTGACTAGTCTGAGGTTATGCCGAATTAAAGGTTAACCCACCTACAGAATTTACTCAAATCAATGGTGTTGTTTAATAACATCACCAGTCAGCAATAAGTGTTAGCTTTTTATTAGAAGCTAATTTTCTAGTACCTTAAATCTAAAACGATAAAGGGCATTATTTATTGCGGACGTGCATTAGGGTAAATCGGAATTATTGCCGAAATATCACATTAGTTGGAATCAAGGTTAATAGACATGAATAAGGTTCAAGCATCGTTTGAAGCTACGGAAGCTGCGTTTTACGTCGAAGGTTACGAAAAAATCGATTTTAGTCTTGTCTATGTCAACGGTGCATTTGACATTAAAAACAGAGAAGTTGCAGATAGCTATGCGAAATTTGGTCGCTGTCTGACTGTAATTGATGCTAATGTCAATGAACTTTATGGTGAGCAGATCAAGTCATATTTTAGGCACTATGACATTGATCTCACACTATTTCCCATCATCATTACAGAGCCGGCTAAAACCCTTGCAACCTTTGAAAAAATTGTTGACGCTTTTTCGGATTTTGGCTTAGTTCGTAAGGAACCAGTTTTAGTTGTCGGTGGTGGTTTAATTACTGATGTGGCTGGGTTTGCTTGCGCTGCTTACCGTCGCAAGAGTAACTACATTCGCATTCCGACTACGTTGATTGGTTTAATTGATGCAGGTGTAGCAATTAAGGTCGCAGTTAATCATCGCAAGTTGAAAAATCGCTTGGGAGCATATCATGCACCTTTGAAAGTTATCCTCGATTTCTCTTTTCTGAAAACCTTGCCAACGACTCAAGTTCGTAATGGGATGGCAGAGTTAGTGAAAATTGCTGTAGTTGCTAACTCCGAAGTCTTTGAACTGCTATACGAATATGGGGAAGAACTGCTTTCCACTCACTTTGGACATGTGAATGGTACACCGGAACTTAAAGAGATTGCCCATAAAGTCAACTACGAAGCAATCAAAACCATGCTGGAGTTAGAGACTCCTAACTTGCATGAAATAGACCTCGATCGCGTCATTGCCTACGGTCACACTTGGAGTCCTACCCTGGAACTAGCTCCACATGTACCATTGTTCCACGGTCAAGCTGTAAATATTGACATGGCATTCTCCGCAACGATCGCTCAAAAACGAGGATACATCACAACCCAAGATCACGAACGTATCCTATCGATGATGAGTCGTTTGGGTCTTGCTCTTGACCATCCTATGTTGGACTCTGAATTAGTGTGGAATGCAACTGAGTCTATCAGTTTGACTAGAGACGGTTTACAGAGAGCTGCAATGCCTTGTCCTATCGGCAGTTGCTTCTTTGTCAACGATATGACTCGTGAAGAACTTGACTTGGCGATCGCAGACCACAAACGCATCTGTGCCAATTATCCACGTAGTGGTGCTGGGATAGACGAGTACGTGAAAATTAATGAGTCCGCTTTAGTTGGAAGTGCCATCAATGTCTAGTGTCTTACATCAACAAAAGGCTCGTCCGGTAACACCACTCGGAATTTTAGTTGAGCATCTGGCAACTGCCATTCAGATGATCGAAGCAGATGGGAATGTGTCGGAGTCCATCGCATCTCATGTCAAGCAAGCGTGGCATCTCGCGGCTGGAATCGACCCTTACTTAGAAGAATGCACCACTCAAGAGTCCAAAGCGCTGGCAGCGCTGGCGAAAAGGACTCAAGAGGAAGCTTGGAGCAAGCAGTTCACTGAGGGAACCACAGTACGTCCCCTAGAGCAGGAAATGCTCTCAGGACACATTGAAGGACAAACGCTGAAAATGTTTGTCTACATGAGTCGTGCTCAACAAGTGTTGGATATCGGTATGTTTACAGGGTACTCAGCACTTGCAATGGCAGAAGCTCTGCCAGAACATGGGCGTTTAGTAGCCTGCGAGGTCGATTCTTACACGGCTAACCTGGCACAAAGTTTATTTGAGCAATCTCCTCACAAAGGAAAAATTCAGGTGGAAGTAGGGTCAGCATTGGAAACACTTGACAAGCTTGCCGCTGCTGAGGAGTCCTTCGATTTGGTATTCATTGATGCTGATAAGAAGGAATATGTGCAGTATTTCCAAACTCTGCTAGACCGTAATTTGCTAGCACCTCACGGAATTATCTGTGTGGATAATACCCTGCTTCAGGGACTGGTTTATTTACCTCCCCAAGAGCGAACTCCCAATGCAGAGGCGATCGCACAATTCAACCGCATTGTTGCCGATGATCCTCGTGTTGAGCAAGTGCTACTGCCCTTGCGAGATGGGTTAACCATTATCCGACGTCTCTAAATTAGGGGAGGGGGAGAGTAGGGACAAGGAAGAAGTCATACTACTTCTGCCAATAGGGTTCAAATAAGCCTTGTTTCACACCACGCTTCCCCCACTCCCCCACTCTCCCCCTCCCCCTCCTAATGTTTATGGCGCAATTCCAAAACCTCATATCGCCTATTGTGGCTACTTTTCAAAATCTTGCTACGCTCTTATTACTGGTGATAGCATTTCCAATTAACTGCATTGTTGTTTTAGCTTCGCTGTTTGGGAATTTTTTAACTCGTTTGTTTCCTAAGCAAGTTGTTGTCAACCCGAACCGAAAAAATATAATGGTCAGCGGTGGTAAAATGACCAAGGCGCTGCAACTTGCGCGATCGTTTCACGCGGCTGGACATCGGGTTATTTTGGTGGAAACTCATAAATACTGGCTGACTGGTCATCGATTTTCTAATGCCGTCGATCGCTTCTATACTGTTCCTGCACCGCAGAAAGATCCAGAAGGATATACGAGAGCTTTAATTGCGATCGCCAAACAAGAAAACATCGACGTTTATGTTCCTGTATGTAGTCCTGTTGCTAGCTATTACGACTCCTTAGCGAAGCCAGCATTGTCAGCCTGTTGTGAAGTTTTTCACTTCGATGCTGAAGTCACAAAGATGCTGGATGATAAGTTTACCTTTAGCCAAAAGGCACTTTCTCTAGGTTTATCTGTCCCGAAGACTTTCTTAATTACAGATCCCGAACAAGTTCTCAATTTCGACTTTACCAACTCCAAGCGCAAGTACATCCTGAAAAGTATTGCCTATGACTCAATTCACCGCTTGGATATGACCAAGCTACCAATTGACCAGAGCGAAAATATGATAACTCATGTTCGGGGTTTGCCAATTAGTAAAGATAACCCTTGGTTGATGCAAGAATTCATTCCTGGAAAAGAGTACTGCACACACAGTACAGTCAGAAATGGTTCCTTGAGGGTGTACTGTTGCTGCGAATCATCGGCTTTCCAAGTCAATTATGAAAATGTGGAGAATCCCAAGATTTTTGAATGGGTGAATCATTTTGTTCAAGAACTCAAGCTGACTGGACAAATTTCATTTGATTTTATTGAAGCTGAAGATGGAACAGTTTATGCGATCGAGTGCAACCCACGCACACACTCAGCTATTACCATGTTCTATAACCATCCAAAACTCGCGGATGCGTATTTGAACTATGCACCAGATCCAGACTATCCTTTGCAGCCTTTGCCTGATAGTAAGCCTACTTACTGGTTGTACCACGAGATTTGGCGGCTGACCAATATTAGGTCATTTGGTCAACTGAAAACATGGGTCAAGAATATTTTGAGAGGTAAGGATGCAATTTTTAGTCTGAGTGACCCCCTACCATTTTTAGCCGTTCACCATTGGCAAATTCCCCTGCTGCTACTTAACAATCTGCAAAGGCTAAAAGGCTGGATAAGGATAGATTTTAATATTGGCAAACTCGTAGAGATCGGGGGCGACTGAGTAAGCTAATTGTATACATATAGTTACTCAATACTTATAGCCTTTCCTAGTCTACTGAGGTACAAATTTATCTGCGTCCATCGGCGTTTATCTATCTTCCGAAGCGGTTAATTCAATATTCTGTACCTCATGAATGTGGGAATCGCTATACTCACTTTTATTGATATATTCCTACGTCGTTCTTTAGTGTTGCTTCGGTTATAACAATAAGTATGTCTAAATAGTAGATTTACATTCCTAAATCCCGAAATGCAACACATTAGTCAGAAAGACAAATATTCCTACTAATTGGAAAATATTGATGTTCAAAGCTAAACTTAAATTCCTACAAGAACAGTTATTTCTAACACCAACTACGGTAGCAATTATTTCATTGGTAGTAGGTTTAATAGCCCTATCTTTCTCGCCAATTCTGATCCGCTTAAGCGAAGAAGGCGAACTTGGTCCAAATGCTACCATCTTTAATCGGTTCTGGATCTCTACTGTTGCCTTTGCATTGTGGAATGGAGTCACAGCAGCGCAAAATCGACTGTCTCATAGCGAACCAAAACCGCAAGTTTATACAACCAGGCTACTCTTGCTCTTGCTAGGAGTCGGGTTTGTAATGTTTGCTACTCTTATTCTCTGGGCTTGGTCACTAAATCAGACTAGCGTCGCTAACTCTACGCTCATGCACAATTTGGCTCCACTGTTCACCGTCTTAGGGGGGTGGCTGATTTGGGGAAAGCGCTTTGACGGTAGATTCCTGATGGGTATGTTTATCGCCATGCTAGGAGCTTGTATCCTAGCCTACCAAGACTTCTCATCAGTTGGTGACAAATTCCAAGGAGATATATTGGCATTATTATCAGCCAGTTTTCTTGGTTTATACCCGCTCATCGTCGAAGAACTACGAACTCAATTGAGTCCGATCGCGATCATGACTTGGTGTTCTGCGATCGGTACGCTTTTGCTTTTACCCATTGTTATATTCACAGAAGAAAGAATTTTCCCTTGTTCTTTGAGTGGATGGTTGACCGTAATTTCCCTAGCTTTGGTATGTCAAATACTAGGACTGGGACTTTATGCTTATTGCCTCAACAAATTATCTTCAGGATTTGTCTCTTTGTGCGATCTATTTGTTCCCGTCCTGAGCGCTCAAGGAGCTTGGTTTATCTTTTCGGAAAAGCTCAACTGGACTACCTTGGTAAGTTTTGTTGTGATTATGTTAGGCGTATATGTAACTTCATTTAGTCAATCTGCTATCAAGCCAGAGATTGAATCAGTTTAGAGGAATTAAGAATTGGGGACTTTTAAGCTTATTGGTCAATTACTAACTGGAACAATTTTTCACTCTTATGAATAAGATGCAAAATCTTCCAACTTCTATTTCAAGAAACATGAGATTAAGGTTTTTGCATGATGACGAAAAAACTTTTTCGAGTGCTGAAACAGAACTACCTCTAGTTATAGAGCCAGTCAATGAAAAATCTTTCACAGTTCTAAAAGCACTACTCAACGAAAGTTGCGACTGGTTCAATAAACAGTTAGATACATACGGAGCTATTTTGTTTCGAGGATTTGAAGTTGAGGGTGCAGAGCAATTTCAAAAAGTTTTGGAGCTACTGAATATCGAATTGGAGTCATTTTATCATTTTGGCAGCGCACATCGTGTACGAATAACTGATAAAGTTTTCACCTCTTCGGAAGCTCCACCAGATACGATTATTGCTCCCCACAATGAACTCAATATGGTACCAGTACGACCCAGCGTACTTGCTTTCTTTTGCCAAAATCAGCCCGAACTATATGGCGAAACTCCCATCATAAATACGGAAAAACTATTTTATAGTCTACCTCCCAGCTTACAGCACAAAATTAGCAACTTTCCTCAGCGATTTGTGCGATATGTTCCCAACCATCTATTGGAGATTGTCTTCGAGCAACTCTCGAAAGACGAGATTAGCAAACTTCTCCAGGAACAAGGATTTGATTTTACATGGCAAGAGGATGGCTCTATTAATTTTGAGTGTTCTCATATTCCCTTATTCAGTCACCCAAGAACCAATAGGCTCTGCTTTTGTCTGAGCATTGTTGATTGTTTAGTAAGTAGAGAATGGTATCGAAACCTCGAACAACGGTATTCATTTAGGCAAAGACTCTATTACAATTGGCTACCAGCAAAATTGTACAAAAGAATTCAGCAAGGATTAACAACAGCAGCGACTGTTGTCGATGGTTCACAAAAACGAACCAGTACCCTTAATACATATTTTTTGGATGACCATAATCAACGCACGACAATGACAGCAGCAGAAGCGAAAGAATTGGGCAAAGCTGAATGGAAAAATGCAGCTATTTTTCAGTGGAAGCAAGGCGATATTCTCATTGTGGATAATCTACAGGTTGCTCATAGTAGACTCAATACTAAACTTAAGCGAAAAATACTCACTGCTTTTGGAAATATGTGTAATATTCACGATATGAAACCAGCTTTATTAACAAGTGGTTTAAATATATAGCGTTTTTTAGTCTGCTGAGGTACAAATTTATCTGCGTCCATCGGCGTTTATCTATCTTCATCTGCGGTTAATTCAATATTCTGTACCTCATGAATGTGAGAATCGCTATATAAAGATAGGCAGAATAATTTCATGGATAATTAAATATGAATAAAACAATCAAGATGAAAGCATCATTTTCTCCCTCACAACTTAAAGAATATTGGGAGAAACAGTTAACGGGAGAATTACCTTTACTTAATTTACCTAGTACGTTACCGCGTTCTTCCATAAAAACTTATGATTGCTCGTCCCATATTTTTATAATAAAAAATAAACTAACTGGCTTACTCAAAGACCTGGCAAATAGTGAAAGTGTCAGCCTTGAGAACCTTATTTTGGCAGCATTTAAAGTTTTACTTTACCGTTATACAAATGAAACAGATATTCTTGTTGCTTTGCCACTAAATCAGCAATATAGACCCGATTGGGAAAGATTTACTAGTAAAGTTAGTAACGTTATACTATCACGGGATTTTATTTCCGAAAGTAATTCATTTAAAAAATTTCTGCATCAAGTTAATCATAATGTTTTAGAAATAAAAGATTATCAAGACTATCCGTTTGCTTTATTGGTAAAGGAATTACAATCAAAGTTTAATTTAAGCGATTCACCTATTTGTCAAGCTTCATTTACTTTCCATAATGGAAATCAACAGGAAAATATATCAAATTTATTCGAGTCACTAGTCAAAAAACAACCGGAAAACTGCGAGAAAATCGAAGTAGAATTTGATTTAAGCTTGGAAGTAATCCAGCTTTCTGAATCATTGCAGAGTTGTTTTCATTACAACAGCAATCTGTTAGATGAAACAACAGTTGCTGAGATTAGCAGACATTTTCATAATTTACTGGAAAGTATTGTATCAAATCCAGAACAGCCGGTAGCTCAGTTACCATTGCTGAGTGAAAGCGAAGAAAAGAAAATATTGGTTGAGTGGAATGCGACTCAGACTGATTATGACTTGACGATGTGTCTCCACCAATTAATTGAAGCACAGGTAGAGCGAAACAGTAATGCGATCGCAGTTTCTTTTGCAGGTGAACAGCTTACCTATCGTGAACTAAATCAGCGCGCAAATCAACTAGCGCACTACTTACAAACACTGGGAGTTAAACCAGAGGTTTTAGTGGGTATTTGCATTGAGCGTTCTTTAGAGATGCTAGTAGGACTTTTGGCTATTTTGAAAGCTGGTGCAGCTTATCTACCATTAGATCCGCGATTACCACAAGAACGTTTGGAATTAATCTTATCTGATTCTCAAGTGCCAGTGTTGTTGACTGATCATCAAAAGTTATTTGCTGATGATGAACATAGGAAAGTAGTCTGTTTGCGTACAAATCAGGAAAATATTGCTACCCATAGCAAAGATAATCCTGCATCACGTACCACGGCGAAAAATCTCGCTTACGTTATTTATACCTCTGGCTCAACTGGTAAGCCGAAAGGAGTGGAAATTCCTCACAGCGCTGTGGTGAATTTCTTAAAATCCATGCAGTCTGAACCCGGTATCACAGAGTCAGATGTGCTTTTGGCAGTTACTACAGTATCATTTGATATTGCTGCTCTGGAACTATATCTACCCTTAATTACAGGCGCTCAGGTGGTATTAGCTACACAAGAAGTAGCTAGTGATGGCAAGCTACTCAAAGAGCTAATTGATACTACTGGTGCTACGATTATGCAAGCCACTCCAGCTAGTTGGCGGATGTTGCTTGCAGCGGGATGGGGTGGTTCTCCTCAATTGAAAATTCTCTGCGGTGGGGAAGGATTAACCAGCGACTTGGCACAGCATTTATTAGAAAAAAGTGCCGCTGTATGGAATCTTTACGGACCAACTGAAACTACTATTTGGTCAACTGTCTCTAAAGTAGAATCTGCCCAACTATCTCATGCTTTAGTTCCTATCGGTCGTCCCATTGCTAACACACAAATTTACATATTAGATTCCTATCTTCAACCAGTTCCAGTGGGAGTTATTGGCGAATTATATATAGGTGGTGTTGGAGTTGCACGCGGTTATCTCAACCGTCCCGAACTAACTGCTGAAAGGTTTGTGGCTAATCACTTCTCAATGGGTTACTGTCTTTACAAAACAGGAGATTTAGCTCGTTATCTGCATGATGGCAACATTGAATACGTTAGTCGAATAGATCATCAAGTGAAAATTCGGGGGTTTCGCATTGAACTTGGGGAAATAGAAAACACTTTATCTGCTCATCCACAAGTGCGAGAGGCGGTTGTAATTAGCCGTTCCGATCAATCAGAAGAAAAACAAATAGTAGCTTATTTTACTGCTCAACAGCAACAACCAACCCCTGAAACCCTGCGTGATTTCCTCAG
The DNA here is from genome assembly GCF_000582685.1 of [Scytonema hofmanni] UTEX 2349. Classification (GTDB taxonomy): domain Bacteria; phylum Cyanobacteriota; class Cyanobacteriia; order Cyanobacteriales; family Nostocaceae; genus Hassallia; species Hassallia hofmanni. The sequence continues at coordinate 4,848,143 of NZ_KK073768.1, forward strand.
GCAGAAGCTACCCGATTACATGGTTCCAACAGCTTTTGTGATATTAGATGCATTACCCTTGACTCCCAGTGGAAAAGTAAACCGTCGCGCTTTGCCAAAGCCAACAGTTTCTAGCTTCAGCCAAAATAATGAATTTATTACACCGCGAAATGATACCGAACGGCGATTAGAAAAAATCTGGTCAGAGATTTTAAACATTCAGCCAGTAGGTGTTAAAGATAACTTCTTTGAAATCGGCGGAAATTCTCTTTCAGCAATCCATTTAATAGCTTCAATCGAGCAGCAGTTTGGTAAAGAATTACCTTTATCAGCAATCCTGACGAATCCCACCATTGAAAAGTTTGTCAACCTTCTTGATACTAGTTCAGATACTTTTGATCGATCCCCCCTGATTCCCATCCAGCCAAAAGGTAACAAACAACCATTTTTCTGCGTACATCCGGCGGGAGGGCATGTTATGTCTTACTTCAAACTAGCGCAATATCTAAGTGCCGACCAACCGTTTTATGGCTTGCAAGCGCAGGGTTTTCATGGAGAAGAAGAACCTTTAACGCGAGTCGAGGATATGGCAAGCCTGTATATCCAAGCAATTCAGAAATTTCAGCCTCAAGGACCTTATCAAATTGGTGGCTGGTCATTCGGGGGAGTTGTGGCGTATGAAATAGCACAACAACTGCACAAACAGGGACATGAAGTCTCGTTGTTAGCAATACTGGATTCCTACGTTCCAATTCTGTTGGATAAAAACAAGAAAATTGACGCTCCTTATTTGGTTGGTGCTCTTTCCAGGTATTTGGGCGGAATGTTAGGTCAGGATAATCTGGTAACAACTGATGAAATCAAACACTTGAGTGTTGACGAACAAATCAACTACATTCTCGACAAAGCAATAAAAGTCAAAATATTACCGCCATCAAATCAAAACCGACGCATTGTTGATGTGTTAGTTGGAACGTTAAAGGCAACTTATTCTTATGAAAAACAGCCATATCCAGGAAAAGTTACCGTGTTCAGAGCCAGAGAAAAGCATATTATGGCTCCCGATCCAACCCTCGTGTGGGTGGAATTCTTCTCTATAATGGATGCGGAAGATATAAAAATTGTTGATGTTTCTGGTAATCACTACACATTAATTTTGGAACCTCATTTACAAGTTTTAGCAGAATGCTTGAAATCATGTCTGGAGGGATTCTAGTAGATAAACGTAAAACGTAAAGACGTTCCGCCGGAACGTCTCTACGACGGTAGGTAGGTTTTTATTACTGTTAATTAAACAGACATGATATCAATTATCAGTCAATCGAAGACTTTTGAAATTCCATCACCGTCAGGCTAGTTCCTGTGTAAATGGCTTTTTCCAGTTGAAAGCCACTAGCTTGAAACAGATCCTTATATTCTTGTTCTGTGCGCCAGTAACCCCCTGGATTCGTTACCATCATCTGAACAGCAGCAAGAGCTGGGATCGTCCCATCTGGATATTCTACTGGCGCACCACGAGGTGGAACTAGTGTCTGTAGAAGTATTACCTTACCTTGTTTGGGGAGAGCTTCTCTGCATCGAGTTAGTACCTTGATTGCGTCTTCAACACCAAAGACGGAGAGGAAATACTTCATCACGATCGCATCTGCACCTTTTGGTATCTCCTCCAAGGCACTACCACCAACGACTTGCACTGCATCTTCATCAAGTCCCTGGGTTGCTAAAAAAGTTGGAGCTGTCTTAACCTCATGGGGTAGGTCAAAAAGTATGCCTTTACAGCCGAATTTCTTGACAATATGGGCAATCAATGCACCTTGATTGCCTCCAACGTCCATAACTGTATCAAATTGACTAAAATCATAGACCTCAAACAGCGAATCAACAGCCTGATTCGTTAAAAAGCTCATGGCATTGTTGAACAGATTTCTACTATCGGGGTTTTCCGTCATGAAGAACTCGTAGAATTTCTTGCCATGTGCCCTTTCAAAAGCTACTTCCCCTGTTTTCAACGAATTCCCTAATTCTTTCCAAGCATCCCACATAGAGGGTTCTGTAATATGCAGCACAAAATGTCCAAGAGAAGGCTCTGCATTTGTAATCAGTTCTTCTGAGAGTTCTGTTGCTGCAAATACACGTCCGGGCTTTTCTACAAACACACCTAAATGAGCTAAAGCACGCAGAACAACATACAATGTTTCTACTTTTGTAGAAGTGGCTTTTGCGATCGCTTCTACAGTCATTGGTTCTGACTGTAACAGGTTAGGTATACCTAAGTTTGTTGCTATATAAAGACACTGACTTTGCCAGTAGCCATAGATCATCTGAGCAAGCTTCTTGGATGCCGAAGTTGTTCCTAACAAATTCTATTTCTCCGTTTTAAAAACTTGACGCTAGTTTCTATCTAGTCCCGAATTACAAAGCTCTAAGTTCAGCAGTCTTCAAGTGTGTGAATATATCATTCAGTAACCAGAATGAATGCAGATGAACGCAGACAAAGTTGTACTTCATTTGCATAAGAACCGTAATATCATGTCTGCTTGATTACTTCTTAAAACCCAAGAACCCCACCCCGCCAAAGCTACGCTTTAGCTCCCCTCCCCGCTTGCGGGGAGGGGTTGGGGGTGGGGTTCTTTTATTATGGGTAATTTGGCGGACATGAGATTATATGTTAGAGACTTTCAGAAAATCAAATATTCATTCTTAATTTAGTATACGGCTTATGTGAGTTTGGGTAGCAAAAAAGAAGGGAAAATCGCATCAACAATATCTCTTAAATTAAGCAATACTTGTTTGAGGCGGTTGTAATCTGCTTTTACCTCAATTGAGACATTTTCTGATTCAATTATTATTCGTCGCTGGGTATACTTTTTAAATCCTGTGAACGGCTACGGTCAATCAATCATGCCCACATAAAGAGGAATCCAATTACAATCATTGCAATGAATATCACCTTACCACCAGGGGCAAGCTGTTTGTTAATGCTATTTAAGTGTGAGTGCGCTTCACGTTGCTTCCAAATCATTAACGCCGGAATAATCCCTGCTAAAACTGAGACACTAAAGGTTCCAGAGTAATCTAGAGCGGTAAAAAAGATGCTAGGATTAAGCGCTCCCAGAATCATCGGCGGTGCAAGAATTATTAAATAGAGCGGCTGGCTTTTAGAAAGTTGATTATTATCAACATTGGAAATACCTTTGAAGAAATCTAGTAAACTGTATACAACTCCGATGAATGATGTTATAGTTGCAAACTCTGAAAAAACAGATACTAGCGCTCCTAAGGATTCTCCGGTACTCCCTGAACGTAAAATTTGCAGTGGGTCAAAAATAATTCTGCCATTAGATATATTTTGGACTATATCGGGAGTTATGCTTCCCAAAATCACTGCATTCCAGGCTAAGAACATCACCAGGGGAATCCCAGAACCAATGACGATGCAAGAACGAATCTTTCGGGCATCTCCTTCCATTTGAGCCACAACTACTGGTACAATGTTGTGGTAAAACATGGCTACCAACATGACTGAAACAGCAGGAGTCACCGCAGTCCAGTTCTGATATAAGAGTTTGCCAATTTGAAGATGGGTTGAGATCAGCAACAATATTCCTAGAAATGAAGCAATGAGAATCGCTACAAATACATTGTTTAATTTCTCGACAATCTTTTCTCGCCCAAAATACATCATGCTGCCAAATAAGAGAGTGAACATTGTTATCCCCACCCACTCCGGCAAAACGTTCTGCACATTGCACACAACAGATGCAGTAGAGACTAGAATCTCTCCACCTTGGGTAATGTATGCCACAAGGAAGGCATAGTTCAAAAACAGATATGCGGCAGCAGCAATCCGCGCTCCCAGAAACCCAAGGGTATTCTCAACAATGAACAACAGACCTAAATTGGGGCGCCCCACACGATGCATCGTGTTCAAAGTCACTTCTGCGATCATTAGACCTGAGATTAAAGTGTAGAGCCAAATAGCAATGAGCAGGACTGTTGATGGCAAAACGCCAGACGACAGAGTAACCGCAGGTAAAGCCAGAACACCAGCACCAATAGTTGTTCCAGCAATAAGTGCAGTGCCTCCTAAAACACTACCCGATTGATGAGTTAGCTTATTACCATCAAATTCGATGTTAGAAAATAATCGCGTGCTTTCTTGGGTTGGGGTATCCAACTTGAGAGCAGTCTTCATCAGGCGTTGCATAATAGAAGGTAGCGCATTGGTGAGAGGTTAAGATTATGACGCATTTGTCAATATATCTAACGAATGGAAATAATGCTAATAAATTGAATGGATTGGGCGATCGCTCTTCATCAGTTGACCTAATAAAAGAGGCTTCACCACAGCCAAAAACTGCTTTTTTATATTCTTCGGAATGATACAGGACTTTTGTCCAAAGTCCAAGATTTTAATTTAGGGATCTAATATAAAAGACGTAGAGACGTAGCATTGCTACGTCTAATCAAGGATTTTGGACAACGCATAATTAATTTATACTCCAGCGATCGCATATTATTTCTGTTGATTAAATGCGATCGCATAACCTGGACTTCTATCAATTATGGTGACTATTATTACTGTAGCGAATCCTTGTCCCCGTCCACAGTAATTTCTCTCGGAGTGTTTGATAATAGGAATAATTTTCCCGCAGAATAATAAACTTAGAACGACAATCTGCCATTCGCACATCAACACGGTGTCCTGGCCAAATTGAAGTAGCTAAAACCCCATCCATCCACAGCTTGGTATTTAACTCGTAATCTCCCAAGGGCCAGATGCTAACAACGGAACCGGGAGGTAAGACTAGAGGACGACTAGAAAGACTCATTGGACAAATGGGAGTAATCGTAATCGCTTCCATACCATCGTGCATTATCGGACCGTTGGCAGAAACGGTGTAACCAGTGGAACCGGTGGGAGTAGCCAGAATTAAACCATCTCCTTGATACTGATCGACTATCTCACCATCAATTTCCATTTCTAAAATTGAAGTGATCATGCGATCGGCGGAAGCAGGTTTAATACTCATATCATTCAAAGCTAGGTAGCGTTCGGTAACAGGTTCAATATTTGTGCCATGTCCCTCATACACCGCAGCTTGTAACATCATACGCCGCTGGATAGCATAACGATCCTCCAACAATCGATCCCAAACCTTCTCCGTATCCTGAAATTCATCCACCGACTCAGTTAAAAACCCCAGATGACCTCCCACATTCACTGCCAATATTGGGATACCAGCTGGGGCTAAATGTCTTGCAGCAGTTAAAACAGTACCATCACCGCCAAGTACCACAGCCAGATCGATTGGTTGCCCTACAGAAGCCAAAAACACCGGATAAGGATTGTCTTTTGGTCCACTGGGTCCCATCAACACATGGCATTCGCGGTCTTCGAGTTGCTTGGCACAGACTTCAGCCCAACGTTTACTTTGGGGATCTCTCGCTTTATAAGCAATGATTACTTGCTTGAGTTGCACTTCATATCACCACTTAAGAAGATTAAACTGCTCCATATCGACAGTATCACGGTTGCGATAAATGGCAAGCACGATCGCTAAACCAACTGCCGCTTCAGCAGCTGCCACGGTAATCACAAATACTGTGAAAACCTGACCTTTAATTAATGTTGAGTCTAGGAAGTTGGAAAATGCCATTAAATTCAGATTAACAGCATTCAGCATCAACTCAATGGACATTAGCACCCGCACGGCATTACGGCTAGTAATTAAACCAAAGATGCCAATACAGAACAAAGCCGCTGCTAGTAATAAAAAGTACTGGAGTTGCATGAATTTGTTTGTTAGTCGTTAATCGTTGGTTGGAGCGTGGTTATATCATGTCCCTAGTTAGGGCTTGCTGAATAAGTCTCTAAAGCGAATCTAGAAGCCACACAGGGTACAAAATGGTTGTTTCGTTGCTCAGTTTCCTAATTTACCCAGCGATCGCACTTCGATTGTGCAAGGTTTTTGAGACTCTAGATGTTAAACAAGTGCACTTGTTTGATGGAAAAAGACTTGAACCCCTTATCTGGACTACATTACACCTTCATTCAGCAAGCCCTAGTTAGGACACATATTGTAGAGACGTTCCACCGGAACGTCTTTACCACAGGTAGAAAGTTATCAATTATTCGCGACGAGAACCACCACGATTAATATCAGTACCATCTGAGTCAGTACTAGTACCAGCCGATACCAGTTCTCTAGGACGTTCTGGCAAAGTTAAAATGGTTTGCGGCAATCCAGATGATAATGGTTCTGGCAAATACTCGCGACGCGCCAAAATAATTGCTCCCACCATTGCCATCAGCAACAAAATAGAAGCGAGTTCAAAAGGTAGCAAAAAGTCAGTAAAGAAATGCTCACCAATTAAAACGACGGAACTTTCACCACCAATAACAGGAGTTGAGTGACTCCAAGGTGTCGCTAAAACCATCGTACTCAATAGGGCAAACAATCCTAGACTGACTACCCCCGTTAGGGCTTTACGTATCCAAGAATTTGCAAACGGTACAAAATCTTCCCGTTTATTTACCAACATAATGGCAAATAAAATCAGCACGTTTACCGCACCGACGTAAACTAGCAATTGCGCTGATGCTACGAAGTCACCATTAAGCAACAGATACAAGCCAGCAATACTAATAAAAACGCCTGCCAACATAAAAGCAGAATAGACAATGTTTGAGAACAGCACTACACCAAGTGCTGATCCTACCATCATCACCGCCAGTATGCCAAAGGAAACTATTTGTACTCCTTCCGCTAGATTCACTGTTTTTTGTCCTCTGTCGGTTGATTGTCGGTTGATTGTTGGTTGTTAGTTGTCAGTTGTTGCTTGTCAGTTGTTGATTATTCTACTAACCACTATCAACTAATCACTATCAACTAACCACTATCAACTAACTAACATTATGATTTTTCCTGTTCCACAAGGTCTTCTGGACGGGCACCGGCGCGGGGTGCATCTGCTGGCAAACCATGAGGTTCCATCACGCCTTTAGGTAAGTAAACCAGTTCGCGTAGTGGTGTTACCATTGGGTCATTTGTAACTTTGTAAGGCAAACGACCTAGAGCCACGTTGTCATAGTTCAATTCATGGCGATCGTATGTGGAAAGCTCATACTCTTCTGTCATCGATAAACAGTTAGTTGGGCAATATTCCACGCAGTTACCGCAGAAGATACAAACTCCAAAGTCGATGCTGTAGTGGTTGAGCTTTTTCTTTTTGCTTGCCTTGTCGTATTCCCAATCAACTACAGGCAGGTTAATTGGACAAACACGGACACAAACTTCGCAAGCAATACACTTATCAAATTCAAAGTGAATTCTACCGCGAAAACGCTCACCGAGAATCAGCTTTTCGTAAGGATACTGGACGGTTATTGGACGCCGTTGCATGTGGTCGAAGGTGACAGACAAACCTTGACCAATGTGACGAGCCGCTTGTACCGTTTCTTTGGCGTAATCACCAACTTGTTTTAGGAACTTTAACATTTTGTGTCTCTCTCTCTTCAATTTTGGTTGGTTTAGCCTCCAAAAGCAACGGGAAAGGCTAGTTTCAAGGCAGCGGTTAATAGAAGGTTAACCAACGCAATTGGTAGTAAGAATTTCCATCCTAAATCTAGCAATTGGTCAATGCGAACCCGTGGCACTGTCCAGCGCAACAGAATTGCGAGAAAGACTAAGAAGTAAGCCTTAAGTAAAGTCATGGTGATGCCTAGTGAGGCATCGACGATCTGCAATACGGGATTAGTTTCGCTGACTCCTACCCAACTGGCAATTAAGTTAAGTGAAATGGGAAAATCCCAGCCACCCAGATATAAAACTGATACCAGCAAGGCAGAAAGCACCAGGTTGACATAAGAACTTAGGTAGAACAAGGCGAATTTCATCCCAGAATATTCAGTCTGATAACCTGCTACTAGTTCTTCTTCGGCTTCAGGTAAGTCAAAGGGCAATCTTTCACATTCGGCTAGCGCGGATATCCAAAAGATGATAAAACCGACTGGTTGTCGCCAAACGTTCCACCCCAAGATGCCGTAACCGGATTGTTGATTGACGATATCAACGGTGCTGAGGCTGTTAGACATCATGACGATCGCTAACACCGATAACGCCAAAGGAATTTCATAACTAATCGATTGCGCTGCTGCCCGCAACCCCCCTAAGAGGGAGTATTTGTTATTTGAAGCATAACCAGCCATCAGCAAACCAATCGGCTGAATGCTAGACAAAGCGATCCACAAAAAGACGCCTGTCCCAATATCGCTAATCAGAATATTCTGTCCAAAAGGCACAATCAAATATGACAGGAATACTGGCAGTACAACGATGATTGGACCGAGGGTAAACAGCCAGGGGTCAGCCTGAGCAGGCACTACATCTTCTTTGAATACCAACTTCAGACCATCAGCTACAGGAGCCAACAAACCTAAAGGTCCTATGTATTCAGGTCCAATCCGCTGCTGTGCGGCTGCGGAAATCTTCCTTTCCAGCCAAACACAAACCAACACACCAACTGTTGCCCCAATGAGCATCAATATCATCGGCAGGGGCATCCAAATTGCTTTGGCTGTACCGGATGGTAGCCCCAAATCCATGAGGGATTTAATAAAAGTTCCTTGGAGGTCAATTCCTGGATTCATTTTTCCGTTGTTGAAGTCATTGAGTCTTAGTCATTTACAACTATTAATTTGAGTTAATATTTGTAAATTTTTCCATTAATAATTCTGCTCTGTTGACGCTTGATTGAAGATTTGTTGCTAATTCCCATGTTTAGTATATCGTCGGATGGTTTTTGCCCTCCTCTAACTAATGAGAAGTTTTAACTATGGTAATGATTGAGGGCATTGGGCATTGGGCATTGGGCATTGGGCATTGGGCATTGGCATTGGGCATTGGGCATTGGGCATTGGGCATTGGGCATTGGGCATTGGTCATTGGGCATTGGGCATGGGGAATAGAAAGAAATGTCCCTCTGCTTCCTCTGCTTCCTCTGCTTCCTCTGCTCCCCCTGCTCCCCCTGCTCCCTTGTCCCCCAGTCCCCATGCCCCATGCCCCATGCCCCATTAACGCTCTTCAATGGCGGTGTAAGCAATTTCGTGCAGACCGTTGTAAACTTGGGTAGGACGGAAAATGCGGTTTTCTGCGAGTTGTTCTTTCCAGTGAGCTAACCAACCAGTAACACGAGCGATCGCAAATATTGGTGTAAACAAATCTGTAGGAATTCCTAATTTGGCATACACTAAACCCGAATAAAAGTCAACATTAGGATAAATTCCTTTGTGACCGAGTTTCTCTTCTACCACCCGTTCCATCTCAACGGCGATGTCATAGTACTTGTCGCTGCCGAATTTCGCAAACAATTGCTGTGCTAAGTCTTGCAAAATCGTGGCTCGTGGGTCTTTCACTTTGTAAACACGATGTCCAAAGCCCATAATTTTGGCTTTGCGTTGCAGACAATCTTCTAAGTAAGGACGCACGTTCGCGATCGAGCCAATTTCTTCTAACATTTGAATAACTTCTTCGTTTGCCCCACCGTGCAAAGGTCCTCCCAAGGTTCCGACTGCACTGGCAACCACGGCGTAAGGGTCAGTTAAGGTAGAAGCTGTCACCCTCGCGCTGAAGGTGGAGGCATTCATTGTATGCTCGGCATGAAGTATCAAGCAGACATCAAAAATTCGCGCTGCTAGCGGATCGGGTTCTTTCTCGCTCAACATATAGAGAAAGTTAGCGGAGTAATCCAGGTCATCGCGAGGACGCACCGGATCGTTACCTTTTCGCATTAACTGAAACGCTGCTACCATTGTCGGAATGGTTGCCAACAAGCGAACCACTGCATCCCGAATGTAGATAGGGTTATGTAAGTCCCGGCGAGAATAAAACAAGCCTAAAGCTGCGGCTGAGGCTTGCAGAGCATCCATTGGATGACCGCTTTCTGGAAAGCATTTCATCATATCGCGGATGCGGTATTTTATCCGTCTATGGTGGCGAACTTCATGCTCAAACTCTTTTAGTTCTTCTGACGTGGGCAACTGACCCCAGATTAACAGATAAGCAGTTTCCAGAAATGTACTTTTTTCTGCTAGTTCCTCAATTCTAATGCCACGATACTCTAGTATTCCCTTTTGCCCGTCAACGTTGCTGATACTGGATTGGGCGGCGGCAATGCCTTCCAAACCGGGCTGATATTCGCACACCATCATGGCAACACCATCTGTTTTATGAAAGTTTTGCTGAGGCTAACTTACCAGAAATTGTTATCTTCATAACAGTATCTCTTGTAACCATAGTCGTTTTAAAACTATAAAGAAACCGTTACAGCAAATACTTGGGTGGCGTCAACCAAAACATCTGACTACGACCCAGATATGAGCCTTTTTCTGGTAGTTTTATTCCGATCATACCTGCTTTTTTGAGGACTAAACCTCCTTTGGCATCACCCCAAAGGAGAATGGACGCCCATTCGCTCAAACAAGGTTCATGTCCAACGAGTGCAAGTTGCGTTTGCGGTGAATAATTTCTCGGTTCCAACCAGTCAGCAAGCCAATTATGAATATCGCCATCAAAGCCCAGGTAGATGCATTCTTCCATTTGCGAACTTAGTCCGGTGGCAATGAGGATTTCTGCGGTTTGACGAGCGCGTACTAAGGGACTGGTGGCGATCAAATCAAAGTGTAAACCCAACGTTTTCAGTCGTTGGGCAATTTTCTCAGTTTTTTGTCGCCCTTCTTTGGTAAGCGATCGCTCTTCATCTGTAATATCAGATCCACCCGATTCGGCGATGCCGTGACGAATTAAGTACAGTTCCACAGATTGTTGGTTGTTGGTTGTTAGTGGGCATTGGGCATTGGGCATTGGGCAAGAGGGAGGGGGAAGGGGGAAAGGAAAAAAGGGGAAAGGGAAAGAAAAATATCATGAATTGTTTTAAATAATTCTTTATTTCCATACATGAGTCCCTTTTCCCCTCTTATCCTCAACCCTTTCCCCTTTCCCCTTTCCCCTTTCCCCTTTCCCCAGTCCCCTTTCCCTACTCAGATTGAATTAAATTATCTTTAGGATTCACTAAGCGCAGTAACTTTTGCTTAATTTGGGTATCGAAGACTTCCCATTTCATCTTCGCATAGGCAGAATTTTCGTTGCATCCAGATAAGAAACCCATCGGAATCTCAAAACCACCTGCGCTGGTTCTCCCACCACCAAAAAAGCGTCCGGTGCTATCTTGCCCAAAGGCTTCTTTGATAAACTCGTCGGGGTCTAAGGTAAGTTTGGTAGTTCTCAAAGAACCTACAACTATTTCGAGTTCGTCGTCTTCGTCGTGAACAATGCCGTAAACTACGGCAGTATGAACGTTTTCTTCTGTCACCAAAAAATCAGCCGCTTGGGGGATGGCATCGCGGTCATCGTAGCGTATGTACCCGACTCCCGCAATGGAAAAGTTGTTTTTGACGATGCGATTTTTTAGCGATCGCTCAATCACATCCATCACAGGTTTGGAACGATTTGCCTGTAGTACTGCATTCAGCAGTTGGGCGTCACAAAATCGACTTAGATACGCAGCTGCCATAAAGTCCTCTTCTTGCGCTTGCATCAGTCGATTTGTATCAGATCGCAAGCCATGCATCAAGGCAGTAGCGCATTTTATGTGTTGATTTGTGCCATTATCTAAGATCAATAAACCTGCTTGTAAGTATTGAGTAAAAATTGTTGCCGTCGCTCGCACAAAAGGACGGATATCAACAAATTCTGACTTCAGTTCTCCTTGTGAGCTATGATGATCAATGACCGCTACTAGTGGCATTCCTGCCTGCTGCACTACTGCCAATAGTTGACTAGTCGTTCCTTGGTTATCGATTAATACGAAACCTTGATAAGATGACAAATCCTTGCTTTTCAGGGTTTGCACTGACCAACGCTGTGCCGGTAAACCTGTCAGCTTGACTAAGGCAATGTTTTCTTGGTGCGAGAGTGTGCCAGCGTAAATTATTTCACATTTTATATCGTACTGCTGGGCAATTAATTGGTAAGCCCAAGCACAAGAAAGAGCATCAGGGTCAGGAAAATCTTGGAGAATTACCAGCTGGCGATCGTGTCGGTGTGCTGTAAGCGTTTGACGCAACTCTTCTGATTTCTGATTTCCCTGGCTATTACGTCCAGCCGAAGAATTATTTCCGTCACTTGTCACAAAGGACGGCTTTGTGGTTGGAAGCTGAATCGCTTCTTGGTTTATTTCTAAATCATCAGGGTTGACTTCCGAAGTTAATGACAAGCTTTTCAAGTGAGTACGGGGAGAATTTAATTGCATAAACAACTTTTTTGTGAGGGTGAGGCTTGATTTAAATTTATTAGGACTTACGCACTCAGCCTTTGAGAAAACAAGACTTAGATAGGTGCTTCCTCCCATCGCAATTACGGAAATACGTAGTGCGTGCGTAAGTCCTGTTTATTTGTTAATAAATACAACTACTCATTTATTGGTTTCGCCACACCCATACGATCTTCGCAAAGTTTTTGTAGCCTAGCACTGTGTCTGCAAGTTGATTTTTTTCTCAGCCTAATCATAAAGATTAATCTTTAGGATTAATCCATAAGTATAAGTTATGATTGAGGAAAATTTTCAACCAACATTTATGTTTTAGCTTTTCCGAGTAACATGGATGAAAATGAGTCACAAACTCAGAATACAGGGTTTTTTAATTTTGCGGAAATTTCGAGCGCAAAAAGTTTCAAATCACAACTTTCAATCTTGCTTGCGCGAATTTTTAACTTTTAATTTTTAATTTTTTAGGACTTACACAAAAACTCTCTCAAACTGTTATTCCTTCTCCTTCGGAGCAGTTGAAGAGGGACTTCGTTTTCCCCTTCACACACAAAATCAATCGGTAATATTCTTTACTTTCCGCTAAAAGCTCAATCAATAATTAACAATTATTTCTAAACAAAAACGGGCTGTTAATGTTTCATGAACAAAATTCCGCTTATTTAGAGCGTATCTTAGTTACTTTGTACTGCTTTCATGTACAATTAAAAATCTTGTATTGATTTTTAATCATACAGCTTTGGCAGAAAATGTTGGCAAAATTTTCTTGATAAAGCTACAATGTGGCGTTATTTCTACAGGACTTATGCACGAACTACGTATTTCCGTCCCAATCGACGTAACGGAAGCAATCTCAAAGTCTTGTTTTCTGGTAACAAGTGGACTGCTGTCTAAAAATAACAAATAATTATCAAAGTCCTATGACATATTTTTGCCACTCTTGGTGTAATCCACTTTTAAGATGTTTGCTGACCTCAAAATAAAGGCTGCTATAAGGCTGTCTGGGCGGATGACGCAAAGGCATGTTAGCCTCGTGAGGCGTGCGGCTGCCTTTTTTAACATTACAGCGGACACAAGCCGTAACAATGTTATCCCAGGTATCGCCACCACGACGCGATCGCGGTAAAACGTGGTCTAGGGTCAATTCATCTCCTGTGTAACCGCAGTATTGACAAGTATGACCGTCACGATGCAAGATATTTCGGCGAGTAAGAGGAATTTCCTTGTAGGGAACGCGCACATAATGGCGCAAGCGGATCACAGTTGGCAGCGGAAATTCAGAATACAGGAATTTCCCATTGTGTTCCACCCGCTCTGCCTTGCCTTTGATCAACAAAACTACCGCACGACGCCAGCTTGTGATGTTGAGCGGTTCGTAAGAGGCGTTAAGGACTAAAACCTTCCCCATTGATTAGCGCTCAATGTATTAGTTTTACATATATTAACACAATTATACTCCGCTTTGAAGATGATAATAAATTATACTTCCGACATAATTTACAAATTTTGGGTAAGTCTTTGTAGCAGGACTTACCCAAAGTTAACGAATTGTAGGGGCAATTCATGAATTACCCCTACGTCAATTCAAGGTTTTGGCGAGATGAGTGCGTAAGTCCTGTGTAGAAAAGTGGTGGAAGTATGGTGTGGGTTAAGTGGTGGAAGTAAAAAATAATATTTTAATTAGCTTTGCCAGCATCAAATTACCAGGTTGTACCAATTAAGTAACGAAAGGTAAACTTCAGGCATTAAATCTGATGAGTGCTTCTAGCGATGGAATAAGTAGATAGTCACAGTTGACATCCTCCTCGACCTTTAGGTACGAGGATTCCAAAGATCACTCTTTGGGCTTCCTCTTTCCGCGACTCAACTTACTTGAAGGAATTTCTTCCGACATGCAGAGGCTGATGTCTCCAGAGGCGTTTAACGTTCCCGTGTGCCCCACGGTACGAAGTGCAAGTTCCAGTATGTTTCGAGCGGCATTCCAGTCTCTGTCTAAAACTAACCCACACTGATGACATTTATGAGTTCTTTGACTCAAAGACTTCTTAATAACTTCCCCACACTTGGAACAGTTTTGGCTGGTGTAGTGCGGTGGGACGGCAACCGTTGCCACCCCAAAAACCTTACCGAAATACTCCAACCAGTTTCGGAAAGCCGACCAAGTCGCGTCCGATATCGACTTAGACAGTTTCCTGTTTTTAACCATATTCCGCACCTGCAAGTCTTCGTAGGCAACCAAGTCGTTAGACTGG
>NZ_KK073768.1:4862800-4944737 GCF_000582685.1 [Scytonema hofmanni] UTEX 2349
ATATTAACTCATCACCGATGAATGCCAGTTTTCTCACTACGATAACTTATCTGTGCCCTTTAGTTGATGTATTTTACGCTTTAGTTACATATGTTTCATTCAGGACTTATTGACATCCTCCTCGACCTTTAGGTACGAGGATTCCAAAGATCACTCTTTGGGCTTCCTCTTTCCGCGACTCAACTTACTTGAAGGAATTTCTTCCGACATGCAGAGGCTGATGTCTCCAGAGGCGTTTAACGTTCCCGTGTGCCCCACGGTACGAAGTGCAAGTTCCAGTATGTTTCGAGCGGCATTCCAGTCTGTGTCTAAAACTAACCCACACTGATGACATTTATGAGTTCTTTGACTCAAAGACTTCTTAATAACTTCCCCACACTTGGAACAGTTTTGGCTGGTGTAGTGCGGTGGGACGGCAACCGTTGCCACCCCAAAAACCTTACCGAAATACTCCAACCAGTTTCGGAAAGCCGACCAAGCCGCGTCCGATATCGACTTAGACAGTTTCCTGTTTTTAACCATATTCCGCACCTGCAAGTCTTCGTAGGCAACCAAGTCGTTAGACTGGATGACGCATCTTGCCAACTTCACGGCAAAATCTTTACGCTGCCTACTTACTTTGAGGTGCTTTCTGCTCAATCGGTTTCTGCTCTTGGCTCTGTTTTTCGAGCCTTTGGTAGTGCGAGAAAGCCTGCGACCAAGACGGTTGAGAGCTTTTTCAGACTTTCTCAAATGACGTGGGTTTTCAACCGTCTTTCCATCCGAGTCAGTATAAAAGTGAGCCAACCCCACATCCAATCCAATAGTTTTACCTGTTGGCTCTCTTTTTTCAACCCGTTCAACATCAAGGCAAAACTGAACGTAGTACCCGTCAGCACGACGAACAGCCCGAACTCGCTTAATCTGCTTCAACTGGTAGAAATGCAGGTCGCGAGTTCCCCACATCTTGAAACTTCCAGCTTTAAAACCATCGGTGAAAGTAATGGTTCTTCTATCTTCCGAAAGCTTCCAGCCACAGGTCTTGTACTCTACAGAACCATGCGTTTGATGCTTCTTAAAACGTGGAAAACCCTTCTTCGCAGCTTTCTTCTTACAATTGTCGTAGAACCGAGCAATAGCCGACCAAGCACGTTCAGCAGAAGCTTGACGTGCCATAGAATTGAGTTTGTTAGCGAACGGAAATTCACGTTGGAGAACGACGCAGTAGGCACTCAATTCATAGCGCCCAATATAAGGGTTATCCATCCAGTATCTAATGCAAGAATTGCGGATAAAACGCGCAGTACGAATGGCTTCATCAAGCTGTTCATACTGTTGTTTTGTTCCCTCAAGCTTTGCTTCAAATACCAACATTTTACGCTGCCATGTCTGACATAAATAAGTTTAACACAAGCACAGAATTAAGAAAAGTCGCCCTAGAAGGGCGAGGCTTTAGACCCAATCTTTCGGTAAAAAAGCGTTCATGGTGTGATAGGAGAAAATAAAAATGTTAAGTCGCAAGCAAACTCCTCGTGTCGCAGAAAATCAGCAGTGCGACACTTATGCGTGGTTCTCGCAACGCGCTTGGGTGGAAATTGATTTAGGTGCTTTGTCTCACAATGTACATCAGTTGCGAAGTTTGTTATCACCGCGTACTGAGTTAATGGCAGTGGTGAAAGCTGATGCTTATGGACATGGATCTGTAACAGTCGCTCAGACAGTATTACAATCTGGGGCAAGTTGGTTAGGAGTTGCTACAGTTCCAGAGGCAATTCAATTGCGCGAAGCTGGAATTAAAGCTCCGATTTTGATTTTAGGAGCAACCCATACATTAGAGCAAATTCACGCGATCGCTCATTGGAAACTTCAACCAACACTGTGCAACCCAAAGCAAGCACTAATATTTTCCGAAACTTTAGAAGCGATTAAGTTTACTGACTCCATCCCCGTACATATCAAGTTAGACACGGGAATGTCTAGATTAGGCACAAATTGGCAGCAAGCAGGTGAGTTTGTCCAGTTAGTGCAGCGGTTGCCTCATTTAGAAATAAAGAGCATTTATTCTCACTTGGCAACGGCAGATAGTCTCGACCTGCAAGTGATGATACAACAGCATCAACGATTTGAGGAGGCGATCGCCCAAATTAAAGCTTTGGGTATAGAACCACCTTGTTTACACTTGGCAAATTCAGCCGCCACTCTTTGCGATCCGGCTTTGCATTATGATATGGTGCGTGTGGGATTAGCTATATACGGACTTTCGCCAGCTGTTCACTTGCGATCGCGCCTTGACTTAAAGCCAGTTTTACAATTAAAAGCGCGAGTCACCCACATCAAAACCATCACTGCCGGTACTGGTGTCAGCTACGGTCATCAATTTATTGCCCCACAGGAAATGCGCCTTGCTGTCGTCGGCATTGGTTATGCTGATGGAGTTCCTCGAAATCTCTCCGGCAAAATGCAAGTATTAATTCAAGGCAGACGAGTGCCACAGATTGGTGCAATTACGATGGATCAATTAATGCTCGATGTCAGTGCCATACCAAATATACAAGAAGGCGAAATAGTTACCTTACTTGGGCAAGAGGGAAAAGAAGAAATCTCTGCCGACGATTGGGCAGAACAATTAAACACCATTTCTTGGGAAATTCTCTGCGGATTCAAACATCGTCTGCCTCGTGTTGCTGTGATTTGATTGGGCATTGGGCATTGGGCATGGGGCATTGGGCATTGGGCATGGGGCATTGGGCATTGGGCATGGGGCATTGGGCATTGGGCATGGGGCATGGGGCATTGGGCATGGGGCATTGGGCATGGGGCATGGGGCATTGGGAATTCCTCCTTGTCCCAGTCCCGAATCCCTATTGCCACAGATAATTCGTTATGGTAATATAGGAAACTGATGCGGATATGGCGAAATTGGCAGACGCGCTAGATTTAGGTTCTAGTTCCGAAAGGAGTGAAGGTTCAAGTCCTTTTATCCGCACTATCAAAAATTTTTAGTTTATTAGACATCTCCACAAAAGGCGTAGTGTACAGTGACAAATTATCTGTCGTCGGTGACAGATTAATGTCATTGTGACTATTTAATTGTCGTCGTGACCCATCAGCGTTGCTTAATTAATTGATGACAAATTAAATGTCATCAATATAATATGCTCTGCAATTATTATACAAAGCAATTAAAACAAGCGGATAAAAGGACTTGCTTTCAACCCACCCCTAAGTTTAATAGTTACTGAAACCCAAAACTAATCTCGGTTTAAAAGATTTTGCAACCCACCTAGTACCTGGAAGGTTGTTGCCACTTCTTGTCTTTGTGGCGATCGTCTTCTGGTCGTTCTTTCAACCCACCTAGTACCTGGAAGGTTGTTGCCACGCGATCGCTTTGTCGAAAAAGACAAAGATAGCTTCTTTCAACCCACCTAGTACCTGGAAGGTTGTTGCCACCTGCCGAAAAGCAGGGAGTGCGGGTTGCGGGAATCTTTCAACCCACCTAGTACCTGGAAGGTTGTTGCCACTCGATTGTCGATTAACGAGCCATCGATATCGAAAAATCAACCTTTCAACCCACCTAGTACCTGGAAGGTTGTTGCCACCTGCAAAGGATGAAATAAAGATGATCCCTTTGCACTTTCAACCCACCTAGTACCTGGAAGGTTGTTGCCACGTCCTTAAAACCGCTGTTGGGATGAAGCGAGAAATAGCTTTCAACCCACCTAGTACCTGGAAGGTTGTTGCCACGGGTTTGGAATATCCCTTGTTTTATATCCCAAGCCTTTCAACCCACCTAGTACCTGGAAGGTTGTTGCCACCCATTGACTCGACTGCAATTAGATAAGGCAATAGCCCTTTCAACCCACCTAGTACCTGGAAGGTTGTTGCCACCTACCCAGTTACAAAATGTTGTGAGCCAACCTTTCCAGATATCTTCAGCGCGGATGTTTCCCAATTTCTCATTTGAGCCTCAGTCTCAAGAATCATGCCTTGGTTAAAAAAAGATGAAATCAAGACGAGATAAGGTATTTGGAACTTGCGCGGATCTCTTAGAAATTTTGCCTTGATTTTAGTCCTTCAAATGAAGAATTGGGGAGGGTTCCCCCTTGATCGGGGGTGATTCAGTAGCCACTACAGCAGTACATCCGCGCCCTTATTGCTGGGAGCGCACCTATCCTGTCTATTGACAGCAGCATCAGGGTGAGCAGCTACCAGGGTCAGAAAGCAAGACTGTATTTATACAGTCAAACTAACCCTCATTTAACAAAATTCAGAGGCTGCAAGCAGCATGAATTGCGGCGCTATTAATATTCTATTATCAAGGTTCAGATATTTGTTAACTTCGCCTAGTTAGGCGGAGATTGTAAGCAGAAAGTGCTAATTCCTTTGCTTTGTCGTGGGGACTACCTCGAATAGGTTGTTTTCCCTCCTCAATCACAATTCCTGTTTGAGCTGCTTTACTTTGAATGCTTTGAATTAATCTGCCGTAGCTCCACCGATGAACATTAACCCGGTACTGTTTGGCATATTTTTGCTGACCTTCAATATAACCGGGAAATTTTTGTTCTGCTATAGCTTGAATTTCACTTTGGACAACCTCCCGCATATCCCCTAACTTGGGCAAGACAATACTGCCAGCTTTGTAGGTTCTCGCTAACGCTACAATTGCTTTAGCTAATAATCTGTCTATATGTTGCCCTAACTCAGATGCTCCAAATTGATTGGGAGAGAAGTTTTTTTGTGCTTTGTGGCGTTCGTGAGATAGGTACTGCTGTTGTCGTCTCTGGCGATTTAGCAGTTCGTAATTGTCGCCAAGTAATTGTTTAATACTCCGGTAAGCCAAGACTTTGTTGGCGATCGCATCTACTACTGCTACTGTGGCAGGTTTTTCTAGTCCCAGGCTTACTCCAACCAAAATGTGTGATTGACCTTGATAAAGGGGTTGGCTAGGACGCTCAAAGGAATTGTTTATTCGAGTAAGTGTTGATTGTTTACGTTGAATCAAAGCTTGCTGTGTATCGCTTAGATCGCTTTTCTTCTTCATGTTTGTGATGAATTTAGTAATTTCATCTGCTTTCTCTTGGCGAACGATTTCTGTTCCCTCCTCTGTCCACAAGCGATTGTCAACACAGCAGTAAAGGGTCAAGTGGTGAAGATTCCAAGGTTCCCCTTTACCCTCACCTTCAAGCCAAACTAGATGACCATTTCTGAGTGTGAACAAGCCGCTAGAATGCTGATTTTTGCTTTTGCGTTTAGTCTGTTGGTCTTCTAGGAAGCGTTGAAACCAGTGAAGTTGACGATTGCCGCAGTACACCTCAAAAATTAAATCGCTTAAGCCATTGAAGTGAACACACAGCCTACCCTTTTGATTCTTTGACCAAACCATATCCTCGTTGGTTTCAAAAACAAGGGGGAATGGGAGAGAACTTGATCGAGTTAACAGAATATCCTGCCAGCGTTTGGCTTGGGCGTTGTCTTCAGCAACAGTGGTTGTAGCAGTCAAGAGTGTCTCCAACCATTTAGCATTGGTCAAATCTCGACCTTTAGGCATCCGACTTATTAACTTTTCGGTAAGCCTTTGAATTTGGATTTCAACTTGACGACGACGTTTAGCAAATTTTTCTGAATCTTCTTCTTTGTCAGTAAGTTTGCAGCCATTTTTTAACAGGTAGCTGATGGCGCTACGGCTCTTGATATCTTCCGTTTCTTGGTAAGCGTCAAATAATGTCTTGGATAAACTACGCTTAGGGCTAGAAGATGAGGGTTTTTTCTCCTTTTTACCTTTTTTCCCTTTAGGTGAAGCGCTATCTGACTCAGATGCTGGCATAGCTATTGCCAAAATTTCAGCAGCTTTGACACGAATAGCCTCTAAAGTGTCACCACTAAGTTCTACTAATTCAGCATCGCTATTGAGCATTTCTAGCCAGCGCGTCTTTCCATCTAGCTGCTGTTGAAGCCGTTTCTGTATAGCCAGCCAGGACTTGTAGATGTAGTCCACAATATGAATTGCCGACATATATAAACGGCTGGGCTGACCTGCAAAGCGAGGGTCAGTTTTGAGAGGTTGACATAACTGGCTCACAACGGTAGACGGGAGTTTACCCTTTTGTTGCCACTTCTCGAAGTCGGGGTGTTGACCTAACTGGCAAAGCAGTTCGTTAATTAACGGCGTGTTTAAATCTGCCATCAACTTCCAGAGTTGTTGGCGGTTTGATTCAAAGGAAATAAGTCGAGCTTGAATAGTTATTTGACTCATAAAAAAATAATATCACATGAATACATAATGTGCTTTTAAAAAATGTAAATTTAAAAAACTACTTCTGTAGGATGATTTCTATGGAAGGAAAATTCTACACAAGCACAGAAGCGGCTCAAATCACTAATTGTTCGCGTCGTCAGCTACAGTATTGGCGCGATAAAGGTGTTGTCGTGCCAACAGTGAATACCACAGGTAAAGGTCGTAATGTTTATTACTCAATATCTGATCTATTGGTATTAACCGTGATGCATTATTTACTATCTGTTGGGTTGAGTTTTGAAGTTAGTCGGCAAACTTTGGTTATACTGCGACAAAAGGAGCCTTGGCTATTTGAGGAGTTTGTCCCTAAAGAAAAAATGAAGCGCTTGATGCTCTTGACTACTTGCTCTCTTGAACAGCCTTTAACACTAGCGGAATTTGATAAAGAGGCGGCGCTAGAAGCTCTTTGTCAAGGGCAGACTGTAATTCCTTTTTGGTGCGATCGCATTCATCAACAATTAAGGGACAATCTCAAGAGCTTCAGTAGCTAATTTGACTTTGAATATATAGGTTTTGTGGTTGCTACATAGCACAATCCTAGTTTCACACTTAACAATAGGCAATACTGGAGTGTATAATTATACCAAAACTCTTCTTAACCGAAAGCCTACCCTTTTATGCCAGAAGCAATTGACAAGAAATCTTTGAGTGAACGTGATATTTGTACAAAGTACATTACACCTGCTCTAACTAATCGGGCATGGGATATCAACACTCAGATTCGTGAGGAAGTGACGCTGACAAAAGGTAGGGTGATTGTTAGGGGTAAGCTTGCTAGTCGAGGTGAGCAGAAACGCGCTGATTATGTGCTGTATCACAAACCCGGTGTACCACTGGCTGTAATTGAAGCTAAAGATAATAATCACGGTGTCAGTGCGGGGATGCAACAAGCGATCGCAACTGGTGAACTAATTGATGTACCATTCATCTTTAGCTCCAATGGCGACGCTTTTATGATGTGCGATCGCACGATTACGGAAGGACAGCGAGAGCGAGAAATCCCCCTTGAGCAGTTCCCGACACCGCAGGAACTTTGGCAAAAATACTGTGATTGGAAGGGAATTGACTCAGAGATTCAGCCGATTGTTTCTCAAGATTACTATCCTAGTTCTGATAAAAAACAGCCACGCTACTATCAACAGATTGCCATTAATCGCACAATTGAAGCGATCGCCAAAGGAGAAAATCGCATTTTGTTAGTGATGGCAACAGGTACAGGTAAGACTTTTACCGCTTTTCAGATTATCTGGCGGTTGTGGAAATCGGGGGCGAAAAAGCGTATCCTGTTTTTGGCAGACCGCAACATTTTGGTTGACCAAACTAGAGTCAATGACTTTAAACCCTTTGGCTCAAGAATGACCAAAATTCAGAAGCGACAGATAGATAAATCTTATGAAATTTATCTATGTCTGTATCAGGCAGTAACGGGAAATGAAGAGGCGAAAAACATTTATCGGCAGTTTTCGCCAGATTTTTTTGACTTAATTATTATAGATGAATGCCATAGAGGAAGCGCTAATGAGGATTCCGCATGGCGAGAAATTTTGGAATATTTTAGAAATGCTACACAGATTGGCTTGACAGCTACCCCAAGGGAGACAGAAGAAGCTTCTAACATCAATTATTTTGGTGAGTCACTTTTTACCTATTCGCTCAAACAAGGGATTGAAGATGGTTTTTTAGCTCCTTACAAAGTGATTCGGATTGATTTAGATAAAGACTTGAGTGGATGGAAACCAAAGCCAGGTCAACGGGATAAGTATGGTAAACCAATTCCCGACCAAGTGTATAATCAACGAGATTTTGATAGAACTCTCGTGCTAGAGAAGCGCACTGAGTTAGTTGCACGGATTATTTCTGATTATCTTAAATCAAGCGATCGCTTTGCCAAAACTATCATTTTTTGTGAGACGACTGACCATGCCGAACGGATGCGGGTGGCATTAGTTAATGAGAATGCTGATTTGGTGGCGGGGAATAGCCGCTATATTATGCGAATTACTGGGGATGATGCTCAAGGTAAGGCTGAATTGGATAATTTCATCGATCCAGAAAGTAAATATCCCACGATTGTTACTACCTCTGAGTTGCTGACGACGGGTGTTGATGCTAAAACTTGCAAATTGATTGTTTTAGATCAGCGCATCCTGTCAATGACCAAGTTTAAGCAAATTATTGGTCGCGGGACTCGCATTGATGAAGACTATGGGAAAATGTTCTTCACAATTATGGACTTTAAAAAAGCGACAGAGTTATTTGCTGACCCTGATTTTGATGGCGATCCTGTACAAATTTATCAGCCTAAGCCAGTTGATCCCATTGTTCCGCCTGATACTGGAGACGATGAGGTAGTTATAGATGATGGCGAGATTAGCCGCAAGCAAACGCGGGATAGGTATGTAATTGCAGACGAAGAAGTGTCTATTGCTTTTATTCGAGAGCAATACTACGGCAAAGACGGTAAGCTGATTACGGAATCGATTAAGGACTATACTCGCAAAACAGTTAGTCAGGAGTACGCCTCATTAGATGCTTTCTTGAAGAAATGGCACTCTACGGAGCAGAAGCAGGCTATTATCCGAGAGTTACAAGAGTTGGGTGTACCTTTGGAAGCGTTAGAAAAAGAGATTGGTAGGGATTTTGACCCATTAGATTTGATTTGTCATGTTGTTTTTGACCAACCACCATTAACTCGCAAAGAAAGAGCAAACAATGTCCGCAAGCGTAACTACTTTAGCAACTATGGCGAACAAGCTAGAACGGTTTTAAATGCTTTGTTGGATAAGTATGCTGATGAGGGAATTGAAGATATTGAAAGTCTGGATGTGTTAAAGGTACAACCAATCAGCGATTTAGGCACTCCGTTAGAGATAATTAGTATTTTCGGTGGTAAGCAGGCTTATTTACAAGCTTTGTCTGTTCTCAAGTCAGAAATATATCGAGTATCTTGACATCCAGGAATAGGATATGATTTCTCTTCTAGGTTAATTCTGCCAATCAGCGATCGCAGTCTCATATTATGTCAATCAGCACTACAATTAAGACTATTCAAGATATCATGCGGAAGGATGCGGGCGTTGATGGTGACGCGCAACGCATTAACCAGTTAGTTTGGATGATATTCCTCAAAGTTTTTGATGCCCGTGAAGAAGAATATGAACTACTGGAAGATAATTATCAATCTCCTATTCCTGAAGGGTTGCGTTGGCGGAATTGGGCAGCAGATTCTGAAGGTATCACTGGAGATGGTTTACTAGATTTTGTAGATAATGCTTTATTTAAAACCCTCAAAGAACTGAGAACTACGGCAACTGATGCGCGTGGGCAGATGATTGGTAAGGTGTTTGAGGATGCCTACAACTATATGAAAAATGGCACTCTCATCCGCCAAGTAATTAATAAGCTCAATGAAGTTGATTTTAATAAAAAAGATCAAAAAAAGCAGTTTAGCGAAATTTACGAGAAAATTCTCAAAGATTTGCAGAGTGCGGGAAATGCTGGAGAATATTATACTCCCCGTGCGGTGACAAAGTTTATTGTCGATAGAATCAAGCCGCAATTAGGCGAAATTGTATTTGACCCAGCTTGCGGTACAGGTGGCTTTTTAACGGCAGCAATTGATTACATTCGCCAAAATTTTCAGAGTGCTGATGTCCCAGAAACTCTGCAACGGACGATTCGCGGAACTGAGAAAAAGCCCTTACCTTTTAACCTTTGTGTCACGAATCTGATTTTACATGGCATTGATGTGCCGTCAGCAGAACATGATAATACTTTGGCACGACCATTGCGCGATTACAGTCCTCACGAACGGGTGGATGTAATTATCACTAATCCGCCTTTTGGTGGGATGGAAGAAGATGGAATTGAGGACAATTTTCCCGCTACTTTCCGCACGCGAGAAACCGCAGATTTATTTCTGGTGCTGATTGCTCATTTACTCAAAGAAGGCGGTAGAGGGGCAATAGTTCTGCCTGATGGAACCCTGTTTGGGGAAGGTGTAAAGACACGGATTAAAGAAAAACTGCTGCAAGATTGCAATCTACATACAATTGTGCGTTTACCAAATGGGGTATTTAATCCCTACACAAGTATTAAAACTAATCTGCTATTTTTCACTAAAGGGGAACCAACAGAAAGGATTTGGTATTATGAACACCCTTACCCAGCAGGTTATAAGTCATACTCGAAAACTAAGCCAATTCGCTTTGAGGAGTTTGCACCGGAGCAAGAATGGTGGGATAACCGTGAGAAAAATGAGTTTGCTTGGCAGGTTTCAATTGCAGATTTGAAAGCGAATAACTACAATATAGATATTAAAAATCCTCACAAAGTTGATGTAGAACACGCTGATTTAGATGAGATGTTAGCAGAGCATCAGAAACTCATGGCAGAGTTGGGTGAGGTGCGAAGTAAGTTGAAATTCGAGTTAATAGAAGCGTTGGAAATAGATGAAGATTGAAAGTTTTTTTGTAAATTTTGAATTATTGACTGATGCACCCAATGCAGTTGCAAAGTTACGAGAAATAATTTTGCAATTGGCTGTGCGGGGAAAGCTTGTTTCTCAAAAACCAAATGATGAACCTGCTTTGAGTTCATTAAATAGAGCCAAAATAGAAAATGAGTTTTTTCAGCAGACAGAGATTTTTGCTAGAGATGAATTAGATTCATTTTGCCCAAATAATAGATCACTGGCTACTATTCCTCATAGATGGGAATGGGTAAGTCTAGTTGAGGTTGTTGATAAAGGAAAAAACTCCATTAAACGAGGGCCTTTTGGTAGTTCAATAAGGAAGGAGTTCTTTGTACCAGACGGATACAAAGTTTATGAGCAGAAAAATGCGATTTATGATGATTTTCAATTAGGATACTACTTTATAAATGAAAAAAAGTTTCAGGAATTAAAAGATTTTGAGTTAAAGCCGAATGACATTATTATAAGTTGTTCTGGAACTATTGGAAGAATAGCAGTAGCGCCAGAGAGTATTAGGCAAGGAATTATTAATCAAGCTTTGTTAAAAATAACACTTAACACAAAACTTTTATCTAATAATTATTTTAAAATTTTGTTTCCTGCATTTTTTATGAACACTTCGGTGCTAACTGAACTGAAGGGAACAGCTATCAAAAATATTGTAGGGGTGCAAGCTCTTAAGCAGCTTCTATTTCCACTTCCTCCAATTGCAGAACAAAAACGCATTGTAGAGAAGTGCGATCGCTTGCTTTCCATCTGTGACGAAATCGAAAAACGCCAGCAGCAAAGGCAGGAGAGCATTTTGAGGATGAATGAGAGTGCGATCGCTCAACTCCTCTCCTCTCAAAATCCCGATGAATTCCGCCAACACTGGCAGCGCATTCGCAACAATTTTGACCTATTCTACAGCGTTCCTGAAACGATTCCTAAACTGCGTCAGGCGATTTTGCAATTAGCAGTGCAGGGTAAACTTGTGCGTCAAGAATTTGATGAGAGTGCTTTGAGATATTTAATAGAAAGAATTACTGAAGAAAGATTAGCTCTTTGTCCTAATGAAAAAGATAAACAAAGAATTTTATCTGAATTTGGCAAAATTATTGAAGAATCTGCTCAGGGCAAGACTGAAGAATTTGAAATACCAGCGATTTGTATTTGTGACTTTATTACAAAAGGAACAACACCATCTAATAGCGAATTGCTGCCAGAAGGAGAAATTCCATATTTAAAGGTTTACAATATTGTTGATAATAAAATTGACTTTTTTTATAAACCAACCTATATTTCAAGAACAGTTCATACAACAAAACTCAAACGTTCATTAGTTTGTCCTGGTGATGTATTGATGAACATTGTTGGCCCACCATTAGGAAAAATAGCTATTGTACCAGATGATTTTCCTGAGTGGAATATAAACCAAGCTCTTGCTGTTTTTAGACCTGTAGATTCTGTTTATAATAGGTTTATGTACTATGCTTTATCCAGTTATGCAACTTTAGAAAAAGTTTTGAATGAAACAAAGGGAACAGCAGGACAAGATAATCTTTCCCTTGAGCAATGTCGTAGTTTGAGAATACCACTCTACACAATTGAGACACAAAAACGGATTGTAGAGAAGTGCGATCGCCTGATGTCTCTCTGCGATACTCTAGAAGCCAAATTGAAACAAGGGCGAGACAGCAGCGAGAAACTGATGGAAGTCGCAGCAAAGCAAGTTTTAACAGCCTGATAACTTTCTTGCGTTTCACATTCAATCAGCTTGCAGGCGATCGCTGAATACTGTTAACTCAAATTGTGGAAAACTGCGATCGTAGTCTTGAGGCTATTACTGCTAAGTGATGACTGGCTCCCGATTGCTGAAAACTGCTATATCCCGCCGGTGCCAGGTATCGGATTTGCGAGATGCTGATTATTTCCTGGAAACGTCGGCTGTAATAAATATTTATAAACTTGCGAAAGCCTTAAATGTTAGTCTTTACAAGACTCTGCAAGAGAGAAGAGATTTTCTATCCCACAAGCCACTACCAAAAAGCCAAAGCCCCCAAACCCCGGTCTCTCGTCTCCAACCGTCCAACCCATCGAGGTAGTCCACCCATCACCAAGACGAGTATAAATTAATGCTGGTAAAGAAGGTACATGTACATCCGCAAACGTGTCGTTTACCACCCGTTTAATATCGGTCAACTCGTCCACGATTTCATTATACGTCTGGGACTTCCCTCGTTTTCGCCAACCTACGAGATCGCAAAACTTGTTCCAAGAATTATCCTTTCCAGTTAGACTCTGGTATATTTTACTCTGGATGCTAATGCCAAATTTATTGTTACTATTTTCAAGCCAGAGTCGATTAATTTCCTGAAGAGTTTCACAAGGGAAATTTTTCAAAAGCTCATGCCAATCTGCATAGTTCTCTTTAACCATGACTTGGTAAAAAGTCCAAGCAGTTTCCTTGTCTGCCTGTTTCCACTGTTCTTGTTGAAGATAGTTTTCTAATGCTTCACATAGTTTATCTGCTTCCAATTCATTAGTACATTTTCTCAATTCAGATTCAAAAGCTTTATCGGCTTCTGAGTTATCTTGAACTGCCAACATCTGAGAAAAGCCTTGCCTGAATCGTTCTGGATTGTCTTTATTAGCGAATTTCAATCGAAAAATTTCTTGCCATTTTTCTTCACTTCTATTATTTTTATCCCCCCACATCTGATGTAATTTTTCATAAGCTTTCTGGTAGAGACAATAGACTTCTGGTGCTTCAGGGAGGCGGATATTGGGAATAATGTGAGGTATAATGCGGGAGACTCGATAAAGTCGATTTGATTCTTCTGCTTCGGAACTTACTTCTATAAGCCCTAATTCAATCGCTCGACTCAACTGTTTTTTGTAGTCAGAAGTAGACTCACAAACTGCTGATAATGCTATCATGGGGACGGGAATTTCAAATACCAAACATCGGCTGAGTATTTGCTCAATATCTTGGTCAAGTTGCTCGTATAACTCTTCCCAAATTATTCTTCCCTGCCATTCAGTAGGATTAGCTTTAAGTTGAGTGAGTTTTGTTTCTGCATCTTCTCCTAACAACACCTCATCATTTAACCATTCCAACACCCGAGGATTACCATCAGCCAAAATTTTGGCTCTCTCAATTAAATTTAGAGAAATTTCCTCGGAATTAAAAGCTTTTAATCGACTCAGTTTTTTCTGTAAATCCGATTTGCGGAAGGATTCTAGAGGTTGTTTGTAGAATGATTCATCCAGGTCTGATTCAAAGTCATAACGACAGGTAATAATAATACGGTGGTCGGCATTATTCTCTTTAATTGCCCATACTAATGACTTCAATATTTCGGCTACTTGAGTTTTGAGAATATACCTTCCTTGACGATGTTCTAAATTCCATTCAAAGTCATCAAATACCAGCAAAAAGGGTTTCTCTCCAGATTGGTTCAACTCCGCAAACACATCTCTTAATCGATATTTGAGTTCCTCTTTGCCTTCCCTGAGTGCTGTCCGTAGTTCTGCATTCCTCAGTTTATCTGCTAGCTTACTCACCAAACTAGATTCATCAATTTGTCGCCAACCAATGATTTTTTCACTTTCAGATAAGCGATCGCACAATCTTGCAGCAATCGTACTTTTTCCTAATCCTCCCATACCATGAATTAAAATCCCAATCTTTTCTGAATAGGGCTTGAGTACCCGCAAACAGTTTTGTAACTGGCGACGACGACCAACAAAAGTTTCACGAGTGGCAACTCTAAGTTTCTTCTCTGGGTCTAAAAACTCTTGAGCAACAGAAGCACGAGGTACGGGTTTACGTCCGCGCTTGACCAACGCACCCGGTAGAGTTTCTGCCACATACAAGCGCAACAAATGCCAATCTCGTGCTTGATTTTTTAGCAGTACTTGATAAGCGATCGCAATTGCTTCTGTAAGCGTCTTTCCGGCTGACAATTCCTGGTACAAGGCAGCAGCAGTAGCTATGGCATCAGTATCCAACACTCGCTGACCCCAACCGATAACAGCCGTTGCACCTTGCTTTAGTAATGCCTCTGCCATTGATGGTACTGCACCAGCGTCACTTGAGTATCCAGTATTACAACCAGAAAGGAAAATTAGCTTGGGCAGTTGGAATTGCAATTCTGTAGCGATGTCTTCTGCACTGCTATATTCTGCTTGTCCCAATTCCGTCTCAGTGATAAAACGTGGTTCTCCATCCCGAAATGTGGTATGACCTGTCAGGTGGATAACATCAAAGTAACTCTTATCGTAATCATCGACCAAATAACCCAACTCTTTTAGGCAACCACTTTCTTCCACTATCAACGATAAGGGTTGACGCTTCGTTGCTGACAAAACTTGGGCTTCTTCAGCCTCAAAATCCAGTTCCGGTTCGATTCCCAATGGGGAAGTTGCCATAAACAGAACATTTAATGCCCGATTTGCTGGCTGATCTTCCGGTGTCAGTTGTTTAGAATCATCATCCTTTACCCATCGGATGGGAATAATGGGAAAAGGTCGTCGATTCACCAAAAAATCTGTACTATCATGCAGTATTTCCCACGGTAAATGGGCGAGTTTTTCGGTTGCAGCAATGGCAAGAACGATAACCTCACGCTTATGCTGGTCAATTGCACTTTGAAAAATGCGATCGCTTCCGTCTAACCAGTTATAAAGTGCTTGCCCAGTCTTAGCATAGTCTTCGGGCAGTCTGGTGTAATAATCTGTTTCTACCTTTTTAATCAACCCAGTGATTTCTGCCAGGGGTAGCTGACGGGACTGGCAATTGTTGGGATTATCCCAGAATAAACGCAACTGAGCGTAGCGATCGCCCACGAGTTTCAGGTAAAGGTGGAGAATCTTCATTACTACTTGTAGTTTTCTAGAATCTCCTTGATTTGCTCTACTGTTGCGTCTTTGAGCAGTAATCGACGATTGTCATCAGTAACAATCAAAACCTTCTCAACCCTGGCACCAGTTGGGTCGTGTAAAGACTTTTGATTCTTCTCCTTCCACTTGTGAATGCTCTCTGCAATGGTCAATGTTCCACTCACAATTCCCACAATCGTGGCTATAGTGGCTAGGGTTCCTTCCCGCTCGACTTCTTCAATAGTTTGATAACTTCCTTCTAATCCCTCAATTGCTAAAAGTTCTTCTGTAGCTTTTACTGCATCTCGTCCTTGGATTTCAATTTTCATATTGCTAAATCTTTAAATAAAAAATTCGGAGAGAAAATTCAGTTAAATGGCGCTTATATTTTTACTTGAATTAGCGGATGTTAGAAACTGTTAAACAAAATAACACAAGGTTCACACCCCACCTTGGCATCTACCTAAAATTGTTACATTCCTTGGGAATGCGTCATCTCTCTGCGAATATCTCAAGGATGTACAACAGTACATCACAAGCACCACATAACCAAAGTCTCCTAACAGATAGGCAGAAATTAGACAGTCGTTACTTGCGCTTCGTTAACAAATTACGACTTTGGTGGAATTTTGCCGTCATTCTGAGCTTGTTTAATCGCTCGTTTCACAATTAACACCGCCATTTGAGACAAAGAACGCTCCTCTGCATCAGCCAAAAATTGCAGGGCTTCTTTGTCTTCTTCTTCCATATAAAGAGTTACAGTTACTTTTCCCATGTCAGCATCATAAGCGATTTTGTTTGTTTTTGTATTAAATACATTAAAACACACTAATTAAAACAAAAACACTTTATTTTAGCGTATAATTACAGATAAGTCAAAAGCCAGCCATCAACTTTCTCAGGGCGGATGCTGGCTTTTGGCCCCCATATCACAGGAGACATTTTCCATGTTAAAGCCTGTTAGCTACAAAACAGATCAACACAGAGCTTATCAACAAGCTTTAGATGATTTCGGCATTACAGAATTACTGGCAAAGCTCAACAACTACTCTGATGTTGACTTTGATAGTGCCTGGATACAACTCCAGCAGCAAGAAATAGAAAGTCTAGCTGCGATTCTGATTTCTCAATTAACTTACAGCCTCAATGGTAAGTTGATTGCCGCTTATCTCAATCTCATCCGGCACAGTAACCAAGATATAGTCCCAAGCTTGATTAACCTCAAATGCCCAGACGCATCTATTGAGCTTCCCGCTAACTTTTCCGATGTAGCAAAGACACCCAGATTTTTATATGGCGATCGCTTGCGTTGGCTCTCAACTGAAAGCAATACTGACTGGGGTATTGTCATTGGTCGATTTTATAGCAATGCTTGCGATCGCTGCTGCTGGAGTTGGTGCTACCTGATTTGGTTGAGCAAAAATAGCCCCAGTG
Organism: [Scytonema hofmanni] UTEX 2349; assembly: GCF_000582685.1. GTDB lineage: Bacteria > Cyanobacteriota > Cyanobacteriia > Cyanobacteriales > Nostocaceae > Hassallia > Hassallia hofmanni. The sequence goes on from NZ_KK073768.1 coordinate 4,879,846, forward strand.
CCGCTTGGACATCTGCCGATATTGCTTGGGAAGAAGATTTAGAACCAATCAGTGAGGAGACAGAATTATGAATCCTCATCCACTCAAGCAGCGAGAACAAGATTTGATGCAACTCTACAGTTACTGTCAACTGGGCATGACTCCGAAGCAGTTTTACTCCAAGTGGCAGGTAAACTACGAAGAAATGGCTCAGATTTGCGATCGTTCCCTTTCCACGGTTCGACGCTGGTTTGCTAGAGGTAAAAACTACCGCCGCCCCATGCCAGTCGATTTACGCCACCTGGCGCTGATGAACTTTTTGCTCGAACATTTTGAGGATATCCCCGAAGAAGTGTTGCAGAAGCTTTGTTTTCCAGAGAAGAGTGAGTAGGAATTGAATCTAATTTCAATATCAATTTGATATTTCTTGCCAGCCACCGTCACAGTAGGCTGGCTTTTGTCTTGGAAATTACAGATTTTACCAGGAGAATTCGATGACTTACCTTGAAAAGCTCAGTCCTTGGTGTATAGTTCGACTTAAACCTAATATGCAAAACCAGATTGTAGCTCGTTTTCGTCGCCGCAGTGATGCAGAAGCTCATTTACAAGTTTTACGCCGACTCATTCCTGGTGTGAGTTTTACACTAATTTTCAATGTAGGGTTAGAACAGCAAGATTTGACTGCTGTAAATGAGTAGCGATGCCTGGGTTGGGCTACGCCAACGCATTTTACTGTAACCTGACTCACGCAGACGGAAACTTGCTCTGCGCCATCGTTAATCGCCAAAATAGCAAATGCGATCGCTGAAATAACAAATGCGATCGCAAAATCAATATATTGTTTGTTCACAAGTAAAAAACACTCATCCACGAGGTTCTTTCATTGTCAGACACACATCATTTGTGATGAAATTGTACGTTTTTCTGGAATTTAGGGCGTTGGTGTTGAATTTATCTCATAATAAAATTGCGTGTCACGCCCTTGTCCATGAACGAACAGCGTCAGCAAGCCTATCTCAACCTCATTCGCAGCCTGTTAGATTCCCCCAGTGGTGAAGAACCAGAAATTTTAGCAGCAAACCAAGAATTACTTGATACTGGCTTCTTGCAGAAGATAGAAGAAGTAGCACAGATGTGTTTCCAACAGGGGGATGAAAAGACAGCGAATTGGTTGCGAAATTTGGCAATGCAACTAAGGGAAGTATTAAATCTAGATACTAAAGTAGATTTGCAATGTCTCAATGAGGAGGAGGGACAAGCATATATCCAATTCTTGATGCAGGTACTACAAGCAACCGCAGACAGTGGGTTTGGAGTTTACCCATTGCTGGTAATGAATACAGACAAACTCGACGAGGTATTAGCAGAAACATTGCGCCGTTGGGGGACAAATAGACTGGGGGAAGGGGACGCAGATGAGGTGCATAAACTAGCAGAAGTGATTGTCTTTTTTAGCTATCTCATGACAGAATTCTCTTTGGGTAGCAAAGCCAGCAATATGGAAATTGCGATCGCTGGCTATGAAGTCGCGCTGACAGTTTACACTCAGCAAGCTTTTCCCTATGAATGGGCACAAACGCAAAATAATCTCGGATTTGCTTACCGTAACAGAATTAGAGGAGAGCAAGCACAGAATTTAGAGCAAGCAATCTCTTGTTACCAAAATGCCCTGAAAATTTATACTTTTGACACTTTTCCCTATGAATGGGCAAGGACGCAGAATAATCTCGCTTCTGCTTACCGTAACAGAATCAGAGGGGAAAAAGCACAGAATTTAGAACAAGCGATCGCTTGTTCACAAGAAGCTCTCAAAGTCAGAACTTTTGACGCTTTTCCCTATGAATGGGCAGTTACGCAAAATACTCTTGCTGGTGCTTACCTTTACAGAATTAGAGGGGAGCGAGCGAAGAATTTAGAGCAGGCAATCGCTTATTTGCAAAATGCTCTGAAAGTCACAACTTTTGACGCATTTCCCGATGATTGGGCAGGTACGCAATATAATCTTGGTTCTGCTTACCTAAAAAGAATCAGAGGTGAGCGAGCAGAAAATTTAGAACTGGCGATTACTTGTTGCCAAGAAGCTCTGAAAGTTTATACTTTTGATGCTTTTCCCCAACGATGGGCTGGTACGCAAAATAATCTTGGTACTGCTTACCATGACAGAATCAGAGGTAAGCGGGCAGAAAATTTAGAACTGGCGATCGCTTGTTTTCAAAATGCTCTGAAAATTTATACTTTTGACGCTTTTCCCGATGATTGGGCAAGTAAGCAAAATAATCTCGGTGCTGCTTACCTTGACAGAATCAGAGGGGATATAGCAGAGAATCTAGAACAGGCGATCGCTTGTTTTCAAAATGCTCTGAAAATTTATACTTTTGACGCTTTTCCCGATGAATGGGCAAGTACGCAAGATAATCTCGGTACTGCTTACGCTAATAGAATCAGAGGGGATATAGCAGAAAATTTAGAACTAGCGATCGCTTATTTTCAAAATGCTCTACAAGTTAGAACTTTTGACGCTTTTCCTTATGAATGGGCAAGTACGCAATATAATCTCGGTGCTGCTTACACTGATAGAATCAGAGGTGAGCGGGCAGAAAATTTAGAACTGGCGATTGCTTGTCACCAAGCAGTTCTGAAAGTTTATACTTTTGACGCATTTCCTGTTGATTGGGCAATGACGCAAAATAGTCTCGGTGTTGCTTACCAAAAAAGAATCAGAGGTGAGCGGGCAGAAAATTTAGAACTAGCCATCGCTTGTTTTCAAGAAGCTCTGAAAGTTAGAACTTTTGAGGCGTTTCCTGTTGATTGGGCAATGACGCAAAATAATCTTGCTAATGCTTACTCTGAGAGAATTAGAGGGGAGAAAGCCGAAAATTTAGAGCAGGCGATTGCTTGTCATCATAATGCTCTGAAAGTCAGAAATTTTGACGCTTTTCCCCGACAATGGGCAAATACACAAAATAATCTCGGTACTGCTTACCTAACAAGAATCAGAGGAGATCAATCTGAGAATGTAGAGCAGGCGATCGCTTGTTTTCAAGAAGCTCTGAAAGTTAGAACTTTAGACGCATTTCCTATTGATTGGGCTATCACACAAGATAATCTCGGTGGGGCTTACCGCAACAGAATACTAGGAGAACGGGCAGAGAATTTAGAACAGGCGATCGCTTATTACCAAGAAGCTCTGAAAGTTAGAACTTTAGACGCATTTCCTGTTGATTGGGCTAGCACACAAAATAATCTCAGTGAAGCTTACCGCAACAGAATACTAGGAGAACGGGCAGAGAATTTAGAATTGGCGATCGCTTGTCACCAAGAAGTTCTGAAAGTTTATACTTTTGAAGCATTTCCTGTTGATTGGGCAATGACGCAAAATAGCCTCGGTCTTGCTTACGCTGATAGAATCAGAGGAAATATAGCAGAGAATTTAGAACAGGCGATCGCTTGCCACCAAAAAGCTGTAAAAGTTTATACTCTTGACGCATTTCCCTATGAATGGGCAAGTACGCAAAATAATCTCGGTGCTGCTTACCGTGACAGAATACTAGGAGAGCAAGCACAGAATTTAGAACTGGCGATCGCTTGTTTCCAAGATGCTCTTTTAGTTTATAATTTTGACGCTTTTCCCCAACAATGGGCAGGTACGGAAAATAATCTTGGTGTTGCTTACCGTGACAGAATACTAGGAGAGCGGGCAGAGAATTTAGAACAGGCGATCGCTTGCCACCAAAAAGCTGTGAAAATTTATACTCTTGACGCATTTCCCTATGAATGGGCAAGTACGCAAAATAATCTCGGTGCTGCTTACCGTGACAGAATATTAGGAGAGCAGGCAGAGAATTTAGAACTGGTGATCGCTTGTTTTCAAAATGCTCTGAAAATTTATACTTTTGAAGCATTTCCCGATGATTGGGCAAATACGCAAGATAATCTCGGTACTGCTTATGCTAATAGAATCAAAGGTGAGCAGGCAGAAAATTTAGAACTGGCGATCGCTGCTTATTCTGCTGCACTCGAAGTTAGAACTCGCAGCAACTTTCCTGAAGATTGGGCAATGACGCAAAATAATCTGGGGGGTGCTTACAGTTACAGAATATTAGGAAACAGAGCCGAAAATATTGAATTAGCGATCGCTGCTTGTTCTGCTGCACTTGAAGTCACAACCCGCAGTGCCTTTCCTGAATATTGGGCACGTACGCAATATAATCTGGGGATTGCTTACAGTCAGAGAATATTAGGAGAGAAAACCGAGAATATTGAAACTGCGATCGCTGCTTATTCAGCCGCACTGGAAGTCACAACCCGCAGTGCCTTTCCTATAGATTGGGCACGTACGCAAAATAATCTGGGAGGTGCTTACAGTCAGAGAATATTAGGAGAGAAAGCCGAGAATATTGAAACTGCGATCGCTGCTTATTCTGTTGCACTCGAAGTATATACCCGCAGTGCGTTTCCTGAATATTGGGCAGGTACGCAATATAATCTGGGGATTGCTTACAGGCAGAGAATATTAGGAAACAGAGATGAAAATATTGAATTGGCGATCGCTGCTTTTTCTGCTGCATTGGAAGTTAGAACCCGTAGTGCCTTTCCTGAAGATTGGGCAACAACGCAAAATGATCTGGGGATTGCTTACGGTGAGAGAATATTAGGAGAAAAAGCCGAGAATATTGAATTAGCGATCGCTGCTTTTTCTGCTGCATTGGAAGTTAGAACCCGCAGTGCCTTTCCTGTTGATTGGGCAGATAAGCAAAATAATCTGGGGATTGCTTACACTTACAGAATATTAGGAGAAAAAGCCGAGAATATTGAATTAGCGATCGCTGCTTATTCTGCTGCATTGGAAGTTAGAACCCGCAGTGCCTTTCCTGAAAATTGGGCAACAACGCAAAATAATCTGGGGGGTGCTTACAGTCAGAGAATATTAGGAGAAAAAGCCGAGAATATTGAATTAGCAATCGCTGCTTATTCTGCTGCATTGGAAGTTAGAACCCGCAGTGCCTTTCCTGAAGATTGGGCAATAACGCAAAATAATCTGGGAGGTGCTTACACTTACAGAATATTAGGAGAAAAAGCCGAGAATATTGAAACTGCGATCGCGGCTTATTCTGCTGCGCTCGAAGTCACAACCCGCAGTGCCTTTCCTGAAGATTGGGCAACAACGCAAAATAATCTGGGGATTGCTTACGGTGAGAGAATATTAGGAGAAAAAGCCGAGAATATTGAATTAGCGATCGCTGCTTATTCTGTTGCACTCGAAGTCACAACCCGCAGCGCTTTTCCTGTTGATTGGGCAAGTACGCAACATAATCTGGGGAATGCTTACCTTGACAGAATATTAGGAGAAAAAGCCGAGAATATTGAAAGTGCGATCGCTGCTTATTCATCCGCACTCGAAGTTAGAACACGCAGCGCCTTTCCTGAAAAATGGGCAGGTACGCAAAATAGTCTGGGGAATGCTTACCTTGACAGAATATTAGGAGAAAAAGCCGAGAATATTGAATTAGCCATCGCTGCTTTTTCTGCTGCACTCGAAGTATATACCCGCAGTGCGTTTCCTGAAAATTGGGCAATGACGCAAACTAATCTGGGGGGTGCTTACCGAGAGAGAATATTCGGAGAAAAAGCCGAGAATATTGAAAGTGCGATCACTGCTTATACAGCTGCACTGGAAGTCAGAACCCGCAACGCCTTCCCTCAAAACCATGCAACAACTTTGTTAAATCTCGGCAGGTTATACCAAGACGAAAAACAGTTGGACTCAGCTTACAATACTTTTCTTCAGGCAATAGAAACAGCCGAAACTTTGCGGGGTGGAACTGTTTCTGGTGAAGAAGCCAAGCGCAAACAAGCAGAGGAATGGAATCAACTTTATCAACGCATGGTAGCAGTTTGCCTAGAATTGGGCAAGGACACTGAAGCCATAGAATATATTGAACGCAGCAAAACCCGCAATTTAGTAGAACTTATCCTCAACCGCGACCTCAAAACTATTTTCCCGCCAGAAGTTGTCACTCAATTAGAACAACTTCGAGATGAAATAGCTACAGGACAATATCAAATCCAAAATGGTAAAGCTGAAAATCCAAGACTTCTAGCACAACATCTCCAAGAATTGCGACAGCAGCGAAATGAATTGCAAAATCGCTATTTACCTGTTGGTTATGGTTTCAAATTTGAATCATTCCAGGCTACTTTGGATGAGCGTACAGCCATTATCGAGTGGTATATTCTCAACGATAAAATTCTGGCGTTTATTGTCACAAAAACAGGAGAGTTAACTGTTTGGCAATCCCAACCAGAAGATATAAAAGCTTTGGTAAATTGGGGAAATCAATATTTGCAGAATTACGACGATCAAAAAGACCAATGGCTGAATAGTTTAGGGGAAGAACTTAAAGAATTAGCCTCCATTCTGCACATTGATGAAATATTAACCCAGATACCAAAGCACTCCTATAAACTCATCCTAATTCCCCATTTCTTCCTGCATTTATTCCCCCTTCATGCACTACCAATAAATCAAAATTCTGAAAATTCGTCTTGTCTTCTAGATTTATTTGCTGGTGGTGTCAGCTATGCACCCAGTTGTCAACTACTGCAACAAGTACAACAGCGACAACGCCCTGATTTTCAATCTCTATTTGCAATTCAAAATCCCACGGAAGACCTGAATTACACCAATTTAGAAGTAGAAAGCATATTATCTTACTTTCCCTCCCATCAAGTATTATCCAAAAAGCAAGCCACAAAAGCTGCCTTATCCCAAGCAGCAACACAATTAAAACAAGCAAATTATCTCCACTTTTCTTGTCACGGCTCTTTCAACTTAAATTATCCCCAAAATTCTTTTTTATTATTAGCAGATGCATATATTTCCCCTATTCCTGATGATGCTAACCCAGAAAGATATCTCAAAGTTTCCGATACCGAAGCTATAGATTTAAGTAAATGTTTGACATTGGGTAATTTATTTGAACAAACCTTCGACTTTAGTCAAACTCGTCTCGTGGTTCTCTCAGCCTGCGAAACAGGTTTAATTGACTTCAATAATACCAGCGATGAATATATCGGCTTACCCAGTGGCTTTCTGTATGCAGGTAGTAGCAGTGTTGTAAGTAGTTTATGGACGGTAAACGATTTATCAACATCCTTTTTGATGATTAAGTTCATTCAAATTTTAAAAAATGCTACAGATATGTCAATACCACTTGGTATGAATCAAGCCCAGCGTTGGTTGCGGGATGCGACGAAAGAAGAGTTGCAGGAATGGGTAAAAAAATTGGCGTTAGATAGTACTAAGAAAGGAAAGATACGTCGTCAAATTAATAATATGACAGGAGAGCAACCATTCAACTCTCCCTTTCATTGGGCTGCATTTACTGCTGTTGGCAAATAGGAGAATAATAATGTCTGATTATGAAATAACTGTTAATACTTTTATCCATCTGCTGAATACTCAATCTTATCTATTTTCAGCAGAGGATAGAATTACACTAATGAAATTGATTAATAACCAACCTGATGACATTAAATCTTTATCTGATACTATCTCAGATTGGTGTGCAAAACATCCTGAAGTAGATAAAGCTTTAGGAGAATTTGAGAAAATAGTAGTAAGAGGGCCAGGCGATAAGCAAGCAAATACAAATATTCCCAAATACGAACTTGATAAAAAGAATATACTTAATGAAATTCAACAAAGTTCGTCATCTGCTAAGGAGACAAAAAAAACGACTTCGACTTAGATCCCCGACTTCTTTAAGAAGTCGGGGATCTGAACACCGCGACATTTATCCTTATTTTAAAATGGATTATTTTTCAACAGGAAAGATAGCTTATCCCAAACTAACTCTTTATGCCTTTCATCTGAAGCATAGCCTGTCACAAAAACCTAAAATCCCTGTAAAAAATGCTAACGATTTATGGTTAAAATGCCAGCAGCTTGGTAAACAACTTGGTATTCCTAAACTAGAAACTTTACCTGAACTGATTGAAAAAGCAAATAATAAAAAAACTAGTATCACTGGAGAAATACTTCCCGAACGTTTCTTAAAATTTACCGCCATCCAACATCAACCAAATCTACACTTAAGCGGTGAAGCTAATCCCTTAGAAATTCACGATACCTACGCCCTTGATTTAACTCTACGTTATCCTTATTCAGAAGTAAAACTTGCTGATTTAAGAGGGCTAAATCTAGATGATTGCTTACTGTCTAAAAATATCAAAGCTTCTCTAGGACAAACCCTAGTATTTTTTGCTCAACCTGTAGGAAAAATACATGATGAACAAGCATTCGCTGATGCTTGTGTCAAAGCATTACTATCAGAAGAAATTTCGCAAAAACTAAATATTTATTGTCAGCATCAAGGGCAATTATTAGGTAGTCCAATATTTGAATATAACAATGATGCTGATTTTCCTGAAAAACAGTGTCATTTATTAATTTGGTTAAATACCCATGATATTACTACAGAATTAGAAAACAAGGGAGAATATTATTATCCTTTAATTGACCTTCTGCTTTGTCGCAGTAAAATTATTTATGCTCGTTCTGAAGCTATATGGTGTTATGAACAAGCTAAATCAGCTTATTCTGATCTGGAAAAGTATAAGCAAGAATTTAAAGAGCAAAAAAATAACTCTATAGATTCAAAATTTAATAATTTAAATCAATGGCTTCAGGAAATACCAGAAATTTCTTTTAATTATGTTGATTATTTAAAAGATTTAGAACTGCACAAAACTACAATTCAAACTAATAGTAAAAACTATCGTTTATATCTTGAAAAGCTAAATAAAATAGGCATTGGCTCAGATAATTTAGAATTTTTGTCCAACTTCCTAGAACTAGCTGAAGATACCTTAGTCGAACAAATTAACACAAACTTAGCTTATCTTACCCCCGGTCAAAACCTCTTTGACCAGATGATTGGCACAATTCGCGGCATAGTAGAGTTAGAACAAGCCAAACGGGATCGCTCTTTAGAACGCACCATCCAAGTACTAGGTATAGCCTTTGGTGGCGGTGCAATAGTTTCTGGTGTTGTCACCCAACACATAGATAAACCCTTTGCACCACAGATAAATTTCAAGTACCCAGTTCACCCCTTGGTATCATCTTTACTTTGGAGTGTTTTAGCTACGGCGATCTTTGGTATAGTGGCGTGGTGGGTTACTAAACCGAAACCAAAGAGAAATAAACAGAAGTAGGCATTAGAGCAAGTTATCCGACTCACGCCACATCAATAGTAGGAATAATCTTGCCATGCGATCGCACAAATTTTTTGGACAACCAGATCAATTCAGGGACTTAGTTAATTTCACACCTTTTTCTGGTTTTATCATCAAACCTTCTGTAGCTTTGCCATTTCTGCAAACGGCATCCTACATCTGTGACAGCACCCATCCTCCCACAGCGCAGGCATTTTAAAAGGTGCTTGACAGTTTGGACACTTTGCTAAAATCTTGAGTTGATGGCGATCGCACTTCCACACCGACTTGTACTGCCATTCAATTCGGTGACAAGGCGACTCGGCATAACAAGCCCCACACAAGCGAATTGGCTCATGCTGCATTCCCACTCCAGCAGGCGGTAACATCTGGGCTAACCTTTGAGCATCCACTTCTACTACAGATGCGATCGCTTCCAATTCTTGCTGACTAGGGCGAGGATTAAAATGAAATCTTTCCCAACGTGCCACTATAGCACCAATTCCTGCCAAAGTACCCAATCCACTTGCGGATAAATGGTTGGCACGTCTGAACCTGCCAAGAAAGTGGCTCAGGCTTTCCCCTTCATAGGGTTTAATCAAGAATAGCCAAGGTTTAACATCTGGTGCTTCTATCATTTGTACTCCTTAGCTACTTCCTGTAAAACAGCCTTGTCAATCTTCTTCAATCCTCTTGATAAGGAACGAATTGCAGCTTCCCTAAGAATCTCATCAAGGCGACCAATGTAGCCTTCAGTTGCTGACGTGAGAATCCGTAGCATCTCCTTGCTCTTTAGATTAGAAGATACTGGCAGTTTCAAAACCATTTGTTCCCACATTTCTACGGTGTTCTTAAAATCCTCTCCCGACAATTTACCAAAGCGAAGATGCGCCCGAAAGCGTTCGAGAACCTGCTCATCCCGCTTAATTACCGCATCCAAACGGTCTGTTCCTACCAGTACCACAGCAATTCCTAAATCTTCGGCAATATCTCGCACATCAGCAAAAGTTTCAGGCTTGAGACGGTCAGCTTCATCAATAATTAGCATCTCTACGCCACAACCCTTGAGTACTTCTATCGTCCTATCTCGAAAATCAGATACAGTCCCTTTTGTTACCCGATACTTGAGGTACTCAGTAATCTTTTTAAACAAATCCTTGGGGCCACATTTTTGGTGAGGTCGAATATAAACGACAGGCACAGTTGGAGGTCGTCCAGCTTCCTGCTGAGGTTTGTGCCTGTATCTGTAGGCATCACAAGCAACTGTCTTGCCAGTTCTCGATTCCCCAACTACTCGGCAAGATTTTCTTGCCTTGCGCTTGCCATCTAACCAATCATGGAGAGTTTTTACCTGCTGTAAAGGCACAATGCTCTTACCCTTGAGACGAGCAATTTCAGCTTGTAACCACTCATCATCCGGTTTTACCCCACCCAACTGCTTGGCGATCGCCTGAGCTTCTGTCATTGTTTAAAACCCATATTCTTCACGAAGTTGTTCATAGTCCCACACCTCAATGTCTTCGTATTGAGAGTGAACCGTTTCTGTAGATTCCACTTCATCTGGTTCAACTATTTGAGAAGGCAAGGATTCTCTATTACTTTCATCAACAGCAGCAGATCGCAAAACAGTCTGTTCCAATTTTTGACGCTCCTTACGGCTTTTCTTGGTAGCGACAAGAGCATCGCGGTCAACAACTTCTTGCAATAATGATTGGTTACTGATAGTTTTCCCTGCGGTACGGAGTCTGCGACTTGCTGCCTCAGCCTCATCTAATGCCAGTTGCTCTGTCTCCAAACCTTGAGCGTGAGCGCGAGTCAGAAATACTTCCTGATTGTTTTCCTGGCGATAAACCAAAATTGTTGTAATGTCTCTGGGGTCAAACCTTAAGTTGACAGTTTCTCCGGCATAACCTGCCAAATATTCCCCCCGATACATTAAATTCTGAAACTGCAAACAACCACCTCTTTGCACAGTGCGCCGTGACTGCTTCATTAAACAAATATCCAAATCTCGTTCTGGTATTGGTACTGGCACTGTAGGCAATCCTGCTTCCCAACGCTCAAAGCGCGTTTGGTCGCCCATCCGCGCATCAATACTTTGGTTGTAACGATCTACGATGTAACGCACAAGTAACTGTTCTAGTTCTCGCAAAGTAAGTCTTGCGTCCTTCTCTGCATCTTCTGGGCGTTCCTGCACATTAGATCCGGTGTACCCAGGAAGCGTTGAAAATAGTTGGTCATTTAATGTTTTGAAGGGACGTTCTACTACTCCACCTTCAGAAGGGCGATCGCGTAAATGACAGACAAATCCCAATTGCGCCCCAATCTGACTCAAGTGGTTAGAGCGAAAGTCTTTACCGCCATCAGTATAAAAATGTTCTGGTTTTCCATAGGTTCCCCACTCACAATGCAGTTTGTACTCGGAACCGTAACGCTTTGGTAGAATTGCATGGCGTAACGCTAATGCTACTACCCCAGAACTGGGTGCATCAAAGCCCAAGTTGATACCCATAATGCAACGAGAGTAAGTATCAATTACTGTTGTTAGCCAGGGACGACTTAAAATTTCACCATGTTGATCTACCAGCAACACATCCACGCGGGTATGGTCACATTGCCAAACATGGTTACTGTAATCAACCGATAAATCTTTTCCTTCACGGGTTTTAACCGAAAGCGTAGTTCCTCTCCAACCAGGACTGCGGATACTCTTGGCTTTTTGTTGCTTTTCCAAAATGGGTGCTAATACCCGTAACACGGTTTTGTAATTGGGCGGCTTAGAGTCTTTTAATTCACGGGCTTTAGCCTCGACTCTGAGAGCAACTTGTTTAGGGGTCATACGTTTACTTCCCTTGTTACCCTCCTTGTAGGTTTTGGTAATGAAGTTTTCCCAAAACTCACCAATGCGGTGTTTTCCTTTATCAGCCCTACTTGTTTGAGTGAGTCCGACTAAGCCATCTTGTTCCCAGTTTTTCACCAACCTTTGTACCGTTCGCAACGATACATTTAGTTTCTCTGCTGCTTCCCGCAACTTTTGCCCATAAGTTGTGCGATCGCAGGGTTCCAGTAAACTTTGGATTACCTCTAGCTTTACTTGGGCTTCCTCTGAGAGTTGTGTGGCAATTACATTCTTCTCAAGAGTTGTAGCACTTTCTCCTAGTAAGCCTTCCATAGGAATTGCCAAGGGATGAACAGCTAAATCAGGATTTTGCTGACTGTTCATAATATAAAACTTTTTTATAAAAACATATTGTTATTCTATCTATATACAAAGCGACAGTCAATTTGTCATTATGAAAATACACAAAAGCTTTTTCCTATCTTGCAAAGCGACAGCTAATTTGTCACAATCACGGACAACGACATCTATTTTGTCACTGCAAAGAGGTTATGCTAAAACTGCCAAAGCGCTATAATCTATACTGTATAAGGATTTTACTGATGACAATAATTTGTCACAACGACATATAATTAGTCACTGTACACGTAGAGACGTAGCAATGCTACCTCTCTACAATGGTTTTGGGCAACACATAATAAATGTAAAGACGTTCCGGCGGAACGTCTCTACGAGGGTAGGTAGATTTTTGTTACTGTGTCAAATTATACTTTATATCAAATATAATTACGAGCGATCGCATTTTAAATCTCAAAAAACAATAAAAACATCTATCAAGAATTCCTTCATTATTGTTAACAATAAGTAAAGTTAATTTTTATTAAGTTTAGTTTATATTTTTTTGAATACAAAAAAATATTTAAGTATTAATACTGCAAGTTACCAGTTGGAACTTGTGCTTGAAGACATTATTGGGTTACGCCCATAGGTCATTTACTTATAGGTGACTGCTTTTATTTAGTCTTTACATTTTTTGTGATTATTCTCAAAGAATGTTTGTTAATCTCAGGTAAGTAAATTAACACTCTTAGTAAGATTAAGTAGAAAACCTTCCTACCATTCAGCTTTGCCACAAACCTGTGCTTGCGATGTTTGTCTTTTAAGCTACAACAGTTATGATATCTAATATTTGATTAAAATTGTCAAACCTCTGTACAATTTTAGATTAAATGTATCGAAGTTATCCCTAGTAAAAGTAAAATGAGCACAATTCCTATAGGTAGCTACAAGTTTTCCCAGAAACTACACCCGCTATCTCTGTTAGCACAACTAACCAGTCGGCGTGCTACAGGGTGCTTACGGATATTTACCGGGACTGTTTCTTGGTCAATCTATCTAGAGGACGGTAAACTTACTTACGCCTCTTATTCAGAGAAGTTATTTGATCGGCTAGATAACCACTTACAACAGTTGAGTCAGCAAATTCCGGCTCTCAACAGTGCGACAGCTATGCAGATGCGGCTGATGTTTGAACCGAAGGGAGAAAATCAGCCAATATCAGATGCAGATTATCAAGCTATTTGCTGGTTAGCCAATCAAGCTCATATCACTTCTTCACAAGCAGGAATGCTGATAGAGAACTTGGCTAAAGAAGTACTGGAGTTATTTCTGACCTTAAAAGAAGGAAGTTATGAGTTTAGTGCTGAGAATAGCTTAAATCAACTGCCAAAATTCTGTAGCTTGGATTTGCGGTTGTTAGTCGAACATTGTCAAAAGCAATTGAGAAGTCAGCAAAATAGCCAGTTACCACTTCCAGCACCAGGAAAAACGCAAGTGGAAAAAGCAACCAGACTGCCGCAATCTCAAATGCAGCTTGGGCAACCATTGCCTCATCAAAGCAATTTTGATAGTCAAGATACTAACAATAATAAAATGCAAGGGCAAACTGCTAGCAAACAACTGTATAGAGTTGCCTGCATTGATGATAGCCAAACAGTCTTAAATTCCATCAAGAACTTTTTGGACGAGAACACGTTTTCAGTTGTTCTGATTAACGATCCGGTGAAAGCATTGATGCAAATACTTCGCAGCAAGCCCGATTTGATATTATTAGATGTGGAAATGCCGAATTTAGACGGTTATGAGTTATGTTCTTTGTTGCGGAGGCATTCAGCATTCAAAAATACACCTATCATTATGGTGACGGGCAGAACAGGATTTATAGATAGAGCCAAGGCAAAGATGGTTAGGGCATCAGGCTATTTAACTAAGCCTTTTACTCAACCAGAATTGCTGAAAATGGTGTTTAAACATATTAGTTAGCTGATAATTGAATAAGGAGTAAAAATTAGAAAAAGTAACTTTAATAGTCCCAAATTACTTTTTTAGGAGATTTAGTAGTGAGTCTAACTTTGATTGGCACAATTCTGATTGTTGAAGATTCCCCCAGTGAATTGGAATTAATGAGCCATTATCTGAACGAGAGTGGTTACAACGTGATAAAAGCAAGTGGTGCAAAAGAAGCTTTAGAAAAAGCTATGTCAGAAGAACCGGACATCATTGTTACCGATGTAGTAATGCCGGGAATGAGCGGGTTTGAATTGTGCCGTTCTCTCAAAAGAAATCCCGTTACTCAAAAAGTACCGATAGTGATTTGCAGTTCTAAAAATCAGGAAATTGATCGATTGTGGGCAATGAGACAAGGTGCTGATGCCTATGTAACTAAACCGTATACTCGCGAACAACTTTTGCGAGCGATTAAATCAGTAGCGATTTGAATCAATGAATAGTTCAAAGACTATACTTTCTAGCAAAGAAGCTCAAAATAACTTAGGAGATGGCTATCTTAGGTTTCAATTAAATCGCCAGACGGCTGCTGTATTATCAATGAAACACACGCAAGAAGCGATTGTTGTTTCTGTTGAGTCTGTAGCTGCCATGCCCAGTATGCCAGCTTGCGTACTGGGATTGATGAATTGGCGCAGTCGGATAGTTTGGGCAGTTGATTTGTCAAAAATGCTGAATCTAGAAAGCCTAGATTATAGACTGCGGCAATACAATGTAATAATTATTCGAGTGGAAACAGTGCTTTTAGGTTTAGTGGTGCAAGAAATCACAGGTACCACCAAATTTACGCCGGATGAAATCCACTCTCCTGTAGGACAAGTAGCATCTAGCTTAGTTCCCTATTTACGTGGATGTTTTGTGCAACACAAAGAAATCTTGCTGGTACTAGATGCACAGGCAATAGTCCAGTCTTCGGTTCTTCGTAATGATTAGGGTGTACTACTAAAAGAACGGATTTTTGGTGTTTAGATAAACCTATTCAAGCAAATTACTTTATGTTTAATAAAACTGATTCGGCTCAGAGCAGTGATGCTGAAAAAAGCCCATCGTTTATTTCGTCTGAAGTTTCCGAAGAAAAAGTCACCGATAGTAACATACCACCATTGAAAGACGATCGCCCATCGCCAAAAAATGCCAATTCTCCCTTACAGCGTGCTAATCGTGCTTTCAATCGCCTCAATTTGCGATCTAAAGCTACAATTTTGGCGATCGCGATCAGCACACTGCCAGTATTAGGTATTGGTGGTTTAGCTTATCAGATTGCCAGCCAATCGATAAGTAACAAAATTTCCGCCCTCCAACAAGCCGAAGCTGATGGCTTGGCAGATAAAGTAAACCGTTTCATGATTGAACGGTATAGCGATATTCAAGTGCTGGCTAGTTTGCCCATTTTGACAAATTCCAGCGTCAGGGGAATTACAACTCAACAAGATAAACAAGCACTATTAAACAAGATTGTCGAGAGTTATAAAGTCTATGACAGCATTGCTGTGTTTGACTTAAATGGTGCGCCGATTTTACAATCCCAAGGAGAACCACTCACCAACCATAGCGATCGCGATTACTTTCAATCGGTATTAAAAAGCGATCGCCCATTAATTAGCCAACCACAAGTATCTAAAAATACAAGAATAAATAGTGTTTTCACTGTTGCCCCGGTGAAAGATGTCGTCACAGGGCAAACCATCGCCATAGTTAGAGCGCGGATGCCGGTAAAAAATTTAGAAGAGATAATTAAAAATTACGCTCTTGCAGGGCAAGAATATCATTTAATTGATGCCTCTGGGAAATTTTTCATGTCTTCGCAAACCAAGCAAGTAGGTAGAGAAGCAAGAATAAATTTTCCCGGCTTGGCGAAACTACAAGCCGCAAAAAAAGAAGCCACATTCAAAACAGTTAACCAAATTAATAATAAAGAACAGCTAGTTAGCTATGCTGCCGAAAACCTCAACGGTTTGCCAGATTTAAAATGGCAAGTAATTTTGGCTACAGATACAGCAACGGCATTGGCACCGCAAAGAGACTTACTTCTGACTATATTAGGTGGGACGGTATTAACAACATTGTTGGCGTCTGTGTTTGCAACTTGGTTAGCTAAACGTGCCACACAACCAATTTTGAATGCGACTCAGACAGTAGCAAGGCTGGGACAAGGTGAACTCAATACCCGTTTAGAGATAGACTCAGAAGATGAACTCGGCGAATTGGGTGAAAATATTAATTTGATGGCAGAGCAATTACAGTTGTTGTTAAAAGAACAAGAACTGGATGCAGAACGAGCAAAAATAATTACAGAAATTACTTTGCGGATTCGCCGAAATCTCAAAACCGAAGATATTTTTAAAACAGCAGTCAGAGAAGTTCGCTCGTGTTTGAGAAGCGATCGCGTAGTTATTTATGCCTTAGATCGCAGCACTTGGGATGGAATAGTCGTTGCCGAATCGGTTGCGTCCGGTTATCCGAAAATGATGGGAGTGCAAATCGACGATCCATGTTTTCGCGATCGCCATGTAGAAGCTTATAAAGATGGAAGAGTGCGAGTGATCGCCAACATTTATCAAGAGCCAAGCTTGCAAAATGCAAACTGTTACATTAAAATGTTGGAAAAATTTTCCGTCAAGGGAAGTTTAATCTCACCAATGATTAGAGACGGGCAATTGATGGGTTTAATGATTACTCATCAATGTGATAGCCCCCGTTTTTGGCAACAAGCAGAAATTGATTTCTTTAAGCAGGTAGCCACTCAAGTTGGCTATGCTCTAGAACAAGCAAAACTTTTAGAGGAAGTAGAACAAGGTAGACACAAGGCAGAACAAGGTTCTGAAGATGAACGCCATCAAAAAGAAGCTTTGCAAATGCAACTTCTTGAACTACTAGGGGAAGTAGAAGGTGCAGCCAGCGGAGATTTGACAGTGCGAGCTGATGTCACCACCGGGGAAATTGGCACCGTCGCCGACTTTTTCAACTCCATCGTTGAAAATTTGCGATTGATTGTTACCCAAGTTAAACAAGCGGCTTATCAAGTCAACACTGCGATTGGTTCTAACCAAGGAGCAATGCGGGAACTGGCAGAAGATGCTATAATGCAAGCCTCAGAAATCAATCGCACCTTAGATGCTGTTGATCAAATGACCTATTCCATACAATATGTAGCCGAAAACGCCCAACAAGCCGCGAAGGTTGCTCAAAATGCTTCGCACACCGCCAAAAAGAGCGGCAAAGCAATGGATATGACAGTGCAGAATATCTTAAAATTGCGGGAAACAGTAGGCGAAACAGCGAAAAAAGTCAAGCGTTTGGGAGAATCTACCCAACAAATTTCCCGCGTAGTATCTTTGATTAATCAAATCGCCATGCAAACCAACTTACTTGCCATCAACGCCGGCATAGAAGCAGCGCGTGCGGGGGATGAAGGTCAAGGTTTTGCTGTAGTTGCGGAAGAAGTAGGTGAATTAGCTGCCCGAAGTGCAGCGGCAACAAAAGAAATTGAACAAATTGTCGAGAACATTCAAAGAGAAACTAGCGAAGTTGTGCAAGCGATGGAAGTGGGAACTGCCCAAGTTGTAGAAGGAACCCGAATTGTTGAAGATGCTAAAAGCAGCTTGAGTCAAATATTGGATGTTTCGCGCCAAATTGATTCTTTGGTGCAGTCGATTTCCACCGCTACCACATCCCAGGTAGAAACCTCCCAAGCTGTCAGCCAGTTGATGAGAGGAATTGCTTTAGTTTCAGAGCGAACCAGCTATTCTTCGCGGCAAGTTTCTGATTCTTTGCAACAAACTGCGGTGATTTCCCAAGAGTTACAGGAAACTGTTGAAACTTTCAAAGTGGATTAGTCATTAGTCCTGCCGTCAAAGTGCGATACTCCTTTGGATTCGCTTCGCGATCGCACTAATGACTTGCGTGACTGTTGATTGTTTACTATTGACTATGGATAAAAAGTATGTCAAAGGATAAAGAACTTGAAATCCAGATGCAGTTTCTGGAGGAAGCAACAGATTATCTCGATACCTTAGAAGAGGTATTGCTGGAAATCAGCGCAACCAACCGCATCGAATTAGATAAAATTAACGCCGCACTTAGAGCTGCTCATTCTATCAAAGGTGGGGCGGGCATGATGGGGTTTCGTACCCTAAGCGATTTGGCTCACCGTTTGGAAGATTCTTTTAAAGTTTTAAGGACACGAAAAAACTCTTTAGAAATTGACACCCAATTACAAAGCTTATTACTATCTGGCGTAGATTGGCTGCGTCAGATAGTCGAATTGCTATCAGAAGGTAATGTGGTTGAAGATAATTGGTTAGCAACTTTTTGTTATCCAGTTTTTGAAGAACTGCACGATCGCCTGGGAGATCCTACCCCAGAAGATGCCTCAACCATACTTTCGGCGGACGAAGGGCAAGATATCATACCTCTGCTTTTTGAGACAGAAGTAGAAGGATGTTTGCAACGTCTAGAATCTGTATTTGCAGATAGTCAACAACCCTGCTTGCGAGAAGAAGTTGCCATAATGGCAGCTGAATTGGGCGGTTTGGGAGAAATGTTGCAATTACCAGCTTTTACCCAGCTTTGTCAGTCGATAACGCATTACATAGCAACTGCCGTTACGGATACAGAAGTTGAACAAATTGCTCGGTTAGCATTGCAAGCATGGCGGCGATCACAAGCTTTGGTACTGACAAATCAACGAGATAGTTTACCTACAACTATCGAAGTTGAGACGATGGCACCTCAGAGTTATGCCCAAATGGATCTGCTATCCACAGAAGAAGCGATCGCTGAGTTTCTCAAAAGCGATGCGGTAGAATCTGATGAATTAGATCCAATGGACGCGATCGCGGAATTTTTCGCCAGCGATGGGGTACAATCTCATAGTTTAGAAGCAGAAGAAGCGATCGCTGAGTTTCTCAAAAGCGATGAGGTAGAATCTCACGATCAAGAAGCAGAAATACTAGAACTCAATCTGTTAGAAACAGAAGATACTGAAGAAAGTTGGCTAAATCCAGAAATAATTGCCGCAAGTTTTGAATCTTTGGAAGCAGAAATTGTCGATGACAACGCTACTCTTGACGATCCAACGAGCGTAGTAATTTCTAGAGATTTTTCCACCACAGATTACAAATTTGTTGAACGCAAACCAGAGCCAAGTATAGTTGGCAAAGACCGCGAAGTTCATGAAAATACAGTTAGAGTTCCCAGCAAACAACTTGAGCAAATTAACGATTTATTTGGGGAACTAATTATCCAGCGTAATGGATTGAACTTGCAAATGGAAAGATTACGTAAACTGGTACGTAATCTTAGCCAGCGAGTGCAAATTCTCGATCGAGAAAATCATGAATTACGCACAGCATACGACAAAATTACTACTCATGTTGGAGTTCCATCTAATTCACCATCACTAACATATCCAAGTAATGGCAATTCAGACAACTCTGAATTTGAAGATAGCGACTATTCACCGCAGCTAGAAAGGGGATTCGATGCCTTAGAAATGGATCGCTATAACGAATTAAGCCTCTTGTCGCAAGAGGTAATGGAAACTATTGTTCAAGTACAAGAAGTCACAACTGATATTCAACTGAGTGTTGACGATACAGATCAATTTGCCAGAAAGCTAAACAAAACATCAAAGCATTTACAAACAAAGCTTACACAAATACGGATGCGTCCGTTATCAGATTTAATCGATCGCTTTCCCAGAGCTTTGCGGGACATGAATGTAGAATATGGCAAAAATGTCCATTTGAAAATAGAAGGTGGCAACACTCTGATTGAGCGCAGCATTTTAGAAGCATTAAACGATCCTTTAATGCACCTGTTAAGAAATGCTTTCGATCACGGTATTGAAGATGCAGCTACCCGTCGCGCTGCCGGGAAACCAGAACAAGCATTGATTGAAATTAAAGCCACTCACCGCAGTAATCGTACCATCATTACTATGCGTGATGATGGACGTGGCATGGACTTGAATAAAATTCGCGATCGCGCAGCATCTATGGGTTTAGATGCAACTCTTCTGGCACAAGCAAGTGACGAAGAACTATTATCGCTCATTTTTGAACCAGGATTTAGCACCTCTGAACAAGTTACAACATTATCTGGTCGCGGTGTCGGTATGGATGTGGTTCGCAACAACCTCAAACAAATCCGGGGAGATGTGAAAGTTGATACATCTCCCGGAGTTGGAACCACTATTACTATGTCAGTGCCATTTACACTTTCTGTAGCACGAGTACTGCTGGTAGAAAGTAATCGAATGCTATTGGCATTTCCCACAGATGTGGTTCTGGAAATATTCTTACTCCAAAACGAGCAAGTTTTCCCAATGGCTGATAGCGAAGTTATCAACTGGCAAGGAAATATGCTGCCTTTGATTCGACTAGGACAGCACTTAGAATTTAATTGCCCCCGTTATAATAGTCCAGATTTAGAAACTGCCCCAGCGATTAATGCTGCCAATGTGTTAGTCATCAAAGGTAACAACCAGCCAGCAGCAGTGCAGATAGACCGTTGTTGGGGTGAACAAGAAGTTGCCATCCGCCAAGTTGAGGGAAATATACCTTTGCCTAATGGTTTTAGCAACTGTACAATTCTTGGTGATGGTCGGGTAGTGGTTTTAGTTAACGCCAATGAATTATTGTATTGGATTACCACTAATCAGCGCACACCTAAAACCAATAAATTGCCATCAACAAAATTAAAAACTGCCTTCCTTGTACCTAATGATGATAAACCAATTTTGCCGCTGCCTCATAACCAGAAAGGCACTATTTTGATCGTAGATGACTCAATAAATGTCCGGCGCTTTTTGGCTTTGACTCTCGAAAAAGGAGGCTATCAAGTAGAACAGGCAAAAGATGGTCAAGATGCTTTGGAAAAACTTAATAGTGGCTTGCAAGTTCAAGCGGTGATTTGTGATATCGAAATGCCGCGCATTGATGGTTACGGCTTTTTAGGTCGTGTTAAATCAAACAATGATATGAAAGATATCCCGATTGCCATGTTAACATCTCGCAGTAGTGATAAACATCGACAACTGGCATTGCAATTGGGTGCTAGAGCCTACTTTTCTAAACCTTACAATGAGCAAGAATTGTTGCGAACTTTAGAACAAATCATCTTTCGGATGGCAGAAGTGGCATCATCTAATTAAATTTGGGAATGGGAAATGCCCAATTCCCATTTTTGCTAATATTTTGGACTTTGGACAAAAAAAGAGTGGTTCGCGATTATCATGCAATACGGTTCGGTTAAGGTGCATAGTCTTTAAAGATCCCCCTTAAAAAGGGGGAAATAGAGCCATTCTTAGCCCCCCAATTTATCGGGAGGTTGGGGGGATCGAGTCTTATCCAAACCGTATTGGATTATCATGGCTCTGTTGGCGAATTGCGATCGCTATCCCAAAACCCTTGAAGTGTCGTAGCTACTCATACCGTTTTGTGACTTGCACTATAAAATAAACTTTTAGCTCATTAGGGGGAAAATGGCTAAGGATTATATAGAACTTAAAAGGAAGAGGTACTTCAAGCTCAGTTCACAAATTGCTGGGTTGGATAATGCACAATTGCGTTCTCTGTTTGACAATAGTGAGTCGAATAAGTCTAGTACGGGTTGGGGGATGAATCACACCATTGTCCTTGGGCAATTCAAGGTGTTTGTAAAGCGCGTTCCGGTTACGAACATGGAATATGACAACCTGTTCTCTACCAAAAACCTCTATGATCTGCCAACTTCTTATAACTACGGCATTGGTACCCCCCCAAGCCCTGGTTTTGGGATCTTCCGTGAACTCGTAACCCATATCAAGACAACTAATTGGGTATTGGAGGGGGAGATCACCACTTTCCCACTGATGTACCATTATCGGATTATTCCGTTCTCCGGGTGGCGTGCGGATGTGGATATAGAACAATGGGGCAATAATGCAAACGTCCGAGCTTGTGTGTTAGATAGAGCGAACGCAAACCATGAGTTGGTTCTGTTTCTAGAGTACATACCGCATATTCTGGAAACATGGCTGCGCTTAAACCCCAATAAACTTGAGAAACCCCTTCAGGATGTACGCACAACCATTGACTTTTTGAGGACGAAGGAAATTATCCACTTCGACGCGCATTTTCGCAACATTCTCACCGATGGACAGCAAACATACTTGACCGATTTTGGTTTGGTGCTGGACAAGAGTTTCATTTTGACCAAAGATGAAGAGTCTTTCTTTGAGCAGAACGCATTTTACGATTACGGAGAAGTCTTGCGGAATCTTGGGCACCTGATTCGATCACCCTATGATTCATGTTCGGAGGACGAGAAACGCAAGATCATGAAAAAATATGTCATAAAAGAAGGCTTAGAACTTTATGAAGTGGGAGCTATATTACTCGACAATATCGAGCAGATACATGCTGATGGGGATTTGAATTTAGATGAGTTCTACGTTGCCAGCATCGTCAAATACCGCAGCATCATTACGCTGATGCAAGACTTTTTTTCTGATATGTGGGGAAATCAAAACAAGGACACGAAACTTCCTCACGCAAAGCTAGGGCTGCTGCTCAAACAGACGGGGTTTGTTTCTGATGCACGAGTAGGTAAAACATCTCACAACAACTAAGGTGTAATATCAGCTTCACTAAAGCTAAGGACTACTCGCTAACCACTTTTTTTGTCCAAAGTCTAATTATATTATGTCCGTTTAATTGACATTAATAAAAAAATCCGAAATCCTTGATTAGACGTAGCAATGCTACGTCTCTACATCATATGTAATCTAGGGGACATTTATGTACCATTTTGCCGATTTATGATAAAACCCGGATAAATTCTAGTGGCAATCCGTCCGTATCAGCAATAAAAGCAACTTCGTAGATACGCGAGCCTATTTGCTGCTGTGTTGGTTCTAAAAGCACTACCAACGATTGTGAGGCGATCGCCAAACGTTCTTTTAGATTTGTTAACCAACTAGGTAAATCTGTGGCTATCTGTGTTAATTCAAATGACAGATGATAATACCCCACATAATGCTCATCTGCGAATGCATCCGGGGCTGGTTTCGGTTCGGGAATTTGGATCAGCTCTATTCTGCCCCCTAATCCTTCCATCCAGCAAGCCAAAGTATAGCCTGTAGTGAAGCGTTCACAAACTGTAAACCCCAACTGCTCGTAAAAGGCGATCGCACGATGAATATTCCCTGTACGAATAGAAACGTGATGCATCTTGATAGTTATGAGTTATGAGTTATGAATTAAATTTAACTCCAAACTACTGTAGAGACGCGAAATTTCGCGTCTCTAGAACTCCGTGACTCCTAACGATTACTCAAACAACCGAAAATAAGGATAGCGCACAGGCACACCAGGCTCTTTTTCCAAATCAAAATTTATCACTTCCCAGCAGCCATCTTCTGGGGAATCCGGGCTAAACTCTACCGGTAAGCCGTAAAGCCGCGAAGATGTTGTCTCGCTTTGACCAGAACGCCAAGGTGTAGTGCGTTCCAAGTACCCACTCATCAATTCTTGATACCGTTTGGCAATAATCACTTTTGTTGCTCGGTATCCTTGAGTATACAGCTTGTCTAGCGCCTCGTGAATTTCAAAGCGAATGCCATCGGGATGCGTATGTTGCCGATACCATTCATTATTCCACCTCCGCCAATGACGCCCCGACTGAAGATGAATCAATTCACCATCTTTGGGATCTGCTTCAAAAGCGCCATGTCGAGAACATAGATATGTGTCTGTTAGTGTCAGTGCCGGAATTGTTTGACGGCAGTGGGGACACTGGATTTCAGGACCAAATATTGGGTACTGCAAGCCTGGATTCATCATGAAGTGCGTACAAACATACTTTTGTTTTCACCCGCAAAATGGTTTTAGTTTATACTTTTACTCCCCCTCCTTGGGGTAATTACTTATTGCTGTGCAGAAATTGAGTTGCGCTGTCAGTTTTCCACAAAGCGTATCTTCTCAAGATCAAGGCTTAACACCGTGATATCCTGTTGAATGCAACCAGCTTTCAAGGTTGGAGTTTTTCCAGTGTTCCTGGGTACCATATTCATATTCTATCGTGTCTACCGCTTCTTACTGGTCTTCTGTTGATATTTCTCAAGCTGCTTTCGTTGCAACTAATGCTGTGGTTATTGGATCGGTAAACATAGCCGCTGGAGCGAGCATTTGGTATCAAGCCGTAGTTAGGGGAGATGTAGAAAGCATTGAAATTGGCGAATGCACCAACATTCAGGATGGAGCAATTCTACACGGCGATCCAGGCTTTCCCACAATTTTAGAAGATTATGTAACCGTAGGGCATCGCGCTGTGATACATTCTGCTTACATTGAACGTGGCAGCTTAATTGGAATTGGCGCGATTATTTTGAACAAGGTGCGGGTAGGCGCTGGTAGTATTATTGGAGCTGGTGCAGTCGTAACTAAAAATGTACCTCCTTTATCTTTAGTAACTGGTGTTCCGGGGAAAGTGTTGCGACAAGTCACCCACGATGAAGCAGCCGAACTCATCGAACATGCTCAACGTTACCAAAAGTTAGCTTTGGTTCATGCTGGGAAGGGAACTGATATCGGTTTTATAAAGGCTGGAGAGTAGAGCATTGGGCATCGGGCATTGGGCAAGAGGGAGGGGGAAGGGGGAAAGGAAAAAAGGGGAAAGGGAAAGAAAAATATCATGAATTGTTTTAAATAATTCTTTATTTCCATACCTTTCCCCCTCTTATCCTCAACCCTTTCCCCTTTCCCCTTTCCTCTTACCCAATGCCCCATGCCCAATGTCCTGATAATAAATTTGTAAACATTCTTTACAAATAGGTCTGGAAAAATTGCCCACTTCGGCTAACAATAAAAATGAGAACAGTTGACAAAACTTTAATTTCTACTTAACAGAGGGGTTCTAAATATGGACATGCGTGTTGTAATCGTTTTAGCACCAATTGCTATTGCTGCTGGTTGGGCACTATTCAACATCGGTGCTGCTGCTTTAAGACAAGTTCAAGGCTTTTTAGACAAAGAAGCCTAAATTTAATGTGGTTGTTAGTGGTTAGTAAATATTTGTTACAACTACCCACTAACCACTAACTACTAACTAAGAAGTGAATATCGATTTATTACTACAACCCTTCCAACGCTTCGGCGTTCATCTGGGATTAGACCGGATTCTCAAGCTTTTGGCAAATCTTGGCAACCCCCATCATCAAGTCCCGGTAATTCACGTTGCTGGTACTAATGGTAAAGGTTCTGTTTGTGCTTATCTTTCCTCAGTACTTACTGAGGCAGGGTATCGCACAGGACGCTATACTTCACCGCATTTGGTCGATTGGACGGAACGCATTTGTCTGAATGAACAAGCGATCGCCTCCGAGAAATTGTGTCAATTATTACTGGAAGTCCAAGCGGCAATCATCCCAGATGAAGAATCACCAACTCAGTTTGAAGTAATTACCGCAGCCGCTTGGTTATATTTTGCACAAACTCAAGTCGATGTGGCGGTAATAGAAGTTGGATTGGGAGGACGTTTAGATGCGACAAACGTTTGCTCACAGCCTTTGGTAAGTATTATCACTTCCATTAGCCGCGAACATTGGCAACAATTAGGTTCTACAGTCGCCGAGATTGCGAGAGAAAAAGCTGGGATTCTGAAACCCGGATGTCCGGCAGTTGTGGGAATATTGCCAACGGATGCAGAAAAAGTCGTGCGATCGCGTACTCTAGAATTACAATGTCCGTATATCGTGCCTCAACCTGCCCGTCAAATATCTCCAGGATGGGCAGAATATCAAACAATTGAAAATTCCCAAATAATTAAATATCAATTGCCCTTAGAAGGACAGATACAGTTAGCTAATTCAAGTTTAGCTTTAGCTGCTTTAGAAATTTTACAAGAAAAAGGTTGGCAGATATCTGAAGAAGCCATCATCAACGGCATCGCCAAAACTAAATGGCTAGGACGAATGCAATGGACAACCTGGAGAAATCATAAACTATTAATTGACGGCGCTCATAACCCAGCTGCGGCTCAAGCCTTACGTGCGTATGTAGATAGTCTGGATACTCCCAACGTTAATTGGGTAATGGGAATGCTTTCCACCAAAGAACATGCCGACATCTTCCAAGCTTTACTACGACCAAAGGACAATTTATACTTAACGCCAGTACCAGATCATAGTTCAGCCGATACAAGGGAACTCGCAAAACTAGCTCAGGAAATTTGTCCAGAATTGAGCGATCGCCAAACTTATCCAGATTTATTATCAGCACTAGAAACAGCTTTTCGCGCAACCGATAATTTAGTCATTTTGTGCGGTTCACTTTATTTGGTTGGGCATTTTTTAGCGATCGTAAAAACCACAACGCCCCCGACACCCTAACCCACACCTTTTGTACAGACGTTCCGCCGGAACGTCTCTACCACACCTTTTGTACAGACGTTCCACCGGAACGTATCTACCGCGCCTTTTTTACAGACGTTCCACCGGAACGTCTCTACCTAACTCCTGCTGCTATTCCACTCCTGCGCTGCATCTTCAACAGCTTTATCTACCGTTTTCTCACCCAACATTGCCGCTTGCAGATTCTCATAAATTGCCTTTTGCAGCTTATTAAAATCCTTCAAAGTCGGAGTCAAAATTTCTGCTTGTTGCAACTCTTTCGCACTCATCGATCGCGCCTTTTCTAAAGTCGAAGCACTAGCAGGCACATCTTTAAAGTAGCTGTCAGAGAGCGCTTTGGTAGTCGATGGGAGAACATTTGCCGCTTTAGCAAAAGCTAACTGATTCTCATCATTAGTCACAAATAGCGCGAATTTAACAGCCGCATCTGGTTGCTTAGTGTCGCGGGGAATAACTATGTTCATCACAGCGACATTTTTCTTACCCGTTTCCCCTGTGATTTGCGGTGCAGTTGCCGAAACTTCAGCTATTTTCGGCGCATTTATCGCAATCTGCTTTAAAAACTCAGGACCACTGGCAAGTATAGCCGTTTCTCCAGCTTGGTACAAATCGATCGCATGACGATGACCTTGAGTTAACACCTCTTGTGGTAAAAGTTTCTTCTTATACAAGTCTACCCAATATTGAAACGCCGCTTTCCCTTGGGAAGTGTTAAAAGCCGCTTTGCCTTCAGCATCTATCAAAGTCACTCCCATCTGCACCAAAGATTCAATTACTTCACCAGAATCTTGTGGTACGAAAGTCACAAAAAAAGCATATTTCCCAGTTTTTTCCTTAATTTGTTGAGCAAAAACTGCTAATTCCGTGTAAGTACTGGGTACTTTATTAATACTTAACTGTTTTAATAAAGCGGTATTATAGATAGTTAGCCGCGTGGTGAGATACCAGGGAATCCCAAAACTCTTGCCATTAAGTGTGCTTGCTTTCCATATATTTGGTAGATAGAAAGAGCGTGTTTCATTTGGGATTTTTGCATCCAAATTTAACCAGGCATTTCGTCCTGCAAGTTGAGATGCAAAATCTGGATTTAAATTCACAACATCAGGTGGCGTTTTTCCCGTTACAGCTGTTAAGATTTTGTTCTCCATTGCTGCCCAAGGCACATCAACCCAGTTCACCTTTATACCAGGATTTTGCGTTTGAAAAGTCGCAATTAGGCTTTGAAAGTAGTTAGTAAATTGAGGTTGGAGTTGCATTGTCCAAAACTCAATACTTGCCCCTGAAGAAGCTTGTTTTGTACTTGTGCCGACATTACCTGTTGTGCAGCTGACAATCCAAGTGGTTAATAAGCCAAGCAGCACATAAACAGTCAATCGTTTTAATTTTTGAATTTGAATCATCGTGCTAGTTGATAGTTGTTGGTTGATAGTTGTTGGTTGATAGTTGTTAGTTGTTGGTTGATAGTTGTTGGTTGAGGCTAACCATTATCCACACCACGCTTCCCCCACTATCAACTATCCACTACCCACTACCCACTAACTAAATTTTCTACTATACAGTGCGGCGCGAAAAACTGTGGTTAAAAATTTTCAGAAATTCTTTAGTAAATCAAATAAAGGGATCGGGATAGAACTTGCTCCCGATCGGGTGAATATAGCTCAACTACGCAAGCAGCGTCAAAGCTTAAAATTAGACTCCTTAACAACAGTACAAGTTCCAGAAGGCATTTTTGTTGATGGTCAAATTGCCGATCCTGCTGCAATGGCGGAATTAATTCAGCAGGGGTTAGCTGAAAGTAAAATCAAAGCTTCTCGCGTCGCGACTGCCGTGCCAGGACGAGAATCAATTGTACGTTTGATTCCCGTGCCAGCAGAGTTAGATGACAAAGAACTGCGGGAAATGGTGCTTAACCACGAAGCTGGTTTATATTTGCCTTATCCCCGCGAAGAAGCTGATGTTGATTATCAGAAACTTGGATACAAAGTAGATGAAGATGGCATTGAAAAAGTAGAGGTGCTTTTAGTTGCTACCCGAAAAGATATTACTGATTCTTATGTAAGTACGTTTGAGCAAGCGGGATTGCTAGTTGATGTTTTAGAAATTAGCAGTTTTGCTTTAATTCGGACAATTCGCGAAAAATTGCGGCAATTCGGACCGCAAGAAGCAGCAGTGTTAGTTGATATCGAATTCGACAACACAGAGATAGCGATCGTTGTTAATGGAGTGCCACAATTTTCGCGCACGGTGCCCATAGGCACTTATCAACTGCAAACTGCTTTATCAAAAGCGATGAATTTACCTGCCTCACGAGACATCGAACTGTTGCAGGGAATGATTATTCCGACAACACCGATGGAAGATGGGGGGAAAACTGGTGTTACTGGCATTAATCCTGGTATGGCAGCGATGGTGCGAGAATTGGGACAATTAACAGATGAAGTGCGTCGTTCAATCGATTTTTACCTCAATCAAGCTGAAAATTTGGAGGTAGCAGAGATTATGTTGGCTGGTTCGGGAGGTGGACTGGGGCAGTTAAATGAGTTTTTTACTCAAAGATTAAGTTTACCAACAACCCAAATCGATCCAGTAGGTGCGCTGTCGTTGGAAATTGACGAGGAAAAATATCCCTTGGTGCAACGTCCTGGATTGGGAATAGTACTTGGTCTAGGAATGCGGGAGGTATAACAAAATGTACAGTTTAGACGTTAATTTTCTTAAAGACCGCGCACCTCAGCCGAAAAATAAGGGCAAGAAACCAAGACAGGCAATTTCTCTTGGTGATTTAACACCGATATATATAGGAGCTACTGTTGGTGTGATTTTACCGGCTTTGGTGGGGGGTGGATTGTGGTTTTTGCAAGGGAAAAATACTGAGTTAGGAGAGAACATAGCCAAACTAGAGCAACAAAACCAACAATTAGAGTCGCAAGTTGGGAATATTAACAAAATCAAGGAAGAAACGAACAAAGTTAAAGCAGAGACTCAAGCTTTAGTGACTGTATTTGACCAAATTCGACCTTGGTCAGCGATCTTGCAAGATATGCGCGATCGCATTCCCGCAACTGTGCAAATTGAAAACATCAAGCAAATCACACTCACTACAGCAGCTGTTCAAGGGCAACCACCAGCTAATCCCCCTTCTGGAGTGGAAATTACTGGCTATGCTCGCTCTTTTAACGATGTCAACGATTTCTTACTCAGTCTGCAACAGTCACCTTTCCTTAAATCCACCGAGGGCAAAATTACAACAGCAGAGTTAGTAGATGCTCCCATACCTGCCGATACCGCACCTGCAAATTCTGTATTAATTAAACCACCACAAA
The DNA here is from genome assembly GCF_000582685.1 of [Scytonema hofmanni] UTEX 2349. Classification (GTDB taxonomy): domain Bacteria; phylum Cyanobacteriota; class Cyanobacteriia; order Cyanobacteriales; family Nostocaceae; genus Hassallia; species Hassallia hofmanni. Next base: position 4,909,946 of record NZ_KK073768.1, read on the forward strand.
TAGTCAAATACACTATTCAATCCACCATGAGCGATGTTCCGGCTTCTCAATTAACCCGCGAGTTGGAGCAAAAAGGCACAGTTGGATTAGTCAGTAGAATTCGCAGTCTACAACAAACAGGAGTCATTTCTAAATGACGTACAGTGAAGATTTAAATTTTGGTGAGCAAGATGGCGCGTTTGAGGCGGCTGCTTCTGCTTATCCTAGCGCATTCGGCATTACCTTCACACCAAAAATCATTGGCATTTTGGTGGGGGTTGTAGGTTTGGGGGTAGCAGGTTTTATGCTTTTTAGCTTAGTGATGCCGGCTTGGGAGAGCTTTCAACAACAGCAAACAAAAAGCCAAGAGTTAGATTCGCAAATTCAGCAAAAGAATGCCAGCATCCGACAAATTGGCAAAGTTAAAGAAGAACTAGCGCAATCAAAACAGCAACAAATCCAAGTTTTATCTTTATTTGCCAATGAGAAAACCTTGGATACATTGTTACTCGATTTGAATCGCTTAGTTGAATCTGGTAATGCTCAAATTCCGGCAAATGCAGTTAGGGCAAAACTGAAAAAGTTTGCACCATCTGGGCAGAAACCAGAACCGATTATCGATAGTAGTTTGGGACCACTAGTAAACGGCAAATTGAAACGCAGCACTATTAATATTGAAGTTCAAGGAACCTATGAACAAACACAATCGATTTTCCGCAACATTGAACGTTTACAGCCTTTGTTGCTAGTTAAAGATTATCAATCTATTTTGGCATCAGAACCCGCTGTTGAACCAGGTAAAGGGGTGCGTCGAATTGGTCCAGCACCGATTACTACGTCCTTCGTGTTACAAGCGTTGATGCCACTTAATGCTGAGGAAGTAGCAGCAGCAGCTAAAGAGGGGCAAGTGAAGAAGTAAATGAGATTCTCGCAAAGCCCTCAGGCTGGAAGCCTGGGGCTATACAAACAAAGCCTGCCTTCGCAGGCTAAAAAATCCAGCCCACGTTCGCGTAGCGTGTCGCAGACAAGGTGGGCTTCGTAAGATTAGCCCCAGGCTTATAGCCTGCGGGCGGGTGAACTAAATTATTTTATAAAGTGAGGAATGAACTGTGAAACAACTTCACGGTAAAAGTTTTATATTGGCAGCCGCTGCTTTTGTGTTTGTAGCCGCTCAACCTGTGTCGGCACAGACTTCTGAGATTACTGATGTACAGTTAAATCCCGTTGATGGGGGAATTAATGTTGTTCTAAAAACTTCCTCAGGTTCGCGCTCACAGGTTTTTACCACAAAACGGGGTAAAAGTCTAGTGGCAGATTTGATTAATACGCAACTACGTTTGCCTAAAGGTAATAGTTTCCGCCAAGATAACCCCGCACCGGGAATTACCTCTGTAGTAATCAATCAGCTTGATGCAAATAGCATTCGAGTAACGGTGACTGGAGAGAAAGGAGTTCCCAATACTCAGCCTGTGAAGCGAGGAGGCAGCGGAATTACCCTCAGCTATACCCCAGGAACGGAAATAGCGGTGGGCGCACCAATTTCCCCAGCGCCGGCTGCTTCTACCCCATCCGAACCGGCTCCTGTTGTTCCAAATCCGCAAGTGAGGGTGGACGGGACACCGGCACAAGCATCGGGTCCTGGTCAACCTGGGACAGCGGCACCGCCTTTTTTACCGAGAGCGGTTGCCCCACCAGTGGGAGATATTGCCATTTCTAATACTGATGCTTCTCCCAGCGTGATTGATTTGGGAACTCAAGAACGTGTCCCGCGCTTGGTGTTACGAGATGCTCCAGTACGTGAAGTTTTATCACTGCTTGCCCGTGCTGCTAATTTGAATTTGGCTTATGCAGGAGGGGGACAAGGTGCTGATGGGAAGCCGGCTGCTGCTGCTGGGGGTGATGGACCGACAATTTCGCTAGATATTGAAAACGAGCCAGTGCAAGATGTTTTTAACTACGTTTTGCGTCTAAGTGGTTTAGAGGCTAACCGTAGCGGACGCACCATTTTTGTGGGAGCGAATTTACCTAACGCTACTCGTGATACGGTAATGCGTAATTTGCGACTCAATCAGGTAACGGTGGGAGTTGCTTTGAACTTTTTGGTCGGCTTAGGGGCAGAAAGTGCCGTCAGCCGCGAACGACAAGTTACTAGCGTCAGTGCTGTACCTGTGGGTACTGGAGCTACGCCAATCACTCAAACTCAGACGACTACAGAAAGCAGAGTTGAAAATCAACGCATTAACTTTGAAGATTCAAAGCCATTACTAAGAGGTTTGCAAGCACTAGGAGACGAGCGCACCAATTCGCTGACCTTGATTGGTCCACCGAAGCTTGTTGAAATGGCAATGGCACAACTAGGTCAACTTGATATCCGGCGTCGTCAAGTGGCAATCAACGTCAAAATTGTTGATGTTAACCTCAATAACACTCAAGACTTCAACACCAGCTTTTCTTTTGGCGTTGGCAAAAACTTCTTTACCAATGATGGTGGTGCAGCATCTCTGAATTTTGGTGGTGTCAATCCACCTAGTCGAGTACAAGCAACTTCAAGTTTAACCACTCCACCAGTTATCACAAATCCCTATGGAGGAGCGCAGGGTTTTCTAAATCCCAATAATCCGATATCTGTTCCAGGAACTGGAGTAGGTCAAATAGTCATTGATAATGGGCGGATAGTAACAAATCAACCCGGAGGTGCTGCAACATTTGCCGCGCCTAGTACAGGGGTTTTATCAGACCCATACCAGTCAGTGATCACAAACGTTACACCAGGTACGCCAACTACAACCACTATTACAGATACTCCTGGTACTGCTGCAACTCCTGGTACTCCTGCTGTTATTGATGCAAACGGTGTTGTGATTACTCCTGCAATTCCTGGTACTGCTGCAATTGCTCCCAGTAGAGTTGTTGCTACCACTCCAGGAACTATTGGGTCAATTACAACGGCTCTCCCGTCTCTGTTCCAGTTTCCCAAACGCTTGCTTGCTACTTTGCAGGCTCAGGTAGTCAGTGGTAATGCCAAGATTTTGACTGATCCAACTTTAATTGTGCAAGAAGGTCAACAGGCTCTTGTCAACTTGACTCAAGAAGTAGTAGGAAACGTTACAAGAGAGATAACCGATAATGCTGGTGGCTCTAGAGAAAGAGTCACAATTGATAAACAAAAAGTTGGCTTAACCTTGAATGTGAAAATTGAGCGGATTGACGATAATGGTTTCGTTTCTCTGTCAGTTGCTCCTACTGTAAGCGCACCTTCGGGTTCAGAAAATACAGGAAACGGAAGAATCGTTTTAGTGTCTGAGCGTTCCCTTACTTCTGGCTTGATTCGTCTACGAGATGGTCAGACACTAATTCTTAGCGGCATAATTCAAGATTCAGACCGGACAACTGTCTCCAAGATTCCCATTTTGGGTGATATTCCCCTCCTTGGTTCCTTGTTTAGAAGCACAAACAGACAGAATCAGCGTCAAGAGGTGATTGTGTTGCTGACGCCGCAAATTATGGATGACTCTGAGCGCTCCTCCTACGGCTATAACTACACTCCTAGCCCAGAGGTGCGGCAAACCCTGGAGCGTAGCGGCTTGAAGGTTCCAGGCAGATAAGCTGATATCTTGCACCAACTCCAACAACCGCCTCAGAATGAATTCTGAGGCTAATAGCTAAAGTCCACTTAAGTGGACTCAAACCCCTGTTCAGTCTTATGCACGAAGACTTTAGCGATGAGAGAGACAGCGGTTTATAACTGAATGGCGGAAGATAGCACTAGTGCAAGATATCAGATCAACCGACCGATATTGAAAATGGTATGTTTTGTTAACATACAACTAATTCAGGCAATAGTAGAGTAATGACTCAAGCAGCTACGTTTCTAAGTCGAATTACGCAAAATCCTGGGCAATGTGGAGGTCGTCCTTGTATTCGAGGAATGCGAATCCGTGTGACTGACATTTTAGAGATGCTGGCTGAAAATGTAAGTGCAGCCGAAATTTTAGAAGATTTTCCCGATCTGGAGCCAGAAGACATTCAAGCTTGTCTGTTATTTGCAGCGCGACGTACAGACTTTCCTCTGTTGACCAAAATAATGGGATACAAGCCCCGTCCTAGAAGGACGGCTTTTGCTAGAATATGTATAGTCGCCATAGGGCATTGGGAGACTATAAACGGACATGGAGGGACGATAAGACCACTTAGTGGCGCAACGAGCGTGAAGTGTCAAGGAATCCTCGCTCCTTCAGGACGAGGAGGTATGTCAATGCATGAATATCTGGATCGATGCCCAGGAGACCTCTTGCACTCATTCCCCTAAGACCCCACCCCCCAGCCCCTCCCCGCAAGCGGGGAGGGGAGAGTTTGACTTGCGTCAAAGGCGGGGTGGGGTTCTTTTTTTGATTTATGCAAGAAGTCTAGGCAAGTGGTTACGCAAAAATATTTACACATTGCGACAAACCCAAAATCTTGCGATTGCTTCTCTTCGAGACGCTCCGCGAACGTTCCTCTCTACGAGACGCGTTGCGCGAACGCAATGACAATAAGTGGTTACGCAAAAATATTTATCTCATTACGATCGCTTCGGACTGTAAATATTTTTGTCTACCTATTTACTACACTTCCTGATGCTTTAGAACGTTTAAGATAAGGTGAAGCTATCATCCAAATTAGCGATCGCCCCTAAAGTTAGTGTTTTACTAAGTATTTTTTCCTAGTTTTTAGTCAAACAATCGCTTTATAAATAGAAAAAATGCCGAAATCTATATAAATTAATGGTTTCATCTATCCACATCAGGCTACAACACCTTAGAATGAATCTTTGAAAAGTGCAGTCTACAGGATTTACAGGCATTTTATGTGGAATGCTCCCAAAGTCCGCTTTTTGTAAATCTCCAAACAGAGTTTTACGTAAGGATGCGCTCTTGAACTGTGCCTGTAGACAATCGAAAATAAACTTCAAGGAGTTTCACATGAACAAAGGTGAATTAGTTGATGCGGTGGCTGAAAAAGCTAGTGTGACGAAGAAGCAAGCTGATGCTGTCTTAAGTGCGGCGTTGGAAACTATTATCGAAGCTGTCTCTTCTGGTGATAAGGTAACGCTGGTGGGGTTTGGTTCGTTTGAATCACGCGAACGTAAAGCTCGTGAAGGTCGCAACCCGAAAACAAACGAAAAGATGGAAATTCCAGCAACCAAGGTTCCTGCTTTTTCCGCTGGCAAAATGTTTAGAGAAAGAGTTGCACCCCCAAAAGTATAAATTCTTTTTTAGGAAACTCTTTTTTTATGCGGCAAAGAGCACACGGGGGAAATTTAGCTTGGGCAGCAGCACTCGCTGGCTGTTCCCCTAGTGCTATTCTGGATTTTTCTGCGAGCATCAGCCCTTTGGGACCACCAAACAGCGCGATCGCTGCTATTACGTCTCAATTGGGTAATCTTAAGCACTATCCAGATCCCGATTACAGTGAACTAAGACAGGCTCTGGGTCACTTCCATCAATTGCCGCCTGAATGGATTCTGCCGGGTAACGGTTCGGCAGAATTACTTACGTTATCAGGTAAAGATTTTTCCAAGCTAGCCGCAACAACTTTAATTACTCCAGCTTTTGGCGATTACTACCGATCGCTTGCGGCATATGATGCCAAAGTGCTGGAGTGTCCGATTGATTTGAGGAGAGGGGGGGACAAGGGGACAAGGGGACAAGGGGGACAAGGGGACAAGGGGGCAAGGGGACAAGGGGAACAAGGGGGCAAGGGGACAAGGGGGCAAGGGGACAAGGGGAACAAGAAAGAATTTCTCCCCCTCTCCTTGTCTCCCCCTCTCCTTGTCTCCCCCTCTCCCCATCCCCCCCTCTCCCAAAGCGGGTTATTGCTGAATAATCCCCACAACCCAACGGGTAAGCTGTTTTCGGTAGAAGAAATTTTGCCTTACTTGGAACAGTTTGCTTTGGTGGTGGTGGATGAAGCGTTTATGGATTTTCTGCCTCCGCATGAGGAACAAAGTCTAATTCCGGTAATTCAGAAATATCCGAATTTGGTGATTTTGCGATCGCTAACAAAATTTTACAGTCTGCCTGGACTGCGACTCGGATATGCGATCGCTCATCCCGATCGCTTGTCTAAATGGCAGCTGTGGCGCGATCCTTGGCCCGTTAACACTTTAGCAGCAGCAGCGGCGATCGCTGCACTCGGCGATAAAGAGTTTCAGTCTGCAACCTGGGAATGGCTACCACCTGCACGAAACCAACTCTTTCAGGGTTTAGCTCAATTACCAGGGTTGCAACCAAAGGAGAGTGCTGCTAATTTTTTACTTGTTGAGTCACAACAATCTGTCTGCCAATTGCAAGAACAATTACTTAAGGATTACCAAATTTACATTCGCGATTGTCTTAGTTTTAAAGAATTAGGCGATCGCTACTTCCGAGTTGCTGTACGCTCTAAATCAGATAACCAATGTTTACTAACAGCGCTGAAAGCATTAGTCAAACAATTTTAGATTTGAGATGAGTGGATTTAACCTACCCACTCATAAAATGAGGCTTGAGGATTTTGGATTGGGTATCCAAAATCCTTGGCTCCAAAATCTAAAATTCAAGAGATAATTGGGCGAATATAATTCGCGGCTACACAAACAAAGTTCACCTACGTGGACTAACCTGAAAATAGGGTTTCAAATTTCCTATCTCCAGAGTAATAAAAGAGCGCTATTGACTATTGACTAATGACTATTGACTACGATGTTGTAATTATTGGCGGTAGTCTCGCTGGACGCAATGCAGCCCTTGCTGCTACTAATCTACACGCCACTGTTGCCTTAGTGGAACCCAAGGTCAACTTGGGGTTTATTTATCACTACGCGCTTGGGGAAATAGGCAAACTTGCCCAGCGTGTTGATGCTGCGGCTAATTTTGGTATTCATTTCTATGGGGATACTGCACAGGATTACCTAAACGGGAGAATACCCACAACAGTCTTCTCAGAAAAGTGCCAAATATCTGTAGAATGGCAAGAGGCGATGCTTTATGCTCGCGGTGTTGTCTCAAATCTTCAAGAACAAAATTCACTCGCCATTTTAGCGGCAAAGGGTGTCGATGTCATCATTGGTAGCGGTGAATTTGTATTGTCACCTCATCTTGCTTTTGCCGTTAATAAGCGTCAGCTTCACGCACGTACCTATTTAATAGCTAGTGGTTCCCGTCCGGCAATTCCAGAAATTGAAGGGTTGCAAAGTACCGGCTTTTTTACTTTATCTAATATTTGGCAGGCTTTGGGTGAGTTTTCAACATTACCCAAAAATTGGGTGATAATTGGCGGTGTCCCCCAAAGCGTTGAAGTAGCACAAACTTTGACGCGATTGGGTTGCAGCGTGACGCTAGTTGTCAAGCATCCCTATATTTTGCCTAATCTTGACCCAGAGATAATCCAGTTGCTACAAGGGCAGTTAGAAGCCGATGGTGTGCGCTTGCTGACGCAAACAACTGTAACTCAGGTGAGACGAATTGATAACAAAAAGTGGGTTCAGGCTGGAGATAAGGCAATTGAAACTGATGAAATTTTGGTAGCGATCGCCCAACAGCCGAATATTGAATCTTTAAATTTGGCTGCGGTAGGTGTCAAATGGCATCAACATCGCTTGATAGTCAATGACAAATTGCAAACAACTAATCGCCATATTTATGCTTGTGGTGATGTTATTGGTGGTTATGAATTTGTTAATATTGCTAATTATGAAGCCAAAATTGCCTTAAAGAATGCTTTGTTTTTTCCAGTTAGTAAAGTTAATTATCAATGCGTTCCTTGGGGACTGTTTTCTTATCCAATGCTGGCACAAGTCGGCTTAACAGAAAAACAAGCCAAATGTCGATATATTCAAGATGAAGTTTTAGTTTTGCGACAATATTTTAAAATATTGACAGCAGCCCAAATTAGCGAAGAAACTACAGGTATATGCAAATTAATTGTCCATCGTAATGGAGAAATTTTAGGCGCTTCTTTACTGGGGGCAGAAGCGGGAGAATTAATAAATATCATTGCTTTGGCTATATCTCAAAAAATTAAAATTAATCAATTAGCGAATTTATCTTTTGTTTATCCGGGTTTCTCAGAAATTATTGAACAAACTGCACAAGAATGGGAACGGCAAAAGTTAAATAGCAATATTGGTTTGCAAGATTTTCTGGAAGGCTTCTTCCATTTTCGCCGCAATTGGAATGTTTAAATGATTTTTATCTCATTGTAAAGTAAAGACGTTCCGGCGGAACGTCTCTACGAGGGTTGCGATATTTTTTTAATGTTAATTAGACATAATATAATTACTAATTAGCACATAAATAGAAGAATTTCATTATGCTAGCTCAACATCAAAAAAGAATGAAAGGTAAAAAAATACCTTTATACTTATCCGTTTTAGGTTTGTCTGTCTCAGCTGTTAGCGGTGGTATTAGCTTTTTTACTAACCTAACTGCTGTTCAAGCAAGGGAGGTAGTCACAAAACCAACCATTGCCACAGTTAAAAGTATGACCAATGGCGACATTATGTGCTATGTCAATTTAGTAGATAACAAAGGAAAAGTCTACCAAAATATCGGTGCGTCTTTTGAAATTTGTGCCAGAGAAAAAACTTTTTTAAACAAGAAAGTGCGCTTATTTTATAAAAAAGTCTCAGTTAACGATTGTCAAAGCGCTGAACCCTGCGGTAAAAGCCGACTAGAAACCCTAATCACGAAGATGGAATTAATTCGATAAAAGTCTCTGATTTAAAGCTATAGCAATCCTAGATCAAAGAGTGAAAATTAGCGGTGTTCAGATTCCCGACTTCTTAAAGAAGTGGGGAATCTAACTTTTCAGGATTATTATAATCATCTAGATCGATCATCGTTTCTTTTCAAGTTTCTTTCCGGCAATTTTGCACTACCAATACCTTGGAGAATACCACGACCAATTAACCCCAAACCTCTACCAATTACTTGAGTGAGAACAAAAACAATACCACCACCAAATAAAGATAATAGTGATTTTAGCCGAGGAGCGATCGCATCCCGAAATTCTAATGCTAATGTCACTAATAGCGGAATTCCAGAAAGTTGGGCTAACTCTTGACTGCGGGGAGCATAAATTGATATTTTCGCAATACCGCGAGGGGTAAATACAAATAGTTCATAACGACTTTCAAAAATCGCCTGAGCTTCACTGACATAATTTCGCAAGCGGTATTTCCATGATAAATCATTGCGGAAACGTTCGATTTCTCGTGTGGAAATAAATTGGCGATCGTAAAAACTTTGTTTAATGGCTTCTACATCTGCTAATGTGTTAAGCAGTGGCTGCACTACACCATTTGCCACTTGAATTAATAAATTTTCTAAAATTATTAAAGATTGCTCCATAGCCTCTAAGCTACCCGCTGCGTAAATGGCATTATCAATAGATAAATCTGTTTGAAATAGTAGATAAGAAAATAACTCTACTACCAGAGGAATCTTTAGAATAATTTCTGTTTCTACAACTTTCGCAGCTTGCAGCAAGAAAGTAACAATTTCTAAATTTTGATTACCTACTTGTACTTTGGTAAATTTACCAAAAAAGTCTGTTGTTGATGCTTGCCATAAATCACATAATATGATATGTTTTAACTCCTTTAATTGATGAACTTCTATTTGAGAAGCACGCAGTTCATCCAAAGAATTAGCAAGTTTTTGCAGAATGAGATAAAGTAAATCCCGTTTTTTATCTGGACGCAAAATGTCAACTTCTAAAGGTTGATCGCTCAAATTTTGTAAAGGTAATTGAAGTTTTGCAACACAAGATGAAAATAATGTTGCTTGCAGCGCTCTTGGGCTAAGTAAAGAAGGATAATTTTGCTTTATTGGCGAGTCTATGACAATAGCACTATTAAGTGAAGGATTTGTTAGTGGTTGGGCGATCGCTGTCATTTTGTCATTTTGCCTTTCTTGGGGTGTGGCTAACAGCCGATTGACTAGCCAACCAGCTGCTAATAATTCGCGTCGCTGTCCAGCTAAAATAGCTCGTTCTAGTAGCGGCAAACCGGGGACTTGCAGTTTTGCGGTCACTTCCGCCAAAGTAGCGTTAATAGAATTAATTCCTAATAAATGCCAATTATTTCGCAGCCTAGCGAAAGGAAGACGGGAAGATTGAGGTAGAGACGTTCCGTCGGAACGTCTGTACGAAGGTGAGGAGTTTGGAGTTATTTTTCCCCCCCCCTGCCAATAATTACCACCAGATGCTATGAGTTGCATTGCCTCAACTAACTCAGAAACAAGTGTACCTTTGGGACAGTAGCCATCTACACCAGCATCTCTTGCCGCCATCAGCAGCCCTGGTTCAGAAACAGAACTGAGCAGTAAAATCGGTAAATTGGGGTACTCAGCTTTAAGTTGGCGACAAAGTTGTAAATAACGACTATTACCTAATTCCAAAATTACCAAATTCACTGCTTTGGGGTCTTTTTTGGCAAATTCTGCTAATATATGCAAGGCAACGGTATCTGTTTCAGCTTCCGATGTAACTTCCAAATTAGGGACTTGTTCCAAAACTACTCGCAACCCTAGCCGAAAAATTGGGTCTTGGTCGATTAATAATACTTTTAGAGGATCGCTCATACTCCACTCAAAAACATAGATGCTATTTTTTGCGCTTTTAGAAAACAGCTGTGATACTTAGCTTAATCCCCTCATTGTGACTTGTTTGGGCAGGACAGAGAAAAAGGACATGGGAAATTTTATGAGGGGAAAAGGTTAAAGGGTAAAGGAAGAAAAGTTTTTCCCTTTTCCCCTTTCCCCCTTTCCCCTTCCTGCTGCCCAATGCCCAACAATTAACTCTCGTCTTTGTTCTGCCGATAGCCATAGAAGTTAATACTATATTCAGTAATTTTCACTCCGGTTTGTTCTTCAACTTGGCGGATAAAATCTTCTGGTAGTTCGATATGAACATCGAGAATTTGATTTGTATCTATGCAGTTAACATGACTGTGAGAATCGCTGATATTACCGTATAAACGTCCGTCGCAGCGTTCGATACACTCAATGATATTTTGACTAGATAACGCTTCTAAGTTTTGATATACGGAGGTGTGTCCGATTTCTTTGCCTTCTTGATTTAGGCGATCGTAAATCTCTCTGGCAGAAAGATGCTCTTGTGCTTGCCACAGTAGTTCTAAAATAAAGCGACGCTGCCGGCTAACGCGCATACCCAGTGTTTGGCATCTGTCAATGGCATCTTCTAGAGAACGAATTGGTGTTGTAGAGATTACTTGTTTTTGCATATTTATTTATGTTTCTTAACTATTGGGGTTATTTCTATGTTTGAACGTGTAATTGTTATTTTATTTATGCAATGTTTTTCTAATTTGCACTGAAATCCCTATATCTGTGTTTTTGCTTTTGATTGCTAGGCAAGTGCAAAGAAAGAGCGATTAGTTTTTGTGCTTCTTGAGAGTTGCTTTTTCACACCCTAATCTAAAACAAACTCATTACAACTTTAGCTTAAAATCACGGCTTACGTCTACTTGAGGCAGGGGCTTAAGTTATGTTACGGCTATATAAATGAACTGCTGTGCTACTTGTGTAAGGAATTTTCCTCAAGTAGGCAAGTAATCATAGCAGTTCTGGAAGTGACACCGAGTTTGACAAAAATACGCCGCAGGTGAGTAGCGACAGTCCAAGGGCTAATTTGGAGACGAATGGCAATACATTTGTTAGAAAGACCCTGTGCGACTAATTTAGCGATCGCAATTTCACGGGGGCTAAGATTAATTTTTTCTTCAAAACGGTCTGCATCTCCATCAAATGAAGGGTTTTCCTGGGATGCAAACTGTAGGTGGGAAATTGATTTTTCCTTGCTACAGCGCACTAGGTAGTAATGTACACCATCTACATCAGATTCAAAAATTACTTCATTAAGCATCATGTTGGTGGTTTGAGGCAGCTTGCGAGGAGGGGAAATAGTAACTTGTCTGACTAAAACCTTTAGCAGCGCTTCTTGTTCTAACGCAAGCAGATTTTGATTCTCGGATGCAGCTACCAGTTTCTTCCTGTTGGATATCGTCATGGTTCTTATTCATCCTGTAAGTTTTACTGGATAGATAAATTCAAATACTTAGGCAATAATTCCGCAACTAACACACAAAACTTTTTTTAAAGTGATAACCTATTACACTATTTCAAATGGCAAATGTAATCACCCTAGTGTGTACTTACAGTTTGCCATTAACAAACGTATAATTGAATCTTTTTGATACAACTCATAACAGTCACAACCTCGAAAAATCACGGTTAATCAAAGTTAAATATATTATTTTGACTACTTAATATGTGTTTTATCCTAGCTAAATTTCAGCAGATTTTTTCAAATTATAGTAGCAATTAAGACTCTATATCTTTGATGGTAGCTCGAATGTGTGACACTCAACCGAGCTAGCCAAAATGTGTTTCCCTAGAAAAAGCGACTTGTGGCAACCTTGCAGGAACAGTTATACCTAAATACGTAAGCATTCTCATCCACGGAGTCACAAGATGTTGGACGGAGAAACGATGCAGCATGAATTTGAAGATGAATTTGAAGACGAATTTGAGAGTGGATACTCTAACGAATTCGAGGATGAATATGAAAATGAAGAATTTCTCGGCTCAATTGCCAAAGGCGTAGGCAATATGCTTGTAGGCGATGGAGAAAGCGAGTATGAAAACGAGTATGAAAGCGAAGCTTTCTTAGGAAAACTCCGCCGACTAATTCCCAAAATAACTCCCATACTCAAAAAGATAGCCCCCTATGCTGCGGGTGCTGTAGGTACAGCGATTGGTGGTCCGGCTGCGGGTGCAGCCTTAGGTGCGATTACCAGTAAATTGGCTCGCGAAAGCGAATTTGAGTCTGAATTAACCAGTGAATTTGACAATGAGTACGAATGGACAGGGGAAATGACCAGTGAGTACGAATACGAATCCGTACCACAATATGAAGCTTTGACAGAAGCTTTAGCCACCGCTGCCAGCAAAGTTGAAAGCGAAGCCGAAGCCGAAGGCTACGCTGGGGCTTTCACAGCCAGAATTATCCCCATCCAATCGCCAGCCATGCGTCAAATAACTCCAAGTTTGATTCGAGGTTCGGTCTACTTAACCCGCACCCTACGGAAATCTCCCACAACTCGTCCATTAGTCAAAGTAATTCCCTCGATTGTTGACAGAACTAGTAAGACGTTAGCTAAACAAGCAGCAAAAGGTCAGCCGATTACGTCCCGGATGGCTGCTCGTGTGATGGCTGGTCATACCCAAAAGGTACTTAGCAGCCCTGTCACTGTAGCCAAGACGCTGATGGGTTCGCCTAAATCAGCAGGGCGGAAAATGAAAAAGCCTGTACCAGCTAAACGAGCAATGGGTTAGGCGAATTGAAGTAACGTTTTTAAACGTAGAGGAGCGCGGAGTAATCGCAGGGGTACGCAGAGTTTTTTTGAGTCAGGAATGAGCGCAAAAACTCTCTCGCTCCTCTTGTTCTTTTTAAATACAGGAGAACCTAAACTATGTTTGAGTATGAACTGGAAAGTGGTTTAGACCGGGAATTCGAGTTGGAATTTGAGAGTGAATACGAAAGTGAGGAATTTTTAGGGAGTATATTGAGCAAAGTTGCACCAATGGCAATTAATGCTGTTGGTAGTCTCCTGGGTGGAGGAGACAATGAATTTGAATTTGAGGATGAGCAGGAACCATTTTTGGGGTCAATTGGAAACGTAATTGGCGGTTTGTTAGGTGAGGGTGAATATGAGTTTGAGAGTGAGTTTGAATCATCTCAAGCAAATGAGTATGAAGCGTTGATGGAGCATTTAGGATATATGGCAGCTAACAGTGAAAGCGAAGCTGAAGCTGAAGCTTTTCTGGGTGCATTAATTCCCTTGGCTGCTAAAGCTTTACCGGGAATTGTGAAAGCTGCTTCTACAATTATCCCAAAGGTTGCGCCAAAACTAATTCAAGGTGCATCAAGAATCGGAAAAGCAATGTTCCGCAATAGCAGAACCCGTCCGCTACTGAAGACTATGCCAAAGATAATGCAAAGCACCGTCAGCAATTTGGCTCGGCAAGCGGCACAGGGCAAACCAATTACACAAAAGTCTGCGGTGCAAACCCTGGCACGTCAAACTGCTCAGGTTTTAGGGAAACCGAAAGTAGCAGCTAATTTGATGAAGCGATCGCGCGTTATCCATAGCAAAAGATGTCCCCATTGTCGTCACATCTCTAAACAGTCTGGGCAAGCAGTTTATCGCTAATACCCTGGGATGCTTTGAATTAGTCAATAGTCAAACGCTCGTGCCGCTTCCCTCTCAGCCCTTAAGGGACTGAGTTTCCCGCATCCCGTGAGGTCTTATGAACGGACTGTTTGAAACGCTGATAGAGGATACACCGGATGACTGGGACGATAATTATCAGGTTCCGTCATTATTGTCCCAAAATAATATACCCGCTTCCCGCTTTGTCGAACCACTGAATTTAGATCCTTGGTTGCGGGTACAGGCGCTAAATGTTACTAGGCACGCGGCAGCGTTGCGTTCCTTTCGACACGATGAGTTTGGCACAGATGCTGCCAGTCCCAGCGATGCTCACATTGATGCGGTGAATCAACTTTTAATGCAGTTGCGATCGCATTTGCGTTCTGTATCAAAGACAGTGGGAAGAAGCGCCCAAGCATCGATTCAGCAGCCGGATAGCGCTTTATTGCAGCAATTGATGAGCCATAAAGATCAGGCACACAACTTAGTCCGCATGATTGAGCAAATCTGGGATTTCTACTTAGAGTTATTCGGACAAAGACAATCCCAATTTGGTAATTGGCTATTAGCTTGCGATCGCATCGCTCTCGATTGTTATCAGTACATTTACATGGGGCTGGGACGGTCTAGGTCAATTCCAGCACCCGCGCCCTTTTCTTATATGAAAACTGGCTTTTCTCCGGCAACATTTCGGCGCGGTATTCCCCTAACTAAACTGAGTCAACAAATTAATCCATTTCCGTTGATTCAACTACCTTATCATCGCTTGGTCAACCCGTGGACATTGGGAGCGATTTTGCATGAAGTTTCCCACAATCTGCAAACCGATTTACAACTGCGACAGACAATTCCCCAAGCGATCGCCAAACGTCTTTTAAAAGCGGGAATGAGCAAATTTGTTGCCGCTACTTGGACTCGTTGGCATAGCGAAACCTTTGCTGACATGTCTGGTTTGTTACTGGGGGGACCTTATGTTGTTGCTTCCTTAATGGATATTGCTGGGCGATCGCCTCAAGCTACCCTTAATTTTCACCCAGGTGCCCCCCATCCCACACCGTATCTGCGAGTATTTATTAGCACCGAATTACTACGCCGTATGGGTTTTTCCAAAGCTGCAAATAACTATAAAAGCATTTGGCAACAAATTTACCCCAACCCCAGCGCAGGCAATATTCCTCAAGAAATTTTAGAAACCTTTAGTAAAGCCAATGCCTTGGTAGTAGACACCATTTGTTACACCCCTTACGAAGAACTAGGGGGCAGAACCTTAGCTGAGGTGACGGGATTCAAATTTCACCACCAGCAAATGATTTTAGAAGCGGGACAACGTTTAGCAACAGGGAACGATCCGGGAATTATTCCAGAACGGTTTTTGATTGGTGCATCGCGTGCTGCACTTGATAAAAAGCTAGCAACACCTGGGGTGATTACGCAAAACTTTTACAAAGCCCTGGTAAGGAGATAACAAATTATGACCACATATCGGATTCGCGGTCAAGTCAAAAATACGGAAAATATTCCAGAGGCTGTACCTCTACGAGTTGAGGCTTGGGATAAAGATGAACACTTTGATGACCGGCTTGGCAGCAGCAAAACTGATTCAGAAGGTATTTTTGATATCGAATTTACAGAACAAGATTTCATTCAAGATACAGAAGAAAGAGATTGGATACCTGATGTTTTCTTCGTAGTTTATCGCGGCAAAGATTTAGTGGGTAGCACTGTTGAGGAATGCCTGGAAAGTATTATTTGGAAATATTTCCTTGTTGTAGTTCAGCAATCTCAAGTTCAACGTGTTTTACCGAAATTACCTTTGAAGTTGAATGGCAATAATACTGGATCAATTCAAATTTTGGCAGCAGGGATAGTTCCCGAAACGACGACACCAACTAAACCTTTAAATGGGTTTCAAATATATAACGATAATGTAGTTGATATTTTGCCCACAATCGAGAATGTTAACCCTCTACCTACAACTCGAAATTCGGCTTTAGTTACTGTTGATAATAGTGGTGGTTCTTTACAGCAAATAGTCGATAATGCCCTCGGTCAAGTATTGTGCCGAAGCTCTAATAATGACCCCAAAGCCTTCCTAGATTCCCTGACTAAAACCTTTACTCCCCAAGAAAGTAACGGACGCATTACTTATAATTGGACGCCTTGCAGCTACAACACAGTCCAAACGGAATTAGGGGGGACAGTGAGTGGAGCGCAAGCTAGCCTTTATCATCGTGCCAAAACCTTATTAGATGATGCCTTGCGGCAGTTAGATAAACTTTATGCTCTCAACCCCGCAGCCGATCCGCAGAATATGGAAGCCGTGCGATCGGTTGTTCGGACACAAATAGTCGAGTTAATTAATGAATTGGGAACCCAAGGGGGACCACGTACCCAGCGGGTTGATAGTTTATTTCAACTATTGCTAGGAGATGTAGAAGAAAATGATAGCTTTGAGAAAATTGGCGGACAGTTAAAGGATTTAGCTGATATTTTTGGTTTAGTGCGATCGCGTGTCAACAATGTTGATGAAGAACAAAATTTCAGTAACTACCTAATTATCAAAGATTCGCTACTTTCGCTCAGAGACAGTTGGAATGCTTTTAATGCTGATACTGGTGGTGGTGCTTACATTGGTACGCAGCTAGTATTGTTATCTCAAGCTTTGTCAGTTGTTGCCGAATCAGTTCAGGAAACTTATCGGATTATGGATAGTGTTTTCCTCGGTCCTGCCGAAAGACAAGCTGTTTGGATTGATTTTGCCAAAGCTAGACAAAATCCCCCAAATCGTGATAAAAAGTTGGCATTTCCTTTACCAGATGGCACTCAATATACTATCGAAGAAACCAAACAATTAAAGCCGGCGATGACAATCGAAAAACTGTTGTCATGGACATTAAATTGGTCAACCAAAGAAGCCCCGACAATTGCGATCGCTGGTGGCAAATTGGGAATTGCTAAATCAATCGTCGAAACGTCAAACCGATTAATGATTTTGGTGCAAGCGGCTTCTTACGTGCGCGTTCCCAACACAGCATTTCAAAGAGCAGGTGTAGTTCGTGCGTTGAGAGATTTATCATTTCAGTTGTTTGAAGTCAAACGTTTGGCAGCAGAACTAATTCCACCTTTAACCGGTGAAAAAATGCCAGATGCAGATGATGTGAAAGATTTATTACAAGATATCCGAGATTTGTTGCGACAAAATCCAGAGATCGTGAAAGCTCTTGGACGCAACCTCAACCGCAGTCAATAGTTAACAGTTAATAGTCAACAGTCAATATTTTGACTGACAAATGACAAATGACTAATGACTAATAACTAACAGCCAGGAGACAAATTATGTCAACGACAGGAGAAAATCAAGATTTATACGATCGCTTTGCGGCTTTAAAAGAAACCCTTGCAGATAGGTTAGCACCGCAACTCATCCAAAATCCGCAACTGGCTGATGCTTTGACTCAGCAAATTGAGGATCTACTATCACAGGTACTGACAAATCAAGGGCAAATGGTAGCACCTCCAGATGGGGGACTAGCTGAGTTAGTAGGGATTGGTTCTCAAGCAGCCAGCAAAGTTAATTCAACGCGCTTACCGCAGGGTGTAGAAGATTATGACGAACAAGTAGCGAGCGATCGCATTCTCGCAGTTGCCGATTTATACTATCTCTACCAACACGAAAAAGTCGGCGTTTTTCGTGCTGTCAAAAAACTGCAAGAACTATTCAACGCCGGTGCTGTCAGATTATCCAACGGTGACGGTGCTTATGGTTTGTATCGCTTTGACCGTCGTAGTGTGTTGCGCTACACCCAAAAAGAGCGGATGCAAACTTACCGCCGAGTATTTGGTTACACCACTGTCCCACCGATGTCTAGCGCTAAACCGAATCTGCAATTTCACACTTTATTTACACAGTTTATTAACAACGTTGCGGAGTTTTGGCGCGATAAACGCATCTCAGATGTAATTCGCGATCGCGCTTACGACCCCAGTTTTGGCAGCATTGCCACCGTGCGACGAGCGGGTTTAGATTTGCGAAATAACCTGAAATGGTCTTCCTACGGACATGTCACCGTCCTCCGAATAGAAGTTCTGCAACTGCTAGAAGAAGCCTTCAAAATTCTCGGTGCGGATGATGTCAAAAAACTGTTTGGTGCAGACAACGCTTGGGATGTAGTCGAAGAAATTATGCTGCGCTACTTCAAACAAGATGTTAACGCATCACAGCGGCACCGCATGGCTGTTGCCGGACGCAGTATTATCCGCTGGTTAGCTCAGAAATACATCCTCAATAATTCACGAGCCGAATTTGAAGCCTTAGTCCGAGAAATTGCTGATGTTACCGAAGAATGGCTCACGAGTGCCGAAACCTTGGGTATTGCTTTTCGCGGTCATACCAAACGAGTAGTTACTTTTGAACCTCGTCAAAATGGTCACAGACCTTTGAGAAGTGCAGGAGAAGGATATTAATCATAGTACTTACGCAAAAACTCTCTCAAACTTTTATTACTCTGTGTCCTCTGCGTCTCTGTGGTTCGTTTTTCAAGTACTCGTGCGTAAGTCTTAAATCAAAAAGAAAAAGGCAACTTAGCATGACACAGAACTCAGTACTCAGGATTTAGTATTATGAGTAACACATTTACAGAGCAGCTATTGGACGGCTACTCAGAATTAGAGCTACGTGGACAAGCAGGACGTAACCCGGCAAATAGGTTTGCCACTTACCTCAAACGTCAAGGCTTCTTGCCTACACTGCATTTTGCTCAACGGTTCCTCAAACGTGTTTTGTCTGCTGGTGTACGCTTTGACCCACGCACCTTTAAAAGTGAGTTTTACGCGGCAAAACACTATCGCCAAACGCGGTCAGGTTACAATACCCGCATTGCTGTTGTCCGGGGTGTGCCGATTCTCTATCGTCCTGGTGGTGAAGACGGCAATCGAATTGTGTTAATTACAACTTTAGAACAAGGCGATAAATTGCCCCCTGTTGAGCCGATTTCATCCCCAAGACAGCGCGAAATGGAAACGAATCTAGAGGCAGAATTAGAGCAGCTTCTAGAAAAAATTGATGCAGCTATTGAAAGTGACGATTCCGAGCAAGTATCCTATGACCGATATATAGAAAACGAATACTTGCAGCGAAAATTGCAAAATAAATCTGAAGAAGAAGCAGAAGCTTTTGTTGTCGAGAACCGACTATTGAAAATTCCCCCAGGACACGAAACTTTAAATCGTCATGCAAGTCATGGTTTGCCCATTTCTAAGACTGAGTTAGCGGCAATGAATCGGGGTGTCCGCAGAGTTGATACCGAGAAGCTATCAAACCATTTTAAACCCACCCAGCAACGTCGCCACGCATTACGCCGCTACAAATGTCAAAAACTAGAAGAAGCATTAGCCGAAACTAGACAGCAATTGATGGTTTTGCATGGTAAAGTGCTGAGTGCAACCAAGCGAGAAGAAGCATTTGAATGGATTGGGGAAGCGCTCCACCTAATTCAAGACTCATATTCTCCAGCGCATACAGAACGCGAAAATAGTGGTGCAGGTACAATTCTTTTTATTCGCTACTACGGCATTAAGGGACTTCCCTATCCGCAAGAACACCGAGTTTTACCGATGCGACAGCCTGGTAGGGTGATTCCTCTGCCGATTGACATCCGAGATTATGTTAATGTCAGCAACCCACCAGAAAAAGCTGCGATCGCTGCCAGTCGTGATTTTATCAAGATGATGTTACTGCATTTGAAAGGGCGATCGCCTAGTTACACTGCCGCTCAATGGAATACTAAACGTCGCAGTGACTTAATTAAATTCATGAACAAGTATTTAATATTAAGTCCGCGTCACACCCCAACGAAAACCTTGTACCCAAGCTGTCCTTGACATAGCAATAAAACTCAAAAAAATCCTGTTGTTTACACTTAAATTCAATTTAAAACAACCATAAATTCCAGTAGATGCACGGATTAATATTCGTTCGGAGAAATTCCCATATGGTTTATTCCCCGGAGGATCGCTTCTTGGGGAGCGAACCGACTGGATGTGTTTGAGGTTGTGACTAATAATGCTTTGTATGCCAAAATCTGGGATAATTTTACCTGGAGTGCTTGGGAGAATTTAGGAAGCTCGTGCATTTGTTGCTCCTACTGCTGTTTCTACGGGAATCAACCGTATTCACACGTTTGTTGTGAGTGACGATAATGCCCTGCACCATAAATCTTTCAGTTAATCCAGATCATCTAAGGGTGTGTTTGTTGTACGAAGAGTGCTGTAAATAAGCGCTCTTCACGCTGACTACGAATAGAGACGCGAGGTTCATCGCGTCTTTATTTTTAATCAATGGGGTGTGGCGTTAGTACCTAAAAGCTGCTACTGTATATTCTCGATCTTATTGTTGCATCAATAGTGTAAAAATCCCAATGACGATCGCGATCGCACTTAATACCGACTGCATTAACAATCTGGATCTATCACCCGCATCAACAGTGATTTCACAACTGCTGGAAGATGGGGCGATCGCATCCCACGAACAGCAGCTGCACTTTGAGATCAACTATTCTCAAGAAAAAAGCGATCCACGGGAACTTTCCGAAATTCCAGAGGTACGGTTGTGGTTTCTCCGTCTGGATGCTCGCTATCCTTGGTTGCCATTCTTACTAGATTGGAAAGCTGGGGAACTTGTTCGTTATGTCGCTATGCTCGTACCCCACCAATTCAGTCAAAAAGAAGGTATTCAGTATAATCCTGAAGCTTTAGAAATCTTTTTGATGCAAAGAATCTTTATTTTAAGCGATTGGCTCAAACAGCAGGGTATACCCAATCAATTCCGTCTCAAATCAATGGCTCAATTGCTGGGTTATGACTTAGATGATACTTTGTTTGGGATGTTTTGAAGTTGATGGTTGATAATGGATAGTTGATAGTTGTTGGTTGATAGTTGATGGTTGTAACGAGTACTTTTTGACAACGAAGAACCAACAACGCTCCAACCAACAACCAAAAACTCAGTTTATACGATATATGTAACTTAATGCGGTATTGAAAGCGTATTCAACTGCTTTTGATTTACTTGGTAAAGCTTCCTGCCAGATTCGATAGTCGTTATAGTCAATAATTCTATTTACTATTTCATCAATCCTGATTTGATTCAGTATTTTGTATTGTTTAGCTTCAAAATCTTTTGCTGTACCACCGATTTCTACAACTTCTTGTGCAGCTTTGATAAAGTTATCCAAAACTGTTTGCATGTATTTTTTACCGGCATTTTCTGCAAACAGTTTTGATGCTTTTAAAGCGTTAAATTCTGCTAAAAGCAAATCAGCGATTTCTCTTCCTCTGGAAGTATTCCAATTTAAAGGAAGTTCTACATCCAAATATTCACATTGATTATATTGATAGTTGAGATAATCATGAATATTTTCGGCTAATCGAATCAGTTTTTTACCAGCTAATAATTCTTGGAGAAGATTTGTGCTTGTGTTGATGGACAAGTCATGGAATACTTTTTCTTCCATAAGCGAACATTCATACACAACATAAGTCCAAATTCCTGGATTAGCTTCATTCTTCGTTCCCGCTTGATAAAAAGTTATTGTTGCGTCTTCTTTGCACTTGAAATATGCACTTTTAGTATTTTCTAATGTCGAAAAATGCATTTTTGGTGAGGAACATATAATACGAAGGAAAACCCCAATGATATGATGAGTCTGAGTATCTACTTGGATATACCGTTTTCCACTGCTAATAAAGCCATGTAACCAAATCGCCATTTATTTTTCCTTGTGTATAGTTCATCACATTTTTGGTTGAACGCTAGGATTTATAACGAAAGTCAAGTTAAGGAACACAAAATATGGCGTGTTAGATCCACCCATAAGCTAATCAAACCAAGTAGTATGGGCAACCAGTGTTTGCCCAATAGCCGAGAATCCTTAATTTTGTGTATTAAGGTTGCTAATTTTTGTTTGAACTGAAATTTCTAGTTGTAATCGATTAGTCTTGTCAAAAAGCCTCATATTTACTACTGAATTAAAAAGTGTATCTTGCTGTTCATTTTTTTTATTGAAAATTTAATTGATGGTTAAGAGTTGGCTGTCAACTATGACACATTGAACATTACCAATTAGCCATTTTCCAATTTTGACAACTGGGTTAAATGCATACTATTTATAATGCCAAAGATATTGTTCCCACAAATATATATAAACTAACAATTTGGCAAAAATCTAATTTTTTTAACTTATCTTTGCCAATGATATTTTTGTAAATTTTTGTAAATACCTCAGCAAAAATCTAGACAAAGTGTTAATCAAAAGATTTGACCACATCTGCTTAGGGAGATCCAAAAAATAAAATATCCAGCCGTGTATTGAAATAATTGGTTGGGTATCGCGGATCGCTTGTTATGCCGGGATGATATTTTATTAGTTGTAAGTGCCTTAGAATAGTTATTTTTTTGTTTTAAACTAAAATTTGCTGCAAAATAAACTCAACTATTACAGCTAAATTTTTGGCAATGTAATCAGATTTTGTGTGATGTTAGTTCAGAATTTTCAGCTTACAGTAGGTTGATTAGGGGGTATGTTCTGACTCAATACAACGGAAGTGAAAAATTAAGATAGGAAAAATATTATAGCGCATCTAACTTTGTCTCAGTCTGTGCAAGAAACAAGAATAGGACTTACGCACTTGTTACGAAAAAACAAGACTTTGAGATTGCTTCCTTACGTCGCAATGACAGAAATTCGTAGTCCGTGCGTAAGTCCTGAAGAAAAAGTTCACTGTTTAAAAATTTACGCTAAGTAATAACTCTTATATGATTTAGTAAAATGGAAACTCAAAAAAAAAGAATATTTGGCGATCGCTTAACGCTGCACACGGCTTAAATAACACTCTCATAGGATGTTGAAATATTCACCGTGGCAAATGTGGCTCACCTTGATATAGAAGCGTGCGATCGCCTAGAGTGGGCGCTTTGCGCCATCGCACTCAATAAAAAACAGCCTATTTAATCATCAGCCAAGACGTGCAAAGCACAAATACACAATTATTGCAGTACTAGCCACCGCTTCTAAAAACCTACGCATATCTAGGTATAAATCCGTAAATATGGGCAAGCTCAACTCCACGGTATAAGTTCGCTCAATCAGAAGCGCTTTTCAGCTTGGTTCCCTTATCCTGTGACTCAGGTTCCTTGACCACTAATCCCCAGTTAGAGATACTAAAACGAATTTCAGTACGAGACTTAAAATATTCAATTTTTGTGTGATTAGTTCGTGCCAAGTGTTTCTGTGGTTTTCACGCCCAGTAAGATGAATGCATCCCGCACTAATCAAGCGTAATTACATTATACAGGTACCTATGCACAATTTTCCGAAAATCTCGGAATTATTGCCTATATTTGCCCAGATATGCAGAAAATTTCTAGAGCAGCAGCTAACCCCAAACTTTCTGCAAAACTGTATTGGGTGAAATCTCAGCAATTCTACCGTTAGGAGATTTGATCGCTAAGAATTTATCACTCTTAGGTAACAACTTGGCTGGTTCTGTGCCACCAAATAAAGCAATAGTATAAGTTTGTACTGCCACACTCAAGTGCATCGCCGCACTGTCGGTACACAACATCAAATTTGCCCCGCCAATCATGGCAGCTAACTTGCCGATATCATCTGGGTAAGTCATTTGAACATCTTTCAAAGACAACTCAAGGGATTGTACCAATTCATCTTCTGGTTCTTTGACTACTACTACAGGCATCTCTGGTTGCTTGCTGCGGAAATTTTGAATAATTTGCAGCCAACTTTGCACAGGATAAACTTCACCTGTAGCTTTGGTTTGGGCTAACTGACTAGAACCAGCGTCAATCAAAATGTAACCTGTTTCATGCACACCTAAACGTTTTTGTTCTTTTTCTGCCCAATCAATATCGGTTAAAGGTATATTGACCGTTAAATCTGGGCAAGTAGATTGAATGCCCAAACCTGTGAGGAGGTCATGATACATTTGTGCAGTGTACTGCGATTGTTTTAGAGGCACTGGGTTGGTTAAAAAAACAGAGCCTTTGCCTTGGTAGCCTATCCGTGTGGGGATTCCCGTCAACCAAAGTAAAAAACGAACCAACCAGCTTTGTCCTAAAAAAATGGCAACATCGTACTCGCGATCGCGAATCATACCCACCAAGTTACCCCAATCTGCTAAACTGTTGCGGTCTTGGAAATCAAATGTCAGTACCTGGTCAACTGACTTGCTTACCCGGTAGGCAGCTTTTGAGCGGGGTTCGGTAACAACGTCTATGTGAGCTGAAGGTAATGAGCGCTTCAGGTCATCTAGAGTCGGAAAGAAGAGAATTTGCTCGCTAATTCCGCCGGGAACAAGGGCTACTATTCGCATAAGATTTATTTACACTTACTCGCTACTTATTTGAAATTGTTGGTTAATAGTTGTTGGTTGTTAGTTGACGGTTAATAGTCAACGGTTATCAACTATCCACCATCGACTATCCACTACCCACGCTCCTACTAACAACCATCCACTAACCACTATCCAGTACCTAGATTGAGGAAAACTGTGCATTTACTAATTCCAGCTGCGGGGATGGGACGAAGAATGGGAAGCGATCGCAATAAACTTTTGTTACTCGTGCGATCGCAACCGATAATTAGTTGGACTCTCCAAGCCGCTGAAGCAGCATCTTTAATCAGTTGGATTGGGATTATTGCGAATCCTACCGACTGGCAAGACCTCCAGACAATTATCCAGCAAGAAAAATTAACTAAACCTGTGGAATTGATCGAAGGCGGATCTACACGCCAAGAATCAGTTTACAATGGTTTACTTGCATTACCATCTACCGCAGAGCAAGTGTTGATTCACGATGGTGCCAGATGTCTTGCGACACCGGATTTATTTGATGCTTGTGCTTTATCGATTCACCATTATTCTGGTTTGATTGCCGCCATCCCTGTCAAGGATACTATCAAAGTTGTCGATGAAGATGGCATAATTCAAAGTACTCCTGACCGACGGCGACTTTATGCCGCACAAACTCCCCAAGCTTTTGATGTTAAGTTGTTGAAACAATGCCACGAAATGGGTATCCGTGAGGGTTGGGAAGTCACTGACGATGCGGCTTTGTTTGAAAAGTGCGGCTACAACGTCGCAATTGTCCAAGGGGAAGAAACCAATTTGAAAGTTACTACCCCACAAGATTTAGCGATCGCCGAATTCATCCTCACTGCCAGAGAGCAGAGGGAAAAGGAAAATTTTTCAGTTTGACGTTTGTGTCAAATAATGATATAATCCCACACACTTATTATTCTGTAAGTGTGAGTCAGTCAGTTGTCATTTGCTCTGGTGACTAATGACTCTTGAACAATGACTAGTGATTAATGATTACAGCCACAGCGAACAAGATAGAAGCGATTCTCTATTTAAAAGGTAAACCCTTATCCCTCGGTGAAATCGCCGAATATGCCGCCTGCGATCGCGCTACTGTTGAGGAAGGCATAATTGAATTAATCGATAACTATGCCCACAGAGATGGCGCTTTAGAAGTTGTAGAAACTCCAGCAGGTTACTGCCTGCAACTGCGGTCAGATTATCATGAATTAGTGCAAACCATGATACCAGTGGAATTGGGCTTGGGGGCATTGCGAACTTTAGCAGCGATCGCTCTTAATAGCCCGATTCTTCAAAGCGATTTGATTAACCTGCGCGGATCGGGAGTATATCAACACGTTCCCGAACTAGTCGAACTCGGTTTTGTCCGAAAACGCCGAGATAATGAATCTCGGTCATATTCGCTACAAATAACTCCTAAATTTCATCAATATTTCCAAATTGAGCAACTTCCCGAACCATTCGACCGCAGCCAAGAAGAACGACAACTAGAACTAGACTTGAAAACTGAACCAGAACCAGAACCACTATAAATAAATTCCAAAAAAGCCAATAACATCAGTCTCAGGGCTGATGTTAAAGTGTCAAAGGTTGTACTAGGCATAAGTTACCGCCTAATACTTGTGGGGAATGCATTACCCTGGTTGAATGGTTTAAAGTAGAAATAGCAACTCAGCTAGCATAACTGCCAATGGTGTTTAATCCTAACTTTTTGAATGACAACTCTGAGGAACACCCTAATCAGCTTGTTTCCGACAATTCTGACGAATACCCCAATCAGTTACTCAAATATCTACAGCACCAGTCTCCAGAAGTTTTAGCCCGTGTCGCCCAGTCCGTCAGCCCGGAAATTAAACAAATAATTTCCCAAAACGTTCAAGGGCTTGTGGGAATGCTTCCAGCGGAAAATTTCCATGTGCAAATTACAACAGACCGCGAAAATTTAGCTGGTCTTTTAGGATCGGCAATGATGACGGGGTATTTCTTGCGCCAGATGGAACAGCGGATGCAGTTAGAAAATTTGAGTAACAATCAATAGTGAGTGGATAGTGGATGGTGGATAGTGGATAGTGGTTAGTGGATAGTAGAACAACTAACAACCACCAACTAACAACTAACAACCACCACCCAACAGACTATTTCTCAGGATAAGCCCCACACACTAGTTTGAAGGTTTGAATTTTCCCGTTGCGATTGACTTCCATCTCTAAGATGTCTCCAACCGAACTGGACTCTACCACCTTCTGTACCTGAGCCGCTGTTTTGACTGGTTTCCGGTTAAGTTTTTGAATCAAGTCTCCAGGAAGCAGTCCTCCCTTTTGTGCCGGTGATTTTTCCAGAACCCCTTTAACCACAACACCGCTGTCCTGCTTAATTTTCAGATTACTTTCTTGATTAATCTGCTGTTTTTTGGTAGGAGAAAGGTCTACCATTTCAATCCCCAAAAAAGGATGTTCAGCACGCCCTTTGGTAAACAGTTCCGACGCGATGCGGGCGGCAGTTTCGATGGGAATCGCGAAACCGAGTCCTTGAGCATCGGCGCGGATGGCAGTGTTAACGCCAATCACCTCGCCCTGAGCGTTTAACAAAGGTCCGCCGGAGTTACCTGGATTAATTGCGGCATCAGTTTGGATAAAACTGACTCGCTTATCGGGGATACCGACTTGAACACTAGTGCGATCGGTTGCGCTGATGATGCCAATAGTGACAGTATTATCTAAACCGAGAGGATTGCCGATGGCGATCGCCCATTGTCCCGGTATTAAGTTTTGCGAATTACCCAGCTTGACAGTTGGCAACTTATCAGCATTAATTTTGACTACTGCCACATCTGTAACCGGATCGACTCCCGCCACCTTACCCTCAAAAGTCCGACCATCTTTGAGAGTTACTAATACTGTGTCTGTGTCTGCGACAACATGAGCATTAGTTAACAATTCACCATCTTGACTCAAAATAAATCCCGACCCCGTACCGCGTTCAATCCTTTCTTGGGGAACTGGTTGTTCATCCTCCCCAAAAAATCGCCGCAAAAGGGGATTTTTTAAAGCGTCAGAAATCGGATTGGCAACTTTGCGAGTTGCATTAATTCGCACTACCGCAGGTCCAGTTTTTTGTACAGCAGTGGCAATAAAATTTACATTATCCCCGCCAGTAGCACCAATCATTCCTCCAACGGGATTAGGTGCTACAGTTTGTGGAGGCAAAGCCACTGTCACAGCTTTTAAATCTTGAAACGGGCGACTTTGTGGCAGAATAAAACGACCGCCTAACAATCCTACACCGCCGCCGATCGCCAATAAGGACAGATAAAGGGCTAGTTTTTTTACGGAAAACTTCATAATTTTTACTTTCATAGACAGCAATGCAGATGCTAACTTTTAAGTTTAGTCAAGCTAGAGGCTAGTTAACAGATGCTCGACAGCCTAATTTGGCACTATTCCCCATAAAGTTTCGGATTTTATGCGAAGTAGAGACGCGATTAATCGCGTCTGTACTAGAGAGACGCGATTAATCGCGTCTGTACAATGTTAGTTGTGAGTGGTTGGGTTAGTGATATTTTCCCAGTCCCCAGTCCCCAGTCCCCAGTCTGTACATGACTTTTCCCTTTCGTCAACAGTTTCTGTGTTTCCTACTCAGCGTCCTTGGGGTAGTGTCCATAATCCCATCAAAAAGCGCGATCGCTTCAGTTCCAGGTTGTCCCACTCCAGCCCTTGAACGTTTTCAACGCCATAAAGTTGCTTCTAGCGAAACTTTAGAAAGCATAGCCCAGCGCTACAATCTCACGCCAACAACCATTATCCGCATGAATCCAGATTTGCGAAACCGCACCGTAGCCGTAGGTAGTGAAATTTTAATTCCTCCCTACGATGGAATTGTCGTGGAAGTGCCTCGCGGACAAACTTGGCGAGAAGTCGCAGCAAAGTATAAAATCCGTGCTGACGCGCTGTTTGAGGTTAATGGTTGTGAAAAAGATCCGAGAGTAGTGTTTGTACCTCAGGGGAATTCATCGCGGAGTCGTCCTGTAAGTGATTCCACCACACCTAAAACTCCGGTGAAGTTCACTGGATACCCTTTGCCACAAATTACGACAGTGGCATTACCTTATGGTTGGCAGATTAATCCTTCGACAAATGAAGTTTTCTTTCACAGTGGTGTAGATTTGTTAGCAGCCGTGGAAACTTCTGTGCAAGCGATCGCACCCGGAACCGTAGTATTTGCTGGCAATCAAGGCACTTACGGCAACTTAGTAATAATTAATCACCCCGGCAAAATCCAAAGTCGCTACGCCCATCTGAAAGATATCAAAGTTTCCGTCGGTCAGCAAGTAAAACAGCAAGACCAAATAGGAACCGTAGGGACAACTGGAAAACCTACCTCCACCCAACCCCACCTTCATTTTGAAATACGTTCCAGTTCAGATTTAGGTTGGGTAGCCAAAGATCCAAATCAGTACATGCAGCGTTAATACGCAAAAATTTCCTCCGCGTTCCTTTGCGTTAAAAAAAGTTAATCTCTTCCGTAGATTTAACTACATGCATCCCCGCCTCAGCAAACCTTTCAAACGCCGCATCAGCCTGCACTGTATAATCCACCACACCTGAAACAACAACCGGCGAAGTACAATCTTCCAGCAGATAGATTTTTTTCGCAAGCGTAGCATCTATCTGCTGAATTTCTGTTAACAAATCGTCAATAGTCCAAGCAACGCAGTGACTCTTAGCTTGTCCGGCAATGATGACAGCATCAAACTCTAAAAGTTGTTGAATTAAACGTGTATTCTTTTGAGCAATTGGATTTTTATCAACACCTTCTAAAACCTCTGGACGCAGCACAGAATAGTTTTCTGTTAAAGGATTATCGCCTTTAATTTCAAATTGCGTTTGACTATTACGAGCTATACAGTGAAAAAATATCGCTTCCTCGACAGATGAAACCAAAGCATGACCAATACCACCTAACATAGAATGATAAAACCAAACTGTGAGCGGATATTTGCCATTTTCAGTTAATTGTTTAACGTAATGATAGGCATGTTTTTCTAAAAAATCATAATCGTATCCTAAACTGAAAGCAAGTGCGGGGTTAACTTTCCAATTTCCTTTTTCAATATCTGCTGGAGTGATGCTAGAAGCAGCGGGTGTAGGATGTTCACCTGCGGCATTCACCCAGAAAATAGGATGGAAAATTTGCATTGCTGTGTGAGTGTCCATCGTCGGTATAATTGTCGTAATTACGCCCAAGTTTCGATAGATAAATTCACACAATCGCCGATTATCTTCAACCGCACCAATACCAGATTTTCCACCTACAAATAATTCAAATTCGGGAATGCAAAAGGTATTTTGCACATCAATTAAAAGTAGACAAATGCGGATTTTGTCTGTTGATGCTGGTTTAATATTGTGTTCTTTAGCCCATACTTTTGCTTCTGCTGCGCTTTGTTGATAAGGTACGCGCCAAACTTCGCTCACTTTTTCGGGGTGAAAGTGTGGGGGAATAGGGAGTTTTGTTATTTTGGTGTTCATAATTAAATCTGCCACTTATTATTTAAGTATTATAATTGCTGAAATTAAAACTAATGCTTGATTTAGTAAACATCATCATGTGAACCCAAAGTCAACAAAAATATTTCTTCTTCTCCTGAGTCAGAATTAGTAACAAAATTAAATAAAAGACGATTACTATAATCAATCGAACATGACCATCTGCCCGATAAATCACCTTTTAGCTTGTGAGTGCGTAAACTAGGTAGAAATGGGTCTTCGGCTATTTGTTGTAATACTTGCTCAATTTGAGGGCGTAATTCCGGATTTTTCTTGACTAGACGCTTAAAAGCACGAACAAATGTCGAACTCCAAATTAAATTTATCACTCGTCCAACTCCGCCATTAAATCCGCCACTGAACCACGTCGGACATTACCCTGAGCATATTCATTCTCTGCTTGTGCAATTTCT
Source organism: [Scytonema hofmanni] UTEX 2349 (assembly GCF_000582685.1). Taxonomy (GTDB): domain Bacteria; phylum Cyanobacteriota; class Cyanobacteriia; order Cyanobacteriales; family Nostocaceae; genus Hassallia; species Hassallia hofmanni. Next base: position 4,940,536 of record NZ_KK073768.1, read on the forward strand.
TTTAATAATTCATCTCGTCGCTGTTGTTTCAGGCGTTTGCTAATAATATCTACAAGAATAACTTGAGCTTGTGGATCGAGTGCTTCTACTGCCTCAATTGCTTTTTGAAATATCGATGTTTTTTCTAGCATGGGTAATTAGACAATATAGTGATAAGTTTACTTTAGCGGATGGTGTGAGCGATCGCCTTACAGGTAGCGGTTATGCATATCCTTATTTAATTTAATATTTCCTGCTTTGAGCATAATAATTAAATGCTCAATTTTATTGAGATCATCAAGTTCTATACGCTCTAATTCAGTAATTTTATTTAATAAACTACGTTCTACAAGAGTACGCAAGCGTTGTTGCATTTCAGGTGTAGGGCTGAAAGCGGCAATTTCTTCAGGTGTGGGGTTACTAGCAATAAAATTGAGAATGTAGCGATAAATGTGGGCTGGTAATGGTGGTTGTTGGAGACTGAGGGCAAGTAATTCGGGGAGGCGATCGCCTAAACTAGCCAGTTGTTGCAAAAGTTCTTCTGGTACTTCGAGAGTGATTTTTGCCACAATATCACCTAATAAGTGAGTTTTCTTTTCATCATTCTAGCCAGCTTCAAATCATGGATGGTAGAGGCGATCGCTTCCAATCCCATTTGCCTCTGTCTATCCTTAATTCTTTACAATCTTCGCTAGCATGAGTAACAGTGCAGTATTTGTTACCTATGGTTAATCATACAGATTTACTCACAAACCTTTACAACGCCTTTAACCCTTTTGAACCCTTACCCGCAGGTGATCCAAAGTATGTAGATTGTCAGCAAGTGCGGGGAGATGCGGATATTTTAAATGAGTTGGGAAATCGGATGCGACTGGCAAATAATAACACTTGCCAATTGTATTCTGGTCATCGGGGTGGGGGGAAATCTACAGAATTGCTGAGGTTAAAGCAATATTTAGAGAATCGGGAATTTTATGTAGTCTATTTTGCCGCTGATGAAGAGGATATAGACTCAGAAGATGCCCAGTATACAGATATTCTCCTCGCCTGTACCCGCCATTTGCTCAAAGATTTACAGAAAATCGCCAATCCTCGTCCAGTGCTGGATTGGCTAAAAGACTGCTGGGTAGAGTTGAAAGATTTGGCGCAGACTCCGATAGAGTTTGAGAGTATGGAACTAGAAGCGCAACTTTCGCAGTTTGCCAAGCTGACAGCAAATTTAAGAGCAGTTCCCGAATTACGTCAACAAATTCGCAAAAAAATTAATCCCCGCACTGTCACTTTAATTAAGGTGTTGAATGAGTTTTTAGCGGATGCAAAAAAGCATCTACCCAACGGCTGCACTCAATTAGCGATAATTGTAGATAACTTAGACCGGATGGTCTTAGTTAAAGATGGGGATAACACCAACCATGAGGAAGTTTTTTTAGACCGCAGCGAACAACTAAAAGCTTTGGATTGCCATTTAATTTACACTGCCCCCATTTCTATGCTCTATTCTAAACGAGCGACAGACCTCTGGGATATTTACGGTGAATGCCTGATTTTGCCGATGATTATGGTCAAGACTCACAAAGGGGAAATTTACGATCTAGGACTCAAGAAAGTTAAAGAAGTAATTAGCAAGCGAGTCCGGCAAATTGCACCGGAGCTAACATTAGAAAACGACATTTTTGACAGTCTTCAAACATTGGAAAGACTCTGTTTGATGAGTGGAGGTCATGTCAGAAATTTGCTATTGTTAACTCAAGTTGCCATTGGAAGCACTGAAGAGTTACCGATTTCTGAAAAAGTGGTGCGACGAGCAGTTACTCAAGCGAGAGATACTTATCGCCGCGCAGTGGAAAATCATCAATGGTGTTTGTTAGCAGAAGTCTCTGTTTCTAAGCGCATTATTAATGATGACAAGTATCGCAGTTTGATGTATAACCGCTGTCTTTTAGAATACCGCTATTTGGATGATGAGGGGGAGATGCAGCGCTGGTATGATATTCATCCCTTGATTCAAGGAATTCCCGAATTTAAAGAAGCTGTGGCGAAACTTTTATGAAATGTATATATCCGAATAATATCAACAACCGCCAAGGATTTTAATTTCCTGGCTAGATATGCTGCAAATTGAAAATAGCGAAACTTCCATGAACCAAAATTTAAGTGATTGGGATGAAGATTTAGCCCCTGAGCCAAAAGAAGTTTATCAAGACTTAGTTCGCGCACTGAAGCGGAAAGCAGGATTTGGCTTGTTTTTTGTGCAATGTACACCTGCGGAATCAGACCGCTTTCTTGCCAAACTTCCGCAGGATATTCCGCAGAAGAAAATTGAAGTTTTGCGCTTGGTCGAGCCGATTGATAATTTATATCAGCGAGTAGCTGAGTTTGTTAAAGATAAGCAAGTTGATATTTTATTGATTAAAGGACTGGAATATTCTTTATATAAGTATGAGCAAAGAACTTTTGACGAAATTACAGGAGGACAATTTAGCAATTTAAGCAGTGTTCCGCCAATTTTAAATCATTTAAACCAACAGCGGGAACGGTTTAGAGATGATTTCCCGTTTTGCTTCGTTTTTCTCTTACGCTCATTTTCAATAAACTACTTAGTTCACCGTGCTCCCGATTTTTTTGATTGGCGTTCTGGTGTATTTGAATTGCCGACAACGCCAGAAGTGGTAGAAAAAGAATCATCTCGTTTACTAGATGAAACAGACTATGAGGAATATTTACAACTCAGCCTAGAAAAAAAGATAGAGAAAGTATTGGAGATTGAAGAACTTATAACAGAAAAACATCAGACAAAGAATCGTAGGGCAATTTTACTATTTCAGCGAGGAAAATTGTTAGTTGCTTCTAAGGACTATGAAGCAGCGATTGCCTCTTTCGACGAGGCGGTAAAAATTAAACCAGACTTATATGAGGCTTGGGACAACCGAGGTTTGGCGCTGTCTTATTTAGGACGCTACGAAGCAGCAATTATCTCCTACGACGAGGCGGTAAAAATTAAACCAGACTTACATGAGGCTTGGAATAACCGAGGTTTGGCACTGTCTTATTTAGTACGATATGAAACAGCAATTGCCTCCTACGATGAGGCGGTGAAAATCAAACCAAACTTACATGAGGCTTGGAACAACCGGGGTCTGGCGCTGTCTGATTTAGGACGCTACGAAGCGGCAATCGCCTCCTACGACGAGGCGGTAAAGATTAAACCAGACTTATATGAGGCTTGGTACAACCGAGGCGTTGCGCTGGGGGAATTAGGACGCTACGAACAGGCAATTGCATCCTTCGACCAAGCTCTAAAAATTCAACCAGACTTACATTCGGCTTCAAACATCTGGGGCATTCTGTTGGGGGATTTAGGACGCTACGAACAAGAAATTGCCTCCTACGACAAGGCGATGAAAATTAAACCAGACGACCACTCAGCTTGGTACAACAAAGGTATTGCGCTAGGGAAATTAGGACGCTATGAACAAGCAATTGCCTCTTTCGACGAGGCGGTAAAAATTAAACCAGACGACCACTCAGCTTGGTACAATAAAGGTATTGCGCTGGGGAATTTAGAACGCTACGAACAAGCAATTGCCTCGTTCGACGAGGTGGTGAAAATTCAACCAGACGACCACTCAGCTTGGTACAATAAAGGTATTGCGCTAGATGATTTAGGACAGTTGGAAGCAGCAATTGCATCTTACGATAATGCGGTAAAAATTAAACCAGACGACTACTCAGCTTGGTACAATAAAGGCATTGCACTGTGCGATTTAGGACGCTTGGAAGAGGCAATTGCCTCCTTAGACGAGGCGGTGAAAATTAAACCAGACTTACACTTTGGTTGGTACAATATAGCTCGCTGTTATACTCTTGAGGATAATATTGAACAGGCAATTGAAAACCTGGAAAAAGCAATTGACCTTTATCCCAAATATCGAGAAATAGCAAAGACTGACTCAGATTTTGATAATATTCGGAAATATGAGCAGTTTCGGGCGGTGATTTAAGGATAGCTACCAATTAATTAGTTTGACTTGTCTTATATAGGACTAATATTTGATTTTTGAAAAAGCTCCGTACATCTGAAGAGTGGGAAAATCAAAGGTAGTGTGACGGATAAACCATTCAAACATCCATTTTAAATGAGAGAATGAAGGGAGCAAAGCACGAAAACGTCGAACCCAGGTTTTGGCTTGCAACCAAACATCCTCAATGGGGTTTTGTACCGG
>NZ_KK073768.1:4944837-4949145 GCF_000582685.1 [Scytonema hofmanni] UTEX 2349
GGATTTCCTCATATAAGTAACCTTGATAAACCAGCTTTACTGCTAACCCTTTTCTCACTTCACGGGCATTTATATTTTGAACTATAAATTCCTCTAGTTCTGCGATCGCCTGCTGTAAGTGCTGATTCATCATCGTTCCTCATTATACTTATCACTCATCTCCGTATTATCTCTTAGTTTTTTTCAAAAATCAAATATGATTCCTATAGAAGCAATGCTACTCACCAGAATAAAGAGCAATACACAAGCAAACCATCTGAAAGAGATTAAAACAGATGTCAGAAACAATCAATATTGAAAAAGCGGTATTAGATAATTTGCGAATCCTCCCAAATGAAAAACAACAGGAAGTCATTGATTTTGTTGAATTTCTAGTGCAAAAAACAGGACAGCTAAAGCAGGTAAATAGCGAAGCATCAAATTCTAGTATTTCATCAACAACCCAAGACGAAAAACAGTTATCTTTGCAAGAAATTGCTAGACTTACTGTAGAAGAACGCCACAAACTACTAGCACCTCATATACCTTCAACAGCTGAAGATTTTTTAAACGACCCAGAATTAACAGAGTTTTCTATTTTGGATGGGGAAGACTGGGAAACTGAAAATGACTAAGTAAATTAAAAGCGATCGCTCATAAGCTAGCACCGATAAACTTTAGATAAAACCAACTAAAAATTATGAAAGCGTTAGAAATTACTGGAACGGTTAATGCAAAAGGTGAATTGCATTTAGATCAACTATTACCTCTAGAACAAACTGGTCGCGTTCGCGTAATTCTTCTATTTCCCGAAGCAGAAGATATAGATGAAAATGAATGGCTAAAAGCCGCAGCTACTAATCCAGTTTTTGCCTTCCTTCACGATCCAGAGGAAGACATCTATACTTTAGAAGATGGAAAACCACTGAACAATGAAAGGTAAAGTTGTTTTAGTCAAGTTTCCATTTGATGATTTATCCTCTTCCAAGGTGCGTCCTACTGTTGAAATTGCAACCGATCGCCCTGATAAAAATCATGTCACAACTTAAAATTGACTATCCAGAAACTTTACCAGATGCCTTACAGCAAACGCGAGAACAGTTTGAACAAGAAGCAAAAATGGCAATGGCAGTTAAACTATTTGAAATGAAACGCATTTCTTCTGGTTTAGCTGCACAATTAGCAGGTATAGATAGGGTAACTTTTTTACTTAATTTACACCATTATGCTGTAGCAATGATTGATTTAACAGAAGAAGAACTTATATCTGATTTAGAGAATGCTTGAAACTAATATAATTGTTATCAACACAGCACCACTTATTTCTATAATAGCGGCAATAGGAGATTTAAGAATTCTTCAATCTTTGTATACTCAGGTTTTGGTTCCCTTTGAAGTTTGTCAAGAAATACTTGCTGGAGGTGCAAGCGGATTTGCGGTAAGTGAATTTGAGGATGCAGATTGGCTACAAAAATCGCAAATACCCTTAACTCATATTTATCCATTCTTACTTAATTCTTTAGATTTAGGAGAAGCTTCTGTTATCCAACTTGCGCTCAACGAAAATATACAGACTGTTTGCATTGATGAAGCAGCTGGTAGACGAGTTGCCAGGTTAAGCGGTCTTTCTGTTACAGGTACTATCGGTATTTTGTTGCGTGGACACCGAGAAGGCTACCCTATTGATATTAAACAAGCAATTGACAGAATGATTGTTCGTGGAATTAGGCTAAGTGAAACTATTATCAATTTTGCACTTCAACAAACTGGTGAAATAGATCCTTAAGTTTTGTCTTGAGGCGGCGCGTGTTGTTACTATTGCTCGATTTGTGGGTTACTACCAGCAAAATAGCCTCAAATAAATGCCCCCCGTGAACTAATTCACAACGCATCCCTCAAAGGAGAGAGATAGGAGCCTTAACCCTGTTGTAAAATAGACATAGAAGGATTCGGGGGACCATATTACTGGTCATAAACGCCTATAGAGACTATCTTTGGTAATCTCCAAGGACTAAAATCCAGCCAGCTCAAACAACTAGCTAGGCTGTATCACCAGCGCATACCAGGCGATCGCCTAACCACGCCTGAATTTTCCCAGCGACTGGCTGCAATTAGTACAGAAATCAATCAACCCGTGTGTGCCTACCTCAATCGTCGCGGACAAGTCATCCGCGTCGGGGTAGGTTCACCGCGTCAAACGCAAATCCCACTGCTGGAATTGCCCCGCTACGGTGCAGAACGACTCAGCGGTATTCGTTGTATCTCCACTCATCTAAAGTCAGAACCGCCAAATGAAGCGGCGCTGACATCGATGGCACTACAACGCCTAGATGCCCTAGTTGTGCTAAATATAACCGGAACGGGATTTACAAAGCGTGGTGGTGGCGCTACTGGGTACGTCAAAGAAGCTTATTTAGCGCACCTGACGGCTCAAGAATCCCGCCTAGCGATCGCAAGTCCAGCTTCACTCACACCATCTAACAATATCCCATCTCCAAGTTGGAATATATCACCGCCTCTGAGCTTAGACGTGCTGACAGACCAAGATTTTCTTGACTTGGTGGAAGCACTAGAAGCAGACTTTGGGCGGGAATTTGTTGCTAAAGAAGTAGATGGCGATCGCGATAGCGTTTTGATTGTCGGTGTATTTACTGATAATACGACACCCCAACAATTCCAAGATACATTAGCGGAATTGGCACGGTTGGTCGATACCGCCGGGGGAGACGTATTGCAGACAATGCAACAAAAGCGATCACGCATTCATCCGCAAACAGTAGTCGGCGAAGGTAAAGTCCAAGAAATAGCCCTCACCGCTCAAACCATCGGCGCAAATCTCGTCGTTTTTGACCGCGATCTCTCACCCGCACAAGTCCGTAACTTAGAATTACAAATTGGTGTCCGGGTAGTTGACCGCACCGAAGTTATTTTAGATATCTTTGCCCAACGCGCTCAGTCTCGTGCAGGTAAATTGCAAGTAGAACTGGCACAGTTAGAATATATGCTGCCGCGACTTACAGGTAGAGGTCGGGCAATGTCTCGGTTGGGTGGTGGTATTGGTACTCGCGGTCCTGGTGAAACGAAACTAGAAACCGAACGCCGTGGTATTGGAAGGCGCATTTCCCGATTACAACAAGAAGTCAACCAGTTGCAAGCGCATCGTTCCCGTCTGCGGCAAAAGCGACAACATCTTGAAGTTCCCTCAGTGGCTTTGGTTGGTTATACCAACGCGGGCAAGTCTACCTTGCTCAATGCCCTAACGAACGCGGAAATTTACACGGCTGACCAGCTATTTGCTACACTTGACCCGACTACACGTCGGCTAGTGATTCCCCATGCTGATACAGGTGAAACTCAAGAAATTCTGCTGACAGATACAGTCGGATTTATCCACGAATTGCCTGCATCATTAATGGATGCCTTCCGTGCCACTTTAGAGGAAGTTACAGAAGCTGATGCTTTACTGCATTTAGTAGATTTGTCACATCCCGCTTGGTTGAGTCATATTCGCGCTGTCAGAGACATTTTAGCAGCAATGCCAGTGACTCCAGGACCTGCGATCGTTGCTTTTAACAAGATAGATCAAGTGGATAGTGAAATTTTAGCTTTAGCTCAGGAAGAGTTTCCCTTAGCGGTGTTTATTTCCGCAAGCGATCGCCTGGGATTAGAAACTCTCCGCCAGCGTCTTGCTCTACTAATTGAATATGCCACTTCTGGTCACTAGACATTTAAGTTTGGCAAACTAAACAAACTACAAGTCCTCTAAAATCAATAGTCAGAAGTCTTACAGACATGTCGTTTACGTTATAGCGTTTCCTAAGCAACTGAGGTACACTCCAATCTTTCCTACAAAATTCAAAGGGGGTAGGGTGTGGGGGGTGGCTGAGTGGGGAACCCACGTTTTAAAACATGGGATTGTAACAAGGACACTGTTTTTAGGAGCGCTTTGCGTATGAGTAAAAACATCTTTTTTAAACTGAGCTTTAAACTCAGAACGCGCATTTTTTATTTAATACCTACACCCCACACCCTGTTTTTTGTAAGTAGCTTAAAAAATGTACCTCACTAGGTCGGGAACCGCTATAAGGAATCTGACTCATACCCAATCAGGTATAAATAGGGCTTGCTGAATGAATGTGTAATCTAGTCCAGATAAGGGGTTTAAGCCTTTTTTCACCAAACAAGTGCACTTGTTTAACATCTAGAGTCTCAAAACCCTTGCACAATCAAAGCGCGATCGCTAGGTAAAGAAAGGAAACTGAGCAACGAAACAACCATTTTGTAACCTGTGTGGCTTCTAGATTCGCTTTAAAGACTTATTCAGCAAGC
>NZ_KK073768.1:4949245-5019453 GCF_000582685.1 [Scytonema hofmanni] UTEX 2349
TCTAGAGTCTCAAAACCCTTGCACAATCAAAGCGCGATCGCTAGGTAAAGAAAGGAAACTGAGCAACGAAACAACCATTTTGTAACCTGTGTGGCTTCTAGATTCGCTTTAAAGACTTATTCAGCAAGCCCTAAATACACTTTTTTAAGTCCGCCTGAGCGGACTTTATTTGTTTATAGGTATTCAATTGCTAAAGACACGTTTATAGGTCTACACAGTTGATTTTACTAAGTTCCAAGAATCATCCCGCATTGATGTTTATCTGGGGATAATACGGTCTTTAACTAATAACTTCCACAAATATTTATTTAGTTTTCAGTATTATTAATTAAGTATTTTTTCTCATATATATTTAATTTTATCTATTTTCAAAATTCGTCAATATATCCAAAGATATTCTTCCAAACCTTATAGTGTTTGTATTTACAGATTTTCATATAAAAATAAAATTGCTATTTATACGTAAATCTATAGATAAATATCCTATGCTAATTTCAGTGTTTTTACAAAATAAATAAAATAAATTGTTTTAAGAAAAAATTATATTCATATTTATATGAAGCTTTTACATTTAGAAAAAACAAATAAAGATATGAATAAAACGCACGATATGACTAGTCAAAAATTCTTTTTTCCGAACATAATTGTGAAGTGAGTTACAACAGTTCACACAAGAGATTTATTTCCTTTTTCAAGAAAGATAATTTCCAAGTCAAGATGCCCAGAAAATTTTCCCAAGCAGTTTTTGGATTATCAATTACATCTGTAATTGGACTCTATTGTTTAGCATTAGCTCCCTCAGCTTTAGCAACAAAGGATGGCGGTAATAATAAAAATCAAACTCCCACCACAACTAACACTTCCAGCAACACTACTTCCAGCACAAACACTGGTTCTAGTTTGGCTTGTAATGTTACCGATGTCTTAATTGGAAAAACTAATGCTACTGCTTGTAAAGGACCCTTTAATGGTAATGACACAGGGGCAGAAACCCCCTTACTTACTGAGTTGAACGACGATTTATTCGATCTTGGTTCTAACGTCACTTGGTCGCTAGCTGGGAAATCGGACTCGAACGAAAACAATCTCTTTGGATTTAAAGCACAAAACGGCTCTGATACTGGCTCATGGGGTCTAGGTAAAGCACTTGGCAGTGGTCCGAGTACATTCGTGATTAGCCTCAAGAGCAGTACCGAATACAGCGCCTATCTCTTCAAAGACATTGATTTTACGAAAACAGGTTTAGAAGGAGTCTTCAATACCATTGGCGTTGCTCTAGCTGGAAATGGTAAAGAAGGTAAAGGTAAGGAACTGTCTCATGCTTCATTATTTGTAGCTTCTTACGTAAAGCCCCCCGAACCCCCAAAAGTTAGAGTTCCAGAACCGAGTGCTTCCATAGGTCTTGGTCTAGTTGTGGGTGGAATGCTCATTGCCCGACGTCGCGAGTCTAAAAATGTGCAGAAGTAAATAACCGATCATCAGGTGTAAAACTACAGCAATAAACCTAATTTGAGGAAAAACTAAGCTTTTCATTAAGCGATCGCTCAGTGTAAAAAACAAGGAGATACGTAAAAAGTCAACTACGAAGGGATTTTCAATTTACGTGTCATATGTGTATCCGAAGAAGCGAAAAATTGACTTAATAGCTTGATAGCGGAGCTGATTTCCTCAGGCAATGTCTGACGAAAAGGCTCCGCTCCTTTATTATTAGACTCAAAGCTCCTCGCACTGGTTTTTTCAAGTCAGACAGCAGAAGAAAGGAAAAAGCAATTATCATGGGTTATTGAGAAACTACAGATCATCACCGACTAAGGAAGCAGATAAAAGAGGATCGCCCCAAAACGGCATAGAGCGGCTACAACAGCCAGTAACAAAGTTCTAAAATTAAGAAGCATTAAATAAAGTTGAGGGCGTTATGGCTGCTAAAGTAGAAATTTACACTTGGAGAACTTGCCCGTTTTGCATCCGTGCCAAAAGTTTACTGACGAGAAAAGGCGTTGAATTTCTTGAATACAGCGTTGATGGAGACGAGGCAGCACGCGATAAAATGACTGAAAGGGCAAATGGACGACGCTCTGTGCCGCAAATTTTTATTAACGATCGCCACGTAGGTGGATGCGATGATATACACGCTTTAGAGGCTCAGGGCAAGCTAGATGAGTTACTAGCTGCGACTAATAATGTCTAAGTTTCTCAGATGAGTGCGATGTCTTTTCACAAGATACTATGCACATCGGTCAAATCGTCAGGGGATAATCTAAATTGATAACAGCGGAATTTCCTGGCGATTGAGGCATTAAGCGTGAAACTGGCTTTTATAATAGATCCTATCTCTACTCTTGACCCGTGTCATGATACCAGCGTTGCTTTGATGGAAGCAGCACAAATCTTAGGACATGAAATTTGGGTAACTCAAGCAAATTTGCTGAGTGTGGTAGACAGCAAAGCTTGGGCATTGTTAGAACGACTAGAACTCGTACCAGTGCAGTTGGTGGAAGGACGCTATTTAGCGGCGAATCCTTGGTACAAATTAAGCGATCGTACCCTGACTAACTTGGAAACAATGGATGCCGTATTTATGCGGACAGATCCACCAGTTAATGTTCCCTATCTTTATGCTACATACATTCTGGACTACATCGACCAAAACAAAACCCTGGTGATTAATAGTCCCAATGGTATTAGAGCGGCAAACGAAAAAATGTATGCCCTCCAGTTTACCAAAGCAATTCCAGAAACCATTGTCAGTGCCGATAAGCAATTTATTCGGGAATTTGTGGAAGCAAAAGGTGCAGCAATTCTCAAACCATTGGGAAACAAAGCTGGAGAAGGGATTTTATTTTTGCAAGCAGGCGATCGCAATTTCAACTCCATAGTCGAACTCAGTACCCTTTTAGGTCGAGTTCCAGTTATGGTGCAAACCTATCTACCCCAAGCAAAACAGGGAGACAAACGAATTATCTTGCTTGACGGGGAACCAATTGGTGCCCTCAATCGCCTTTCATCTGGAAGCGACTTTCGTAATAACATGGCAACTGGCGGTACAGTTGCTCAAACCGAAATTACCCCTAGAGAATATGAAATTTGCACCCAATTAGCGGAAACTCTACGTAAAGACGGTTTAACTTTTGTTGGTATTGATGTTATCGGTGGCTACTTGACCGAAGTCAACGTCACCAGTCCCACCGGAATTCGCGAAATCGATCGCCTGGACAACACCCATCTTGGTCAACAGGTAATTCAATGGGTTGAGCAAGCTTTACAAGGCAAAAGTTCAGTTCCTAACCCTGCTCCCGATGAAACCTGATAACTGGAATTAAGGCGCCATTCGCTACTAGCTAATGCTGTCAGCTTAAGGCTTGGGTCGCCGTCGTTGTAAAAACTCAGGAATATCCAATCCGGATTTTTCTTTGGGTTCTACAACTGGTGTTGGCTCTTTTACTGGTGGCTGGGGTGCCTGTCGTCTTGGTGGTGGAGTTACTACCCTGGAATTAGCTACGTTTTGCGGTGGTGTGCCTTGCATTTCACCTGTAAATCCTGTGGCAATTACGGTAAGTCTGACTTCACCTTGCAGCCTGTCATCAATCACCGCACCAAAAATAATATTGGCGTTGGGATCGACTACTTCGTAGATTGTTTCTGCGGCAGCATTTACTTCATGTAAGGTGAGGTCGCTACCACCGGTAATATTAAAAACAACTCCTCTAGCTCCTTCAATAGAGCATTCTAGTAAGGGCGAAGAAATAGCTGCGATCGCAGCTTCTCTTGCCCTTGACTTCCCGGAACTAACACCGATCCCCATCAACGCCGATCCAGCATCTGCCATTACCGCTCGCACATCGGCAAAGTCAACGTTGATCAAACCGGGGATCAAGATGATATCAGAGATACCTTGCACCCCTTGACGCAGCACATCATCTGCATAGCGAAAAGCCTCTTGCATCGGTGTTTGCTCTGGAATTACTTCCAGCAGCTTGTTATTCGGGATGATAATCAGCGTATCTACCCTACCTTTGAGAGCTTCAATACCTTGCTCGGCTTGGCTGGTGCGTCGGCGTCCTTCAAACAAAAATGGACGTGTTACCACACCAACTGTCAGAGCGCCCATTTCTTTGGCGATTTCGGCGACAATTGGCGCTGCACCCGTACCTGTACCACCACCCATGCCGGCAGTGATAAACACTAAATCGGCACCTTCTAAAGCTGTCGCAATTTCGTCCCGCGATTCCTCAGCAGCTTTTTGACCAATAGCCGGATTGCCACCGGCGCCTAAACCTCGCGTCAGCTTTTGTCCTATTTGTAAGCGTTTGGAAGCCTGTGCTTGTGTTAAGGCTTGGGCATCGGTGTTTGTTGTCCAAAACTCTATCCCACTCACATCAGAGGCAATCATGCGGTTTACAGCATTTCCACCACCCCCACCCACACCAATTACTTTGATGTTGGCGACTCGACCGGGAACAATATCGCCAATTCGGGGATCTTCAGTGGGTATTCGTTTAATATCGTTATTTTGTCCGAAATTCAGTCCGGCATGATTAAAGGGATTGGCGGGGTTAACTGCCAGTGGGATTCCTGGCTGTCCCGGTAACTGGGAGTTTATATAACTAAGTTTTTGGTTATTATCAAGTGTCATTGGATTGAAAAGGGTAGATAAACGAATTTTTCAGGTGTTATTCACACTAGGAGTCAACTATATTTGACGATGCCATAATATATAGCTATGTTCTTTCTTGTTCTCACTTATTGCAACCGTAACAGGATTAGAAACGCGAAATTTTACTCTTGGATCGACCATTAACGCACCCGATCGCCCGTATGTTCCTTTCTTAAGTTGCCCCAGGACGACTTATTCCCTATTCCTATAAAACAGGGCAACCTTGCCCAAAGCAAGCCTGTTGTAAATAATCCGTAAAGCGATCGCCCGGATGTTGCCCAGCAGTAATCCCTCCCTGTTCCTCTGGAATAGGGCAGCGTTCCTTTCAGGAAACCTGGGCAACAGGACGCGCTACGCGAGCGCACACCCAATTGTACAGAAATATACCTATATTTACCTAAAATAGCTCTGTATAACTTCCACTTCTCCTTAATTTCTTTACTCCTATTTTTCTCTCCATTGATTTTGTATCCCCAATTACCTCTCCTTTTTTTTACTAGTAAGTTATATTGGTGATTAAATTTACCATTATCACTCTTAGGAATTGTTTCTACGACCACTTGAAATTTGCTGTCAAATATGAAATGGCATGAGTAATACCACCAATTGCCCCTCGTTGCCGCTACACATTTCGCGTACAAATGTGGAGAGCATTTTCCCAAGGAAAGACGCATTTGCAGAGTATTTCGTTGCAAGAGCGTCTCCGGCAGGAGAAGAAAAGCGCGAACATCTAAAATAGTCCTGGATATCTGTGGATCTAGTAAGCAAGGAACCGTCTCCCATTGTGAAAGTGAAAGTCTCTCCCAATCACTTATCCTGGATAACTCAGAGTTATTTAGTATACACGCAACTTTTATACTAACAATTTGATGAGCGCAATTCCGGGTGAATTGTGTAGCTTCTAAAGACCCGCCATGACGTGTCTTGTCTTCCTTAATGATATGGTTAATCAGTTTGAGCATTCAGATTATTGCAACTGAGAACACAAAATTTAGCTTATACTTACTTATTCTTAAACTGGAGGTAACAAATGATTTACTTAATTCGCACTCTTGCCCTCTTCAGGCTTATGTTAAGGTAACAATAAGCGGGGTTTTACTCCCTAAGGCAAGATTTTATAATTGTTTCTCCTATTGTAAGAGCGAAGTTAACGCCGATTTTTGTGTATGTTGTGGGAAAACCAAATTTCTTGGCATAAAACTTATTTATTGACTCTGAGAAATTAGAGTGTTCTCACCCGTTTAATCTTTTTAACGAGTTTGAGAGTTAGACTTGACTGTTTTTTGGTTCATTTGTACTAAAGGGGATTCCGGATTTTTCAGGTCGATATATTCTATCTGATTAGGATTAAGTTGTGCAGGTAAATGGCTCATTTGGGCGAGAACTTTGATTTGTTCGCTTATTTGGGGACTCATAGCACCGAGATGCACATATCCTAGTTCTGTTTTCAGAATTATATTTGTTGGATCTTGGCAATCAATTAAGGTGACTTTAACGGAACTTTGGCTCACAGATTGATAAAGTTGATTCCAGTAAGGACGGTATTGTTCAAAGGAACCAATAACTATGAGAGTGGGCAACTTGACGGTAGGATTAAGTAATGTGTATTTTTCTTGATTCATCCAAATTCCATTTGCATCTAGTAACCCCGTTGATGAAGCAATGTTTGTGCGAGGAGTAAGAGTTGCTTGTTGATGCCTTTGCGCGATCGCCACAGGTACTCGCTCCTGAATATCAATAATTAATCCAGGTGGAAACAGACGACGCTTAACGCTTGCTTTGGCAATAGTTGGTTGTTTTGTCAAAGAGTCAGCGATGGAAGACGGTTCAATTCTCCATAAAGACTGCGGATAGGATAACACCAGCACTTTTTGGATCGCTTCAGGAGAAAGTGAGCGATCGCCTGATTTAATCTCAATTTGTTTGGGATTTTTTAGCACCCACATCGGTTGACTTGCCACCCATAATAAACCACCCAACAGACTACTAACGGCAAAGGTTCGCCAAATAGCCTGAAAAATTTTCATTTGCCGTTGCCGACGTAATTTATGACGCCTCACTCGCAAATCCGTGGGGGAAACTGATACCATGCCAGCCATTCAAACTCCTTTCACACATGGAAGTATAAGAACGTTGATACGTCAATTAATTTAAGTAAACGCACTTAAGCTTTGTCATTAGCCGTTATCTTTCAAACTTTTTTACCTATGTATGTAACACTTTACCTGCGCTCAAAGCCTACAACATAGGTATTGAAAAATAGAGCGTAATTTAAATTTACTATTCTGGATGAATAATAGCCGTTGCACCAGGAACAAGTTTTATGTAAATGCTCTGAATTTGGACGCGATCAAAGAATCAACCAGAAAAAAAAGAAAACCAAACTTGTATGAAGAAGTCATAGTTGGTACATAAAGTTATTGAAAATTTTTTCTGAAAAAACTGTAAGTTTTTATTTAGACGTATAATAATATATATACTTAAGCATTATTGACGTCAATGCCAAACAATGCTATTTAAGCATGATGTAAGTTATTCGCATCTTGCTATAATTACTACCTTTCCTACTTGATCGGGATTTATACCAACGAAGATTATACCGAAAAATAGGTTTCTATCCCAGATTAACCCACTTGCAGAAGATTTGTTTAACTTCAAATTGTTAAAACGGCAACAGTATCTGTAAAAATAACATATAGACTTAATGTATCAGGGACAACAAATAAATCTCTGCCTGAGTAGAATAGTTGCTGTTAAAGTGCGTCTATCGCATCGAGAACTGTTCTTCTTAAGACCTAAGTTGTGAGTTAATCATCAACCACAGTTTTAGTTAGAGATTGTTTGTATATAAACATACAAGTTGATTGCATCTACATGAAAACCACACTAAATTTGTCAACTTTTTATAAAGCCTGCAACCCAAGCTACACCTTAAATATGAGTAATGCGCTGGATCGGCAGTATTACATAGATTTTTCGGATGTACGTGGTTGTAAGATTGTTGAAGAGTTACAACGGACAATCGTGCGTATTTCCCCGGATGAGCCGACTTGCCAGTTATTTACGGGTCATATTGGTTGCGGTAAATCAACAGAATTGCAGCGTCTCAAAGCCGAGTTGGAGTTAGCGGGATTTCATGTCGTTTATTTTGAGTCCAGTCAAGATCTGGATATGGCGGATATAGATATTAGCGACATTTTGCTAAGTGTAGCCCGTCAAGTCAGTGTCAGTTTAGAAGCGATTGACATCAAACTCAAACCAGGTTATTTTGCCAACTTGTTTAAAGATATTGGGGATTTTTTACAAACACCCATACAGTTATCAGCTGAGGCAGAGTTTTCCTTAGGTATTGCCAAAATCAGCGCCAAAGCAAAAGATAGCCCTCAGATGCGTACTCAACTGAGGCAATATCTGGAACCGCGGACTAATAGTATTTTGCAAGCGATTAACGAAGAGGTTTTAGACAAAGGCATAGAACAGCTAAAACTGAGGGGTCAAAAAGGACTGGTTGTCATCGTTGATAACTTAGATCGAGTAGATATGCGTACATTAGCATCCGGGCGATCGCAACCAGAGTATCTCTTCATCGACCGAGGCGAACAACTGCGTCGGCTTAAATGTCATCTAGTTTACACAATTCCCTTACCATTACTTTTCTCCAACGAGTACGAAACATTAAAAAATCGCCTGGGGGGAGGTATTGCTCCCAAAGTCTTGCCAATGGTGTTGGTGCGGCAAAGAGATGGAATTGACTACGAACCAGGTATGTCACTACTAAGCCAGCTAGTATTAGCTAGAGCCTTTCCGGAAGTTCCTTGGAATACCAGACCCTCGTTAATAAGCGAATTATTCGACCATCTAGAAACACTAGATCGTTTATGTCGGGTAAGTGGAGGTCACATCCGTAACTTACTAGGACTGCTTTATAGTTGCCTGCAACGGCAAGACCCACCTTTTACTAGAGACTGTTTAGAAGCGGTGATTAAAGATTACCGTGACGATTTGCTCTTAGCGATTAAGGAAGAAGAATGGGAATTGTTATTTGAAGTAGTACACCAGCAAAGCGTTCAAGGGGAGTCTGATTACCAAAGATTACTGCGAAGCATGTTGATATTTGAATATCGCGATCGCATCGGACGCTGGTTTGGCATCAGTCCTGCCTTGGCAGAAACAGAAAAAGTCGTGACTTGGCAGCAAAATAAGGCAAAAATATAAGCACCTATAAGCGATGCATCTCTGGTCTTAGCTGTATATACAACAACTGAGAACTTAAAAATTCAGGCGTTGCTGAATAAAGGTATGAATCTGCATGTAGGGCGTTTCATGAAACGTCTCTACTAAAAGATTTTGGTATTAAAGAAAATCAGATTCATACATCAAACGCATCTTATTTTTCTAATCCTTACTGGGCAAAGGTTTTATCCATTGTTTAGTTTGGTGACTACAATTTATAACCCTTGCTGGGCATCAATTACAGAATTTAGATGCGTTTGCCCTGAACGTCAAAATTCAAGTATGCTGGCAGCATACTTGAATTTTTGATGTGGCATTTTTTCTCTTTATTTAATAGCCCAGTTTTGAATTATGACATCACAATTAACACATGCAAGCAAACAAAGCCAAAATCAGCATTCTCTACTAAGGCTAATTCGGGCGATCGCACTTTCCAAAAATCAATTTGCCCTGATTTTAGTTAGGTGTAATTATATGCAATTACGCTCTTCAATGTTGGAGCGTCTGCGCTTTCTCACCAAAGATATCAATTTACGAGAAATTTTTCTTGAACCATCAACTACTACCTTACACACCAAAATAATATCAGAACTATTTCTCGATAATCCTATCGTTGCCACAGATTCATTACCGTCAGTTGTGATGATTTCTGGTCTAGAATCAGTCACTCACCTCGAAGACCTATTTACTAACATCAACCAAGCACGAGATATCTACGCCACCAGTCTTCCTTTTCCATTAGTCTTATGGCTACAAGATGAAGTAGCAACATCCCTTTCTCGGTTAGCACCCGATTTTAAAAGCTGGGCGGCAACCACCATTAAATTTGAAATGGCTGCTGACGATTTAATTACTTTGGTGCAGCAAGAAACAGAATTTATCATTGCCAAAGTTTTAGAAGCTGGTGCCGAAAAGTTTTTATCTAATGCTGATCTTAATTTAGCTCTTCATACTCAACATTGCCGCGAAATTGAGTCAGCCCGTAATGATTTGCAACGTTTATATAACGTCACTTTAGAGCCAGAATTAGAAGCCAGTTTAGAATTCGTATTAGGGCGCGACGAATACGTCGATGATCAAATAGATAATGCTTTAATTCATTATCAAAAAAGTTTAACACTTTGGAAGCAGGCAAGGGAACAGGGGGACACGGAGGACAAGGGGGACAAGGAGGACAAGGAGGACACGGGGGACAAGGGGGACAAGGAAGAGACCACTATTACTTCCTCATCTCCCTCATCTCCCTCATCTCCCCCCCTCCCCCCATCCGCCCAACTTGGGCAAGCGGTAGTATTATTTCATTTAGGACTGTGTTATCGCCGGATGGGAGATTTACACCCAACTCTGGGCAGAACCTACTGGCAAGATGCTTTATTGTGGTTTAAGCAATGTCTTGAGGTATTGGAAACAGCGCAAAGAAAAGACTTAGTTGCTAAGTTTATTTTGCCTGTGCTTGATATGCTACAACGCCTACAAGCTTGGGAAGAATTGCAGAAATTAGCCGAAAAGTCTCTGCGACTGCATGAAATTTATGGTACTTCGGCACAAATGGCTCAAGATTATGCTTTTTTAGCAGATGTAGCGGCTTATGAGTCTAATTGGTCACTAGCTCATGAATTAGCAAATACAGCACTTTCTATTTCCGAAAATGCTGCCGATGTTTCCCGACAGCAGGAAAGTTGGTATCTTTTATTGCTGGCACGCACTCAGCGACATTTGGGTGAGTGGGAGGAAGCTATCAATAATTTGGAATGGGCGAGAGTAGTTTGTGAAGTACAATATGAGCCATCGCTATATTTGCAGATTTTAGAGCAGTTGCGATCGCTCTACTTTTTTGGGCGCCACGATTACAGTGAAGCTTTTAGCCTCAAGCAAGAAAAAATTCAAATAGAGCATCAGTACGGCTTTCGCGCTTTTATCGGTCCTAGTCAATTGCAGTCACAACGCTACAGAATTAATCCAGTTTTGGAGCCGCAAAAAAGACCGTTTATTCCTGAGGGACTTGCCCAGGAAATTGCCGCTTCTGGAAGGCAGCAAGATATCAATCGCTTGATTGAAAAAATTACCCGTGCTGACTGCAAACTTACAGTAATTCATGGACCTTCAGGTGTTGGTAAAAGTTCACTTCTCAAAGCTGGTTTAGTACCAGTTTTAAAGGAAAAAATAATTGGCGAGCGCAGACCTTTGCCAATTGTTTTATCTGTTTATACTGATTGGATTACAGCTTTAATACGTAGTATTAATCAGGTATTAACGCAAAATGAAAATTCCATAATCGAAGAAAATTCTTCCAGCATACTGCTAGAAAAAGTTCGCTTCTTAGCCGAACGGAATCATCTAGTAGTTATTATATTCGATCAACTGGAAGAATTGTTTTTTCTTAATAAGAATTCCGCAGAAATAAGAGAATTCTATAATTTTTTTAGTGGATGTTTAAATATATCTTTTGTAAAGATAATTATTTCTTTACGAGAAGACTATTTACATTATTTATTAGAATTTGAACGTTTGAGCCAACAAAAGAAACAAGGTAGGTTATACGATTTGGGAATAATTAATAAAAATATTCTCGATAAGAATATTCGTTACTACTTAGGAAACTTCTCTAGCCAAGATGCAATCAGTATTATCCACAGTTTGACTAAACGTTCACATTATGAATTGAGCGATGAATTAATTCAGCAACTAGTCAAAGATTTAGCAGGGGAACTGGACGAAGTACATCCAATCGAATTACAAATAGTCGGCGCTCAACTTCAAGCAGAAAATATTACCACACTTGAACAATACAAGCTTTGTGGCGGGTCGAAAAAACTAGTGCAGCGATGGCTTGAGGAAGTAATTAAAGATTGTGGTCGAGAAAACGAACAACTAAGTTGGAAATTATTGTTTGAGTTAACTGATGAAAAAGGCACAAGACCATTCAAAACAAAAGCTGATTTGGTGACTGCTTTGGTAATAGGAGACAACGAATTATCTCTAAAATACAATGAAGAGGAATTTTTTGTAGAGATAGAAGAAGACGATAAAGACAATATAAAAGAAGAAATTACGCCAATAAGTGTCTCGACTCTGGAATTGATTTTAGAGATTTTGGTGGGTTCAGGCTTAGTATTGCGAGTATGGGAAGAATCAGGCGATCGCTACCAGCTAGTTCACGATTATTTAGTTGAACCAATTCGCCAAAAAACCGATTATGGAATGGTAGCCGAACTAGAAAAAGTTCGCTTTGAAAAAACTAGAGCAGAAGTAGCCCAAAAACTCTCTCAAGACCAATTAAATTTAGTTTTGCATCGACGACTGCGAGAAGCACGCATAGCAGGCTTATCGCTCTTCATCATGCTAGGCACAATTGCAACATTATGGTGGCAAGCAGACTCACAAAAAAGAGCCGCAGTACTTCAAACTTTACGAGCCGAACGCAGCGAAAACAACTTTAAAATTAGTGCCCTGACTGCTACTAGTGAAGCGCTATTTGCCTCAAATAAAGAGTTTGATGCCCTTTTAGAAAGTTTGCGGGCTTGGCGACGACTCAAACAGTCAGATAAAATCCAACCAGATACTCGGATGCGGGTAGTGACAGCACTCCAGCAGGCAGTTTATGGAGTAACCGAGGTAAACCGCTTGGAAGGGCATGGTGATATTGTGTGGGGTATAACTTTCAGCCCCGATGGTCAGTTACTAGCATCAGGTAGCCGCGACAAAACAGTCAAACTGTGGCATCCTGACGGCTCCTTATTCCAAACCCTTAAAGGTCATAGCGATGCTGTTAGCAGCATTAGTTTCAGCCCCGATGGTCAAACTCTCGCTTCCACCAGCATTGACAAAACAGTGCTTCTTTGGCACAGAAACCCTACCAATGGCGAATTTGACCCCCAACCATACAAAACCTTAAAAGGACATGGTGACTGGGTTTACAGCGTTAATTTCAGTCCTGACGGTGAGTTGTTAGCTACTGGCAGTAAAGACGCAACCATTAAACTTTGGCGGCGCGACGGTAGTTTAGTAAAAATACTCAGGGGACATAAAGTAGCAGTTAATTGGGTAACTTTCAGTCCCGATGGTCAGTTCATCGCTTCGGCAAGTGACGACAAAACAGTGAAAATCTGGCGCCGAGACGGTAGTTTAGTCACAACTTTGTTAGGACATGAAAAGGGAGTGACTGTAGTCAATTTCAGCCCCGACGGTCAACTATTAGCATCAGCAGGTCGAGATAAAAAAGTGATGCTTTGGCGACGTGACAAGAGTACTCAAGATGTCCTCAAGTTTCATCCTTATAGAATTTTACGGCAGCATACAAGTACAGTTTGGAGCCTCAATTTCAGTTCCAATGGTCAACAGCTAGCTTCAGGAAGTGATGACAATACCATCAACCTTTGGAGTGTTAGCGGTACGTTACTCAAAACCTTGAAGGGACATAGCGATGCGATCGCCGGTGTCGCTTTCAGCCCAGATAACAAAATTTTGGCATCAGCAAGTTATGACAAAAGCGTGAAATTATGGAGCTTAAATCCTCCCAGACTGCCCATCCTGACTGGACATAAGGATCGCGTTTTGAGCGTTGCTTGGAGTGCCGATGGCAAAATGTTAGCTTCAGGCAGCCGCGATCGCACTGTAAAACTCTGGCAACGAGAAATTACTAATAAAGGCGTTGTCACTCAACTTTATAAAACTCTCTTGGGACATACTGATAAAGTTAGTAGTGTCAGTTTTGACCCAACAGGTCAAGTACTAGCATCAGCAAGCTATGACAAAACTGTGAAGCTTTGGCAGCGCGATGGCTCCTTACTTCATACTCTCCAAGGGCATAGTAATAGTGTGATGAGCGTCAGTTTCAGTCCCGATGGTCAGTTACTAGCATCAGCTTCTAAAGATAAGACAATTAAACTTTGGAATCATGAGGGGAGTTTGCTAAAAACCTTGAAAGGACATCAGGGCTGGGTAAATAGCGTGAATTTCAGTCCTGATGGTCAAGTTATAGCCTCTGCCAGTGATGACCAAACAGTCAAACTTTGGCGTCGGGATGGTACTTTGTTAAAAAGTTTTTTACCCCATGAAAGTTGGGTTTTAGGTGTGAGTTTTAGCCCTACCGATCGCCTGCTAGCTTCTGCCAGTTGGGATAACACAGTTAAGCTGTGGCGCCGGGATGGCACCTTGTTGAAAACCTTGTTAAAGGGGTACAGCGATAGTGTTAACGCTGTCACTTTTAGTCCCAACGGTGAACTTCTAGCCTCTGCTAGTTGGGACAGCACTGTCAAACTCTGGAGTCATGAAGGCAAATTGATCAAAACCCTCAACGGACATCAAGGTCCAGTATTAAGTGTCAGCTTTAGCCCCGATGGTCAAACACTCGCATCGGCTAGTGGTGACAACATGATAATTTTGTGGAATTTAGATTTAGACGACCTGCTGCTTCGTGGTTGTAGCTGGATGAGTGATTACCTCAAGCATAACCACAATGTTGAAGAGCGCGATCGCCATATGTGTGATGATATTACCCTAAAGCGCTAATTGGGCAATGGGCAATGGGCAATGGGCACGCTCGGAGTGAGAATTAAAGAAGTAAAGCAAGTGCGTGAATAAATACGATTCTTTCCATGCCCCATGCCCCATGCCCCATGCCCCATGCCCCATGCCCATTACCCAATCAAGGTTCTGATGGCTTATCTTTGAGTTCCTCGCTTTCTGAAGGAGCTTCTTGCTGCATATTTGCTATATAGGCTTGTAGCCTCATGCGCTCAATATAGGGCCATCCTCCCTCAGACTCAATGTCTTTTAGTAGTGCGTAGAGTGCCTGACGGTTATCAGGCAAATTTTGTTGAAATACCCCATCTCGGATCTCTCGGTGTAACTGTTCTAACTGCCGTAGCAACGCCAAAAGCGCGATAATATCCCCTTGACAATTCACAGATGCATCATCTACGGCAGTTGCGATCGCTTGCAATTTAAAAGACAACTTCTCTTGTTCAACATTAATCTCGTTGTTCATGCCACTGTATATCTGTTTAGGAGGTCTACTCAAATTTACCGGAGATTTTTTGCTTTCATGTGTTTGCTAGCAAACCTCAGTGTAAAAAAAGACTTATAGTTTTGGGGCTGTTGACTACCTCAGTTAGGGAAATGTATAAATTTATGTATACGAAACTCAAAGCGCGATCGCGCTTCTAGTATAAATATCTGGGAACACACGCGATCGCCGGAATGTTGTCGTTTTGCAGTTAGGCAACAAGATTATGAGCGCGATCGCTATTTTCTGACCTGAAATCAAACAGATGCGATTTTTACTTCCAAAAAATCGTATGATCTGGCTTAGTTTAATTCCATAAGACAATTGGCTGTATGTAGTGCCGACATCTACTTAACAACCAACGAATGATTGTCTACGCTATGGATGCGATCGCTATAACGAAAAAACTGTTACTGATGGCAACCTGAAGCCTGATAATGACAAAAGGGTAAAAACGCATGATTGTAGCTGTGTGCGGTACAAATCGTCCACTGCTCCGGATGGGACAAGAAGAATAGCCATATTTTCCTTGACCCTACCCAGTTTTACAACTGAGATATTAATTTTTGACATTGAGGTTGACCATGAGGTATCGCGCTTTAATTGTTGCATTCTTGGCTTTATGCCTGGGGCTAATAACAGCTTGTAGTGATGCTCCTCCCGCAGCTAATGGTAGGGATCTACTCACTTACGAACAAATTCGAGGCACTGGCTTGGCTAACAAATGCCCCCAATTAACAGAAACAAGCCGTGGTTCCATTCCCATTGATTCTAGCCAGTCTTACGTACTCAAAGAACTGTGTTTGGAACCGACTAATTTCTTTATCAAAGAAGAACCTGCTAACAAACGTCAAGAAGCTGAATTTATTGCAGGCAAATTGTTGACCAGATACACTTCCACCATTGAACAGGTGCAAGGTGATATAATAGTCAACCCAGATAATAGCTTGACTTTTGTGGAAAAAGATGGTTTTGACTTCCAAGCCACCACTGTACAACTACCTGGCGGTGAACGAGTACCTTTTCTGTTCACCATCAAAAACTTGGTTGCAAAATCACAACCTGGTTTGACCAGTATTAATACTTCCACAGATTTTCAAGGCGAATTCAAAGTTCCTTCTTATCGCGGTGCTGCCTTTTTAGATCCTAAAGGTCGCGGTGTCGTCAGTGGCTATGATAATGCAGTGGCTCTTCCGGCACAAGCAGACAAGAAAGACCTTACCCGAACTAACGTTAAGCGTGCGGAAGTTCTTAAAGGGAAAATTTCTATGTCCATTGCCAAAGTAGATAGTGCTACTGGCGAAATTGCTGGTACATTCGAGAGCGAACAGCCATCTGATACTGATTTAGGCGCCGGCGAACCTAAAGAAGTTAAAATTCGCGGTCTGTTTTATGGTCGGGTTGAACCGAAGGCTTAAATAAATGGTTCTCAAATAGGAGGATGTCACGAAAAGAAAGTGCGTTCCGTAAGGTTGCGGTACTTTGCATCGCACTTTCTCACCCTTTCATATTCCATCTGAGAAATGTTAGGGAACTGAGGCTTTTCCTGTGCTGATGCCGCTAGTTTTAACTTACCTGGCATCATCACAATCAATTGAAATCCATTCATGGGCTACATAGCCCTTTTTTTATAAGTACTGAGGATTGGGAAGAAGTTTCCCCATAAAATTTCACCTTCAATAATTTGCCAACTTCAAGTGCATCCACTCAATATCTGCTTTGCTAAAAGCTGGTGGTGGTGGAGTTTGGGTATAATCAATTGACAAATCATACCCCGCTTCGTCGTAGATTGCATTCATAGCCGCTTGCAAATCCAGAACTGCGTCGGGGTCAGGTTCTCGCAGGGGTACGGGAATTGTGGGAAGGGTATCTTGTAATGTCACAGACCACACGTCCATAACCCCAGATCCTGCACGGGTAAGTGTAACCAAGTATGGCACATCTGGTAGGCGTGGGTGATTAAATGGGCGGGTTCCTCTACGCAAAAAATCTATTTCAATGAGATGGACGTTGGCATTATAGAGACGCTGGCGTTTTTTACGGTAGTCGGTGATATTCGGTTCGCGCTTATTTGCAGGTGAGAGAATTTCAATACAAGATACAAGTACGTTGTTGGTGGTATCTCGAATTTCAACGGTGGGGACGCGAATTTCAACTGGTTGAATGACTGGAAGTGTAAGTTGTGCAGGTGTTATTGCAATATTTGATTGGCGAGTGGCAAGTTCTGGTGTTAAGGTACGTTGTCGTATTTGCAACACTTCAACATCAGGGTAGAGGATGCCGATTTCGCTTTCAGGAGATGTATCTTCCACCACGTATATTTCTAACCGTGCTGCATATTTAGGACGCAACTGCGGTGCGAGGAAGGCGCGAACTTTAGCGGAGAGCGCGTTATGCACGTCGGGCCACAGTCCAGCTTCGAGGTATGGGTCCATGCCAGGGAAAGGGGAGGGCATCGCAATTAAATGGCAACCTACGCTTTTATTCTAGAGGTTGTAGTGTTTGTTGCTTTATTCCTTTGTTGAACCGCTCATAGAAATGTAGACAAGACTACCTACAGCGCTTCCCGCTATTATGCAATACAGTTTTTCTCCTTGCCCCTCTCCTAGCATAGCTTTCAGCTTTGAGGATGTACCTCATAGCTGCCGGAAGTGCTGTAAGAGTAGACAAATTTAGATAACTACGTTTGTAATCTTAGTCCAAAGTCTTAATTGCAATAAAATGACTCGCTACTTTCGACTCCCTAAAATATTTGGACTTTGGACAAAATAGAGTTGTTCGCGTTAGTTATTTGTCCAAAATCCAATAGTTCAATTTTGATTGAGAACTTTAAAGATGTCATGAATAACTTTTTTTAAGTTCAGTAATTTTGCTGAAAAAATTGCTCATATCTATATAAATACTTTTTCACCTCGGTTTATTTCTAGACTAAAACCGGATGATTAATAAAGAAAATTAAGTACAATTTCTGTTTGATAATTTAGTAACAAATTTTATATTTTTAGTCTAGGTACTTTTTTAAAGCTTTGGGATGACCCATAGCTAAATAAAAAATACTCAAATTCCCCTTTACTCCTCTTTTTCATTGTCTATTTGACTCATAAAAGCGGTGCTATGCCAACCACTGTCACTTACGAACTAAAGCATGAAATTTGGCAGTTGTTGCGAGAATATCAGCAATCACCCTCGGCAACTGTTCGCAATCAACTGGTAAAACTTAATTTTGGACTGGTGAGAAAAGAAGCTCACTACTGGATTAACCAATGTCAGGAAAACCATGAAGACTTGCTCCAGGTAGGCTGTTTAGGTTTAATTCGAGCTATTGAAAGATTTGAAATTTCCAAAGGTCATGCTTTCAGTTCCTTTGCCATTCCCTACATTCGGGGTGAAATTCAACACTACCTCCGAGACAAAGGTGTGACTGTGCGGATTCCGCGACGCTGGTTAGCGCTCCAACAGCAGTCAATCGGAGTTTCGCGTTCTTTGCGCGAAAAATACAATCGTCAGCCAACTGACTCGGAATTAGCAGCAGCGCTCTTAATTTCTGCCAGCGAATGGCAAGAAATTAAATTAGCATGGGTCAATCGCGCTCCATTGAGCCTAGATGTGCCTGTACATGACGGAGAAGAAAATTCTACTAACTTGGGAGAATTGGTTCCAGATAACCGTTACCGCAGCTTTCAACTAGCGCAAGAAGACCAAATTCGCCTGCAACAAGCACTCTTTCAGCTAGAAAAACGCACCCGCGAAGTTTTAGAATGCGTATTTTTACAGGACTTAACACAAAAACAAGTTGCAGAACATTTAGGAATTAGTGTAGTAACAGTTTCTCGAAGAGTTAAAAAAGGTCTGGACTTATTGAAACATCTAATGACTGTGGCAGAAGATTAAATTTAAATAATATCGGTAATTTTTCAACCGTATTTTCACTGTACTAGCACTATTTAAGTCCGCATTTAAACAACAAAAAAGTAGGTTATAAAAGGAACAGAATTCGCCTTTGATATAAATTTCACAAGGTAGATTTCAATTAACAAATTTTCCTATAGCTTTTGAGAACGATTAATGGGCAGAAATTTAAAAATTGCAGTGGCAGCTATTTTGGCTTTAGCGATCGCCTCTTGTGCTTCAGAAGGCGATCAAGCTAGTAATCCTACGCCAACTCCCAACAGCGCACAAACTCAGCCACCATCGGCGATTCAATCTTTTAAAAATCCAGTTGTACCTGCTAAACAGGCTCCTTCAGTTGGTTCTACAACTCCTAACTTAATTCAATCAACTAATGCCCCAGAGCGGGTAAAAGTGGTGTCAAAAGGTCGCACTGACCCGTTTGGACAACTTTTCTCGCCGACTTATGCATCGAACACGAACACAAACACGACGCCTACATTTGGCAGATCGGTTCCGGTGTTACCTCCCCTACCAGCCGCTAAGGGTGCAATAATTACCTCAAGAAAACTTCCCCCACCCACCAGGGCGGTAATATCAGCCAAAACTAGAATATCGAGGAACCCACAAAAGAATAAAATAAACAAAGGAGCGATCGCTTCTGCAAAAATACCAAAACCTAGCCCTGGTTTTACTCCAGTCGTACCCAAGGTTTTGCCTCTAGTTGTCCCCAATCCTACTCTAGTATCTGTATTACCACCGCCAGTACAACCTGAATTAGCAAGAGCAGTTCTTGTCACAGGTGTAGTTATAATTGGTCAAGAACCCCAGGCAATTATCAAAGTACCAAATGAACCAACTAGTCGTTATGTACAAGCAGGACAACGATTGGCAAATGGTGTACTTGTAAAACGTATTGAAATGAATCAAGGCTCTAATCCAGTTGTGATTTTTGAACAATACGGTATCGAAGTTGCTAGAAATGTAGGGGAATCGCCTATTAACGTAGCCTCACCAACTACAACACCTGAAAATCCTGTGTCAGTGACAACACCACCCCAAAATCCTACTAGTACCGGAGCTTGATAAAAATGGAGACGAAGGAAAAAATTGAATTTCTTGGATTGCCTTTAGCAGTCTATCAAGAAATAGCTGCTCATTTACATCAAGTCGAAGGTGTAGAAGTAAGCTTAATTTCTCAGTCGTCTCCACAGTTTGATTACAATCAAAGCCAAATCGCCGGCTTATCGATCTCGTGGATGCAAAATTCTAATGCAGAAAGTCGGCAACGTGTCAAGGAAATTTTGGCTTACTATCAAAATCGCTATGGTGCCTGACCATAAGACCGATAGTAGAGATTTATTAGGGTGAAGGTTGATCTACCCAACGCTTTTGTAGTTTGTTGGGTAGTTTGTTTTTAACTTATTTATTATGAATCTTAATATTTTCGGCGATCGCCTTTCATAAATTTAACCTGAGTTCGACGCATTTAAAGAACCCCGCTTCCATTCCTCTCCCCCACGGGGCGTTGTTTGACTATGCGTTTTGGAACTATAAAGCAAGAATCAATCCGGAACAACCTTGTGACACAGTTTTAGAAGTTGGGGGTTAGGTCTGTATTGGACAGAAGGTGCGATCGCGCTATAGTTTACGGAATCATCGCTACTTTAATTACTTTACGTGCCTTCATATCAGAAAATACCTGTTCTAAATCTTTCAAGGGACGGTGTTCGCTAATAAGTAACTCAAAGGGAATTCTCCGACTAGCGATGAGTGATAAAGCTTCCCGTACAAACTTAGGAGTATTGTGAAATACACCTTTTAGTGTAAGCTCGCTGTAATGTAGCTGTTCTGTATTTACAGTAATTGTCGTATCTCGCGGACAACCACCGAATAAATTGACTGTAGCACCAGGACGAGCGCAGGCGATCGCACTTTCCCAAACACTTGGTACACCTGTCGCTTCTATCACCACATCTGCACCCCACCCATCGGTTAGTTGTTTCACTAAACTGGGAATATCTGCTATCTGACGATAATTAAAAGTCTTTGCTGCACCCAGCTTTGTCCCAATTTCTAGCCGAGTATCGTTACCACCCAATAGAAACACCTCAGCACCGCAATCATACGCTAACTTGGCGACAAACATCAAGCCGATCGCTCCATCTCCCAATACGACTACTTTATCCCCAGCTTTGACGTTAGAACGCGCTACACCGTGCAACACACAAGCTAAAGGTTCCGTCATCGCTGCCAATTCATCGGGCAAGTCATCGGGAATCGGCAATAAATTATGCTGTACGATCGCTGCCGGAATTTTCAAGTACTCCGCAAAAGTGCCATTATTCCAAGTTATATTCGGGCAAAGCGAATATTCTTGTCGTTGACAAAAAAAGCATTTCATGCATGGGGCAGAGTTATTTGCCACTACGCGATCGCCTACTTTCCAACCCGTAACACCTGCACCTAATTCGACAATTCGCCCAGCTCCCTCATGACCAAACATAGTTGGAAGCTTCAGCATTTTAGCATGACCGCCGCGCCGCCAAACTTTCAAATCTGTACCACAAGTTGTGGCACATCCTACTTGGATGACGACTTCACCCTCACCAGGAGTAGGATTGGCAACTGACTCTAGCCGTAAATCTTCCTGACCATAAAGCAATGCTGCTAACACAGCCAAAACCCATTAATTAGCTCCACCTGATTTTACCAGGTGAAGCCGACAACTTGATCAAAGGTTAATTAAACAGTATCCTGAATGTGTGCAAAATGCCCGCAGGCTGTAAGCCTGGGGCTATCAAAACAAAGCCCACCTGCGTGGGCTAAAAATTCTTAGCCCACGCAGGTGGGCTTTGTTCGTATAGCAACACCTTTCCAAGGTGTTAATGCCTTGTTTAGCTAATTAATCTCGAATTTTAGCAACCTGGGAACTTTCAACTTTGAGAACCAGTCTGCGTGATTAAGGAATTCACTACTGGAGGGGTAAGTACTCCCGTGGTTCTGGTTTCTGGGTTAGTCAAGCGACAAACTGTTAACTGTGGAACTTCTTGGCGACAAGATTGACAAAACCAGTATAATTCAGCGTGACGGACATGACGTAGCAGGGAAGCACCGCAACACGGACAGGTGTTGGCTTTCATACTCATACGAATGTCCTCCATAAAAATTGTTGTTTGTTTGAAGTAGAAAAAAAGCGTTAATTAAAAGCTGATTTTGCCGACACGAACGCGCCCGTTATAATCAATACGGTCTTGAATTATTTTTTCATAAACCGTTTCGTAGCCGTTAACCATTTGGCTAACACTAAAGTTGTTTTCTACGTATTCTCGGCAAGTTTGACGATTTAATTCTAAAGCAGATTTAATCATTGCCGCCATTTCATCATAACTTTGGCAAACCATACCTGTAACACCTTGGGCGATCACCTCCGGTACTGAGCCTAAGTTCAGGGCAATTACTGGTGTTCCAGTAGCCATTGATTCAATCATTACTAAACCAAAAGGTTCGCTCCAGGTAATGGGAAAAAGCGTAATAGTAGCATTGCCGAGAAGTTCAGCTTTCTCTGCGTGGTTGATTTCACCGAGGTATTCAATTTGCTGACCATCGATTTGTGTAGCTATTTCTTGTTCAAAAAACTGAGAATCTACTAAATCGACTTTTCCAGCCATTTTCAGGCGCCAACCTGTTTTTTTCGCAATGGCGATCGCATGTTGGGGTCCCTTTTCTGGTGAAAAGCGTCCTAAGAATGCTAAATATGGCGGTTCTTGAGGTTTGGCGACAAAAGGATAATCTGCCGGATTAATTCCGTTGTATACTGTGCTGACGTAGTTGAGTTCGATTTGACGTTGCGCGTTACTAATGCTGACGTATGCTTGCTTTTGGTGGTAAGAAAATACGTTACGGTTGTCGTTCGTAAATCTACTATGCAAAGTATGAACTGTCGGTGTGGACACCAAACTCGCTAAAGGTAATGCCGAAATCCCTACATGGGAATGGATTATGTCAAATTCCGCTGCATTTTGGTAAACTTGGCTGAGTTCGAGTGTTTCATACACGCCATAATCTTTGACATTCGGGTCTAAGCGCAATGCACGCGGATAAACTGCTTTTAAATCAGCTAAGGTTTGTGAATCGCCAGAAGCGAACAAAGTTACATCATGACCTCGACGCACTAGTTCATCAGTCAATCGACTCACTACCAACTCAATTCCTCCATAACTCGGAGGTGGAACTTGTTCCCATAAGGGGGCTACTTGAGCGATTTTCATTTCTTTGCTTTGCTTGTTCTGGTAAAAAAGTCCTCAGACCATACACTTAAATATTATGACGTTAGAGCATTTTTACTTAAGTGTTTGCAATTTAAATTAACCTTATTTACTCCCCAGACCAAAATATCGGTTAACCGTACCATGAAAATACAATTAACTAATTAAATACTTTTACCACACAGGTATCAGGCAATCTTAATATTTATCTTACACCGTAATCTTAAATACTTTCATCTATCTTGGGGATCATATATTAACTAGATATTTTGTAGCTGAAAATACTAAATTTTTGTTTGAAATAAATTTTATTAATTCAAACTCACTTAATAAATCTTGATAAATAACAACTAACTTACTGATAATTTAAAAGAATGAAAATAGCTACTTGGAATGTCAACTCAATTCGTACTCGTTTAGAACACGTTGTT
Source organism: [Scytonema hofmanni] UTEX 2349 (assembly GCF_000582685.1). Taxonomy (GTDB): domain Bacteria; phylum Cyanobacteriota; class Cyanobacteriia; order Cyanobacteriales; family Nostocaceae; genus Hassallia; species Hassallia hofmanni. The sequence goes on from NZ_KK073768.1 coordinate 4,972,727, forward strand.
AATTGGTTGAGTGAAAATCCGGTTGATGTGCTTTGTTTACAAGAAACCAAAGTTGTAGATAGTAACTTTCCGCGATCGCCTTTTGAAGAATTAGGCTATCACTTATATACATCCGGGCAGAAAGCTTACAACGGTGTAGCTTTGATTAGTCGCGAACCGCTTACGGATGTAAGTACTGGTTTTACCTCGATTTTGGGTGATATAGAGCCAACTTGGGATGAGTCGAAGCGGGTGATTACAGGTGTAAATAATGGCATTCGCATCGTTAATCTTTACGTACCCAATGGTTCAGCAGTGGGAAGCGAAAAATATCAATATAAGCTCGAATGGTTAAAATTGCTCTATGAGTATTTGCGATCGCTCTTATTATCACAACCAGCAATCTGCATGTGTGGCGACTTTAATATAGCCTTAGAGCCTGAAGACATTCATGAAGGGGTAATTGCGGAAAATCATATTATGGCATCTCAACTTGAACGCCAAGCCTTAAGAAATATTCTCACCTTAGGATTTGCCGATGGCTTTCGTAAATTTACCACAGAAGGCGGACATTATAGCTGGTGGGACTATCGCGCTGCCGCTTTTCGCCGTAACTTAGGTTGGCGAATTGACCATCATTATCTCACAGCTCCCTTGTATGAGCGTGCAGTCAGCTGCACCATTGATGTCGCACCGAGAAAATTACCTCAACCCAGCGACCATACACCCGTCATTGTTGAATTTTAGATTTTAGGATGTGGATGGTGGATAGTGGATGGTGGATAGTGGTTAGTGGATGGTCGATAACTCTTGACTGTTAACCGTCAACTATCAACCAACAACTATCAACCAACAACTATCAACTAACACCCAACACCCAACACCCAACACATAATTTAAATTTATATGTTTTTGATAACAGGAGCAACAGGAGATATTGGTCGCAGAGTCGTGCGACTACTACGTACACAAGAGATGTCCGTGAGGTCATTTGTGCGTTTGTCATCACGTTACAGCGAGTTAGAACACCGAGGATCTGACATCTTTATCGGTGATTTGGAAGAACAAAAAGATATCCAGAAAGCTTGTCAGGGCGTACAGTATATTATCAGCGCCCACGGTTCTGGGAGCAATGCCTTATCCCTGGACTACCGAGCGAATATTGAATTAATCGATCAAGCAAAAGCCAATAAAGTAGAGCATTTTGTCTTTATTTCCGTACTAGGTGTTGACCGAGGGTATGAAGATGCTCCGGTTTTCAAAGCAAAACGAGCAGTAGAGCGCTATTTACAAGCCAGTGGTTTAAATTACACTATTTTACGCCCATCTGGATTAGCATCAAATTTGCTGCCATTAGCAGAACGGTTTCGGGAAACGGGACTTTATTTGCTTATTGGCAACCCGAAAAACCGTACTTCAATTGTGAGTACAGATGATTTAGCAAGAATGGTAGTAGATTCTGTGACAGTTTCAGCTGCTCGTAACAAAATTTTACCAGTCGGAGGACCGGAGATTTTATTGCGAGGAGATATTCCTCTGATTTTTAGTCGCATTTTCAACAAAGAGCCTATATTGATTAACGCACCACTTTTGCTAATTGATGGGTTACGGGATGCATTAGGTTTGTTTAATTCTGAAGGACAAAAAGCTTTGGGAACCTTCCGGACATTGCTAGCGAATGAATTTTTCTCTACAACTGAGGAAATTGCCAATTTAGAGGCGATTTATAATTTTAAGCTAGAAAGCTTGGAAAGTTTCATCAAGCGTTATTTAGCAGTTTAGCTGGATAGTTGATGGTTGTTAGTGGATAGTGGATAGTTGATGGTTGAACAACTAACAACTAATACCAATTTTATGTGAGGCTACACGTTATGCCCTGCGCCGAGCGCACGCTGCGCGAACAGGCTAGAAGCCTGGGGCTATACTAACAAAGCCCACCTGCGTGGGCTAAATTAGGTGCATCTTCATACAAAAATGGTATAACCACCAACTATCAACTATCAACTAACAACTAACCACTAACAACTATCAACCAACAACTAACCACTAACCATTAACCAAATATGAAAACTTCCATAGTTGCCAATGCTGCTCAAGCACGTCAGACAAGAGAAAGATTCGCTAAACCAGAAGATCAATTATCTTATGAATTAGGTAAAGCGGTACAGGAATTACCACCGCTATACACGAGAATTTTAGCAGGAACAATTAGTGCGGTGATATTTGGTACGATCGCCTGGGCACATTTTTCGCAAATAGATGAAGTAGCAACAGCACCAGGGGAATTGATTGCTTCCACACAGGTACGACCGGTGACATCGCTGGGTGGTGGGTCAATTATCGCAGTTAACGTTAAAGAAGGCGATCGCGTTGCTAAAGACCAAGTTTTGCTGCAACGTGACCCAGATACCCAAAAAACTGATGTTGCTCGCCTCAGCAAATCTGTAAAATTGATTCAAGAAGACATGCGGCGTTTGGATGCAGAACGTATTGGTGGTACAACAGCTGGAACCCAAATCCAAGATGAACTTTTAAACTCTCGTCTGCAAGATTTCAAAGCACGTCAAGCAGTTGCTGAAGCTGATGCTAACCGCCAATTAGCATTAATTGACCAATCAAAAGTACGCCTCACCCGTTTGGAAGATAATTTAGACAATGCCAGAAGTAATCTTGCCAATATTAGAAATAATCTGGAAAATGCCAAACAAGTCCGCGAGCAAACATTACCCAATCTAAAGATAGCTCAAGAAAGAGTAGATAGACTTGGATCTTTATTGAAGAGCGGTGGAGTAGCGAAATTACAATACTTGCAAGCGCAAGAATCATACAACCAAGCAAATGCACAAATAACCAGAGCAAAAGATGAAATAGTTAATGCCCAAACCAAAATTAACGAAGAGCAAGACAAAGTTTCGTCTTTAGAAAAAGATATCGCTGGGCAGAAGCAAGAAATTCGCTCTATCGAAGCAGCTTATCAAGGCGCCCGCAATCAAGCGCAGCGTGTCGCATCAGAGCGTCAAAGTGAAATCTTAACTGGACTCAACAAGCGCAAAGAAGAAATGGCTAACGTTGCAGGTCAGTTAGAACAAGCAAGAAAGCAACAAGATAACGAAACCATCAAAGCTCCGGTTGCCGGAACTATCTACCGAATCAAAGTAACCAAAGGACCAGTACAATCAGGTGAAGAGTTACTATCTATTTTACCAGAAGGCGAGGATTTATTGCTAGAGGTGAAAGTTTTAAATCGGGATATTGGATTTATTCGTGAGGGAATGAGAGCCAAAGTGAAAATGGCAACCTTTCCTTTTCAGGAATTTGGCACTGTTAACGGTGAGGTAGTGCAAGTCAGTCCGAATGCGATCGTTGATAAAGATTTGGGCTTAGTTTTTCCGACAAGAATTAAGCTGAATAAACACTCTGTAATTGTCCGGGGTCAAGAAGTTGCATTCACACCAGGGATGACTGCTAATGGTGAAATTGTCACTCGTAAGAAGTCGATTTTGACTTTCATCATTGAGCCGGTAACTCGCAGATTTAGCGAGGCTTTCTCTGTGAGGTAGATTTGGGTGTAACGACGCGCAGCTTTTGTGTATAGGACAGGACTTACGCAAAAACTCTCTCGCTCCTCTTATACCTTCTCCTGTCGGAGAGGCTGCGCGAACGTGCTTCGTTTTTCGATGATTTTGCGTAAGTCCTATTGTAGACAAACATCTATTTATACGTAATTAATTCCGCATAAATAGATGTTATTTAATAGACCTCTTGCATAAATCAAAAATAAAGAACCCTACCCCGCATTTGAATAAAGCAAACGCTCCCCTGCCCGCTCTTCGTGGAGGGGTTGGGGGTCGGCTATATTTGGGTTTAATTTTTGTCTAAGTCCCACTATTAACATTCGTTATTTCGAGTACTTCCATCTGGCATGATAGTTCTACAAAAGATTGCACCATCAAAACAACACCTGTGGTCATCATCTTCCATATATGCTCCTTCAAAACTTGCATCACTTAAATTAACGGCAATCAAGGAGTTGTCAGCTAAACCTGCCTCTTTATTATGCAAGGGCAACGCATCGACAACTCTGCATACAAATGGACTTTCTATCTTTTCTTTGTTGGTGTGTCTTCTCCTGTACAAGAGTTTTTGTATCGCGGCTTTTTATTCGGTATTTTTTCGAGAGCAAAGTTAGCGATTTGGGTACAGATTCTTCTCTCAACGTTACTTTACAGTTTCGTTCATCTCATCTATCAAGATGTACCCACGCTGCTGTCTACATTTCTCCTGGGTATGTTCTGGGGCTTTCACTACGCAAAGTATCGGAATTTATATAGTATCATCATCAGCCACTCGGTATTAGGTGCGATCGCTATTTTAGTTGGTCTGGTGTAAGCCATAATCAAGAAAGAATTAGGAATCAGGAACACAGAGACGAATCATGCACATCCTATCCCTTCATTATCCCGATGATTTACTCATTACCTCCGGCAAATCACCCCAAGCATTAGAAGCAGAACTGACATTTTTGCTCGCAGTCAAACTATTCGAGCTACACCGACTATCGCTTGGTAAAGCCGCCGCTTTTTGCAGCATGAACAAACCCCAATTCATGTACGAACTAGGGCGTTTGCAAATCCCGGTTATAAATTTAGATGATGACCAAATCGCCGACGAGTTGCGCGATGATTAACTCTGTCATTGTTGCCGATAGCAGCCCTCTCATTTCCTTGTCAATTATCGCGCAACTGGAACTTCTACCCCAACTGTATCAGCAAATATTAATTCCCCCTGCCGTATGGGACGAAGTAACAGTCCAGGGTGTAGGTTTACCTGGTGCAGAAGCCGTCAGTCAATTAACTTGGCTAGAAATTCAAACTCCTGAACCCCTGATATTAGAACCATTATCAATACTAGTTGATCGTGGAGAAGCTGAAGCTATTGCCTTGGCTCAGTCCACCCCAGATAGTACGGTACTTTTGGATGATGCTCAAGCACGACGGGTTGCAGAACGCTTGGGAATTCGCCGGATAGGTACTCTTGGCATTTTGCGTAAAGCGAAAAAAGCGGGCTTGATTGTTGAGATTAAAGTATACATTGAGCAATTACGCACCAATGGAATTTATATCCGACCTAGCCTCATTGATGCAGTGCTACGGGATGTGGGAGAAATAGACTAATTACGGGTTCAGATAATTTATCAGTTGGTCTGGTATAATAACGCTCAAGCAAAATTTTTTGAGAGTTATTAACTCTCGCTTAATTTGCAATCGCGATCTTCGGTTGCGATGAAGAAACTCAACAACAAGCTGATCTAAGCCAACAAATGCCGAATCCGGACATGACCGAGCGCAACCTTCAGCCAGAACCTGAGTCCTCTCCTGCACCAACCGTTCAACCGATCGATCCTTTTTACGGGAGCTGTCATCATTATAGCTGTTAGCAAAACATAGCTTTGTCATAATCAGGACTTACGCAACTGGCACAAAATGCGGGCGGGGCTTCGCCCCACCACGCGGTAATTTAAATCAGACCAAACACATATAAACGTCTGGACGTTTTAGCTGCTGAATTAGATAATTAGAAAGTAAGTTGTGCTTGATTTTATAAATAGTTTGACCTGTTTGATAAGCTAAATTCTTCAATCTTAACCAAACCAACATAGCACAAGCAATATGATTTCGCTGAAGACGAGCTTTACGACATTGACATGATTCAATGCCAGTTAGTTGTTTTATTTCTCTGTGAAACTCCTCTATTTTCCAACGGATTTTACACACCTTTTGTACAACATCCGTAGAACTTTGAGACAAATCATTAGTTGCGACATAATCCGTTCTATCGGTAGAGACAGTAACCCGGAATAGTTTCACTTTTTTCTCGGAGGGGAATGCTTTAATTTTTATGATTTTACCACATTCTAATTCCTCATTACTCCATTGTAATAATTCAATATTTTTATATTTTTCTTTACCAAAAGTATCATCAACTAAACGATTAGTCTTTAAAGGACAATAATAAATTTTATCTAGGCTATCGATATAAAGCATTAAATTATTAACTGCATACCACGTGTCCATTAAAACTGTCTCAAAAGGCAGAAGCTTTTGATATACAAGACCTATCAGCATATTTTTAACGTGGTCAATCTTAGTCAAACCGTCATTCTCAGGGTTAAAAATACGATAATCGATTACCCAAAAATTGAGAGTTTTAGGATTTACGTATATACAACTAACTATTCCGATTCCTCTGAGAATGCCATGTTCATTCCCACTATATTGTCTTCGTACTATTTCTATTTCTTCAGAAAATCTTTTATCTACAACTGTGTCATCAAATATAATATAAGCATCCTCATCAGTCACAATCAGATTTTTCACGTTATCCCAAAGTAGACGAGGAGTTAACTTTTCATTCCTTAAATAATAATTAATTCTATCATGACTAACATCTTCTAAGTGTTCTGCTAAATTAGTAATTGTATAGTTAATCTGACTACTAAGTAGATATTGACAATAATCTAGTTTCGTAAATCTCATATAAAATTATCAAGCAGCACTTATTAGATGTTTATTATTATCACACCTTAGCTAGTATAATAATATTTTTATTACTTATGATATTTGTAGTTAAGATTTGCGTTTTAAATATTGACAACTTGGTTGATACCGAAGGTGTGGCTTTGCGGCACTGAGACCAATTTTACCAGTCACAGGGATTGCAAGTATAAAAATTGACTAAGACATAACTTTATTCACGAAGAGTGTGATTCAAAGTTAGATGAGGAAAGGGTTTTACAGTTTTCTATGATCAATGTTGCGGCTGTGCCGCAACGAGACTTTTGTGCCAGTTGCGTAAGTCCTGATAATTTGGCAGCTATTGAGTCATCTTTATAAACATTAAAATAGCTGCCAAAATCATTTTTACCTATCTCTAATATAAGTAAAGTCTCATGATTCGATGAGAAAAAAACATAAATTTTCTCATAAGTGATTCCGGATCGCTATATTAAACAACCAATCGCGATACTCCTCAATTTGTGTTTTTGGTTGATTTAATATGTTTTCAACAACAGCATCGCTGTCAAAGCTATTGATGCCGAAAATGTCCTGAGAATATTGAGATTGTAACCCAACTTGTGGTATCAAGATTTGATTATCTTGAATAGAACTATCCGTGAAGCTGAAAGTTGCCGGTTTATAACTTGGGAAAACATTTCTAGAATTACTTTCAATTCGACTGTTAAAGCTTTGCAAAAAATCGTTGGCTATTTCGGGGGAAGATTGGAGTGAGGTGCTAAATATATTTGCCGCAAGTTGCTGACTCTGAGTTGTAGAACTTAAGCTGAAGTTAGAATTTGTCGCTTGTGTACTATTTCCAGAAGTGTCTGCGAGAATTTGACGCACTTGAGTATCTGTTAAATTAGGGTTAGCACTCAACATCAACGCAACTACACCAGCAACGTGAGGAGTTGCCATCGATGTGCCACTATAAGAAGCATATTTATTACCCGGAAGTGTCGAGTAAACATCGACTCCTGGAGCTGTAACGTAGGTGAGTGGGTTAAATCCGGCTAGATTAGAGAAGCTAGCTAACTGATTATTCTTATCGACTGCACCAACAGCAATTCCGGTTTGGTCTGCGTAGCGGGCAGGGTATCCTGGTTGTAACCCACTATCGTTACCCGCAGCCATGACAACGATCGCTCCTTTGCTGCTAGCATATTTCAAAGCTGATTCTAGAACGCTATTAGGATAACTGCCACCTAAACTGAGGTTGATGACATTGGCTCCATTGTCAGCAGCATAACGAATACCCTGTGCGATCGCATCATAAGAACCACTACCAGAGTCATTCAAAACTTTGACTGGCATAATATAAGCATCATAAGCAATACCAGTCACACCAAAGTCGTTTTTCTCTCCCGCAATAGTACCAGAAACATGAGTGCCATGACCAGCTACATCCAAAGTGTTGTTGTCGTTGCCGTCAAAATTCCAACCGTTGACATCATCAATATAGCCATTGCCATCATCATCTATGCCGTTACCAGCAATTTCTTTGGTATTAGTCCAGATATTATTCTTTAAGTCGTCATGGTTGCGGTCAACTCCAGTATCTACAACTGCAACCACAACACCCTTACCAGTGTATCCTTTTGCCCACGCTTCTGGAGCTTTCACCAAGTCAGCACCCCAATTATTTCCACCAAGGTTAGGAACATCAGCAAAAGTCTTTTGACCAGCAGCTTTACTCACTGCATCTGCGGCATTAATTAAACCATAACCATCAGTATAGTTATAGTTTTCACTCTTAGCAGTAGTAGAGGAATCGAGCATCTGCACGTCATTTGTCGCTGCATTGAAGCTGCTGTGACTGCCAAAACTAAAGTTATAATCTTCCTTTTGATTAAAGGAGTCTAGTGAGGATATAGGAGTGAAATTGAGCTTTTTATCATAATAATTAGAATCAATTTCCATAAGTCTTATTTCCTGATATGAATCAAGTCTTTTTGACAGTCCAAGCTGTTAAAATCTTTTTGCCAAGATTTTAAAAAAGAAATTGCTTCCCTTTCCCAATAATTACTATGAATTTAAATGTGAAAATGCCACTTTGCTTACAAAGAAGAAAATGTTAGTAATAATTGTCAGTGAAAAAATATTTTAATAAAGTCTTTATTTGTATATTTAGAAACTAATAAATTAGATAGATACAAAATTAATTACTAAAGTCGCGGCTACAAAAACAAAGTCCGCCTGCGCGGACTTAATAACCCAAGTTGCTAGTTATGCTGTCAAGCGATTACTTCGGGTCACTTAAGTAATAAAATCCCCTCAGTGAGAAAATTAGGAGGGGTATATGCTAAATGAAATAATTACTGTCTATGCTATCATTGATGACCTGTTGAAGGCGATCGCTCATGATGAAGATTGTCGAAGACAGATGAGTGATGCAGAAATTATAACAACGGCTGTCTGTGCAGCAATGTTCTTTCATGGTAACCATAATAAGGCTTGCTGCTATCTGAAAGACCACAATTTGATCCCACATATGTTAGAAAAATCACGATTTAATCGGCGATTACACGGTATCTCAATGCTAATTAACGATTTGTTTCATCAAATAGGAATGATACTAAAAGAAGTTGGTAATTGTACGGAATATCTTTTAGACTCTTTTCCAGTACCAATTTGCGACAACATACGTATTTTTAATGTAAACTTAATAAAGTCGAAAGAATACAGGGGCTACACTGCTTCTAAAAAACGCTACTTCTACGGCGTGAAAATTCAGTTATTAACGACCAAAAGTGGTATCCCTGTTGAATTTGTGTTCATGCCCGGTAGCGCTAATGACGTGCGTGCATTAAATGCTTTGCCGTTAAATCTACCACCAGGTAGTGAAGTGTATAGCGATTCGGCATATACCGATTACACTGCTGAGGACGATCTAGAACAAACAAGCCAAATATCCTTGAAAGTGATGCGGAAAAAAAATTCCAAGCGTCAAGATGCACCGTGGAATCAGTATATTAAACAACATACCCGACATTACATTGAAACTGTGTTTAGTAGTATCACTCGTGTTTTCCCTAAGTCAATTCATGCTTGTACATATGAAGGGTTTTTACTTAAACTAGAAGCATTTATTTTGGCATTTACCATTCGACAGGCTTTTCTAGAATGAGTAGATTTTAATACTTTTAAATAATTCAGTATTTGAGTGTTTGGTTGAGTCAATGTTGCGGTTGCGCTACGCGCAACCGTCAACAAGTCATAGGCGATCGCATGAATCGACGGTTGGTTTTTACCAAGAATTTGATAACCCGCAACTTGGGTTAATATCTAAAAGCCTACGAAGGTAGGCTTTGTTCGTATAGCCCCAGCATTTTATGCTGAGGGCTAAGTTGAAATAGTTTTTGTATAATCCCAATAACTAAAGTTGCTTGCTATTTCATTCCAAGCTAATTCTAAAATGCCCGGTTTTAAAGAGCCGTTATCGATTCCCCAAGGGTTGAAAAGAGTAAACTTTTGAGTAGAGGAATTGTAACCTACCAGTACATAAGCATGATCGGGGACGATATTTGATGCAACTCCAGTTCCTAAAGTCGCTAGCCCAATTAATTGACCAGAATTAAACGCATTGACTATTGAGTTAAAGTCAAGAGCATTAAAACTAGAAACGTTACGTCCGGTAATTTGGGAAAAAGCATCACTCGTATATCCACCATGACTAATACCTTTGTAAGAATTGGTATTATCTTGATAAATCCATCCAGATTCATTGATTTGGGCATAAGCTTTTTCAGCAAGAGTTACCCATAATTCATTCGTAGAATTATTATAGTAACTCCCTTTATTTGCATAAGCTAAATACCCCGTATCAGTGGTTGGTAAATATCTGTCTACGGTTACATAGTCAGCCACCCCATTTTGCCAAAAACGCACGGTGAAAGTATTATCACCGTTATCAATAAACATATTTTCAATTGTGCTAGGTGAACGGAAAGCTGTTTCGGCTAAACCTGCTAATAAGAAGCAGTCATTAATCACACCTTGTTTGATGTCTTGATAACTGATGCCATTTTGGAACAGAGAACCACTAGTATATTGATAAGTGTAGGGTGTTGTTGGGCGATCGCTACCATAAAACCACTTACTAATTAAGTTCTCCAACTGCACGTCACTACTACCAGCATCCAAGTTACCCAGTGTATTACTCTGATACTTTTGATTAGCAACGTCACCGTTAACAACTTTGTTAGTCAAAACGCGGACATATTCGGGAATTTTTAAGTAAGAGGCATTGCTAACTAAAGTGCGAAGGTCTTTCACTTCTGTAGCATCAACTACACTGTTATCTTTAGCTTCACGCAAAATGCTAATAATATCGTTGCGATCTAACACGTTATCTGCAAAACGCAACCTTGTCGCTGCACGCATACCAGTATCTTGAATATTCTGGTCAAACCAATCCCCTATTTCCTTAGCAACTACAGGAGTCGGTTGCAAAATGCTAAAGCTTGTTTGATAAGTGTTGCTAGTAGCACCGGATTGATCGTAGCTTTTCCCCCATAACTGATATTTGCCAGCAGTTAGATTACTTAAACTGTAGTTAAAGCTAGCACGGTTGATGTTGCTGTCAGCGCTGAACTGCTTTACATTGCTGATGATGTCCCAGTTTCCACCATCTTTTTGCAATCGGAAATCTACTTGCGCTAAGTCACTGACACCATTGCCATCAAATACTGTAGCGTTAGTAAGTTTGACAGTTTCCCCTACTTGATAGCTGCTTTTATCGGTGCCAAATTGTAATAATTGCGGTGCTTCGTTGCCAGAAACGCTCAGTTTGTAGCTAGTATTCGCACAACCTACTTGGTACACTCGGATGTAGTAATTACCCGTTTCTAGAGTTGTGCTGATAGATTCAGAATTGCGGCTATCACTATAAGAACCTGTAACTACGGTTCCATTTTTGTCTAGCAACTGCACATCTGCATTTGCAGATAGATCATTAAGAGCAAGATTAAAGCTACTACGACCACTTAGGTTAAAAGTGTAATAATCGTTTGGATCGCTTTTACCCACCCACTCAGAACTTATAGTTTTGATAGAAGTAATCTTTAAACTATTTGCTGTACTTAAATTATTGCCGACAGAATCAACTGGCATAAATATTTCTGTGTCCTATGCTCTTTGATAAATTTACAAGACACACCCTGAAGTCTTTACTTTGTAAAGCTTTTATAGCTTCGTCTCAAAACTAAGTTAATATGCGTAGTTCTATACTGCTGCTTTATCTACCAAAACAGCTATGATAAATTTACGTATTTTTAAATACGATTAAAAAAATATTTACTAGAAAATACTTAAACAATAATTAAATTATTCTATGTGAATTTATTACATGAGTTGTCTGATAAATCACGTATATTGTAGAGACGTTCCGCCGGAACATCTCTAGGACGGTAGGTAAGTTTTTATTACTATTACAGCAGATTGCGTTATTATGAAATACATGTAGAGACTACCAAGTGCTACGTCTCTATAGGGTTTTGAGTTTTACGTATGTACCTCCCAAACCTTAAATTTGCTGTAATTAAACGGACATGATATTAGATATCTGGTAAAAATTAAATATGCGTTGTTCAGAACCTTTAGAGACGTAGCACAGAATAGTCTCTACATTCTTTTTCACTTTCGCGTGTCTATTGAAGTGAGATTTCACAGGTAGTTTTGATTCGATGAGGAGTTGCGATCGCACTCCATAGTGATGCGAACTACTAAAAAACTCTGCCGAAGAGTGAAGATTAAGGCAGAGCATATAGCAAGGCATTTAGATGGGAAAATGTAGACGCACCTAAGCTAAAAACGACTTCCTTAAAGGTAGAGAAGGAGTTAAGCAAAACCTCTGTCAAGAGCTTCTGCTCGTCGCACAGCAGCATCGGCATTAACTAGTCCGGAGCCATAAACCGTGTCATAGCCGGCTGCACCCAAATCATAGGCTGTTTCTGATAGAATAGACTTGATTTGTCCAGCAGTGAGATTTGGATTAACACTCCACACCAAAGAAGCTATCCCTGTAACAACGGCTGTTGATGCTGATGTTCCATTAAAATGGTCATAGTAGCCGAACTCATAGGTTGCAGATGAATTAGCACGAGTCGCAGATGTGGCAACAAATTCAGATGGAGCCGTTAAAGTTAAACCAAGTCCAGTGTTAGAACCCCACCAACCTGCATAGGAGACGCGCTGTCCTGGTGTTATTAGATTGCCATACCAATCTTTAGTTCCCCAAGAAGAACCTACTGCAACGACGTTGTTGTTAGTTTGCGCTAATGATGCGGGACTAGCAATTGTACTTAAGTCTTGATTGCCAGCTGCAATCACAAATAAGACTTTATCTTTGTTATCAGCAATCAGTTTCTCAAATGCAGGTGAGCTACCACCAGACAAGCTAAGGTTTATAACCAACTTGCGATCTCCAGCCCCATTAATAAGTGTCTGTGTAGCTTGAACTAAATCGTAATCTCCTGAATCACCACCTACTACATCTATCATCTGAACAGGAGAATTCCAGTTAATACCAGCTATCCCTACACCATTGTTGCTAGCAGCAGCAATGGTTCCTTCCACACGAGTACCGTGGGAGAAAGTTGCCGATTCATCGAAGTAGTTGTTAGCCACGAAGGTGGTAGAGCGTAAATCGGGGTGAATACCAGTACTATTGGCTCCCAACCCTGTATCTGCAATGCCAATTGCAACTCGATCATTTCCTTGAGTGAAACGCCACGCATCATTTACACCTGTTATATGCAGGTTCCACTGTTGATCAAACAAACGATCATTGGGTGTTACAGATAAGTTAACGGTTTCGTCTTGAAATTGAATCCTTCCGATACCCTGAAACAAAATTTCGCTACCATCGCTAAGTGTTATAGCATCATATAAACGATTACCATTACCTGTGTTGTAAACTACACCGCCTTTTAAACTATCTGCATAGTTGGTTGTGACTGAAGTAGAAGCAAACTGCGATAAATTGAGCAAGTCTAGCGCTCCACTACCGTAGTCAACGTTGCCATTGCCAATGTAAATTGTTCGGTTGAAGCCAGATTGATAATTAAAGGTATTTGCCCGGAGTGTTCCAGCAACAATGTTTGTGTTGTTAGCAGAAGATGTGGGTGCGATAATCGCAGCGTTAACATTAACAGAAGTCGGATTTATTGGTAAACCAGCAGAAGTAGAAATAATGGTGCTGGTAGCATCATCAAAGGGTGTTGCCCAGACAGTTAATTTATAGTTGGTTTTTGCATTACCTTCGGGATAAACCCGTATGTAATAACTGCCTGTACCCAAGATTTCATTAATTGATTCTGCTTGCTTACCACTATGAGTGGAAGCACTTAATACCTCTCCTTGGTCAAATTGACCATTATTGTTCGCATCGCGAATCAGCTGCACATCAGCATCTGCTTTTAACCTATCAAGCTGAAGATGAAAACTGCTACGACTGTTGAGGTTGAAGCTGTAGAAATCATTTAGGTCGAGATTATCGACTCTATCTGTAAAACTTTGAGCATTACTATTAATATCAAGTTTTCTAGCTTTATCTAGACTGTTGCCTGCGTAATCCACTGGCATATTTTCGATCCGGTACAGGAGGTATATATATTATCAAATTAGATGATGGCTTTCTTGTGTTTAAAAAAAAATCTTTTATGCATAAGTTAACAAAGAAAATATAAAAGTTTTACTTAATCTTTACGGTAGTAATAAAACCAAATGACTCTATTTAGGAATCTCCCGACTAGAAGTCCGGTAAGTATCAATGCAATAGACATTCACTGAATTTAATCCTATAAATGTCACTCTCGTGGGAGTATAATTAAGAGCGATCGCGCTCCCCTAAAGCCTTAGTACAGTTTTGCGTAAAAGCGTATTTAAATAGACATCGACCGCTATGCTTATGATGCGTTACCACAAAGCCAACAGACGTAGCACAGAATAGTCTCTACATTCATTTTCACGCCTATGTCCAATAGACATCTCCAGAAAACAATGTAGAAACTTCGTCTGATCGCGTCTCTACAAGGGTTGTGGACAACGCATAGTTCATTTTCACGCCTATGTCCAATGTCTGGGGATGCGATCGCATTGCAGGGTGTTGCGAAATTTAATTTGCTATGAATTAATGATAGGACTTACGCACTCATTACCAGAAAACAAGACTTAGATAGGTGCAACCGAAGCGTCGATAGGGACGGAAATACATAGTTCGTGCGTAAGTCCTGAATGAAATGCTGTACTGTACTTAGTATGGTTGATCCGCGCCCACTCGCGCCGAGAGTAAAATTTGTGAAAGTCTCCCTTGAAAAGGGCATTGTTGTCATGAGCTTATCCACGCTCTAGATCCGATTCTAGGGTATCTCTGGGCATTTCGCCTAAAACCGTAAGATATAACCCGGCTAGTACCACCAGAAAGCCAACCCAAGTCCAAAAACTTAGATATTCCCAAAAAATCACCCAAGCAAGCAATACACTGAAGACCGGTTCTAGGAGATGAACCAGAGAAACCGTTACAGATGATAGATAGGTGAGGCTGAATGTTAACAGTCCATGTCCGAAAAACTGACAAACCATCGCCAAGGATAGGATAGCGAACCAAGCTTGGGAGGACTGGGGAAAAACTGGTTCGTGGTTTAATAATATGAGTGGTAGGCTAGTTAATGCGCCTGCGCTACAGACCCACAGTTGGATTGTGGTAGAAGCAAATTTAGTGCGGAGATGTTCCAAAATCAGCAAGTACGCAGCTAAGAAAACAGCAGAGAGAATGGCAAAGCCATCACCTTGCACCCGACTGGCGGAAATTTGCATCTCTCCCAACTCCAATATGAATACTCCAGCGATCGCTAAACTCAAACCCAACACAAATCGGCGATCAAACTTTTGTCCCCACAGCCACCAAGCGCCCAAACTAGTAAAAATTGGTGCCAGATTATGCAGTGCCGTTGTAATGGCAACACTGGTTTGATCCAACGCCCAATACATAGTGGCTAAGGTCATCACCCAAAGCATTCCTGCCAAAGGTAACAGCAGCAGAGTCATGGGATGATGGGGCGTATTTTCAACAGGCTTGGATTGCACGCGTTGATAGGCTGTTTTACTCCCTGTCCAGAGACTAAAGGCGATCGCTGCCACCAGCAAGCGACCAAAGGCAATTCCTTGAGGAGTCAGTTCGGGACTACAAAGTTTAGCAAAAATAGAACCAAAGGAAATCGCGAACACACCGATGAAACAGCTCGTCAGGGCGATCGCTGACTTACTATAAGAATTAAATAACATTACCAAGATATTCAATACCCAGTTGAGTTGTAAAACAAATCATCATATTATCAACTTTTTTAATTTGTTGGTTTAATGGCAGATTGACTGGACTGGGCTAAATATATACCTAATAAAATGACCACAAAAGTCATTTGGTCAAAAGAACTGACCTTTTCATTGAAAATGAGCCAAGCAAAAAAAGAGGCAATAACTGGCTCTAGGAGCAGCGTCACGGCAACAATTCCTGAGGATAATTTACTGAGGCTGTAAGCCACAAGTGCTTGACCAAACACCTGGCAGAAAAGGGCTTGGAAAATTATGAAAAACCACCCCATCCCAGTATAAGGAAACAATCTATTTTCTACTAGGGGTAGGACGGGTAACAAAAACGCGGTTGTAATTCCGCAACGCCACAGCATAATTGTGGCAGTGCTAAATCGGTTTCTTAAGCGTTCTACCAACATCAGATACGTGGCGATAAAAACCGCAGTTAGTAAAGCGAGCGCATCACCAAGTATTTGGTAAGTGTCAAATTGCACCTCATTGAGTTCCAAGGCGATCGCTCCACATACCGCTATAAGCATACCAATAATGAATCTGTTATCGAAGCGCCGACCGAATAAAAAATACCCCGCCAAGCCAACGAATAAGGAGTTCATATTAGACAGTAAAGTCACGTTGGGAATACTAGTTTGAGTCACCGACCAAGCCCACAGGATTGAGTATGTAGCTCCGGCAGTTCCCATCAAGAACAATAGCGCCAGTTCTCGTCTGGTCAAAGGCTTCTGTTCTATCGGTTGCTCATCACTCTTTTGAGACCGAAAAGCTTCAAATCCGCTCAAAAATCCGAAAACGATTGTGGCGATCCAAGCGCGATGAAATGCTACAGCATTTGCTCCAATTTCGCGTTCGCATAATTTGACCAAGACTGGTGCCAATGATATAGGAATCAGCGCGACAAATAATGAGACAGTTCCGATCAAATTTGAGGTTTGGGAAAGTTGCAGTTGTGGTAATTCCTGTTTTGCGGTCATCACTATATGGCTAAATATATTATTCTGTTTATTCACAATTTTGCTGGTTGCAACTCGTACAAATTATAAAAATCTGCTAATGACATAATTTTCCTCAAAATCACTTTTGGTTAAAGACTTATATATTAAGACAGGAGCTTGGGGGGCTTCATAGTGCAAAGAGAGAGCGTTTTCAACTTTTTGCACAGATGTACCCCCATAATAACTAATTAACCAGACATGATCTGATTCAGTATGAACGCTCTGGTTGACCCTATATAGAAAGGTAAGATCGTCTCAATTGCCAGGTCAGTTCTCGATTGACTTCACTCTTAATTCGCACCCCCCGTTCGCAGTGTTCTAAGGTAATATCGTCTACGTAGAACTTTACGCTAAAATTTCGTTCTGATTGCTGAATTTCGCTAACCCAAATTTTAGGTTCCTGCCATTCGTTGCGGGTAGTTTTGAAATTTTCCTGCATCCACATCCGTAGAGATGACATGGCATCATCTAAGCGAGTATCGTCTGATGAAGTCTTACTCACTTTCACAAAGAGTTTGTTCATCTTGATCTTCAGCAGATTAATCTTTTGCTCCCAATACTTTGGTAGCTGAATTCGATCCTCATGGAGCAAATCCGGATCTTTTAACCAAGATTTATACCAACAGCGGATGAAACCAATTAACGCTCCCTCGGCAGCAACTGCTTCGGGGGATTCCTCCAACCACACACGTTTGCTTCTAACTAAGCGGTCAGACAAAACCTCCATCCCAATCATTTGACAAATATCCATAAAAACGCGTTGAAGGTTTCTAATCTCTTCTTTATCTAAACCTCCATCTTCCATGCGACTAATTTTATCTGAAAGATCATCAAATGCTTGTTCCACCTTTGCTAACAGAGCATTGACCTGCTTCTCAGCCAATAATCGCAATTGCCCAGCCTCACGCTTCTGAAGTGCTTTAGTTGGTTCCTCTGACATTCCAAAATATTCATTCAGCATTTTAAGCTTGCGATCCACATTGCCTAATGTATCCGGATGAGCAAGAATGACTGACTGCATCAGTTCAATCACACGAGCTGGATCGGCATCACTCTTTACAGGAAAGGAAAGGGTGTAGTAGTAATGGGCTGTGGGACGACTTAAGTTAAGAATCGATTGACTTTGAATTGAATTGTTGGGTACATATAAATCGCAGTGTTGATCAATTACATACAAAGTAGTCAACCGTAACCCAACTTTTTTGATGATTGCTGGTTTTCCATCCTCTAGAGTTACGACATCACCAAAGCGGAAGGGAGAATCAATCAATAACACTACACCAGCAAAAAAATTCCCCAAGATATCTTTTAAGGCAAAACCGAGAATAAAGGCTGCTCCTCCCACAGCAACCCACAATCCAGTCAAATCTAGACCAAAAGCTTGAAGAGATAATAAACCTCCAGTTAGGTAGACAATCACTGGCAAGACATTTTGCAGCAGTGGTACTAAGACATCATCCCACTGCGCCTCACTTTTTTCGGCAAATTCCACTAGATAGTAAACAACTACTTCGGTCAGAAAACTAACTAGCCAGAAAGTTAGTGTAATGATGATGATTGCAGAGAAACTTTTCTGAACTGTTGTCAGGAATGTACTTGTTCCTAGTGATACTAAAAAGAGTTTCAGGCTTAGAAGAATACTAATAATTAAGGCGGGGATTTTAGAGACATTCAGCGTCATAATCGCTGCATCTGAGCGGAATCGACGAAACCAGATGCGAAGAATGTAAAAGATAAAAATATAGGATACAAGAATTACAATTGCATTGATTACTAATGTCTTCCAAGGACTCGGAAGCGGGATTGAACGCAAATACTGCGGAACCTCTGCGATGATATTTTGAAAGTTTGAGAAATTATTCATTTTAGTTGACAATTGATTTAATATTTTTACTTAAGGTTTTTGACTTTACCAAGAAAGACACAGGGCAGATGGCAGGATATTGATGTGCTAGTTAATATACTACCGCATTTCCTGCTCTGGGAAAGTGCAGTTTTCGGAACTAAAGCTATTGTTAGATAAGGGTTTTTGTCTAGCTCATGGGAGTGAGAACCGCTATATCGTCTTAATCCTTGTGCGATCGCATTCCCCGGCTTGTCACTTAACTAACTTGTAATCTCAGATTTATCATATCATGTCCGGTAAATTACTTACAATTGTTTAAGCGTAACTAAAATAGTTGACATTTTCTTTGTCCTTAAAGGATGGAGATTCACGCTTCAATTAAACAGTTTTATCTGTTCGTATTCGCTGTGGGGGTCAACGAATGTAACCTAAAAGAAAAGCTAGCCATCCGATGAAAGCACCACCGAAAATTAGCCATGCAGCATTGATGCGGAAACGAATTACTAAAATGGCTGAGACGATCGCGATCGCTACAGCTAAAAAGTCCACTTTATACGCAGCTTTTGGTATTAAAGTCGCTGCTGCTAATTCCAAGGTTACAACAACCATCAACGCCACAGCACTGACATTCACCGCATCGAGAAAGGAACTTGTCCATTTCGATGCACGTAAGCGAGGAACAAGGGGATTAAGAATAGCTGTGAAAAAAAACGACGGAAGAAAAATTCCCACCGTGGCAACAATTGCACCTTGAACACCTGCAATTACATAACCGATAAAGGTAGCGGTAGAAAGAATCGGTCCTGGGGTAAATTGACCGATCGCGATCGCATCGAGTAACTGTTGTTGCGTTAACCAGCCGTATTCTTGAACTAATCCACCTTCGAGAAACGCTACCAAGACAAAACCACCGCCAAACAATACGCTACCGACTTTGAGGAAAAATAAACCTAATTTCCATAAAGAGACGTTTGATATTGTATGTGCAGTAGTTGCCGCAGTAACTGCTGTTGTTTTAAAAGCCGCACAATAAGTTAAATTAGCGATGAGAAAGTTTGCTATGTTTGGTGGGGTTTTGCCGCGATCGCCACTACGCAACCAAATCATACCTAAGATACCCCCAATTAACAGGGCAATCACTTCATTAAGTTTCAACAGCAATAATAAGACTATTACACCCAAGGCGATCGCCAAATATTCACGACTTTTTACCGCCTTTTTCCCCAAACGCCAAAGCGCATCCAAAATCACTGCTAAAACAGCAGGCTTAATTCCATACAATAAAGGAGCGACTTGAGGCAAATTGCCATAGTTAACATAAATCCAGGCAAATACACCTGTAATTAACACCGCAGGTAAAATAAAGCAAACACCCGCAACAATCAGCCCCAACCATCCCGCATACACATATCCTACATGAATCGCCATTTCTGTAGAATTCGGACCCGGAATCAGATTAGTTGCTCCAATTAAGTCAAGAAAATGCTCTCGTGTCATCCACTGACGCCGCTTGACTACTTCATCTTCAATCATGGCTATATGAGCAACCGGACCCCCGAAACCGATGATACCCAACTTGAAAAACAGTGTGGCAACTTCGACCAAACGACCCAGTGTTGAGTTACTCATGACTAAATAGTAAAATGTACCCCTAGTTCGTAGTAAGCGGTTTACCGCTCATAAGTAGTTAAGCACTCTCCGTGCTTACTACGTTATTTATATTTTCATACCGATGAATTGACTTTTTCGACAGAAGATGCATCTAACTGAGATTGTTCAGGTTGGGCTTCACTAATAGCATCGCTGAAGTAAGAGCCGACAATTTTATCGTAGTTAGAAGCAACAGCTAAAAAAGCCCCACCCAAAATATACATTGGTAGCGGTAGGGAAAGTCCTTGCACCCAGTCAAACAATTTTGCTAGGGCAAACAGCACGAAAAAGCAGGCAAGCCAAACTCTCATGTTTTTATCCCAAATGTTCAATTCTACTTATAGGATAGATGGATTGGATCGTATTGTAGAGACGTTGCGTCGGAACGTCTCTAGGACAATGTAAATTCTTAACTTCCATTTGGGAACTATATAGTTAACATCCTCAAAAAATGCACTTATTGCATCCGCTGTTGATTATATACGTACATGCGACCTCCCAAAATTAATGACTCAACTCAATTAGATCATCAGATTATCAATCCCGATCAAAGAAAGCAAGTAGCTTTATTTAACTTTTTGCCTGGGATGCGTCAGGTAATTAGTAGCCTGAGTATCAGTAATAAGATTAGCATTGGGTATGCGATCGCTCTTACCATTGTCGTTGCTTCCACTCTTAGCGGCTTAACTATCGGCAATTATTACCAGCAGGCAGCTAACAAGCAGAGGATGAGTATTCGCAAAGAGCGTAAGCTTTTGTATAATTTGCACTCCGCTGGTTTAGAATTTGAACCAGTTAAAGAGTTTGCTCCTTATTTGCGAAAACCAAAAGAGTTTCAGAAAGCAAAAACAACAGCGATTCAGCGTATTGCTCAAGTTAAAATATTGCTATTTTCTCTCAATTCCTCGGCGTCAACTTCTTCGATAACATCCCTAAAACAGCTGCTTGTGAAGTATAACGGCACATTTGAAAAATTTGCCCAAGATTTACAAGCTACGTTAGATAAAATTGATCCCAAAAATATAGAGTATGAAGATGGTTGGAAAGCAAATAAATTGCTAGTAGAGTTGACAGATAGCAATACATATGTAAAACAAACTAAAATTTTGCATGAAGTAGCAATTATCATAAAAACTGCCGATAAAAAAGAGGAGGAAGCTGAAATTATTTTTGCTCAAGCAGAAATTATACAAAGAGTAATTATTTTTACAAGTATTATGATATCGATAGCGATCGCGACTTATTTTATTATGTATATAAGTAAGGCGATCGCTTATCCGATAAAAGTATTAACTGATGTTGCTCAAAAAGCAACCCCAGAATTAAATGTGGAAGCACCTATTAGCAAAACTGACGAAGTAGGATTATTAACAGCTTCTCTCAATCAACTGATCCACCAAGTAACAACCCTTTTAACTAAGCAAAAAGAAGCCCAAATAGCAGTTGATATTGCCAATAATGCCAAGAGTGAATTTTTAGCAAACATGAGCCATGAGCTGAGAACCCCACTTAACGGGATTTTAGGCTACGCTCAAATCCTAGAAAACTCCAAAACTCTAACAGAAGAAGAAAAACATGGCGTCAGCATTATTCACTCATGTGGCTTAAATTTATTAACATTAATAAATGATATTCTAGACATTTCCAAAATAGAAGCTCACAAAATGGAACTGCGACCAACAGATTTTTATCTACCCTCTTTTTTACAAGGTGTTGTAGAAATTTGTCGCTTTAAAGCTGAAGAAAAAAACATCGATTTTATTTACCAACCTGCTGCCAATTTACCAACAGGTGTCACTGGTGACGATAAGCGACTGCGACAAATATTAATTAATTTGATTGGTAATGCCATAAAATTTACCGACAATGGAAGAGTAATTTTTAAAGTAGATTTAATGACAAATTCTAGAATTGCTAACAAACAAGAAATGAAAAAAATAAGATTTAAAATTCAAGATACAGGGGTTGGCATGAGTCCTACACAAATAGAGAAGATTTTCTTACCCTTTGAGCAGCTAGGAGATAACACACATCAAACAGAAGGCACAGGATTAGGACTAGCTATTAGCCAGAAAATTGTCGAAATTATGGGTAGTTCCATTCAAGTAAAAAGTAAGTTTGGTGTAGGTAGTATATTTGAGTTTGAAATAGAATTTTTAATACCTGATAATTGGACAGAGAGTAATACTATCACAAATGGCGGGAGAATCACTGGTTACTCTGGTTGCAGAAGAAAAATTATGATTGTCGATGACAATTGGGAAAATCGCTCAGTAATTGTCAATCTTTTAAAACCCTTGGGTTTTACTATAATTGAAGCTGCTAACGGTGAAGAAGGCTTAGAAAAAGCAAGTCTTTATTATCCAGATTTGATTATCTCTGATTTAGAAATGCCTCTAATCGATGGGTGGGAAATGCTTCGGCAGTTGCGAACAAACAAAAATTTTCAATATACAATATTTATTGCTTATTACGCTAGTATTTTTGATAGAAACCGACAACAAAATAAACTAGCAGGAAGTGATGATTTTTTGGCAAAACCGGTGCAAGCAGCGGAAATATATCGCCTTTTGTCAAAGCACTTAAAATTGAATTGGATTTACGCAGAATCGCAAAAAGAAAAAGTGCATCAGCCACTTTCTCCGGGGGTATCGCTTAAACCAGAAATAACAACAGGTGAAATTGTTGTCCCACCAGTTGACGATTTGGCAAAGCTCATAGAATATGCAAAGAAAGGACAAATCAAAGGAATTCAAAAAGAATTGGAAAAAATTTACAAAATGAATGAAGACTATAAACCTTTTGTTAACCACTTAAATCAGCTTGTGAAAAGCTTGAACATCAAGAAAATACGTCAGTTTCTAGAAAATCATATAAATTAATATCAAAATAAACAATTAAATTAAAAACTACAATGATTAATTTAGACAATCAAAAAAACGATTTATTAACTGAAAGCACAAATAACACTATCAACAACTTGGAGACAATATTAGTTATTGATGACAGCCCAACTAATTTACAAGTTCTTCACGCTACTTTAGAGAATGCTGGCTATGAAGTTATAGTTGAAATGGACGGAAACAGTGGAATTGAGCAAGTAAAAAATAATCCGCCTGATTTGATATTGTTAGATGTAATGATGCCTGGAATAGATGGTTTTGAAACTTGTCGAAAATTGCAGGCAAATCCATCTACTAAAGAAATTCCCATCATTTTTATTACTGCTCTTTCTGATTCCGTAGAAAAAGTTAAAGGACTAAGTTTAGGAGCAGTAGATTACATTACGAAGCCATTTAATCAAAAAGAAGTTATAGCCAGAATTAAATTACACTTAAAAATGCGACAACTCAACTTAGAGTTAGACGAACAAAAACAGCAATTAGAGCAAAGAGTTAAAGAACGTACTGCTGAACTTTCTCAAGCTTTAGAAGAACTCAAAAAAACTCAATTACAGTTAGTCCAAAGTGAAAAGATTTCCTTTTTAGGGCAACTAGTTACTGGTGTGGCTCATGAAGTTAGCAATCCCGTAGGCTTTATTTCTACTAACTTATATTACGCTTCCAACTACATCCAAGATTTAATTAACTTAGTGAAGCTCTACCAAAAAGAGTTTCCCACACCTGGGTACCAAATTGAAGATAACATTAAGGCGATGGATTTAGAGCATGTACTGGAAGATTTGCCTAAAGTCCTATCTTCAATGAAACTTGGTACTGAACGCATTCAAGGAATTATGCAATCGCTGCGAAATTTTTCCCGACTGGATGGAGAAGAGAAAAAGGCTGTTGATATTCATGAAGGACTAGAAACTAGTTTAATGATTTTGCAGCACCGTTTGAAAGCTTTACCCAAACGTCCCGCTATTAATGTCATCAAAGAATATGGCAATTTGCCCAAAATCAAATGCTACCCAGTACAAATTAATCAGGTGTTTATGAATTTACTCTCGAATGCGATTGATGCGATTGAGGAATCTATAAAAGACGTAGACACGTTTTCTACGGCTTCTCGCATTGGACTAATTCGCATTTGTACCACTATCGATAAAAAGCAAGTAACAATTCAAATTTCCGACAACGGAATGGGGATATCAGAGTCAGTGCAAAGCCAGATTTTTCAACCTTTCTTCACAACTAAACCAGAAGGTAAAGGTAGTGGATTAGGACTTTCTATTAGCAACCAAATTATCACCGAGAAGCACGGCGGAACATTACAATGTATTTCATCTGTGGGGAATGGGACAGAATTTGTGATTCAAATTCCGTTAAAGAGTTAGTTCTAAAATGAGTTTTTTAATCTCTGCAATCGTTGCTGAAGCAAGGAGCAAGGGACCCCAAACCCTGTTTCGGTCAAAGAAGTCATGTTCGCAGACGATAACCGATTCCCCGCACTGCTTCAATTAAATTGTTACCTATTTTTTTCCGCAAATAGCCAACATAAACATCAACAATATTGGAACCTGGGTCATAATCATAACCCCAAACTCGATCTAATAGCTGCTCTCGACTGAGTACTTGTCCGGGATGACGAAAAAAAGTTTCTGCGAGGGTAAATTCCCGTGCGGGTAATTCGATGCTTTCTCCGTTGACTTTGACTTTACGCGATCGCAAATATAAAAGTACTTCTCCAGCCTTTAGCACTGTTTCTTCTTTTAGCTGGGTACTGATATTATTGCGTAATCTGGCTTTGACCCGCATTAATAATTCTTCAAACCGAAATGGCTTAGTTAAATAATCATCTGCACCAGCTTCAAACCCCGCAATTTTATCTTGAATATCATGACGGGCAGTCAAAATAATTATTGGTATATCTGCACCTTGACCGCGTATTTCCTCTAAAATCTCTATCCCGTGTTTACCAGGCAACCCCAAATCTAAAATTAGTAAGTCAAATTGATTACTCACAGCTATATTACTAACAGTGGTACCATCATTGGCTACAGTCGGCATAAAACCGTGCGATCGCAATCCTTTTTTGATAAAAGCGGCAATACGGAGTTCATCTTCGGCAATGAGAATTCGATTCATTTAATCTAACCTCTGACGATGGTTCTACTGGTAAAACAATGGTGAAGGTGGAACCAGTTCCCAATTTACTTTTCAGGTAAATTTGACCTTGGTGTGCCTCAGTAATTACCTGGACAATTGATAAACCTAATCCAGCACCATCCGAACGACGACGACTGGCACCAGCACGGGCAAAACGTTCAAAAATCCACTTTTGGTCACTGGTGGCAATTCCTTCTCCGGTGTCGCTAACCCAAAATCGGACTTTTTCTTTGCAAATGCTCGAACCGATGATAATAGTATCGCTTTCACGAGTGTGTTGTGTAGCATTTTGTGCCAGATTCATAACTGCCTGCGTCACTCTTTGACGGTCAATAATCACATTACCTTTACCAACCTCACCTAGTTTCCATTTTCGATCAGCTAGCGCTGTAGCCTTGGTAAATAATTCTTCTGTAAATCCCCTAAGTTCGACCATCTGGAATAATAAAAAATCTGGACGTTCTGCATTAGCCAACAACAGCAAATCTTCGACAAACCGATTCATGCGATCAAGTTCATCCATCACTAAAGCGATGGTTTCCCGTTGTTCCTCCGGATCATCCCCCATTAATTCCAAATGTCCGCGAATAATTGTGATCGGAGTCCGGAGTTCGTGTCCTGCGTCGTTAATCAAGTTGCGCTGAATTCTAAAAGATGACTCTAATCTATCCATCATGGTATTGAAAGTTTTGGCAAGTTCAGCGATTTCCCCACTTTCTCTTTCTACGGGAATACGTTGAGATAAATCTGATTCGCTGATTAGTTGCGTTGTCTGCATTAATTTGTGTAATGGTGCTAATACCTTACCAGCAGCTAACCAAGCAAACAATAAAGCAATGAAGAGACTTATAGCTTTAACTTCAATGACGACTTCTAAAGCTTCTAACGCTTCATTACGTTCCCCTGCGGTGGTGTGAGCAACCACAAACACTCCGGTAAGCTGCTTGTTAATTTGTACAGGTTGGGCAATATAAAGAATACTGTCGATTTTTGGGTCTTTGACTTCGATTTCTGCTTGCGATCGCTTTGTCAGCTTTTGCCAACCTTGCATTAAAACAGAATTGCGGTTGATAATATTAGGTAATGCTTCCGGACTCGATTTGTAAAACTCACCATTAATCACTGCAATAAAAAAAACATCATCTTCTGGTAATTCATGCGCGAAGTAAATATCAAATATCTTTTTCAATTCTTCGTGGTTTGTGGGTGAGTCCCAAAATATGTGATGATTTCCTAAGCTTCGTAGTTGTTCGATATCTCGCTCATCCTCACCCTTAAAACCTTTATCGATCACTTGCTGAAAATCGGCGATTTCATCCAATAAAGCTTCCACCACTCGCGCTTCTACTCGTGCATACAAACGGTCACGAATGGTCGGAATTGCGATCGTTATAAAAAAAACCATCAGGAGCAAATACCACAGCAAAATTTGGGTGCGAGCTTCACCAAAGAATTTGAATAAGTCGCGAAATCTGTTAGCTGCTGTTTTCTCCAGCTTTGCCTCTTCTGGGGTATCGCTTTCGATAACTGGTTTTTTCATCGAAATTTTTGGATAAAAACCCCGTCCTAAAAGGACGGATTGACTGTAAAACAATCCTACCACTCTGCATCATTTTCGCATATGTCAAAGCACAGGGCGGGGTGGGGTTCTCCGGGTTTAATAAGTAATTAAGCGAACATAATAAGCGGGTAATACCAATTATTTGTGAAGCTGCATAGAATTAGACCCCACCTCGCAAGCTCTTAGGGGAAAATCCGGTTCCCTCCCCGCTTGCGGGGAGGGTTAGGGTGGGGTTCTTTCTATGCGTCTTCATATTAAATTGGTATAAGGCACTTACAAGTAATAAAATATCATCCCGGCATAACCTAGATCCACGATACCCAACCAATTATTTCAATACACGGCTGGATATTAGACATCTCCAGAAAACAATGTAGAGACGCGTTAGCGAAGCGGGACGAAGTTCAATTTCGCGTCTCTACAAGGGTTGTAGACAACGCATAGTTCATTTTCGGAGATGGATATTTTATTTTTTGGATCTCCCTAAATAAAAATGGTTATACATTGCGACAACCCCAAACTGCAAGCCAATTGCTTCTCTACGAAACGCTCCGCGAACGTTCCTCTCTACGAGACGCGTTGCGCGAACGCTTGGGACAATATATATATAATTTTGCACAACCACTTATCACTAGGTTTGCAAACCATCAGCGTTGTGAATTTATCATAATCTGCTTGCCAATTAGCCTTAAAAATGCTGTACCAAAATGTTGAATTTCTATAAAATTAGCCTGTTCTGGTGCTGTTTTGTAAATTCTAAATGTCTTCATAATACCCAAAGTAGCAGCACTTTCTAAAGGACTAATAAAGCGTGTATCTTGGTCAAGAAAATGCGCTTGCTTTGCCCAATAAGCCATTTGATTAGCATTCAAAAAATAACAACCAGAATGGGGATTTAAAGCTCGCTTAAACGTGATTGGTATCCCCATTATTTTTCCTTGGAGTTCCGGCTTTTCTTGTATATTTTGAAAGGGTGCGGTTACTCGTGGAAGCAGATCGCCATCAACATAGGCTTTATCGGTAAAATTATTAATGGAAACTTCGTAGCGGTTGGGTTGCAGTAGACTTAAATCACCAGCTTGTTGAGTAAACCAATTTAATTTCACAAAAAACAAAGGATCGTGAATAATTAAATCATCTTCCAAAAAACAGTAATAATCATACTTGCCTAAATTGTCTCTTAGCAACGCTTGACATTGAAAACCTAACAAGATTGGTTCGGCTTCAGTTGGATAATGTTGATAAAAATGGGATGATAAAGGTAGTTCAGTAACAAGATGACAATCTTGAGTAGTACAAATCATAATATCGAGTTTACTACCTTGAGATTGGTTTGCCGGAAAAGCTAATCTTTGACCGATATTAATAATACTTTGAGACTTGCCAAATAGCTGATGTAAGTTACTAATGCTTTGAGTTAAAGCATGTATGCGGGCTTGGTGATCTTTCCTTTGGGAAGCGTGTTTTCCTTGGCTATCGGGTCGAAAAAAATGAGCTATGGTAAAAAGTATCCGCATTTTCTTACCTTACAAGATTATAAATTATGTGCAGTTTTTATACTCCCCGCAGCGTTATACAGCAGATTGCGTTGTTATGAAATACATGTAGAGACGTAGCATTGCTACGTCTCTATAGGGTTTTGGGTTTTACGTATGTACCTCCTAAACCTTTTCAAAATGTTGGGGATATGTTAGCCTATCGAAATTAATGTGGTCATCCACTAGTTGACAAAGTTAGAAGATAAAGTCGCTAGCATCAAGATTGGTAGAAGTGAAGTTTGCCAGGGTAATGGTATTTGTACCGAAAATCGAACCAGAAATCAGGGTGTTTGCAGCATTTTGAGTAACGGTCAAAGCTCCAAAACTGGTTGCGAATGCCTTGAGGTCAATTTTGTCTGCATCATTAGCGAAATTGTTAATGCGATCGCTACCAAAGCCCGATGCAAAAATAAAGGTGTCATTACCAGCATCACCATTCATGATATCGTTACCAGCACCACCAATCAGGATATCGTTACCACCTCCCCCATTCAGGGTGTCAGCACCACCACCACCAATTAGGGTGTCAGCACCACCACCACCAATCAGGGTGTCAGCACCACCACCACCATCGAGATAATCATTTCCAGCATCACCATTGATATCATCATTGCCAGCATTACCAAAGATGTTATCCTTGCTACCTGTACCGTTGAGGATGTTATTTTCAGCATTTCCAACGATTAAACCGATCGCATCAACGGCGATCGCACCTGTGAGATTAGCTCCAAAAAAGGTAGCATTTGTAAAGTCACCTTTT
The DNA here is from genome assembly GCF_000582685.1 of [Scytonema hofmanni] UTEX 2349. Classification (GTDB taxonomy): domain Bacteria; phylum Cyanobacteriota; class Cyanobacteriia; order Cyanobacteriales; family Nostocaceae; genus Hassallia; species Hassallia hofmanni. The sequence continues at coordinate 5,001,991 of NZ_KK073768.1, forward strand.
GACAAGTCAGCGTTAGTCAAATTAGCATTGGTGAAATTTGCCTCAACCGCAAGTCCATTAATCAAGACACCTTGGGCATTGGCTTGGCTGAAATTTGCTCCACTCAAATTGGTATTCTCAAACTTGGCATTAGTCAGGTTAGTAACTGTGCTACCAGAGGGGCTAAAATCAGCACCAGTTAGAACAGCATCATCTACAAGGAAACCACTTAAATTAGCCCCACGAAACTTGACATTAGCCGTTTGACCTGGTTCGAGTGGAGCATCACTCAAAGAGACACCACTAAAATTAGCTAGGTCAAAAATCGCGTTTTGCAGGGTTATATCTGTGAAATTTGTTTCCCGGAAGTCTGCACCTGTTGCATTGACGTTGACGAAGAGAGTTGCTTCTAGAGCTGCTCCTTGGAAGTTCGCATTTGTAAAATTAGCACCTGTAAAGTCAGCTGCTTTAAAATTCGCTAAAGACAGGTCAGCGCGAGTAAAGTTAGCACCAGTAAGATTGGGACGCTCAGATTGTTCACCACTCAGATTAGCTTCCCGCAAAATAGCATCCGTTAGGTTGGCATTTGACAGGTTAATATCTGATGTGTTGATTTTAAATAGATTTGCCCCTCTTAAATTTGCACCTCTGAGATTGACATTCTGCAATGTTGCTAGAGAAAAATTAGCTGGTGTGGCAAAGGTGGCATTAGGAGCAAAGATCGCATTTGATGCATTAACATTGATTAGAACTGCTTCTGAGAAGTTAGTGCTTCTGAGTTGCGTACCAACTAATTGGACATTTGTAAGGCTGGCTTTGAAAAAAGTTGAGCCATTCAGGTTTTGACCGTTAAAATTATTTCCAACCAGGTTTTGATTGCTAAAGTCTTGAGATGACATAGTATAGAGTTCCTTAGATTGATTGAATAAGTGGGAAACTTTTGGCGTGGGATATTGGTTGAAATCGTAGAGATGTTTGTGGTTGCGCTAGGCATAGCGTTCTTAGAGGATGTTTGAAAAGTCCTCTTGTCAGTATCAAAACCTTCTAGATCCCCCTAAATCCCCCTTGAAAAGGGGGACTTTGATTCCGGTTCCCCCCTTTTTAAGGCAGGGCTGTTTCATTCGACAAGGTATGTATTTTGTTCGGTTCAATAAGTGCCTAAAATCACAGCTAACAACTTTTCAAACAACCTCTTATTTCAACACTTTTGTAGGGCTTTATCCCAACTAGAAAATAGGGCTACACGGCGTAAGTCCTAGTATCGATTTTAAATCGTTGAAAAGCCGGAATTATAAGCTTTTTAACTCTTGACTTTTGCCCATCGATACTAGGGATAAGTTTGCCTTGTTGCACTAGCTAGGCTGATTGTTTGATTTCTAATGGCTGTTGTTTAGCTGTTACAGGTTCAAGTTGTTCTTGTAACCAAGTTGTAAATAGTTCATTGAGCAATTTCTCTTTCATTGCTTCGTCTAATTTGGCTGGTAAAAGTTTTTCTAAGCGGACAATTATCCACCATTCACCGATACGGGTTGGGGGTGATAACTGACCGAGTTGACTGATGGTAAGAATTTGAGCTAATTTTGGATGGGGTGATGAAAACGGAACTGGACCAATTAAACCACCAGTAGAAACTTCTGTACCTTGAGAATATTGTCTTGCTAGTTCTGCAAAAGGTTGTTCGTCTTCTAAAAGACGAAAATAAATTTCTCGTGCCAAATCTGCATCTTTAAGACGAATCAGGGAGTAGATAACTTGGTCAAGTTGTTGTTTGCGTTGACGGAAGTATGATTCTAAACAACTACCCCAAGTCGCTTTTTGGAACTTCTCAACTCTAAATTTGCGAGTTGTTAATTCGATAAATTGTGCTTCCGTTAATCCTTGTTCTTGCAACCAACTTTGACGTTTTATTTCGGATGTTAATTGATGTTGTTGGCAAAATTCCTCGTGACATTTGGCTTCCTCTTCAGGAGTACAGGTAAAGGATGCGATCGCCTCCTCTATTACTAGTTCTTGTTTGAGTTTAGGTAGCATTTGATATTGAATCAACAAGGGGACTATTTCTTGGGCAGTCACCTTGCGATTATTTACCTGCAATACTTCAGTCGATGGACTTTTTATTATTTCTATGTGCTGGTACTTACTGCCTAAACTGTTTTCTGTAATTGAGGATACTTTAGACTCGATTTGAACTGCACTACTTGGGAAGACTAATGTAGTATTCTCTTGCTGCTGTTGTAACCATTGGAGGTGTTTGGGTAATAAAACTGATAAATTATAGGATTTTTCCACAGTTTCTCTGGCTTTTGCGCGAATTTGTGCCATTTTATCGGGGTGATTTAGTGCTTCCTCGATGCGATCGCATATTTCCTGCGGTGAGAAAAAGTCTGCTAACAAGCCATTTACCCCATCTTGAATGACTTCCATGACAGGAGGGGTTCTCGAACCCACTACCAAACAACCTGTACAAAGGGATTCGAGTAAAGACCAAGATAAAACAAAGGGACGAGTTAAATAAACATGAACTGAGGAAGCTTGGAGAACTTGCAGATATTCTTCGTAAGGTAGCCAACCTGTAAAATGGATTCGACTTTGGTCGATGGGGAATTTATCCAGCATCACATCTTTATAGGTTTTACCATCAGCTAGTTTTTTGCCGTAAGCTACCCGGTTTTCTCCCACAACCACCACATGACAATTTGGTCGTCGCTGCTGGAGTAAAGACACTGCTTCTATAAACTGCGGAAAGCCCCGATAAGGCTCCATTCCTCTAGTAGCATAAGTAACTATTTCGTCTACATGAGAAAGGTCGATATTTTTGCTCGCTATGACTAACTTTGCTCCTGATTTGGGACGGAAAAACTCAGTATCAATGCCGTCATGCAGAACACTAATTTTACGTTGATATTCAGAAGGGAACTGCTGACGCTGCCAATAAGTTGGAGAAAGACCGCGATCGCAACTATATAAGTCTTGCAAAATTGGGGCATTTTTGATGCGAATCCGAGCTTCATCGTCATAACTCAGGGGATCATTGGGGTCAAAATCAGCATCGGAACCATGAGCGTGATAAAACCACTCGAAATAACATAAAAATTTAGCTTCGGGGAAAATATCTTTAATAAATAACGTTGGTCCCCAACCCGAATGACCATAAACTACATCAGGTACAAATCCCTTAGCCTTTAGCTGTTCTGCCATCCGAAAAACAGCCTGACCCTGAAGAACAGCATTTTCCAAAGGTCTAACATAGTGATGGGTTTCCGGTCGAGCTTCCCGTTTCGGCTTATAAAAAACCTTGTTAACACCAGGTAAACTTCCTTCATGACGAGTACTACCAAAAAAAACCTGGTTACTACTGTCTTTGGCTAAAGCTGCGGCTACATGACGAAATTGAGCCGGAAAATTAGGATGTAAAAATAATATTTGCATGATAGATAGATGCGAGGTGGAATATTGCAAAGTTTCTTCTCGAATTCTTCCATTTAGGAAAAACTGGAGATTAAAATAACTAGTCGGACAGAATTAATTACACAAAGTCCGCAGCTAATGAAGCGGAATGACGCAATTCCCTTGCACTTTGAGATTGCAAAGACGCTCCAGGCAAGAGAACCTATGCCGAAGGCTTTACGCTGAATGGCTGTAAATATTTCTGTCCACCTACTGAATGTGGTTCCGAAGAGTAGCAAAAGCGAATTCTGACGACGCTGCTACTCTCCGGTCTAAGGGCAATTTATCAGGCGCGTGCTAGGTTGTTACCAAGTAAAATCCTGTAGTTACCCATCTCTTAAGCTAGGAAATCTCCTTAGGCTCAGGTGTGTGCTATTTGGCTGTTTTCCAAATACACCACCTGGTTGCCCATTTCTTAGATAGGCTCAACAACGAAATCTGAGACATCGAAGACTCCACGGTTCACCCCTTCTACAAAGGCTAAGTTTTCCGATAGAGCAGGACTCACGCCTTCTGTCAGAACGTAGATTCGAGTACCACTCACTCCATTAATAGTGGCGTTCTGGAATCCTAAATCCTCAAATTCAACACCCTCAACGAAGAAGAAGTCAGTACCATTTTGGAAGTCGGTGATCCAGTCGCCAGCAGGAGGAGATATGATTGGCTCTCCTGGCTGGGGTGGCTCTGGTACAAAGTCTGTGAATAGCAATTGGAAGAAATCAGTATCAGCCCCGCCGGTTAGCGTATCGCGTGCGGTTTGGGTTTCTGAGTCTTCTCCGCCAAAGAGAAGGTCAACGCCAGCACCACCAATCACGCGGTCAACACCTGCGCCGCCATCGATGAAGTCATCGCCAGCACCGCCATTAATCACATCATTACCAGCCAGGGTTTCATCGACACCGAGATCGCCATAGATGGTGTCATTGCCACCCAAACCATTAAGGTTGTCAGCTCCCTCACCACCATCGATGTAGTCACCATCAACGCCACCTCTGATGGTTTCTAAGCCAGCACCGCCCAAAAGGGTGCTAGAACCTTCTCCACCATCAAGAATGTCATTGCCATTGCCTCCATCAAGGTAGTCAATACCGTCTCCACCCACGAGGGAGTCATTACCGGCATAGCCGTAAAGGCTGTCATCACCAGCGCCACCAATGAGGGTATCAGCACCGCCGGAAGCCAAACTGTCACCTTCACCATAAAGAGTGTCATTACCCTCTGCACCATCAATGTAGTCAGCACCACCCGGAATAGTACCTTCTGTGTCATCGCCATACAGCGCGTCATTAGAGAAGCTACCAATTACGGTGTCATTACCCGCACCGCCCTGTGCAGTATCCTCAAAACCACCATAGACCCAGTCAGCACCAGCACCACCATCGATGAAGTCTTTGCCATCTAAGATGTCATCAGCGTTCGTGCCACCATAAAGGGTGTCATTGCCAGCTTCACCAAATAGTGAGTCCTCGCCTGCATCCCCAAATAGTCTGTCGGCACCACCTCCACCATACAGTTCGTCCTTATCGTTTCCACCTCGAAGGAGGTCATTTTCCCCTAAACCATATAAGGTGTCATCCCCGCCATTGCCGCGAAGCGTATCAGCATTCCCAGTCCCCGTAAGGGTATCAGATTGTTCTGTTCCGTTTCTTACCGCCATAGTTATAATTTCCTGTTTCAAAAAAGTATTTGCAATTTAGTAGATGTAGATGCACAATAGAAAACAAAGTCTCTTTTCACTGTCACTATTCCTTTCCCCCCGGCTTCAAGTTGAGAGAGGGGTGACAAAGACTTTCAGTAAAGTCAGTAGACTAAGAACTATTTATGGCTAACGCCAAGCTCCGCTAACATGCTTGTTGTGTATCAAAGTTCATCCAGACCTATAGGGACTTCCCCCACGGTAAGGCTGACTTGAAGTTATACTACCGTCAAGCTAGCTATCCTGAAAAAATCAAAGCTTTCGTTAGCCAGTGCAAGAGATGAATGGATGATTTAAATACCAGTTAAATCAAACCCGATAAATTAGAATCGACGAACATTTTTCATGGTTTGCAACCATAATAGTAGATACGCAACACCCTCAGAAGTTAAGACTCCCTGCGCTGTACCTACTCAAGTATCGTTTTTGATTCTTTGCAAGTCTTCCTAAAGCTTTACAGATTAGAACACAATTTCTTTTGTAAATTAATAGTTTTTATCTAAATACGCAGTAAACAAGGAGTTAAACTCCCTTTACCAGCAAGATAAAAGAACAGATAAAATTTACAAAATCAGAAGAAAATTCAGTTTTTTCTACACAATTAGCATAGTTCCCTGGATTTGGCTTGTCAATCCCAAAAAATGAGAATTTTCTCATCAAAAAAAAACTACGTAAAAGCCTTACAGTATCAAGACATACATTAAAATCAACAGGTCGCGCCAGGATTCCCCGACTTCCCCGTGTGCAAGTCGGGGAATCCTGGCGCTCCGGGACTAGGGACTCTTTACTGGGGAAAAGGCACTTCCGTTTTCTTTAAAACTTGGTTGGGGTCTGAATCCTATAAGCAAGTTTTCCCAGTCCCCAGTAAAGAATCCCTTTTTCAAGTAAGAAATCAGCCTTTAGATAGATACGCCAGATTGGAGTTTAGGTGATTTAATTCAGTAATACCAGATACAAACCCGATAAATTCTTTCTTAGAGCATACAGACCCCAAACTCAAAGCTAAATTTAAAAAATTCCAGTTGGAAAATTGGTATGTCTGTTGCTACGGATTACTTTGCTGACTTTATTGCCAAGCTTGAAGGTTGCGATCAATTACCAAGTGAGGAGCTTACTGATTTATTAAAAAATACTCATCCTACTCGGTATCGTGTAGGTCAGAGGATTCTAGGAAAAGAGAGAATACCCGATCGCATCACAATCATTTATGAGGGGAAGGTTCGTTTACTAGCACATGACCCAGGCACTCAAGTACCAACTACTTTAAAATTTCTCGAATCTGGAGAGGTTTTAGGTGAAATTGGAATTTTGCGACAAGTTGCATGTGAAATTGCGATCGCATCGAGTGAAGTCACATGTTTAACTTTGGATTCTGGCAAATACTTACAATTGCTTTCCAGGTATCCAGCTTTTGCAGAAGTTCGTAAGAGTCGGTGTCACTTAGTGGAAATATTTGATGTTCTGAGTGATCAAAAAGAGGTTCAAGCAAATACTGGAGTGAATCTCAAAGAACTCGCTCAAAATGCTTTGTTAAGAGCAAAAGTACATTATTTACCACCGGGAAAAACTTTATCTAGTCAATTAGATAGCAAAAGAGTTTGGTTTGTTAGTGGTGGTGGAACAGTCAAAAATGTTTCTCCTGGTTCACCGATAGAATTGCTCAATTGTGAAAAATTAGAAGTTGTAGGGAAAATAGCAGCACGTTTAATCGGTTTGCGTGAGTCAGATTTGTTTCACAATTACCAACAATATCAGATACAAGATCATCAGCTAGAAAAATTAGACGAAATTGAGATTCCCTATGCATCTGAAGAAGAAGCTGTAACTAATTATATCTTTGAAGATAAACAGCAGAAAAGAAAATATCCATTTGTTCATGGTAAAGGGGAGTTAAATTCGGCGATCGCTTGTTTTCAAATGGTATCAAAACATTTGAAAACGCCCTTTAGACGAGAGATTATCAACCGTATTTTAAATGAGAATAATAAACGTTCCCCTACAGTATCTTTTCAGGTTTGCGCTTATCTTGCAGAGTTGTTAGGACTTAAGGCACAACTAATTGATGTATCCTTAAGCTTAAGTAGCATAACGCGCATTCCCGCACCTGCTCTAATTCGTTATGAAAACAGCTTTGCAGTTTTATATGAAGCCAGCGAAAAAGTTATAGTTTTGGGAATACCGTCTGAAGGCATCCAGCGCTTTAAACCCAAAGAACTACTCGCTCAATTAGAAGTAGAAGAAAGCAATTCTCAACCTCGATTAAGGGTGTTATTACTTAATGCTACTAAAAGCACACCCCAAAAAAGGTTTGGTTTAGAGTGGTTTATTCCCTATTTATCGCGTTACCGTCGCATACTTATAGAAGTTTTTTGCGCTTCATTTTTTGTGCAGCTAGCAGCATTAGCAAATCCTCTGATTATTCAGATAATAATTGACCAAGTAATTGTTCAAAATAGTGTTAATACACTGCATATTTTTGGAACTTTGCTATTAGTTGTTGGTTTGTTTGAAGTTGTACTCACTACATTAAGAACCTACTTATTTGTCGATACTACCAATCGGATTGACATGGGTTTGGGGTCAGAAATCATTGACCACTTACTGCGTTTACCGCTAAGTTATTATCAACGCAGACCAGTGGGAGAACTATCTACCCGCATTAATGAATTAGAAAATATTCGTAAATTTCTGACAGGCACAGCATTAACTGTGGGTTTAGATGCTCTATTTTCGGTGATTTATATCATCGTTATGTTATTTTATAGCTGGCAACTAACCCTAGTCGGTTTAGCAACTATACCTGTATTTATCATTTTGACTGCTATTACCTCCCCCATAGTGAGGAAGCAGTTACGTGAAAAAGCCGAAAGAAATGCGGAAACACAATCATACTTAGTTGAGATAATTTCCGGAATTCAAACAGTCAAAGCTCAAAATATTGAATTGCGATCGCGTTTTTCTTGGCAAGAGCGTTACGCTAATTATGTATCAACTGGGTTTAAAACTGTAATAACTTCCACCCTGGCAAATTCTACCAGTAATTTTCTTAACAAACTCAGTAGTTTATTAGTTTTGTGGATGGGAGCGTATTTAGTAGTTCAGGGAGAATTAACTTTAGGTGAATTAATTGCTTTTCGGATTATTTCTAGTTATGTTACCAGCCCAATTTTACGTTTAGCACAACTTTGGCAGAGTTTTCAAGAAACAGCTTTATCATTAGAGCGTTTAAGCGATATTGTTGATACACCACAAGAAGCAGAACAAGATCGTAATAATATTCCTTTGCCAGCGATTTCTGGTGCCGTTCGTTATGAAAATGTTTACTTCCGCTTTAAAAGTGATGGTCCTCTGCAACTTTGTAATGTTAGTCTTGATTTTAATTCGGGTGAATTTATTGGCATTGTCGGACAAAGTGGTGCAGGAAAAAGTACTCTGACAAAACTTTTGATTCGATTGTACGAACAAGAGTCGGGTAGAATTTTAATTGATGGATATGATATATCTAAAGTTGAACTATATTCACTACGACGACAAGTCGGATTTGTTCCCCAAGATACACTCTTGTTTGAAGGTACAATTCAAGACAATATTGCTCTTACCAATCCTGACGCAACAACAGAGGAGATTATCGAAGCTGCTAAAATTGCCGCTGCCCATGACTTTATTATGGACTTACCTAATGGTTACAATACCAAGGTCGGGGAACGTGGAGGATCGCTGTCAGGTGGACAAAGACAAAGAATTGCGATCGCACGTTCTGTTTTACAAAGACCAAAGTTATTAGTCTTGGATGAGGCAACTAGTGCTTTAGATTATGTCACAGAACGGCAAGTTTGTCTCAATTTAGCCAAGGCATTTAAAAATAGTACAGTATTCTTCATTACTCACCGTTTGAATACTGTCAAACATGCAGATACAATCGTTGTCATGGACGCTGGTAGGGTGGTTGAGCAAGGAACACATCATGAATTAATTGCAATAGAAGGTCATTATTTCTACCTCTATAATCAGCAAGAAATGAACTTGTAATTCGGACAAGTTAGGATTTGATAAGTAACCACAAATATTATTGGTGTGTGATGCTAGAAATGATATTCAATAAAACAATGTATTCTCGTAGCGTCACACACCCTACAACCAATTAGTACTTTATTTTTCCGGTAATTCCTATCTAATAACTAAACCATGTCTACTTTGAAAAGTATTTCAATATAGACGGGATTTAATAACTAATAATCAATAACTTCTTATTACTATGACTCAACTAGATAAAAATCAACTCAATGGTAAATATAGTAACGGCAAGTATAAACATACAATAAAAGCCTTAGAATCGCAGATATCGACTACTGAATCTGAAACCCCTAAATCACTTATAACTAAATCATCTGCAAATAATTTTCCAGATTCTAAATTTGAACAATCTGTGGTATTGCGCCAATCTCCTGTTTGGTCTCGTGCGATAATGATGACTATGATGGGTTTAGGTTGCTTTGGCATCATCTGGGCTTGTTTTGCTAAAATTGAACAAGTAGTTCCAGCCACAGGACAATTAAAACCTGAAGGTGCAGTCAAAGAAATTCAAGCACCAGTAGGTGGGGTTGTTAAAGATATCTATATTAAAGATGGACAACATGTAAAAGCTGGAGATTTGTTACTCATTTTTGATTCTAGTACTACGGATGCTGAATTAAATTCACTGCAAAAAATACGTAATGCATTAATGCAGGAAAATCAGATTTATCGTCAGTTAATCCAAACTCCTGCGGCTGTTACAGAAGGTGTGTTGTTAAAAAGTTCCTTATCAAAAGAAACTTCTTTTTTGTTAAAAACTCATACAGTTTTACTGGCAGAAAATGAATTATTACGCCAAGAATTAGGAAATTCAGGGAATATTTTAGGTTTGGGAATAGATGAGCAAAAACGTCTCACCACAACAAAAACCGAATTAGATACTCGTGCAGCAGCAGGAAGGTTAGAAGTTGAACAAATCAAGAAAAAATTAGCACAGACTGAAGTTAAAATTAGTGATACAAAAGCAACTTTAGCTATTGAAGAACAAATTGTCAGTAAACTAAAAACTTTATCACAACAAGGGGGAATTTCGCAGTTACAGTATTTGCAACAAAAAAAAAATGTACAAAATCTTCAAGCACAACTAGCACAATTATTAGAAGAACAGCAACGTCTACAACTTGATATTGAACAAGGACAGCAAGAGATGAAAAATACCGTTGCGGCTTCTCAGAAAAATAATTGGGAAAAAATCACTAATAATAAAAAGCAAATTGCCGAGATAGAGACTCAACTTACTAAGGTTTTGTTAGAGAATGAAAAACGACTAGCTGATGTGAATAGTAAAATTTCCCAAGCACAAACAAATATAAAGTATCAAAAACTTCATGCACCTGTATCTGGAACTATTTTTGACTTACAAGCAAATAATCATGGTTTTGTAACCAGATCAAGCGAAAAACTACTTTCAATAGTGCCAAATGATAGCTTTATTGCCGAGGCTTTTATTACTAATAAGGATATTGGTTTTGTGCGAGAAGGGATGAAAGTAGATGTCAGAATAGATTCCTTTCCCTTTAGCGAATTTGGTGATATTAAAGGAGAAATAACTTCAGTCGCATCAGATGCATTAGCACCAGATGAAAACCATCGATATTATCGCTTCCCTATCAAAATAAAGTTGAACAGGCAATCATTAAATGTGCAAGGTAGAAATATATCCTTGCAATCAGGAATGTCTATCACTGCTAATATTAAGGTACGCGAAGAAAGAAGTATTATTAGCCTGTTTACCCAGTTATTCACCAAGCATATTGAAACCTTGAAGGAAGTTCGTTAGAAAAACTATAATTTCCTTTGAGTTTGGATGCGTTAACGCACCATTGTCGCTTATGTGGGGTTGGGGTGAGGTTTTGTTCTGTACTTCATCCACCTGGGAACCGTTATATACATAAATGCTGATGTCAGAAGCTGTGGAAAATGCTAGAAGTAAAACTAAAATGAAAATTTAGATTTTTTAAGTGGAGACCAACTCCGTGGAATCACTGACGTTGAAGGTTAAACAGCGAGTTCAAGAACTGCGGCAATTACTACAACAAGCTAGCTATGCCTATTACGTCCTCGATTCTCCCATAATAGAGGATGCAGTTTACGATCGCCTGTATCGAGAATTGCAACAATTGGAAACTGAGCATCCAGAAGTTGTCACCCCAGATAGTCCCACTCAGCGCGTGGGTGAGAAGCCCGCTACACAGTTTACCACGGTGCGGCACAACATTCCCCTATATAGTTTGGAGAATGCCTTTGATGTTGATGAGTTGCAAGCTTGGGAACGGCGTTGGCGACGTCAAACACCGAACATAGATGCGGTAGAATATGTCTGCGAACTGAAAATTGATGGTAATGCTTTGGCTCTGACTTACGAAAATGGCGTTTTAGTCAGAGGAACGACTAGAGGTGATGGTGTAACTGGTGAAGATATTACCCAAAATGTGCGAACAATTCGCTCAATTCCGTTACGCTTGAATATGTCGGGGTTAGAAAACGTTGAACGGGTGGAAGTTCGCGGTGAGACGTTTTTACCTTTAGAAGTATTTAAGCAAATTAACTCCCAAAGGCTTGCAGCTGGTGAACAGTTATTTGCCAATCCCCGCAACGCTACAGCTGGTACACTGCGGCAATTAGACTCTCGCATTGTCGCGCAACGGCAGTTAGATTTTTTTGCTTACACGCTGCACATTCCAGGATTAGATGATGCAAGTATTGCTAATACTCAATGGGAAGCTTTGGAATTGCTGCAAAATATCGGCTTTCGCGTCAACCCAAACAAGCATCTGTGTGCAACTTATGCCGAAGTTGCTGAATATTATCAACATTGGGATACAGAACGGCTGAATCTAGATTACATGACTGATGGGGTGGTGGTAAAGCTGAATTCTTTTAAGCTGCAAGAACAGTTGGGATTTACGCAAAAGTTTCCCCGCTGGGCTGTGGCACTCAAATACGCAGCCGAAGAAGCACCTACCCGCGTGGAAAATATTGCGGTGAATGTTGGCAGAACTGGCGCGTTAACGCCTTTGGCAGAAATGCGCCCAGTGCAACTAGCGGGGACGACTGTATCACGGGCTACTTTACATAATAGCGATCGCATTGCCCAATTAGACATCCGCATCGGCGATACTGTCATTGTCCGCAAAGCTGGAGAAATTATCCCGGAAGTGTTGAGGGTACTCAAAGAACTTCGTCCCGACGACACTAAACCGTTTGTTATGCCTACCCATTGTCCAGTATGCAACCAACCTGTGGTCAGGGAAATGGGCGAGGCAGTGACGAGATGCGTTAATGCTTCTTGTGCTGCTATCCTCAAAGGTGCGATCGAACATTGGGTCAGTCGCGATGCGTTGGATATTCGCGGTATGGGGGAAAAACTGGTGCATCAACTCGTTGATAAAGGTGTGGTGCATTCGGTTGCTGATTTGTACGACTTGACAGAAGACAAGTTTTGTGAATTAGAGCGGATGGGGAAAAAATCAGCAGAAAAATTGGTGAGTGCGATCGCCTGTAGTAAAAATCAACCTTGGTCGCGGGTATTATATGGTTTAGGCATTCGTCATGTTGGCAGCGTCAATGCCCAATTATTAACTGAGAAGTTTCCCTCTGTGGAAAAATTAGCACAAGCAAGGCAATCAGATATTGAAGGAATTTACGGTATCGGTGCAGAAATTGCTCAATCTGCTTATCAATGGTTCCACATTGCTGCAAATCAAACTTTAATTGAACGGTTGCAAGCTGCGGGGTTACAATTCGTTGGGGAAGTTACGCTGACATCGGATAATCAAAAGTTGGTGGGGAAAACTTTTGTAATTACGGGTACGCTACCAACTTTGAAACGGGATGAAGCGAAAGCCTTGATTCAGAAAAATGGTGGTAAAGTCACGGAATCTGTGAGTAAAAAAACTGATTATTTAGTTGTGGGGGAAGATGCGGGTTCTAAGTTGGAAAAGGCTGAAAGTTTGGGAATTACGCAGTTGAGTGAAGCGCAATTGTTGGAATTGGTGGGGGAGTAACGAACCGCAGAGAACCCAGAGAAATTTAAGACGAATCCCCAGTGCATTTCCCCTAGCTTTAGTGGTAGTTCGCAAACAATATAAACTTAGGCTTCCTGACGCAATCATTGCTGCAACTGCACAAAGATTGAATGCAATGTTATTTACGAATGATGTTAGGTTCAATAATGTAACACAAATTAACACTCAAACAGTGCAAATTGTGTAGTAAGCCTGCGTAGACGCCTTAGCGGCTTGTCGCAAGACATCGCTCTTTTTCTCGTCAATGTGTAGATTCTGCATCGTCTTGTCTTCAAACACTGTTGATCGCTCTATAATTTTTACATAACGCAAATGTGATGAAATAAGTATATTTTGAAGAGCAAATTAGTTAGATAATATTGACTCATCATTTTGTTGTGCTATCAGGAGTTTTGAATGGGTCGCGCCAAAAAGGTTGTTCTGGCATATTCTGGTGGAGTAGATACCTCAGTTTGCATTCCCTACCTCATGCATGAGTGGGGTGTAGAAGAAGTGATTACGCTAGCAGCAGATTTAGGTCAGGGAGATGAATTAGAGCCAGTTCGAGAAAAAGCTTTAAAATCGGGTGCAAGTGAATCTCTGGTGGCAGATGTCAAGGATAGATTTATTAAAGATTACGCGTTTGGAGCAATTCAAGCAAATGCCCTTTATGAAAATCGCTATCCTTTGGGAACTGCTCTTGCTCGTCCGCTGATTGCTAAGATATTAGTAGAAGCCGCAGAAAAATACGGTGCAGATGCGATCGCTCACGGTTGCACCGGCAAAGGTAACGATCAGGTACGCTTTGATGTGTCCTGTGCTGCTCTGAACCCGAATCTGAAGATACTTGCCCCAGCGCGGGAATGGGGAATGAGTCGTGAAGAAACCATCGCTTATGGCGAACGTTTTGGTATTTCCTCGCCGGTGAAAAAGAAATCCCCCTACAGTATTGATAAAAATTTGCTCGGTCGCAGCATAGAAGCTGGTGTTCTGGAAGATCCCGCAGTTGAACCACCAGAAGAAATTTATCAGATGACGAAAGCGATCGCTGATACTCCTAATGAACCAGAATACATTGAAATCGGTTTCACTCAAGGTATTCCTACCACCCTCAACGGTGAAGCTAAAAACCCAGTTGCCCTAATTGAACAACTCAACAATGCAGCCGGCAGCCACGGTATCGGGCGGATTGATATGATAGAAAATCGCTTGGTAGGTATTAAATCGCGGGAAATCTACGAATCACCCGCAATGTTAGTATTAATTCAAGCACACCGAGATTTAGAAAGCCTGACTTTAACCGCAGATATCACCCATTACAAGCGTGGTATCGAAGAAACTTATACCCAAATGGTTTATAACGGTTTGTGGTACAGTCCACTCAAAGCGGCATTGGATGCGTTTATTCAAAAAACTCAAGAGCGAGTTTCTGGAACTGTACGATTAAAGCTGTTTAAGGGTAACGCCACGATAGTCGGGCGTACTTCTGAAAATACCCTTTACACACCAGATTTGGCAACCTACGGAGCCGAAGACCAATTCGATCATAAAGCAGCTGAAGGCTTTATTTACGTTTGGGGACTACCAACACGTATTTGGGCACAACGCGGAAGAGATTAGTAGGTAGTGGTTAGTGGATAGTGGATAGTGGATGGTTGTTGGTGGTTAGTCGATGGTGATTAGAAGTGCTTTTTGACAACTAACAACCAACAACTAACAACCAACAACTAACAACCAACCACTAACAACCAACCACTAACAACCAACAACTAACAACCAACCACTAACAACCAACCACTAACAACCAACCACTAACAACCAACAACTAACAACCAACCACTAACAACCAACAACTAACAACCAACAACTAACAACCAACAACTAACAACCAACCACTAACAACATTCCCTACTCCCCACTCTCTAATTCCTTAGTTTGCCTAGCTTCCAACCACAGTGGTATAACTATGACTGCAACCAGGATTAGCAACGCAGCGATCGCAAATTGACTTGCCCAAGTAACCAGTTGTTCTAAAGGAACAATTTTTCCCGCAAAGAAAGCTAATGTCACCATTGCACTAGCCCACGTAATTGCTCCCGCTAAGTTATATAAAAAGAATTTACCAAAGGGCATTTCCACTATACCCGCTAGTGGCGAAGCGAAAACTCGCATCAATGCCAAAAAGCGCCCAAAAAATACAGCTTTACCAGCTTTTTCACTAAATGTATCTTTAATTTTCAGTAGCCGCTGTTCGGAAATCCGAAAAATGCTACCAACTCGCAGCAAAAAAGACCAACCGCCAATTCTACCAATCCAATAGCCGCAAATACCACCAATGACAGCACCGGCGATCGCATTACCTAAAACTAGCCAATAATTTAATTCATTACTGCCAGCAAGAAACCCACCGACTATAGTCACGGTTTCACCAGGAAGAGGAATTCCTAAATTTTCTAGCAAAATTCCCAAAAAAACAGCCCAATAACCATACTGGTGGGCAACTTCCTGAATGTTTTCTAGCGACATAAACTCAAAAGACATCCAGCACCGCCATATGAAACAAATTTTTACTATTCTTATCTATCTTTGCTCTTTTATCGGTGGTGTGTCAATTAAATTCCGCTTGTTATATAGACAAAATTCAATAATTAATATTCATTTTTATTGAAAGCGACGGGAAACTCCATCCCCTTGTGGGTGGAGAGGGATAGTCGCCCCGTCGCTTGGGGCATTGGGCATTGGTAACTTCTTCCCCATGCCCCATGCCCCATTCCCCATGCCCTAAAACTCCATCCCCTTGTGGGTGGAGTTTTTTATCTAGTTTTTCTATTACATATATCATATCCGCAGATTTACGGTGTCAAAATTCCAAATATTTATAAAATATTTATAAATCTCTACGAAAAACATAAAAATTTCGTAAAAGATACGGATGTTACCGAATTTCTTTGAGGCTTATGCCTATAGTAATGAAAGTTAACACAAATTATACGGCATGAATACTGACGATATCTCTTTTAAAAGGATTGCTATACTTACCTTGGTATAAGGTAAGGCAAGTAAACTTTTGATTGAAAGAAAAGCAGTATTAATGTTGTTTTTGTATTTTTTTGAAGTTTTCCCACTACCCTCTTAAATTCATGATCGCACAAGAATGTCAAGTGATTTTGTTCAAACCCCAAGGAAGCATAGACTTGGAAGGTGGTAAGGCTTTGAGCGAACAAATGGCTACTGTGAAGCCTCAGCGTGATCAACTCTGGATTATTGATTTAGCTGAAGTGGATTTAATGAATAGTTCTGGCTTGGTTCCCTTAGTAAAAGGACTTAAAATAGCCCGACAAAGTGGTTGTCGCTTGGTTATTTGCAATTGTTCGGCTTCTGTGCGGTTAATTTTGGAACTTACCCAACTGGACTCTGTTTTTGAAATTTTTGATACTTACCAAGATATATTCACCATTGTCAAGGATAGTAGTTTGGTTGTAGTAGGCTGAAATTATATCTCATAGAGAGAATAATGGTGAGGCGATCGCGCAAGTTTTGGACTACCAATGACACTCTAAATAAACATGAGTGTTTATAGTTGTAAATTTTATAGGCAAATATTACATTGTCTATAAAACCTATTTAGGAGTAACCCTGAACGGGGGAACTACAACCCCCTGTATCCCTTCCTTGAAGCCATTTATGCTTGTTTAGTTTTAGGCAATAAGTAAGCAGCAACTACTTCCACAGAGTTAATTATTTTAGCATATTTTTTTAATTAAGCACGCCTCAAGCTTTTCATCTGACCTAGTGACATCTCCTACACTGACCCGATGACGGGTACAGTGTAGGCTTCCAAGACAATCCGGCTATCGCTGAGGAGGCTCTTGGCTTTTGAGAACGGAATGCCCTACCGCTCTATTTTTTATATTTATCGCGGCGTTATGATCGCGATCTAAACTGCATCCACAATTATGACAGTCATGCCATCTTACGTGCAGCTTTTTAGAAACTTTCACACCACAATTAGAGCAATCTTGACTTGTGCCAGACGCGTGACAAAGGATAACACATAATCCAGCATTTTCGGCTTTGATTTGTAGTATCGACAGAAAGCGCGTGCCCTCCAGCGTCCGTAATAGATTTAGCTAATCGGGTAGGTGCAAGTCCTTTTACATTCAAATCTTCAACCGCAATAACATCATATTTTCAACAGATTGTTAGCGGTTTTAAAGTGAAAGTCTTTCCTTTTATCCGCAACTTTCTTGTGTTGCTTCC
>NZ_KK073768.1:5019553-5040093 GCF_000582685.1 [Scytonema hofmanni] UTEX 2349
AATTCGTCACCGACCGACATCCCGCAATAACCTGCGGTTATTATTGGTGGTCGGTCACTTCCTCCGAAGCCCACCTTATATCTTGCCACTGATTTTGGGTACAAAATTCAGGTGGGGGACTTACGGTGTTTAGTTAAAAAAGTCAAATTGAATCTTCTAATTTTTTGCTCCGCAGTTTCAGCAAACTTTTAAGTTCAGGCATTCTGCGGGGTAGAAATATTTGGTTGATCGGATACCGGACGAGGAAAATTAGGCAAATCAATACCGCTGTGACTAGTGGTGCGGGTTTTGAGTGCTAACCGATAGCTGACGCTTTGCAACTCTGCTTGCAATTGGCGATTTTCCCGTTGTAGAGTTGCGACTTTTTCTCTGACTGGAGACATCCGTTCCTCAAACTTACGTCGGTAAATTTGCGGTAACTCTTGTACTACTTGTTCCAACATCCGACTGCGATCGCTTAATTCTTGTACTGTCTGCCGTAATTGATAAATCTCGGCATCACGAGTCGTAATCTGCTCTTGGTAGAATGTCACTTGCTCCTCAACGGCTTGGAGTTGTTCTCGCAATGCTTGCAACTGAGTCAAATCTGGTTCAGTCTCCGACCGTTGGGGCATAAAATTACTATTGCCCTTAACTAGCCGGAAAAGTTCTTGAGATAACTGTTGCACTAATTGATCCCGAAGAAGCAACTCGTTACGCAGTTGCGATGCTTCCGTAGAAAGAGTTTGGATGGCGGAGGTGTCAGCTTGGCTCACAGTGGCTTACGGTTGAGTGTTAAGAATCTTTTCCACCTTAGGTATAACGGCAGTGGTACTACCCTTGGCAAGTACTTGTTAATGTAGCATTCGATCGCTAAATCCGTAAAAAGAAAAAAGGGAAATTTATTTGAATTTCAAAAGATATTGGGCATTGGGCAATGGGAATAAAAAGAAGTTTCCCAATTTTACCCCATGCCCTATGCCCTATGCCCTATGCCCCATCATTATGCAGCGACGACTTCTGCTTCTGGTTTTTCCTCAGGGATGTCCTGTTTAATAGTTAGGTAGCGAATTACTTCTTCGCTTAAACGCATAGCACGTTCCATCGGAGCGATCGCCGCTCCAGGTCCAGTGTAGTTCATTTGGATGTAGATGCCGTCTCGGTTACGATTGATTTCATAAGCCAGACGACGCTTGCCGCGATTTTGAATTTCGATATTGTCTGCACCTTGCTCCCGAAGGAAGTTTTGGTATTTATTGACTGCTTGCTCTACCTGTTCTTCTCCCAAGTCAGGACGCAAGATGTACATTGTTTCGTAAACTGTTTTCATGGAATGTGTGTCTCCTTATGGACAAAAAGGCTGCTGATGTCGCATGTCGATTTGGATAAAGTTCGCTTTGGCACTCTAACCAACACCGATCAACATAGTCAAGCAACAAGGAATTATAATCTTACCAGCTTTCTATTTTAATCAGCAACGTTCCTCTTTTCCCCTAGTTCAAATCTAAGACCATTCACTCTATAGGGGTAAAGGGGAAAGGGGAAGGGGTAAAGGGGAAGAAATTGGATGGGTATTTTTTGTTTTCCCCTTTACCCTTAGAGTGATAAATTGCATTTATTGGGTGATAGGGTGCTTGATCTGTCGCCAGATTTTTGAATAAAGCGCTTTTTATCGCTATGGTTTGTGAGTTTAGGAATGTGGGTACAAAGAATCGCAGCTTTTAATTACAAATAAGGACATTCATCAAAAGTTATGGCGCAGCGCTATGTGCGAGTTCAAAATCAAGAAGGTATTATTTACTATGGGTTATTACAAATATCCCTAGATGTTCAGGTGTTGGATGCTCCACCTTGGCTGCAAGGACAACCCACTGATTTGAACTTGGAACCAGACAGTTACCAAATCTTGGCTCCCTGTTCTCCCTCAAAAATTGTCGCGGTGGGCAAGAATTATGCAGATCATGCGGCAGAAATGGGTACGGACGTACCGAGTGAGCCATTAATATTTATTAAGCCACCGACATCTATCATTGCCTCAGAGACAGAAATTAAGTATCCTGTGCAGTCGCAACGGGTAGACTATGAAGGAGAGTTGGCACTGGTGATAGGCGATCGCACTTCGGACTGTACACCAGAGGAGGCGCACTCCAAAATTTGGGGTTACACCATCGCTAATGATGTGACAGCGCGGGATTTACAAAAACGCGATGGTCAATGGACGCGAGCCAAAGGTTTTGATACTTTTTGTCCTCTGGGTCCTTGGATTGTCCGAGAATTAAATCCGGGAGCGAGATTGCAAACTTTTTTAAATGAAGATGCTCTTCCTGTACAATCTGCTTGTATCGATCAAATGGTCTTTCCTCCAGATTTTCTCGTGTCTTATATTAGTCAAGTGATGACACTACAGCCAGGGGATGTGGTGCTTACAGGTACGCCTTTCGGCGTTGGTGAACTGCACGTAGGCGATCGCGTCCGTGTGGAAATTGAAGGTATTGGTCGCTTGGAAAACACTGTAACCAAACGTTAACTTCTAACGTGGCAATTGCATGTAAACTGCATCAGAAATAGCAGGAATTTCTGCGTAACGTCCTAATACCGACTGAGCAATAGAATATACAACCCCTGCCATGATGCCAAGAAAAATGGTAGTGGATAGGGTTTGTATCGCAAAACCACCAGCCGGAACTAGCCCAACAACCTGGGTCAAAATGCTAAACAAAAAGATGACAATATCTAAAAGAATTGCCTGCATTGTGTTAAAACGAACAAAATGACTGATTTTTTCGTTTCTGATGACGAAGAAAAATAAAGCAAAGAAAATAATTAGTCCAGCATAAGGGACACCATCGTAAATTTTTAGCAATGGTATGAGGGGCAAAAACAGCAGTTGTAGAGGTGGAAACTGCGACAGTAAAAAGCTCCCGAATTGAAAAACCTCAATTACAGGCAGCAAATAAGGTAAGCAAGCAAAAATGCGATCGGAAACTGTTGTAGACCCACGCCAAGACATTGTGCGTTCTCCTGTGGTGAAATTTTAATAGTGACTATGAGCCTAGGATAACGCAGTTACTCAGTCTATAAGCGCAGATTCGCTTATAAGGATGGCTCGCTAAAAACTCGCGAGGAACAGGCACGTAGTGAAGGCACGTTTTTGGGGGAAGCTCTCAGGTGAAAGCTGCCTTATCGAATTCGGTGCAATAGCTGTGGAGTAGTCTAACGGCGAGTCATTGAACCAAGAATCCCTCCTGCTAAAGCAGCGGGGAGTGTCAATCTATATGGGCGATGCGGAAGCCCATCATGCACTCATACTGATCTGCCTGCTGTTGGCTAGGATTGCGGATAGCTTGTCCACAACGTAGTTGACCTTGACCCCAACGCGGTTGACCGCTTTTGTCAGCAAGTAAACAAGACTGACAAACCTTGTGAGGGTCAAGGATTTGATCTTCGATTAAAATTACTAGCATCTAATCCCTCGTGTATATCCTTATTCTTAATTCTTACCGACATTTTAGGGGCAGCGCAGTTTCATGTCGATATGAGTAAAGAACGTTATGATAATTAACGCATTGATTAGGGTATGGAACTGTAACTTAAAAGCTATTCAAGCCAAATCACACGGTAGTCAACTTTGAGCAGGTATACCGCATGACTCAAGTAGTTAAGGAGGTGTCATAGTGCTGTTAGGTTTCTTTCACAGAATTGAAACTAAATAACCAGCAACGCAAAGCATTGATGCAACAAACAGTGGAGTAGCACGTCGTCCCGCTTGGAATTGGGGACTGGGACTGACTAAACAAATTCTTGACCATAACTCATCTAATCCCGATTCCAAGATTAAGTTTCCTACGGTTGCATTTAATAATAAGTAAGTCAGGACAAAATTTGTCATTGATAAAATGACACTCTTTCATTTGATACGTGCTAATCCAAGCACGCATCAACCGTTCGGAAAATTTTCTCTAAGGATAACTCAAGTGACTAGAAATAACTCAGAAATTCTTGCCTTTGCCGATCCGGCGATCGCGCAGTTGATTAACCAAGAACTACAACGTCAACGCGACCACTTGGAATTGATTGCTAGTGAGAACTTTACCTCAGCTGCTGTACTTGCAGCTCAAGGTTCAGTCCTGACTAATAAATATGCCGAGGGATTACCTGGTAAGCGTTATTATGGCGGTTGTGAGTTCGTTGACAAAATCGAACAACTAGCAATTGACCGTGCTAAAGAGTTGTTTGGTGCTGCTCATGCCAATGTTCAACCCCATTCTGGCGCACAAGCTAATTTTGCTGTGTTTCTGGCGTTGCTGCAACCCGGTGACAAAATCATGGGAATGGATTTGTCTCATGGGGGACATCTCACCCACGGTTCACCTGTAAATGTCTCCGGTAAGTGGTTTGGTGTTTCTCATTACGGTGTGAATAAAGAAACAGAACAGCTTGATTACGAGCAAATTCGAGAGCAGGCGCTAAGGGAGCGTCCTAAGCTTTTAATTTGCGGTTATTCGGCTTATCCTCGTGTAATTGACTTTGAAAAATTCCGCAGCATCGCTGATGAAGTCGGTGCATACTTACTGGCAGATATTGCCCACATCGCCGGTTTGGTTGCTAGCGGTCTCCACCCCAATCCGATCCCTTATTGTGATGTAGTTACCACAACTACCCATAAAACTCTACGCGGTCCAAGAAGTGGTATAATATTGACCCGTGACCCAGAATTAGGTAAAAAGCTGGATAAATCAGTTTTCCCAGGTTCTCAAGGTGGACCTTTAGAACATGTGATTGCTGGTAAAGCAGTAGCTTTTGCCGAGGCTTTGAAGCCAGAATTTAAAACTTATTCGGCTCAAGTGATTGAGAATTCTCGCACTTTGGCAAATCAACTCATAAATCGGGGCTTCAAGCTAGTGTCAAATGGCACTGATAATCATTTAATGTTAGTGGACTTACGGTCTGTGGGCATGACAGGCAAGCAAGCCGAGCAACTGTTGAGTGTTGTGAATGTTACCACAAACAAAAATACAGTGCCTTTCGATCCAGAGTCACCATTTGTGACCAGCGGTCTAAGGTTGGGTTCCCCAGCAATGACAACGCGGGGTATGGGAGAAAGCGAATTTACTGAGATTGGGAATATTATTGCCGATCGCCTGCTTTCCCCAGACTCAGAAACAGTAGCTGCTGATTGTCAGCGACGAGTTGCAGCATTGTGCGATCGCTTCCCCTTGTATCCTCACTTGGAAATTCCTCTACCCGCTTTAGCATAGGGCATAGGGCATAGGGCATAGGGCATGGGGCATAGGGCATAGGGCATGGGGCATGGAAAGAATCCTATTGATTCACGCACTTGCTTTATTGAACTTCTTTAATTCTCACTGCGAGCGTGCCCATTGCCCAATGCCCATTGCCCATTAAACAATTGCCCAATGCCCTATTTAAAATTCTCATGCTGATTAATGACCCAAATGTCGTAGATATAGGAAGACAAATTTCTTCAGAGATTTTTGTCTAGTCAAACTACTTATTAAAGATACAAATGCCTCCTCAGATTTATCATCTGATTGCCTTCCTAGTGGCTGCCGTAGTCGTTCTCTGGACTACGCCTGATGTCAGAAACATTGGCATAAAAAGTGGACGTGTAGACCAACCTGGTGGTCGAAAAGTGCATCAACGTCCGATGGTGCGCCTGGGAGGAGTTTCTATCTTCGCGGGTACTATAATTTCTCTACTAATAGTTTGGTGGCTGGGTGGATTTGGAATTTTGCCTCCGGAAAAAGAATGGCAAATCTGGGGAGTTACCTTAGGTGGTGTTGGCTTTTTTCTGATTGGTTTAGCAGATGATTTGTTAAACTTATCTCCCCTGACTCGCTTAGTCATGCAAGTTATCGTTGCCGCTGGTGCTTGGAAAGCAGGGGTAAGCATAGATTTTGTTAGCATTCCCACAGTCGGAATAGTTCACCTGGAATGGCTGAGTTTACCTATCACCGTTATTTGGCTGGTGGGAATGGTAAATGCGATAAACTGGATTGACGGTTTAGATGGATTAGCTGCCGGTGTGTCGGGAATTGCCGCTGTAGTTATGTTGGTAGTGGCGTTGTTTATGCGGCAACCAGCAGCAGCTTTGATTGCAGCCGCTTTAGCCGGGGCTTCACTAGGATTTCTCCGCTATAATTTCAACCCCGCACAAATATTTATGGGAGATGGTGGGGCTTATTTTATGGGATTCACCCTGGCATCTGTCGGTGTAATTGGTTTGGTGAAAATCCCTGCTTTCACTGCCGTGTTATTGCCTTATCTGATTTTGGCAGTGCCGATTGTTGATATGTCCGCCGTCATTTTGGCACGACTGCGCCACGGAAAATCGCCTTTTAGTGCAGATAAACGCCATCTGCATCACCGACTGCTACAGGCTGGTTTATCCCACAGATTGACGGTTTTATTCATTTACTCTTTAACTCTATGGGTGGGAAGTTTGGCATTAGCTATTGCTGGCATACCCAGTGGCATTGCTTACGCCTGTGCTACCACCTCTTTGGTATGCTTAATCAGCTGGCGAGTTTGGAAACACGCTCGACAATCTTAAAGGATTGGATAGTGGATAGTGGTTAGTGGATAGTCGATAGTCGGAAATTTAACCAACAACTATCAACCATCAACCATCAACCATCAACCAACAACCAACAACCATCAACTATCACCTAACAATTGTAATGAGTGCAGAAATTATATGTGTTGGTACCGAATTGTTGTTAGGAGACATTCTTAACAGCAATGCTCAATTTTTGGCGCAACAATTAGCACAGCTAGGAATTCCTCACTATTATCAAACGGTGGTGGGAGATAATCCAGAACGGCTGAAAAAAGTTATAGAAATTGCTATTTCCAGAGCGCAAATTCTTATTTTTACTGGTGGTCTTGGTCCGACACCTGATGACCTGACGTGTGAAGCGATCGCTGATTTTTTTGGTGTAGCTTTAGTAGAACGCGCTGACATCATCGAAGATATTACTCGTAAATATGCTTCTCGCGATCGCGTAATGACTCCCAGCAACCGCAAGCAAGCTTTAATTCCTCAAGGTGCAGAAATTTTGCCCAACCCCACTGGCACAGCACCGGGTATAATTTGGCATCCCCGTCCCGAATTGACAATTTTCACTTTCCCTGGTGTGCCTAGTGAAATGCATCGAATGTGGGAAGAAACCTCAGTACCTTATCTCAAAAGTCAAGGTTGGGGCAAGGAAATTATTTATAGTCGGATGTTAAAATTTTGGGGCATTGCTGAATCTGCTTTAGCAGAGAAGGTGTCATCCTATTTGAATTTGCCTAACCCAACGGTAGCGCCTTATGCCGGAAAAGGGGAAGTACGCTTGCGGGTTTCTGCAAAAGCTGCTTCACAATCCGTAGCAAAGGAATTAATTTCACCTGTTGAGAAACAACTTAAAGATATTGGTGGGTTAGATTATTATGGTGCTGATTCAGACAGCCTAGCCTCAGTGGTAGGTGAGTTATTGCGATCGCATGGGGAAACGCTTTCAGTAGCAGAATCCTGTACTGGTGGCGGACTGGGGCAGATGTTGACGGAAACTTCTGGTAGTTCTGAATACTTCTGGGGTGGGGTAATTTCTTACGACAACTCGGTGAAAGTTGGACTGCTGGGGGTGAACCCGGAAGATTTAGCGAAATTTGGAGCAGTAAGCGCTACTGTAGCAGAACAAATGGCAATTGGAGTGCGATCGCGTCTCGCAACCACTTGGGGACTAAGTATCACTGGTGTCGCAGGACCTGGTGGGGGAACTGATACAAAGCCAGTGGGTTTAGTTTACATTGGTTTAGCGGCAGCAAATGGCGAAGTCGAAAGTTTTGAATATCGATTTGGTGCAGTGCGAGGTCGGTCTTTAATTCGTCACCTCAGCGCTTGTACCGCGTTAGATATTTTGCGCCGGAAGTTGTTGAGTAGCGTTCTTCCATAAAAGAAAATTATAGGGTTAAGGTGCGATCGCTTCGTGTTTAATTACTATCTCTTTCTAATTTAAGCACTTTTAAAACATGATTTTGAAATTCTGCTAATCCGCCTCGGCTATCCCAATATGTTTTGAACGCAGGTAGGGTTTCCAACTCCATCACTTTACCCCCTTGAAGGTGGACATGAAAACCAAATATAATGTCTTGATCTGGAGGAACACTCCAATAATCTGCTATCCAAACTACTTGAACGAGACGATAAATATTAAATTCCGTATCATGAGGCTCTTTGTAGAGAGTATTGTTCAGAAGTTTGACAATATGCGTTACTTTAGTACGCTGTCTGAGAATGATAAGTTGACCTTCCTTTGGCTTGAGCGCATTCTCTTCTTGCCCTTTCTTCCAGTGTAATTTAAAAATTTTTAAATCAGGGTCAATATGATAAGCACAATACTTATTACCGTCTTGATGATTTATATTCTTAGTCCACTTCAGTTCTGTTAAATCCATAAAATTATTCTCTATTATCCGGTATCCATCAAAAATTACAGTAGTTGCTGACGCGAGTTCCTTTTATTGTGACGGCAAGAACTAATAGTTGTGTTTTGTCATCCGCGCCGTAACGACTTACATAATCTAATATAAATTGATCTCTTGCTTTTGCCTCCGTTAGTTCTTTATGCTGCTCAACATACAAACAAACATTATCGGCTAGAGCAATAGCTTGAAGAGAGGCTGTGGAATTTAATCGAGTTCTTAAAGACTGCGATATTACCTTTAATAGGATCTGTTTTGCTTCTACTTTGTTTTTTGGCTTGGCATCATCACGAGAATTAACATCAGTAGTTGAACTATGAGATGGGACAGTGGATGAAGAGACGGAAGAAGACGAAGCCTTAACCTCATCTTTGTCAGGAGCAGATGAAGAAATAGGAGAAGATGAAGAAGAGATAGATGAAGATGAAGATGCCAAGTAAGAAACAAAAATACCCAATGTTGGAGCAAGAATAACAACAGTAAGAGCAAGCCTTACCATTCTCGGAAAATAAAATTTTTTGTGAGAATGCCCAACAAATCCGGATATATACCATTTCCAAAAAGCTTTTAGAGAGAATACAGCAATAGTTCCAGCCTTAGATGCAAAAGCAAGAGTTCTTTTGATCTTTGATTCAGACATAAATTATCTTTAATTATATTTATTATATTTTTCTGGGAATATTATCTACTGTATATTTTTTAGACTAGTAAAATCTCAGTAAAGCTACGGAAATATGCAAAAAACAAAAGCCCCTCTAAAATTAGATTCAGAGAGACTTTTGGTTATTTTGGTTTTATTGAAAATTAAACCTGGCATAGAGCTATTTTGGCGTAAGGCTACCCTTAGACTTAGATAAAATTGAATGCGATAATAAAAACATACCTACCGTCGTAGAGACGTTCCGGTGGAACGTCTTTAGATTTTAAAAAATTTACAGGACATGATATAATCCCTAGCTAAATTCAAAAATTTGTACTTATAACTCAATCAAAAGAGCGAGTTGAATGATTCAACTCGCTCTCGGTGAATTTATATGTAAATGAGTAGAAAATCGCGCAGTTAATTTCCCTATCTACCAACCTTTGTAAAAGCCATTGATATGGCATAAGTCGATTCTCCTGAATGAACTACTCACAACTAAGCTGTCTCCAGCCAATCATAAATTTGTTCTAACTGTTCGAGAGTAATTAATCCATATTGCCAAAGAATCATTGGCAAAGGACCTGGGTCTTGTTCTCTGTGACGAAGAGCAACTGCTAGCGAAGCCGTAGAAATTGCTAAATCGTCTTGTAAAAAACGAATAAGTTGAGGATATGTTGATGGTGTCATTTGTATCTCACCTCCCTATCGTAAAGTGTATTGTCATACATGAATTTAAGATTTTCTGTAGCCTATAAGCAGTATTTGATCTGTGACTGTGTTGTTATCCAATTAACACCTCAACACAGTTTATGCCGGTGTTCCTCTAGCAAAGCCTTGTGAAGCGAAGCATTTGTGGAAACATAAATTTTAGCGCTTATTGTCTACTTAATTTTCAAGTAGCGCTTTGATAGTCGTAAAATTTATTTAATCATCAAAGTCTTCGCCCCGTAGAAACCCCTGCATTTATGCATGGGGGTAAGTAGAAAGCGGCGATTTCAATCGCAGTCCCCCTTGCGGGGTTGGATAAGTAGAGGAGTAGTACTTATCCACTTCTCTGTATGCCGAGAATCGCTTTGCTACTCTAGTAAAGTTAGCTTCTCCCAAGGGGAGACGCTGCGCGAACGACACTGGCTTAACCCTTTAAACGTGTTTAATCGTTCAGTTCTAGAGCAAGGAACTAGCTTCGCATCCCTTGGTAGGTCTTGAACTCTTGCCTCTAAGGTAGTACGCCGTCGTACTGAGTCTGGTCAGGTTAAGGCTCTTTCAAGCCCCCGCCTTTAGGCGTGGGGTTCGTGACTTTTACTATAGTGCTTTAATTGATTACACCTGTAGTAAGAAAGATTCCATAGATATACTCTCTTATTAACGACTATTTACACGTACACCAAAAGGAATATTTTTCGTCATCAAATGTTAAAATTGCTATCTTGCCCTGGAAATAACTTGGTTTGAGATGATTAGCATGTTTATAAAATACTAGGTCAAAAGTACTTTTTTTACTAGACCATGTGATGCAATATTTACTAAAACTTCAATATTGGTATATCTCATGGTAGCGTAATTAGGCTTGCTGAAACCTCTATCTCCGAGAAGATCCGGTGTTGAGGAATTCAATTTTAACACGATCGCTCACTTTTAAGTTTAATTCAGCGGCACGTCCAGATCGCAGCTCAATTACCGTGTCAATTAATTTCCCCGGACCATAAGTAGGACAAGGATCGGCAGTACAGGGGGGTACACCAACTGCAATATATTGCACTATCCCCTTACGCAAAAAGACTATATCTAACGGTATAAGAGTATTCTTCATCCAGAAACTGACTGGTTGCGCGGAAGGAAACTGAAACAGCATTCCCCTGTCCGAAGGCAAATCCTTGCGATACATCAACCCAATTGCTTGCTCTTGCGGTGTCCGCGCTACCTCCAAATTAATTTTTGTGCCATTAGGAACAATAGCGATACCAGAAATCGGTAGTGTTTGACCAGAAGGCGCTGAGGCTGATACTTGAGAATTGAGGTTAGTGCTGGGGGGTTTAGCTGGTGTTGGTTCAGAGCAGCCGAACAGCGTAACACTTAAGAGAATTGGTAGCAAAAATAGCCAACGATTCATAGAATTTTAACTGATTGTTAGTTGTTGGTTGTTAGTTGTTGGTTGTTGGTTGTTAGTTGGAGCGTTAAATTTCCGACTAACCACTATCCACTATCGACTAACCACCCTCCACCATCCACTAACCCCCAACTATTTACGATTCTCGTAACACGTATCCTACACCGCGCACTGTTTGAATCAGGCGCTTTTGACCTTCTTCTTCGATTTTTAGACGCAAGTAGCGAATATACACTTCGATGACATTAGATTCGCCCATAAAGTCGTAACCCCAAACATTTTCGAGAATTTGTTCGCGGGTTAATACTTCACGGGGATGTTCCATTAGATACTTTAAGAGTTCAAATTCTTTCATTGTCAAGTCAATTGCACGCCCGTTGTGTATAGCGCGACGGGTTGCTATATCTAAAATCAAATCTCCAAACCGTAACTGTTCTGAGGTATCAACATCTGGTTTTAAATAAAGGCGAATCAACTTTAAAAAATCTTCTGAGCGGTAAGGCTTGAGGAAGTAATCATCGGCTCCAGCTTCTAGACAAGCAACACGGTCATCGATTGTATCGCGTGCCATTAAAACTAGCATGGACGATCGCATTCCGGCATTTCTCAGATTTTTGCACAAAGAGAGTCCAGATTCTCCTGTGAGCATTCGGTCTACAACTATTAAAGCAGGTTGGCGATCGCGGCAGTATTGAAAACCACTATTAGCATCATGTGCCACAATTGCTTCGTAGCCAGCTTCGTGCAAATCGCAAGTCAGTTGATTTGCTAGATTCTCGTCGCTTTCAATCACCAAAACACAATCTTTGTGAGCAAGCGTCATATTAATGTGTGAAGTTTTGATTTTGGATTCAATAATATAATGTGCTGTCGAACGTCTGTATATCAGGGAAAAATGCAATTTACGTGTTTTTGATGATAGAGCAATCCTAGTTGGGCACTTTGTCTACCATATTGAATGCACGTTCAAGTATCTGCGAATTTAACCGCAGATGCAACAATTTTAATAACTTATTTCAAATTACAGGGTAATGGGTAATGGGCACGCTCGCAATGGGCAGTGAGAATTAAACAAGTTCAATAAAGCAAGTGCGTGAATAAATACAATTCTTTCCATGCCCCATGCCCCATGCCCAATGCCCAAGTTTGAATTAAGGCAATTCTACCGAGGTTGGTTTGGCGATGTGTGGTAGACCCCAACCTAATTTTTCTCGTAAAATGCGGAAAAACTCTGGTGGTTGTAAGCGAATAAATCGTGCTGTATATTGCGATCGCTCTAAATATACCCGATCTTGTGGCAGAACATAGCACCCCCCGTTACCATCCACCACCATCACTAGACGAGGAATATTGACTGGGTAGACGTTTACTGGCTCACTATCAGGAAACACCAACGCCCTAGAAGCCAGAGAATGAGGGCAAATCGGCACTAGTTGTAACACAGGGACTCCTGGAGTTACTACCGGTCCACCAGCACTCAACGAATAAGCTGTAGAACCTGTTGGTGTAGAAATAATCACACCATCTGCGGCAATATCTACTGGCGCATGATGTCCTATGACAATTTCAAAATGGCACATTGAAGTAAGCGGTTCTCGATGCAGCACCATTTCATTCAAGCAGAGGGCTTCCCACAAAACCAACTCTCCTCGAAACACTTTGACGGTCAGCATTACCCGCTCTTCAATTTCATACTCACCCGCCATCAACTGTTCTATTGCTTGAGGCAATTGATTGAGGTAAGCCTCGGTCAAAAACCCCATATGACCAGTATTCACCCCTAGCAATGGAATGCCACAGGGGGCAACTTGGCGAGAGGCTGCCAAAACAGTCCCATCTCCCCCTAACACCACGACAAATTTCATTTCTGAGTCAAAACCAGGGGGTGTCAAACCCTCAATTGGCGTGTGGCATACAGGACTCTCTGGGGTAGAGTAGCCCAGCATACCACCGATACCCGCTGTCACATAGACATCCCAACCGGCTGCGGTTAGTTTGTCTTGGAGTTCGATAGCAACGCGACTCGCTATCGGTTTAACGTCATTGTAAATAATGCCTGCTTTCGGCACATTCAAATATCCAACTTGCTTGCGATGCTCTGTATTATGTTAATCGTTACACATTTTGGACAATGTGGGAATTGGGAATTGGGAATTGGGAATTGGGCATGGGAATTGGGAATTGGGCATTGGGCATTGGGCATGGGGCATTGGGCATGGGGCATTGGGAATTGGGCATTGGGCATTGGGCATTGGGCAGTCAAAAAATCAAGATAATTACTTTTGACTCTTGACTTTTGACTTTCGACTGTTGACTTTTGACTTTTGACTTTTGACTTTTGACCCTTGACTGTTGACTCTTGACACTTAACTAATTTGAAGTCTTTTTAAAGGGGCTTCTTTTTTCCTTCTTCTTTTTGGCTTTAGTTTTTTCGTAGTCTATTTCTTTAAGCTTTTTCATAATTCGGCTGAAGTACTCTTGCAGGTAGCTTTCCAAAGTGGTGGTTTCTTGTTGGTCTAACCCAAACACTTTGTATACTTCATCCATTGAGGCATTTAGCGGTTTCCCACTTGCCAATACTTCTGTAAATGCCAGTCTATCAGCGACATTCCACCCCCATTGAAAGAACCGCGTTATGTTCCGCACTCCTCGGAGTAAGTTTAACGGCATCCGCGTTATTTTGGCATCTTTTCCAGACAAGCGTTCACACAAACTAATGATTTCCGGAGCGCTCCAAGCACGAGTACCCACCACTGGAAAAGCAAGATTTTCTGCTTCTGGGACACTTAAAGCGCGGATAGCAAATTTAGCAATGTCCTGAGTGTCCATATAAGCGATGGGGGAAGATCCACCTGTGACCCAAACCGGTTGTCCTTCCAAAATCGGAATTCCATATTGACCGATTAACCCTTGCATAAAGCCAGCGAGCCGCAAAATAGTATAATTTAAGCCCGACTCAGCCAAAAATAGTTCTGTACACCGCTTAATTTCCATCAAGGGTACTTCTGGATATTTGTCAGCATCAAGAATGGAAAAGAAGACAAAACGCTCTACACCGGCAGCTTGAGATGCTTGAATTAATGCTACCTTGCCATCCCAGTCTACTTGTTTGATGCTCAGTGAGTCGGTAGGACGAGATGTTGAGGCATCAATGACTGCGGTTACACCTTCAAGTGCGGTTGTGAGGCTTTGGGGATAACACAAGTCTCCTGGTACGAGTTCTGCGCCCCATTCTTTTAGAAATGCAGCTTTTTTGGCACTCCGGACAAGACAGCGTACCTTATAACCTTCATCAATAGCACGACGAGCCACTTGTCTTCCCAAGGTGCCAGTGGCACCGATGATTAATAATGTCATGGGGCTTTGTAAAAATTCTTAAAGTTTTATTAATAGAATCTTATCAGACTCGCATATGCAAACAAAAGTTTACAATCTTTTTAAGAAACTGATTTTAGAGAGAGACTTTTTTTGTCGCCTCTCCCCTGTTAATATCGGCTGAGTAGAACGATTATTCTGGTTCTGCGCCCTGAATCTTCAGTAACAATGCACCCAAGCCCCAGCCTATGAAGATTAAAGCGATGGGTAATAGTGTTGCTGTCACAATTTCGCTCATTAGTCTAATTCTCCTGTTGCGAATGGTTAATTTATATAAACTCAGTCTATCAGAAGGGCTGGGGACTGGGGACTGGGGACTGGGAATTATTACCTATGCCCTATGCCCTATGCCCAGTCGCTAATATTATTCCCGCTTTTTGAGGAGAATTTTAAATTATCAGAAAAATGGGTCTAAAACCCCGTCCTTTAATGAGCCGGCTTTTCAAGATTGCTGTACATATTTTTTAAGTATCTCTCAATCGGTGCACCCCCAACAGAAGAAACAAATAAAATAACTAATCTTTCCATGAATGGGTTATCATTTGCCGCTGACCTATGTAGAATTAAATTGCAGACCAAATATAATACGTTTGATTTTTGGTATTGTCTTCACATGGCAAAAGCTAAAAAAGAAAAGCTTCTAATGGGCATCCAGCAGAACTTAATACATTGCGACGCGGATACAAAAGCTATCTTGGTTTTTCTGTGCGAACAGTCAAATAGCTTGTATAACTGTGGAGTGTATTGGGCGCGTCAAATATTTTTCAAAACAGGAAGAATAATTTCTAAATTTGATGCAGTTTACGAAATTGGTAAAAATATCCACGCCCAGGCAATGCCATCAGTGCCAGCACAACAAACTTTGTTGAGCGTATCTGAAGCTTTTAAATCTTTTAAAGGCTTGCGTGATTTGTTTTTTAAGGGAGAATTGAACCAAAAACCAAAAACACCGTCATACCAAGCATCAGGCGGGATGTTCAAAGTATCATACCCGAATACTGGGGCTGGTAGACCAACTCTGGTAGATGGTTTAATTCGCTTCCATTTGGGTTTACAAATCAATAGATGGTTCAAGATTAAAGAGTTTTTCTTGCCATTACCAATCAACCTTGATTTTACGAAAGTATATGAGTTTACAATCCTACCAAAGAATGGCGAATTTTACCTTGAATGCAGCTATGAAGTACAGCCAATCGCAGTCAAATTAGATGTTAATCAAGCACTGTCGATTGACCTTGGAACATCTGCCAATTTAATGGCTTGTATCGATACTTTGGGTAATTCATTTTTAGTTGATTCGAGACAAGCTAAATCAATGAATCAGCTTTTTAACAAGCGAGTTGCTAAACACAAGGAAGGTAAGCCACAAACGTACTGGAATAATTTTCTGTCAACTCTTACTCGTAAGCGAAATCACCAGATGCGTGATCTGGTTAACAAAGCTGCTAGAATCGCGATTAACCATTGCCTAACTCATGGAATTGGGACAATCGTTGTCGGGTGGAATGAGGGCATTAAAAACGGTTGTACGATGGGTCGTAAATCCAATCAGCAATTTGTCCAGATGCCTTTAGCAAAGCTCAAAGAACGCATAAGACAACTGTGCGAAATCTACGGTATACGTTACCTTGAAACAGAAGAAGCTAACACCTCTTGTGCCTCATATCTAGATGGAGATTCCCTGCCTGAACATGGTCAAAAGCCAGACGGGTGGAAAGCATCAGGTTCGAGAATTAAACGGGGCTTGTATCGTAGTAAAAATGGTAATTTAATCAACGCCGATCTAAATGGAGCGGCAAATATTCTTTCCAAAGTAGCCAGAAACTTAGGCATAGACCTAAGCAGACTGGGTAGACGGTGTTTGTCCACCGTAGGCAAGATTAAAATTTGGGCAACAAATTCTAATCTTGACCGAAATAATCCCCGCATAGGTCACGCCGGGGAGTTAGTCAAATGTATTTAGATGATAAGGTAACATCTCATAAACAATTGCGTCCGCGTCTGGTGGTGACGTTGGGAGATCCCGCTGGGATTGGAGCAGAGGTGGTTTTGAAGGCTTTGGCAGATCCGGATGTTAGTAAAAAGTGTGAGCTAACAGTGGTAGGAAGCCGTGATTTATTGATACAAGCTTATACTAAGTTTAATTTAAGTGGGAATTTAGGCTTGATGGCAAATCCGGCTGATTTGTCAGTTTTGGATGTGCCTTGCCAAGGTGAAATTATTACGGGGACTGGTAACGCAGCTAGTGGTGCGGCTAGTTTTGCTTATATGGAAACTGCGATCGCTCACACACTATCTGGTAAATTCGATGCGATCGTTACAGGTCCAATCGCTAAATCTGCATGGAAGGCGGCAGGCTATAATTATCCAGGGCAAACTGAACTTTTAGCGGAAAAATCTGGAGTTGACCGCTTTGGGATGTTATTTGTAGCGCGATCGCCTCACACTAACTGGACACTCCGCGCTTTAATTGCGACCACACATATTCCATTAAGTCAAGTACCCCAGGTATTAACACCAGAGCTAATGACGAATAAATTAGATTTGCTGGTGGAATGTTTAGAAAAAGACTTTGGGATAGATAATGGAAGAATAGCGATCGCTGGTTTAAATCCTCACAGTGGCGAACAAGGACAGTTGGGACATGAGGAACAAGATTGGCTAATTCCCTGGTTAGAACAAGAGCGCAAAAATCGTCCTCATTTTCAGTTAGATGGTCCCATCCCGCCGGATACAATGTGGGTGAAGCCTGGTCAAGCGTGGTATGGAAATTCTCTAATCCAAAATCCTGCTGATGCTTATTTAGCACTTTACCACGACCAAGGTTTAATTCCTGTGAAATTGATGGCATTTGATAGAGCGGTTAATACTTCTATCGGTCTTCCTTTTGTTAGAACTTCACCAGATCATGGGACAGCATTTGATATTGCAGGTAAAGGAATTGCCGATGCTACTTCGATGAAAGCAGCGATACATTTAGCGGTTGAGTTGGTGTCTGTGAGACTTGCTAGACATCTCCAGAATTAAATTAGGCTTTGTCCGAAACCCTTGATTAGACGTAGCAGATTAAACGTAGCAATGCTACGTCTCTACATTATTATTGGCATAGACGCTGCATCGGTTTATCGTGAGACATCACATGGTAAACCTTGTGAAGAGTGCGGTTTGTTGGGATGCCATCGCTCTTCCTTTAAGAGCCAACTTGCGGAAAAGTTGTAGTTGTTAACTTTTTTACTCAAATCCAGTTCATACCACTCTTCTGGGTAAAGTTCATACGGCAAAGCTTAGAAAAACCTTGTTTCCCCGAACCCCTGACCCTTTTCCCAAGTCAGTGTAACAAGTCTATTGATAAGCTGGTAAGATTTATCTGATTGATAAAGTCTATCTGAAGGGGGATATTCAGAAGCTTCATACCCAGGAAAGAGAGTGTAAATTTTTAGTGTTTGGTAAATTACTGATATTAACATAATCCGCGAGGCATGTATGGAATCAGAAAACAATCTCGAATCAGCAGCTAAGGATGCAGCAGAATCTGCCAAGGATACCGCACAATCAGCAGCGCAGAATGTGGCAGATACAGCGAATAAGGTAGGAGAATCCGCTAAGGATACCGCAGAATCAGCAGTGAAGAATGTAGCAGATGCAGCAAATAAGGCGGGAGAATCTGCTAAGAATGCTCTCCAGAATGTAGTAGGCGATGTTATTCATTCACAGCCACCACTTCCCCCCCAGTCTGATGCTCATCAACTCAAGTCACGTTTGGAGTGGGGCGAACCAGCTTTTACAATTTTGGATGTGCGCGATCGCACGACCTATAATCAAGGTCGCATCATGGGCGCAATACCAGCGCCAATCGATGAATTGGTAGACCGCGCAACCCCAACTTTGGCTAAAAGCCGTGATATCTACGTTTACGGTGCAAGCGAAGAACAAACCAACCAAGCCGCACAAGCGCTTCGTTCTGCTGGATTTGAGCATGTCTCAGAACTCAAAGGTGGTCTTGCTGCATGGAAATCTATCGGCGGTGCAACTGAGGGTATTGTAGAATCACAGACTCCCGCAGGCGCAGATGACTACAATGTTGTAGACCGCTTGAAAAATCACGCTGAAACACAAAACAAAAAGGTGTAGTTAAGAGTCAACGGTCAACGGTCAACGGTCAACGGTCAAAAAACTATTGACTATTGACTCTTTGATTATTGACTATTGACTCTGTGTAACCAACTTATCAATGTTCAAAAACATCCTTAAATTGCAACAAATCTAAGGAAACTATAGTTGGCAAACACCCAAAGCATTCTTGTGCGATTTGCCAACGTTCTTCTCTAGTAAGTATTTCTATCAGTTTTTGTCGGACGCTGATTAAGTAGCGCACATCATTAGCAGCGTAATTCAATTGAGATGCGGATAAATTAGCAGCGTTTCCCCAGTCTGAACTTTGAGCGCTTTTATCCAGTTCAACTTGTTCTAATTCTTGTACCACATCTTTGAGTCCGTGGCGATTGGTGTAAGTGCGGGCTAACTTACTCGCAATTTTAGTGCAAAATATAGGATTAACTCGGATGTCGAGATGATAACTTAAGGTGGCGACATCAAAGCGAGCAAAGTGAAAAATCTTAACAATATTCGTTGCTTCTAAGAGTTTTTTTAAGTTTGGGGAGTCGGTTTGCCCTTTAGCAATGCGGATTGCGGTAACTTTACCCTCATGATTGCATAACTGGACAAGACACAAGCGATCGCGCTGTGGCAATAATCCCATAGTTTCGGTATCGACTGCGATCGCAGATGATTCTAAATATTCCGATAAAGCAGTGTCATTAAGATCGCGATCGCAAACCTGAAAATCTTCCATGAATTGAATTTGGTTGTTAGTGGTTAGTTGTTAGTGGTTGGTTGTTGGTTGTTGGTTTTTAGTGGTTAGTTGTTGGTTGTTAGTGGTTGGTTGTTAGTTGTTGGTTCTTGCTTATTCTTTGCCACCATCCACTATCCACCATCCACCATTCACCATCTACTATCCACTATCCATCATCCACCATCAACTATCAACTATCAACTATCCACTAACCAATCCTTATTTCTTGCCAATAAAAATCTGTGTCAGATAAACTTCACCTTCGCTATTAGCAGCAACACCAATCCCAGTTAAGTTGTATTTGCCTTTAATGTTTTTTAGATGTCCGGGACTGTTGATCCAACCAGTCATAGCTTGGCTTGCTGGATCGCTATAACCTTGGTTAAAAGCTACATTTTCTGACGCACTTTTGTATTTTATCGAAGCAGAATTTACTCGTTTTTCAAATCCTTTGTGACTAAACGGAACTTTACCATTAGCCATATTTTGGCTGTGAATCCTTGCCTGCCGAGTGATGTTTGCATTTAAAGTCAGTTTTGACAAGCCCTTAGAAACTCGATAGCTATTAATTTGGTCAAAAACCGATTTTTCTAGAGCAGTGGTTTTAAAAGTAGTAGTAGGCGACAATGCAACTTGACTAGACTCAATCGACAACGGCTGGTTATCGCTGTTTTTTTTGGTTGTCGTGTTACCTGGTACAGGACTACTCGTTAATCCACTAGCTAGGACAAGCGCACTGAAAGCGATGCCAAAAGCAGTTTGTCGAAACATGAAGAGTTGAGTAATGTGTAGAGTTTTTTAGACGCATCCCCTGCTTTTTTGTTTCCTGGTATACCCGTACACTTTTCAGCATTCCAGGATATAGGAAATATTTACACATTGCGATCGCCTTAGTTAGAGTATTTAATTACAATAAAAGCGACGGACTCGCAAATTAAAAGAAAAATTTAACAATTGGGCAATGGGCAATGGGCACGCTCGCAATGGGCAATGGGCATTTTTAATTTGGGTCAAAGGGTAAAGGAAAAAAGGGGCGCATGGAGATGGAGTCATTTAAAATCAGTCGAAGAGAAAAGAAAATATTTCTACATGAG
>NZ_KK073768.1:5040193-5077528 GCF_000582685.1 [Scytonema hofmanni] UTEX 2349
GAATTACCTTCTAACGTCGTTTATGCCACAGCCATCGATGCTTTAATTCAGGGTTTTGCCGAAGATACAGATTTAGGAGTGCGGGAAGACTGTAAAGCCTCCCTTTTAGGCGTCGGCGATCCCCGTGGCTTACAGTTAATTGAAACCCTGGAACAAGAAGGATGGTTTTGATTTGGGCAATGGGCATTGGGCAATGGGCATTGGGCATTTTTAAGAGGGGAAAAGGGTAAAGGAAAAAAGGGGAAAGGGAGATGGAGTCATTTAAAATCAGTCGAAGAGAAAAGAAAATATTTCTACATGAGTCCCTTTCCCCATTCCCCTTTCCCCTTTCCCCCTCTTGCTTGGGCACGCTCGCAATGAGAATTAAAAAAATTCAATAAAGCAACTGCGTGAATAAATACGATTCTTTCCATGCCCCATGCCCCATGCCCTATTCCCTATTCCCTTTGCAACAAATAGCTCATCGCTCCGTGCAATACACCTATTTGTCCTTTTGTCAAGGTTGCAGCGTGTTTTTCTGTGAAGCGTCCAAAACGTCCTTGAGTATCAGGGGTTTGTGCTGTTGATTGAGAGGAGTGAAGGGGAGTGGTAGTCACAAATTGATTTCGATGACAGGATGAACTTATTAAATTTGGCAACACCCTGCGATCGCATTGTCACTCGATACAATCGCATTGTCACTCGATACAATCGCATTGTCACCCGATACAATCGCATTGTCACTCGATACAATCGCATTGTCACTCGATACAATCGCATTGTCACCCGATACAATCGCATTGTCATCCGATACAATCGCATTGTCACTTGATGTCCGCTGAATTTTAATTTATATATTATGGCTTCTGGAAAAGCTAATTCTGACAAACGTATTGTCTACCAAGAATTTGGTAACGATAACTCTGCTGCTTTTGAAAGACCAACTCAAGAACTACCTCCACAACAACAAAACGTGAGGGTACAAGCTACACGCAGCGGACGCAAAGGTAAAACTGTCACCGTGATTACTGGGTTTCAGGCAAAACCAGAAACTTTAGCAGATTTGGTGAAGCAATTGAAAAGCCAATGCGGTACAGGTGGCACAGTAAAAGATAATGAAATTGAAATTCAAGGCGATCATAAGCAGAAAATACTAGAGATTTTGATTAAGCTTGGTTACAAAGCCAAAATTAGCGGTGGTTAATCGTTGCAGGATTGAAACCGATTGTAGAATTAGTCTTAAGTTGACTTCTTCGTAATGGTAGTTTAAGGTGTAGGGTTTTAGGAGCTTGACATGAGCCAAGCAAAAGTTGCAGTAGTTGTTGGTGTGAGTCCAGGATTAGGAAGTGCGATCGCTCGCAAAGAAAGCAAGTGAAAATTTTGCTGTTGGATTGATCGCTAGAAACGCTGACCAACTCACCGAAATTCAAAGCGAAATTCAAGCTGCCAATGGAACAGCTTTGATTTTTCCGGCTGATGTGACAGACGCTGCATCTATCAAAGATGCTTTTGCACAGATAAAATCGCAACTTTATTAACGGTTGCCACTGCTGCACTTAAAGGCTCTGCTAGATTTTCGGCTTTAGCGGTGGGTAAATTCGGCTTGAGAGCGCTGGGGCAGTTTTTGGCACGCGAATTTGGTCTCCAAGGAATTCATGTGGCTCATATCGTTATTGATGGTCTGATTAATACCGAAAGAGTGTGGGGGATGGCGTCACAACGAGACGCACATACGCTACTTTCACCGGATGCGATCGCGCAAAATTATTAGCAACTCTACAATCAAGATGCCACTGCCTGGACTTTAGAACTTGATTTGCTACCTGCTGTAGAGAAATTTTAGTCAACTACTGCACGGCATATAGGCTATTAATCATTACGCAAGATAGACATGCAAACATTGTCTGCCAATTGGCAGACTTTTTTGTTTGCAAGTCTCTTATATCCTTTAATGAAGAAAGTCAGCGTTAAATGTCGAATAAATCACCGCTTACCGGATATTCAATGGTTAAGATCGTATCTGATTTATACGTCAACGCTTTCCTTAGTAAAAAATCTCAGGAGAAAATTAATGGCACAAGCAAAAAATGGTGATACTGTAATGGTTCACTACACAGGCAAATTGACAGATGGCACAGTATTTGATTCTTCTATTGAGCGTGACCCTTTGCAATTTACCATAGGTACAGGAGAAATCATTCCTGGATTTGAACAGGCAGTTCTGGGAATGAATACTGGTGAATCAAAAACTACAAAAATCCCCGTAGAGGAAGCTTACGGTTCACATCATCCAGAAATGGTAGTAGAAATTGAACGCGACCAAATGCCCCCGGAAATGGAACCAGAAGTAGGTCAGCAGATGCAAATTCAGCAACCTTCTGGAGAAATTATTCCGGTGACGATCACTAATATCTCTGAATCTACAGTTACTTTAGATGCAAATCATCCGTTAGCTGGAGAAGATTTAATCTTCGATATCGAACTTGTAGATATCACTGTTTAAATGTTGGTTGATGGGCAATGGGCAATGGGCAATGAGCATTGGTAATAATTCTTTCCCCTTTTCCCTTTCCCCCTCTTCAAATTTCCACTAACCACTAATCTTCATTTTGAGGATTTTCTGAGGCTGGTGTTTCAGTTGTTTGGTTAGTATCTAGAGAACGCTGGTCAGAAACAAGGACTAATTCTGTTTCTCTGTTAGATTTATTTCCCCATTGATCTAAAACATCTTTAATTAAGACTTCTTGCACCCAAATTTTGGCAACAACGGTCAAGGGTAACGCTAAGAATAATCCTAAAAAGCCAAAGAAGGTGACAAAGAAAAGTTGAGAAATTAAAGTGACAGCGGGAAGCAATGACACCTGACGTGCCATGACAATTGGGGTAATAAAATTGCTTTCTACTTGCTGAATGACAAAGTAAAGAATCAATACAGCAAGGGATTTCCAAGGTGCATCTAAAAGGGCGATCGCCATTGCGGGAATTACACTCATCGTTGGACCCAAATTGGGAATCAAGTTTAAAAATCCCGCCAATATTCCTAAGGCAAGCGCGGCTTTCACACCTAAAATTGATAAGCCAGTTACGCTTAACAATCCCACTACACTCATCGCAATGAAAGCACCTATTACCCATCCCTCTAATGACACTTCACATTTATCTAAAATTCCATCTACCCGTCGCCGATAAAATGAGGGAAACAACCGAATAAATACTTTCCGGTAAGCTGGGGGATTGGCTAAAAACATTCCTGTTAAAACTAACACCAATAAAGTTTTTAATACTACTTCTAAAGTGCCAGAAACAAAGGTAAAAGAGCTTCCTAATGCGCGATTTATTAAAGGTTGAGCTTGTTGAATTAAACTATTTACATCAGGTATATATGGTG
This sequence comes from [Scytonema hofmanni] UTEX 2349, assembly GCF_000582685.1. Taxonomy (GTDB): domain Bacteria; phylum Cyanobacteriota; class Cyanobacteriia; order Cyanobacteriales; family Nostocaceae; genus Hassallia; species Hassallia hofmanni. The sequence continues at coordinate 5,043,561 of NZ_KK073768.1, forward strand.
TAAGTTCAGGAGGAACGCGAGTTTCTGCTTGGTCAAGCCAACTATTCAACCGTTGAAACCCTTGGGGAACTCGAAGCGTTAGCTCTTGAAACTGCTGTGTAAAAGGCGGTACAATCACCCAGAAAAAGCCGATGACGATCGCAAAAAAAGTCACTACCGACACAATTACGGCAAGTCCACGTCCCATCCCCATGTGTTGCAAGCGTTTCGCTAGCCGATTCAAGGTGGTGGCTAATACAATGGCGGCAAACATCAGTAAAAGTACATCCTTTATTTGCCACAATATATATAAAGAAATAATAAGAGCGATTAAGCCGATCCATTGACCTAGATTCACAAGCTGTCTCCGAACTGTTGCTGAGATCCGTTTTTGATTCAATGCAGCTAGGTTAGCTGATTTTAGTGAATTTCGCTTGTATCTGGGGAGTGGGGAGTCAAAAGTCACTCATTCAGGAGTTATTATTCCTCCTTGTCCTCCTTGTCCCCCCATCCCCCTATCCCCCCCTCTCGCTCTCTCCCTTAGTGGGGATTCGCCATAATAATGCGATCGCTATAATCAAACTTGGTGACAAAACCATAATTAATACGTTGCTTGTCGTCCCCCCAATCCCCAAACTCGGACAGACATATCTAATCAGCAACGACAGCAAAGCCGAGAATACAAACACTTTCACGATAAATCCAGTTTGATTTTCCATAATCTAGTACGGCTATACGCATTTTTCTGTGGGGTTGACACTAAATAAGACTGCAACGTCCAGTCTCTACAATAAATCTATAGTTACAAAGCTTTACATTTAGAAAGAGGGCATGGGGCAATGCGCAATGGGCATTGGCAATTAAAGAAGTTTAAGAAAGTCATGCGCGTCTAATACGATTCTTTCCATGCCCTATGCCCTATGCCCCATTCCCTAATTTAGAAGGTACATCAAAAAATGCCTGTAGAAAAAAAGAACAAAAGCCCCATCAAATCGCCGAGAGTTAGGCAGTTTGGCGGCAGTTTCCTTATTCTGCTGACTATTCTGTTATTGCTTAACTTTATTGTTCCTAGCTTCTTCGGTACGCGATCGCCACAAGTTGCTTATAGTGATTTTATTACAGCTGTGGAAGCTGGTAAAGTAGATAAGGCAGTTATTGGAAGCGATCGCATTGAATATTCAATACCGACGCAAACCCCAGATGGTAAGCCAGCTTCCCAAATATTCCAAACTACACCAGTAGCTTACGATCTGGATTTACCGAAGATTCTCCGCGAGCATAATGTCCAATTTGCTGCACCACTACCAGATCAAAATGCCTGGATTGGCACTTTAATTAGTTGGGTGTTTCCACCGTTAATTTTTATTGCGATTTGGGGCTTTTTCCTCAATCGTCAGGGAGGTGGTGCCGCTGCACTGACTGTAGGTAAAAGCAAGGCACGGATTTCTTCTGATGGCAGCACTGGTGTCAAATTTACAGATGTCGCTGGTGTGGATGAAGCCAAAGTTGAATTAGAAGAGATTGTTGATTTCTTGAAAAATGCTGACAAATATACCCGCTTAGGTGCGAAAATACCTAAAGGTGCGTTGCTGGTGGGACCTCCAGGAACGGGTAAGACAATGTTAGCGAAGGCGATCGCAGGGGAAGCGGGAGTTCCTTTCTTCAGTATCTCCGGTTCCGAGTTTATCGAATTATTCGTTGGTGTCGGTGCTGCACGGGTACGCGATTTGTTTGAACAAGCGAAAAAACAAGCACCTTGTATCGTTTTTATCGACGAGTTAGATGCACTCGGTAAATCTCGCGGTGGTGCTGGTGGGTTCGTCGGTGGTAACGATGAACGCGAACAAACCTTGAACCAGTTACTCACAGAAATGGACGGCTTTGACGCCAACACGGGTGTAATTATCATCGCTGCTACCAACCGTCCGGAAGTCTTAGATCCAGCTTTACGTCGTCCGGGACGCTTTGACCGCCAAATTGTGGTAGACCGTCCTGATAAAATTGGTCGGGAAGCGATTCTCAATGTTCACGCAAGAAACGTTAAATTAGCTGAGGATGTTAACTTAGCTACGATCGCTATCCGCACACCTGGCTTTGCTGGTGCAGATTTAGCTAACTTGGTGAATGAAGCGGCATTATTAGCAGCGCGTCAAAATCGGGAAGCTGTGGTTATGGCTGATTTCAACGAAGCGATCGAGCGATTGATTGCCGGTTTAGAAAAGCGATCGCGCGTACTCAATGAAACTGAGAAGAAGACTGTAGCATATCACGAAGTTGGTCACGCCATCATCGGTGCATTGATGCCGGGAGCGGGTAAAGTTGAGAAAATCTCAATTGTGCCGCGTGGTGTGGGTGCTTTGGGTTATACAATTCAAATGCCGGAAGAAGACCGCTTCTTGATGGTTGAAGACGAAATTCGCGGACGCATTGCGACTTTGTTGGGTGGACGTTCGGCTGAAGAAGTCGTTTTTGGTAAAGTCTCCACAGGTGCGGGTGACGACATCCAGAAAGCCACAGATATCGCAGAACGTTACATTACTGTCTACGGCATGAGTGATAAACTTGGTCCGTTGGCTTTTGAGAAGACGCAACAACAGTTTATCGAAGGTTACAGCAATCCCCGTCGCTCAATTAGTCCGAAACTGGCTGAGGAAATTGACCGCGAGATGAAGGAGATTGTGGATAATGCACACCACATTGCTTTAACCATTTTACAAGAGAACCGCGACTTGTTAGAAGAAACCGCAGAGGAACTGCTGCAACGGGAAGTTCTCGAAGGTGTAGAATTGCGGGAACGTCTGGCAAGAGCGATCGCACCGAGCGAACTTAATGAATGGTTGCGTTCCGGCAAAGTCTCAGAAGATAAGCCGCTGCTGCAATCTGTATTGAATTAAAATTCGCGCGTCAGCACTCGTGTGTGCTGTCCTAAAAGCGATCGCTTGTTTTGAAGGCGATCGCTTTTTCATTCATACTTCTTTCCTCCTGCCTCCTGCCCTCTGCCTTCTGCCTTTTTTTGTAATTCCTCAACCCATCGCCGATCGCCTTGTGATAGTGTTGGGGGAAGAACTGCTTGTTGGTAGTCAATGCGGATAGCGTAACCACCCCGCTCATAAATACCACTAACGACAGATTGTAAATTTACAGTTGTTACTTCTTGAGGTTCTTTGAGGGGTAGTAAAAACTCAGGAATCGCTTCACGCATTGTAAAAGCATATAAATCTGCTATGGGGCGCCGCTCATGCTGACTGACTACAATTCGATAATCAGTTATGGAATCAACCCCTTTCATTGCCATTGGTTCATCTGCTCGAAGCAAGTCTATTTCAACTAAATGAGACATACTCCCTAAAATCGAATGACGCTTCTGCTCGTAAACTGAGCGCCCTTTGCCTTTGCGTTTATTTTTAGGTGATAAAATTTCAATGACTGTAATTACAGCATCTGTTTTAGTTTCCCTGACTTCCAGATATCGCTCTTTAACTTCCACTGGCATTGGCAGAGTGATTTGAATCGGGTGAGTTTGGACTGCAACTTGAGTAGTTTCTTTTGAGTTAATTTGGTCAGAAGGCTGCTTGCTGATTGATGAAAGCACAACTGCATCTGGAATTCCGATTAATAGCTCCTCATCAGCAGTGTCTAGATAAGTGCGCGTCTCCACACCAATATAGTACTTGGGTAGCAAATTTGGGGCAAGAGCATCAGCGATCGCTACAATTAAACGGCTGTGAAACTCTGACCAGAAAATAGGCTGCTCCAGATAGGGGTTCATTCCCGGAAACGGCGATCGCATAAGTGACCTCACGGATGGAAGCTATCTTGATTTTAACTGCCGGATGGCGATCGAAGATTAAGCGATCGCGTGTCAGCACTCGTGTGTGCTGTCCTAAAAGCGATCGCTTGTTTCATGTCCACAAAGAGTGTATTTTGTAGGGTGCGGAATATGAGATCAAGAATTTTGTTGGCTGTTGGTATCGCAAACTTCCGGCACCTTGAAAAAGTCGGTGGGGTGGCTTCCTTCCTCTCTAGACTCACCGTAGTGATCGTAGAACTCGAAGTTTCCAATTTTCTTGAGAATAGGAGCAAATTCGGGGTACTTGTCGGAGCGATTGCAGAACCGAGCGGGTATCTCGGTTCCGGGAATAATGCCGTTCCAGCAATCAACAGCGAAACCGTTGATGGTGTTTGTGCCCTTGTAAACCATGTTGTTGGCTAACCACCAGTCGCGACTAAAGACATTAGGTAGCGGGAAGGGGTTGAGGGTACAGTTAGTCACCCCGGTGTTCGGATCTTTTTGGATGAAATACTCTTTGTCTGGGTCTGTACCATCAGATGGGTCGATGTCATATACGTTGTAGATCAAAACCTTTTTGTCAATATAGTAGGCGAGTTCGCGGTTGACGCCCTGCTTTATATCGAACTCATACGTGGACACCAGTTTATTTTGGGGATTGCCTACTTCCTTAAACCTCCCCGAACCAAAGTATACCAAGGGAAAATTGGGAAACGCCTTTGTGGGCTGGTTTTTGAGAGCTTCATCTCTAAAGGAATGTATGCTTCTACCCTGACCAAAGGCAGGGAGCGAAGTTGCTACCAAAGCACACAAAGCACAGATGAAAATCCACTTAAAGATACTGTTTTTCATTTTTAAAACGACTGTATTTCTTCAAAATCAATCTTTATTATCAGGCGATCGCCTTCACGGGCGTCTTTCTCTGGAAGAAGCTTTACGTTCCAATTAAAAAAAGGTCATTTAAAAAATACCCTGACCGGGGGTCAGCAAATTGTCAGGATCGTAGCGTCGCTTGGCACTTACCAATTTGCCCCAAACCGGACGAAACTGTTGCTTCCAATCAGAGCGAGAAAATTTAATCGCGTCTACGGGATAGCGAGTACCGCCAATATCACGGTTTTTCTCAAAAAATCTCCGATTGTCATCAAGCATTTTGCGAACTGTAGCATCATCAAGGGGTGCAGTCCGTAGAATCGTAAAAAGAAACACAATGGAATCGTTGGGTGTCCGAAATAAAGGCAGCTTAAAGCGATCGGTTTTGACAGGGTACAGCAGAATTGGACTATTTCCTGTATCAGCCGGTGTCAAAGTAGAAACCAGATCGCCAACATATTGCTCAACGGCTGTACCGGGTACGAAGAGGTTAATCCAAGGATGAGGGTTAGACCAAACACCAATGGATTGGAGGAAAGCAACAGTTTCTGCCAAGCGGTTGAGAAAGTCGAAGTAAGATTTATCCTCTATTTCTTCTGTACCCGGAGTGTAGCTCAAAGACGCAAGTAAAGTGCTGTTGTCTGGCTGATTGGGTGGGGTGTAAAAGCTAGCCGCTTCTAACATATAACGCCATCCGCCGTTAGGATTGCTTACAACCTGACCTTCTACATAATTGAACCGTTCATCACCAATAAGTAAGCGTTGGTCATGAGTAAAGGTATCCAAATTATCGTAATACAAAATAAACACACGGGCATTAGTAAAGGCTTCGATCAACCGAATCGTAGCCCGTACTATGATTCCACACTGACCCAGACCAGCCAGCACTGCTTCAAATAAATCCCGGTTTTGGTAGGGGGAACAAGTTTCCAATTTACCCTTACCAGTAACAACCTGAAGTTCCAACACATTATCGACTTGAACACCATAGCGATGGCTCGCGCCGCCAATACCGCCCAATGATAGCGTTCCTCCAATTGACAGTTCGATGTAATCGGTGAGGACAGGTGGTGTCAATTGTTGTTGCAAGGTTGCTTGCAATAGCTGGCTCCATACTACCCCAGCTTCAACAACAACTCGGTCTGCACTAAGCTCATGAATTTTGTTTAACGTACTCATATCAATGATTACACCCTCTTCTACTTGTGCTTGACCGTAGCAAGAGTGACCCTGACCGCGTGCAGCAACTTTGAGGTTATTTTGCTGTGCAAACTTGACAATACGGACAATATCCTGAATTGAACCTGGTTTGAGTACAGATGAAGGCAGACGATACACTAAATGACCAAAATCATTACTTACAGCAGCGCGTGCGGCATCATCAGTGTAAAGCACGCCATCTAGATGCGGCAGGTTTACAAACTCCTCAGATGCAGATGCTGCTAATGCAGACGTAACCCACGAACGATTGATTACATCGAATCCAATAATAACAGCACTCGTAATCAAACCCTGCAAAGTGGCGCGGCGCGAGGTTTTATTTTTCATATTGTTAGTGACTGAGTTTTTTAATGTTTAAACAAGCAAACAGATTATTCGTTTACTGCTCCAGATAGGGGTTCATTCCCGGAAATAGCGATCGCATAAGTGACCTCACGGATGGAAGCTATCTTGATTTTAACTGCCCGATGGCGATCGAAGATTAAGCGATCGCGTGTCAGCACTCGTGTGTGCTGTCATAAAAGCGATCGCTTGTTTGTTGAGCGATCGCTTTTCTAATGCCAAATTCCCTGATGATGTTGTCAACTCAGATGTTGTCGCATTCTCAAATCGCATCCACAACCGCCTGCAAATTAATTTGCAGGCTAATAGCCAAAGTCTACTAAAGTAGACTAAATAAGAATTGCGAATTTAAGTCCACTTAAGTGGACTTCAGCTATTAGCCTGGGATTTAAATCCCTGGCGGTTGTGGCAGATCGAAGATATCAAACTCACGTAAAATAAAGATTTCCATCGGATTGATCCGCTCAGTCTCTATTTTGATCTATTTATCCCTCAGCCTATCGCAGTTCCTCCAATTCCTCTGGTGTGAGAGGATTATTTCCTAACTCAAGTGCTTCTATCCAGCGTAGCCGGCGCTGCTTCATATCTTCTAAGATATCAAGTTCGCCACTGTCTACAGCAGCCCGAAAGTCTTCTAATGCCCCTACCAAGTCGCCTGTGAGTACTCTAGCCAGCCCCCGACTATCTTGATAACGTTTATTATCAGGGTCTAGAGTAACAGCTTTTTCACAGATGGGAATAACACTTTGAGCATGACCGTATAAACTGCCAACCCAGCAAATGCTATTCCAATATGCGGCAGAGTCATTTAAACTAGGGTCAAAGCTGAGGGCTTGCTTGAAAGCGTTCTGTGCTTCTTTAACCTTGCCCTCTTTTACCAAACTGATACCCTGACTTAAGGAAACCGCAGCTGCAAAAGCTGGATCTTGCGCTAACTCAGGAGATACGTTTACTGCTTCATGCAGCCCTTTAGCATTGAGCCATTTTGTGTCACTGTTCCAGACAACTGCTTCGAGGTTGGCACCCCTGAGGTTGGCACCCCTGAGGTCGGCACGGCTGAGGTCGGCACCCCTGAGGTTGGCACCCCTGAGGTTGGCACCCCTGAGGTTGGCAAGGCTGAGGTTGGCAAGGCTGAGGTTGGCAAGGCTGAGGTCGGCACCGCTGAGGTCGGCACGGCTGAGGTTGGCACCCCTGAGGTTGGCAAGGCTGAGGTAGGCACCGCTGAGGTCGGCATCCCTGAGGTAGGCATCCCTGAGGTCGGCACCGCTGAGGTAGGCACCGCTGAGGTAGGCATCCCTGAGGTCGGCACCGCTGAGGTCGGCATCCCTGAGGTCGGCACCGCTGAGGTCGGCATCCCTGAGGTCGGCATCCCTGAGGTCGGCATCCCTGAGGTAGGCACGGCTGAGGTTGGCACCGCTGAGGTCGGCACGGCTGAGGTCGGCACGGCTGAGGTTGGCACGGCTGAGGTTGGCATCGCTGAGGTTGGCACGGCTGAGGTTGGCACCGCTGAGGTCGGCATCGCTGAGGTTGGCACGGCTGAGGTTGGCACGGCTGAGGTTGGCACGGCTGAGGTTGGCACGGCTGAGGTCGGCACCGCTGAGGTAGGCATCGCTAAGAAATAATCCCAAGTTTTTGCGAAAGGCATCGACACCTAAGCAGTGACTATAGCCGATAATAGCGAGTAAGCATACTGAATCAAACTTATCAGAATCAGGTTTACCGCAGGGGTAAAAGGTGATTTTATCTTTCAGATCATCTTTTCTTTGAGCATAGCGATGCAACTGTAAAAGCAAAATCATCACATTCAATCCTGTACACACATCCACTTGTCGCAAACCCAAGTGATTTTCTCTATCTGGTAATTGCTCCCTTAATTGCTTTTTCTTCATCTGCGGCAAATTTGCATCTTCCGCATCAATAAATTCCCCATCGCACCAACGAAAATAGAAATACTCCAATCTTTGGAACAGTTGACACAAGCGTTCTACATCTTGAAATTCTGAACTTTCGGCAAACAACCCCATTAAATATTCCACAATCTCCCACGTTAAATTCCCATAGCCGAATAAATCATAAATTTCCCTATCCATCACCTCTGTGGAAACTGCATCTTCTTCCCGGTTACGCTTGCTTATTTTAGTTGTCCAATCTACAAAGCTTTCTATTAACCGTTCTGCGAATAAAAACTCACTAAAACTCTTGTGGACAAACTCCACGGAACCATCTTTATCGCCTGAAGCTGCTTTGATGTAAAATGCGGTTAACAAGTTATTGAGTAGCTTTTTATTTTCCTGAGAATTATCTCTCGCTTGCGGAATTAACTTTGCTGCTGGGCTATTGCTAACTTTCAGCCGTGATTCTAACATTGCCACTTTTGCAGATTCATTCCCCGACTGCACCACACACAAAGCTGCTTCTGTCATAAATTGGCGCAAATCTTCGCTTTCTAATTCAGTTAAGCGCAAGTTTTCATCTTTATTGTCACTTTTACGCTGTTCTTCTAATACCCATTTCACCGATTCATCATAAATGCGGATTTTTGCTTTGATACCTTCTGCACCCTCAAACATTTGCACATTCAAACGTTGCTCTCGGTGCATTCGTCCGAGTAAATAAAGCAGTAAAGGTTCTCGTGCTAGTTTATTCTTAATTTCATTGGGACAAGCTTGCAAAAACTGTTCAAAGTTATTTGCTTCTTGCGTCCCAACTTTAGCCTCCCATTTCTCCAGCCACGTTTGCCGAATCGAGTCATCCATTGGCTGAAGTTCGACGTGCTTCAAGCTTTTTGTTTGTGAGATATAGCGGTCAATTCCTTGCAGCGGTAAAGGACGACCTGTAACTAAAAATTGATGATGGCAAAAGCTATCTTTTTGAAACTTCTCTACCTGTTCCAAAAATTCCTTTAAGCCGTTAGCTCGTCCTTCTAATAATAGTTCATCAAAGCCATCAAGTAAAAATAAAAAGCGCGTCTTTTTATCCGTCAGCCAGCCGGAATCACTTTGAATAAAGTGAACGTTTTCTAAATAGTTGTTTAAAGTATCAGTTAAGTTATTTTCGAGTACCCGCACATCCCGCAAGCGAATCAAAATCGGTGTAAAGCTGGGGTGCAAGTTCTGCCGCACCAAGTCAGCAAACATTCTACAAAAGACACTTTTACCGCGTCCAGCTTCACCTTGAATAAATAAAACTTGTTTGGATTTATTTTTATCAGCTTCAGCAAGTATTGACTTAACAAATTCTTCGATTTGATAAGTTACATCATTTTTTTCCTCAAGTTCTTTAACTTGCAGCGGTACATACAAATCCCGAAAGGTAATATGAGTTTCATCAAAAATATTTTCTTCAGATTTAGGTTTAATTTCCTGTTCTAAATAATCATCAATGCTCAGATATTTCTCTAATTGCTCTTTTCCCCCGACGCGATACCATTCCACAAGTTGCTTAACTTTATCGCCAATTTCTACTAATGCCGAAAGCATATATTCATTAGTTTTTCGCGCAACTCTTTCGGTTACAGTTTTTGCGTCTGCTTCGATTAAACCCGCTTCTTGTAAACGTTGCTGCAAAACTTGATTAAATGCTTCTGCTAATTTCGATTCGTGGAAGTAGAGAATAGCCCTTTTCGCTTCTCGCTCCTCAAATTCTTGCTCACCTAACTTCTTAATTTGTCGAGCTAAAGTTTCCGAAACTGCGCTATCTTGATTAATTTTCTGTTGTAATTGCGAATCTTCTTTAAGAATTGCTTGCAAGCTTTCAACATAAGCAACCTGACTAACCAATATTACACAATTTTCTAGACTTGGTTCTTTTTTAGTTGCGTCAACAATCAGCTTTAATGTAGTTATCGCGATGGGTGCAAAGGGAATTACTGAACCCGCAATTTGTCCGAGTGGTGCATTTATGACATCTAATAGCGACGATATTTGAGCGATGTAGGGCTTGAGGTCTTCTGCCTTCGGTTTTTGCTCGTTGATGGCTTTGGCTAGGTCAAAGACGACTTTAGCGGCTTCTGCACCAGTTTTTGTTACCTCAACCCCTTGTCCCCAGTTCAACTCTTGGATATTTTTCCAAAACTTCCACGAAAGAGCGATCGCCATAGACTATTTCTCTATCTCATTGATAAAATTATTAACATAAATCATCTCGTAAACCGTGGGTTAAGCGATCGCTAACCCTGTATATTTTTTTATTTAGAAGTTCCTTAACTCATAGAACTTACGCGATCGCACAAAAAACTCGTAGTAAGCACTAAAGTGCTTAAAATAAGCGCTAAAGCGCTTACTACCTTAGAATCAACCAGCTAAAAACTTCTTCTACTGTCAGTTCTAATTCGATACCATTAAGTATCGGCAACTGAGAAGCACCTGTATACATTTCCACTTTTTGTCCGGGAAACACAGCTAGGACACTTTCATCTTCTGGATATATTAACCACCCTAGTTCAGTTCCGTTGCGGGAGCAATGCAACAAGTTACTCAATACTTTTGTTTGTCTTTGATCTGGAGAAAGTATTTCAATTGCCCAATCGGGGTAAATATCAAAGCGGTTTGCAATTCTCCCTGATGATGTTAAGGGAATTCTTGCCCAACGAAACACAGATACGTCAGGGACGATGGAACTACCACCAAATGTGCAGCGTAATTCTGGGAATGCGTGAGCAATTTTTTTGCTTTTGGCTACTTTATTAATTACTTCGCAAAAGGTAATCTGAATTAAGCTATGTTCACCTTGAGGCATTGGCTTTTGAATAATTTCTCCATTGATAAATTCTGATGCTGGTTTTGTTTCTGGCAGTTGTAGGAACTCGTCTAATGTCAGTTTAGGTTTAGTGGCTATTGTCATAAATCAGTTTTACTGCGAAAGTTTTACATAGACAATCTTTTTAACTAGTAATATCATGTCCGCTAGCTTACCCATAATTCATGAAGAACCCCACCCGCCTGTGGCACCCTCCCCGCAGGCGGGGAGGGTTGGGGAGGGGTTCTTTTATTATGGCTGTTTGACCGGACATCATATGAAAACAAAGTTCGGAGTTTCATTAATGAGTCTTTGATACTCGTCAACGAGTCTTTGATACTCGTCAACGAGTCTTTGATACTCGTCAACGAGTCTTTGATACTCGTCAACGAGTCTTTGATACTCATTAATGAGTCTTTGATACTCGTCAACGAGTCTTTGATACTCATTAATGAGTCTTTGATACTCATTAATGAGTCTTTGATACTCGTCAACGAGTCTTTGATACTCATTAATGAGTCTTTGATACTCGTCAACGAGTCTTTGATACTCATCAACGAGTCTTTTATACTCGTTAGCGCAGTTCTATACTTCGTTATAGCGTTTCCTAATCACATCAGGTACATCATAGCCCCCTCCTCGCTTGCGGGGAGGGGGTTGGGGGTGGGGTTCTTGTACCTCACTGAACTGAGAACCGCTATAAGCAATTTCAAAGGCTTCTAAATCCTGACTTTCCGTACAGACGCGATGAATCGCGTCTCTACAAGTGCTAACTGCGTTGCCAAATTTTAATTGTTTTATCTAAACTGCCACTTACTAACATTTCGCCGGAAGCTGTAAAGGCTAAAGCTGTTACTGTATTGGCATGTCCTCTAAATGTACCTAGTAGTTCCCCTGTGTGTAGATGCCATAATTTGATCGTTTTATCTGAACTACCACTAGCGATAATTTCTCCATCGGGACTAAGAGCGATCGCATCAACTCCATCTTCATGTCCTTTCAGGGTACGAAGCAATTCCCCTGTCTCTAAATCCCAAATCTTAATCGTCTTATCTCGACTTCCACTAACGAGAATATTATCATCTCCACTCACCGCCAAAGAACGAACTATGTGAGAATGTCCCATGAGGGTGTGAAAAGGTTCGCTGTTGAAAGGTTCTAATTTTCCTTTACATGACTTGCGCCAAACTTTGATTTTACGATAGCTACCTGTGATCAAAGTTTCTCCATCTTGGCTAAAAACGAGGGAATGAGCAGCGGTATCATCTAATGAAAGAGCGATCGCTACCTGTCGATACATTAAATCCCAAAACAAAATCTTTCTATCATCTCCCCCAGTTGCTAACATCCTTCCATCTGGAGTAAAAGCAACACAGCGCACCATTCCATTGTGTTTGTGGAGAATATCTATTAAATCTACTGCACCCGAATGCCAAATCTTTATTGTCGAGTCTGCACCACCACTCACCAACGTTTGCCCATCCGGACTAAATGTGAGGGAATTGACTTCATCTACTACCCCGGAGATACTCCATTGGTATTCTGAGAGAGTACCAATTAACTCACCTTTTGTCAAGTCCCAAAGCTTCGTCTCTCCCCGACTGCCGCTAGCCAAAATTGGCGCGTTTTTACCATTTTTCCCTCCTGGACTGAAAGCAAGGCAATTAATCCCTCTACAATGTCCTGTCAAAGTCTGCCAGCATTCCCAATCACCAACAATGTTTTTCAGGGGATGATCTGGTGATAAAGTCTGAATCGTTTCGGCATACGCAATTTCATCAACTAAAGAAGGTGCATCTTCTTTGGGAATTAGTGATTCTAAATACCAACTTAACCCACCCCCATACAACAAGTTACTCGGAATTACAGTGACTTTTGGCTCACTAAATTGAATTTGATTGGACGGTAAAAATCCTGTAATTACCGCTTGTTTCTCGTAGCCTAATTGACCAGTAAACGGAAAAAACAAACATAGAAAAATCAATACCTGATGATTTTGTATATCTTCTTGAGTAACAGTCCACCTGATTTTGTCTTTTTTTATGCCATTAAAGCTTTCTCCATCAGCAGCGTAAACTTGAATACTAACATCAGGATTATCTACTAAGAAGTAAGTAAATTTACTTTCACCGCGTAAATTTCCCTCTTCATCTAATGCCATATTTTTCAAGCTGTTTTGTGGCACTTTTTTAACCAGCTTACCCAAGCGTTCAGTTATCACCCGCTGAACGATTTGTTCTCGCAAAAGATAATCTTCCGCTTGCTGCTGAAAGTATTTCGGAAAGGGAATCACCCAATCGGGAGGTTCGGGATATTCCGGTGGTGTCGGTGGGGGATTTTTAGCAAGAATTTCGGCTTGGAAGCGAGCAAAATTGAGCAATTTTGCCAATGAGTCACCCCAAAATGCCATAATTTCACTGTGACAACCTTTGACTTGACTTTCTAGCAAAGATAAGTCATAAGTCTTTGGTTTTTTCACACGTTGAAGAAAGTCAGCTTGTTGAGCTTTCAGTAAGCTAATCCAATCCATTTGCATGTTTTGCGGCACAAAGAATGCATACCTACGGTAAGCTATACCAAAGCAATTACTCAAGTTTGTTAGATGAATGTAAGTTAACAATTGAGTAATTTGAGCAGTTAGGGTAACAAAAGCATTACTTATGCTCTAACAGAAAGCAATTATCTATCTGAGCTATAAGATACTTTGTCAACCATGAGCAAGAGCGTATAAATAAATTAGGCGTTGGAAATTAATTCTAACTTATCTGGAAAATATGAGACTGTCTCTGGTGAGACAAACCCGAAATAATACTCACGAAAAATTGCAGCCACGCAGACAATGATAGTATCAATCTCAGATTATTGCCGCAACAGTTTCACATTAAGTTGTAAAAGTAAAGATCCTAAAGTCAAGATATCTTAATTTTATTGTTAGCGATCGCTTTCTTTTGCGTGTAATCGTTTAATTTTCATCCGTAAATCAAAGTCATCACCGCTGACAATTGTTTCTAAGTCAGCGATGCGGTCTTCTAAAAGTTCCACCTGCTGCGGTGACAAAACTTGATTTTGGTATTTTTTCACATCCGATCGCCATACGGCAACTGTACCAACCGCTGCGCCAGCGATCGCTGCTAATGGTATAATTGCACCACTTTTGGTGACTGCTGAAAGGGGAACACAAATTGCTAAAATTGCGACAGTCAAGCCCCAGATTTTTGTGGTAGCGCTAACTCGGATATCTTCAGGTTGTTGGAAGTTTTTCTCCGATTTTTTAGCCACGAGTGTGTCCTCAAAGATTCTATTATAATAATCAAACGCGATACTCCTGCGGAGTCACTGAGTCCTGCGGACACGCTACGCGAACGTGAACGCGTGTAAGAGTTCCTCAAGCGATCGCGTTGGCGGAGCCTCTCGTAGAGAAGTGACTCCGTAGGAGTATCGCGTTAAGTATAATTGCTCCATAGATAGTTTTGTATCAACTTTAATTTTATCCTCCGGATGAAATTATTCGCTGATAAAAATAGATTATTGTCTAAATATATAGAAGTTTTTGAATGCCGAGAGTCACGATAATCAAAAAAAGATATATTTATTGTTGACAATATCGCATCTATTCAAAAAACAATCATGACAACTGCATCTTCCATTTTTCTGGCTGGAGCTAGTCGGGGTGTCGGTAGAGAAATTGCCAAATGCTTAATTGCAGAACAGCAAAAGGTAAAAGCACTTTTGAGAACAGAAGCAACTCGTGATGAATTAGAAGCAATGGGTATTGAGGTAGTTCTGGGAGATGCTTTGAATAGCGAAGATGTAGAAAGCGCGATGCAGGGAGAACCCATCGACGCAGTTATCAGTACTATTGGTGGTTTGCCTCAAGTTAGTGTAAGAGCAGATTATTTAGGCAATAAAAACCTAATTGATGCAGCGGTGAAAGCGAAAGTGCGCTTATTTATTTTAGTGTCTTCGATAGGTAGTGGGGATAGTGTAGTTGCATTGAATCCACAAGCTTTAGAAACACTGCGATCGGTTTTAATCGAAAAAGAAAAAGCCGAACAACATTTAATTGGCAGTGGACTTACCTACACCATTATTCGTCCCGGTGGATTAAAGTCAGAAGCTGCAACCCGAAACGGTATCTTAACTCAAGATCCACGCATCGCAGGTATAATCCATCGTGCAGATGTCGCACAGTTAGTTTGTCGTTGCTTAAATTCTGACAAAGCTAACAATCAAGTATTATCAGCAATAGATAAAAATATGCTTTTTGGGCAAATAGAATTTGAGGAATTCAGCTTAGATTAAAAAGTTATAGTTTAAAAACATTGTAGAGACGTTTCACCGAAACGTCTCTACGAGGGTTGCCGCGATAAAGTTCTTGCTCCACTAATTACCATAATTACCTGTCCATAAAGGACTCCAATCACCAGAAGCGACAAAACTTGCCCAATAATAAGGATGCTGGTATTGAGGTATCTTCAAGAACTCTAACTGTGCCTGTCGTAGTGCTTCATGTTTACCCTTACCTGCGTTTAAATTTTGATAATACTTTACCATCAAATCCTTAGTTCCCTCATCGTCTATAATCCACAAGCTCAAAACTTGAGTCTGAGAACCTGCAATTACCAAAGCACGACGTAAACCATAAAGCCTACCTCCTACTTGGAACTCACCCAGTCCAGTTTCACAGGCTGACAGCACCACCAGCTGTGTTCCCCGTAAATTCAATCCAGTAACTTCCAAGGCTGTGAGGATACCATCATTGGTATTTAATGAAGCTTGCAGGCGATTATTAATACCCGCGAAAGCTAACGCAGAACGCAACAAGGGATTTTCTAGTTTCAAAGTTTCGAGTAATTGCTGATTGAAATTATCTGCTACTTCTTTGTCAGTGATAAAGAAACCGTGAGTTGCTAAATGGAGGATACTCGGAGCTTGTACTTTTTTAATCGCAGCCTCGGTAGCTAGTTTACCAGAAATGATTATTGTATCCGGAAAAATCTCTTTGATTTTATTTGCTTCCTCTAAACTGTTGTAAAGTGGGGCAAATTGCAAGTTTGGTAAGTGACCATAAGGGCGATTTTCTAAACCACGTACACCAGAAGATGGTGCGGTTATTTCCTGCTGGTTGTAGTCGATATTTGCAAATACTACCGGACGTCCTACGCTTTTAGGTGCTAACTTAAAGCGTAGCAACTCTCGTCCAGTGTTGAGATAAGAGAAAGTGTAACGTTGAATCAGGTATTTATTTTGTTCGTCTAATAGTGCTTCAAAAGGAATTATTGTTAACTGTCCATCGGGTGATAATAGCAAATGACGTGCATCGCGCAACAGTGGACGGATGGGAGCCATGATTTGCCGATCTAATGTACGAGCGAGTTGCTGAAATGATTGGGTAGGCTTGTTTTGAGTAGTAGTAGTAGTAGAATAACGGCTGCGAGTATCAGATGGTTTTTCTTCCAAGGCTTTTCGTAGATTTTTAACAGATGTGTCAATAGTTTCAGCATCTGCCAAGTCAACCCACCTTGGTTCCCCAGAAGAACGCAGCACCGCAGCTGCATAACGCATTTTACCCGATTTTTCAGCCTGTTTAGCTTTAGGATTAAATGGCTGATAGCGCACGATTTCCACCAAAGCCGCATCCTTAGGTATCTGAGCTTGGATGGCAGCTAAATCTACTGGTTGGGTGGTAATCTTGAATTCAGCACTTTTGTTAATAATCGCTTCTTCTATGCGATCTCTTTTTAGATTTAATTGGTGAAATTGAGCTTTATACTCACTAGCGCTTTGGTTTACTTGCCCCCTGTATATTAGTGTTGATAGGTTTTGATTGACGCTCTGCCATTCATCAAATAATTTTTGTGTTTCTGGTTTATCTGCGAGGTGCTCGCGTAATAGTTGTATGTTGTCGATAACGGTGTCTAGTACACGTACTTTGCGACGTAGCAGTGTGGTGAGCGCTAGCCTTGCGGCTGTGGATCTATTAGGAGCTTTCTGGAGAGATAGAGATATGGCTTGGTAGGTTGACAATAAAAAGGTTTTAGCGTATTTTTGCTTAGTTTCTTCTGAGCCAACAGTAAAAGTAAGTTCAAAATTATGTTCTTCAATTTCTAGCCCACGACTAAGAAAATCAATAGCACGGGTGATGTCACCCTGTGCTTGGTACAATTGTGCTAAATTGTTCAGGCTAGAAGCGACAAGAGGATGTTCTTTACCCAGCATTTTCTCTCTGATTTCGAGCGATCGCAAATACAGAGATTCGGCTTTTTGATAATTTCCCGCTTCTTGATGCAAGGAAGCCAAAGTATTAACGCTAGTAGCAACATCCGGATGTTCTTTACCCAGTCTTTTCTCCCTGATGAAGAGTGCTTGCAAATACAGAGATTCGGCTTTTTTATAATTCCCCTGTACTTTGTACAGTTCTGCCAAATTGTTCAGACCAGTGGCAATATTAGGATGTTCTTTTCCCCACAATTTCTCCATAATTGCCAGAGAGCGGAGATAGAGAGGTTCAGCTTTTTCATAGCTGCCCTGTATTTGGTATAAGGAAGCCAAATTGTTTAGGTTATTGGCGATCTCAGGAGTTTCTTTACCCACCACTTTCTCTCTGATTTCGAGCGATCGCAAATACAGAGGTTCAGCTTTTTCATAGCTCCCCTGTGTTTGGTACAAGGAAGCCAAATTGTTCAGGCTAGTAGCGACATTAGGATGTTCTTTACCCAGCTTTTTCTCGTAAATTGCCAGAGATCGCAAATACAGAGGTTCAGCTTTTTCATACCTACCCTCAAGTTTGTACAATTCTGCCAAATTATTTAGGCTAGTGGCAACAAGAGGATGTTCTTTACCCATTACTTTCTCGTAAATTGCCAAAGAGCGCATATGCAGAGGTTCAGCTTTTTCATGCAACCCCTGAGCTTTGTACAATTCTGCCAAATTGTTGAGGGTAGTAGCAACATCAGAATGTTCTTTGCCCAGTACTTTCTCGGTTATGAAGAGTGCCCTTTCTGCTAGGACAACAGCTTCATTGTATTTACCTGCGTTATACAACTCAATGACTTGTTTATTTAGTTGCTTCGCTTCCTGCAACTCTGGTGACTGTTGTGCTGACAATGGTGTCTGAGGTTGTCCTATTACTTGTCCTGGAATGCTAACTAGCAGCTTGAATGTTATTGCTGCTGTCATTGACCAAGATACTAATTTGATGCAACCTTGGATTTTTCGCTGGGAGAATCTATGCACGTATTTCTGCTTCCTAGCTTATTAGCGACAATCGGTCAAAATATACCTCAAAAGCGAAAATTGATTTTTTGGCAAAACCAAAAACTTTACAACCTCTCACCCATGTTAAATCAAAGAATGTCTTCTCAGCTTTAAACTGCGTACATTTTGGTTCCAATGCTACTTGCAGGGGAAATGCCACGCAAATCATTAAGACTTTTATGGCGTTTCTGCACGTTTTGCGCTAAAAACAGTGGAGAGATCATTGCTAAAACTGAAGTAATTCCCTTGTAGCTAATTTTCATAAGTATGTCTGTTAAATACTAGAGTTGGATAAGTCAGTACTAGATATTACTTCCCATTGATTAAGAAGAAGGTATGCAACTGATTAAGGGAAAGCTATGAAAATCCAAAGCGTTGGTTGACAAAATTTTTTCAGAATTAATAAAATAGAGACGCAAAGACAAACGTTAGCTTGAAACGATAATCTGACCGATACCCTTTAAAATTTGCAGTACAGTACATAATTCATTCCGCAAGGGAGTAGGAGAAAAAATTCTCGATACGTCATACTGCGGTGTATCCTCTTGAGTTAGTTTGACAAATACAATTCCGTCTCCATTTGTCATCATTCCAAAAATAGGTTTTTCTGGCTGCGGATACGGATTATTTATTGACGATTAATTATTCGGTAAAATTGCTTGCAAACCCTTTACTAATCTTTCTATCCCTTCTTTCGCTGTCTCTTTTTGCAGCGCACCATAAGCAACTCGCAGATAACATCCATTATCCATACCAAAGGTTGTACCGGGGATCACTGCTACAAGATGTTCTTTAATTAGTCTTTCTACTAATTTAAAAGAATCTATATGACTATGAACTTTGAGGAAAAAATAAAACGCACCATCGGCGGGGGTAATGGTACACTGATTTTGTAGGCGGTTGAGTGAGTTAAGAACGTCATAGCGCACTTGGGCGATCGCTTCCAAATTCTTCTTCAAATACTCTTCTTTTGCCTGCAATGCTCCTAATGCTGCATACTGAGAAATCACAGGTGGACAAATCACGATTGTATCTTGTACTTTTTTAACAGCTAAAAGCAGATGTTTGGGAATCACCATATAGCCAATCCGCCAACTTGCAAATCCGTAAGCTTTGGAAAGGCTATACAAAGAAATGGTGTATTCACTACTTCCGAAAAATGTAGCGGGAGAAGTATGTTTTACACCGTTATAAGTAAAGTATTCATAAGCTTCATCGTTAATATGGTAGATGTTGCGTTCTTGACAAATTTGATTTACTTGTCGCAATGCTTCTTCCGAATAAACTACACCTGTGGGATTATTCGGTGAAATGGTAACTATTGCTTTTGTTTTTGATGTGACAGCTTGAGCGATCGCATCCACTCGCAATTGATAATTTTCATCGGTTTCTACTAACACCGGATGACAACCCGCCATTGTGGTTGCCATTTCATGATTAAAATAATAAGGTGTATTTAATATAATTTCATCGCCTATCGAAGTAATTGCGAGAATGGCATTCATAAACGCCATATTACTGCCGGCGGTAACAACAATGCAGTTTTCGTCGTTAATTTCAATGTTATTAAAAGCTTGTAATTTTGCTTCAATCGCTGCTAATAAAGGAGGAATTCCCTCAACAGCTTTGTATAGATTATTATCAGATTCAGCGAGGAACTTCGACAAAAACTCGATTGCTTCGGGTGGCGGATTGTATGAAACAACACCTTGCCCTAAAGAAATGGTTCCAGGATTGCTTTTAATTAATTCGCCAACGACAGGTATTATGGGAGACTGCACTGCCTCCATACGAGAAATTAAGTTTTTCATGCGATCGCGCTGATTTGATCTATATTTAGGGTCTGCTTGTTATTTCGGCGATCGCATTATTATCGAATTTATGGCGATCGGTACTGCTGTGAAAAAAATGTCCGAGGTAAGCACACGCTCATCCTCTGCATAGGAACGAGAATAAAGGTCTCCCTTATCCCCTTGTCTCTTGGTACAGCTTTGCGTAAAATCGTGACGAATTGAGGGTTGAAATTTAAACGCAGAGGGGCACAGAGGTAAGCGCAAAGGTACGCGGAGAATTCGCGCTCGTATTAATGAAATGTTGTACTTAGTACAGCTTTGCTCAAGTACTCACCATAGTCAATTGCGATTCTGGACGCACACGTTGTCCGGTAATTACCATCTTCACACCACGGCTAGGTGCAAGGGTAATACCTCGACGCTGAGGGGTTTCTGGTTGATTATCAGCTAGCGCTAGTTGATAGCGTGACAAAATTGTTGCCAATACTAATTTCATTTCAAACTGAGCTAAAGCATCGCCAATACAGCGACGGGCACCAGCACCAAAGGGTATAAACTCATAGGGAGAAAATTGCCGTTCTAAAAAGCGTTCTGGTTTAAATTGCTTGGGTTCTGGATATAAATCTTCGCGCTGATGAACTAGATACATACAGCCAACAATGTTTGTACCAGGTTCTAATTTATGTCCTAGTAGTTCCACACTTTCTCGCACGACTCTAGTAAAAGTCAACATGGCTACAGGATGAATTCGCAAGGTTTCATTACAAACAGCGGTGAGATAAGGTAGCCGAAAAATGCTCATGGGATCTGGGGAATCACCCAAAGTATCGAGTTCTTGCAGGATTTTGTGACGGACTTCTGGCTTTTGGTGAGTCCAATATAATGCCCAAGCCATTGCAGTTGCGGTGGTTTCATGTCCCGCAAGTAACATGGTCATCAATTCATCGCGCAACTCTTGATCGGTCATGGGATTCCCCTCTTCATCCTGCGCTGACATCAGCAAGGAGAGAATATCGACGCGATTTGGATCGGGTGAAGAGCGACGTTCAGCAATTTCGGTGAAAATTATTTTATCAACTGCGGAGCGATCGCGTACAAATTTTCCCCAAGGACTCCAAGCACCTAAATCTTTTTGCAGAAAAGGGAAAAACAAAAAGCTAGAACTCAATGGTGAACGAAACAAATCTGATATTGCTGTCAGTCCGCTTTTAAGTTGTTGATAACGTTCTCCTTCATGCAAGCCAAAAACCGCCTTTAGGATGACTTGGAGGGAAATTTCCTGCATCGCATTCCGAGCTAAAAAAGGCTGGTTTTGTGGTAAATTACTAAAGATTTTTTTAGTGATATTACGGATTAATTCTCCGTAGTTTAGCATCCGCTCACCGTGAAATGAAGGCATAACTAATTGTCGGCGCTTTTTGTGGCGATCGCCTTCGAGCATGAAAATTGAATATTCTCCTGTTAATGGTTGTAGAAGTTTGTTTACATTACTGGGAGCAGCAAACTTTTTGCGGTCATTTGTTAAAATTTCCTGAAGCGTTTGGGGATGGTTCACGAATATTAAGGTGCCGCCAAAGCCTATTATTTTAGCAGTGAAAATGTCAGGATATTCCTTGACTGCGGTTTCCATATATCCCACAGGATCGGCAACCCATTGGATTTTTTGGAAAAATGAAGGGGATTTGACCGGGTTGATTAGTTGCATAGGATTTTTCAGCAGAAAACTTCTATTGTTGTTAATATGCAGCTTCAATGTTGCAATTTTCATCAGGACTTACGCACGGACTACGTATTTCCGTCCCTATCGACGTAAGGAAGCAATCTCAAAGCCTTGTTTTCTCGTAAGGAGTGCGTCGTAAGTCCTATTCATTTTAAACAACTCAAAACAAGATTAGCTTGCATTTCTAGTGTTCATATGTCTGAATATTGCAGCAATGTTGCGGGCATCATCTATGCCGCGATGGTGTGTACCCTTTAATTCTAGCCCAAGCTGTTGTAAAGCCTGCGCCATGCCAAATCGTTTAGATACACCAAGATATTCAGAAAATTCCTTTTTGATGTTTCTGTGTTCTGAACCAAAAGGATAAGCAATATTGTGATGTTTGCAATCTTGAATAAATTGGGTTTTATCATAGTTTCCCCAAGAGCAAAAAACATACTTGGGAAATGATTTCATCCATTCTTGGAGGCTAGACATTGCTTCGGTAAATTTTGGGGCTAATTCAACATCTTTTTGAGAAATGCTAGTTAATTCTGTACAAAAAGCTGTTAATTGCGGATTTCTTACAGGTTGAATAAATTGCTGAAATTCTGAATCAATTTCCCATGTTGCTCTGTTGAGCATGACAGCACCGATTTCGATGATTTCCATTTTATGACGGGGAATACTATTATCATCAGAGCAAGTTGCTTCTAAATCTATGATTAAAAAATAGGAGGAAATGTCAGTTTTCATATAATAAGTTTGAACAATAAATATTGCAACTTAAGTTGGTTTAAAAGGTTTGACCCAACCTAATTTTATAGCGGTATCGAGAGCGATCGCACTCATCGTAAACCAAACAACACTTTCCGCACCTAGCACGACAAAAGGCAAAATTGTACTATAACAACAAAATCCCACATCTATCTGAGTTAAACCTCGCACCAACCCAAAAGCCAGCACTCCCCCAGCTTTGAGTTGCAGATTTTCATCGGAACGAATGATATAGCGATAAGTAACACCAAATAGCAACCCACAAAAACAGGATATACCACCGCTAACCCACCAACGCCAATCCTGTAAATTTAGCTGAAAAATGCTGAGTCCTGGAAAATACCTTGCAAGCAGCAGATTATTAATAAAACTGGTAATCAAGAAGGCTAAACAAAGAGATAATCCCCCGAAAAATCCAGCTTTCAGGGATTCCAAACGTTCAGCCATGAGATTGTTATCTGTAGTAGCGTTCGACATTTTATACAATTTTTAGTTTCAATTCGCAAAAATTACTATATTATAAGAAAACCGAAAGCTGGATTTGGTGAGAAGCCTACACTGTACTGTACTCAGTCAGTGTAGGAGTATGTCATCACACCACGTAGCCGTGTAGTTGAAAAATGCAAGACGTAGAAATTCTTCATCGAGAAGCAATGGAACTTGTTGACCAAGCTTTTTTAGCCCGCCAAAGGGGTGATAACACCGTTGGTTTGGAGTTAACCAAAGCAGCCTTTTCTCAAGAGCGAGGTGCCGCAGACTTAGTAGCAGACTTATTTGACCTTGAGCCGACTAGATCAATTCTCCATCGTAGTGCCGCAACGCTTGCTGTAGAATGTTTAGAATTACGAGAGGCTGAAAAGTTGATTGGACGGGCGCTTGCAGGTAATCCGCCTGATGATATCGCGAACGAACTGCGGGATTTACTCCTAGAAGAAATTTATTCTCGCAGGCAAGCGATTGGACACTAAACAAACTATTCTTGCTAATATTAACAGCTTTTGTTAAGTTAACTCCTCGCTCTTTTTGCCATTTGTATCATGATGGTCTAAAGCAGCCCATGATTTTTTCGGGCTGCTTAGTGCCAAATTTCCGCGAAATCCTAATTAATCTTAAACGTTGATAAAATCGAATCCCGTGCATCCTTCAAAGTCTGAGTGATTGGATGCTTTGCCTGCAAAAATACCCGCGCACAATTGCGTCCCGGCATCCCAGAAATTGAACCACCGGGATGAGTTCCCGCACCAGTTAAAAATAGATTTTCAATTGGTGTTTTGTAATTTGCTATTTCTGGCAAAGGACGGAAAAACACCATTTGATCTAAGGTCATATCAATGTGGTAATAATTACCTTTATATGCACCTAATCTTTCTCCCAATTCTGCTGGACTTTCGACGCGACGAGCAATAGTGGCATTTTTCACATTAGGTGAATACTGCGCCAATTTGTCAACTACCTTATCTGCAACTTGATTTTTCAACTCATCAGTCCAACCCGTACCTTTCAAACCTGTGCCTTCTGCACCAGCGATTTGATAGGGTGCGAAAAACTCAATCCAGACTGTATGTTTGCCCGGTGGTGCTAATGATGGATCTAACGCACTAGGCATCACCACATACATTGATGGGTCAGAATCGGGAATCTCTCCCAAGGTACATTTACTATGAGCTTGTTCAACGTGAGCAACGGAATCTGCAATCAAGATTGAACCAATTAAATACTCATCTTTGTGTTCGTGGTGTTCAAAACGTAGCGGTTCATCTAAAGCCAAATCTATCTTCAAGATAGTTTCGTTATTGTTAACGATGCGACGTTCTAATCTTTCCCATAAATCTGGATCGACTGCATCGATATCGCTTTTATCAGTCATTTGCAAAAATAACCGTTTTGCATCAATGTTAGAAATTACGCCGTATTTAGCGCGATATTCTTTACCACCCGCAACCCGCACACCAACGGCTTTTTTATCGTCAATCATCACTTTATCAACGTGCTGATCTGTGAGGATAACACCGCCTTTGCTAGTAACTAAATTAACCAAAGCTTGCACCAGTGCGCCAGTACCACCGCGAGGTCTAGCCATACCTGGGTCGTGACGCATTGCCATCATTATTGCACCAATGGCGATGGTTTTTTGTGATGGTGGCGCACCGAGTTCTGCCGCAAGTCTTGCTAGGGGTGCTTTGAGAAATTCAGAATCAAACCACTCGTTGAGGAGATCCTCAGCGCTGGTTAGCATGGTGCGAACAAAGTCCAGGGTTTTCGATGGGGAACCAATGACAGAAAATAAATCTTTCAGTTTGGCGATGTCATAGTTGCCTAAAATATCTAAAACTGACTTTGGCGGAGCGTTGAACATGGGAATCATTGCCCCAAGTGCGTGCTGCCAGTATTTTGTATATTCTGCATATTTTTTGGCATCGCGATCGCTATAACGAGCAATTTCTGCACAAGTCTTTTCTAAAGATTTATGTCCTAAGAAATACTTGCCATCGGGATGAGGACAAAATGTAACTGGATCGCATTCTAAATATTTCAAACCATATTTTTCTAATTCTAATTCTTCAACTACTGGTCCTAGGTGAATAAATTCGTGATCGATCGCGCAAAGATTAAATTTAAAACCCGGTGCTTCTGGTATACATTCTTCAGTTGTCGCTGCACCACCAGGAACAGAACGCTTTTCTAGTAACAACACGCTATAACCAGCTTTTAACAGATAAGCTGCACAAACCAGCCCATTATGTCCTGCACCGATAATAACTACATCATAGGTTTCCATAATTGCAATATTGAGTTCAGTAACTCTATTAATATTACAAAAGTTTAATCACAAATTAAATCAATCAACAGTTATATAAATTACTTTTTATTGTACACTAAAGCAGAGTGTCAATATCCAAATGCACAAAAGTACGCAGAAGTAAATGTCTAATATATTAGACATCTCCGAAAAAGAATGTAGAGACGCGTTAGCGAAGCGGGACGAAGTTCAATTTCGCGTCTCTTGGGGTTTTGGATGACGCATATTTAATTTCTACCAGATGTCTATTCGACATTGGCGTGAAAAAGTTGTAGAGACGTAACATTGCTACGTCTTTTTTTGGAGATGTCTATTCCACAGCGTTAAATCTTTGCAGTTTAAGACTGTTTGAAATATCTATTTCACATTGTCGGTATTTGCTTAATATAAGTTTCTACCACAGTTTTTATGCTTTCCTTTTGCACTTGCATATTTTTGATTTGCAACGCCATCCCATCAAGTTTAATATATGGTAAGTTTACAACTTCTTTTATCTTCTGTATTAATGCCGTAACTATTTCCAGTGAAATGCCATTTCCTTGAGTGCAAGTGAAACTTTCCAGCATTATTGGTTGTGTCTGCGTGCGAGGACGAATCAATGCGATGAAACTTAACTGATTCGTATTACCTTTTTCGTGTATTGATACCGTTCCATTAAATTTAATTTTACCATCGCCAGGTAAAAACATTTGTATTTCTTGCGGCTTCAAAGTGACAATTTCACCATCTACATTCAAATCAAAAGTTGGCATTTGGCTGCGAATGTAGTTTGATGTCAATGCGCGGTTTATATCTGCTTCTTTTAAGACAACGCGAACTATACTTTTTACTGGTTTATTCAGTTCAATTTCGCCAAAAATAGCACTGAAGAGATTGATATCAATTTTATCAGTTTGCAGTACTAATTCTTCTATGCGGACATCTTTTTGTACCACGAGTCCCTTACCTGAAAAAGAAACTCCATCCGCTTGTCCTTGAATTAGTTTCCACAGATCAGTTTGCACATCAACGTTTATTTTTTCTGCTTCATCCAATTGGCTAGACAACTGCATTTCTGCTGCTTTGCTAACCGCTTGCTCTTCCAAGCGTTGCTCGTCCTGCATGGCTTGCCAATCTCCTTGTATGCTGTTACTCGTTAATCTAGACGTTGGCAAGCTAAAAGCGTATCTGCAATAGGAAATATGCAACTTGGGGGATGGGGGAATAAGGAGAGGGGAGGAGGGGGGGAGTGGGGGACAAGCAGATAATTAACTCCTGACTCCTAACTCCTGTAGAGACGCGATTAATCGCGTCTCTACAACCATCTGCACACCACCACTAGGGACAATGGTAATACCCCGGCGTGTTGGATGTACAGGATTATTATCGGTAAGTGCTAGCTGAAAATTTGACAATATTGTAGCTATTATTAACTTCATTTCATACATGGAAAAAGCTGCACCTATGCAACCACGATAACCACCACCAAAAGGTAGATATTCATAAGCGGAAAATTTAGAGTTGAGAAATCTTTCTGGTTGAAATTTATTTGGTTCTGGATAAGTTTTGCTACGGCGATGTGCTAAATAAATACAGGGTACTAAAATTGTCCCGGATGTATATTTTTTCCCAGCAATTTCCACTTTATCTTTGACCATTCGCGGTGTACATATTAAGGCAATGGGAAAAATTCGCAGTGTTTCTTGGCAAACAGCGGTGAGGTAAGGTAGTTGTGCTATAACTTCTGGATTTCTAGCATCACTTGCATCTAATTCCTGCATCAACTTATCTTTTACTTCTGGGTGCGCGTGAATCAAATAAAATACCCATGCCAATACTGCTGCTGTAGTTTCATAACCTAATAGCAACAGTGAAACTAATTGATCGCGTAATTCTTCATCTGTCATTTGCTGTCCGTTTTCGTCACGCGCTGACATTAACAAACTGAGAATATCTGATCGCGTTGCTTCATTTTCTAAACGTCTTTCCGAAATTTCTGCGTATATGAGTTTGTCTATTTTTTCTCGCCTTCTGAGATAATTTCCCCAAGGACTCCACGCACCTAAATTATTTTGCAACGGCGGAAAGAAAAATAAGCTGGAATACAAAGGTTTAGTGACATCTTCTAATAAAGAACTTAGTTGTTCTTTTAATTGTTGGTAACGGACACCGGGATTAATACCAAAAACTACTTGTAAGATAATGCGTAAAGTAATATCTGGCATAACTTTCTGCATAGATATCACTTCACCGACATTCCACTTTTTGATAACTTCTTGAGTAATTTGGCAAATTAATTCACCGTAATATTTTAAGCGATCGCCATGAAAAGGCGGCATCAATAATTGTCTTTGACGATTGTGCGATCGCGTGTCCTGCAAAACAATAGATTTTTCCCCAAACAGCGGCTTAAAAACATGAGTCGCTTTCTGAAAATCTAACTCTTTCGCAGGTATTGCAAAACATTCAGAAATCGCATCCGGATGGCTAAAAAACACCACTGGCGGCGAATTTATCCCCAAAACCCTTACACTAAAAACATCCCCATATTTAACAGCACATTCATCTAAAAACCGCGTCGGATTAGCAATTAATTGCAGCGTTTGTAACAAAGACGTCATAGTAAAACTTCAATCATTTCTCTCTTCTCTTGGATACGCCAAGGGCGAAGCCGATTCGTTCTCAAAAAAATATTGTTCGGGTAAGCACCGCCTACCCGAACAACGCATTTTAAACAATATCAAAAACCTGCAAATTAAAAACTCAACCAGAGATAGATGTCAAAGCGGCATATTTAACCTGACGCTTACCCTTAACAAGCATTTGAATCGGGCGATCGGGACCAGTCACCAAACCACGGCGTTTAGGTCGCACATCACCATCATCAACCAGCGCCAAATCCAAATTAGAAAGAATCTTCGCCAATACCACCTTCATTTCAAACTGAGCAAACGCCATACCAATACAGCGCCTAGCACCTCCCCCAAAAGGCAGATATTCATAAGCAGAAAATTGTCTTTCCAAAAAGCGCTCAGGCTTAAACTGCTTCGGTTCTGGATATAAATCTTCCCGGTGGTGCGTCAAATAAATCGAACCCATCACCGATGTACCAGGTTCAAGTTCCTGCCCACACAAAGAGACGGGCGTTTTTACCTCTCGGCGAAAAGTGAATATTGCCACAGGGTAAATCCGCAAAGTTTCGCAGCAAACAGCGTTAAGATATGGTAACTTAATAATTGCGTTAGTGTCCGAATTTTCACCCAAATTATCAAGTTCTTCTAGCAATTTTTCCCGCACTGCTGGCAGCTTGTGAATCCAATACAGCGCCCAACTTAAAGCAGTAGCAGTAGTTTCATGACCGGCTACCAACAGCGTCATCAACTCATCGCGTAACTCTTCATTAGTCATGGCTTGTCCCGCCTCGTCCCGCGCCGCCATCAGCAAGCTAAGAATATCTGTACGCGTTGCATCTGGTTGTTCTCGTCGTTCGTTAATTTCGGCATCCAGCAGCTGGTTAACTCGCTCCCGATGGCGGAGAAAGCTTCCCCAATAACTAAAAGGACCCAAATCGCGTTGCAAAAACGGGAAAATCAGAAAAGCAGCATTTAGAGGGGAGCTTCCTCCCGCTTCCAAAATTAAACCGAGAAGTCTTTCTAGTTCGGCAGCGCGATCGCCTTCATAAAGTCCAAATACGGCTTGCATAATTACTCGCATGGTAATAGCTTGCATCGCCTCCCGCACACTCAAGGTTTTGCCTACTTCTTGCTGACTCATTACCTCATCAGTGATTTTACTGATGATATTTGCATAAACTCGCATTCTGTCACCGTGAAACGGCGGCATTAATAATTGACGTTGACGGCGATGTGCCGCACCGCTTGCCATAATTACAGAATGCTTTCCCATCAATGGTTCAAAAGGCTTGTTTCCCGTCGATGGAGCCGTAAAATCTTTTGTATCGTTAGTCAATATCTGCTGTATTGCTTGGGGATTGCTGACAACAACTACGGGAGTTTTCAACCGCAATGTAAAGATATCTCCGTAGCGTTTAGCACAGTCTTCCATAAACGATATAGGATTAATAATGAACTTCAACGTCTGTACAAATGAAAGTGATTGCGGACCGTTTGGTAGGTTCATTTATTTTGTTTACTGATTTTATTGTCTTATGCCACTTTAACAAACTAAAAATAATTAATTTTGTTTAAGTTGTATTGGATTTAATTATCTTTGGGTTGCGTAATAGCAATAAATTTTTACAACCTGAAAGTTGTAAAATTCTTGTTAACTTGTTGAGCATTTACAGCATCTCTTTTTATTTACAAGGTACTGAGCATGACTGCAATTACACCAAAAGCAACTTCAGCGTCTCCAGATTTTTGCGAGGGAATTCAATATTTTGGGGAAGCGTTGCCCGGTTTTGAAACTTATGGGGGAACACCTGCGATCGCGTCTGATAAATTAGCGATCGCTAATCCGGAAGATGCAGCAGCAGTATATCAAACTTTGCTTGCAGCTGATGCCTTACGTTATTTAACGTTACAAGTTACTGCTTCTAAAGCTTCTGGACACCCAGGTGGATTTGCTTCCCAAGCGGAAGCTTATGCAGCGTTGGTGATGTTGGGTCATAAGAACATTATCACGGAAGTGGGACACCACGCCCCTGGATTTTATAGTGCGATGTTCTTGGATCGTTCGCTAGAGGACATGGGGATTTATACAGTGCAGCAGTTACGCGATCGCTTTCGCGAAAAGCACGGACTTTTAGGACATCTTTCCGGCTACATTCCCGGTATTCTCGCACCCGCAGGACCTTTGGGACAAGGGCAACACTTTGCCATGTCAGCTGCAAAGCTGCATCAAGATAAGCTGTTTCCCTTCACTGTTGGGGATGGTGGATTGGGTGAACCTTATATCATCAGTGCGATCGCACACTTCAATACTGCTTTTCCAACTGTCACCAACTTCTTGCCAGTGTTGGTGTGGAACGGTTACAGCCAGGAGCATCATAGCATGGTTTCCCTGAAAACCAACGAACAGATGATCGCATACTGGCAAGGTAACGGTTTTGCGGAAGTTATATTAGTCGATGCTAAAGACTTTGACGACCAAAATCAAACAGGCGATTATGTTGATAGTACTGCCTTTTCCTTTGAACAAAGATTAGCTTTTACTAAAGCCGTATTAAGTGGTATAGATAAAGCTGCTAAATCTGCACTTGGCGGAAAACTTACTGTGTTTATTATTAAACAATTGAAAGGTGCAGGAGTCCACGCATTAGGTGCAAAATCACACAACTTATATCCTAAAGATACCCTTGATGCTCCTCATATTGTAAGTGCATTACAACGGCGTGCATTGTCACCAGAAGCTTGGCAATTAGTGCGAACAAATGCCGAACGTGCTGGTGGTGGACCCGCAGCGAAAACAGTTGTCACAGAATTTGAATTACAATTACCAGAATTAGGGGAATTGCCTTTAGAAGAATATTCTGTAGGTGGGGAATCGAAAGTTTCTACGACATCAATGGGAAGATTAGTCGGAATAGTTGGACAGAAAGATAAAAATTTCCTCGTCACCAATGCTGATGGAAACGAAGCATCAGGAATTGCCAACATAAATCAAGCATTAAAGATTATCCACCCGACAAAAGATGATTTATACAATCAAGCACCAAACGGACAAGTTTATGAACCTTTAAGTGAAGATGCTTGTGCAGGTTTAGCAGTTGGTTTATGTTTGATGGGTGCGAGAACTTTATGGTGTTCTTATGAATCTTTTGCCATCAACGGTTTACCAATTTTCCAAACGGTAACTCAAGCAATGGCAGAATTGCGGCGTCCTACTCCTTCAACAATTACTTTATTTACAGCAGGTGCATTAGAACAAGGACGCAACGGATGGACTCACCAACGTCCAGAAATTGAAGCTTACTTTGCTTCCATGATGCGAAATGGTAATGTTTTCCCAGTTTTTCCACCTGATGCTAACAGTATCCAAGTTTGTTATGACTGGGCATTGAAAACCAAAAATAAGGGAATTGTGATTACTGCAAGTAAGTCACCTTTGCCAATTAGAACCACCTTTGAACAAACTCAAAAAGGGTTACGCGATGGTGCCGTAGTGTTGCATGAAGTTGAATCGAATCAAGGTGGTAGTAAGAAAGTTGTCTTTGCTGTTATTGGTGATATGACTTTAATGCCAGTATTTGAAGCTGCTGCTTTCTTAGAAACTGAAGGTCTTAGTGTGAAGATAATTTCTGTTATTAACCCCCGTCGTTTGTATCGTCCTGATGATACAGCTTGGGATACTTGTTCTGAACCTGATGGCGACTTTTTAGATGATGAACAATTTGCTGAGTTATTTGCCGGTGATGCGTTGATTGGTGTTACTGGTGGTGCTTCTGCGATGCTGGAACCAATTATGTTAAGAAGTACTTGTAAGCGCGATACTTTCGCATGGAAGCGTGGGGAAACTACTGCGAGTGCTGGTGAGTTGATGGCTTTTAATGGTTTGACAGCGCAGGCTTTAGCGAAGCGGGGGATTGAGTTAGTACATTAATTAAGGTCTGAGTTTTTAACCGCAGATGCACGCAGATAAACGCTGATAGTTTGGCGTTTTGATGCGTGTATTTGCGGTTTTTGTTTTTATTTATTATAATTTAGCATAAGTAGAACTGCGTAAATCAGCCAACCTATGTAACGGAGTGTGAAATTGTCAGAATCCTTATGATTGCCGCGTTTCACTCACAATTACATAGTTTGAAATTTTCACACCGACTTACTTAATATACGGTTAGTTAATATGGATAACTTTCTTAATAATGTTAAACGTTTTATTGGTCATGTACCTTTTACAAAAGATGCAGTAGCAATGTATTTTTGCATGATTGATTCTAAAACACCAGCCTACGCGAAAGCTACAATCGCTGGTGCACTTACTTATTTCTTATCACCTGTTGATGCTATACCTGACTTGATAGTAGGTCTTGGTTTCACAGATGATGCTACTGTAATTACAGGAGCTTTGGCAACTGTACGCGCTCATGTTAACGATGAACACTGGGAAAAGGCTGATAATTTTTTTAATTCTTAAAATTTGCCTTGGCGAATAGATTCACGGTTAAAGAAATAAAGCGCCCTCAGACTGGAAGTCTGGGGCTATACGAACAAAGTCCGCCTTCGCGGACTTCAATTTTTTAAACCTGCGTAGGCAGGTTTTGTTCGTGTAGCCGCGACTTTAGTCGTTAGGCACATAATAGGCACATGAATTATATGATTTAACGAAGTGCGATACTCCGTAGGAGTGGCTGCTGCCATCGCATCAATTTATCACTCTTGCGTGAGCAATTTCTCTACTACTAATAGGACGAACTTGTGCTGCAAATAATGAAACAATTGCCACAGTTTCACCATCCAATGTGATAAATTCAACTTCATATCCTTTACCACTTTGATGTACCAAAACAACAGTACCCATATCACCTTTTTCTAAACCGTACTCTGGAATATTTGTTGTGAGAATAACCCTATCAAGTTCTGCAATCATATTTCTCACTAATGAAAGTGGATAAGCAGTAACAAAATTCCTGTTAATCTTGGCGCGATCGCCAACTATAATGTATTTAATATTTAACATAAGGATGGAACCATGACTAATCCTGAAGATATGGTTCGTTTAAACTTAGATTTGTCACCTAAAGTTAACAAAACAGAAGCATCACCAAAAACTCACTCCCTAGAAAAGTTTATAGAAATATTTGGCGCCTGGGAAGACGATCGCACAACAGAGGATATCATCAAAGATATATATGATAGCCGTACTATTTCCAACTCAGATTATATCCTGTGACTTATTTACTTGATACAGATACCTGCTTCTATTGGTTAATAAATAGATTTTCTATCCGGGAAAAAGTTAGGGACGCTTTTAAATCAATACGCTTGGTGTTAGGACTGTAAATCTATCACCAACCGAATGTAGAGACGCGAAATTTCGCGTCTTTACACATCTAGAATTCCCACCAATAATTCTTAACACCAAGCGTATTGGCTTTTAAATAATAGCAAAAAGTAACGCGATCGCCTTTTCGTCGCCTTAGATTTATTGTATGCACTCAATTATCAAAGATTGATTATTATGAAATTTCAAGTAATTTTCACATTTGATTCAGAATATAAAGGTTACGTTGCTGAGGTTCCTGAACTTCCTGGCTGTGTAAGTCAAGGTAAAACATTAGATGAGACAATTGAAAATATTAAGGATGCCATTAAAGGTTATCTTTACGTCCAAACCAAGCATGGCAAACCATACGTAGCCAGGACTTACGCACGGACTACAAATTTCCGTCCCTATCGACGTCAGGAAGCAATCTCAAAGTCTTGTTTTTTCGTAACGAGTGCGTAAGTCCTAGTAGCTAAAGAATTACAAACCTTTATCGAGGAAGTTTTAGTATAAATGGGACGTTTATCAAATATTTCCGGTAAAGATGCTGTTAAAATTTTTGCAAAGTTTGATTCGACAAGCAGGAATTACAGTAGATGAATTCCTATACCATTTCTGTATGAAGATGCATTTAATTAGGGCTTGCTGAATAAGTCTTTAAAGCGAATCTAGAAGCCACACAGGTTACAAAATGGTTGTTTCGTTGCTCAGTTTCCTTTCTTTACCTAGCGATCGCGCTTTGATTGTGCAAGGGTTTTGAGACTCTAGATGTTAAAC
>NZ_KK073768.1:5077628-5098298 GCF_000582685.1 [Scytonema hofmanni] UTEX 2349
TGTTTGGTGAAAAAAGGCTTAAACCCCTTATCTGGACTAGATTACACATTTATTCAGCAAGCCCTAATTAGCCCGCGTAGGCGGGCTTTGTTCCTATAGCCCCAGGCTTCCAGCCTGAGGGCGAATAAAGCGCAACCTCACATAGAATTGGTATAGATAATAAATGAAAACTCAAAAAAGCGCGTAGTTTACCACCGCTTTCTCGTAGTGAATTGTTACCAGAATTAAATGTAAATTTATTTGCAACTTGTGTTTTAATGCCCTCAATACTTGAAGCAAGGATTAAGTTTATTAAAGAAATTCGCTAGTAGTGGTAACTCAGCTTCTCTATCAACCTACACGTATAAATTAAATATCTAACAGCGTAGATGCCGAAAATACTTTTACCACAGCATAGCTCTTGCTTCATAAGTCTGGTTACAATAGTAACGGGTTAATCTGGAGGACTTGTCTAGTTATGCTGACAAAATGGGCAATAATCCAAAATTAGCGGATTTTACATAATAACGATTGTTATATAATACTAAACAACTCTTTTCGCAAGGATGGGAAAGCTGTGAGGGATGATTTAGAAGGCTTGGAGATTAGCCAAAAGCAACTACAAAAGTTAACAAATCTACCTGTTAAAGACGAACTAAGGATAATTGTTAACCCTATCAAAAGATTGGGACAGATATTTATAGAAAAAATCAAAGGTTCTGAAGGTGCCACTGTAGTATTTATTGGATTTTCTATATTTGTTTTTAGCTATCTGATGTTGGATATAATGCTTAAGGTATTTGCTACATGGATAACAATACCTTCATGGATATTATTCATAATCTTAACTTTAGTTGGGGGTGGGATAACGCAAAGTCTATTATATTTTTGGTGGAAAAAACAAAGTAAATTTTTGAGAAAGAACATTACACCATCTTTGGAAATTCTTTTAAATGATGTTGATAGATATAATTCTGTAATTAAAGCAATAGATATCAACGACCAAATAGAAGAAGCTGGCAATCCTGAAGTAACTTTAAAGGAAAGAGAAAAAGTACTTGACGCACTTAAGCTAACTAAAAATGATTTGATTCGCGCTTTGAAAACAGAAAGAGTTTTGAGAGAAAATAAAAATTTTATTATCAAAAATACAGATTTGTTTGCTAACAATTTACCGACTTTATCGGCAATGCAAGTTAGTGAACAAGCAACTGAACATGGAAGGTTATTAAATGAAGCATTGGAAATTGCCTTAGACGTGCAACTTGAAATGAGAAGGTTGCAGAGTCAGGGGTAAGATTAGGCGACAAGGGGGACAAGGGGGACAAGGAGGACAAGGGGGAGTTTGTGTTTTCGTCTTCCTTGTCTCCCCCATCTCCCTTGTCTCCCTTGTCTCCCCATCCCCCCCTCTCTGACACGATCGCCGCACACAGTCTAATATAAAGAAACATTAAATTAGAGCGATCGCCCATCGGTATGGACTGGAAAGAAATTCAAGGCAATTGGGTGTTAATTCCCCGAAATCCCATCGGTATCATCCATTTCCTGGGTGGTGCATTCGTCGCTACAGCACCTCACCTCACCTATCGTTGGTTATTAGAACAACTGGCGGAAAAAGGCTATGTTGTAATTGCTACGCCATTTGTCAACACATTGGATCATATAGCGATCGCTAAATCTGTACACTTAAACTTCGATCGCGTCATCGAACGCTTACACGATTCGGAGGCATTACGCAAGCGCTACCTCCCCATCTACGGATTGGGACACAGCATGGGTTGTAAACTCCACTTACTCATCGGCAGTCTCTTGAGCGTAGAACGCGCAGGTAATATCCTCATATCCTTTAACAACTACGCTGCACGGGATGCTATCCCCTTAGTGGAACAATTTAATACAACCTTTGCCATCGAGTTTACCCCCTCACCGTTGGAAACTAAAAAGCTTGTGGAAGAACGCTACAACGTCCGTCGCAACTTGTTAATAAAATTTAGTAACGACACCCTTGACCAATCAGCAGCTTTAAAGGAAATATTACAACAACGCTTTCCGGAAATGGTGACAGCACAAACCCTGCCTGGAAGCCATGTTACACCCTTAGGTCAAGATGTTAAATGGCAACCTGGAGCATCCTTCACCCCCATTGATGCTTTGGGACAGTGGTTTAAGCAGGAAGTTTACCGCGACTTAAATCAACTAAAACGCGCTATGCTTTTGTGGCTGAATCCCCTTTCACCGCCATAATGTTTTATGACTGTAAAAAATTGGGAATAGGGAATTGAACATTGGGCTTTTCCCCTTTCCTCTTTCCCCTTTTCCCCTTTTAAAATCCCAATTCCCAATTTTCTTTTTTATTTTACAAAAATTATTATTTACTCTTACCCGTCATTTCCCATGTTTCAAATCGTAGTAATTGATGATGACCGTTCAATACAAATCCTGCTGAAAAGGATGTTGGAAAAACAGGGTTATGAGGTAATCGCTGCCAGCAATGGTTCTGAAGGAATCGCAAAAGCACTTGCTTGCCAGCCGGCATTAATTATTTGTGATTGGATTATGCCAGGATTAAATGGGCTGGAAGTCTGCCATTACATCAAGAGAGATCCGAATTTATCGACAACATTCTTTATTTTCTTAACATC
The DNA here is from genome assembly GCF_000582685.1 of [Scytonema hofmanni] UTEX 2349. GTDB lineage: Bacteria > Cyanobacteriota > Cyanobacteriia > Cyanobacteriales > Nostocaceae > Hassallia > Hassallia hofmanni. The sequence continues at coordinate 5,080,250 of NZ_KK073768.1, forward strand.
TTTAGATTCCGTAGCCGATCGCGTCAAGGGATTAGATGCTGGTGCTGATGATTTTATTACCAAACCCATTGAGCAGAACGAATTGCAAGCGCGAGTAAGAGCAGGATTGCGTCTGCATCAATTAAGTCGAGATTTGCAATCTCAAAAGCTACTTTTAGAAGCAGAAATGGCAGAAGCTGCTGAATATGTGCGTTCTCTTTTGCCTCTACCGATGTCAGAACTCCTCACCATCAATTCTCGCTTTATTCCCTCACGTCAACTTGGCGGCGATTGTTTTGATTACTACTGGCTCGATCCTGATTATATGGCAATTTATTTACTAGATACTGCCGGACATGGACTCAAAGCCACTCTTCCCTCTATATCTGTCCTAAATTTGCTTCGTTCCCGCGCTCTCAAAAGTCTCAATTATTATCAACCAAGTGAGGTATTAAGAGCGTTAAACGACACTTTCCAGATGAATTATCAAAATGACAAATATTTCACAATTTGGTATGGAGTTTACAACCGCATCAAGCGTCAGTTAATTTACTCTAGTGCTGGTCATCCTCCAGCAATATTAGTATCGGGCAAATCTGTTAACGTTACCGAAGTCAAACAATTAAGAACCCCCGGAATGCCAGTTGGAATGTTTCCGGAAGCAAAATATGTTGATGGATTTTGCAAGATTGAAGAGTGCAGTACTCTTTATATCTTTAGTGATGGCGTTTACGAAATCACGAAATCAGATGGTACAATTTGGAGTTTAGATGCTTTCATTCAGATGCTGGTAGAGTTACAACATCCTGGTGAAAGCCAACTCGACGAGGTACTAAATTACCTAACCAATTTAAACTCCAAAGAGGCTTTTGATGATGATTTATCTATCCTTCAGATAAAGTTTGATTGACTAAATTGTGGAGAGTAAATTTTGTTTAAATTCTTCTTGGTTGGAAAATATTTCAAATACCTTATCCATACCAGTCAGTTCAAATAATATCCTGACTTGTTCATTAATCGAGCAGATAACAAGTTTAATGTCCGCATCTCGTAGAGTTTTGAAGGCTAACACTAAAGCTCCCAGTCCGGAACTATCCATAAAAGTCACATTTTGAAAATCAACTAAGATAATTTTCGCACCGCTGTCTGCAATTTCACTAATTTCTTGGCGAAACTCTTGGGATTCACTTCCATCTAAAATTCCACTCGGTTGAAAAACTTTGATTAAAGGACTCATAATATCTCACGCACTTGTTGGTATAAATGAAACAGCTTTCGCTTCGGCATGTATGTACTAATCATAATTCATTTGAATAAATGTTGCCAAATAAAAATAATTAATAATTCATTCACAGCCAGAAATTTGAGATAATAAATAATCAAGTTGTCCTCGTGAAGTGAGTTTTCTCAGCACCCATGAAAATGTCTTTTTTACTAGCTGTTCTTTTGAAATCAGGTTGGATGACTTAATTATAGGCAATAAAAAAATCAACTCTCAGCAAGGAACTTCATAGAAAAGCTTGATGTTATCTTACGATTAAGTAATTGGGCAATAATTAGGTAACAATTTATCCTTGGCATAAAGGAATTACAATTACAAATTCAGCGCCGGCTCCCGGCTGTGAAACACATTCCAAAGAGCCACCATGCCGATCGCTGATAATTTGATAGCTAATGGAAAGCCCCATCCCAGTTCCTTTTCCAATCGCTTTGGTGGTAAAAAAAGGGTCAAATAATCGCGCTTTTATGGCGGATGGTATACCCAATCCATTATCGGCAATGCTAATTTTGACGCGATCGCCCTCTAGAAGTTCCGTACCAATACGAATCTGCGGGGTTGTCAATTTTTCAGGTTCATTTACTAATGACTCATCCAAAGCATCGATAGCATTCGCCAAAATATTCATAAATACTTGGTTGAGTTGTCCGGCATAACATTGCACTAAAGGCAAGTTACCATATTCCTTGATCACTTCAATCGCTATACGATCAGGTTTAGCTTTGATGCGATGTTCTAAAATCATCAGCGTGCTGTCAAGACCTTCATGGATATCTACTTCTTTCATCTCTGCTTCATCCATGCGGGAAAAGGTGCGTAGAGATAAGACAATTTCTCGAATGCGCTCTGCACCAACTTTCATTGATTTGAGAAGTTTGCGTAAGTCCTCTATCAAGAAATGTAAGTCTATATCTTCTGCTAATTCTTGAATTTCGGGAACGGGATCGCCATAATGTTGTTCATATAACTGTACTAAACTTAATAAATCTTCGATGTAGTTGTTAGCATAAGTAAGGTTGCCGAAAATAAAATTGACAGGGTTATTGATTTCGTGAGCAACACCTGCTACAAGTTGACCTAAACCAGACATTTTCTCGCTTTGAATAAGTTGCATTTGTGTGCGTTGCAGTTCTTGGAGAGTTTTTTCTAGGTCTTCTGCTTGTTGCTTTAATTGAATTTCTGTTCGTTTACTCTCACTGATATCAAAGGCTGTTCCCACCAATCGATAAATTTTACCTTCGCTATTTTTTAAGGGATTAACGGTTACTAGCGACCAAAATCGTTGATCAAAGAAATTGAAGCATTGTTCAAAGGTAATAGGTGCATCTGCTTCCAAACATTTTATGTATTGCTGACGAACTATCGCACCTTGAACTTTACCAACTGACTCTTCTGGAGTTTTACCGACTATTTCTGCACTCAACAAACCAGTGCTACGTTCTGTAGCTGGGTTCCAACCAGCATAGCGAAAGTCATTTTCAACAATATCGACCACAAACAGAAAATTTTCCGATCCATCGTAGACACTGCGAAGAAATTGCTCTTTTTCTAGTAAAGTTGCTTCGGCTCGTTTGCGATCGCTAATATTAAATGTTGTCCCCACCAATCGGTAAATTTTACCTTCGCTGTCTTCAAGGGGATTAATCGTAGTCAACCACCAAGTTTCTTCACCAAAGAAAGTCAAGCATTCTTCATAACTAATAGACTTAGCTGCTTCTTGGCAGCTTGCGAAGTTCCGACGCACTTTTGCCCCTGTAACTGCACCATGCAATTGTTCTGGAGTTTTACCGATTACTTCTGCACTGCTCATACCCGTGGCACGCTCTGCGGCACTATTATAAGCTACATGACAAAATTCACCGTCTTCGAGAACATCCACTACAAATATAGGATTTTCCGAGCCATCAAAGACTGTGCGAAGGAATTCTTTTTGCTGTTGCAGTTGAGTTTCTACTCGTTTGCGATCGCTAATTTCTGCTTGTAGCGCTTGGTTGCTTTGTACTAGTTCTTGAGTCCGCTCTTCTACACGTCTTTCCAGTTCTGCATAAGCTTTTTGCAATTTGGCTTCACTTTGTTTTAAAGCTTCCTCAGTTTGTTTGCGTTCGCTGACATCTTCAGATGTACCAAGAATACCTACCACATGACCGCTCGCATCCCGCAAAGGAATTTTATTAGTATCTAGCCATCCTTCCTTACCATCAGCTCTCTTGTGCCTCTCAATGATATGTAATTCTGCCACACCAGATTCCATAACACGGCGATCGCATTCTCGAAACCACTCAGCTTCTTCTTTTTTCCAAGGCAAATCATAGTCAGTCTTGCCAATAATATTTTCTGGCAAACCCACACCTGTAATAGTGGCAAATTTCTGGTTACAGCCAAGATATAGAGAATTTCTGTCTTTCCAAAAAATTAACTGCGGGATGCTATCCATTGCCAACTGCAAAAACTGTTCTGACGATCGCAGTTGATTTTCTATCTCGATGCGTTTCTTAACTTCTTCCTTCAACTGAACAACCACGCGATTGAGTTCGGCAGTGCGTTCTTCTACTCTGGCTTCTAATTCCTCATTTAATTCCTGTCTCGGTGGACAATTATTACTGAGTACCTCTATTTGAGACGCAGGCTCATTTCTGTTTTTGTCCTTTTGCATACTCGAAGTCCTTTGTGTTAGCCTTTCATCCACCAATAGAAGTAAATTCGATACACCATTTTTGTAATGATCGCCTCTAGTTTAGTATTCCCAATGTTTTTAATTTGTCAACATTTTAATTAGTTGATGGTTGTTAGTGGTTAGTTGATGGTTGTGAGGATAATCCCCCCCTTGTCCCCCTTGTCCCCCTCTCCCCTCTCTCAGACTAAACTGACTTTAGCTCGATAAAGCAGCTTATCACCTTGACGGTAGCCTGTATAACGTATCTTGACTTTTTCTCCAGGTTGTGCAACGCCCTCCATCAATTGATGTATCTGGGGATCGTAGGATAATTCTGCTCCCACAGGTGCGATCGCTTCCACTTTCCATTGTTGTAATAATTTTTCTAAAGGTTTTTGTACTAAAGGCAATATTTTTACCGCTGCTAGCTGCGGATTCTCTTGCGCTTTCTGTGCTGCGGTGGGAAACTGCAATAACAAAGACTCTAGCAATTGCAAACTCGTCTGCTGAAACTCACAAAGCAATACTTCGCGCTGTTGTTCTAATTGCACAACCGATCGCTGATATTCTATTTTTAAATTAGTTATTTCTTGTAACAATTCTTGATTTGATCCAGTCTCTTTCACCAACTCCACCTGAGAAAAAGTTGTGATTAATTCACTCAACGGCATCTGTAACACTTGCGACAATTTGAGCAGTACCTCCACTCGCATCTGCGTCGCTTCTCCCCGTCGCAACCGCAAAATTTGCCGCTCTGAAATACCAGCAGCTTGACTCAAAGCTTTAAAACTAGAAACACCCACACGTTGCATTAAGTTTTGCAACGTATGAGTAAATTTTAACGAAAATACCTCATTCATAAGAATTGGGAATTGGGAATTGGGAATTGGGCATTGGGCATGGGGCATGGGGCATGGGGCATGGAAAGAATTGTATTTATTCACGCACTTGCTTTATTGAACTTCTTTAATTCCCACTGCCCATTGCCCATTACCCATTGCCCATTGCCCATTGCCCATTGCCCATTGCCCTATTATCATTCTTCCAGCAAACTTCTCAACATCCAAGCAGTCTTTTCATGAACCTGCATCCGTTGAGTCAATAAATCGGCTGTAGGTTCGTCATTCACTTCTTCCACCACAGGAAAAATAGAACGTGCAGTTCGCACCACTGCTTCTTGTCCTTCCACTAACAACTGAATCATGTCGGTAGCTTTAGGAACTCCTGGAGTTTCTGTGATCGAACTCAGTTTGGCATATTCGCTGTAAGTTCCCGGTGCGGGATAACCCAGCGCTCTGATACGTTCGGCAATTAAATCAACTGCTAGAGCTAACTCTGTATACTGTGTCTCAAACATGAGATGCAAAGTTTGAAACATCGGTCCTTTGACATTCCAGTGGAAGCTGTGAGTTTTCAGATACAGCGTATAAGTGTCAGCTAACAGATGTGATAATCCATCGGCAATTTTAGCCCGACTGGTATCGTCAATACCGATATTTACGTTTTTGGGTGTTTCTTGCGTTTGCATAAAATTCTCCGGATTACTGGTTATTGGATAGGGGTTAGTGGTTAGTTGGAGCGTAGATAGTGCTCAAGCAGTATTGACGCTCCAACTATTAAACTTTACCGAAAAGGGGAAAGGTTAAACGGAAAAGGGACTCATTAAGAAGAAAAAAGAACTTTTGCTCTTTGTTCTTTGCTCTTTCTCCCTTCCCCTTTCCCCTTTCCCCCTCTTTTTCAAGCCATGTGCATTTTCAAAACGCTCTTGGGTGCTTTGCGGACTCTGGCTAAGACTGTTTCTTTGCCTAAGCGCTGACAAGCTTCGTAACGATGGCAACCTGAAAAGCCATAATACTGTCCATCTACTTCTAGGACATCTATCGGTTCTTGCTGCCCGATCGCACCAATTGATTCCATTAAGTCTTGCACTTTTTGCGGATCGTTGGCACGGGGTAAAGGACGTTTTATCTGATTTAGTGGAATTTCTTGTACCCTAACCATAAGGGATATCCTTGTCTATTTCTTTTTTTGTGTTTCTACATAAATCATAATCGTTATGACTTCGTTTTGCAACTTTGTGATTAAAACAAGCGATGATATCATTAGGTAACTTATGCGACAAAACCACTACATTGTCAAGCAAATTGATCGTTCACCCCAAAATCTGACTGGGAGGAGAATCAAGTTAGTTCCGATGAAAATCACCTTATCGGGGTTTTCTTACACAGTACTGACGATATTTTGCTTATTGGGGCTGACTGGCGCATCAAGTCCTGGGAGCAAAACAAAAGATGTAGAATTAAGAATTGGGATTGTGCAGCGATTTGGAGATAAACCAACACAGCAGCTGCAACTAGAGCCGACAAAAGGCGATCGCTTAAAACTGAAATTTACGACAAACCAAACAGAGCAAACCCTAGTTACCGCAAACCCAGTAAAACTGGAAACAGTTATGCAAGCTTTACCTCAACCAATAGTTGAGGAGAGAGTAGTTTTAGGCACTTTCCGTACCTTTGAAACTGCGGAAGACAACGCCCAAGGTTGGCGGAAAAAGGGAATACAAGTAGAAATAGCCCAGCCAGAACGCTGGCAAGTTTGGGCGAAACGTGATGTATACAAGACTCCGTTATTGCGGCGCTTGCTATTGCAAAGCGTGCAAAAAAATACAAAGAACACAACGGTATACATCGACACCCAAATTCTCAAACAAGTGCCGCGAGTGAGTTGGGTAGTAAATGGCAAGCGCTATAGCCCAAATAATTTAGAAATTAGCACCGATAAAAACTTGATTCGGGTGAGTGAAGGTAAAAAACCAGAAAATGCCCGTCTTTATCCAGGTCGGTTGGAGTTACAGTCAAATGCCTATGGTACTTACACTTTAGTCAACGAAGTGCCTTTAGAAGCATATTTGCGCGGCGTTGTGCCTTATGAAATCGGCAATTCAGCCCCTGTAGCCTCCTTAGAAGCACAAGCGATTTTGGCGCGGACTTACGTGCTGCGGAATCTACGGAGATTTGAAGTAGATAATTATCAATTATGTGCTGACACTCACTGCCAAGTTTATTATGGGCTGAATGACGTTTCTGCTGCCACAGATAAAGCGATCGCCACTACAAGGGGAATGGTACTAACTTATAAAAATGAGCTAGTGGATGCATTATATTCTTCCACCACCGGCGGTGTGACAGCTTCCTTTAGCGATGTTTGGAATGGTGACGATCGCCCATATTTAAGACCGGTGCTGGATGCTGCGGTTAATTTTTGGAGTTTATCGGATGAGAGTTTAGCATCAGAAGAGAACTTTCAGCGGTTTATCACTCGCAAAGAAGGATTTAACGAAAGCGATTTCGACCTGTTTCGCTGGCGGAAAGAAAGTAGCCTAGAAGACATTACCAAAGGCTTGCAGAAATTTCTGGCAGTGAAAAAGAGTCCCTTTGCCAAGTTTAAAACCATTAAAGAGATGACGGTAGTAGAGCGCAGTCAAAGCGGACGCATACTCAAACTAAATGTCAAAACTGATATTGGTATTTTTAGTTTATATAAAGATGAAGTTCGCAGCGCCTTTGCCGCACCCAGAAGTACACTTTTTTATCTGCAACCCTTAAATAAAGGCGAACCTGGTCTGTGGGGATATGCTTTTGTTGGTGGTGGTTTAGGGCATGGAGTTGGTTTGAGTCAAACTGGTGCTCAAACTTTAGCTAAACTCGGTTGGGCAAGTGCCAAAATTCTCCAGTTCTACTATCCCGACACGCAAATTCAAATTCTCAGCAACAACATTAAGCCTTGAAAAAGAGGGAGAAAGGGGAGGCAGTGCGTTGCGGGGGTTCCCCCCGTTGTAGCATCTGCCGTGAAAGGGGAAAGGGAAATAGAATAAGAGTGAATAAACCTGTATTTTATTTCTATACCTTTACCCTTTTCCCCTCTTCATGAAATAACGTGTGCGATCGCTTTTCTTTTTATCGGGTACTTACTGAAGCGCCAAACTCTTAGTAAAGTTCTTCTTCTTTGTGGGTTTCAATTGTGCAATCTCCAGTTGGGTAAGCCACACAAGTCAGGATATATCCAGCTTCGATTTGGTCGTCATCTAAGAAAGACTGGTCAGACTGGTCTGGAGCAGAACCAGATGTCAGCTTACCTGCACAGGTAGAACAAGCACCAGCGCGACAAGAATAAGGTAGGTCAAGACCAGCTTCTTCAGCAGCGTCTAGAATATAGGTATCATCATCAACGTCGATGGTTTGGTTAAGACCTTCAGCTTCGCTGACCAGTGTCACTTTAAAAGTTGGCATTTTTTAATCCTCTCTTTTGCAGACCGTATAAGTTATCCTAAAGCAAAGTGTCGGCTGAACTTACTAGTTCAGCCGTTTATTCAAATTTGCTTCAATTCTGATACTACGAGAAAAACTAAACGATGTAACTGGAATTTGAACGCGATTAGTAATGAAATTTAGTTAGTTAATCCTGATGAGTTTTACTTATATATTTTTCCTGAGATGGATGCTCCCACAAAGGACTATAATCTGGAAAAATCCCGAATTTATGAACAAATCACTTCCGTTTATAGAAATTCCCATTGGGAGCATCCCAAATGTGCAAAATTGAGATGCTCCCTTGCCCTCATCCGGATCAGGGTTGGTGAAAGTTTTACAAGTTTACTAAAGCGCTATAAACGGCTGAAGCAATTAACTCAGTCCGATAGAGAAAATCGATAAACAGAATTGGTGAGTATATGTACGATTCATCGGCTTTTGTGGAAAAAGCAAGTGTGGGCGTGGGTTTGATTGGTACAGGGTATGTGGCAAAATTAAGAGCTGAAGCATTTGTTCATGATGAGCGATCGCATTTACTTGCCTTTGTTGGTAACACAAAAGAAAAAACAGCCTCTCTAGCTTCAGACTACCAAGCAGAAGCGATGAGTTCTTGTCAAGAGCTACTAGAACGCGAAGATATAGATTTGGTGGTAATTTGTAATGTAAATCGAGATCATGGAGCGATCGCCAAAAAAGCACTCCAAGCAGGCAAACATGTAATTGTCGAATATCCCCTATCTTTAGATGTGGTAGAAGCAGAAGAACTCGTTGCTTTAGCTAAAGCCGAAAATAAACTTCTTCATGTCGAACATATCGAACTTTTAGGCGGTTTACATTTAGCTTTAAAGGAATATTTACCGCAACTTGGGGGTTTATTCTATGTGCGCTACAGCACCATCAAGCCGGAAGCTACCGCACCGCGTAAATGGACTTTTAGCCACGATTTATTCGGCTTTCCCTTAATAGGCGCGTTATCTAGATTACAGCGTTTTACTGATTTGTTTGGTGAAGTGACTACCGTTAACTGCCATCAACGATTTTGGGAGACAGAAACAGAATTTTACCAAAGCTGTTTTTGCATTAGTCAACTATCCTTCAATAGCGGACTTTTAGCGCAAGTAGTTTACGGTAAAGGTGAAACTTTATGGCAAGCAGAACGGAAGTTTGAAGTTCATGGTGAAAACGGTGGGTTAATTTTTGATGGCGATGAAGGAGTTTTAATAGAAAATGGAAAAACAACGCCGATAGAGGTTGGTACAAAACGGGGTTTATTTGTCAAAGACACAAACATGGTGTTAGATCGTCTTTTTAATGGCACTCCTTTGTACGTTACTCCAGAGGCAAGTTTATACACTTTAAAGGTTGCGGATGCGGCAAGGCAAGCAGCCGAGACTGGTTTAACTATGTATATGGGTCCTGTAGATAACGCTTAACTAAACAAATTTTTCTACGCTCATTTGTTCCTAAAGTCAAGAGTTTTCAGCATTTTAATTGGTTGAGGGTTGTTAGTGGTTAGTGGTTGTGAGGATATCCCCCCAGTCCCCAATCCCCAATCCCCAGTCCCCAGTCCCCAGTCCCCAATCCCCAGTCCCCAGTCCCCAGTTAGATTAAATTTATATGAAAAGCGAAACCATCGTTCTTTTATCTCACAGAGAAATAGACAAAATGCGTCAAGCCGGACGTTTGGCAGCTGAATTGTTACACCATCTTGAATCAATGGTCAAGCCGGGAGTTAGCACTTTGCAACTCAATGATGAAGCAGAACGTTGGACGCAAGCACATAATGCCAAAAGCGCACCTTTGGGTTACAAGGGTTTTCCCAAGTCAATTTGCACCAGTGTAAATGAAGTAGTTTGTCACGGCATACCTAACGCCAAACAAATCCTCAAAGAAGGTGATATAATTAACATTGATGTTACACCACTGCTTGAAGGCTACCACGGCGATACATCGAAAACATTCTTTGTCGGTACGCCATCACCAAAAGCGAAAAAGCTGGTTGAGGTGACAAAAGAATGCCTCAGATTAGGCATTGCTGAGGTGAAACCAGGAGCAAAAGTTGGCGATATTGGTGCGGCAATTCAAGAATATGCGGAAGCCCAAGGCTTTTCTGTAGTGCGAGACTTTGCCGGACATGGTGTGAGTAATGTTTTCCACACTGCACCGGAAATTCTTCATTATGGCACGCGGGGTAAAGGCAAGCGTCTGAGAGCGGGGATGGTTTTTACTATCGAACCAATGATTAACGAAGGCACTTGGGAAGTTGAGATCAAGAGCGATAAATGGACGGCTGTCACACGCGATCGCAAACTATCGGCTCAATTTGAGCATACCCTAGCTGTAACTGAAGACGGCGTAGAAATTCTCACCCTCCGTGAAAACGAAACCTACTTTTTGTAAACCGTAGTGAGGACTTCAGTCCTCTTCCAGATTAAGGACTGAAGTCCTTACTACAAAGAAGTCTAGATATCTCCAAAAACTTCTGCACCGTGGCAGATGTATCATTTTTTCGCCAAATTATCGCGATCGCTGTTTTTGGAGTCGCTTCTTTCACAATTTTATATACTACCCCAGTTCGTTGCAAATTTTGCAGAGATTCTGGAACAATGGCAATACCCAAACCACCTGCGACTAAGCTGACAATCGTGTGCATTTGAATCGCTTCTTGTGTGACGTTGGGACTAAAACCCGCTTGTTGACAAAGACTGATAATTAAATCGTAGAGTCCAGGTGCTAACAAACGCGGAAATAAAATGAAAGGTTCATTTTTAAGCGATCGCAAACAAATATTACTATGATTTGCTAGCTGATGTGTATCAGGTAATGCTACTACCAACGACTCTTGAAAAATTGTCTCAAAGTTCAATGTATCATCTTCTATAGGTGGACGGACAAAACCGACATCAATTCGACTTTCCCGCAACCATCGAAACTGTTGATTTGTCGTTAGTTCGTGCAGTTCTAACCTCACTTCTGGAACGCTGCTACGAAATGAGCGTAAAATTTTTGGTAAAATATTATATGGCGCAGAGCTAACAAAGCCAATAACCAGTTGTCCCATTTCCCCACGACTGGTTTGCCTTCCAACTTGAATTGCCTGTTCTAATTGCTTAAATATTTGCTGCACTTCCTCCAGAAAAACTTGTCCTGCTTCAGTTAACTCAACTTTTCGTTTAGTGCGGTGAAATAGTTCAAATCCTAATTCTATCTCTAATTGACGAATTTGTTGACTTAAAGGTGGTTGGGCAATATGCAACCGTTCCGCTGCGCGTCCAAAGTGCAATTCTTCCGCTAAAGTCATAAAATACCGTAGATGCCTTAATTCCATTGCAAACGATAATTCATATCTTTTAAATATTAATCAAACCTAAAAAATAGTGACTCTAAGCTGAACAGTAGCACACCACTTCACAATGTTTCCCCTTGGGTGAAAGGTAGATTTCATACCACTAGATAGTTGCACACCGCACACTCTGTCCGGTCTGAAATTTACAGGGGGTTATTCTTAGGCTAGGATTGGTAGTATATAATAGTATTTTATGCTATTATATCGGACTAGCATTTGAGTACCAGAGGGTAAACGCCATGCAATCTGCTGAAAAGCTCTCGATTACCTTGCCGACCGAAATGGCAAACTTTATCCGTCAGAAGGTAGATTCCGGTTTATATGGCTCCAACAGCGAAATTATCCGCGAAGCCTTGCGCGCTCTGATGGAACGCGAACGGCAACTTGAATGGCTCGATACCGCCATTGCGCGGGGCGTTGCCGATGCCGAAGCGGGGCTGGTGCAAGACATTGATGAGGTGCGAACAGAACTGCGTGACCGCTTCGCCGTAGATTCTTCTAACTCAGAGGCATGAGGGTCGTTATCACGGCGGCGGCAAAAGCTGACTTGATCGCGATTGGCGATTTCATCCGGTCGCAAAATCCAGAACGGGCAATAACCTTCGTCGAAGAATTATTGGATCGCTGCTACGCTCTGGCAGATATGCCCCGGGCTTACCCGCTCGTTCCGCGTTATGAAAAATTCGGTATCCGGCGCACTGTGCATCGGGATTACTTGATTTTCTACCGTGTCCATAAAGAATTGATCGAGATTATTCGCATTTTGCACGGCGCACAGGATTATGAAACCTTACTCTTCCTCAGTTCTTAGATCAAGGACACTCAGTTTGCTAAAGGTCGAGGTATGTTATTAGCAACTCTGCACGATCGCATCTAACAACAAACCTGCATCAAAACGAATTGGATCTGTACAAGGTAGATTAGTTTCAGATTGTACTTGAGCGATCGCCTGTTTTGCTGCTGACTCACTTAATTTAAATGTATTCAGCGCTATACCCACCACAGGGACAGATGCAAAAGCACCACCTGCACTAGCAACCATTTCATACAGCCGAATCACCTCACATAAAGGTGGAATTGGTACATTATCCATTACATGAGTTTGTCCGGCACGATGTACCAGTATCATTTGTGTTGGTTGCGAACCGCGGATCAAGGGCAGTGTTGCTGTAGAACCAGGGTGTAATAGCGAACCTTGTCCTTCTATATGCAAGATGTCGTAATTTTTGCCGAAGCGCATCACCATCTGTTCTACCGCACCGGCAGCAAAGTCTACCCGCACGGCATCTAATGCTACACCATCACCTTCTAACATCAAACCGGTTTGCCCGGTTGGGAGAAACTTAGAACGCCAATTTCGCAAACGTGATGCCCAATGTAGTTCTAGGCTTGTAGACATTTTCCCGACTGCCATATCAGTTCCCACCGTCAACACTCGTCGGCAAGGAAGGGTGCGTGCCAAGCCAGTAGCAACACTTAGGTTTGGTGGTTCTTTTCGCACATCCCAAATTAATTGTCCTGGTTTCAGGAGTGCTTTTAAATCTGCCATGTTTGCCAATGGTGTGTGCAAACCATTTACCAATGACATGCCGGCGCTTAACGCATCTTTGATATCATGCCAATAATCATCTGGCAATACACCACCTTTGGAAGCAATACCAATTACCAAAACTTGGGGTTGATATTGTAAAGCATCGGCAAGTGATGCGACAATTGGGACATCACGCTTGATGAGAGTTAATTCCCTTAAAGATTGCCCTGCACAATTGCGATCGATAACGGCGACAATTGAAGCTTCACTGTAGCGTAAAAGTGACAGCCCCGTTTTGCCATGAGTTCCTTTGATGCCATCATGTAGCAAAATCGCTACTCGTTGATCAAGCGGTAAACGCACTGTATTGTACCCCCAAACCTGGTAAATCGTTCGGTAAAATTTTTCCGTCAAGAGCGATCGCACCCGTGAAGGGGTCATCGATTAAGTTAAGATGACTGTCTAAGTCTAAATAATCAGCTAATGGTGCAAGCTGTGCTGCTGCGGTATTCGCTAACGTACTGTCAGAATAACACCCAAACATCACTTGCAATCCTAACGCACGCGCTATATGTACCATCCGCATCGCTTCGCTTAAACCACCTGATTTCATTAGCTTGATATTAACACCATCTACACAGTCTGCCAGATCAGGAATATCAGCGCTAGTAAAGCAACTTTCATCAACAAAGATGGGTAAAGGAGAATGCTGCTTAAGTTCTGGTAAACTCTTTTCTTGCCCGCGTGGAAGTGGCTGTTCCACATACTTTACACCCAAATCAGCCAGGAAGATGCACATATCAACTGCATCTGACAAACTCCAACCGCCATTTGCATCAACGTATAATTCTAAATTGGGTGCTTCTTCGCGGACTGCCATTAGCATATTTCGATCGCAGGCAATGCCATCGGGATTACCTAACTTTACCTTGAAAATACGCACATCAGTAAATTGTAACCAGTCTCGCGCCCTCGCTCTTGCTCCTTCAGGCGTATTAATCCCAATTGTCACCGAAGTGGGTACAATGGCTTTTTTGTCAAGTCCCCACAGTTGCCACAGTGGTAATTTTACATATTTGCCCAGCCAATCGTGCATCGCCATATCCAGCGCTGCTTTGGCAGAGGAAGGAACTTGAGCTTTATTTAACACTTGCTCAATTAGCGATCGCTCCAACGGATTGTATGCTTGCAACATTGGTGCAACTTGCAGCAAAGCATCTTTAATTATTGTTGTAGATTGTCCTCCAGCACCGACACTAAAAGGTGATGCTTCCCCCCAACCCTCGATACCATCTTGGGAAATTTTTACCCAGACATTCGTCGTCTGTGCCGTTGTCCCACGAGCGATCGTCAAAGGAAAGCGTTTGTTAACAGTAAATGTTTTTACCTCTATTTGCATGATTATGCTTAATTTTAAGCAAATGTAAAGAATAGTTTAGATGCAAACTTTAAATTCTCTAACGTCTCTGTTATACTTTTTTACAATTCTTTACTAAATTGTCATATATATTTTCTTTTATTAAAAACTAGGCTAATGCAACGCGCGTTAATTTGGTTAAATTCTTCCCTAGTCCCTAATCCCTAGTCCCCAATCCCCAGTCCCCTTTATGCACAAATTAAAAAAATGGAAAATTTTGCAATCAAAAATGGTCTTAGATAATTTTTGGTGCAAAGTGAGACAAGATGAAATAGAATTGCCAAATGGGAAAATAATAGACGATTTTTTTGTCATCCTTAGACCAGAAATTGCCTTAACTTTACCTATTACGAATAATCAAGAAATTGTTTTTGTACGGCAATACAGACACGGGGCAGGTGAAATATTATTAGAACTGCCTGCTGGAGGTTTCGATGCAACATATGAAAGTGCAGAAACAGCAGCAGTCAGAGAACTCAAAGAAGAAACAGGTTATACAGCCGAAAAAATTATCAAATTAGCTACATTATACGATAATCCTGTTAAAGACAATAATAAAATACATTTATTTATAGCAGAGAATGTGAGTAAATCTGGAGAGCAAAATTTAGATATTACAGAAGAAATTGAAGTTGCCTTAATTCCTGTAGAATCCGTCTTAGACAAAATTACCCAAGGAGAAATTTCAGTTACAGGTAGCATTGCTGCCCTTTTCTTGGGTTTAAATTTTCTGAAGCGTAGGGTGCCTTAATTAACCGCAGATGAACGCAGATTTTGGTTTCTTCTATCCGCGTACATCTGCGGTTCAAAATCTAAAATCTACCTTGCCCATTGCTGCAAAATATAATTGTAAAAAGCCTCTTTATCAACTTTATCCATTGCCGAAATTTTCCGACCACCAGACACAACCTTAGTACGTCCTTGACTTAAACCAGTTGTGATAACTTCTGTTTCCCACTCCCGCAGTTGATAAAACTCAGGATGAGCGAGATAAGCAGTTGCTAACACATCCCAAAAATAATAATCTTGGGGAATAACTAACGCATAACATTGTCCTGCCAAATCAGAAATGGGATAATGTCGTTGTCGTCCCATTTTATAAACAACCTCAGATGTCACAGGTACATTGTTAGTTAAATCCAAAGGACACATGATAATTTCAATTTGACTTTCCCACACTCGTGCTGCGGAAATTGGGTCCCAATAAACATTCCATTCAGCAGAACCATCTTGTCCTGGTTCCAAACTGTTCTCTACATTACCAATAACATTCAACGCACCACCCATCCAGACAATTTTTTGAATTTTCGCTTCAATTTCTGGTGCTTTATCTAATGCGATCGCAACCGTCGTCAAAGGACCAGTTACTATCAAAGTTACTGGTTCAGGTGCATCACGCAAAACCTGTATCATGAAATCTTGACCTGATTGTGTAAGCAAAGGTGTGCTAATCGTTTCGTTTTGATTGAGAATCGGCAGATGATCCACAATAAACGAATCGCGACGATAGAGACGAGGAAAAGGATTAATACCGCGCACAGTGCTGAGAGCTACCGGGATATGAGAAGATTTCATCAAATCTAAGATTTTACGTGTAGCGCTGACAGCAGGTTCACCGTAGCAATCAGCGGGAGTGACGACGACACCCAAAAGTTGGATATGATCCATCGTCATCAGTAGCATTGTTGCTAGATAATCATCAACACCACCATCGTGATCCATTAATACAAGTTGTTTAGACATAAGTAGGAGAATTTACAAATGGATGAATTTATGCAAGCTGCCGTAGACGAAGCAAAACAAGGTAGACAAGAAGGTGGAATTCCCATCGGTTCCGTTCTCATCAAAGATGGCAAAATCGTCGGCAGAGGACACAACAAGCGCGTACAAGACAGCGATCCTGTTACCCACGCCGAAATTGATTGTCTCCGCAACGCCGGCAGAATTGGCAGCTACAGAGGTACAACACTCTATTCAACCTTAATGCCGTGCTATTTGTGCGCTGGGGCAGTGGTACAATTTGGCATCAAAAAAGTAATCGCCGGCGAATCTAGAACCTTTCCTGGTGCCAAAGAATTTATGGTATCCCACGGTGTCGAAGTTATTGATTTAAATCTAGATGAATGCGAACAAATGATGAGTGAATTTATCCAAACCAACCCCGAATTGTGGAATGAAGATATTGGGAAATAGTAGAGACGCGATTAATCGCGTCTGTACAAAAGTTCGGAATTAGGAGTTAGTTTTCCCCTTTGTCCCCCCCCTCTCTCTAAGAAACGCATCAAACGTAACTCTATCCGGTAGCGAAGGTTGTGCCCCTAATTTCGTTGCCGCTAAAGCACCTGCTGCTGCACCCCAAACCACGCTGTCGCGCAAAGAATGTCCTTGGGAAAGCGCTGCGGCTAAACCACCATTAAAAGCATCACCAGCAGCAACGGTGTCAACAGCTTGCACTGCAAACGCAGGTATAAAAAACGTTTCCTCAGGAGTTGCACAGAAAACACCTTTAGCGCCTAATTTAACGATCGCATTTTTCACGCCTTTTTGCAATAACACCGCTGCTGCTTTCTTTGCTGATTCCTCCCCATCCACCGGAAAACCGACTAATTGCGCCGCCTCAACTTCATTTGGTGTAATAATATCCACCAAGCGGTAAAGTTCATCTGGCAGATTATTTTGTGCAGGTGCGGGATCGAGAATTACTTTTACTTGTGCATTTTGCGCTGCTTTCGCCGCAGCGACAACAGCAGACATGGGAATTTCAAGTTGTAAAAGTAACACTTTTGCCGTTGGGAATAAGTGTGATAATCTTTCTACATCTTCGTGATTTACGTGTCCATTTGCACCGGGAATCACAATGATTTGATTTTCACCTTTGACATCGACGTTGATAATTGCAACACCGGAAGTGACAGTTTCATCAATAAATATATTATTAGTTTGTACGCCAGAAGCTTGTAAATTGTTGAGAAGTTCTGTACCAAAATTATCTGCACCAACACGTCCTACCATTTGTGTAGGAATTCCCAATCTCGCTGATGCTACGGCTTGATTTGCACCTTTACCCCCAGGAGAAAGAAAAAAATCGTTTCCTAACAGCGTTTCGCCGGCAATTGGCAAGCGAGGTACTGTTGCTACCAAATCTATATTGATGCTACCGAAGACGATAATTGTCATAATATAAGGAAGTAGCGCACAATTTTATTATTCCCTATTTAAGTTTAGGTATTGACTTCGGTAATCGCTGCGTTCTGCCATTCGCTACCCCAACCTAATTCAAGTTCATCTACCAACGCACAAGCTACTGCTAACGCTGCATCTTCTTGTTGCTGCTGCCATTGCTGCAAGAGAGATTCAATCAGCGCACTGCGGTTTTCAACTTTTTGGTCAATTTCAGAAGGCAGAAGGCAGGAGGCAGAAGGCAGAAGGCAACCCACCCTTACTCATAGTGGGATTGAAACAAGGACGTTTTATACCGTCCGTGCAAGCCATCTTGAGTATAATTATTTGTTTCAACTGGGCTTTAAACCCACA
>NZ_KK073768.1:5098398-5169092 GCF_000582685.1 [Scytonema hofmanni] UTEX 2349
AAGTAAGTTTTAATTGATACTCCTAACATAAGTGCCTTCTGCCCTCGAACTTCTGCCTTTCTTGTAAGTTAGTAGTTCATCTGGCAGCCAAATAGAGATTTTAGCCATATCTACCTTGAGTCATACCATTAGTAGCATAAACGAAATTGTAATTTTAAGCGAAGTAGGATGCGATCGCCTTCTCTTACCTCTCATCTTCCAACCAATTCCTTGATACCTTAGTAGAAAAACGAACCTGTAATGCAGATTTATCAACTGCACGAGGGTGTTTATGTTGAATGTGATATTTCACCGACTTTTGCAAATTTGCCTTTAATTACAGAAATTCCTCGATTTTTAGAAGAAAGTCTGAATATTGGAGAAATATCGATGATTCGCTCATTCCGTAGTTGGGTGAGACAGCAGTTAGTCAATTGACAAGCGATCGCTCTCTAGTACCATATTCTATAGTCCAACCATTTTGATCAGGTGTTCTATGTCCAGCGTGGAAGAAGACAAAATCCGGGAAGAGCGCATTAGAATGGAGATAGTTGTCGATGCCCATGACAAAGAAGAACGAGCGATGGGTTGGTATTACTATCTCGACGATACTTTAAACATTCCCTTTAATGCCAAGTGGAAGAAGAAGACACGCAAATCAGCCACTGTAGAAGAGAAAACAGTCGAAGTCCTGGGAATGGCGCCAGAAGATGAGTGCGAGCGTGATATGTTAATTGAAGTGGTTTACGTCGGTGGTAAAGATGAAGATGTGTTTACTGCCAAGCTATCGGAAATAGAAGCGATTGATGCTGATAGCGAAACCAGTGAAGCGATCGCTGATTGGCACTATTGGCTAGCTAGAGGATACAAATTTTAAATTGGGCAATGGGGAATTTGAGGAGGGGGAAAGGAATTAATTTTTCATCTCAAGAATGCTCCCCCTGCTTCTTATTCTCAGATAAATGCCGAATAATACGACAGGGATTACCCGCTGCTACGACATTTTTGGGTATATCTTTTACAACCACACTACCAGCACCAATGGTAGTGTTATCACCTATTGTTACTCCCGGACAAATAATTGCACCACCACCAATCCAGACATTATTGCCGATTTTAATTGGGGCAGCAAGTTCTCTACCAGAAAGACGAATTTCCGGTTCTGTAGGGTGGTAAGCCGCGTAAATTTGCACGTTAGGAGCGCATAAAACATTATCGCCAATGTGGACTGTATTACAGTCTAAAATTACACAGCCATAGTTCATATATAAGTTGTTGCCTATGTAAATATTACTGCCATAATCGCAGTGAAAAGGCGGCACAATTTGAATTTTCTCTCCCATTTTACCAAACAATTCTTGCAAAATTTGGCTTCGCTGTTCTGGCTGTTCTTCTGTGGTTGAGTTGTACATTCTTAACAGACGACATGCACGTTTGTTATCGCTAACTAATTCGGGATCGGTGGCAAAATATAACTCACCTGCGAGCATTTTCTGTTTTTCGGTTTTTTCCATCACCAAAATTTAAAAAAAGAAATCTTTCACTCTAGTATTTTAAGCAATTCCCTAAACAGTAACTTTGCAGCTTTGGCACAAAGCAGCGCGATCGCACCAAATGAAGATACAGCAGATTGCGTTGTCATGAAATACATGTAGAGACGTAGCAATGCTACGTCTGTGAGCGGGTTTTGGGTTTTACGTATGTACCTCATATACCCGAAATTTGCTGTAAATTCATCGGCAAACGAACCTGAAATTTGGTTTTACCTGGTTGAGAAAATAGGCGGATATCACCTCCATGTTGCCCCACAACGACGCGATAAGCGGTGTGTAAACCTAAGCCGGTTCCTTTTCCTACACCTTTGGTGGTGAAAAATGGCTCGAAAATGTGCGATTGAATTTCTGGGGGAATTCCTGGACCATTGTCAGCAATTTCTACTAGCAAAAAGTCGTTTTCGCAAGCGGTGCGAATTTGTATTTGACCTTGCCCGTTCATCGCATCAATGGCATTATCAATTAAGTTAGTCCAAACTTGATTTAATTCGCTGCCATAAGCGCTAATACGTGGCGTATCACAGTCATATTCACGCTTGATCACCACACCTTCTTTTAGCTTGTGATTCAAGATTGTTAAGGTACTTTCCAACCCTTCATGAATATCTATTTCTTGTAAGGGTGCTTGATCCATGTACGAGTAATCTTTGACTGCCTGTACTAAAGTAGAAATACGCTCAGTGCTATGCTCGATTTCTTCTAACAAATCTAGTTCTTGCAAAGTTACTTCTATCCAAGTGAGGACATCACCCAGCAATAAATCACCTACTTTTTGCTGAACATTCAAAAGCCAGTTGATGTCAACTCCGGCTGTAACCAAGGTGGGAGCGAGTTTCCAAGCATTGTTGATGTTGTACGCTTCTAGCCATTGTGTGATTTCATCTTCGCGATCGCTTTGAGTCAGGGGGTCGAGTTTCGCTGCTGTTTTTGCCCGTTCTATTGCATCTTCTTGTAACTCCGCAAGAAAGGCTTTTTGGGCACTGTTCATCTGCTGTTGATTCAGTTTAATTGTTAGCGGTTGCAATACCTGCACAGTTTGGCGCAATTGTCCAGCGGCTCTGCGACCGGCTGACGCAGGATTGTTCAACTCGTGTGCTAATCCGGCGGCTAAAGTGCCTAATGATACTAGTTTTTCTCGATGTTGTGATATGGACTGTACTGTTTGCAGTCGTGTTGCCATCGTTTGCAAAATATTTGTCATCACGCAAGTGCAACTAGAAAGCATTTCCCAAAAAACCTTATTTGGCAATTCTAAAATATGGCTGCGAGTTACTGCGCGTCCAGTTACCCAGAAGTTTTTTTCACCCATTAAAACAGGTATTTCACCAAACAAGGTTTTTGGTTTGAATGTTACTAATAAAACTTCTTGATTTCCATGTTTTTGTGTAAATCTAATTTCACCTTCTAACAATACAAAAACATGGTCTGCTGCATCTCCTTCTTGACGATGAATTTCACCAGGTTGCAACCATATTTCTGTACTTTCTTCAAGTAGCCATTGCAAACGTTGTTCTGGTAACTTTGTGAAAAGTGGTACTTGGCGTAAAGTGTTGATATCAAGCATAAACTGATTTGAGATTTGGGACAGTTATTAAATACAATTGGGGAAAAATTGAGGATAATTAATATTAAGAAGGAACTAATTTAAAAAGTTCCAGTTCGATACCACCATAATATTTATTTGTGCGACCTATAGGCACCATACCCAACCTTTGGGTAACACTAATTGAGGCATGATTTTGCGGTTCTGTCACAGCATATATTACAGGCAGTTTGAGGATATTAAATCCATAATTAATAGCTGCCTGTCCAGCTTCAGTCGCATAACCTTTGCCCCAAGAAGACTTCCGTAAATGCCAACCAACCTCATAATCTTCGGTTAAGTTACCTTCAGTATCGGGTAATTGCTTCAGCATGACAGATCCTACAATTTGTCCAGTCTCTTTTTCAACTACTGCCCAGAAACCAGTGCCCTTGTTGAGTTTAGTGTAGCGCTCAATAATTGTTTGTAACCTCGCCCGTTGCGATTCTACACTTACCTCGATCATGCTGCCAATAAAGCGCGTTACATCTGGATCGCTATACATTTCAAAGGCTGATTCGGCATCTTTTTCGGGTATCCAATTGCGGATAATCAAGCGATTAGTTTGAAAAAGGGTAGTCATAGCGAGTTCTAAATACAGCTTTGTGTGCTATTGAGTATAGTGAATTTAATTTTTAAATTAACCAAATATTCAACTCCTAATTTCTTACTCTTTCTGACATGAGTCACGAGCTAAATTAATGGGCAAACTTACTCGAAAACGAGTGTCACCTGGTTTGGATTCAAAGTGAATATCACCTTTGTGTCTTTTCACAATAATTCTATAAGCAATTTCTAAACCTAAACCTGTACCTTGTCCTACACCTTTTGTCGTAAAAAAAGGTTCAAAAATCCGAGTTTGAATTGCTGGCGGTATTCCCATTCCAGTATCGGCAATTTCGACTACAAGACAGCTATTTTTTCTGTATGTACGTATCGTTAAATCGCCTTTTCCATCCATCGCATCAATGGCATTGTCAATTAGATTTGTCCACACTTGATTGAGCTCGCTAGCATAACCACAAATCCGTGGCAGAGTCTTATCATATTCACGATTAACAATAACTCCTTTTTTCAAGCGATGATTGAGAATAAGCAAAGTATTTTCAATTCCATCATGCAAATCTATCTCTTGCAATGAGGCTTGATCCATGTAAGAATAGCCTTTAATTGCTTTCACTAATTCAGAGATTCGGCTGGTACTTTGTTCAATATCGTTAATCAGTCCACCTGCTGCGAGTGCGGCTTCCAACCAAATCAAAACGTTACTAAGACAGTCTTCGGGTATTTTTTCGGCGAGAGTATCTAACTTTTGGGCATCAATGCCGGCGGAAACTAATGTAGAGGCAAGTTTCCAAGCATTACTAATGTCATGATCTTCTAGCCAGTCTGTGACTTCATCTTCTTTATCGCTTTGGGTAAGGGTGTCAAATTTGGTTGTGTGTTGTGTCCCTTGCAATTGAAAATTGATAATAAAATTTAGTTGTTCTTTATTGAGTAAATTTAAATGCAAAGCGAGATTTTGCAAGTTTTGAAAATTATCACGCAATTGCCCTGCTGCGCGTCTTCCGGCTGCGGCAGGATTATTTAATTCGTGTGCCAGTCCGGCTGACATTTTACCTAATGCTGCTAGCTTTTCTTGTTGCCTAAGTTGTGCTTCTACATCTTTGGTTCGCCCCGCCATTGCGGTTAAAATGACATCAGCTAAAGGCGAACATTCCGTCATCATATGTCTAAAAGTATCAATATCAACTTGTAGGACACGACTGGATGATAACGCTTTAGCATTAGCAATTGATGCGGAACCAGTCAACATCGATAATTCACCCATAAATTCACCTCGACGATGTACAGCTAACAGTCTTGTCTCATCACCAACGTGTTTAGTAATCTCTATTTCGCCTTCTAAAACTACATGAAATTTATAGTTTGATTCACCTTCATTAAATAAAATATCGCCTTGATTAAGTTGGATTTCTTTCCCAAATTGCTGCATCTCCTGTAATGCTTCATCGGGCAACTTTGGAAATAGTGTATTTAGGTTAGGATCGTGCAGCATGGCAACTTTATACTCTCAAAATTAATTGATAAACTGTGTCAGGCGATCGCATAAAATTTCTTTTTTTTACTACTTACCATAACCGCTGAATCGGATAAGCATCAAAAGCCGAATCAGCACTTAAAATCGGTATTTGCTCAACCATTCCTTGTGCGATTAAAAGTCTGTCAAATGGATCGCGATGATGAAGAGGTAGCTTTGCAATCACATCGATATGGTCTAAATTAATATTTAGCAAATCAATGCTGTTCATATTAATTTGCTCCTCTATAAATTCCCTAAAAGGTTTACCAAAATTTAGTTTGCCAGTACTTTGTTTAATTGCCATTTCCCAAACACTAGCCGTACTGAGTAGCTTCTCGTTGTTTTCATTTTCAATTAGCCCCCGTACCATAACGCTGAGTCGAGGCTATCAATGACAAACCAAATGAATGTATGAGGATCCAGCAGCAACCTCATTACATATAATCCTTAAAGTCTTCTAAAGGCTCGTCAAAATCATCTGATATTGTGACTAAACCTTTAGCACTACCAGCTTTGGCGGGACGACGTTTCACTGGCGATATAGGAGTTAGTTTCACAACTGGCTGCTCGTCTTTTGTAATCACGATTTCTTCACCATTAATTGCGGCTTCAATTAATTCGGGCAAATGTTGAGATGCTTCGGCGAGAGTTATTTGTTGCATGGCTTTTTTCTCTCTATTTTTATTTCATTGTGGCGTAAAAGTTAATTTTTTGTAGAAACCTAACCCCCTTCCAAGCATCGCCAAGGGGGAGAATTACTCCCCTCCCCTAGTAGGGGAGGGGCTGGGGGAGAGGTCTTTTCATCACACTACATTGCTGAGATATTGATGTACAAATTGAACGCAAATTGATCCTTCACCGACGCTGGAAGCAACTCGCTTGATTGAACCTTGACGCACATCACCGACTGCAAAAACACCGGGGATGTTGGTTTCTAATAAGTAAGGATCACGTTCAAGTGTCCATCCTTTGGGGCGGCGTCCATTCAGTTGTAAATCGGGACCTGTTAAAATAAAGCCGCGATCGCCTTTTTCCACCACACCATCTAACCAATCGGTACGCGGTTGTGCGCCAATAAAGATAAATAATGATGTCGCCGGCACTGTTTGCGTTTCCCCAGTCAGCGCATTTACAATTGTCAGCGCTTCTAAAGAAGTTTCACCTTTTGCCTCAATTACACTAGAATGCGTCTGTACTGTGATGTTCGGTGTTTCGGCGATTTGGTCAATCAGGTATTGAGACATGCTCTTGGTCAACGAGTCGCCACGTACCAACATCGTTACATGGTCGGCGTATTTAGAAAAGTACATCGCTGCTTGTCCGGCAGAGTTGGCGCCACCAATAATATACACTTCTTCGCCTTGGCAACTCATCGCTTCTGTTTGGGCTGCACCGTAGTATACGCCTGCCCCAGTTAGTTTTTCGAGTCCGGGGACGTTTAGCCGCCGCCAAGCCACACCTAGCGCCAAAATGAGGGCGTGGCAACTGATTTCGCTGCCGTTTGCCAACTGCACAAAACGATACCTGTCTTCTACGCGAATTCCCGTAACTTCTTGTGGGGTGAGAATCTCCACCCCGAAGCGCCTTGCTTGAGCCACGGCACGCCGCGCTAAATCGCCGCCGCTCAAACCCACGGGGAAGCCTAGGTAATTTTCTATACGGGAACTGGTGCCGGCTTGTCCGCCTGGAGCCTCGCGTTCAATCATGACGGTGCGTAGTCCTTCGGATGCGCCATACACGGCAGCCGCTAAACCACCGGGACCACCACCAATGATAATTAGGTCATAAAAGGGTTTTTCTGCTTGGTTTTTCAAGCCAATTTTCTCGGCAATTTGCACGTTGCTTGGCTGCATTAAGCTGGAACCGTCGGAAAATAGGACAAAAGGTAGGTGTAAATTATTACATTTGGCGCATTCAACTAGCTGCTGTGCTTCTGGTGATAATTCGATGTCCATCCACTGATAGGGGATTTGATTTCGGGCAAGAAAGTCTTTGGCTTGATGGGAATGGGGAGACCAGCGGTTGCCGATGACGCGAATCCCTTCAAATGGGGGATGGAATGTGGCTTGCCAATCATCAAGCAAATCGTTCAGTACGGGATACAAGTGTTCTTGTGGGGGGTCCCACGGCTTCATCAAGTAATAATCGATTCTCGTGGTGTTGATGGCACGGATAGCGGCATCGGTGTCTGCATAAGCGGTAAGTAGTGCGCGTTTTGCGTCTGGGAACATGGACAGCGCTTGTTCTAAAAACTCGACACCAGACATGTGCGGCATCCGCTGATCGGCAAGAAATAACGCCACTGGCTGGTTACGGAGTTTTAGTTGTTCCAATGCTTCTAAGGCACTGGCACCTGATTCGGCACGCAAGATGCGGTAGCGATCGCCATATTTGTAGCGCAAATCCCGTGCCACAGCTTGCAAAACTTCTGGATCGTCATCAACCGTCAGAATCACGGGTTTAGCCATAGCGTCTCAAGAATGGGGATAGTGGATAGTGGATGGTGGATAGTTGATGGTGGATAGTTGATAGTTGATAGTGGATAGCGGATAGTTGATAGTGGATAGTTGATAGTTTATAACTGTTGACCGTTAATCATCAACTATCAACCAACAACCAACAACCAACAACTAACAACTAACAACCAACAACTAACAATTAACAACCAACAACTAACAATTAACAATTAAACTAACAATTCAAATAGTCCTATTAAAGTTCCGTCAGGATCTCTTAGATAAGCTGTTTTAATTCCGTAGTAGGGATTGTTCATTGGAGCGGTGGTAAACTTAACACCTTGATGGATTAATTTTTCATACTCTTCTTCTACATCATGCACTGTAAAAATTAAGGCTACATTATCTTGACATTCGGCATGGGGTGGCTTGGCAGTATTAGCAATCATCTGTGCCATTTCTTGTCGCCGAAATAAACTCAGTTTCATGTCTTGGACTTTAAACTCAGCATATCCATCTTCTAGATTTTCGATTTTTACTTCAAATCCCATAACATCTTTGTAGAAATCAAAAGAAGTTTTCAAGTCAGAGACTAAGAGTCTTGTGTATGCAGATCCTACTTTCATCGCTAATCAAATTTATTAATTGATGTTAATTTAACTTGACTTTTTCCTGGCAGTGTAGTTTTAGAGTTGGGCATTGGGCATTGGAAATTAAAGATGCTCGATTTTTGATGCGCGTTCTAATTAGGATTTTTTCCATGCCCCATACCCTATTACGCAAAACAGATAAAAACAGTATTTACAAGAAAGGCAGAAGTTCGAGGGCAGAAGGCACTTATGTTAGGAGTATCAATTAAAACTTACTTTGTGGGTTTAAAGCCCAGTTGAAACAAATAATTATACTCAAGATGGCTTGCACGGACGGTATAAAACGTCCTTGTTTCAATCCCACTATGAGTAAGGGTGGGTTGCCTTCTGACTTGAAAATCAAACTTTGGCTAAAAACCAAGAAGGATATGTGGCTGAAGTCGTTCAATGACGACAGCCTAAGCTGAAACATTAATTGTGGGTTTAACTTGCAACTGGAACAGGCTCAAGATTAACTTGATAACCAAGCTTTTCTAAGCGCTTAACCAAGCGCTTCTTGACACTTTCCGGTCGTTGTTTGTCAAAATAATCAGCTCCTAAATCTTTATAAGGTTCTTGGCGCGATATCAGATGATAGGCGATCGTTAAAATAGAGTGTGCAACCGCAACGGCAGCACGTTTTTTACCCCTTCGCCCGCTAAGTAGGCGATACTGAGCAGCAAGATAAGTCTTGGTACGAGCTAGAGCATGAGCAGCTTGAACCAGAATCGTTCGTAAGGAACGATTACCTTTGCGGGTACTGGTTGAAAGTGTTTTCCCACCACTTTCATAATTCCCAGGAGCCAGACCAGCCCAAGCAGCCAAATGTTGGGCGCTGGGGAAACGGCTCATATCGATGCCAATTTCGGAGACAATAATCTCCGCAGTTCGGCGTGCGATACCTGGTATAGTGTCAACTAACTCAACCGCTTTCTCAAAAGGGCGGCAATATTCTTCAATTTGTTGGTCGAAACATTCAATTGTTTCGTCTATGCTATCAATTTGACACAGTAACTGGGCAAGAATAAATCGTTGATGAGGGCGAACTCTACCGTCAAGTGCTTGAATCAGTAAATCATGCTTTTTTCGCATGGTTCCTTTCGCTAAGTCGGCCATGAGTTCGGGACTAGCGCTACCCTCAACGATCGCAGCTAGCATTGCTCGTCCAGATACACCCATCACATCGCTGGCAACTGAGGCAAGTTTTATATTGGCAGCTTCAAGCACTTTTTGGACTCGATTCACCAAATTGACTCGTTCTCGAATAAAATTGCTACGATGGCGAGTTAAGTCTCGCAAATCTCTTTGTTCGATTGGGGGAATAAAACTCGGACGTAACAACCCATGCTGTAGTAGTTCGGCAATCCATTGTGAGTCTTTGATGTCTGTTTTGCGTCCTGGTACCGCTTTTATATGGCGGGCATTGACTAACATAACTTCAAAATTACCTTCCAAGATGTTAAATACAGGTCGCCAGTACTCTCCAGTACTTTCCATCGCGACATGAGTGCAACCGTGACTTGTCAACCAGTCAGAAAGTTTTAACAAGTCCTTGGTCATAGTGGTGAATGTACGTATTTCCTTATGCCATCCTCCCGAAGACTTTGGGATAATTGCACAAGCTACCACTGTCTTTTTGTGTACGTCCAACCCTGCACTATGCTTATAGACTACCTGCATAAAACCTTACTACACAAAAATGTATCAAATTGATAGGGGGCTAATACGTGGATACTTCTTCCGGTCGATTCTGACTTGCGTGCTTACCAACACTGTATATAGCTCGGTAGCGACAATTGGCGATGCCTCTGAGTATCCGGGTTCGACTGCCTTGCAGGCTAAATATGCTCTACTGAAGGACAACCTCGTTTGTATCAACCTTAAGTGGAAGCTACCACATTTTCATGCATGGCGGTGAAATTTTTTTCATTAGGACTGCCTTCTGAAGTAAAGTTGATATTAAACATCTTGCTTACGGTATAAACCAGGGGATTGCTCCCTTACAAGCAAGTGCAATATCTAAAGACAATCAGGGTAAGAATTGCAAAACCTACACCTGTAAAAAACACGCTATTAATTCCGCCAATACCAAAGGCTATTCCCATCAAAAGGGGTCCGAAGGTTTGCCCTATACCGAAAAATGTACCATTCACCGATAGAATCGTAGCCAGATATTCTCTTGGTGCTAACTCTGCCAAAAGTGTTTGGGTACTGGGCAAACCAATACCCAAACCAACGCCAAAAATTGTGGTTGGGATTAATAATAACCAGATATTGTGTAAAAAGGGAACAATGAATAGAGCTAAAGCATATAAAACAAAAGATGCTCTAATTAAAGTTGTTGCGGAATATTTTCTGGATATTTTTCCTAACTGTAAAGCTGTGATAGCAAGTGCCACGGAAACACTTGAGAGTATTAATCCAATTGTCCAAGGCGGCTGTTTGAATGTATTTTTAATTAATTGTGGTAGATAAATTACATAAGCTCCGTAAAGGAGAAAGAAGTTAGCAGCACTGGCAATGAAAAGTCCAAACAATTGGCGATTTTGCAAAACTTTGCCAGCATTTATTAAATAGTCTTTCAGGTTTCGGTTTCCTTTCGGTTCCGGATTTTTTAATTTAAATAACACCAATAGGCTGATAGGAATCGCTACTATGGGCAGCATAAAGGGATAAAACCAGCCAAGTGTAGCTAATGCACCGCCAATTGCGGGATAACTTGCTGTGCCGATACTGCTGACACTGGCATTGTAACCCATTGCTGTAGTGCGTTTGTCTGCTGCATATAAATCACCAAGTAAGGTGACGCTTAAAGAAGGCAAAGAAGCAGCACCAATTCCTTGCAAGAAACGCAAAAATAACAAAAGGTTAAAATCACGGGCAAAACCGCAGGCTGTACCAGCGATTCCAAATAATAGCAGTGAGGGAACGATAATTTTCTTTCTGCCCAATCTATCGGCAAGGACACCAATAACAGGACCTAAAACCACAGCCGGAAGGGTGAATACTGTAACTAATAAACCATTATTTTTCGGGTTAACTTTCAAGGCTTCAGCTAAATAGGGAAAAGCCGGACTTACGCTAGCTACTCCGAGAACTGCCATTAGAGAAACTGCACAAATAATTTGAAAGTTAGAGTCTTGATAAAGTGGTTTTTGGCGCTGGAATTGCTCATTTTCTTCTGAATTCATGATATTGTTTTGTAGGCGAATAGGCAACTTGGCGAGGCATCTTTAGAGATACCACGCCAAGGTGCTTAATAAAATACCTAATTTATCGCACTAATTAAGCAGCAATTTTCTCCTCAAGCAGTGTAAAACTTTTTTTGCTCGCACCGCAGATGGGACAATGCCAATCATCGGGAATTTGTTCAAAAGGTGTTCCCGGTGCAATTCCCGAATCAGGATCGCCAGCAATTGGATCGTAAATCATGCTGCACACTTTGCAAATCCATTTGCGAGTTTTTGCATCGTCACCAGCTGCTTTGGGTGCTGCATTTCCTCCATTCAAAACTTCTAAAGCTTCTGCGTAGCGATCGGCATGGTAATTTTCTACGAATTTCAGTAAGCCAAAACGATGGGCGGCTTCGTGAAATATATTAGCATGATCGGCAGATTCTTTAGCTTGTTTGAGAAATTCTTCTGTAGCCGGATTGTCTCTATCTTTCTGGGCAGCGGCGGCGAATTCGGGATACATTGTAGTGTATTCATAGGTTTCACCTTCAATTGCCAAAGATAAACAACGAGACATAATTTCTCGCTTTTGTTCTTCAGTTAAAGCTGTTGGATCTTGTACAACAAGTTCTGGATGCAGCAAAACAAAATGTGAGAAAGCATGTTGAGTTTCTTGTTCTGCTGTTTCTCTAAAAAGTTTCGCTAAGTCTGCAAACCCAAGTTTACGTGCTACTTCAGCAAAAAACAAATATTTGCGATTTGCCATCGATTCACCACCAAAGGCAGCTTCTAAGTTTTGGTGAGTGCTAAAGTTTGACAGATCCATAATTTTGGCAACCTTCCAAAGTGATATTTATAGCGAGTCGCTGTTGAATGAATTACAGATTGCTAAGTTTGTATAAACTGGAGAATCGATGTAGTTTATTCAAACATAGAGCCGCTATAGTTGATGAGAACAGCCTTGAAAAGCGGATAATTAAGAATAATTCTTAATTGAGAAAACTTACGCAGTAGTGAGCGCTTTAGCGTTCAAAAAGGCACGCTTCGTGCCTACTACGAAAGATATCTCACTCATCCGTTTTGTTAGCTGTTCTGTGGATAATTATAAGACGGAAAATATTTTGCGGTTTGTTAGTTATGATGCTTGACTAATTGGATAACTTGTGAAATATTTAAATGTTCTGAAGTTCTAAAAATGGGTAATCAGTATATCCTTTGGCATCTGGAGCGTAAAATGTCTTTGGATCTGGTGTGTTTAACTGGGCGTTTAGTTGAAAGCGTTTTGGTAAGTCAGGATTGGCGAGAAATAATTTGCCAAAAGATACTAAATCTGCATCGCCACTAGCTAAAATGCGATCGCCTTTTAAGTTATCGTAGCCGCCGTTGGTGATTAAAGTGCCTTGATATATTTGGCGGTAGTAAGGTGTGACGGGGTTCATCACGTCGCGGTTTTTCAAATCGACTTCATTCGGTTCCATCAGGTGAAGGTAAGCCAGTCCGAAGGAGTTGAGCGAATTTATGGCGTAAGTAAATGTCTCTTTCGAGTTGGAATCATGCATTCCGTAGAAGGTGTTACTCGGTGAAAGCTTGATGCCAACACGGTTTGCACCCCAGACGCTGGCGACGGCTTGGATTACTTCTAACATAAATCGCGATCGCTTTTCAATTGAACCACCATACTCATCTGTACGTTGGTTAGAACCATCTTGCAAAAATTGATCTATCAAATAGCCAAAAGCACCGTGGAGTTCGACACCATCAAAGCCGGCAGCTTTCGCATTTTCTGCACCGAGACGAAATTGTGCGACTATTTCGGCTATTTCGTCAGTTTCTAAAGCGCGGGGTGTTTCTAAAGATACTTTACCTGCTGGCGTGTGGAGTTCGCCAACACCAGCGATCGCACTCGGTGCAACTGGCAATTCTCCATCAAGCAAGCTGGGGTGCGAAATTCGCCCACAATGCCAAAGTTGCAGGAAAATTCGTCCCCCTTTTTCATGCACTGCATCTGTTATCAATCGCCATCCGGCAACTTGTTCGTCTGAGTAAATTCCTGGACAATTCATGTATCCCAGGCTGAGGGGTGAAACCATCGTACATTCGGTGACAATTAGCCCTGCACTTACTCGTTGCGCGTAATAATTTGCCATTAAGGAATTGGGGATAGTTTCAATTGCCCGCAAACGTGTCATCGGTGCCATTATAATCCGGTTGGGGAGGGTGTAATCACCAAGCTGGATGGGTGTGAAAAGATTGGTAGGGGTCATGCTTATAGTGGTTAGTGGATAGTCGTTATACCAATTTAATATGAAGTTGCATAATAAAGAACCCCACCCTAACCCTCCCCGCAAGCTGGGAGGGGAAAATATAGTCCCCTCCCAGCTTGCGGGGAGGGGATTAAGGGGTGGGGTAAAATTCTATGCAACTTCACAAATAATTGGTATTAGTGGCTAAGAGTCATTTGAGACAAGTAACAACCATCAAATATCAACTAACAACTAACAACCAACCATCAACTCTGTTGCTGTGGAACTTGTGAAATTTGCGCTAATTCCTTTTCTTTATCTTCTCTGCGCTTTTTGGCGTAAAGTTGAATAGTGGCTACCATTGCAATAATCATTGCCACAATTACCCAAACGGTAATATCTGTAGGTAAACTACCTTTAAATACGGCTAGCAATACAATCACGACTAACATCAAACTGGGTGCTTCATTCAAAGCGCGTAACTGTTGACTACTCCAGCGACACTCATCTTTTGCTAACTGCTTCATTAGCCTTTTGCAATAATGATGATAGCCGAGTAAAAGAGTAACAAATCCTAGTTTGACATGCAACCAAGTCTGTTTTAAAATTTCTGGTTCAGTAGTTAATAAACCGATCGCCATTGCAACTGTTAACAACATTCCCGGAGTCGTGATAATGTTGTAAAGCCGTTTTTCCATAATCTGATACTGATTTTTCAGTATCGTGCGTGCTGGTTCTGGCTCTTGATTGGCTTCGACGTGATAGATAAAAAGGCGTACTAGATAAAATAATCCAGCAAACCAGACTACAATGCCGATAATGTGAAACGCTTTAAACCATGAATAAGCCATGAATCGTAACCTACCTATTTAAAACTCTGCTCAAGCAATAAGAGCTTGAGTTGGTCTAAGTCATACTAAATACTAGGTTACGTCAAAATGCTTCTTGGCTTGTATTGCAATTCAATCCACAAAAATGAAATCATATCATGCAACTGTCATAGAGACGTTCCGCCGGAACGTCTCTACAATATATGTGATTTGTCGGACATGATATTCTGAAATATTGTAAGGGCGCTTTTTACGCAGACCGTACAATATTGCAGTTTTTATTAATTTGTAACTTTACTTAACGCTTTTGGTGACTACCTCACGCACGCGATAGATTGGGCGTCCTTGGGATTCGTGATAAGTACGCATTAGCAACTCTGCCAAAAGACCAAAGCAAAAAAGCTGTACCCCGGTTAAGAATAAGAGAACCGCTAAAACTAGCAAAGGGCGATCGCCTATATCTTCATGAAAACCTAATTTGACAAAAGTCAAATAAATACCGATCGCTCCACCCGCAAGCATGGAAATCAAGCCCCACAACCCGAAAACGTGCATCGGACGAGTGAGGAACTTTTTCATAAACAAAATAGTTAGCAAATCCATCAACACCCGGAAAGTACGGGATAATCCATACTTACTCTGACCAAAGCGACGGGCGTGATGACGTACCGGAATTTCGGTAATTCTTGCTCCTTCAATATACGCTAAAGCTGGTAAAAATCGGTGCAGCTCGCCATAAAGATTCATATCTGCGACCAATTCGGCACGATAAGCCTTCAACGAACAACCATAATCATGAATATTCACGCTAGTAGTTCGTCTAATTAACCAGTTGGCAATTTTGGAAGGAAGTAACCGCTTCAAAGCACCATCTTGACGGTTTTTCCGCCAACCGCTGACCAAATCGTAACCTTCTTCCAACTTTGCCAGCAGCAACGGTATATCTACTGGGTCATTTTGCAAATCAGCATCTAAAGTGACAATTGCTTTACCTAAAGCATGATTAAATCCGGCTGACATTGCTGCCGTTTGACCGTAATTGCGTCGCAAAATAACTGCTTTTAAATCGCTGCGTGTTTGCGCTTCTTTTCTGAGAAACTCCGCACTTCCATCAGTAGAACCGTCATCTACACAAATTATTTCATAATTTAACTCACTTGCAATTAAAGTTGAAGCGATCGCCTCCAGCAAATGCGGTATACTTTCAACTTCGTTATATATCGGCACCACAACCGAAACATCAGGAACAACCGCTGACATTGCCCCATTTTGTTCAGTTATGCTTTGCGAAATCAACCCACCCCTCATATTCCTTAGCGTCCTTAGCGTCTTTGCGGTTCGTAACTCTTCACAACCCTGCCAGCACCTCGCAGCTGCTGATAATATGACTGACTAACTGCATCTCCCTGTTCCGTCAAACAGTCAATTGCAATACCATTTCGTCCCTTATCTTTGCCGGAACTGTGGATGTAATAACCATCTGCCAAATAAAGTCCGACATGAGTTGCTTTTTGGGGAGTGCCAAAAAATACCAAATCCCCAGCCTCTAGTTCTGCTGTACTAATTGGCTGAGTGAATTCTTCTTGCTGATAAGCGTCTCTAGGTATCCAAACACCAACTGAAGCAAACGCTGCTTGCATCAACCCTGAACAATCGTAGTTTGGTGCTACAGTACCACCCCAGAGGTAATAATTTGCTTGTTGCATCGCTTTTTGGGTAAAAACAATTACCTCAGCTAGCAGTTTTTTTATTTGAGATTGAGAAAAAGCAGTAGCTTCATAAGGTACAGTAGCAGATTGTAATAAACTCAAATCTGTCGGCGATACCCATCCTGGATAATCATCCTCACACAAACAGACCTGTAAAGACGCGATTAATCGCGTCTCTACATCATTATCATTTGATGTTATCCGCAAATGTCGCCCTACTGCGGCTTGAGTTGCCAAGCGCGTACATTCAGGAGAATCATATAAGTTTAGGTCAGCAAGACACTGATACTCGTCAGATTTTAGATTAAAGGGCATTCTGCAACAATGATTTTTTTTAATCAAGACGAACAACTAGAAAATCTCGGCTTAGGCATTTTAGAGGCAACTTGGGCACAATTTCCCACTTTAGCCCGTAACCAAATTGCCCTAACTTGGATTGTCTACGATCCGCCGGTACTAGTAAATACTGGTGGTGCTTTAACTCCCAATGCTTTTTGGAACCATTCGCTACGTGGTTTTACTTATCGCGGTGTTGAACGAATTTATCCTGCAAGTGTAGTCAAGCTGTTTTACATGGTAGCGGTAAACGAATGGCTGGAAAAGCAGATGCTTCAGACTTCCAAGGAATTGGAAAGAGCCATGCGGGATATGATTATTGATTCTAGCAATGATGGTACCAGCTTAGTTATAGATATGCTGAGTGGAACCACTTCGGGTCCAGAATTATCGGCAGGACCTTTTGAAACTTGGAGGCATCAACGCAATATCGTTAACCGCTATCTCAAGTCTTTGGGATGGGAAGAATTAGACACAATTAACGTTTGTCAAAAAACCTGGGGTGATGGTCCTTATGGACGGGAACGGGCATTTTATGGAGAAATGCTAGAGAATCGCAACATGTTAACAACAAACGCCACTGCTAAATTATTGCATAGTATCGTTGGTGGGGTGGCAGTGTCTAGTGGGCGATCGCAAGCAATGATGGCTTTACTCAAACGCAGTCTCAACAAAGAAGATTTACCAAAAGACATTGAAGAAGACCAAATTACAGGCTTTTTAGGTGGTGGACTTCCCGAAAACGCGCAAATTTGGTCAAAAGCTGGTTGGACAAGTCAAGTTCGTCATGATGCAGCTTACATTGAGTTACCAGATTTGCGTCCCTATCTTTTAGTAGTATTTACAGAAGGCAAAGCACACGCAAAAAGCCGGGAAATTTTGCCTTTTGTTTCTCAACAATTTGCAGAAGCTATTAGCAATTTAGGATAACCTAGTAGGGGCGCTCTTCTCGCCGCCCCTACTAAAAAGTTTATTCCGTACCCCAAGCACGATGGCACAGAGCGCCGGTAAT
Organism: [Scytonema hofmanni] UTEX 2349; assembly: GCF_000582685.1. Lineage (GTDB taxonomy): Bacteria > Cyanobacteriota > Cyanobacteriia > Cyanobacteriales > Nostocaceae > Hassallia > Hassallia hofmanni. The sequence goes on from NZ_KK073768.1 coordinate 5,115,984, forward strand.
CTTGCGATCGCACAAGTCCGAAATCGCCTAATGCACTGCTGTAGTAATTATCAGAGAAGCAACTAGAACAAACTTATATAACTAAACCACGGGGACATACCCCAACTCGAACCCAGTCATGATGGCTGGGTTTTTGAGTTTTGATGGTAGCGTTGTGCTTCTTGCTTGACTGCGGTTAGAAGCGACGCAATGCTTAACTGAAAACGACGTAGACGTGTAGCAGCTTTTGTCTTATATCAATAATCTTCTTTCAGCCATAGTACCCAAGCATCTCCTGTTTTGCAACATAATTCCAGTGTTTAAGCTGCAAAGGTCAATTTGAGCTTTTGATTTTCCTTAAGCTCAACATTCTGAATCTTTGCTTTATGTTATCAACTCATGAGGAATGCCTGCTCTTCCTGGAAAAGATTCGTTGGGACGAGAAACCAACATGCCCTTACTGTCAATCAACAAATGCTGCGGCTCTTAGGAAAGAACGGCGGTATCACTGCAATACTTGCTTTACATCATTTAGCGTTACGGTTGGTACACTTTTTCACCAAACTCATGTAGATTTATATAAGTGGTTTCAGGCAATCCGGCTGGTGCTAAACCAATCAAGAAGGATTAGTGTACGTCAGCTTGCCAAGGAGATTGGAGTTAATAAAAACACAGCATCGTATATGATTGCTCGTATCCAGAAAGCTATAAATGATGAGCCAGAATTGCTACATAAGATTATGAATGCACTAGATTGATACAAAGTCAAGAATTAGTAGTAACTCGAATACTTTAAATATTTTCGGATGTGTCATCTATGATTATTTCAAGAATTATCAGAAAAACAGACAAAAACTGGGCTATTTTTACAGCATTATTTCTCATTTTGACTGCTTTGCTAATAGCTCGTTTAATACCTCCTCAAGGAAACGAATTATTTGTTAGTGCTTTTTTTGTATTATTTTCCTGGGATATGGTCAATGCAATGGTTGGAGGAGCAATTGACCAAGCAGTTGAATCAGCCGAGAAGCGAATTACTGAGAAATGGAAAGCCAACACCCAAGAAGAATATCTTAAGAAACAAAATTTAGAATTTCAAGCATGGGTTACAAGCAACAATGTAAGAAGAAGTTATTCACTTTTACAAAATGATAGCGATCTTGAAATAACCAAAAAAAATGCACTTATTCGTGAAGACATTGTAAATGTATTTACCAAAAAGGAGCATCAGCTAACACTAAAAGCAATTTCTTTGAAAGCTTGTATGGATGTTTTAAACAAAAAAAACTTAACTGATGAACAAAAGAAGCAAGATTCTGAACTAACAATCTTTAGAAAAGATATTTATATATACCTACAAGCTTGGTTAATGATTAGTATTAAATATGATAGAGAAATGGAGTCTGAATTAATTAAGCAAAGCCATCCTAGCGAAGAAGACCCAAAAAAACAAGATTATTTAAATGCTCTCAAATTAATCAAAGATAACCTACTAACAGAAGATTCAAAACTTGCCTCTTCTTTTCAAGAAAAATATAAACACGAGGCTATAACAATTATTAAATCCTACCTTAATAAACTTATTGAAAGAATAAAAAAAGAACCATGATGGTTCTACTTGCAAACAAAAAATTAACAGAATTTTATAATTTGCGTACTTGCTCTAATTCTTCGTCTGTTATGGGCATTTCTGCCTCTTTTAATTTGGCAACAAGTTCTTGATATTTAAGTTCGCTGGATACTTGATCAAAATCTTTTGTATTCAAGCTTTCTGAAATATTGTTCTTAGCTTGTGCAATCTTATTTTTCGTAACTAAGTTTTTAGATGGAGTTCCAGGTATAGCTTTTTCAATTGCGCCTAAAATTACAACTGCTTGCCTTAGTATTAGCTTAAATCCAGACCATTCCTCAGAACTAGCCATTGATTGCTTTTCCCAGTAAAAGTGTGCAATTGAAATCATATTTGGCATTTATTAGAATGTCTATACCTTAATCTGGGACAGATGTATAAGCTGGGTGAACGACACAGACAACGTGGGGGTTGTGGATTTAGGAAACAGCGGACGATACTGTGCATTCTGCAAAAGACTATATGATTTATCCTAAAGAGATAGGAAAAGAACCATATGGTTTTGTTCTGCCTGCTGATGATTCTAAATGGATAAAAAGGGAAAAAGAACTAATTCTTAAACTAAAAAACTGGCGTTGCACAAAGAGGGGATGAAGTGCGAACCGCCTTGGCGCTAGCCTCTCCCTTCGGGAGAAGACGCCAAGAGCGCCAAGAAGGAAGTTTTCTAGTAAGCAAAGAAAATAAAATCATCCCGCAAATATGCAACGCCAAAAAGTTTATATATCAAATGCGATCGCCGAAAGTGAAGCTAGAGATTCATTGCGATCGCTTCTACATCTTCTACAGAAAGGGACAAAGCATCAGCCACTTGTTCTCGGTTTAATCCCATACTAAGTAATCGAGGTACTGCTTGTTGTAGACGTTGTTGTGCAGCTTCGGCTTGTTGTTGTGCAGCTTCGGCTTGTTGTTGTGCAGCTTCGGCTTGTTGTTGTGCAGCTTCGGCTTGTTGTTGTGCGGCTTGCGATCGCGTCATTAATTCTCCAAATGTCATAAAAGGCTGACCATCTGGGTATGAAAGTTGCCAGTGTTCACCGGTAACATCAAAATTAATTTGCAACCGTGGACTCACCCATTTTTGACCAAAATCTATCCAGTCTAAACTATACTCACCCCGTAACCAAACTTGTAGTTGATTATTTGCTGGGTTATATATATAGTATTCCTCGACACCGTATTGACTGTAGAATAGCAACTTACGATCCATTTCTACTGATGTGTTGACTGGGGAGAGAATTTCAAATACTACTTGAGGCGGTTGATTTCCTTCTTCCCACTGCTTATAAGAAGATCGACGACCTTTAGGACGATTAAGGGCAACCATCACATCGGGTGCATATTTAATCTTGTTGTTGCCTTCGATGGGATACCAGAACAAATCACCAGCGATGAAAACATTTGGATCATCTGCAAAGAGAATATCTAAATTACCTTTGATCAGGACGATAATTTCAAAGTGTTCTGTATTATTTGCCATCGGCTGACCATCAGATTCAGGATATAAAATCTCCGAAGGTGCAGAAGATTCAATTTGGGAAACCATCGCTGTTACCTCCACTCGTATATCTATTTTAGGCGATACCTAATCAACAGCGATCGCGTCCTCAATTTTTTACCGACGTCTATTGCGTCATTGTCTGTTCAAAAGCATTGTAAAGTACTGTGTTACATAGGTAAGTTTAATTTAAACGCAAAGGTACGCTAAGGGAAGCGCAAAGGTGAATCAGTCGGCGGAGTCGGTTTCCGTCCCGTCGAACTGATGTTAGCGACGCAGGAGCGTCACCCGAAGGGTACGCAGAGTCTTCCTTCAGATTTTCGTTGTATTTAATAACGTAATTTATAACAAAAACTCTGCGTTTAACTACGATTAGCACCTTTACATCCTATTTAATCTCGGAAAAACAAAAGTTGTCACCCAAAATGTAAATATCGGCAAACAAATCAAATGAATTAATAAAACCGATGTTGCTACCCCGATAACTTGCCCTTGAACTCCTATGAGTAACGCAGCAGCAAATATGCCAGTAAATATAATATTCCACCGCAAATCTAAATTAGGTTTGCCAATAGCTACTAACAACTGAGATGCTGCATCTGCAAAAGGTCGAGAAATTGCCGATAAACAAATCATGATCAAAACTGGAATTGCAGGAACCCACTTTTGACCAAAAACAATTGGCACATAAAAAGGAGCCAAGCTAGCTTGTAATAGAACAAAGGGAATAATAATATAGCTAATAGTTTTTAGGCTGTTAAAGTAGCGCTTTTTAAACTCAAACCAATCGGAACGCGCTGCACATAAATGAGGTAAAATTGCTGAACTAACGGCGTTGATAATACTTAAGCTAATGCCTAAACCAGCATTAAAGCCAAAGAAGTATATACCCAGTTCTTTAATGCCGATGAAGCGCCCAACTATGAGATAATCTAAGTTATTTCTGAGAGTTTTGAGTAAACCAACACCGAGCAAGTTTTTACCAAAACTGAAAATTTCTCCCCAGTGCTTGGTGGTGAATTTAGAGTGCGATCGCCAATCGTGAAAATAATAGTATATGATTAGCTCTAGCGGCGCGACTAAAAAGGCTGGCAGCACAAAAGACCACACACCCATCCCCGCAACCGCTAATATAGCAGAAAATATACTCGCAAACGAGTTTTGCAAACTGTCAGTCACAGCGATAATTTTTAAGCGATTTTCTCTTTGAATTAAAGTCTTTTGAATAGCCGAGATGGGCCAAATTAAATAAACAAGTCCTGATACAATAATTGGCAAAAGAATCTGATTATTTTTATAAAACCAAGAAATAGGAAAAGCGGCAATACTCTGGATGAAAAATAAACTGACAAAAATCATCCAGTTTAACCAGTATGCAGAATTACATAAAACCTCTAATTCTTTTTCTTCAGCCTGAATAATTTTTGCCCCAATACCGACATTGGTAAAGGTCAAAGTAAACTCGCGAACTGTCATCACAATTGCTCCTAAACCGTAGTCGTAAGGTGTCAAAAAACGAGCGATGATGACTACCAATCCTAAACGCAAGACTCTGTAGACAATTTCTGTTATACCTAACCAACTAAGATTGCGAAGAAACTGGCTAGATAATTTTTCTTGGAATCGATTAATTAATGAGTCAAGAAAATTCGGTTTCTGTAGATGCCGCTTATTAATAAATGTCATATTCTAATATATGAAGGCAGAGGGTATTATTATTTCGTAGTGAGCGCTAAAGCGCTCAAGCAATAACTTTAGGACTTACGCACTCGTTACCAAAAAACAAGACTTTGAGATTGCTTCCTCGCGTCGCAATGACGGAAATACGTAGTACGTGCGTAAGTCCTCAACTTTTAAGGGCTGAAGCTTTTACTACAATTAATGTTCAAGGGTATTAGCAACCGTACCTAAAATCGAAACACGAGAAGATTTTAATTCTTCTAATGCTTGTTTCAAAGTAGGACGAAGTGCTTTACCTAATCCGCTGACTAATACAATTCCATCTACTTGTGAAAGCAAAACATTGGTATCGAGACGACCTAAAAGATGTGGTGTATCATACACAACTAAGTCGTAATTTGTTTGCGTTCTATCGATAAAAGTCTGCATTCTTAATGAAGACAAAAGCTTTGTGGGATTTGCAGGTATTCTCCCACCAGTCAAGATAAACAAATTATCATCTGAAGGTGATTGCTGAATTACCTTGCTGATATCTATCCCTTCAGAAAGTACTTCACTCAATCCCTGATTGTTTAATAAACCGAATCTCAGATGTATTTGCGGATGACGTAAATCTCCATCTACTAACAATACTCGCGCTCCGGCTTCTGCTGCCATCTGTGCTAAATATGCTGCTACTGTGGTTTTACCTTCAGAAGATGTCGCTGAAGTAATAGCAATTGAGCGAGTAGAAGCCTCCATTTTATAAGATTGAACTTTCGTATAAAATGAGCAAAATGCTTCTAAAAAAGGAGCCGATCTGTGTTGTAAAGATTTAGTCTGATTATCTAGTTCGCGTTCCGGATTGTGTTTTTTAGTTAACTGAACTACATCACCTGCACGCGCCAACTTTTTCAATTCTTTATGGAAAGGAATTACCCCCAATAAAGGCAATTGAGTAGTCTGTTTTATCTCGTCACCATCGTGATAGACATTTTCTAAATTATCGATAACGAAAGCAACTAAAATGCCTAAAAGGATACCTGCAAATCCTCCCAAAAATATGTTACTTGCACCGCTAGGTGAAACGGGCATTAATTGACCGGTTTTATTACGCGGTAATGTGGGAGGCATAATTAGTTCCCAAGGAACTTCTTGTTGTGCAGCATCTACGCGCAATGCTTCTTGGCGATTTAAAAGCTGATTCAACGTATCAGTAGCTGCTTGCAATTCTCGTTGCATATTAGCGTACTGACGTGAAAGTACTGGATATTCAAGAATTTGTTCATTTAATTTAGCTTGAGCCGCATTAGTAGCTTCCAAACTAGCTTCTAGTGACTTAACTTGGTTAGTATTATTAGCCAATTGTTGGATAAGTTCGCGGCGAATAGAATTTTGAAAACCGCCTATTTTGGATGAATCTAATTTGACATCGGGTGCGTTATTTCCTAATGTTAATTCTGCTTCTTTATTTAATAAAGGTATCAGCTTATCTCGTTGGTCGCGCAAAAGCCTGATTGTCGGACTTTCATCTTTAAAACGAACTGATTCTGTAGCAATCTTGGCTTCTATGTCGCGGATGCGAGTGAGTATCTGTTGATATTGAGGTGATTCACTCAAAGCTGAAGCAGCGATCGCTTCATTTTGTGGCATTCCCAACTGACCTTGTAATGAAACAAATAATGACTTTGCCTCAGCCAATTTATTCTCAGTTTCTAACTTTGTCGCTTGCAGTTCATCACGTCTTTTTAACAGTTGTTCCCCTTGTAATTGCGGGTTAAATAAGTCATGCTGCTGTTGAAAAAATTGTAAGTGACCTTGCAACGCATTTACCCGACGTCGCAATTTTGGTACTTGTTCATCAACAAATTTGATTCCCTGACGTAAATTCGTCTGCTGTTGTTCTTGACTGTACTTTCGATAAGCTTGCGATACGCGATCCAAGACAATCTGAATTTTTTGCGGATCGGAATCACGATAGCGAACCTCAATAATTCGAGATTCATCTTTACCTTTTGCCATCCGGTTAACATACAGCGTACCTTCTCGTCCGCTAGCTAGTTTACCAGATACATCATTGCCAACCAAGCGATCGTAGCCAATTTCTGGATATTGTTTTTGCAGTTCTTGAATTACCGGATTTATCAGCTTCGGACTTTTCAAAACCTCCACCAAAGCCTGATAATCCAAAGCAGTAGTATTTTGTCTGCTGATTTCGTTGACATTCTGCTGCAACGTTTGCGAAAGCAAAATCAGTAACTCATTATCAGAAGTTTTTAAAGGTTCAACTAACAGTTGAAACTTCCCTTCATACTTGGGAATACGAGTTGCACTCCAGCCAATTGTTCCTGTTGTAACGATAACTGCCACACTAGCAATTACAGCTACCCTGCGGCGTAAAACTGTAACAATTTGACTCAAACCTTGATTGTTTTCATTGCCTTCAGGTTTTTTCCAAAACCCATAAGATTCTCTTGACAATGAATTGGAATTTTTTAGTTCCGGCAAATCTTCTTCCTTAATTGGCATCTGCGTTCCCATGCAAAACTGTTGAAGATATCAATTTGATAATTCTCTAGGCGCAAAACTTAATTTTTTTTCCAACCGAGGTAGGCAAATAATTTGAAGAGCTACCAATAGCTAGTGTTGCGATCGCCAAAACCTAGATTGCATTGTTGACAAAAAGAGCGAACAGTCAACATAAAGTTACATTGTAGACCCTACATCTTGGATTAATTATGTCTCAAGAAATTGATTTTGGAGAATGAGAGACATTATCTTACCAAATTTTTCTAAAGTCTAGATATCCTCAACATATCTTGTTAACACAATAATGTACTGCGCTTCATCAAAATCTTCATCAAAAAATATTCTTCATGAAGATTAAGTAAAGTTAATCCTAAAATTCTTTTTTCAAGTTAAATTTGGGGACAGAGCCGCATCAAACCGCAACCAGGATAGTATTTTTTCAATTCTACCGCTCTTCAAATCGCCAACTGTGTTAGTAATTACACGTTAATGCATTGATAGTTTATCGCTGACTAGAAATTTGTACAGATGGTAAAATTCTAGATTAGCTATTGATAACATTTGCGTGCTGACTTGTTCATTAAATAACTTTATCAAGGTGCTTTGGGTTAAAGACCCCACTTCTTTGACTGTGGTCTTTAAGTTGGGTAAGGTCGCAATACCAATACATTTTCTTTCCCCTTTCCCCCTCTTCATGAACGGCAGTTTTGGCTAGGCTACTCATGCTATTAAAAGACACTTTTTTCGTTTCAGTAATTTCCTTTTGATAGCAGTACTAAAGTGGAAAAATAGAGTTGTAATGCTTAGATTTACAAGGCTAGTTGAAAAGGCATTTGTTGTATTTTCTCTTTTTCTTTCAACAGCTGCTTTGATACCTGTACTTTTAGAAAGTCCAGATGGTAGTATTGCACAAGACCCTTATAGTCCCTTACTTTTCATGGGGATTTATATGGTAACTTTGCTTTTGCTTGTAACACGACGAAAGAGTTTTTTGCTGGTTACACAAAAGGACTTTTTAATTTGGGTACTGGTAGGAATTGCATTAGCATCAGCAATTTGGACTGTAGCACCAGATATTACGTTACGCCGCAGTTTATTGTTGTTAGGAACAACTATATTTGGGATATACCTAGCTATGCGCTACAGCTTGCGAGAGCAACTACAGTTATTAAGCTGGGCGCTAGGTTTGGTAATTTTACTTAGTATTGTGTTTGCCATAGGATTGCCATCTTACGGTTTGATGAGCATTCAAGAGGGAGGCGTTCACGCAGGTGCTTGGCGGGGTATAACGTCGCACAAAAACCTCTTAGGACGGTTGATGGTTTTGAGCAGTATGGTGTTTTTATTTGTGGCAATTTCTGATTCTATTGCTAATAGTAAATACCGCTGGCTGCCGTGGATTGGCTATGTTCTTTCCATTGTTTTAGTAGTTCTTTCAACATCAAAAACTGCCATAGTTGGGTTTGTGGTATTGATGATAATTATGCCGTTGTATAGAACTTGGCGGCGTAATTATAACCAACTAATACCGATAGCGATCGCTCTCATTCTTGTAATCGGAAGTGCAACTATTTTGTTTGTCGATAACTTACCCTTCATCACCAGTGTATTAGGGAGAGATTTGACACTCACAGGACGCACAGAGATATGGAGTACAATGCTTGAACTCATTCAAGAACGTCCTTTATTAGGCTACGGATTCAATGGCTTTTGGAGAGATTGGGATAGCGATGTAACTGCCTATCTTTGGCGTACACTTCAATGGGAATGTCCCTACGGTCATAACGGCTTTATGGATTTATTAGCCGAATTAGGTATATGCGGATTAGCTGTATTTTTATTGAGTTTAATAACAGCTTATATCCAAGGAGTACGCTGGTTAAGAATTACCAAAAATGTCGAAGGACTATGGACATTAATGTATCTAAGTTTTTTGGTCATTTATAACATCAGCGAAAGTACTTTATTAGCTACTAACAGCATCTTTTGGATACTATATGTATCCACAATTTTCTCAATGGCTATAGAGTCAGAGCAAGCTCAAATTTACAGCTATGCGGCTGTAATGGCAAAAGAAAAAGAGCCAAATTTTAGATAAGGAAAAAGAATGCTAATTTCAGTATGTATAGCAAGTTATAAACGTCCTGAAGGATTAAACCGCTTGCTAACTGGTTTAAATCAGCTAACTTTTAACAAGTGTGAAACTCCAGAAATAGAAGTAATTATTGTTGATAACGATGTCACTGGTTCTGCGAGTAAAGTTTGCACAAGTCAGCTGCTTAAATTCAAATGGAAAATGAAATATTTCATTGAACCGCAGCGGGGTATTTCCTATGCGAGAAATAAAGCGATCGCCTGCGTTAACAAAAATGCCAACTTCATCGCTTTCATCGATGATGACGAAGTTCCTCAACCATCTTGGTTAGATGAACTTTTATCAGTTCAGCAAACACATAATGCAGACGTAGTAACCGGACCAGTATTACCGTACTTTATCAAATCAGACGTACCTAACTGGGTTATCCAAGGTAAATTTTTTGAGCCACAACGTCACCCCACAGGACATCTACTCAAAGTTGCATTTACCAACAACGTCCTAATTCGCTCCTCAATTTTACACGACATAGATAAAATTTTTGACGAGCGTTTTGCACTCTCCGGAGGTGAAGATTCCCACTTTTTCATGCGCCTTTACCGTGCAGGATATAAAGTAATATGGGCAGATCAAGCCTTAGTTTACGAGTGGATACCCGAAAGCCGAACCAACATCAAATGGATACTTCAACGCGGTTATTTAGGTTGGAGCAGACACAGCTTTTGTGAGCGAGAACTTTACCCTTCAATCATCCTACTCACCATACGCATCACCAAAGGAATCGCACTAATTGCTCAAGGATTATGCTTCATCCTTCCCTCTCTTTTCTTCGGACAGCATCAATTTATTAAAGCATTATTACGTATTTACAAAGGTGTAGGAACACTCGCAGGTATCGCCGGAATGCGCTACGAAGCTTACAAAATAACTCAAGGAATATAACCAAACAAACTTGAATCTAACTCTTCAAAAATAGATTCTCTCCTCCTTCCTTGGCGTCTTGGCGGTTCGTTAAAAAGGTGCATCTCAACTCATCTTTTGTAATTGTGAGAAACCAACTCTTCAACACACCTCATAAATTAATAACTTACACGTAGTAAGCGTTGAAACGCTTATTTAAGCACTAAAGTGCTTACTACCTAAAAACTCCCAACTTTCCCAATGAAAATATTATACTTAACAACCGTCCTTCCTAGCAAAAAAACAACAGGCGGTGAAATTGCCTCACAGTCATTTATTGATGCTCTTCAACATAATAGACATGAAGTCTTAGTTATCGGATATCAACGCCCAAACAGTATTCTCAACCCAAAAAACAATGAAATACCCATTGCCAAAAGACACATAGAAACCCAAAAATCCCGACTTTATCCCATGCTTTGGATGAGTTTAGGACTATTAAAAAATCTTCCCTACTCCTCAGCCAAATATTATTCTCAAAAATACATCAATCAACTAAAAACTCTTTTAAAACAAGAAAATTTTGACATTTTCATCATAGATCATGCCCAAATGGGCTGGTTAGTGCCTTTCGTTAACAACAAAGCCAAAATTATATTCATCGCTCATAACGTTGAACATGAAATATATCTCGCGCAATTAAAAAACTCTCAAAGCCAAATATCACAACATATATATCAGCGAGAAACTGACCTCATCAAAGATATGGAAGATAATTTGGCGAAAACAGCTACACAAGTTTGGACATTTACCGAAGACGATGCAAGCTATTTTTTAAACCTCAATAAAGCAACTAAATCCTTTCATTTACCTTCAAATTTAAAAATATCACCACATCAACCTACAATCAAAAACTTTGATATAGGTATTATCGGTTCTTGGACATGGAAAGCTAATAAATTAGGACTGAATTGGTTTTTAGAAAAAGTTTATCCGCACTTACCCACAAACTTATCAATTCACATAGCTGGGTTAGGTGCCGAATGGTTGCGCGGAAAGTATCCTAATATCAATTATTGCGGTTTTGTCCCCAGTGTCCAAACATTTATGACACAGGCAAAAGTGTTAGCAATTCCCTCTATTAGTGGGGGTGGGGTACAGATAAAAACTTTGGATGCGATCGCTTCAGGTTCTCCTTTAGTAGCAACACCTACAGCATTACGTGGCATATCTGAATATCCCTCTTCAGTTATAGTTGCCGAAAAGCCAGAGGAATTCGCTAATAGTTTAGTTCAATTATTAACTTTAAACACAATACCAGATATTTGTGCCGATGCGATCGCCTGGTCAGAAAACCGCCGCTCGAAATTTTCTGCGGATATTATTTATGCCATAAATCATCTTTAATACATTAACAATATATCAATGCAAAGACTCAAATTAATACTACAAAGAAGCTTCATAGGAAAAATTTTCATTGGCTTTATCTTAGTTTTACTGTCTACAAATCTCTACCTTTTTTCGCCACAATTCCCCAGCAGCACAGAAGCCGCAGTTACTAATATTATCTTGCCCTTATCTACTCGCGGTTCTCAAATTGTTGACACCAAAGGCAAAATTGTCATGCTGCGCGGCATCAACTGGTTTGGTATAGAAATTAACACACATGCACCTCACGGTCTTTGGAGCAGAGATTATAAAGACATGCTGGCTCAAATTAAAAGTTTGGGCTACAACTTCATCCGCTTACCCTATTCCGTAGAAGCTCTGCGTTCTCCAAACATCAGCGGTATCAACTTTTCCATCGGTGCAAATAAAGATTTGCAAGGCAAAACCCCCCTTGAAGTGATGGATTTAGTAATTCAAGAAGCTCAACGTCAAGGGTTGCTGATTCTGTTAGATAGTCACTGTCTTAAAGATGATCATATTTCCGAATTATGGTACGGTGACGGATTCACTGAGAAAGACTGGATTGACACTTGGAAGATGCTGGCAAATCGTTACAAAAAATACACCAACATCATCGGAGCCGATTTGAAGAACGAACCCCACGGTAGTGCTAGTTGGGGAACTGGAAACCAAGCCACAGACTGGCAATTAGCAGCAGAGCGGGCAGGAAATCAGATTCTCAGTATAAACCCAAATTGGCTAATTCTCGTTGAAGGAATAGAGAAAAATGTGCCTGGTCAAAAACAGTCAAATTACTTTTGGGGTGCAAATTTAGAAGGTGTCCGCAAATATCCAGTGCGTCTGAAAGTAGCCAAAAAGCTAGTATATTCACCCCACGAATATGGTGGTTCTAATGTGTCGTGGTTTGCAGATCCAATATTCCCAGCAAACTTATATCAACGCTGGGAAACTGGATTTAATTATATTGCCACTCAGCGTATTGCCCCGATTTTAATTGGTGAATTTGGTGGATATTTTGTAGATAACAAATCAAAAGAAGGAATTTGGCAACGGTTTCTTGTCGATTACATTGCTAAGAAAAAGTTGAGCTTTGCTTATTGGTGTTGGAATCCCAATAGTAAAGGTACTGGCGGCATTTTGCTAGATGACTGGCGAAATATAAATGCTCCCAAACAGAAACTTTTGAACAAATTACTGAAATGACTCATGAAACTCATACGTAAATTCAAATAGCTCTCAGTCCGCGTAGGCGGACTTTGTTTGTGTAGCCGCGACTTCCAGTCGTTAGGCAACAGTAAAAAATAAAAATATAGGAATTTAACATGTCGAAAAATACCAAAGCACGCCTTTTAATTGTCTCGATGAGAGACTTACATTCTCAAGCTTTTCGTTCTGCTGAATATGAATTTGAAGATGCAATTTGCACTTTTGACTATGCTGATATGCTGACACCTGAATTTGCATCTGGTTTCTCTGAGCAAATAAATAAAAAGTTAGCAAATTACGCGGGATTAACTGTAGGTAACGGCAAGCTTTTGAAATCAGGTTGCCAAACATCAACTATAGAGAAAGAATATGATTTATTATTTTTTATCTGCCAGCACTTTTGGGATATTACCTGTATAAATTCAATAAAACAATGGCGAGAAAAGAGTCATAAAGCTGTTTTATGGATAGATGAAATATGGGCGAAAGAAGTTTTAGAACATAAAACTAAGCTTTGTCTGGAAATTGTCAAAGATTTTGATTATATTTTCACGACTCAAGCGAAGAGTCTTGATGCGATCGCTAATCTAGTTCAACGCCCTTGTTACTCTCTACCTTATGCTGTCGATGCAATAAAATTTTGCCCTTATCCACATCAACCTCAAAGAAATATTGATGTTTATAGTATCGGTCGTCGTTCGCCAATAGTACACAAAGCTTTAATAGAACTAGCAGAAAAAGATAATTTTTTATATTTGCATGACACTCTCAAGGGTTTGCAAATGATGGATTATAAAGAACATCGAACTTTATATATTAATCTAATTAAAAGAAGTCGTTATTTCATCGCTAATAAAGCCAAATTTGACAGCGTTAATCAAACAGGTAATCAAGAAGAATTAGGTTCTCGCTTTTTTGAAGGAGCCGCAGGTGGAGCAGTAATGATTGGAACTCCTCCAATTTGTGAAGCTTATACTACATACTTTAATTGGCAAGATGCGGTAATTGAAATTCCCTATAATGCTGCTGATATAGGTGATATCATAGCAGAACTTGATGCACAGCCCGAACGCATCAAGAGAATACGTCAAGACAATATTATTAACTCACTATTACGCCACGACTGGGTATATCGCTGGAGCCAAATATTAGATAAAGTCGGACTCGAACAGACACCAGAAATGTTATCTAGACAAGCTGATTTAAAGAACCTAGCCCAATTACTAATGCAAGCATAAACTAGCCTAAATAACAGATTTACAAAGTATTTAGCCCGCGTAGGCGGGCTTTGTTAGTGTAGCCGCGACTTCTAGTCGCCAGGGTTAATTACAACCTATCAGCAGTTTTCCAAATTCTTCTGTCATCTTTACGGTCTTTTTTCAGAAACAACTTGAATTTTTGTTTCAAAAGAAGTAGAAAGAAAACAACATCATCTACTAAATATCTTTTCCACAATCTTTTAGGTTCACTTAATAATCTAAACAACCATTCTAACCCTACTTCACTCATCCATTTAGGCGCTCTTTTCACATTGCCGGCTTCAAAATCGATAGTTGCCCCTAATGCCATAAATATTTTGATAAATGGCAAATTATGTTTGTGCTTGTATATCCACTTTTCTTGTTTTGGAGCACCAACACCTATCGCCAAAACTGTGGCACGCGAATTATTAATCATGTCAATTATGTTTTGACATTCTTTTTCATCATGTTCAAACCCAAAAGGCGGAGAATATGTAGCAATTACCATATTTCTGCCGATTTTTTGATTTATCTTATTTTGAGCCGTAAAAGCTACTCCTTTACCTGCTCCTAAAAGAAAAATCTTTATTTCTTCATTTTTCTTATGGTAATTGTAGAAAGCAGGAAATATGTCGGAACCTGAGATTTTTTCTTTGATTGGTGTTCCGAGAAATCTTGAAGCATAAATCAGGATTTTACTGTCACAAAGGTTATAATCACTAATGCTGTATGCTTGCAAAAATTCTGGATCTTTTTCGAGTTTGATGAGATGATCGACATTGGGCGTAAATACTACCCCCGATTCTAAGTTTTCTAAAAACTCTCTCTTTGACAAGTTGTCAAATTCCAAGTTCAGAATTTTAACTTTTTTCATGGTAGCGCCCAGTACGTGATAACTTTCAACTTGTTCACAAAACAAACAATATACAGTGAAGCGTGAGGAGAAGTTTCACTTCTTCAATATTGTTCTTTTAATGTTCCGGATTTTCTTGGTCTAGACATTTGTCATCAGATATAAATACATTAAATTGGCAATACATGAAAGCCATTTAGTAGCAGTTACATCAATTGTGGATAAAGTAAATTAGGGGCAATATCTAACAATCATGCAAAGCTAGCTGGCTTACCCCGAATCTGCTTTATCACGAACAAAACTAGAACATTTAACCACACAATGTGTAATGTGAGAAACTAATTCAAAACCAAGTAAGTTGAGGAGCAATATAATTTTGGTTGTAATTTACCAAATTTTTGTCGTAGATAAAATTTAAGCTTACAGGAAATTTTATAACGATTTCAATTTGATAATAAATAATAGCTTAACATAAAATATAAAAAGATAATAGTAGCTTCACTTATTTTTTATGAAAAAAATATTAAGTTCAGTAGGTATAAAGTTAAGAAAAGGCGGAATTTTCTGGAATTTATCTGTTTTGACTTGCAGAAGTTAGGCGATCGCGAAGATGAAAAATTTGTAAAGCACAGTCCAGAGACTGGCATAGTCGATTAATGTAAAACTACTGCAATTTTTCTTTGTCCAGCTGTGCCGGGCAAAAACAACAGCCTTCTCAGCACTGTTGCAGTTTCATGCTCCGGCATCACCTCTCCCAACTGCCGTAGAAACTTTCAGAGCATGGAATGTCTTTACTCCCTATTTTCAGAGGAATAAGTATAGTTAATTTTTGTCAAGCGTAAAATTCAGGTTATATTACTTGATTTTCTGGTGTCAGATATTAAATACTTTCTACCCAATTAAGTATGTATGAATTGATTTTTTGGTGTTAAATTTTGAATATTGCCAAAAGTTGACTCAAACAACGAAACTGATTATGTATTCTGGCAATATTATTTGAGGAGTGAATGTGAGTAATATTTTTTTTCGTAAACGTGTTTTTTGCCTGACCAGTGCAACTGTGGCAGTTCTAAGTAGCGGCTTATCTGCTGTTGCTCAGACAGTACCAGCGGTTCAACAATCAACTCAGCTATCCACAACTGAAGTGTCGGTTGACCAAAGGAGTGCTGGGGTAGAGACTCAAAGCCAAAACTTCTCTACTGTCTCAGAAGACAATCCAGTTTTGGTATCAGATTCTACAACTTCGCCACAGTTCCCAGGCATCACTACAGAGGAAACTGCTAATCCAATAGTCACGCCGGTTCCCGGAACAACGTCAACTTCATCTGCGGCACTAGCTGCCCAGTACCCACAAGAGCAATTTCAACCATCTTCACCTAAATTTGATTCTCAGGTGGCACAAGCGGATATTAATCCGGGTAGACCTACCCGTGGTGGCAGTAGCTATGTTGGTATTGCTGGTAACATTGGTATAAGTGGTGGTGACTCCGCTCTCGGCGACGGCAATTTTATGGTGATTAGCAAAATAGGATTGTCAAATGCCATATCAGTGCGTCCGTCGGCTGTGATTGGCGACAATACTGCTTTTTTGATTCCCGTTACTTACGATTTTTCCTTCCAGCAAGCATCAGATCCATTTAGCGAACCATTACCGATCGCTCCTTATGTTGGAGCTGGTGCAGCGATTAAAACTGGGGATGACACTCAAGCCGCCTTTTTAGTATCTGGTGGTATTGATGTACCTCTAAATGCTCAATTTACGGCAAATGCTGCTGTAAATGCCGCATTTTTTGATGAAACTGACATCGGATTGTCCATTGGAGTTGGTTACAACTTCGGTCGTTTCTAAATCTAATTGAGAATTGGGCAATGGGCAAGGGAGGAGGCAATACGGTTCGGTTAAGGTGCATAGTCCTTAAAGATCCCCCATTATCCCCCTTTTTAAGGGGGAAATAGAGCTATTCTTAGCCCCCCTTTTTAAGGGGGGTTGGGGGGATCGAGTCTTATCCGAACCCTATTGAGGGAGGAGGGGGAAACGGGAAAGGGGAAATTACCAATGCCCCATGCCCCATGCCCCATGCCCCATGCCCTAATTTTTATTTAGGGCTAACTTTATCTATCGTCTTGATTTTGCCGTCGTCACCAACTGTCCAAACATCGTAAACACCGACCACATCGCCATTTGCGTCAATATCTACGTTGCCACTAGCTCCCTGATAGTTGATTTTCTTACCTTCAGCGAGTAACTTCAGTCCCTCGCAGACATCAGCAACTTCTGTACCTGGACCATTGGCAACTTCACGGATTTTGCTGGCTATGCCGACACCTGTATTATCTTTAGCGGATTGCGCTGCCAATGCTAACAAAGCGGCTGCGTCCCAAGCGTGAGCAGTATATGGTGCTGGTGGAGATCCTTTTTTGGATTGCCAAAGTTTGGTGAAAGCATCTAATCCTTTACCATTGGAACCAGGTACGGTACCGATCGCTCCACTAACAATATATTTACCATCGGCAGCTTTACCGACTCTATTCGGGAAGGTATCTGACTTGGTGCCATCTGTCAACATAATCTGTACTCCCTGAGCCAGACCTTGCTGATAAGCAGTTTTTAGTAGTAAACTAGCAGTCTCTTCATAAGCTACGACCAATACGGCATCCGGTTTACCGGCAAAAGCTGCTTGAGCTTCGGTATCAAAAGTGGTGGCTTTGGGGTCGTAACGGGTGGGGCTGTTTTTGTTAACTACTGTTCCACCTAATTTCTCAAAAGCTTGGACAAATGCTTTTTCAAAGCCTACACCGTAGTCGTTATTTATCACAACGGTAGAAACTTTTTTGAAGCCTTTTTTATTCGCAAGTTGAGCCAAGGCTAATGCTTGGTAGGTATCGGGGGGAGCAGTACGCGCCCAATAACCTTTATAATCTCCTTTACCTGCCTTTTCGGTAAACACCGGGCTAGTACTACCTGGAGAAATCAACATTACTTTATTGGGTGTAGCGATGGAAACTGCGGCTGTAGAAACGCTGCTGGCAAAAGACCCAACTACACCACCAACTCTATCTACGGTTGCCAATTTCGTCATCCCCGCAGCACCGGCTCTAGGATCGGTTTGGTCGTCTACTGACACGAGGGTGACTTTTTCGCCATTCACCCCACCACAAGCGTTAACTGTATCCACAAGTAAGGGAACAGAACCCACCATTTGCTGACCGATGGAAGCTAAGTCCCCAGTTGATGGTAACAGGGAACCAATTTTCAGTCCTTTGCCATTACTCGCTGTGGTAGTTGAACTAGCTGGGGAAGTAGTTGTGGTAGTAGTGCTAGTAGTAGTTGTAGTGGTTTTCGTACAAGCTGCCGCGAGGAAGCCAGATAATAAAGTAGCTAAACTTAGGGCTAAGGCGGAATTGATTTTTTTCATAAATTACTTTCACTCCTCTGATTTATGGGAGCCTGAAAGCATTATTCTAACTGGATTATCAGTTTAGTTTTATCTGACAGAACTCCCGATGATAAATAATATCATCATCCTTTAGAGGTAAAAGTGTCTGTCTCTAGGTGGATAATTTCTACAGCTTTGGTAGAGATTTGTAGTAAGCGCTTAAGCGCTTATCTTAGGCACTGAAGTGCGTACTACGAAGCTCAATTCAGACTGGAAAAACGGAGAGGGAGGGATTCGAACCCTCGGTACGGAGTTGCCTGCCGTACAACAGATTAGCAATCTGCCGCTTTCGACCACTCAGCCACCTCTCCAGGCTCACGATTATTGATCTTATCAGATTTTCAAGGGTGAGTCAAGGGGGAATTTGTTATTTGTTGGATAGTTGATGGTGGATAGTTGATGGTAGATGGGAGTTGGGGGTTGGGGGTCAAAAAATACTATTAACTACTAACTACTATCCACTATCGACTAACTACTATCAACTACCCTTCTAAAGTTAGAGGACTTGCGATCGCAGCCAAGCTACTGGCAAACTGCTTAACTTTTTCCACTGAGGGACGTAGGCGCGTTGACTGAACACATCATAATTGTTACGTTCAATTACATTTAAAATGCGGCTGTAATGCATCAAAGATGCCCACACGGGCAAACGGGCATCGGGTGATAAGTAACATATTCCCTTTTCTGCTTTAATATAATATTGGCGTGCCCTGGCAATTTGAAAACCCATGAGAGAGCGCCAGCGCTCATCTACAACACCTTTCAACAAATCTTGTTCAGTGTAGTTGAATCGCGCCAAGTCTTCTTGGGGAATGTAGATTCGTCCTCGCCTTGCGTCTTCCCCAACATCCCGGAGGATGTTGGTGAGTTGGTGGGCAATTCCTAAAGTGATCGCTTCTTCGGTGGGAATGTATGTCGGTTTTTGGCGATTCCACGGCGCTGTGTTGGCGTTCGCATCAACTCCCATCACTGCCGTTGACATCAAACCGACGGTGCCTGCTACACGGTAACAGTAAAGGTATAACTCTTTAAATGTTTCATAGCGGCTACGGTATAAGTCCATACGCTGACCGGCAATCATATCCCGAAAGGGTTGAATGTCCATTGAGAAGCGCTGGATGGTATCTACCAAAGCCACATCGAAATTTTCAAGAGCGCAGCCGCTAAAAATAGATTCTAGCTGCTGTTCCCATAAATCTAAGGTTTCCGGCGTAGTCATAGCAGCACCTGGACCATCCACCAGTTCGTCTGTTCGGCGACACCAAGCGTAAATTGCCCAAATAGCGGGACGCTTTTCCTTACTCACTAACAAAGTGCCAAGGTAAAAAGTCGTGGAGTACTTTGCTATAAGTTGGCGACAAAGTTTATAGGACTCATCCACAGAGACCAGCGTTTTCATGCGCGCTTTGGAATCAGGCAGTTGCAGCATTCGTTGCAGGCGGTCGGGTTGGCGTTTGCAGGCTTGAGGAATTTACCTCCGGGTGTACTTCCGAAATCGCCTGCGCTGTAAGCTTACCAGAAAGCACGGCACCTTCCATACTTCCTAAGTAACGTTGCATTGTGTAACTGCCTGCGAGATAGAAGTTACTTATCGGGGTAACTTGGGTGGGGCGGTATTGTTGGCGACCAGGTATCGCTGTATAAACCGATCGCGGTGTCTTAACGACATGATATTTCAGCAGTTTTGCTGGATTATCTCCCCCTAAGTCGTCAGGAAAGAGTTTTTCCAGTTCGACAAGGGAAGCGCTGACAATTTCCTCATCGGATTTGTCGATCCAATCTTTCGCGGGTGCTAAAACTAATTCCAGCATTGAGCGATTGGGATTGGCGTATTCGCGGCAGGTGTTGCTCATATCAGCATAAACGCTGAGGAGAGGCGATCGCGAAAATAACAAGTGGTCTATATCTGTCAGTTTGCGATCGAACCACAGATGCAAGTTAATTACTGGCACACCTGACAATCCTTCAAGCTTTTGGAAAAACTCTATTTCCTGCCAAGGTTTGGGTAACATCACTTTCATTACATCCACTGACATTGCCGAAACATATAAGTCAGCGGTAATAATTTCATCTGCTGCGCCATTCAAGCCTCGAATTAAGAACGCTTTGACGCTCCCGTCATCGTTTAGCATTATCTCTTTCAGGGGCGCATTTAACCGCACTTCGCCGCCACCAGAGGTAATATGATCTACTATCGGTTGACACAATCGCTCGGTAGGAGAACCATCCAAGAAGGCAATCTTAGAGCCATATCGTTCTTGGAGAAAGCGATTCAGTGCTGTTAATAAAATTGTGGCGGAAACTTCATCCGGATTGATAAAGGTCAACGCTTTGGATGCAGCGATAAAAATATCACTATTCACCCGTTCGTCTACACCTTGCCTTCTCAGCCACTCGATAAGAGTGTACTTATCCATATCTTCAACATACTTTTGACCGCGAACCACGGCTGGGAGTAGCCCAATGGCGAACTTAATCTTCTGCTCCCAAGTCAGCATGTCATTATTGCGAAGAATCGCCATGATCACGTTGAAAGGTGCCGGAATATCCGGAACATCAAAACGTGAGAGGGTTCCTGGCTTTTCTGGCTGATTGAAAATTAGCGTGTGCTGTTTCCATTGCAGCCGGTCTTCAATTCCTAACTCTTTGAATAACTGAAGCATATTCGGGTATGCTCCAAAGAAAGCGTGCAATCCGGTTTCGTACCAGTCGCCGTCTGAGTCTTTCCACGCTGCCACCAAGCCACCCAATACGTTTTGGCTTTCCAAAACAATTGGTGTGTGTCCTGCGTCCGTGAGATATTTCCCGCAGGAAAGTCCTGCTAAACCCGCACCAGCGATCGCTACTCGCATTTAACCTTACTTTTCTTCAATATTTCTTAACCGTTTTCTCGTTTTTCATTATACGTTGCAATCCGTTACATTTATCATCCCTGATCGCGATCGTCTGTACTTTGTCAAAAATTTTCAATCTTTTACGGCTCAACTGTAGCTCTAATGGACGATCGCGATCGCTCAAATCTCCAGAACGATTATCGGTAATTATTTGTGCCGTTTTCTGACGACGTATTCACTTGGACTTTCGACAAAACAGCAAAATCCCCGCTTACAGCAAGTTAAAGCAGAAAGCCCATCGGTGCGTCTTTGCCTGGGATGAATGCTTTTATTGTTCCCAATCCCCATTATTTTCACCTATCCACCTCGTGACGGGTGAAAATCATTACTCTGCTTGGATTGGCAGGTTTTAAATTTTTTATTTAGTTCTTCATTAAAATTTATTTGTTTGAGTTATAAATTATTCAAATTATTCATCCCTGAACTTTTTGGGACTTTTGCCACATCATAGAAACATGAAAACCTTGCCCATTATGCTTCCTACCTTCTTGGAACCACTGATTATTAAATAATTTACTCTGAAAGTATATTTGCTATACCTAAGCTGGAAAAGCTGCTAAGGGACTTCAAATTTGGTTTTGTACTAATGACAACTTTTATTTGAAAAAATACTACACATTCATTCATCATTATTATCTCTGAATAACTGATTTATTCAGCAAGGATGAGCATTTGCGAGATTGATAACTTTACGGCATTGGTAAAAATGCTAGCTGTTTAACCGTATAGATTACTTAAATAGACGATGAAGCTTGTGTAGCATATATGTCAATTTTACAACAAAGATAAGTATTTTTACTATTGCAAATAATGCATTGCATCTTTATTTTAAGGTTTTTCTTAGAATTATTCATAACAAATTTAAATGAAAAAGTAGTAAATGATCGACAACATCATCTCAAAGCTTTATTTACTTATTTGCCAACAACAGGATAATATGACTTCTGCTGGGGATCGCTCATTAGCGTGCCTCTAACTAAGGAGAAATTTATTTGAATTGGCAAAGGATATGTAGTTTGACTTTTTGGGGTAAAAATTATCTTTGCCAAGACTAGGGTTGCACTTCTTATGTATGCGGGTACCTAAAACTTGATTTGACCATGCTATTTTTTGGATTTTTTTGCTTTGCATCTTGGATTGGTTCATTTTTGTCGTTGAGCGAAAACTTGCCACCAAGTTTTATGCCAAAGGTTTCTCCGACAAAGGTTTCATCCAATCTGGATAAATTATTAAGTAACAAGCGGGAATTTTTGGAGACACCTAAACAGCGATTAAATGTTTGGAGTACGACGATATTGCCTACAAGGTTTTTGAAGATAGATTGGGGTTCTAAAGAATCAACACCAACGAAAGCTAAGTTATCGAATGTTTCTTTCAACGGAGTCAAGGAAAGTAAAAATAAGTTTTGTAGTTCTGTGTCAGATATTGCATCTGAACAGATTCCAGTAAAAACAGCAAGTGTTTTGCCGATTCCTCGGTTGATAGAATCAAGCCTGAATAACCGAGATTTGTTGCCAAATAAGATTTTGCGATCGCTGCAAAATTTCTTCAACTTTTCGACGATGGAACAAGGCTTTGCAACAACACCAGTAGTAGTTGTTCGTCGCGACCAAGACAACTATGAAGTGTGGGTAAATAACCGTAAAATTGCGAGTTTACCCGACGAAATCGAAGCCAAATCAATGCAACAACGTTTAACGCAAGTCGTCAATTTGCCTAGGTTAGATGCTAATCAATTCCGACCAGCATTAGTTGACGGTATACCCGCGTTAATGGCAGGAAATCGCTTTTTATTTGGAATCGAAAAAGAAGTTTCTCGCCAAATTCACCGCAGTGGTGAACTACTAGCGATTGAGTGGATTAACAATCTTCGTTCAGCTTTGCAAGCACCTGCTTTTTCACTGGTGGAAGGACAGCAAAAAATGTATGGTTTAATTCCTTCCAAGAAAAAAATGTTTGGTTTAGCTTCTTGGTATGGTGGTTATTTTCATGGTCGAACAACCGCGAATGGGGAGAAGTACAATCAAGATGAATTAACAGTTGCTCATAAGTCACTGCCTTTTAACACCTTTTTACAGGTGACTAATTTAAAGAATGGCAACTCTGTGATTGTGCGCGTAAACGATCGCGGTCCTTATATTCCACCAAGAAGCCTCGATTTGTCAAGGGAAGCAGCAAGGTGTATCAACAGCGAAACTGCTGGAGTAGTACCTTATAAAGCCGTGATTTTGCAAAGTAACGAACCGAAGATGACTTTGAAAAATTCATCTGTTTCTACCGCAAATCTCAAAACAAGTAGAAAACTCACGAGAGTTTCAGATTATTGAACAGCAATTGTGGGTAAATGGGAATTGGGCAATGGGCAATGGGCATTGGGCATTGGGTAATTGGAGGAGCAAATTCTCCCTTGTCCTCCTTGTCTCCTTGTCTCCTTGTCTCCTTGTCCCCAGTCCCCAGTCCCCAGTCCCCATTTCTGCCATAGGTAAGCCATTATGCCACTATCGCAACTTGAGCGCTTTGGACATCACCTAATTCTGGGTATTTCGGGTACCACATTAAGCGATGATGATAAACGCGCTCTCAGTGAATTGAAACCGATTGGGGTGATATTTTTTGCGAAGAATTTTCGTCAAGGTACTCATTATCAAATTTGGCTGGAAGCTTTCAAGGAACTGATTGACCAGGTAAGACAATACGCTGAACGTGACTTGATGTTTCTTACCCTTGACCATGAGGGAGGTTCTGTGATTCGCACACCAATGCCCATCACTCGATTTCCTCATGCTTTCTTGTTAGGAACACTGGCTATTGAAGTAGCGAAGGCAACAGCATTAGAATTAAAGTCATTGGGAATCAATGTATCTTGGTCTCCTGTAGCGGATATTTTTTCTAATCCTCAGAATCCCATCATTGGATCTCGTGCTTTTGGCACTAATGCACAAACTGCTGCACAAAATGCCTGCAATTATTATTTGGGGTTGAAGGAGTCAGGGATTTTGGGATGTGCAAAGCATTTCCCCGGACATGGAGACACTAGTCAAGATTCGCATATTGAGCTACCAACGCTAAATTTGACAGTAGAAGATTTGCGATCGCGTGAATTAATTCCTTTTCAAGCGCTGATCTCTCAACACATACCGATGATTATGACCGCACACATTCTATTCCCTCAGATAGATGCAGATGTGCCGGCAACCCTATCAAAATCTATTTTAAATGACATCCTTAGAAAAGAACTTAAATTTGAGGGAGTGATTGTATCTGATGACTTAGATATGAAAGCTGTCTCAGATCTGTTCATGAAAACTGGAACTGTCGTAAAAGCGTTTAATGCAGGTTGCGATTTATTTATAGTTTCCCGCAATATCAATTCATCATCTTTGGAAAGGACTTATGCGATCGCTCAAGATTTCTCTAGTTCACTTGATAAGGGTAGTCTTGATGAATCGGTAGTTGCAGTTTCTAAAGCACGAATTGATAAACTACTTGAGGTAACTCCTCAATATATAGTTCATAATCTTGACGAAGATACCTTGTTGCGACATGCTAAATTGGCGATCGCTTGCAATTTTTAGGCTCAGAGCAATGAAAGCTTACAGGAGCATCACACAAACTGCGCCAAATTACAAACTCGAAACCCTCTTGCGCTAGTTGCGTTAACTTAACTGATAAAGCTGTTTTGCCAACTCCATTTATCCCTACCAGTGCAACTAAGCGACATTTATCTTGTTCAACCCACTGTTGTAGCTTAGTACAGAAGAGCATTAATACGAGCGCGAATTTCTCCATCATCTGTGCCACTGTATATGACCATTTTATGGGTTGTGCAGAGTCATTGTGGCGAACAATAAAATCGGTGATACGTTGCTGTAACGTATTCAAGTCAGGAAAATCATTCGGAGTCAATAGTTTTCGCTGTAAAATGCACAAAGCTAATTTCGATTTGATCTAACCAAGATGCATATTTTGGCAGCCAGACAACTTCAACTGTAAACTTCCAACCTTCCTCTTTTTGTTTCTGATTCAACCAAGCCTGTAATTGTTTTGGTGCATGAGTAGAGCCATTGTCAAGGATTAAGTAAATATGGCGTACACCAAGGGCGTTTAGCTTCTGGGATTAATACCGATAGTAGAAATGTCTGAAAATCGATAAATGTTTTTGTTGGACTAAAACAACCATAAATCAACCCCTCGGCAACACTTAAAGCTGCAAAAAGATGTGTTGCTCCTTCTCTGACATATCGGGCTGCAAAGCGAACTGGTCGATCTACACCTGCTGGAGAATTCGGATGTAAGCATGAGTCGTGCTTGGATTGAAGTTTTCTCATCTACGCACACTACCCACAATCCAGCAGAAAGTAAAAATTTAGCTTGGGCATATAATCTGAGTACGGGTGTTGCTTTTTCAACGAAATTATCATCAATCCGGTGCATCCAAGCATGAAAGCGCCAAGGCTTTATCCTTTCAGATTTTAGCCATCGCCAAACTGTTGATGTTGCGATGGAAACTACAATACCCAGTGTGACTAGATGTGCCGCAATATCGCTACAACTCCACCTCGCCAACGGTATATCAAAATCTGTTGGTTTGCTGCAAGCGATCGCTGTGACTTGTGCTTTTACAATCGCTTGAAACAAACAAGGACGACCAGAACGTGGGGCTTCTTCCAAGCTACGAGTTTGACACCAGCGTTTGCGCCACTTACGTACCAGACCAGATGAACACCCTATATCTCCAGCAATTTCAGCATCCGTCCAATCTGGATTTTCCTGAACTTTTATGATGATTTTTGCTCGTCTAGCTTTGCTTTGTCCTGTTTTACGCGCAAGTGCTTGTTGTTGCAACAGCTTTTTTTCTTCTTCCGTTAATTGCACCCTATAAGTTTTTTGCCGACCAATCATAATACTGAATGGTTGAGAGATGTTTATTATGCTTACCCTACACTCAACAAATTTCTCTTGTCAATTCGCTACGAACTTGTGCAAAGCTGTACTTAGTTAACTCATCCGTGCGATCGTAGAAAATAGAGACATCAATCCCTTCTCCCCAATCAGCGCAGACAAGCTTTTTCTGTCGGAGTCAGTTGTTTGCACTGCCTGCGTCTTTCTTGCTGTTTGGCAACCGCAATAACTTGGTATAATTTATCGAGGTTCCAACACTCGTTTGCTTCGGCAAACTTCTCCGCTAAATCATCGCTTCGTCGTGATGAGTGTAATGTCATAACACTTATGGTCTGAATAAATTTTACTAATAGATATTTTAAACCAGTGTTTATACTTATTAAAAAAAAACACATAGTCTTTACAATTCCGTGAATATAAGGACTGGTAGCTTCATCAAGATTAGTTGCGGAAATTGCTAATGATGTTGCTAATGCTCATTAGGTGACTTGGGGTGAAGGGTTTGGTTATGTTTTTTATATACCAGAATCAGAAACTATCTACAGTAACTCACCTAAGTAATAGTTTCGTAATTCACAATAATTTTTACCGTACATTAAACATATGAAATTCTTGAATGTTTTTGCGACTGTTGGAGTTGTTTCTATCATCGGTATCGCAGGGGTAGTAGCTTCACCAAATAGTGCTTCTGCTTATCACAAAACTAATAAATGGGAAAGAAGAGGTAATTTAGAAAATGGTTGGACAGTTTTTTACTCAAAGGAGATAAGTCATGAAGAAGAACTGAAAATAGCTGGTGTTATAGCTTTAGATGCGACGGTATCGGGAGGAGGAGCAACTGCTACTTATTTCTCTAACTTTGCTAGAGAGTCGCTGGCGCAGCTATCTAGGGAAGCGTCAAAGAAATCTCCAGCAGTAGCGCAGACTTTACAACGAGAATTAACAGTGCAGAAACTTTTGTCATCGATACGTGCTTCTTTTAGCGGCAATGAAGTTAATATGCGTATCGCCGGATTATCAATAGCTGTAGGAAAAGAGACTTACAATCGTGCGGAGTGTTTGAAGGTTTTTGGAAAGCCAAGATGTACTTCCATGCCAAATACTTATCAGCCTTATATTCGGATCAGAAACTAGTACGTTGGCTCTTTGCGATTGCAAGCACAATCAATAACTTAATAATTCAAGGAGAAACTTGAAAATGGCTGGTTTTGAAATTTGGTCTGAAATAACTACTCAGGAAACTGACTTTGATGGGGCTAGACATACTGCAACATCTGGTTGGGATAGCAACACCGCTCCTGAAAATTATGTAATTAATCGCGATCAAGTCAAAGTGGAATGGATATCCCAAAATGGTTCAGAAAACTCTTACGATCTCACTTATGACGATTGGGTTGAACTTGTGCCTGGAACAAGTCTCAAGTTTCCACGAACAATAATCGCAGTAAATGTTTTCATAGGGCTTGAGTTTTTAAACTAGTTTAGGCATATTAATTTTCAGGCGATCGCACTTTCGATAACTCGATAATTTCATGCGATCGCCTTCCATGACACGATTTTTTTAGGCGATCGCACTCTCAATTACACGATTATAGCGATCGCACTTTCTCCCGACACGATTATATAGAGCGATCGCACTTTCTCCCGACACGCTAATTTCATGCGATCGCCTTTTATTACAAGATTATTTTAGGCTATCACTGTTTCCCATAACCCTGTAATTTCATGCGATCGCGTTCTTTAGCAGAGCGATTAATGTTTCAGAACTAGACTTTTTATGGCTTCAATGTGCCGTTGATATAACCTGAAATGGGATATTCTCTAGAACAATTTGTGGCAACTGACCCGATCCAATAACCTGTTTTGCATCAAGAATTTCTACACCAACTAAAACTTCACCTGCACCAATATTTAATGCTATTTCATCATTTAAGCGCAAAGTACGACATTCATGATATCCATCGACTAGGCGAATATAAAGTGAGTCAGTTTCTTGATCATAACTAATTTTCATAGGGTCACTTTCTTCAAAAATAAAATGTATACACAGTAATCACTACAATCTCTGTCTCGTTTTCGGCAATGATTGGCGAAACTCGTTTAATAGCATAGGAGCGTCCTTGCCATTCTCCATTGAACTGAAAGTCGTAACGATATTCAAGTCTGCCTTGCTTGGCTGGCTTTTGATTGCCATTAAGAATTGCTTCAGTAACTTCTAGCTCATTTGTACCACGCTCTATGCATTGCGATAAAGAGTGTTTGGTAAAACGAATTGGCTTCATAGAGTTTACTTGAACCTGCTCCTGTTAACACTATAACAACATATAAGCTAAGAAGGAGACCTGGGGCAATCTTTGATAAAAGTCTATTTGGGCGATCGCACTTTCGATTACCCGATTATTTCATGCGATCGCACTTTTTCATAACCCGATTACTTCATGCGATCGCACTCTCGATAACACGATTATTTAATGCGATCGCACTTTCGATAACTCGATAATTTCAGGCGATCGCTTTTCTATCAATATCACCAAATAGTTTGAATCGTTGTTAATGCCTGAATCCGCAAATCGCGGGTAACTAGGGGAAGACCTAAAGAAAAAGCAGTAGCTGCAATAATTCTATCAGGCATATCAGGAACAGTTACTCGGTCGATTTGTCGAATTGCTCCCGAAACATTACGATCCAAAGGTGCTAATACGATACCTACATTAGGGTTATCTAAAGCATTTATAATTCGTGTTAATACCTCTTCAGTGAAGCGTCCCTTTTCAACCAAATAAGCAATTTCAACTACTGAGATAGCTGATACATAAATAGGATTACCATTATTAACTGCTTCCTCCAAAGCTGTTAAGGCAGTTTCTGATAGTCTCTCTAAGTCAAAAATATACCAAATTAAAGTGTGTGTATCTGCAACTACTGATGTCATCAAATGATATCCCTGGGAAAATTACCCCACATTTCTTGCCGCGCTTGGGCAATGTCTTCTTCTGTAATATCTATTTTTAAATCACCACATAACCCTCTAACGCTACGCAAGGGAGTTTTAGGAGTATTTTTTTGATACAAAAATTCGGCAAAATTCAATAACTCTTGCTGCTTATCTACAGGTAGCTGGCGCAATTTTTCTAAGACTGCTTGCTCAATATTCATGTATTTATCACCTTTTTTAATTACATATTACCTTGACTATAATTAAAAGGATAAAAAGATATTGCGGAATGGATTAGGATTATTAGTTGCGATCGCACTCTACATAACCCAATAACTTTGACGCGATCGCACTTTCTCCCGACACGATAATTTAATGCGATCGCGAAGCGAGTAAAGAGCGAAGCGCAGATCGCACTTTCTCCCGACACGATGATTTTAGGCGGTTCATAATGTACTATCGGTTGAAATAAAAGAATATCTTGCTGGATTATTAATCATTTAAGGAGAAGTTTCAGCATTTAAAGCTTCTAACATAATATTGGCAGCTTCGACAGCATCGTAGGGAGACCAAACTGGGTAGGATGCATCAGATTGTATCAGGTTATTTTCTTCATTTGATAGTTCAGTAGCTAAAAGTTTAATCACCTGAAGTTTACCTGCACGATTGAGTTTGCGTAATTGTTCTATTAACTCAGTAGGGAGCATCCCAGTTTTTCAAACGCCCACAGGCGCGAGATTCCTGGGGCTATAAAAACAAAGCCTGCCTTCGCAGGCTATAGAAGTTTAGCCTGCGAAGGCAGGCTTCGTTTGTATAGCGATACCCTTCCAGGGTATTGATTCAAAAAGGTGGGATGCTCCCACTCAGTAGATACCATTTTTCAAATAAGACTTTATTGATTTGAGTTTAGCTTATCGCAAAGCGCGATGACACGATTATATAGAGCGATCGCACTACCACATCTATGGCAGCAAGTTAACCTGCAAAATATTACGCAATGCTTGAGTGTCAACTTCCTGGAGTTGTCCTAACTTTTTAAGAACTAGCATTTTATCAATGTTAGTTAAAATTGGTTTGATATTATAAATTCAGCACTTATGACTGAGTTTGGCGTTCGTCGAGCCAAGCTAATGCTGCACCAGCGGTTTCAGCGACAATGCTAATTAGGCGATAGAGAGCGATCGCACTGATGACTATAGCAGGTGGAAAGCGATTTTGTAATAAGGCGATCGCTGTGGCTTCAAATACACCCAAACCCCCCGGAGCACCAGGAACGACAAACCCCACTAACCAAGCGAAACTAAAAGCACCCATTAATAAAGGAATTTGACTGAAATTCAACGGACCTAAAGCGAACATAGTTAATATAAACCCAAGGCTTCGCAGTCCCAAAAAACCGAGTTCTCCTAACAAAGGTCGCACGGGATAGCGTCTAATACTCACACTCGGATTTGACTTGGCAATAGTATTAGACATTCTCGCCTTCAAGCGTTGCAAAAATCTAATAGTCGGGTTCAAAAATCGGGGATGAACCACACAAAGCACTCCCAGCAAAGCCAGCAGTTGTGCTATTTGCGCCAATAAGTTGACATTGCCTGCTGCAAATGTGCCGCCAAATGAAATAATGATAATTAAAGCAGCTGCTGCCATCAGTAACGGTTCTAGCAATACGCTCAAGGTGGCTGCGCTTGGTAAAACATTGGCATTTTTGGCGGCAACAATTCGCCCGTAGTGATGCCAAATATTACCTGGCAAATACTTGGCGATGTTTGTTTTGAGGTAAACTTGAATAAAATGGACAGATTCTACAGGTTGATTTAACTCTTGCAGAACCCAAGTCCATACCCAGCCTGCCCAAGTGTGTGCAAGCATTGTTACGCCTGTAGCGATCGCTATAATTGCCCATCCAACTCCATCAATGCGGATGGCTGTCACCTCAAGCCAGTGATCCTTAAAAGCTCTGGCTAAAAAAAATAGCGTTCCCCCCAAAATTAGCCAGCGTAAAAATTGCTTCATCATTTTGGTAATTTAACTGATAAAATTTCCTATGGCTGAACACCTAAAATATTATGGTAAATTTCCCATATATACCCAAGTTTTATAAAAATGTGAATTTCTCTTAACAAGTTTTCATATCCTCATCATTATTAAACTTTGTCCTCAATTAAAAATTAGTGTTGATATTTCAGTTGTCAAAACGGCAAACAACTACAGATTTTGTGTAAGACAAATGTGAAGCCGCATCGAAAGTTTCCCATAAATTAATTAACTTCAATCTCAAGTTTTGCATAAGCAAGCATGAATTGATAACTAAATATTCATATAAGAGAAAAGAAAAGTAAATTGGCACAAGCGAATCCCAAATTAATTATAGTAGCTTATATCTCTCTTAAGTTAGAGAACAATGAAGTGAATGTAGTAGTGAAAATGTGACCTTCGCTAGAGGAAAAAGTTACCTTTTTTATTCTAAACTTAACAAAGTTGATTAAATATTCATCAACTTACCACCACGTAGATAAAACTCTTTTTTATCTGAAATTTGAGATTGTATAGAAATTTCAAACTTCAAAGTACTGGGTTATCCTAGTTAAAGTTTAACTTATTCACACAAACACAAGGAGTAACAACATGAGCAAAGTAATTGCTTGGCTAAAAAATATTCGCCCAATTAAAATATTGACGGTTTTGTGTATGGGGGTCTTACTGATTGTTACACAAGCTTGTGGTTCGGTAAATGCAGGAGAACCAAAAGCAGGAGCTAATTCTGAGATAGCCGTTCCCAAAGGTGATAAAGTTCTTAATCCCTACGAAGGTGGAATGAATAACTTCGGGGATACAGATCCCAGAGGAAAAGAAGTGAAACCTAAAGCTGAAGCTCTCAAGCAAAATGCTGAACAAAACCTCATTAACAAAACAAGTTCTTTCGGTGAAGGCACTCCTGGCAAGAACCTTCAGCAAAGCGCTGAGGGTGCAAAAGATAAAATTGGCAATACAGCTGAGGATTTTGCGAAGGGAGTTCAGCGAGGAGTGGAAAATATCAAAGACAACACTCAGGATGCTGCCGAAGACTTGACAAAAAATGCTCAACGTGCGGCTGATGATGCAAAGAAAAATCTTGAGCGTACAACTCAAGATGCAGGGGATGCTATTAACAGAACAGTTAATTAAAGAACCTGATTAAATAAAGGTCTGTTTCTGAACAGCTTTATAAACGTTCGTAGCAGCAATTTAAAAATTGCTACTACGAACGTTTTTTATTCATAATTTGTAGAGACGTTCCGGTGGAACGTCTCTCAATATTCAGTAACACCGTTTTTTGTATGCCAATTGTGTAATACCATCTGCTGAATTTCACGCCAAGGAATATTGTTTTTTCGCGCTAATTCTGCACAATCTTCATATTCTGGCTGCACGTTTGCCCTAACTTCTTTCCCCATCCATGCAACTTTCACGCGCACGACACCATATTGAGTTTCCACTTGTTGAATTTCCCGTTGTAAAATGGCGCGTTCTTGAGTAGAGCGACGAATTCCTAAAGTGGTGGTTTCACGAAATAAAATGGCTTCACACTTAAGTAAATTTTCTGGATGGCAAATGACAGTTAATAGAATCCCAGGACGGGATTTTTTCATGCCGATCGCACAAGTAAATACATCCACAGCACCAGCAGCAAATAACGCTTCAAAAACATAACCGATCGCTTGGGGATTTAAGTCATCAATTTGAGTTTCTAATATTGATATCGTTTCTATTAAGGGAGAAATTGTACTTTCACCCAACCAAATTTGTAAAATATTCGGAATCGGTAAATTAATTGAACCTGCTCCCAAACCGACTTGTTTAATTGTCATTGGTGGTGGAGCACCAAAATCAGCCGCTAAAGTAGTAGCGAGCGCTGCTCCCGTCGGTGTCACCAATTCCTTGTCAATGCCGTTACTATAAACTGGACAACTCCGCATTTCCCATAATTTCAACACAGCCGGCACTGGTACAGCCATCAAACCGTGTGCAGCGCGAACAGTTCCCCCACCAGTGGGTAACGCCGAGCAGTATAGTAAGGGCATTCCTTTTTCGTTGCTATCAATGCCCAACCAATCCAAACCCAGACAAGTACCGACAATATCCGCGATCGCATCCACCGCACCCACTTCATGAAAATGAACTTTTTCCGGTGCAATACCATGCACCGCTCCTTCTGCCACTGCTAACTGCCGGAATACCGCCAAACTCCAAGCTTCTGCTCGTGTTGGCAACTCTGCATTGAGAATCATTTGCTCAATTTCTGGCAGATGGCGTCCATGATGGTGATGGTGTTCATCGTCATGATGATGGTGGTGAGTTAAATCTACATGAACTTTTGTTGCCTGCTGACCGTTACGATGAACAAATTCTGCTCTTAACTTATACTCATGCTCAATTCCCAACTTATTCAGTTTTTCAATTAAATATTCTTCCGGAACACCTAGACTTACCAAAGCTCCCAGGCACATATCACCCGAAATACCCGTCGGACATTGAATGTAAGCGAATTTACTCATATTTTTTCCCTGATAATTTAATTATTAGTAGAGACGCGATTAATCGCGTCTCTACAACAGTTATCCCCTTGTCCCCCTTGTCTACCCACTCCCCTATGGCAACAATTTTCTCTGTCCATCCTGATAATCCCCAAAGCCGACGAATACAAGAAATAAAGGAGGCACTTGCTAGTGGAGCAGTAATGCTTTACCCTACCGATACAGTTTACGCGATCGGTTGTGACTTGAATGCTAAATCGGCGGTGGAACGGGTGCGGCAAATTAAACAGCTAGCAAATGATAAACCCCTGACGTTTTTGTGTCCTTCCCTTTCAAATGTGGCAACTTATGCTTCGGTGAGTGACACAGCTTATCGAATTATGAAGCGCTTGATTCCTGGACCTTACACATTTTTGTTACCTGCCACCAAGTTAGTACCGCGACTAGTGCAAAGTCCCAAGCGGAAAACTACGGGGATTCGCGTACCAAATCATCCAGTGTGTTTGGCATTGTTAGCGGCTTTAGAAAATCCGATTATTTCGACTTCTGCACATTTGCCCGTAGATAAAGAAGATGAGGAAATTGAGGTAGATATAGAGGATATTCTGTCGCGAGTAGATTTATTTGACCGTTTGGACAATTTGGTAGATGTGATTGTGGATACTGGCGAGGAACCCACATATGAAGTGTCTACTATTTTGGATTTGACGGGAGAGGAACCAGCGATTACTAGGCGGGGTTTAGGCTGGGAGGAAGCAGTAGCTTGGGTGTAATAAGTTTACTTCAGTTACTGCCTCGGTAATTTCGGAAAATGAGAAAAAAGATGCTCCAGTTTGCAAATTGTCATACCGATAACGCTGGGAGCGGCTATGATTGGGATGACGGCAAAAGTCGGCACAGTAACGGTTATAAGCGATTTTTAGCAATGGCACATACCCTTGTGCCAGTCGCTATCCGGTTGCTGATGAAAAAACCGACACACCGACATCGCCGTAATTTTTGCATATTCTTTATACTCATACATATATGTGAGCAGGGCTTGTTATAAATATCTGAGGCTTGCCTTGGATGCTGTGTCTGCTTGAAGTTACGGTGCTATACCCCTCCTAGGAAAAGTCATGAAAGTTAACCTCGCCAATCTACCCATATCTGAACCATCTTTAGACAACCACGTTACGAGCGAAGATTTATCAGCAAGCAACGCCGATGCTTTGATAAAGCTGCTATGTAAGGAAATGCAAGCGGCTGTGAAAGCTACGCCTGCGAGTGTAGAATCTGTAGTCACACGCATCGCCAAAGAAGTGGAACGTATTTGCGATAAGAGCCATCGCATCCAAAATTCTGGAGAAATAAAGTCTTGGCAGCTAACATTAGCAAGGCATCGCCAGCAAAAATGCCTGCGTTACTATCAATTGGGTTCTAAACAAGGGCGTGTAGAATTACATAGCCATCTTGGTGCAATTGTTTACCGTCACATTGCAACAGCGGGCGGCGAGTTAAAATTTGAAGCTCGTTACAATCTGATTGAAGATTTCTTACAAGCATTTTACATCGAAGCGATCAAAGCTTTTCGGCGGGAAAACGAATTACCGGAGAATTACACTCCCCGCACTCAGTTGGAATTAGCAGAATACATGGCGTTTACAGAGCAGTATGCCAAACGCCGGATTAATTTACCAGGTGGTGCCAATCAGCAATTGATTATACTGCGTGCTCAAGGTTTTGCCCGTCGTCAGCCGCAGGAAACTACGGTTGATATTGAAATGGCGGTGGAATCTGCTAAAGGTGAAGAAGGAGAATCTTATCAGCGTAACTCGGCAGTGCAGCAAGTGCGATCGCAAATGCTTGCTCAAGCTAGTTTCGATCCAGCTGAAGAATCTGAGCGCGATCGCGTTATCGCTGAGTTGATGAAATATCTAGAATCTCAAGGTCAATCTGACTGCGTTGATTATCTCACCTTAAAACTCCAAGACCTGTCAGCACCAGAAATTGACTCTATTCTCGGTTTAACCAGTCGTCAGCGCGATTATTTGCAACAGCGTTTTAAATATCATGTAGAAAAGTTTTCCAAGCAACACCATTGGCAATTAGTACATCAATGGTTGGGTGCCGGTTTGGATCACAAGCTGGGACTATCTTCGCAGCAGTGGGAAACCTTTTTGAATCAACTTTCACCGCAGCAACAGCAAATCTTGCAGTTGAAAAGTGCAAAACATAGCGATCAGGCGATCGCCAAAGCAATTAAATGCACTCCCAAACAACTGCAAAAGCGTTGGACTCAACTTCTAGAACTTGCATGGGCTATTCGTAATAATAATTCTGAAGCCCAGGCTGGTTAAAGCTTTAATATAGTAGGGTGATATTAAATAATATCAGCATTTTCTAAGCTTTATCCTAATTCTGTAAGCATTTATTCTAGATGTTTTATCTAACCTTCACTTCAATTAATCTTCCTTATCTTCCCTCCCTACAAAGGGGGGGAATTTAAGTATTGGGCGATTTATTAGATTTGTAAATTGTGAAATCATATCAAAGCTTAAAACCCTTTTAAATCCATAGCTACTGTATTTATTTAGTACAAAATTACCAACTTATTTTTACTTTCTATTTACAAACCTATAGCGCTTCTCAGTTGGGTGCAATACATCAAAGAATTAAGGAAACGCAGATGAACGCAGATGAACGCAGATAAATCTGTATTTGATTCAAACGAGAAGCGCTATAGTACAGGCTGGCGTAAATAAACCAACCATTCTCAATCGCTAAAAAGGTTACTCCATATTACTTTTGAATGCGTGACTTCCAAAGAAGCGGTACTAGTCTTTCCCATCTCCAATTAAAAATTCATATTAAGTAACTGATAATTTTCTGCTGCTTCCGTGGAATGCTAAATTTATAAACTTTGAAAAATTATCAGGATCAAGATGACGACTTTTTTATTATTGGTGCTACCTCAATTTCTTCTGGCTTGATTATTGAGTGTAAATGGCAGCAAACTAGCGGTTCTGTCGATGAAAAACTGCCTTATCTCAACTTAAATATTCAAAAATGCTATCCTGCACAAGCAGTAGTATTAATTGACGGAGGAGGAATGAAACCACAAGCTATTTCTTGGTTAATCAAGCAAGTTGGTGACAATCAAAATTTGCTAGCAGTTCATACCTTAAGTTCATTTCTTGTCTGGTCTAACAATAACCTTTAATATGAAGTTACTAAAATCTCGTTAATTTTCCCTCTTTTTTTAGCATTAGAATTAATTGCCCTTGCTGCTGATATAGTGTGGATATTAAAACCACTATAAAGGTTGCGAATAAATTCGCAATCTGAATTAGATAGCATAACCTTTACACCACGTTCAGATAATGTCACAAATATATCTCTTAGTTGAATTTGCTGATTCTCTTTAAAAGAATAATTAGTATAAGATGTAAAATAACTAGTTTCACTTATGGGATAATATGGTGGATCAAAATAAACGAAATCATCACTAGAAGTTGCATGATTGAGTATTTCTGTAAAATTAGCAGATTTTATTTCAGCTTGATAAAGTGCTTTGGAAGCGGCAATTAGTAAATCTTCCGGACAAATATTAGGATTTTTGTATTTGCCTAAAGGTACATTGAATTTACCCTGTGAGTTTACCCGATAAAGACCGTTAAAGCAGGTTTTATTCAGATAAATTAGACGAGCGGCTTTTTCTAAATCAGTTTTTCCTGGATTAGCTCGTACACTATAATAATAATCTCTACTATGTTTGCTTTCATGCTCTTTTAGCAGAGAAATTAATTTTTGAATATTATCCCGAACACAGCGATAAGTAGTAATTAATTCTGTATTAATGTCAGTCAAAATAGCTTTTGAAGGTTGGATATGAAAAAAAATTGCACCACCACCTAAGAATGGCTCATAGTAATTTTTATAAGTATTTTCGGATGGTAAATGAGTAAGATATTGTTTAATCAACTTACTTTTGCCGCCCGCCCATTTCAAAAAGGGACGCGGTAAAGTTGATTTAGATTGACTTAACATTTAATTAAAATAGTCGCGACTAAGACTAAATATAGCTAAGATAACTGACGAACTATATTTTCTATTGATTGAGTAATTTACCAACCTTATATATTACAATTAAATTGATGGGGCACATCAAAACAAACCTATAGTTTATAACAAGGCAGTATAAATTAAAATGTTTGATGGATTTTGGGAAAACATCTTACGTTACTTCCGCTACTTTCTTACTACCCTCTTAGGCGTATTGCTGAACACGTTTGAACCATTAGTGTCGTTGTTTAAAAACCCAGTGACTGCGATCGCTGTTTTCGGCTTAATTTTCGGTAGTCTCGTTTTCGTGACTCTTACCCTACGGGCAATGCTGGGCTTCAGTACAATTTAGACCATGAGCATACGTTGCTTGTAGGGTCAAGATGGCGATCGCAACTTTCTTTAGTATTCTATTTGTTTAGTTGAACCTCTGTGAGGAGGCATAATATCTATGGCTACAACTCGCCGTGTTTCCCGCGTTGCTGAATTAATTAAACGGGAAGTTAGCCAAATGCTGCTCAGTGGCATTAAGGATGACCGTGTAGGCACAGGAATGGTAAGTGTTACCGATGTTGATGTTTCTGGCGATTTGCAACACGCCAAAATTTACGTCAGCATTTATGGTAGTGACGAAGCCAAAGTAGAAACAATGGCAGGATTAAAATCAGCAACAGGTTACGTTCGCAGCGAACTTGGTGCCAGGGTGCGTCTGCGTCGCACCCCAGAGGTGGTTTTTGTGGAAGATCGCTCAATTGAACGCGGTAATAAGGTGCTGTCCTTATTAAACCAATTAGAGAATAACCGTCCATCTGAAAGTCAGGCATCAGACGACAGCACCGATGAAGATGATGATTTTCCCGATTGACCCGCCATTATGTTGAAAATGAATGTAGAGACGTAGCAGTGCTACGTCTCTTGGGATCAGATAACGTATGATTAAATTCGGTCGATGTCTATTGATAAATTGGCGAAAGTATGCACTTCTCTAATATCCCCTCAGTTTAATTGGGTAATCAATACTCAATTAGCCTGAGGGGTTTTAAATTATGGCGGGAAACTTCACCGGGTATCTCTGTAACTGAATTGACAATGTGATTTGAACAACAATTACTTCCAGGAAATCAGCTAAACACTTTACAGATGCGATCGCTTTACATTTGCTTAAATATGACTATGCCTAGTTGCCTAGATATGGTAGGTAGGTCGTTAAATTAAACATCATTCGCTATTGGTCGGGCAAGGGAGAATAGCAAAAAAACACCCTTTTGACTTTGTTAAGGTTTCGTAACAAAATCAAAATAATTAATGATTCAGTACCTCTTTTATCGATAAAACTTATCAATGCAATATTTATATATCCTACAGTATTCATTTACACAATCTAATTGTCAGAAATCAGCTTTTGCCATTAGATTTTTTCACTTCAAGCCACCCAAGCAATTAAGGAAGCTATACCAAATGCTATACATAACTCAAAATAGCGATCGCCACACCCAAACCAGTGTTAACCTAAAAGCAAATCATCCAACATTGTTACAGTTTTTTACCAAAACCAATGTTTTTTTCTACATTCCTGAAGGTCAATTCACATATGTATATTTACTGAATAAATTATTAACAAATAGTTATTCAAAGGCTTTCGTGGTGTACTTTAGCCGTTATACTTTGCAACAGTTTATACCCTCGCTTCTGCTAAATATTTCAGGTCTGTTTCACCGAAAAAGGATTTTATCAGTCTCAGGCACTACTTTAAGTACATCATTTGATATTTAAATAACTTGCCAAGGAACTAATAACTTTTACCAAATCAGAGATGAAAGCATTCTTCTACAAAGCTTTTAAACCTTTTCAAAAGAATTTGCACTTTTGATAAAGACGTTACTATAATTACCGGGGTACTATTTTTTGAGACGCATTCAAAGTAAAAGTCACGAATACTTGACTTTCTTAACATTTCTTTAGATAATTTGAGGATGTATAGCGTCAAAATGTAAATAGTTCCGTATACCAAAATACAAAAGCCCAGCCACAAGATTAATCCTTGTGGTCTTCGTTCCTAGGAAAACTTAGGAATACCAATTAAGTGTAACTTTGTGAGTTAAAACCATGAGTATCAATACGGTGCCTTCTATTAATTACTACTCTCTGGATATCATCCAAGACGAAGCACGCCGACTGGTGCAAAAAGGGATGGTCAGCCGACAACAGCCAATATACACACTCTGCCAATACATCCCTGCGAGAGAGTGGGTTTGCGTGGAATGCGAATTAGAAAAATGTGATTTTTTACTGCGCGATCGCATCGGCGATTTGATTGGTCGTGAAAAATGGGAAAACGATTAATGGGTTTTTGTTGTAATCCTCAGTTTTTGAAATGAAAGTGTCTGAATGGATGTGCGGATCTGACAACAGAACATTTAAGGGTTAATAGTCAAGGATATTCTCTGCTGATAATCGGTCTAAAGCGATCCATGCCGCTCAATTCCATCATTACAGAAACTCGCTTAGTCTAATTTATACAAAAGTGTCAAGTAGCGCGATCGCCTCTATAGCCCCAAGAGGTTTCGTTGATGGAAACTTCTTAAGCGTCTGTTGAAACACACTTGCCAAGTGTCTTGGAGAAGCGCTTAAAGGTTAGTACAGGCTGCACTACGATTCGGATGTTGACAAGGCATTTTCTCTTTGAAAAAGCCTCTTCCTGGTCAAAAGGGGGGGATAACCTTGCAAGAGTGTGAAGGCACGGCAATTGCAGCACATCCAGTACAACACCTAGAATATAATTTGTTAATTAAATTACCGGGGCGGTTTATAATATGAAACTGCTCCGGTGATTTTTCATCACTTATTTTTTTAGAGCGTTGTTAGTTGTTTGTTGGTTGTTCTGCTAAATACTACCTTTTAAACGCCACGTTGGGAAAGCGGGGAGACCCCCCCCACCCTCCTACTAACCCACTTGCTCTAAATACTGATTCACATCTTCAATGAGGCGGGTGAGTTCCGCTTCTGTCGTCAGACGGATACTCGCATCACGAATGGTAAGCAGGACTTTAGCCGCGAAGGGTGTAGCCCAGATATTGGGATTACAAAAAATCTCTAAAAATACCTCTCCCGTGTAACGATATTCCATCGGACGCTGGGGAGTAACTTTACCTGCATTAGAAGCGCTTTTAGTAGAAACAGCTTTGAGGCTTTCCATCAATTGATCGATCGCTGCTTTTAATTCCCGTGCTGCAAGAGGTGAAAAACTAAAAGAGACAGAACCTTCAATCAGGTTCAATGTTAGATTGTTTGGGGACATGAGCTATTTATGACAACATTTTGCTACAAATAATATTTTCCAGTGCGATCGGCTTTTTTTTAATAGACATCGACCGCTTTTTTATTATGCGTTACCCAAAACCCTTGATTAGACGTTGCATTTCTACTTCTTGTGTCTAATTTTGGTTTCTATGGTTTAGAGAAAACCTTGCATACCAAGTTAATTTTGACGCTTATGGTGTGAACTTACAAGGAAAAGCGGGGAAGAATGATGCGCCCCGGAAGAACAGGTACGTAGTACCGCATTCTGTGCAATAGATGCGGGGATGAAAAACGGCTCCGTTCTTTTTAACCCCCCGTAAATATTACTCTTGTTGGTGCAAACCTGCATGAGCAAGTTATGTCTTAGATTCAAGAATCCCCGTCGATTTATCGCGGGGAGTATCAATAAATGTCAACAATACCACTAAAGAATGATTTTTCATGAAATATTCTTGGTGTTAATGACAAAAAGAAACACTTGCCTAGAAAAAGTAAATAGTAACAGTTATCAGGCTTGTAGCTAATTTTAGTTAAAATTGATGTCAATAAAGAAGCGTAATCAGTTGAGTTTATAGAGATATACAATCTTTACTGCGTAAGAGATTGATACATTAAATTCGTGTTTTAAGTTTTACATTAGAGGTCATAGAAGATAATTCTAAAAAAGTCTATGACATACGATAATCGTGCCACGGTGCGAAGGGTGTTAATTATCACCCTGCTACTAAACTTGTTTGTAATGATATTGAAAGCGGTAGTTGGAACGTTGACAGGTTCTCTCAGTTTGCAAGCTGATGCTTTACATAGCGTTACCGATAGCGCCAACAACATTTTAGGATTGATTGCGATTAGGTTTTCTTCCCCAAAACCCGATCGCGAACATCCCTACGGACATCTAAAATTTGAAGCTTTGGGTGCTTTGGGAATTTCCGCTTTTCTGGGAATAGCCTGCTTTGAAATTCTCCAAGGGGCAATTGAAGGAATTATTAAAGGGAGGAGCTTAGTAAAAATATCACAATCAGAACTGTGGTTATTACTGCTTGTACTGGGCGTGAATATTTTCGTAGCTTTTTATGAACGCCATGTGGGTAAGCGAGTAGGTAGTCCTATCTTGATTGCCGATGCCCAACATACCATGAGCGATGTTTGGGTAACAATTAGTGTAATAGGTGGTTTAATTGGCGTTTGGTTGGGTTATCAATGGCTAGATTTGGTTTTAGCCTTTCCCGTCGCTTTGTTGGTATTTTGGAGTGGCTGGTCAGTTTTAAAAGACAATTTACCTTGGCTGGTGGATGAAATGGCGATCGCACCAGAAGCAATTTATGATATCGCTCTTTCTGTACCTGGTGTTCTTAATTGTCACGATATCGCTTCTCGCGGTGTTCTTGGTCGTCAAGTCTTCATCGAAATGCATTTAATCGTAGATTCCCCAGATGTTGAAACCGCACACCACATCACCGAGGAAGTAGAAAAGCGTTTAGAAGAACGCTTTAGCCCAGTCAGAATTTTAATTCACGTTGAACCACCCTCTTACAAATCTGAGCGAATTAGCTTTTGAGCGCAAATTGAGGCTCAACTCAAATATGTCCAAACGAAGTACAGCGATCGCATAAGAACGAGCGCGTTTTTTAACGCAGAGGAACGCGGAGGTAAACGCAAAGTGACGCAGAGTTTTTTTAAGAGGATTTGCTACGAAAAAAGCGAAATTCTGTACTAATACCATTTCTGTGTGAAGATGCGCCTAATTTAGCCCACGCAGGTGGGCTTCGTTCGTTTAGCCGCGAGTTTACTCGTCGGGTTATTAAGCGCAGCCTCATAAAGAATTGGTATAAGTCGAAGTTACATTAAGAAAGATAAAGACAATCAGAGTATGGCTTTTGGGAGACGCATAATTCTTCCTAGTAACCCGTTAAAAACAGTACCAGTAGAATGACTTTAAATGTCGAAGCTTTAGAAAACAGTTTTGCTCAAGTCAAACCATTAGCCCCAGACTTTGCAGCGAGCTTCTATCAAAATCTGTTTACTGATTACCCTCAAGTTCAGCCGTTGTTTGCACATACTGACATGAGCGAGCAGCGGAAGCATATCATAAAAGCTTTAGTATTGGTAGTTGAAAACCTCCGTCAACTAGATGTGCTAAATAATGCATTGAAGGAAATGGGGGCAAGGCATCTTAAATATGGCACTATCCAAGAATATTATCCAATGGTGGGTGCATCACTATTGAAGACCTTTGAATTTTATCTGGGAGCAAACTGGACGAGTGAGGTAGAACAGTCTTGGTTTGATGCTTATGATGCGATCGCTAGCATTATGTTAGAAGGGGCAAAGGAAGTTTCTTGATTAAATTTCGCAAAGTGAAAAGAAATAAGGTGGGCAATGCCACCCTACTTTATTACTTTTTCTGCTTTTATTATTCCCACTCAATGGTTCCAGGTGGCTTGGAGGTGATGTCATAAACCACCCGATTCACACCTTTGACTTCATTGACAATCCGGTTAGAAATCGCTTCCAACACATCGTAAGGCACACGCGCCCAATCAGCGGTCATACCATCTTCACTTTGTACAATCCGCAAGACAATTGGGTAAGCATAAGTACGCTGATCGCCCATTACCCCGACACTCTTGATTGGTAGCAATACGGCAAAGGTTTGCCAATAATCATGATACAAGCCGCGTTGGTTAATTTCTTGCCGCACAATCAAATCAGCGTCGCGCAAAATATTTAACCGTTCAGCGGTGACTTCGCCAATAATGCGAATCGCCAAACCGGGACCTGGGAAAGGATGGCGTTGGACAATTTCTTCTGGTAAGCCAATAGATCGCCCAACTTTGCGGACTTCATCTTTAAATAGTTTCCGCAGGGGTTCTACGAGTTTGAATCGCAAATCTTTCGGTAAACCGCCGACGTTGTGATGGCTCTTAATTTTTACCGCGACTCGTTCGCCTGTTTGCGGATCGACGTTGGTACCAGCCGATTCGATGACATCTGGATAAAGTGTACCTTGAGCTAGATAGTCAAAATGACCCA
Source organism: [Scytonema hofmanni] UTEX 2349 (assembly GCF_000582685.1). Classification (GTDB taxonomy): domain Bacteria; phylum Cyanobacteriota; class Cyanobacteriia; order Cyanobacteriales; family Nostocaceae; genus Hassallia; species Hassallia hofmanni. The sequence continues at coordinate 5,160,040 of NZ_KK073768.1, forward strand.
GGCGTCTGGATGTTTCTTCAAATTCACGAATAAATTCGTGTCCGATGCGACGGCGTTTTTCTTCTGGATCGGTGACACCATTAAGAGCGTTGAGGAAGCGATCGCGTGCATTTACATACTCTACGGGAATGTGAAACTGCTCTTTAAATAATTTCAGCAATCGCTCAGGCTCTAACTTCCGCATAAAGCCTTGGTCGATAAACACGCAAGTCAGGCGATCGCCGATCGCTTTATACATCAAAAACGCCAGCGTCGAAGAATCCACGCCTCCAGAAAGCGCCAACAGCACTCGTTTGTCGCCTACTTTGGCGCGAATTTCGCGAATCGCTTCTTCCACAAAAGCGGCGGTTGTCCAAGTTGGTTCACACTCACATATGTGGTATACAAAATTACGTATTAATGCTAAACCCCCTAGAGAATGCACCACTTCTGGGTGAAACTGGACACCGTAAAGTTTTTTCGTGTGGTTGGCAATGGCTGCACAGGGCGTATTCTCAGTGTGTGCCAGCAATTCAAATCCAGGCGGCATTTTCGTAACTGAGTCACCGTGGCTCATCCACATGGTTGTGCCATCTTGGACATTAGTCAGTAAATCTGTTGGATCATCTATGTATAGCGATGATTTGCCATACTCACCCCGGTCAGCTTTTAATACTTCGCCACCAAGCTGGTTTACCATCAATTGCATTCCATAGCACACACCTAAAATGGGAATTCCCAAATTCCAAATTTCTGGGTCACAATGGGGAGCGTAGTTGTCATATACTGAATTTGGTCCCCCGGAAAGGATTATTCCCTTGGGATCTAGTTCGCGCAATTGTTCTGCTGTGGTTCGATAAGAAACAACTTCCGAGTATACTTGTGTTTCGCGGATGCGACGGGCGATCAACTCAGAATACTGAGAGCCGAAATCGAGAATCAAAATAATTTGCCGATCAAGCCGTCCATAAGACTTAACTTTCTGAGGCGCTTGTTCTGTAGGTATCACCGCTGTATTCATGATGGCAAAAGTGGTAGATGTGATGAATAATTGTGGCTCTCTGGTCTTAATTGAGAGATTTTTGCAGATAAATGGGCTTTTAAGGTAAGAAAATCCTGAACAAAGGCGCTCTGGTTCGCGTTTGTCTGGCTAAGTAATGGGCAAATGGGATTAAGAAGAGAAGTCTAACCGATAGTGGGTACTACAAAAAATATGAATTGATTGGAATTTATTTATGATTATTCATAATAAATTAACATAATTTTGTCAATCGGATACAAGTATTTTTTCTTTTAATGATAACAAGCGCGCTCTTCTCGCTGCTGTGTAGTGTGATTCGGTGCGATCGCTTTGTCTTAGTAGGATTGCGGAATAGAGAAATTCTCCCTTCAACGAAACCCCTTAAACTCCCACCTCTGACAAGAAAATTTGCATAACTTCCCAAGACAGTCCTTGTTGAATATAGTTAGGCATTTGGGGATTGTAAGGACTCGCGACTCGGTCGATACTCTCAATTTTCGCTTCATCTGGCAATACAGGTACATCCGGATCGAATGCAGTTGAGCGGGTCAAAGAACTAGAAAACCCTTTAAATATAACTATTTTGTCTTGCTCACCAGCAACTTCTGCCGTTACAACTAAGACTTCTTGGGGGCGTTTGGTAGTATATTGTTCCAGGCGCTTACCGATAAAATTTGGCATACATTATCGCATTATCCAGAACCCCTACAAGACGTAGCACTGCTACGTCTCTACATTCTTTGTGTCTAATGGGGAAGGATTTTTTCTTCCCCTTTCCCCTTTCCCCTTTCCCCTTCTTCATTGTTGTGTAGCCGATCGCCCCTGCTTGCCTAGCTTAATTAAGACAAAGTAGCCTAAGCAAACCACATAAATTATTAAACCAACTATGGCAAGAAAGCCCAAAAATCCCGGCTTGCTATTGGGATGAAAATATTCTTTAAACAATAACGGTGCTTCTGCCCAGACGCGACAATAGGGGGTAGCGAAGGCATTTGCCGAAAAAGCACAACCTAAAAAAGGCAGAGTAGCTAAAGCACCCAAGGCACAATAAACACTTACAGCCCAGCGCCAACAAGTAAAAATCAGCTTTAAAATACCACTTAGAGTATATTCAATTTCATCGTTGAGATCTATCCAGAACCATAACGAAATCGGAATCAAGATACGAGCCATCAAGCTTGAGATAAAACTTACCCCGAACCCACCAATCATCAAGTAAACTGAGATTGCTAACAGACTCGATACTCGCCAGTAAATGATTAACAAGCGTTGTATCGCTTCTGCTTTTTGCACAAACGCCCAAATTAGAAGAATTAGAGGAATAATAACTGTGAATAATACCGCTAGACGGTAGTCTATCCACACTAACGGGCGAAACCAAACTTCATTAACCATAATTTTCTCAGTTGACAAAAAAACAAGCAACTTGCAGACCCTATATTTAATATCTAGCAGAAACTTCTAGCAGGTAAGAGAGAGTTTGGTCAGTTGCTTGCCCACAAAGAGCGAAAAACTCGCTTTCCCAATAGACATAGGAGATAGGAGCGGAAATTAATTATGCGTTACCCAGAACCCTTAGAAGACGTAGCATTGCTACGTCTTGTACATCTTTTCCACTCCTGATGTCTAATTGTTAGTTGTCGTCAATTCGACACTCAATTGCTTCTGGGTTGTCATCACAGTACTGCTCTAAGGAGTTTTTCTTCTTATTTTGCCGCTGGTGAGAGGCTTCGGCTTGCAGTTCTTCTACTGCATCCCAAGCCGCAGCACATTCGGCGGAATTAGTGCCTGAAATGTCACAGACAGTACGAGCTTGCTCAACCTCTTCGTTAATTTGCGCTTGGATGTCGGATTTAGCTGTTTCTGAGATGTTGGTCATTGCTTTATTCTCGTTATGTGTTCTTAATACCAGTATAGAAAAAGTTTAAAATTGCAGTTTTTTTTGGATTATTGCTCACCACGCTAGCCACTTAGCTGTTAAAGTTAGTTTTTTAGCCTGATAATCCACTACTATTACAGCAAACTCCGCAATCCATACTGGATTTACTTTTATCTTTTAAGATTTTGCGGAGCTTTTACTATAAAAGAGGAATTATACAATATTAAATGCATATAAGTAGGTAGGCACAAATAAACCTACCTATGTAACGAAATGTAAAACCCTCGAAACCCTTGTGATTGCTTCTCCTGTCGGAGACGCTTCTCTGCGAGAGGCTTTGCCAACGCGAACACTTCACTTCGTTACGTTCGCTTCGGACGTAGTTAGCTTTTATCGTACTTATCTACTTAGTAGAGGATGGGAATGGGGCATGGGGCATGGGGCAACTTGAGGGGGGAAAAGGGTTCACTTATAGGGGACTCATGTTAAAGGGGTTCATGGGTTCATGGGTTCATGGGAAAGAATTTAGAGGAGGATTGTGACCTCCCCTTGGGGGAGACCTCCACCTTTATGAGGGGGTAAAAGTGTAGAAAATAAAGAGCGACGAAACTAACTTCACCGGGCTTGAAGTATCTGTCATATTGATGTCAACACGATTTTTCGGTAAGATTAGTTTGGTCGATGACCCGCCCGACTCTATGGAACATAAAGGCTAACTTTAAAGTAGTAAGACTAGACGTGTGCAACATTCCTTGTTCGGGGAAGGAACATTTCTAGCAGGTATGCCATTGCAGTAAATCCAAGGAATGTTGTAGACACAAAAATTAAACTACCTATGGAAGATGGGTGGCTGCCTGGGTTCTCCCTTGAGGAGATAAAGGTCGTAAGACCAGAGACGCTGTGTAAGACCAAATTAAACACAAGTTTAACGAGGCAACCGCGAGTGAGACGGGAAGCCTACACTGATACTTCGTATACAGTGTAGGTACTTCACTAGCCTAAATACAGAAAGAGCCGAAAACTAATGGCAGACCAAATGCAGTGGGCAAATGCCCTATCAACCCGTCCTTCTTTAGAAGCAGCTGTTGCAGATGTGGTACAACGCGCTGTCTCGTCGTTAACAGCGCCTGCGGATCTAGGGCTGGTTTTCATTTCGTCTGCTTTTACGAGTGAATATTCTCGGCTTTTGCCTTTGCTGGCTGAGAAACTTTCAGTACGTGTGTTAATTGGCTGTAGTGGTGGCGGTGTCATTGGTACGACTATGGAGGGACAAACTCAAGAATTAGAAGCTTCCCCAGCTTTGAGCTTGACTTTGGCGCACCTTCCTGGGGTGAATATTCAACCGTTTCATATTGTTGGGGAAGAATTACCCGATTTGGATGGTCCACCAAATGCTTGGGTTGATTTGGTGGGTGTACCTTCATCTGAGACACCCCAGTTTATCTTGCTGTCTGGTTCGTTTTCTTCGGGAATTAATGATTTATTGCAGGGGCTGGACTTTGGTTATCCGGGATCGGTGACGGTGGGGGGACAGGCTAGCGGTGGTGGTGGTCGGATTGCGCTATTTTGTAACGATCGCTTGTATCGTGAAGGAACGGTTGGCTTGGCTTTGACTGGGAATATTGTTTTAGAAACTATTGTGGCGCAAGGATGCCGACCGATTGGCAAGCCTTTACAAGTAACAAAAGCCGATCGCAATATCATCATCGAACTTGATGAACAAGTGCCGCTGGTAGTGTTAAGAGATTTGATCGGCAGTCTTAGCGATGCAGATAGAATGCTGGCACAAAACTCATTATTTGTCGGTGTGGCAATGGATGAGTTTAAAGTGGCTTTACAGCAGGGAGATTTTTTAATTCGCGGTATTTTAGGTGTAGATCCATCAGCAGGAGCGATCGCAATTGGCGATCGCGTTCGTCCAGGACAGCGCTTGCAATTCCATCTGCGCGATGCTGAAGCCTCTGCTGAGGACTTAGAATTACTTTTACAACAGTATCAAGACCAAAGCGCCTCTGAACCCTCTGCGGTTGCAGCGTTGATGTTTTCTTGTTTGGGACGAGGTGAAGGACTCTACGGCAAACCTAATTTTGATTCTCAACTATTTAGGCGCTATCTCAACGATATTCCCATAGGTGGATTTTTTTGCAGTGGCGAAATTGGTCCTGTTGCTGGTAGTACGTTTTTCCACGGTTACACTTCAGTGTTTGGAATTTGCCGCGCACTAGGGACTGGGGAGTAGGGATTAGGGATTAGGGATTAGGGACTGGGGACAAGGGGGACTAGGGGACAAGGGGGACTAGGAAGAATTTACTTCCTCATCTCTGTCATCTTCCCCCGCTCCTCCACTCTCCCCTCTCCCTAGTCCCTAGTCCCCAGTCCCCAGTCCCCAGTCCCTTAAAGCAGCAGGGTGCTGTTGTTATCTATAAGGGCAGGTGTGCCAGAAGTAGCGATCGCGCCATATTTTTCAAAGTAGCGGCTTACTTCTGGGGGAAAATTGTTGTAGTCAAATAAAGCATCGCCGGCGGCAATATTTGCCCAAAAGTCCCGCAAATTCGGGGCTAGTTCTTCTGCCTGGGCTGATGGTAAGTTTAATGGAGGCAAAGTTAGCAGTTTGAGTAAAAAGGGAACAGAGCGATCGCCCATCCATTTTCGTGAGGTTTGTTGCAATTTCGGGAAACCTGGTACTGATTCCACTCGATGCGAAGCAATTTGCAACCAATCTCTTCCGTAATTATCCCGATGAAACTCTAACACCCGATAAGGATGTGGATAGCTGACTAAAGAACCTGTGGTAATGTCGTATACTCCTTCTGAGTAAGCAACATCCTGAACGTGCAAATGTCCTGTAAATACTAAACTAACTTTGTAGCGCTTTAGTATCTGCAACAATTGTGGTGCATTTTCCAACATATAGCGATTTGCCATTGGGTGACGCGATTGGTTAGGCAAATGCTCAACAACATTGTGATGCACCATTACCAATACTAATTCATCATTTGCAGCTGCTAACACCTCTTCTAACCAATTTAGTTGTTGGATATCTAAACGCCCTACCTGCTCACCTTGGTCATTAAATAAGTTAGAATTTAGACCAATGAGCCTGACTCCAGGTAACAACTGACAAGTGTAGTAAAGTTCTTGGCGATCGTCATAACCAAACTTGCGATAATAAAGTGGGAAATCGGCAAAACCAATTGATTGTTCATCTGCTATGAGGACAGGAACATCATGATTGCCAGGAACAACGTAGACTGGAAAAGGTAACTTAGCCAAACGTTTTTGCAACCAAATATGATTTTCTGGTTCACCGTGTTGGGTTAAATCTCCTGGAAGTAAGAGGAAATCTAAATTCAGTTGTGTTAAGTGTTCTAGTACACTTTCAAACGCGGGGATGCCGACTTCCACCAAATGAAAACGGCTGGGATGATTCCAGATTGTGTGGGGAAGCGCAAGGTGTAAGTCGCTGACTACGGCAAAGCGAAAATTTAGAGTCATTGATGTAAGTATAATCTTAAAAACAAACTAAAAAAGCTCTTTTGAGAAAAGTATAACCTTTGCTTTATCATGCTGCGTAGAAGCGATCCCGCTTAATATTTATATACAAATTGGGTAATTGGTGGTTGGTAATTGGTATTGGTAATTTGTAATTTGTGGTTGTTAAGTAGCTCAATCTAAAAAAACGTAAAATAGATTGAGTGGTGTAATTAAGTGACGACCCATGCCTGCTCCATTAAGAATAAAGCTAACACCAGAAGACCGTACCGTCTTATAACTCAATTGTTAGGTATATGTCTCGCAGAGGCAACTAATTATAGACCAATACCGTTCAGTTAAGCCGAAAATACGAGCGTAGAGACTTCGCGCGATCGCGTCTCTACAGGTCTAAAATCAGTACCAAAAATCCTTAACACCAAGCGTATTGAATTATAAACAATCAAATTCCCAAATAATTGAATGAAATTTGGTTATAGAGGAGAAATCACGTCAACAGCAGTAAGGGGATTCAACGAATGAGAATTTTAGAGCAAACTAACAATGTTTTAACGCTTCACCAGTCATCTAGAAATTTTTGGTTTGAGACGATTTGTGTCCTCTTTAGTAGCCTATTTTTTATGGTTTTCTCGTGTGTTATTGTTAGTTGCGGTGGATGGTGGGGATTTCTCTTGTTACTCCTAACAGCAGGTGTATTCTATCTAGCATTGCAAAACGTATGGAAGAGTAATGTAGTTAAAGATTGTAGTTTTAACAAAACTCTCGGCAGGGTAACTATCAAATTTCACGGATTACAAACCAAAATCAAGGATTTGCCACTTCAAGAGATTCGAGCAGTTGAGGTGAGAAAAAGAACAGGCTTTGCCTATGGAAGCGTATTTGAAAATTACGAACTTTGGCTTGTTACGAGGTATGCTAAAGATATTTTGTTATCACAACAATACTACAGAAATACTTTATTAGAACCGCTCGCTGATCAAGTTCGAGAATTCTTGAGTCTATCAGTTATTAGAGAATAATTTCTGGAATCGTATCCCATCCCCCATCCAATAGCAAAATAAATTGCGGTTGCTCTATCCTTAAATATCGGTTCTATCTTGTGTCTATAGTTAAAGGAGAGTTAATTTTGGCATCTGTGCGAGTTCGTCGAGTCCGTCAACATGTAAACCCATTAGCAAACAAGTATAAAACACCAGCAAATCCTGTAGAATGGGAAAAAGTTTATGCCCAGCTAAACCAACCGCTTCATTTAGATATTGGTTCTGCACGGGGACGGTTTTTGTTGAGTATGGCACAGTTAGAAACTAACTGGAATTTTCTCGGTTTGGAAATTCGCGAAACGTTGGTAATTGACGCGAATAAATTGCGAGATGAGTTGGGTTTAACTAATTTGCATTATTTATTTTGTAATGTAAATAATTCGGCACAGACGCTTTTATCTTCTTTCCCTAATAAAAGTCTACAGCGCGTCACAATTCAATTTCCCGATCCGTGGTTTAAAAACCGTCACGCTAAAAGACGAGTTGTGCAACCAGAATTAGTGGCAGAATTGGCAAATTATCTCGCGTTAGGGGGAACGGTATTTTTGCAATCGGATATTAAGTTTGTGGCTGAGGAAATGTGCGATCGCTTTAGCGAAAATCCAGCTTTTGTCAGACAACATGCTGAAGAATGGTTAGCCGAAAACCCGCTACTAGTCTCCACAGAAAGGGAAGAATATGTGCTGTCGCGGGGTGAACCTGTTTATCGGGCTTTGTTTACAAGAGTTAGCAACGACGGGGATATTCCACCCGTACAGCGGGATTTGTAACTTACTAAGCTATGATTTGGAAATAGCGATCGCTGATATTTACGAAGGTGTTGATTTTAACCTGAAAGAATCTGATGAAAATTTGTAGTGCGATCGCGGAGCGCGAAAATCCAGCTTTTGTAGGGCTTGGCAACGAAGAATGGCTAGACGAAAATCCGCTACCAGTCTCTACCTCAAAACCCGTGCGATCGCAACCAGCAGTTGAATTTCTGGAGTCATTTCTCCGGAAGTATAGATGCCAATTTTACTTCAAAACCATATCTGCTTTAGTTTTTGAGATAATCTGCAATGTACTCTCCGTAGCGATCGCGCAACATTTGTTCCCGGAATTTAAATCCTAATGTTTTCCCCCGACAAGATAGAGATCCGCACAAGCAACGTTGGACAGCAATTGATTCATATTCAGTGGTTTCGTAGTCCCAGCTAATTTCTTCACCTGCTTCTATATCGTGCAAAGCAACAAAGTCATATCCTCCAAACTGATTGTTCCTTACCCCAGTATTTGGATTGCAAGAATGGTTAATGACGATAGCAGGTTCATCTAGGTTGACATACAAATTAAAATCCATCTGAAAGGAATAAATTGTTCGTTTGGGAACTTCTTCAATTGCGATACCCACCACAACAGTTTCCCCTTGGGCAAATTTTTTTGTATTCAGAAGGCACTTATGCTGGAGGCAGAAGGCAGAAGGCAACCCACCCTTACTCATAGTGGGATTGAAACAAGGACGTTTTATACCGTCCGTGCAAGCCATCTTGAGTATAATTATTTGTTTAAACTGCTTTAAACCCACAAAGTAAGTTTTAATTGATACTCCTAACATAAGTGCCTTCTGCCCTCGAACTTCTGCCTTTCTTGTAAAATTTACAAT
>NZ_KK073768.1:5169192-5244204 GCF_000582685.1 [Scytonema hofmanni] UTEX 2349
ACCCCCAACCCCCTCCCCGCAAGCGATGAGGGGGCTATTATGTACCTCATAACAAAGGAATCTGCTGTATCTTATCAAATTACCTCAATGCATACTCTTGGTTATATTCGACTAACTCAATCTCATTCCCATCAGGATCGTTAACATATATTCTGTACTTCGTTTCTGGTGCAGTCATTATGTAATATTCAATCCCTTGAGAATCAAGCAGTTTTTTCATCGCTTCCCCATCTTGAATCGTAAAGCCTACATGATTGGTACCGATATTTTCATAAGCTGTATGCACACGCTTTAACTCAGGATGATCGTTGAGGGAAAGATAAAATTGATTATTGCCAAAATGCATCCACCGATTACCCTCAAAGACGCCTTCCACACGCACATACCAATCAGGAAATATCGTTTGATAAAACTTCTTGGTTGCGTCAATATCTTTGCAAGCAAGGTTAATGTGTTCAAAACGAGTAAAGTTCATTTTGTACTCCTTTTTTATGTTGTAATTTTTCGCATCTCGTTCCCTAGCTGTGCTTACCGACAACAAAGCTTTGCAGAGAGACTAGAATTTTTTACCTTAAATAAATCATAGTCGATATGAGTTTGAGTTGACAATGTAGTTTTGTTAAAAAAAATTACAGATGCATTGACATCATGTCCGTTTAATAAAAACCTACGTACCGTCGTAGAGACGTTCCGACGGAACGTCTTGACATTGCAATTCAGAAGGCACTTATGCTGGAGGCAGAAGGCAGAAGGCAACCCACCCTTACTCATAGTGGGATTGAAACAAGGACGTTTTATACCGTCCGTGCAAGCCATCTTGAGTATAATTATTTGTTTCAACTGGGCTTTAACCCACAAAGTAAGTTTTAATTGATACTCCTAACATAAGTGCCTTCTGCCCTCGAACTTCTGCCTTTCTTGTAAACACTCCTCGTCCTTTTGCTGTTTCCTGAATCGTGACATGAAAATTGAGCTTTGCAGCTGAAATCGTCTCTATTGTATTCATAGATAAAAACCCACTATGTTTAAATTTCTTGCGGCTTCCAAGTTTCCAACTTGGCTTGGTTGCAGTTCACCTTGAAGAGATAAATTTTCGGTCTACTGAAAGTATTCCCCTAGTTAATTGTAAAGAGGTTGACTAGAGTAGGAAATACCATTATTGATCGTTTCATCATCAGCGTAGGTAAAAATTAGGTTAGTTCGCTTGACTTCTTCCCAAAGAGGCAAAACTCGATGAACAGTTTTGTTCGTTTTCATAAAGTAGCAATCTCCAACATTATGCCCAACCCGTTTAGCTAATGCTGTATCGAGATCGCTAATTTCCATACTGTGGGGAACAAACTCCAGGCATCCTCCAGCCTCTTCTGGTGGGGTTTCAATAAAAAAAACAAAAGCAAAGGCATGGGTATCGAGATGTCCCCCATGAACATCCCCGATTTTGTCAAGTCGATGAATTACATGCCTTTCAAAAGGATCGGGTGATGTGTTCTATTCCCGAAGTAATGCAGTATTAATAGATTTAGACACATCTAAACTAATTGCAATTTTAAGTGTTCGCAGAGAAGAAATAGTAATGAATCAAAAAAAGATTGAATTAAATGGTGCGTTAGAGTGAACCAGCACTGCATCCGGATTTCCCTCGGCTTTAAATCCAAGAGTTAAACCACATTCGCAATTTATAGCCATCAGGAGAAAGAGGTAAACCCAAATAAATGGGCATCCAGAAAACAAAGGCAGCTAAAATTATGAAGGTAATGGTGACACCGACAGCACGAAAATATGAGTTATAACTGCGGATACACTGGTCTACAAACCAGGCGATCGCTAAAAATGTAAACACCACAGATGGCATATAATGATAGATAAAAACGCACCGTGTTACTTCTACCCAAGGCAGTAAATTTGCCAGATAATTTAAAACTAAAAATAAAGCAATCCAAGTATCAACACAAAAAGGTGCAGCAGAAGAAAAACGCTTTGGCTTCTCCCAAAAGGTGATAAATTGCCAGACTATTATCCCGACTAAAAATAACAAACTAGCCAGACCAAACCACCACAATAAAGGATTACCCATTGCATGAACATCATAAATTACTTTCGCAGTTCCAGAGGGTAAAGGTGGTCCCATTACAGGTAGCGGTTCATTTAAACTTAAAGCCGTTTGATAATAATACGCCATTGGACGAGTCATTAAGGGCCATTTGTACCACGCAGCACAGTAAGGATGCACATCAGGAGTATTCCCACCTAGCTGTAAATGGAACTTCAATATTTGCTCATGTACTGTAATAAAATTGAACCTTTTATCTAATTGAAGGTGGGGAATCCAGATGATGCTATAGATAAAAGCGGGGATAATTCCTAAAAAAAATAGAATCTGAAAAACATTTAGCTGCGTTAATTTTTGCAGCGGTGTCTGAACTGCATTTAATTTTAAATTGTCGTGATGATAACTATCTGAAACCTTCAAATCATCTAAATTTACTTGCTTATTTTTCGCTAAATAAAACGCTTGCACCAAACGAATTAACCAAGCTGTGATCCAAATGAAATAAGCACCCAACAAAAACCATAAACCATTCCATTTCGTAGCTGCTGATGCCCCAAAAGCAATACCAGAAAAAACTAACCAAAAAGTGCGTTTTTTCTTTTGTTTTTCTAATGCCAATAATAAAAACCACTGTCCTAACAAACCAAAGATGACAATATAGATATTATTTAGTGCATAGCGAGATTCAACCAGAAATATGCCATCACAAGCTGTAAATAAACCTGCCAAAAAAGCAAAGCTGCGACGATGACTTATTTGATAGGCAATTGCAGCAACAACTAAGGGAATAAATGAGCCTGTGAGAGCATTTATCCAACGATAACTCCAAGGTGTTAACAGCGAACCTGCAAGTCCATTTACCTCTTCTTGCCAAAAGGGAATGTGACTGCCAATCCAAATGCCAATACCAATGATATATTGACTCAGCGGCGGGTGAGCATTAAAAAATGGTTTGTGGATGAGATAGTTATTACCAAATGTGGCGAAGTAAACTTCATCAAATACGAGAGTATTAAATCGTCCCAGTCCCCAAAACCGCAAAGCAAGTGAGAGGATAAATACACTCGCCATCCCTATATAAAACCATTTTTTAGTCATTGTGAATTGGGTATTTGTTAGTTGTTGGTTGTTGGTTGTTAGTTGTTAGTTGTTAGTTGTTAGTGGTTAATTGTCAAAAGTATCTAGTAGTCTATGTCATTAATTCTGATGGGTAATCAAATTTTCAAAGCCTTAAAAATCAATTATTTTGCTAAGTTGAAACCCCTCAAAACTTATGACATGAACTACTAGTCCTTTTCTAGCAAAGTTCGCCGCGTAAAACGGTGACTGCTTGTCCGCTTAGATACACTCGTTCCCCTCCATAACGAACTCGCACCACTCCACCTCGCGCTGAAGCTTGATAAGCGATGAATTCATTTTTACCGAGGCGATCGCTCCAATATGGTGCCAGACAACAATGAGCCGCACCTGTAACCGGGTCTTCATTGACACCGAGTTTCGGGGCAAAAAAGCGCGAAACAAAATCATATTCTCCGGTATCGGCGCCACTGGTGACAATTACACCTTCGGTAGACAATGTTTCTAAAAGAGTAAAATTAGGTTTGAGATTTCTAACTACGGTTTCCGATTCAACTTCCACTAAATAGGCAAGGTTATTTTTTCCTACATATTTAAATTTCACTCCCAAAGCTTTAATTAATTCTTCAGGTGCGGTTGCTATTTCTGTCAGCTTGCTAGGAAAATTTAGTTCAATCCATTCACCTTGTAGTTGCGCTGTTAACAATCCGCTGCGAGTATGAAATTGCGCTGTTTCTTCGGGCGATAAATGTCCTTCTGACCATAATACATGAGCGCTGGCTAAGGTAGCATGACCGCACAAATCCACTTCCACAGATGGCGTAAACCAGCGTAGGTTGTATCCTTCAGCTTGTGGCAGCAAAAAAGCCGTTTCTGAAAGATTCATCTCTTGAGCGACATTTTGCATCCATATGTCATCTTGTGGTGCTGATAATACACAAACTGCGGCTGGATTGCCGGCAAAAGGTTTGGCGGTGAAGGCGTCTACTTGGATGATGGTTTGTTTCATTTTTTTGCCTCACGCAGAGAAAGAGCGCGGAAATAAGGACTTTTATAAGAAGACTATTAAACCACAGATTGATACAGATAAATCATCTGCGTTCATCTGCGGTTTATTTTCAACTTTAAACTCAAGATTCAGGATTTTCGACTTTGGCAATTTCCAACATTGTCTTTAAAACCGAATCTGGATTTAAGCTGATTGAGTCAATTCCTTGCTCTACTAAAAATTGAGCAAATTCTGGGTAATCGCTGGGTCCTTGTCCGCAAATGCCGATTTTGCGATTTTTCTTTTTCGCAGATGCGATCGCCATTTTAATCATTCGCTTTACTCCTTCACTGCGCTCATCAAACAACCGCGCTACTAACGCTGAATCTCGATCTAATCCCAATGTCAGTTGAGTTAAATCATTAGAACCTATGGAGAATCCGTCAAATACTTCGGCAAATTCTTCAGCCATAATTACATTACTGGGCAACTCGCACATTACGTAAACTTGCAAGTTGTTGACATTTTGTTCTAAACCATTTTTTGCCATTTCTGTCAATACCAAACGTCCTTCATCGGGGGTGCGACAAAAAGGAATCATTGGGATGACATTAATTAAACCCATGTCTTCGCGTACTCGCTTAATCGCGTGACATTCTAAAGCAAAAGCTTCTCTATAACCTTTATCATAGTAACGCGCTGCTCCTCGCCAACCAAGCATCGGGTTTTCTTCGTGCGGTTCAAATTGTCTGCCACCTAACAAATTAGCATATTCATTACTCTTGAAATCTGACATCCGCACAATCACAGGTTTGGGATAAAATGCAGCGGCAATTCTGCCGATACCTTGGGCTAATCTATCTACAAAATATTGCGGTTTATCGTCATATAATGCGGTAATTTCCTCAATTTTATCTTGAACAATTTTATCTTCTAACTTGTCAAAATAAATCAACGCCATCGGATGAATTTGAATTTGATTAGCAATAATAAACTCTGTCCGCGCTAAACCCACCCCATCGTTAGGAATTGTAGATAAACTAAATGCTTGTTGAGGATTGCCCACATTCATTAAAATTTGGGTGCGAGTGCGGGGCAAGTTTTCTAATTGAATTTCGTTGACTTCAAAAGGTAATAAACCTTGATAAACTCGTCCTTCTTCTCCTTCAGCGCAAGACACTGTTACCTCTTGACCATTTTTCAATACTTGTGTTGCATTACCACAGCCAACAATTGCCGGTAAATTCAATTCCCTCGCGATAATTGCGGAGTGACAATTACATACAATAACTGGCGTATATTTGCTTGTGAAGACAACATAGTTATGATGTTCAGCAACTGTAATATTGTAAACATCACCATCTGTTTCTTCATCAACTAAAACCACTCGCTGCATACGTGTGTTTCCTGCAAGTAGTTCTTCAAACAAACCTGTTTCCTGAAGCTGTTTATCTGAAATTAGTAAATTATTATCTCTTCTAAGTTTGATTTGACCTGTAACATCGTCGCCAAAAAGCTGGTTAGTAGCAAAGAAGCGTGTTTGTATTGTTCTTTGGGTAACTTCTCCCTTTACTCGTTTAGTAAAGTTAAATATTTCTGCAATTTTTTCAACCAGTTGGACATTAGATATTCCTCTATTCTTTGTTACCGAAGGAACAATACCTATCTTCAAACAAGCTACTATCACAGCTTGCAATAAAAGGTTTTCGGAGATATATATATTAATGCGCTCGTTGAAGTAACAGCCATCTCCGTCTATCACTCCCGCAAGGAAATTGTAAGCAAATTCTACCGAGTTGTTCAGCAGGATGTTAACAATATTTTGCTCTTTTTCATGTAATTCGTAGGCGATTTTTTTAGAGTATAGCCTGTAAGCTGTTGCTTGATCTACTACTAAGTGACCTCTGATATAACCAGAAGATGCATTTTTCAGACAAGGAACAAAAGATTTATTGTAAACCGCATTCAGGCATTGATTCATCGCAGCTATAAATTGCTGCTTTTCCAAGGTGTCTTTCTGTATAAACTGTACTTCCCCATGAGTGCGGCTTCTGTAAATTGAACCATCTGTAAAAATACCGCCTAATAAATAAGCTAGCTCTATTTTTTCTTTTTGATTTTCTTGCAACTGTGGAACATGTTCTGCTACTACCACCATTTCTTTGTGTGCGAGTATCTCTTGAATTTCGGTTTTCACATATTCACCATCCCTAATATTAATCATCTTATGATCTGGAGTTAGGCGCAAACAGTTATCAGTAACTCTACCTGTTTGAGACACGCTGACACCAATCATGTTTGATTGCCTTTTCATTGAGTCAATAATTGGTTGCCACTCTATTTTGCTTGTTTGTGGATTTAACGATAGAGTTAATAATCCTTCGTGACCTTGCTCATAAATATCCTGCAAAGTCATAAAACCTTTATTTGTTAAAACTTTTGTTTCTCCATCAAAACAAGTGCGTCCACCAGAGTTTGTAATAATCGCACTAGCGCGTTTCATAATCGGTTCCCAATCGGGATCGGTTCTTTCTGTTACTAAGATTTCCCCGGCTTTAAATTCATGGATTTTATTAACATCTAAAATCAGGTGAACTTTACCTTGGCTAATAGCTTCACCAACAGCGCGACCAGTGATTAGGGGAGTGGGAGAGGGGGGGATGGGGAGAGGGGGGGATGTGGGGAAAGAAGAATTATTCTCCTTGTCTCCCTGTCCCCCTTGTCCCCCTTGTCTCCCTGTCTCCCTGTCCCCCTGTCTCCCTGTCTCCACTAATCGATAACTCCGCAAGACATTCTGGACTTTCTGAGATTGCACTGTTTCCGGACGCGCTTGCACAATAAATAATTCGTTGGTAATGCCATCTTTTGCCCATTCGATGTCCATCGGGGTGAATTTGCCGTGAACTTGGGAATAATGGTCTTCTATTAAACATGCCCAATTAGCTAAGTGTAAAATCTCGTCATCTGCAAGGGCAAATTGAGCTTTTTCATCTGGCGAAACTTGTATATTTTTGGTAAATTTTGAGCCGTCATCGTAGACCATTTTTAATTCTTTACTACCCAATCTTTTATCGACGATTGGGCGGAAACCTGCTTTTAAAGTTGGTTTAAAAACTTGATATTCGTCGGGGTTAACTGTTCCTTGGACGACGTTTTCACCTAAGCCGTAAGCAGCTGTAATTATTGCTGCGTCTTTAAAGCCTGTTTCTGTGTCAATGGAGAACATTACCCCAGAGGTTGCTAAATCGGAGCGCACCATTTTTTGCACGCCTACGGCAAGGGCAATGTTAAAGTGGTCAAATCCTTTGATGTGGCGATAGGAAATAGCGCGATCGGTAAATAGGGAAGCAAAACATTTATGACAAGCTGATAATACTCCTCGAATACCAGTAACGTTAAGATAAGTTTCTTGCTGTCCGGCAAAACTAGCGTCGGGTAAATCTTCAGCGGTAGCGCTAGAACGCACGGCTACATCTGTGTCTGCGTTGTAGCGATCGCATAAAGTTTCATAAGCTTCAATAATCGCTTGCCGCAATTCTAGAGGAAATGGTGTGTGCAGCAATAGCGATCGCGCTTTCTTTGCAGACGCGTGTAAATTTGTTACATCCTCAACATCCAAGTCTTTAAGCACTTCTCGCAGCTTTTCTTCTAAAGATGCTGATTCGATGAAGTACCGATATGCATAGGCAGTTGTAGCGAACCCGTTAGGAACGTTAACACCTTTGGGTGTGAGTTGTTGAATCATTTCCCCCAGTGAGGCATTTTTCCCACCAACTAGAGGAATGTCAGCAATGCCGACTTCATCAAACCAGAGAATGAGCGATCGCTCTTTTGCTGAAACAGATAAAGTATTTTTAGATACTGTATTCATTGGTATTTCCTTTTAAGTATATTTTTCGGACAAGAGTGCGGTGTAAAACTTTATTTTGGCTAACTACTCTAATTTTTAATTTACTTCAGATTTAATGCAGTTTCACTATCCCTGTTTTATCACTTGGGGGTAAAATATTCATTTATTATTGGGTTATCTTCTCAACAAATCGTTGATTTATCCAAGAATCACAAATATAAAGCTATGTCAAATATATGAAAATATTAGCTTTTAGGAGATAATTATATAACTCAATTATGTCATATATCTTTTTTTCTCTTGGCGGACTTGCCGGTTAGATTAATAAATCCAATTGAAATGTTTCTTAAATTTAAAATAATTCTACCAATTAATCAAAATTTTTTTGGTAGGAATGTTACTTACCTGTGTACTATAGTTGCTAGTTGTGTTTCAACATTACAGATACCTACTAATTATTTCAGCGACACTCACTTATCACTCATTAGCCATTTAAGGAGGAAGCAATCATGGGCAAGTACGACAACATTTTTAACTCCCAACAGAAATCAGAACAAGCACTGACTCCAGAAGAGGCAGTAGCAGCGATCGCTGTTGTCACCGCAGCGGCTGATTCTTCTCTCGAAGATGTGGATGCAGAAACTATAGCCATGATCCTTTGGGAATTTGAGGTATTCGAGGAATACTCAGAAGAGCAAATATCACAAATTGTCGATAGACTGATGGGGATTGGTGAGGAAGAAGGTCTGGGAACGCTGTTTCATACTGCCACTGATTCTCTCTCAGATGAATTGATACTGGATGCTTTTGCTGCGGGTGTGTTGATGGTTATAGATGAAGAAGAGCTAATTATTCCTCAAGCAAAAACCCCTTTGTTGAAAAAGTTACAGCAAGCTTTGGATCTTGAGGAGGAAGAAGCCCAAGAAATTATACAGGAAGTAATCGCTGCTTATGAAGAAGCAGAATATGAAGACGAAGACGAAGACGACACACTACTAGACTCTAACTTTGAAGCGTATGAATCACCTTTGGGTAATTTTAGTGTCGCGATTCCGGTTGACTCGCAACAAGGTGGTAGAGTTGAAGATCAAGAAGGAGTAGTTGGTTTTTCTGATGACAATGGTACTTTGTTGAGAATCGATTATTATGCTTTAACTCCCGAAGAGGAGGAAGAAATCGAGTCTATGGGGCTGGAAAAATATCTGCAAACAGTTCTAATAGATAAGTATGTACCTCAAGCGATTTCTACTAGCTTACCAGATGCTAAGGTGGAATATAACGAATATTTAGAAGACACAATGGATGGGGCTTACTTTGTCTTAGTTAATATGCCCAAAGGTTCAACGATTTCTAAGCAAGAAAATAACGGAACCGCTACCAGGATGGATGTTTACCGAGGTCTTTTGTCATTTTTTAATGGTGATTTTTTGTATATAGTCAGCATTCAACCTGGCATTTTTCCAGATGAAACTAGGCATTCTTTAGAAGAAGAAATATATCACCTTAAGCAGAATATTTTGGGTTTTGTTGAGACGATAGAGTTCACTTAGTTTGAGAATAGGGGCTAGGGACTGGGGACTGGGGATTAGGGACTAGAAAGAGCATTATTACCATTGCCCCCCACTTCCACCCCTGTGTTTTTTAGGAGGCGATCGCACATCTTACCATTTTCTTATTTTCTATATTCATCACCACAATCGCCGATAATTTGATATAAATCGCGTGAATTGCCAGACACAGCATTAAGTCTTAAGCTATCCTCACTATCAAGTGTGAAATTAAACACTCTGGCATTATCTTCTAGATGTTCAGAAACACCAAGTCTCGCACCGACTATTACACCAGCTAATGCTGGTTTATCTAAGATGTAACGCACTGCTACATTAGAAATACTCACACCATGCTTATCAGCAATTTGTTTCAGGGTAGAAAGTAACTCTTGAAATAAACTCCAACCCCCCCACGCATCTATCATCTTTTTATATTTTCTTAAGCTAACCGTAGTTAAGTCAAAGTTTCGCGGTTCGGGTTTACCCAAATAATTTTCTGATAATAAACCACCGCAAATAGTGCCGTAAGTAAAAAGTTTGATATCGTGTTCTTGACAAAACTTAATCATCTTCACTTCCGGACGACGGTCAACTAAAGAAAATTGCACTTGGTTAGAAACTATTTTAATACCTGCTTCGGTAATGATTTGTAAATGTTCAGTATCAAAGTTTGTCAAAGCTAAATGCTTAATTTTTCCCTCAGTTTGAAGTTCTGTCATATATTTGAGGGCATCTAAATAGTTTTTATCTTTATATTCCCACCAGTGAAATTGCATTAAATCTAATGATTCCACATCCATTCTTCTCAGGGATATATTGATATTTTCCTCAACGAGTTTTTTGGTCATTTTTCCAGGTCGAGGAACCCATTTTGTGAAAGCTTGTAGGTTAGATAAAGCTTCTTTGCCACGAGTAGCAATTAATTGACGGTGAAACTCACCAATAAAGTCTTCCGCTGGACCATAATGGTCTGCTAAATCCCAAGTTGTAAAGCCGGCATCCATATATTTAAACATTGTTTCGATGGCGGTGGGTGGGGAAATGCGTCCGTGTCCCCCAGAAACTTGCCACATTCCATTTAATATCCGGCAAATGTTTAAATCAGAAGTGAATTGTAGACGACTTGATGTTGGTAATACCATTTTGGATTTTATAATTTTAGGTTATTTGATTAACGCCAGTTTTTTTCTGCTTGTTCGAGAACGTATGTAGCTACATCTTGAATTTGTTGTTTAGTTAAGCGGTCTTTGTAAGCCGACATATTGTTTTTGCCGTTAGTTACAATGGATGCGATCGCGTCTATTGAATCCATATTATTTTTCTTCAGCGCTTTCATTTTTAAGTTCTTACCCCGCCTGATAATATTACTACCATTAATATGGCAACCAGCGCAATGAACGCTAAAAATTTGTGTGCCGTTAACTGTTTCGTCCGCGAAAGCAGGAGATATTAAATTAAGATTTAATAATATGAGTAATATGATTATCAGTACGTTTTTCACCATGATAGTTCTTGTCATGTAGATGTGCGTTTACAGCAGATTGCGTTTTTTCTTGAATACACGTAGATACGTTTCGGTGGAACGTCTTTACGCGGAACGTCTCAGAGCGGGTTTTGGGTTTTATGCATGTACCTCCTAAACTTGAAATATGCTGTATATAACCGCGTAGTCGTCGGGTATTTTTGTAATTATGTATATTGATTATCTCACGAAGCGTAACCTCATACAAGGTGCGGAAATTGCTCTTATTTTTCTATCTAAAGGAAGTACCAAGCTGGAAAATACTGCGCCACAATATATATATGCAACATAATGTCTAAAAAGTTTAACTTTTAGAGATCCAAATTATCTACAGAGAAATTAACCATGCCTAACAATATCAAAGAACAAATTACAATCGACATAAAACAAGCCAAAGAAGCCGGACAACTTAGAACCGATCGCATTCGAGAAATTGTCAAAGCCGCAGTTTCTCAAGTTACCTCTGAGTTTAAAGAAGGTTCAACAGAATTTCGCACAATTGTTAGAGAAGCTGTTTCTAGCGTCATCGAAAACTTACAAGAAAAAGGTGGCGAACTCAAAGAAGAAGTGACAGCCTCAATTGAAGGAGCGCTGGAAGCTGTTAATAGCAAAAGACACGAAGTAATTGCTAAAACTCAAGCAGAAATGAAGCAACTCCAGGCAAAACTGGATAATGAAGAAGAACAACTTCAGCAAGAAATTGATGGCATTTTAACAGATGTTGAAGAAACGAGCAAAGAAAATGCTCATACCAAAACTGTTGTTGATTCGGCTGTAAACACGATCAAAAACAGTGAAGAAGCCGCATTATTACAGAAACGTTATGCTCAATTGCAAGCGCAGCTAGCCATTGTCAGAGCTAATTTAGCTGCACGTTATGGTGGACGTGGTGAAGAAGTTAAAGGTTATCTAGACGAGGCTAAAACCTGGTATGATAAAGCTCGTCCCCAAGCGGAAACATTGGCTACACAGGTAGCGCAACAGCGATCGCAGTTAGAAGATAAACTCGGTGAAGCTGGTTCAGAAATCGCTAAAAAAGAACGTCAGATAAAACTAATTTTGCGCGAGTTGCTGTCAACAGCGGTTAACTCGTTTAAAGAAAAAGAACATTCTGATAAATCTCACAAATAGAGATTTGGTAATTTTATCAGCACCTACCCTTCCAGGGTAGGGCGTTGCGCGTACAAAGCCTACCTACGTAGGCTTTTAGATATTCAGCCCACGAAGGTGGGCTTTGTTTTTGTAGTCGCGACTTCAGTCGTCGGCTTTTTTGCTAATCAAATACACCTAGAGACGTAGCAGTGCTACGTCTCTACAAAGTTTTGGGTTTTATATATTCCCTGAAATCTGCTTTATATAACAATTAAAAGGGTGGACTTAATATTAGTCCACCCTAATTTTCTTTCCTTGTTAAGAGAGAAGATTCATCCACCGTCAAGGCTTTACTAAATCGGTTCCTGTCTATCTAAAGCTTCTTCATGTTTAGCAATAACCCAAACTGCATGAATACTACCAGGAACCCAACCTAGAAGGGTTAGCAAAACATTAATCAGCAAAGTTGGACCAACACCAACTGTTAAGAAAACGCCTAAGGGAGGCACAAGAAGACCAAGGAGAAAACGAACTAATTTCATGGTATTGCTGCTACTATTTCAAATTTATTTACTTAGATTTTCGGAAATTTACCGAATTATAAACTCCATCGGAGGAATTATTTTAATTCGGAAGTTTTATTTATCCCTTCATATTTGGGGTAGAGACATAATAGCAAGGAACGTCTCTACTCCAGCAAACACTTAGCTTGAAGGTAATTCACCTTGGGTTTTAACATCAGCACTATTCAAAGCCAGATTTTTCTCGGCAAAGTATTTGCTAATGAAAGTGTTAGCAAAAGATAAAACAACTGGACCAAGAATAAAACCGAGAATTCCGTGAACGCTAAACCCAGGAGCCAAAAATGCTGCTAATGTAAAACACACACCGTTTACAATTAGAGAAAATGCTCCAAAGCTTAGGAAATTAAGCGGTAAAGATAAGGTAGACAGAATTGGCTTAACTGAGCCATTGATTAAACCAATTACTAAAGCAGCAATTAAAGCAGCCGGAAAGTTAGCTATATTAACACCCGGCACAATTAAATCAACAATTAGCAGGCTTAAAGCTGTCGCTAGCGTTATAAAAAGGGTTCCCAACAACATTTTTTTTCACCTAATAAGCAAAGATAGTTTCAACGTTCTGAAACTATCTTCAACTAAACGCTTAGGTTTAAACCTCCCTAAGAAGGTAGATTTGTCTTATGCCATTTGGCTGGTATGTGAAAAAATTAAGTAATATCATGTCCGGTAGATTACATATGATCTAGAGACGTAGCATTGCTACGTCTCTACTTCTGAATTAAAGTAAAGCGATGATTTATACAAGACTTGTTCTTGATGAGTTTCTAAGGTGCAATCAGACAAGGGGTAAGCTACACAGGTAATCGTATATCCAGCTTGGATTTCTTGCTGACGTAAAAATTTTTGCTCGGTTTGATCGACTTCACCACTGATGAGTTTAGCGACACAAACGGAACATTCGCCTTGTTTGCACCCAGATGGTAAGCGGATACCGATGTCTTCAGCTATATCAAGGATATATTGGTCTTCTGGTACTTCAATTGTCCGATCTAACGCAATTGCAGAATTGATAAGTCTAACTTTATAAACTGCCATATTTTATTTATTGTTTGACACGTTCTGCGCGGACTTGATATCATGTCCGGTCAAACAGCCATAATAAAAGAACCCCTCCCCAACCCTAAGAGCCTGCGGGGAGGGTGCCACAGGCGGGTGGGGTTCTTCATGAATTATGGGTAAGCTACCGGACATGATATGACTGAGATTCTACTGCTTAAGAGCCTTCATTGACAAACCGATTCGCTTCAATTTCTCGTTAACTTCCATAACTCGCACTTTCACAACTTGCCCTACCTTCACAACTTTATTTGGATCGTCTACGAATCTATCAGCAAGTTGGGAAATATGCACCAAACCATCTTGATGCACACCGATATCGACAAATGCGCCGAAGTTGGCGACATTAGTAACGATACCTTCTAATTCCATCCCTGCTTTTAAATGAGAAATTTCTTTGATTCCCTCTTTAAAAGTGGCATACTTAAATTCAGCACGGGGATCTCTTCCTGGCTTTTCTAGTTCACTCTTGATGTCACGCAGCGTCGGTTCACCGATCGCATCAGTAACGTATTTTTTCAAGTTAGTTTTTTGCAACTTTTCAGCAATTTCCGTTACCTGTTGTATGGGTACACCTAAATCGGATGCGATCGCTTGCACGAGTGAGTAACTTTCTGGATGCACTGCGGTATTATCTAAGGGGTTATCACCACCGCGAATGCGAAGAAAACCCGCAGCTTGTTCAAAGGCTTTGGGTCCCAATTTGGGAACTTTCAAAAGTTGGCGGCGATTTTTAAATGCACCGTTCTCGTTACGATATTTAACAATATTATTCGCCACGCTTGAGGTAATTCCCGATACAAAAGTTAGAAGTTCCTTTGATGCAGTGTTCAAATCCACGCCAACATAGTTAACACAGCTTTCTATCGTTTCATCTAACTTCTTTTTCAACAACTTTTGATCGACATCATGTTGATATTGTCCCACACCAATAGATTTCGGATCAATTTTTACAAGTTCTGCTAATGGATCTTGCAAACGACGCCCAATACTAATTGCACCGCGTACAGTAACATCTAAATCGGGGAACTCTTCACCTGCTAGTTTGCTGGCAGAATATATAGATGCACCAGACTCATTTACCATCACCTTAATTGGCTTGCGTTCCATTGTTTGCAAAACTTCCGAAACAAACTCTTCTGTCTCTCGCGAAGCTGTACCATTACCGATCGCAATCAATTCTATCTTATATTTTTCCATCAACTTTTTGATGGTTTGTGCAGCTTTAGCGCGTTGTTCGGCTGCTTGGTGGGGAAACACTGCTTGATACTCTAAAAATTGCCCTGTTTCATCAAGTACTGCAACTTTGCATCCAGTTCTAAACCCCGGATCTATCGCCAAAGTTGGTTTCATTCCCGCCGGCGCAGATAGTAATAACTCTCGCAGATTTGTTTCAAATGTTTTGATTGACTCAATATCTGCATAAAGTTTCTTTTCAGATATTACCTCACTGATCAAAGAATTTTTCATCAGGCGATTGAATGCATCTTTGAGCATATCCTGATAATAATTTCTAATTACACGCTGCTTTGATTGAATTTCCTCCGACTCTAAGTAAGAAAGTACCACATCTTCATCAAAGGAAATTTCAAACTGTAATATTTCTTCAGCTTCACCGCGACACAAGGCTAACATATTATGCGGTGCGATATTTGGCACGCGAATTTTATAATCGCGGTACATTTCAAACTTGGTTGTACCTTCAGGATGCTTATCTTTGATGCGAGAGACAAACACTCCTTCTTCTAACAAATATTCCCGCACATATGCCCGCAAATGAGCTTTTTCTGCCACTTCTTCCGCTAAAATGTCAGCGGCGCCTTTGAGTGCTTCCTCTGCTGTCTTCACTCCCATGCTTTCAGAAATATACTTCGCTGCTTCTTCTTCCAGTGAAGCCGCTACACCATTCTTAACATTTAGCGACTTGATAAACTGTGCTAAAGGTTCGAGTCCCTTTTCTCTAGCGATGGTGGCACGAGTGCGTCGCTTTGGTCGATAGGGTAAGTATAAATCCTCAAGCTCAGTTTTTTGTAAACAGAATTCAATTTTCGCTTTGAGTTCATCAGTCAGTTTACCTTGTTCGGCGATCGCTTTCAAAATTGCCGCTTTCCTTTCTTCCAGTTCCTGTAAGTAAGTATACCTATCCGCAACATCACGCAATTGCACTTCATTCATCTCGTTAGTGCGCTCTTTGCGGTAACGTGCAATAAAGGGAATTGTCGCACCCTCCGCAAATAGTGAGAGTGCATTTTCCACCTGATCAAGTTTAAGGTCTAGTTCAGTTGCCAATAATTGAGGAATGTTCAGCATCAAGTGTTAAGGAACGAAAATATATTTCTCAAGTAATATGCCAAATGGCACTTTCAGTACAAGCCTAGAGTGTTAAGCTAAATTAATCATAATTCCGGAATTTCTATTTGAGAGGTTGTAGTTTGAGATTAGGTATTGTACTGAAAACATGTTTGGATGTAAAGTAAATACACTTACCGAAAATCTTTATATTCTCAGAGTAACGTATTTCTAGTGCAGAGGTTTGTTAGAAATGGCTTTGTCTTTTTTGATACCACTCTTTACATGCTTGATAACTGGTTACATCTTTAAAAAAGGTGTTGACGAAATCACCTACTTTGCAGGCATACTTGCAGTTATCAGCTTTATTATAAGTTTGGTTTTAGCTCCTTGGCAGATTCAGCTTTTATTGCTAATTGTTGTTCTCATCACTACTCAGAGACTTTTAGAAAAAAATGAGTACCAAATGAATAGAGGGCAGAACAGCCAAGATAGAAGGAATTCTAGCAGCTAGCAAAAATTGTTTTTAATTCAATTCTCATATCCGGCAAATCAACAGTAGTAGAAAACTGTAAAACATGATTATGGCGATTTATTGGATATGATATCACACATATTGTACAGACGTTACCCTTGTAGAGACGTTCCACCGGAACGTCTTTGTAGAGACGTTCCACCGGAGAGACGTTCCACCGGAGAGACGTTCCGCCGGAGAGACGTTCCACCGGAACGTCTCTACTAAATCGCATCTATCGACTTTTGCTCAAACTTTTTCTTGATGTTTTTTTAACAACCGAAGATATTTTTCATTTGTCTTGGCTTGTATCCATTTTTCTTTAAATATCGCTGCTGACTCGGCTTTCACCGGGTCTACTTCATAAGGTAAAATATCTTTTCTCGCTTCCAGTTGTGCTTCTGGTGAAGCTTCTTTTTGCGGGTTTGTTTTGTATTTTCTGCCACTTTTGTGATTAGCATAGCGACGCGATCGCGTATAGCCCATTTGGATAAATTTCCGTGCCATATCCGCACCAACGAAATCATCTTCTTCCAGATAAGCAAGAAACATCTCGTAGATTTTTTCACTCGACTCTCTAGCAATATCGGGAGTCTTAAATCGCCAATGGGGAAGAATTTCTGATTTGTAGGGTTCTACCAAAAGTACACCCTGTTCACCTTTGCCAACGCGATACAGTTCTGGATGTTGGCGAAAGTCGATATTCTTAAAGTCTAAAGAATAATCAAATTGCATCATAGCTTTTTATGATGAATAATAAACTTTAAGAAACGAACTTTGCTTCTATCTTAGGTAAGTAGTTGAGTCATACCAAGTTCGGTTAATTACTTAACGCCGTGTGCAACTTTCTCGCACTCTCTACCCCCAACCCCTTCCCTACGTTCGCGCAGCGTCTCGAAGAGAGGGAAGGGGAGCAAGAATCAAAGCCTCTCTACACCGTAGCCTTGTTAAGGAGAGGGGTGCCGGAGGCTCTTTGAGGTTAAACGGGTATTATAATTAATCATGCGAACTTGAGTCATACCATGCTTCCTAGCACCACTTCTAATCCTACCCTTGTCACCGGAAATCTGCGCCGCGTACATCATATTGCCTTAAATGTGCATGATATGCAAGCTTCCCGCCACTTTTACAGCACAATTTTGGGTTTGCATGAACTTACAGGTGAAGAAGTTCCGAAAACCTTAGTTGAGTTGGTAGCACAAGGTAAAGTTGCCAACTTCGTCACTCCAGATGGGACAATTCTCGATTTATTTTGGGAACCGGAATTATCACCACCCGATCCAAATCCAGAGCAGACTTTTACTAGAGCATATCATTTGGCGTTTGACATCGAGCCGCAATTATTTGAGCTAGCAGTGGCAGTAATAAGAGAAAATAAAATAGCGATCGCACACGGTCCAGTCACTCGTCCCACAGGTAGAGGTGTGTATTTTTACGACCCCGATGGCTTTATGATTGAAATTCGTTGCGATCCGGATGATGTTAATGGGTAATGGGTAGTGGGTAGTATAGCGTTTCCCGATAAGAGTCAAGTACATCTCAAAACCTCACCCCCAACCCCTCTCCTTACTAAGGAGAGGGGAGATAAAGCACAGCTTTATCGGGGTGAGGTAATCGGTGGTTCTCGGTTGGTTAGGAAACACCATAGAACACCCAAGAACTAACAACTAATATCAAGTTCGGATAATTGTTATACTACCCAAGTCAAGAAAGACCCCACCCCCAACCCCTCCCCGCAAGCGGGGAGGGGAGATTTTGCTTCAGCAAAAGCGGGGTGGGGTTCCGGGTATTATGACTAATCAAACGGACTTGATATAACAACTAACAACCAACAACTATGCAAATATTTGAAGTCATCGAAGAAGCGTTAATCACAAGTCCACCAATTCCCCACGATCCATATAAGGAGTCATTGAAAAATTGGGCAAAGTATTGCCTGCAAGACAGAGGATTCAAAGTAGTATATGCTCAAAATGCGGACTTTGCTATTGAACCCAAAGGCAGGGAAAAGCTTTATTTTAAAGTGACAACTAATGCGGCTGATGTGGATGATTCTTGTAATTGGATAGTTTGGGATAGTGCAGCAAAAAGCGCGAGCCTCATTCCTCTTTCCACATCAAAATAGAATTATTGTCAAAACCCGAATTAGCATCTTTTGAATCACAGATTTATCTGCGGTTTAATTTCAAATTCGGGCTTTGATGCGTTCCCCCTGCCGACTTGATTGAGAGTATGATTGACCACGACCGTTTGTTTAAGGAATTAATATCTACATTTTTGAAGCTAGATGCAGCAGAAGAACAAGCCTTTAAAGCGGCAGTCGATACAATGGGATTGGATGAGCGGGAGGAAGTTATGGAAATCGTCACCAGTTGGGAACAAAGAGCCATCGAACGGGTAGCGGTGAATTTACTGCGGGAAGGCATGGCTATTGAAGCGATCGCACTCCTTCACGGGGTTATCGGTGGAACAGGTGCTTTCATTACAGGCACATATGGCTGAAACTATTGCTCTACAAGAATTACAGCCTTAACATACAATGAAATAACAAATGAGTTCGCCGAAATAACAAATGCGTACGCCGAAATAACAAATGCGTACGCCGAAATAACAAATGCGAACGCCGAACCCAAGCGAGAACCGCTATATTATTCCTATATATCAGGGATTTGGCGTTTTTTGATAGCTAATTTTCTCTCGCTACAAGTAAAGGTTAGGTTTTTGCATAACCTGGAAAACCCTAGAAGTATATTAAATTGTAAATATCAAAAACCAGTATAATCACGTATGATTAATCCAAATAAACCTGAACAGGTAGGGCAAAGGCTTCCTATGTGGACTTCTCGTGCTGTAGCTTTATTTTTTTCTCTGCTTTTGTTATCGGAGTCAACAGTCGCTAGTGTCGGAAGTTATGGGTTGAAAATCGCACAGCAACCAGCGACAAATCCCTCAGTTCCCCTGAGTCCAGATAAGCAACAGCGCTATCAAGAGGGAGTTAAGTTATATCAAGAAGGACAGGAGTTACAGAAAAAAGGGACTAGAGAAGGATATCAGCAGGGAATTGAAAAATATCAACAAGCGTTGAAAATTGCCCAGGAATTGGGATTGCGTCTAGAGGAAGCAGATATAAACCACAAGATTGGTGTAGTTTACTTGATTCTCTCAGAAAACCCAGAAGCATTAAAGTATTTTAACCAATTTCTCAATATTTCTCGTGACCTAAAACTTCCTGCACTTGAAGCCTCTGCACTGACTCAGATTGGAATAGCTTACACCCGGACTGGTAAACCACGAGAAGCACTCACCCTTTTGAAGCAAGCGGAGTCTATTTTTAGGGCAGAAAAAATATTTAATGGTGTAGCTCTAGTTTTAATAACTATTGCTAGCGTATACACTGGATTAGGTGAGATGCCGCAAACTCTTGAACCGCTAAATCAAGCGTTGCAAATTTACCGCGATACATTAAAAGATTTGCCAAAACAAGCCATAGTTTTGAATCAGATTGGCTTCAGTTATTCCCAAATGGGGCAGCCGAAAACTGCTTTGAAATACTATGAGCAAGCTCTAGATATCCAGCAGACAAGACAAGATTTATTGCCAGCACAAGCAGATACATTAACAAAGATTGGCTCTCTACATCATCAATTAGGTAAACAGAATGAGGCTCTAGATTATTTAAATAAAGCCAGAAAAATTCAACAAGCACAAGGTTTATTAGTTGCTGAAGGCACAACTCTTCAAACTATTGGTGATATTTATACATCACGAGGGGATTATCAAAGAGCGCTTGAATCTCATAAACAAGCAATAATTCTTTTTCAAAAAGGAGTGAATAAAGCCCTGGAATCTAGGGGTATTGTACGTATTATCAGCATCTACAAAAATTATCTTGGTGATAATGAGAACGCATTAAAATTTCTCCAGGAGGCACTCGAACTTGATAAAAATAGTGGGGATAAAGAAAGATATGCAGGAACTATTAACGAACAAGCTGATATCTATGCCTCACAGGGAGACTACCAAAAAGCTTTAGAAATTTGCAACGAAGCATTAGAGATTGCACGCTCGACAAAAAACAAAAATTTAGAAGCTCGTACTCTTAGTAATATGGCATCTTTTTACGAGCTATTAGGGGATTATGACTTAAGCGTTAAAACTTACAAGCAGGCACTACAGATATATAGAGAAATCCCAGATAAGCCATTTGAGCTTATACTTCTTCCTTTGATTGGTAACTTGTATATGACAAAGGAAGACTATCCCGAAGCTATCAAATATCACAATCAAGTCGTGTCCTTATCACGAAAACAAAATAATGATCGTTTTGAGGCACTCGGACTTATGGGTCTGGCAAGAAGTTACGAGTTGCAGAAGGATTTTATTAATGCTTTAAAAAACGCTGAAACTTTATTAGCTTTGTCACAAAAGCTTGGAAATAAATATTCAGAAGCTGGTGCTATGGACTTAATTGGAATTATCAATAGAACTAAAGGTGACTATAAGCAGGCATTAAATTATCACCGAAAGGCTCTATTACAGTATAAAGCGATGGGTATTTTGAGATTAGAAGCTCAAAGCTTAAATAATATCAGTATCACTCATAGTTCACAAAAACAACACCAACAAGCAATAGATACACTCAACGAAGAACTAAAAATCAGGCGAATTTTAAAAGACATTCAAGGAGAAGCAGACGTACTTTATTTTATCGCCATTAATCAACGCAAACTAGGAAACCTCGAAGTCGCACTTCCTAACATCGACGAAGCTATTAAAATTGTCGAAAACATACGCGGTAACGTCAAAAGCCAAGATTTACGCACATCCTACTTCGCAACAGTCCAAAGCTACTACAAATTCAAAATCGACCTATTGATGGAACTCCACAAAAAAGACCCATCAAAAGGATACAATGCCCAAGCAATTGAAACAAGCGAAGCTTCCCGCGCTAGAGGACTTGTAGAACTATTAACCGAAGCAAATGCCAAAATCCGCAAAGGTGCAAATCCTGAACTTTTAGCAGAAGAAAGCCGCTTACAAGCTTTAATTGATGGCAAAGAAAAAGTACGGTTTGAGATATTTAATAGTAATAAAATTAAAGACCCCATTTATAAAGCCAACGCTGACAAGTTCCAAAAAGAAATCGATGAACTTCTCAACCAACAAAAGCAACTAGAAACAAAAATCCGCCAAAGTAGTTCCAAATATGCCAACCTGAAATATCCCCAACCGTTAAAATTAGCGCAAATTCAGCAACAACTCGACAAAGACACGCTACTGTTACAGTATTCCTTGGGAAGCGATCGCAGTTTTTTATGGGTTGTTTCTCCCAATTCTCTCGACACTTACGAATTACCGAAAAAGTCAGAGATAAATAAAAGCGCTATTAATCTATTTTGCCTTATCAGTCAGAACAGTTCCAAACCACCTTCGGTAACAAATAAAGAATCCCCGTGTGCAGACATCAAAACTCGAAGAATTGATCAAGCAGCAACCGAACTCAGTCAACTTATCCTCGCTCCCGTGAAAGGTAAATTAGGGAAAAAACGGTTAGTGATAGTTGCCGATGGTGCTTTGCAATATATTCCCTTTGCTGCGTTAGCTGATTTAACCGCTCAAACTTCTTCCCAGCAAGGAAAAAAGGAGCAAGACAAACTCTCCAATGCGGGAGAAATCACTCCGAAAGATGATAGAGGTATTATTGTTACCCCAGGTATTCCAGCATCAGGGAAAAACTTCAACTATCAACCGCTATTTATCAACCATGAAATAGTCAATCTACCTTCCGCATCAACCATTGCTATCCAACGTCAAGAATTTGCCACCCGTTCATCAGCAGGTAAAAAAGCCTTAGCAATTCTCGCTGATCCAGTATACAGTACTATCGATGTGCGATTTAATAGCACCCGAAATAAACAACAAAATCAACAAAATTCCCGTGAACTAGAACTAGAACGCTCTGCCCTCAAACGTTCTGCTGATAGTCTCAACCGCCAAGGTTGGACGCGACTTTTAGGTACACGTACAGAAGCTGAGACAATTTTAAAACTTGTAACATCTGGCGATCGCCTGGAAGTCTTCGATTTTGATGCTAACTACAATTGGGCTACCAGCAGCGCTTTAAATCAATTCCGCATCTTACATTTTGCTACCCACGGTTTTGTTAACGATGCCAACCCAGAGTTATCAGGTATTGTCCTTTCTTTGGTAGACAAACAAGGTAAAGATATTCGGGGATATTTGCGCTTAGGAGACTTATTTAACCTCGATTATCCCGCCGATTTAATAGTTTTAAGTGCCTGTGAAACTGGGTTAGGTAAAGAAATCCAAGGTGAGGGATTAGTGGGTTTGACAAGAGGACTAATGTATGCAGGTGCAGAACGTTTGGTGGTGTCGTTATGGCAAGTTGATGATGAAGGTACAGCAGTATTTATGCAGGAATTTTACAAGCAAATGTTGCAAGAAAACAAGCCAGCAAATGAGGCTTTGCGGGCAACACAGTTGAAGATGTGGCAGCAGGAAAAATGGCGTAATCCTAATTATTGGGCAGCGTTTACATTTTTGGGTGAGTGGCGATAATTCTAGTTTTATATATGTAGAGACGTTGGAATGCAACGTCAGCGTTGTAGCACTTGGCGCAGCGGAGTCGGTTTCCATTCCGTTGACGTTTGTAATAAACTATGCAAAATAAAGGTAACAACTAACTATGAAGACTACATACCAATATCGGTTTTATCCAAGCACAAAACAAAAATTAGAACTTAACCATTGGTTGCGGATTTCTCGATATTGGTATAACCGTCAATTGGGAGAACGTTTTGATTGGTGGAAAAATAATCATTTACAATTAAAAGCTTTTCCTTTTTGGAAAAACATATTTTCTAGTTTGTTTGGGAATTCTCCTAATTATTATTCTCAAAAATTACAACTACCTATAATTAAACAAGATTTAATTAAAGTATTTCACAGCGGTGAATTGCTTGATTTTACTCGTGTTGAATCAACGATACTTCAAGATGTATGCAAACGAGTAGACAAAGCTTTTGAGCGATTCATTGTTGGCGATGTAAACGGTAAGCGTTCTGGAAAACCACGTTTTAAAAGCGAATCTAGTTTTAAAACCATGACATTTGCAACTGCAAATGATGATTGGATTAAACTAATTCGCAATAATTGGTTTTATTTACGATTACCTAAGCTTGGTGTTGTTAAGATAAGAATGCATCGATCTTTACCAATTGGTTTTAAAATTAAACAAATCAGTGTTACCAAAAAGATTGATGGTTGGTACATGCAAATATGTTTGGAAGACAATTCTGTACCAAAACATAAACCAGATCCAATTATTCCTACATGGGATAATTCAATGGGTTTGGATGCTGTTCTGCACGGCAATGATTATCTTGCAACTTCAGATGGTGAAAAACTACCTAGTCTAAAAGTTTTACGCAAAAGCCAACACAAACTAGATAAAATTTCTGTTCGGAGGAATAAAAAGAAACGTGGCAGCAAATCACGCCGTAAACTAGCAAAAAAAGAAAGTAAACAACATCAAAAAATAGCTAGAAGTCGCAAAGATTTCCATTATAAAACGGCACATAAACTTATACGTTTTGGAAAAAAAGTTTTCTTTCATGAAAAACTAAATTTGCAAGGATTGGGCAAACGTAATAAACCAAAACAAGATGAAACAGGAAAGTTTTTACCAAACGGGCAATCTGCTAAATCAGGATTAAACAAATCTTTGAATGATGCGGCTTTTGCACAGTTTTTTGAGATATTCAGTTACATAGCCGCAAAAGCTGGTGCTGTTGTCGTACCTCAAAATCCTGCATATACTTCTCAATTGTTGAGCTATCGAAATGAAATCATTTTTACTAATTTGAGCGCTCGTAAATATTGGGATGAAAAAGAATTAATTTATGTTGATCGTGATATTAATGCCGCGATTAATTTGAAAAAACTGGGGTTGGGCATATTCCCCAGGATAAAACGCCGTAGTGGGAAAATTGTTGTAGAGGGATCTATAGCTGATAGTACCACGAAGGAAATTTTGAATACCCTTTATCGGGCTTCAGAAGCCTACACCGATCTGAGTCAGATTCGGTGTAGGAGATGTCACAAGTGAGTGAAAATATAGATCAAGAGGATAGGCAATTAATTATGCGGTTATCACCACTTTATACACAACGATTAGAAGAAGCCGAACGACGGGGACAAAGAAAAGTCGTCGAAAATTTGCTTAAAATTCGTTTTGGCTTGTTGGATGAGCAATTATCAACAATCATAGAACCATTGTTATCACTACCAATCGAAGAATTTACTCCCTTACTACTGCAATTATCTCGTGAAGAATTATTAGAACGTTTTGGTCAGTCGCAATAATAATAATTAGAGACGTAGCAGTGCTACGTCTCTACAGTATGTGTGATTATTAGGACATGATATAAAATACATCTATACAAGAATGGGGCAGCGACTATAGCGTTTTTCAGTTGGGTGCAATACAGAACCTCACCCCGTCCGTTCCGGACACCCCTCTCCTTAATAAGGAGAGGGGAAGGGGGTGAGGTTTTATGTACCTCACTCAAGCGAGAACCGCTATATAAATAGTCGTTGCCCCACAGATAGCATTACCTATCTAAGTGTTTAATTAAGCAGGAATTAACACAGTATCAATGACGTGAATGACACCGTTATCAGCAGCAACATCTGGTGTTGCAACGGTAGCATCATTTATTTTCACGCCATTAGAAGCGTCAATTTTCACATCACTTCCTTCAACTGTGGTGGCTGATTTTAGCTTAACCACGTCAGCAGCCAAGACTTTGCCGGAAACAACATGATAAGTCAGGATTTTCGTGAGTTTGGGAACATCCTTAAGTAGTGCGTCTACTGTGCCTGCTGGAAGCTTTGCGAATGCGGCATCAGTAGGTGCAAAAACGGTGAACGGACCAGCGCCTTTAAGAGTATCTACCAAATTAGCAGCTTTGATTGCAGCAACTAGGGTACCAAAAGAACCTGCTTTTACAGCGGTATCAATTATGTCAGCCAATTTTTTACCTAGTTTTGTGTAATCTACTAACCACTATAGACTAATTTTGGCAAAATAGTATTTACTGTTACAGATTTGCCGAATCAATTTAATTAATTTTGCTAATAAATACATAGACTAGTTTATACATTCAAAATAATTTTAGATTTTAAGTGGATAAAGTGTCATAATTGTTAGTATCACCAGATGCGAATTCTCTCACTAAAACGTTTGAGTGTGTATAGACCATGACAACTGATGCAAATTTAGTTCCCGAATTTGAAGAATTATTTAGACAAAAATTAAAGCTAAATAATTGTCGGCTGATTAAGAAAAGACAAGAGAATAATTATCAAATTACTACTCCAGCCAAAGACATTTTTTTACTGTCTTGGCACGATTTTCCCGACGTTAACTTGATATATCAGCCTGTAGGGGTACGCACAGAGCAAACTTTGGTTTATGAGCGGGCTATTCGTTCCCATCTTAGTTTTTGTCTAAATAGTATTCAGAATAAAGTTGCTTCTTGATTGCTATTATTAATAAACTTTCAAGAAAGACAAAGCAGTTATTCTAAAGGCACAGATTCATGTCTGGGGCTTTTCAAACACCATTAGATGCTGCTGTGGTAGCAAGTTTTTGGTTTCGCGGTGAAGCAAACCAACAGCTTGCATTTCTTTTTTTACTTGTTTCTGAGTCATCTTGTGCAAAGCTTTAATCATGACAAAGGGATTTTCGCCCCGATATTCAACCAAAACAACTCTACCACCAGGTTTGAGGGCGCTGACAATTCCTTGCATGACTTCTAAGGGATATTCAAATTCGTGGTAAGCATCGACCATTATCGCCAAATCTACACTTTCAAGCGGTAGGTTGGGGTTATTCACCGTTGCTAAAATCGGTTCAACGTTGCTGATATTTTTATCTTTTTTCAAAGATTTAATAATATTTAACATTTCTGGCTGAATATCCACAGCAAACACCTTTCCTTTGGGAATTAAAGGTGCGATGCGAAAGCTTAAATAACCTGTACCTGCGCCAATGTCTGCAACGACATCGTTAGGCTTGAGGTCGATCGCATTTATAATCTTACTAGGCTGTTCTTCAGCCTCCCGGCTTGGTCTTTCTAGCCATGAGGCGCCGGTGTGTCCCATAACTTGGGCTATTTCTCGTCCTTGGTAGAATTTGCCGATCCCATCTGGGCTATGGACAGACTTTTGTTGATATGTTGCGGCTGGGGTAACTGCAATTGGTGACAGGGTAGGGTTAAGCAGCCAGAAGGACAGTATTAGTAGGATGCTTACCGTTAAAAGTACAAATTTATCTTTTAATTTAAGTTTCATTATCTGATATCATGCCCGTTTAATTAACAGTAACAAAAACGTCGCATCCCTCGTAGAGACGTTCCAGTGGAACGTCTCTTTTAAATTACAAACGCCTCCAAAGCGCGATCGCACCAATTTTCTCCAACGCGCTCGGTGACAAACGGTCTAATGATAAACTTGGGTGGGGAACCGGATTGTACATCAATTCGCACGAATGAGTAAGCCATTCGACTGTGTAGTTCGTAGTCTTCGCGACCAACAAAAAGTAACGAATCCGCAATTTTCCGGCTAGGACTGCCGTCAATGTCCTCAAAAGTTTCCATCAATTCTGTTCCCTCTTGGCGTTGGCGACGGGGAAAATGACCGCTACCACCACTAATAATGCAGTTGATGTGCGAGTCTGCGTATCCAGTATCAGCGGTGCGGAGATATTCAAAGCAGTGGGCGTGACCGTTTAAAATTAAATCGACTATGGAACGTCCTTGAGTCAGGGAACCAACTTGCAGGGCAACCGCATCAAAACAAGCACGCAAGTGACGACGCACCGCTAATGTTTCTGCTTGATGCCATTTACTGTTTTCAGTAACGTAGGGCGGATGGTGAAAATAAATTATACGTCCGCGCACGTCTGAAGTATGCCAAGATTCAATTAATCTTTGTTTTAACCATTAGACATCTCCGAAAAATACTAATACCTTTCTATGACTGGCTTTCAACGGGCGATCGCCAATTGCAAATATCAGCCACTCTCAACGCTAAAATCAGGGTTTGAGACAGTTTATGTCGATAATAAGGCAAAAGTAAGTACCTATGTGCGCTAATCATAAGCAGGAAAAATAGCAGTATTTTATATTCAAAATACTAAGGTTCCTATTCGGAATCTTACAAGTCCACATATCGTCATGATTATTTTTTCATATTTACTTGGATTTAATCTAAATCTTTCCGAAGCGACTCTAAATATCTTAATCATACGAATTAAATGTTCGACAAATATTCTTTCAGAGGCTAGTTCTTTATTTTTCAATTTTTGTGACAATGTCAATTCTCCTTTTTTTGGTTTTTTGGTCGGAACTTTAATTGATGGTTCTCCTTCATAACCTTTATCTCCTTGAAATTTTTGATTTTTATTAAAGCTTTTTTTTCCTTGCCTAAACAAAGTTATGTCACTTTTTGGTCCTGCTTGTCCCGCAATTATATCAACAATATCTTTCCCATCAGGTAGAACAGTAATTTGGTTTTTAAATGTATGATTTTTCTTCTTACCAGAGTAATACTTTTTTTGCTCTTTATACTCTTCCGGTCTCTCTCTAGGCTGTTCGGCGCTATCCACTATAAGTTCATAATCGGTTAAAATTTCTTGCACTATCTCATAGTCACTTGCGTTTTTTTTTACTTGTTCAAGTAAACTTGATGGTAATAGTTCCTGTAACAGGGGAAACCAGTAATTAAATGTATCGTTGGCGGTTGATTCACTCACTCCAAACTGTATACCTAATAATTGAAACGTTGTCAGATGTCTTAAATACGTCAAAGTTAAAAGAATTTGGTCTTCGTTAGATAATTTTACTTTCCGACCACCACCTTTATTTATAATTCTAATTTTCTCAACTTCTATTTTCTGTTGCTTTTCAGTGTGTAAGGCGATCGCCTGTTTTATTAGTTGTTCTAGTTGCTCATATTTTACACCTATTAATCGCTGTGTTTCTTGGGGGTTGTCTTGAATATAACTCAGTATGCCACTCATGTTTTTGTTGGAAAAAGAGAATTTTATACTCTTTTACCAGAAAATGATTCTATTTTGGAGATGTCTATTCGAGTTGTTCAAAGTCGATAGCAGACGGTTTGTCAGATGTGAGTTGTTTCTCAATGTCAAGTTTGATTTGGCTGATTTCCTCTAACTTGGCACTGAGTTCATCAAGTTGTTCTGCTTGTTTGGGGATATCTGGATTCAGGCGATTGCATATTCTCAAAATCTCTGATTCTTCTTGGTCTATCTCCCGCCGACGTTTTTCTAATTCGCGCCGATTAATTTCCCCTTCTTTGGTTGCCGGCAGCGGTAATGGTTCATTAAAAGTATTCGAGTCGAGAGCAAAAAAGTCAATACCGCCGTAACGAAACGTATAATAACGGTTGGGCAAGCGGGTAAAATGTCCGGGTTGATAACGCAAACATCGCCCGGTGTCACTTTTTGCCGTATAATGAGTGTCGAGGTGACGTTCTAATTCTTTAGGAGAAGCGATCGCATTCAAATAATCAAGAAATGCTTTTGCATAAGCATTGCCTTGATAGGAACCATGCCAGCCAATCTCCATATCTGAATGGCGTAACATACGACGTAGGGGTTGCATTGTCCCTGTCAGCAAGCGATACATCAACGGTACATCGTAGTAATCGTGATTGCCAAGGACAGGTAATATTGGTAAATTAAAGACCATGCGATCGTAACGAATGTTTTTAGGATTCTCGCCACCCTGCAAAAACTCGCGGTAAGGCTCAATAAAGTTTGAGGAATAATACTCTTGGGAACCCACCGTATAAATTACATCCCCCGTATGCAAGACAAAGCGGCAAGAATCGCGATGAAGAAGCATTAATTCGGCAATTTTACGTTGAGGATGTTCGCCATAATGGGACTTTGTGCCAGTATCACCGATAACCATAAAAGAAAATTCTGGGCTATCGTCTCTACCGTCATCCAAAACCATGCTAGTTTGGTCAATTAAGCGTGAGATAATACTGGAATGATTCCATCGCACTCGTTCCTTCATCTTTTGGATTTTCACTAGAATCGGTGGATCGAATATTAATTTCACTCTAGTTAGTCTCCTTGTAACGCGATCGCTTTCACTAATTCATCAAACAGCATATTCGCAACTTTTGCCATAAGTCTACGTTACCCCACACCCTTATCTCAAAATTATGCTTTAGATGTGTCTCCGCTACCAAGGCTGTTTCGCTGTGCCGTACAAGATACAGCAAATTTCACTCCTTAGGAAGTACATGCCTAAAACCCCTCTCCTTGTAGAGACGTAGCATTGCTACGTCTCTACGTGTATTTAATAACAACGCAATCTGCTGTAATTCTGAAGTTGTTATTGTAAAGTGATAATAAAAGTAAAATCTGAAAGTTTTTGGAGTTGATTATGCTAAAGCAACTCATTTTAGAAAATTGGAAAAGTTTCCGTTACGCAGAACTTCCAATTGATCAATTAACTGTGCTTATTGGTACAAATGCCAGCGGCAAATCTAATGTAGTTGAAGCTTTGGAATTTTTACAAAGAATAATTAGAGGTGAAGATATTGAGGCTGCTTTAGCAGGAGATAAAACATTTCCATCTATTCGCGGTGGTGTAGAATGGGCTGCCCTTAAACCGAAAACTCAATTTACATTAAAGGCACTAGTTCAAGGTAAAGATGAGAAAACGGATTATCTTTACAGTATCACAGTACAAACAAAACCATTTATTCAGGTTTTGGATGAATATATTACTCGCCAAAAAAATACTGTTCCTAATCCACAAACAAATAATCAAAATTACTTGCTTAGATTTACTTTAGGCTCAAATGGAATACCAAGTATTTCCGCAATTTTTACAAATGAAAAAACAAAAATTCCTTTAACCAAAAGGTTTCACCATCGAGGTTCAATTTTAAATGATTTAAGAGTGATTAATTTTTCCGAACACATAAGCAATGAAATTAATACAGTTCTTCAGTCAATCGAAAATATTTTTGTTCTAAATCCAATTGCTTCTAAAATGCGGGATTATTCCCGACTTTCTGAGAGCATTGAAAGTGACGCATCTAATATTGCTGGTGTATTAGCAGGATTGCCGGATGCAGAAAAATCTGATGTAGAATTAACTCTATCTACATACGTGAAAGATTTACCTGAAAAAGATATTCAAAGAATCTGGGCAGAAAAGGTAGGCAGATTTGGTACAGATGCCATGCTTTACTGTGAGGAACTTTGGAAACCTGGTTATACCATAGAAATTGACGCTAGAAGTATGTCGGATGGAACTTTAAGATTTATCGCAATTCTTGCAGCACTACTAACCCGACCAGAAGGTAGTCAACTAATAATTGAAGAAATAGATAATGGTCTTCATCCTTCTCGCGCAGAATTGCTAGTAAAAATGCTGCGAGAGATTGGCACCAAAAGAAAAATCGATATTTTAATTACCACCCATAACCCAGCTTTGCTTGATGCTTTGGGACCAGAGATAGTGCAATTTGTGGTTATTGCACATCGCGATTCGGAAACTGGAGAAAGTAAGCTGACTCTTTTAGAAGACATTGATAACCTTCCTAAATTACTGGCATCAGGTACATTAGGTAAACTAGCAACTAAGGGTGCTATTGAAAGAAGCCTTGCTGCTACTTAATATCCGCAATGAAGAAAGTTCTTATTATTGATACGTCTATACTATGCGTTTATTTGGAAGTTGCTGGTAAAGATACTTGTGGAAACGATAATAATAAGTGGAATAAAAAGCGAGTTGATGCGCTTTTGCAAAAAGAAGAACAAGAATCGACAACTTTTGTACTACCTTTGGCGGCTATTATAGAAACTGGTAATCACATTTCCCAAGCTAAATCAAAGCGATATGAAATGGCTCAAGCTTTAGCTGAATTGATGATGAAAGCAGCGGACGCAATAACACCTTGGGCTGCTTTTACTGAACAGTCGGAATTTTGGGACGCAGAAGGACTGAAAAAGTTAGCGGTTGAATGGTCTAAATTGGCTGTGCAACAGATTTCTATCGGGGATGCCACAATCAAAACTGTAGCGGAGTACTATGCCAAAAGCGGTTTTCAGGTGGAAATTCTCACGGGTGATGATGGACTCAAAGCATATCAGCCATCTACCCCAGCGCCGACACCTCGGCGAAAGATGAATAAACTTTGAGCAATGTGCATTCCCAACTAACAACAGGTTATCATTAATTACTGTGCAATTTCCGTGCGTATAACTAAGCATCTATGACTGCTTCTCACTCTGCAACCCCATCCAGCAAACACGATGCCAGTACATTTATCTCTGACCATCGAGCGGTGGATCGGAGTAAGCTCAGTCAAATGTACCAGCATTATATAGAGACGAAGGAAAAATATCCTCACGCGATGTTACTGTATCGGGTCGGAGATTTTTTTGAATGTTACTTTGAAGATGCGGTGACGCTAGCGCAGCAGTTAGAACTTGTCCTGACGAGCAAGCAAGCTGGAGAACAAGGACGAGTGGCAATGTCTGGTGTACCGCATCACTCTTGGGAACGCTACGCGACGCTGCTGGTGGAAAAAGGCTACGCTGTGGTAATATGCGACCAAGTGGAAGATGCTGCGGAAGCTGCTGGAAGGTTGGTACGTCGGGAAATTACCCGCATCCTTACCCCCGGTACTTTGTTGGAAGATGGAATGTTGAAAGCAAGTCGCAATAATTACCTTGCCGCTGTGGTAATTGCTGGGG
This sequence comes from [Scytonema hofmanni] UTEX 2349, assembly GCF_000582685.1. Classification (GTDB taxonomy): domain Bacteria; phylum Cyanobacteriota; class Cyanobacteriia; order Cyanobacteriales; family Nostocaceae; genus Hassallia; species Hassallia hofmanni. The sequence goes on from NZ_KK073768.1 coordinate 5,201,597, forward strand.
AACATTGGGGTTTGGCTTACGCAGATATATCAACTGGGGAATTTCTCACAACCCAAGCCAGTAATTTAGAACATCTGACACAAGAGTTAATGCGCTTGCAACCTTCAGAAGTGCTAATTCCGACAAATGCGCCAGATTTGGGTAGTTTACTGCGTCCTGGGGAAAAATCGGAATATCTGCCAGAATGTTTGCCACCTTCATTTTGTTATGCTTTGCGATCGCAAGTTCCATTTTCTCAAGGTGAAGCAAGAGCCAAATTATTACATAAATTCAAAGTGCGATCGCTTGAAGGTTTAGGTTGCGATCATCTTCCCCTCGCAGTTCGTGCTGCTGGTGGTCTTTTAGAATACCTCGAAGATACTCAAAAAGAACATCCGGTTTTCCTACAAGCTTTACGCACATATACAATTACTGATTATTTAATTGTTGACAATCAAACTCGCCGTAACCTGGAAATTACGCAAACCGTCCGCGATGGCACCTTTCATGGTTCTTTACTTTGGGCGTTGGATAGAACCAGTACGGCGATGGGTGGACGCGCTTTGAGAAGATGGTTGTTGCAACCCCTACTCGATATTAAAGGCATTCGAGCGCGGCAAGATACCATCGCAGAGTTAATCGAAAATACACCTCTGCGTAAAGAATTGCGGCAATTGTTACGTCAAATTTATGACTTGGAACGATTGACGGGACGCGCCGGTTCTGGTACGGCAAATGCGCGAGATTTGGTGGCTTTGGCTGATTCTTTAGCTCGTTTACCAGATTTAGCAAGCTTGGTGGCTGATACGCATTCTCCCTTTTTGAAAGCTTTGCAGAAAGTGCCGCCTGTTTTGTCAGAGTTGGCAGAAAAGTTACACGCACATTTGGTGGAGTCACCACCGATATATTTAACTGAAGGTGGGTTGATTCGTCAAGGTGTGAATGCTCTATTGGATGAGCAAAAAATCACTGTGGAAAGCGATCGGCAATGGATTGCTAATTTGGAAGTTGACGAAAGAGCAAAGACGGGAATTCCCACGCTGAAGGTAGGTTTTAATAAGACTTTTGGATATTATATTAGTATTTCTCGTGCTAAGGCGGATTCTGTCCCTAGTAACTATATCCGCAAGCAAACCCTGACGAATGAGGAACGTTACATTACCCCGGAGTTGAAGGAACGAGAAGCAAGAATTCTCACGGCACGAGATGATTTAAATCAGTTGGAATATGAGATTTTTACAGCTTTGCGTGATGAGGTGGGGACACATGCAGAGGTAATTCGCATTCTTTCCCGTGCGGTAGCAGCAGCAGATGTGTTGTGCGGTTTGGCTGAGTTGGGTGTACATCAAGGTTTCTGTCGTCCAGAGATGGTTGCAGGAAGGGAGATTTTGATTGTGGATGGGCGTCATCCGGTGGTGGAACAGTCTTTGCCTGCTGGGTTTTTTGTGCCGAATTCGACGCAGCTTGGAGGAACGAACCGCGAAGGCACGAAGGACACGAAGGAGGAAGACAAGGGGAATTCTTCTCCCTCTCCCCATCCTGATTTAATCATTCTTACGGGTCCGAATGCGAGTGGTAAGAGTTGTTATTTGAGGCAGGTGGGCTTAATACAACTTATGGCGCAAATTGGTAGTTTTGTGCCGGCTTATGAAGCTAAGTTGGGAGTGTGCGATCGCATTTTTACGCGGGTAGGTGCGGTGGATGATTTGGCGACGGGTCAATCTACTTTTATGGTGGAGATGAATGAAACGGCGAATATTCTTAATCATGCGACTTCGCGATCGCTTGTATTGTTAGATGAAATTGGACGGGGTACGGCGACTTTTGACGGTCTTTCCATTGCTTGGGCGGTGGCGGAATATTTAGCGGTGGATATTCGAGCGCGATCAATTTTTGCTACACATTACCATGAGTTGAATGAGTTAGCGACAATGTTACCGAATGTTGCTAATTATCAGGTAACGGTGAAGGAGTTACCCGACCAAATTATCTTTTTGCATCAAGTTCAGCCAGGAGGCGCTGATAAGTCTTATGGTATTGAAGCGGGAAGATTAGCTGGTTTACCTGCGGTGGTGATTCAACGGGCAAAACAAGTAATGGGGCAGATTGAAAAGCATAGTAAGATTGCGATGGGTTTGCAAAACTTGGATTAACTGTTGTCAATTGCCAAATTATATGTCGCTATTCGCACATTAATGTCGCTTTTCCCAAATTCCCATGTCAAGATTATTGTGCTAAGTTTTAGCAAATTAATGTCATTTTTGGATGTCGCTTTAACATAAAAATTAGCGCTCTTTTATTACTATCGCCAGATTAAATTTGAAACCCTATTTTCAGATTAGTCCGCGTAGGCGGACTTTGTTTATGTAGCCGCGATTTTAATCGTCAGGGCTTCTTATTATTCTCTCTCCAGAGTTATAAAAGAGGGTTAGAGACAGTACGTCTACTCATTGCGGACGACGTGGGAATTGACAGACACTCTTATTCAAAGAAAAGTTCTAGAATTTATAGAGACAATCGTAGTCTACAAGTTTCCTAACTTAAGCCGCGAGGAGATAGAAACCATGCTGAACTTAAACATACTTAAAGAAACTAGAGTTTATCAAGAAGCAAAAGCAGAAGGTAGAGAAGAAGGTAGGCAAGAAGGTAGAGAAGAAGCAAAAGCAGAAGGTAGAGAAGAAGGTAAGGAAGAAGGAAAACTAGAAATAAAATTGAAAATGATACCAATTTTCCTGGAACTAGGATTAACTGTTCAACAAATTGCTGAACGTTTAGAACTAGATATAGAGGAAGTAAGAAAAGTTTTAGAAGAGATGTAAAAATATAAATAATTGGCGTAGCACAAGATTCCCAACTTATTAAATAAGTCGGGAATCTGTCATGTAATATTTTAAACCTCTGAAAATAGATGCAATTTTTTATAAACTAATTCCAGAACTGCCACAAATTTTTTATGTCAATATTTGTCGGAATAGTTGCCTTAGAGGTTTGCATAAAATTGGGTTTTGATAAGATTTCACTATCTCTATTGTGAACCAGAGATTCATCTGCGTTCATCTGCGTTCATCTGCGGTTAATTATTCTTTCTTCCTACTCACTCATGATATTCATAATATAAACGACATCCAAATAAGCGGTAATTACCCAATTGCTGGGCATAAACTGGATCGACATTTTCATCCATTAAGTATTTCAGCGTCATGGGCTTTGTTTTTTGCCGCGAGTTCAGCTTTGAGTTTTCTAAGTCGTTCGACTGCGGGATGAGGATTTGCTGCTTGGGCTTTTCGTTGCTGGCGTCCCCACTCTAGCCAGTCGGCGATGTATTTGCTTACAGCTTCTTTGTTATGCAAGTAATAGAGAATTGTGGCGTAAACTTGTTCTAAAGTGAGGGATGTGTAAATGTTGGCTATTTCTTCAGGAGTTCGGGCGCGGTAGATGTATTCGTACAAAATAGTTTCTATGCCGATGCGCGAACCTTTGAGTCGGATGTCGTTGGGGGCGAGAAAGTTGAAATAGTCTTCTAATTGCATAGGTTTATTCGATGAATCTTTCATCGTGCTATCTTCGTGAAACTCTTGCGCTTTGTATCATTTAACATTTGTTGGAAATGACCCGAAGACGCGATAATAAAAACCACCGCTAATTTGCATTCCGGCTAAGGTTCTGCCTTGAGTCGGTCTAACTGCACCTATTCTACCTCCTGGGTAACAAGAATAAAAAACAGTGGTGTAAAAGGTGTCATTTATGGCTTAATTTGTTTAGATACAAATTTTACCTTTATAAAGTAATTACGATGACAAATACACCAAACGATCCGGAATCATCTGAAAGAAATGCCCTCGGCTTTGATGAATTCATTGCTGTTCTGGTTGCCTTTGCGACTATTGGAGCGGTTTTGTTTTGGGCATTTTCTCGCAAGGATTCTGGCTGGAACTTCAATATTTTGCCCTCACCTTCTCCGGAAGCGTCTGTTGCGCTTCCCCCTACGACTCAGATACAACCAAATCCAAACTCGAATTTAAATACTGTGCCGTCGGCTCCACCTGTTATTGTAGATGAACCTACTTTAGTAAATCCCTCGCCATCTCCAGGAGCGATTCCGACGCTGATTTTGCCATTTCCGGTTGCTCCATCTGCACCACCAGAGGTGCAATTGTCACCTTCTCCTAACATTCAAGAACCATTTCGCGTGGTGACTCCCTCTGAGCAAAAGTCCACAATTCCACCGCCAATTGCATTTAGCGATGTGCCTAATGACTTTTGGGCAAAACGGTTTATTAATGTTCTTTCTTCCCGTGGGATTATTAAGGGTTTTCCGGATTATTCTTTTAGACCAAATCAGCCTGTAACTCGTGCTGAATTTGCAGCGATACTAGAACAAGCCTTCAATAATAAGCTTGCCACGAATGCGATCGCTTTTAACGATATCCCATCAAATTACTGGGCAAATCCAGCAATTAAGCAAGCGATCAACACCGGATTTCTCAAAGGTTATCCTGACAAAACCTTCAAACCAGACCAAAAAATTCCGCGAGTGCAAGTTTTAGTAGCCCTTGTCAGTGGATTAAATTTGAAAGAACCTACTTCTGGTGATAAGACTTTAAGCATCTTCAAAGATGTTAAAGAGATTCCCAAGTATGCCATTGGCAAGACAGCGGCTGCTACAGCAAATAATCTTGTGGTAAATTATCCCGACAGAGACACTTTTGCTCCCAACAGAGAAGCTACCCGTGCGGAGGTAGCAGCGATGGTTCATCAAGGTTTGGTGCGAATGGGAAGGCTGCAACCAATTAAATCTGAAAATATCGTGCGATCGCAGCAGCCACAATAGTAGGGAGCGCAACTGGCACATACTCAATCCAGTATTCCCTGTAAAATTAAGGGTTTTGTAGCCCACCTTCGTGGGCTTTGTTTGTATAGCCTCAGGCTTTAGCCTGAAGGCTTTTGGGAGAGCGAAAACACGCTTTGCTCAATTTTTAAGCGTCTTTGCCGACAACTTGTGATTTGAGCGTTGTGATTTCACTATTTAACTCTTGACGAGTTGAGGCTTTGAGTAAATAGCGGTAAACAAACCAGGCAGAGTATCCAATGCCAATCAACTCAAAGCTAGGTGCCACTAAAGGAATATCATTCAAAGCATCCAATACTGCCAAGAGTATCTTGACGCTGACAATTGCTCCTAAAATTAAACCAATGCTAACTAGCGGCTGTTTATAGTCATTGAAGAAGTTTCCCACGTATTCGGGCAGGGTTGCCAAAAATTGCGAAATTTGTTCTCCGTATTGTCGCAATTGATCCTGAGTTTCCACCGTGGGCTGGATTTTGGTTATGGTTCCTGTTTGATTGTTGATATCTGTCATAGTTGCTTCTGGGGACTTAGTTTCCTTGTATTCCGATTCTTGCATTTGGGCTTCCATAATTTTTACAGTTGAGTGAGTCTCATCCGGAGAGTTACAACCAATCAGCCAGACTGATTATAGAGTACAAAAACGTTTCGGTTTGCTTTCACCATAGTTGCCTGTTTCCACTAGTTCATCAACTACAAGGTAGAAACCCAGTATGAAGAATAAGTTAGAAGGCAGCTTTGCTCAGTTCAAAGTGAGGATTTTAAGTTGATTTCAATAAATCCAACTCGAATCCTACAGAAGGTAGTTATACAGCGTTCTGTAAGTTAAGAGCGATCGCCCTTAAATCATTACAAATCATGCGAAAACCAGTCCTCCTCTTACTTATACAAGTCTAAACGCCGATTTTACATGATATTAAAGCTATCTTAAGCTGCGATCGCCAATTAACTGATTGGCATTAATATTCATACTTCATCAAAATTTTTATTTTTCATATCGTCTTGACTTTTAGACGATTATGCAGTATCGAATGAAGCGCTTTGAAAACTTGAGTGTATTCGACAAAAAAATAGGCGCCTTTTAGTAGAGACGTTCCACCGGAACGTCTTACCCCCAAAGACGTTCCGGTGAAACGTCTTACCCGCAAAAACCGCGAGCCAGTATTTTACAGCAGATTTCGGGTAAATGATGTACATATATAAAACCCAAAACTTGTAGAGACGTTCCGGTGGAACGTCTCTACGTATATTCGATTAGACGCCAAACTGCTGTATTTTGAAATACCAGCCAAATTCAACTTAGCGCCAATCGGGAATCTCTGCGTCTTCGCCCCCGACACCGATACCTGTATAAAATATGTCAGCATCAGCGATATTTAGATCGTTCATTGATGCCTGATACACATTGGAATCATGGATTGTCGCTTTAGTCAAATTTGCCGCATTCAGATTAGCTTGCTTAAAATCGACATTGGTAAGATAAGCTGAAGTTAGGTTAGCACCACCCAAATTCGCACTAGTTAAATCAGCACCTTCAAGATTTGCACCTTTGAGATTGGCTCCTGAGAGATTTGCTTCTCTCAAGTCAGCACCAATTAAATGAGCACCACTGAGGTTGGCTCCTGAGAGATTGCACTTAACACATTCCCCAGTTGTAAGCAGTTTTTGTAAATCCTGCGGATTTTTAGCATTAACTACATTAGCAAAAAATAGGGGAGTTGCCAAGATTAAAGCTGCTAATAGTTTAAGTTTCATAATTCTTCCTCTTTGCAACACTCGTTGCATCCGTTCTGTTCCTCACAATTTCTATTATCTCACTAAATTCTTTGAGGATACAGATTGACGACACAATTAATTTGTGATACAAGTCTCCTTTTATAATCATAATAGAAATGCTATGATGAAATTTTGAAAAATACTGTTGCTTTTTCAGTTCTGGCTGATTAGTTAACCTCCGGAAATTTCTTTTGTTAAATATTTTTAATATTATAAATTATTCTGCATAATTTATGAGTATTTATTCCTAAATAGGCAGTCCATTGACTTTGTGTATAGTAAATAAATCCAGGTAGAGAGAAAACAATTCTCTTCTACCAAAATAAATTACTCATTTACTTGTTATTTAAGATACAAAAAGTCCCGCATATACTGATTGACTAACTCAGGCTCCTCTTGCTGCACCCAATGACTACAATTGGGAATATATTTGATTTGAAAGTCTCTCACATAAGCTTCTGTTCCATAAGTTAGTTCCTTACCCAGCGCGGTATCTTTTTCTCCCCAAATCATTAAAGTTGGCACATCTAAAATACTCCAATTTTGATTTACCAATATCATTTGAAAAACATTGCGGTAATAGTTCAACATTGCAGTTAAAGCACCGCGTTTAGCTGCGGCATCTTTGTAAGCGTCAATATCTGCTTTGGTGAAAGCACTTTTATTAATTGCCATACCTTTAAAAGCCATTTCAATTGGTTGATAATCTCCCATTTGAATTAATAATTCGGGTATTAAAGGCAATTGGAAAAATAAGATATAAGAACTACGTAGCAACTGTTGAGGAGTGCGAAAACCTTGGGCAAACTTGGCTGGGTGAGGTAAATTGAGTATGATTAATTTCTCAACCATTGCGGGATATTCGTAAGCGAAATTCCAGGCGATCGCACCTCCCCAATCATGTCCGACTAAAACACACTTTTTATATCCCAATCCTTGAATTACACCTTTGACATCTTTGACAAATTCATTCATCCCATAAGCTGATTGCTCTTTTGGTTTGTCGCTCTCATTGTAGCCGCGCAAATCAACAGCAACTACTTTATAATATGCAGCAAATTCGGGTATTTGATGCCGCCAAGAGTACCAAAATTCCGGAAATCCATGCAACATTAGCATCAATAGACCTTCCCCCTGAGTGACATAGTGTAGCTTAATTCCGTTAGTCGTAATGTATTCGTGCTGCCAAGAATCTTTGATTACAGACATAATTAATTGAGGTTAAATAAAATATTGGTTGATATAACAGAATGATAATTTTGTATTGTGTGTTATCACCTCTATTTAAAGACAGTATTATTAAAGCAAGATTTTAATATTAACATGAAAAAATTCACCCAAAGATAGATGCAAATCATACTTATAACTTGGTACAAACATAAACATAATTCTTCCCAACTACCATGACACAACAGCTCACACGCGATACTTCAATGTGGGTCGAGCGACTGGCGCGATTTGGCTATGCATCAAAAGGAGTAGTTTACGGTACTGTTGGATTACTAGCAGTGCAGACAGCTTTTGGCACTGGTGGTAGAACAACTGATACTAAAGGCGCTCTCCAGACAATTGTCAATCAGCCGTTCGGTAAATTTTTGCTTTTTTTAGTTGCGATCGGCTTAATTGGTTTTGTAATTTGGCGTTTTGTACAGGCAATTAAAGACCCAGAAAATAAAGGTACTGATGCCAAAGGTTTGGCACAACGAATTGGTTACGCAGCTAATGGTTTTATTTATGGAAGTTTAGCTTTAACCGCTGTGAAAATCATCCTGGGTTCTGGCGGTGGTGGGAATAGTAATTCCACTGAAGATTCAACAGCGCGTTTACTTTCTCAGCCCTTTGGTCAATGGTTAGTTGGAACTGCGGGAGCGTTTGTTATCGGTTTAGGTTTCTATCAGTTTTATAATACTTTTAGTGGCAAATTTCGTAAAGAACTTAATTTAACTGAGTTAAGCAATAAAGAACGCCAGTGGGTGATGGCAATTTGCAGATTTGGTTTAGCGGCACGAGGTGTAGTATTCTGCATAATCGGTTGGTTTTTAATTAGTGCCGCAAGGCAGTCTGACGCTAGTGCAGCCGGAGGTTTAGATGAGGCGTTACAGACTCTAGCACAACAGCCATACGGACCCTGGCTTTTGGGTATTGTGGCGTTGGGCTTGATAGCTTATGGTATTTATATGGTGATACAGGCGCGGTATCGTCAATTAATCACACCTTAAAAGGCGCAGTGTCATCAAGTTTGGTGTTTTAGAAATGACAATAATTGAAACGCGGGGCGTTTGGCTTACTACTACTGGTAGTCAGGTTTTGAAGTCAAGGGAACTTATTGCAGAAGCGATGGATTTCCTCGCCCAGACAGGATTTAATGTAGTATTTCCCGTGGTTTGGACTAAGGGGCTAACGCTATATCCTAGTAAGGTGATGCAGCAGACTTTTGGTGTGAAAATTGACCCGCTTTTTGCCGATCGCGACCCATTAGCAGATGTGATTGCAGAAGCACGTCGGGTAGGGCTAAAAGTTATTCCTTGGTTTGAATACGGCTTTGCCAGTTCCTACAATTTGAATGGGGGGATGTTGTTGGCGAAAAAAACTGAATGGGCTGCACGCGATCGCGATGGCAATTTAGTTAATAAAAACGGCTTTGATTGGCTGAATTCCCTTGACCCCCAAGTGCAAAATTTTATGTTGGACTTGGTTTTAGAAGTTGTAAAAAATTATGATGTTGATGGTATTCAAGGAGACGATCGCCTGCCAGCCTTGCCTAGTGAGGGAGGTTACGACCAACTAACTGTGCAACGCTATCACTCCTCATTTCGGAAAAATCCGCCACGAAACCCTCAGGATAAGCAATGGTTGCAATGGCGAGCAGATATTCTCACTGATTTTTTGGCACGTCTTTATCAAAAAGTTAAAGCCGTAAATCCGAACCTTTTGGTGTCGATGGCTCCAAATATTCCTGATTGGGCATTGAAGGAATATCTCCAAGACTCTCCCAAATGGCTAGAACAGAAAATAGTAGATATAATCCACCCGCAGGTTTATCGCCTTGATTTCCCAAGTTACAAATCTATTATCGATCAGTTGGTAAAAAAGCAATTTGCAGGCATGTCACCGAGGTTAGCACCGGGAATTTTGATGAAGTTGGGAAACTACTCAATAAGTGCAGAATATCTGATGCAGGCAATCGAGTACAACCGCGATCGCGGTATTTCTGGAGAGGTATTCTTTTTTTACGAAGGTTTGCGAGATAATAATAACGCTCTCGCTAAGGTATTGCAAAATAATGCTTATACTGAGAATGCCTCATTTCCCTCTTTGTCAGATTTGAATAAGAGTAGTGTTGCTAACAACAAGTCATCTTCAATTTCGCAGAAGTTGCTTAACTTTTGGAGAAATATTTCGTAATGAAAGCTTCAGCCTTCGTAGCAATAATAATTATTTATACCAATTATTTGTGAAGCTGCATATAATTTGACCCCACCCCGATCAGCCCCTCCCCGCAAGCTCTTAGGGGAAAATCCGGTTCCCTCCCCGCAAGCGGGGAGGGTTAGGGTGGGGTTCTTTCTATGCGTCTTCATATTAAATTGGTATTAGGGCTGAAGCTGATAACTACCAAATATGTGCCGATTACTTAAAATTTGATGCTATCACTTTATCGGCAGTTAAGTTAAATTTGTCTTGCTGTTTAAACAAATACGTTACTGTATCAGTTTCTTGAATTTTTCCGTTTTGAAGGATTCTTACATTCCCAGTTAAAACAACTTTACGTTCTTTAGGGAATACTTCAGCTTTATCTGCTGTGGCATTAATCTTTGCTGCTTTGAAATCGAATTTAACATTACCTTGCCAAATATAGACATCCGCAACTGGCTGAGTTGTTTGTTTGATAGGTGTCGTCGCTGATGGCTGTGTGTCTAGCTGTTGAGAGCTAACACTGTTTATAATTACAAAAAGTGAAGTTACAGTGGTTAAAGTTGCGGGCAGTAAGAAAGACAAAACAATACGCCGAATAGATAGGAAACTCATACTTAAATCTCGAAAACACTATTTTTTTCGTTTGTCAGTTGTGAATTTATCACATATCGGTAATTATATAAATGTAACTTAAGTTATATGTATAAAATATTTTTATGAGAAGTATCTTATCATTATATTTACAGGGTTAATCTCACCGTTTTTGTTGGTTATCTGAGCAAATTTACAGGGCGATCGCATGAAATATCAATATTCTCTCCAAGATGTAATCAAAACTCTCCAGCACGATTTACCAACACTTTTTCAGCAGGATATTTCCTACGACATTTATACCCAAGATATCTATTTTAGCGACCCAGTAAATAAATTTAAAGGCAAAATAAACTATCGCATTATCTTTTGGACTTTACGATTTCACGCTCAATTATTTTTTACGCAGATTTATTTCGACCTCCATGAGGTGCAGCAAGAAGCTGAAAATACTATTTTAGCAAAGTGGACGGTTCGCGGTGTTTTACGTGTTCCTTGGAAAGCGCGTATATTTTTTAATGGCTACTCTACTTACAAACTGAACTCAGATAATCTCATATATGAGCATATCGACACCTGGGATCGGAAGCCAAGTGAGATTTTGAGCCAGTTTATCCGCAAAGGAGAAAGCGATGAAAAAGAGGGGGAAGGTTAAAGGGGAGGCAGTGCGTTGCGTATTTTCCCCTCGTTGTAGCACCTGCCGTGAAAGGGGGAAGGGAACCCCATATTTAAAAATACGGTACGGGAGAGCGCATGGAAGCTCCTAATTAGTTAACTTTTACGTACTTTCAGGCTTTGGGAAAATATATATCTTAAGATTGTCTTTAGATTTGCAAAAGCAATGTTATGCTATTAAACAGAGAACAAGCTGTAGCAGTGGGGATATATCCGATGAACTCTTCGATATTACGTCAGATTTGGCTTGTGATTGAGGAAACCCAGACCAATATTCTTTTGGGATTCAATGATACGGAACTAACTCAGCAGTTACTAAAGCAGTTGGAAAACAAGAAATTCCTTACCAGCGAAGAAACCGGCGCGATAAGTGCTTACATTAGTTCCAGAGTTCCGCTAATTCGTGATTTAGCTTTAGCACGCATAGGATGATTTGCTCCGTTTAATTAACAGTAACAAAAATCTCATACCTGAAAATCTGCGAAACCTTCAGATTATAACTTAATGCACATCATCAGTCGTAAAAAGTTACGAAAAGTGTGCAAAGAACACGCTGATTCCTGTGAAGCACGTATGGGACTGGTACGGAATTGCCAGTAAAGCAAACTGGAGAAATTTGCTAGAAGTTCAAACAGTTTATCCTCAAGCGGAAGCAGTTAGCAACTTTACAATTTTTAATATTAAAGGCAATAAATATCGTTTAATCGTTAGTATTAATTATGAGAAGCAGGTCATATACATTAAATATGTCTTGACTCATGCAGAATATGACAAAGACAACTGGAAAAATGACCCTTACTATTAACCCAGAAATTTATAGTCAATTACTATCTAAATATCAGCCTAGAATTATTAAGACAGAAGCGGAAAATGATAAATTCTTAGAGATTGTTGATGCGAGTTTGTTTATTTTTGACTAAGATTGTGATATCGCAGTTGATAAAGGCTGAGGTTAGACAAAATGGAGAAAGCAATATCTTTAAAAGAAGCTCTTGAATTAGTAAAACAGCTTTCGCTATTAGACAAAGTGCGCTTGATTGAGCAAGTTGCGCCCCAAATCGAAAGTGAATTGACAACTGTTAAGCCTAAACAGCGCTCATCTTTGAGAGGGCTATGGCGGGGTAGCAATGTAACTGAGTCAGACATTGCCCTAATGAGACAACAAATGTGGGGAAACTTCCCTCGTGAGGATATTTGATGTCTAATGCAGTAACTGACACCCATGCGCTGATTTGGTATTTAGAAGATAATCCTCGCCTTAGTCCTGCTGCTAACCAAGTTTTTGAACAATGCGATCGCGGTGAAATTGTTATTTATATCCCGACAATTTGCTTAGTAGAAATTGTATATTTACAGGAGAAAGGACGCATATCAGCACATATGAAGACTCAGCTAGATGCTGCATTAATTGCTGGAACTAGTGGGCTTATTTTAGTCAATCTGACTCTGGAGGTAGTTAATGCATTGGCTACAATACCAAGAGATAGTGTACCTGATATGCCTGACAGAATTATTGCAGCTACTGCTAAATATTTGGCTTTACCATTGATTAGTCGAGACACCAGGATGCCTTTATCTAAGGTAAGTATCATTTGGTAGAATGATAATTCCATATCATTATCATTTTTCCAGTCGCATTATTATCTCTAGAATCAGACTACATGAATTTCATTTTTGGCTCCTATTAAAATAAGTTCCTCAACTCTTAACAATAGCTGGATATTGTTGCAAAACTTGCTGCAAATATTGCCCAGTATAAGACCTCGGATTCTTCGCTACATCCTCCGGTGTCCCCACTGCAATAATTTCTCCTCCTTTATCACCACCTTCGGGACCCAAATCTATCAACCAATCAGAACAACGAATCACATCTAAATTGTGTTCAATTACTAAAATTGAATTTCCTTTATCTACTAAACGTTGCAACACATCTAACAATTTGTGGACATCGTAAAAAGATAAGCCTGTAGTCGGTTCATCAATTAAATAAAGTGTCTTTCCTGTAGCGCGACGTGATAATTCAGTAGCTAATTTCACCCGCTGCGCTTCACCACCAGATAAAGTTGTTGCAGGTTGTCCCAATTGAATGTAACCTAGTCCCACATCAACCAAAGTTTGTAACCTAGTAAAAGCTTTGGGAATATTTTGGAAAAAGTCTAAACTTTCCTCAACTGTCATATTGAGAACATCAGAAATAGACTTATCCTTGTACTTTACTTGCAAAGTTTCTCGATTATATCTTGCACCTTTACAAACTTCGCATTGCACGTAAACATCAGGCAAAAAGTTCATTTCAATGACATTTACACCCTGTCCGCTGCAAGCTTCACAACGTCCACCTTTAACATTGAAAGAAAATTGTCCAGGTTTGTAACCTCTAGCTTTTGCTTCTACTGTTTGCGAAAATACATCGCGAATAACATCAAAAACCCCTGTATAAGTTGCAGGATTAGAACGCGGTGTGCGTCCAATTGGTGATTGGTCAATTACAATTGCTTTATCAACAGCATTTAATCCCTTAATTCCCTGTAAATGTTTAGGTAAAGGAACTTTCTTTGTCAGTTGATGTTGCAATGCTGGGTAAAGTAATTCATTAATTAAAGTAGATTTTCCCGAACCAGAAACACCAGTAACAGCAACAAGTTTACCTAGAGGAATTTCGACATCGATATTTTTTAAGTTGTTGCGATGGGCATTTTCAATTATCAAACTTCGTCCATTTCCTTGCCGTCTTTCTGCTGGAGTTTCAATTACTCGTCGTCCTGATAAATACGCACCCGTTAAGGATTTTTCTGCGGTTAATAAGGCTTGTAAATCACCTTGAGCAATTATATATCCGCCGTGAATTCCTGCACCGGGACCAATATCAACTATGTGGTTAGCTGCACGAATTGTTTCTTCATCATGCTCAACTACAATTAACGTATTACCCAAATCGCGCAATTTAGTTAAAGTTCGCAGCAAGCGTCCGTTATCTCTTTGATGCAAACCGATACTTGGTTCATCTAAAACGTAGAGAACTCCTGTTAAACCAGAACCAATTTGAGTTGCTAAACGAATTCGTTGCGCTTCTCCACCGGAAAGTGTCATTGCTGGACGGTCAAGGGTGAGATAATCTAATCCGACATCGAGCAAAAATTGCAATCTTGATTTAATTTCTCGCAGTACTAAATCAGCAATTTGCAATTGGCGATCGCTCAATTTTAATTCGTCAATTTTCTGGCGACAATCGCGAATCGATACACCACTTAAATCTAACATGCAATACTGTCCCAACCGCACTGCTAAAGCTTCCGGTTTTAACCTTTTGCCGTGACAAACTTCACACGGTTGATCTACTAAATACTGCTCTAATTTCTGCTTAATTAATTCGGAGCCACCTTCATATTGGCGCTGTAAAATTGGAATTGCCCCTTTGTAATTGTGCTTATTTTGATCTGCATTTTCTTCTCCATACAAAATAACTTGACGCTGTTCATCTGTTAATTTATACCAGTTATTTTGAAGTTCAAAATCATAAGCTTGCCCAACCTTGTATAATAACTCCAAATAATAGGAATTATCCTTCTCTGACCAAGGTGCGATCGCTGCATACACAGGTGCTTCTGGATCGGGTACTACCAAATCTGGTGAAAACCTTCTTAAACTTCCTAATCCATGACAATTAGGACAAGCACCATAAGGTGAGTTAAACGAGAACAATCGCGGTGATAATTCTTCCATTACTGCCCCATGTTCCGGACAAGCAAAATTTTCCGAAAATACTAGTTCTTGTTCGCTTGTCTCTTGTTCGTTGTCAGAAGTTGGAGTAATAACTATGGTAGCAATACCATTTGATTGTTTTAAGCACGTAGAAAGGGAATCTACCAAACGCTCTTGTATGCCGTCTTTTTTCACAAGACGGTCAATTACTACTTCAATGGTGTGAGTAAAATTCTTATCTAAGTCAATTGAATCTGATAATTCTCGCACTTCCCCATTAACGCGGATGCGGACAAAACCTTGAGAGGCAAGACTTGATAAAAGCTTTTTATGGGTGCCTTTTTTACCTCGGACAACAGGCGCCAGGATTTGAAAGCGTGTGCGATCGCTTAAATCCATAATCCGATCAACCATCTCGTCGATAGTTTGCGGTGCAATACAGCGATCGCATATCGGACAATGGGGTTCACCAGCACGTCCAAACAGCAAACGCAAGTAATCGTAAATTTCTGTTACAGTTCCAACTGTGGAGCGCGGGTTATGAGAAGTTGATTTTTGGTCGATAGAAATCGCCGGACTCAAACCTTCAATGGCTTCGACATCAGGTTTATCTAATTGTCCCAAAAATTGCCGTGCGTAGGCGCTCAAAGATTCAACGTAGCGGCGCTGTCCTTCGGCGAAAATGGTATCAAATGCTAAAGAAGACTTGCCAGAACCAGAAACCCCAGTAAAGACAATCAGGCGATCGCGTGGCAATTCTAAATCAATATTTTTCAGATTATGCTGCCTTGCACCCCGAATCCGAATGGTATTCTGGCTATTGGCGTTGGGGTGAGGAAGATGACCATTTAGTGATGATGCAGCAAGCTTTTGATCTGACATATCGGCAGGCTGAATAAATAGAGGCAGCGCGTTAAGTCCTTAATAATACTATCTTTACTGCTGTCTTAGAACAGTCGTACTGCTGTCTTATTGGTTATGATTTTACTCCTTTGGATAGAAGTTATGATAATTTAAGGCGATCGCCTAAAATTATCATAAGTTGCAATGCCAGTAGGAAAAACAGTAGAGACGTTCCGGCGGAACGTCTCTACTGAATTATCATATTTTTGAAATGGCTCAGGTGTGACTCGAACACACGACCTCAGGCTTATGAGTCCCACGCTCTAACCAACTGAGCTACTGAGCCAAACTTTTTTCATGCCTTCCTTAATATAGCAGAAAAAATTTTTCTTGCCTAGCTTTTAACTCAATTATTTTTTTGCGCTCCTCAAGGCAAAGAATATTACGTAATAGAAATCAGGGAGTAGGAAATAAAATCTTTACCACTCCCGGCTCATTACTCCCTAGTAGCTGTAATGAAAAGCGTTCATAGGGAGTTTAACCAAAAAGACAGCCAGGAGCTACAGGCGAGCGGGTAACAAAGCTATTGGATTAACAGCACCTCTGCCTGATGCATGAATTTCAAAGTGGGTGTGTGGACCAGTACTAAAGCCTGTGCTGCCCATTAAAGCAATTGTGTCGCCTTGGCGCACTGGTTGACCTGCCTGCACCAGGATTTTGCTGTTATGACCGTAGCGAGTCATGCTGCCATCGTTATGGCGGATATCGACAACATTGCCGTAGCCACCTCTATTCCAGCCAGCTTTTTCAATTACACCATCAGCCGATGCGTATATTGGTGTGCCTGTACCGTTAGCAACGTCAATACCTTTGTGTGGACGTCCCCAACGCTGCCCAAAGCCAGAGGTGAGGACACCCTTGGCGGGCCAAATATAAGCAGTGGTCATGGTAGACGGAGCGGGCATGGTCGGGTCAATCGCTCTGGGTAAGTATCTATCCACTGCTGCTGTTAAAGGCGGTAAATCTGGAGAAACTGTTCTTCCGCGCATTCCTCCAAGAGATGCAGAAGCATCAACACCAACAGGAGGTGTGGCAATTCTCACACTTGGTCTGTTGCCGCTAGGATTCCACTGACGTGATGTTTGATTAATAAAAAAGAAATCTGGATTAACTGCGTCATTGGTGCGTTGAGTTGCACTGAATTGAGGCTGAACAGGTTGAGCGCTATAGTTAGGTGCCATCGGTTTAGGAACGAGGATCGGCACCGCAACATTATTCACTCTATTAACGGGATTCGACACCGCGAAATTATCCGGTCGAGAAACAGGAATCTGCACCGCAGCTTCGTTGCTTGGGGATTCTGTAGGTACGACTACGTTACCAGATTGTTGAGCGCGGTATTTCGCCCGTAGTCTCTCAATTTCGTCTTGCAAGCTACGCAGGCGTGGATTATTTTTTGTCCGTGTTACCTCTGGCGGCTTTTTCGCCAGTTGCATTTGATTCAAGTTTTGTGGGACTGGGCTGTCACCACCGATACCATAAGCGGGGGCTGTGGTGAGGTCTGTTGTGGGCTTAATCGCAGTTGCTTGAATCTGGTTGCCAGAAATTACTGCTGTCGGGATGGTAACACCGTTCTTGTTAGCCGTGAATGATGGCTGTGAAGGCTCAGAAGGAGTTAAGCCAGCGCTAAATGTTAATGATGGCGTAACAATCTCAGGGGCACTACCAGGCTGCACAGGAGTAACTGCTGGGACAGTTGGCTGGATGGCAGTACTGCGGTTTTCGGCAGATGGAACTGTGAGTTTTTGATTGATTCGCAGTTCGTTGGGATTGTTGAGATTATTTGCCTTGATTATTTCTGAGACTGAAGTACCGCGATCGCTAGCGATCGTTCCTAATGTATCTCCAGGCTTAACTTCGTAAGCTACCTTTGGTGATGGCGTCAGGCGTGTGTTTGTCGCGACCGTCGGCGCATTTTTTACGTTTGCCTGCTTTAACTTCGATATGAGGCTTGCTTGGCTGGCATCGGTAGCATTTTTTGATGGCTGTAATGCAGTGTTATTTGCGTTCAACTGTGGTGTTTTTTCCACCGCAATCGTTGGCTGTGCTACCTCGTTTGTTGTTTGTGATAATTTGGTCTCCTCAGACCGCCACTCCGCCAGACTTCTTCTTAAACGGTTCGATTTTTCTTGTAAGCGATTGATTGCAAAGTCTTGCTGTGCCCTCAATTGAGAATTGATTTCACCGCTATTCGCGACTGATGCTGACGAAACTACTGTTTGTGGTTGGGCATTCAAGGATATGCTTTGAGCGTCAGCAATTGCAGTGCGATCGCTTTGCTGATTGGCATAACTCTTGGGAATGCTTACTTTTTCTGCGGCTTGAGGCTGCAAATTTACCGACTGTTGGATTGTGGTAGTTGTTCTGGCTACCACAGGTGCAGCAACTTGCAATTTAGCTTGAAGCCCAGGCACTTGTGAAATTGCTGTTGGTTCCACTATTTGAGGACTTCCCAGCACGCTTACTGATGACGCGGCTTGATATTCCAGTTTTGGCGTGGGCGCAAATTTCACCTCGGTGTTAGGAGCCGCAGGAATCGTTGAGGCTGTGTTTTGATTGCCTACAGGGGCTGCTGCTTGGGCTTGGTCGCCTTGCCGAGTCACCAGGAGGCTGGTAGCTCCCATTGAAATTGCCAAACCAATCATGGCGGCTTTTGTCCGTCCCTGGCGGTTAAAGCATGGATTAACCACGTTTAGCTGTTCCGCTGGGGCATTGTCACTGTGGGGATTTTCAAGCACAGCCTTCACTTTCTCCTTTAATGCTCGTTTCAAAGACGACCTCCTATGATCTACTAGCGCTTAACTGACCTCGATCTTTAATTCGGATATTAGTCAATGATCTAGATCACATTTAATCACAGATCGAGATCACACTCATCAGAGACACTTACGCAAGATTATCTTGCTTCTCTGATTTAGACAAGTTAATTACACGATCGCAAAATTTAAATTTTTCATTTTCAAGTTGCTGTGCTTACTTGTCCGTTCGACTCCCCTACACCTGGCAATATATGCTTTTAGAGCGTTGTCTAATGTCTATCTTGCTTTCATTAGCACTTTATCCACAAATAAAAATTTGCGCTCGTTCGCTAGATATGAGCTAAGACTTCAAACAAAAGCGATGCCCCTACTGTAGATATCTTCTAGACTTATGCACCCAATCCGCCTTCTCAACACGAGACTTTACGTTGATTCTTCCCTGAAAGACAACCGTATAAACTCGCACGCCGTTTTTTGCTGTTCAAATTTCACTTTTTTCGCAAAAATAGCTCAAATGCTTTAGAAGACAAGCTTGCACTGTTTTTGTTCCCAAAAAATAGAGCTTCCAATTCATGAAAAACTATCATTCGGGTCAGATAGCCGCTCAAACTTTATATACAAATTTCTTATATAACCCCGCCCAAATTCGTAAGTATTTTTCACTATTTTTTCTTAACAAATCTTTTAAAAGTATACTAGTTATTTTGTTTAACATAAACAAGATTTTTTTTTGATGTTTTTATTTATGCCTACCTGACTTGAAACAGGGGGAAAGGCAAAAGGGAAAAAATATTTTCATGAGTTATTGGTATACGCAATTGATGATGGCTACTTGAAAAAGGGACTGGGGACTAGGGATTAGGGACTGGGGACACAGGATTATTGTTCGCTCTCTTCAGACCCCAAGCAAGTTTTAAAGAAAACGGAAGTGCCTTTTCCCCAGTCCCCAGACTCATAGTCCCGGAGCGCCATTCCTCTCTTAGACTTGCTGCGCTCTTGTGTCGGGGAAACAATCTTGGCGACCCGTTGAATGTATTTAAAATAATAGACATCTCCCGAAAAGACATAGAGACGTTCCGGCGGAACGTCTCTACAAGGGTTTCGGGCAACGCATAATTAAATTTATTTATGAGCATTTCTCCTGCCTCCTGCCCTCTGCCTCCTGCCTCCTTACTGTAAATAGCCTAACTGACGACGGGCTTCAAACAAACTCACAGCAACACTTACTGAAAGATTCAAGCTGCGAACATTCTTCTGGGACATAGGAATATGCAAAGTGGCATCGCAAATAGACAAAGCTGTTGCTGGTAAACCAGTCGTTTCACTGCCAAATAACAGCCAATCCTCTTCTTGAAACTGAAAGTTTGCATAATTCAAACTACCCAACACGCTAAAGCCCAACAAGGAACCACCACGCTGCTGATGTACAACTTGAAACGCTTCTAGAGATTCATGACAGTGCAGCTTTACATAGGGCCAGTAATCTAAACCTGCCCTTTTTAAATAGCGATCGCTAATTTCAAAGCCCAAAGGTCCAACCAAATGTAATTCTGTACCCGTAGCTGCACAAGTACGGGCAATATTACCTGTATTGGGAGGAATTTGCGGATTAACTAAAACTACCTGAGGCATTTGCGAGGGGATAAATGTATACAAAACAACTATTACCAATGCTATTTATACGTATCTAACCTCTCTATATATAACTTTTATTAATATTTCTCAAAAAATACCAATGATTAGATATTTAAAACAAAGTCAGAACCCTCCCAAAGGAATATTTGGGACTCTTTTTTGCTTTTATGAAGAAATAATAAATTTTCTGTGAAGAAACTGACTTTTTATTTTCAGAGGAATTTATCATTTACTTCCACACAGTTCTTGTGCAGTCTTAAGCTATTAAGGAGGAACACAATTTGTCTTCTAGTTCAATTTCTCGTTCTCGCGTGGCACGAATAGCCTGGGTAATGACGCAAGTGGTATCAAAACCTACAGAATGCAGTTGCAGCCACTGTTGAGCCTCATTGCCTTCGCGGAGTATTTTTTGTAAGGGCGAAAGGAAGCAGCCAAAACTATGACGTTTGGCGATCGCCGAAACTTCATCATATAATTCGCCAATCCAATCTCTAGCAAGAATGCTTCTGCCATCTTGCCAATGTATTAGTTCAGCATCAAGGCTAGCAGACGCTGCTGCTGCTTCGTTGCTTGCTGTTAAAGTTATCAGTTCTTCTCTTGAGAAGTTGCTTTGAGTAAGCGGATCGAGATGGGGATTCTCTATTATCTGTAATAAACGCGCTTCTAGCAAGGCGGTAATTGCCAATAAAGCGATGGGATCTGTGACTAAATCGCAAATTCGCAGTTCTAAGCGATTTAAATCGTAAGGACGGCGATCGCCATTTGGTCGTACCGATACCCACAAATGACGAACATTTTGCATTGTCCCAGCAGCCAGTTGATTTTCCACCCATTCAATATGATGAGCGTGGCTGGCAAATAACGGCACATTCGCTGGTGTTTGTGGGAAAAGACCCCAACGAGTGGAGTGATACCCGGTTGCCTTGCCATCAATAAAGGGAGATGAAGCACTCAAAGCTAAATACAAAGGCGCTTCTAAACGTATAATTCGACATGCCCGCATCAATACCTCCGGGTCGCTGATGCCGACATTGATGTGAACGCTAGCGGTGACAACTTTGGTACCGTAGGTTTGCTCAATGTAGTCGTGATATGGATTACTGGGGTCAGAACGATAAAAGCGATCGCTGCCACTCAAAGATAAAGTGCTTCCGGGAATCAGCGTGTAATCCCCCAATTGTTTGAGGTAATTTCGCAGTTGCAGCCTGGGACGCAACAAAGCGCATAATAACTGATCGTAATTGTGCAATGGCGCGGTTATATATTCCACATTCCGACTATCTGGCTCCCGCACAAATCCATCTAAAGATCCCACAATTTTATCGGAGAGTCCGACAATTTGTCCTTGAGGCGTGCCTGTGTACATCTCAATCTCAAAGCCTTTTGATAGCACCACTTTACTTCTCCTAGCCTCTTGTCGCTTATAAATTGTATCGAATTAAACGATTTTTTGCTGGAACTTGATATTTGGGGACTGGGGACTGGATATTTGATGAATGCAAAATGGCTGAAAATTCTTTATTGATAATTTGTACTTAGTCCCTACTGGTCTGTAAATTTTGTTTTAAGGGGTTTTTGGTAGTGCGGGCATCTTGCTTGCGTGAGCGAGACTACAGTCCATCATTTTTATTTTGACAAACTACTACTCCCCAATCTTTGATTAAGAGTAATCTAAAAATAAATCAAAAACATCTAGGTAACGGTAGATGTATAAATATTTATAAGAGAGTAGGCTGAAAACCCTTCGGCTTCAGCCAAGGGATGAAAGCCACTTTAAGGCAGGGTTTACCCTGCGGTGATATTTTCTTTTTGTGGTTCGGGTAAAGAATCTATCCATTCATCTACAAGACTACTGATAGTTCTATCCATTTGAGTAGATAATAAGACTAACTTATAATACCTGCGGTCTGTGATTCTACAATTTAATCTTTTAACTTTCACGTTGTCTCCCATTGGTTTCATATAAATGTTAGCATATGCGAAACGAAAGCAATTAAGGAGGTGATAGCGCAGTGCTAGTTTTAGAGTACAAAGCAAAAGGAAACAGACAGCAGTATCAAGCAATTGATGAGGCTATTAGAACTACTCAGTTCATCCGAAACAAAGCTATTCGTTACTGGATGGATGTATCTAGAGAAGCAAAAATTAATAAAATAGCTCTAAACAATTACTCAACAGCACTGCGGAAAGAGTTTAAGTTTGTAGAACAATTAAATTCTATGGCTTGTCAGGCTGCTACTGAAAGAGCATGGAGCGCTATTGACAGATTTTACAGTAATTGTAAGTCTAAGAAGCCTGGGAAAAAGGCTTTCCCCCGTTTTCAAAAAGACAACCGTTCTGTTGAGTATAAGACTAGCGGCTGGTCATTGCATCCTACAAAACGACGTATTTCATTTACCGATAAGAAAGGGATAGGCGAGGTCAAGCTGTTAGGAAAGTGGGATATTCACACCTATCCTGTCAAGTCTATTAAACGTGTTCGATTAGTCAAAAAAGCCGATGGTTACTATTGCCAGTTTGCAATTGATATTCAGGTTCAGACTGAGCAAAGAACGGCTGATGGTGAAATCGGTTTAGATGTAGGGCTTGAGTTTTTCTACTCCGATTCTAACGGACATCATGAGGAAAATCCAAGGTTTTTAAAGAAAGCTGAAAAAGCCATCAAGCACGCTCAACGTCAGATTTACAAAAAAGAGAAAGGTAAAAACCAACGAAAAAAAGCAAGACGAAGATATGCTCAAAAACACTTAAAAGTAAATAGGCAACGTAATGAGCATTTTAAGAGAATAGGACGCTGCGTATGCAAAGCTAACGCTTTAGTCGCCTATGAAGATTTAAGTGTTAAGAACATGGTAAAAAATCATTGTCTTGCCAAGTCAATTAATGATGCTGCTTGGTCTACTTTTCGTTGTTGGTTAGAATATTTTGCTGGTAAGTTCATAACTCTTGTTGTCGCTGTTAATCCAAGAATGACATCTCAAAAATGTTCAGATTGCGGTACAATTGTGAAAAAATCTCTTTCAACTCGTACCCATAAGTGTAGTTGTGGGTGTCAGCTTCAAAGAGATGTGAACGCAGCAATAAATATTCTAAATCTTGGAAAAGCTACCGTCGGGCAGACGGGAAATAACGCTACAGGACTAGTAACCACTACTTTAATTGGTGAAAACCTGTTAGAGCAAGTAACTAGGAAGAATGTAGAATCCCCTGGTTTTCCGAACAAATGAGCCATAGCGAAATTTGTTCAACCAGGGGAGTGTCAAATCTCCTCCTTTTGTTAGAGGCGATACTGATGATAAATCTCACTCTTCGGCGCAATGCACCAAAGAGTGACGCCACACAAGGGACTTCAGATCATCATGAAAACCCTTCACCCAAAAAAGGCAAGGGGGCAGCATGAGAGCAGATGTATCACTCACAAAAAAAGGCGATCGCGACGATGCTAACAACAGGAAGCGCAGAAACTAGGACTTTGCTCGAAAACATCAGTTGGCAGACATTTAAAACCATGCTGGCTGAGATGGGTTCGGAGCGTAAAAACCGAATTGCTTATGACTCAGGACTACTAGAAATCATGGCTCCACTGATGCCACATGAGAACTCGAACCGAAATATCGAAAGCTATGTTCTTGTGTTGTGTGAGGAATTTGGTTTAGAAGTTAAAAGCACTGGCTCGCTAACCTTGACGCGAGATGACTTAGAGTCATGTGGAGAGCCAGACAGCAGTTACTACATTCAAAACGAGCAGATTATTAGGGACAAAGAAAATATTGATTTAAATATAGACCCACCACCAGATTTAGTGCTTGAGGTGGAATACTCTAGACCGAAAATAGACAAATTGTCCCTTTATGCCGAGTTGGGTATCCCTGAGTTTTGGAGATACAACGGTACTGTCTTGCGAATTTATACTCTTTCTGGCAGCAAATACATTGAAGTGCAAAATAGCCCAACTTTTGAGCCTGTACCAATAAAGAATATTCCACAATTTATTCAAGAAAGCAGAAAAATTGGGCAACTATCAGCGCTTCGTGCTTTTCGAGATTGGGTCAGACAGCAAATGAACTATATGTAGAGACTACCAAGTGCTACGTCTCTGTAGGGTTTTGGGTTTTACGTATGTATCTCATTTACCTGAAATTTGCTGTATCTTATTTTGTGTGTACATTAGGGCAAAAAAAAGATATTGTATATTGCGATCGCAATGTTTATCTATGGAGTATTGAGAGTTGTTTCGCGCTCAAAATTGATGGTTTCGTCTGACAATTCACACAACGCTTCTAAGGAGACTTTACCTTCAGCTTGCAGCGTTTCCAACCAGTTTGAAATCGACTCTAAAATTTGCTTTCCACTTCTTACTTGCAGACTCAATCTATCTTCAAGCACATCGAAGAGAACGAAAAGCGATATTGTTTTCCAAATTGTTTCAGTTGGAGCTACGACTTTAGAGGAAATGACGATTTTTCCTTCTTTTGGTAGATGAAGTGCTAAACCTGAAGCCTGAATAATTTGTTGTACTTCCTCAATAGATAAGGAAGAAATATCAGGAATTTTACGATCAATCTTGACAAAATCCGCCAAGTCAGGTTGTTTCAAAACAACTGTACTTGAAGGTTCAGACTGAAAGATAATTTTTTCGTTCAAGCGATCGCTAACAGCATAAACTTGTACAGAATATGGAGGCTGTGGTACAGAGCCTTTTTCATAGAATAAACGCCCTTCGGGAGTAACTGTAATTGGTGATGTTGCTGACAGAGTTTGTAACATTTTAAGAGTTGTAGCGGTACTTCGCACAAATACAGGATCAAGCCCAAGTACAGATGCTAATTCATCCTCTGTTGGCGGAGGGTTAAGTTCAAGACCAGCGCGGATGATAAACTCTTCGAGTACATTCAAATTGCGGGGTTCTTTGATAGTGACTTCTACAGGAGTTTGATATAAACTATACCGGAATTTCCGCGCTGCCAAAACTGATAAACCTGGACTTTGCGCTTCGATTTCGTCTACCAATTTCTTGAGACTATCATCAATAGGTTTAGCCGCAGACTGAAGAAACATCAATAAAACCTCCATGAAGACGTACAATGTTTGAAACCTGGGAATACATACTTCCAACTTTGCCCGGTTGCTGAGTAAATAAATCGTGACAGCCAACAATTATTAATAGTTCTTGAGCGCGGGAAAAAGCAACATTAACTCGTTCTGGCTTCTTGGCAAATCCCACATCTCCCCGACTGTTATTGCGAACCATACTAACAATTACAACAGGTCTTTCCATGCCTTGAAATCGGTCAACTGTGCCAGTACGAATTTGCAACGAAGGAAAAAGTTCAGATTGAAGACGCTCATCAATTTTTCTTAGTTGAGCACCATAAAATGTAATCACGGCGATTTCTTTTTTTGGTTCACCATTCGCAACCCTAGAAGCCCAAACTTTATCGAACTGCTGACACAAACATTCAATCACATCAATTTCTGGAGTATTCAAGAAAGAAGTTCCTTTTGATTCTTCCTTAAATGCATTGATTAGAGGCATTTTGACCCAGTTCAGATGGTGATGTTCTTCGATGTTTTTCCCTGCTAGATTATGTGCGCGTTTAGTGTCAGGCTGTAGGATGCCACATTCTAGCTGATCGTTGTAAAACTGATTAATTGCGCCCATAACAATCGGGTGCATTCGATATTGAGTAGTCAGCATCTGTTTGATGCTTTTGTTAGCAGTTTCAAACTGAATTTTAAATAATGATTCTTCTAAAAATTGCAGTTCTTCTCGTGTAGCGCCAATTTCTTGAGCTACTTCTGATAAAGTACTAGTATTAAGCATAGGTGGTAATTGACGATGGTCGCCTACCATTACTAACTTTTTGCCTTTCAAAGCTGGGATTAGTAACTCTGGTGGAGTACATTTACTGACTTCATCAATTATGACAACATCAAAAGATTTAAATTCTTCCGAAAAATCGCGATTTGCAGCTTGAACGCAGGTAATGCCGACGACGTTAGCGTTATCTAAATAAATACGCCTTAAATCATTGCGATCGCGTTCTGAAGGATTGCCTAATTTTACAATCCAATCTTCGACAAAATGCTGATATCGGTTGATATAAGTTTCATCATTCTTGAGTTTTTTTTGCCAAGAGTTAAACTTCTTTTTGATACCGCGTAAAAAGTCTAAATTAAACAACTCCGTAGAAGAAATATCAGGTTTTAGTTTATCAGGTATCCCTTGCCATACAGTCTGCCACCAGTTTCTTTCGGAAATTAAATCTTCTGATAGTGGTTGTATTTCTTTCTCTAGTTTACATAGTTCTTTTTGTAATTTATCGACATCATCTATAAAAAGTGCAGTTTCTTGTTCTAGTCGGTAAAGATGTTGATGTAAAGAATTTTTGATATTCTCCAATACTGTAAAAGGTTCTAATAATAAAATTAAGTTTTCAAGCTTACTTGTATGGCTTTCCCAATTATGCACTTGCGTTGAGAATTGTTGATGCTGTTCCCAAATCTTTCCTTGTGTCGTCAGATATTGTTCAGCTAAAATGCGTAATTGAGCAGGTACGTTTGTTCGGGTAAGTTGCTGCAAAATATTAATAACTCGTTCAAGTTTTAAATTAGCATTTTCCCGCGCTATTTCTACCTGATTTTTGGCGGTAGATATTTGCTGTTGGGTGATTTCGTTTTTTTGAAGTTCATTTAATTGATTTTGCAAAGGTTGAAGCTGTTGTTGAATTTCAGTTTTGACTTTAAGAACGCATTGACGTGCATTTGTCAAGATACTTTCTAGCAGTTCTTGTGTAATACGGTTAAGGGTAGACTCAATGTTATTCGGTTCCCATGATGCACCATAGATTTGTTGCATATTGCTTAAAAATTGCTGGGTATTTTTAACTATAAGTCGTCGCTGATTTGTGTCGAGTCGTGGATAGTTAATAAATTTTTCAGCAATCTCCTGCCACTGTAGGCGATCGCTTGTTGACAGCACCATTGGAGTCTCAGTCAAACTTATATATAAAAAATAACCAAAATTATACTGCTTACCTTGTAGGTTAATAAAACCTCCCTCTATCTCAAAAGACAACGCTTTTCTCAATCTCACCCAATCTGGTAGATAATCGATTTTGTTAACTGTGTAATTTGTGGGTACAAGTGGTAAGTTAAATGAACTAGCCAGTTGCAGCAACTCTGATGGTAATTGCACCTGATAATTTGTTAAGAGTTGACCAGATTGCTGACAATTGTTCAAGATTTTATACAATCTGGAATATGCTGTAGACTTCCATTCTTTAACAACGGTTATAACTAAATCAATTTCCTGTTTGCGATTTTCCCAACTCTGGATGGCTTGCTGTAGATTTTGCTGCTTAGTAAGGAATTGCTGATAATCTTTTTGTAGCTGATTCAAATGGGTAGAATTCTGTCTGAAAACTTGCACCGATGCTGCAACATTCGACATGACTACAGTCGCATCCTGAGCATAACTGAATGCTGTTCTAAATTCCGAAATTCCAGTCCCTACAGTCTCACGCAACCAAACCGCCAATCCAAATACACCACGCTCAGGGCGAACAAAGCCAAATTCATCAGTATACTTGACAGCTGTACGAACATTTGCCAAAAAGTTTTGTACTAAACTGTTGTCTTCTGTGTAAGGTTTAAGACGCGGCAAAAAATTTGTAACTTCTGAAGCTTCCCAGTTTATATTCGGTGCGGCATCTAGCAGCTTTTCTAACCCCGCAATTAGAATTTCAATCTCGCTTTTCTGTGCAACAGATACCTTGTAGGCTGTTTCTTGATTTTTAGACTTTGCCTCTAGGTTTGTCTTGCCCTTTTTGAATTCATTTTGTTTATAATTTAATTCTTCCTCTGCTTTTAGGTACGCCGTAAATCGTTGTGATGATGTCAGCAATTGACGGAAAACTTGTATATTGTCTAAGCGTTTAGTAAGATTATTTTCGCAATCAGTAGCGGTATTTTCCAGCCATGTGCCAATCACTTGGTCTTCTAAAAATGGCTGTCCTTCCTCCCCAACTCTTTCGGCTCGTCCCTTTCGTACAGCCCGGATTGCTGGGTTATGAACTAATCGACTCAGAGCGTTATCAACTGCTAAGTTCGCTTGAGAAGCAATCAGGGTGCGTCCACCCCGAAGGGCAACTTGATAGCAAATCTCGGCAATGACGGTAGTTTTGCCTGTACCTGGTGGACCTTGGATGAGAACTAAATCCTTAGCTGCAAGCACTTTTTCCACTGCTGCTTTCTGACCTGGATTAGCAGAGGATAATAATAAATTCTCTGGTTTAATTTCAACAGTTTTTTGGATGGATCTTGCCTGGGATGCGTCGAATAAAAAGTTTCCCAAATAAGGATTCTGGGTACGACCATTTTTCAAGTCGTCCAATGCTTTTTTCTTACGCTGAATTTGTTGAATGTCACCAACTGCCTCAAAAAACAAAAATCCAGTAGCTGGCATCTGATAACGTCCTGCTACTATGTAGTCAGCTAAGTCACGCTCTAATCTTATCGAGATGATGCAACGGTCGGGATCAACTTGTTCGATAGACCCTAATTGCCGACTGTTTCGCCAATTTTTTCCTGTAGGAACACTCTCGAAAAGCTTTACCTCTTCGTTTCTTGCCTGTTTTACCCGTTCCCAGAAGTTTTCCTCCTCCAGGGAGTTTTCAGTAGAACCATCAAGGGTAGCTAAGGCTACATCAATCTCAAAACTGATCCGCCTTGTACCTGAGCCATAGTTGTGATTTAAGAAAGGTACACAAAACTGACGTGCCTTAGCGATGTTTTCTTCAACCTGTAAAAATGCTTTCCAAATATTCAAGAAATTTGCTCTGACTTTGCCGTTGTTCATCTAGTGTTGCCCTTACCAACAAAGTTTTCCAAGTCTAATGTTCCCAAATCTTAGCAAGGGAAAACATCTTTAACTTATCAGCTACTTAAAACCTGCATTTACCGGCGGAAAATGCCAGTATTATTTAAAGCTAATAACTGTTAACAGCCAAAAAATCAAGTTAAAATTATAAACGGGAGGTAAAAATATATGGAAATTAATGTGCGTAGTGCTGTTGTAGCTGCTAAAAAGTATTTTGAAGATATACAGGATATGATAGGTAATTCTATCAATGATATCTTGCTTGAAGAAGTAGAATTGTCAGAAAATAAAAGGTTTTGGTATGTAACATTAGGTTTTAGTCGTCCTGTAGCTAAGACTGAAAGATCGCTTATTCCTGATGCTATTTCTTTAACTACTAAATATGAACGTGAGTATAAAATCTTTACAGTAGATGCAGAAACGGGAGAAGTAAAATCGATGAAAATTCGTGAGGTATGAAAGATTATATTCGCTCGTTGTTTCAAAGTTACAAACAAAAAGGAATTTTAATTGACACAAATATTTTATTGCTTTGGTTTGTAGGTACTGTAAATCAAAGTAGAATATCACAATTTAATCGAACTGAAAAGTTTTTACCGGAAGATTACGATTTGCTAGTGAGCATCTTGTCATATTTCTCAAAAATTGTTACAACACCTAATATTCTTACTGAAGTGAATAGTCTTGTTAACCAAATTGGTGAACCAGAACGTTCTCAATGTTATTCTGTTTTTGCTCAAGCGATGACTGTATTAGATGAATTTTATATTGAAAGTGTAAATGCTGTTCAGCTAGATAATTTTATTAAATACGGGCTGACTGACTGTGGAATTGTGACTTTAGCAAAAAATAAATATTTAGTCCTTACAGATGATTTCAAGTTAGCTAATTATCTACAAAAAGTAGGTATTGATACAATTAATTTTAATAATATTCGGACTTATGGTTGGTAATGCATTACTTTTAGATGAGCGATCGCCTAAATCCCCTAAAGTCGATACTGCCGATAAATCTGACTAGCGGCACGATGCACTAAAGAGTGACGCCATACAAGAGACTTTAGATCATCTGCATAACCACCACCGATAACGCAGGCAACGGGATAACCGGCAGCTACACAAGTACTCAAAACCTGCATTTCTCGGCGGAAAATGCCAGTATCAGTTAAAGCTAATTTTCCCAAGCGATCGCCTACATGGGGATCGACACCAGCATCGTATAAAATCAAATCTGGCTTGACATCTGACAATAAATCTGGTAAGTAATTAGCCAAGGTTTGTAAATAAGCGTCATCTTCCATTCCAGTTGTTAGGGGAACATCAAGATCGCTTTTTTGCTTAGTACCGGGAAAGTTGACTTCGCAGTGCATGGAGAAAGTAAAAACACTGTCGTCGTCTTGAAAGATAAAAGCAGTGCCGTCACCTTGATGGACATCTAAATCGACAATCAGGATTTTTTTCGCAAGGTTGAGTTTTTGTAAGACGCGGCAGGCGATCGCTAAATCGTTGAAAATACAAAAACCAGAACCATAACTGGGAAAAGCGTGATGAGTACCACCAGCAGTATTACACGCCAAACCTTGACTTAGTGCCAGTTTAGCCGTAAGTATTGTACCACCTACCGCCACACAAGTACGATTTACCAGCGCCGGACTCCAAGGTAAACCAATGCGCCGTTGTGCTTTTGGGTCTAGCGTTCCGTTACAGTAAGCTTGAGCGTATTCACAGGTGTGAACTAACTCTATCAACTCAGGGTGCGGAGATTCCGGCATGTGGAATTGTTGTAATTGTGCCACACTGTCAGCTAACAGCAGTTCGTATAATTGCCGGAACTTTAACATCGGAAAGCGATGTCCTTCAGGCAGTGGTGCAACGTAATCTGGGTGATAAATAATTGGCAAGTCCATATAATTAATTTTCAGTTTTAACCGCCAATAATGCCAACTACCCAAACTGTGATAATTGCTCTTTGATTCTGACTTTTCACGTTATGTAAAAAAAAACACGAAACCTAACCCCCCAGCCCCCTTCCCTACAAGGGAAGGGGGAGAATTCAAAGCCTCTCTCCTTGCAGGAGAGAGGAATGGAAGCGAGGTTTTCCACATAACGTGAAAAGTCAGTTCTTTGATTCAGCCATGTATAATTTAAACTGTAACAAAATACAGGGAAATAGCAAAGAAACTTCAGTGGATTTTGAAGTGGATAAAATTTGTTATGATGTCACAATTACGGAGGCATTGAATTAAAATTCACAAATTCAAAATCTTAGAGACAATGATTTTAATGCAATTTGGAGCAGATATATGTTGATAAAATGGATTCTCCCACTGGGATTTATTTTAGCTGGTTTACTAGCTGGAATAATTGCTGAAAAAATCGTTTTTACTAAATTGAAAACATTTGCTGCTCGCCAACTACCAGGTAATGAAATATTATTTCGCTCCTTACAACGCATCACCTTCACTTGGTTTGTACTAGCTGGATTTTATGGAGCAATTCGTGCTTATAAAAGCTTAATACCAGATATTGCCGAGGTATTGCAAACAATTCTGACAATTGTTTTTTTGTATTCAATTACGATAGTTATTGCCCGATTAATTGCTGGTTTTATTAGATTATATAGTCGGAGAAATCAAGGGGTTTCTGCATCACTACTTTCTAACCTTGCCACAACTATCGTTTTAATTTTAGGAACATTAATTATATTACAAACGATTGGCATTCAAATTACACCGATACTTACCACTTTAGGTATTGGTGGTTTAGCAGTTGGTTTGGCACTTCAAGACACCCTAGCAAATTTATTTTCGGGTGTTTATTTAATTATGTCTAAGCAAGTTAGAACGGGAGACTATGTAAAATTAGAGGATAAACATGAAGGATATATTACAGATATTACATGGCGCAATACTACAATTAAAGAGCTTTCAAATAATGTGATCATTGTCCCTAATTCTAAACTTGCCTCGGCGATTTTTACTAATTACCATTTACCAGTTAAGGAAATTACATTAACGATTAATGTTGGTGTAGATTACGAGAGCGACCTTGAGGAAGTTGAAAGAGTAACTGTAGAGGTTGCAAAAAAAGTATTGGAAGAAGTTTCACCCGAATTATTAGAAAATGAACCGTTTCTCAGATTTCATACTTTTGGAGATTCAAGTATTGATTTTACAGTATTTATGCGGGTGAATGAATTCTTTGACCAACGCATTGCTAAACACAAATTTATTAAGCAATTGCATAAAAGGTATCAGCAAGAAAAAATTAAAATTCCCTTTCCAATTAGAGAAGTTTATGCACAAGGTAATCAAACAAGAAATGGTCATGTAGTGGTAACAGAAGA
Organism: [Scytonema hofmanni] UTEX 2349; assembly: GCF_000582685.1. Lineage (GTDB taxonomy): Bacteria > Cyanobacteriota > Cyanobacteriia > Cyanobacteriales > Nostocaceae > Hassallia > Hassallia hofmanni. Next base: position 5,234,103 of record NZ_KK073768.1, read on the forward strand.
ATAAAATCTATAAAAAAAAAGGCAAAAGGTAATAACTTTTACCCTTTACCTTTTGTCTTTGTCTTGTTAGCCTCTACGACAAAGGAGATGTCGTATTACTTTTTACTGCCTGGAGTTCGTCCACCTTCATCGTTGCTACCACCATGCGGACGAGAATTGCCAGGGTCGCAGCCTTCAGCACCATTACCGATTCCTTGGTTACAATGACGACGGGTTTTTTTATCATTGTCGTCATCGTCGTCATCACGCTGCTGAACTTGCGCTTGTTCTTTTTGTCCCACAGCATACTGCGAGGATATATCTGCAACTTCGCCGGTGCTAACTAATGCTTTATATAGCAATGCAGAGACTTCGGCTCTAGTTGCTACCTTTTCAGCATTGATAGACTCGATATTCGGATAATTGACTACGATACCTCGTTGGGTTAGTGCTGCGATCGCATTCCTAACGTCACTACGAATGCTGCTAGCATCGGTGTAAGCTGTTAAAATGCTCTCGGTGGAACCACTGAATGTATAGTTGAGTCCGCGTGCAATTGAAAGCAAAATTTCCAGGCGAGAAAGTTTAGCGGTAGGGTTAAACTGATTGCCAGAAGACGTTAAAAAGCCCGTTGCATAAGCTTCGCGGATGGCACTATAAGCCCAGTAGCTGCTAGAAACATCATTAAATTTGATGGCATTGCGGATTTTTACTTTTTCAAAGGCTTGACTAATCATCGCCGCAAATTGAGCGCGAGTCACTTGTTCATCTGGACGGAAAGTCCCATCGGGGAAACCTTCGAGAACTTCCATTGCTGCTAACTCAGCAATAAAATCTTTTGCCCAATAATTTGTCGCTACGTCAGAAAACTTGACTTGGATACCGTTCGCGACTCCTACCTCGCGATATTCCATCATCATTTTGGCAAGGTCAAAGTTAGAGTTATCCCTAACATCATTTACCTGTACCAAACTGCCAGGAGCAGCTTTCAAAGCCGCTGCTAAAGTGGAACTAAAGACACTCATTGACTGACGCACCACAGCAAACTCACCTTGGGTAAAGGAAGCGGGATAAACGCTATTTGCTGTAACCGATAAACCTTCTGCTTGAAATTGGCTTACTTTGATTGTCCGAGGACTGCTGAGGAAGCTGACATTTTGATTATTCACTTCGGTGAAATAATCGTAAGTAGTAGTTCCCGCGTCAATCATGCCGTCCATGTCTGCATCAACACCGTAGACAGTACGAACAACTTTGTATTCTGTTGGGTTTGATGACAAAATCAGGTTAACCATTGTGTTTGCCGATAAAGCTTCAAACTCGCTGTAGCCAATAAAGCGGTTTTGGGTATCATACAAGCGAACAACAATGCGATCGCCTGCTTTGAATCCTTTAACAAATTTGCTTGATTGTTTAATCTTGCATTTGTAATCACCCAAAAAGCGCTCTTTTAAGTAACCTTTGCCACGTTTCGGCTTGATGGATATGCGAGTAATTACTTCCGAAAAGTTACCAGATGGTTGCCAAATCCCAAGGCTAAAACCTTTTGTTTTCGCTTTAACTGAAGAAACATTAGCAGCGCTGACTTGAGTGCGTCGTTGGACAGTAGTAGAAGTCCGTCGCATCCTCGTTGCAGTCATAGCTTGAGTTGATCCTTCATCCAGCTTGGCAACTTTTCCTGATTCGTCAGTGCGATACACCCACATTTGCTGTTCATTCGCAACAACTACTTCCCAACCAGTAACTGTAGATTGAGTGCAAATTGCATCTGATTCTAAACCCAAACAGCCATTTGACCAACTTTGCTTTTGTGCCTTCACAACGCGCAAAGAAGACATTTCTACTTCCCCGCGCTGGGATATGTCTTGTAAAACCGCTGATTTGACAGTTTGTGGCAACTCTGTCTGAACCTGTTTGCCATCATCGTCATCATCGTCATCGTCATCATCGTCATCATTGGACTCATCAGCCACAAGTTGTTGATTTGGGATATTATTAAGTTTTTGTTCGGCTGTGGTAGAGAACCCTGAAACTGCATAAGCCATTGGTGAAGTTATTGCCACATAAGCAGCAGCAAAAAAGACTTTGCCAAAATGAGCCAAGTAACTATAATTTTTGTTTTTCATCTCACACCGTAACAACCGGGTAGAAAGTTTAATGGGAAAAAATCTTCCCTCAGCTATTAATCCCGTGGCAGATGAGAAATTAACATTTAAATAAATATTTTAGGAAACTTAACATTCGTAGTGAGCGGTTTACCGCTCATATCTTCAGTTTTAAGAGATAAAGCCGCTTACTACGTGAGGGAGCGTTTATTTATGCCCATTTACTTATTATTCACTTCCTCCACACTTAAGCTCAGAGCAGCTGCAATCTGTTCCATACTCAATCCCAATTCCAACAACGGGAGCATCCCACCTTTTTGAATCAATACCCTGGAAGGGTATCGCTATACGAACAAAGCCCGCCTACGCGGGCTAAATTAGGCGCATCTTCATACAGAAATTGTATAACTCATACACATCAGAGATATTACTATTAATTTAAGCGCTTTATAAATCTTAATAATGACTGTAATTAACGAGCATCTAACAACAACGACCTTTGAAAAACTCTTCTGGACTTGGAAGGACTACAAAATTCAGTATACCGTCATGGGTACAGGTCGCCCCTTAGTACTGATTCATGGCTTTGGTGCTTCGATTGGACATTGGCGGAAAAATATCCCGGTTTTAGCAGCATCAGGCTACCAAGTATTTGCTATTGACCTATTGGGTTTTGGTGGTTCTGATAAGCCGCCATTGAATTACAGTTTAGAAGTATGGGTGGAATTGCTGAAAGATTTCTGCACAACGCATATAAACGAACCTGCGGTATTTATCGGGAACTCTATTGGCGCACTTTTAAGCTTGATGGTGGTGGCAGAACATCCAGAAATTGCTGCTGGTGGTGTTTTGATTAATTCTGCGGGTGGTTTGAGTCATCGTCCTCATGAATTGAATCCGCCGTTACGCGTTGTCATGTCAACGTTTAATAGGTTAGTGGGTCATCCAATTACAGGGAAATTTGTTTTTAATCGCATCCGTCAAAAGACGCAAATTCGCCGGACTTTATATCAAGTTTATCGCGATCGCCAAGCTGTGACTGATGAATTAGTTGATTTACTTTACGCTCCCTCTTGCGATCCGGGAGCGCAGCAAGTTTTCGCTTCTATCCTCACAGCACCTCCGGGTCCCGAACCTGCGGAATTGTTGCCCAAAGTGAAGCTTCCCTTGTTGGTAATTTGGGGTGCAGACGATCCTTGGACACCAATCACCGGGGCAAAGATTTACGAGGAGGCAGCTAAGAATGGCAAAGAAATCAAAATCGTTCCCATTCCTAACGCCGGTCATTGTCCCCACGATGAAGTGCCAGATTTGGTAAATCCGCAAATTATCGAGTGGCTTCTTCAGCTTTAATACTGGTCAGATCCCGTTTGGTGATTAAAGTTGCCTCGTTACCAATCTGGGAGGGGGAAAGGGGAAAGGAAAAAAGGGGAAAGGTTAAGAAGTCATTCGCGATCGCGTATTGCAGTTTTTTCTTATATGACCCCCTATACGGGTTTGAAGCCCCTCCCTTAAAGGTGTGTCAATTTTGTTTGGTTCTTCAAGGAAGAGGACAAAATTTCTTCCCTTTCCCCTTTCCCCCTCTTCGTGAACAGGTTTCATCTTGGTAGCGATCGCTTAAATTCATATTTTGACAGCACTGAAGTGCTGACTACATTTTTTTAAATTTAAGTAATGTGGTATCAGTAATTCATCGCAAGTAGGCTGTAGTAAACTGCATCTAGGAGAAAGCCTGTGTTCAATCTTGTGGTAGTGTCGTGAAGAAAATTCTGATTTTGTCAGCAAATCCCACGAATACAAATAAGCTGCGTCTGGATGAGGAAGTACGCGAAATTGAAGCAGGGTTGGAACGCTCCAGAAGCCGAGATCAGTTTCAAATCATCAGTAAATGGGCAGTGCGTTCTAACGATTTACGTCGTGCATTGTTGGATCACAAACCTGAGATTGTTCACTTTAGCGGACATGGAGCGGGAAGTCAAGGTTTAGCTTTGGAAAATAACTCAGGACAAATGCAGCTGGTAAAAACTAAGACACTGGCAGGGCTATTTGAGTTATTTGACAGTATAGAATGTGTCTTATTAAATGCTTGTTATAGTGAAGCGCAAGCGGAAGCGATTTACCAACACGTTGAGTGCGTGATTGGGATGAATCGAGCAATAGGCGATCGCGCTGCAATTGAATTTGCTGTAGGGTTTTATGATGCCCTTGGTGCTGATAGATCCTATGAGGATGCTTATAAGTTTGGTTGTTTGACTATTGATTTAGAAGGCATTCCGGAATCTTCTACCCCAGTACTCAAAAGCAAAAACAATGGAAAAATTACTCCACAGCAACAGCCGAAGCAAGATGAGGTGGAAAATTCAGCTTCAAGTCGGGAAGCTGTTATAGTACCAAAACCTAAGCTCGAAGAGATTATATATAAGCTGATATCTCCCTTAGAACAACCAGAAGGGCAAATACCTTTAGATTCTGCCTATTATATCGATCGCCCGCCAATTGAAACAGATTGTTATGAAAGTGTTCTCAAACCAGGTGCCTTGATTCGGGTTAAAGCTCCCCGACAGATGGGCAAAAGTTCGTTAATGATGCGAATCCTCGACCACGCAAGCAAAGAAAGCTATAAAACTGTTTCTTTGAACTTTCAGTTAATTGATGGAGAATTGCTCGGCAATTTGGATCTTTTCTTACGGTGGTTCGCTGCAAGTATTAGCGATGCGTTGAATCTGCCAGAGAAGTTGGAGGAACATTGGCAAGGGGTTTTGGGTAGTAAAAATAAGTGTACAAATTACTTTCAAAGATATTTATTACTTTCTATTGACACCCCGGTAGCTTTGGGTTTGGATGAAGTTGATGAGGTTTTCAATCATCCAGCGATCGCTAATGGTTTTTTTGCACTATTACGAGCTTGGCACGAGCAGGCAAAAAACGATCCTGTCTGGAAAAAGCTTCGGTTGATAATTGTGCATTCTCAAGAAGTTTACATCCCCCTGAATATCAATCAATCGCCTTTTAATGTGGGATTGCCCATTGAATTGCCAGATTTGAGTCAAGAGCAGGTGCAAGACTTAGTGCAACGACATGGAATTAATTGGACTGGAGAACAAGTTAAACAATTAATGACGCTTGTTGGTGGTCATCCTTATTTAACGCGGGTAGCTTTGTATCAAATTGCTCGTGGTCGGATGACGTTGGAGAAACTTCAGCAAATCGCACCGACTGAGGAAGGACCCTACAGCGACCATTTGCGGCGTCATCTGCTAAATTTGCAGGAAAATGCAAAACTACTAGCTGCATTCAAGCGTGTGCTATCGGTAGATTCACCTGTAGATGTGGGGACAGCAGAAGCTTTTAAACTTCGCAGCATGGGGTTAGTAAAGTTTCAGGGGAACGAAGTGATGCCGTTGTGTCAATTGTACTGTGAATATTTTGGCGATCGCTTGGGAATTAAAAGTTAATACTGCATGGCAACCCGTTTATCGAATTCGGGCAATCGTTTATTGAATTCGGGCAGTCGTTTATTGAATTCGGGCAGTCGTTTATTGAATTCGGGCAGTCGTTTATCGAATTCGGGAAGCCGTTTATCGAATTCGGCGTGTCCATAACGCACCATACTGGGGTATCTAGTGGTCTGTCAATTTTATTTTGACGGTTAGAGAGACGCGATAAATCGCCGTCTCTACAGGGAATCTATCCATCAATTATTTATTGACAGACTACTAGACATGATATTACTTAAAATAAAAGCCCCAGATAAATGGTTCAAGTTATTCAAGCAAAAGATATTACCCTAGCCCAGCTAGTCGAGAGATTTAGTCTACAACGTGCAGATGATGACTTTTTCCCAGAGTGGCAGGAGGATTTGCCAGAGTTGAATGACTTAGAAAAACAATCTCTCAACCAAGTCAAAGCCGAATATCTCCATTTATCTCAATATCAAATTTTAGAACCTGTAGTCAAGATGGTGGTATTATCGCCATTATTGCGTCTGGCTGGTTTCTATCAACCGCCTTTCTACATTGCCTCGGAGGAAGAAGTCGAAATCGTTTCTGAAGATGAAGGTACGATTATTCGAGGACGCATCGACATTCTGGTTTTCCAACCTTTATTCTGGGTGCTGGTAGTTGAGGCAAAACGGGCTGATTACTCTTTACAGGTAGCAATTCCCCAAGCATTGGCTTATATGTTGGGTAATCCTGACTTGGAAAAACCTGCATTTGGTTTTGTTACCAATGGTCGGGAGTTTCAATTTATTAAGTTGATGAAACAAGGTATACCCAAATATGCTTTATCTTATACATTATCGCTAAATCGTGGCGATGATTTACATAGTGTTGTCAGGTCGTTAAAGCGCCTTGCTCAAATTGTAAAGTAGATAGTAAATGTCTGTCGCCATGTAAAATAAGTAGGTGGGTGTTAAGAAACATAACTATGTTTCTGTCATTGTGTTCGCGGAGCGTCTCGTAGAGAGGAGGCACGACGTTCGCGCAGCGTGTCGCAGACAAGCAATTCCCTTGCGGTTACGGACTTTTGACATTTTGTTACATAGCTAGATTTATTCGTGCCTACCTACTTACATAAAAAAGGTGATGGCTAAGGACAAGTTTCACGATGCGGTTAAAAATGGCTTAATTAAGGAAGGGTGGATAATTACAGATGACCCATTGTATTTAGTTTTTGGAGGTGTTGATTTATATGTAGATTTGGGTGCAGAAAAAGTAATTGCTGCCCAAAAAGAAAATCAAAAAATAGCTGTTGAGATCAAAAGTTTTCTCAGCTACTCGGTAATTACAGATTTTCATCAAGCTGTGGGTCAGGTGATGAATTATCGATTAGTTCTGCAACAGAAAGAACCAGACCGTATTTTATATTTGGCTGTTCCTGCTGATGCTTATAAAACTTTTTTTCAGTTAGAATTTACTCGTCTAGCGATTCAGAATTATCAACTAAATATTATTGTTTATGATATTGAACAGGAGACGATATTACAATGGAAAAATTAGATATTTATCGCAATCATATTGAAACTTTGCTGAAGGAATATAGCAATTACAAGCCTCGTTATGGTGATGTAGAAGTGCAGCTAATTTTTGACCGAGAACGCGACCACTATCAATTAATGAATGTGGGTTGGGATGGCAATGAACGCATCCGAGGAGCAGTTTTACATTTAGATATTAAAAATGGAAAAATTTGGATTCAGCATGATGGAACTGAAGGGGGAATTGCTGGTGATTTGTTAGAGTTGGGGGTTCCTTCTGAGGATATTGTTTTGGCTTTTCAAGCTCCTGCGAGAAGGAAGTATACGGATTTTGCTGTAAGTTAATTAGGACTTACGCAAAAAGACCAAAAAACGAACCGCAGAGAGCGCAGAGGAAACAGAGGAATAAGAGTTTGAGAGAATTTTTGCGTAAGTCCTGTTAATGTATAACTGTTCACAGGATTTGAAACGCAGTGAAAAGCGAAAACTTCCTATTTTCCAGATGGTAGATTGATGTCGCCATGAAACCTGAATTAACCGCAGGCTACGAATATCAAGTTGGGGGCAGTCTCCCGACTGATGCCCAAACCTATGTCAAACGTCAAGCTGACAAAGACCTTTACGAAGCGTTGAAAGCGGGTGATTTTTGTTACGTTCTCAACTCGCGGCAGATGGGTAAATCTAGCTTGCGGGTGCAGACGATGCAGCGGTTCCAGGATGAAGGGTTTGCCTGTGCGTTGATTGATATTACGGCTATTGGTACATCTGATATTACCCCAGAGCAATGGTATGCGGGGGTGATTGATTGTATGATTAACAGTTTTAATCTTTATACAAGCTTTGATTTAGACCAGTGGTGGACTGAAAACGATTTGCTGCCACCTGTTCAGCGTTTGGGCAAGTTTATTGAGACGGTTTTGCTCAAGAGAGTTACAGATAATATTGTCATATTTATTGATGAAATTGATAGTATTCTCAGCGTTCCCTTTAAGACGGATGATTTTTTTGCCCTCATCCGCGATTGTTATAACCGTCGCGCTGATAACCCCGCTTACAACCGCTTGACTTTTGCTTTATTGGGGGTTTCTACCCCTTCCGATTTGATTCAAGATAAGCGTCGGACACCTTTTAATATTGGTAGAGCGATCGATTTAACTGGGTTTAAGCTTGAGGAAGCGGAACCTTTAGCGAAGGGACTCGCGGTGGTGGGTGAACCGCAAACGGTGATGGAAGCGGTGCTTTATTGGACAGGGGGACAGCCGTTTTTAACGCAGAAGGTTTGTAAATTGTTACTGCAAGCTGCGAGTAGAGACGCGATTAATTGTAGAGACGCGATTAATCGCGTCTCTACAAGAGGGGGAGAGGGGGAGGAATTTAAAATACCGAATCCTCAGGCTTTTGTCGAGTCTGTGGTGAGAGAGCGGATTATCGTAAATTGGGAAGCGCAGGATGAACCGGAGCATTTAAGAACCATCCGCGACAGAATTATGCACAGTGGGGAAAAGCGAACTGGACGCCTGTTGGGGTTGTGTCAGCAAATTGTGACTTCTGCCGGAACCTCTCCCCTAACCCCTCCCCTGCAAGGGGAGGGGAATGCCGGAACCTCTCCCCCAGCCCCTCCCCTGCGAGGGGAGGGGAGAAATCATACTCCCCCTTCCCTTGTAGGGAAGGGGGCTGGGGGGTTAGGTCAAAATCTCGGCGAGGGGGGGATTGACGCTGATGAGAGTGCGGAACAAACGGAACTGCGGCTGACGGGGTTGGTAGTGAAGCGGGATGGCAAGCTGCGAATTTATAATCGCATTTACGCTGAGGTATTTAAACGAGAATGGACTGAAAAAATACTTGCAAAACTGCGTCCCTACTCTGATACGTTGAATGCTTGGGTTGCTTCTGAGTTTCAAGATGAGTCGCGCTTGTTGCGGGGAAAAGCTTTGCAGGATGCTCAAAGTTGGGCTGCGGGTAAAAGCTTGGCTGATTTGGATTATCAGTTTTTTACTGCTAGCCAGAATTTAGATAAGCGGGATGTTCAGAAGCGACTGGAAGCGGAAGAACAAGCAAAGCAGCTTTTGACTGAAGCAAATCGCAAAGCTAATCAGCGGATTCGCGTCAGTTTTGTGATATTGGGGCTAACTATTGTCGGTGCCGTGGCATCTTTGTTATTTGCAGGGTATCAATTAGAGCAAGCACGCGAAGCAAAAGCAGAAACAGAAACCGCGCAAACACAATTAAAAAACGCCAAAACAGAAACCGCAGCAACTACGCTAGATAATCAACGAATATCGGGAGAAAATCAGAAGCTAACGCAAAAGGCTGCACAAACACAAAAGAATTATGAAAAAGCAGCGAAAAATCTGGCAGGAGCAAACACCCAAGTCAAACAGGCACGGGAGAAGCTGCAACTAGCAAACAATAACGTTGCAGAAGTTAAGAAACAGGCAGAGCAAGCAACTTCACAGAAACAGCAGGCACTGCAACAAGCGCTAGATGCTCAAGGAAAACGCAAACAAGCAGAAAGCCTGCGTCAAAAAGCAGTTGCAGATTTAAATCGGGCAAGGCAAGAAGAACAGCAGGCAAAAAAGGATCTCCAAAGTGCGAAGATTGCCCGAACAGAGGCAGAAACAGCCCGTAAAAATGCCTTAACCGGTACGCAACTGGAGCGAGAGGGAGCGTATGCGTTGCAAGTGTTTGATTCAAACGAAATTGATGGGCTGGTATTAGCAATGCAGGCTTCTAAAGAATTGAAAAGTCTGGTTAAATATAAAAAATCTTTGGCAGATTATCCGGCTTACAGCCCTTTGTTTAGTTTACAGACGATTTTGCTGAAGATTCGCGAACAAAATCGCTTGGAAGGGCATAGCAATTCGGTATATAGCGTTACTTTCAGCCCAGATGGGAAAACTCTCGCTTCTGCAAGTTATGACAAGACCATCAAACTGTGGAATCTGGAGACGAAAAAAGAAATCACTACCCTCAATGGGCATAGTAGTGGGGTATTGAGCGTTACTTTCAGCCCAGATGGGAAAACTCTCGCTTCTGCAAG
>NZ_KK073768.1:5244304-5268051 GCF_000582685.1 [Scytonema hofmanni] UTEX 2349
CTGCAAGTGGTGACAACACCATCAAACTGTGGAATCTGGAGACGAAAAAAGAAATTACTACCCTCAATGGGCATAGTAGTGGGGTATTGAGCGTTACTTTCAGCCCGGATGGGAAAACTCTCGCTTCTGCAAGTGGTGACAACACCATCAAACTGTGGAATCTGGAGACGAAAAAAGAAATTACTACCCTCAATGGGCATAGTAGTTGGGTATTGAGCGTTACTTTCAGCCCGGATGGGAAAACTCTCGCTTCTGCAAGTTATGACAACACCATTAAAGTGTGGAATCTGGAGACGAAAAAAGAAATTACTACCCTCAACGGGCATAGTAGTGGGGTATTGAGCGTTACTTTCAGCCCAGATGGGAAAACTCTCGCTTCTGCAAGTTATGACAACACCATTAAACTGTGGAATCTGGAGACGAAAGAAGAAATTACTACCCTCAATGGGCATAGTAGTGTGGTATGGAGCGTTACTTTCAGCCCGGATGGGAAAACTCTCGCTTCTGCAAGTAATGACAAGACCATCAAATTGTGGAATCTGAATTTAGATGATTTGTTAGCACAGGGTTGCAGTTGGCTTGAGGGTTATTTTGCCAGCCATCCTGAGGCGTCTGATGTGTGTGCGAGAAAGTAGAGACGCGATTAATCGCGTCTGTACAAAAGTGGGCGATCGCTCTTTATTCTATAGTCAGCGGTTTTCTCTTGTCGGGTCAGTGCGATCGCTCTTTATGTTAAAAGTAAATCAATTACTCTGGGCAACCACCGATGAAAGCTGAAGAATACCCTTTTGTTCAAGAATTAATTACAGACAAAAAAGGTCAAGTTCTCAAAGTTGTTTTAGAGTTTGAGGAATATCAGCGGTTGTTAGAAGCTATTGAAGATGAGGGATTAATCCGTGCGATGCAAGCAGTTAAAGGTGAAACTCCTTTGAATATGAAGCAAGCGCTTGAGAAACTCGAACAGCCATGAAGTGTGAGTACCCGACGACTAAAGTCGCGGCTATAAAAACGAAGTCCGCCTGCGCGGACTAATCAGTTTAGAGTTGGAAAATACCGTCTTGGCTTTACATTATACGGTGAAACAATTACCTTTACTCGCGTTCTCCACCGTAAAGATATTTACCGCTACTTTCCATAATCGCTCTTTTATAGTTAGAGTCAGTGCGATCGCTCCCTTTTTGTTATAGTCAGCGGTTTTCTCTTGTCGGGGAAGTGCGATCGCACTTTATTCTATAGTCAGCGATTTTATCTTGTAGAGGAAGTGCGATCGCTCTTGGTGTTAAGGTAAGAGACGCGATAAATCGCCGTCTCTACAAAGGACTCATTATTGTAAAGACGGCGATTTATCGCGTCTTTGTGATCTATCGTAAGTCAGAAGCAGGCAAATAAGAATAGTTAAAGAAGAGCGATCGCCTTTTTTGTCGGATTAGGCGATCGCTCTTTATATTAGAACTAAATCAATATTTCTAATTTAGGACTGACGTAACTGGTACATTAATTAGAAACTGCGTTCCGGAACCGGAACCGCTACTCGATTGCCGGGGACAATCTGTGGCTGATAGAAAAACACTTCTCGGCTACTGGGATTTACGGTCACTTTGACCCAATTCACATCGTTGTTGCCATTCGCTGCATTGTTGCCAAATGTCTCAACACGAGTGAAGTTCTCCAGGCGTCTGCCTTGCTCGTCCAAAAATGGCTTGTCAATGCGATAATAGTGTGAATCGCCGTGTACGTAGGCAACTGGTTTAGCGAAAGCAACCACCTCTTCGCGTAACGCTAATAAAAAGGTCTGGAAGCCATCAGGCTGCCCATCGGTTTGCGCGAGCGTCCTGGCATCGCGCAAAGGTGCTCTGGTTCCGTCACTCAGATCCCACCCCGGATTTCCTTGGGAGATAATCATGACTGCCACCGAATTGCGTGCCTTTGCCTGTTGAAAAGTTTCTGTCATCCAGGCAATATTAGCCGCGTTTCGTGCTGTATATTCCTCTGGGTCAGGTGCAGTGTCGCATAGGTTGTTGCACGAACCCTGGATATTGAGTGTTACATAAGTAACTTTACCGACCGTCCAGCGGCGATTCTCAACACAGCCGACAGCGGTGCCGTTTTCACTAAGACATAGTGGTGCTTTCTGCACCTCCTGGACTAGCCGACGCTGCCCAAGGGAATATTTTGTGCTAAAAAATAGCTGACGCTCGTAGTCGAGGCGGTTCCGTGAGTTGAATCCACCGTTTGAGGGGCGATCGCAATCAGTCCAATCGTTGTCACCAGGAGTGAAGGCTGCTGGTGCCTTCAGGGCGTTGAAGTAGCCCAGCGACTGGGTGTAAAGGGCATTGTCGCAGGTGGTCGGCGTGACCGAACCTGGTGTAGAGTTGCCCGCTTTCAGGTCGCCGTTGTGGACTGTGAAGGCGAGTTTTTGCGCGTTCATATCAGCGATGAGGTTTGGAACCCCCGTGGTCGCTTGTATATCTGAGTAGGGGACATCGCCCCAAAGTCCAATGGCGTATGAATCGTTCTTGCGATCGTACTTATTTTCGCTGGCACTCGTCAAACTGATTGTGGAACTTACCAGGAACGGCACAGTCAGAGCCAGTAAAGACATTTTACGCAGCAAACGTCCAGTACTAATGCGTTGAAGCACTGAGTAGCCAAACTTTGTCATCATCTATATCCTTAATTATTATTTGAGTCGTGAGCGCTTTTTGGACAATTAGCCCATGCACACGCCATTTCAATTAGTAAATTAGATTACCGGATTGATTGCTGGATTGTCTATGACAGTTAAGTTATGGATGGGTTAAAAGTTCGCTTTTTTACAATTTAGAGACGTTCCAGCGAAACGTCTCTACAATATTGTTTGAACGACGGACTCAGGACTGGGGATTAGGTTGATTTAGCTGCGATAATGGCGAACTACTTCTGCAACTGACCAAGCTTGAGCGATCGCACCTCTGGGATAATGAGGTTCGTCACCATCAAAAATTTCCGAAATTGAGCCAATACAAGCATCATTAAGGAAGTGATCTAATAACGGTTGCCAATCAAAGGGGAGAGGTTCTTCTGGGTAAAAACGTTCCCAAGCGCGGATAAATGGACCAATTAGCCAAGTCCAAACTGTGCCTTGATGGTAAGCGCGATCGCGTTGTTCGGGATTGCCTAAATATCTCCCTATATATTCGCGATCGCTTCTATCAAGACTGCGAAGTCCATAGGGAGTAAGCAAGCAAGAAGTTGCTTTATCAAGTATCTGACGTCCCTGCTGTTCAGAAAAGCCACAATGACGCAACGAAAGCGCTAAAACTGCATTTGGACGAATTTGAGAATTTCGGCGATCGTCTGGCTCAATTGTGTCGTACAAATAGCCTAGCTGGGGATTCCAAAACTTTTGCAGAGAAAATTGCACCTGTTTAGCTTGCTCAATATAACGTTGCCCTTGCTTAACTAAGCGCGTTGATTCCGCTGGTGGTTCTTGTTCGCTCAAAATTTCTGCCCACCGAGAAGCCCAACATAGAGCAGAATACCACAGCGCATTGATTTCCACTGGCTTGCCGCGACGGGGAGTCACAGGTTGTCCCCCAATTACCACATCCATCCAGGTGAGAGCCTCATTACGAGTATCCCAACTAACCAGCCCATCGATAGAATCAACCTGGATGTTGTACCGCGTACCACCAATAAACGCTTTGTGGATTTGCTGTACCACAGGATATTGTTCTGCTAAAAATTCCCAATCTTGGGTAGCTTCTAAGTAAAGTCCTAAAGTTTCAATCCACCATAGCGCTGCATCGATACTGTTATAAAACGGTTCCTGACCAACATCAGGAAATGCATTGGGGAGCAAACCGTACTGGCAATAACGTCCAAAAGTTTTCAAAACTCCTTTTGCCAGTTCAAAGCGCTGGGGAACCAACGCTAAACCCGGTAAAGCAATCAAAGTATCGCGTCCCCAGTCATTGAACCAATGATAACCAGCAATCACAGTCGGTCCAGCAATCGAGGCTCTATAGACGATAAATTGATCGCTTGCTCGTAGTAGTTTCTGCCAGATTGAGAATGAGGGGGAGACAAGGGGAGGGGGAGACAAGGGGAGGGGGGGACAAGGGGAGGGGGGGACAAGGGGAGTATTATTCAAAAATTCTCCTTGTCTCCTTGTCTCCTTGTCTCCTTGTCTCCTTGTCTCCTTGTCTCCTTGCCTCCTTGTCTCCTTGTCTCCTCTCCATGCAAAAATCTGGAAAAGCCTTTCCTGCTCTGCTTCCAGTGCTTCATTAAAGGTTTCTGAAGTTAGGATATCTGATGTGGGTTTGGGAAAACCTACTTGTGCTTCTAGAGTTATTGCATCTCCTGGATTGAGAGCGACTGTTAAATAACCAGGACTGAAAAGGTCTTCGCGATCGCCTAATCCCCGCTGGGTTTCTTCTAACAATTGATAATTCCAATACCAAACTGTGTCTGATTGATAATTTCCTTTTTCCCAGCGCAAATGCCAAGGTGTGCCAAAATTGCCGGAATTTATCGCTTGGAGACACACTTGCTGTTGTCCTAGCATTTGCGAGAAGTATAATTCTTTAGTTGCTTTTTGTTGATGATGAAAATTGCGATCGCCTATCAACATTCGCAGCCTTAAAATCGCCGCATCTTTACCCTCATAGCGGTACTGAATCAAAATGCGATGATTGAAAGAGGACACGGGGAGGGGGGGACACGGAGACAAGGGGACAACAGAAATATCCCTAATTTCTTCTTGTCTCCCCCTCTCCTTGTCTCCCCCTCTCCTTGTCTCCCCCTCTCCCCATTCCCTACCATAAGGCATGATCAATTGTCTGCTTAACTGCCAGTCATCCTCACCCCAAATCCATTTTGGCACTGGGTTAATATCAAAAGAGCGTTGCAATTTGTATCCTGTTGGCTCAACTTGACCGCTACCCCAAAAATTTGTCCCTAGTGCCACTACCCGTCCCGGTAGTTCCAGACTAGCTTCTAGGTGCGAAAGTAGTAGGGTGCGTTCGGAAGGTGGACTCGTAGCGGCAATCAGCCAGCCGTGATAAGTGCGCGTGCGGATATCAGAAACTGTACCACTGGCAAAACTTCCCATGCCATTAGTCAGCAACCATTCTCTTGTATCTAAATCGTTCATGACCTACTCAAAATCGTTACGACTATGATATAGTCGTAACAGATCGTAATTAAAACTGTGACAACTGTTAAAGGTGAGTTTTAGTGCTCCCCGAATTAGTAAGCTGATAGATAAACATAAGTTCCAGGAGAATTAAGTTAATGCCCCTCACTTATTCAGCAGAAGGATGCCTTCGGGTAGGTCAACAAGCTCCCGACTTTACAGCAACCGCTGTGGTAGACCAGGAATTTGAGACAATTAAACTGTCCGAATATCGCGGCAAATATGTAGTCCTGTTTTTCTACCCTCTAGACTTTACCTTTGTTTGCCCCACAGAAATCACAGCATTTAGCGATCGCTACGAAGAATTCAAGAAACTAGAGACGGAAATTCTTGGTGTTTCTGTTGATAGCGAGTTTTCCCATCTAGCTTGGATTCAGAGCGATCGGAAGTCTGGTGGAGTCGGCGATCTCAACTATCCTCTAGTATCTGACATCAAGAAAGAAATTAGCGCTGCTTACAACGTTCTTGATCCAGCAGCAGGTATTGCCTTGCGCGGTCTGTTCATCATCGATAAAGATGGTATCATTCAGCACGTTACCATCAATAACCTAGCTTTTGGTCGCAGCGTCGATGAAACTCTGCGGACATTACAAGCACTTAGACACGTCCAGTCTAACCCCGACGAAGTTTGCCCTGCTGGTTGGCAACCCGGAGACCAAACAATGGTTCCCGACCCAGAGAAGTCCAAAGTGTACTTCGCCGCTATCTAATCGCCAAGAAAGGAAAACTCCATCCCCAGCGTCTTTAGTTACAGACACAATACATACCACAGATGAACACTTTTATAAACACGCAAGATAAATTAATTGGTGTTAAGTTCGGTGTTTATCTGTGGTTTTATTTTGAAGTAATGGTTAGTGATTAGCTAATCGTAGTAAATAATACCATGTCCGTTTAA
Organism: [Scytonema hofmanni] UTEX 2349; assembly: GCF_000582685.1. Classification (GTDB taxonomy): domain Bacteria; phylum Cyanobacteriota; class Cyanobacteriia; order Cyanobacteriales; family Nostocaceae; genus Hassallia; species Hassallia hofmanni. The sequence continues at coordinate 5,250,379 of NZ_KK073768.1, forward strand.
TTAACAGTAATAAAAACATTGCAACCGTCGTAGAGACGTTCCGGCGGAACGTCTTTACATTACAAGTAATAAACCGGACATGATATGATACCATTTTTGTATGAGTGCAGCATCACAGATAATTGGCATAACATTTAAATTATATTTTTGATTATTTAAGGAGATAACATCATGTTGACTTCAAATGATTTTAGGGGTTTATTAAACGAGCGCTTCTTTGGCAATTTTCTGCCAATCCCGGCGACAAATAAACTGTTTTTGGGAGTAGCAACACCAGATTTTCAACTACCAGATATTACCAACGGCACATTAGTAAAGTTATCGAATTACAAAGGTAATCAACCAGTATTACTTGCCTTTACACGCATCTTCACCGAAAAGCAATATTGTCCCTTTTGCTTTCCTCACATCAAAGCATTAAATGAGAACTACGAGCAATTTAAAAATCGCGGTATAGAAGTTTTGCTGATTAGCAGTACCGACGAACGGCAAAGTCAAATAGTTGTTAGAGATTTAAAATTAAAAATGCCTCTACTTAGCGATCCTGCCTGTCGCGTCTTTCGTACATATCAAACTGGGCAAGCATTAGGCGCACCTTTACCAGCGCAGTTTGTGTTAGATAAAGATGGCAGACTGGGTTATAGACATTTATTTTCATTTCTGGATCATAACGCCAGCATTGAAACATTATTAGAGCAGTTTAATTAATCGTAGTAATCGCTCTTCGCGATTTTTCTTACTACAAAACTTTTCAGCACTGAAGTGCTTACTACGTGAGATATTTTCCGATTATTGGAGCAGTTTAATTAATCGTAGTAATTGCTCTTCGCGATTCTTATATCTACAAGATTTTCAAGCACTGAAGTGCTTACTACCTTAGATTTTTTCCGGTAGCTCTACACCTTATAATTAAGCTTGTCCATAGTCTCCTTATAAACCGGAGGATTTCTGATGATCAAGCTATATCACGCACCGATTTCACCAAATTCGCGTCGTGTCTGGATTACGCTACTTGAGAAAAAAGTTGAGTTTGAACTGGTAGAATTGAAGCTCGATGGTGAACAGTTGAAACCAGAGTTTTTAGCGCTTAACCCCTTTCACCACATTCCAGTGTTAGTGGACGACGGCTTTAATATAATAGAATCCTTAGCAATTTTAGATTATTTAGAAGCAAAATATCCCACCCCTGCAATGTTGCCTAAAGATGCAAAAGATTTAGCAATTGTCAGAATGGTGGAACTAGTAACTGTTAATGAATTGTTGCCTGCGACAACTCCACTGTTTCCAGTGATGTTAGGCTTGCCTGGAGATCCAGAAAAAATCGAGCAAGGAAAGCAGAAAGCGTCAATAGTATTCAAGTTGTTTGAAAATTTACTTGACGATCGCCCTTACTTTGGCAGTGAAAATATAACTCTTGCCGAAACGGTGGCTGGTACCATAATACCCCTATTGGTATCGCTTCGCGTGTCCTTGAGTGATTATCCTAAATTGAGTGCTTGGTGCGATCGCTTGATCAAGCGTCCGACGTGGCAAACTACCAAAGCAACCCCAGAAATGATTCAAGCCTTCAGGTCTATCTTCCAGGCTCGAATGGCACAATAAAATCCAGGGTAAAGACGTTATGGCAGAACGTCTCTACGACGGTTGCGACGTTTTTATTACTGTTAATTAGACGGACATGATATTAATAGGGGAAAGGGAAAAGGTATAAAAAATAATATTTTCTTCCCCTTTCCCCTTTCCCCCTCTTTTTCAGAGCTTAACTTCCTGCAAATGACTGCGAGGATTGTAAGTACGGATAGCGCGGAGTTTTTCATAATATTCGCGCTCTTGTTGGCTGAGGTCTTTTGGGGGAGAGATCGCCACTTTCACCAACTGATCAGAACGTCCACCCTTGGGTAAGTGCCAACCTTTACCGCGTAATCGCAAAGATTGACCAGAACGCACTCCAGCCGGCAGCTTGACATTAACCATGCCATCAGGTGTGGGGACATCAATTGACGCTCCTAAGGTGGCTTCATCTGGCGTAATTGGGATTTCACACACCAAATTATCCCCTTCAAATTGATAGAACGAGTGCGGCTGAAGTTCTACGCGCAAGTATAAATCGCCTCGTTGTTGATTGAAAGGATTAACTTGACCTTTGCCGCGCAAACGCAGACGTGTACCGGATTTAGCGCCGGCGGGAATGCGGACATCAATTGTTTCATTACCTAAACTGAAGCGTTTTTGGACACCGTGGAAAGCTTCGCCAAAAGTTAAAGCGATCGCAGCTTCGCTATCTTGTGCCGTAGCACCTGCACTCGCATCTTGAAAGCCAAAATCGCCAAAACCAGTTTGTCCATTTGTGGAAGTGCTGTAAGAATAGCTTTGTTGTCTAGTACGACTGCCTGTATTGCCACCAAAGCGTCCTAACAACTCATTAATAAACTCATCAAAGCTGCCGTATTGACCGAAGTCAAAATTGCCCATATCCACACCAGCAGCACCAGAGGGAAAGCCTTGACCTACCTTATTCCAGTATTGACCGAATTGGTCATATTTTTTACGTTTGTCTGTGTCTGACAAAACTTCGTAAGCCTCATTAACTTCTTTGAAGCTTGCTTCTGCCTGTTTGTTGTTAGGATTGACATCAGGGTGATACTTACGAGCTAGTTTACGAAAAGCTTGTTTAATTTCTTCTGGAGTGGCAGTTTTATTAACTCCCAAAATTGCATAATAGTCTTTAAAATCGGTTGCAGCCATCTATTAGCCTCCTGTAGAAATTCCCGTTAAGTTTTTATGTAAGATATGAGATAAGTTGTTTGCCAGGTATAATGCCAAGCAAACAAACCATGATTTTAAATTAACAAACATTACCAAAAATCAAGTAGGGTTGTTCTTGGCTGTATGGGGGCAATTTCCACACCTTTTTTATTGGTGAAGTCGCAATACCCAAACAAGGGGAATTTCATGAGGGGAAAAGGTTAAAGGGCAAAGGGTAAAGGAAGAAAAATTTTTCCCCTTTCCCCTTTCCCCTTTCCCCCTTTCCCCTTCCTGCTGCCCAATGCCCCTAACTTTTAAATTATCGTTCCATCAGGAATCACGGCATTTTTCAGGACAACAACGATTCCGCTGCGGATGTAAAAGCCTTGACTTTCGCGTTCGGCTTCTTGCACGTTATCTTTGTTGATGATTTGCACATCAGACCCTATGCTGGCGTTTTTGTCAATGATGGCACGGCGAATTGTGGTGTTAGCACCGATACCCAAGGGAACTTCACCATTTTCACAATTTGAGTGTCTTTCGGCGAATGCTTGATAGTAATCGGCTCCCATAATTAAAGTATCTTCAATTACTGAACCAGATTCAATACGCGATCGCACTCCCAAAACCGAATGATCGATTCGGCAACTTTTCAGAATACAACCTTCCCCGATCATTGATTGGGAAATCTTGCAATCTAATAGTTTACTCGGAGGTAAGTAACGAGCGCGGGTATAAATTGGAGATTTTTCATCATAGAAGCTAAAAGGTGGTAGAGGTTGCTGAGTCAGCGCCAAATTAGCATCATAAAATGATTCAATTGTTCCAATGTCTTCCCAGTAGCCATCAAATAAATAAGCTTGAACGTTGTGATCTTTAGCTGCATCCGGAATAATTTCTTTACCAAAGTCAGTTTTTTCTAAAGATTCTTTCAGCAACTTGATCAAAACATCTTTTTTAAAGACATAAATCCCCATCGAGGCAATGTATGGTTGCTGTTGAGCCTGTTGTGGTGTTAAACCGAGTAGACTTGTATCAACCCGCATCTGATATAAGTCATCGCCTTTGGGTTTTTCGCTAAAATCGATTACTCTACCAGACTGATCGATTTTCATCAAGCCAAAATCCGAGGCACGGCGATCGTCCATCGGGATAACTGATAGAGTAATATCGGCTCCAGTTTCTCGATGACGCTGCACAAAAAGGCGATAATCCATCCGGTAAAGGTGATCCCCGGAGAGGATGAGAAATTCCTCTGCATCCCATTCTTGCAACAGCCAAATATACTGACGCACAGCATCAGCAGTACCTTGGAACCAATTGGGATTTTCCGGTGTTTGTTGTGCAGCTAGCACTTCTACAAATCCTTCATTAAAACCAGTGAAGTTATAAGTACGGGCAATATGGCGGTTTAAAGAGGCTGAGTTGAATTGAGTCAGAACATAAATTTTAAAAATTTCTGAATTTATGCAGTTACTGACAGGAATATCTATTAAGCGATACTTTCCTGCTACCGGAACCGCCGGTTTAGCGCGTAATTTGGTAAGCGGATAAAGACGAGTACCCGCACCACCACCGAGAATGATTGCTAATACTTTTTTCACAAAATTTCTCCCAACTGCCTTTCAACTCTCACATCCAGTTTAGGACTGTCTGAGACAGCTGGTAAGGGGGGATCGTATATTGTTCTTAGTTAACTTTACGGGATGTTGCTAGTAACCAATGGGACAGATTATCCCGCCAAAAGCGATCGCCTGTGTCAATTTGTGCTATTCAATTATAAAAGCCTCACACGTTTCATACCGTAGCCCTGATTAGCCAGATGCAATGTTTGCGACAATTTCACATGTTCTACCCAAGGCTGATCGGACAATTGGGAAATAGCACTTGGAGACAGTGTTGCCGTGAATACATCTTTGCCAGTAGTAATTCCACTGACACCTAAATTTTCTAAAACGGTAGTTTCGGCATTTGAAACTGGCTTAGTATGGATGAAAACCTGCAAGCTGGGTTCTTCTGTGTTTTCAACGTCTTTAAGTGCCATAGACAGCGGGGCATCTAATTTCTGATAATTCATATTCGACGACTCCCAAGTAAAATGGTAAAAAGGGTAGGTTTTTTCCTACGCTATATCAAGTTACCAAATTTATCGGTCTTTAGCCCCTATCCTTATATAGACGTAATGTCATCCGTTCTACGTCTGATTACAGATTTCTCCAAAGTCCAAGAGGTTAAGTGAGTTGGGAGTATGCTTCTCGGATAGCTGTTGCGATCGCACTTTCTGGCATAGCATCTGCTATTTGCTGCCCTTGTTGCATAAAAAACTGTTTGAAAAATGGATCTTTTTTAGCCTCACTCAAAATAACTTGCCGAATTAGTTCAGCTTGTTCATCCGCAGAAATAGCGATACTCTGATTCTTCAATTTTTGCAAAAGGCTTTGAATTGCAGAATTTGCTTGAGTTAAATCGCTACTATTAGCAACAATATTGCGAATATTGCTAGCCGCTTCATCATAATTAATTTCTCCAGAACCAGCCAAATTGGTAATCGTACTACCAGTAATAGAAAAAATATTTCCAAAAGGTTTTTTACTTAATTCTTTTAAGGCTTCTGATTGATTTGCGCCAATCATTAAAGCTTTGTCTAATGCCTGTCCCATTATTGTAATCTGCTTTTCGAGAAGATTATAAATTGGAATGACACGTTGTTCAACCTCTTGCCGAGGAATTCCTTCTTTGTGAGTTACTTTGACAACCCAAAGATCGCCGCGTTTTTCAACTCCCTTAATTTCCAATCCTAAACCATCATCCTCTAATTGAAGTTGGCGAAAAGTGAAGCTCAAAGCACGCCAATTAATACCTTCTTTAAAGACTAATTCAACGACTTCTTCTACTTCTTGGAATAAAGCTTCAAACTCTCCTTTTTCAAAGTTGCGATCTACGGGATAACGTTCTGTTCCCTCTCCTTTTTCATCTAATTTACGGTAGATATAATCACATTCAACTCTAGCAAAACAAGTTTTACTGTTAGCACTCCAATCTTCAATACAAATTCCGGTTAATTTAGCCCCTGTAAAATCAACTCCTGTAACCTGAGCGCGAACTAAAATACTTCCGCGCAAATCTGCATCTTGTAAATCTGCTCCGTTTAAATTAGTTTCTATAAACTTATAATGCCTCATATCTGCATTTCGCAAATATGCTCCTTGTAAATTTATTCTGTTAAAGTCTGTATCTTCACTAGATCCATTAATTAGCAGTTTTTGTACTTGGGGATTACTCAAATCTAAGTATTGATTATCAAGTCTAGCTCTATCTAATCCTTTTACATGCTTTAAACAAGTACGATATAATTTTATTGCTCTAAAATCAGTATTTTGCAACTCAGAATTAGTAAAATCAACATTACTTAAGTCTAAATTGTAAAATGAAGTACCACCCCAAGAAGCGGCTGCGATCGCCCACAATTTTAAAAAATCTGAATTGTTGCGGTTTTTGTCTAAATCTATTGCTCTTAAACTCGCAATTGTCATACTCAAACCAGCTATACCTCCACACAAAACACCGATATACTTAATTTGAGAAAACGGCAAATTAATTATTAGTAACCTAGATTGATAAAATTTCTCTATGTATTGTGAGTTTTCAGTTGAAAACAGAAAATTATAGCTAATAAATATTGCTGTACTAACAAATATATAAGCAAAAATATTATTCAGAAATCGGAGATTTTTATTTAATAAAGCGTTATTTAAATAGATAGAAAATCTATTAACAAAGAAACTAAAAATAGCCAAGCTTGTAAAAATAGTTATAACCAAAAAAACTTTGCCAGGAAAATCATTTAAACCCAGCTTGACACTTATAATAACAGCAACAATTACTGCTATTAAAGTGCTAATCACGGCTACAAATAAACCTTTTATTATACCTAGCTTGAGGGTAGCGATCATCCAAGCTACTATAACTAAAGTCATGCAAAAATATGAGAAACGAGACTGTGGATCGGAAGATGCGATGACTTCTAAACAAATTACAGAGCCAAGAAATCCTGCAACACCAGCTGAAACAATGCCGAGCATAATGCTAACAGCAATCATGATGATTTTGAGAATTGTTGTTTGACCAGCAATTACATTTTGTAAAGTAGTTGGTAACAATTCTTGATAAAAACGCTGACCACGAATATTTTTTTTCATTTTTCTTTACTTGACTTTCTGGGAGACTCAGTTAAAAATATTACAATGTTTTTATTGAGACTTAAATTAAAAATGACAACTTATGTAATATTGCCCAATACTGGTGTACCTGTTCCCGTACCAGGTTTAGGACTTCTTATATTTCTCGTAGACAATTTAGGTGAACCCGTACCTCCCGTACCTTTTGAGGAAGCTTCTCCTGATGAAAGAGCAGAAATGATTGTTCGACGTCTCGCTCCTAAAAAAAATCCAGCTATCAGTGCAGTTTTTGGTGAACCTGATTTTTTACCATTTCCTTTTTTGCAAATAGGTATTAAACAAGGTGCTGCGGTGTGTCGATTAGTGCGGAAGTTTGCCAACGAGGATAGTGCTGAAAAATTTCTGAAAATCATAAAAACATCTCAAGAAAGTATAAATAGAAGTTTCTCACCAGAGGATTTAGCTGAAATACTTGCTGTTGACGAAGAAGAAAGACCTACTTTTGTCCAAAAGTTTCAAAAGAGCCTAGAGGATTTTACACCTCAAGAATTAGTAAACATGGAATGTGTACCTACTGCTACAGGTTTTTTAGTGGGCAGAAACTATTTATTGACGAACTATCATGTTTTTCCCGAAAAAACGTTAGAAAACCAAGAAGCAACTCTAGTTCAAGAGTCTGTAAGTGAATATATTGCTCAATTTAGTTATGAGCAAGATTTTCTGGGACGTAAAATAGAACCTATTTCTTATCAGTTAGAAAGAATTGTTTGTTTTGATAAAACCTTAGATTATGTTCTCGCAAAATTAAACAATACTCCGACAAATAGTGATGCAAATTTAGGACAGGCAGGAGATATCTTCAATTGGATTCCAATGTCTGACGATCCGATGCGAATTGCCCCACCAATTACTGATGATATAACAGATGAACTACTTCAGCAAAAATTAGACGATGCTGGTATTGAGTTAAATATAGAAACTCTCAAAAACAGAGCTAAATTTGGAGAACCAGTTAACATTATTCAGCACCCCAAAGGAAGAAGAAAAGAAATTATTCTTTCCAATAATTGGAGTAAAAAAATATTCAAAGACTTCATAGAATATGAAGCTGATGCTGACTTTAGTTCATCAGGTAGCCCAGTATTAAATCAGCAATGGCAATTGGTAGCATTACATCATGCAACCATAGCCGAAGAATTTCAAGAAAATGGCATTAAAAAGTTTAAAACAGTTGGACAAAAAGGTATTAGAATTTCGAGTATTGTAGAAGACATGAGAAATAAAGGGAACCAAGGAAATAAAGAATTTTTACAGTTTATCAAGGAGTTTGTCTCTAGCCAAAATTCTTCTACGGAAAAATCTCAAGAACCAAACCAAAAACCTCCTTATGCACAATCTTATTAGTTTATTTAGGAGATTCGTTGTAGTTAATGTCTCCTGAACTGGTGAAGTTAGTGATAGTGCAGCCAGATATATTATTAAACGTATTGCTGGTAGGCTGCATTTGTTGAGTTGCAGGAGGATCAATTTCTTTCGTCACTGAAGGCTGTTCTTTAGGTGTATCGGACTGAGTAGCTACCTCAGTCAAATTAGGCTTCTTTATCAGAATTGGGGTTAGTTCCTCTGGAATACCTGCTAACCGAATTGCCGCACAGCCATAGTTGTAGGCAAACTCAACGGATTTTCCTGCTGCTAAAGCATCATAAAAAGCCACAGAAAATTCAATCGCTGCCCGATCGCCTATTTGTCGATTCATGCCAATGACATAGTTAATATGTTGAGCGATCGCAAGAGCTTGAACTTTAGAATAGCAAGCATTAAGCACTACACACTCTACTTGATTAGCAAATACCCTAAATAGTTGTGCCAATCCTTCAACATCTACAAATTTCTCTCGTCCAGCATCATCTTCAAATACTAATCCTTCATTCTCTACACCATGTCCAGAGAAATGTACAATCTGAGGTACAAAACTTAATATCGCTCGTCTAACGTCTATAGGACGCACTGCACCTTTCGATTCTAAAATAAAGCGATCGCGATTTAAAGCAAGTTGTAACCCAGTTTCGATTTCTCGCAATTCTTCATCAAGACGCAAACGCGCACTACCTTTAGGATTTGCTGCTAAAAATAAGATTTTCTTCACTTGAATGTCCTAAATCGCACTTTCACCGAATATTATCTGCTATTTAAGAAACAACACCTCCCTTGATTTTTCAAGTACTTCCTTCGGACGAAATGGTTTAGTCAGATATAGGTCAGCACCAACATCAATTCCTTTTTGTTTATCAAATTCCTGTCCCTTGGCTGTCAACATCACGATATAGATGTCAGTCATTTTCAGGTCATATTTAACGATTTGGCAGACTTGCAGACCACTCATTTTAGGCATCATCACATCAAGAAATACCAGGTTTGGTTTTTCAGTTTTAATAGTTTCGAGAGCTTCTTCTCCATTTCTAGCAGTTAGGAGTTCAACACCCTCATCTTCTAATGCTTCTAGGGCTTGTTCCATCAAAATCACGATATTGGGTTCATCGTCAACAATCAGAATTTTCATATGTCATAAGGATTGAGAATTGGGTATTTTCCAGTAGCAGCGATTACTGTTCAGATAGCATGATGAAGAATACATTCTCCAACTGCTTTTCAAACCGTAGGGCTTTCACCAGGTCAGCTTCTTGAGAGAAGATAGAATCGATGATGATCATATCTGGTTTAGTTGATAGGGCTTTATGGATGCATTCTTGGGGATTGGAGGCTTCAATCACACTGTATCCCTGAGTTTGCAGTACATCCGATATAGTTTTTAAGGTTGAGGCATTTTTATCCACAACTAATACCTTTTTACTCGAAGTACCTTGGGAAAGCAGTGAGCCAATTTCATGGAGGAGTTTCTCTGTATTAATGGGCTTGGTAAGATAGCGATCAATGCCAATGTGGTAGCCCCGTTCCTTGTTTTCAATAATTGATAGAATAATGATCGGAATCTCTGCTGTTTGGGGATCGTTTTTGAGGACAGCTGCCACGTCGAAGCCGTTGATTTGGGGCATCATCACGTCCAAGAGAATCAGATCGGGGCGGGCTGATTTGATTTGATGAATCGCATCCACCCCGTCTTTTGCTTCCCGAACATTGTAACCTTCGTTTTCCAGTTGTTGACGGAGCAGTTCTCGAATGTTAGCGTCATCATCTACAACCAAAATGGTTTTGCGCTTTTGGTTCTGCACCGTGTTTGTGGTGATGACGTGTTCTTTGAGTTGTTTGACTAGCGTATCTAGATTCAGGTTAGCAGGTTTAATGCGATCGCTCGCGTAAGTGGGAATGATGAACGAGAATGTGCTACCGTTGCCCGGTTCACTCTCCACCCAGATTCTACCACCGTGATGATCGACGATTTGTTTACAGATAGGCAGTCCTAACCCTGTGCCTTTAGGTTTGTCGGTGAGGGTGTCCCCAACTTGGCGGAATTTCTCGAACACTTTCGGCTGGTCTTCAAGTGCAATACCAATGCCTGTGTCGATGACGCTGATGCAAACACCGTCGTTTTCTTGTTTAACGCGGCAGGTGACACAACCAGATTCGGTAAACTTAACGGCATTGGAAATCAGGTTAATTAAAACTTGTAGCAGACGGTTGCGATCGCCTACTATTTGAGGTAGCCCAGATTCAATCTCGCTGACCAACTGCAAACCATTGGTTTCAAACAACCCTGCGGTGGAATTAGTTGCCCAATACAGTAATTCGCTCGGATCAATGGGCTGCATTTGCCATTCGACTTTACCTGCTTCCATTTTGGCGATATCCAGGACATCGTTAATCAAAGATGTGAGCCGTTCTGCTTCCGATACAATAATGTTGAGATTGTCACCCACCCGCTTGATGGTTTTCTGAAGTTTGCGGTCTTCGGTAGGGAGTATTGGGAACACATCGGTTTCCAGCTTTTCTTTAATGATCGACGCAAAACCGAGAACAGAAGTCAGTGGTGTCCGCAACTCGTGGGAAACCGTGGAGATGAAATCAGTCTTCATCTGATCGATCTGTTTCTCAATCGTAATATCCCGAATCAGCAGCGCAGAGCCGAAGCAGGCAGGGGGTTCTTGATCTGCCGTCTTTTTGAAAATGGCGGTCGCCACAGCCTGACCAATACGTTCCTTTGTCAGTGCAACTTCGGCAGAGAAGACCTCTGTGGGATGGGACTGAGTTTGTGCAACCAGGTCTACTAAACCAGATATCGGCAGTTCTTGGTAGTGACCGTTGAGGGTGGTAGCTGTCAATTCGTACATGGCTAAAAAGGCAGGATTGAAATGGGTGATTTGTCCTGTGGTATCTGCCACTAACAAACCATCTGCTAAGTTATCTAAAATGGCATTTAATCCTTGGGCTTCTGCTAGGGTATTTTGCAGGGCAGCTGTCCGCTCGACAACTCTGGCTTCAAGTTCTTGATTCAGTTGCCGCAGACTGATTTCTGCTTGTTTGCGAGCAGTGATGTCGGTATTGATTTCCAGCACCGCGCAGGGCTGACCAGAGATGTCCCGTTGCAACGTCCATCGGCTCTGGACGGTAATTAGTCTGCCATCATGGGTGAGGTGTTGCACTTCTCCTTCCCAATTGCCTTGCTCTAATAACTCTGCTATAATTTCTTGCTTTGGTTTTGGAAAGGTTTTTTTGATAAATGCGTGAATGTATTGGTCTTTCACTTCCTCACGCGTCCAACCGTAGAGCCTTTCGGCACCCTGATTCCAGTGACAGATTTTGTCGCTCATGTCGCGGACGATGATGGCATCGCTGGAATGATTTAACATATCCAATAAACGTTGATTTTCAGCTTCTGCCTGCTTGCGATCGTGAATATCAGTACAGGTGCCAATCCATTCCCGAATGCTGCCGTCTTCTTCCAGGACGGGGGCACCACAGACAGAGAAGTAGCGATAGTTGCCATCCTTGCCACGCAACCGATATTCGGTTTCGTAGATACCTCGGTTCGCCACAGCAGCATTCCAAACTTTTGCGGAGCCGGCACGGTCATCGATGTGAACTTGATCAATCCAGCCCCAACCCTCAACTTCAGCTTCGCTCTGCCCCGTATAGGCTATCCAGGTGAGCATTTCACTGCTTATTGCCAGTCCTTCTGGGGTAGCTCCCCAGACGATCTGTGAAGTAGCAGTTACTAATGAGCGATATCGTTCTTTAAGACGCTGATTTTCGGCTTCTGCCAGCTTGCGTTCGTGAATATCGGTGCAGGTGCCAATCCACTCCCGGACGCTGCCGTCTTCTTCTAGGACGGGGGCACCCCAGACCCAAAAGTAGCGATAGTTGCCATCCTTGCCACGAATTCGGTATTCAATTTGATACATACTCCGGTTTGCCACGGCAGCACTCCAGACTTCTCCGGTGTAGGCGCGATCGTCCGGATGTACGGCATCAATCCAGCCCCCATTTTCCGCTTCAGCTAGACTTTGACCTGTATAGGCTATCCAGCTTGCCAGTTCAAAGCAAATTCCCTCTGGTGTGCTTACCCAGACAATTTGTGTATTAGCTGTCACCAGAGAGCGGTATCGGGCTTCACTCTCTTTCAGGATTTGTTCAGTATGTTGGCGTTCCTGCTGAACGTATCGAAGGTCGCTGATGTCCTCCACACTAGCCCAGATCAGTTGCTCTCCATCTTTCTCAATCATCAGTCCAGAGATCCTGACCGAAACCAGATGCCCGTCTTTGTGGATTAACTCTTTCTCATAGGGACCGTAACGACCAGTTTTTTCTAGATTCTCTAGGGTAGCTTGGTCAGCAGCAGTATAGTTTCCAGGAGTAATCTGGCGATCGCACAGATTCAGAGTTTCTGGAACAGTACGCCCTAAAATGGCAGCATAGGCGGGGTTGATGTTAATTAATGTCCCATCTGTTCGGCATAGTGCTAGCCCAAGAGGACATTTTTCAAATAGCTGGCTGTTATATTCATCAAATTGCTTAAACATGGTTGAGGTTTTTTTAGTGGCTTATTTGGGTAGGGTTTTAAACAGTTGGCAGATTTTCTAGATTTTTACAAAAGTTAAGGGTTCCCAAGCGATGTATTCTGTAGGTTTTACAAGCGGTTAGGACAACTGAACCAAGACAACAAAGTGGCGTAAAGCTTTGACAAAATTGGGTAGCGTTGGAACATGTGATGAATTTGCTCTGGTGATGCAGCAGCAAGATTTGGACTTTGGTCTGAAAGTCGCAGAAGCAGTAGATTATGGCGGATTAGTAGATCAATTGGTTTTAGCATTGGAATTCTTGAGGCAATGAAGCCTTCTGCATCGGGACTGGGGGATGATTCGGTTGTGGAAATCTTCGGGTCAGCGATCGCCAAATTGTGATTTTCAACAGCGTCCCCTACTGAACAATTGACTGGAATCTGAATCCAGAATTCTGTCCCTTCACCTGGTCTAGAACGACACTTGAGAAATCCCTGGTGTCTGTTGACAATAATTTGGTAACTGATTGCCATACCCAATCCGGTTCCCTTACCAATCTCTTTCGTGGTGAAGAAGGGATCGTAAATGCGTCGGATGACGTCCTCCTTCATCCCCGATCCGTTATCGGCAATCCGAATCACCACCCACTGCTTATCGAGGACTTCGGTACGAATGGTAATTTGGGGTTTAGTCAAAAGGAGCCAATCATTTGCGGGGGTTGCCCCCGTTGACTGAAGTGGCGTTCCATAATCTATATTCAATAGTTCAGGATTATTGACCATTGATTGTTGACTATTGACCATTGACTCCTCTAAAGCATCAATGGCATTTGCCAGGATGTTCATAAACACCTGATTCAACTGTCCGGGGTAACACTCAATTAAAGGAAGTTTTGCATAGTCTTTAACGATTTCAATTCCTGGAGGGTGAGTAGCTGCTTTCAGACGATGGTGAAGAATCATCAGCGTCCCGTCGATGCCATCGTGGATGTTGACGGCTTTCATTTCGGCTTCGTCATGACGGGAGAAGTTTTTCAAGGATTTCACAATTTCTAGAATGCGATCGGTGCCCACCTTCATCGAATCCAGCAGTTTGGGGAGATCCTCCATAATAAATTCCAGATCGATATTGTCTAACTCTGATTCCAGTTCTGGAGGAGCAATAGGTAAAAATTTCTGATACTGTTCTAACAGGTGCAACAAGTCTTTGGCATACTCGGCAACATATCTGAAATTGCCGCAAATAAAGTTAACTGGATTGTTGATTTCGTGGGCAACTCCCGCAATGAGTTGCCCTAAACTTGACATTTTCTCGCTTTGGATTAACTGAGTTTGTGCTAGTTGCAACTCATGGAGAGCAAGCTCTAGCTTCTCTGTCTGGGCTTTTGCCTCGGTGGCTGCTTTAGTGCTTTGCTCGTAAAGTAAAGCTTTTTCAATGGCGATCGCACTCTGAGAGGCAAAGATACTCACAAGTTTCAGATGTTCAGCTTTGTACGAGTCGGTTTTGGGTGTCCCAATGGCGATCGCTCCGAGTACCCGCTCCTTTGCTCGCAAGGGTACACAAATCATTGCATTAACGTTTTTTTGCTCCTCTAATCGAGGATCGGCTTGCACATTATTAATAAGTTCTGCCCGGTTGGATTGTACAATGTTGCCAATAATTCCCTTGCCCGGTTTCGGCTGACTATCGTGAAAAAACACTCCAAATTCGGCAATGATTTCAAATTTAGTTGTATCTGGATTGAGAAGCAAAATCATCCCCGCAGACGATTCAATTAATTGACTCAATTCCTGAAGCACGAGTTGGGCAATCTGTCGCGTATCCAAACTCGTTGTCAGTTGAGTTGAGATATCCTCAAATAAATCAATTTCCTGATACCGCTCCAGCAATTCTTTAGCCAGTACCTTCTTCTCAGCTTCCTGTTTTGCCACAAATGAGAGCAAAGTTGCCACTGAAATTGCCTGTTGCTCTCCAACAACCCAACCGATGATTTCTCCAGACACCTCGATTGGATATCGGTTTTCCCCAGTTTGCTCCCCAATACTCATAAGTTTTGTACCGTCTACCAGTTCAACATCAATAGCAATGTTGAACTGTTGTACTAAATCCTGAAGCACAGACGGTAGCTCTTTTTTGTTAAAAATCTTTTTAAGGCTAACTGTGGACATCAAACACCTCATTTAGAGCAAGTAGATTGTTTAATGACAACGGCAAATTGGTCAAGACCAAGGTTCGACCCCTAGAGTAAATCTCTTCGGTGATGTGATAGCCCGAAATTTGAACAGTTGCTTCAACGCAGCTATCTGTTTGCGTCGCATCTCCAGAAAAGAGAGTAATTGCCATAACAATCTAGGAATCTAACAAGGAGTTATAAGACTAGTTTTCCCAGAAAGATTGGTGGAATAACGGCATTGAGCCAAAATAGCTATAAAAACTTAGTAGTGAAGTACTCCAACCTCTTTAGGTTTTGCGGAAATGGCAGAATGGAGTGCAAAATTAAATCACAAAATATAAATTATGTCAATAGCACAGAAATGCTACGATATTAAATAACCTTGTACAAGCCGACCGAAATCTTCACATTTAATACACAAGCCATGCAGAATACAGATACCAGCTTAAATCTTCGCTTGTGGACAGTTGCAGACTATCACCGCATGGCTGAGACTGGGATTTTAGATGAAGATGAGCGAGTGGAACTGTTAGAAGGGAAGATTATTTGGATGAGTGCAAAAGGGACAGCGCATCGGTCAGCGGTGGGAAGGACAGATTACTTACTGAAAAACAGATTAGGAAATCGAGCATGGGTATCGATTCAAGATCCAATAAAGTTAAATGAACGCTCAGAACCCGAACCAGATGTTGCAGTTGTGCAAATCGACCCACTCGACTATGCAGATCATCATCCTACCCCCAGCGAAGTTTATTTAATAATTGAGGTAGCCGATAGCAGTTTAAAATTCGACTGTGAAACTAAAGGTAAAGCCTACGCACAAGCGGGAATCGCAGATTATTGGGTGCTAGATGTCATTGCTCGTCAATTATACGTATTTCGAGAACCCAATGAAGAAGGCTATCAAAGCAAAGTGATTTTGGGTGAAGATGGAAGAATTTCGCCTTTACAGTTTGCAGATTTGCAGATTGTGGTTTTAGAAATGTTACCGCCAATTATTGTATCGTGAGAGCGATACTCCCCAGGAGTGGTCTTCTCTCCGAGACGCTACGCGAACGACCATCGCATATGGCGATTTTAATCTTCCTCTCCAGAAAAATTAGCCACGATATCTCGGATTTCATTTATACCGATATCTTCTCGGTCAGACTTAGAATAAATTGTTAGTAGTAAAATACTTATAGGTGACTCAAGCTGATAAACCAATCGGTATCCAGCACTCTTACCTTTTGGGATGTTAGTGTTACGAACCCTCACCTTGTAGACAATATATTCCTCGCCAATACCCCCAATTCTATCTCCTAGAATATTTCCTTGTTGTAATTGCTCGATAATTGGTTCAACATCAGACCGAATATTGCGAAATCTCTTTGAGAGGTCGCGCAAGTTTTGTTTATATTCAGGAGTTAAATCGATTAATACCGATGGCTGTTCATTCGGCATCAATTCCCTCCCACATTTGAGATAGTGGCAAGCGCTGACCTGTTTTTGCCTGATGTAAGGCTCTTCTCAAGCTGGCTTTAATCTCCTCAATGGGTGTATCATCAGGGTCAATCTCTTGTGCTTCTCCCTGTTCTGGAACCAACACAATTACCCGAACCTGATGAGGATAAGTGTTTCCCTGAATTGGTTCATCTAGAATCAGATTTCCCTCTTGGTCAATTTTGCCAGTAACTTCGATCGCTTTCATCTGTTTTCTACCTCGTTTTGTTGGAGATCCTAACATTAATGAGGGGCAATACAGAAAGCCAAGGAGTTAATTACCAGAACCAGTCAGGAAATTAATTCAGTAAAAAGACAGCAACAATTATTACAAATAATCGAGACAATTTTAGTTTATAAATTTCCCAGCATGGATATCCAGGAGATACAGGAGATGTTTGGATTAAGCGATTTGAAGCAAACACGAGTATATCAGCAAGCTTTTGCAGAAGGTGAACAGAAAGGAAAACAGGAAGGTATAGAAGAAGGAAAGTTACTTGCTGTACCACCAATGCTAGCTGCTGGGTTAACTGTGCAACAGATAGCCCAAGCTTTAGGTTTAACTGTGGATGAGGTAAGGCAAGCTACACAAGCACAATCTTCTCAGTAAAACTGGAAATGCTGGGCATTTTCGCGATCGCACAACTCCACAAACCCAAAACGCGATGGTCGTTCGCGTAGCGTCTCGGAGAGAAGACCACTCCTGCGGAGTATCGCATTCCGAACACAACCGCTCAAAACTTAACGCGATCGCTGAGTCCTTAGACATCCAGATGATCTAGAAATTTTCTGTATAATTGGACTGTCGATTAAAGAAGAAACTTAAAATGGCAACCAACACCTCTTTAGAAGAACGGCTTGCAGCAGTAGAATCTGCGATCGTCCAGTTGCAAAAACAAGTATCGACTCCCCAAACAACCAATTGGTTGCAACAAATTACCGGCTCTTTTAAAGATGAGCCAGCTTTTGAAGAGATGCTCGCTTATGGGAAAGCAATTCGTCAAGTACATCCTCCATCCGAGCTACAAATTCTGAACTAATTTGTGGGATGCACCATTGCTCTCTTAGCCAAGGTTTTAACTAGTTTTTTTTAATGTACGTCCAATTGTATTTGTACTGACACTATCTATTATTTCAAGAC
>NZ_KK073768.1:5268151-5287933 GCF_000582685.1 [Scytonema hofmanni] UTEX 2349
TGAACATCAACTAACTCTTTCATACAATGAGCAAAATCGACTTTGGTACGGCGTTCTGTAACTTTAATATGTCTCCAACCTAAATATGGAGCAAAGAATGCAAATAAATTAGAAGTCCCCTCTCGCTCGTATTCGTAATCTTGCTTTTCAATTTTCCCTGATTTATCTTCTATTTTGGGTGTTGCTGGTATCCGTTCATGAACATCGTACATCAGAACGGATAATTTTTCATCAAAACAAACCAATGGGCGCTCTGGGTCTACTGGTTGAGCGTATAAATCAAGTACATCCTCCATCCGAGCTACAAATTCTGAACTAATTTGTGGGATGCACCATTGCTCTCTTAGCCAAGGTTTTAACTGGTTTTTTTTAATGTACGTCCAATTGTATTTGTACTGACACTATCTATTATTTCAAGACTAACAAGTTTGTCTGCTAACATTTTTAACGTCCAACGAGCGCTACCGTCCGGAGCATCTGAACAAGTTGTTGCAATTAAATATGCTTCTGCCGTCGAAGTTATTTTTGGTGGCTTTCCACTGCGAGGACGCTCATTCATTGTGGCTGATAAGGAATCGGTGCAAAACTGTTTGCGAGTTCGTTCAACTGTTGGTATTGATATGTGTAAGCTTTTTGCTATCGTCTCATCTGTACTACCAGAGTTTGCCATTAGTAGCGTATGTGCGCGGCGAATTTCCCTAGCACCTGCTTTCCCTTTCTTGACTAAATCAACCAGTTGTAGCCGTTGCTCATCACTAAGAACAATGCTATGTTTCTTATTCATACACCCAATTAATATACTTTTAAATTGTTAGCGATCGCACGGACACTCGTGTCCCCATATGCGGACACATCGTTATTATATAACGGAACCGCGCAACCCCTCAAAACTTATGACATGAACTACTAGTAGTCTATGTCATTAATTCTGATGGGTAATCAAATTTCCAAAGCCTTAAAAATCAATTATTTTGGTAAGTTGAAACCCCTCAAAACTTATGACATGGACTACTAGCCTCCGGAGTATCGCCCTCTATTCTCTGTACTCTATGCTATGATTTAGTAAGGAGATAAAGTAAGGAATTAGAGTAATGGCTATCACAACCATCACGACAAAAGGACAAGTAACTATTCCTAAAGAAATTAGAGACTACCTAAATATAGATACAGGTAGCAAGGTTGATTTTGTGATTGATGAAAATGGAATAGTTACACTTATTCCGTTGAATGTTCCTGTTCAAAGTTTATCAGGGATTTTGCATCGTCCAGGAATGAAAACCGCAACTTTAGAAGAAATGGAAATAGCAATTAAAGAAGGTTCAAGTGATTGGAGTTGATACAAATATTTTAGTGCGCTACCTGACTAAAGATGATGAGCAGCAGTGGCAGAAAGCTGTGGAAATTATCGAAGGGGGAGAGCAATGTTTTATTGCTAATATAGTTCTGTGTGAATTGGTTTGGGTTTTGCGGGGTAAGCCTTATGAATTCAGTAGGGCAGAAATCGGTAAAACTATAGAAATGATGTTGCAATGTCCAGTTTTTGAGTTAGAAAATAGCTCTTTAGTTTATCAAGCATTGCACCGTTTTCAGCAAGGAAAAGCTGATTTTTCCGACTATTTGATTGGTGCGATCGCACAACAACTTGGTTGCAGCAAAATTGTAACATTCGATCGAAAGTTAGCAGATAATAAAGGATTTAAGTTGTTGTCATGATGACGCGATCGCACTCCCTGCAACTTCCCCAACAATGCGATCGCACTCTCAAACAAATCTTCCAAAATCAAAACGCGATCGCATAACTTCACAAATCCAAAACGCGATCGCCATCCCAAACAAACCCTCATAACTTCGTTCATTTGCGCGATCGCACTTTCCCAACTCTCCTCAAATCCAAATACGATAAGCCAAGCTTAGTGCAATCATGCATATCCCATTCTCAAAGCAAACAACAATTACTTACTCCAAATCAAAACGCAATCACCCGTTATCGCAAAGTAATAACAAACTTTGACAAGCTTTGCTATTGGTGACACAATCAAATTAATAGGCAAACCCAAATAAAGCCATGAATGTATCACTTACACCTGAACTTGAACAGTTAGTTCACGAAAAAGTCAAAACTGGTAGGTATTTGTCCGCGAGTGAAGTTGTACGGGAAGCGTTGCGACTGCTAGAGGAGCGCGATCGCATCCGGGAAACACGACTTGAAGCACTTCGTTCGGAAATTGCTGTGGGTATCGAACAAGGCAATAAAGGAGAAGTGATTGATGGTGAAGAAGTATTTAGAGAATTGCGCGAAGATATCCGTCAAATATCCCAAGAATAATGAGTGGCTACGTTTTTACCATTCAAGCA
This sequence comes from [Scytonema hofmanni] UTEX 2349, assembly GCF_000582685.1. Classification (GTDB taxonomy): domain Bacteria; phylum Cyanobacteriota; class Cyanobacteriia; order Cyanobacteriales; family Nostocaceae; genus Hassallia; species Hassallia hofmanni. The sequence continues at coordinate 5,270,507 of NZ_KK073768.1, forward strand.
AGACTTGATATTAAGGAAATCAACAAGTTTATTGCCCGTGAAAATCCACAAGCGGCAACTCGTTTTATAGATGCGGTTGAGGAAAAGTGTAAGGTTTTGGCTGATTTCCCGAATATGGGACGCAGTTTCGATTATCTTGCACCATCCTTGAGAGGTTTTTCTGTTGGCAATTACATAATTTTTTATCGCTCAATTGAAGATGGGATTGAGGTTGAGCGGGTTTTGAGTGGATATCGTGATTTTGATGCTTTGTTTCTAGATGATGATGCTTGAGCGATCGCCTAAACTTTGGAAATAGCTGGAAATGCGATCGCACTCCTCAACCCAACCGCGATCGCACTCCCAAACTACCCAAAAATGCGATCGCACTTTCAAAGCAAGCTATAATTTGCACTCTCAAACCAAATGCGATCGCACTCTCAAACAAATCTTCCAAAATCAAAACGCGATCTACTTCAAGCCTAGCTTTTGGCGAAACTTATCATCATATATCGCTTTCTCCCAATTCTTGGCAGATTTAACTTGCTCAGGAGTCAGGTTTTCGGCAAGGCTGAGGTTGACACCGCTGAGGTCGGCAAAGTAGAGGTCGGCAAGGCTGAGGTCGGCAAGGCTGAGGTCGGCAAGGCTGAGGTTGGCACCGCTGAGGTTGGCATAGCTGAGGTTGGCACCGCTGAGGTTGGCATCGCTGAGGTTGGCACTGGTGAGGTTGGCAAAGCCGAGGTTGGCATAGCTAAGGTTGGCAAAGTTGAGGTCGGCAAAGTTGAGGTCGGCAAGGCTGAGGTTGGCAAGGCTGAGGTTGGCAAGGCTGAGGTTGGCACCGGTGAGGTTGGCACCGCTGAGTTTGGCAACCCTGAGGTTGGCACTGCTGAGGTCTTCACCAACAAAACTAGGACACCCTCCAAACAATAAAAACGCAACATCACTAGGAATCCATTGCCATTGCTTTCTTTCCCAACATCCCTCTGTTAGCAACTCTAATGCTGCACGCTTTCCTTGTTTTTTATCTTGACTTCTAATAACTTCCCAAGCTTTGCTGTAGCTTTGCTGTTTTTGATATGGGACAAGAGCAAAAAGGGCAACCAGAATAGGAATTGTTAGAAGACTAGCAGTTTTCAGTGACCTAACCCAACTTTGTTTCAAGCTTTTGCTAATAAATTCTTCCGCGAGGTTAGATAACGCTAGATTTCCATTTTGCTGCTTCTGAAACGCCTTGGCATCTTGCAAAGGTTTTCCTTGAAGCAAATAATCCTTTGCTTTCCTCTTTTCTCGCCATTCCTCTGCTGCGGCTTCAATTTTGCGCTTTTGTCTAAGCTTATCCCGATTCTCATCCAGCCATTTTCTTAATAGTGACCAATGGCGAATCAGTGCTTCATGGGCAACATCCACCACTGCCACCTTACCTGATTCTGCTCCTTTTTCAATCAACGTGCTGGTGACAACTAACTTCGCATCCGCTAACTTTTGAATCACCTGTTCTACATTATTTGATTGCTGCGATGTCACTAAATCTTGTAGCAAAACCCGCCGACGTGTATCTTCCGTACCCTCTCCTAACTGCGTCAACTCAAGAAAAATCCGCTTTGCTGCTGCTTGTTCCTCTGGTGACAAACCTTCATAAATCTCAGTAGCGCGTTTTTGCAGCGTTCCCTTCACTCCACCCAACCGCGTGTAAGCCGAAATTGTTAATTTTTCCTCGCTTCGCTGCTGCCAAAGCTCGGTTAACGTGTACTGTAATAACGGCAAACTTCCCGGTGAACCTTCCACATCGACAATCATCTGGTTAACTAGCTCAGGCTCGACTTGCAAACTTACCTGTTTCGCTGGTTCGGTAATTGCCTGTCTCAACTCCTCCTCTGTCATCGGTGTCACTGTCACCAGATTTTCCTGAATCTGCTCTGTTAGTTTGCCATATTCCGCACACTTGCCAAAAAAATCTGCCCGCATCGTTAGCACCAAGCAGAGTTTATCACCACACCGGTGCAACGCATCCAGCAAGCATTCAAAAAACTGCTGTCGTTTGCCGATGTCTTTGCACAGAGTAAAAACTTCTTCAAACTGATCCACCATCAGTATGACTCGCTTGGTGTCAGCAGCGTCGATCAATTGTCCTAAACCTACAGAACCCTTAGCAATCAATTCCTCAGCTTTTGCTAACTGGGATGTTCGGTCAATATCTGATAAACCCGAATCCAAAAAGGCTCGTGCTAAACTTTCAAGGGGATGCTCACCCGGTTGAAAAATCCTGATTTGCCAAGTGTCACTACCCGACAACCGCCGCCCCAAGGTAAGCTGATAAAGTAATCCCGCTCTCACAACACTAGATTTACCACTTCCTGATGCTCCCAACACGGCAAGGAAATTCCCCACACGCACTTTTTCTAATAACTGGTCTGTCAGCGCTTCCCTTCCATAGAAATACTTAGCATCTTCTTCTGTACAATCAAAGTATTGCAACCCGCGATAAGGGCAAATCGTTGTGACAACTGAATTAATATCTGGGTTCGGTGCTTGCGAAGTGCGCGTCAAGTTAATCGCACCACCAGAGTTAGCAAATATCGGACTCTGGGGAAATGCCTGCAAACGCTGATTGAGAACATCAATTAAAGTGTAGTTTGTTACCCAAGTACCAGAATGTCGTCTGGGGTCAAGCCCTTGCAATAGCGCCTCCGTCAACACGCTATGCTTGCTATCGATCGCTTCATAAGCCACCTCAAATTCTCGTGATGCAGCAATAAAACAGCGATCGCGTCCTTTCCCCCTATCCCCCGGATCAGCTTCGGCAAAATTCAGCAATTCACCGCTATAACAACAATCCAGCCAAATAATTTGCTGTCGTATCGGACTTTCTTGCAATAATTCCCGCAGCCATTTTAAGCGAATACCCCAATTCCCTAAATCAGGGTTGACATCACTGGTAGCCAAATACCCTTCTTGAATGCCTCTGTCTTTCCGCAGTCCATGCCCGGAAAAATACAGCAGTGCCGTGTCGGGAATATTTCTACCTTGTGGCTTAAATAATTGAACGATCGCCTCTTCTAACTGAGTTAAAGTAACTTTAGTTGTCTGTCCAACGCGAATCGTGTTATTCTGCTTATCCTTAACCGCAGGTAGACGCTTGACCTTAAACTCGCCGGAATTTTCCAACAGTTGAGCGATCGCTTCTGCATCTTGTGCGGGCGCTGATAGTTTGGTCAAGCGATCGTAATTATATGTATTAATCCCAACTACCAAAGCATCGCGACTCATAGCAAAAAGTTTTGCTCTAGCTTAAGAGAGCGACTATTTAACTAATATGAATACAAAATACTTACCACAGTTTCCGAGTAAAATTACTGAAATATTGTTTTGTCAAAATGAATTCTGACCATGACCAAACTCGCACCCATCCAACTTGATGACAACACGATTATCTACATTGAAGCTAGCGAAGACGTTAACGTTCCCTTAATTATCCCTGAAGAACCAGCAGAGGAAGAGGAAGAAGCACTAACTGATAAGGGAATCACTGAAGAACTGCGAAAGCAAATGGTGCAAAATTTTCAGGTCATTCAACACACCATACGTGCTTACACTGTTTATAGCTTGAATGCGTTTAAGCAAATTCCCATTGATAACATCAACAAAGTTACTTTAGAATTCGGTATCGAAGTGGGTGGAGAAGCAGGGGTTCCTTATGTCACAAAAGGTACTGCTAAAAGTAATTTGAAAGTTACCGTTGAGTGTTTATTTCCGAAGCCGAATACATAACCCACCCGGAAATTAAAGATACTTTAATCAGGAGTGGTGTCAGCCTTGGTCTATACTTCTCAGGGGTGTAACCTTAATTAGGGCTTGCTGAATGAATGTGTAATCTAGTCCAGATAAGGGGTTTAAGCCTTTTTTCACCAAACAAGTGCACTTGTTTAACATCTAGAGTCTCAAAACCCTTGCACAATCAAAGCGCGATCGCTAGGTAAAGAAAGGAAACTGAGCAACGAAACAACCATTTTGTAACCTGTGTGGCTTCTAGATTCGCTTTAAAGACTTATTCAGCAAGCCCTAATTAGTGGTAGCTGGTTACTATTTAAAATCATCTGGCTAACAGTTCTCGGTCGAAGTACTCAAACATCGTGTTGAAGTACCCAAACATCGTGTTGAAGTACCCAAACATCGTGTCGAAGTACTCAAACATCGTGTTGAAGTACCCAAACATCGTGTTGAAGTACCCAAACATCGTGTTGAAGTACCCAAACATCGTGTTGAAGTACTCAAACATCGTGTTGAAGTACTCAAACATCGTGTTGAAGTACCCAAACATCGTGTTGAAGTACCCAAACATCGTGTTGAAGTACCCAAACATCGTGTTGAAGTACCCAAACATCGTGTTGAAGTACCCAAACATCGTGTTGAAGTACCTAAACATCGTGTTGAAGTACTTAAACATCGTGTTGAAGTACTTAAACATCGTGTTGAAGTACCCAAATATCGTTTTGAAGTACCCAAATATCGTTTTGAAGTACCCAAATATCGTTTTGAAGTACCCAAATATCGTTTTGAAGTACCCAAATATCGTTTTGAAGTACCCAAATATCGTTTTGAAGTACCCAAAGCACACCCGGAAATTAAAGATACTCTAATCAGGAAAGGCGCATTTCTCCTACTTTTACGCTAAAACTTGTAAAAGGATTATTTTCATTGCATAACACTAAATGTCTGAACAAAAGCCTATCAGTCCTTGGAACTACAAACCTTGGTGGTGTCAACCTTGGTCTATACTTCTCACGGGTGTTACCTTAATTAGTGGTAGCTGGTTACTATTTAAAATCATCTGGCTAACAGTTCTCGTCTCAGTGCCTATACTAACTTGGATGGGCTTCTTCTTATTGATGTGGCCTCAACTGATGATCCGCAGTGGTGCTTTAGAGTCCCTTCATTCCAATGGGGAGTTATGAGTTATGAGTATTCCCCATCAGTAGCGATGGGGAATACAGCAGATTCCTTTGTTATGAGGTACATAATAGCCCCCTCATCGCTTGCGGGGAGGGGGTTGGGGGTGGGGTTCTTGTACCTCATGACACCGGGAAGTGCTGTATCTGAAAATTAATTCTCAATAACGGAAATCGTTTGGAAATTTTGTAGTCTGTGTTACTTTACAAATATTTTTGGTCTCATTTATTGTGTTAATAGTCTCCTTTACCTTGTAACTCAGTTTTTTTTAAGGCGTATAGCAAGGTATTGCTGAAAAAACCGGGTTTTCTCCACCCACTCGTTGGTATCTAAGAATTGATCAACGAGTGAGTTTGATGAGTATGGTAACATTACCATCGTTCCTGGTTTTTCGAGACTAAATTGCACACCAAGTTGTCAAAAGATTAAATTATGAGATTTTTTGAATCATTGAAAAAGGCTGTTGCACTTTTGATTGTAGTGTTCAGCTTGCTTTTTGTGTTTGTTAACCCCAGTTATGCAGATAGTACTCCGCAGATTGACTTTACCGGAGATTGGCAAGAAAATGTCACCGATAAATTAGTTCCAGGTGGTAAATTCATAATCAACTATGATGAAAACCGTTTACCTGCCCGTCGGACAAGTTACAGAGGTTTACCAAGTTGGGAAATCCAAGCTGTTCTTCAATTTGAAGGTGATGATCCAGTGACATTTAAACTACTAAGGACAGGTCAAAACCAGCACGTCACACCGCAAGAAGTTAGTATCCCAGCAGATGCGAAGGAAATCATTCTTTGGTTTGAGAATTATGGATACGATCCATATGACACTGCTCAAAACAATAACGCTCGTTATTACGACAGCAATTACAGCCAAAATTACCACTTCCCATTAACCAAATCTGCAAGTTAATTGCTAATTGCTAAAGATGTAAATTGGGTTGAGGGAAGAAACTCAACACATAAAACTCTTATATCTGTTAGGTTTGGCTGTTGTTCAACTCAACCAACGCATCTGTAGCTCTACACCGTATTTGCCGTGAAAAGTAGGGTATAGAGCTACAAATTATTTGACCACAATGACAAATTATAGGAATTAAGAATTTCTGTTAATTTACAACTTGGCTACTGTGGAGACGAGGATCGTCTTTACTACTTGTTGGTTTAACTGGTGCGGTAAATTTAGAAACTTGTCCGTTTTCTTGAGCATAAGGCAGAGATGAACCAGTAGCCAAGGCTTCTAAATTACTTCCCATAATTGTACGGGGTTGATTGCCGATCGCCTGGGCGATTGTTTCCCCATCTTTGCCCAAATAAATAAAATGGGGAATTCCATCCACCTGATACTTCAACATCTCCGGCAACCATTTGGTATTGTCTACATTCAGCATGACAAAATTAACTTTGTCAGCATATTGCGTCTCGAACTGTTGCATAACTGGTGCCATTTTTTGGCAAACAGTACACCAATTAGCATAAAACTCCATCAGCGTTGGCTTACCGTTTGTCAAAGCTATTTCTAATGGTGTAGACCCTTGATCTAACTTGGCAAGAGCTGCTTCTGGTGTCTGAGTTCCCAATCCTAAGGATAAGGCAACGCTAAGAGCGATCGCTACCATTGCAATCACAAAATTTCTTAAGCGTGTCCCAACCGTAGATTCCGACTTTTGAGAAGATATAGGCGAATCTGTACTCATAACAAATTTATTAAATCTTATTAAGTTACATCTTCTTCAGTTTAGCTCTTTCCTGTTGATGGTTTGTAATTCCACACTTGCACGGCTGTATCATCGTTCGCAGAATAGACATCTCCAGAAAAGACGTAAAGACGTTCCGTCGGAACGTCTCTACAAGGGTTTCCGGCAACGCATAATTAATTTTTACTCCTATGTCTAATAGCTAAATGTCTGTTCTGCTAGAATTTCAGTCCATTTTAATGGAATGCGCGTTATTAGCCCGGAGTGACATCTCCTACACCGCCTGAGTACAGGTCGGTGTAGGCTTCTCACCAAATCCAGTTATTACTTCGGATACTCGATGAGCTTTAAGAACGGGATGCCCCTCCGCTCTATTCTTTATATTTATTGCTGCATTATGGTCACGGTCAAGACTACACCCACAATTAGGGCAGTCGTGCCATCTTTCATGCAGCTTTTTAGGAACTTTCACCCCACAACTAGAGCAGTCTTGACTTGTGCCTGACGCTTTAACAGGAATTACCAGCAGCCCAGCATTTTCGGCTTTGGCTGTTAGAATCGACAGAAAGCTTGACCACCCGGCATCAAGTACAGACTTAGCTAATCGCGTTCGTGCAAGTCCTTTTACGTTCAAATCCTCAACTGCCACAACATCATATTTTCTCAATAGATTGCACGCAGTTTTGAAGTGAAAATCTTTTCTAGTGTCTGCAACTTTTTTGTGGTGCAAAGCTACTTGTTTTACAGCTTTATTCCTACGGTTACTACCTTTTTTGCAACGTGAGGCACGTTTTTGAATGACTCTCAAACGTTTTTGAGATTTTCGATAATGTTGAGGAATAGCGACAGTTTCACCTTCAGAAGTAGTCAAAAATTCCTTTAAGCCAACGTCAATTCCAGTTATGGAATCTGGGTTAAAGTCAGGTTTAGTAGTCGGAACTGTAGCATCTTCCAAGCTGAGAGTTAGATAGTACCCGTCGGCTTTTTTGGTAACAGATGCAGTTTTTACCTTAAACCCGTCGGGGATAGGACGATGTAAAATAACTTTGACTTTTCCAAACATTGGAAGATTAATCAAGTTACCTTGCAAACACCCGTCTTTCATTTGAGGATAAGTGAAAGTCCGGTAACGCACGCGTGGCTTAAACCTTGGTCTGCCACTACGCTTTCCGTTGCTATCCCCGCTTAGAAAACGGTCAAACGTCGCTTTCACTCGCTTAACTATATCCTGCAATACTTGTGAGTAAATTTCGCCATAATGAGGATGCGTTTTCTTAAGATTGGGTAGTGTCTTTTTTTGGCTGTAGTAATCCGGATTATCTCTTAATTCTGGAAGATGACAAATAAGAGGGCAAGCGTTGATAGCACAACGATTTTGCTCATACCAGTTGAATCTGTCAGCCAACAGATAATTGTATTGCGCGCATAGCATAGACAACCATCTGTCTATCTCTGTTGCTTGTTGTTTTGTTGGGCGCAGTTTAAACTGGTACGCTGTTCTCATTTGTTTTACCTCCTTGACGATATGCTAGCATAAATGTATAAACAATGTTAGTGCAGATGAAAAGTAATTCATTAACGATTAGGCTGTCAGATAGAAGAAAACATAAGTTAATGCAATATGCGGCTCAACAAGACAAAACTATCACGTCCCTGATTGATGATTGGATTGACTCATTGCCGGAAATAAAGATTGGCAATTCCTCATCTCTTCGAGAGGCTTCGCCAACGACCAACATTACCGATTGAACTGCGGCGGCACGTTTGCGGGGGAAACTTCCCCCGCAAAGCTGCCTTTTCAATATCATTCGTTGGTCAATTCGTCATTGCCCAAAATTCATCCCACGCTTCTCTGAGTACAGAGTAAGACGTGGGGCTTCTTTTGTTTTAAGCTAACGCTTAAGCTAAAACAAAAACAAACCATTTTCTAAACCTGTGAAAAAAAGAGTTACCCTCACCTTTCCCAAACGCGCTGTACAAATGCCAGTTACCTATAGACTGGCAAAAGAATTCAACGTAGCTGCAAATATTATCCGCGCTCAAGTTGCGCCAAATCAAATTGGTAAACTTGTAGTTGAACTTGCAGGGGACATCGATCAGCTAGATGCGGCAATTGAGTGGATGCGATCGCAAAATATCAACGTTTCCCTTAGCTTAGGGGAAATAGTGATTGATGAAGATGTATGTGTCGATTGTGGCTTGTGTACAGGAGTTTGTCCTACTGAAGCGCTTACCCTGAATCCGCAAACATATAAGCTGACATTTATGCGATCGCGTTGCATCGTCTGCGAACAATGTATACCCACCTGTCCCGTCCAAGCAATCTCAACCAATCTTTAAAAAATTAGGCGTTTTTTGAACCCTCTCAAAGCGCTTCGCAAAGTCTCGATTTATTTCGTAGTAAGCGTTTCAACGCTTACTAAAACTACTACTAACCCAGACGAAATACATCAGCCATCACACCACCATCACCAAACAGCCTAGTTTTTGCTGGTGAGTCATAAACCACCAACACAGAAGGTATGCCAGTTACATCTTGAAATAGCGTAAAGCCTTCAGCGTGCTCAATCCTATTTCCATAAGGAATATCTTGGAGAAATTCTGGATAATGAAGTATATTATTTGGCAAATTCACAGCATTCCGTAAACGATAAAGTTGCACCGGTCCATCCAAATCCATTGTTGGTCCGGCTAAAATTAACAAATCTTCACCATAAAGATGCATATCCCGAATTCCCAAACCATTCAAAAACAGAAAATGCTTTTTATATGACTTTCCCTCTTGACCAATTTCCCGCAGTGTCATGATTCCGGGGGTAGATATTTCTAATTCTACCTCCAGCATTACCGCCCAACCACGCAATACTGGACCGCGCAAACCGATAAAAACTTGCTTTTGAGAAACAGCTATCCCTTCCACATCAAAGCCATTATCTTTCCCCGGAATTGCTGCTTTCACAAAAAAGCCTAAATGAGGATCGTCTGCTAAAGCTTCCATTAACAAGTTACCTGTCGGAGTTAGTTTCAGTTTGGCGGCACTTAATAATATATCTGGATTTTGCGGGTGCGGGCATGACTCAAATAACTTCCCATCCACAAGGGGAATTCTTCCGAGAATATAACGATTAGCTTCTGTGTCAATTTTTGCCAACCTTTCAATGTTTTTTTCATCTGATAAATCAGATTTAGGCTTCTTACGTTTGTAGCTATGGGAACCCACTAACCAAAGATAATAATCAGTGTAGGCAAGTCCTTCAATGTCAATTTCTTTTTTTTCCGATGCCGGTAAAGTAATAAATTCTGCTACTCGATAGCTTTCGTGATTTGCAAAATTATCACCATCAACCAGAGAAAGACGCTCAATTGTCGAGGTTTCATCTGAACCCAACCACAAATGCTTTTCTGGAGTCAGCAGCACTGCCGAAAGGTCTTCTCTGTATTCTTTAAATCCGTCGGTAAAAGTTAAGCAAACTTGACTTAGTAAATATGAGTTATGCATTTTACCTCTGCTCCTCTCCGGTAATCTATTGTTATTTCTATGTATTTTATCATACTTAATCATTGAAAAAGCTGATGATAAATATAACGAGCATCTAGTTTTTTAACTGAAAATTTTATTTATAAAAATTATAATTTATTTTAAAAATATTTATAAGCCTAATAGGAAAAACTTTGTAATACATAACATTTATGTAAAACACAAACAAGCATCAAAAGTTAGAATCATGCAGTTAAGATAAATTACATGAAAATATGTCAAAGCAGTGCATTTAGTGTTAATATAGAAAAATATAGTTAAGCATTTTTTGCTATCAAGTTAAGACCAACAATATTATGGAATTAGTTGCACAAGCCAAACTAAAAAGCCTAGGTGACTATGCTCACGAAGCAATAAAAAAACACTTTAAAAAAACCTTAAAGTGGGAAAAGACAGTTAATAAAGACGAAGATCCAGAAGCCCTGCATCAAATGCGAGTGGGGATGCGTCGTCTACGCACAGCAGTTAGCAGATTTGGACTAGCTTTAGATTTATCTAAGTCAGTAAGTGATAAAAATATTGGCAAAATTGCTCGTCGTCTTGGTACATTGCGAGATTTGGATGTACTCAAAGAATCTTTAGAAAAAACTTACCTTCCAAATTTACCGCATAAAGAACAAAAATCTCTGCAAACAGCTTTCGATGCTTTATCTAAACAACGCAAAGATGCGTTAGAAGGGGTGCAAGCAACATTTAAAGATGAGCATTATAAGTCTCTAAAACAGGGAATGAATGAGTGGTTGGAAAACCCAAGTTATCTATCTGTAGCATCTTTGCCGATGCAAGAATTGCTACCGGATTTACTTTTGCCGGAAGTAAGTAGTTTATTTCTTGATGCGGGTTGGTTAGTGGGAACCCAAGTAGAAAAAACAAAAGTTGTCATTATTAAAGGTTTAAAAGCTGAGAAAATAGAGAAAGAATTGGCAACTAATGGTGAAATGCTGCATACATTGCGTAAACAAGCCAAGCGTGTGCGCTATCAGATGGAGTTATTTACTGAGTTATACGCTGATTCTTACTCAGTTTATGTTGCAGATGTTAAAAACATTCAAGACATCTTGGGTTCAATTCAAGATAGTGTAGTCTTAGGCAAGTGGCTGACGGATGTCTTCGAGTCAGAAATTGAAACTAAACTTCCCACTTTTGCGAATTTATTAGCAGAAAATCGTTATAAATTGTGGCAACAGTGGCAACCTTTACAAGAGCGGTATTTGAAACCGGAAACTAGACATGGTTTTCATTTAACAATACTGCGTCCGCTAACCTTGTGAGCGGGCTAATAGCAATAAGCCGTTGAAGAAGGCAGAAGGCAGAGGGCAGAAGGCAGAAGGTTTTGTTCAGAAGGGGATTCAGACCCCTCCTGAACAAGAGCCACCAAATTTTCAATTTGGTCGGGGTCTTAAACCCTTACTCCCTCCGGTCGTAGCAGAGGGCAGGAATCAGAATTCTATAAGTGCCTTCTGCCTCCTGCCCTCTGCCTTTCCCGATAAAATAATAAATAGAGCGGATTGCGTTATGATTAAATCCACGTAGAGACGTTCCTGCGGAACGTCTCTACAGGATTTTGGGGTTTACGCATGTACCGGAAATAACAAAACTCCGTTGCAACTGTAAAGATTGTTGCAACGGAGTAGTAAAATTAGTGAAACACCAAGATATTACAAGCAAAAAGCCTGCTTCATCAAACTGCTTGCTTTCACAAAAATGAAGAAGGAAATTTACCCCTTACCTTTTACCTTGTTTCCCCCTCGGCGTTCCTACTGTGCTTAATAGGAATATATAGACTATTTTGGGATGGAACAGTATTATAAAGATCAGTTTTGATGTATCAATATGATACTAAATAAAACAAATCATTTAATGGCGGTTGTTTGCGACGATTTGAGATTATTTTAGGCGATCGCTATTTTTTTACCCAATTTGCTACTATCGCTAAAAATATAAATTCTGTGACTAATGTTACAACAGTCCAAGCAATAAAACTTTTATGGGTGGGAATTGGTTGTAAAAGTGGAACTTCCCCAGAATTAATTGCCATAGCGATTGAAGAAACCTTTAAAAAGAATCAACTTGCTTTGAGTGCGATCGCAGGCATTGCTACTATCGACATCAAAGCGTCAGAAGTCGGTTTGCGACAACTTTGCCATCAACGCAATTTGCCTTTGAAAACCTTTCCCGCAGATGTTCTAAGTTCTGTTCATGTTCCCAACTCTTCCCGAGTTGTCGCACTCAAGATGCAAACTCCCAGTGTAGCTGAAGCCGCAGCCTTGTTAGCAGCGAAGTGTCAAACTCTGCTGATTCCGAAACAAATATTTAAATCAACCGACCATCATGAAAATCTCTCCCGCTCTACTTTACAAGGAGCGGTAACAATAGCCGTTGCTCAAGCCCAAAAAGAATACATCTGATAACATATCTGGCATTGGGACACATATTCTTTGTAGAGACGTTCCACCGGAACGTCTCTACGACGGTTACGGACACGATCTGATTTCTGAAAAAACAATAATATTATAAAGGTACTTAAGCTCTGTTTGACAAATAAAAAATATCTTTTTTTACCTGATTCTAGTCAATTACTCTGAGCAAGTAATTAATGATGCTAGAAACGATCGCTAGCACAATTGAACCTAACAAAGCAGGTAAGAAGCCGCGAATTTCAAAACCATAAGTAGGAGTGAGAGCGCTTGCTAGCCAAAGTGTAAAAGCGTTGAGAACAAATGTAAACAACCCAAAAGTAATTAGGTTGATTGGCAACGTCAAAAGTAATAAAATCGGTCGAACGATGGCATTAACTAGTCCTAAAACAGCGGCAGCAACAAGCGCTGCAACAAAAGTCTTAACAACAAAGCCAGGAACCAAATGAGCCGTAATCAGCAAAGCGATCGCAGTCCCTAACCAAGTTAACAAAAAGTGTCGCATAAGTTTAAAAAACTTTATAAGAAAAAATTTTTGTAGTGAGGACTTCAGTCCTCATCTTATAAGATGTAAGATAAGGACTAAAGTCCTCACTACGACAAGTTCTTTTCTAGAGCGGTTGACTGCGACGCCGTGTGAGAGCATCCCAAGTAGCACCACCAGCTATACCATCAGACTCTAAACCATAGCGTTGTTGTGCAGCTTTCACCGCTGCTTCAGTCGATGGTCCAAAATCTCCATCTACATTACCATTCAAAAAACCAAGTCTTTTCAGTCTTTCTTGCAATTTTACAACTTCAGAGCCACGCATTCCTATCCGCAAAATCGGCATTCCCCCTGCGGTGTATTGAATACTCGGTGTTTGCCGAGTTGTTTGTCCAGAACTACTAGCTTGTCTCGAAGTGCGAGTTGTTTGTCCAGAAGTACTAGCTTGTCTCGAAGTGCGAGTTGTTTGTCCAGAAGTACTAGCTTGTCTCGAAGTGCGAGTTGTTTGTCCAGAACTAGCAGTTTGGTTTCGAGGAGTTTGACGAGTACGAACAGTTTCCCCAGAACTGCTAGTTTGGTTTCGAGGAGTTTGACGAGTACGAACAGTTTCCCCAGAACTGCTAGTTTGGTTTCGAGGAGTTTGACGAGTACGAACAGTTTCCCCAGAACCAGTGGTAGAAGTAGTACGAACAATTTGCTCAGAACTAGAAGTTTGTCCAGCACCATCCGTTGAGGTAGTACGCAAAGTTTGCTCAGAACGACTAGTTGAAGTACCATTGCCAGATGATGATTGTCTGACGGTTGTTTGTGAGGTGCTTGGACTAGACGGTTTCGGCTCAGGAGTAGCATTATCCGTCACGCTATTAGGAGTCGGAAACTTGGATGCAGGGTTAGGTAAAGCAGGGGAAGAAGCTACCGTCCCTTCGCCAGGAAAAAGTCGTTGCCAAGTGTTACCATCAACAGTACCATCTGGAGCCAAACCCGCTGCTTGTTTAAACTGAGAAACAGCGTTAGCAGTCATTTGGTTAAAGTTTCCATCGACTGTACCGGTGTAATAGCCTAAAAGTTTCAGCGCTCCCTGTAGTTCCGAGACGCGCTCTCCTTGACTACCAAGTTTTAGGGTAGGACGATTGACGCTACCTCCCACAACTACTTGGGCAATTTCTGGTGGTGCTGCAAATGAGACTACGGCTGTTGAGCCAATTAGCACAGATGTAGCAAACCAGAAAGGTAACAAATAAAACTTGCTGGCAGAAAAAAAACGAGATGCTATTGATGTCGGTAAGTAGTTAGTTCTACTTAGTGTCTGGCTGCATTTCATAGAATTTACCCCCGGTTGATTCTGATGCTAATAGTACAGCGCCTTGGCTTTTCAAAAAAGCTACTTCACTGCACTATTAATAGCTTCCTGTTGACCGACTAAGGATAAATAAGGTTCCCGTAAATATTGGCTAGCTGCCGCGATCGCATCAGAGACAGTTACACTGGCAATTAACTCCTGAAACAAAAAATCAAAATCAATTCCCAACCCCAAAATTTCATACCAGCCGTATACTTGAGCAATTTGACCATTACTTTGTTTACCTAAAGCATACTGCCCTAGTATCTTATTTTTCGCCGCTTGAAGTGCGCTTTCTTCTAGTTGATTGCTTGAGAGTAAATCTACTTCTGTCCGCAGTCCGGTTAAAGCGATGCTGGTATTTTCCGGCGCGGTTCCCATGTAAACTACAAATGAGGCGGGATGCAGCCTTGTGGGAAAAAATGCCGATACTTCGTAAGCTAAACCCCGCTTTTCGCGCAATTCGACAAACAAGCGACTAGAAAGCCCATTTCCCAAGTAGGTAGATAACAACTTCAAGGCACCATAATCTGGAGAACGCACTGATGGTCCGAGATAGCCCAGCATAATGACTGATTGCTGCGTTTGTTGCACTTTGAGTCTTTGCTGCGGTTCAACCTTAATATGGGGAAAATGTACTATGGGCAGTGGTTCGGATGGAGCTTGCCAATCTCCAAATATGTTTTCTACTAAAGTAGCTGCATCTTCTAGTGTGACTCGACCGGCAATACTAATTACTATATTATCTGGACGAAAATATGTCTGATGATACTTGACTAAATCTGCACGAGTCAAGCCGCCCATAGTTGTTTCATCTCCCAACACCGACATAGCATAGGGATGATTTTGATACATCACCTGGCGCAGTTGGTCAAAGGCAATGGTAAATGGTTGCTCTTTTTGAGAGCGAATATCTTGTAAAGCTAGACGGCGTTCTAATTCTACTTCAACTTCGGGAAAAGTAGGCGATCGCATAATTCGCCCCGCCAAACCCAAAATATCGGCAAAATCTGCGGTGACAGTCTTCAATGACACCAAAAAATAATCGGCGGCACTATCTGCACTCAAACCGGCGCCCATAGATTCTACATGTTCGGCGATTTGCAAGCTAGAAAGTCCATCACATCCTTTTGTCAGCACTGTAGATAGCAAATGCGCTAATCCAGATTGCTGTGGATTTTCGTTACAACTACCAGCACGAATAAAAATCCGCGCTGCAATGATATCAGCGGCGGGATTTTCTGCTACCAATAATACGATGCCATTGCTCAACACAGTGCGAGCGATCGGCTCAGAAATAGAAGATTTTAGAGTTTGAGTCATTAGTCAAAAGTTAGGAATGAGGTAGAGACGTTCGGTGTGGAACGTCTGTACGAAAGGTAGAGACGTTCGGTGTGGAACGTCTCTACGAAAGTCAGGAGTCCAATGCCCAATGCCCCATGCCCCATACCCCATACCCAATGACTAACAAGGTCTGAGTACCGTAACTGCATAATCTTGGGGCGAAAGATAATCTTTAGCTAATTGTTGCAGTTCTTGGGCATCAAATGACTGAATTTGCTGGGGATAGGTAACAGACAATTCAGCTTTGGCGATAGTATTATAGTAGCCATAAAGTCCGGTGAGTTGATTTGGCGTTTCCGTAGAAAAGGCATACTCATTACATAGCAGTCTGCGGGTACGTGTCAGTTCAGCATTGCTAATTTCCACATTCTGCAATTCTTCCAGATGAGCGCAAATTATAGCTTCAACTTTTTCTAGCTCTTCTGGCTCTAACCAAGCGTTAATTGTAAATAAACTCGAATCTCGTTGGAGAGACAAATTAGCGCAAATTCCCTGCACTAATTGCAGTTCTTCTCGCAAGTTGCGAACTAATCGGGAAGTCCGTCCTTCTGCTAGCAGTACTGACAGCAAATCTAAACCGTAAGCGCTGCGGAGTTTTTCGACTCCTGGTGCTGTCCATGCCATCGTTAAGCGTGCTTGCTCCAGACGTGGTAAATGTAGTTCTTGACGACGAATACCGCTAATTGCTGATTGTACTACAGGCTCAAACTGAGGACAATTAGTGCGATCGCCAAAATTTTCAAAGGTGCGATTTACTAATTCTAAAGCTGGTTTTTCCGCAATTCCCCCCACCACCACCACCGTCATATTTTCTGGTTGATAGTGAGCACCATGAAAACAGCGCATTCCCTCTACTGATTGCTGCATCAATTCTTGCTCAGTACCCAACACCGAACGTCCGTAGGGGTGAGAAGGGTATACGTTTTGAATCAAAGATTGAAATCCCAGCCAATCAGGATCGTCTTGCGCTTGACGAATTTCCTCTAATACGACATCCCGTTCTCGCTCAAATTCTTCTTCGGGAATTGCCGCATTCAGCAACAGTTCCCCTAAATGAGGCAAAGTATCTTCCAGATATGTTGCAGCTGTAGTCAGAGTGTAATGAGCATAATCATAACTGGTAGCCGCATTAGTCACGCCACCTCTATTTTCAATATTCTCGTCAAATACTCCGGGGGCTAGCGTCGCTGTACCTTTAAAAATCATATGCTCTAAAAAGTGCGCCATGCCGAACCACGGATTTGGCTCTCTTGTTGCACCAGCACGTACCCAAACATCAGCCACGACTACAGGGGTGGTGGCAATTTCCTGATGAATAAAAGTTACACCATTGTCTAGTTGAAAAACTGAGGCTGGAAACACCGTATTAATTAGCTGTTGTGACAATTGTTGCTGCTTTCACCAAAATTTAACGCAGTTTTAATTATTTTAACTTTTATTGACTTTTAAATTAGAATCAATTTATACAGAATTTTTGACAAAATCAAAATATGAAGCTAACATTTCTCTGATTCATGTCCGGTCAAACAGCCATAATAAAAGAACCCCTCCCCAACCCTAAGAGCCTGCGGTCCGGGTGCCACAGGCGGGTGGGGTTCTTCATGAATTATGGGTAATATCATATCCGGTTGATTACTTACGCTCACCCCAAGAACCCCACCCCGCCAAAGCTACGCTTTG
>NZ_KK073768.1:5288033-5291501 GCF_000582685.1 [Scytonema hofmanni] UTEX 2349
CGCCAAAGCTACGCTTTGTCTCCCCTCCCCGCAGGCGGGGAGGGGCTGATCGGGGTGGGGTGCAATGACTATGGGAATCACAACTAGTTATCCGGACATGATATGACTTCCGCATTGACAGAAAATACCAAAGGTGGGTTACGGATTTCATCGTAACGCACCCTAAAATACCTAATTTTGTTCAAAAATCAAATAGTAATCCTATATTTTGGCTGTAGGTTTGGTGGGAATCTCAATCCACAACTCTGTACCTTTGCCAGGTTCTGAAATGCACTCCATTATTCCACCATGTTTTTCGACAATAATCTGATAGCTGATTGAAAGTCCTAGTCCTGTACCTTTGCCCACAGGTTTGGTAGTGTAAAACGGGTCAAAAATTCGCTTTTTCACCTCTTCAGTCATTCCAGTTCCATTGTCAGTAATGCGAATTAATAGACGAGAGTTATCTACTGAGATTCTAGTGAAAATTTTGATAGTAGGTATGAGGAATGGGTTATTCTCATTATCCCGATTGTCCCATGCTCTCATTTCCAAGGCATCTATGGCATTGCTGATAATATTCATGAATACCTGATTCATTTGGGCAGCATAACATTCCACCAATGGTATGTTGCCATAGTCTTTGATTACCTCGATGGGTGGGAATTGAGCATTACCTTTTAGGCGATGTTGCAAAATTAATAAGGTGCCCTCAATGCCTTCATGCAGGTCAACGCGCTTGTTTTCAGCCTCATCCAAGCGAGAAAAATTGCCTAATGATTGTACTATTGAGCGGATGCGATCGCTTCCTACTTGCATTGAGGTGATGATTTTCGGGAGGTCTTCTACCAAAACTTCAAAATTCATTGCTTTGATCGCGTTGCTAATTTCACTATGGGGATGAGCATAGTGTAGCTGGTAGAGACGTAAAATTTCTAGCAGTTGTTCAGTGTAATCACTGGCGTGGCACAGGTTCCCGTAGATAAAGTTAACGGGGTTGTTGATTTCGTGGGCGACACCCGCCACTAACTGTCCTAAGCCGGACATTTTTTCGGTGTGAATCAATTTTGTCTGTGTTTCTTGCAGTTCATGTACGGTATGCTCTAACTGGGCGGCTTGATTTCTAACTTCAGCTTCGGCATCACAGGTTTGTTGATAGAGTTGTGCTTGTTGAATAGCGATCGCACTCTGATCTGCTAACTGTTGCAATAAATCAATTTCTGCATCCTGCCAATTTCTCGGAGTCTCACACTGATGGGCAATTATTAAGCCCCATAGTTCCAGACCTATATTAATCGGAACGACTAAGTTTGCTTGCACTTGCAGACTCTGCAAAAACTCTCGATGACAATCACTTAAAAAAGCGGTGGAAACGTTGTTTATTGCCCGTACTCTGCCTTGAAACGATAGAAGGGTATACTCATCAGGAAAGCATTCCGGTGGTGCTTTCACTCCCAAAACCGACTGCCAATTGCCATTAATCTCTTCCACAATCACTGAGTTACTCTTCATCTCAAAAATCAGCACCCGGTCTGAATTTAGCAGGGGACGGACTTCTTTAACAATAGATTGCAGGATTGTCTGCAAGTCGAATGTGCGGCGAATATGCTCTGTGACTTGGTTGACTACTTTGGTAAGCAGTAATAATTTTTCGAGTTCAGAAGTTAGCTCCTGCACCCGCAATTCTAGGTTGGCATTCAGGGTTTGTACCTGTTTAAACATTTGGTACTGGTCAATTGCCATTGAGAAATGCTCGGATAAGGCTTGCGCCAACGAGATTTCTTCCGCTTTCCACTCAACTGATTGCCCCTTTTTTTGCTCCCGCCAAAGCTCAAAGGAAAGCTGGGGTGAGAGTTGTCGCTGATTTTTTTCACATCGTCCTGCCCACAAGACTTCTGTTTCAAATTCAGAGCGAAAAATGCTCAATACACCAATAAATTTTTCGCGGTAATGTAGGGGAATCACCATAAGTCCGCGAATTGGAGTAAAACGGAACCCTAAAGCCAAAACTTCCAAACGTGGTTCTTTGTAGAGGTCAGCTGTTGCCCAAATATTACCTTGTTTAGACTCAGCCATCCAGTTTTGCCATATCAGATGCTGTTCGATTTTACTGGTATTTAACTGATAGGGGAGTTTTGGCTGGTCGCCCCAGGTGTATAGTTCCCCACTCTGTTCTATGTAAAGCCTGCCACCTACTCCATTAAAGCTAGTAATAACTTCTTCTAGCGCTTTTTGCAATTGGATTGTCGGTAGTTTATGTAATAGTATGCTAACTCGGTTAATAATAGCTTCTCGCTCTTGCTTGGCGACGGCTTTAGTGAGTAAATTACTTTGAGCGATCGCGATTCCTACTTCGTCAGTAACTTCCTGCAATACTTTTATTTCCCGCTTCAAAATCTCTCGCGGTTGACTGTGGTGAGCTACCAACAATCCCCACAATTTAGGCTTTGCCGATTGTTCTTGGAGGTCGGAATGTAAAATTGGCATTACCAACGAAGACTGCACACCCATTGCCTTTAGGTATTGAATATGGCACGGATCTACTTGCCGATAATGGATATTAGTTTCTAGATATATGCCAGTTTCTTTTGACTGTAGAGGTGATAGCCCGATCTTCCCGTTTGGCACATCCACAATGGAACGTTGCCCTGCTAACAAAAACATCTCTCTGGCAGCTTCTGGAATATCATCAACTGGGAAGTTTAAACCTAATAAGGATGGTAGACGTTGTTCATGAATGGATTCAGCAATGACTTCACCACTACCATTAGCATTAAAACGATACACTTTCACCCGATCTGCACCCAAAAATAAACGCACTTGGCTAACGGTAGTCGTTAATATTTCTTGGAGCTCGAGCGATCGCCTGATCTGTTTTATCATCTGGTGCAGTAAACTTTTTTGGATTAAGCTTTGCTGCCACTTGTTTGGTTTAAGGGTAAATGCCATTGCTTGTATACACCATGACTGAAGTATAATTTTTTTAATTTTGCTTGAGAAAAATTTTTAACTTACAATGTCTTGATTTTCATCCCATTTCCAGAAATTGCTGCTACAAATACGTTGCTAGTGGCGTACATCTGCGGCAAATCTTTTTGGAACTGGATCGGAGGATATTTGATAATTATCAGATATTTGGCTTGTTACCCGTAGCTTTAGAGAGTTGATTCAGGAGAGTCTCAATCCATTTTGTCGGTATGTTACCAAATACTTTCACACATATCCTTTAAAGTCTAAAGTTGAGAATATACATACCTGTTAATTCTATATTCTCAATCATCAAATTATTTCAGTGATATCACTTAATTATTTTCTTGATGATTGCTTTAAAATGAGAATATTTTTCCCACTTTTTCGAGCAACTATAGCGTTTTTCGGGGGAGCATCCCAATGAATGCAAAATCTAACAATATAAGCGTCATTGCGTCCGCGAACGTTCCTCTCTACGAGACGCGCAACGCGAACGCAATGACATATTAATTTTTATTA
>NZ_KK073768.1:5291601-5395923 GCF_000582685.1 [Scytonema hofmanni] UTEX 2349
TCTAAAGTTGAGAATATACATACCTGTTAATTCTATATTCTCAATCATCAAATTATTTCAGTGATATCACTTAATTATTTTCTTGATGATTGCTTTAAAATGAGAATATTTTTCCCACTTTTTCGAGCAACTATAGCGTTTTTCGGGGGAGCATCCCAATGAATGCAAAATCTAACAATATAAGCGTCATTGCGTCCGCGAACGTTCCTCTCTACGAGACGCGCAACGCGAACGCAATGACATATTAATTTTTATTATTTCATCGAATAATAAAAACTGGGATGCACCCCAATACGGTTCGGTTAGGGCAGGAGACGCGATAAATCGCCGTCTCT
Source organism: [Scytonema hofmanni] UTEX 2349 (assembly GCF_000582685.1). Lineage (GTDB taxonomy): Bacteria > Cyanobacteriota > Cyanobacteriia > Cyanobacteriales > Nostocaceae > Hassallia > Hassallia hofmanni. The sequence goes on from NZ_KK073768.1 coordinate 5,291,937, forward strand.
ACAAAGGACTTTTTATTGTAAAGACGGCGATTTATCGCGTCTTTGTGATCTATAATTTTCATCAAAAAATCTTATCCGAACCGTATTGGGATGCACCCTACGCTTATACCTCATCTACCTGAAATTTGCTGTATGATTTTTCCAATCCCTACACCCTACAAGAAAGCACCCCATACCCTCTTCCGGTAAGGTTATAGCAATGAAACAACGTATCTACATTGTACGCCGTCATAATATAATTAAAAGCTCCCAAGTCTTTGCTGACTGTGGGAGCTAAAAATTTTAAGTTCACCGCGACGCCGTTTTACCTAAGTTTATGACCTGGGTTTATCCAGGTGGGAATCGAATTCCTCGTTTAAAGTTTCCGAGTCGTTGCTCGGTTTACTGCCACGAGAACAGTTGACTCCCTTTTCTTTAAAGGCATAGATCAAAAAACTTGATGGCAGTCACCAACGTCGTAGCGTAACTTCACCCATTATAGCTTTCAAAAAGATATTGTGTGTTTAATGTGGAAAATAAGCCATAGAGTTTGCCTTCCCTTGAAGCCCATCACCTTTACGACCAAGAAAACCACCCAAACGAGCAACGTCCGATCCATAACTCATCCCTGAGGAATAAATTCCCTGGCGAACTTTAATTCAGGAGGGAGGGCGGGTTAAAATTAAGAGTGGTGCAACTGGTGATTACATCAAAAGATTGCCAAGGCAGGATAAATCCTGCATCCAGCCTTCTCGATTCGGGGAAACGCCAAGGGCGAATATCCCCGGTCTGTTCGCGCAGCGTCTCCCCCTGGGAGAAGCACGGAATACGGCACTACGTGCCTGTTCCTCCTCTTCTTTTTCGGCATCTACCTTATAAAGAATATCCCGTTGCCTTATAAACGTAATCCATAACCTTCTGATACGAATCTGGATTACTCAGGGGATTAATGATGATCGGAATCGTCCCATCTGGCAACCAAAAACTTATCCTACCATTGGATTCATGACAAAATGAATTGATGCAGTTGAGATTAATTACATATTCATTTCTTTCATAAAGAATTTTCACCCAGTAAGCATTCTCTAATTCCAATCTTGTAACGCTTTCTATATAATTGAGAATCTTTTGATAATCTTCTATGTTGCTCTGCGGGTTAATCACAATCGGCAGCGTACTATCAGGTAGCCAAAATGTAACCCTGCCATTTTGTTCATAACAAAAGGCATTAATACGGTCAATATTGATTACATATTCTTTCCTCTCGTAAAGGATTTTCACCCAGTACGTCACAAAATCTCCTCAATTGTAATGACTAATCAACGCTTCGGTGCAATCTAATATTCTAACCTCGTTTCCATTCCTCTCTCCTACAAAGCTAACGTGGTGTACACAAGTCGGAAAAACATTATTCAGATTGACTCTAAAAGCTGAAAATCCAAACCTCACCCTCACTTTACCGATCTGGTTTGGGTTGAAAGGGGTTCATGAAAAAAGGGGTGCATGTGAAGAAGTTATTCACAACACGAAGATCAGTTTTTTCTTACATGAACCTACTATACGGGTTCAAAGCCCCCTCATAAAGATGGAGGTCTCCCCCAAGGGGAGGTCACAATCCTCCTCTAAATTCTTTCCCATGAACCCATGAAGGCATTTAAAACACTTCTAATGGTGCTGCAAAATTAGAGCTAGGGTGAGAACGAGCGATCGCTGCTTGCATAAATCCTGTAAATAATGGATGTGGTGCGCTCGGACGGGAAAGAAATTCTGGATGAAATTGGCAAGCTATAAAGAAGGGATGATGCGGTAATTCAATCATTTCTACTAAGCGTCCATCAAGAGATGTGCCACTTATTACATAGCCTGATTCTAAAAATAATTGGCGATAAGCATTGTTAAACTCGTAGCGATGGCGATGACGTTCGTAAACTACATCTTGTTGATATAGCTCAAAAGCCATTGTATTCGGTATGACGCGGCAAGTATACAAACCCAAACGCATTGTACCGCCTAAATCAACTACATCCTGCTGTTCGGGCAGAAGGTTAATTACTGGATTTGTCGTAGTTGGGTTAAATTCGGCACTATTTGCATCTGTAAATCCCGCAAGGTTTCTCGCCCATTCAATCACCGAACATTGCATTCCCAGACACAAACCTAAGAAGGGAATGTGCCTTTCGCGTGCATAATTAATTGCGGCAATTTTACCATCTATGCCTCTTGTACCGAAACCTCCGGGTACAATTATTCCATCAACACCCTCAAGATGCTTTTCAACATCTTCAACTTCTAGCGTCTCAGAATTTACCCAGCGTAAAACTAATTCTCCATTAGTTGCGATCGCTCCATGTCTCAATGCTTCCACAACTGACAAATAAGCATCACTTAACCTGACATACTTCCCAACAATCGCAATTTCAACTTGATATTGAGGACTGTACAACCTTTCCACCAAAGTTTGCCACTCCACCAAATCGGGAGTGCGTTGTTCCATTTGCAGCAAATCAAGTACTTGCTCTGCCAGCCCTTCTTGTTCTACAATGAGCGGTACTTCATAAATACTCTTAGCATCTTGAGCCGTGATGACGCACTCGGATGGTACATCACAAAATTCTGACAACTTCTGTTTTAACCCATTTGGTAAAGGGCGATCGCACCGACAGACTAAAATATCTGGTTGAATGCCAATAGAACGCAACTCTTTCACCGAATGCTGTGTTGGCTTGGTTTTCATCTCCCCCGCCGAAGCAATCCACGGTATCAACGTCACATGCATATACAATACATTTTGTCGCCCTACTTCCTTACGAAACTGGCGAATTGCTTCTAAAAACGGCAATGATTCAATATCCCCCACCGTTCCACCAATTTCCGTAATCACCACATCAGGAGTAGTATCACGAGCAACTCTCATAATCCGCTCTTTAATTTCGTTGGTAATATGAGGAATTACCTGCACCGTGCCGCCATTATAATCTCCGCGCCGCTCTTTATTAATTACAGCTTGGTAAATCGAACCAGTGGTAACACTGTTAAGACGCGACATTAATGTATCAGTAAAGCGTTCGTAATGTCCTAAATCTAAATCCGTCTCAGCACCATCTTGAGTAACAAACACCTCACCATGCTGAAAAGGACTCATTGTCCCCGGATCGACGTTAATATAAGGATCTAACTTGAGAATTGACACTGAATAATTGCGCGACTTGAGTAATCGTCCCAGACTAGCTGCGACAATTCCCTTACCAATACTGGAAACTACACCCCCAGTAACAAAGACAAACTTAGTCATACTATTTACAATTTCTAGCAACTTCTAAAAATACATGCCGTCATTGTGCCACAGTAATTGTGTTTTCGATTTTCTTTAATTTGGCTGTGAAAAGTATCTTCGGATTGGTATTATTAAGCTCTATAGTCATATCCTCCCCAACTTTGGCTCAAGAGCAATCTCTCAATATTGTTTTTCCCGCAGCAAACTACCAAACCAGCGAAGAAAAAATTTTCTTTCTGGGTACAGCACCTGCAAATGGAGAAGTTATCATCAATGGTAAACCCATAACTCGCAGTAAAGCTGGGCATTTTGCCCCAAGTTTACCCTTACAGTTAGGAGAGAATCTCTTTACTGTGCGCTATCAAAATCAAGAGCGTCAAATAAAGGTTACAAGGATATCTTCTCTACCTGAGATCCCAAAAGGGTTAGCTTTTGCTAAAGATTCTCTCACTCCAGTGGCAGATATTGCTAGAATAGTGGGGGAACTTATTTGTTTTAGCGCGATCGCACCTTCTAACGCTACAGTATCTGTCAAGGTAGCGAATCAAACTATTCCCCTTTTGCCTCAACCAACTCAAGCGCAACTTCCAAGCAATTTAGCCGCTCTAACGGGAAATAATCAGCCAATTACCCAATCTAACGTCGCTAAGTACGAGGGTTGCACTACTATAAATGCTGCTGCCGATGTGGGACAACCTCAATTTCAACTAACCCAGAATGGTAAAAGTATAAACCAACTGGGGAAAGGAAAAATTCAAATTATTTCACCCGCACAATTACAAGTTGCCGAGGTGACAGTAGATGCTGGAGTTGCTCGTACTGGTCCTAGTACAGATTATTCTAGATTAACACCATTACCTAAAGGTACACGCGCCACAGTCACAGGTTTTGAAGGTGAATGGTTGCGCTTGGATTATGGTGCTTGGATTAATAGTAAGGAAACTCGCATTTTATCAGGTGCAGTTCCACCAAAGACAATTATTCGCAGCGTGGGATATCGTCAACTTGCGAATGCGACGGAAATAGTTTTTCCGTTGCAAGTTCCTGTACCCGTTAGCGTACAGCAAGGCGATCGCTTTCTCACTTTGACGCTCTACAATACTACGGCGCAAACAGACATTATCAAGAGCGTTGACAACGCCTTAATTTCTCGCCTAGATTGGCAACAGTTGCCTCAAGGTGGCGTGCAGTACACCTTTAACCTCAAAAGAAACCAACAGTGGGGATACAAGCTGAGGTACGACGGAACAAGTTTAGTTTTGTCTTTGCGTCAACCTCCAGAAATCCGCAAAAATGATAAGCCACTATCTGGCATCAAGATTTTACTCGATCCGGGACACGGCGGTAAAGAATCTGGGGCAAGTGGTCCGACTGGGTATTTAGAAAAAGACTTAAATTTGGTTGTGTCGAAGTTGCTGCAAGATGAGTTGGTAAAACTAGGGGCAACGGTGGTGATGACGCGGGAAGATGATAAGGAAGTTTCTTTAGGCGATCGCCAAGCAATAATTGACAAAGAAGAAGCAGCAATTTCTCTTTCCATTCATCACAATTCTTTACCTGATGATGGTGATGCTGAGAAAATTAAGGGTTTCGCTGCATTTTGGTATCATCCCCAAGCTCACAGTTTAGCTTTATTTTTACATAATTATGTAGTGAAGAAGTTAAAGCGTCCTGCTTATGGTGTATTTTGGGATAACTTGGCGTTGACACGTCCAGCAAGTACGCCGTCGGTGTTGTTGGAATTGGGTTTTATGAGTAATCCCGATGAATTTGAATTGGTGACGAATCCCTCTGAACAGAAGAAGCAAGCTAGAGCGATCGCGCAAGGAATTGTCGAGTGGTTTAAAAGCGATCGTTAAAAGTCTCTCTGCATTCCCATTCCTTAATAAACAGGACTTACGCACGGTACTACTTATTTCCGTCCCTATCGACGCAAGGAAGCACCTATCTAAGTCTTGTTTTGTCGTAACGACTGCGTAAGTCCTAATAAATTCTGCCCTAAGTCAGATGTTTTTTTGGCTTAAGTATTTGCTTTGAAAATATAAGGAAGACTCTGCGTTTAAAAAAGCTACGAATTAATGGAAAACTGTATTTACTATTACACTTTACCAAATATATTTTGCTTTTGTCGAAGATATATGTAAATACCGCATAAGTAAATCCCGCAACCACCTTTTTTCTTAAATAGATCTACTTGTGAAATGCCAAAACCCAGACCTAGTATGACATTTGCTTGATTCAATAACTTATTTGACTTCCCATTTTTTTTCTGGAAATCCGGGCTTTTCACCAAAGCTTTACACTTACTTTAAAAAATATTTTTCTCTCTACATATTAACTTTATATTATCTCTTTGAAATTACAAGGAATAAAGGTATATTTATTTTTAGTGATAGAAAATGTACATGTCCACAGTAAATAACCAAGCAACTAAGCAATGAAATATTACTTTGGCTGATCTAATTTTTTATTGCATAAGTTTTTTTCTTTCGGGTCATTGTTGAAACTGCAATCATTGAAAACTGTATTTTATAAATATCGGTGCATCATGTTTTTTTCGATTTTCCTAGTTAAAACAATTTGCTTGGTTCGTCACTAAAAGAAGTTTTTCCCCGTAGGCTTAGTTACTTTAACGATGGTGATGAGACAGGTTAACTTACTAAATGTGACCATCAATAATATCACAATGGTCGAATTGCTAGAAAATCTGCGAATCGGTGGTATTGTTTTTACTCCTAACGTGGATCATGTGATGAAATTGCAGAAAAATCAAGACTTTTATCTTGTTTACCAAGAGGCAGATTATCGAGTTTGCGATAGTAAAGTTTTGATGTACATATCGAGTTTTTTGAAAACACCAATACAGGAGAAAATTTCTGGTTCAGATTTATTTCCAGCATTTTACAAATATTACCAGCACGACGATCAAATTAAAATATTTTTGCTGGGTGCTGAGGCAGATGTAGTTAAGATAGCTCAAAAAAAGATTAATTCAAAGGTAGGTAGAAATATTATAGTTGCGGCGCACTCGCCGTCCTTTGGATTTGAGAAAAATGAAGAAGAGTGTCAAGAGATTGTTAAACTGATTAACTCTTCAGATGCTACAGTTTTAGCAATTGGTGTAGGGGCACCCAAACAAGAAATGTGGATTGCTAAATATAGAAAGCAATTGAAGAATATCAAAGTATTTTTGGCTATTGGTGCAACTATCAGTTTTGAAGCTGGTAATATCAAGCGATCGCCTCAATGGATGAGTGAAGTTGGTCTAGAGTGGCTTTATCGGCTTTTAAGCGAACCTCAGCGACTCTGGAAGAGATATTTGTTAGATGCCATCCCATTTTTCTGGTTAATTGTGAAGCAAAGATTTCAGCTTTACGAAAATCCTTGGTCAAGCACAAAGGTGCATAAAAATAGCTCCTTGAAAAGTTTGATAAAGAGTATTAGAAAAATGTAAAAACTTTGATATAACCAGGTCTTTCATCAAGGTCTTAGTATCCTAATTTCATTCATAACCCAAAGCATTCATCTAGCATTAAATAAATTGTATGGAGAATAGGAACTATCCTGAAGAGATAGATGTTCAAAGATATTTGCTAGTTCTCAAACGTCGCTGGCTAGTAGTCTCAGGAGTGTTTGCAGCGTGTGTTTCTTTAGCTGGGATTAGTTTGTTGTTGCAACGACCTGCCTACGAGGCAACTGGACAGCTCCTTTTCCAATCAAATCGCACCTCATCTCTAACGGGAGTAGGAGAAAAAATAGGGGATCTTGAAACCGTAAAAGCTCAAGCTAATCCTCTAGACACGCAAGCTCTAGTTTTACAGTCTTTGCCCATCAAACAAGAGGTGATAAATACTCTCCAGCTGAAAGATAAAAACGACGCTCTTCTCAATCCAGAGTTACTGGCAATTAAAGCTGACTCAATTTTAGGCACTGATGTACTTAAAGTTTCTTACGTCTCTGAAGATTCTCAGTTTGCTACAGCAGTAGTCAATCAGGCAATGAAATCCTTCATTGCCAATAATCAAATGACTAATCGCTCCGAAGCTATATCCGCAGGTGGATTTATTGAAAAACAATTGCCACGAGCTAAAACACAATTAGATCGAGCAGCAGAAGACTTGCGTCAGTTTAAGCTAAAAAATCAAATTATCGAGCTGAAAGAAGAGACGAATAAGTCAGTTGAAATTATGGGTGATGTAGAGAAAGAATTAGCCCAAGCTCAATCTCAACTCGCTGATACAAGTGCCCAGGAAGTAGAAATACGCCGTCAAATGAATCTACCTGTAGATCAAGCTGTAAATATTACTTCTTTAAGTCAAGTACCTGGTGTGCAAGAACTCTTAAGTGAACTGCAAAAAGTACAAACTCAGCTAGCAGCTCAACAAGCACGCTACACAGAATCACATCCATCCATCGTTACTCTCAAGAATCAAGAAGCAACATTAAATTCTTTATTGCAGCAGCGAATATCCCAATCATTAGGATATCAAACACCGATTTCTCCTGGTCAATTGCAAATGGGGCAGATCAAGCAAAACCTAACATCAGAGTTTGTGAGATTACAGTCACAACGCTTGGGGTTAGAAAAAAAAGTAGAAGCTTTGTCTGGGATTATAGCGTCTTATAAGCGCAGAGCTAATGTTGTGCCAAATTTAGAGAAACAGCAAGGAGAACTAGAGCGAAGGTTATCAATCGCACAAAAAAGCTACGAAAACCTTGTGACTCGACAACAGGAAATCAAAATAGCAGAAAATCAAACTGTTGGAAATGCTCGTGTCATCCAATCTGCTGTGGTTGGTACAAGTCCAGGAGTAACCAAAAAGAAGCTGGGAATATCATTAGGTAGTGGATTTGCTGGTGTATTACTTGGTGTGGCAGCTGCCTTTTTTGTTGACTTAATCGATAGAAGATTAAAGACCACTAAAGAAGCAGAGGCACTTTTTGGCTATACCTTGCTAGGGCTAATTCCCAAATTTGAAACTAATAATAATACATCTGCTCCTTTGGATACTAGCTTACAAAGTGTCTCGCCGCGAGTTATTGTTGCAACCACTCCGCGTACTGTGATTCATGAAGCATACCAAATGCTTCAAGCAAATCTAAAGTTTATGAGCTTAGACAGAAAAGTTTCTGCAATTGTGGTGACAAGTTCTATGTCTGGGGAGGGTAAATCAGAAGTTGCTGCTAATTTAGCTGCGGTAATGGCTCTAGCTGGACGACGAGTTTTGCTAGTTGATGCAGATATGCGTCAGCCATCTCAACATCATCTTTGGGGTCTTATAAACTCAGTAGGTTTAAGTAACGTCATGGTTGGTGAGAATGAATTTTCACGTTCCGTCCAAAATATCACCGATAACTTATCTGTACTGACTGCTGGGGTCATGCCACCTAATCCCCTAGCATTGATTGACTCAGAACGCATGACAAATTTCATTGATATGTTGTCGAAAACTTACAATTATGTGATTTTTGACACTTCTCCTTTAGTTGGCAGCGCTGAGGCAGCAGTTTTAGGCAACATGGTGGATGGAGTCTTAATTGTAGTGCGACCTGGTGTTGTAGATTCAAGCACTGCTACCGCTGCTAAGTCCTTACTGGCACGTTCTGAAGCTAATATTTTGGGAATCATAGCCAACGCGGTCAATGTGAAGCACGAGCCTGATAACTACTTTTACTACAACAACTCCCGATCTGAACAAAATGTGGAGAAAGTAAAAACTGAAATAGGAACCATAAGATGAGTGCATCACCAAAGTTGAGAGCAAACACAAGCGACGCAGGACTTTTTACTTTAAGTCTTTGGCAGCTTGTTAAAGAAGACTGGATTGCTCACGGACGAGATTGGACTAAGCCAGGATTTAGGGCTGTAGCAGTTCAGCGTTTTGGAGTATGGAGGATGAACATTCAACCGAAACTACTTCGCGCACCCTTCAGCATACTATATCGGATGTTGTTTCGGAAAATTCGCAACACTTATGGAATTGAACTACCTTACACTGTCCAACTTGGTCGTCGGGTAATTATTGAACACCAAGGAGCAATTGTCATTCATGGAAATTGTGCGATCGCTGATGACAGTATTATTCGTCAAGGCGTTACTTTAGGCAACCGTTATTTAGACCGTCCCTCTGATGCACCAAAGTTAGGTAAACGTGTCAATGTTGGTGCTGGAGCAAAAATTTTTGGCAACGTCACTATTGGAGATGGCGCAAATATTGGTGCTAATGCCGTAGTTCTCTACGATGTTCCCCCAGGAGCAACGGCAGTTGGCATCCCGGCAAAAATCATCAATTATTCAAAGTTTGCTCGTTCTGAAAAGTGAAGTTTTTACCATGAAAAAAGTATCTGTCATTATTCCAATTTACAAAGTCGATAAATATATAGCAGCTACAGTGCAATCAGTTTTGGAACAAACTTATACAAACTTTGAACTTCTACTTATTGATGACGGTTCTCCTGATAGAAGTATAGAAATTTGCCAACAATTTACAGACCCCAGAATTAGAATTATTCGTCAACAAAATCGGGGAGTTGCTGCCGCTCGGAACACTGGCATTCGCTATGCTCAAGGAGAATATTTAGCCTTTTTAGATGCAGATGACTTGTGGTTAAAAGAAAAGCTAGCAAAACATGTTGAGCATCTAGATAATTCACCAGCAGTAGGAGTTAGCTTTTGTCGCTCTGCTTTTATTGATGAGGCAGGAAACCCTTTAGGTATATACCAGATTTCTAAGCTTCAGGGAATTACTTTGCTTGATTTACTTTGCCGCACTCCCATTGGCAATGGATCGGTGGCAGTAATTCGACGAGAAGTTTTTGAAGATATTAGATTTCAAGACAATCTTTATGGTGTTGTAGAGGACTTTTATTTTGACGACGATCGCCAATTACACCCGTCAGAAGATGTCGAATGTTGGCTGCGTATTGCGATTAAAACAAAATGGAAAATTGAGGGTGTTCCTGAGCCTCTGACGCTTTATCGGGTCAATTCACAGGGATATTCAGCCCAACTGGTTAAAAAGTTAAATTCCTGGGAAAGGATGCTAGAAAAAGCCTGTTCCTACTCTCCAACAGTGATGGTTGAGTTGGACAACATAGCTATGGCTTACCAACTGCGACATCTAGCCAGAAGGGCAGTAACTTTGCAATCGGGTTCAACATCTGTGCAACTCATGCACCAAGCTTTATCTACCTACTGGCTAATTTTGCTAGAGGAGCCACGACGTACATTGATGACTTTAGGTGCTGCCTATTTGCTCTGGCTGCTACCGCGATCGCTTTACTGTGAAATTGAGACTATGGCTTTAAAAATCACAGGAGCCAATCAACAACGTCGCATTCAAAAAGAAGAATCTGCCCTTCAATCCTAGACATCTTAATGTTACCCATAGATTAACAGGGCTTTTCCTAAAAATATTTAACTGCGATCGCACTCCACACTGTGCCATTGAAAACCCCAGATAACAACATGGCTAAACCCCTTCGGATTCTTTATGCATCTGGTCCAGAAGATGTTATTGAAGCTTACAATTATTGGATTAATGGTGGGGATGCTCCTTCACAGGTATCAGTTACCTTCTCAAGTCAGTTTTATGAAGTTTGCAAAACTTTAAATGCAAAAGGTTACGCGATCGCACGGTCTAACAAAAAGGAATTTGTGCAAGACAATCGCTTTATTGTTGAACACCGTCGGGTTCCATTCCCTAACGCATCAGGAATTTTTTATCACCTAAGACAAGTCTGGTGTGGATTGCATTTACTTGCCTCTGCCATTCGCTTTCGAGCTAATGTTGCAGTGATAAATGACGGCACAACATATTGGTTTGTTTTGTATTTATTTTCCTGGATCGGCATAAAGGTTATTCCCACGATGCATTGTATGCTGTGGTATAAGTACCTGCCTCCACGTTTAGTAGATAAAATAAATTTATCACTTAGCCGTAATTTGTTTGCTTCTGATTGTCAAGCGATATTAGTTGCATCCCAGGACATAGCTAAACAAATTTCTCAACTAACGCGCGGTGAACATCAACCGATTTTGGAATTCTTTTCTACCTATCTGCGAGCAGACTTTGCAAACATACCTAAACCATCAGTTGCATCCCCCTTCCGAGTTCTATTTGCAGGTAGGGTTGAGCAAGAAAAAGGCGTGTTTGACCTCCTAGAAATTGCCAAACGCTTTGCTATTGAGGGCAGACAAGATATCATTTTTGACATTTGTGGGGAAGGTTCGGCACTAGAGTCTTTACGTCTTGCAGGTCATCTGAGCGGCGTTGATGGCTCGTTTATCTGTCATGGGTACTGCACGAAGCCGCAAATGCGGGAAATGTTTAGCCGATCGCATGTTGTCATTGTACCTACCAGAACAAACTTTGTCGAAGGTTTCAATCGGGTTGTGTGCGAAAGTATTTTATCAGGTCGTCCGGTTATTACCTCAGCAGTTTGTCCAGCTTTGTCTTATGTGCGGGATGCGGCAATCGAGGTTCCGGCAAATGATGTTAAGGCTTACGGTGATGCACTGCTAGAGTTATGTAGCGATCGCCAACTTTATCAACAAAAGAGACAGGCTTGCTTGATAGCGCAAGAGCAGTTTTTCGATACTACAAAAAGTTGGGGGGCTACCCTTAAATCTATCCTTATAACAATTCAGAAAAAACAAGAGGTGAAGTTAATGATGACAAATAGCTCGCGGTAAAATCACAAAGATTTAAGCAAGTTGAACAAGTTAGTGTAGATAACTTCATTGTTAGGACTTACGCACTCGTTATGGAAAAACGAACCGCAGAGAACGCAGAGTTCACAGAGGTATGAGCAAGAGAGAGAATTTTTGCGTAAGTCCTGATTGTATTTAATTTTTTCTCGGAAAAAGTAATCTTATTGTGCGTAAATATTTAGAACCTGCTGAGAAAGCATTCGTCATTTTAAGCTTAACTTTTTTCACAGGAGGCTTTGCTGTCGGATCAAGCCCTATCACACTTACTCCTGGGATAATTCCAGCAATCATCATCACAGCAATCAGATATTTCATTTGGACAACTGCCAGTCTGATAATTTGCCTTGAGTGGAAAAAGTCTCTATTCACAGCCAAAAGAGATATATTTATCTGGATATTGATACCAATAATTTTGGCATCATCTATCTGGTCGTTGTTTCCACAATTCACGGCTCAATATATGCGAGAAGTTGGGCAAATGACCACTTTTGGCTTATATTTTGCCATGCGATTTAGCGTCAAAGAGCAGATCAAACTAGTTGCGTGGACGTTCACTATCGGAATTTTCTTGAGTATATTTTTTGCTGTAGGGCTACCTACTATTGGCAAGCATGTGGACGATCATCCAGGAGCATGGAAAGGAATCTACGACTATAAAAATACCTTTGGCAGCATGATGGTTTTAAGCTCATTAGCATTTTTTTTGCTGCCAGTGGAAAACTTAAGAGGACGCCTATATAAATGGGCAGGTTTTGGTCTTTCGCTGCTGATGATGTTGCTTTCAACTTCAAAAACTTCTCTTGTTCTTTCTTTCGTTATGATATTGATTTTGCTCTTATATCGTAACTTTCAATGGCGGGGAAAAATCAGTATAATTTTTTTAGATATTGGAATTCTTATTTTTGGATGTATTTCTACAGTAGTTTTAGTTCAATGGGTATCTCTGTTAACTGGTTTAGGAAAAGATCCCACTTTAACTGGACGGACACAGATTTGGGGTTCTGTACTAACTAGACTTCAAGAAAGCCCTTGGCTAGGTTTTGGACGTGGTGCGTATTGGGCAAGCGGAAGTAAATATGCAATCGAAGCAGGTCAAGCAGTATCGGAAAATTTTATCCCACCTCATGCCCACAATGGCTTCATTGATTTAGCGCTTGATGTTGGTGTTATAGGTTTATCGCTTTTTTTAATTAGTTTTGCGATCGCTTATTTTCGCGCACTTAAACAAGCTTACGCAGCAAAAAAATCAGAGGATTTTTGGCCCTTAGCTGTTCTGGTTTTCCTAGCATTGAATAATGTGACGGAAAGTTATTTACTGCGTTTAGCTAACGTGTATTGGGTTTTGTACATAACAAGCGCTCTCTCTGTTAACCAAAGAAGACGAATATGAAGCAGCAAATTGGAGTCGTTGTCATCGGACGAAATGAAGGAAATCGTCTCCATCACTGCCTACTATCAGTGGTAGGGGAAGGGATGAAGAAGGCAGAAGGCAGAGGGCAGAGGGCAGAAGGTTTACATCAGTTGGGGATTCAGACCCCTCCTGAACAAGAGCCACCAAATTTTCAATTTGGCTCCGTGCTTAAACCCTTACTCCCGACCATCGTAGCAGAGGGCAGGAATCAGAATTCCCTTCTGCCTTCTGCCTCCTGCCCTCTGCCTTTCCTGATAACAATTGTTTACGTAGATTCAGGCTCAACAGATGGTAGTGTGGCGCTAGCTCGCTCTTTAGGTGTGCATGTAGTAGAGCTGGATTTATCTATTCCCTTTACTGCTGCTCGTGCCAGAAATGCCGGCTTTGAATATCTATTACAAGTAGAACCAAATATCGAATTTGTTCAGTTTGTGGATGGAGATTGTTTCTTAGTAGACGGATGGTTGGAACGTGCAGTTGGTGAATTGGTTCGATCGCCTGATGTTGTAGTAGTATGTGGTCGGCGCCAAGAAGAATTTCCCGCTAACTCGATTTATAATCGCTTGTGCGATATCGAGTGGGATACTCCCGTTGGTGAAGCTAAAGCGTGTGGTGGTGACGCAATCATGCGTGTTTCGGCACTCAAACAAGCTTCTGGGTTCAATTCTAGCCTGATTGCCGGTGAAGAGCCAGAGTTATGTGTGCGTCTGCGTCAAGCCGGAGGCAAAATTTACCGTATAAACGCTGATATGACAATGCACGATGCTCAAATCACCCGTTTTGATCAGTGGTGGAAGCGATCGCTTCGAGCAGGTCATGCTTATGCTGAGGGATCTTGGTTACACGGTCGCAGTCCCCAACAGCATTGGGTCAAAGAAAGCCGAAGTATTTGGTTTTGGGGTTTACTTTTGCCCCTACTAGCGATCGCAACCACACCCTTAACTTTCAGTCTCAGCATACTATTACTATTAACCGCTTATGCCTCATTAATTTATAAAGTATATAAACATACTTTACAACGAGGATTTAAATCAGAAGATGCACTTCTCTACTCTTTATTTTGTCTCTTAGGCAAATTCCCACAAGTGCAGGGTCAAATTCAGTTTCACATCTCCCGCTTGCTCAAACGACAGCGTACTTTAGTTGAATACAAAGAGGAGGGGGAAAGGGTAAAGGAAAAAAGGGTAAAGGAAAGAGTTATTTAAAATACGCATAAAGCTTTCCCCTTTCCCCCTTCCCCTTTCCCCCTCTTCATGAAAATGCATTTGCTGAGGTTAACATGAAAATTGCGTATCTAGTCAATAAATACCCAAAGATAAGCCACAGCTTTATTCGACGTGAAATTGCTGCACTTGAAGCTTGCGGACTTTTAGTAGCACGCTTCTCGATCCGAGAGTGCGAATCTGAACTACTAATTGACCCAGAAGACAAATTGGAATTTCAGAAGACTCAGGTAGTTTTGGGTGTAGGTATTTTCGGATTGCTATTTAACTTATTGAGCGTTGCGATCGCTAGACCAATTCCCTGGCTAAAAAGCCTATGGTTAGCTCTGGTGATTGGTTCGGCTTCAGATCGGGGCATTTTTTACCATATCATATACTTAGTTGAAGCTTGCGTCCTACTCAATTGGTTTCGTAAATCAGAAGTAACTCACCTTCATGCTCACTTTGGAACCAATCCAACCACTGTCGCGATGTTGTGTCAAACTTTAGGTGGACCACCCTACAGCTTTACAGTTCATGGTCCATACGAATTTGATCAACCCGAAGCTTTAGCTTTGACCGAAAAGATAAATCGAGCCGCATTTGTTGTCACCGTCAGTTCCTTTACTAGAAGCCAACTTTATCGATGGTGTAACCACCAACAATGGAAAAAGATTCATGTAATTCGTTGTGGTGTAGACAATGATTTTCTCAACTCATACACAACAGCGATATCATCCGAGCCAAACTTAGTCTGCGTTGGTCGCCTTTGTGAAGAAAAAGGACAACTGTTGCTCGTTCAAGCAGTCAGCCAACTAGCGGCACTTGGTTTGCCATGTAATTTGACTTTGGTAGGTGACGGTCCTTTGAAACCTGAAATCGAAACCTTAATCAAAGACTACGGTCTTCAACAGCAGATAAAAATTACTGGTTGGGCTAGTGGTACAGATGTTCAAAAATATATTATGAATTCTCGTGCTTTGATTCTGCCTAGTTTTGCCGAAGGACTACCTGTAGTCATCATGGAAGCCTTAGCATTGGAGCGTCCAGTAATTAGCACCTATATTGCTGGCATTCCTGAACTGGTAAAGCCTGGTGTAAACGGCTGGCTCGTCCCATCAGGTTCAGTGGAAGCTTTAACAGAAGTGATGCGTGAGGTTCTGCAACTGCCAACAGAGAAACTTGAGCAAATGGGTAAAGCCGGAACTGAATCAATAAAACAATATCACAATGTTGCCCAAGAAGCAAGTAAATTAGCAAAGCTATTCCAATACAGCCAAGAAAACCATTGTAAAACCCCATCTTCATATTAGTCCGCGCAGGCGGACTTTGTTTCTGTAGCCGCGATTTTAATCGTCGGGGCTATCGACTGGTTTCTTGCATTGTTAATGCATCGCCTCGTTATGCCAATGCATCGCCTCGTTATGCCAATGCATCGCCTCGTTATGCCAATGCATCGCCTCGTTATGCCAATGCATCGCCTCGTTATGCCAATGCATCGCCTCGTTATGCCAATGCATCGCCTCGTTATGTTAATGCATCGCCTTGTTATGCCAATGCATCTAAAAACGCTACCACTTTAAGCAAAACTGTGCTAATGAAATTATGACAACACTAAAAAAGCTTGCCATTCGTGGAGCAATCTGGACAATTGCAGGTTACGGAACTAATCAAGTTTTGCGGTTTGGCAGCAACCTAATCCTAACTCGTCTGCTAGTACCAGAGTATTTTGGTTTGATGGCTGTGGTCAACACCCTAAGAATTGGCATCGAACTATTCTCAGACCTTGGCATTACTCAAAGTATTGTCAACAATAAGCGGGGTGATGAACCAGCTTTTCTAAATACTGCCTGGACACTACAAATAATTCGTGGCTGTGTACTTTGGTTGTTTTGCCTACTGATTACCTTGCCAGTTGCAAAATTATACAATGACGATCGCCTGCTTTGGCTAATTCCCATCGTTGCATTGTCCACACTTTTCGATGGATTTACTTCAACTACTATACCCACCCTTCAGCGCCGGATGCAACTAGCTAAGTTCAGCCTGTTTGAACTGATATTGCAGGTATTAGGTCTGTCTACCTTAATTGTTTTGGTAACTTTGAGTCCAACTATTTGGGCTTTAGGTGTTGGAGTAGTGCTAGGAGCAGTATACAGAATGGTGGGTAGCCATTGGTTAATACCAGGATATTCCAATCGCTTCGCTTGGGAGGGGGATGCAATTCAAGAAATTATGTCCTTTGGAAGATGGATCTTTTTAGCAACATCTGTAACCTTTTTAAATGAGCAAGCCGATCGCTTAATTCTTGCTAAACTACTATCTTTTCGGCTGTTAGGTGTTTATACAATAGCTTATACCCTGGCAGGTATACCGCGAGAAATCATTAAACATCTTAGCTATAGAGTCATTTTTCCCACAATTTCTAACCTGCTTGATTTGCCACGCTCAAGTCTGCGAGCCAAAATTATCCGGCAACGTCGGTTAATACTGATGGGGTTTGCAATTTTAATAGCTGTTCTAGTAACTGTTGGCGATTTAGTCATCGCCGTACTTTATGATAAAAGGTATGCTGAAGCAACCTGGATGATGCCGATTCTATCTTGCGGCATTTGGTTTTCTGTGTTGTTTTACACCACAAGTCCTGCTCTTTTAGCGATTGGGAAGCCTTTGTACTCAGCCCAAAGTAATTTAGCAGGGTTTGTGATGATTGGTCTGGGATTACCTTTAGCATTTTATCGTTTTGGCACAGTGGGAGCAATTATTGTGATTGCACTCAGCGATATGCCTTTGTATATAGTCAACCTTTATGGATTAAGAAGAGAACAACTTTCCTGCATAACCCAAGATATTCAGAGTACTGCCTTTTTTATTGGAGTACTCGCTCTACTTTTGATCCTTCGCAATTCGTTAGGATTTGGTCTGCCAATTCAGGCAATACTTTAATAGATACGTTTATGAAAAAAATATCTGCCAATTCAGTGTCTGCACCAAAAGTCAAGCTCGATTATCCCTTAATGCGAGAGCGACTGCACTGGGTTGATTATGCCAAAGGAATCGGGATATTTTTGGTTGTAGTTGGACACGTCCTTCGGGGTTTAATAAATAGTTCAATATTGCAACCTTCTGCACTGTTATTGTTTGTCGATCGCTGGATTTATGGCTTTCACATGCCTTTATTCTTTTTTACCTCAGGTTTATTTGTCAAGCGATCGCTATCCAAACCTTTCAAACATTTTCTGCTTGATAAGCTGTATGTCATCGTCTACCCCTATTTCCTGTGGTCGCTAATACAGATGACAATTCAAGCAGTAGCATCACGTTATACCACCACAAACC
The DNA here is from genome assembly GCF_000582685.1 of [Scytonema hofmanni] UTEX 2349. Lineage (GTDB taxonomy): Bacteria > Cyanobacteriota > Cyanobacteriia > Cyanobacteriales > Nostocaceae > Hassallia > Hassallia hofmanni. The sequence goes on from NZ_KK073768.1 coordinate 5,309,855, forward strand.
AGATATCACTTACAAACATTTGGCAGATTATCTATCAACCCTACCAGCAATTTTGGTTTTTTTATACTCTGTTTGCCATCCTGATAGTTTATGGAATACTTCATAAGCTGAAACTATCTCCAATATTCTTCTTGATTTTTGCTCTTTTTCTCTACTGTTTACATGGATTAAACGTCAACTTTGGTACTTGGGGTGTATTGTATTTGTTTCGTCGCCATGCTATTTACTTTGCATTAGGAGTAATTTTCGGTAGTGGCACCTGGCTATCTGTCAAGAGTCAAATTAACCATTTTGCCTTGATATTAATAACCTTAGGTGGATATATAGCAGTTGCACTAGCAGTTCAATTTCAACTAACTGAAAATGTGATAGCAATTCCCCTGATTGGAATGTTTGGTATCGTTGCAACAGTAGCTTTGGCTGTTTTACTTAATAAGTTCAATTTACTCTTCTTTGTTAAAAATTGGGGAATATTTTCCTTAGAAATTTTTGTGGCTCATATTATTGCTGCATCTACTTTTCGCATCGCGCTGCAAAAAATATTCGGTTTGACAGAACCCGTCATGCATTTGGTACTAGGAACCGCAATTGGTATTTATGCACCCATTGCCCTCAGTTTAATTTGTTCAAAACTGAATTTTCAAGATATGTTTATACTCCGCTCTTGGAAAAAACAATTCTAGGTGCAATTAATTTAACAAAACAAGTAGTATTAAAAGAGGAAATTGCTACTAACAAAGTAGTTAAAGTACGTGCTTAACAGTCGTGCATCTACAGGAGGACAAACAATAGAAGTTCCTGCCAATCCTTCTAAGGTATTCTGACAATCAAAAGCCTGCCATCCCATTGAAGAATTTTCTAAATAAGTTTTCTGTTGACCATAATTTTTTTCTGTCACTAATGGCAACACAGAAATCAATGCATTTTCTTCAGAACGCTTACTCGCATTAATCAGGTCTGCTTGCCATTTTTCGTAGGAAATTTGTTGCACAGGATACCCCAAAGAATTGATTTCCTGAATAATTTTGCTTAAATGCAAAGGCTGTTGATTAACTAAATGAAAGACTTTACCCACTGATTCTTTCTGTCGTGATAAATGGACAATGGCTCGGCTGACATAATCTACAGGTATCATATCCATAAACAAATCTAGATCAGGTGCGCTACCCATTTGGATAAAACCTTTCAGGAGTCGGCACATCAAATCATCGGTGTTTGTTACCCCGGTTTGACTATGCCCTGTAATCATACCTGGTCTGTAGATACAAACAGGAATACCTCTAGCACGAGATGCCATCAACAACTTTTCAGCTACCCATTTACTTTGACCATACCCATCAGCAGGAATCGCACTATCATTGATATATTCTTGTTCGGAAATAGACTTTTTACCAGCGTAGGCATGTGATTCAAAAACGGCTAAACTAGAAATGTAATGAACTGGTTTCAGTTTGATTTGAGTTGACAGACGCAAAATTTCCTGAGTTCCCAGAACATTAGTAGATCGCAGTAAGCTGTAGGGATAAATTAAATTTACCATCGCCCCATTGTGGTAAATAACATCAATGTTTTGGGCTAACTGCTCAAATTGTTCCTCAGACAGTCCCAAAAGTGGCTTTGATAAATCTCCGAAAACGGGGATAATTCTAGAAGAAAAACTTTCATCTTCAAGTGCATAGCTTTGCAGATTTTTTGGAATTTTATCTTGCACTTGGTCAACATTACCTGCACGGACTAAACAATAAATGTTTGCTTGTGTAGAGAGCAAAAGTTCTTGGAGTAAAAAAGCTCCTAAAAATCCCGTTGCTCCAGTTAAGAAAATATTAGCAGGTTCAGTTAGAAGTTCAAAGTTGCTAGCAGGCGGTAAAATTGTGGGGTCTAAAACAGCATCAGCCTGCAAGTTTTGAATAGTTGTAGTGTTTAAGTTTACCAGGATACCCGATTGAAAGCATGAATTAATAACTTCAGCAAGTCCGGCTACAGTAGGTTTCTCAAACAAGTACATTAGAGATAACTTCACCTGAAAAACTTCTTCCATTTGAGTAAGCAATTGGGGAGCTAGTAAAGAATGTCCCCCTAACTCAAAGAAGTTGTCGTAAATTCCGATTGGCTCAATTGCCAAAACTTGCTCCCAAATTTGTGCTAACTGTTGCTCAATAGAATTGCGCGGTGCAACATATGCTACTTCTAAATCGGGTCTAGTTTGGTTAGGTTCAGGAAGCGATCGCCTATCTACTTTTTTGCTGGGTGTCAGTGGTAAGCTATCCATAATTACAAAGCTAGAAGGGATCATGTGGTCTGCTAGGTTTGCTTTTAAGTAGCTGCGTAGCTGTGGAACCAGTTGCTGAGTTGCATTTTCTTGCGTGGGGTTATTAGCAAAGACACTCCAATCTGACCCTTTTTTGTCAGAGGTATCGACGCCTTTTGATTGACGATCCGTCAGGAGTTGGGGAGTTACCCTCTTGAATACCACATCGTAATGACCATCATCACCAGAATTTGACCAATTAATTTCTACTGTATAAGGTAATTCAGCGCTTAATGCCCATATATCTTCGGGGTCTACAGCAGCTTGGGTAATTTCCCGTAGAGATTCCCTCAACTGAGCAACATTTTGTAGTGCATTGCTGCTAGCTAGCAATTCTATTGCTTTCACATCTGCGAGAATCCGAGCATTGGGGACGTGCCGTATTCCCAGTATTTCCGGTTCTGCCACTAGCAATTGGCGCAAAGCTGGTAATGTTAGCTGCTCCTGTTGCCAATCTAACCACGGATGCTCTACCATGATCGCAACTTCACCCCCTACTTGGAGAATTACATCGTAGCGGAAACGCACCAGTTCGTTGTGATACCGTCCCCGCTTAATTTGGATCTGCACATTGCTAATTTGGGGTAAATACTGTTGGAGAGCGGTAAAAAAGGCTGGGTCAATTACCAATCCCTTTTCTTGGTTCAGCCGCTCTTGAATGTGCTGATGCAGTTGGTTTGTGGATAGGGAAGGGGGAGCTTGATACAATTGCACCGATGTATGGAAAGCGGATAGTAGCGGCAGACTGCGGACATCCCCAACAAAAACGAACCCTCCTGGAGCAACGCGAGCGATCGCACTTTCTAAAACGCTCACTAGATAATCAATACTGGGGAAATACTGAATGACTGAGTTAATTACCACAGCGTCGAAAGTTTCATCTCCTATTCCCTCCAGATTGTCCGCTGCTCGTTGATAAAGCTTTACTTGTGACCAATCTTGCTGTGATGAATGCAACTGTTGCTCAATATAACTCACTGAGGCAGCTGCAATATCTGTGCCACAATAATATTTGCAATGGGGAGCGATTCTAAATAGCAGCAGACCTGTACCACAACCAATTTCCAGTATCTGCTTGGGTTTTAAGGAGAGAATCCGCGCTACTGTATGGTCAACCCACTCCCTGACCTCCTCAGCAGGGACGGGCAGACCTGTATAGCTATTGTTCCAGCCGTTAATATTAAACGTTGGGTCTATTTCCGCTGTGGGTTGGCTGTAAGCATCATCCCATATCTGCTGCCATTGGGCAGTTTGCTTAAAAGATACATCTTGGGATTGGTCTTGGGGAACCACGTAAGCTATCAAGCGTTTATCGCCTATCTTATCCTCACCACAAGTAACTACTGCTTCCCTAACAGCAGGATGTTGCGTGAGTACCTGTTCAATTTCCCCTAACTCAATGCGAAAGCCGCGAATTTTAACTTGGTGGTCAATTCGCCCGATGAATTCAATATTACCATCGCTTAGATAGCGAGCTAAATCACCTGTTTTATAAAGGTGCGTTCCTGCTTTTCCACTGAACGGGTCGCAAATAAATCTCTCATTAGTTAAATCAGGCTGGTTAAGGTAGCCTCTTGCTACACCTATACCCCCAATGTAAAGTTCTCCAGCTACACCAATAGGGACAGTTTCTACAGGGTCTGTCTGATGGCGCAAATTTTGGTCTAGGAGATAAATCTGGGTGTTGGCGATCGCTCCTCCAATGGAGATGGTAGCATCTTTTGACTCGACTTTGTAGACTGTTGACCAAATAGTTGTCTCCGTGGGACCGTACAAGTTCCACAGGGAACAGCACCTCTGCAACAGTTCAGATGCCAGTTTTTGCGTGAGGGCTTCACCACCACAGAGAATTTTTAGGTGTTTGTTCCCTTGCCATCCAGCAGCTAACAGCATTTGCCAAGTAGCGGGAGTAGCTTGCATGATGGTTGCATTCATGCTATTAAGTTGTTCTTTTAGCAGTTCACCATTAGTAGCTACTTCGCGACTCATTAGCACCAGACGCGCTCCCACGCTTAGGGGCAAATAAATTTCAAGTCCGGCAATGTCAAAAGATATGGTGGTAACTGCCACTAATATATCTTCTGCCGTCATGCCCGGTTCGCGACGCATGGAAGTTAAAAAGTTGACCACAGACCGATGCTCAATTTGCACTCCTTTCGGTTTACCTGTGGAGCCAGAGGTGTAGATGGTGTAAGCTAAGTTGTCTGGTGTCACTCCACTGACTGGGTTTTCATCGCTTTGAGAGTCAATTTTGTGCCAGTCGCTGTCTATACAAACTACTATACTCGGCTGTGTAATTATGCTAGCGTCAAGAATGTCCCGTAATTTACTTTGAGTTAATATGACTGAAACTTGGGCATCTCCCAGCATCAAGGCTATGCGCTTTTGGGGATATACTGGGTCTAAGGGTAGGTAAGCTGCACCTGCTTTGAGAATACCTAAAAGTGCAATGATTGTATAGGGCGATCGCTCCATGCAAATTCCCACTAGCACCTCTGGTCTTACTCCCAAAGTCCGTAAGTAGTGCGCTACTTTGTTGGACAACCTATTTATTTCTTTGTAGGTGAGTTGCTGATCCTCAAAAATGACAGCAACACTGTTAGGAATTTGTTCTACTTGATCTTCAAATAACTGATGAACACAAGCTGTTTGGTTATAATAGGCTTCCATTTTCAGCAAAATAATCTGTATTCTCAAGCATAAAATTAGATGCGCTGACTTTGATTGGAGTTGGTAATTTCAATCCCGTAGACGAGGCAGCTTTTATCCATGCTTTTGAATCTACCATCTATCTGTACCTATTTTTTAGCGGTAGCTTGGTGATGAAGCTTTAAGTCGCGGTAGAATTGGCGATCGCTTAGGTGAAGCAAATATCCTGCAAGAATTTGGTAAGTTGCAAGACAACCCCCAGCAAGCATTAGAATATCTCCACCAAGCTCAAAATCTCTACATTCAAATTGGTGATATATATAGTCAAAGTCGCAATCTGCTGTTTATCGCTGATGTCGAGTTAAAGATGGGAGAATCAAACGCAGCAATTATTTCTTTAAATGAAGCTGCGACACTCGCTGCCGAAATTAACTATACACCATTCCAAGAATACGCTCAAGCTCGCATCGCCCAGATTAATACACCCTCTTCCCCATCTGTGGGAATCAAAGACAGATTTATCAACTTTACCCAGAAGCGTTGGGTGCAATTTACCTTTTGTTTTCTAGTTGGATTAATTGCTTTCCTCTTGTGGCGTCGTTAAGAGCAAAGTTCGCAAGTTGAATTCTTCAGAATAGGGTCTATATGTCCACACCTTTTCCATCATGAATACAATACCTTGTCAACTTTCACATGTCAATAGGAAAAACCGAGTTTCTTCAACAATGCGATCGCTAAAATGACACCCTAGCGTTGGGTGCAATACATCAAAGAATTAAGGAAACGCAGATGAACGCAGATGGACGCAGATAAATCTGTACTTGATTCAAACGAGAACCGCTATAGTCTGATTAATTGCTTTTCTCTTGTGGGGTGGTTAAGAGCAAAGTTTGTAAGTTGAATTCTTCAGGATAGGGTCTATATGTCCACACCTTTTCCATTATGAATACAATACCTTGTCAAGTTTCACATGTCAATAGAAAAAACAATATCCCCGGCTTCTTCTGTGAAGTCGGGGATATGAGTTTTGAGAGCGCTGAAGCGCTCACTACTAATTAAACTTTTCGATAATGCCCCCACCTAAGACTTTATCGCCTTCGTACCAAACGGCAGCTTGTCCGGGGGTGATGCTGAACTGGGGTTCGTCAAACACTAAGCGGACTCTATAATCTTCTAGGGGAATGATGGTTGCGGGTACGGGGTTTGAACGATAGCGAATTTGGACTTCGGCACGAATTGGGGTTGATGGTTCGGCTATAGAAACCCAGTTTACACGTTGTACAGTGCATTCTGGTTCGGTGGCGAGAGTGCGATCGCCTACTATCACTTTATTATTCACCGCATCCAACCCAATTACATACAGCGGTTCGGCAGCGGCAATACCTAAACCTTTGCGCTGTCCTATGGTGTAATGATGGACACCATCGTGTTGTCCCAGCACTTTGCCGTCACCATCGACAATATCGCCTTTTTTCGGTGCTAAATATTTATCTAGAAAAGCTCGCATTGAACCGTTACTTTCTACCAAGCATAAATCTTGGCTTTCTGGCTTGTCAGCGGTTTTCAAGTTATATTCGGCAGCGATGCGACGCGTATCTGTCTTATGTAATTCTCCAAGTGGGAACACTGTTGCGGCAAGTAAATCTTGCGACAAATCGTAGAGAAAATAAGATTGGTCTTTGTTGCGATCTACAGCACGTAAAAGCTCGTAACGATTAGTAGCTTCGTTGTAGCTAATTTTGGCATAATGACCCGTAGCGATGCGATCGCATCCCAATTGTTCGCGGGCATATTGTATCATTGGAGCAAACTTGACAGTTTTATTGCATTGGGAACAAGGCAACGGTGTAATACCAGCGCTGTAACCAGATACGAGATAATCGACAATGTTGGTTTGAAAGACTTCGCGAATATCAACAACTTGATGGGGAATACCCAATTGTTCACAGATATAAGCCGCGTCGATCATACCCTCAGAACAGCATTGACCTTTGCCTTTCATTAGCCAAAGAGTCAAACCAACAACTTCATAACCTTGATTATGCAGGATAGCAGCAGCAGCGGAACTGTCAACGCCACCAGAAAGACCAACGACGACTTTTTTCATAGGAATACACGGTATACGGGAACTCAGCTTTTCAAAGCTGAGAGGGAAGCGGCACGAGCGATTAAAATCGCCGTGAATATTCTGATACCATTACCGCCTTGGGGTTGTTTAATTCGGTGTACTTTTGTGATGTACTTTCAATGGGACAATTGCCATTTCAAATCTGACAACCCTGTACGCATAATGTTTATGAATGAGCCTCCCTTGCGGGGTAATGTTCGCTTCGACCTGTTATAAGGGCTTGTTAGGCTTGCAACACTGTTCCAGTGACTTTAGAACTGTTTAATTACAAGCGACAGAGCGGGGAACTAGCGTCGCATTCCGAGGTGTCATGACCCAAATAACGCTTAACCTATTGCTAGGTGGTCTGGTCAGCACAGCTTGTTTGATTTCTCTTGCAAGCTCAGTGGCTTTAGCCCTGAGTTACTGACATCCGGAAATTGAGCTTAGGCAACTTATTCTAAGCTAACACTATGTATTTACTACAACGGTTAACTGATTAGTTCCAGGAAAAAATTATCTAGAAATATTGACAAAACTTATGTTAAGTGCAATACCAATTCAAGAGTCAAAACGCGCAGAGACGCGATTAATCGCGTCTGTACAAGGGTCAAGAGTCAAAGGTCAAGAATTTACTTCCTTAGTTTCTCTACTTTCGCTACTTTCCGTACTTTCCCTACTCTTCTACTCTAACCCAGCACAAGCGCAAATCAATCGCAACGGGGTTTTGCTTGCTCAACAACCTTTACCACCACTACCGCAAAACTTGCAACCACCGATTCCCTTTAATCAAGAGGCATTACCGCAGTTCAATACAGCGCAACAAACTGACTTTAATTCTCAAACCACCTACCAAACAACTCCACCTGATCAAGAGTTTAATAATAATCAGTATCAGTATCAATATCAATATCAATATCAAAACAACCAGAACGTAGGTAGATACGTGGTTTATGTCGATAATGGTAATTCTGGATTACTGCAACAAGTACGTCGAGTTGAACCCACAGCTTTATTAAGACAATATCAAGGACGTTCTGTAATCCAAGCTGGAACCTTTAGTAAACCAGATAACGCTCAACGGCGCGTCAGAGAACTGGCAGACAACGGAATCAATGGAGTACGGATCGTTAGTTCCAACGGACAGGAAATACCCGGAGGTTATTCAGGAGGTTATTCAGGAGGTTATTCAGGAGGTTATTCAGGAGGCTATTCAGGAGGCTATTCAGGAGGCTATTCTGGGAATAATAGAAGTAATTATTACTATGTAGTGATTCCGGGGCGATCGCAAGATTTACCAGTAATTGAAGACAAAATTAGACGCAATATCGGACAAAGGGCGGTAATATTGCAAAGAAACCAGCCACTAGGGTCACATGTAGCTGTTGGAGGTTTTACTCAACGAACCGTAGCAGAACAATGGAACAGTTATCTGCGAAATTTAGGCTTCGGTAATGCCAGAGTTTATTACGGAAAGTAACATCGTATGATATAATGCCCGACAAATCACACATATTGTAGAGACGTTCCGGTGGAACGTCTTTACGACGGTTGCAATATTTTTATTAATGTTAATTAAGCGGGCATGATATGACCCTTGATATCATATCCGACAAATGACACATATTGTAAAGACGTTCCGGCGGAACGTCTCTACGACGGTTGCGACGTTTTTATTACTGTTAATTAAACGGACATGATATGACTCATGGTAGATCGACTAGAACAAATTTCCCAAATAATAGTTACTGCACAGCAAATGCGCGATATTGAAGCGCGGATATTTGCGGCGGGAATGCCTGTAGCTGCTTTAATGGAAAAGGTCGCAGGATTAATTTCGCGCAAAATTCAAGTTCTTTATTCTAATCTGCCAAGGGTAGGAATTCTCGCAGGTCCCGGTCATAATGGGGGAGATGCGCTAGTTGTGGCTCGTGAGTTGCATTTTTGCGGCTATGATGTCAAGATATATTCTTCTTTCTCTAAGCTGAAAGAATTAACTTGGCAGCATTTGCAGTATGCTCAAAGTTTGGGTATCCCCTGTTATGAATCGATAGAGGAACTGTCAGATTGCGATTTTTTGATTGATGGGTTGTTTGGATTTGGCTTGGAAAGAAGGTTGCAAGGTGCGATCGCCAAAACGATAAATCAAGTTAATTCTTGGTCTAAACTAGTTATCAGCATTGATTTACCTTCAGGGTTACACACAGACACAGGTGAGGTGTTGGGAACTGCGATTCGTGCTACACAAACGTTTTGCTTGGGTTTGTGGAAGTTGGGTTTATTCCAAGACGATGCTTTAGAATATATTGGCAAAGCTGAATTAATCGACTTTGATATCCCTTTGGCTGATGTGCAAGCTGTTGTGGGAGATGTAAACAGAATTCACCGCATCACTCAAACCACTGCACTTTCAACTTTACCGCTACCACGTCCCGCCGTCACTCACAAATATAAGGAAGGGCATTTACTGCTGATTTGTGGTTCACGACGCTATTCTGGAGGTGCAATTTTAACTGGTTTGGGTGCTAGGGTAAGTGGTGTGGGAATGCTTTCGATAGCTGTACCCGAATCTTTGAAGCCGCTTTTAGTGGCACAATTGCCAGAAGCACTAATTATCGGTTGTCCGGAAACTCAAACAGGTGCGATCGCTTCTTTGCAATTACCCAAAAATACCGATTTGAGTTCCTTTGATGCGATCGCTTGCGGTCCCGGTTTGACGGGAGATTCTACCCCAATTATACAACAAGTTTTGGAAAGCGATCGCTCTTTAATTCTCGATGCTGATGCTTTGAATATTCTCGCACAGATGGCAACTATCCCCACCTTACAAAAACGACAAGCAGTCACAATTCTTACCCCCCATGCTGGTGAATTCAAGCGGTTGTTTCCCGATGTCAGCGATGCGATGAAAGATAGAGTGCGTGCTGTGCGCGAAGCTGCCCTGCATTGTGGTGCGATAGTATTGTTAAAAGGAGCGAGAACAGCGATCGCAAATTCCCAAAATTCAGTCTGGATTAATCCCGAAAGCACTCCAGCTTTAGCTCGTGGTGGTAGCGGTGATGTCTTAACGGGGGTACTCGGTGGACTGTTAGCGCAAGCTAAATCTAAGCATATTTCTGTAGAGCAAATTGTCGCAACTGCTGCTTGGTGGCATTCCCAAGCGGGGATTTTAGCGGCTGAAGAGCGGACAGAATTGGGTGTTGATGCTTTTACACTCACAAATTATTTTATACCTGTTTTGGCATCAGTTGGAAAGAATTGAATTGATGCCAGATTATATCATGTTCGACAAATCAGACATATTGTAGAGACGTTCCAGTGGAACGTCTCTAGCTGAATACAGAATAATTTACATTCCTTTGTGCGATCGCTTTTGGGTTTGCACTCACACGCAACATTACCTAGTTGATGATTCAGGTTTTGATGCCGGCTTCAAAAATATCCATGCGACAAAGAAAGTCGCTGCTGTAAATAGTTGCGTTAGATCCAAAGCTGACAAATACCCATCAGAAAAAGAAGCAATACTGCGATCGGTTATACCAAATAACCAAGATGAAATACCAAACAGCCAAATCCCATTCTTGAGACTTCCTACGAATTTATTAGAGTTTGATGATTGTTCGTTGTTCATAATTTCCTGCTTGATGATTTCGTAGAAATTCCTATATGTAATTTGTTTGTATCTACTTTATATTAATAAATATTTTCTTAACTTGACTAAACTGCCAGAATATACATCTAAAGATATTTGATGATTCGAGTTCTGAAATTCTATACAGGGTAGTCATGCATTTTTGTGACCTAAACGACAATAATATCTAAAAAAATTAACATTTCGTAAATATAACTCTTTAGATAGATATTTGGGGGAATGAGGAGTAGGGGAGTGGAGCAGATAAGAAGCAAGAAGAATAATTCTTTCACTCCCCCTTTTCCTTATTCCTCATTCCTCATTCCCCATGCCCTGTTAAAATCGGTTTCGCTGGCGAATTGCTAGATATTATCGGTACAATGAGATTAAATTGGTGCAGAATTTGTTTAAGATATGGCACGCGATCTATTTCATAACATCGTTAGGTCTGCACTAGAAAAAGATGGGTGGGTGATTACAGACGATCTATTAACTATTCGTTGTGGTGGGGTTGATATTCAGATAGATTTAGGTGTTGAAAAACTTTTAGCGGCAGAAAAAGGTACAGATAAAATAGCTGTTGAGATTAAAAATTTTGTTAGTGCCTCCAAAATTTCTGAATTTCATATGGCATTGGGGCAGTTTATTAATTATCGCACGGCATTACGTTCGGAAGATCCAGAGAGAATTTTATATTTAGCCGTTCCATCAGCAATTTATAGTGATTTTTTTAATTTACCTTTTACTCAAATAGTTGTGAGTGAAAATAATTTGAAAATTCTTATTTATGATATCGAGAAGGAGGAGATTATCGAATGGCTAAATTAGAGGAGTATCGAGAACAGGTCAAGCAGATATTAATTAAATATTCCCAGTATAAGCCGAGTTATGGGGAAGTTGAGATAGAAGAGATTTTTGATATTGAGCGTGATCGCTATCAAATCGTAAGTGTGGGTTGGAATAATCAAAAGCGAATTTATGGTTGTATGATGCATCTAGATATCAAAGGTGATAAAATTTGGATTCAGCAAAATACAACTGAAGTCGATCTAGCTAGTGAGTTGATTGATATGGGTGTGCCAAAACATGATATTGTGATTGGTTTTCACACTCCAAAAATGCGTCTGTTAACAGATTTTGGTGTAAGTTAAATAGAACTGTAGCAAATTAATATTTTATAAAAGTAACTCTTTAGATAGATATTTGAGGGACGGGGACAAGGGGGAGACGAATTTTGCCCATTGCCCAATCTTCTTTTATGCCTTTAGATACTGATTTTTTGGGGGCAAAACTTAGTTAAATCAAACTAAGGCGATACTATAGAAATTATTTAATGACTGCAATCCAGATAAACAATTCATCTAATGTAGAGCAGCAAAAAGGTGTTACACCTGAGTTAGGGCTGGTGTGTATCACCTTTTCTTCATTGGTGCGTTTTCGGACGATGACTCGCACGCGATATTTGCAACTGACCAAAGAACAACGTGAAAGCGCTCTGAGAGAACTTTATCGAGATAATTTGCAGCGTTTGAATCTTGGCTTGTCTTTTTGTCAAGATAATCAGCTTCGGCTTTATCGCATGTCGTCTGCTTTGTTTCCTCTAAGTGATATGGAAGATGAAATCGGCGCACATATATTAGAAGAGATGAGCGGCGATTTAGCCAAAATTGGGCAAAAAGCGGCAGAATTACAAATTAGAATGGTGCTGCATCCAGATCAATTTGTAGTTTTGAGTTCTGATTCGCCAGATGTGGTAAAATCAAGTATCAAAATTCTTGCTCGCCACGCGCAGACGCTTGACTTGTTAGGGTTGCCAAAATCCACTTGGTCTTTGATGAATATTCATGGTGGCAAATCTAAACGTACAGATCAACTGGTGCGAGTAGTTTCGGAACTACCAGAAAACATCAAAAACCGCTTGACTTTTGAAAATGACGAATACGCTTACAGCAGTGAGGAAATTTTAGAAGTGTGTCACCGAACTGGTGTGCCAATGGTATTTGATGCTCATCACCATATCTGCCATGAAAATTTAGATAGCTACGATGATGCAAGTGTAGCATCGATGTTTTATGCAGGGCGAGAAACTTGGGCTAATCCAGAGTGGCAATTAGTGCATATTTCCAACGGTGAACAAGCTTTTAAGGATAGAAAACACAGCGAATTGATTACTGATATGCCAAGTGTATATCGGGAAGCACCTTGGATAGAAATTGAAGCAAAACGCAAAGAAGAAGCGATCGCCCATTTGCGCTCTTGGTGGGTTATGGGAAAATAACAGGGGTAAAGGGTAAGAAAGAAGAAATATTTTAGCTTTCCCTCTTCCTACTCCCTTTCCCCTTTCCCCTTTGCCCTTTACCCTTCCCCTTTTATGGCGATCGCAATCGATTTTGGTACTAGCAACACAGTTATTGCACGTTGGAATCCTGTCACCAACAGCGCAGAAACCCTGACTATACCAGGTTTGTCAGTTAAACAAAGCTTGAATCCACCACTAATTCCCAGCTTGGTTTATGTTGAAGATGCTTCTACTGGACAAGTATTAGTCGGGCAACAAGTGCGCGATCGCGGTTTTGATTTAAGTAGCGAACCGCGATTTTTTCGCAGCTTTAAACGCGGTATTGGTGCAGAAATTCAAGGTTTCTTACCCGAACTTGATGGACAAAATATCACATTTGAGCAAGTAGGGCAATGGTTTCTTTCTCAAGTGATTTCAGAATTAGCACCGATGCAAGGAGGGTTAGATTCTCTAATATTAACCGTGCCGGTAGATAGCTTTGAAGCTTATCGTCATTGGTTAGGAAAAGTTTGTCAAGCCCTTCCCGTCGAATCTGTACGAATGTTAGATGAACCCACAGCCGCAGCTTTGGGTTATGGGTTGGTAAATGAAGAAATACTTTTAGTAATTGACTTTGGTGGGGGAACTTTAGATTTATCTTTGGTACAGTTAGATAAAAGCGTCCAAAGAACCGAAAAACCAGTTGGTTTTCTGTTGAAATGGGGTAATAAAACTTTAGCCGAAGATTCAAAACAAAAGGTAAAAATAGCCCGCGTACTGGCGAAAGCAGGGCAAAATCTAGGCGGTACTGATATTGATAATTGGTTGGTAGATTACTTTGCCAAAAATCAAGGATTAGCGGTAAGTCCTTTGACAACGCGATTAGCAGAAAAGATAAAAATTCAGCTTTCAACGCAAACTCAAGGAAACGAAGTTTATTTCGATGATGAGACATTTGAAAGTTACGAATTAGAACTAAATCGTGATACTTTAGAAAGTATCCTCAAAGAACACTCGTTTTTTGAATTGTTAGATGATTCCATGACGACACTGTTACAACAAGCGCGACGTCAGGGAATCGAAATTACCGATATTAATGCAGTTTTATTAGTTGGTGGAACAGTACAATTACCCGCAGTGCAAACTTGGGTAAAGCAGTATTTTAGCGAAGATAAAATTCGTTGCGAACGTCCTTTTGAAGCGATCGCTCAAGGTGCTTTACAATTAGCCCAAGGTGTAGAAATCAAAGATTTTCTTTACCACAGTTACGGTGTCCGCTATTGGGATCGGCGCAACAAGCGCCATAGCTGGCATCCTATCATCAAAGAGGGACAGCCTTACCCGATGAATCAAGCCGTAGAATTAGTTTTAGGCGCATCTTTAGAAAATCAGCCCAGCATAGAATTAATTATGGGGGAATTGGGAGCGCAAACAGGCGGCACCGAAGTATTTTTTGATGGCGATCGCTTAATTACCCGGCGTCAGGATAACATACAAACAACCGTCCAACCCCTCAACGACAAAGATGGCGCCAGAACAATAGCCCAACTTACCCCCCCAGGATATCCGGGAAGCGATCGCATCAAAATTCTTTTTCAAGTCGATGGGCAGCGCTTTTTACGAATTACAGTTGAAGACTTATTCACACATGAAACCCTCTTAGAAAATCAATTAGTCGCGCAATTGAGTTAAAAAGAATGAGCAATTTGAGGAGGGGGAAAGGGTAAGAAAAAAGAAATATTTTCCCAAGTCGTCCCCCTGGGAGAACGCATCTAAGAGGATGTTTTAAAAGTATTGGGCGAATATAATTCGCTACTACACAAGCAAAGTCCACGGAGGTGGACTAACCAAAAATCAAAGTTTTTAACCCGCGCAGGCGGGTTTTGTCTGTGTAGCCAAGCCAGTGCTTTGCGGGGGTTCCCCCCGTTGTAGCAACTGGCGCGCGACTTCTAGTGGAGGAAGTCGGAAAAAAGTGACCAGCCTTCATCCGTAAAAAGTCGTGCGGTATCGAGGATCTAGAAAATAAGGCTGGTCACTTTTTTTTGCCCTAATGTACTAGTCGCCAGGGCTACTTCTAAGCGATCGCAAAAAACATGTTTGTCGTTCATAATTACTCAAGTCAAATAAAGAGTATAAAACATTAGTTAATTTGAAAAGTTTAGACACTAAAAACGCAACCCTCATTCTGTGTCAAAAGCAAAGCCCAATCCTCTTTCGCTGGCAACCCTATAAAACCACACCATTAAAAATATGCTCGAAATTGCCGGAGCTAGAATTAAACCGTACCATAAACCAATTCCTCCCCATCCTAAAATTATTCCCATTAGATAACCTCCACCCAGCCCAACACCCCAGAAAGAAAACATGTTAATTAGCATGGGCACATGGGTATCCTGCAACGCTAACAAAGCCCCAATACAAATGTATTGAATACTGTAAAAAATTTGGTAGACTCCTGCTAATTTGAGGAAAAAAGTTGCCTGACTAATTGCCACGGCATTATCGGGATTATTGATGTCCAAATAAATGGCGGCAATGCGTGAGGCAAACAGATCAAAACCCAGCGCTACAACAAACGCAAAGAGTACGCCCAATGCAAGATTGACAAACACTGCCCTTAGTAATGAACTAGTATTTTTCTCTCCTATCATCTGCCCTACTCTCGCCGTAGTCGCAGAAGAAACTGCCATTGGGATTGCCAAAAAGATATCTGACGCTTGGATAGCGATTTCATGAGCTGCCAAACTGGCGGTTCCGAAGTTTCCCATCAGCATTGCTGTGACGGTGAACAGCCCCAGTTCCATTCCCAGCTGGATTCCCATCGGCCATCCGGTCAGAAAAATTTGGAAAAATACCTCTTTATCAAACTGATGTAGATAGCGAAAAAGCTGGTAATTTCTACTCTTAGGATGGAAATAAATCATACTAATTGATGCTAAGAAACTCACCCAATAAACGAGGGTAGTTCCCCAGCCTATTCCAGCTAAACCAAGGGCAGGAAAACCTAAATAGCCAAACATCAGCACGTAATTGACAGGAATGTTTAACAGTAAAGAAACAACTATAATTACCATGCCAAATTGCGGGAAATTGATGGCAGTGGCAATGTATTTTAAATATAAAAAGCCGATCGCCGCAGGTAATCCCCAAACTAGAGCGTGTAAATAGCTTTTTGTCAATAAAACGTTGCTTTCTTCTTGACCTAAGGCGGGCAGTATAGAGTCACAGTTCCATAACAAAAGCATTGCAGGTAAGGATAGGGCAGCTGCCAGCCACAGTCCTTGACCAGTAATACGGCTGACTCTATCTATATTGTTTGCTCCAAAAGCCTCAGCAGCGAGCGCTTCTCCTGCTGTGAGAATACCAAAGCAAACAGATAACAGAGTAAAAAAGGTGACTACACCCAAAGCACCCGCCGCTAAATGTTGAGTGCCAAGCAAGCCCATCATTACCGAATTCATCACAGGGATGGCAATTTGAGCTATTTGAGCAACTGCTAACGGTACAACCAATCCCAGACTAACTCGTGCTTCTGTTAGAAGCTCTGACTTAAATTCTGTTGAGGTTATTTGCTCCATGAACTTAGTATAAAATTGCTAACGGGGTGACAATCAAAAAGTCCTCACACTGAGAGGCTGCTTTTTACATTACTTTACACGATTAACACTAAGAGACTAACAGATTTTTCGGATAGACTCTTAACACAACCACAAACTTGACGTTTACTTAGTCTCTTGGAGTTGAATTTTATGACGAACACAAACGATGGCAAATGGCTCATCCCCTCTTGCCTTATCTCAAAATCTCTTGAAAAAGAGAAAGCGGATTGGGATGAAATTCACAAAGATTATTCAACAAATGTTTTCAACTTAACGCAAGAGCCTAAAATCAGTGAAACACTGATACGTCCTTCTAGCCAATCTCCCTGCTTTGATATCCCAAATTCTCCTGAAATCAAAGTTCTGATTCCCGGCTGTGGCTCTGAGATTTCTCTTCAGAAGACATTAATCGAGTTTTGTCCCCAAATTGGACAAATTTACTGTACGGATTTTTCCAAAACAGCTCTTGATAAAGCTCAAAGCAATTGGCAACAAGCTAATGGAAATGAAAGACTCAACAATCAACAATTAGTTTTTGCTGAGGCTGATTCTACAAAATTAACAGAACAAAGACCTGACTGGCAGGATAAATTTGATTACGTTCTCGTTGTTAATTCAGTTTTATCAAATGACGATGTAAAGAATCGTCAGATGCTTAAAGAGTTTTATAAGGTTCTCAAGCCAGGGGGAAGGCTTTACGGATTTTTCCTAACTATCTTTTGGGATTTAGAAGTTGCCTATTTAAGTCAAGCTAAAGCTCACTGGTTAACAGACGGAACAATTAATTTAGCCGATAGTGCTCTCTATGATAGGAAATGGAGCGATCGCCAGATATTTTATACTCCATTGCGGTTGAATCGCATCTTTAAAGAAATAGGATTCAAAAGGCTTAGTTTCGAGGTTTATTTAAGTGATTCTCCTATCTTAGTCGCTAATATGAAAGAAACTTATGACATTGACGAGCCAGATATATATCCGTGGGAATTTCTAGTCAGGCTGGAAAAACAGACATGAGGTTGAGTATTTTGGCAATCTGATGATGCTTGGGTTTGATGCCAGAGGTGTCTGGTGAAAACTGCTTTCAGAAGGCAGAAGGCAACCCACCCTTACTCATAGTGGGATTGAAACAAGGACGTTTTATACCGTCCGTGCAAGCCATCTTGAGTATAATTATTTGTTTCAACTGGGCTTTAAACCCACAAAGTAAGTTTTAATTGATACTCCTAACATAAGTGCCTTCTGCCCTCGAACTTCTGCCTTTCTTGTAAAGAAATTTCCACATACCCTTGAAAAGTCACAAGGTGCAGTTCTTCATGCATACTTTAGAGTCAGAAAGGGGTTGCCAACGGCAACCCTTTTCTGAGTTCATCACAATGATTACTATTATTAAGTAAAAACGGCTTCTTTTTTTTGGTTAATTTATTTCTAAAAAATCCCAAAACGAAAGTTTAGCATCTGTTTTATTTCTTGAAGTTCACTAAGAATCTCGTTTAAAGAATCTCGAGCGATATTGACAAAAGCATACCTATAAGTAAAAGCATCCTGAGGATAATCAGAAAGTTTCCTTCCTGGTGGAATTAGAGAAGTAATTTGAGTATTAGGAAATCGAGACTCTAGTTCATCAATATACGACTTAGTTGGTATCTCTGTGACAATTGCATCAGCCGTTCTACGAAGCACACATGAGCTTGCGTACTTTTGAAGTACTAAGTTTTCTTCTAGTGTATCAACGATATCCTCTCCTAAGGCAACCTGAATGAGTCGAGCGAGAGGATTCATCCCTGTTACCTTTTCGATTAAAAAAACAAACTGCATACTCAAACGCGTGTTTATTTCAATGATTGATACCGTGCAATCTTCTTCTCTTACCTTCATTTCAATATTAAAAAGTGTATTGTTTAATCCAACTCCTTTAATCACTCTCTCACTTATCTGGTAAATTTTATCTTCGAGGAGAGCGGAACAATGAAACGGAAAGTCAAAGCGATCAAAGCTAATCTTATTAGGAAGAAATACACAAAGAGTATTGCCGAAAAAACCTACTTTGCCATCAGAGATCCATCCATCAACAGTAATGTGATCGCCATAAAGTAGTTCTTCACAGATCATCGAAGTCGCTGACGGCATTTCCATAGGGTTTACCAGTCCAAACGTCATCATCTCCTCAAAAGACCAACAGTAACGCTCATTTTGTGTATTAAGCACGCTAGATGCCTGACTTAAAATTTTTTGAAGAGAAGCGTAGTTTTCAATATAGAAAGAGTATCTAGAAACTTTAGACAGAACCGGTTTTGTGAAAAGAGGAAAAGAAAGTGTTACATCTTCATCTCTTTGAATTTCACTACCAAGTTGGAATTTCGGAGTACACTCTGGAACAATCTCCCTCTGAGAGAGACGAGAGAGATATTTATTTTGTGTTCTTACTATCGACTCAGGAGAAGGACCGCGAAGGTGTAGTCTCTCAGCTAGAATCGACGCCACTAGACTAGGTAGATCATTTGTTCCAACAACACCATCAAATCTTTCAATTCCGTTTTTATACTTCTGAATACGATCCAAGATTTGCTGATATAAACCGTCTTTTACGTACTCTTCAACTACATCTATGATAACTTTGTATGCCGGATTTCGCCTTGCCCACGCAGAAATGACTTCTTTTTCATACACACAGCAAATAATAAGAATTGTTTTCACTTTTTCAAGATACTTTGTAATTTCAGGATAGGGTAAGTACAGTATTGCATAAGTTTGTAGCGAATTGATATTAAAAAATTTTTGACGCTAAAGTGAGGATGACACAAATACTCAACCATTCAGGATAATGATTGGTCGGCAAAAAAACTTACAAGAAAGGCAGAAGTTCGAGGGCAGAAGGCACTTATGTTAGGAGTATCAATTAAAACTTACTTTGTGGGTTTAAAGCCCAGTTGAAACAAATAATTATACTCAAGATGGCTTGCACGGACGGTATAAAACGTCCTTGTTACAATCCCACTATGAGTAAGGGTGGGTTGCCTTCTGCCTTCTGCCTCCTGCCTTCTGAAGGGGTGCAACTAACAGAAGACGAAAAGAATCTGTTGCATCAACAAGCAGGGCAAACGCATCTTCTCAATAAAGCCCCAAATCGCATTAAGGTCTGCTTATTGATAATTAGTTAGGCGATCGCTTTGACACGAGAAATTCTGATTATGAGCCTTTATTCATTAACCAAGGTTTTTGTCAAGACTAATTTAGATCCGTTTGCCCTGAGTCGTCCCCCCCTCTCTCGATCTCCTATCTTTGTATAACCACAGAAGTTCCCATCGGTGCCCAATTGAATAACCATTTAGCATGATTTACTGCGACATTCACGCATCCATGACTCACTGGAGTGCCAAATTTTCGATGCCAATATGCACCGTGAATTCCGTAGTTGCCATCATAAAACATTGCATAAGGAACGTTGGGAACATTGTAATTTTCACCCCGCATTCTGGTTTTTCTGTGCTTGGATTGAATCTTAAAAGTACCTGTGAGAGTGGGGGTAGATTTTTTCCCTGTGGAAACAGCAACAGCATACATCGGTGTTGCCCCTTCCCAAGCTATTAAACGTTGTTTTGAGAGATTAATTTGAATCCAGCGCTGATTAGATTGTTGTAGAGTTTGGATTTGTTCAGCAATTATTTGCTTTTTTGGTTTTGCCCACACTTCACCTGTTTCAACATTAACAAAAGTCACAGTTAATGCAGCACCAGTAATAAATACTTTTAAGGTACGCAACCAGTTAGAAGAAATCAGACTTTTCATAGTAAATATACTCCGCTTAAGTTTTCAAATTTCTGCAATCGGCATGAGTTTTATATAATTTAATCGTAAAACAACTTTTTTAATTAGTCACTACTCTGAAGCTAGGTGCAAATAATTATAAGATACACCAGCCTATCGCTAATATCGAATAGACATAACAGACTATTCTGTGCTACGTCTCTACAAGGTGAGGGGTTTTATATATGTACTTTCTAAACCTGAAATCTGCGGTTGTTGAGATTAGTGCAAGTTATCTATCAGTTCTAACGAAGTTTAACGCACCATTAATAGTCCCAGGTGGGTTACTCAATTAATACCAGTGGCATTTCCGAATTTTTATTTAGTGGCAAAGTAATAATAAACTCTGTTCCTTCTCCTAACTTGGAGTGACAAGTTAAATTTCCGCCGTGTTTTTCGACTACAATAGAGTAAGCGATCGCTAACCCTAAACCTGTTCCATTTCCTACAGATTTAGTGGTAAAAAACTGGTCAAAGATTTTCTGTATTACATCCCCAGATATTCCTACTCCATTATCGGCAATTCTAATTAAGACACTCTTTTCGTCTGGTGTAACTTCTGTAGTAATTCTAATTTGTCCTTTTTTTTGAACAAAGGACTCTTGTATTGCATCGATGGCATTTGCTAAGATATTCATAAAAACTTGATTAATTTGCCCTGCACAACATTCGACTGAAGGCAAATTACCGTATTCTTTAACTACTTCGATTTCTGAATAATTTTGAGCTTGTTTGAGACGAATACCGAGAATCATCAAAGTGCTATCAATGCCATCATGCAAGTTTACTGCTTTGGGTTCAGCTTCATCTAAGTGAGAAAATATTCTTAGCGATCGCACAATTTCTTGAATTCGCTGAGTCCCCACCCTCATTGATGTTAACAACTTAGAAAGGTCTTTTTTAATAAATGCCAGCTCAATTTTTCGGGAATAATCTTGAATTTCTGGAATATAATTAGAGGTATAAATTTCATATAAATGCAGCATTTTTAACAATTGTTCAATATATTTTGCCGCAAAATGTAAATTACCTTCAATAAAATTGACGGGGTTGTTAATTTCGTGAGCTACCCCTGCGACTAATTGTCCTAAAGAAGACATTTTTTCTTGCTGTATTAACTTAAGTTGAGTTTTACGCAATTCTAAATGGACATTAATTCGAGCTAATACTTCTTGGTGTTGAAAAGGTTTAGTAATATAATCAACTGCTCCTAATTGCAAACCTTTTACCTTATCTACCACATCAGAAAGAGCTGTCATGAAAATTACTGGAATTTCCCTAGTTTTGGGATTAGCTTTGAGACGACGACAAGTTTCAAATCCATCAATTCCTGGCATCATCACATCTAACAAAATTAATTGTGGTAATTCCTCTTGGGCTTTTTTTAAGGCACTTTCACCGTTTTTAGCTACAGATACATTAAAATTAGAGTCATCTAAAAAATCAAGTAATACTTTAATATTAGTGGGAATATCATCAACAATTAAGATAGTATCTTGGTAAGTACTTAGCATAAAAATTTTACAAAATAAAAGATTGAATTAAATTAGCGATCGCTTCATCGTCAAATTCATCCGCTAACTTTAATATAGAGTTAGCAAAAGCTGTATATTTAGAATCTAGCTGTTTAATTCGGTTAGCTTCCTCTATAATTCGCAAAACATAACCACCCTTAGCAGCTTGATACAGATTGGTAAGTTCTTGACTTGGGGGGATAACCATTTCATCCACCTTAGTAAAAGTCTCTTGACTTTCCGCAACTAATTCTGAGTTATCCTTAGTTTCATAAATCCATTCCAACCCTAAATAACTCTGTAATTGCTCAAATAATTTTCTTGCTTGCACAGGTTTAGCAAGAAAATCATTGCAACCTGCTTCTGTACTTTTTTGACGATCCGAGCTGAACACACTAGCAGAAGAAGCGATAATTAGTGCATTTTTAAATTCTGCTAAATTACGCAAAGCTTGAGTCATCTCAAAGCCATCCATTACAGGCATCGATAAGTCAGTTATAATTACATCTGGCTGAAATTCTTGAGCTTTTTCTAAACCATCTTGTCCATTATTTGCCTCAATCATCTCAAAATTAATTGGTTGTAACAAATTTACAATAACAGCCCGATTTTCCCAGCGATCGTCAACAATCAAAATTTTCCGTCTTTCACCTTGATAACCAATTATATTTTGCTCAAAGTTGTTTTTTTCTAACTTAATCAAATCTGTTGCTTCTATTAAATCTAAATCAAACCAAAACTTACTACCTTTTCCATAAATACTCTCAACATGAATTTTACTGCCCATCATTTCCACAATTTGGCGACTAATTGCTAGTCCTAAACCAGTTCCTTCCGCTTTCTGTGCTATATCTCCCACCTGTTCAAAAGGCAAAAAGATTTTATCTAACTGTTCGGGTTTCATTCCCACACCAGTGTCTTCAATTTGAAAGCGAATTTTTGTGATTTTTCCACTATCAATTCCGTTATCAAGTTCAACCTGATAATCTGTAAAATCAGGCGAATTAGTCAGCACACCAACCTGAAACTTTACACCACCACGTTCAGTAAATTTGATCGCATTTCCTAACAAATTAATTAACACTTGACGCAGACGTTTTTCATCAGCATGAATAGCTGTAGGTAAATGATTGAGTGGTTGATAATCGAAATTAATTTCTTTTTGTTCTGCCTTAATACTACATATTTCTCGAACTCCCAATAAAAAGTTATCCAAATAAAAATCTGTAGGATATAGTTCTAACTTTTGTGCCTCGATTTTAGAAATATCTAAAATATCATTAATTAATGTCAATAAATGCGAACCACACTGATAAATGATGTTAATTCCATCCTGTTGCTTAGAAGTAGCAGTTCTATCACGTTGGAGAATTTGAGCATAGCCAAGAATACCATTAAGAGGAGTTCGCAATTCATGGCTCATGTTTGCCAAAAATTCGCTTTTTGCACGGTTGGCAGCTTCGGCTTGTTCTTTAGCTAAATTCAATTCTTTTGTACGTTCTGCAACTCGATTTTCTAATTCTGTAAAAGACTCTTGCAGTTGTTTTGCCATTTTGTTAAAAGATTGTGCCAAAATACTGATTTCTCTCACCCCGACAATTTCCATAGAAGAGTCTAAGTTTCCCGCAGCAATTTGCTCAGATGCTTGAATTAATCGGAAAATTGGTTTTGCAATTGAGCGAGAAGTAATCACACCTAAAAACGTAGCCACTCCTAAAGCTAATAAACAGAGCAAAATAGTAATGCGGGTGTTAACATTAATTTGCCCCATAAAATCAGACTCTGGTATTGTCACCACAATCAGCCAATCTAGACCATATTTGTCTTTCCAAGGCGTAATTTGAGCAAATTGGCGCTCACCGTTGAGGGTAAATTCTAAGTATTGGCTGGCTTTAATTTGGTTTAAATTGCCAAAGTGTTTACTTAAATGCTGTGCCGTGGCTCGAATTAAGGTATCTTTACTTTCTGAGGCTTTGAGACGTTTTGCCTCCTTATTTACGATTGTGTAGGACGCTTCAGTTGCGGAACTTGCTACGAGTAACCCCTCACGCTCTAAGATAAAAGTTTTGCCTTTTGGACTAATTAGTAATTGCTGGAGGAACTCATGAATGTGGGAAAGACGCAGATCAGTGACTAGAACTCCCATGAAAGTGTGGGTTTCATCGTAAAGGGGGTAACTAGCAGAGATAGATATAATATCTGGAGCATCATTCCACGGATAAACTTTACTCCACACGGGTTTGCCCGCTTTCACCGCAGCTTGATAAGCATCTTCTGCCTGAGGATTGTAGTCTTCGATAAATGCTAACTTAGTGCGATTTCCTTCGTTATCTGTGGCGTAGATGTAGTTTTTACCTTTGTGATTGCGGGAAATTTCCTCAATGTCAGCATGGTTGGGATCTTTGTAATAGCCTGCTCCCGCAAATTCACCTGTTGGCAGTACGAGGGAAATATAACTTACATCAAACACCTGTATTTGTTTCCAAAAATAATGCTCTATGCCTTGAAAGTCTTGCAGGTTAAGCAAGCCTAATTTCATGGCATCGGCATTAATCTGATTAATTTGATGGGGAGTAGCTAAGTAACTATCTAGATGCTGATCGATGCGATCGCTCACCTCGGTTTGTAACTGAGTTGCCAAATCATTAATCGCTTTTTGTCCGTTGCGTAAAGAGAAATAACCCACAAGTCCCACCGCAGCAAAGATTTGCAGAACAAACGGAACCACTAAAACAAGGCGTAATGGTACTTTCTGGGCAAGCTGGGTGCGGGTGGCGATCGTTTTCAGTGACATCAGTTGGCGTAAAATAAAATCCTTGCAAAAGGCATCGCCCTTAAACGAAGATGTTTTGTGCTATTTATCATACAGGACTTACACACAAACTACGTATTTCTGTCCCTATCGACGGCAGGAAGCAATCTCAAAGATTTGTTTTCTGGTAACGAGTGCGTAAGTCCTACTTATATAGTTCCCAAAATGAGTTTGAAAATTTCAATCTCTGGCATTGGGCAATTTCAAGAGGGAAGGGGGAAAGGGGAAGGGGAAGGGGAAAGGGGAAGGGGAAAGGGGAAGGGGGAAAGGGGAAAGGATAAGAAAAAAGAAATACTTGTCCCCCCTGCCTCCCCTGCTCCCCCTGCTTCCCCTGCCTCCCCTGCTTCCTCCTCAAAAATCTGCCTTAAGTGCATAATTAACCTCAAGTGAGTCCCATCAATAAAGTAGAACCATCGCTTTACCACTAGGTTATGAACACTCGTTGACAACCAGCAAGAGGTAACTTCATGAAAAAACGTGAAGACATCGTGGAAAAATTCTCGACGTTTCTGAGCTTCGGAAACGCGAATATTCCTAGAAACCTGATTTGGCACACAGATCCAGAACTTGAACGTTACATAAAACATTTAGTCAAGTCAGAACCAGAGGCTAATAAAGAATTTTGGGCACGATATTTTTTGAAAATTTTAACAGAGGTATCCCATTCCCAGAGTAGAGAAGCAGAAAATAAAAAAGATACACAAACACTAATTCAAACTGCCACGGGCAAATTTTCTGTCTCACCATCTTCTTTAATAGCAGGAAGACACTTGTCAGCTTACTTACAAGAAGCTTGTTTGTGGGCTTCTCAAAAAAATTATCAAAAATTTAAGTTTCTTCGGCACAAATACTCATTAGAAGAATACTTTCAGATAGCTAATTCAGCTGCAAATCCTCCAGCCAAACTTTTCAAAAATTTTAACTTTGAACATCCGCAAACCAATATAGAAGGTTATGCTAAAACTGCATTAGTACGTTTTGTCAGCAATACAATTTATCGTCAAGATATAGAGGCAAAAAGAGATAGGTTTTCTGATTATGGTTTGTTAAAAAATTTAAGTTATAAAGAATTGCGAGAAGCTTTAACTTATCAAGGGATAAACAAGAACCAAATTCCATCATACTGCTTAGTTTGGCAATGCTTAGATGAAATTTATCAACCGAACCAGAGCCTAAACAATAGGAATTTTAAATATCCAAGTGAAATACAATTAACCCAAATTACTTTTCGCTACAATCAACGGCAAAATCAACTAAATTCTTCTACAGCAACTTCAGTAGACAAAATTCAAGATATGCTGTCAACCTGCATTAAAGCTGCTCGCAATTACCGCACCAAACGTTTTTTACCTCTAGAAGAATATGATACTATATCTGACTTGATGCCTACTCCTTGGGATAAACTTTTACAAGAAGAAGCATCAGAACAAGTTCAATCTCTCATCTGGGAATTATTTTCAAATATGCCAGAAGCTGGACAAATAGTCTTGAAACTTTTGCTAGGATTAAATTTAACTCAAATTGAAATCGCAGCCGTTGTAAAAAGCAAGTATCCGGAATTGCAAAAGCAATATCAAGTGGCTCGTCATTTAGCAAGATACAATAAAAATCTCTTAAAAGATTTGGCTAATCAGTGGTGGAAAATTAATCCAGAAATTTGTTTAAATCATGACAAAGATATTGAACGAATAAAAGACGCTATGATTGAGTGCTTGCAGTCGCTGTGTCAAAACTTGTTATATTCGATTTTGGATAAAATTGAACAGCAATGCAATCATTCAAAAAAACTTTTAACTCTGACCAATGAAATAAATCTGCTGAAACAGCAAGGAGTAAAACCGTTAATTGTTGACTTATATGAAGCATCTAATATGCTTCAAGACATAAAACAGAATTTAATAAATTCTTTTAAGCAAGAATTAGAAAATAATATGAATTTAACTACAAAATCTCTAGATTTAGTTGAATCTAAAATAGATATTTTTGTTGATGAATGGATAAAATGCAAACTGTATGTTGCTAATAAAGGGTGAACTAAAATGACATCTGACTTAAATGAATTAATGATAATTTATCCAGAAAGATTATGGTTAGAAATATCAGATCAAGCACAAGAACACGCTTGGCGATTATCTAAACAAAAGTCTTATTCTCATACAAATGCTAGTTGGAATGCCTACCTTAATAATCTGTGTTTGCATGTTTTTTGGGCTTGGCTGAAAGAAGACCCAGATTTGCGGGAGACTGTCAAGGTTTGGCTAGATGACGAGCAACTAGCAAGCGTCTGGGAAGTTGTAAATGGCACGATGCTAACCATCGGTGATACTAATTTAGTGCTAATTCCTAGCGATAAAAGTAATTTTCAAGAGTTGCGGATTCCCCAAGAATGGGTTGATATTCCTAACTGGGCAGCTAACTATTATTTGGCTGTGCAGTTAAACTTGGAAGAACGCTGGTTTGGGGTATGGGGATACGCGACTCATCAACAAATCAGGAAAGAAGCTAAATATGATTCTTTGGATCAAACTTATTCTTTGGATGTAGAAGATTTAATTACAGATTTGAATGTGATGTGGGTAGCACGAGAAGTTTGCCCTGTTGATAAACTAGAAGTAAAACCTTTGTCGATATCAAGTAGACAAGTAGATAAATTATTAGACCAGCTAAGTAAATTCATGTTTTATTCACCTCGTTTAGATGTGCCTTTTGAAATGTGGGGAGCACTACTGGCAGTGGAGGAATATCGGCAGCGTCTCTATCAACTACGGGTAGAAAATCAAAAAAATAACAATATAGCAAATAACTTGAGCCAATGGTTTGAAAATATCTTTGAGGTGGGTTGGCAATCTTTTGATGCGGTTATTAGTTCACAAGAGAAAACTTTAGGTGTTCAATTTAGAACTGATGTGACGTTGAACGATCTGCGTGTCAAGCGAGCCAAGTTGATTGATTTGGGGATGCAATTGGGTGGTACTTCCGTTGTGCTGCTAGTGGGTTTAACATCAGAGTTGGATGAAAAAATCAGTATTCGCGTGCAACTTCATCCGGCAAATGAAGAAATTTACTTGCTACCCTATCTCAGACTGCTTTTGCTCTCGGAATCAGGGAAAATTCTTCAGGAAGTAGAATCAAGAAATCACGATCATTTGATTCAATTAAAGAAATTTAAATCTTATCCTGGAAAAAAATTTAGTATTAAAATAGCTTTTCATGATATCAGTATTAAAGAAGACTTTGTGCTTTAATCGCTGCTTAATTTCCAGGCATGAGTAAGTTAGTTGTATTAAATTTGGGAAGAGGTGACTTAAAGCGAGGCTTTCCCTCGGTGACAGTTCAGCTATGGGAAGAAGGCAATCCCATTGCCATGCAATTTACAGGCAGCTTACCACCGGCATCGTCGCTTTGGCAACTCTACAGGCGTTGGCAGTTACTTTATCAGTTGCTGTATGAAGCGCTTTATCCTAGTTTAGGTTGGCGGAGATACGTAGAGAAACAAGATGAAGAAATTGAAATAGATGAAGAAGATGTAACTAATATTTCCTCGGTAGATTTTATTAATTTATGTGATGATTTATCTAAGGGAATCAATACTTGGCTGAAGTCTGAGACATTTCGCAATATTGACCAAAAATTACGCACAACATTAGCCCCTAATGATGAAATTCGGGTAATTTTGGCAACAGAAGACGAAGAAGTAAAACGGCTTCCTTGGCATCTATGGAATTTTTTTGAAGATTATCAATCAAGTATTGTCGGTATCAGTGCAGCTGAGATTGCACAAGTTAAGCCATTACCTAAAAAGCCAGGGGATAAGTTAAGAATTTTAGCGATTATTGGCAATAGTGAAGGAATTGATCTCGAAAAAGATAAAGCAATTTTAGAACAATTACCAGGCGCTGAAACAGTTTTTCTCGTGGAGCCGCAACGAAAAGAGTTAGATAAATGGCTGTGGGATAAACAGGGTTGGGATATTCTCTTCTTTGCTGGACATGGTTCAACTCAAACTGATGGAGAAACCGGACGAATTCATATTAATAAAACTGATTATTTGACGGTTCCTCAGTTGAAAAATGCGCTGAAAGCAGCGATCGCTCGCGGGTTGCGTTTAGCTATTTTTAACTCCTGCGATGGGCTTTCCTTGGCGCGGAATTTAGCTTCTTTGCAGATTCCGCAAATGATTGTTATGCGCGAACCTGTGCCGGATTTAGTCGCACAAGAATTTTTGAAGCATTTTCTTGCAGCATTTGCTGATGGTGAGTCTTTCTACTTAGCGATGCGAGAAGCACAAGATCGGTTGCAGGGTTTAGAAAATGAGTTTCCCTGTGCTAGTTGGTTACCTGTGATGTGTCAGAATCCATCCTCTTCTGCGCTAGTTTGGCAAAAACCAATTCTTACTTCTACACGCAAATCCTTACCAAGCCGACGTATTCTACAGATTGTTTTTCAAGTCAGCTTGTTTGTCACAGCTTTGATAATTGGAATGCGATCGCTGGGAAATTTGCAGTCGTCAGAATTGATGTCTTTCGATCATCTCATGCGATCGCGTCCTTATGAAGCACAAGATCAACGCATCTTAATAGTTGGTGTCACCGAAGTTGATGTTCGCACTCAACCCCCCAAGGAAAGAGGTGGAGCGTCATTATCAGACAAAACTTTGGCACTCGTTGTAAAAAAATTAGAACAGTTTAAACCGCGTGCCATCGGCTTGGATATTTATCGCGAGAATCCAGTCAGCGCAGATTATCCAGACTTAGCCAACACTATGGAAAACAGCGATCGCTTTTTCGCAATCTGCAAAGCCAGTGAAGAAGACAAAAACCCAGGTGTTCCCCCACCTCCAGAAGTTAGTCTGGAACGTCAAGGCTTTAGTGATGTTGTAATTGATCCCGACGAAATAATCCGCCGACAATTATTGGCGATCGCACCAGCACTTCCTTGTTCAACTGACAAATCCTTCAACTTTCGTTTAGCGAACCGTTACTTGGCTGATTTGGGAATTATACCACAACTTAATACTGAAAAAAACTTCCAGTTTGGCAATGTCGTCTTCAAAAACTTGGAGAAAAACAGCGGGGGTTATCACGGAATCGATTACTCAGGTCATCAAATACTGTTAAACTGGCGTTCCTCACCTCAAATTGCTCCAGAAGTTACAATTAAACAAATTCTCAACAATGAACTTACACCAGATTTAGTGCGCGATCGCATTGTCATCATTGGCACTACTGCTGAAAGCTTTCATGACTATTGGTCTACTCCCTACAGCGCTCAAAAAATGCCCTACCAAAGGATGCCAGGGATAGTTGTTCAAGCGCATATGGTAAGTCAGATTCTCAGTGCTGTGTTAGATCGCAGACCATTATTATCAGTCTTGCCGAAATGGGGTGAAGTTCTTTGGGTATGGTCTTGGTCTATTAGCGGAGGTATAATTGCTTGGTACTTCCGCTCACCATCATATTTAGGAATAGCGATCGCCTGCGGTTTGATTATTTTATATGGAGTTTGTCTTTATATATTAATACAAGGGGTATGGATACCGCTTGTTCCCTCAGCCTTGGTTTTTGTTGCTTCTAGTCTAATCGTGACACTATACACTAAAGACTAAGGCGTGTTTTACTCCTCCAAAAGCCCTCAGGCTGGAAGCCTAGGGCTATACAAACAAAGACCACCTACGTGGGGGCTAAAAATCCTAGTTTTTCGTAGTCCGCGCAGGGGGACTTGGTACGCGCAACGCCCCACCCTTCAGGGTGTTGGGCAGGAGCGAAAACACGCCCTAGGGACTAGGCAACAGAGATTTTCATACTTTAGGTGACTAATGATTAATAAAAAATTAAAACATGCATTTACCATTATTTTGACATCGCTGTGCATCACCTACATGATGCCAGTTCTGGCATATTTCGATTCATCTAATATACAAATTCGTTTCAACGAAAAAGAAGTAGATGGATCAAGTCGAGGCAGACCTTCCAAAAGGGTAGGAACAGGAAGCCGGGGAGAATGTCCACCAGTGCAAATGCCAGTTACTGCTTTGATACCCAATAAAAATCCCGGTTTAACGGTTGAGGAGCATCCTACCTTTTGGTTTTTTGTCCCTTATCAGTTTAATAATACATCCGGGGGGGAGTTTACGTTGCAGGATGAGGCAAACAATGATGTTTACCGAACTTCTTTTAAGCTGCCGGAAACACCAGGTATAGTTAGCCTCAGTGTACCATCCACAGTAACCTTAGAACTTAACAAAAGCTATCAATGGTACTTTAAAATTTATTGTAGTCAGCAAAATTTATCTAACCCAGTATTTGTGCGTGGATGGGTGCAAAGAAAAGCGCTCAAATCAAATTTAGAGAAACTTTTGCAAGCAGATATGAGACCGCGATCGCGTACTGCTATTTATGCTCAAAATGGTATTTGGTATTCAGCTTTAACCGAGTTAGCTAAACTTCGTTTTACCGAACCTAAAAATACCGTCTTTATTAATGATTGGGCTAATTTGTTGCGAGATGTTGACTTGGAGAATTTAGCCCAACAACCGATTCTCGGAGAAGTCAAAAGCTACCGTTAAGTTATATTTTTTCTAGTAGGCGTTTCAACACCTATTTTCCGGATTGGTGCTAGGTAATAAAGATGTACCAAAGGTAGGATTGCTACGTCTCTACAAGGTTTTCGGAAAATGCATAATTAATTTATGGAGATGTCTAATAGAAAGAAATTATAGCCGATTGCACTTGGATGCAATATAGAACCTCACCCCGTCTGTTCCGGACATCCCTCTCCTTTATAAAGCTACGGTGTACACACAAGTCTGAAATAGCTGATTAACCAAGGTTTTACCCCACCCTAACCCTGCCCTTATAAAGCAGGGCTGTTTCATTCGACAAGGTATGTATTTTGTCAAGACCATTGGCGATAAATATTTGGGCTTTAGTCATGAATTGTTGACCAAATTGAAGCCTAATATTGAATGCCTTGCTTATTTTTCATCTCCTGAACCCTTGATTTTTAAAGCCTTTTAGGGAATGAAACAGCCCTGCCCTTATAAAGGGGAGGGAACTAGATAGATTTCTTTTTCCTTTCCAAGGGGGGTAATTAGACTTGTGTGTACACGGTAGCTTTATAAAGGAGAGGGAAAGATTTTAGCTACGCTAAAAGCGAGGGTGAGGTTTTATGTACTTCACTCAACCGAGAACCGCTATAATGACTAGAATGAGAATTAACGTAACCTTTTCTATTAGCTAAAGTGTCAGATTCTCTGTCATTGCGCGATCGCTATCTAGCCTTCATTGATGAAATTGTGGAAACTACCCTCAAGGGTAAGATTAGCTCTGTTGAGCAAGTTTATCAAATGTTGCTCAAGGGGGTAAATTCGGAGACGGGGGAAATTTTTGAGTTAGCTTTGAGCGATCGCCTCGATGCCGCCCAAAGCTTGGTAAACTCAGAAAAAGATGAACTGAAAAAAGCGAAAGCTACCCGCAGCTTAAGAGCAATCAAGACAATTGAAAATCAATGGCAACGCACGCAAGAGCAAAATAAAGCTAACAATGCGATCGCTTCCGCAGTTCAAGAAATTACCCAAGAATCAGGCGATCGGCTTGCCGCATTATTACGCGTCATTGACCCCAACCGAAAGTATCCCCTAAGTTTACAACAACTGGGACAACTGGCAAAATCCCTACAGCAGGTTTCTGATAATCAAGAAATTCTGCAACTGTCAGAAGGTGTCACTCGTGGTTTAACATCTTGGCAACGACTTTCTGATAACTTGCTCGGCTGGATGTACGAGGAAAACCGCTCATCAATTGGATTTGGTGGTGTACCCGGTGAAAAAGGTCCTTGGGCAAGTTGGGAAAAGATAGTTAATAGCCCTTTAATTCAAGCACTTTTTCACACGCTGGCAATGGAAGAGTCAGCGATCGTATTTGCCCAACAGCAACGTTTTATTACAGATAGCGATTGGGTAGAATTAACATTGGTTTTGCAGTACTTGCAACGCGGTTTAGTTAACTGGTTTGACCAACAAGCTTACAACATCAAAGCCGGTTCCAACTTATCTATTTCAACTTTCTTGACATTTGCCGCGATTTGGAATCAGTTAGCAAATGGTTTTGTTAGTATAAGCCGCTACAGCAATGCTTCTTCGCAAGTGTTGTTACAAATATTGCGAAACTTTGCCCAGCGTCCGTATTTTCCTTTGTATGGCGGAATTTTCGCTTCATTTTCTGGAAGTTATTTACGAGATGCTTTAGATTATTTAGATGAGCCGCTGCGACAAGCAGAGGGAACTCAAGAAAAAGCGCGGATTTTAACGCTTTTAGGTTATTCACAGCGAGCAATGGGGCAGTACGATCGCTCAATTGGGTTTCATCAACAAGCTTTGGAAATAGCCAGGAATGCAAGCGATCGCCCTTGTGAAATTGCCAATCTCAACCATCTGAGCCGTACTTTTGTGGCATGTGAGAATTATACCGAGGCGATTAACAATAGTCAACGAGCATTGATACTCAGTAGACAAGCAGGCGATCGGACAGGAGAAGCAAACGCGCTAGTAAATTTAGGCTACAGCGAAGTTATGCAAGCGCAGCAACTAAAACAAATTGAACCAGAAACTTATGAAATGGCAATTAACTATTTGCAACAAGGCTTAAAGTTATCAGAACAATTAGGCGATATTCAAAGTAAAGCATTGTGTGTTAGCAGCTTAGGAATTGCTTATTTAGTAACTGAACAACCACAACTTGCTATAAAACATTTAGAAGACGGTTTTAACACAGCGCAAACATCCGGTGATTTGTATTTGCAAGGTTTAAATTTAGCGAGTTTAGCCGAAGCAAATTATAGCATAGCAAATTTTACTAGAGCAATTTACACAGGTTGTTTGGGAATGTATTTACTCAATCAAATTACTTCCCAAGAGTGGCGTAAACCAGCTGCGTTACTAATAATATTGCAAGGACAAATGGGTGCAGAAATTTTCAGCGATGCATTGCAACAACATCGCCCAAAAATCATCGCTGTAATTGGTGTAGATGGTTACGATCACATTCCGCAACTATTAGAAGAATACAAGCAAAGTATGTAGGTAAATAAATATAATGGCTACTTCCATATAGGACTCCTATTTGATTTTTGAACAAAACTCAGTACACTTTTATTTCTTCTTCCCAGTCCCCAGTCCCCAGTCCCCAGTCCCTTACCTCCACGAGTGATTCAGAAATCAAACCGGATTGCTATAGATGTTCAAGGAATTACCATCACCTTGAAACGTATTGTGACACTTTTAGAAAGTGAAGAAGAGGATGAATACGGCATTTCTCAGCCAACTGATTACGCTTTTAAAACTGTAATGAATTTAGTTTTACAGGTACATTGTTTAATGGGAAATAGCTTTCCAAGAGCCTCAGCTTCCACAGATGAGGAAGGAGGTATTAGCCTAGATTGGGCAAGCTTAGATAAAGAACGTCAAGTCAGCCTATTTTGTCCCTTTAGTCCAGATAAAAAAGCTTACATTTATCACGAGAAAAGTGATGAATATGCTGTTGATTATGACGTTTACACTGCCAACTTAGCCCATTGGTTGCAGTGGTTTAACTTTTTAATTAATTTTTAAGTTATTAGATAATGGAAGTATCTTGTCTAGAAGGTAGGAATTTTTATGCTCAACGTAAATTTGGATGATGAAGCCGAGAAGTATTTAGTAGAAATTATGGCACAGGAAAAGATAACAAGTAATGAATTGATAAAACGCCTGTTACATGAACATTGGCAAAGCTTACAGCCTCGAAAAACCGTTTTAGAGCGATTAGAAGAAGTGGGTAGCTTACCTGGAACTCTACCTAATAGCCCAGGTAATTTATCTGATCGAGATGTGCGAAGAAAATATATTGCCGAACATCTACAACAGCGACATCAACGTTCTCAAAAACAGGAAGTATGACTTATCACCCTGTTATTCTTATAGATACATCAATATTAGTCGCTTATTACGATTCGACAGATGAGTATCACAGACAAGTGCGTGGCTTTTTTGCTAATTGTACCAGTGAGCTATTAACTACAGTTGGTTGTGTTACCGAGGTAATGTGGTTATTAGCCCCTAACTGGCAATTGCAAAACAACTTTTTATCTGCTGTTGCTAATAATATCTATAAATGTGAACATCTATCGGTAGAAGATTTTGCCCGTATTGCCGAACTCAATTCTCAGTACGCTAGTTTGCCTGGAGATTTTGCAGATTTGTCATTGGTGACAATTTCAGAGCGTTTGAATATTAGTGCGATCGCTACTCTTGATAAAGATTTTGACATTTATCGTCGCTATCGTCGCCAACCTTTTCAGCGTGTATTTTTACCGCAGTAGTTTTTTCAACGAAACATAAGGGAGTAGGGAGTGGGGAAGTTGAGAAAGAAAATAACTCCTAACTTTTAACTCCTAACATCAAAGTTCGTGCTTTAAATAATAAAGTTATTAAAGCTGTAAAAAATATTCCCAATCCTAAATTGACTAAGCTCAAAGCTTTACCGCTCTGATGAATCAAAAAAGCTTCAACTATCAGCGAAGGTAAAAAAATCCCACAGGGAACCATGAACCGATTAAAATTATATTGACGTTTGGCAATAATACTGAGTAACGCTAAACACAACCCTAACGGAATGAAAGTGACTGCATAGGAAAAAACTTTTTGATTATTTGGCAGTAATTCTAGCAAATTAAAACTATAGACATTTTCTGATTTATCGACATATACCTGTAATTTTGCTTTAGTATAAGTCATAATAATGCGATGCGGATTAGTATCTGCAAAAAAATTAGGTACAGAAAGTTTAATGTCTGACCCATTTTGCCCAGTAATAGGTGTCCGCAAGCGTAATGCTAAATCTTTATTATCTTGCCCAATTGTTAAATTTCGGTGCAACGAATCCCTCGAAAGCGAAATTATTCGTGCTGGTCCATTTTGATTTAAATTTGCAGTAGCAAATTTTGCCCTAACCGTAAACTGTGAAGTTTCGCTAATTCTTTGAT
Source organism: [Scytonema hofmanni] UTEX 2349 (assembly GCF_000582685.1). Lineage (GTDB taxonomy): Bacteria > Cyanobacteriota > Cyanobacteriia > Cyanobacteriales > Nostocaceae > Hassallia > Hassallia hofmanni. Next base: position 5,345,576 of record NZ_KK073768.1, read on the forward strand.
TGATTAATTTTACTGGTTCTGCGCTTTGTAACCAACGAGTTGGGGTGATATCAACTCCTTTTTTATTGTCGATAACTTGCGGTTTCGATTGCCCCTGCCATAATAATTCTGGAAGTTGCCCTGTCGAATCACGATAGTTATCTTTACCGTTAAGTTGGTAAATTGCTAGTAGAGAATTACTACCAGCTTGCAAAGAATCTGGATTATTAAATACCTCTTTTACCTCGTTATTAGAGATTGCTTTATCTGCAAATAATAGCTGTGAGACTGAACCTTGCCAAGCTCTATCTCCAGTTTTTTCGTTACCAATTATTAATGAAAAATTTGTATTCCATTCTCTCAAACTGACATTATTTTCCCAGGAAAAGCCCATTAAAAATGTTAACAATATATACCCTGTAAAAAATACCGTAACTTTTTTGAGGGAATTACTAGCTTGAGTATTTTCAAGATAATTGATTGTCGAATTAAAACTGCGTGAGTCCCAAATATAGAAGCAAAGCAACCCAACAAAACCACCAAATGTATTATTAATAATATCAGCCGGAGTTGGGTCACGTGAAGGTAGAAAAGATTGTAAAAACTCAACCGAAAACGATAAGCTCGCACTTGCGATCGCAACGACAACTATCTGGTTTAATCCTTGAATTTGTCTTCGTAGCAGAATACTTGTTAATCCAAGTCCAAAAGGCATAAATAACAAAACATTATTTACCTGGTCTTGAAAAAAACTTGTATTATCAAAATGATTGAATAGCGCTTGTAGTGAATAATTTTCCGGGATTGAAAAATTAAAAGGGTAAAGTGTCGCTATTATAATTGTGAAAATACTAATAATAACTAAAATTAAATCGATTGAACCATAAAATAAAGATTTAGAAGATTGATTGTGTTTAGTCATAACAGTATTTGCATTAACAGCTAAAAAATTATATTAGAAATTTTACTTACTATTTTATATTAGTAGCTAATTATGACTAACATATGGTCAAGACTCAATAAAGTTGCTATAAAGAGTCTGCAAAGTATTACTTGAGACTACTTATTCAAGCAGGCTGCTATTGACAAGACAAGACAATTGCACGAAATAAATTAATGTTTAATATTTTTTGTCCAAAGTCAAGGAGTCTAACTTTCCTATATTAATAGTTAAATGATAAATTTTGGGGTTACTCTTCTTTGAAGATGCCCTACAAGGGGTTTGCCTACCCATGACATCATAGATTAAGTAATAGCCTGCAATTCCTGCCCAAACAGAGGCTTTATGCTCAACCTCTTCCCCTTCAGTGAGGTTCTCTGGTAAAGTATCATTTAAAATTACTGTTTTGCCTTTGATATAGCCTTTCACACTTACAAACCTTGTTTTGTGTTTATTAGTTATCTCAAACTTTAGAACGCCGAGCTTATCTGTTCATGGGTCTATTTTACTGTTCTAGGAGGCACGAATCGCGTATCATGCCCAAATTATTACATAATTAGATAAAGCCAGCTTTAAACTCACCTATGCCGCAAAATAACCAAATTGCTGTTGAATTCCGCAATGTCACCTTTAGCCGCAATAATCGCCCGTTAGTATCAAATCTCAATTTCACCATCCGTCAAGGAGAGGCACTGGTATTACTTGGACGTAGTGGAAGTGGCAAAACCACGACGATGAAATTAATTAATCACCTATTTATTCCTACAAAAGGCGAAGTTTTATTTGATGGCATTCCGACAACTCAATGGGATGAAATTAAACTGCGTCGTAAGATTGGTTATGTAATTCAAGAAACTGGTTTATTTCCCCATTTCACTGTTGAACGCAATGTGGGTTTAGTTCCTTCTTTGGAAGGTTGGAAATCAAAACAAATTAAAGCGCGAGTTTATGAATTGTTGCAATTAGTCGGTTTAAATCCCGGACAATTCGCGCAAAGATATCCTCATGAACTTTCGGGAGGGCAAAGGCAAAGGGTGGGTGTAGCGAGGGCGCTAGCAGCCGATCCGCCCGTTTTAATGATGGATGAACCCTTTGGCGCACTCGATCCAATTACACGTTTAGAATTGCAACAAGAATTTAGAAGGTTGCAGCAAGAATTAGGCAAAACAGTTGTTTTTGTCACTCACGATATTCAAGAAGCTTTTGTTTTGGCATCGAGAATTGGTTTAATGTATGGCGGGGAATTGGTAGTATTAGATACGCCAGCAGAATTTAGGCGATACTCCGAAGGAGTCGCTTCGCGATCGCCTCATCCAGAAGCCCTTGCCTTTCTTGAATGTCTGCGTACCGTGGAAACTTTTTCAAAAGACACTTTATGAACAATTTCTTCCTGATCAAATACGCCCCAGAAATCCTTCAGCATACGCTAGAACATTTATTTTTGGTAAGCATTGCAATTGTAATTGCCATACTTGTAGGCATCCCCTTAGGTATTTTGATTACCCGCATAACTAGCTTGCGCCAACCAATTCTGATTCTTGCAAATGTTCTGCAAACAATTCCCAGTTTGGCGCTGTTTGGATTACTTATTCCTGTGCCATTTATTGGCGGAATTGGTGCAACTCCAGCAATTGTTGCACTTACTTTATATTCATTTTTGCCAATTATTCGTAATACTTATACTGGTATTACAAATGTCGATCCAGCCATTCGGGAAGCTGGACGAGGTATGGGAATGACAGATATACAATTGTTGTTGCAAGTTGAGATTCCCTTGGCTATGCAAATAATTCTCGCCGGTGTGCGGATAGCGACGGTAATTGCGATTGGGATTGCAACTATTGCCGCTGCAATTGGTGCTGGTGGTTTGGGAGAATTAATTTTTCGCGGAATTTCAGTTGTAAATAATGATTTAATTTTAGCTGGTGCAATTCCCGCTGCGGTAATTGCTTTAATCATAGATTTTGCTATTGGTTGGCTGGAAGGTAAATTAAAAGTTAAAAATTAATATGAAATTTACCAGATTTTTTGTCTTCTGCTTTTTAACTTTTGTTTTAGTAATTACACTGGCAAGTTGTCAGTTTAATTCAAATAATAAAAGTGGCGTTGATATCGTTGTTGCTTCTAAAGGCTTCACCGAGCAAGATATTTTAAGCGAACTATTAGCGCAGCAAATTGAAACGACAACTAATTTACAAGTTGATCGTCGCCGCTTTACTAGTGCTTTGGTGACACATAGTGCTTTGATTGCTGGTAAGATTGATGCGTATATTGAGTATACAGGCGTGGCTTTTACTAGTATATTGAAGCAAAAAGTTATCAACGATCCAAAAGTACTTTACGAAAAGTTGAAACAAGGTTACGCGCAGCAATTCGATTTAGAAGTAATGAAACCTTTGGGTTTTGAAAACACTTTTGCAATGATTATTCGCGGTGAGGATGCAAAGCGTTATAATCTTCAAACTCTTTCCCAAGCTGCTAAATATACACCTCAATGGCGTGGTGGTTTCGGTTATGAATTTGTGGAAAGGGAAGATGGTTTTACCGGTTTGGCGAAAACTTATAATTTCCGCTTTGCTAAACCTCCCCGCTTGATGGAATTGGGATTAATATATCGAGCTTTGTTGCAAAAACAAGTAGATATGATAAATGGTAATTCCACTGATGGACGGATTGCCCGCTTGGGTTTGGTGGTGCTAAAAGATGATAAGCAGTATTTTCCTCCTTATGAAGCAGCACCAATTGTGCGTCAAGCAACTTTAAAAAAATATCCAGAAGTAAGAAAAGCGATCGCTCAACTTTCTGGTAGAATTACTGCTGATGAAATGCGACGATTAAATTATCTGGTTGAAGGTGAATTACAAGATATTAAAGATGTTGTGCGGCAGTTTCGTAAATCTAAGGGTTTGGCTTCGTTTAAGGATAATATTAGCAATTCGGTTATAAGAAAGCACTCTTCGTGCTTATAGCATTTCCTAGTCTGCTGAGGTAGAAATTTATCTGCGTCCATCAGCGTTTATCTATCTTCATCTGCGGTTAATTCAATATTCTGTACCTCATGAATGTAGGAATCGCTATACTACGAAATTAATTTTTTTCAGACGGTAATTTATGAATAGTAATTTACGCGAAGTTATCAAAACATCTGTTCAAGCTGGTATTGTTTGGTTTTGTGTCGCGAGTGGAAGTGTTCTTTCTCAAACTTTACCTCTTTCTCCTAATTTGATTGGCTTCAATTCAGATGAAGGAGAAAAGTTATTAATTGATAGTAAATCTAGAGAAGATTTTTTTCCCCTCAGTACGCAGTTTATTACTCAAAATAATCAAACCTATTGTGGGGTAGCTAGTATTGTTATGGTGTTAAATAGTTTAGGAATCCCTGCACCAGAAGCACCACAATATAAGCCTTATCGAGTGTTTACTCAAGAGAACTTTTTCAGCAATGAAAAAACTAAAGAAGTGATTACTGCTGAGGTTGTCTCTCGTAAAGGGATGACTTTAAACCAAATTGGTGGATTATTGGCAAGTTATGGTGTAAAAGTTAATGTTTATCATGCTGCTGACAGTAGTTTAGAAAAGTTTCGTTCTTTAGCAGCAGAGAATTTAAAACAGCCGGGAAATTTCATTTTAATTAACTATTTACGCAAAGAAATTGGGCAAGAAAAAGGCGGACATATCTCACCCTTGGCGGCGTACAATGAGCAGACAGATAGATTTTTAATCTTGGATGTTTCGCGTTACAAATATCCCCCTGTGTGGGTCAAAACAGCAGATTTGTGGAAGGCAATGTCAACCACTGATTCTGAGTCAGGCAAGACACGGGGATTTGTATTTGTCAGCAAAGGTTCTTAAATAGACATAGAAACAATGTAGAGACGTTCCGGTGGAACGTCTCTAGGGGTTTTGGATAACGCATATTTAACTTCCGTCGATGTCTAGTAGTAAGCGCAGAGAGCGTTTTCTGCGCTTGCTACAGAAATGTTTATTTTAGGTTAAAAAACTAACTTACAATTAAACCATCCTGAACTCGAATAATCCTTTTGGTTTGAGCCGCGATATCTGGTTCATGAGTCACAATCACAATTGTGATCCCTTGCTCATTAAGTTCTGTTAACAAATTCATCACCTCATAAGAAGTTTCAGTATCTAAAGCTCCCGTTGGTTCATCTGCTAAAACTAATGCAGGTTTATTAACTAAAGCACGCGCGATCGCTACTCGTTGTTGTTGTCCCCCAGAAAGTTGGCTGGGACGGTTGGAAATGCGATCGCCTAATCCCACCTTTCTCAAAGCTTCTAATGCCCTTTTACGGCGTTGTGGCTTTGGCAGGTTCGCATAAACCATTGGTAACATAACATTATCTAAAGCAGTTGCACGCGCTAGAAGGTTAAATTGTTGGAAAACAAAACCGATTCTTTGGTTGCGAATATACGCTAATTCATCATCATCAAAAGTAGTCAGGTTTCTACCTTCAAAAATATAGTTTCCAGTTGTCGGACGATCCAAACAACCGACAATATTCATCAGCGTAGATTTACCCGAACCTGACGCACCCATAATCGAGACATATTCACCTTCTTCTATAGAGAGTTGAATTCCCTTAAGTATGGGAACACTAACTTCTCCTAAATGGTAAGTTTTCGTAATCGATTCCATCCAAATCATTGTTGGCATATTGATTTAAAGTTGTTAGTTGTTGGTTGATAGTTGTTGGTTGTTGGTTGTTAATTGTTGGTTGTTAGTTCACTCCTTACTCTTAACAACTATCAACTATCAACTATCAACCAACATTTAATATTAATCACTTCTTAAAGCGGTAATTGGATCTAATTTAGAAGCATTCCGTGCGGGAATTACCCCCGCGAGTAAACCAACACTTAACGAAAGTCCAAACCCGACAATTACTGACCAGAAAGAAACCACAAATGGAAACTTGAAAACAGTTGCTGCCACCAAAGCAATCAAAATACCACTTCCGATACCAATACCTCCGCCAGCTGTAGAAATTACGATCGCTTCCGCTAAAAATTGATTGAGAATAGCTGAATTTGTCGCCCCTACTGCTTTGCGAACTCCAATTTCCCGCGTTCTTTCGACAACAGAAACCAACATAATATTGGCAATTCCTATTCCGCCAACGACTAATGAAATGCCAGCGATCGCTACCACCATTACTGTAAATAAACCGACAATATTTGTAAAGGTGCTAATAATATCAGCTTGGTTAGTAATCCGAAAATCATCAGCTTGCGGTGGATAGATATTGTGACGCAAACGTAATAGATTTGTAACTTGAAACTGAACAGCCTCTAACTGTTCTTGATTTCCAGCTTTAATTAAAATTGCATTTACAGAAACACCAGATAAAGCATTGTTACCAACTAGTCTTGCTGACATACTACTAAGAGGTAGAAAAACTAAATCATCTCGATCCATCCCTCCTTGAGAACCTTTAGACTGCGTGACCCCAATCACTTCATAAGCTTCTCCTTGAATTCGGATTCTCTTACCTATGGGATCGCTACCATCGTTAAATAAAGTACTTTCAACCGTCGGTCCAATAACAGCAACTTCTCTCGCTGTATCTAATTCTTCTTGATTAAAAAATCTCCCATTTTGGATTTGGATATCTCTAACTTGGGGGTAATTTAAATCTGTACCATAAATTGGTGTTGAGCTGTTCTGACCTGCATAAACAATTTGTGCATTTCGTTGGAGGTAGGCAGAGACAATTTGGGCAGATGGTGCTTGTTGGGCGATCGCTTTCGCATCATCCCAAGTTAATGTACTACTAGAACCAATTCCTTGACGGATATTTCCGCTTCTAGCTGCACCAGAAAACACCGAAAGCACATCTGGACCCAAAGCTTGTATCTGTTGCTCGGTTCCTTTTTGTACACCCTGCCCAACAGATGTAATGGCAATTACTGAGGAAATCCCAATAATTACCCCCAGCATCGTTAATCCTGTGCGTAATTTGTTACTCCAAAGTGTCTCCACCGCCATTGTCAATATTTCTAGCAGTGAGACAGTAGAGCTCCTTTTCTGTTTAGAAAAAACCTTAAGCATATTGTCATATTTATAACTAAATTTTTAACGCGGACCACCTCGACCGCCGCCACCTCGACCACCGCCACCACCACCTCCCACACCAGGAAGAATTCCGCCTCGCGGTGTTGATTGCGGTCGCGATCCTGGGGGAAAGCTGAGTAATACCCTTTCGTTTCCTTTCAATCCAGATTTAACTTCAGTATATTTATCTACTGTAACGCCAGTCTGAATGCGAGTAAATACAGGTTTATTATCTTCTCCTGGTACAAACACACCTGTAGATTTTTCCCGGCGCACAACTGCTGCTGTTGGCACTACAAGCACATTTTCCAATTGACCCACTTGGAAATCTGTTGTTACATTCATCCCAGACCGCAAGAGCTTTTCGGCATCTGAGACAATGGCTACCTTCACTTGAAAGCTGGTAACATTTTGCTCTACGATCGCTTGAGCAGCAATTTGACTGACTTTACCTTCAAAGGTTTTTCCTGGATAGGCATCTGCCGTAATTGTGACTTTCTGACCAAGGCGGATTTTAGCAATATTTACTTCCGCGATGTTTGCTACAATCTGATTTGTCGAAGCCAAGGATACGATTGAAGAAGATGTTGCACTACTTACAGCACTACCTGAAGTAGTTGGTGTCACAAAAGCGCCTGGGTCAGCATACTTTTGAGTTATAACACCATCAAAAGGGGCGCGAAGTACGGTGTCATTGATTTGAGTTTGAATTGTTTGCAGGGAACCGCGAGCGGAAGCCACCTGAGCGCGTGCTTGGTCAATATCTTCTGAGCGGGTTCCCGCTTTCAAAAGTGCTAGAGCTTGCTGTCTCTGCCTAACTACAGCTTGTGCTTGCTGAATATCTTCTGGACGCGAACCGGCTTTCAAAAGTGCTAGAGCTTGCTGTCTCTGCCTGACTACAGCTTGCGCTTGTTGAATATCTTCTGGACGCGAACCGGCTTTTTGCAATCCTAATGCTTGCTGTGCCTCATTTACTTGACCTTGGGCACTGTCACGATCTGCACGGCTTTGGTTTACAGTTTGAAGAGAAATGGCTCCGGAAGTGTAAAGTTGCTGATTGCGGCGTAAATTATCTTCGGCTTTACTTAAAGTGGCTTGAGCGCTTTGTAAACGTGCCTGTGCTTGACCAATATCTTGAGAACGATTACCTGTTTGTATCTTTTGCAAATTTGCTTGAGCTTCGTCTAATGATGCTTGGGCAGATGCAATATCTTGAGAACGATTACCTGCTTGTGCCTTTTGCAAATTTGCTTGAGCTTCGTCTAATGATGCTTGGGCTGAAGCAATATCTTGAGGACGATTACCAGCGATCGCTTTTTGTAAATTTGCCTCTTGTTGTGCTATTTGCCCTCTGGCTTGGGTGAGTTGTCCTTGCAAATTTGAATCATCCATATTCGCAAGTACCTGACCCTCTTTAACTGTATCGCCTTCCTTCACCAACAGTTTTTTTAGTATGCCTGATTGTTTAGGACTGACGTTAATCGACTTTTCGGGTTTAACAGTTCCGTTCGCCGAAATCCTAATAGTTAAATTTTGACGAGATACAGGTTGTGTCAAAACTTTTCGCTGTGCTTCTTGTTTCTGAACAACGACCAGCTGGTTATAAACTACGTAACCACCCCCCCCAAAAAGACTAAATACAACTAGCCAAGGTATCCAGTTAATTCTGCCCTTTTTCTTTTTCTCTTTCTTTTCTTCTGGTAAAAAATGCGTGGGATCTACTGACTGCGATGTGTCTAATTTCATTTTTAATTTCCGGTGTATAAGTAACGGCTACCGAGAGACATTGTTGTAAAAACTTAAATTAACTATAGTATGATAATTTTGTATTAAGGTTTTTTAATCTGTAGTGTTTTCATCAAGACTGCATACCCTCACACATTTTTTGTAGTTGTTGTTTTTGCTTTTGCATGAATACTTTTGGTATTCATCATATAAAATTAACTTAAACAATCATATGTATCGGAAGTTCTAAACTCATCCATGACCTTAGTCACGAATTTTGCTCTCTACATTTTCAGCTTGATCGCAAACTTTCAATAAATAACGTAATAATAGGGGTTTCAGGACTATTTAAATGGGCGATCGCCTTCAATGACTCGTTATGCCTATGACTGACGCACTCTTTCACAAAAAACTCGCGGGTCGAGAGGATGCGCCACTTGGCAACAGATGCGTGGAGGAAACACGCCACGGGTGGTTTTAACCACCGTGAAAAATGATAAAATTGAAGTGTGAGTAAGAATAACCATCTACGCGTTGAAGTGTTTTGTGAGGAGTGACCCCTGATTTACCTCGCACCCGCACTACGAGTGCGACTCTGGGTAAACAATTCAGAAGGCAGAAGGCAGGAGGCAGAAGGCAGAAGGCAACCCACCCTTACTCATAGTGGGATTGAAACAAGGACGTTTTATACCTCGCTGCAAGCAGTCTCGGTATAATTATTTGTTTAAACTGGGCTTTAAACCCACAAAGTAAGTTTTAATTGATACTCCTAACATAAGTGCCTTCTGCCCTCGAACTTCTGCCTTTCTTGTAATGGGAAAACATGGAGCGTACCGAACTGGCGTTGTGGTGGACGTAGGATCGCGGAGAAAATAAAAAGTAAGCGCAATTACAATACCGATAGTACTGGTAGTTGTTTTGAGCGTGTAGGGGGATATTTGACTATCCCTTTTAAGCGAGTCTTAGAGAATCTGCGTGTCTTTAGACCGCAGAGTGTCAAATAATAACAAACCGCGTTCCCATGAAGGCGTCTCCGACAGGAGAAGGAATAAGTGTTGCAGAGATTTTTGCCTAAGTCGTTATGCCAATGCATCGACTCGTTATGTTAATGCATCGACTCGTTATGTTAATGCATCGACTCGTTATGTTAATGCATCGACTCGTTATGCATTTAAAAATTCTACTTGGGACTCAGCCTAGCTCGTGAAACTGCCCGCGCACATCATGGCGACCTCACCCTTGACTCAACATCGAACAGTCAAACAGCGTTTACCCTCACCTTGCCAATTATATTAGATTGAGCGATCGCCTTCGTTCAACGGCTATTAACAAATGCTACACAGTACTTACGCAAAATATTTTTGTCATACTGAGCGAAACGAAGTCTAGTGAAGTATCTCAAAGATTCTTCACTACGCTTGCGCTCCGTTCAAAATGACAGTTTTTCGTCAAAATGCGTAAGTCCTAGCTATTATAGACCGATGGTTTGAGGATATTCACGTCCCTGAACGGTCAGAAACGGTAAGCTCTACCGAGATTGCCTGCGGAGCGGATAAACCTCTTAGAAGTCATTCTAAGACCGCGATAAAACAGGAAGTTAACACCAAAACTACTTTTGTCCAGTTAAGTCTAGATTTAGGTAGTTTTGGGTAAGTTTAACCGAGCGGATCTAAACGAACAAAATATTTTATTTCTAGAAGGATCTCAAATGAATACAGTACCCGATCAGGCAGCGATTCCCATCAACAAAACGTCTTTGTTGCTGCCTTACTTGGCACTACTAACGGCTACCATTATCCTTTCATTTGCTGCTATCCTAATCAGGCTGACTGAATTTGACCTTAGACCGGGCGCAACTGTATTTAACCGATATTGGATTGCTGCGGTTACGTTAAGTTTATGGCAAAGCAGCAAGTTCGTATTTGCTCGCAAAACTGAGCCAGAGGACAAACCATCAGAGGATGTTACGTTTAATGATATAATTTTTTTTGCAACAGAATCTCTAATGAGTTTTGGTTGTATATCCTTGTGGGCTATTTCACTCACCCAAACAAGTGTAGCCAATGCCAATTTGTTGCACAACATGACTCCTCTTTTTACAACTCTAGGCGGTTGGTTGTTGCTAAATCAGCGATTTGACAATCGCTTTCTGGTTGGTATGCTTATTGCCATATTAGCTTCCAGTTGTATTGGGTTTGAAGATTGGTTTATTAGTACTAGCAACTTTACTGGAGATATATTAGCTCTACTTTCTTCGGTTTTATATGCTGGCGGATTTTTAACTCGTGAATCCTTACGCAATAAATACTCAGCTAGCACAATCCTTTTATATAGTTGCTTCCTAAGAGCCGTCTTAGCTCTCGGATTAATTTTAATGACAGAAGAGCGTTTTTTCCCTGTTACCCAATCGGCTTGGCTTTCTGTACTTGCTTTAGGGATTATTGTTCAAGTTTTCGGACATGGTCTTTTAACCTATAGCCTTAAATATGTGTCTTCCAGTTTTGCCGCTGTATGTCTCTTAATTGATCCATTGATTACGGCTTTACTCGGTTGGATTATCTTTGCGGAAAAATTGACACCTCTCAATTTAGTTTCTTTGATTGGAGTTTTGGTTGGAATTTATCTTGCCATCTCAGCAAAGGGATCTCTAAAGTCAACTGCTGTTGAAGAAAACGTGTTTGAGGCTTAATGTAAGCCTGATAACCTTTATAAGACGTTTTAAATTGTTGAAAACCTCAACTAACAGCTAACTTTCTCTCTAGATGATTAAGCATCGCATCACAAGTTGCTTTTACCGCAATACGACAATACTCTGTTTCCGTTACATCAAATCTAGTGGTTTCTGAGAACTTATTAGATGGATTCCCACCACCACAGACTGAGAAATACTCACAGGTTTCTTTACATTTTTGCTTTCCTAATTCAATTTCTGAGTAGATTTTTTGAAACTTTTGGCTTTGGCTAAAGATATCTTCCAAGGAACTATTCCAAACGTTGCCGAAAGTGAAATCTCCAAATCGCTCATTCCGCGATGTTAATAACTCAGGACAGAAAGTAGAAACATTTCCTTCGCAATCAAAGCTAAGAGTGCAAAATGGATTGTTCAGCATAGAGTATGCCAAATCATGACTCTGCGTGATCCTTTCTGTGAAGGCATCAGCTTCTCTAATAAGCATATCAGGCTTTTCTGTATCCCGAAGAAAGGCAATTCGCTCAAGAAAAGCTTTATACCTTTTTGCTGAATCATCTTCATTCAACGTCGAGAATTTGTTACATCCATCGACTTCTTCTGGATTGAAAGCAATACTGCGTATATTATTTTTCACAAAAAAGCGCCACAATTCATCGGGCTTCTCAACAGAGTTTTTTGTCACAACTGTGATAGTAGTAATTGGTATATCATGCTTGTGCAAAATATCAATGCCACGTATGACACTATCGAAAGTTCCTTTCCCTGCTTTATCTACTCTGTTAGCATCATGAATATATTTAGGTCCATCAACACTTACACCAATACGAACATTCCATCTCTTGATTAAGTCGCACCACTTTTGATTAATCAGTGTTGCATTTGTTTGAAATGTGTGAACCACCTCAGCATTATTGATGTTAGCCCTTCTAACTATTTCAAAGGCTTCTTCATAAAAATCTGGAGGAACTGCAAGAGGTTCACCAGCGTGCCATAAAAATGTGATCTCCTCATTTGAAACGTAAGGAGAATCAAAAAATGACTCCGCTATGCGTTGTAAAGTCTCCATAGATAAACGCTTCTTTTCAGAACGGTCAGGTAAGTAGCAATATCTACAGTCTATGTTGCAAAGCGGAGTACTCTGAATAACAACTAAGTTAGTCTTAAAATCCATTAGTTTTGACTGAAACTATTGAATGGATACACCCTAGTTTGGAGAGGAATGAAATGGATATACCATCGTAGTTGGAGAGGAATGAAATGGATATACCATCGTAGTTGGAGAGGAATGAAATGGATATACCATCGTAGTTGGAGAGGAAGTACATTCTGGCTGATTAAAGCCAATTTCGTTTGCTTTTGCTCTGATAGCAGCGATTCTATCGTTGAGAGATTTCGCTTCAATTTGACTGGAACAGTGTTTAGGCATAGGATTTTATCCAAAATAAAGTTCTAGATGAACCATATCATAAATCAATACCTCAGACAACAGACAAAATTAAGCAGCAATAACACCGTAAGAGAGCATTTATAACCCACATTCCGCGATATCCCGACTTGCATTCATCGCATTGAGCTGCAAGAAAGGTTCATCGGATGAAAGCGATCGCTTGTGTCAAAGCTGCCAATAATCAAGCGATCGCATTTAAAGATAATTACGTATAAAATGCATTCTTAGGCGGTAGTCTAATAAATATCAAAAAAATTACATCCAAATGCGTAACAGCAAATATAAACAACTAGCATCTGCAATCTTTTTTATCAGTATTGTATTTAACAACCAAATAGTATCAGCCACCGTAACATTACCTTTACGCACCAAAAAGGCAATGGTGATTTCGGCTAATCCCTTAGGAAGTGAAGCCGGGTTAGAAATGTTACAAAAGAAAGGTAACGCAGTTGATGCCGCAGTTGCCACAACTTTTGCTATTTCTGTAGTAGAACCTTTTTCAGCAGGAATTGGTGGTGGCGGATTTTTGCTCATGCATTCAGCGCAAACTGGGGAGATGAAAGCCCTCGATTTTCGCGAACGCGCACCATTAAAAGCTACCAAAAATATGTATTTGGATGCTCAAGGTAAGGTGCGTCCAAATGCCAGTATTAACGGTTATTTGGCAGTAGCAACACCAGGAACAGTAGCGGGATTGTATGAATTACATCGTCGTTATGGTAAACTACCTTGGCAAGAAGTTGTTAAACCTGCGATCGCTCTAGCAAAGAATGGCTTCATCCTCAGTCAACAACCTACTTGGCGTTCTCTGCAAGCATACCAAGAACGCAAACAAGCAATTCTCGCTAATCCAGCAGCACGAGCAATTTTCACTCGCAACGGCGAGTTTTATCAACCAGGGGAAAGGTTAATACAACGCGACTTAGGAAACACTTTATCAGCAATTGCCAAAAATCCCCAAGATTTTTATACCGGAAATATTGCGCGGGCGATCGCCTCCGATATGGCAAAAAACAATGGTTTAATTACTCTTGAAGATTTAAAATCTTATAAACCAATTTGGCGCACACCGGTTTGCGGTAACTTCCGCTCTTCTAAAATTTGCTCAATGCCACCACCTTCATCGGGAGGTGTTCACCTATTAGAGATTTTAAACATTATTGGGGACACAGATTTAAAATCTTTGGGATGGCATCACCCAGATGCTTTACATTTAATGACAGAAGCAATGAAAATTGCCTACGCTGATCGCTCTGTATATTTAGGCGATCCCGATTTTGTCAAAGTGCCTGTACAACAACTTATCAGCCCAGCATACGCCAAAATGCGACGAGCGCAAATCACGATGGATCGCGCTAAACCCTCCACTGAAGTTAAGCCAGGGGAGATGGGGAGATGGGGAGAGAGGGGGGGACAAGGAGAGGGGGAGACAAGGAGAGGGGGAGACAAGGAGAGGGGGAGAAATTCTTTTTTAGTCCCCTTGTCACCTTGTCACCCTGTCACCTCATCCCCTTGTCACCCTGTCACCTCATCCCCTCGTCTTCGCTACGAGTCTCCGGAAACTACCCACATTAACGTTGTGGATGAACAGCGTAACGCGATTAGCTTGACTTTTACGGTAAACTATGGTTTTGGTTCTGGGGTGGTGGCGTCGGGAACTGGTATTTTGCTGAATGATGAAATGGATGATTTTGCAGCTGCACCAGGGGTACCAAATGCGTTTGGTTTGGTGGGTAATGAAGCGAACGCGATCGCACCCCGCAAAACTCCTTTATCCAGCATGGCTCCGACAATTATTACCGAAAATAATCGCCTCCGCATGGTGGTAGGTGCGCCGGGAGGTGGTACCATCATTACCCAAGTGCTGCAAGTTATTCTCAATGTCTTGGAATACAACATGGATGCAGGTGCAGCTGTTTCTGTGCCACGCATACATCATCAATGGCTTCCCGATGAGTTGCGAACTGAACCTTGGGGTTTGGATGCTTTGACAGTGCAAGAATTACGGCGTCGCGGACAAAATATTAAGGAAACTACTCCTTGGGGTAATGGTAATGCGATCGTTGTCACCCAAGATGGAACCTTAGAAGGAGCTGCCGATCCCCGTGGTGAAGGTTCCCCCAGAGGCTTTTGAAAAATGAAAGTTGGGCAATAGGCTATTTTAAGAGGGGTAAATGTTTATCGAAAATCTTAGATTTCTACCCTTGACTGCTTGCAGCGAGGTATAAAACGTCCTTGTTTCAATCCCACTATGAGTAAGGGTGGGTTGCCTTCTGCCTTCTGCCTCCTGCCTTCTGCCTTCTGAAACCGATAGCGTTAGCGGATGCCGAAGGATTGTACCTGTGGATCGCGGAAGATTCGCCTGCCAGGGCTGCTAAATGGTTCAATGGCTTATTCGACGTGATTGAGACGCTTGCTTCTCTGCCTCGGCGTTGTCCGGTAGCACCGGAAGCAGATATAGTCGGGGAAGAAATCCGCTGTCTACTTTATATGAAACGCTACCGGATTTTGTTTTGTGTTGAGGATGACACCGTGATGATTTATCACATCCGACATACTGCCCAGCAGTGGATGACACGGGAAGAGTTTTTACGCTATCCCTCTAGGGATACTGAGCAGGAGGAGTGATTTTTTCTGGTCAACATGAACAAGGGGTAGTCTCAGTATCAGTCGGGGTTTAAATCCCCGTCTGAAAATTTCTTTATTCACCCTCTCCACTACTACTAGGTGCAGCAGGTGCAGGTTGCCGACTGCGACGCAGCACACTACGCAAACGACTACCACTATCTGAAGACTGATTTGATTGATTCAATTCCCGTCTCCTTCTTCTAGTAGGTGCTTGCTGTTCTCCTGATGTTCTGACATCAGCAGTTACTTCCCTACGTTTGCGGGGTGTTGATGTAGCTTCTCCTGAATTATTTTGTACGCGACGACGTAAGCGACTACCAATAGAAGTTTGTTCAGAATTTCTTACCCGTCGTCTCGGTGTTTGATCTTCGTTCCTGGATGCACTAACTTCTGCACGTCGTCGCAAGCGTTGAGTTAGCCTACTACTTCTTGATTCTTGATTAGAAGATGCACTTTCCCTTGATGATTCCAGATTTCGCTGTCTTCTGCCAGAAGACGCAGATACATCAGTATTGTTACCAACAGATGCTTCTAGATTTCTTTTTCTGCGTCTTGGTGTTTCATTCCCAGAATTATTGTTATCTGAAGAAGCTGCTGCAACTTGCCGCTGTCTTTCTCGTTCTTCTCGTTGTCGCTGCCTTTCTCGCACTTCTCGGTTACGGCGAGAACCTGCCATCGAGTATTCTGTAGCTATATTAACCCCTTGCCTTCCTTGTTGGGCAGGTTTTAATTTCCACTGCTGCGCTTGTCTGAGATGTTCTTCATCCAACTCGCGATCGCCACTGGAACGAGCCAACCGCACATTAGTAACATTACCATCTTTATCTGTATCAACAGCTACTTCTACTCTTCCTTCTGCATTTCGCCTTCTAGCACCTTCTGAGTATTTAACTTTACAGTCTTTACAAGCGGCTCGACCATCCCCAGAGCCTCCAGATCCACCGTTGCCTTGGGGGGTTTTTATTTGTGTTGGTATCTTTGGTTGTGTTGGTGCGATCGCTATTTCCCCTCTGCCGCTTCCGGTACCGCTACCACTTCCTGTACCGCTACCACTTCCGGTACCGCTACCACTTCCTGTACCAGTACCATTTCCTGTACCGCTACCACTTCCGGTACCGCTACCACTTCCGGTACCGCTACCATTTCCCGTACCTGTACCAGAACCCGAAGCAATGGTGGAATTGCCACCACCTCCGGTACTATCAGAAGAACCATTACCGGAACCTGGTTGAGTAGCTCTTGAATCTCTAATATTACCTAGCGTGTTTCTCAAGTTTTCGCTACTTTCTTGGGTGCTAGTCGATGATTGTACGGAAGTATTATTAGTTGCGACTTTCGTAGAACTTTGTGATTCTTGGGGCTGAGTTCTTTCAACAGGCTTTTGAACTGAGGTTGTTTCCTTTGGTATATTATTTACTAGCTTTTGCGGTTCCTTGGAAACTACTGGATCTTCCTTCTGCGGTTGTGGTGGAGTGACAGATTGCCGTTCCTGCCTCTCAACTTGCTTCTGTACGGGAGTAAATGCTTGGGGTACGATTGGCTTTTCAATAGGCTTGGATACTCGCACAGGTGCTTGTGGTAAAGCCTGAACGGTTACGGGAAGTTGCGCTTGAATTTGAGGAGATGAACTTCCCCCAGATGAACCTCCTGATGATGTCAAAATTTCTCCTGCACCCAATTTATTATCTTCAGGTGAGGGCTTTTTTTCTTCCTTTATTGGTGTTTCCTTAACTTCCGGCTCAACAAAAGTCATTTCAATCGGTTCATTCTCCAGTTCTGGTGCTCGCGTCAAAAAATTACCAATACCAGATGCCAGTACCGCGACGTGCAGCACCAAGGAGCCGACTGTGCTGTAAACTAAGAAAGTTTTTAGCGCTTTGATTTCTTTCTCTCGCTGGTCGATCGCAATACTGGAGAAACTCATAAACTATTGCTACTTATTTTCACTATTGCTTTTCTACAATAAAACTTTTGGTTGCAAAAGTAAACTAGTTAGATAAATGTTTTATTCACTAGCTGTGTCAGACATTATTTTGCCAAAACACATGTAGACAGTAGCTTCTATTCACTTCTGGTATAATTCACTCGCCAAGAATAATAAAAACTTATGTCATTAAGCATTAAATAGGATTGACATGAAGACTGATTCTATTCTACTGTTTGTTGAAAACTAGTTTCAATACTATGACTAGTTGTCGATGTTAATGGTAAATTCATACTGGTTAAGGGCAAAACATGGGAATAATTGAGCTGTTTGTCGCTGGGGGCGTGGTGATGCTTCCCCTATTGGCTTTTAGTGTGGCTGCGATCGCTTTAATTATCGAACGGATTCGTTTTTGGTATCGGATCAATCAACGTCAAAGTCGGGTAGTACGGGAAATTTTGAATTTATATCGCTTGGATAATGTTGTGGGTGCCCTAGATAAGCTGCGAAAGAATGCAGATTTACCGATCGCCAGAATGTTTCTCTCGGCTTTAGAATTAGAACAACCTACTCCAGAGGAGTTTCGTTTAGCGTTGGAAAGTGAGGCTCAAGCAGAAATACCTGTACTCAAACGGTTTAATAATATCTTTGAGACAATCATCTCCCTTGCTCCTTTGCTAGGATTGCTTGGTACAGTATTAGGCTTAATAACTTCCTTTGCTTCTTTAAATATCGGCGATGTTGGTGGTAGTAAAACTGGAAGCGTCACAGCAGGTATCAGTGAAGCGCTCGTATCGACTGCATCAGGATTGGTTGTAGCTATTTTTACGTTGATGTTTGCCAATACATTTCGAGGACTGTATCAACGCCAAATCGCCTTTATGCAAGAATATGGCGGACAATTAGAACTACTTTATCGCCGTCGTTACGAACGAGGAGAGAAATCATATGCGACTACCAGATGAACCTGATATTCCAGCACAAATAAATATTGTGCCGATGATTGATGTGATATTTGCGATTTTAACGTTTTTTATCATGTCAACGCTGTTTTTAACTCGACAAGAAGGCTTACCTGTAAACTTGCCGAAAGCTGCCACATCTCAACAATCCCAAGTTCCCACAAGAATCACTGTGACGATCGATTCGCAAGCACAGGTAAGCTTAAACAAAAAGCCGACAACTATTGATGCGCTGACTGAACAAGTGCGTGGTTTAGTTGGTGCAAACCCGGAAGCGGTAGTAGTAATTAATGCCGATGAAGGTGTAGAACACGGTAAGGTAGTATCAGTAATGGACAAAGTGCGTCAGGTAAAAGGTGCAAAATTGGCGATCGCTACTCAAAAACAATAGCAGGTTTTGAATCAAGCAAAAATTGCAATAGACATTTCCAAAAAAGACGTAGAGACGTAGCACTGCTACGTCTAATCAAGGGTTTCGGGCAACGCATAATTAGTTTCTACCAGATGTCTAATGTTGAGCTAAGTACAGGATTTCAATAGGAGCGCGAATTAAAGAAAGGCAATACCCCCTGCATTGTGAATGCATCGGCTTGCATTGTTAATGCATTAAATATCTCCATACATTGACACTCTCAGGTCTAAAGACACTGAGATTCTACAGACAGAGTAAAACTCTCGCTACGACCGTCAAACGTCGTCTACCTAGTCACTCTAAGTCAAGCTTAGGTTTCTAGCTACTTTTATTTTTTCCAATGCTTTCAGAATCCATCACTAAGCCAAGACGTGGTACGCTCCACAACCTGCCATTATTTGCTCTTTCTTGTCATACTGCCGTTAGAAAACCTAACCGTTGTTTCACGGGAGCCGGGATTTCTCCGATACTAGGATGCTTCAAAACGTAGATGTTTTTGTTCTTACTCACGATCCAATTTTAACATAAATACCACTGCGACTCTCATTCGCTCGTGTCGCTTCCCACGAGCGCACTCTTCGTGACTGAGTTTCCCGCATACCGCGAGGTCTTATGAACTATCCGTTACCCAAAACCCTTGATTAGACGTAGCAGTGCTACGTCTCTACATTTTTTTTCACTCCTATGTCTATTTAAAAACGCTATGATTTTAGGCAAAGCTGTGCTAAGGTTTGAAGTAAAAGTGGTTGTTCGGATTGGATGAAAAAATGATCCCCGTTGAACATCTGTAAATTGTAAGAAGCTATGGTGTGCGATCGCCATGCTTCCAATCCTTCAAGACTTACTTCTTCGTCTTGTAACCCACCAAAAACAGTAATTGGACATTCTAGTGGCGGTTCTTGGGTGTAAACATAAGTTTCCAACACTGCAAAATCTGCCCGTAGTATGGGGATAAGCAGTTGCATTAATTCGGCATTCTCCAACACTGAATCTGGTGTACCATTGAGACGGTGCAGTTCTTCAATAAA
This sequence comes from [Scytonema hofmanni] UTEX 2349, assembly GCF_000582685.1. Lineage (GTDB taxonomy): Bacteria > Cyanobacteriota > Cyanobacteriia > Cyanobacteriales > Nostocaceae > Hassallia > Hassallia hofmanni. Next base: position 5,365,383 of record NZ_KK073768.1, read on the forward strand.
CTCAGCGTCTGGTAGTGCGTGAATAGGTGGCTTTGGTAAGCGGATGTGAGGAGCGCGGCTAGCAGAAACAAATAGGTGAACTGGATTAAGATTGTAGTCTCTACGAAGTTGACGAGTAAGTTCAAAACTGACCAACCCACCAAGACTATGACCGAAGAAAGCAAATGGTTTGTCTAAATATGGTTTGAGGGCAGAAGCTAAAGTTGTAATCAACGGTTGTAACCGTGAGAAAGGAGTTAACCTCATTTGCAATCCCCGTCCAGGAAGTTCGATGGGACAAACTTCGATAGTTGTAGGTAGACTTGTCAACCACGAGCGAAAAATCAGAGAACTACCTCCTGCGTAGGGAAAGCAGAATAAACGCAGCGAAGCATCAGGATTTGGATAGGGACAAGTAACGCAATTAAATATTTGTGTGGTTTGCATAGTCGAAGTGTCTAACTACTTAGCAATTCTATCCACAATAGCGGTAGAAGAACTTTAATTAAGGCAGGGATGAAGCAATGATACGCTTAAAACTGTGGCAATGGGTAATTTTAGCAACACCGATCGCTTGTATCATCACTTTCTTACTTGTATCCGCAGGTTTGCAAATCCACGAATGGCGGATTAACTGGATTTGGGCTGTGTTCACACTGGTGTTTGTCGGCTGGCGTATTCTACTAGTAAAATGGACTCAACCGCAAGTAATGCAGATAGAAGCGGTTGTCACAGAGGTAAATAAAGAACTGAAATCTGTGGCAGAGAATACAACCACCATTGACAAAACTGAAGCAATATTGGAACAAATTCTCAATGCATCTCAAAGCGATCGCCCAATTTGGGAAGATTGGCAAACCTTTTGGCAACGATGTCAGGATCTAATTGTCGCAGTTTCCCAAATCTATCATCCGGAGGTAAAATATCCCCTACTCAACATTTACGTTCCCCAAGCTTACGCGCTAATTCGGGGAACCCTGGATGATGTAGATCGCTGGATGCAAAAGTTATCTCCTGCGCTCAATCAGGTGACAATCGCCCAAGCATACCAAGCCTATGAAGTTTACCAGAAATTGGAACCATCTGCGCGTAAACTTTTGCGGGTATTTAATTGGGCACAGTGGCTGTTAAACCCAGTTGCGGCAGTGGCGAAAAAAGCCAGTCAAGGTTACAGTAATCGCGCAACTGAACAACTTTTGGGCAATTTGAGTCAAATGCTGCGGGAAACTGCCTTGAGAAGCTTATGTCAGCGAGTTGTAGCCCTTTACGGAGGTAGCACAATCCCAGTTTCAGAAGCTTTGCCGACGCCAACGCTACCAAAGACGAAAACTCAAACTTTACGAGAAATTCTCGAATCTGCTGAACCCCCCACCGCAGTTGAGCAAAAACCTGTTAATATTCTTTTGGTCGGGCGAACCGGTTCGGGAAAAAGCAGCTTGATTAACACGTTGTTTCAAGCCGAACTTGCCGCAGTCGATGTGTTACCCAGTACCGATCGCATTCAAAATTACCAATGGCAAAGCAAAAGCGGGGAAACTTTGACGCTTTTGGATACACCAGGTTATGAACAAGTCAACCGTACCGACTTTAGAGATATTGTCCTAGATTATGCAAGAAATGCTGATTTACTGCTGTTAGTTACTCCCGCCCTCGATCCATCTCTACAAATGGATGTAGACTTTATCGCAGATATGAAGGCAGATGTTGCCGACTTACCGATGATTGGAGTTGTCACCCAAGTGGATCGTTTGCGTCCGATTCGGGAGTGGGAACCACCTTATAATTGGGTTGAAGGCGATCGCCCAAAAGAAGTTGCGATTCGTCATGCTACGGAATATCGTAGTGAACTTTTAGGTGAATTCTGCGATTTAATTTTACCTGTCGTCACCAGTGATCTGCAAACAAATCGCGTTGCTTGGGGTGTAGACGCGCTATCGTTGGGATTATTGGAGGCGATCGTACCAGCAAAACAAGTGCGTCTTGCTCGCTTTTTGCGTAACCTCGAAGCTCGCACCGTCGCTGCTGCGAAAATCATTGACCATTATACCTTTCAAATGGCAACTACTCAAGGACTGACTGCATTCCTCAAAAGTCCCGTCCTTCAATTCATTTCCACCCTCTCAACCGGATCGCCTAATTTAGCATATCTGCTAACAGATAAAATTCCCGTAGAACAGTTACCTGTAGTAATCGGCAAATTGCAAATGGCTTATGACCTTTTCTCACTTTTGAGTACTGACAACGCTAATTCACGCAACTTTGATTTACTATCTTTGTGGTCGTTACTGCTGGAAAATAAAGCTGAACCAGAGCGCAATGCTTGGGCATTTGGTCACGCTTTGGTAGAATATTGGACTCAGAATTTGACAGTTGAACAACTACGGCAGCGCTTTGAATATTATCTCATATAATACCATTTCATACACAATGTAGAGACGTAGCACTGCTACGTCTGTTGGTTTCAGGTAGAGACGTTCGGCTATATTGTAGAGACGTTCGGCTATATTGTAGAGACGTTCCGGCGGAACGTCTTTACATTGCAAGTAATTTATTTTTTCGCATCTATCTCAAGGTATAAAATACTATTTTCTTTAGATAAGTATTTTCTAATCCAACTAGCTTCCAATAGCGGTATAGTCAAGAAAAGGCTAAGAGTTGAATTTTATTGTCGGTAACAAAAATGAAGGGCGCATACTTAAATAACTCTTGGTTTTCATTTCTTTTCCCTTGTTCCGGTAAGAGATGAGGAAAAAACTTAAACTTATTTACTAAGGAGATAAATCATGAAACGGAAAATTTCTCTTGTCATCGCTTTATTTGTATCATTTTTGTTGATGTTTAGCCCCATTGCGATCGCTGAGGAGACGAACTTTCAGATAGCTACCATATCCGAATCGGTTGAGCTAAAAGTCGTTGAAACCCCGCAAGATGCAAACAAAGCAGATTCACCATCACAAGTAGAGGTTAAAGTTCCGGCTATTGATAAACCGGGGATATCAACCAAGGCTTGCGTCATATGTCCAGATGGTGGCTGGGGACGTTGGTCGTATATAACTCAGCACGAACAAATATGCCTACCAAATTGTAACTAAGATAATTCAGTCATAAATTAGGCAGAACCAGTTAAACAGTGTTTTAATAAAGCTTTTGCCTACTTAACTATAAACAGGTAATTTGTACTAAATTTAAGGCTAGGACTTACGCACTCGTTACCAAAAAACAAGACTTAGATAGGTGCTTCCTCACGTCGATAGGGACGGAAATATGTAGTCCTTGCGTAATATCATGTCCGCGCAATCATCCAGAATTCATGAAGAACCCCACCTGCCTGTGGCACCCTCCCTGCTTGCGGGGAGGGTTGGGGAGGGGTTCTTTTATTATGGCTGTTTGACCGGACATCATATAAGTCCTGAAGGCGTTGCTGAATTCAAGGCATGAAAATGATTTTCCGTGATTTCAAAGAGACGTTGCACATGCTTCTTCTCTACACCAAAATTCATACATCTAATCAACAACGCCTAATTTAATTTTTATTAAGGATTGATGAGAAAACAAACTAACTATTTTTGGATTGCTGGTTTAGGGTTTTTATGCTTTCTGACTAAAATTGATTTAATTCAGGCACAAATCACGTCAGATAGGACTTTATCTACTGAGGTTTTAACCACCAATAATCTCGACTTTACTATTATTAATGGAAATAGAGTTGGAAACAATCTTTTTCATAGTTTTAGAGAATTGTCTGTACCCACAGGTGGGTCGGCTTTTTTTAGTAATGACTTGAATGTTCAAAACATTATTAGCCGGGTGACGGGTGGCTCAATCTCTAATATAGATGGCTTACTCAAAACTAACGGTTCTGCTAATCTTTTTCTGATTAACCCCAACGGCATTATTTTTGGTCAGAATGCCTCGTTAAACATTAATGGCTCTTTCTTCGTGAGTACAGCGAATAATATCATATTTGCTGATGGCACACAATTTAGTGCTACTAATCTCCAAACACCACCACTACTAACTGTAAGTGTTCCCATCGGTTTGCAATTTGGGCAAATTGCTCAACCGATTCAAATTTATGGGTCTACGCTAGAACAAGTTGTGCCTGGTAATACCTTGGCTATCTTAGGTGGTGATGTATTAGTTAAAGGTGGCAGACTGATTGCACCAGGAGGACGAATTGACATAGGGAGTGTTGCCCCTAACAGTCTCGTCAGCCTGAATCCAATTTCCGAAGGCTCGGCATTTGGATATGAAGGGGTGCAGAATTTCCAAGATATTCAACTATCCCAAAGAGCTTTGATTAATACAAGTGGTGAAGGCAGTGGTGGTATTCAGTTGCGTGGCAGAGATATTGCGATCGCTGACAATTCACAAATAGCGAGGTTTACTCTGGGAAACAAACCAGGTCAACCTCTGGTAATCAAAGCATCTGAAACTGTAGAAATAAGTAACAACAGCCAGTTACTTACTGCGACTGGGCAAAACAGACCAGCGAGTGACATAGAAATTGAAACGAAACGGTTGATTGTCCGTGATGGTGCATTTATAGACGCGTCTACCTTTGGTTCGGGAGCGGGAGGGAACATAACAGTAAATGCTTCGGAATCTGTACAGTTACTGGGAAATGGATTTTATACAAGCTTAGGAACTCAGAGTCTCGGTCGCAACAATAATGCTGGGAATGCTGGAACAGTGAATATTTCCACCGGGAAATTAATTCTCCGTGATGGAGGGCGAATATTAACTAGTACCATTGGTTCAGGTAATGCAGGGACTTTGAGAATAGATGCCTCTGAATCTGTAGAAGCCAGCGGCATATCCGTACTAGATAGGAATTTACCTAGTGGTCTGCTTGCTGAGACCACAACCAGAAGTAGCAAAGTATTCATCCCAGCGACTGGCAACGGGGGGGATTTAATAATCAACACACAACGTTTGCTTGTCCAAAACGGTGCAAGCATCTCCACTGCTGCGATTAACGGTAGTAGAGGTCAGGCAGGGAGATTAGATATAAATGCCTCGAACTCTGTAACAGTTACTGGCACCGGTATTGATGGCAATGGTCAGATTGTTCGTAGTACCTTGCTAGCTGCAAGCGATGGTTTTGGTAATGCTGGTGATTTAAGAGTTAATACTAACAAATTGACTGTCCAGGATGGGGCAGCAATTAGTGTAGCGAGTACTGGCTTTGGGAATGCTGGCAACTTAGAGATTACTTCTGGTCTGATATTGCTGGACAATCAAGGAAAACTCACGGCTAATACTCAAGCAGGAGAGGGAAATATCAACCTGCGCTCTCTTAATTTAATATTGCGCCGAGGCAGTGCTATCACCACCAACGCCACAGGCAATAATATCACAGGCGGCAACATCAACATTGATGCCAACAATGGTTTCATCGTCGCTGTCAAGAGTGAAAATAGCGATATCAGTGCCAACTCTGCTGATTTTCGGGGCGGAAATGTAACTATTAATGCCACTGGTATTTTTGGTACTCAGTTCCGGAATGCAGCTACTCTAGAAAGTGAAATCACGGCTACTGGAGCAAATCCTTCCTTAAGTGGTAATGTGCAAATCAATACACCTGATCTAGACCCCACTCGTGGATTATTAAAATTATCCAGCGATCTTGTTGATCAAAGTCATTTAATTACCCAAGGTTGCCCAGCAAATCGAGGCGATGTATTTATCATCACCGGACGTGGGGGTTTACCACCTTTACCAAATGAAGCACTGCGTAGTAATCAGACTGCAACTGTCAATTGGGTCACGCAGGGGGAGAGGAGGAGAGGGGGAGAGGAGGAGAAAATAACTAAGGTAAGTGACTCGAAGTTACCAAATCAAATTGTGCCTGCTACTGGTTGGGTAATTAACGACAACGGGGATGTGACTTTGATTGCTTCTGCTAACACTACTTTTCAAAGCTTAACTCCAACTACTTGCCCTGGAGTGAACATCGACCAAAATTAATTATGCGTTACCTGAAACCCTTGTAAAGACGTTCCACTGGAACGTCTCTACATGGCATCAATCTTGCGACAGAGACACTATAAGCAGATGAGCTTGTATTGTGATTAGAAGAATATTTTGAGGTATTTGACGAGAGGAGTTAGTATTTTTACTCAATAAAAACTGAATTATGGAGCAATATAGATGAAGCTTAGGCTCAGATGTCGCAAGTTTGGTCAAATAATGATTGTTAAGTACAGTAATAGATGCGATCGCTAATTTTGCAAGGAGGATTACTATGGCACAAGCTCAAATCAAAGCTCCCAACCTAACACCGCAAATATCAGATACTATAAGCGTGACGCTGCAAGTCAACGGTACAGCACACACTTTACAAATTGAACCGCGTGTCACTCTACTTGATGCTCTACGAGAATACATTGGACTGACTGGTAGTAAAAAAGGTTGCGACCACGGACAATGTGGTGCTTGTACTGTCCTGGCTGACGGACGCAGAATTAACTCTTGTTTGTCGTTAGCCATCATGTACGATGATGTTGAAATTACCACGATTGAAGGACTGGCTAGTGGTGATGAACTTCATCCGGTACAAGCGGCATTTATCAAGCACGACGGGTTTCAGTGCGGTTATTGTACACCGGGTCAAATCATGTCCGCTGTAGCTCTTTTAACAGAAGGATGCCCAACATCGGATGAAGGCATTAGAGAGTGTATGAGTGGGAATATTTGTCGTTGCGGTGCTTATCCTGGTATCGTCGCTGCTGTGCAAGAAGTTCGCACTTCTCAATAGGAGATGTCGGAGGGGGAAAGGGGAAGCGGGAAGGGGGACAAGGGGGACAAGGGGACAAGGGGGACAAGGAGAATAACTATCAATACGCTTGGTGTTAAGGCAAGAGACGCGATAAATCGCCGTCTCTACAAAGGACTGATTATTGTAAAGACGGCGATTTATCGCGTCTTTGTAATCTATGATTTTCATCAAAAAACCTTATCCGAACCGTATTGGAATAACTCTTGACTTTTGACCATTGACTCTTGACTTTTGACTATTGACTATTGACTTTTGACCATTGACAGGAATGAAATATGAAACCATTTGCTTACACTCGCGCTACAGAAGAAGGTGCAGCTATTCAAACGGTTGCAAGTAACACAGAAGCAAAGTTTATTGCCGGTGGAACTAACTTGCTTGATTTGATGAAAGAAGGTGTGACGCAACCTTCACAGCTTGTTGATATTACGCGATTGCCATTAACTTTAATTGAGGTGATACCAGGTGGGGTGCGGATTGGTGCATTGGCTAAAAACAGCGATGTGGCAAATAATCAACTGATTCAAGAAAGATATCCTTTACTTTCCCAAGCTTTTCTTGCAGGTGCTTCACCACAACTGCGAAACATGGCAAGTGTGGGGGGAAATTTGCTGCAAAGAACGCGCTGCTATTATTTTACCGATATCTTGATGCCTTGTAATAAACGCCAACCCGGTTCAGGTTGTGCGGCAATTGAAGGATATAATCGGATTCACGCTATCTTGGGTGCAAGTGACAAATGTATTGCTACTCATCCTTCTGATATGTGTGTGGCATTGGCAGCGTTGGATGCTACTATCCGCATTCAAGTAGCGGACGGGATACGTACAATCCCCATAGCAGAGTTTCATGTTTTACCAGGGGAGACACCTGAAATTGATACGGTGTTGCAGCAAGGTGAGTTGATTGTGTCTGTTGATTTGCCTGATTCACCCTTTGCAAAGCGATCGCATTATCTCAAAGTACGCGATCGCGCTTCTTATGCTTTTGCTTTGGTTTCCGTTGCCGCAGCTTTAGATATTGACAACGGTACCATCAAGGGGGCGCGAATTGCAATGGGTGGTGTCGCACATAAACCGTGGCGATCGCTCGAAGCTGAGAACATTCTAATTGGTGCCAAACCGAACGAAGAGACATTCAAAGCAGCAGCGGAAGTAACTCTACAAGAAGCCAAACCGCAAAAGTACAACAAATTCAAAGTTGAAATGGCGAAGCGGGCGATCGTCCGCGCACTTACTATTGTAGGAGAAATGGCATGAGTACTGAAGTAGTTGGTAAACCCATAGACCGAGTTGATGGACGCTTGAAGGTGACAGGTGCAGCACATTACTCGGCTGAATTCCCGCTGGAAAATCTCGTCCACGCAGTACTAATTGGCAGTAATATTAGCCGTGGAACTATTAAAAGTATTGATGCAAGTGCAGCAGAAAAATTACCAGGGGTAATCGCCATTATCACGCATCTCAATGCGCCTAAATTGAAAGAAATGCCTTTGATCATGACAGGTGGAGCCGCAGCCGAAGTCCGCCTCCCCTTAGTAGATGGCAATATATATCACAATGGACAATATATTGGGCTTGTAGTTGCTGATACATTAGAACGTGCTACCTACGCGGCATCTTTGGTCTGTGTCGCTTACCAAGAGCAACCATTTGTAACTGAGATGGAGCGCGAAAAAGCGGTTATGCCAACCGGTCCGGTTGGCTTCAGACCAGCAGACATCGCACGGGGCAATTTAGAACAAGGTTTAGCTGAAGCTGAGGTGCGGATAGAAGAAACCTACACCACACCCACCGAAAATCACAACCCGATAGAAACCCATGCGACAACTGCTGTGTGGTCGGGTGATAAACTCACCGTATACGATGCAACCCAGTTTACATTTGGTCAGCAGAAAACCTTGGCGATAGGCTTTGGCATTCCGGAAGAAAATGTACGTATCGTCTGTCATTTTATCGGTGGGGCGTTTGGCTGTAAAGGTGGTATGTGGTCGCATGTTCCCCTTACTGCTCTTGCTGCGCGTTTCGTGGAACGTCCGGTGAAGTTAGTTTTAACACGTCAACAGATGTTTACCAATGTGGGACATCGAGCGGAAACAGAGCAGCAAATTATACTGGGGGCAAAACGTGATGGGCGCTTGACGGCGATCGCTCATAAAGGCATTTCCCACAGTTGTGAAGACGCTGTAGGTGAATTCGTCGAACCCTTCACCGTGGCAACACACTTATTATATGCTACCCAGAACTTGCAAACCTCACAGCGGGTTGTCAAGGTTAACAAAGGGCAGCCAACATTTATGCGTGCTCCTGGGGAAGCTCCGGGAACTTTTGCGTTAGAATCGGCGATGGATGAACTCGCCTACAAGTTAAATTTAGACCCCATTGAGTTGCGGTTGCGTAATTACGCGGAAATAAATCCAGATACAAACTTGCCCTGGTCGAGCAAGTCGCTGAAGGAATGTTACCAACTCGGTGCGGAGAAATTCGGCTGGTCGCAACGTAACCCTACACCGCGTTCGATGCAGGATGGGCGTTATTTAATTGGTATGGGCATGGCAACAGCTACCTATCCGGTGTATCGCTTTCCTGCCAGCGCTGTAGCCAAAATTATGCTTGATGGTAGCGTTGTGGTGCAAAGCAGCACCCATGAGATGGGTACGGGTACGGCAACAGTGATGGCGCAAGTTATCGCCGATGTGTTGGGTGTGTCTGTAGAGCGGGTGCGATTTGAACTCGGTGATACTAATTTCCCGAAAGCGCCCGTTTCTGGCGGTTCGGGGACAGTTGCGTCAGTGGGTAGTGCAGTTGCCGGTGCCACAAAAGCTGCACGTGCAAAAGTACTGGATATTGCACGTGCAGATAAGCGATCGCCTCTTTACAATATCCCCGATACAGAAATCGCCTTTGAAGATGGACAGATATTTGTCAAAAGCGATAAAGCAAAAAGGGAAAGTTACGCAGATATATTGAAGCGGCAAAATCTCAATTTGGTGGAAGCTAACTTTGATATTCAGTTTGACGAAGAAAATAAGAAGCACTCAATGCACTCCTTTGGCGCACAATTTGTCGAGGTGCGTGTCGATCAAGACTTAGGGGAAGTGCGTGTGAGACGGTTTGTTGGTGCTTTTGGTACCGGACGGGTACTGAATTTGAAAACAGCGCGATCGCAAATGATTGGCGGTATTACTATGGGGTTAGGCATGGCACTATTTGAAGAAACTGTCACCGATCATAAATTTGGGCGGATTATTAACTCCAATTTGGGGGAATATCATGTCCCTGTAAACGCCGATGTTCCGGCAATTGAGGCTTATTTTGTCGAAGAAGAAGACCCCCACGTCAATGCGATCGGTGCTAAAGGTATCGGGGAAATTGGCATTACTGGAGTAGCGGCAGCTGTGGCAAACGCTGTATATCATGCGACAGGCAAGCGCATCCGCGATTTACCAATTACGCCAGACAAGCTGCTATAAAGAGGGGAAAAGGGGAAAGGAAAATCCGCCTAATTCCCACACATAGTCGTGAAAATAAATGTAGAGACGTAGCACTGCTACGTCTCTAAAGGTTCTGGATAACGGATATTTAGATTAGGTCGATGTTTCACATATATTATTGTAGAGACGTTCCGCCGGAACGTCTTTACCAGGGTTTTACAGTTTTTGATTATGGTTGATTTGCCGGACATCATATCACATATATTGTAGAGACGTTCCGCCGGAACGTCTTTACCAGGGTTTTACGGTTAATGATATTATGTCCGTTTAATTGAGATTAATAAAAAAATCCGAAGAGACGTAGCATTGGTACGTCTCTACAACGTATGTAATAAGCGCGGACATGAAATGACAAGAAAACGCTGGCGATTTATTGTAGAGGTACGACGTTTTATCAAGAATAAACTTCTTGCAGAAATTAGGAAAAAACGTCACAAAAAATCTTTCCCCCTTCCCCTCTTTTTAATAGCGTTATTTATCGCTTCGGGGATAATTTCATCACCAGTGTTTTCTCAAGCGCAACCGGCAAATGGTCAAGTATTGATTGAACAAGGTCGAAAACTCTATAATGGTGGAGAGTTATCAACAGCGGTGATGATTTTGCAACAAGCAGCAGACGCTTTGCGAACTCAAGGAGATAAACTAGGAGAAGCGATCGCTTTAAGTAATCTCTCCTTAGCCTTTAAGCAACTTGGACAATGGGAAAAAGCAGAAATGGCGATCGCTCAAAGCCTGCAAATCTTAACAACCTCACAAAATACCCCAAATTCAGCATCAGTTTTCGCGCAAACATTAGAAGTTCAGGGAAATCTGCAATTAGAACTAGGTAAACCAGAACTTGCTTTAAACACATGGAAACAAGCTGAAAATATCTATGCAAAAACAGGTGATGAAGTTGGCAAAACTCGCAGTCTAATTAACCAAAGCATTGCCCAACAAGCTTTAGGGCAATACGTACTGTCTTACACGACATTAGAGCAGATGTACCACCGTCTAGAAAAGCAACCAGACTCATTAGTTAAAGCTACCGCTTTACGTAGCCTGGGTGATGTGGTGCAATTAATTGGTGATTTAAAACTATCCTTAAAAGTTTTGCTCGAAAGTCGAAACATAGCCGAAAAATTACAATCTCCTCCAGAAATAAGCGCTGCTTTGCTCAGTTTAGGTAACATTTACGCAGCTTTCGGTAACAGAGAATCGCACCAAGATACCACAACTATTGAAGAGTATACGCCCCTTTACTATGTAAGCACATCTGTTTTCACTAAAGACCCAGGAGCTATCAAATTTTACCAACAAGCAGCGCAATATTATTTAGAAGCTGCTAACACATCTACTTCACCACTTGGGCAAATTCAAGCACAACTAAATCGACTGAGTATGTTGTTGGAACTACAAAAATGGTCGCAAGCACAACAATTATCGTCTGAGATACAGTTAAAGCTGACGAAAATACCACCAAGCAAGACGGCAATTTCTGCCCAAATTAACTTGGCTCAGAGTTTGGTATACTTAAAACAAACTATCAATGCAGATATTCCATCGTGGAAAGAAATTGCTCAAAGTTTGGCAACAGCCATTCAACAAGCTAGAAGCATTGACGATAAGCGTTCTGAAGCTTACGGTCTGGGTGCCCTTGGTGGATTGTATCTGAAAACCCAAGATATACCTAACGCCGAAAAGTTGACCCAGCAAGCTTTGATACAAGCTCAGGCAATTAAAGCTCAGGATATTGCTTATCTTTGGCAATGGCAATTAGGACAGATACTCAAAATTAAAGGCGATATCAGCGGGGCGATCGCCTTCTATACTCAAGCTGTAGATACCCTAACATTTTTACGCAATGATTTGATTTCCCTAAACACAGATGTGCAATTTAGCTTTCGAGATAATGTAGAACCTGTGTATCGGCAATTAGTTGATTTACTCTTGCAACCCGTAGGAGGAGCGGGGGAGGGGGGGACAAGGGGAGGGGGGGACAAGGGGAGGGGGAGACAAGGGGGACAAGATGCCCAATGCCCATTACCCAATGCCCATTGCCCATTGCCCAATGCCCAATTTACAGTTAGTCAAGATAACTTAAAGCAAGCGCGGAATGTGATTGAAGCTTTGCAATTAAGTGAACTAGAAAACTTTTTTCGGGAAGCTTGTTTACAAGCGAAGCCAAAACAAATTGATGACGTAGTTGACAAAATTGATCAAACAGCAGCTGTTATTTATCCAATTATTTTAAAAGACCGTATAGAAATTATTCTCAAGATGCCAAGTCAAAGTCAACTTAGCCACTATACAACTTACAAAGAAGCAAAAGAAGTTGAACTAAAACTAGATAAATTAGGGAAATCTCTGAGAGAACCCGACCGGATTAATGATGTTCATAAACTCTCCCAAGAACTGTATAGTTGGTTGATTAAACCGCTGGAAGTTGATTTAGCAAAGTTGAAAATAAAAACCTTAGTATTTGTCCTAGATGGTTCTTTGCGAAATATTCCGATGGGTGTTCTTTATGACGAGAAACAGAAACAATATTTAATCCAAAAGTATGCGATCGCTTTAGCTCCTGGTTTGCAACTTATTGACCCAAAACCTTTGCAACGACGAGAATTAAATCTTTTAATTGCTGGAATTAGCGAACAACGTCAAATCGAAGGTCGCTCATTTGCTCCACTCAAAAACGTGGAACTGGAATTAGATAAAGTTCACTCATTGATCCCCAAAAGTCAAAAACTTTTCAATCACACTTTTACAAAAATAAATGTCCAAAATAAAATTAAAAAAGCGCCATTTCGTGTAATTCACATAGCGACTCACGGTGAGTTTAGTTCTAACGCTGATAAAACCTTTATTCTCACTTGGGAAGGGCTATTGAAAGTAAAAGATTTTGATAAATTATTGCGACTTCGGAATCCAAGCGATCGCGCAATTGAATTACTTGTCCTCAGTGCTTGTCAAACCGCTAGTGGTGACAAGCGAGCTACTTTAGGGTTAGCGGGAATAGCCGTGCGAGCAGGCACCCGCAGTACTTTAGCAACTTTATGGTCGGTAGAAGACCAATCAAGTGCCGAATTAATGAATCAATTTTATCAAAAGTTAGCACAAGGCGAAACTAAAGCGGAAGCTCTGCGTCACGCTCAACTTGAGTTATTAGATAAATATCAAACTCCTTATTTTTGGGTGCCTTATGTTTTGGTCGGAAATTGGCTTTAATATCATGTTCCGCAGATGTGACTCACATTATTGATTTTTCGATTTCTGTCTGATTTGTAGATTCTGGCTAAAAACCTTGTCCTATAAGCATTCCCACACCTAGCAGCGCGATTAGTCCCTCTAGCATCTTGGTAAAGCGTAGGCTTTAGTAAATATACTTAACCTTTTTGTGCTTTTAGAAGCATTTAAGTCCGTATCATAAATTTCAATAGTTATCAACTTACTATGGATTGATTGCTATTTGAAAATAAATGTATAAACTATATCAAGTACGCGAGAGCGTAATGTTTCTTTACGGTTACTTAGGATAATCATGAATAACACCAAAAAAGTTGAATTGCAATCTACAGATTTGTTTCAAGAAGTGAATGACGCTGATTTAGCGGTAGTTACAGGAGGTGCTGAGGGTTCAATCGGTGGTGCTAATGGTTCAATCGGTGGCGCAAATGGCTCAATAGGTGGTGCTAATGGTTCAACAGGTGGTTTATTAGGTGGTTTGCCAATAGTAGGTGGTTTATTAGGTGGTCTTTAGAAGAATAAGATATCGATACTTAAGCTTCTACGGACTTTATTGAGTTTTTACATTTATCAGTAGAGTGTATCTAATAATTTTTAGGCTAGGGTTAAAACGGACTCTAGCCTAAAAATTATGTTCTTACTACGCTTGGTGTTAAGGATTTTTAGTACTGATTTTAGACCTGTAGAGACGCAAAATTGAACTTCGTCCCGCTTCGCTAACGCGTCTCTACACTGGTATTTTGGGCTTAACTGAACTGTATTCCTGTATAGCTTTGAGGCTTTTTTGACCACAAAAAATGTCTAAATACCGTTAATGTTAATTAAACGGACATGATATGAGGGCTTTTTTATTATCTAAATATCGCAGGTAGTAAACTGGGAGCGATCCACACTGCATAAACAATGAATGCAAATAGTAAGCTAGTCAAAGCAGTAAATATATAGCTGACACACATCAGCAAACCATCAGATTCTATATTGGCAACTGCTAATAGCAAGATTCCGACCGTGGGGATGGGATTGGTAAGGGGAACAGGTAAAATTAACAATATTGCCAACCAAGAGATACAAAGCCCATTTAATCGCCAAGTTAAAGGATTATCAGCTATTTTCACCAACCTGGGACGGGTAATTTTCTCTAATATTTTAGTGACACGTCGCAGATTTTGCAAAAGTGTCTGAGCAAAAACGCGAGGAAATTTGTAATTGATGATTTTTTGAGGTAGCCAAGGCGATCGCCTACCTAAAACCATCTGTACTGACAATAGCAAACAAGTACCAGCAAAAGGACCCGTCAACCCAGGTGGCATGGGAAACAAAAAGGGTAAAACTAATAATGCGATCGTTAAACTAAAACCCCGTTCCGAGGTTTCTGCCAAAATATCCCCCAAAGTCAACGGCTGTTCCGCTAACCGTTGCAGAAGTAACTTAATATCTTGAGAAAATCTTAAATGTATTTGGCTTGATTTGATGTGATTTGCCACAATATCCTATTTAAATTTAACTAAAACAATTTGATTAGTTACAAATACAATTACAATTCAAGATATTTCATTAAACCTCAAATTTTCATCTACCGCAAGGCTTCAATTAAAAAGTAGATTATTGGACATTCGGCATTGGTAATAATTTTTTCCCCTTTCCCCTTTCCCCCTCTTCAAATCCCCAATTATCATAACTGTTGGCTTGGTGGCATTAAAACAGCTAATGCTTGAGGGATAACGCGGAAGTGGGCAGGAGTGTAAGTGGTGATTTCACCATCGGTATTGATGGGACGAGGCTTGCGAGTATACACTTCAATTTCTTGACCATTAAGGGTGCGGACATTCCGCGAATTAATGTGTCGTCCTAGTCGCATACCGGGCAATAAAAGAATAATTTGCCACCAATGTTTAATCTCTAAACTGTAGAGGTCTAGCCTTTGGTCTTCGATTGAAGCATCGTGAACTACCGCCATCCCACCACCGTAATAACGACCGTTACCCACGGCAATTTGCACTGTTTGCACCTTTATCGATTCGCCGTTGACACGAATTTCTGCACTAAAAGGTCGAGATTCCCAAATTACTTGTAATGCGGTAGCAGCGTAAGCAAACACTCCCCATCGACGCTTGGCTTCTTTGGTAAGTCGCTGAGTAATTTTTACACTCAGCCCCAGACTCGCAACGTTGAAAAAGTACTTGCCGTTCACACACCCCAAATCGATGCGTCGCACTTCACCATGAGCGATAATATCACAAGCTTTGGTTAGAGAGTTGGGAATTCCTAAAGTTCTTGCTAAGTCGTTAGCAGTTCCCAAAGGCAAGATTCCCAAGGGCAACTGGCTAGTTACTAAAGCATCGACTGCCGCGTTTAAAGTGCCATCTCCACCACCAACGATCGCCAAGTCAACTTCATGTTGATGCCGTCGGATAACTTCCGGTATTTGCTCGGCATTTTCTGTAGACTTTTCCAGCAAATCAAAGCCGAGTTTTTTCAGATAATCCCTTGCTTCCGACAAACTATTTTGTCCTTGGCGGGCATGAGGATTTACTAACAGTAGTGCGCGGGGATTCATTTGTTTAATAATTTATAGTTTATATCTAGAATTATCCTCTTTTCCCGTTCATCTGGTTGAACTTTTCTCTCTAACCGTGCTGGGGCTGTTATGAAATATGTGAAAAATCTGAACTTACCACGCTCATTATACCGTTGTTTTGCTACTATCTTTTTTAGTTTAGCTTTCCTATGTTGCGCTGTCTTGATACCTGCTAAATGGGGTAATCACTCAAAACATCATTGCGAAATAAAAGTTTGTGTTTCTAATACTGGTATTCACACTAATATTATAGTACCAACTGAAAATAAAGTTTTTGATTGGCATAAATATTTATCTATAGATGAGATTGGTATAGATAATGCTACAAATTATAATTATTTGAGCTTTGGTTGGGGCGATCGCGATTTTTATATGTCAACTCCTTCTTTGGCAAATCTCAAACTTTCTACTACCTTCAAAGCGCTATTTCTTCCCACTCCTTCTGTGTTGTACGTTAAAGGCTACCAAACAATACCCAATTATTTAGAAGTAAAATGTATTAAAATTAATCAAACCGATTACTTGCAGTTAATAAATTTTATTGAATCTAGTTTTCAACTTGATGCCAATGGCAGACAAATTCGTTTAGGTAATGGTCACACTGATAATGCTGGATTTTATGCAGCAAAAGGCAGTTACTCGATATTGAGAAATTGTAATTCTTGGACAGCCGAAGGTTTAACAAAAGCTGATATAAATACTCCTCTTTGGAGTGGAGTTTCATCTGCAATTATGTTCCATTTGAAAAGCAACTGTAAATAATTATGTATTTTTTGGCTGATGCAGAGAAACAACCTAAAGTTATAACTTTTGTAATAAGTCTAATGCTTTGGTTCATAATCCTGATGCTGTCTTACTTCTGGCAATGTTAAGACAGCATGTAATGCATTACCAAACATGTAGCGCTTCGGAGATGATATCTTTTTGCACCAATAAAAGCAAAAAGTTGTTACACCGATTTCAATGGACAAGAACTACCATTAAAATCAAATAGTAAAAACTGGTGTGTTATATGTCAACGAAAAAGGAATTCAATAGCTTTGAGGAGATGCTGTCAGGTTCTGATTTACCGGTGTTGGTAGATTTTTATGCTGACTGGTGCGGTCCATGTCAAATGATGGTGCCGATTTTAGAGCAAGTCAATGCTCAACTCACCGGAAAGATGAAAGTCGTTAAAATTGATACAGAAAAATACCCGGAGTTAGCGACTGCATATGAAATTTCCGCTCTACCGACGTTAGTACTATTTAAAAAGGGTAAGCCTGTTGATCGTATTGAGGGTGCAATGAGCGCACCGCAATTAGTTCAGTATCTAGAAACGGTGATTTAACAAATATATTATCATGCCCGACAAATCACGCATATTGTAAAGACGTTCCGACGGAACGTCTCTACGACGGTTGCGATATTTTTATTTTAATAAAACGGACATGATATTATGGGTGATTGGTAATATTGCGATTACCAATCACCCATACAATTGTATAAGAATGCACTGCTCTGATAATTAGGCTGTTCAATTGAGCGCTACTATGGAATCCGAAGAAAAAATAACTTGGTATACTAACGGAAATACTTACACTCTCGAAGAAAGAAGAAGTTGTTACAGTGAGGTAGCAGATGCTTACAACCGGGCAAGACCACGCTATCCGATGCAGCTTGTTTCTCCTGTTGTAGAATTAGCTGAACTTGATCAAGACGCAATTATTCTTGAGGTGGGATGTGGTCCGGGAACTGCAACAAGTTCGTTTGCTAAATTGGGTTTTTCAATGATTTGTGTTGAGCCAAGTTTAGCAGCTTGCGAGTTAGCACGACAAAACTGTGCTCAATATCCAAAGGTAGAATTTAAGAATACCACATTTGAAGAGTGGGAGTTGGAGCCTGGGAAATTTAATGCGGTACTTTCAGCGAGTGCTTTTCATTGGATTCCCGCAGAGATTGGCTATCCGAAAGCTGCTGATGCATTAAAAGACAACGGTTCTCTGGTTTTGATGTTGAATATGCAAATTCAACCTGATTACGAAGTTTACCAAGTTTTGCATCAAGTTTATCAGATACATGCTCCATCTTTAGGGCAATATGAAACCAGAGAAACTCAGGAAAAGAATTTTAGAAGCTTTGGAAATTTTGCTATTAACTCAGGTAGATTCCAGAATTTAGTCACTCAAGAGTTGTGGTGTGAAGCTACTTATACCATTGATGATTATTTGATGCTTTTAACTACTTATTCACCGTACATCGCATTAGAACTACAGAAGCGGGATTCTTTGTTTGCGGGTTTAAGAGAAGCGTTAGAGAAAAAATGTGGTGAGAGTATTGAGGTTTCATATCTTTCAGGTTTTCATATTGCCCGAAAAATATATAGGAATCATATTTGATTTGTGAAAAAATCTAAGTATTGGTAGCGTGCGTTAGCGCTACATCACTACTTTCTGAAAAGCGATCGCCTGACCGCAAACATAGCTTTGCTGTACGGTAGAATAAGCATGTTTAGATACTTCCTGTTTAAAACAACAAAAAATATTGCATCTCTTTAAGAGAATTAAGCGGGGATAATTCCAGATTTTTATGACTAGAAAATAAATGTTCCTATTCGTAATCGAATGAAGAATCTTGGGAAGAAATTTTTTTAGCGATCGCATCCAATATCGTTGATATCAGGCTTTCATAACGACCGGCGTTTGCATCACCAGGGCTTTAAACTTCTTCGGAACACGATCGCGATATCAACGCCAGTAAGAATATTTTGGCGGCGGGGCTTGCCGTGTCAGTCTGTGGAGCGAACATAAGACCTGATGACCTGAAGGTTAAAGGGAATAAAGAGCGTAAAACCCTTAGGGGAAAGAAACAGAAACCTAAGTCGTGAGTCTTAGGAATCCCCGTGCATTTATCGTCGCTTCGCTCCTGGGTGTGGGGTGTGGGGAATGTAAGTGAAGATTGGGAACACCCCACATTATGAGTGCAATTGGGTTCAAGACCCCACCGAAAAAGTGCGGTGTCTACGGCTCTTGTGGGGTCCAAATCCCCAGAAGAAGGGTGTAGGGTGTTGGGGGTAGGGTGTGGAAATAAAATACGGAGAAAGTTCAAGTAACTCTATATTTCTTTCCCCACACCCCACACCCCACACCCCTTCTTCTACGCCCTACACCCCACTCAGCCACCCCCCACACCCTGTTCAAGCCGGGGAGGATGTCAATAAACCCCCACTGATAAGTAAAGCTAATTGCTTAGGTAAGAATTACTGAAGTTAAAAAGCTTGTAACAATTTGTAAAGTGTCTTAATATATGAATACAGCCGACTAAACACCGACTGATACATACATCTTTGTTTTAACCGCAATCATAAACTCATGACCACAACCTTACAACAGCGCCAAAGCGCCAACGTTTGGGAGCGCTTCTGTACCTGGATCACCAGCACAGAAAACCGTCTATACATCGGTTGGTTCGGTGTATTGATGATCCCCACCTTGCTAGCTGCAACCACCTGCTTCATCATTGCGTTCATCGCAGCACCTCCAGTAGACATCGATGGTATCCGCGAACCCGTAGCTGGTTCCTTGATTTACGGAAACAACATTATCTCTGGTGCAGTTGTTCCTTCTTCTAACGCAATTGGCTTGCACTTCTACCCAATTTGGGAAGCAGCTTCCTTAGATGAGTGGTTGTACAACGGTGGTCCCTACCAATTGGTAGTATTCCATTTTCTAATCGGCGTATTCTGCTACCTCGGTCGTGAATGGGAACTTTCTTACCGTTTAGGTATGCGTCCTTGGATTTGCCTAGCATTCTCTGCTCCAGTAGCAGCAGCAACCGCAGTATTCTTAATCTACCCAATCGGACAAGGTTCATTCTCTGACGGTATGCCTTTGGGTATCTCTGGAACCTTCAACTTCATGATTGTGTTCCAAGCAGAACACAACATCTTGATGCACCCCTTCCACCAATTAGGTGTAGCTGGTGTATTCGGTGGTAGCCTATTCTCTGCAATGCACGGAAGCCTAGTAACCTCTTCCTTGGTTCGTGAAACAACCGAAACCGAATCACAAAACTACGGTTACAAATTCGGTCAAGAAGAAGAAACCTACAACATTGTTGCAGCACACGGTTATTTCGGTCGCTTAATCTTCCAATACGCTTCATTCAACAACAGCCGCTCTTTGCACTTCTTCTTGGCAGCATGGCCAGTAGTTGGCATCTGGTTCACCAGCTTGGGTGTAAGCACAATGGCTTTCAACCTGAACGGTTTCAACTTCAACCAATCAGTAATTGATTCAAGCGGTCGCGTTATCAACACATGGGCTGACGTAATCAACCGCGCTAACTTGGGTATGGAAGTAATGCACGAGCGCAACGCTCACAACTTCCCTCTAGATTTGGCTGCTGCTGACTTCGCTCCTGTAGCAATGACTGCACCTGCTATCAACGGTTAATACTGGTTTGACAAGCTTAACTTAAATAAACAACACTCATGCGCTCCTGATATATCGGGGGCGCATGAGTGTTTTAGCAGGTAGGGTAAGATTTAATCCATCTAGCCCCAAGATCCAATAATGCCGACAGGATTTGAGAACAGGCATTATAGAGCGATCGCACAACATATCTGCGTGGTTGTGGCGCAGAGTCGCAGTTGGAGAAGTGGCGATCGCACAATGGCGATCGCTTTGCTTTACAGGCTTTTAATCACAAAGTCGCCGCTTTTCACCAAGAGTTAATTAAGCAAAGGTTGTGAGTTATTATGATCAGCAGACCGATTAATCACACTTTCCTCTCATTTTTGACTTGCTTAAATACCAAAGCTTGTAATACAGCCAAAGCCCGCCACTACTCCGGAAAATAAAAAGAGGTTCAAAATGAAAGCCAAAAAACTGAAAAATAATAGTTTCGCTCTATCCAACAACCTGAGGCAATCTCATGTCTTTTCTACACCCGAACTAGACTCTAAATCATCAGCAGCGGTGGATGGGAATGCCGCAGTGATGATTGAAATGACGACAAAAGACATTGAGGTTGTTGTTGGCGGTTTTGATGGAGAGAATCAACCAATCAAAGAACAAAAAGATTTGTATCAAGTAGCTGATGTAATTCCTTATATTTTTTCTTTAAAAAAACAATTAGAACAAACTAAACTGCTTAAATATATGCAGGATGAAACTATTTCTAATATCAGAAAATTAGACTTTGCTCCTTATTTTGCTTATTTTGTCAACTCATTTTCCGACTTAAACAAGTATATATTGCCTTACAATGATACAGAACTTGAAAAAGATGAACTAGGACTAAAGAAAAAACTTAATAAACACATGGAAGAAGATGAATCCCATAATATTTTATTTAATGATGATACGCAATTATTTCAAGCAAAATTTAATAATTTTAGTTTTTCTGATTATTTAACTTTTTTGTGGAATGATAATATTAAGAATAGCCGTATGGTTGGGTTTGGAATTGCAAAAGTAACGCAAATAGCTTCAGATCCACGAATAAGATACTGTCTAATTCGTACCATAGAAGAATTAGGTAATGCCTTTTTTTCAATTTCACACAAATGTAGAATAGATGGACATGAAAGTAAATATTTTGGTTCAATTCATTTAGGATATGAACCAGGAGGATTACATCTTGAAGGTGATAATGAAGAACAATTTTTAAGCCAAAACTTAACACTAGAGGAATACAATTTAGCCAAAAGTATTACTCAAGAATGCTATATATTCTTCTTTGATTTCTTGGAAGAAGTTTATGACCAAAGTATTAAATAAGCTGAAACTAAAGAATTAGATTCAAGTGTAACTTCTTCCCCATGCCCAAAAACTCAATCGAATTGTGGGTGGAGTTTTTTATCATCCGCGATTGTATTCTCATCGGGAGCCGCACTTGCGCTTCTGGCATCTGCCTTAACTAGGGATTGTGGAATTTCCTAACTTGTCCGCAGGCGATCGCTTAAAGAAAAAGCCAAACGTAGGAAATTCTGAGGATTTACGAGCGAGGAAAGATGAGGTAGGTGAGACAACTAGTAGTGTGATGATTGAGTTTTTATTTGACTGCTGATTGTTGAGTGTTCTGTAAAATTATTGTTTAGATTTTAGTAGTCTATATGTTAATTGTGACTTGGTTTAGGTTACATGCGTGTGTTTCAAATAAGTTTTCGATACACTAAGTCAAAGGAATACTTAAAAAGTCAAACTAAAATTATAGATTCACATCGCTACAATGAATCCCCAGTTCGTTTAGCCTCTGGCAGCATCTGACCCAAGTACCCACCGACACCGACTTTCGCTAAGTCCCCAAAGGTAGGGCGAAAGTTATGGTCTGCGATCGCCAGCACAAACGCCCCAATTACCAAAATAATTACAACTACAGACCGAACACTAATTTTTGGCAACATCTTAGTATTCATCATCGCGCAAGATAAACCCAGATTCCTTATTTAAAAAGCCTGCAAGCTGCTTAATAAGTCCGCGAAGTCGATTGAATTTGTGTTCAAGTTGCTTATCAGTTGCATTGTGCCTGTATTCAGAAAATAATTTCTTTTCTGTATACTCCGTTAAATGTACTTCTAGCTTTTTCTCGTTTATATACAACCTCTCTGCAAGGTTGTCTTTAAGAGAATCAATTGCATCCAGCAAAACAGATTGTACATTGGTAATTCTCGCATTGATTTGGGCTTCTATTTGAGCCAGCCGATAAATTGCCCCAATAACAGCGATTAATCCCAAGATAATCGTGAGCGCATTGTTAATATCGATTTTCATTTTCTAATCAAATTATAAGAAATATTACTCGCCGCAAAAAAGCTCACCGGAGACGCAGCAACAAAAACCCGAAATTCAAAAAGGTTGAAATTAGGACTTGCAAAGGTAAAAAGTTGATTAATGTCAACGGTATTACTGTAGGGAGTATTGGCTGCCAGAGGATTAATCGTAAGCTGATTTAGACTAGTGGTTAGATTCTTTAGGAGATAACAAGCAAGATAATTTGTATTACTAAGCGCAACTAGAGATATTAAATTAACTGTCCATTTTTTGATAAAAATGTTGTAGTTTTGATTAAAACAAAAGTTGGTTCTAACATTTTGAGTGCCTCCACTCAAAATGTGAACCCCTACAGATAAATTCTTTAAAGCGCTTACCCAGCTAGTACCGCTATACGCCCAAGTTTCAATTAAATTATTGCTACTATCTAGCTCATTCCAAATTAATCCCTGTGTGGGATTGTTTGGCGCAGATGCACTCGTAATAATTTCCTTAAAAGACTTGCTATCAAGCGCTGTTTGCAGTCCCGAAACGTCGGCGATCGCGTGTTGATGATCCAGCGGCGCCGGTTCTCCTGGATCTCCCTTCTCCCCTTTCTCGCCCTGGATGCCTTGCGGTCCGGTTTCTCCAGGCAATCCTTGATTTTGAGCCAGATCAGCAAGGGAAACACCCGGTGGAATTTTCCAAGAGTCTTTCCCAGTAATATTTTTTAATAAAAAAGCGAAACTATTTAAAACCTCTGCCAAAGTAAGCTTAGTATTACTACTAGCAGGATTGTCCTGATCGTCAAGTATCGGCATCTTCAGTTATTTCAAAATTATCTAAATTATCAAGTTTTGCTTCAACTCTATTTAAAGTATCAAGTGTAGTTTGTTCAAAACTTGTAGTCACGTTTTGCGGTAAAATTAATTTTGATACCTTAATTGTCGTTTTACCCAAATAATAATTAGGATAAAAAACAAGTTGGAATTTTCCTTTTTGAGGAAATTCAAGTTCTTGATTGCCAAACCTAACAACATGGGAGCTAGCGATTAACTTACCAGGATAATCAATCAATGACTGGTCGATTCTTCCCGCGCTTTTGTAGTTTTTCGGGTTTTTGGCATCAACGCTGATAATTAAGCTGGTATCGTTATTGAACAAGTAAGGAATGATTACAGATTCAATTTTTTTTAAATCAAATCTGTACTCATGTCGAAAAACTAATTGTGTTTGAATCACTTAGTCTTAGTACCTACTGGCCATGTTTGCCCGTCTTTCGTAACAAAAGAGTCTGGCTTGTTTTTGGTAAAAGTTCCAATAAACTTTTTAATGGAATCAATATTAGCTCCGGATGGAACAGGAATTGATTTGTAAACAATTTTTCCCTTACCCGCTTTTGCGGCAGGAGTTGCACCAGTGCCAGAACCAACCGGAATCTTAATACTTCCAGACCCTTTCGAGCCTTTTACTGATACTTGTCTCCCGTTTTTGCCTTTTACTCCTTTAGCATCCGGCGCTGGTTTTAGTCCAAAAAACTCTGCCGTGCTTTTACGCATATAGGAGTATTGGACACTACGACCAGTTCCGCTTTTGTTAGCTGGATTAACGGTTTTTATTGTTCCAAAAACTACAGTTGCTCGTGGACCGAGCTTTTGTCCTTTTTTTGCCATAGTAATCAATTACCTCCTGCTTTTGTAGAATTTAAAAATTAGAGATAATCGATCGCGTGAATACTCACGTCCCCGCTAGTAGCTGCCATCGTACTAAAAGGCAAGTTAGCTGAAATTGTTGCAGAACCGGTTTCGTTATCAAATTGAATTTGAACGTTGTTCGGTTGATTTTCAGTTGGAACTACAGTTTTTTCCGCAGCCGCCAAGATACTGCTTATTTCTAGCAATGCTTCAGGAAGGGTATTAGATAGTAAATCACCCCCGCCATTTAAAAAAGCTGAATAAGTAGATCCTAAATAATCGCTGGCGACTATTTGAATCGCACCGTCGGTTTCGATACTAACAGTTACAGGGATAGTAGCAGCTACAGAAATAGTTCCAGTGTCAAAGCTGACTGTAGTAGACAAATTTCGGCGCGGTGGTAAACCTGGGTTAGATCCATTCCTTAAGTTTTCGGCTGCATCTAGAGCGCGACATACTTCAAAAAAAGCTGCGGGAATTTGGGTGGATTTAAGCGTCCCGGAAGTTCCTGGATCAAAGCTACTCATACTGTCCTCGGTGTAAAAAATGTAGTATCCGTATCTGTAATCTGTTGTAGCCGGAAAACTTCCCAGATTAGGGGGAATAAATTCAAGTCCTCTCTTTGGGATTAATGTCGAAGAGAGTTGTTGCGTTGATGAGATAGGAATAACAAGCCTGTTGTTTACCGTTACGACGTTAAAATTTGTCCGCTCTAAGCTATCAACAATAGCAGGTGGGAGCTCCTCAATAGCTGTATCCCAATCAGTCTCAATACTGTCGCCTGATGGAGTTGTGGCAGAATCATTATCACCGTTGCCACTGCCGCTACTACCACCGCCATTCTTATTTTGAACGATTTTTTTAATAGAAGTGCTTGGCAGGAATATATACCAGTTTCGTTTCCATTTAAAACCTATCCTAATTCCTTTTTTAAGCAGTTTTTTAATCATCTGCAACAAATAATCATTTGAATAATGGAGAAGTCTTGCAAAGGTAATTAATTTAATAGCCAACCTACCATTGACAACGAAAACTGCATCAAGCTCTACTATTCTCATTTCTTATCTCTTAGCTTTTTACTCCAATTTGGTACAGTATCTTTTTGACCTAGTGGGAAAAACTGACACAGTACCGGCGTTACTGAGACTTCTTTAAGAAAGCCATTTGTTTTAGTTGTTTGTGGCGGCTCAATATTTTTCAAAAAATCAGGGTTAACATATTGTTTTAATGCATTTAAAACCCGTAAACACTCAGTATCTGTTTTACACCAAATAATAATTTTAGAATTATCATTTAGCACTTGAACACCCCTACAACTGCCTTTTTGATAACTTGGAAAGCTTGGCTTGTGAGTTTCCCCATACCTATAGTGTGGGATTATTAAAGTCCATCGACTGCGCCCAATCTTTCCATTACCCAAGTTTTCAGCATATTGAATAGCCAGTTGAGGTTTTTGAAAGCTGCGGGTTTGCCAATAGTCAGGGACAGAAACATAAGCTTCCATTTCTTTGTTTTTGGCTAAACACAGTTCGGCATTTGCTTTATAAAGTTCTTCATATTCCCCAATAATTGTTAAAGAATTGTTAGCTGTACCCGCTTTATTAGATATAGCTTTAACATTTTCATATGCTTTTTTGGATTCCCATTCTCCCTTAGCATTTAGAGAGCATTGGCAAACAGGAACCTTAATTGATATAAACTTCACATCAGCGTCCTCCCCTTCTTTACCTTGTTTTCCTTCTTTCCCATCAACGCCGTTGCGACCGTCAACGCCAGTTCGACCGTCGGTGCCGTTACGCCCGTTTAACCCAGTTCGACCGTCGGTACCGTTACGCCCGTTTAACCCAGTTCGACCGTCGGTGCCGTTGCGCCCGTTTAACCCAGTCCGTCCATCAACCCCGTTACGCCCGTTTAACCCAGTTCGACCGTCGGTGCCGTTACGTCCGTTTAACCCAGTCCGTCCATCAACCCCGTTACGCCCGTTTAACCCAGTCCGTCCGTCGGTGCCGTTGCGCCCGTTTAACCCAGTCCGTCCATCAACCCCGTTACGCCCGTTTAACCCAGTCCGTCCGTCGGTGCCGTTACGCCCGTTTAACCCAGTCCGTCCGTCGGTGCCGTTGCGCCCGTTTAACCCAGTCCGTCCGTCGGTACCGTTACGCCCGTTAGTTCCCGGTAAACCGCGAAGTCCGTCACGACCTGCTAGCCCGATACGCCCGTCTGTGCCATTACGCCCGTCTGTGCCGTTTCTAGGAATTGGGTAAGGTTTTAAAACCGCATCAACACCGTTGCGACCGTCAACACCGTTGCGACCGTCCGTGCCATTTTTTCCATGAATGACGATCGGCGCGGGACCGGCAACTTGAACCTCTCGCATGATGGTTTCAACTTTCGTAACTTCAATGGTTTTATATTCACCATCGCGACCATTAACGCCATTCCTGCCATCAGTGCCGTTTCTACCAACAGTGCCATCGCGACCGTTAACGCCATTTCTGCCATCAGTGCCGTTTCTACCAACAGTGCCATCGCGACCGTTAACGCCGTTTCTGCCATCAGTGCCGTTTCTACCAACAGTGCCATCGCGACCATTAACGCCATTTCTGCCATCAGTACCGCTTCTGCCAACAGTGCCATCGCGACCATTAACGCCACTTCTGCCATCAGTACCGTTTCTGCCAACAGTGCCATCGCGACCGTTAACGCCATTTCTACCATCAGTACCGCTTCTACCAGTCTGACCTGTCCCACCTGGTAAACCGCGCTGTCCTTGCCCTCCGGGTAAACCCCTTTGTCCTTGCCCTCCAGGTAAACCCCGTTGTCCTTGTCCTCCGGGTAAACCGCGCTGTCCTTGCCCTCCGGGTAAACCGCGCTGTCCTTGCCCTCCGGGTAAACCGCGTTGTCCTTGCCCTCCGGGTAAACCCCTTTGTCCTTGCCCTCCGTCGCGTCCGGGTCTTCCTGGTTGTCCGTCGAAGCCACGTCTTCCTGGTTGTCCATTCTGTCCGGGTCTTCCGGGTTGTCCATCCCTTCCCGGTCTTCCCGCCTCGCCAATTTTCCCACGCAATGCACCTACCGCCATTTGCAACCCGTTAACAGTAGTTTCTAAAGATAATTGCCCAGATTGAATTTCTGCAACTAATTGCTTAAGATACAAAAGCGCGTCAATTGCACTCAATACTTTATCAACTTTCTCCAAAACTCCCGCTATTTTGCTTAACGCATTTGATGCGGTAGAAACTGCTGTAGCCGCTGATGCTGCTGCTGTTGTAGCTGCTGCCATTGCCGCCGCTGCCAGTGCTGCAATTGCAGCCAACCCCACAAGGATGGCTTTTAATTCCTTTAATTCAGCGCGAACATTTTCAACTCCTGCTAAAGCTTCATACGCCCTAGAATCAGCTTGATAAGCAGTTTTTAATGCTTCTTTGGCTAGTTGTCTAGCATACTCATCAACATTATTATTGCTGCGATTTAAACGTGCAACTTCTGCCTTTAATCCAGCCAATTCCGCTCTAATTTCAGCACAACAATCAGCCATTGCTCAAACTCCTAACTGTGGCTCTAACGCTTTTAATTCCGCTGATAATTTCAGAACAAGGAATACAACAATAACCGGGGTAAGCCTCACAAGCGCACTTTATTTCGCCTGGAGCGCAACCATCACACGCAACTTTAATTTGTGGTGATACTCCTGATTTTTCATACAATTTATTATTGTTTTTATCAGTTATCGTTACCTTGACGGTTTCGGCACTAATCAAACATCCAGCACAATCACCCGCTGAGTAAGGAGTGCTAGGGTTACGGTTAATTTCACCAGTAACTTGTGTAATGGATGCCGTGCTAGATAAGTAGCGATATTCGCCACCTCCAAAAACAGCAACACCATTAAAAGCAGGTGTAACACCACCAGCAGCGGCGACATAACCGGGATTGGTTCCACATAAAAATATTTCAAAAAAGTTAATATTATATATATCTTTACCAGCGAATCTATAACATTTATTTTGTGTTGTAGAATCATCAATTACAATACAAATTGGAGCGTTATCGTAACGCAAAGTTTCTAGCTCACTACCTTGAAACTTAATAGATACCACAGCACTATCTGAATTTTGACAATAAGCAGTTCCGCTACATTCAAAAGCCATATTAATAAGTGTAAGTTCCGTATAATTCAATCTCACCTAAACAGAGATAAGCGTAACCAGCACTATTTAAGCCATTTTGCAGTAGCCGGAATTGCGTATAAAAATTAGTTGTAGTTATGGGGAAAGATAACCATTGAGAAGGACTACTTAAAGTTATATTGTTGGTACGAACGTCTAAATCAGCCCAAACTGAACCATCATTACTACCCTGGAACTTCCAGTTTCTTAAGTAGTGATCTACATTACTTCTATTTCTTATTGAATAGTAGTTGCACTTCAAAGAACCGCTAGAAATTATTAATTCAACCCAGCTATTATCAATACTTGATGTGTAAAATTCTGAGGGTTGCCTATCAACCAAAGAATCTATAGTGCCTGCTGCAATATCGCTTGCAGACATGCTTAAACCGTTGTTGTGGGGGTTCTGCCAAGCTACAGTACCCTCTTGGGTTCCAATAAAATAAGCTAGTCCGTTAGTGTCGCCATTACTAGCGTAAGTTAATTCTTTAGTAGTTGTAGGAGTATTTCCAGTAGTACCTCCAGTAGTACCTAAAAAAGCCTTTAAAGTGGATAGTTGCACTTTAGCAGTTATATTTGCACTGGTATCCCAAATTAGTAAAAGGTCATTATCTGCAAGTGTTGCTAATTCTGGAAATTCGTTAATTTTGAGCATAGCTCTTAATAATGATTTGGTGACAGATGTAGGGGATATTATTTCTCGTAATTCTAAAAGGTTTCCATTCAATCATCTTTATAAGTTCAAAGGCTTCAGAGTTATCAAAGAAGATAGACTGATTACTTTGATTTGTAATTGTCCGGTTAAGTTCATCTGTGACAGTTCCTTGAAAGTTGCGAGATGCAGTAATCAGTATGGCAATAAGTAAACTTTCAGCGGTGTTATTGAGTTTTGGGGTTAATTTCAGTAATGAAGATTTTTGAATAACTAAATTATTTTCATTTTGAAATGCCCCCGCCCCAAATATTTGAGTAATAGAAAGCGATTCCATTTTTAGTAGTCGTCAGGGTCAATTACTGCTGAAGTGTCTATTTTGGCAAAGTTTACAGTTAGCTGATCTACCCTATAGGAATCGTTGTTATCCCCGCGAAAAGTGAAGGTAGGATAGCCCGATTCAATGTAAACGCTTTGATCTAGTTCTGCGTCAAAGGTTGTTTTGAGTAATGCTGCCTTAGCTTTTAGAAGAATTCCAGCAATCAAAGCTTCAGCTCTATTTGTGGCTGATGCGGTTAATCCTGGTAAATCGGCTTTAGCAATTGTGATTGTGGTTGCTGTCTGAGTAGCACCGGCGCCAAAAACTTGAACTAAAGTTGGTTCCGCCATAAAACTGATTTTCTTGAAGTGAATAAATCAGTTGTAATCAGCAATTAAAACAATGCCAATATTCCGGTTATATGTAAAACCAGAACATTTACGGATGCGCTACAACAATTGCTGGGATTAGATTAGAGCCTGCTTTCACTGACAGCAATTTACACGATTGTTCCGGTTTTATCAGTGTGAGGGGTAAAACCGGAACTCGCTTTCATTAAAAAGAATGGCTAAAAATAATCGGCAGGGACAAGGATATATTTTGTCGAACTTAGAATATTCAAAAGTTCGTAGTCATATCAAAAGTCAAAAATATAAATTACTTTTAGACCTAGCTTGGTACACCGGCGAAAGATGGGGGGCGCTGGTGCAATTAAAAATAAGTGATTGCTATTTTGAGGGAAAGCCAAAGGCTTACATCAACTTTGCTGCTGAAACTCGCAAAGCATCCCCAGACGGGACGCATGAAACGCGCCAAGTCCCCACACATCAAACGCTTAGTGAGGTGTTAAGCGCTTACAACCCGGACAGCGAATCGATTTATATGTTTCCCGATCGCACTGGGGACAAGCCTATAACCCTCAG
>NZ_KK073768.1:5396023-5400510 GCF_000582685.1 [Scytonema hofmanni] UTEX 2349
ATTTTAGATAGCTTCAAAAGTCACCCAGTTCTGCTAAGTCGTGGGTGGCTTTTTAGTTATTGGTCATTGGTCATTGGACATTGGACATTGGACGCGATCGCACAAAACACGGCGTCGCACCCATCAAAAAGCCGTCCCTGCCTCATGAGGCGGGACGGCTTTATTCTGTATGGTCTTCGGGAATGTCCGAAGTTAAATGATAAATTTCTTGTTTGAGCGCCGCGACTTCACCTTTGAAAACAGTTTCTATAGTCTTGCTTTCGTCTAGGCGCATTTCAAGACGGTGCTGATGTCCCTGTACATAGGATAAAAAAGTTTTTTCTATCAGTTCGAGGCGCTCAAGGATTTTCCCAGGATTAACTTTTCTTTGGTTATCTGACCAAGCGGTATCTTTTCCTGTGCTATCAAGCGCAGCATTTCCGATCTGCTCAGTCCCCTCAGTTGGGCTATCTTGTCCATATTCTCCCAGTCGTACTGGCTCATTCTTACGTTTACTGTTTTTGCGTCGTCCGCTAGCGTCTTGGGTCGTGCCATTCTTTATTTTCACTGAACTATAGCCCCATTTTATCTTTGCAGAATTTTTTTGTATATACAAAACTGTTGACAGGTTATGTCTTTGCATTATACTAACATTAGATTCGTAAAGACAAAACTAAATTACTCCTCAACCGCAACCAAGCAGAGACGGCAGCCTGCTAGCCAAGTAGTGCAAGTAAAAGACCTGCCAGCAGTTGAAAGTGAGAGTGCAACCAGTCACATGAGCGTCACATAAAAAGAGGTAAGTCAGAGATAAGTCAGAGATAAGTCACATAAAATCTGCGCCCGAACAACCCCAACCCAAAACGAGGAATGAACAACTCTGAACTAATAGACAGCCTTAACGATCAACACTTGCTTTCTCTAGTCGAATTGCTCTCACGAGCATTGATGATGCCAGAAGAAAGTCTTCGGTACATAGCGAACGATGAACTATTTTACGAGCTGCCGTTTGAAGCGATCGCGCACTGCGAAGATTTGAACGATTATGAGCGCTTAAAGCTGATGCAGCAAGTAGTTAACACCTTAGTTACTGAAGCTGAAAAGCCTGCTATATCGATGCTTCAGCTTGCGCTACCTTTTCAAATGGCAAATTTTACCACCCTTAAACCTGTCCTACCCGATTACTAAAACCCAACTATGGAAGCAGTCGACACCAACAATAACGGCACTAGAACCCAGTCACAACCGCTTAATAAAGCCACTAAAGACAACAAACAGCGCCGTCATTTGCCCTCATTACCTGGTGCATCAAGTGCTAGTGACATGACAGCAATCATTTATAACGGACTGTCAGACAAGACCCCAGTCGAATGGAGCTTTTTAAAAAACTACGAAATTTTCAGTCTTTCCCCAGATGGCTCCTTTCCCTTGATGAAAGTCAGCCGCTCGAAAGCTGTCCGATTATCAGACCGCGAAGTTTTGATGGTTGGCGGCGGACGTTGCTACCGAGTTTCCTTCTCAAACCACTATGAAAGACCAGCATTTTAAAGTCAGCATCCATGAAAAAGCGATCGCGCAGAATGATTTGGACGCGATCGCCTTTTCAAAATGTGAAAACCAAACGAGCCAAACCAGGCTTGTTTTTACTCCAATAATAGAGCTAATCAAATCATGCCAGATAAGTACGTCGAGAGACAAATCAAATTCTACGAGTCAGCCACATCTAAAGAAGCTGAAAACGATGCCCTTTACCGCCTGGGGACTCATTTAGAACTAGAATCCGTGCCTTGCAACGGTAACGCCAATCTTACTTCCGAGCAACGAACAATTATCCTGGATGCAGTCCGTAAAGGGGATAACAATGAGTAAGCCTTTTAACCCAAACCTTTACGGTGCAACCTTAAGAGCCTGCGAAGAAAGCGGTGTACCCGAAAATTTGACCTATAAAGCTGCCGTCATCATCGCCAGCGACGATGCAGGGAAACCCGACTTGGGACGCACACCCGAAGACCAAGAAGTCGTGAAGCAAGTCTTGCCCTATCTCCAATCTAGTAGGAGGTCTCAATGAAACCAAAAGAAAATCCACTAGATCCAACCTTTTGGGAAGCTCTTGGGATTACGCCGATTGTAATTGACGACAGCACCCCTGAAAGATTTGAAGTCGGGTTCGATCAACTCTCCGAGAGAATTGAAAGCGAAGTAAGCATGATTTTTCTTTCTAGCCAGATCGAGGACAAATGAAAGACGGCGACTCCACACTAATGTTTTTGGGAGTGGCAGTGTTTCTCACTGCCACATGGTTTCACGGTCAAAACAATGAGTTACAGGCGACACTTTCACAGTGCCGTAACGATTTTCAAAGCTTTAAAGACGGGGTACTTTATGGAAGATAATCGCTTACGTCGTGTCGAGTGGATAAATCTAAATCTCCCCTCACTGCGTGACTTTGACCGATATATCGGCTGGATGCTTGGGAGAATTCTTTTTTCTGGTTGGCTGTTCACCCTTACTACGATTCGTGCAACCGCCAAAATCGTAGTCGTGATAGTTGACCAGTGCGAACGCACAACTCACAAACTACTAGAAGTTTATGCCCAAATGCCGCATGGAGGCACGTTAGGCGCTACCGTTATCAACACATCTGCTGTTGCACTTCCGCCGGCTGTTAGCGAAATTGTGACTGATATTGTTTCTGCCATAGAAGGCAAGCACTTGATGATTATCGGCGCGACAGGTTCCGGGAAAACTGTAGCGGCTCAATATCTTGCTTATGCCGTTGGTGGAAAAGTAAGGGTGCTGGAGTGCGAAGGAACCCCAGACGACTGGGTAGGGCTAGAAGTTGTCGGGCGTGGTGAGGATTGGGAGAGCATCAATGAGGCTTTTGCCGAAGAGATGGAAGAACTTACCAATCGGGTAAAAATCCGCAACAGCGAAGGGGATAAAGCTTTAATTGGGCGTGACCAAATAACCATCGTTGAGGAGTACCCAGAAGTACGCCAAAAATGCAGTAACGCTGACGAATGGTTCGAGCGTCACGCTCGTAGAGGCAGGCGAATGCTGAAATTTATTATCTGTCTTAGCCAGTTTGATAAAGTTGCAGCTTGGGGTCTAGAAGGTAAGAGCGATTTAGGTGATTGTTTTTATCGGTTACGCATCGGTAAGCTAGCGGTTAAACACGCTCGTTCACTTGGTAACGATGAATTAGAAGCATGGTTGCAACTCGACCGTAGCCATTGTTTACTTGACGACAGTCCCTGCAAACTTCCCTCATACCGAGAGATGAAAGCGGTTACACAGCGGTTATCAAATTTACCAGTTTCAGCGGCGCTGGTAACGGCTGTAACGCCCATCCAGAGCCAGTTGCAGCCGATTGAGAACGAAAATAACTATTCCAAAAATTCCGTAACCAGAGCCGTAAAAGCCTGTCTGGAAGCGGGTTTCAGCGAAAGCAAGATAGTCAAAGAGGTGCTTGGCTATAAGGGCGGTCAATATCAAGCAGGCAAGGAGGTGCTGGAAAGAATTAAAGCTGAATTTTAATTTTGCGCGATCGCACTTCAGATTGTGCAAAGTGTGATCGCGCTGGATAGTTAACCCACGTATATTTTATCACCACCATGCCCATTAAAAGCATCACTTACAAGCGAATCAAAAACCTCGGTAACTACGAATCCAAAACCCTAGAAGCTACCTCTATCGTCAACGAAAATGACGATCCATATGAAGAATTAGAAACGCTAATCGCAATGGTGGAGAATGAGCTTTTTCCCCCATTGCCTCCGACTTCCGACACCGAACATCCAAACGAACCGGATTTTTAAAATTTTATGAAACTGCAAAACAACTTTGTTCTCATGGACAAAGAGGAATTTTTAACTAATTCCTTACTTTCTGGCATTGCCTGTCAGTTACTGGCACAAATGACCAACAGAGAATTAAACGATTGGATGGAATATTTGTCCGACAGGGCTTCGGAACAATTTAAGAAAATGACACCCAAACAGCGCGAAGAAATGATTAACAGCTATGTACAAATTAGCCAAGAATTATGAGAAAGTTTGACGAAAATGGTTTACCGATCGAAACTTGCACCAATTGCGGTTCGGAGCATGTTTGGTTCGATAAAGAGTTCGGATTTTTTAAATGCCAATCGTGCAGTACGGTTTGGGCATTTGATGAGGACGACCCGGACTATACCGAACTTATAGACGATCAACCCGCCTGATGAGCCGGACTAACACTCACCGGCGAAACTCCCCTTTTTTTGGGGAGTCGCGGATCGAGTCCAAATCATTCGCCTGTAAACAGTGCAGTAACTTAGGGCTTTTACAATGAATCAAGCGTCACTGCTTTTTTAAATTCATAAGCTCAGTTGCTGCACTATAAAGCAGTTTCCCCTCGTAGTGTCAAAGCGCCAACTTTAGCACAGCCTTGAGAGTGAGTTAGGCTACGCGCCTTTGGGTGATTCGCAGGCTCTTGTACGAGGAATATCGGTTACACAAACAACCACA
>NZ_KK073769.1:0-3363 GCF_000582685.1 [Scytonema hofmanni] UTEX 2349
TTAAAACTTTGGAGAGATATGTACAAATTTCAAGCGATCGCGTAAAAGGAGCAATAGCAACATTATGAAATATGGAATTGACTGCGGGCATGGTTGCCCGCCGGATACTGGCGCAAGTGGAGATGGGTACCAAGAAGATAAACTTACGCTTGCTGTCGGGCAACAAGTTACGGCTCAATTGCAGGCGCTGGGTCATGAAGTTGTTAATTGTCGTCCCAAATCTGCCGGTTCGGTAACAACTTCCTTGAGCCACCGCTGCGCCATCGCAAACAAACTAAAGGTGGATTTTTACGTGAGCATCCACTTTAATGCTTTCAATAAGCAAGCCCACGGCACCGAAGTTTTTGCGATAAGCAACCAGGGACGGGCTATAGCTCAAAAAGTGGTAGACGCAATCTGTTTTTTAGGATTTTTCGACCGTGGCGTGAAAGATGGCTCACATCTCTACGTTCTCAAGAATACGAACATGCCGGCGATTCTCGTAGAGTGCTGTTTCATTGACTCCAAAGCCGATATGAATTTATTTGACGCGGACAAGATGGCGACTGCGATTGTCAAAGGACTAACCGGGGAAACTGTACCCAGTCCAAAAACCCCCGTCGCTGACAAGTGGCAAGACTTTATCCAAGCGCTTAAAAGCACATCAATACAATATCCCCAATTGAAGGTAGCACAGTTAGCGCAAGCGATTGTGGAGTCAGGCAGGGGAACATCAAAGTTATTTTTACAACACAACAACCCCTATGGGCTTAAGTGGCGTCGGGAAATGAGCGCGATCGCACAAAGCGTTTCCTATCAAGCGCACGATGGGCTTGATAGCTACTGCAAGTTTGCGACTCTAGAGGATGCGGTGAAAGGTTACTGGCTTTTTATCGCCAGAGAACCATACCGGGGATGGGAGAAATATTCATCTTCTCCTAGGGAGTATTTGAGATTTATTGTTGATGCCGGTTATTGTCCCGATAAGGGCTATGTCAACAAGGTCGTTTCTGTGTTACCAGAAGCACAAAAACTATTATCGTAAATTCAGTAAAAACATGATTTCAAATGAGTTGATGGAAGCGCTAACTCGCATAAATAACCTCATCTTGCTCGGACAGGTGAGGCACCCCGCACGCTTTGCGCTGCTACTGGAAGAGTTAGCCGGTGATGCGTGGAATGAAGCTAGAAGATTGGGACAAGCCACTTGGGATGAGGCGGAAGATTTACAACCCGCAATTCGCATTGACCCGTGAACGGTGATAAGCTGTATTGACGTGTGACACGTCAATACAGGCTTTTATGAAAGGTGGGCGAACTTCGGGAACGTGGAAAAGTAGCAGCAAGTGGCAACATGGAGAAACCCAAACAATCCGTGTTCCTGCTGCACTTATTCCAGGAATTCTAGATTATGCTGTGTGGCTTGACGAACAAAACAAGTCCTCATTCGCCCAAGACGCAAAGGGCGATTTTTCTTGTAATTTGATATTACAAGCGATTGATAAATATATTGAGTGGAAGCGACAAAGCTACCACCCAAACCAGCATTCTAGAGAATTGAACATTAACACTCGCGCTTGGGATGAACTAAGAAAGTTTAGGGCAGCGGTGGAGAGGGGAGACATGGGGATTAAGAGTTGGGTGTTGGAGAATCGGGGGTTGGTGATTTTCTGCCAACCGCCTTTTTAATCACGCGATCTATCTGAGTCACGAGAGGCGGTTAGCAGAAAACCCCCTTGTAAAGATTAATTTCTCAATTGTCGAATTAACTGTTTAATCTCGTTGGGCGATTGTCCACGAGCTAGAGCATCCCTAACTAACTGCACTCGGTAACGGGCGACAACAGAGTGAATGTTACCACCGCCAATATGCAAGTGCTTAGTCCTTCCCGCCTCTTTATAGCTGTAGCGAAAATATTTCCTATCGCCTCTTGCTGTTCCCTTTGCCTTGTAAATATTGATCGCGGTTAGCGAATCATTTTTACTGGTTACATCTGAGACTAATGATTCTCTAACCGAATTATCTTCAAGGGTTAGCGAATCATTTTTACTGGTTACATCTGAGACTAATGATTCTCTAACCGAATTATCTTCAAGGGTTAGCGAATCATTTTTACTGGTTACATCCGAGACTAGTGATTCTGTAACCGAACTATCTTCTCTTGTTAGCGAATCATTAGTGTTGCTTGAGACTTCGGTAAAAGTTAGCGAATCAATAAATAAATTTGATTCGCTAACCGAGCATGGAATGCTTAAAGACAATACCTCTAATTTATCAACGGTGTAACGAAATTCGGCTTCAGCTTCACATGGTAGAGTCGCGGTAATTTCTACTACTGTTTCGCAGTTACCATCTGGATCGTAAATCTCGATTGAAAAATCAAAATGTCTGGCTTTTGACCTTCCAATTGTGCGATCGCGAATAACTTCAAATTCACCGCGCCAAGCCTTGTAACTTTTCTGCCAACGTCTAGGAATGGTTAGCGAATCATTCTGGCTAGGTTCAAAGGTGAACAATGCCAATTGTTCTGATGGTTGGTGCATAATTTATAATTCGAGGTTTTTGAAATTTGAGCTGCTTGTGACTGAGCAGCTTTTTTTATTCCCGTTTGGGTTGAAAGGGTTGTGTTAATAGTTCCCAAACAGATGGGGAATCAGAATATTTACCAAAGTCAGGGCATGACTCAGGTGTGGGGAATAGCTCATTCCATGTGGTTGTAGCTCCATACTCTCTTAGTAGGGCTTGATAATTACGCGGTTCTTCCCAGTAACGATGCTGCAAACAAGTGCGTAACCAGCCTTCTGGGTTGCCGGATTTGAGTTTTTCAAGTCCACCGCGTAACTTAAATATTGCCAAGCTTAATTTGATTTCATTCTCAGGTTTCTCTAATACTGCTGATTCTGTTTTGTTAAAAAAGAAACCTTCGCTTTGGAGTAGATCGTAGTTAGAAGAAGATAGCTGCTGCTTCTTAATCAGTGTTTCGGAGTTGTCAGCATTTGAGGTGGGTAAAACGTAAATTTGTTGTCGTTCTGGTAAGTTTTTTTTCGGGGTCAACCAGTCTAAGGGTCGGGTAATTATTTTGACAATTCGCCATGTGTATTGACGCAGAAGACTTACAACGCCACAGTCTATTAACTTGATCAGCGCATTTTTGAGGGTAGGGCGACAGTATGGCTTACCTCTATAGCGTTTGATCCAATCATTGAAGTCTGCTAAGTCTGGTTCTATTTCTTCAGTTTCGCCAAGCTTTGTAAGCCATTGCCAGAGAAGTTTAGCGGCTGGTGGGATGCTATTTGCTAGGCAGAATTCTTCGTGTTTGGGTGTCCAATCTGTCACACGAGAGACATTTTTGTTGCTATTAAATGGCATAATTAAGGGGAATCG
>NZ_KK073769.1:3463-44258 GCF_000582685.1 [Scytonema hofmanni] UTEX 2349
CACCGCGCCAAGCCTTGTAACTTTTCTGCCAACGTCTAGGAATGGTTAGCGAATCATTCTGGCTAGGTTCAAAGGTGAACAATGCCAATTGTTCTGATGGTTGGTGCATAATTTATAATTCGAGGTTTTTGAAATTTGAGCTGCTTGTGACTGAGCAGCTTTTTTATTCCCGTTTGGGTTGAAAAGGTTCTATTAATAGTTCCCAAACGTAAATAGAATTCTTATTCGTAATCTCTAGGTACGCGTTTTGGTAAAAAGTCACGCATGGAAAGTAGGAATGCAGCCATCCCATAATGTTGTTCCTGCCACCACTCTTCACGTAAACAGGAGATTAAAAAGCCGTTAGGACGAGGTATTTTTGGTTCGCCCTTGGAATTGGTCTCATGACCACCTT
Organism: [Scytonema hofmanni] UTEX 2349; assembly: GCF_000582685.1. GTDB lineage: Bacteria > Cyanobacteriota > Cyanobacteriia > Cyanobacteriales > Nostocaceae > Hassallia > Hassallia hofmanni. The sequence continues at coordinate 3,858 of NZ_KK073769.1, forward strand.
TTTTAACAAAGTACTTTAAAGCAGGCTTAATCTCTTCCTCTAAATCGTGTAAGAACAACTCTTGAGTGTTTTTATTGGCAGGGTTGAAATAAATTCCATACTCAGCACAAAGATGAAGTATCGAATGTTGCCGCTCCAATTCTTCGTAATCTTCTTTAGACCAATTATCCAGCATCGATTTAATTTCTTCGACTGAATAGGTAAAAATTGCTTTGGGATAATCTTTGTAGCCGTATTGTTCGCAAAGCTTGATTATAGAAAGCCTCTTTTTTTCCTCCTCTGATAAAGAAGAAGGAATAATGTTGTTGTTGTTAACCTCCTTTTCGACTGAGATACTATTTGAGGGGTCTAAATTGGAAAATCGTTCCGAATATCGGGGTTTTTTCCTAGGGGTTAACCACTCTAAGGGACGCACGTAAAGCCTGTATACTTTCCAACTAAACTTACGCACTATATTGATTACGCCCCAATCATCTAACTGCTTGATGGCAGTTTTTAAGGTTTTAGGGTCGAAGGCTTTACCTCTTTTCTTACCTACCCATTTGTTAAATTCTTCGTGCAAATCAGGCTCTAGTTCTTTGTTTTCACCGCCATATACAAGCCATTGCCAGAGAAGTTTAGCGGAGGGGGTAAGGTGATGTTCTAAACAAAATTCGTCGTGTTTGGGTGTCCAATCTGTCACACGAGAGACATTTTTGTTGCTATTAAATGGCATAATTAAGGGGAATCGATTTTATTTTAGATAGCTTCAAAAGTCACCCAGTTCTGCTAAGTCGTGGGTGGCTTTTTAGTTATTGGTCATTGGACATTGGACATTGGACGCGATCGCACAAAACACGGCGTCGCACCCATCAAAAAGCCGTCCTGCCTCATGAGGCAGGACGGCTTTATTCTGTATGTTCCAGGTCTAAAAGATTTTCAGGAATTCGTCTTAGTTCTTCTAGTCGAGTTTTCAGTAATTCCGCTTGATCTTCATAATAAGCCAGCTGCTTTTCCGTCTCGTCGATTAGCTGGCTGACAAATTTCCCAGTGATTTCGTCAACTGGGTGTTTTCCTGTAATAACGGTATTTGATTCGTTGCTATCTTTTCTACTAGCTCCGATCTCGAAAGACCCATTGCCTGAGCTAACTGCTGGAAAAGCTCCCATGCTTCTGGGTTGACTTTCAAGCTCACTCCCTTCACTTCTCTCCCCGATCTGGGACGTCCTCTTTCTGCCATTTTTCACTTCCATCGTTCAACACCTCGATTATTGCATATCCAGAAATCCATTATTGACCAGTATATCCAGATATGCAATACTATGATTATTGGATTTTCAGATATCCAGTGCAACACTCTCGCCACCAACCGCAACCAAGCAGAGATGGCAGCCTGCTAGCCAAGTAGTGCAAGTAAAAGACCTGCCAGCAGTTGAGATGAGAGTGCAGTCAGTCACATGAGCGTCACATAAAAAGAGGTAAGTCAGAGATAAGTCAGAGATAAGTCAGAGATAAGTCACATAAAATCTGCGCCCGAACAACCCCACCCAATTGAGGAATGAACAACCAGGAACTGATACGAATATTGGATCGCGACCATCTGCTGGTGGCGGTCGAACTGCTTACACGCAGAATGATTTACCCCAATGATGACCTTTGCGACATCGAAAACGAGATTTACGATCTTCCCGACAATGTACTGGATTACTGCGAATCTTTGACCGATTATCAACGCCTAAAACTCATGCAATCGATAATCAACACTCTGATTCATGAGGCTGAACAGTCCACTGTACGGCACTTTCAGACTTTATTACCACTCAAGTCAGAAGACTTTTATCGCCCTTAAAGCCACGCTAAAACCCAACTATGGAAACAGTAGAAACCAACCGCAACGGCATTAAAACCCATGAAAACAATGGGAATAAAGCCAATAAAGACAACAAACAGCGCCGTCATCTGCCCTCATTACCCGGTGCAACAAGTGCTAGTGACATGACAACAGTCACTTATAACGGACTTTCGGATAAGACCCCAGTCGAATGGAGCTCTTTAAAAAACTACGAAATTTTTAGCCTCTCACCAGATGGTTCCTTTCCGCTGATGAAAGTCTGTCGCTCGAAAGCTGTTCGATTATCAGACCGCGAGGTTTTGATGGTCGGCGGTGGGCGTTGTTATCGTGTTTCCTTCTCAAACCACTATGAAAGACCAGCATTTTGAAATCAGCATCCATGAAAAAGCGATCGCGCAGATTAGCTGTTAACGCGATCGCCTTTCCAAAATGTGAAAACCAAAACTCAGCAGCCTTAACGCGGAAGCTGGGTTTTGACCCCAAATAAAATAAGGAGCAATCCAATAATGCCAGATAAGTACGTCGAAAGACAAATCAAGTTTTACGAGTCCGCCACCTCAACAGAAGCTGAAAACGATGCTCTTTACCGCCTGGGGACTCATTTAGAATTAAAAGCCGTGCCTTGCAACGGTAACGCCAACCTTACAGAAGAACAACGGACAATTATCCTGGATGCAGTCAAGTGTAAAGGCAAGTGTAAAGGGGGCAACGATGAGTAAACCTTTTAACCCAAACCTTTACGGTGCAACCTTAAGAGCCTGCGAAGAAAGCGGTGTACCCGAAGATTTGACCTATAAAGCTGCCGTCATCATCGCCAGCGACGAAGCTGGGAAACCCGACTTGGGACGCACGGCTGAAGACCAGGCAGTTATCAAACAAGTCTTGCCCTACTTGCAATCTAGGGGGAGAGCTGAATGAAAGACGGCGACTCGACACTAATGTTTTTGGGAGTGGCAGTGTTTGTCACTGCAACCTGGTTTCACGGTCAAAACAATGAGTTACAGGCAGCACTTTCACAGTGCCGTAACGACTTTCAAAGCTTTAAGGACGGGGTACTTTATGGCAGATAATTACTGGGTACCGATGCGGCTCCCATCCCCCAAAGAAATTGCAAAATATGCACTTTGGGGAACCGGGAGGGTAGTGTTATCAGGCTGGCTGTTTGGCTTATACGGCGTGACAGTCGTCTGTAAGGTGACAATCAATGTAGCGGAAATGACAAAACAAACTACACTGCAATTATTGAAGGTGTATGACCAACTGCCCTACATGGGTGCATCCGTCCAAAACATCATTGATGTGTCTGCAACGACCGTCACAGAAGAGTTTGACATCATCACCGACATCGTTGCAGCCACTGAAGGCAAACAAGTTATGGTGATTGGGGAAATGGGGACGGGGAAAAGTACCATCGCCCAATACTTCGCTTACAGTGTCGGCGGACGTGTCAAAGTATACGAATGCGAGGGAACGCCAACCGACTGGTTAGGACTTGAGGTGATTGGGAAAGGTGAAAATTGGGCGGCTATCGAGCGGGGGATGTTGGAAGATTTAGAGGATTTATCCAACCAAATGAAGACCCGCAACGAACGCGGTGACGGTGCGTTAGAGGGTACGGAACGGGTAATTATCGTTGAAGAGTACCCGGAATTGGTTTCCAAAGTCGCCTCATCTGGAGAATGGCTAGAGCGTCACGCTAGGAGGGGACGCAAAGCGCGACGGTTTACGGTCTTACTCTCGCAGTATGACCGGGTTGCAGCTTGGGGACTGGAGGGTAAATCTGACTTAGCAGATGCTTTTTACAGAATCAGACTTGGTAAAAAAGCTCAAGCACACGCTAAAAGCTTGAAAAATAACGCTCTTGTTGATTGGTTAAAACAAGACCGTTCGCATTGCTTGCTTGACGATAGTCCGTGTAAACTGCCGGCTTACAGGGAAATGAAGTCAGCAACATCCCGGTATAGTTCAACCATGCTACCACCAAACAGTGACAACGTGATCCAAGACAAAAAAGGGGCAGAAAATGCCCTCAAAACCGCTCCTGGAGCCGATTTTGGGGTAAATTGTTCGAGCAATGATGAGCTACTTTGGCGGATAATTCAGCGCTTTGGTGCTGAAAAATCTGATAGTGCGATCGTTACCGAGATTCTCGGTTACACCGGAAAGCGTTACTCCGAAGGTAAAACCGTCTTGGAGAAACTGCGCCGCGAATTTGGGTAAGATTTTGACGCGATGGTCGAAGACCCGCCGTAGGCGATCGCACTTCAGATTGTGCTTTTAGGCGATCGCGTTTTGACTTTCCTCAGACACACGTATCTTATCACCACCATGAAAATCGAAACTATCACTTACAAGCGAATTAAAAACCTGGGGAATTTTCAATCGGAGACTTTTGAAGCGATGGCGATCATTAGCGAAGGTGAAGACCCTCACATGGCTGGAGAGAAATTGAGAAGCTTTGTTTGGGCGCAACTTTACCCGCCTGTAGTCAAGGATGAAGAAAGTGAACTACCAGAGGGATTTTAGCTTAGTTTATGAAACTAGAAAACGAGTTTGTTGTCATGGACAAAGAGGAATTTTTAACTAATTCCTTGCTGACAGGCATTGCCTGTCAACTACTAGCACAAATGACCAACAGAGAATTAAGCGATTGGATGGAATATTTGTTCGACAAGGCAGATGAACAATACAAACAAATGACACCCAATCAACGCGAAAAAATGATTAATAGCTATGTACAAATTAGCCAAGAATTATGAGGAAATTTGATGAAAATGGTTTACCGATCGAAACTTGCACCAATTGCGGTTAGGAATTTTAAGTTATGAAAATCAAACGACTACACGCACATTTTTTAATTTCAACTGGTAGTTACAACAATGAAAGAATCGGCTTTTCTGTTGAGTTGGACGAAATTGAAACTGTTGAATCCGTTGTCAGCCATTTGAGAGAAAGAGTAATCAAAATCGTCGGACCAACAGCACAACAATTCTACGACAATGCGAGACAATACGCCCGTGAATGCGAAAGATTAGAAGAAAAATTGGAGAAACTACGCAAAGAGTGGGACGCAACAGCCAGTTTCTTAAAAGCTCAAGGCTTAAACCCAGAAGCCCCATCAATGCCTCAGTTTCGCAACTTGCTTGAAGCTGTAACCGTAGAGTCTGAAGCTGTTACAGGATTTGAAGATGAAGACGAGGACGAAGATGAAGACGACGACGATTATTAACCCGCCTGATGAGCCGGCTTAACTCACCGGCGAAACTCCCCTCCAGGGGAGTCGCGGATCGAGTCCAAATCAATTCGCCTGTGTATGGTGCAGCAACTTAGGGCTTTTTGTCTGAATCAAGCTCATAGCTTTTAATCTTTCATAAGCTCAGTTGCTGCACTATAAAGCAGTTTCCCCTCGTAGTGTCAGAGCGCCAACTCGGACACAGCCTTGAGAGTGAGTTAGGCTACGCGCCTTTGGGTGATTCGCAGGCTCTAATAACGAGGAATATCGGTTCCACAAACAACCACACCCAATGCAACAAAATAAAAGAATTTTGGGACTTGATGTTAGCAAGTCCTCAGTTTCTGCATGTTTACTCGAAAGTAAGCCAAGTGACCCACGTCAATTTTATTACGAATGTCCGTTTAAATTGTTTAGCGCCAACAGCGAGGGGATAAAAGCACTGTTGGCGCTAAAACCGGACATTGCAATTATGGAACCGACCGGAGTTAATTACAGCAGATTGTGGGGTACGCACCTTGCCCGTTCCGGGGTTGAGGTGCGACTTGTGGGACACAAAGAAATGAGAAATTACCGGGAACACCATTTAAATTTACCCGATAAAGATGATGACGCGGACGCCCTAGCCTTGGCTTGTTACTACTTTGATTATTGCGACTCCCCCAGGCGCTTTGTCCAAATTCGCGACTTCACCACAACCCGCATTAGAGAATTAGTACTGCGACTGGCTCATCTCAATCGGGTACAAAGCCCAATTATTAATCGCTTGCGTCAAGATTTGGCGTGGCAGTTTCCAGAAATCGCACATGTTAAATCTGTTAGGGCGATTGATGGTGATGTGCCATTGCTGTGGGGTTGGTTGTGTGGTGAGCGTAAAAGTAATAAATATGATGCTTTGCGCTCTAGCTCTATTGGATTGGGCATTACCTCGACAGTTCGGCATCACGCTCGCAGATTATGCGACTTGCAGCGAGAAGAACACAGCATCGAGGTGGAATTGCACCAGCTTTTGGGTGACTCTAAATTTACTGCATACCGCGAGGTTTTCAAAACTTTTGGTTTCGGTGTGCGCCTGGAGTCAATTATCCTCAGCCAAATTTACCCAATTGAAGCTTACTTCGGCGCTGACGGTAAGCCAGAAGTGAGGATTCGCAAGGGTCGAAAGTCGGGAAAGCCTACTAAACGCTACCTTTCACTACGGCGCTTTCAGAAGTCTTTAGGGCTTGCTCCCTCAATGGAAGCGTCCGGCGACAAGAGTAAAATCAAGATTGTCGGTGGTTCCGATTTATGCCGTATCGCCTTCTGGCAGTGGGTTTTTACCCGCATCGAGGTGAAGCGCTGCCGTCTTGACAATGAGATTGGTGCAACATTGGGTGCTCAGTTGGATGCTGAAAAAGCTGCCGGTCGTCCGGTTCGATTAGTGCGATCGCGCATCTCCGCCAAGGCTGCTAAGTTACTGTTTAGGGAATTGGTTAAACAACTAAATGATTACACTACTTAAGCATCCTTCCAAGACGGAATTTAGAAGTTGGTATGTGGTTGTGGATAAACACAAAGGCGTTTTAAAGGGACATCCCCTAGGACGTTACAGGTGGAGAATACCAAACATAAATACCTTGTATTGTAAATATCCGTTTGTGTACACCCAAATTGACTAGAGTGAAAGATTACTCAAGGTTTTTTCCATCTCATCAATTTTAGTTTTAGAAGAGTCAATCATAGCTAGAGCGGCATTATAAGCATCAATCATAGTGCGTAACTGCTCAATTGATTGAGCCAGGTTTTGCAAATTGCAATTATCACCAAAATCCATGCTTGAATCAATCGCTTTCAGTCCAGCGGATCTGAATTCAGCTTTTTCGATAACACGGGATGTGCGTTTTTGACGAGGCATAAATATATTCCTTAGAGGGGGATTAAGAGCTATTTTGACCTAATCAAACTATTTTCTGGTTGAGTAAAATTATTGATTATCTGTATTATGTTAAACAAATTCACTGCGTCAATCTGGGTAATTTCTCTTATTTAACCTTCTGCACTTAGTTTTATTGCCAATCAATCGCTTTAACTTGCGGTGATATCATGTCCGGTAGCTTACCCATAATTCATGAAGAACCCCACCCGCCTGTGGCACCCTCCCCGCAGGCGGGGAGGGTTGGGGAGGGGTTCTTTTATTATGGCTGTTTGACCGGACATAATATGAGTGACAAAAGTCGCGATTTAGATAATGAAAGTCGCGATTTGGATAATGAAAGTCGCGATTTGGATAATGAAAGTCGCGATTTAGATAATGAATATCGCGATTTGGATAATGAAAGTCGCGATTTAGATAATGAATATCGCGATTTGGATAATGAAAGTCGCGATTTAGATAATGAATATCGCGGTATTGATGATGAAAGTCGCGGTATTGATAATGAAAGTCGCGGTATTGATAATGAAAGTCGCGGTATTAACGTTCATGAAGGCAAATCAGAGTTACCTTAGGGTTTGCACCGGGAGCATCCCAATTTTGCCGCAATACCCTTCTAGGGTATCGCTACACAAACCAAGCCTCTGCTTAAATATAATAAAATATTATACTCAAGCAGCCTACTGGCAAGATTGGTCATGGGGAAAAGTATTGCAAACTACAAAAATCATCAGGAAAAAGTTAAGGCATTAACTTTTTCCCCTCACTCAAGTATTGCATTTTTGTAAAAATCTGTTACATTACTTTACAGACAGTTGCAATTACAACACTTTGACTTTGGAGTTTTACTTATGACAGGTTTCAATAATTCTAACCCTCCTGTTTCAGATAACCCTAATGCTGTGCGTTTTGGTTTCACTCCTCAAAGCGAAAATTGGAACGGTCGCTTTGCAATGATTGGTTTTGTATCTATCATTTTAATTGAAGTCCTTTCTGGTCAAGGCTTCCTCCATTTCTGGGGTATCGTATAAATTATTGATGTAGGCTTTTTCGCCTTCAATTGATTCTGCTCGGTTCACCCAGAACCGAGCATTGATTATTAGCTATCAATTTAATATTACTTTTTATAATAACTTTTCCAACTTCCCCCTTATACATCACCGCTGTGTTATACTCTTAGGTGAGAGTTAATTCGGCAGTCGCGTTTGTTTTTAGTATTGACAGGCTTTTTCCTTTTGGTATTCACAGACTTTTCTCCGAAATTTAAATCTTTACACACTTACAATTTCGGAGACAATCTATGTCAGTTTACGTAGGCAATCTTTCTTATGAAGTTACAGAAGATAGTTTGAATGCAGTTTTTGCAGAATACGGTTCTGTAAAGCGAGTTCAGCTACCTACCGACCGTGAAACAGGTCGTTTGCGTGGCTTTGGTTTTGTGGAAATGGGTACAGATGATGAAGAAACAGCAGCCATTGATGCTCTTGATGGTGCTGAGTGGATGGGACGTGACCTCAAAGTTAATAAGGCTAAACCTAAAGAAGATAGAGGTTCCTTTGGTGGTGGTAATCGCGGAAACAGCAGCGGACGTAACAACCGCTATTAAGCTTTATAGTATTTAGCTTTTTAAGCTAACCGATTAGTCCACCAAATTAATTGAATTTAAAGCGGCTCAAGTGTTTCTGCTTGAGCCTTTTTAATACAAAAATTTGGACTACACGGCGAAAACTTAATCTAAAGATAGCCAAAATTTATTCTCTGGAGTTCTTCATGTCAAACTTAGCCAGTCCCCTCGAACCCGCTGTCTTAATCACCATCATTGGTGAAACAGTGCTGAAAGACCGTGTTGTCCATTTGCTGAAAAGCCATAATGTAAGCGGCTATACCATTAGTCAAGTACAGGGTGAGGGTGGTCACGGAAGACGCTTGTCAGACTTAGCAGGTTACAACACTAATATTGAAATCAAGATCATTGTATCATTAGAAGTATCTGATGCTATTTTTTCGGCACTGAAAGAGGAGCAAGGCAAGCACGCCTTGATCGCTTTCCGGCATAATGTAGAAGCCTTTTATTAATGAACCTTCCTGACTGGGGACATAAGAAGAGCGATCGCTCTTCTCACAGATGCAAAATTATGGTTGCCATTGACTTGGTATCATAATCAATGAAAAATATGGCACCGTAGTTGGATCAACTTCGCTCAACGGTACAATTCGCTGATTCGGCATTGTGGCTTTTTCAATAAATCTTGCTCTATCAGCTAATCCTAATTGTTTCAGCACGTCATAAACTTTTGTAAAGTGTTTACCCAGCTTAATGATGACAGCAGCATCGGCAACTGCTAACTTCGGCAATAGTTCTTCAGACGGAAGTATCGCTGATAACACCATAAAAGCATCGTTGCGATAAGTCAGGGGTACGCCTAAAGCCGATGCACTCGCCATCACAGACGATACACCGGGAACTACTTCCGTAGAAAATCGTTCTGAAAGACGAGTATAAAGATACATAAATGTACCGTAAAAAAACGGGTCGCCTTCACACAGCACAACTACATCTTGTCCAGCGCTGAGATAATAAGCAAGTTTTTCGGCAGCACTATCATAATGAGGTTGGGCAGACTCGTCAATTTTGAAGGGAAAGAGCATGGGTATCTCAATTTGACCTTCAGGCAGATATTCGGCGACAATTGAGCGAGCAAGGCTTTTACCAAAGGACATTGGATAAGCCAATACAGGGGTAGTCCGCAAAAGCCGCAATGCCTTTAACGTGATCAATTCTGGATCGCCAGGACCAACACCAACACCATACAGACAACCAGATTTTACCATAATTATTGTTCCTCCTTAGCGATCGCATTCACGGCGGCTGCTGCCATTGCACTTCCACCGCGCCGACCATGTATAGTAATAAAAGGCACGCCACGACTATCTTCAGCCAAAGCTGCTTTTGATTCTGCGGCACCGACAAAACCAACGGGAAAACCAAGAATTACCGCTGGTTTAGGCGCTCCAGCATCAAGCATTTCTAGTAACCGAAAAAGTGCCGTTGGTGCATTACCTATAGCAATTACTGCATTTTCCATATGTGGATACCACATTTCCATCGCTGCTGCTGAACGTGTATTTCCGACTTTTACTGCTAAAGCTGGTACTTCTGGATGATGAAGCGTACAAGTTACAGGATTTTCTGCTGGTAATCGCTTGCGGGTGATGCCTTCTGCTACCATTTGCGAATCGCATAAAATCGGCTTTCCTGCGATTAATGCTGCTCGTCCTGCGGCTACGGCATCGACTGAAGCGGCTAAATCTGTGATAATATCAGTCATACCGCAAGTATGAATCAAACGCACCGCCACAGATACCAAATCGGCAGATAAGCTGTTTAAATTTGCCTCTGACCGAATAATCGCGAAAGAGCGCCGATAAATTTCATCACCATCACGTATATAATCTATCATCGGCTATTCCCCTTCCTCATCAAATAATTGCCGCAACTTGGCAATTGTGTATCGATTGGTAAATTCTCCCAAAGATTCATCAAACTCGGCACGCTTAATCTGGTATACTTGCAACATCTGTAAAATCCGATGAGGCAGTTCAGCAACACAGACGTTAGTGTATAACTCACGCCCAAATGGTTGCTCTTTATCGCCCACGTAGATGTGATAACCTTCAACTAATGTTTCATCCTTTTCAACTAAAGTACCCCATAAAGTAATGTCACTTGTGCCATGATAAGCGCAGGATTTCGCGCAACCGCTAAAGTGAATTTTTACAGGTACATCTAAGGTGATATGCTTATTTAAATAATCTGCTAAAGCTAAAGCTTGTCCTTTGGTATCGGTAGCTGAAGATGCACAGCCTGTTTTACCTGTGCAAGCTACGAGAGAACTTTGAATGTGATTTGCTTGATAATGTAAACCCAAGCGTTCAATTTCATCTTTGACGTGGGGAATGCTTGAGTGAGGAATATCGGAAATTAATAAGTTTTGCCAAGGTGTTAATCTGAGGGAACCAGAGCCATATGTCTGTGCTAAATCTGTTAAAGAGTGTAATTGCTTGGTTAGAAGTTGTCCTAAGGGTAAGATAATTCCAATATAGGAAAATCCTGCCTGTCGCTGGGGATGAACTCCCAGATGATGATATTTTTGGGGATTTATACTTTGATCTAAAGTTGATTTTGACCGCTTTAATAAAGAAAAAGGAAGATAGCGTTCAGCTTGTTGTAAATACCATTCGACACCTTTATCTTGCAAGAGGTGTTTCAAACGGGGTTTGCGAGGCAAAGTTTCATCTACATTATCTAGATAAACTTGGGCGATCGCTATCACCACAGTTAAACATTCTTTCGGTTTGAGTAAGATATTTGTTGCATCGCCTAGTATAAGCTGAAAGTAAATATTGTTTTCAACGAATCTTTCTTGAGAAATTCCCCAGTCCCTAGTCCCCAGTCCCCAGTCCCCCGAAATAGCGATCGCTCGAAACACAATTTCATTCTTATGCTCACATATCGATACTGCCCCACCCCCATCAAAGGCTACACTAAACTTGGGTGATAATCCTTTTAATTCTGGATGTCCGCAGATGTATGCATCTAATTCTCTCACCAAAGGACGCGTATCAATCAACTCTAACGAATCAATTCCCGCTGTCGGACTCGCCATAATATTGCGGAGATGATCGACCTCTGTTAAAGTTGCTGCAAGTCCAACTTTTTGCAACCTTGTGAGAACTTCTGGAGTAATACCTTGAATTTTGCGGATTTGTAAATTTGCTCGATTGGTTATATGAACATATCCTTCAGCAAAGCTTTCTGCAAATTCTGCGATCGCATGTCCTTGTTGACTATTGATAATTCCCCCAGGAATCCGAATCCGAGAAAGAATTCCATCTCGTGCGGGGGTAGCGTAAAATAAACCTGGACATACGGGTAAAAAATCTATGGTCGGTTCGAGGGTTGGACATGACATGGCAGTAACTCCCCGTGCAACGCAGGGAATAGAGAATGTAAGTGCCTCTTAGACACCGCTATGAGTTAGCATTCTGACTTAGGTAAACCTTTTACAGCTGCGGCACAGTCCCGGAATTGCACCGGAGTTTCCTAACTTTAAGCTTATCTAGCATACCACGTTCGTCAGTTATATAATGTCTTGGAAAATTACTTACCGGAAGAGGATGACATGGTTTGTCCGGGTTTATCCTACGAAATTATAACTGAATTGTTAACTTTGTGCTATTCGGTTATAAACCTAGGGAAAAATATAAAATAGCGATCGCCTAGAAAGCCAAAATAAAGAGCTTTCTGTCTAGCCTATATATTGATATGAGTTCGCAATCTGACAAAATTCTCGTTGTAGACGATTCTCCCGATAACATATTTTTAATCAAAACCATTTTGGAGGAAGAAGGTTACACAGTTACCACAGCCGCAAATGGTGCTTCAGCGATCGCCCAAATTGAAACATCTGCTTGTGACTTGGTATTATTAGATTTGATGATGCCGGGAATGGATGGGTACGAAGTTACAAAGCGTGTGCGTGGCAATACGCAATTGCCATATATCCCGATTCTGCTAATTACAGCACATGACGCACCAAATGTTGCTCAAGGATTAGATTTGGGTGCTGATGATTTTATCCGCAAACCTGTAACGGTGGATGAATTATTAGCGCGAGTGCGATCGCTTCTGCGACTCAAACACAGCATAGACGAACGTGACGAAATAGCAAAACAGCGAGAAGATTTTGTCTCCCGTCTCACTCACGACTTACGTACCCCTTTAGTTGCAGCAGATCGAATATTGATGCTGTTTGGGCAAGGTGCTTTGGGAAATTTATCAGCACAAATGGAAGAAGTTATCACCATCATGGCTCGCAGTAATACCAACCTGCTAGCGATGGTGAATACCTTATTAGAAGTTTACCGCTTTGAAGCCGGTCGCAAAACTTTGGCGTTTCAACCAGTTAATGTGCGATCGCTATTAGAAGAAGTTGCTGGAGAACTAACACCTTTAGCGCAAGCCAAATCACTTTCTATAAATCTAGATTTCACTGAGGAATTAACCACTAAAGTGATAGGCGATCGCTTAGAATTACATCGTTTATTCACCAACCTTCTAGGCAATGCGATCAAATTTACCGACATCGGTTCAATTACCATCCGCTTAACTTCTCAAGCTGAAATTGTTACCATTGAAGTAGCAGATACAGGTTCAGGTATTCCCAGTGAAGAACAAGTTACCTTATTTGAACGCTTTCGCCAAGGAAGTCACAAAAGTTCTGGTAGTGGTTTAGGACTTTATCTTTCTCGTCGAATTGTTGAAGCACATCAAGGAACTATTGGGGTCAATTCGGAATTTGGAAAAGGTAGTGTATTTATTGTAAATTTACCCGTGAAACAGTAGAATGTTGCATTAATTAGCAAAAATCAATAATTAACCGCAGATAAACGCAGATAAACGCAGATAAAAATGGGAGCATTCCAATTTTATCAAATATAATTCCGACTCCGCGAACCTCTGCCTTTAAAAATTAACTCAAATATTTGGTATTTTAGGACAAAAACATGCTTACTAACTTATCTATCGCTGAGATTATCAGCAAACAACGCAAGTTTTTTCAAACAGGAGAAACCAAAAGTATTGATTTTCGCATTGCCCAATTAAAAACTCTCAAAGAAGCAATAATTGAGCATACACAACTTATTATCGAAGCACTGCAAGCAGATTTAAAGAAACCAGAATTTGAGGCTTATGCAACAGAAGTTTTAGTATATAAGGAAGTTGATTCGGCAATCAAAGATATTAAAAATTGGATTAAGCCTAAGAAAGCACCAGTTTCTCTTGAGTTTTTCCCGGCATCGGCACGAATTTATCCTGAACCGCTGGGAGTAGTTTTGATTATTGCTCCTTGGAACTATCCATTGCAATTAATTATCTCACCATTGGTGGGTGCGATCGCAGCCGGCAATTGTGCAATTCTCAAACCTTCAGAACTCGCACCTCATACTTCTGGTGTTTTAGCACAAATTATTTGCAAATCTTTCGATCCGGCTTATATAGCAGTGTTAGAAGGAGGTGTAGAAATAAGTCAACAATTATTAGCAGAAAAGTTTGACCATATCTTTTTTACTGGTGGCACAGCAGTCGGTAAAATAGTCATGGAAGCTGCGGCAAAACACCTCACACCAGTTACTTTAGAATTAGGTGGTAAAAGCCCTTGCATTGTTGATTCTGACATCAATCTGGAACAAACTGCCAGACGTATTACTTGGGGCAAATTTCTCAACGCAGGACAAACTTGTATTGCACCTGACTATCTTTTAGTTGATAAAAAAATCAAAGCTAATTTGTTAGCTGGTATCCAAAAATGTCTCAAAGAATTTTATGGTGATAATCCGGCAACGAGTCCTGATTATGCCAGAATTATTCATCAAAAACACTTTGACAGGTTGGTTAACTTATTAAAAGATGGTAAAATATTAGTTGGTGGAGAAAGTAATTCTTCAGAGTTTTATATTGCCCCGACGGTAATTGATCAAGTTTCCTTAACAGATGCGGTGATGCAAGAGGAGATTTTTGGACCTATTTTGCCTGTGATTGAATACACAGATATTAGTGAAGCGATCGCTTTAATTAATTCTCGACCAAAACCCCTAGCTTTATATCTATTTTCCCAAAACAAAAACCTCCAAAAGCAAGTATGTCAGCAAACTTCATCCGGAGGAGTGTGTATCAATCACACAGTCATCCAAGTTGGTGTCTCATCTTTACCATTTGGTGGTGTAGGTGAAAGCGGTATTGGTAACTATCACGGCAAAGCTAGTTTTGACACATTTTCACATTACAAAAGCGTGTTATACAAGCCTTTCCTAATAGATGTTAAATGGTTATACCCTCCATACAAAGATAAATTATCCTTACTAAAGCGAATGATTGGGTAATAGGGAATTGGGCATTGGGCATTGGGCATTGGGAATAATTCTTTTTCTAGTCCCCAGTCCCCAGTCCCCAGTCCCCATTAAAAGCTGCTATAACGTTCTTCAGCCCAAGGTTCCCCACGTCGGTGATAACCATTACGTTCCCAAAAACCGAGTTCTTCGCGCTCTAAAAATTCTAAACCATTAATCCATTTAGCACTTTTCCAAGCGTAAAGATGAGGAACAACTAACCGCATTGGTCCACCATGTTCTGTTGACAAATCTTCATCAAATACTTTAAAAGCAAAGAAGTTTTCTTCGCGCACAAAGTCTTCTATTGCAATATTAGTAGTGTAGCCACCGAAGCTGTGTTCCATAATGTGAGCAGCTTTCGGATCTACCTCAATCAGCTTCATAAAATCTGTAACTTTAATCCCAGTCCACTTGACATCGAGTTTTGACCAACGTGTTACACAGTGAAAGTCTGCGGTGAATTCGTGTTGGGGCAATGCCATAAAATCAGACCAGTTAAAAGTAGCAGGTTTTGCCAAACCCCAAACTTTTAATTCCCATTCATCTTTGTTAATTTTCGGTGTTGCACCGTAGGTTAAGACAGGGAACCCCTTAGTTAAATATTGTCCTTGAGGAACGCGTTCGCTTTCTTCTTTTGGTGGTTTCTGAAAAAATTTACCTAGCATAATTAAAGAATAATAAGTTTTCTGAAGTTAACTAAGTCAGCGTAAATATAAAATGTACTCTTAATTCGTAGTGAGCGGTTTACCGCTCATAGCAAAGCTTTTGAGTGCTGTTCGCAAAGCGTTCCCGCAGGGTAGCCGTCACTACATTAAAAAGAAATTATTCCTCTTCTTCCTCTTCTTCAGCACTTGGATAGACAAATGTAGAACGTCCAGACAAAATCGATTTGCCTAACGAAAGAGCTTTCTGGGCTTCAATTACAGCTTTGTGCTTCCAGGTAGCTTTACGTTTATCTCTTTTGGATTTCGATGTTTTCTTCTTAGGAACAGCCATGACAGCAGATATCGCAACTTTTGACAACCTTATTATTCTAAGCGATCAATTGTCATTCAGTTAGTAATTGACTTGCACAAATATTGTCCTCATATATTTAGTTATGATTCCCATAGTCACTGCACCCCACCCCGTCAAAGCTGTGCTTTGTCTCCCCTCCCCGCTTGCGGGGAGGGGATTAAGGGGTGGGGTTCTGCGCTTAAGAGTGCGAGATATAAGCATAATAGTTTAAGTGAAAATAAGATAACAGGTTATAAATTTTCAGATGCGATCGCTTAAAGGTTAAGCAATGATACCAGCACCCCAGCCAAAGTATGAATATCAAGTAGGGGGAAGTCTACCGGCTGATGCTCCTACTTACGTGACGCGGCAGGCTGATAAGGATTTATACAGAGGTTTGAAGGCGGCTGAGTTTTGTTATGTGCTGAACTCGCGACAGATGGGCAAATCTAGCTTGCGGGTGCGAACTATGCAACGCTTGCAAGATGAGGGTGTTGCTTGTGCGGCTATTGATATTACGATGATTGGGACTTGGGATATCACACCTGAGCAATGGTATGCGGGGGTGATTGATTGTATAGTTGGCAGTTTGTATTTATACAATAAGTTTAATTTGGATAGCTGGTGGGAAAGTCACGGTTTACTTTCTCCGGTGCAGCGATTGGGCAAGTTTATCGAAGATGTCTTGTTGGTGGAGATTTCTGGACAAATTGTCATCTTTGTGGATGAGATTGATAGTATTCTCAGTTTGAGTTTTTCCATAGATGACTTTTTTGCTTTAATTAGAAGTTGCTATAACTTGCGTGCCGATAACCCAGAGTATAAGCGGATTACTTTTGCGCTGTTTGGGGTAGCGACACCTTCAGATTTGATTGCAGATAAAAAGCGGACGCCGTTTAATATTGGTAGAGCGATCGCACTCACGGGTTTTCAATTCGACGAAGCTACAACATTAGCTGATGGGTTTGTGGGGGTTAGTAATCCCCAAGCTGTGCTGCGAGAGATTTTAGCTTGGACTGGTGGACAACCGTTTCTCACGCAGAAGATTTGTAAATTGGTCGGTAGAGACGCGATTAATCCCATCCCTTGTAGAGACGCGATTAATCGCGTCTTCTCCGTCGAATCCCAAATTGAAGAGTTAGTCCGATCGCATGTTATCAAATATTGGGAATCCCAGGATGAACCGGAGCATTTAAGGACGATACGCGATCGCCTTTTACAAAATCAGCAGCGTGCTGGCAGATTGTTGGGATTATATCAGCAAATATTGCAACGCGGTGAAGTTGCGGGTGATGACAGTTCCGAGCAAATGGAATTGCGGCTTTCCGGGTTGGTTGTGAAGGAGCAGGTATTAAAGGTTTCTAACCGCATTTACGCATCGGTTTTTAATCAAAGTTGGGTTGATGAAGCATTTGCCAAACTGCGTCCCTATGCACAAGCGTTAACAGCGTGGTTCGATTCCGGTTGTCAAGATGAATCGCGTTTGTTGCGGGGGCAAACATTGCGAGATGCCCAGACATGGACTGTGGGCAAAAGTTTAAGCGATTTGGATTATCAATTTTTAGCTGCTAGTCAGCAGTTAGACCGGCAAGAAGTGCAAATTGCCTTGGATGCGGAAAGACAAGCAAAGCAAATATTAGCTGATGCACGACAGAAAGCAGAAATCGCTTTAGAAGAAGAGAGACAAGCAAATCAGCGTTTAGCGCAAGCGCAACAAAAAACACGACGACAAACTTATATTGGTGCTGCGATTTTGGGAGTGTCGCTGCTGGGAGCGGTAGGAGTAGCGACAGTGGCAGAACAAGCTAGACAAGTGGCAGAAAAAGCTACACAAAACGCTTTCACTGCTGGTGAAGTTGAACGTGAGGGTAATTCTGCCTTAGAACGGTTTAAATCGAATAAATATGAAAGCGTTCAAAGTTTAGTTTTGGCAATGAAAGCTGGGCAAACTCTCAAAAATTTGGTGAAAGAAAAGCCCTCGATTGTCGATTACTCTGCTTTGAGTCCTATACTCAGCATCCAAGAGATTTTAGCGGAGATTCAAGAAAAAAATACCTTGGAGGGACATTCCTTCTTTGTAAGTAGCGTCGCATTTAGCAGTGATGGCAAAACTATTGCTTCTGGAAGTTGGGACAAGACGATCAAAATTTGGTACTTCGATTTAGATAATTTACTTTCACGAAGTTGTCAGAAGCTCAAAGGTTATCTGATTACCCATCCAGAGGATTTAGAACCACTGACATTTTGTCAACAACAAAATTCCGATATTTTATTGGCAGCAACCCCAGTCATGGTGACAGCCGGAGAAACTTCCGCCAGAAATGGTAATTTTGAAGATGCCCTTGCCAAGTTCAAAACAGCTAAAAAATGGAACTCTAAATTAGACATTAATCCGCAAGTCAAAACTGATTCTCTCCGCTTGGAGGTTGAAGGTAGAAAGTTAGCCAATGAAGGCGATTTTGATGGTGCAATAATTAAGTTTAAACAAGCAAAGCAATTAAACGCCAAAATTGACTTCGACACAGATACCGATGGTGTGCAGAACGATCCCGAAAAAGTTGCCAAAGAACTTGTCAGTCAAGCTTTAGTTCAACAAGCCAGAGAAATAGCAGATAAAGGTGATGTTGACGGTGCAACAGCCAAGTTGAAACAAGCACAGCAACTAAACGCCAAAATTGACCTTGATGATAATACAGAAGGTGTGCAAACTAACCCCCAAGCTGTTGCCAAAAAACTTTTCAGTCAAGCCTTAGTTCAACAAGGTAAAGACTTAGCCACACAAGGTAATTTTGATGGTGCAGTTGCCAAGTTTAAACAAGCACAGAAACTAGATGCCAAAGTTGACCTCGACCCATATAATACCGATGGGGTGCAAACTAACATCCAAGCTGTTGCCAAAGACTTTACTAGCAAAGGATTTGTTGATCAAGGCAAACAACTTGCCAGACAAGGTGATATTAATGATGCAGTTGCCAAGTTGAAACAAGCACAACGAATCCAACCCAAGGTAGATATCAATCCAGACATTGATGGTGTCCAAAATAATCCCGAAAAAGTAGCCCAAGACTTTTACATAGCCGGTTTAATTGACCAAGCCAAAGACCAATTAAAGCAGGATGAATATAGCAAAGCGCTTGCAGTTTATAAAAGAATTGAAAACTTCAAACCAACAAAAGAAAACCTAGCTAAATCTGAGAATAGTTTCTGCCGGCAAGCTAGCTTACAAGGTTATGTCAAGAATGTAATTAACGATGCTTGTGAAAAAGCTGTGAAACTTGCACCTAATGATGCTGATATCCGCGATAGTCGCGGTTTAGCGAGAGCGCTAACTGGTAATTTTAAAGGTGCAATTGAGGACTTTCAGGTATTTATCGAATCAACTGACGACGCTGAGAAGAAGAAACAACGGGAAGCTTGGGTTAAAGATTTGCAAGCCGGCAATAATCCCTTTACACCAGAGGTGTTAGAGAAGTTGTAGGGGGAGTAGGGGAGCAGGGGGAGTTGGACATCTTGCATCAGTTGCAACAACCCGCCGAGGAATAAATTCCACGGCTAATAGCTAAAGTCGTCTAAAGACGACTGAGTAAGAGTTTTAGTCCACTTAAGTGGACTTGAACTATTAGCCCGGAGTTTTAACTCTGGGCGGTTCTTGTGGCTTACTGAGATGGCGGAAGTTATCAGGAGTGGGGGAGCGATACTCTTTCAGAGTCACTTCGCGATCGCACTTTCATTATCAAGTAGGCGATCACACAACACAGTATTTTATTCTTATATCGTAACCACAGCCTCGACGTTAGTAACCAAAGTCTCGACGTTAGTAACCAAAGTCTCGACGTTAGTAATCAAAGTCACGATGTTAGTAATCAAAGTCACGATGTTAGTAATCAAAGTCACGATGTTAATAACCAAAGTCACGATGTTAGTAACCAAAGTCACGATGTTAGTAATCAAAGTCACGATGTTAATAACCAAAGTCACGATGTTGGTAATCAAAGTCACGATGTTATAAGCAAAACTTAAGCTTTAGTAACGAAGCCTTTAATTTTTCTAATAGAACGTTATGTGTTATGTGAAAATTCTAAAGTGATAAACAGGGCTTGAACGTATAAGCGATCGCATGTGTACAGCTTTATTACATTCTTTAGGTAATAGTACTTGGATTTTCCGAAAAATAAATCATAATTATATTTAATTTAGACATTCTCTTCATCAAACTTTACCTGTTAATATTTTTACTAAGTATATATAGATGTAAAGTCAGGTAAATTATGCTTCGTTCACGTATTGCATGGCTTATTCCAGTAGCCTTAACTTTAGTTGGTTTGGCATCAAATGTAAAAAGTGCGATCGCTCAAACTACCACTAACTTTGATGTAACATACAAAACATTATTTTCGCTTCAACCCAGAACAGACTTAGGTGAAGGT
The DNA here is from genome assembly GCF_000582685.1 of [Scytonema hofmanni] UTEX 2349. Taxonomy (GTDB): domain Bacteria; phylum Cyanobacteriota; class Cyanobacteriia; order Cyanobacteriales; family Nostocaceae; genus Hassallia; species Hassallia hofmanni. The sequence continues at coordinate 24,209 of NZ_KK073769.1, forward strand.
ATCTTCAGAGCAACCATCACAGGTGAAAGTAAAGACGCTCTTTACGGGTTGACTAACTTTGAAAGTAATACATATGGAAAATTAGTAGAGTCTACCCCGACAAGCCAAAAGTTTCAATTTAATGCAGATCCAACCGCGTTTGGCTTACAAAACCAAAATATATTAGGAGACGTATATTTTAACGCTGACAAGAACTCTCCTAATAAATTGTTTGGCACGGCGAACGATATGGCTACAATTAACTTTGCAAACAACACAGTCATGGGTGGTGGGACAATAACTTTAACTGGGGGAACCGGCATCTTCGACCAAGCAAGCGGCAAAATAACCTTTACCCAGCAAGACAACCTCGATCCTACTGCACCTCCAGGAACTCCTGTGGTAGGTGAGGCAACGTTGAAATTCTTTGTGCAAACTCCTAAGAAAGTTCCCGAACCAACAACCACAACAACTTTAGTCGGTATAGGTGTAATTGGTACAGGTTTACTGCTGCGTCGGCACCGGAATAAACATACATTCAGTTAATATAGCGGTTTTCAGTTGGGTGCAATACATCAAAGAATTAGGGAACCGCAGATGAACGCAGATGGACGCAGATAAATCTGTACTTGATTCAAACGAGAACCGCTATATTCCTCACCGCTCATGTCCTTCGTGGTCATGAGCGTTACCCACCCGATTGTAAGTCGTCCGGTAACGAGTGCTATTAATTATCGGCGTTTATCTGCGGTTTAAAATCCACATATCGAATAAGGAACAGTCTCACAGCCGCTGATGTCCTATCCTGGAGATGGATACATAGTATTGTGGGTTTAGTTGTGTTTTTTAGCGTTGTTATTCCAACTTACAATCGCCAGCCGATTTTAGAAAAGTGCCTCAAAGCCTTAGAATTGCAGAAACTCAGTACTGACTACGAAGTTGTCTTGGTAGATGATGGTTCTACTGATAGCACATTGTCATGGTTGGAAGCAAACCAAAGCGAGTTTCCTCATGTGCGAGTTTTTCAACAAAACCATGCAGGACCCGCTGCTGCTCGCAATTTAGGAGTAGAACAGGCAAAAGGTGATATAATTATCTTTATTGATAGTGATTTAGTAGTACTTGATAATTTTTTGCAAGCTCATGAGACTGCATTAATAGAAGGACAAGAGAAATTAGGAAGCGATCGCTTCTTTACTTACGGTGCAGTGATTAACACTTGCAATTTTGACAACCCCACCGCTGAACCTTATAAAATCACCGATTTTTCCGCTGCATTTTTTGCTACAGGTAATGTTGCCATTCCCAAACATTGGTTAGAAAAAGCTGGACTCTTTGACACTCGCTTTCAACTCTATGGCTGGGAAGACTTAGAATTAGGCGTCAGACTTAAAGAACTAGGTTTAAAGCTGATTAAATGTCCAGAAGCCGTTGGCTATCATTGGCATCCACCATTTAACTTACAGCAAATTAAGAACTTAATTGATAAAGAAATTCAACGTGGACGTATGGGAGTTTTATTTTATCAAAAGCATCCAACTTGGGAAGTGCGAATGATGATTCAAATGACTTGGTTGCATCGCTTACTTTGGGGAATTCTCTCACTCAACGGCACACTAAACGAACGCACAATGGCGCCCTTTTTGCAATGGCTAATTAATTCCGGTAAACCTCAATTAGCTTTAGAAATAGCCCGAATTTTTCTCAATTGGTATAACGTCAAAGGAGTTTATGCAGCTTACGCTGAACTTCAGCCCAAAAATGTTAGTGGATAGTGGATAGTGGATAGTGGATAGTGGATGGTGGTTAGTGGTTAGTGGTTAATGGTTGGTGGATAGTGGATAGTGGATAGTGGATAGTGGATAGTGCTAAACCATCTACTAACAACCAACAACCAACAACCAACAACCAACAACCAACAACCATCTACTAACAACCAACAACCAACAACCATCTACTAACAACTAACAACCATCAACCAACTTACTTAACAGGAATTTCAATCCAAAATTCAGTGCCATTATTCGGTTTTGTTTTATATTTGAGTGTACCACCATGCTTATCAACCACAATTTGATAGCTGATTGAAAGACCTAAACCTATACCCTTTCCCACTGGTTTACTAGTGAAAAACGGGTCAAATACGTGTGCTTGGATTTTTTCGGGAATACCCGCACCATTATCAGCAATTTTTACTACCACATAATTAGGACGAGAAATTTCAGTAATAATTCTAATTTTGGGCTTTGGATTTTGTGTTTTTACAACTGATTCTTCCACAGCATCTATAGCATTGCTCAAGATGTTCATAAATACTTGATTCAGTTGTGATGCATAGCATTCTACCTGGGGAATATCACCATATTGTTTAATAATTTGAATCTCAGGATGCTCTGCTGTAGCCTGAAGTCGATGCCGCAAAATTAACATCGTGTTCTCAATTCCTTCATGCAGATTGACAAGTTTCTTTTCTGATTCACCTAACCGAGAAAAGTTGCGTAAAGACAAAACAATTTCTTGGATACGCTCAGTACCGATTTCCATAGAAGATAAAATATTTGACAAATCTTCTACTAAAAAACCTACATCTATTGTTTTTGCTTCACGTTGAATTTCATCATTTGGATTTGGGTAGTGTTTTTGATAAAGAGTTAGCAGATTCAATAAGTCACTGACGTAAGTATTGACGTGACTGAGATTACCATAAATAAAATTGACAGGATTATTAATTTCGTGAGCTATACCAGCAACTAAATGACCCAAGCTGGACATTTTTTCACTTTGAATTAGTTGGACTTGAGTTTGCCGCAACTTATTTAAAATCTGGGCTAACCGCTGATTAGTACCGCGTAGATTTTGTTCTACTTGCACTCGCTTACTAATATTTTGTTTTAATTTGGTTATATTAATTCTTAGTTCCATCTGGCTGATGACTTGACGACTAAGAGATTGTAAAGCTGCAATCTCTTCTGGGTTGAGCTTTCGTGGTTCGCGGTCAAGAACGCAAATTGTGCCCAAAGCAAAACCATCAGGTGTAATCAAGGATGCACCAGCATAAAATCGAATTTTGGGATCGGCTGTCACCAGCGGATTCGTAGCAAAACGCTCATCTTCTAGCATATTTGGCACAATCAGCATTTTATTTGGCTGACATATAGCATGAATGCAGAATCCTAATTCCTTGGGAGTTTCTGTTGCTTCTACGCCAACTTTTGATTTAAACCATTGCCGATGATTGTCGAGTAGACTAATTAAAGCGATGGGAGTGCCACAAATATAAGCCGCTAAAGCAGTCAAATCATCGAATGCTGATTCAGGATCGGTATCAAGAATTTGATATCGTTCTAATGCCTTAAGCCTGTCCTGCTCATTTGCAGGCAATGGTGGTTGTTTCATTTCCTGCCTGGGTAGTATGTTATACATACAATCAATATAATTCTTAATATTATCTTACTTAAACACTGAGCTTACTTTGATTGCCTGTAAAGAAAAATAGCACAAACACGTAATTTGAGAGCTTTTGATTTAAAAATTGGCAATTTTTTGTGATATGCTAGTAGGGTTGTCTAATCTCGCACATCTGGGAATTCGGGTGTTTCCAATTAGGGAAATACGCCTGGATGGAGGATTAACCCGAATAGGAGCTAAAAATATATGCCAGTTGTTTCATTGGCTCAGATGATGGAGTCTGGGGTTCACTTTGGGCATCAGACCCGACGTTGGAACCCGAAAATGTCTCCTTACATTTACACTTCTCGTAATGGAGTACATATCATCGACTTGGTGCAAACAGCACAGTTGATGGAAGATGCTTACAGCTACATGCGATCGCAAGCCGAACAAGGCAAAAAATTCCTTTTTGTCGGCACCAAACGCCAAGCAGCCGGAATAATTGCTCAAGAAGCAGCTCGTTGTGGTTCACATTACATCAACCAACGCTGGTTAGGCGGAATGCTGACTAACTGGACGACAATCAAAACACGGGTAGATCGACTCAAAGATTTGGAACGTCGCGAAGAAAACGGAGCTTTGGATTTATTGCCAAAAAAAGAAGCTTCGATGCTGCGTCGGGAAATGGCAAAGCTCCAGAAATATTTGGGCGGCATTAAATCAATGCGGAAAGTGCCAGATATTGTGGTAATTGTCGATCAAAAGCGTGAGTATAACGCAGTTCAAGAATGCCAAAAACTCTCGATTCCGATTGTGTCCATGTTGGATACAAACTGTGACCCAGATGTAGTTGATATTCCGATTCCAGCAAATGATGATGCGATCAGGTCTATTAAGCTGATAGTCGGTAAATTGGCAGATGCCATTTATGAAGGTCGTCACGGTCAGTTGGATGGAGAATACGAAGATGAAGATTACGACGGTGGCGAGTATGACGAAGAGTACGACGAAACCGAGTATACTGACTCAGTAATTCCCGACGAAGAGGAAGAACAATCGTAGAAGCGGGTTTTTCGTGCCATCTACGGGCGGGTTTTGCCCCCCGTGCATGTAGGGGTGGGGTTTACCCACCCTCTGAAGACGGATTTTTCCCGCAAGAGCGTAGGGATTTTCGATCCCTGCGCCGAGTAAGATAGAAATACTAAACACCCGTGAGCGATTACAACTGTAAGTCTTGTAGGAATTGAGGCAACATGGCGGAAATATCTGCAAAAGTCGTCCAAGAATTACGCCAAAAAACCGGTGCAGGCATGATGGACTGCAAAAAGGCGTTGAAAGAAAACGATGGAGATATGGAAAAATCCATCGATTGGTTGCGACAAAAAGGCATCGCTACGGCGGGTAAAAAAAGCGATCGCATCGCGGCAGAAGGTCTAGTAGACACTTATATTCAACCAGGTGGTCGGGTTGGTGTACTATTAGAAGTCAACTGCCAAACAGATTTTGTCGCCCGTAACGAGGCTTTTAAAACTCTTGTTAAGAACTTAGCGCAGCAAGCAGCAAGCGCTGAGGACGTTGAGTCTTTGCTGGCTCAACCTTACATTGAAGATAAAAGTGTGACGGTCGAAGAATTCATCAAGCAAGCGATCGCCAAACTAGGCGAAAATATGCAAGTGCGTCGCTTCGTCAAGTTTACTATTGAAGGCACACAAGGCATCATAGACAGCTACATTCACACTGGCGGTCGTGTCGGCGTATTGGTTGAACTGAACAGCAAAACTGATGCACCGTCCGGTCGAGAAGAGTTTCAAAGCTTGGTACGAAATATCGCCATGCAAGTTGCTGCTTGTCCCAACGTTGAGTATGTCAACGTTAGCGAAGTCCCCCCAGAAGTTGCCCAAAAAGAAAAAGACATCGAAATGGGACGCGATGACTTGGGTAACAAGCCAGAAAACATCAAAGAAAAGATTGTTCAGGGACGAATTGAAAAACGCCTGAAAGAAATGGCTTTGATGGATCAGCCTTACATTCGCGACCAAAGTATTTCTGTCGAAGACTTGGTAAAGCAAGTCAAGACTCAAGTAGGCGAAGATATCGAAGTGCGTCGCTTTGTTCGCTATGTGCTCGGTGAAGGCATTGAAAAGCAAGAAAGCAACTTTGCTGAAGAAGTAGCCGCACAAATGGGCACTAAGTAAATTAGTCATTGGTCATTGGGCATGGCGCATTGGGCATTGGTCAATAGACATCTCCAGAAAAGAGGTAGAGACGTAGCACTGCTACGTCTCTACAAGGGTTTAGGGCAACGCATAATTAGTTTCTGGAAATGTCTAATGAATCAGATCAAAGACAAATGACTCTTTTAAATACAGGTCTAGCGAACTATGCTGACCTGTATTTTGTTAATAATTGGTTATAGAGACCCGAAAAGTATAATGTATTGATCACAGGACTTACGCAAAAACTCTCTGCAACTCTTATTCCTTCTCAGATGCAAAGACGCCAAGGGCAAAGGCGCACTTGGCGTACTTGGCGGTTCGTTTTATCGATCAGGAGTGCGTAAGTCCTAGATCAATTGAAAATATAAAATCATAAGATAAAGTTATCTTCAAATAAAGAGGTACATTTGTACCATAAAAAGATTCAGATGGACAATAACCAAAAGCTATGGCGAGAGCGATCGAGCGAATTGAACGGGATATTATAGCAATGGAAGAGGCGATTGAAGCGATCGCCTCAGAACTTTTTTCTGCTTATACAAATTATCTAACAATTTTGGGGCAAGCCGTACAACAGCAATTGATTCAGGCAACTTATTACCTGTGTACCCAAGGACATCCTGACAACTTTTTAAAATTGTCATTGAATCAACGGCAACAATTACAACAAGCCATCCGCAAGTTAAGTCAAAAAGCAGCTCAACAGTTACTCAGTTATATGGAAAGTGGGGAAGATAGGGAAGATGAGGAAGATGAGGAAGATGAGATAGATGAGATAGATGAGGAAGATGAGGAAGATGAAGAAGATGAGGAAGATGAGGAAGATGAGGAAGATGAGGAAGATGAGGAAGCTTCCTCGTTGTCCCCGACTCCAACGACTTTTCCAACTCCATCGACTTTGCCAACTCCATCGACTTTCCCAACTTCCCCTACCTCGCTTACTACCCCCACTTTCCCCGACAGGTTTCATCGGAATGTCTCTACCTCGACTCCCGTACAGACGTTCCGTCAGAACGTCTCTACCCCAACTCCCCCAGCTTTCCCTGAAGACTTATGCAACCCAGTAGAAGTAGCAAAATGGCAACAGCAATTAGAAGGAGTGACGCAAGAAACGCTGAAAAAACTTTCCCGTGACGCAAATGTTTTATTACAAAAAGCTAGAATATTACCTAATAAATTACCAGAACAGATTTTAGAAGCGGCAGCAGCTGTATCAGAAGCATCTGCGGATGTAACTCCAGCACCGCCCAACCTATTAAACTTAGTAATTGAAATTGAAAATGAAAAAGAGCCGGAAGAATCAAGTTTGACACAGATTATGGCTCTTAACATGCGACTTGCGGAAATTGAATTTGCTGACCTCACGCTCTCGTCTGCACGCAAGCAGATTCGCAATATCTTACTTCAGCTAAATAAGCTAGGGCGCGAGTATCAAAAACAGCACCGAGAACTAACAGTAGCCGAAGCTGAAGCTGCATGGCGTGCTAGTTGGTTTGAAGATTAGTCAAGAGTTATGTAGAGACGTTCCGCCGGAACGTCTGTACGAAGAGTCATAAATGCATCACTATTGACTATTGACTCTTGACTATTGACTCTTGACTCTTAACTCTTGACTCTTGACTCCTGTAAGCAATGACTACACCAGATTGGACACGATTGCAGAAAGCCTTGACAATAGAAGCTGAACAAGGCTTTACAGACATGATGGGCAGGCAATACCGTTTCAGTGAATTTCTCACCCTAACTTTTGGGAAATTCCCCGCTGTGCTGCCAAGTACTGAACGCCGGCGCTGGCAAGAACTAGCGGCACAATTTGCAAGCTATCCAAATCTGGTGTCAGAAGACAGACAACATTTAGTAGCAGAAACTCGTAGGTATCTTTATCAATTGCAAAAGGGGGAGTGGGGGAGTGGGGGAGTGGGGGACAAGGGGACAAGGGGAGTGGGGGACAAGGGGGAGTGGGGGACAAGGGGACAAGGGGACAAGGGGACAAGGGGACAAGGGGAGTGGGGGACAAGGGGACAAGGGGACAAGGGGACAAGGGGGACAAGGGGGACAGGGGGGACAAAAAGAAATTTCTCCCTCATCTCCCTTGTCTTCCCCCTCTCCCTTGTCCTCCCCCTCTCCCTTGTCCTCCCCCTCTACTCCTTACTCCCCACTGCCTAATACATCTCCTATCGTTGCTGAAGTGAGTCGGTTACTTGCGCCGAAAATTGATCAAAAATTGCATGATTTACCAGAAATAGGAGTCAGAAAAGCAATAAGTTTAGGGCAAGGTCTGAATTTATATACGGTGCGTGACTTGCTGTATTACTTTCCCCGCGACCATATTGATTATGCGCGTCAGGTAAGTATCCGGGAGTTGCAGGGGGGAGAAACGGTGACGATAGTGGCAAAGGTAAAAAGTTGCAACTGCTATGTTAGCCCCCGCAACAGTAAATTAATGATTTTAGACATACAGTTGCAAGACAATACTGGCAAAATCAAAGTTAGTCGCTTTTTTGCGGGTACGCGCTTTACTAGTCGCGCTTGGCAGGAAACTTTGAAGCGTCGTTATGCAGAAGGCAGTATTCTCGCAGCGTGTGGGTTGGTGAAAAACGGTAAATACGGCTTGACGCTGGATAATCCAGAATTAGAAGTTTTGGCACAACCGGGAGATCCGATTGAGTCTTTAAATATGGGTCGAGTGGTGCCGATTTACTCCTTAACAGAGGGTATAGCGGCAAATATGGTCAGAGAAGCGGTAATTGCTGCTTTGCCATGTGCGGCTCATATGAAAGACCCTTTGCCCAGTGGGTTGCGGCAGAAGTATAATTTGATGGAATTGAAAGATGCGATCGCTAACATTCATTTCCCCAAAGACAGCGACACTCTCAAAGTTGCCCGTCGTCGTCTCGTCTTCGATGAATTTTTCTATTTACAACTAAGTTTACTACAACGTCAGCATCAAGCACGAGCGATTCAAAAAAGTGCTATTCTCGCTCCCAAAGGTGAGTTAATCGAACAATTCCACAAAATATTGCCTTTTAAACTGACCGGCGCTCAAACTAGAGTTGTCAACGACATTCTCAACGACTTACAAAAACCTGCACCGATGAATCGTCTTGTGCAAGGTGATGTCGGTTCCGGTAAAACCGTTGTCGCGGTAATTGCCATTATCGCCGCAATTCAATCAGGTTATCAAGCTGCGTTGATGGCTCCCACCGAAGTTTTATCAGAACAGCATTATCGTAAGTTAGTTAGCTGGTTTAATTTGCTAAGTTTGCCTGTAGAATTACTGACAGGTTCGACAAAAGCAGCAAAACGGCGACAGATTCACGCGCAACTAGCAACGGGTGAATTACCTTTGTTAGTGGGAACACATGCCTTGATTCAAGACCCAGTAATCTTTCATCGGCTCGGTTTGGTGGTAATAGATGAACAGCACCGCTTTGGAGTGCAACAGCGGGCGCGTTTGCAGCAAAAAGGCGAACAACCTCATGTATTAACGATGACAGCAACGCCGATACCGAGAACCTTAGCGCTGACGATACACGGAGATTTAGACGTGAGTCAGATTGATGAATTGCCACCGGGAAGGCAGAAGATACAGACAACAATGCTGACGAGTAAGGAACGTACTCAAGCTTACGATTTAATTCGCCGGGAAATCGCTCAGGGACGGCAAGTTTACGTAGTTTTGCCGCTGGTGGAAGAATCCGAAAAATTGGACTTGCGATCGGCTGTGGAGGAACATCAAAATCTACAAGAAAGCATTTTTCCAGAGTTTTCCGTGGGATTGTTACATGGTAGAATGAGTTCCGCTGATAAAGACGAGGCAATTAGTAAATTTCGCGATCGCCAAACTCAAATTCTCGTTTCTACCACCGTCGTTGAGGTCGGTGTAGACATCCCAAATGCTACAGTCATGCTCATCGAAAATGCGGAACGCTTCGGCTTATCTCAGTTACATCAATTGCGGGGACGTGTCGGTCGGGGTGCAGCGCAATCATACTGTTTGTTGATGAGCAATTCTCGAAGCCCTGATGCAGAAGCGCGGCTGAAAGTGTTGGAACAGTCCCAGGATGGCTTTTTCATCTCAGAAATGGATATGCGTTTTCGCGGTCCGGGAGAAGTGCTGGGAACTCGTCAATCGGGTGTGCCAGATTTTACCTTGGCGAGTTTAGTTGATGATGAAGAAGTTTTATTATTAGCGCGGCAAGCGGCTGAGAAGATTATAGAGATAGATCCAACTTTAGAGCGTTGGTATTTGATGAAAGAAGAGTTGAAGTATCGCTACGAGCGGTTGATGGGTGGGACAATTTTGACGTAAAGTAAAAAGTCAAAAGATATACAATTTTTATATTAATATGCGCCTAATTTACTGGAGTTTAGACTTCAGCAAAGGCGTTGCCGTTGCTTTCCTCAAAAACGGTTTATTCTGTCATGGTTGTTCTTCCCTCTCTAGCGCATCCTTTCTCTGTTTACTAATTCGGGCTTGCTGAAAAACTCCACAACGCGAATCTAGATACCACACAGTACAAAAAATCGTGGTTTTGGAGGTTGCCTTTCAAATTTACCCTACAATTTTCCACCAAAATGCAGGGATTTTGATATGGATAATGACATAGGTTTGCACCTGCTTGGAATAAAAAGGATTGAAACTCTTATTTGGAAAAGGTTATAGCTCTATTCAGCAAGCCCTAATTCATCAATCGTAATTGTCGGCTCCTTTCGCTGTCAGGAAGCCGTTGAAACCCAATATGCTCAAGCAGTTTTTGCCCTTCTTCGGTCAGTAACAACTGAGCATAAGCTTTTCCTGCCCTTTCTTGAACATTTTCATTATTAGGATAATCCTTATAAATTACATATAATTGCTCTTTTAATTCTTCGGGATATATTGAGTTTATAGGCGCTGGAGTAATTTTCTCACTGCTCAAATTCTTACACTTTTCTAGCGGTTTAAAGTTTGGATCTGTATAGGGAAGAACAGTCTCAAGGTTGTTTAATTTAATAGGTATTGTTTTAATTGTTGTGGAAACAGAAGAACCTTGACTGGTACGTTTTTCACCAAAAGATAGTGGAGCCGGAGCGCGATAGATACCACCTAAATTTTCTGCAACCTTTTGTAAGCCTTCACTAGTATTTTTGACATACTCTGTGTTTGGAGCATTTTGAGCATTTTGTCCTTTACGGCGATTTCTCAGATAACTGTAAGGTGCGTTTTTTTCAGCTTCATGTACGTAAGGAGTAATCTTTTGCTTAGCTCCCTCTACATCACTCCAGTTATTTTTATCACCAGCAAATATACCATCTAACTCTTCTAGAGTAACACCACGACTATTAACACCGATGTGAGAATTAACAATAATTGCCAATGGGTAATCTGCTACTTGAACTGTCTTAAATCTAAATCCCTTGCCGTTAATTTGTTTATCTTCTTCATTTGTAGGGACACGTGAGGATATAACAAAATCCACCTTATTGTTGATTAGCATTTCAATGCCTTTGCCAGAATGAGCGCTACCATCTTCAGTGGGAGCATATTCTAATTGAAAATTTGGATGAGCTCGCTGAATTTCAATATAAATTCCTCCATTGCTAATACTACGTGGTTTACAAATTAATATTGCTGAGATTGTACTACCAGCATACTTAAATTGACCTGGAGGGACTCGGATATTTTTGAAGGTAAGCTTAACTTGTGAGGATGTATTGTCTTCAGACTTTATTTTTTTATCCTCAGGAATAGGCTCAATGCCATTAACGGGATTAGAGATAGGAGGTGAAGTTGTATTAGGATTTAGTAGATTATTAAATATCCACCAAACCAATACCCCTCCTACAACTATTGCCACAACCATTAGAATCTTGGCTAAAGTGTTTTGCCTGACTGATTCAACAGGAAGTTTTATCTGCTGTTCAGGGGAAGAATATGAAGCGTTACTAGTCTCAATTGGTTGATCTGTTAAGGGAACAAACTGGGGTTGTTGTTCTCCAGGTTTATATTTAACCTCGGATGTCGCTGTATTTTGAGTTGTAATACCTTGATTCGTTGCTGTATTTTCAAGTTTGGGAAGTACTTTATCAGTGGATTGTACTAGCACTGGAGTTTGTTCTTCTGAAATATTTGCCAATTGAATGGCATTACATCCCCATTCATAGGCATTCTTAATCGAATACCCTTGTCCCAATGCTCTATAAAAGCCAACAGCAAATTCTTGAGCGGCTGTATCACCAATTGCCCATCTCATACCAATTACGTAAGGGATATGTTGAGCAATTGCTCGTGCTTGGACTTCAGAGAAGCAGGCATTTAATACCACACATTCAACATGGTCTACACAAAGCTGAAATAGTTTTACAAGAGCATCGGCACTAACAAATCTGGGCTTTCCATTTTGATCCTCAAATACTAATCCATTGTCAGCTTCACCATGTCCAGCAAAATGAACTATCTGTGGGCGAGTTTCTTGTAAAGCACCTTGAACATCTCTATAACGAACAGCCCCACGCTGTTTAATATGGAAGCGATGGCGGTGCTGAGTTTTTTTCAATTCATCATCAATATCACGCATCTCTCTGTCTAACCGCAAATGAGATGTACCTGTTGGATTTGCGGCTAAAATAAGAATTGTTCTAACTCGAGTATCATCAAAACCTATCATAACTTAAAACATTTAGCGTTTATAAGAGCTAATAACAGTTTTTCTTGCTCAAAATATAACCTTTTCTATAAAATATTAGCTAGCTCCAAGGTAGCATAAAACACTAATAGTCATGCTCATTGAAAATGCGAGGCGTTTCGGTTTATCTCAGCTGCATCAATTGCGGGGATGTGTTGGTCAGGTGGTGGAGCGCAATCTCAAGGAATCGAAACAACAAAATAGCAAACCAAACAGAAACTATTGATTTACAAGTGACTATTTACACTGTGCAATACTTAATATTTCCTTAACAATCGCTTAATACATGTTTCTTATAATACACGGATAGTAGTTTGATGTAATCTTACATTAGGTTTCTTGTTAAAGAATTCTAACTGAGATTCACTATTGACAGTTTCTAGTTATTGAGACTGGTGGTGTAATTTTTGGTAAGCGCAAACTGTATTAGCTACTAAATCAAGTCAACAAATCTGATCTTACTAGTGTACTATGAAACTTTCAAATGCCTGCAAATTTCCGGTTATAGTTGCTGTATCAACTGTTTTCCTAGGTTTAGGTGTCAACAAGATTTCGGCTAACACTACCATTCAAACTGTAGCTCAGACTCCTGAATATACTTCGGAAACAGAGAGTGATGATAGCGATAATAATGAACCCCAGACTGAAAGTCCAAGGAACTATAACATATTCTCTGCCTTGAGATTTATCGGCTTAAGCGCCAACAATACTTTGGTGACTATAAACCCGAAGGGATTTGGTAGAACAGTTAGAGTTAGGGGAATTGACGGCAATTTACAAGCCATTGACTTCCGTCCAGCAAAAGGTCAGCTTTATGGTCTTACAGACACTGACAACCTATACACCATTAACCCACGCAACGGTCAAGCTACGTTTGTCAGTAAATTAAACAGCAGCTTCAATGGCGGATTTCAGTCAGGGTTTGACTTCAATCCCGTAGTAGATCGCTTGCGAACAGTAGGTAGCAATGACCAAAATTTTCGTACTAACGTAGATACAGGTGAAGTTATTGTCGATGGAGCCTTGGCTTATGTTAGTGGGGATGTCAACGCTGGAGTTGACCCCAACGTTACCGCTTCAGCATACGAAAATTCTGTTGCTGGAGCTACAGCTACTCGACTTTTTGGCATTGACTACGACCTTGACGTATTAGTACTACAAAATCCACCCAATGCTGGTGGACTCCAAACAGTAGGCAACCTGGGCGTCAATTTTGCACCCACAGGTGGGTTTGACATCTTTACGGACGCACAAGGTAACAATATGGCTTTTGCAGTGTCAGGTTCAACCCTTTATTCCATCGACCTGTCCACAGGTGCTGCAACAAGAATCGCTAGAGTATCCACAGGTTTCATCGGTTTAGCCGTAACTGACCGTAATTAGCCCAGGACTTACGCGGATAAAGTTGCCCTGTTTAGCGAACCCTTGATCAATGAACTGTAACGCTGTATCTACTTCTGCCTCACTCACAATTAAAGATGGCATAAATACCGATATAGAATCAGCGATCGCACAACTACAAGAATTTATTTCGGATGATCAAGAAAACCCCACTATACATAATATAGCGGGGTTTGCGTTTCAAACGTCACCTACCAAAAGGCGCGTGGGACACATGCCCTCAAAGCTCAATTAACATCTTTATAGGACTTACGCACGGACTACGCATTTCCGTCATTGTGACGCAAGGAAGCAATCTCAAAGTCTTGTTTTCTCGTGACTGAGTGCGTAAGTCCTACTTTATAGAAGAGTCGTTGAGAAGCCCACACTCAAGAAAGAAAGGGGAGTGTGGAGTATGTCACTTACCCTCTCAAGAACACTTCGGGGCACTTCTTAACACACTTCCTTTTTCCATTGACAATTTCACACACTAAAACTGGATATCCACCTCCATTACACTGTGCAATCAACTGTTCTGATTTTGGCTGTGACAAGGATTTGGCTTGGGCTGAAATTCCACCTAAAAGTACGGCAGTTGCCGATGCAAGTAGTACAGCTATCTTGTATTTTGCTTTCATGAAAATATTCTCCGTTTTTCTCTAGATTTGTTTTGTCCGGACAAATAAATATAAATGAAAGTAAAAACAACTTATGCAGTTTTAAAGTTAAGACACCCACAACTCAACAACTACAAATCTACAAGGGTTTCGGGCAACGCATAATTAATTTCTGGAGATGTTTATTGCACTTTAATTATTGACGGTGCGTTGCGCTGTGCGACTAACGAACCCTACATTTAAATTTATTAACTGAAGTCTGTTAAATCTTTATAAGCTGCTTCTACACACGAGTGTTCGATAACTGCACCTTTCGGGGGTGTATATTTTTGGCAAAGTATTGTAAATCAAGTTGAAGTTTGAGGTTTTAAACGAAAACGTTCCTGTTTGAAGTGAGAACGTTTCTGTTTGAAGTGAGAACGTTTCTGTTTGAAGTGAGAACGTTTCTGTTTGAAGTGAGAACGTTTCTGTTTGAAGTGAGAACGTTCCTATTTCAAGTGAGAACGTTCCTGTTTGAAGTGAGAACGTTCCTGTTTGAAGTGAGAACGTTTCTGTTTTGAGGGACAAACTCGGAGATCCGAACTTAAATCATGATATAGCGATTGCAATAAATCTCTTCCTTTGCGTATAAAGCGGCATTAAAAATCCTACCTAATATATAAATAACTTGACATGGGAAACTTAAATCGATTACACTCACCCCGACCTCAAAATTTAACATTAGGCGATCGCCGATATATTTGACGAAGATTGCAAAATATGGTTAATTATCAAAAAATGTAGGCGATCGCGCATTCAGCATTAATTTATTTCACATAAAAGAGGAGCTAATATGTCTTTGGAATATCCTGAAGATTTGAAATACCTGGATAGTCACGAGTACGTGCGGTTAGAAGGCGAAATTGCCACCATCGGCGTTAGTGCCTTTGCAGTACGGGAATTAGGTGAGGTTGTATTTGTGGAATTACCCGAAGTAAACGACACCGTGACCAGAAATGAACGCTTCGGTTCAATTGAATCAGTCAAAGCCGTCGAAGAATTAAACTCACCAGTTACAGGCACAGTCATCGAGCGCAACGATTCCATAATAGACGATCCCGAAGCAGTATCAGATGACCCCTACGGTGAAGGATGGTTACTTAAAGTGCGCGTCAACGATCCAGATGACATTGATGATACTTTAACAGCAAAAGAGTATGGCGCCCTAGTCACCGGCGTGTAGAGGAGTGGGGGACAAGGGGAAAAGGGGGACAAGGGAGACAACGGGACAAGGGGGACAAGGGGGACAAGGGAGACAACGGGAATAATTCTTCTTTCCCCCCATCTCCCCCTCTCCTTGTCCCCCCATCTCCCCCTCTCCTTGTCTCCCCATCCGGAAATAAATCATGAAATTTAGATAAACTCCTCAGCAAATCCCGACGCGACAAATATAGATGTTGCAAAATATGAAATAGTCACGTCTGGAGAACACTTTGTGGTAATTTATGCTTCGCGTCCTCAGTCAAACCATGAGCCGATGGTGGGTCAAACGAGTCAAAAGTCAAGTAATTTTACAAGACGTCACATTGGACCCAATTCCGATGACATCCAACAGATGCTTGAATTATTGGGCATTTCCGACCTCGATACACTCATCGACAAAACAGTACCCCAAGCAATTCGGCTGAAACAATCTTTACAATTGCCAGAAGCATTAAGTGAGTATGCAGCACTGGCAAAGTTAAAACAAATCGCTGTCAAAAATGAAGTTTACCGCTCATTTATTGGCATGGGATATTCTGACTGTATCACCCCGCCTGTAATACAGCGCAATATCCTAGAAAACCCCGGTTGGTATACCGCTTACACTCCCTATCAGCCAGAAATTGCCCAAGGACGACTCGAAGCACTGCTGAATTTCCAAACCATGATTATCGATTTGACAGGTTTGGAAATTGCTAACGCTTCCTTGCTTGATGAAGCAACCGCAGCAGCAGAAGCAATGAGTATGAGTTATGGTGTTTGCAAAAATAAAGCAAATACCTACTTTGTCTCTCAAGACTGTCATCCGCAAACTATCGACGTGTTGCAGACACGGGCGAAACCTTTAGGAATTAACATTATAGTTGGCGACCATCAAGCTTTTAATTTCGCAGAAACTATATTTGGGGCAATTCTGCAATATCCTGCCACCGATGGCACAATTCACGACTACCGCGCTTTTATCGAAAAAGCCCATGCTGAGGGTGCATTGGTAACGGTAGCCGCAGATCCTTTAAGCTTAACTTTGTTAACACCCCCTGGTGAATTTGGTGCTGATATTGCCGTAGGAAGCACCCAGCGCTTTGGTATTCCCTTGGGGTTTGGGGGACCTCATGCGGCATACTTCGCCACTAAAGAAGAGTATAAGCGGCAAGTTCCAGGGCGAATTGTTGGTGTATCAAAAGACTCTCAAGGTAAAGTGGCATTGCGTCTCGCTTTACAAACCCGCGAACAGCACATTCGACGCGATAAAGCAACTAGCAATATTTGTACAGCACAAGTCCTGCTGGCAGTGATGGCGAGTATGTACGCGGTGTATCATGGTTCAGCAGGACTGAAAGAAATTGCCGAGAATATCCACACCAAGACAGTGATTCTGGCTGAAGGATTAAAACACCTTGGTTACAGCATCGTTAGCGAAAATTTCTTTGATACTCTCAAAGTCGAATTGGGGGCACGCAATCAAGAAGCAATTCTCAAAGCTTGCGAAGCGCAAAAAATCAACTTGCGGATTTATAATGAAACTGCGGTTGGCATTTCTTTAGCTGAAACAACGACATTACAAGATTTGCAAGACCTGTTAGATATCTTCGCCCTAGTTGATAAATTACCATCCCCCCCTGCCTCCCCTGCCTCCCCTGCCTCCCCTGCCTCCCCTGCCTCCCCTGCCTCTCCCCCTCTCCCCCAAAAGCGCACAACCAGCTACTTGACTCACCCGGTCTTCAACTCCTATCATTCAGAAACCGAGTTATTGCGCTATCTGCACAAGTTAGAAAGTAAAGATTTGTCTTTAACTACATCGATGATTCCCTTGGGTTCATGTACGATGAAGTTAAATGCAACATCGGAAATGATACCTGTAACTTGGGCGGAATTCGGGAATATTCATCCCTTTGCTCCAAAGTCCCAAACCCAAGGTTATCAACTTCTATTTGAGCAACTTGAAGAATGGTTAGCAGAAATCACCGGTTTTGCGGGAATTTCTCTTCAACCAAACGCCGGTTCTCAAGGTGAATACACCGGACTTTTAGTAATTCGGGAATATCACGAAAGCCGCAACGAAGGACATCGCAATATCTGCTTAATTCCCACCTCTGCACACGGAACAAATCCTGCAAGTGCAGTGATGTGCGGGATGAAAGTAGTACCAGTTGCTTGTGATGTGGACGGGAATGTTGATTTAAATGACTTGAAAGCAAAAGCCGAAAAGCATAGTCAAGAACTTGCTGCTTTAATGGTGACATATCCCTCAACTCATGGCGTATTCGAGGAGCAAATTCAAGAAATCTGTGCTGTTGTTCACTCTCACGGTGGACAAGTTTACATGGATGGGGCGAATATGAATGCTCAAGTTGGTCTTTGTCGTCCGGGAGATTTTGGTGCAGATGTGTGTCACCTGAATTTGCACAAAACCTTCTGCATTCCTCACGGTGGTGGTGGTCCAGGTATGGGTCCAATTGGGGTTGCACAGCATTTTGTGCCGTTCCTCCCTGGACATGTTGTGGTGGAAATGCACGAAGATAATCCAAGATCAATTGGTGCGATCGCAGCTGCACCTTGGAGTAGCGCCAGCATTTTGGTAATATCTTGGATGTACATCGCCATGATGGGTGCCGATGGTTTGACGGATGCAACGAAGGTCGCAATTTTGAATGCGAATTATATCGCCAAGAAACTTGAACAACATTATCCTGTTTTATATAAAGGGAAAAATGCTTTAGTTGCTCATGAATGCATTTTAGACTTGCGATCGCTCAAAAAATCTGCGAATATCGACATTGATGATGTTGCCAAGCGTCTCATGGATTACGGTTTCCATGCTCCAACTGTTTCTTGGCCCGTAGCTGGTACAATCATGGTGGAACCCACCGAAAGCGAATCAAAACAAGAGTTAGATCGCTTCTGTGATGCGATGATTGCAATTCGTCAAGAAATCGCCGAAATCGAATCAGGCAAAGCGGATGCTCAAGATAACGTCTTAAAGAATGCACCCCACACTGCCGAAAACCTCATTACTGGAGAATGGAATCATCCTTATTCTCGCGAACAAGCTGCATATCCTGCACCCTGGACTCGTGAATATAAATTTTGGGTATCTGTAAATAGAATTGACAATGCCTACGGTGACAGGAATTTTGTTTGCTCTTGTCTCCCAATGGAAGCTTATTCACAGTAGTAATATGTCCGGTTAATTAAGGCGAATAAAAACATCGCAACCCTTGTAGAGACGTTCTCGTGGAACGTCTCTATCGCTTTGTAACTTAGAAGAAGTGGTTTGCCCCAGGTTTGCTAGACTAAAAATACATTTGCTCACGCAGGATTTTTGGAGCTATGAGCGCTACAACTGCCCAACCCCTGACCCTAGAAGAATTTCTTCAGATCCCAGAAACCAAACCTGCTAGCGAATATATCAACGGTGAAATCATTCAAAAGCCAATGCCAAAAGGGAGACATAGCCGTTTGCAAGGTAAACTCTGTGCTGCGGTGAATCAAGTTGCAGAGGATCGCAGAATTGCCTATGCGTTTCCTGAATTACGGTGTAGCTTTGGGTTACGCTCGATCATACCCGATGTGGCTGTATTTCAATGGAAGCGCATACCATTTACTGTTGATGATGAAGTTCCTGATAACTTTGAACTCCCTCCAGACTGGACAATTGAAATTCTTTCACCAGAACAAAAGCCCAATAAAGTGATTGGAAACATTCTGCACTGTCTGAAGTATGGTAGTCGTTTGGGATGGTTTCTTGACCCTGATGACTTGAGTATCTTAGTATTTTTACCAGAGCAACAGCCACAGCTGCTCCACAGAAAAGATTCTTTACCCGTCTTACCTGAAATTGAACTGGCACTAACTGTTGAACAAGTTTTTGGTTGGTTAAAAATGAGTAGTTAGCATCATGCTATGTGTCTGCTATTGTCAGCATAGTGCGATCGCGCGTGTTTTTGGAGATTTGTGAAGGCAATTCTGCTTCCCATACGCTAGGCGATCGCATGTGATGGGGAGGAAGTGCGATCACATTTGATGGGGAGGAGAAGGTAGGTTGCTTTAAATGGTAGCAAAACCTAATATTTTTAATTGTTGGTTTTTGTTCCTTAACTCCGGTTTGTGAACTGCGTAATCTTAATAATTATGAACTACAAGTAGATTTCTTAAGTATTATTACAGGCTTAGTCAAGCACGCTGAATTTGGATTTCAATATAAACTCTTATTCTAATCTCTTAATTCACATGCAAACTTTAGTGTAAATTCATGATATTTTGACCAAAATAAAACACAATCCAAGTGCTTAACATTTGTAGTGGCAATGACAACATATCGTCCAGGAAATTCTTCCGTTAAAATTCTCCACTGAATAATAGACATCGACCTAATTTAATTATGCGTTGCCCCAAACCCTTGTAGAGACGCGATATATCGCGTCTCTACATTGTTTTCCACACAAGATGTCTAATAGACATCTCCAAAATAGAATCATTTTCTGGTAAAAGAGTATAAAATTCTCTTTTTCCAACAAAAACATGAGTGGCATACTGAGTTATATTCAAGACAACCCCCAAG
>NZ_KK073769.1:44358-89942 GCF_000582685.1 [Scytonema hofmanni] UTEX 2349
ATTTGCAATTGGCGATCGCCCGTTGAAAGCCAGTCATAGAAAGGTATTAGTATTTTTCGGAGATGTCTAATAGACATCGACCTAATTTAATTATGCGTTATCCAAAAACCCCTAGAGACGTAGCACTGCTACGTCTCTACATGCAATGTTTCTAATTCTTCTTTCAAAGATAAAGGTTCATATCCCAACGCAAAGGCTTTAGAACTATCCAAAGAAACATCACTAGGTCTTGGTGCTGCCATTTTTACATCTTGTTGTCGGCAAGCTTTCATATTTGTAGAAGGCAGTTGAAATACTTCTACTAATAGTTTGCCAAAATCATAGCGCGAAATCCGCTCTTTCCCACCGAGATGAATTATGCCGTTGACTTTTTCTAACGCTAATAAAAGTCCTTTTGCCGCAGTTATTCCGCTGACTGGGGTACGAAATTCATCTATAAATAACCTTAATTCTTTTCCCTCTTTTAAAGATTGGATAAATGGCTGCATAAAACTTGTAGCTGTGGGTGTAGCCATCCCAAACATTAACGGCATTCTACATACTGCTGTCATCGGATATCGTTTCAGCATAGCAGTTTCTGCCATAACTTTTTGCTCACCGTAAAGATTCACCGGACATACCGCATCTGTTTCACTGTAAGGTGCATTCAACCCATCAAAAACTAAGTCAGTTGATGTAAAAGCACACTTGATATTATAATCCGCACAAAGTCCGGCTATATTACTGGATGCTTCTACATTAATGGCATATGACTCAGAGGGGTGAGTTTGACAAAAGTTTGGTTGAGATTGTGCAGCAGTATGAATAACTGCTGCTGGCTGAATTTCTTGAAACATTTGTTTAATTTCGGTAAAACTTGTTAAGTTAACTTTCAGCGTGCTTATGCCGGGGATATTGAGAGAATGAGATAAATAGGTTCCATAAACTTGCCATTCTCGTGCCAACTGGCAAATATTCCATCCTAAAAAGCCGCTGATTCCAGTAATTAACAGTTTTTTCATCTTAGCAATATTAAAATTCTACATCTTCATAAACGTCGGCGATCGCCATTTCCAAACCGACTGATGATAATTTCATTATATCTGTGATAATAAATTGCTCCAAAAACCAAGTTTCATGATTATATTTACGATAAACATCAACTTTTTGTTCTGATTCGGAAATTAACACATACTCTTCTAAACTTTTTATTTGCTGATAATTCATCAGCTTTTCATTGCGGTGTATGCGTTCTGTTTCTGGAGAAATAATTTCTATTATGAGACAAGGATTAACTTTAAAAAGTTTTTCTCGGTCTGAAGGATCGCAAGTCACAAAAATATCTGGGTGATAAAACACATCAAGCGCTTCAATTTTGACTTTCATTTCTGATGAAAAGACTCGGCAGTTTTTTCCTAGTAAATATCCTCGCAATCGAGCTAATATATTTCCCGTAATTATTTTTCTCTTGTCACTGGTTGTCACCTTTGCATATGCTTGCCCAGCAATATATTCGTGCTGAACTACGCTTTCTACTTCAAGTTTTAGATATTCTTCTACTGTTAAATGTAAAATTTTATTAGCTGTAGTATACATATTTTCAAAAGTATCTAAACTTTATTTCTTCCAATATACTCGATGTAAATCTATTGAATGAAAATATCTCTCTTTAGATAGAGTTACTGCTTTTAACTAATTTAATCCGGAAAAAAACATAAATTGTAATGAATATTAAATAGAGATTTTAATAAGAATTGTTTCTCGATTCTCAAAATCAATGATTGTAGTAATTCCCGAAAACGCTTGTGGTGAAGCACTTTAGAACAGTCCGAAGCGTTTTTTTATGTGCTACTACAGCATCAACGATCAGATGCAGTCTAAGGCATCACCTCGATTATAAGAAGCTTCAGACTTGTCTTTTTTGACGGTGATGGCGTAACGTTGCAGTAAAAATTAAAACATTACCTTGATTCATTCAATCTTCATATTTATCTAGGTTGAATTTGATCGCATCGAAGTTTAAAAAGATATCAAGTAAGCCAACTGCACTTTTCTATAAAATGTAATTATTTGATATGAAGCAATTTTTTGACAAATTATAATGAAATCGCTACTTGTAACTGAATAGCAGTGTAAATCCCTCCGATTACTAGCTTTTAGCTTGCAGGTTTCACCTTTTTTTCGTGCCATTCCACTTATAACCTATGGCTGTTGCCCAAGCCTACCCAATCGCGGGTACGATAAAACAGCTGTAGAAACAAGTCTGCTGGGGCAAAATAGAAAACATGACGATTGAATCCAACTCCAACTCATCCCATCTACCAACCCCAGATCCTATTGCGGAACACGACTTGCAACCAGATGACTTTGACGGTGGTGCAAGTGATAATTGCCTGACCCCAGAAAAGCTTGCCACTGAACAAGCGATCGCAATGGGTACTTCTTTGCAATCTCAGCAAAATCTAGTTGCTCTCAAACAAGCGCGTTCCTCCCCTACACAACGCATTATAAAGACCGTACCAGTTAAACCACGGGCATTACTGATTATTTTGGTAGCGATCGCCATCACTTTCATCGGACTTGCCATAAATAACTGGATAATTGGCATTTGCGGCACACTATTAACTTTAGTATTATCCCTGGTGATACTGATACCTTGGTTACAAGTTGTTGTAAACGATTGGTTTTCATTTCAAGAACGAACCCTGCTTGTTGCCTTTTTGGGAGTTTTAGTATCCATTTTTGGCTTAATCAAGTTCGGTGGTATCGGTTCACGCTTGCTAGCTTGGGGACGCAAAATTAACTGGGAAGCTTCAGGAACACTTGCAGACTGGTTTGGTGCATTGGGGCAAATTCTTATCGCCATTATCGCCGTTTATGTTGCTTGGCGACAATACGTTATATCCAAAGACTTGACAATTCAGCAAAATCTGCTAACAATACAGCAAAATGTCATCACCCAGCAGCAAACAATAGATTCGTATTTCCAAGGCATTTCCGATTTAGTATTAGATGAGCAAGGATTATTAGAAGATTGGCCCCAAGAAAGAGCGATCGCAGAAGGACGAACTGCGGCAATATTTAGTAGTGTAGATGGCAATGGGAAAGCGAAAATTCTCCGCTTTCTCTCGCGATCGAAATTGCTCACACCCCTAAAACGCGATCGCCACCTCGGTAGAGCGATTCTTGATGGTAGCGGTGGTTACGCTGAAGATCGCCTTTCCGGTTTGCGTGTCATCGATTTAGGTGTCATGCTTGCAGGTGCAGAGCTTTCTGGTACAGATTTACGTTGGACAGACTTGAGCGAGGCTAATCTTGTCCGCGCAAATCTCAGCCAATGTGACTTAGTAAAGGCAAATATGAGCCGCACTATACTATATAGTGCCAATCTCAATCAAGCCGACTTAAACAGCATTCGTCTATTTTATGGTTCAGCAGAAACCGCATCCCCTCGCAGTCGCAGCGAAGCTCCAAAATACGAAACTGGCGAACATACCGGTGCTGTCATCGAAAATGCCGACTTTACCGATGTCCAGCGCATGTCTGAGGCTAATCGTTACTACTGCTGCGCTTGGTGTGGTGAAAAAAGCAGAGGTACAATTCCCGGTGGTTGTGAAGGCATTCCTAATAAATTGGGAAGATAATTACGCGAATTAAATTTTCTCATACTCTGCAATGCCATTGTCACTCGATGCAATTCGATTCAATACGGTTCGGTTAAGGGAAGAGGAAGAGACGCGATAAATCGCCGTCTCTACAAAGGACTGATTATTGTAAAGACGGCGATTTATCGCGTCTTTGTGATCTATAACTTTTATCAAAAAACCTTATCCGAACCGTATTGCAATTCGATTGTCACGCGATACAATTCGATTGTCACGCGATGCAATTCGATTGTCACGCGATACAATTCAATTGTCACGCGATACAATTCGATTGTCACTCGATGCAATGCCATTGTCACTCGATGCAATTCGATTGTCACTCGATGCAATTCGATTGTCACTCGATGCAATGCGATTCAAAATAGGTTATTCTTTGGGTGCGAAGGATTTAGATGACCCCAAAGGACCACGAGTGACGCCAAGTTGATTTTGCAGCTTTAATTCTCGCCAAAGTTGAGAACCTGTAATCTCACCTTGTAATAATTGTTGATAAGAATGTATCGTTTGCGTCACTTCTTCGGATGTCTCATTCACAAATTCAATGCGGAAGTGCTGCAAACCAAGCTCTATCAGACGCTGTACATATTCGGCTCCAGTTTGAGCCGTAGCATTAAATACTGTATTGCGACAACCTGCATCCGCCTGCAGAATGTGTTCATATCCTACCCGATCTTTAATTTTCACCTCATGCTTTTCACATGGTCTGCCGCAATTGGTGTAGTCTGTCCCTTGAGATAGAAACGCACAAAATACACAATGCTCCATATGAAACATCGGCATATGTTGATGAATTGTCACCTCAAACCATTGCGGAGGACAACTATTAAGCAAGTCTTGTAATTGTGTAATATTTAAATCATACGATGCCGTCACCCGTTCCAAACCAAAGCGATGTTTAAAGTAATCTGCTGTTAAAGCATTCGCAACGTTAAAAGAAAAATCTCCGATACAGCGTTCTTGTGCGAAGAATTGTAAATGGTCATAATTCCGCACCAAATAACCATCAGCCTTACAAGCACGCACTTGCTCCAAAATCCAGTTTTCTCCAGGTTTCGTAATTCGCGGTAACGCAAGCCAAATTTGGGGAAGATATTTCCCATGTTCCTGTGTCTCCTTGTCTCCCCCTCTCCTTGTCTCCTTGTCTCCAAGAAGTCCCCCTTGTCGCACCATTTCCACGGCTTCGCGATACTTACGGGGGTCTTCAAATTCACAGTAAAGTATTTCAATTCCCGCATCGAGTGCTGCTTGCAGTTGCTTGAGCGATCGCACTAATACGATGAGACTAGGTGTATGCGAGTGCGAAAGTGTAGGGGAGGGAAGTAAATCTTGTAAAGAAGCATGAGAATGCAGTTGCCAAGCTTTGGGTAGCGATCGCCTAACCTCTAATTGCGTCACTATTTCGCGTCGCATCCGATTTAACTCACTTACAGGCAGCATTATCCCATTTTTAAGGTTATTTGTCAAGCTTGCTAAACAAAAAGGAGTATTGCCAAGCCTCGCGAATTGTTCGTGCAGACGTTCTTTTGTCAGGGGTTTGGTGTGTGCCTCAACTAGTGAGATTGTCGATTCTACTTGAACCACATGACCGAGTTCGTCATGTGCGATCGCAATCAACTTGTCTCCCACTTCTCCATAAACCTCTACAGAAATGGGACGTTGAAATTGCGGAATTTCCCCCGCAAAACTTTGTCGTAATTGCTTATCTAATTCTGGGTCGCTAGTTTTCCATACTTTATCACCCACATGCAGCCGATGCAGATTCAAATCACGCCGCCCAAAGGTGAGTATAGCGTCTTTACCTTTGTATTCCACTGCATATATCCGACCGCCTTCTTCTTTCGTCTCTGGATGTCCGCAGTCAAAAACAACACCATCACCCGGTTTAACAGGCGCTTCAATTTTAATAATTACCTGCTCATTGCGAATGCGAGTAATTTCGCCCAAATAGACTCCGCGCTTTTTGCCAAAGCGGGCGTGAACTAGTTCTTGGTTGTTAATTCCACCGAACCACCCTGTATAAATTCCGCGAGAAAAAGCCATCTCTAAGTTGTAGCGTTCTTGAGATTGACCTCTCCCCCTACCCCTCTGGGAAGCGGAAAGGGGAGCATTTATTCCCCCTTGCTTTGTAGGGAAGGGGGTTAGGGGGTTAGGTCTTTCCAACTCCATCACCCGATCCAATGCAGTCCGATAAACATGAGTTACATTAGCCACATACTCTGGTGTTTTTAAACGTCCTTCAATTTTGAGACAAGTTACACCTGACTTGACTAAATCTGGCAGAACCTCTAGCCCAGCCAAGTCTTGAGGACTAAGTAAATATTTGCGATCGCCTAAATCTACAACTTGTCCATCTGCGATTAACTCGTAGGGCATCCGGCAAGCTTGGGCACATTCACCCCGATTAGCCGAACGTCCTCCTAAAGCTTCACTCGTCAAACATTGCCCAGAATAAGCGACGCACAAAGCACCGTGAACAAAGACTTCTAAAGGTAGCGAGATTTGCTGCCGAATTTTATTGATTTCTTTCAGGGAACATTCACGAGCAAGCACAACTAAATTACACCCTAATGACTCTGCAAATTCCACACCAGCAGCACTGGTGATAGTCATCTGAGTTGAAGCATGAATGGGAAAATCTGGGGAAAGGTGACGAATTAAACGACAAATTCCGACATCCTGAACGATGACTGCATCTACCCCCGCTGTAATAATCGAGCGGATATACTGCTGTGCTTCTCCCAGTTCTTGGGGAAAGATTAGCGTATTTAGAGTAACATAGCCTTTCACACCCCGACGGTGCAGAAATTGCATTAATTCTGGCAAATCTGCTTCAGTGAAGTTTTCTGCCCGCATTCTGGCATTAAACCGCTCCAAACCGAAGTAAATCGCATCTGCACCGTTTTCTACAGCAGCTTTAGCGCATTCCCAATTACCAGCCGGTGCTAGGAGTTCGGGAAGTTGAGGAGTAGTTGGGGTGAGTTCGGCTTTCATCGTTACTAACGCAGGATAAGTGACTCCTTTGTGATTTTATCGCTGCTGAAGGATTATGTGGGAAAGTGGAGTTCCAGGTGTGGGGTGTAGAAAAAACTTTTCTTTTAAACTGAGCAAATGGGCAAATCATACCGAGCGATCGCGTCCGATAGCTTAGAAAGGTGGTAGTAAATTTGGATTTGGTATCAGTGCTTGAATAGCGGCTTTCTTATAGGATTTTTAATAAGCAGAAAATCTTGCACCAAGGCTTAGATTTTGCTCAATTTTGTCCAAGTCTTTTTCTAAGTCTAACAGTTCAGTTTCCTCAGATTGAATTTGTTGCTGTAACTGAAACTTAATGGTAGTGCCTACCTCAATTGCATAATCCCGACGCAGTTTCTTCAACTTGTCGTTCCTTAGCTGCCACTCTTCCTGAAGACTTTCTTGTCGCTGTTTTAAACGTTGTCGTTGTGAGTCTGTTAAGCTTCTAGAAAAAGCGGGTTGGGTTTCTGAAATAAGTTCATCGGACTTAAGGGACTTTTCAGACATGCTCTTAGCTGCATAAAAAGCTGCTTCAGCACATTTGTCAATAAAGTCAAATTCCGGCTTGGAAGCATGAAAAGGCTTTATACCAAGTACTTCTACATTGTATTTTTGTCCGAGCTTCAAATTATCAGGTATGCGAGTGATACCCAGAGATGAAGCATCAACATTTTTGATCCAAAATTCGTTGGAAAAAAACGGAGGCTGATCGTATAGAGCTACTTGTAATTTGCCAGATTCTTTGCTGATGAAGAATTTAATCTCGTGTACATAAGCCATGTTTTTACTTATTCGAGTTAGAGATGTTCCATCAATTATAACAATAATACATTGTTTGACTAAGTATATTTACCGCGAAATATGTGATTTTGGGAAATAAAACGTTGAGGGTGTGCGGTCGCTTTCAAGATTATGCTTTTTGTGAATAGTTATTTGAAGTTTAGTCTTTGATTTGAGCGCTGAAGCGCTCACTACGAATTCTCAAATGCTAACAATTCCCGACCACTGGACTTTTTTATGTTTTTTGCGACGACAAAAAAAGAAATAATCTGGGGTTTGATAAGTACAATAAGGTGCGATCGCCTATTTTTTGGTTATCAAATATGGTATATCTTTCAAGGTGTGTTCATTTTCTGTTTGAAAAGCTAGCTCATAAGTCATACAAAGTTTTAAACCAGTTTACGAATGTCTGTGCATTTGGATGCTGTGGATTTAGAATTTTCTCTTTGATAGCGTTATGTAGTTGTCGTCCTGGTGGGTTTTGCCATGCTAGCCATGTGTAAATATAAGCTTTATCAAGATGAGCATCTATATATAGCGATCCTTTACCTTTTGATTCTGCTACTACTTGCTGGGCGTATTTCCAAAGTGGTTCACTATTATCTGGAATCATGTATGCTAAGAAAGTCTCTAACATACCTCGCATTAGGTTATCTGGCATAATCCAGACCCCAAATTTAATCCCTTTATTAGTGTTGTGGATTAGCCCTGTCTCTGGTAGTTTTTCCGGAATATCAGGGATACTTTTCAAACAAGCATTTCTAATACTTTTCCACCGTGCTGGTAGATCGTCGTCTGCATCTACCATTAAACCTAGTGTAGTTAGTCCTGAGGCTTTTAGTTCCGTAGAGATAACATCTGCATCAATAAATTGATCGCTTCCATAAGACTCGATGAATACAACTGCCTTATCTTTTGTGTCTCCCCAAGGAATCCCGTTTTCTTCTATCAGATATGGTATGACTCGCTTGTCTTGTTCACCCTCTACTATCAGCTTCTTTGCTTTATACCCTTTTGCCATTGCTAACGTACCTCAATTCCTCGTTGAGCAGCAATGACAATTTCACGTTCAGTAAAAGCTACGGCTGTCGATTTACCTTTTTCTATACGTTGAATTGTAATTGTATTTTCAGCAGTTTCTTCACTGGCAATATTGGCTAAACTAGTCCAACAGTCACTATTATGTGTAGTTGCAAAAACTTGAACATTCAATCTTTTTGCTGTTTCCCAAACAAGTTTCCACATATCAGACATAGTAGTAAAGTGGAGTCCAGTATCAATCTCATCCACAAATAAGAATCCATCTTTGGCACATACAGTAGCTAGTGCTAGTCCCAAAATACGCCAAATACCATCCCCCATACTGCCAATTGGTACACGCTGCTTACTATCAGAGAGACGCACAACAAAACCATTACGAGAATCTAAAGACCTATATCTCTCAGTACCAATTGAAGCAATGCGCTCAATATTAGGTTCAATGATCTGTAGTGCTTCTTGCACCAGCGTTTCATCCGACGTTAGCACCACTTGGTCAAACAACTCAATCATCTTTTCAGTGGTTAAAGAAGAGGATGTGACGAATTGGGTTCTAGCTGTTGGATTACTACTGTCTTTACCGAATCGCCGAATATAGTCTACAGCTAAAGCACTATTATTTGATAAGGGCAATGTGGAAATTTCTGTTTGCTCTCCACGAGTCCAACTGATACCTAAATTCAAACTTTTGACTGTTATTAAAGATTCATCTAAATCATTATATTCTCGATTTAATTCTTTGTCGGAATCATCATTTAGATGAAAATAACGTACTCCTACCGTAATCGTAATTTCCTCTTTGCTATTATCATTAATACCTGATATACAAAATTTACTTCCTGGCTGAATCTCATGTCCGTAAAATAGATGGCAAATATCCAACTCACGAGTTCTTACCCTACTATCTTCATTCCAAAGA
Source organism: [Scytonema hofmanni] UTEX 2349 (assembly GCF_000582685.1). Lineage (GTDB taxonomy): Bacteria > Cyanobacteriota > Cyanobacteriia > Cyanobacteriales > Nostocaceae > Hassallia > Hassallia hofmanni. The sequence continues at coordinate 53,752 of NZ_KK073769.1, forward strand.
TATTCTCCTCGATTAATCATTACCCCACGTAATGGCTCAAGATTAGTTCTTGAGCATAAAAGTTGAATTGCTTCCAAAATTGATGTTTTGCCGCTATTGTTTGTACCAACTAGCAGGTTTACTCTGCCAAGCTGTTGAAGCTGGAAAGACTGGAAACCACGAAAATTTTCTATTGTTATTGTCTTTAACATAATTTTCCAGGCAGGAGGCAATACAGAGGTAATGATCCATGTTAGGAGTATGTCACACTACGTAACCAGATGCATTGCGAGCATAACCATCGAAAGCATCCAGCAAGCGATCGCGCCAATTATAAATTGCATCGTCTTTGGCGATCAACTGAATTGGACTAACTGCTCTTGCCCATTGAAATTGTCCAAAGGCAATATAGTCACCAAAATAGGGCTGCTCACCACCTAAATAAGGCTGACGTTCCAGAACTTCCCTTAAAGGAGATAACGCGGTTTGCAAAGCAGTTATGGTTTCATCATTCGGTGTTGCAAATTCTTCTAGGGTCATTCCCAAACGTTTTTCCCGGCTCTCGCGAAAATACGCTTTGTCCTTTTCATGTAAATTCTCAAACAAATCTGATAAAATAATCCGGAAAATCAGTGGACTAATAGCTTGTGCAGACCAAAACTTGATGAATAAAGCCCCCGATTCCCCAATATTCCCGTTAAATAAACTTGGGCGAGCGGCATAAGTTGTTTCCAAATAATGAGCAATTTCCCAACTATCATTTACAATTTTGTCGTCATCGACCAATACAGGAACCAATCCTTGCCCGGAAAAAGCGATCGCCTCTTTCTCTGTAAACCGCCAAGGAATTTCTTCGGCATTCAGTCCTTTGTGTTTTAAAGCCATCTTGACTTGCCAACAAAAGGGACTAAAGCGGCAATCGTCCTCTGCTCCAGCTAAATCGTAAAGTTTAATTAGCATATTTTCTTTTTGATCAACGTGTTACTAACCAAGCCTGTAAATCAGCCACACTAGTAAAATCTAACAGTGCCTCACTCAAATCTTCCAGAATAGGCAAACTATAGCTGGAAATGTGCGATCGCGTTTCTTGGGGAAGTACTCCAAATCGCTTAGTTAGCAATCGAATCACAAGATTAGCTGCCTCTTCCTGCCGTCCTGCTTCTCGTCCTTCTTCTCGTCCTTCTTCTCGTCCCTCTTCTCGTCCCTCTTCCTTAATTTCCCTATAAACTCGCGTTTCCTTGAGTGTAATTCCTAACATTTCTTCTACCTCCGTTCGGCTTAATTGTTCAAATTTGTACACCATTATCGTTGTTAATATCTCTATTATGGCGATACTTGATGGAGATGGTACTTCTTGACGGGTTCTTGTTAACAAATGCCTTGCTTCAGAGGGTGCTTGTTCTTCATCTATCGTAGTTAGCACCATCAACGCTACCCATAGAGGTAATTGGCGAATATCTCCCAATTCATCTAGATAAACCCGATACACTTGTTCCCCATTAAGAAATGAGCGATGGGGATAAATATCACTTTGTTCAATACTGCGTGACGGGTAAATTATAACTGCTTGCCAATCACTAAATCTGTCGCGGTTGCGGTAGAAATATAACGATGATTCTGCAAATACTCTTTCATACAGCCTTTCATCTTTCTGGAATTGCACCTCACAGAAATAAACAACACCCGGACTTTCATTTTCTGGTGGTAAAAATACCCCGTCAATTTCAAACTTGGGTTCTTTAACAGCGACTGAATCAAAACGATAACTATCTGCATTTATTGGGGGATTTGTCAATAGTTCAAATAGTAAACTAGGGGATTGTTGAAACAGTTTATAAAATATCGAGTCTCGTCGCATAAAATAATTTTACTATTTTTTTGTCTATAGCTATTTGCTCATCGCGTTTCTAACCAAGTCTGTAAATCAGCCACACTAGTACCGCTTCGCGGAAGTCAAAAGTCAAAAGTCAAAAGTCAAAAGTAATATGGAGTAAGCTTTTTAGCGATTGAGAATGGGTGGTTTATTTACGCCATGCTGTACTAGTAAAATCTAACAGTGCCTCACTCAAATCTTCCAGAATAGGCAAACTATAGCTGGAAATGTGCGATCGCTTCTCCATATCAGAAACTAATGAATGCGATCGCACTAAATCCATAAAGGCTAAATACCCAACCTTTGATAAACCTCCTCTAAATACTTCAGATGCTGCCGTGGATCGAAACATTCCGCAATTTCTGCCGGCGATAACTTTTCAGTAACGCGAGGCTCTTTGCTAATCAAATCATGAAAATTGCCTTCTGGTTTATTCCAAGCTACGTGAGCGCTTTCTTGGACAATTTTATAAGCTTCTTCTCGCTTCATGCCTTTTTCTATTAAAGCAAGTAGCACTTTCTGACTAAATACCACACCACCATAGCAGTTGAGATTTCGCTCCATATTCTCAGGATAAACCAAGAGGTTTTTCACTAACTCGATGGTTTCTTTCAGCATGAAATGTGTCAAAATGCAAGTATCAGGAAACATTACCCGCTCAACGGAACTGTGGGAAATGTCCCGTTCGTGCCAAAGTGCGACGTTTTCCAAAGCTGCCACAGTATGACTTCTAATAATCCGTGCCATTCCCGTTAATCGTTCGGAACGGATGGGATTACGCTTGTGTGGCATAGCTGAGGAGCCTTTTTGCCCTTTAGAGAAGAATTCTTCAACTTCGAGAACGTCTGTTCTTTGTAAGTTGCGAATTTCTACAGCAAAGCGTTCAATAGAAGCGGCGATTAAAGCTAATTGTTGCACATAATCGGCATGGCGATCGCGTGAGATAACTTGAGTTGATGCAGTGTCGGGTTGTAGTCCCAACTTAGCGCAGGCGATCGCTTCTACACGCGGTTCGATGTTAGCATAAGTGCCTACCGCACCGGAGATTTTACCCACAGCGATGGTTCCTTTGAGAATTTTCAAACGTTCTTGATGACGCAACATTTCTGCCAACCATCCAGCCAGTTTAAAACCAAAAGTGATCGGTTCAGCATGAATACCGTGCGATCGTCCAGTCATCACCGTATAACGATGTTCTGTTGCCTTTTCGCGAATGGTAACAATTAAATCTTCCACACCTTGCGACAACAAATCAAGACTTGCTACCAATTGCAAAGCTAAAGCCGTATCCAGCACATCCGAACTAGTCAAACCTAAGTGAATATAACGTCCTGCATCGCCAACATATTCATTTACATTTGTTAAAAAAGCAATCACATCATGGCGGACTTCTGCTTCAATTTCTAGCACCCTTTTGGGGTCAAAATTCGCCTTTGCCTTAATTTCCTCAACCGCTTCTGTAGGAATGTAACCCAACTCAGCTTGAGCTTCACAAACAGCGATTTCTACTTGCAACCAAGTCTTTAATTTATAAGCTTCCGTCCACAAATTGCCCATTTCCGGCAAGGTATAACGCTCAATCACAGTCCGCCACAGAGTTCAACCGTCATATTCTACTGTTTTACAGTAAAAGTTTTGAATCTCTTTTATAATATAAACTTCACAATCTGTAAACCTTAAATTGTATTATACTGTTTTTTGCTGAGGTAAAGGACTGCTTTTGGAATCAGATATAATGATACTAATGCTACCATCAGCTTCTAAATACGCCTTTTTCACATCAGCTAAAAACTCTACACCCTGCTGACGTAATTGGCTCATCAACTCTTCTTCTGTAATTAGTTCGCGTTCCAAATGCCGCAATATTAGACTCCCATTTTTTACAAGTAGTAAAGGTGGGGGATTAAGAAACTGTTGAAACTTGGGAATTTTGTAGCCTAACCAGTTGAGCAAATAGCTCCAAAAAATAACAGTTCCGACTAAAATTGCTCCTTCGGTAATTGATGTATAAGTGCTTGCCATCGCATTTTGGGCAGCTTCCGCAAATAACACAACCACCAGCAAATCAGGAATTCCCAGCGTTCCCAGTTGCCTGCCGGGGAGAAAACGTAACACTGAAAACAGTGCTAAGTATACCAGCGAACCTCTAACAATCAGTTCCAAGACGCTCATGCTGGGGACAAAAATTGCCTGCCAATTGATTGAAAACCATCTCTGCATTATCACTATCAGGTGGGCAAACATAAATTTTTAGCCTTTAGTTATGAAAATCACTTATTTCTACCTCTCCGTTTTAAGCGTTTGGCTTGTGTCATTTTCCCAAATAGGCGATTAATAAAATTAGAATTTTTAGATGGTTGTCCAGTACGCTTGGATTTCATTCCTAGATTAGCACGAGCTTTATCAGTCATGGGGATAGCATTGTCAGCTGGAACAATTTGCGAACCGTATCTTCTAGCGTAAACTTGGGTAAACTCGGCACCAAAAAAGAGAATTTGGGCAGCATAATAAACCCAAGCGATGACTACCACTATTGAACCTGCCGCACCGTAAGTTGAACCAAAACTGCCGTTTCCTAAATATTGTCCTAAAACAAACCTACCGAAGGAAAATAATAGTGAAGTGATAGCAGCTCCAATCCAAACATCACTCCAGGTAATTTTTACATCTGGTAGAACTTTAAATATTAACCCAAACAGCACAGTACTAATTGCAAAACCAAGTAAGAAATTAACTATCTGCCAGATAAAATCAATACCTGGTATGACATTGTTAAAGTAACCTACCAATGCTGCTAATACTCCACTCACTACCAAGGACACCAGAAGTAAAAAGCCGATACCCAGAACCATCGCAAACGACAAAAAGCGATTGCGAACCATGTTTTTTACAGCGCGTCCTGGTTTTTGCTGTACTTCCCAAATTGTATTTAAAGCATCTTGTAGTTCAGTAAATAGACCAGTAGCACCAAATATAAGAACGACGATACTGATGATGGATGCGATCGCACCTTGTTTTGGTTGACTAGCATTTTTAATTGCCTCCTGGATGACTTTTGCTCCAGCTTCGCCAACTAAACCTTGAATTTGTGCGAAAATTTGACCACTTGCGGCATCTTCTCCAAATACTGCACCAGCGATCGCAATTACAATAATCAGCAACGGTGCGATCGAAAATATCGTGTAATAAGCTAACGCTGCCGATAATCGGGAGGCTTTATCTTTACTCCATTCTTCAAATGTCTCTTGGAATAGCCCCAAAATTGTCTTCACATTCATCAACAAGTCTCCTTTTGGCAGTATCTAGCTTGCTTTAGACTTAATTTATACTTAATCTCTCAAACCCCCACATCTGCCAGAAGGTGTTTTTTTTAGCGTCCTTGAGGCAGAAGTTCTCAAATTTTCCGTAAACAGGGTAAAACTAGATGTAGATTGTAATAACCGCAATACTACTGATGAAAAACATTTACAGGGTGGCTGACTATTTCACTACATTAGTAGATACCAGTATATAATCATAAACTTATCATGCGTACTTTACGATTTACTCAGCGCTTTTTTCTTTTGGTTACTCCTTTGATAGCTACTTCTAGCTTAGTAACCTCACCCAGTCAGGCTGCTACACTAGCTTTATCTCAAGGAGAATTTTCTTTAAAAAACTTTAGTCTTGAGCCGGAAGTAACCGCAACTGTAAATAATGCTAACATCTCACTAAATGGCGAGGTATCAGCCACTAATAATGCAATCATAGATTTTCTCCTCGAACCACCAGAAGTAATTAATACATCTTTAAGTCAAGCCTTTGGTGAAAATAAAAATTATTTAGGATTGGCAAATGCTCAAGGTAAAGTTTTAGGTAACTTTTTTGTAGATGCTGGTCAATCTTTTTCTGTAGACTTTTCAGCATTTTTAGACTTAGAAACATCAATAGATGAACCCGCAGAGAATGCCAAGGCAAGTGCAGATATTTCTTTTTTGTTATATGACACAACTGATATTACCGACCCAAATCTTTTAGATGATTTTATTGATCAGATATTATCTAATGGCACGTCTAACATTCAAAAAAATCCTTTAGATTTCTTTTACCTAAATGGAAATTTAAATTCTTTCAACGATAATGATTTTATTACGAGTCAAAGAAGCCAAAACATCACTTTGTCTAATCAGGATACTCAGTTGAATTTTGGTGGCAACGCAGAATTTGCAACAGCTTCGTTTGAAGGTTCTTTAAAACGCTCTTTTGCTAATCCAACAAATTTAACTTTCATCCAAGTTAGAAGAACTCAGGTCAAAGTTTCAGTACCTGAACCCTCGACTAATCCAGCTTTACTTTTTTTATGTGCCTTAGTTGTCGTTGCTACTAAAGCAAAACTGAAAAAGACTACCTCAGCATAGTTGAAGCGAAAATTGTCCTCTTCAGATCCCCGACTTCTCTAAGAAGTCGGGGATCTTGTTTTTGAGGGTTACTATATTTTTCATTGCAAAATTTATACCATTAGGTAGAGAAACGCTTTCTGCCAATAGCAATATGAATAATGCTTTAGCTTGATGTTACATATTTAAATGTAAAGACGTAGTTAGGGGAATTTTATTCAACTAACTATTAATAATACCCAAATTCTAAATAAAAGATTTATGCAACTTACAAATAAAGTAGCATTGGTGACAGGAGCAGGTTCAGGCATTGCAAAGGCAGCGGCAAAGTTGTTTGCTAAAGAAGGTGCTAAAGTTGCTGCTTTAGGACGCACAAAGGAAGAACTAGAAGAAACTGTTGCCGAAATTCAAAGCAACAATGGTGAGGCAATTCCACTGATTGCTGATATTTCCCAGCCAGAAGAAATGCAACAAGCAGTTGAGCAGATTGTAGATAAATGGGGACGTTTAGATATTGTATTTGCCAATGCAGGAATTAATGGAGTTTGGGCACCGATAGATGAATTAACACCCGAAGAATGGGACAAAACAATCAACATCAATCTGAAAGGAACTTTTTTAACAGTTAAGTATGCTGTACCTCACCTGAAAAAGCAGGGTGGATCGATTATTATTACTTCTTCTGTCAACGGGACACGCATGTTTAGTAATAGTGGTGCTACTGCTTATTCTTGTTCAAAAGCTGCACAAGTTGCCTTCGCAAGAATGGTTGCTTTAGAACTTGCTAAACACCGCATTCGTGTTAATGTGATTTGTCCTGGTGCGATTGAAAGTAATATTGGTGACAGTACCCAAACACGAGATTTAGAAAAGATTAAAGTACCAGTTGAGTTTCCTGAAGGTAAAATTCCTTTAACTGATGGCAAACCAGGAACATCCGAGCAAGTCGCACAATTGGTGTTATTTTTAGCATCAGATGCTTCTAGTCATATCAGTGGTACGCCAATTTGGATTGATGGGGCTGAATCTTTGATAAAAGCTTAGGAGTAACCTGAATTATATCATGACATATTGTAGAGACGTTCCGGCGGAACGTCTCTACGCTGAATTTAGAGATGAAAGCATTCAAATTATAAAGTCCAATTGTCCAAAACTAAATTGGGTACTTGACAAAAGTCCCGATTGTTCCGTGTTACCAGAATTCCATTCACAGAAAGAGCGATGGCAGCAATCCGTAAATCCTGCCGACCAACTTTAATCTTTTGATTGAGTAGATTCGTATATAATACCTGTGCTTCAGGATTCAAGAAGGCAGAAGGCATTCGTGCTGAGGGCAGAAGGAACCAATTGGGAGGGGATTGTGACCCCTCCCAATTGGAGGCTCCCAATATCGTTGCATTTGGGAGGGGCTTCAGACCCTTACTCCTTTCAGTCGTGGGCAGAGGACACTTATACATTCCTTCTGCCTCCTGCCTTCTGCCCTCTGCCTTTCCCGGTGAATCTTAAAATATTGAAGCTTTTCAAACTATCAAACGTTACCTGTAGTTTCTCATAAGCCGAAACCAAATCATTAGCAGTAGCTCGTCGAATGACTTGAAATCTCCCACGAATTTGTTCTTCAACAGTGATAATTGTAATCGCGATTTCACTAGCATCAACACTGTTTAAATGACGAGCAATTTCTAAATTTCCTCTTTGAAAAAGAGAAACACTATCAGTATCGAGAATCGAAAGACTCAACTTGCTTCCCTCTGCGTATCAGAATCTGCTGCATCCAATTCTTGACGATACTCTTGAATATACTGCTGAACTGCATCAAAGTCTGGATCATCTTTGAATACCCCTGCAAATTTCATCCAAGGTCTTTGAAATTGCTCAGTTTGAGGTAATTTGATTTCCATCGGAATTACTTCAACTTTGTCCATACGCTGAACCAAAAGCTCTTTTAGCATCAAGAGTGCTTGTTCGCGAGTTGCTGCTTCGACATTATACTGTGGAAGTTCCAAAACAGATGCGATCGCACTACCATCTTCTCTAGTTTCCAGCAAAATGTTGACTTTTAAATTTGCTGTCTGTGATTCTGCTAAAGTATTGATTTCCATCAAGTTTGCACTCTCACTCATTTATTAAAATCATAGCTTTAGTCTTGCTGTTGATCGCAACATTGCTACTGCATTCTATCGATTGTGCGATATTGAATTGCTTCTGCGACATGATTTGCTTTCAGGTCATCATCTCCCGCCAAATCTGCAATTGTGCGTGCTACTTTGAGAATGCGATCGCTTGCTCTTGCCGATAAGCCTAATTTCTTAATTGCGGCTTCTAACAAATTGCGACTAACATCATCTAACTTACACCATTTGTGCAGATGTCCGCTCTGCATATGTGCATTGCAACGCAGATTAATTTCATCTTTGAATCTATTTGTAGTTCTTTCTCGCGCTTGTTGTACCCTCTCCCGCACACTTGCAGATGATTCTCCTGTGGGTTGTTGAGTAATTTCCTCTGCCTTCAACCGATTAACTGCAACTTGCAAATCAATTCTATCCATCAACGGACCCGAAAGCTTTGCCCAATATTGTTCTCTTTGTCGTGGCGAACATGTACACTGTTGGATAGTATCGCCATAATAGCCGCAAGGACAAGGATTGGTACTTGCCACCAATGTAAATTGTGCGGGAAACGTTACCGATTGCTTTGCCCGTGATATGGTAACGTAACCATCTTCCAAAGGTTGACGGAGAAATTCTAAGACATCACGTTTAAATTCTGTCAATTCATCCAGAAAAAGAATACCTCTGTGTGCTAAAGATATTTCTCCAGGACGGGGAAAACTACCACCACCAACTAGGGAAGGACCAGAAGCTGAGTGATGAGGACTGCGAAAAGGGCGATCGCGTACCAAAGTCCCGCGATTTTTCAACAATCCTGCCACCGAATGAATCTGCGTCACCTCCAAAGCCTCAGCGAATACCAAAGGTGGTAAAATGGTCGGTAAGCGCCTAGCTAACATCGTTTTACCACTACCAGGTGGTCCGACAAAAATTAAATTGTGTCCCCCAACTGCGGCAATTTCTAAAGCACGACGCGCATGTGCTTGTCCCTTAACATCGTTTAAATCTGCGCTGCTAAAGGAATCTAAAGGCTTAGGTGATATCTGTGATGTATTATCAAACTCCACAGGTTTATGAGAACCTGGATTATTTAAAAAATGTACCACATCAGATATATTATTAAAGCCATAAACTTTCAATCCTTCAACCACAGCAGCTTCTTGGGCATTATCAACCGGGACAACCAAACCTGTAATTCCCATCTTTTCAGCAGTCGCAGCGATGGGTAGAACACCGGCAACAGCCCGTAAATTTCCATCCAGGGAAACTTCTCCTAAAAAAAGATAATCTCCCAACAATTCAGCGCTGATTTGTTCCGAAGCTGCCAAAATGCCCACGCTGATAGGCAAATCAAAACAGGGACCTTCCTTGCGTAAATCAGCCGGGGTCAGATTAATTACAATCTTTCGCATCGGAAAGGCAAAACCAGCATTTTTCAAAGTTGCCTTGACTCTTTCTTTCGATTCTTGTACAGCAGCGTCGGGCAATCCTAACACGATAATTCCCGGCAAACCCCCCGATACATCGACTTCTACACCAACCTTAACGGCGTCGATGCCAACAATTGATGCACTCCAAACTCTCGCAAGCATATATTCCCTAGAACGATTATTAAGTTATGTATCAACCAGCGTTGAGAATGACTGAAATCCCATCCTGTATCTGCGTCAATTGCTGACGCTGTTGGTAAATCCAAGCTTTTTCAGCTTCACGCTGTTCTGGTGTTTCTTGCTGATATCGCTCTTGTTGCTCTAGGAAGTCATTGTAAAATGCGATCGCTTTTGTCATAGTTTCAGTCGCTAATTTAATTCTGTCATCAAAAATGGCTGTGATAAAGTTCTCAATTTCTACGGAAACGTTATTTTGAAACTTAACAACGTCAACCCAGCAGATATCACCCCACGGCTCTACCAAAGCTTTTAAATTTTGGCTAACACTCATTTTTAACTCTAAATGATATTCAGGTAAATTTTCTATGGGATTATTGAACTTATTTTCAATTTCAATAATTATTAAGTCTATCTGTTTATTTAAGTCAGCTTTTTTCTGCTGGTCTAGCATATTGACATAGTACTGGCATGATTCTAAATTCATATTTATAAGTTTTTGATAAACCAAAATTAATCCTTCTTCGATTATTCGAGCTATTTTTTCATATAAATTGTTTACGTATAACTTAATATCATTACTAAAATATTTTTTATCATCCCAACCGACTCCTTTCTTCTGCTGACCTTTTGCATCAATAAACCATTTCGTTCTCAAGTACTCTATTTGTTTATCCCAAGATTGTTTTGCTTGTTTGACTGCTTCATTTTTACATTGAATTCCTAGTTGCCGAATTTTAATAGAACGCCCACTAATCTCCCCAAGCTGTTCCCATATTTCAGGTTTTGCTGCTGACGCAATCATTGGCTTGCTCTGCCAAATATTCTCAGCATGGTATAGATCGTTAGAACAGACTAAAATTAACTCTTGGAGTTTAGTAGCCGATTTTTTTAGTTCTTCAATACACGGTTTAACTGAGTTTTTCAGACTTGTAGCAGATTGCTTAATTTCTAAAGAATTATGCTCATCCTTCAATAATTGCTCAAAAGATTGGGTAATATTCTCAAAGGTGTTGAAGTAGTTATTCACAATAATCTTTTCCTAGAATTGATATATAGCGGTTTGGAATTGAATCCAATACACTCTGACCTCTCCCCAACCCCTCTCTTACGAGGAGAGGGGCTTTTTCCCCTTCCCTTGTAGGGAAGGGGGTAGGGGGTTAGGTTTGTATTTCACTCAACCGAGAACTGATATAGTTGCTCGTAATTTAATATGCCCAGATTTAACTGAAACTAACTACGTAAAAATACCGTTATCTTTGCCAATAGGACAAGCTAGGCTGTAAAAAATTATCTTTAAACCCTTTAAAAATATGCTGTTTCAGTTTGCTCCTGCAATCCAAGCGCTAATTGACTCTGGAAAGTATGAGATTGTTCGTAATACAGTTACAGGTCAGTTACTGGGCATAGTTAGAGACAAAGCAACAGGTAAATTTGTAGCTCAGGCAGTTGGTCTTGGAACCAACGTAATTGGTTCTCCTGTTAACCCTTTATTTGCCCCTGTACAGGTAGCTATGGGTGGCTTGGAGATGATTCAAACTCACCTGGGATTTCAAAAAAACTACGCAATGCTTAACGCGCTCCAGGTAAGCGTAGGAGTTTTACAAGCAACTACAGCGGTGATAGGTGTTGGAACTGTAGCAGCTGTAGTCTTATCAGCCGTGAACCTGCACCAAACCTTGAAATTGAGGGAAGACGTGAAGCTGCTGCGGTTGGAAGTTAAAGACGGCTTTATTGATATGAAAGAAGTCTTAGAAGACCAAGGAGCAGAAATTCTAAAACACATTGACCAGGTTGCCCAGGATATTGAGTTTAAGCATCATCGCACCATTCTAGCTCAGGCTTATGGACACTTTATTGAGGCAGTTAATTGGCTTAGAAATACATTAATGTTACCAGATGCAACTGATAGAAATGCGGCTCTTGTCGGTGTAGAAGGAATGTTACGTAAAGCTATAGCAGATTATAACAATCCGCAATTATATAATGATATCTGTGCTGCGGGAAAACTGCGTAGATTCGAGTGCGCTTGGGCTATTGACCAGACAATTACCTTGACATATCAACTGCGGGGTGCATATGAAGTAGTGAGCGATCGCCTTTCAATTCTCCAAGCTAAAATCCGTCAAGATAGCCTTAGTTTAATTGATTTGTGTAAAACAGATGATGAGCTTGATTTTCTCTTTCCTGAGATTGCGCGGATTTGCGACCATGATTTAGCCGTACTAAACTCGTGGCAAAATAATGTAAATTGGAAGCGCTTACTACCTCCATCAGAAATAAAACTCCTCCAAAGTGCTGATTTTGATACTTCAGAAGTTAGTGTTGGCACTGATGCGATCGCTGACCCAACTGCCGATTCAATACCCCCAGAAGTATTACTTTATGAGAAATTGAAGCAAAAATCTCATTCAGCATCTCTGCGAGATCAGCTAAAATTTATGTTGAAGCCTAACTTACGTCAAGGGCATGAATCCTACATTAGTCAGCAAGCAACAGCGTCTGGATATAAAGCTTTAGCCCCTTCAAACTGGCAGGAAATACCAGATTTCACTGTTGCCAACCTCTACTGGTACTTCAAACATCAACAACCACTAGCCTCATAACACAAATTCTCCGCGTACCTTTGCGCTTACCTCCGCGTGCCTTTGCGTTTAAATCTTAACCCTCAATTAATTTTACGCAAAGCGAAATACAAAACATGACAGAATCTGTAGCAGATGAGCAGGTAAATCGGCATGAGTGAAACCACAGACACGATTTTCGGTAAAATTATCCGTCGCGAAATTCCCGCAGACATTGTTTATGAGGATGATTTAGTACTGGCATTTAAAGACGTTCAACCCCAAGCACCGGTTCATATCCTTGTTATTCCCAAAAAACCCATTGTCAAACTAGCTGATGTCCAAGAAAGCGATCGCGATCTTTTAGGGCATCTTTTATTAACCGTAAAGCGCGTTGCCGAAGAAGTTGGACTCACCAACGGTTATCGTGTTGTCATCAACACAGATTCTGATGGTGGTCAAAGTGTCTATCATTTACATTTACATATATTAGGAGGGCGTCACATGGCTTGGCCTCCTGGTTAATAAATATTAACTATGCATTACCCAGAACCCTTGTAGAGACGTAGCAATGCTACGTCTCTTTCTTTTTCCACGTCTATATTATAGAGGAACAATTCACCGCGTCTCTAGCTTATATAAGAAAAACAAATGACTCACATAATACAAAATTAATTAAAAAACCTTTACAAATCTAAACTATTCCTCTAATCTAATAAACAAGAGGGGCAAACACCTACCTCCCAAATTCATACACAAATAAAGCAATCATAAACTCATGACCACTACCTTACAAAGACGCGAAAGCGCCAACGTATGGGAGCGCTTCTGTACCTGGATCACCAGCACAGAAAACCGCATATACATCGGCTGGTTCGGTGTATTGATGATCCCCACCTTGCTAGCTGCAACCACCTGCTTCATCATTGCGTTCATCGCAGCACCTCCAGTAGACATCGATGGTATCCGCGAACCCGTAGCTGGTTCTTTGATTTACGGAAACAACATTATCTCTGGTGCAGTTGTTCCTTCCTCCAACGCAATTGGCTTGCACTTCTACCCAATTTGGGAAGCAGCTTCCTTAGATGAGTGGTTGTACAACGGTGGTCCTTACCAATTGGTAGTATTCCACTTCTTGATCGGCGTATTCTGCTACCTCGGTCGTGAATGGGAACTTTCTTACCGCTTAGGTATGCGTCCTTGGATCTGCCTAGCATTCTCTGCTCCAGTAGCAGCAGCAACCGCAGTATTCTTGATCTACCCAATCGGACAAGGTTCATTCTCTGACGGTATGCCTTTGGGTATCTCTGGAACCTTCAACTTCATGATTGTGTTCCAAGCAGAACACAACATCTTGATGCACCCCTTCCACCAATTAGGTGTAGCTGGTGTATTCGGTGGTAGCCTATTCTCTGCAATGCACGGAAGTCTAGTAACCTCTTCCTTGGTTCGTGAAACAACCGAAACCGAATCACAAAACTACGGTTACAAATTCGGTCAAGAAGAAGAAACCTACAACATCGTTGCAGCACACGGTTACTTCGGTCGCTTAATCTTCCAATACGCTTCATTCAACAACAGCCGCTCTTTGCACTTCTTCTTGGCAGCATGGCCAGTAGTTGGCATCTGGTTCACCAGCTTGGGTGTAAGCACAATGGCTTTCAACCTGAATGGTTTCAACTTCAACCAATCAGTAATTGATTCAAGTGGTCGCGTCATCAACACATGGGCTGACGTAATCAACCGCGCTAACTTGGGTATGGAAGTAATGCACGAGCGCAACGCTCACAACTTCCCTCTAGATTTGGCTGCTGCTGACTTCGCTCCTGTAGCATTGACTGCACCTGCTATCAACGGTTAATCTTCAGAGACGTTCCAGTGGAACGTCTCTACAAATTAAAAAGCGCCTCCCGAAATTTCGGGGGCGCTTTTTTGTTAGAATACTTATTCCAAGAAAATTCCCACTCTATCGAAAGCTGTAGCGATCGCTTGAAGCTTTTCATCCCTGTTAGGATTGTTGCGAAATAGGGTTTTTCCCACTTGCTGAATAGCACGACGGCTATCAATGAAAGTAGAGGTTTCACCCAGTTGTATTAATGCTTGATAAAAAAGTACAGCGGCAGATTCTGGATCGAAAAGATAGTTATTTTCATTATCTTGCGAAGTCAGCAAATTATAAGCTGCTTTATTGTGAATTCCGCAATTAAAGTGAACTCCACCGTGATCGTCACGCAAATACTTGTAATTGTTCATGTGTTGGGGATGACCGTATCTAGGGGGAAAACTTAAATCCCTAATTGCTTGACCGTTTTGACCAAATCCGCGTCCTATTTCCCAGTTCCACATGCCAATATTAAGTATGTTGTAATTAGCAACTAAGATAGCAAAAATATCTGCGAAGGACTCGTCCAGTGCCCCTGATTCGTCTTTATATACAAGCTTGGCAGTCCAACTGGTCAATCCGTGACCAAATTCATGAGCAACAATATCTTGAGCTATAGCTAAAGAACGCAGTTTGTCATTTTGGATAAAACACTGCCCGAAAAATGCTTGCTGTAGGTGATCGTGCCAGTAAGCACAGTTATCTTCTTGGTAATTGGGGTGAGGGTCTTCAACACACATAATACTAGAGATGTAAACTTCTGTTTCTTCATCTTCTAAAGAATGTTCCAGTACATCTCTAAAGAATCTTTTAACGTTAAAAACATTATTATGAGCGTTAAAGGTTTGCTCTTGAGGAGGATTGACTATTTCTCTACCGGGAAGAGCATTATCTATAGCATAATTAAAATAATACGTAAGTACCATCCACTATTGCATCCTCTAAATATATCCGTGGTTGCGGTTTATCTTCAGAAGAAAAGGTACGCTGTTGACTAAATTAATTAGTAGCTCTTCCTGATACTGCGCCAACCGAGATTCTCCCTGAAA
This sequence comes from [Scytonema hofmanni] UTEX 2349, assembly GCF_000582685.1. GTDB lineage: Bacteria > Cyanobacteriota > Cyanobacteriia > Cyanobacteriales > Nostocaceae > Hassallia > Hassallia hofmanni. Next base: position 69,196 of record NZ_KK073769.1, read on the forward strand.
ACTTTATCTAATAGTCTTCACACGGGGTAGCTCAGAAACTAAATCTCCCGTATGAGCATCAATTATATAGTCTACCATTTCTGGTATTGATTCAGACTTAGGAGGAGCATTAGTATTTTGAAATGGGTTCTCAACGACATACACTAAGCGCCAGTTCTTAAATTTAGTGTCAAAGTAGTAATAGACACTGGCAGTTAAATCCAAATTTCCCAAATCATGCTTTGTCAGCTTCTGAATTAACTCCTTAAGTTTCTCAGGCTTCAACTTGGGGGATGCGTCAATGCCACTAGGATCGCCAATAGCTGAGTTGATTGCCAGCAAATCGTAGTTATCGTCAACTTCCAGTGTTACAAGAGCGCCATACACGGGAATATCTTTATACCTTTGGCGAAACTTAATTGTATATGTCTTAGTGCTCTGCCAAGTTTTAACGGATACCCCTTCCAACTTCGACTCGTGGATTGGTTTGTGAGATACAGCAAAACCTCTTGTAGGTTTAACTTCCAGTAATGCTTCCTCCAGTACTGGCATTAAGCTATCTCCCACTTCCTTGAACATGTCTATTAGCATTTTTCCTTCTAAGTCAGCTCTCCTCAGTACATTGACGAGATCATCAATACCATGAGGCTTGAATGCTGAAATTTGGTCATCGGTATGGAAAGTGAAAGTTTTCATACCATTTTTATTCATGAAGTTTGGTTTAATCCCGCTTAGTTGTTCTCGTGTTATGTGCGATTACTTGTTTATACATAATTTAGGGATACACTTCAAGGTGTACAACTAAAAAATTAGTATTGTACAAAATGTATAAAATTTAAATATGGTTAGAGCGATCGCAACACCATAATATAACCTAATTAGGCTTTAATTCTTTACATTAGCATATCAAGAGCCATTTTTTTGTATTTCTGTGTACATTATGTACAAAATGCAAGGAAAAATAATAAACTTTATGTACATTTAATTAAAGCGAACTCAAAAACTTAAGTATGGCAAAAACAACTAAAAAATCCGCAAATATGGATAACTTACCAAATCATGAGTCATCTGATCAAGATTTACAAAATTTAGGAAGACGCTCTCTTGAAGATCAACAGAGGGATAAGTCTGTATATAAATACTTATTGGAATGTTTAACTGACCTTGGGATAAATGAAAAGCGAGAAAACGCTAAACCCAATGAAAGCAGTATTGCTGAACAATGGGATCAAAAAAAGAACCGGATTTTTATCAGGCGTGTTTTACGTTCCGTACTTCCTGAATACTATAGTGAGGAAGAAAGAGTCTCTGTAGTTCCAGGATTAACTTTAGGTAAGTTAGTCGAAATTTTAGCCGGAATACAAACTTACTGGGCTAAAAAAAGATTAAACACTCCAGAATCTGAAGTTCCTCGAATTTTAACTAGAGCGGAAAAATTAAAAGCATTTCGCAAGTTTTATCAACTAACTCTGGAAGAAAAGGAAAAATTAAACCTTTCCGTACATCCAGGAGAACCAATGCTACAAGAATTTTTGGCAATTGTTACCGATCCGGTCAAGGGTTTAAAAACTGAAGATATCATACCTTTCTACAAAAGAGTTACAAATTTATTTTACAATTCCTTCAAAAAATTAGAGTTAAAAAATAAATCATATTTACCTTTGTTAATCACAGATATAATTAAAATAAATGTTGAAACTCTACTAGAAGACCATTATCAGGGAATAGTTCAAGACTTAAAGATACAAAAAACTAAAGAATTGGTCAACAAAGTTTGTCGTGAAATAAGTCGAATTGAGTTGCAAACAGGCTTTAGACAATATAAATCTCTTTTGAAAGATGATAGAGATGAGCTACAACCAGATATCAGCTTATTGCCTCATAATTTTATAGAACATTTAACTCGCTCTCTTGTAGAAAATGAGATACTCACCGATGAGTTTCCTATTCATCTTAAGCAATTAGAAATTAAAAAAATACATCCTTTACCTCTTTATGTAAAGACCGAAGAACAAAAGTTTGGCTTGCTCAATCCACTTTTGCTAGATGATGAAGAAGATAAAGAGGACGTTGTTGGGTTAGAAAGACAATTTGCTTATAAATTAAAAATACATTTTTATGTAAAAGTACCAGATAATTATCAAGCTTGGATTGAAGGAGAATATCATCAAATAAGTTTCTTTAATCAAAATGAAAATAAATTAGAGTTTTTTGAAGAAATTACTGGAATTGGCAGTCCTATTTATCATATTATTTCTGCAATCAATAGAGTATTATTCTCGGATATTCCCACATTAAGTAATTATTTACCAGTGGCTCGTAATCTTTTAACTAACAACGAGTTTTTTGGTAGTTCTAGTCTAGTTTGGTCTTATAGTTTAGTTAATCTCTGTAAGAAAGATGATATTGATAAAGCAATTAATCTAAATAAAAATTATGAGGAAATTATCCGCAGCGATGAAACTGCTTACGGTGAATACTGCGGTTTTGATTCTGTTGAAATAGCTGCTAAGGCTGCACTACAAGCTAGATTAAGAGCAATTAAACAGACTGGGATAAATCCTGTAGTATATCTTACCGAACTGTGCAATCGAGTCGAAGAAATTAATGCACTCAGAAAAGCAGAAAGTTATTTGGATTTTTATCCATTTTCTTTAAAAGCGATGGAAGGTTATTTAAATCAGACAGTTTTTCGAGGTAGATATCGTAGTGCGAATAGTCAGTTAAATTTTGTAGAAATAGATGAGGGAAAGCCTTGGAGTGCAGTTGCTTACAATGCTCACTTAAGTATAACTGAAAATTATCTCAAGGAAGGACTTTACCGGATTGCTAAGAAATATCTTGATGTTTTGATACCCCACATTGAAAATGCCAAAAAAGGTACTAATAAATGCTTTGATGATTTCATGTTTGCCAAATATGAGCTTTGTAAATTTAGATATTATTATTTGACAGATTTAGAAGATGTAGAAAATCGTCAATTACACTCAGATCGTGCTACTGCTACTCGATCAGCTACAGATAGTTTAGATAATGCAGAAAAATATCTGAAAAATATTTTAAAAAAGTATTATGCTATCAGTGCTTGTGTTCAAAGTAATTTTCATCCATTCTTTTATCTTTTATCAAGAGTATACGCGCACCGAGCGAAGCTTTATATATTTACATCTTCTTATACAGACCGTGCTGGAGGTAGATGGGATGGTCTGATAAAGCCTATAAGCCTTTTAGAAAAGGCACGAATTTATGCAGCTAGAGATGGGAATCCGGCAATTTATGCTTATTGGTCTGCGTACCAAAGTTGGTGCTATATTATGGTGGCTTATTTGGGAGATTATCAACCATCTCCTACAGAATTTACTAGAGAAGAATGTCTAGATTGGGCTAAACGACTGATAGAACATGCTTTAATTTGTTATAAAAATATTGGCAAAAAATCCTATCAACAGATTAAAGATAATGGGGGCAGAATAACGGAGGTGAGTATACATGGTAAATATTATAAAAATTACGGAGATATACTAATCCAAGTCGTACCTCTCATTCAAGAGTTAAGTGAGCAAAGCGCTGATTCTGAGCAGATTTACGAATCAGAAAATAATGTTATAAATATTGATTTTTCGATTTTGAAGAAAATTTGTACTGACGATAATAAATCTACCTACCTATTTGGAACACATTCATGTATTCTGTTATTTGGCATGGGAATGTTGGAACTATGTGATGATGAAAATGAAAGTCAACTAGCGTTAAGAATTAAAAAAGCTATCAGAATGTTTACATATTGTTCGGCAATCGCTGAAGATGGAAATAAAGGAAGAAGAAATCCTGATGATGAAACATTTTATTTAGAAAGAATCTTTAGTGAAGGAGATTGTTTAGTCAGAGGACTTTATCCTCACCGCTTAACTCAGTTTGCAGAGTTAGGAAAAATTTGGGCAGCTACCTGTAAATCTATTTTGCTTTTATATAATTCCACTTTTGATTGGCAAGAAATAAATCAGCTACTAAAGACTTTACCAACTAGCTCTAATCAATCTATTTTAGACAGTGCCTGTAGACAAAAACGATACAATGGACACTTAGAAAGCCATTGCGATCGCCTCGTTGATTATTTTGAACAACTCCAAGTTAAAAAACTTAGTTTTGACAGCTTAATGGAGATTCGCAACAAAATTGTTAGAGATATTTTCAAGATTATGCGTGGGGAGAGTGAGGTGAAAGTTTAGGATGTTTCCAATTCAAAAACTAAAGCTTTAGATTCCTCATAAACAATCAAATGTGAGTAAATATGTAAGTTGTTGTCCACCCAACTAGGCTTATGCATCCACCGAACCTTATGGTAGTTTAAAGTTACCCACATACATCGCAACATGACTGGAGAACTAAACTTTGGGAATAGAACTACGCAGTTTCGTCTTTCTCGACAGCCTGCAACCTCAACACGCAGCATATATAGGAACAGTAGCCCAAGGTTTCTTGCCATTACCAGGAGATACATCGCTCTGGATTGAAATCTCCCCTGGTATTGAAATTAATAAAATTACCGATGTCGCACTCAAATCTGCTTCTGTTCGTCCGGGAGTGCAGGTAGTTGAACGACTCTACGGCTTATTAGAAGTTCATTCTGCCTCCCAAGGTGAAACGCGAGCTGCTGGTCAAGCGGTTTTGGCAATGTTAGGAGTTAAAAAAGAAGAATGTCTGAAACCGCGTGTCGTTTCCACTCAGATTATCCGCAATATTGATGCTTATCAAACACAACTTATTAATCGCACGCGACGCGGACAGTTACTACTTGCCGGACAAACGCTGTATGTTTTAGAAGTTGAACCTGCTGCTTACGCTGCACTTGCCGCGAATGAAGCTGAGAAAGCGGCATCCATTAATATTCTTGAGGTGCAAGCTGTAGGGAGTTTTGGACGGCTTTACTTAGGTGGACATGAACGTGATATTCTCGCAGGTGCTCAAGGAGCGTTAGCAGCGATTGAAAGTGTCCCTGGTCGGGCAAATCTTCAGGGTGGGCGTCAGGAGTAAACTAAATATCATGGCAAATCAAGAGCATTTAGCTTTACTAAAAGCAGGTGCAGTTACATGGACTGAGTGGAGAAAGAAAAATCCCCAGATTGAACCAGACCTCAGCGCTGCGAACCTCTCTGGGTATAATCTCAGAGGTGCAAACCTCGAAGGGGTAAACTTGAGCCGGGTGGATTTGAGTAATGCTTTACTTGTGCGAGCAAACCTCAGTGGTGCTAACTTGAGCAGTGCTAATTTGAGCAGTGCTAACTTGAGCAGTGCTAATTTGAGTGAAGCTAATTTGAGTGTTGCTAACTTCAGCGGTGCTACACTGACACAAGCAGATTTGAGTTATGCCAATCTGATTGGAGCTAATTTGAGTGAGGCAAATCTGAAAGATGCTGCGATCGCTTATGCTAATTTAATTGGCACTGACTTGAGCAAAGCTAACTTGAGAGGTGCTGATTTAGAAGCGGTAAAGCTTTGTCGGGCTAACCTGTCTTTTGCAAACCTGATGGAAGCTAACTTGAGTGAAGCTGACTTAAGCCAAGCAAATCTGTATGAAGCGGAAGTAATCGGGGCTTATCTTTATAAAGCTGATTTGTACAAAGCTAATTTGAGTTCTGCTCACCTGGGTGGTGCTAACTTGAGCAAAGCTAACTTGAGTGAAGCTAACTTGAGCAAAGCTAACTTGAGATGGACTAACTTAAATGGTGCGAACTTCGCAGGCGCTAATTTGAAAGGCGCTAACCTCAGAGGAGCTAAAATTAAATGGGCTAACTTCAGCGGTGCCAATCTTCAAGAAACAATTATGCCTAAATAAATTAAGTGATATCGTACACATTTAATACAATAATGTAGAGACGTTCCGGCGGAACGTCTTTACAGGGTTTTGGATTTTATGCATGTACCTCATTTACCTGAAATATGCTGTACATATTCAAAAAATAAATGTAAAGATGCCAAATTTCGCGTCTCTAAACCGCGTATTGCACACAACCGAGAAGCGCTATAGACCTAGACGCGGAAAAGATGTAAAGCCAAAATCCCGAAAAATGTCATTATAGTAATAGTAGGAAAATACTGGAGATAAGGCAACGGTTTACGCACGTCCTTTAGCACGGTTAATTGAGCAACTGCAACGCTTGCCAGGAGTAGGTCCAAAAACTGCCCAACGTCTAGCGCTGCACATCTTGAAGCGTCCAGAATCAGAAGTAGAAGATTTAGCACAAGCTTTAATTGAAGCAAAAAAACAGATAGGCTTGTGTTCTGTCTGCTTTCACTTATCTTCTGAACCTGTTTGTGAAATCTGCCGCAACTCCAACCGTGACAATAGCACTATTTGTGTGGTTGCTGATTCTCGCGATTTGATTGCACTAGAAAAAACCCGCGAGTTCAAAGGCAAATATCATGTCTTAGGTGGGGTGATTTCTCCCATAGATGGAATTGGTCCAGAACAGTTAACTCTGCAAGCTTTGGTGCGACGGGTAAGTAAAGATAAGCCCAAAGAAGTTATTCTGGCAATCAGTCCCAGTGTCGAAGGAGAAACGACGACATTATATATTGGTCAATTAATCAAGCCATTTACCAAAGTGACGCGGATTGCTTTTGGTTTGCCTGTGGGTGGCGATTTGGAATACGCTGATGAGGTGACGCTAGCAAGAGCTTTGGAAGGGCGCCGGGAGTTAGATTAGTTATTAGTTTATTATGTAATACCAATTATTTGTGAAGACGCATAGAAAGAACCCCACCCTAACCCTCCCCGCAAGCGGGGAGGGAACCGGATTTTCCCCTCCACGCTCTTCGTGGAGGGGTTTCGCGGGGTGGGGTCAAATTCTATGCAGCTTCACAAATAATTGGTATAACTCTGTCATTAGCCACCTAATTAAGGTTCTCGAAGACAGTGGTAACACTACATTCTTTTATTGATCACCAAACTTTACAAAATCTTGCCAACTCCTATGAAGAAGCTAAGTGTCAAGCAAAAAAATTGGTTGTTATCCTTCCATGTTGCCTTTGGAGGTATTTGGTTTGGAACTGCTTTGTGTATGGTTATCATTGCCTGGAGTAACCGCAACACTGCGAATGGTGATGAGTTGTATGCAATAAATTCGATTCTCAAAGTACTAGATGACTTTGTAATTATTCCCTCTGCTAACTTATCGCTCTTTACAGGTGGACTGCTTTGTTGGCTGACGATTTGGGGATTTTTTAAACATTACTGGGTAATTGTTAAGTGGGTAGCAACGGTAACACTGATTGTCACAGGTACTATTTGGTTGGGTCCCTGGGTAAACGCTGTAACTGCAATTTCGGAAGCCGACAGATTACAAGCGCTGCAAAATCCGCTGTATATATTTGACCAAAAGGGAGTGATTATAGGTGGGATTATTCAGACTTTTTTTGTAAGTGCGATCGTTGCTATTTCAGTTCTCAAGCCTTGGGGTAGGCGCCATTTGAAGAAAGAAGAGGGGAAAGAAAGCGATAAATCGCTTACTACGACGAGCTAAAGTTTTATTGAAATCCCATGCTTAGTATTACCAAATCATGCCCAAATTTAAGACGAAACCATTTCAAATATTTTCTCCGGATAACGTGGCAGGAGAATCTAATACTTCAACTTTTTGCCCTTGTCTATAAATCTCAACTTGTCGAGATTTACGATTAATTAACAAACCTAAACGTACCCCATTATCTAAATATTCCCTCATCTTTTCTTGTGCAACCTTCAAACTATCACTTGGTGAAAGTAGCTCAATGACAAAATCAGGAGAAATGGGGGGAAATTTTTCTTTTTGTTCACCTTTTATCCAAGCAGCATCAGGTGAACGATCTGCACCATGAGTGGTCAGATCCCCAACTTCTCCAAGAAGTCGGGGATCTTGCAGACCATCAGAATTAATGACATGAAACACTAGCCTACAGACTATTCTATATAACGCTACGAACTTGTGAAATTCTGTATGTACTAATTAAGGCACTTATGGCTGAATCGTCTTCGCTGATTGGTTAAATAATAACTCCCGCGATTTCTCAATATCTAGCGCTTGATTTTTAAATGCTTCTGCCTTTTGATAGGCGCGAATTGTTGCCGGACGTGCTTTTATAGCTTCAAACCAGCGCTTCAAGTTGGGAAAATCCTCTAATTTCTGATTTTGGCGTTCATAGCCGACAATCCAGGGATAAGCGGCAATATCTGCGATAGAATAATCACCAGCGACAAATTCTCTATCTGCTAATCGCTTATTTAGCACTCCATATAAACGCCCTGTTTCATTGACATAGCGATTAATCGCATACTCAATCTTTTCAGGTGCGTATTGAACGAAATGGTGATTCTGCCCTGCCATTGGTCCGAGTCCTCCCATTTGCCAGAATAACCATTGCAAGGTTTCAACGCGATCGCGCAAGTCTGCGGAAATCAACTTACCGGTTTTCTCTGCCAAATATAATAAGATTGCCCCAGATTCAAAGACGGAAATCGGTTCACCACCAATTGCAGGTTCGCGGTCAATTATTGCTGGAATGCGATTATTAGGGGAAATCTTGAGAAAATCAGGTTGAAATTGCTCGCCTGCACCGATGTTTACCGGAATAATATTATAAGGCAATCCAACTTCCTCAAGGAATATGGTGATTTTATGTCCGTTGGGGGTTGTCCAATAGTAAAGCTCAATCATTTGTAATTCCTCCTGATTTGGTGATGATTTTACAGGTTATATCATGTCCTAATAATCACACATACTGTAGAGACGTTCCGCCGGAACGTCTTTACCGTGTTAACCTTCGTAGGGGTTGCCTAATCTGTCTACAAAGACGTTGTAAGGAAATGGCAAACGACCGGGATTGAGACGTGGTTCTGCTGCATAACCAACAGGAACAACAACAGCGATCGCTAAATCAGGATTCTCAGCAGCACCAATTACTTCTTTTACTTTGTCTTCAATCCAGCCGTTCATGAAACAGGTGGATAAACCCAGACTTTCTGCCGCTAATACTAAGTGTGTCGCTGCAATCATCGCATCTTTGATGGCGTATTCTCGTCGTTTGTCTCCTAGTGCGCCATGAAACTGCGGAATAGCTGTTTTAAAATAGTTTACCGTACCTTCATTCCAAGCGCCAGTTTGTAATCCCTGCTCATAAACTGGAGTTAAATCTTTTTCCCCAGCGTAGGGATCGCAAGCAAAAACAAAGCTAACAGGTGCTTGGATGATTTGTTGTTGATTCCAAGATGCTGCACATAAAGCTGCTTTTTGCCCTTCATCTTGGACAAGCACAATTCGCCAATCTTGAATATTATAACTGCTGGGTGCCGCTACAGTCAACTCAACTAGTTGATGTAGCAGTTCTTTTGATATGGGGTCTGATTTGAAACTTTTGATCGAACGACGTTGAGCGATCGCGCTTGGTACATCTAAAGATTGAACTTGCGTGATTGGATTCATGTATTTATGGGATAATAATCGAGGAAAGTCAGCACAAAGCAAGAAATTAACTTATTTCCTAGGCTTTGTTTAAAAGTTGCAGCTTTTTACAGCCAACTTGCATATTGTATCGGCAATGTAGCAATATTTTTCTTGCGAAGTTCTTGGGAAGCGTGATAAGCCCAGTAAGGGTCACGTAATGATTCCCTTGCTAATAATACAATATCTGCACGATTATTGCGGATAATTTCATCGGCTTGCATGGGGCTAGTAATCAATCCCACAGCAGCGGTAGCAATGTCGGCATCGTGACGAATCTTTTCAGAAAAGGGAATTTGCCAACCAGAACCAAAGGGAATATTTTTGATATCGGGAGTGTTGAAACCCGAACTACAATCAATCAAATCGACACCTTCAGCTTTTAGCTTTTTCGACAATTCCACCGAATCATCAATTGTCCAGCCGCCTTCTACCCAATCAGAACATGATAATCTAGCAGTTAAAGGCAAGCGATCAGACCAAACTTCCCTGACAGCGCGGGTTGTTTCTAGCAAAAAGCGAATTCTATTTTCAAAACTACCGCCATATTCATCTGTACGTTTATTAGATAGCGGTGAATAAAAGCTGTGTGCTAAATAACCGTGGGCAAAATGTAATTCTAACCATTCATATCCAGCTTCAAGCGATCGCACTGTAGCAGATCGAAAATTATCCTGTATTTGCTGAATATCTTCGTGTGTTATTTCATTGGGAACTCGCCATAACTTATCATTATCAAAGGCGATCGCACTTGGTGCTATTGTCTCCCAACCCCCTTCTTCATCTTTAAGAGAATTATCCCCTTCCCACGGACGTGCTGCGCTGGCTTTACGTCCTGCGTGGGCTAGCTGAATTCCTGGTACAGCACCATGTTCTTTGATAAACTTGTTGATGCGGTGTAGTGGTTCAATGTGCTTATCTGACCAAATTCCCGCATCTTTTGGTGTGATGCGTCCTCGTGGTTCCACAGCGGTAGCTTCAGCGATAATTAATCCTGCACCACCTACTGCCCGCGAACCAAGATGAACTAAATGGAAATCGTTAGCCATTCCATCATCTGAACTATATTGGCACATCGGCGAAACACCAATCCGGTTGCGTAATGTGACGCTTTTGAGTTGATAAGAATCGAATAAGTGTGGCATGATTTTTGTCCCTGTATTGTTTGCAGACAGCAAAAACTCTCTCAAACTCTCTCAAACTCTGTGTTCTCTGTGTCCTCTGCGGTTCGTTACTCCAAAGAGTGCGTAAGTCCTAGATAAAATTCAACAATCAATGCTGTATGTGCATATTGCTGCTCTCTTATTCACATTAGTAGAATAGCTCAACTAGCGATCGCTGGATAATCTGTGTATCCTTTTTCCCCACCACCGTAAAACGTTGTCGGATCTGGTTGATTTAACGGTACATTCAACGCAAAACGTTGAGGTAGATCGGGATTCGCTATATACAAAGTACCAAATGCAACTAAATCAGCCGCACCTGTTGACAAAACAGCATCACCTCTGCTTTTGTTATAACCGCCATTGACGATTAGTGTACCTTGAAAGCGCTCTTTCAGATGACTGGTTGGCACCACCGTTGCCCCATGTCTGATATCTGATTCTATCGCTTCAAAGATGTGCAGATATGCTAAATCAAATCTATTCAGTGCTTCAGCCGCATAACCAAATGTTTCCAACGGGTTAGAATCACGTATATCGTTCATCGTACCGCTAGGAGAAAGCCGCACCCCTACTCGGTTAGCACCCCATACATTAGTTACTGCTTCTGTTACTTCTAGCAAAAGTCGGGCGCGATTTTCAATTGAACCGCCATACTTATCTGTGCGTTGATTCGTACCATCGCGGAGAAACTGGTCAATTAAATAACCATTTGCGCTGTGAATTTCTACCCCATCAAACCCAGCTTCTAAAGCATTTACCGCTGCTTTGCGATACTGTTCTACAATCTCTGGAATCTCCTCAGTTTCCAAAGCGCGGGGAGTAACATAAGGTTTCATCCCTTCATAAGTTAACACTTGTCCTTGGGGAGCGATCGCACTCGGCGCCACAGGTAAGGCTCCATCCGGTTGCAAATCTGGGTGAGAAATTCTACCAACGTGCCACAGTTGCAGAAAAATTCTTCCTTTGTGCTGATGCACCGCATCTGTCACCAATTGCCAACCTGCCACCTGTTCTGCTGAATAAATGCCCGGTGTATTCGGATACCCCTGTCCTTGAGGAGAAATCTGAGTTGCTTCGGCAATAATCAGTCCAGCAGTTGCTCGTTGAACGTAATACTCAGCGTTTAGCTGATACGGAACGTTTCCCTCACCTGCCCTTCGTCTCGTCAAGGGAGCCATTACAATTCTGTTAGGTAATTCAAGTTCACCTAACTTGTACGGAGAAAGTAAATTGATATTGGTATTCATAAGTTACCTCTATTAATGAACGCTAGGGTGTACACACAAGTTATCGAATCACTAGCAGTCCTTGAATTACCCCACCCTAACCCTCCCCTTATAAAGGGGAGCCACTGCGTTGCGGGGGTTCCCCCCGTTGTAGCAAGTGGCGTGAGGGAACAAGATTTTCTAATTTCCCCCCAATACATCGGGGGGATTAAGGGGGGTAATTCGACTTGTGTGTACACCGTAGATTAATGAAGCAAGGAAAGAGGGGGAGATACGGGAATGGAGAGAAAGAAGAATTTTCTCCTTGTCTCCTAGTCCCCTTGTCTCCCTGTCTCCTAATCCCCAGTCCCCAGTCCCTAATCCCTAGCACCCAGATACTGTGCTAAAGTCTTAGTCAAGGTTGTTTTGGGTACTGCACCAACAACTGTATCTACTTGCCGACCACCTTTAAACACTAATAGTGTCGGAATGCTGCGAATTCCATAATGGCTAGCGACAGTGGGGTTTTCATCTGTATTCAGTTTCACTACTTTCACTTGTCCTATGTGTTCGCCAGCAAACTCATCGACTACTGGCGCCACCATCCGACAAGGACCGCACCAAGGTGCCCAAAAGTCCACTAACACGGGAATTTCACTTTCTAGGACTTCTTGCTTAAAGCTGGCTTCTGTTACGTTTGTAACGGATGACATAGCTGTCCTCCTGTAATATTCGTTAGTTCGATATAATCGAATAAATTAAATATAGTTTATTTTACGAGATTGTGCAACTATGAGATTTCTTTATCACCCAGACAGAAAAGATATTTCTTTACCAAGAGTGCTGTATGCTTTAGGCGATCCGGTGAGGTTGGAGGTTGTGCGGTTGCTAGCGACTGTGGGAGCGCAACCGTGTGCGGGGTTTGATTTTGCGATCGCCAAATCTACCATGTCTAATCACTTTAAAATTTTGCGCCAATCGGGGTTAGTCTTGACGCGCAAAGAAGGCACACAGCATATTAACATGCTACGGCGCGAGGAAATAAACGAATTGTTTCCGGGTTTATTGGATGCGGTATTGCGATCGGCTCAACCGATGCAAATTTGTCAAGAGGAAACGGGTATAAAAAGCGCTTCACTTTAAATAATGGTGAAAAAGGGAAACAGATTTTCTCAAGTTGCAAATGAAATGACACTGCTGACAACAAGGAGACAATTCTTTCTTCCCCTCCCCTCATTCGTGACAAGTTAACTTGCGATCGCACTCATCTTCTTGCGGCTAGGACGTTTGCGTTCTGATTTCTTCTTCAGTCCAACCGCTTGAGCTTCATCGCTATCTGTTCCATATTGCCCACGCACGACTTCTTTCATCGCTAATACAGTATTGTGAAATTCCCACTCTGCTAATCGGGCAGCATCGGCAGCAGCACGGTATAAAGTTAGTTTCTCGGTTTCGGCTTGTTGTTGCGTCAACATAGCCTGATAAGCTTCCTGTAACTTTGTCCTAGAGGCATCAGTACGGGGTGTATCATAGCTAGTGACGGTTTGCAAACCGTGCAATGAGTCAATATCTTGACTAATCAGATGAGGAGACAAGCGACGTGTTCTATCTGGAGTAGGCATAGTAGCATAGGTAATAAATTATATATTTAATGTACCCATTCAAACAAAATATATAACAGTAAGGTGAAAAAAAGGTGATTTAATGCTTGCAAGTCCATGCGATCGCATTATCATATCACGTCTGCTTGATTATTTACCCTTAAGCGCAGAACCCCACCCCGTCAAAGCTGTGCTTTGTCTCCCCTCCCCGCAAGCGGGGAGGGGCTGATCGGGGTGGGGTGCAGTGACTATGGGAATCATAACTACTTATTTTGACTTGATGTCACCCCATGCGATCGCATTGTCACCCGATGCAATCGAATTGGATCGCGATCCAATCGCATTGTCACCCGATGCAATCGAATTGGATCGCGATCCAATCGAATTGTCACCCGATGCAATCGAATTGGATCGCGATCCAATCGCATTGTCACCCGATGCAATCGAATTGGATCGCGATCCAATCGAATTGTCACCCGATGCAATCGAATAAACCTTTAGTGAAAAACAATGTAGAGACGTAGCACTGCTACTTTAATTATGGATAAATGAATCTTGGTTGGCAGAAGGGCGATCGCATTACTGGCATTCCCGCTTATATTCGCATTCGTGATGGTAAAATCTCGTACAAATTTATCTGCGTCCATCCGCGTTCATCTATCTTCATCTGCGGTTAATTCAATATTCTGTATTTATCAGGGTAGATTTGAAGAATTGCAACGGGAAATCATGATTGGAGTCGAAGCTTCGCAAGGTGGGGAAGTTATTGACGGAGAAACAGTTTTCCCTCAACTACAACAGAAACTACAGCAAAAATGACCAAGGAATCGGAGCCTTTCTGATAAAATACCAAGATAAAACCCTTATTCTATCTACAAGCATTACAAACTTGATTCATTCTAATGATAAAAATTATTACCCCTTACCAATTAAAAAGGTAATTTAAGCAGATTTATAACACTTAATTCTCTCTTTTCCTGAGACAAACCTAATTTAATCGTCTTTGGACTTTGAGGATAATGATAAGAATCGAAAAGTATATCCCAGATAGTGAAAAAACTTGCATAATTTGATGTTGCTTCTTTTTTCCATTGAGAATGATGAGAGCGATGATAATTGGGTGTGACAATAAAATAGCTGAGATATCTATCAATTTTTAACGGTACAGCCCAATTACTATGATGAAAGATTAATTCACATGCCAAAAAGACTTCATATAATAATAGATTCTGTAAACTAATACCAAATAACCAGATTAAAAATAACTTAGGTAAATTAGCTAAAATTGCTTCAACTGGATGAAAGCGATAAGCAGTAGAAGTATTCATTAACAGTTCAGTATGATGAACTTTATGAAAACGCCATGCAATAGGCAGAGTATGCATTAATCTGTGCCACGCATACATATATCCATCAAGTAATAAGCAAGACAAGACGATTATTAAGACAGGTGAATGAATAAAATGAAAAATACCGAGCCATGAATGTTGCCAAATGTAATTTAAGAGTAAAACGATGGTAAAGTTATTTGCTAAGACATTTATCAAGCCGAGAACTAAATTAGTGTAAACTCTTTTATCGAAACTCTCTTTAAATGTGAAAAAGGGAAACAGATTTTCTAAAGTTCCGAATGAAATAACACTAGTGACAACTATGAGTGATTGCCAATCCATGTTAAGATTTACCCTTCTATAAAAAATATTATCTTTGCTTTATTAACATAAAAAATCCGAAATCCTTGTAAAGACGTAGCAATGCTACGTCTCTCTACATAATCGCCTACTTTAAGTGTATATAATTTTTTAGTAATAAATAACACTCTTCTTGGCTGCTGATCATCTAAAGTGTCAACTACCCCAATTCAAAAAAAGCTGCTTTCTGCTGCCTAATTCTTATATCCTCGGAAAGTGAAGAGTAATAATTACAATTATTATTTCCCCCTTTCCCCTACTGTACTTGTTTGGTTATGACCGCACCAGCAGCTTCTCTTTCGATGTGGACTCCCCTACGTCAACCTGTGTTTCGTGCGCTTTGGACAGCCTCAGCAGTGTCTAGTGTTGGCACTTGGATGCATGACGTCGGTGCAGCATGGTTGATGACTTCACTTTCACCATCACCGTTTTTAATTGCATTGATGCAGGCAGCGTCAAGCTTGCCATTTTTTTTACTGGCATTACCTGCGGGAGCGCTTGCAGATGTGGTTGACCGGCGAAAGATGCTTTTGTGGACTCAGGGTTGGATGCTGCTTATCGCTGCTTTGTTGGGATTTCTCACCCTGGCAAACATTACTACCCCGTGGATTCTCTTAGTTCTCACCTTTGCCCTCAGTCTCGGCAGTTCCATGAATATGCCTGTATGGCAAGCCGTAACCCCGGAACTAGTAGAAAAAGAACAACTTCCCCAAGCTGTCACTCTTAGTGGCATTGTGGTTAACCTTTCGCGATCGATTGGTCCAGCTTTAGCGGGGATAATTATCGCTCAAGCTGGTACGGGAGCAGTTTTTCTCCTTAATGCGGCTTCCTTTGTCGGGGTAATATTAGTAGTTTATCAGTGGCGTCGCACCCCGCAAAAAAGCGGATTACCGACAGAACGCTTTATCGGAGCAGTGCAAGCAGGTATTCGTTACGTGCGTCATGCTCCAACCTTCCAATCTGTACTAATTCGTACCTCAGCTTACATTTTATTTGCGAGTGCTTTATTTGCGCTTTTACCGCTTTTAGGAAGACGGGAATTAAAGCTCGATGCTTTAGGATATGGTATTATTCTCGGCTTTTGGGGTATCGGTGGATTAGCGGGAGCGTTTATTTTACCGAAGCTACGACAGCAGTTTTCTATAGATAAATTGGTGGCAGGCTCATCAGTATTGATGGGTATAATGTTGCTGGCACTAGGAACAGTGCGGAATTTTTATGTAGTATGTGCGTTGATGCTGTTGGTGGGAATTGCTTCCCTCAGCTGTATGGTTAGTTTCACTGTATCGGCGCAAACAGCCGTGCCTACCTGGGTGCGTGCGAGAGCTTTATCGGTGCATTTGCTTGTGTTCCAAGGATGCATGACCTTGGGAAGCCTGTTTTGGGGTGC
This sequence comes from [Scytonema hofmanni] UTEX 2349, assembly GCF_000582685.1. Lineage (GTDB taxonomy): Bacteria > Cyanobacteriota > Cyanobacteriia > Cyanobacteriales > Nostocaceae > Hassallia > Hassallia hofmanni. The sequence continues at coordinate 85,704 of NZ_KK073769.1, forward strand.
TGTAGCCCAAAGCACAAGCATTACTGTAGCTTTGACTACTGCCGGGGTGGGATTAATTGGAGGTGTGGCACTGACTGCACGTTATCGCTTGCGCTGTGCGGAAAAGTTGGATTTGCGGTCTTCGCTGCATTGGGATCAACCACCAATCGCTTTTGAACCATGTCCGAATGATGGACCTGTGTTGATTAGTTTAGAGTATCGCATTGACCCAGCTAACGCAGAGGAGTTTACCAAAGCGATCCAAGCACTAAGTCAAATTCGCCGGCGTGATGGAGCGATTCGGTGGGGTTTGTATCAAGATTTATCTGACCCAGGTCGTTTTCTAGAAACGCAAATTGTCGAATCTTGGGCAGAACATAAACGGCAATTTGAACGGATAACGAATAGCGATCGCTTAATTGAAGAACGTGTGCGATCGTTTCATATTGGCGAGAAACCGCCGAAAGTTTCGCAAATGATTTACTCAAAGTATACAGATGGTAAGGGTTTGCAGCAACCTTGCGGATGAGGGGATGAGGGGACAAGGGGACAAGGGAGACAATTCTTTTCTCCCCCTCTCCTTCTAGGGGCGATTCATAAATCGTTATAATTTCATATATAGCGGTTCTCGGTTGAGTGAGATACATAAAACCTCACCCCCTTCCCCTCTCCTTATTTCATGAGAGGGGTGTCCGAAACGGACGGGTTCAAGAAGGCAGAAGGCATTCGTGCTGAGGGCAGAAGGAACCAATTGGGAGGGGATTGTGACCCCTCCCAATTGGAGGCTCCCAATATCGTTGCATTTGGGAGGGGCTTCAGACCCTTACTCCTTTCAGTCGTGGGCAGAGGACACTTATACATTCCTTCTGCCTCCTGCCTTCTGCCCTCTGCCTTTCCCGGTGAGGTTCTGTAGTGCATCCAAGTGCAACCCGCTATAGTTACAGAATTAAAATTTGTAAATTTCTCAGCACCTATAAAAAAATGAGTAAAAACTTACCGTATATTCTTCGTGTTCCTCAACCGGAAATTGAGGAAACTTTTGCCGCTCACCAAACAACTCATCAGTTCTATCACGAAGTTCGAGGGCGTTCCGAGTTTAAGCGTCATTGTGAATGGTATCATATCACAGCAGAACGCAACCGTCAAGAATTAGAAAAAATGCGCGGCGAACTAAATATTTTTCGTTTGTTTCGCCGCCGATAATAAATTTAAATTAAATCAAATTATATTATTTCTAACTCATTATCGCGTAAGTGAGCCTTAAATTTCTTAGTAAACTGTACTACAAACGGCAGGTTGGCGCTAATAGGTTTACCTTTCCAAACGGTTGCAATTTGCACTATTTCGCCTTCTGACCCCTTGATGTCAAAACCCTGACCGCGATGCTCAGGATGATGGTAAATTATTACGGATTCTTTAACGCGGACACGATCGCCAATTTTCATATTAACATTTACACCTAGTTGCTTTTCTACAAGTATCTGCTACATAAAATCTAGACAAAACTAGACATTACTTAAGGTTTGAACGGGAGCATGGGAGTAGTTATCCCTTACGTCCAGACACGGTTTAGACATCCGTGTTTAAGTACCTCCTATAAAAACAAAGCCCCGAAATTCTGAACTGCCGTTAGCGCGATCGCCTATCATTAAAAGCCCGTGTAGACTTTAATAATAATAATTAGACGGCAAGATCAGAGTCGTCAGGTACTTTAGCAAGAAGTCTCATTTTTTATCTTAGATTTCAACAGCATTAAACAAAGGGAGAACTCCAACAGACGCGATCGCCATGAAGCGTTGCCTTATAACCCGAAAGGAACAACCCGATGACGCTTTTTAAGTGCGCCTTAACGCCAAGATTAATTTTACAACAAATGGGGCATTGGAAAGTGGAAAGGGGAAAGGGGAAAGGGGAAAGAAAGAAAAAATATTTCCCCCTTGTCCCCCTATTTCCAAGGTGGACATAATTTCTGTACTTTTTGAGGAAGTTGCCGGCACGTTTGCTGGAATCCTTGAGGATTAAGTTGCGACCAAGCAAACAATCCTATTGTAGTTCCTGCCAGCAACGCCAATACTCCGGACAGTGGCACCCAAACGTTACCACCACGTCTTTTTTTCACTTCAGTTGGAGTTGTAGAAACGGCAGGTGCTTCGGCTGATGGAATGTCCTCTTCTAGTAGCGCTTGAGAACTATCTGCCAACTCTGATTGTACTTCTTCTATCTCGGCTAGGGGCTGGGAGGGAGTTACAGGCACCAAGGATTCTGGAGATATACGGCAATGGGTAAGCACAACCGAAATATTATCATGACCATTTTTCTGATTTGCGATCGCTATCCAGTTGTCAACTGCGTCTTCTGGTGAAATTTCACCTTTTAAAACTGGTACTGCATATTCTCTCCAGTGATTTTCTACCAAATTATGATCGCTGAGTCCATCAGAGCATATCATTAATATGCCATCTTCTTCTAAAATGATTCGCTGAGTTATAAAACGCAGAAATTCACCATCTTTTGTTCCCAAAGCTTGGGTAAGAGCATAAGCATCTGGACGTTGTAGTGCTTTGCGATACAGACTGCGGGCAGAGCGTACTTCCCGTGACGCCACATCATCATCTACTGTCAGTAGCTGGCAGTAATCGCCTGTAATCCAGTATGCGCGGCTATCACCGACATTTACTAAGTAAAGTTCGTGACTATTTTGTGAGTACGATCCAGGGGATATCTCGACTTGTTGCGGCACTTGTAGAGCCATAACGACGGTTGTTGCCATGCGTTCTCTACCTTGGCGTTTTTGCTCATCGTTGCAGGCACAAATTACGTTATTTACAACCCGCAAACTTGCTTCTAGTTGCTGCTGTAATAATTCTGGCGATACTAGTTCAGTTTGTTCTGCTACTTCTGTTAGTAAAGCGCGAATTTGCAACTTCAGAGATTGTACTGCCAAAAGGCTTGCTACTTCACCACCTTCGTGTCCGCCGATACCATCGCAAACAATCGATAAGCGGGGTACTAATGGATCGTCTGAGTTACCAAGGCTTATGGGATAGCAAGTATCTTCATTTTGATGAAGTTGGGAACCGCTATTTGTTGCCCCTGCCACTTGTAGATTTAATGGCAATTGGGCTGCTGATGATAATAATAGCTGATTAAGTTGAGTTGCGATCGCTTTTAACTCAATTTCACCCTCAAGGCACATAGAATCGACTATTTTTTCCAAAGCTGTTGCTACTTCTGGTTTAGCGGCAGCTACAATCGGTTTCCAGGACTCACCTAACTGTTGAAGACTCGGTTGTTCTGACTCATAAAGTTCCAAGAGTCGCACGCACCAACCTTGTACTCGCAGGTTGTGTGGAAATAGCAAACTGAGGGCAACTCCATATTCTGATAGAGGTTGCCAAAGTTGAATAATTTGCCACAGAAAGTTTACTTGTCGGACTGGAGTTGCTTGTTCCCATGCGTCGGCGATTGCTGGATATAATTTTCCAGTTTCATCTATTGGCACATTTTCCAGTAAAAGTATATCATCCGCAAATCCATAAACTTGAGCCACATGGCAGCGATCGCTCGATAAGCGTAAATAAGGAATAATTGCTTTTGGTAATTCTTCAGGTATCTCTGGCAGTTGTCCTGGTCGAGTATCCAGCCAAATCTGCGATGTAATTACCTCATATCTGTCTTTTATTAATTCTCCCGGTGGAATTGCTTGATGTTCCCCAGTAGCCCAAATATAACGATGAACTAAAGGAGTTTGACAATTTGCACATAATCTGTCACCAACAGAATTGATGGGGTTAGTACAGGCTGGATTTGTGCAATAAATTATCCGCTCTTGTAAAATCATGCACCTAAAAAGTTAAAGGTTTAAATCAACCGCTGAATTTTGATTACATCTGGCTGTCAACTGAAGGATGAAGTCTCAAGTATCAAAAAAGTTGTATTTTTTATCCTTCTCAATACGCACTCGCGAATAAGCTTTTTGATTGATTTGAGTAAGTTATAGTCTCATATTTTGGTATAGATTGTTTCTACAATGCTATTTAAGTTTAATTATTTACACTTGCTTAAGTATGTTTTGGTGTTGATTTGTGCGATCGCCACAATGTACTCGAAAATTCAATCTTGTAATTATAGCCGAAAGAGGAGGACAAGGGGACAAGGGGACAAGGGGACAGGGGGAATTTTCTTCGTTGTCTCCTTGTCTCCCCCTCTCCTTGTCTCCCCCTCTCCTTGTCTCCCCCTCTCCTTGTCTCCCCCTCTCCT
>NZ_KK073769.1:90042-104468 GCF_000582685.1 [Scytonema hofmanni] UTEX 2349
TTGTCTCCCCCTCTCCTTGTCTCCCCCTCTCCTTGTCTCCCCCTCTCCTTGTCTCCCCCTCTCCTTGTCTCCCCCTCTCCTTGTCTCCCCATCTCCTTGTCTCCCCTCCTCCTACTCCGGAGCTTGTGTCATCTGACATTGGCTACATAAACCAAAAAACTCTAAAGTATGATAAAAAATCTTAAACTTATGAGTGCCTTGCAATTGTTCTTCTAAATCATGGACTGGGCATTGATTAATCCCAATTGAGATACCGCATTGCAAGCAAGTCATGTGATGCTTGTCTTGCTGCGCTAGGCTATAAAGGGCTTCACCATTAGCTAATGTCCGCACTTGCACCATGCCTTCCATTTTTAAAGCTTCCAAAGAGCGGTAAACTGTAGCTAAACCCATGCTTTGGTTGCGTTTACGCAGTTCTACGTAAATATCCTGTGCCGAAATGCCTTGCTTGATGGTTTTCAGAAGGCTCAAGATACGGTCTTGACTGCGGGTGCGTATGGCTCTCATAGAGTATTCTTTAAATTTGCCACTGTAGTTAAAGCTGTTTACTGGCTAATTGATAAATCAACAAGTTACCGCTTTGTGATCTTATTTTCACTCACTTGGAACAGAAAGTTATAGTATAGCGATCGCAGCATTCAGCAAAAGCCTGTGCAAAGGAAATATCTAGCCAAAATTTTTGTGACCCTTCGTCCCTCGGTCTTAGACCCTGCTGGTGTGGCTGTACAATCTAGCCTAAAGCAGTTGGGATACGATAACGTTAACTCTGTGCGGATTGGTAAGTACATCGAAGTTACCATCACCGAACCTGATGAAAGTAAAGCACGTCAACAATTGAATCGCATCTGTGACCAAATGTTAGCAAATCCCGTGATTGAAAATTATCGCTTTGATTTGATTGAGGTCGAATCACAGACAGGAGTATTCTAGGGAATTGGGCAACGGGCATTGGGCAACGGGCAATGGGTACGCTCGAATTAAACAAGTTCAAGATCGCTCATGCGTGAATAAATACGATTCTTTCCATGCCCCATGCCCCATGCCCAATGCCCCATGCCCAATTCCCCAATAAAAAATGACTAAATTCGGCATTTTGGTTTTTCCAGGTTCTAATTGCGATCGCGATGTTGCTTATGTCACACGAGACATTCTCAAGCAACCGACTCGCATGGTTTGGCATCAAGATACGGATATTTCGGATAGTGATGTGATAATTATCCCTGGTGGTTTTAGTTACGGGGATTACCTGCGCTGTGGAGCGATCGCTCGTTTTTCACTTGTGATGCAGCAAGTTGTAGAACATGCAAAAAAAGGTAAATTTGTCATCGGTATTTGCAATGGTTTTCAGGTATTAACTGAAGCCGGACTCTTGCCTGGAGCTTTGGTGAGAAATCGGGATTTGCATTTTATATGCGATCGCTCTCCCCTAAAAGTTGAGCGCACCGATTTACCTTGGACGCAAGCTTATACAAAAGGTGAAATTATCACTTTGCCAATTGCCCACGGTGAAGGAAGATATCATGCTGATGATGTCACTTTGACAGAAATTGAAGATAACAATCAAGTTGTTTTTCGTTACCAAGGTGAGAATCCTAACGGCTCGTTAAATAATATTGCGGGTATTTGCAATACTACAGGAAACGTGCTAGGTATGATGCCTCATCCAGAAAGAGCATCAGATGCAGTGTTGGGTAGTACTGATGGGTTAAAGTTGTTTTCTGGATTGTTAGATAAAATAGGCGCTTTGATGTAACTTCTACGTTAAATTACCGTGGCGAGATGGTGACTATCAAGACTAATACTGAATAGTCACCATAAGCTAGGAATTAACAGGGTGAATATTATTCGAGCAGGAAGCGACGATTTAATTTACGTAGATTATAGCGACTTATTATCAAAAATTTTACATTGTTTGCGTGGTCAAAAAGTCTTTAAAATTTCTGATGATAACAACCATTTACACATCGATATTGATAGCATAGCTGCTCAAGTTGCTACTTTGCAGGTAGACAATCCTTTAGGTGTTTCTGCTAATAGCGCCAAAGCTGCTACAGTTAACTTTAGTCCAGGTTTTAAAGAAAACTTTCCCAATCAAATTCAACAAATAAGAGATTGTCTGAAGCAGATATTAAAATCTGAACTAGGAGATAGTACCTCAATTGAGCAGTTTGTAAGCAACTTAGTTACAGATTTGCAGAATTTTAAAGGTGATAAGCCTAGTTTAGACTTTACCTATCCCTTTCTTCCACATCAAGGGTTACAAAAGCAGCGATTAACTTTCGATGACAGCAATTCAGAGAATAAAGAACTTTTAAAAGTTCACAAATTGTCCATCACTGTGCAGAATACCCGTGACTTTAACAGACAATTACAGCAAGGTTTAAAATATTATATCCACGAGCAATTTAGTAGTGCAAGTGCCGGAGAGAAAGAAGATATTGAGTACATACTTGAAGATTTGGAGAAAGAGACTAACTCTGACTTTTACAAATTGCGAGATATTGTCAATCAGCAAACATTAGGAAAACTAAAAAAACAAGCACAGATAAATTATTTGGAGTTTCTCCACGAGAATATTAATACTAGTACTAGCGCTGCTTATGCTGAAGGTGCTATATATCTCCAAGACTTGATCAGACGACTCAAGCTGATAGAAGAATATATTAATGATACCACCAAAGCTGATGGTGATTACTTAGTTAACTATGCAGGTACTTCAGTTAACTATAGAGATTTGTTTTCTCGTGCTGAAGCATTTGAAATATTGCCAATTATCCCCATCATAGAAGGTTACTTAGGTGAAACCAAAGATGACAACCGGGGAGAAATTCAATTTATCTTTGGTCTGAAGCTGAAACTTGATGGTAAAGTGCAAGCGTATGGTGGTAAAAATGTCTTTGAATATCGTCTGAATTTGCTTAATCCAGATAGCAAGGAACATCAAGCGGGAATCGCAGATGCTAAAAACGAAACATTTGCGAGAAAAGTTTTACAAATAGCATTTTTATACTATTTTTTGTTTGCCAGTCGCAATAACCCAGAAAGCAAGGATTACAAACTGAATGCTGAATTAGAATACGATCCGATTGCTGGATTTGATAAAAATGTAATCCAGATTCTTAAGGGTTCTGACCAAGTTGCAAAACAACAGCTTTTTCGGAAGATTTATAAATATTTTCAGGAATTCAAAGTTCAGAGAAAAATCAATCTTCTCAAGAAGTTGCTGCAAAATCTCCTCAAACGAGAGACTAGCTTTCCGATGCGAGAGTATCCCCTGCATATTTCTGTGAAAAAAAGCATCCTTGAGGACAATAAAAGCAATATCTTCAAAAACAATACATTCTTCAAACCTGTTTTAAGAGGAAACCCTAAAGAAGTTCTCAAATATATATCTATTGCGGAAGCGAAAGCACAGACAAATTCTCTTTGTACTCTTCCAACCAAAATTACAATCAACGACATTCATTTTTTTGCTACCGATGACCGCGAAACCTTCCGAATGGAGTACGATTTAACAGGTATTCGTGCTTTACCTATACTTTTTGTCCCTCTAAAAGATAAAAAATGCCAGGAGATTTTCAATCAATATTTCACGCAGCGTAAGCTGATATTGTTACCTTACAGTTTAGAAAGTAATAAACTAGAATCTCACCAAGCTTTTGTTTATTGCTTTACCTTTTGCTTACTTGCTTATATCAGTCTTCGGGTATTGTTGGATAAGCAGAAGATATTATTTATCCCCATTTTTCGGCTACATCTAAACAACAAGCAAGACGATGCACCAATAGAAAAATTTATCGTGTCCTTGTCTTGTGTATTATCTCATTTACTCAACGAGAAACATCGTTCTAATGCACAGGGAATTGACATTAGAGACTTGCAAAAGTTAGGTAAATTTAAAGTTCCGAATGTTCTGAGTTCATTATATTCAGTCTTGCCGAAAAAATTTACTTTCACCAATGCCTCAAACTCTCCTGAATTGGACAAATTAGCGATTGTGATAGTTTCTAGTCGAGAAAGCGATCGCAGATGGGGTAGTTCTCAAAAAATCTCCAATTTGATGGGAGAAATTATGGGAATTAAACGTCAAGATAATGCTGTCAGAGTGCAGCTACTTAAAACTTTCTCAGACAACTACGATAAGCAACAAATGTTTACATATCCTAGCGTTGTCATTGACGAAGTAGCTAAACTTTACAAAATGGGATTCAAGCATTTTCTGTATATTGCCAAAGCACCTTATTCGAGTACATTGCACATGACTCAAACTGAGGAAAATGACGGATTATTTTTCATGTCAAGAGATGTAATTAAAGCTTTAAAAGCAGAACACAAAGATATTAAGATATATCCGATGTTTTTTGATAAATACTATGCAGTTAAGCTCAAAAAAATCGAGTCAAGTTCATTATATATTCAAGACACCATAGAACTGACAAATTTAGTCAATGACTCCAGCAAGCAATCTGTTGTATTTTTTAACTTATTTAATGGAATTAAAGTTCCTGGTCAAGAAAAAAACTACAACGGTGTTATTTCCTACGCAACCTTATTAAATATTTATAAAGACATTCTTGATGATGAAGACATTAGGAAAGGTTTGATTTTCAACGGTTCATTAAAAAATGAGATCTTGCAATATTTGACCTTATTCCACTTTTATCGATACCAAAAAGCTTCTAAAGACATTTATCTCAAGCTTGATCCTTACGAAAATCTCATCGGAGAAGAGTCTGTCGGTAAACTCTCCCTATTTAATCATATGAAAGGAAAAAGCGAATTTAACTCATTAGCTTTTTTAACTCAAGTAAAGAAAGTATTAAACACAGAGGTTCGCTGAATTATCTTATATTACTCAGCGTTACTCTGCGCTTCCCTCTGCTTTCCTTTGCATTAAAAAAAAATTCTAATGAAATCAAAAATAGCAGAAGATTTAGGACGTTTGTTTGAAGTAGGATTTAATATTGGGATTCTTGCCTATATTGAACAAAACAAAATTAAGCACAAATTTGCAAACTTATATCGTCAGGAATTAGAGCAGCTAAAGTTTCCCAAAATGCGGTTGCGAGTTGTAGATAAAGTTATCAGCACTTTAGAAAGACAAATGGCTGAAACTTGGAGTACATTCTTTTTACAAAAAGGGTTTTTGAGTGGCTTTAATTTCTTTCATGAATACTTGAAATCTACAGATTGGCTTAAATCTCACAACCTAAGAAATATAGAAATATTATATTACCAATGTAGGTTTAGCGGTGATAACAGCATCGGAACCTACGATATCAAGGATGATAGTCAGTGGTTTACAGAAGTATTATCTCAGTTTGAAAATTTAGATAATATCTCTCAGTATATTAAAGGTTATAAAGCAAAAGGTGAGTTTCTGAATGCAGACACTTTAATACTGCTGCGATATCGGAGACAATATCGGGTTATCTGTGTTGATTTATCGGTGTTTTCTATTAATTCCAATGACGATGTGAAAAACCTGGATTATATAGAAATTATCCGACGTTTATTGATGAGGGATATTAGTTATTTACGCTCCAAAAGTGTTTTTTCTAATCTTCGCATCGATACCGAATCTTTAGGGTTAGATTTCTCGGAAGATTTAAAGAGTTATTTTACAGCTTTTAAATATAAAGACAAAGAAAGTACGAAATTAATTCAAGCTGCCGGTTATGCTCATAGCTTCTATAATTTTATCCAGTCAACTGGGATTTTACCTGATGCAGCATCGGTGGTTTTCAACTCTCTAGGATATAGCGATCGCGGAATAAGTGCTATGTCTATCAACCGCGAAAATATAGATGTTTGGAAAACCTGTTATCAGATTTACAAACATGACTCAAGTGGCAAAGAAATTTACGAAGCACGTAAGCAAGTTTTAAATCTAATTAAACGCAACGCATATAATAGTTTTGAACGTGGTAAACAGTTTGTTGATGCTCTTTTAGAAGTTCCTGCTGACGAGATTACTTTTTTACCTCCTCATCAAGAGAAAATTACTGGATTTTTCAACTTTGTTACAGAAGTTCCCCCAAAACTGATGCAAGAGTTAGCTTTAACTGGAGTTATGAACCTGCGACAAGCTCATGCTGAACTGATTAAAAAAGCTTTGGTTTCTCAGAATACTTATATATTTTTAACTGGCAATCCTGGTATTGGTAAAACTACAGCGATCGTCGATTTTCTCAAAAATCATCTAGATGAAGGTTTTCTTTTCTTTTATGTAAGTCCTAGAAAACAAGTTAACTTAGACATTATCGAGAAGTTTAAAAATAAAGAAACGCGAGAATTGTGCGATGATCGGTTGTTAGCTATTAATAGCCACAGCAATCTAATTACAGATAATTTCGGACGGTATACTGTTGAATATACCTGCAATCAGCGTCAAGGTAAATTTGTGCGAAAGTCTGTACACTTTATTCATAGTAGGGAAAATGAGCGAATCGCACGACGTTCAGATAAGCTGAAGAAACCGACTGACGATGTTATTCAAGATAATCAACATAAAAAAAAGGGCGTTTTAAATAGCATTTGCGAGGCTATATCAACGATTGTAGAAGATGAATTGTCAAATAATATAATCGCTACCGCTTCTATCCAAGCTTTAAAAACAACACAAACTGACGACACTTTGAAGCATTTTGAGAAAATCTTTAGAAATGCTTATAACGAAAGAGACAATATAATCTTTACTGAGAGGATGCGAGAGATTTCTGGGAGAATCAAGCACTTATTCATCATGATAGATGAAATAACAGGGGATGATAGCGGAGTTCACTTTTTAGATGGAATTCATAAGATTATATTCAAATATAAATTGAATGATAATCAGTATGGTTTTAATACAAAGGTGATTGTTGCTGATGCTTCTATCGTTGATAAAAACGTTATAATTCAACACCTTTCTGATAAATCACCAGAACCAGACAAAATCTATTTTCGTCGTGCTACAGAAATTGCTCAACCTCTTTCAATTCAAGCATTAGTATTTAAAGATTTCGCAGCAACAGTTATCAATACTAACTCCTACCCGGCAAAAAGTTTATCTATCACATATAAAGTATTGATAGAATCTTGCAAGTTTAGTGATGAAGCACATTTCAAGCAAAAATCTAACTTGGAAGCAAGTTTGCAAAAGGAGATTTTAAAAGACATCGAAGCTTTTTTAAATCAGTCTGATGTTGACCAAATAATAGTTTACATCCAAAATCAGCGCAGATTAGCAGAACTGATTGAAAAAATTAAAGAACATCGGGGACAATTTGAAAAGTGTACCGATTATCTGGAGATACACGCAAATATATCTGAAGAGGAAAAGAAAGAAATACAAAACTTTCAAGAAAACGTCAAAGTAGTTTTTATGACTGCTTCCGGAAGTCGGGGTTTATCCTTCCCCAAAGCTAAACACATCCTAGTAGAAATTCCCAAATTTGAGATTGAGAAAAATCTCATGGAAGTAATTCAAGTAATTTATAGAGGTCGTGGTAATGATAAGATAGATAATGAGGATAAAGAATTAGTTTTCTATTTATCAGAACGTTCAGTTTATTATCAGGATGACCAGCAATTATCTTTACAAGAATATCAGGATAACCAGCAATTATCTTTACAAGAAAGTGTGCTGAGTCTGTTAAATATCTTATTAATTTTGAAAGCCTCTATAATGACCAGAATTTTTGGCTCTGGTTGCATAGGACGCGATAATTTTATCATTATACCTATAGGTGGTAAGTCTATTTTAGCTGCTGGTGAAACATTTTCTGCTCAGATGGTAAATCTTATCAACCAATTGAAGAAAGAACATTATAGAAACAAAAGCGATGTTTTAGTAGAAAAGGTTTATACAAGCTTAGAACAGTTATTAGGACGAGCAGAATTTACTGTTATAAATACAACTAAATCTAATTATCTAGCGTTGCGGGAGTCTTTCAACCGCGATTTTTATCAAATTTGTCACACTCTAGATAAGTTACTGGATTTTGGTAAAATTGAATTGGGCTACATTAGTGGTAGTCTGTTGATAGTGCCTATTGGTAACAACACTTTAGAAGAAATTTATCAAATACGGTTGCTTGATATCGCAAATTCTACTGATGAATTGTGGCTAAATATGCAGCAAATTAGTCACAGGAAATCTTACCCAGAAAGTTTGCGCTCTGCGATTAAGGATGCTATAGAGTTAGTCACAAAGCTGACGGATGGAGTTGAAAAAACACAAAGACTTGAACAATTTAGTCAGCGTTTTGACCAGTATTATGCATTACCATTATATGCATTTATTAGCGGTGAGGCTATGAGTGAATATTTTGCGAATGAACCTAATGAACCTGAAGATCAACGCTTCCGAGATATCCTAGCTGCATATATCCGTGTGCTGTATCCTGTTGGTAATATTTTGCCTATTGGTAACAATTATCAAGATTTTCCTTTTGTTGTTTTTAGAAGTTACAGTCTGGAGGAAATGAGACAAAAAGTTTTTACAGACAAGTATCTTTTGACTTCTAATGAGTTAAATGTACTGAATTTAATTCTTTCTAGAGATAGTGTTTTTACACCCTAGAAGGTTATAGATAGTGGGTGACTGTGGAGGAGTACAATTTAAGCCTATAGATAGGGTTTTCCTCAATTTACTCAGTCTAAGCTGAGGTGTATGAAATCGCGTAAGTTGAGGAATAATTATGCCAGGTGGTAATGCTAGCCATAAAGGTGCTTCTGCTAAAACTAATGTTAACGCTAACGGGTTGACAAATGCTGCTGCTGAAGGATCGCAAGAAACTCAGGGGGTTATCAGCAATGCTGACGATTCTACCAGAACCGACGAAGCAGAGGTAAATCCTGCTGCTGTTGAACGTCCACAGACACTGGATGATGAGAAGTAGGATTTTGGGCGATCGCTTATTTTTTGTTTAAGCGATCGCACGCGAAATTGACTTATAATATTGCCGTTAAATTCAACACAAATCCAGGTAAAACATCTTCACCTGATAAATTTATAGGGTTTTCTAAAATTTCTACATCTTTAGCTGGACGATAAATTTCGACCCGCTTGTTTTTCCTATCAATTAACCAACCCAATTTTGTACCATTGTCAATATATTCTTGCATTTTATCCTGCAATTCTTTGAGAGAATCAGTACGCGATCGCAACTCAATTACAAAGTCAGGAGTTAGGGGAGCAAAGCTTTCTTGTTGTTCAATGGTTAAAGCATTCCACCGCTCAATTTTCACCCAAGAAGCATCGGGGGAACGTTTTGCACCATTAGGTAGGGTGAAACCAGTTGAAGAGTCAAAAACTTCGCCTAAGTTATTCTGAGAATTCCAAATATCTAGTTGAGTGGTTATTTTAACATTACGTCTGCCAGTATCACTACCTGTAGGTGGCATAATTAATAATTCCCCTGATGCTGTGTGTTCAAATCGATAATCGCGGTTGTTTTGACACAGTTGGAAATATTGCTCATCAGTCAAATCGATATTCAATTTTAGTGTAGAAGGTAAGGCAATTTGCAGTGCTTCCATAAACTTACCTAAACATCTGTGGACGGTGAATACTTTCTATTTTAATTCTATATATCAAGGCGATCGCTCTGCCTGCCGTAGGCATCGCTTTACGACGTGATGGAAAACGCACACCACACAACTTGCAACAAAACGTAAGGTGTACTCACAGCAGTGATACAAAGTGATGCGATGGTTGACCAATATCTTCGAGAAGTTATGCCTGATATAAAGGATTTTCTGAATGAACTTATTGGCAAAGACTTCAAAAGCATGATTGTTCGCTTTGAAGAAAATAATGCGAATTTGAGTGTTAACTTTAAAGACTTATCTGACGGTGAGAAATGCTTTTTTCTTTGTGCTGTTGTCTTGGCTGCCAACAAATCATACGGTCCACTTTTTTGCTTCTGGGATGAGCCTGACAACTATCTTTCCTTGTCAGAAGTTGGACTTTTTGTCACATCACTGCGACGCTCATTTAAGAATAGTGGACAAATTTTGATGACTTCGCATGATGAGGAAGCAATCCGAAAGTTTTCACATGAAAATACCTTTGTACTTGATAGAAAAAGCCACTTGGAACCAACTTTAGTCAGATTGCTCAGTGATATGTCTGTTCAAGGTGATCTTGTAGATGCCTTGATTCGTGGCGATATAGAACTATGAGCATAAATAAGGATAGACCGCACATTCTTGTTTTGCCGGAAGACGATGCTAATCGCCAGATTGCGAACGGATTTCTTCTTAATCTAAACCTCAATAGCCACGCTATTCAAGTCCTACCAGTGGCTCGTGGTTGGAAAAACGTTGTGAAGAAATTTACGAATGATTATGCCTCTACAATGCGACAATATCAACACAGAATGATGGCTTTGCTGATTGATTTTGATGACCATGAAGATAGATTGAGTCATGTAAAGGATCAGATTGCAAATGATTTAGAAGATAGAGTATTTGTTCTTGGTGTGTTATCTGAACCAGAGAACTTAAAGAGAGATATTAACAAGAATTTTGAAAAGATCGGAGAAGCTCTTGCGAAAGATTGCTCCGATAGAACGAATGAATTGTGGGGGTACGATCTTCTCAGACATAATGAAACTGAGTTAGATCGTATGATTTCATCTGTCAAACCATTTCTGTTTAATTAAAGTAGATATCAGGCACTTTATAAGTTGCCAGATTCTTAAAGATGGGTCTTGCTCTTCCTTTGCGCTTAACAGTTATTGTTGGAAACCACCGAGTTTTAATATCTCCTCCTATAGAGCAAGTAATTGAAACTACCTTAAAACTTACTTTGCTGCATCCTCCGTGCTTTATTTAACGTTTCTTCATACTCTTTCTCTGGCTGGGAATCAGCTACCATACCGGCGCCAGCTTGCACGCTGACTTTACCATCATGCACTACCATTATTCGGATAGCGATGGTCGAAGACCCGCCTTCGGCGATCGCACTCCACAAACTTTAAAGAGCAAGCGCTATATTAAAGCTAAATATTCCAGCTTTCTACGAGTTGGTTTCTGCAATGGAAAATACAATTAACACGATTGAAGAAAGTTGCGAAAACACCGAAGCGATCGCTCTTGCTCAAGCAATAGAAATCCAAGATAAAATCAATCAACACCTCAAACAATTATCCTTAGAACGCTTGCAAGTTGTCGCTGACTTTGTAGCTTACCTTGCAGATAAGGAGAGTGAGGAAGCAACTCAAGAACTTGAGAAAATTCCTGGCTTTGTCGAATCCTTTGAAAAGGGTAAGAAAGACATTTCTCAAGGTCGCATTACACCTCTTGAGCAACTCAAAAGGAAGTATTAACTTGTATAATATCGACCTGAGCGAAGAGGCAAAGCAGTTTTTTGAGGCAGCATCAGCTAAATTACAACAACGTCTAGATCGTGGCTTTGAGCAGCTACAGCAAAATCCTCGCTTTCACCCAAACATTAAACCTCTCAAGGCAAACTATTCAGGTTACTACCGTTTTCGGGTTGGTGATTATCGGGTTATTTACTCGATTGATGATGAAACTATGCAAGTGTTGGTAGATACCATCGCTCACCGTAGCGAAGTTTACGATTCATAACTTCAACGCAAACAGCGAATCGCTTCTAAAAGTCCCCGCGCTTTATTTAACGTTTCTTCATACTCTTTCTCTGGCTGGGAATCAGCTACCATACCGGCGCCAGCTTGCACGCTGACTTTACCATCATGCACTACCATTGTCCGGATAGCGATCGCACTATTTAATTGCCCTTCAAAATCGTAATATCCATACACACCAGAATATACACCCCGCCGACACGGTTCTAATTCGTGTATAATTTCCATTGCCCTAATTTTCGGCGCACCACTGACTGTACCCGCTGGAAAGCAAGCCTTGAGCAAATCCCAGGCACTTTTACCCGATGCTAGTTTCCCCACAACATTACTGACAATATGCATTACATGAGAGTATTTTTCTACCCCCATTAATTCATCAACTCTCACACTACCACTTTCGCAGACTCGCCCCAAATCATTACGCCCTAAATCTACCAACATCACATGTTCAGCGATTTCCTTGGGGTCTTGCAGCAAATCTGCGGCTAAAAGTGCATCTTCCTGGGTTGTTTTCCCTCGTGGACGGGTTCCGGCAATCGGGCGGACTGTGGCGATTATATCATCTCCATCGCGTTCTGCTTTCACCATCACTTCTGGACTGGAACCGATAATTTGCCAATCTTGGAAGTGAAAGTAAGACATGTAAGGCGAAGGATTAATTTGGCGCAGAGAACGATAAAGTGCAAAGGGGTCGCCAGTGTATTCTGTTGATAATCGTTGGGAAATTACTACTTGAAAAATATCGCCTGCTTTGATATAATCCTTTGCTTTTTCAACTTGGGCGCAAAATTCATCTCGCGTGAAGTTGCTGGTATACTCCCCCGCTCCCCCCACTCCTCTACTATTTGGTGGTGTCCATTCCAAGATAGTATTTAGGGGCGATAGGGGTAAAGATAACTTGTGAACCATCTGAGTGACGCGATCGCACGCTTGTTGATATGCTGCTTGTAAAGACGCGAAATTTCGCGTCTCTACGTTACGTAAATCAGCATAAGCAACTGCCCAAATTTTCCGCTTCACCTGATCGAAAATCAACAGGTGGTCTATCTGCATCCACAATCCATCCGGAATATTACGATCATCTTGGGCATGAATTGGCACGCGCGGCTCAATCCAATTTATTAATTCATAGCCCCAAAATCCAAACAAACCGCCAATTCCCGGCGGTAATTGCGGTAACTTTACTGGCACAAAAGGTTCCAGACATTGACTTAAAGCTGCAAAAGGATCGCCTTCAAAGACAATTTGCGAACCATCACGATGCGTTTGAGTTGTACAATCTCCCCTAGCTGCCAAAGTCCACAACGGATCGCAACCCAGTAAACTATAACGTCCCAGCTTTTCTCCGCCTTCTACCGATTCCAACAAAAAGCTATAAGGCTGACCAGCACATACTTTATACCAAGCAGATACGGGCGTATCCAGGTCTGCGACCCATTCCTGATACACCGGAACAAAATTACCTTGTTTGGCTAGCTCTTGAAATTCGGCAAAATCAGGAAAAATCATAATTTAGGAATAGGGCATGGGGCATGGGGCATGGGGCATAGGGCATAGGGCATAGGGCATAGGGCATAGGGCATAGGGCATAGGGCATAGGGCATAGGGCATAGGGCATGGAAAGACTGCTAGCTATTAGATATAAAACGCGTATCAAAAATCGAGCGTCTTTAATTCCCATTGCCCATTGCCCATTGCCCCAGTCCCTATTCCTTATGCATCGTAAGGAGATTTACCGCTGAACTTGAGTTGAGATGCATTGGGGTTGCTGCCGATGTTGCGGTCTACATAGCCCACTTTCCCACGACCTGGGTTTACCTTTTCAGGGAAGACACCATCAGCCGGGTGCAAATACTGAGTTTCGCCGCTGGGATAAATCCGGTAGATTTTGTAATCTGTGATTTTGAACTTCCGGAGTTGACCGCCTAAAGCGATACCGTACTCTTTACGAGCCAAGTAAAGCAGGTTCTCGCCTTGGTTCATGATAGCAGAGCCGCCTGTAGGCATTTCAAACACTTGCTCTTTGGGGCTAGTCCAGGTGATCGCGTACTTTTCTTCTTCGTATGCCTTTGAAAGCAAACCGCCAGTGCTGCCACCGAATATGGGAGTTTGTCCAGTTAGTGTTTCTGCCATAAAAAAAATTGTCTCTCAACGTTTTTAGGGCATCGTAACACTGCGACCTGGGTCATGTTGCGATCGCGTTATAGACTGTAACAGTTCTTTGTTAATTTTTGGGCAATGGGCAATGGGCAATGGGCAATGGGCATTGGGCAATGGGCAATGGGCAATGGGCAATGGGCAATGGGCATTGGGCAATGGGCAATGGGCATTGGGCAATGGGCAATGAGAATTAAAAAAATTGAATAAAGCAACTGCGTGAATAAATACGATTCTTTCCATGCCCCATGCCCCATGCCCCAATCTTGTAAAGTTTTGCAATACCATAACCAAAAGAACAAAAAGATGGTACAAGACTGGAAGAATGAGATAATTTTCCCTATCATTCTGAATCTCTCAGTTATACTCTCTCAAGTCAACCTTATACCTCACCCTTTTATGTTTGAATATCCTGAACTTCCGACAACTTTTCCCCTTGGTGCCATTTTGTTTGATTTTTTATTTTTATTGGTTGCTATACCCATAGAAGGGTATGTTTTGAATGTTAGGTTAAGATTTGACAAAAAAACTAGCATTTTTTATGCCATCTGTATCAATCTGTTTACTGCTGTGATTGGTTGGATAAGTTTTTTCTTTATCGAGCCAGTTTTACCAGTTAATTTAAAATCACAACTAATCAGTTATGTCTTTTTTAATCAATATAATGTC
>NZ_KK073769.1:104568-221961 GCF_000582685.1 [Scytonema hofmanni] UTEX 2349
GGAAGTGAAAGTAAGACATGTAAGGCGAAGGATTAATTTGGCGCAGAGAACGATAAAGTGCAAAGGGGTCGCCAGTGTATTCTGTTGATAATCGTTGGGAAATTACTACTTGAAAAATATCGCCTGCTTTGATATAATCCTTTGCTTTTTCAACTTGGGCGCAAAATTCATCTCGCGTGAAGTTGCTGGTATACTCCCCCGCTCCCCCCACTCCTCTACTATTTGGTGGTGTCCATTCCAAGATAGTATTTAGGGGCGATAGGGGTAAAGATAACTTGTGAACCATCTGAGTGACGCGATCGCACGCTTGTTGATATGCTGCTTGTAAAGACGCGAAATTTCGCGTCTCTACGTTACGTAAATCAGCATAAGCAACTGCCCAAATTTTCCGCTTCACCTGATCGAAAATCAACAGGTGGTCTATCTGCATCCACAATCCATCCGGAATATTACGATCATCTTGGGCATGAATTGGCACGCGCGGCTCAATCCAATTTATTAATTCATAGCCCCAAAATCCAAACAAACCGCCAATTCCCGGCGGTAATTGCGGTAACTTTACTGGCACAAAAGGTTCCAGACATTGACTTAAAGCTGCAAAAGGATCGCCTTCAAAGACAATTTGCGAACCATCACGATGCGTTTGAGTTGTACAATCTCCCCTAGCTGCCAAAGTCCACAACGGATCGCAACCCAGTAAACTATAACGTCCCAGCTTTTCTCCGCCTTCTACCGATTCCAACAAAAAGCTATAAGGCTGACCAGCACATACTTTATACCAAGCAGATACGGGCGTATCCAGGTCTGCGACCCATTCCTGATACACCGGAACAAAATTACCTTGTTTGGCTAGCTCTTGAAATTCGGCAAAATCAGGAAAAATCATAATTTAGGAATAGGGCATGGGGCATGGGGCATGGGGCATAGGGCATAGGGCATAGGGCATAGGGCATAGGGCATAGGGCATAGGGCATAGGGCATAGGGCATAGGGCATAGGGCATGGAAAGACTGCTAGCTATTAGATATAAAACGCGTATCAAAAATCGAGCGTCTTTAATTCCCATTGCCCATTGCCCATTGCCCCAGTCCCTATTCCTTATGCATCGTAAGGAGATTTACCGCTGAACTTGAGTTGAGATGCATTGGGGTTGCTGCCGATGTTGCGGTCTACATAGCCCACTTTCCCACGACCTGGGTTTACCTTTTCAGGGAAGACACCATCAGCCGGGTGCAAATACTGAGTTTCGCCGCTGGGATAAATCCGGTAGATTTTGTAATCTGTGATTTTGAACTTCCGGAGTTGACCGCCTAAAGCGATACCGTACTCTTTACGAGCCAAGTAAAGCAGGTTCTCGCCTTGGTTCATGATAGCAGAGCCGCCTGTAGGCATTTCAAACACTTGCTCTTTGGGGCTAGTCCAGGTGATCGCGTACTTTTCTTCTTCGTATGCCTTTGAAAGCAAACCGCCAGTGCTGCCACCGAATATGGGAGTTTGTCCAGTTAGTGTTTCTGCCATAAAAAAAATTGTCTCTCAACGTTTTTAGGGCATCGTAACACTGCGACCTGGGTCATGTTGCGATCGCGTTATAGACTGTAACAGTTCTTTGTTAATTTTTGGGCAATGGGCAATGGGCAATGGGCAATGGGCATTGGGCAATGGGCAATGGGCAATGGGCAATGGGCAATGGGCATTGGGCAATGGGCAATGGGCATTGGGCAATGGGCAATGAGAATTAAAAAATTGAATAAAGCAACTGCGTGAATAAATACGATTCTTTCCATGCCCCATGCCCCATGCCCCATGCCCCATGCCCCATGCCCCATGCCCTATGCCCCATGCCCCATTTTCAACTCCTCACTTTTTTGACTGACAATCGGGATGGTAAAGTGAAACTGACTACCTTTGTCTTTGCCCCTTGAGGAAGCCCAAATTTCTCCACCCCACCCATTGACAATTTGACGACATATTGCTAATCCTAAACCAGTGCCGCCAGTTGTACGTCGCAAGGCTCCCTCTTCTTGATAAAAGCGGTCAAAAACTACTTCTAATCGATTCGGTTCAATACCGCGTCCAGTATCAGCTACAGTCACTTCAAGCATTTGATCGCTGTTGCGAGTCGCTTTAATGGTGATTTCTCCTTGGGGAGGTGTAAATTTACAAGCGTTATCAACAATTTTTGCTATTACCTCTACTAACCAATCGCCATCTGCTCTGATCAAAGGTAAATTTTGGGCAATTTTACTCTTGATTTTTGGCTGCTTTTCTGTTGCAGAGCGAGTGCGAAAACGGCTAATTGCTAATTCCACGCACTCTTCTATGGTCAAAGATTCTGGATGCCATTCTACCCGTCCGCTTTCTAAGTTAGAAAGTGTTAAGAAATCTTGCACCAGTTTCCGCATTCGTTCGGAATCAGTTAGAGCTGTAGTCAGCATCACTTGTTGCAATTCTAGAGGCATATCCGGTTCGCTGGCGAGACTTTCCAGGCACACCTGAATCGTGGATAGAGGAGTGCGGAGTTCGTGTCCGGTGATGGCTATGAGGTTGCTGCGGGTGCGGTCGAGGGCTTCAAGTTGTTGGTTGAGGTCTTCTAGGTTAGCATAAGCTTCAGCTTGAATTAGAGCCGAGCCAACTTGGGTGGCGATCGCTTTGACTAAATCCAATTCTCCAACTTGCCACTGATGGGGAGGCAAACGGCAATAGTGTAACTCGACTATGCCCAATAATCGTCCTTGAAATAATACTGGTTCCATCAGCCAAGAACGAATCGCAAACTTTTTGGCAATTAAAGAAAGTTCGCTATCACTCTTAATGCGATCGTCAGCTACAGTATTGACAACGCTGATACCCTCACCCTGTTGTGCGATCGCCCCAAATAAAGGATTATTTTGTAAATGCCAAGTTTGCCCGACAACAGATAAAACACCAGGACTCAAAAACTCGTGTTCTATTTTCGCGCTTGCATCTGTAGCTTGAGCGCGGTAAATTAAACACCTCGAAGCTTCTAGATGTTGTCCTAGTTCTTGCACTGCTACTTGGAGAACTTCATGAGGATTAAGTGATCGCCTAATTGCAGTGGTAATTGAATTGATCAAGCGCTCTTTGCGTGCTTGAGCGGCAATTGAACGATAAGCTTTATGCAATTTGTACTGGCTAGCTTGCAAGTAAGTTACCAAACGCTGCACAAACGGGTCAGTGTCAATGTCACAAAAATCTAAAGGTATTTCTTCTACTTTTGAGTAGCTTGACAGCAAATCCTGAGTCACTTTTCTGTTACCCCGATGCACCCCAATACCAAATCTCTGGCTTACCTGCTCAACTTTGCTTGTCAATTCTGGTCTGTAAACGATAATTCTGTCTAATAGCAACTGGGCTGCTTTTAGGCTTACTTCTCGCTCACTAGTCCAAATTCCCTCAAATCTTCGCGCTGTCTCCATATCCAGACTGATGTTCAATTCTGGCATGTGCTTATTTTTGGTCATAGAGCCTTGGCTTTCTCGGCACACCAAGCAAGTTGCATAGTTTTGGGCAATCACCACCAAATGCCATTCGTGACTTAAGCCATCTTCTTGGTCAAAGGCGATTTTTTCGTAATATTCCGAGCTATTAGTGAAATCCGTTTCCGGTGCAGCTAAGACGTATACTTGATTGCTGCGATCGGCAAGTCGCTGATATCGATGAGCTTCTTGGCGGTAAAATCTCTCTCGTTGGAAGCTCGCAATCACCAAAGGTTCGTCTAAAGTTGCCGCCAAAACCTGATCTTCCATCGCATGGGAGAGCGCTGTTAGAGAAGCTTTGAAATATAGCTGGGGTCGCACGTGAGGTAGCGTCTGTAGCAGATCGCTCAACACAGAAGTCGAAATGCTCATGAATGTCTTTAACAAAGCCCAAGTTGGACAATATCCACGTCACAGCTGCATTGTACAAATTACAACGGACTTTCAAGTTAAGTAGACAGTTGCAATATGTAAAGAATCCTGAATATATTTTTCAGCTTTCCCAAAAGCGAAGGTTTAGCATATCACTTAAAAGGAACGCATACGAGTTTCTTTACAAAAATAAAAGTCTTTCATTCATAGTATATTTTTCCTGAAGAATCAAATACACCACAACGAACAATGTTCTCGCGTTACATCTTACGTCAGAACATGTATTCCAGGCAATTCCAACAACCCTGATAAATTCGATTCCCCCTAACTGCTGACTTTGGGGAGTCAGCAGTTAGATTGCATAATCAACAACTTAGATGAAAAAGTTTTTCTAAGTATTATGGTTTCAATTAGTATAAAACTTTATCAAAAAATATACAAAACTTAACCAACTATTTTCTTGTCGGCAATGTTCATATTTATCACAAATTACTACATATTTTGGATGAGTAGCCTTGGTGTGCAATTACCTTTTTTTTCCACACGAAAGCTATTAAAGAAAAGGTGTTATGCTTTTCTAAATATTTTAATTTGATTGTAGTAAGTTTCAATATAAATGTATCAGCATTTACAGTATAATTAATACCTTTGAAAACTCAATTACCGTTAATAACTTAGTATTTTACCAAAGGGCTTACGCGATGGTGCTTTGAAGGGGAGTGGGGGACAAGGAGGAATTATCCATGCCCTATGCCCTAAGTAAAGCAAAAATTAGTTACCCATAAATGGTGTAGAAATGTATAGAATCTTTAAAAGATATAAAATACATTGTTTTTAAATGCACACACTTGTGGCTTGTTCCTCAATGCAACTGTCTAGACCAACTCAATGTCAGCCTTTAAAGATTGTCGCACTAGGAGATAGCTTAGTTTACGGATTTGGCGATCCAGAAGGGGGAGGCTGGGTTGAAAGATTGCGGCGGTCGTGGATGTCGCCGGATAGTGCGGGTCATATTGTTTATAATTTGGGAGTACGAGGCGATCGCACTCAACAAGTAGCACAAAGACTAGAAATTGAATTCCGCCATCGGGGAGAATTGCGAAACCGCGTCCCCGACTTGATTATTCTCTCAGTGGGAGTGAATGATTCAGCGCGGTTGAGACATGCTGATGGACGCAACTATACAGATTTTGCCGTCTTTGAATCAGAAATCGCTTCTTTGCTTGAACAAGCACAGCAACTGTGTCCCGTGTTATTTGTTGGGATGGTGCCAGTCGATGAAGCCAAGATGCCATTTTTGGATTGTTTATATTATAATCACGCCGATCAGTATCGCTACAAAGAAGCTACTCGCATCGCTTGCAGTAAAAGACGGATTCCCTATCTTGATATTTTTGAGCGTTGGATGGGACGCAGTGAAAATTGGAGACGCAAACGTTTAAGTAAAGATGGACTTCACCCGAATACACTAGGTTATCAAGCTTTGTTAGAAGATGTCATGAATTGGGAAGCGATCGCCATCTATAATTCCCAAACAATTGCCAGCTAGCATTATTTTCACCACTGAGTCTCTTATATCACTAATGCCCCTAAATATAAAGATGACGATTTATTTATCGCATCTGTTGGGTTCGAGTAACGCATAATTAATTTACCGAAAAAATGGGTTTAGGGAATTAGTTAAAGGGATTTATCTAGAGTGAATGTTTAAAAATGGGGGACAGATGGGTGCATTTGCGCCAATGTCTTCTTTGCGGACACATCGGTTGTTGCGACTCCTCAAAAAACAAACACGCTACCAAACACTTCAATACAACCAATCATCCGATTGTCAAATCCTTTGAACCGAGCTTGAAGTATCTGGTGTTATATCGATAAAACTTTCGTGTAGAAAATAAATTCTTAGCTGCTGCGACTAAAAAACACAGCAGCTATAACAATTAAACTCAAAAGCGCCAAAGGAACCCAAAGATTAGGGATATCTGATAGACTCATAATTTAAAATTAATCCCCATAAGAGCGATAATTTCTTTTATATATAGCAGCTGAAATTTATTAAGTTTGAATTTGGAATTTATATGACATCAAAAGAAACAGTAACATGGCTACAAGAACGCACAGCTTTAGGAATTCTCGAAGCTGAAGTTTTAAATGCGATCGCCCAACAAATCGAAGAACAAATCATCCCAGCTCAAACCAACCTCGTTGTAGAAAATACTTCCCCAGAAGCACTTTACATTCTTATCGAAGGTCAACTCGAAAGCGATAGCAGCAATCAAGCCAACCCAGCGTTAGCGATTGGCTTCCTTCCCGGTGCCGTGATTCACCTGCAAGAATTACTGTTAGACCAGCCGACGCAACGCACCATCACTACCCTTACAGAATGCCATATTTGGGTTGTGCCTGTCGAAAAATTTCGCGCTAAGTTGCGTGAATACCCGGAAATTTTTCAAGCTGTTTCCCGTCAATTGGCGCAAGAATTGGCGGATTTAACATCAGCCTTTACCTACGAACAAGAACGAGCGATCGCCTTACGTCCGTATTTAGTCACCAAAGCCAAACGGGGAATTGTTGGTACAAGCCGTTATGCGGTGCGTTTGCGCGAAGAAATTCGCGAAGCTGCGAATGACCGTAAATCTGTCTTGATTTTTGGCGAACCAGGCTTAGAAAAAGACAATATAGCTGCTTTAATTCACTTTGGTTCCAAACAGCGACGCGAACCGATTATCAAAGTTAACTGTGGTATACTCCAAACCAGCGGTGCAGATTTGTTTGGGCGTGCTGGCGGCAAAGCCGGACTGCTGGAATGGTTAGGCGAAGGTACTCTCATCCTCAACAACATTCAAGAAACTCCGCCAGAGTTGCTGCCACAACTAGTTAATTTAGTTAAAAACTCTACATATAATCCCGTAAGTCGTTCTGAAGAACCACCCACCGCACCCCGCACTTCTCGCGCCCGGATTTTGATTGTTTCCGAAAAAAATCAGCCGCAAATCGAACGCTGTATAGGTCATAACATCAAAGTGCCACCGCTACGAGTGCGGAAAACTGATATCAAGGCTCAGGTAGATTATTACATCAGTCTTTATACTCAGACTAGGGGTATTTATAAACAAAAATTAGCACCAGAAGCATTGCGCCGTTTGCAATCTTATGATTTTCCTGGCAACTTAAAAGAATTGCAAAATTTAGTAGAAAGAGCGATCGTCCAAGCAGGGGAAGCGCGGGAGTTAACAGAAGAAATTTTCTGGTCAGTGGATACGAAGAAAAAGCGATTTCGGGTGAATTTGTTGAATGTTTATCCAGATTTGCGGAAATTTCTCCGCAGTTCGTGGTGGACAGATCGCATTAATTATGGCTTTACTGCCACAGCTTTTGCGTTGATTGTCGCAGTGTTATTTATTGGACCGCAAACACGCGATCGCAATTTCGTTCTCAATCTATTCTGGGCTTGGTGGTGGGCTTTTTTCCTATTTCTCTTTCCCTTTCTCGGTCGCGTCTGGTGCGCTGTTTGTCCCTTCATGATTTATGGGGAAATTACGCAAAAACTTTCTTTATGGTTGTTTCCTCGACAACTAAAACGCTGGAATCGACAGTTAGCCGAAAAATGGGGTGGATGGTTTCTTTTTGGACTATTTACCCTAATTTTTCTGTGGGAAGAACTTTGGGATTTAGAAAATACAGCTTACCTTTCCGCTTGTTTGCTGCTGTTAATTACCGCCGGCGCGATGATTTTCTCTGCCATTTTTGAACGACGATTTTGGTGTCGATATCTCTGTCCCATCGGTGGAATGAATGGTTTATTTGCTAAACTTTCAATGACTGAACTTCGAGCGCAGCAAGGCATTTGTTCCGCAACTTGCACTACATATCAATGTTACAAAGGTGGACCTCAAAAAGGCGAAGGAATGGAAACTAACGGATGTCCTTTGTACTCGCACCCAGCACAATTAGAAGATAACAAAGACTGCGTACTGTGCATGACTTGTCTTAAAGCTTGTCCCCATCGTTCCGTTGAGTTTAATTTGCGTCCACCTGGTGTTGAATTGTGGACAACCCATGTATCCCATACTTATGAAGTAGCGCTGTTGTTTTTACTATTAGGTGGAGTGTATCTGCATCGTTTACCGGAATTGCAATCTTGGTTAGGGTTACATCTCGATTTAACTCAGTTTTGGCAACATTTAGGATTATCGCTACTAGCTTTAATTATCCCTGTAGCTGTTCCCTTTGCTGCATATGGTTTGATGAAGGTAATAAATTTTGGACGTAAGCCGAAAGCATTTATAGAACTTGCTTATGGCTATCTACCATTAGTTTTGGGTGGTAACTTAGCTCATTATCTACGTTTGAGCCTAGAAGAAGGCGGACGCATTCTCCCAGTAACTTTTGCCACTTTCGGTCTAAATGGTGAGCAATTGCCTGTATTGGTCGCTCATCCAGCGGTGGTTGACTTTTTACAAGGTGTCACTCTGATTTTTTCAGTTTTGTTAACGATATTGTTAACCCAAAAAATTGCTCGTCAACCCATGCGATCGCTCTTTTGGCAACACTTAGCAACTATTACACTAGGCGCTAGTATGTGGGCGATTATAGTTTGACACTCCCCACGCATAAATGCGGGGGATTCCAGCGTCACTGACGTTCCTTGCTTTTACAGGTCTTGCGACCAATAGAAGTAGAGGGAACATCTCGACTGGCGTTACTTCCCGGATGCCCTCCGGTAGCGCTTGCACGACTTAAAATTACTTTGGCAGCATTCACATCGCGTTGTTCTGTATGTCCGCAATGTGGACAAGAATGAGTCCGAGTGCTGAGAGATTTTTGGACTCTAGCACCGCAATTACTACATTCCTGACTTGTGAAGTGTGGAGGAACTGCAATAATTTCCCTCCCAAATTTCTCACCAAAGTATTCAAGCCACTGGCGGAAATTATACCAAGATGCATCATTAATGCTCTTGGCTAGCTTATGGTTTTTCACCATGCCCTTAATATTGGTAGAGTCGATGCCCGGTATTATCCGGGGCACCTCTCTGTTAAATCTGGGCGTGCGACTTTCACCGCACCCAGCTTCCGATGTTCTCAGCTTGCGCTTTTGCTCATGTGTTTATAATCGTGGCAACTCTCATGAATTGCTTCAAGATTATTTTTCTTCCAGTTGGCGTGATTTCCGTCGATGTGGTGCAGGTGAACCCGTTCTTCATCGATAAACTTTAAGCCGCAGGATGCACATTTATGGTTTTGCTTCTTAAGAGTTTTAGAGGTTTCGCCGTCGTAGAGCTTACTTTTTCGTTCGCTCCAGTAGGTGCCATCCCCGTCATAGGGGGACTTTGTGCCTTTGACCATGACGTGACTACCTTCGGAGTAGGGAACCTTCGGAAATGCTTTGTCTAGTAATTTCTTGCTAGAGTGGCGGTCTTTCTTGGCTTCCTTATTAAATACCGTGTATGCTCTGTGGCTCATGAACCAAAGTGATAACTTTGACCCGTCCATCTTGCAGAACTTATGGTAATTTCTCCAGCCTCTAACTATTGGGGAAAGCTTTTCAGCCTTCACCTTAGAGCCATAATTCGAGTTGTTGACGATGTGTTTTACTTTCTTACGAAAAGCTTTGAAGTTTTCCACTGAGGGAGTACTTCTAAACTTTCCATTGCTCTGCACTTTGAAGTGCCAGCCGAGGAAATCAAACCCATCTGTCGCGGCGGTGACTTTGGTTTTCTTTTGGCTTACATTCATTCCGCGTTTGCGGAGGAACTCGCTGATTCTTTCAAGTATCTCTGTCGCATCATCTTGGGGGCGGAGTATGATTACCATGTCATCTGCATATCTCACTGATGGTTCGGGATTTATCTGGTGTTTTGTCTGTTATTCTGTAGCCACGTTTGTACTCTACGTGGTATCTGTGTATACTCTCAATCCCGTTGAGTGCGATGTTGGCTAGTAATGGGCTAACCACTCCCCCTTGCGGTGTACCCTGTTCGGGAAATTCTGGGTTGACTCCTGCCTTGAGGCATCGGAATATTCCGAGTTTTAAGCCTTTGGGGGCAATGAGTTCGCCCATTATTGCTGAGTGGTTAATCCGGTCGAAGCACTTTTCAATATCGAGTTCGATTACTCGTTTTTCTATTCCGTTGGCACTAGAGTTAAGGTTTGCAAAGATGTACTGTTGTGCATCATGGGCAGAGCGCCCAGTTCTGAACCCATAGCTCCGGGCGTGGAAAGTGGCTTCATGTGCTGGTTCGAGTGCATATTTTGCTAGGCATTGCCAAGCTCTATCCGCGATGGTTGGTATTTTAAGCATTCTGGTTGTCCCGTCCTTTTTAGGGATGGGGATTTCCCGTAGTCCTTGATGCTTCCAATTTCCACTGTTCATTCCTAGTAATTCTTCAAGGTTGAAGCGTTCTTCAAATGAGAGGGATTTCTTCCCATCAATACCAGCCGTCTTTTTACCAGCGTTTAGCTGTGATACTTGTCTTATTGCCAGAAATCGAGCCGAGGTGGATTTCATAATAAGCTTTTGGAGTAACCGTGCTTTCCGCTTGTCTCCAACTTGAACAGCTTTATACACGCGCTTTTGAAGGCGGAATAGATTTCGGCGGAATTTCTTCCACGGTAGGGCTACCCAAGATTCACTAGTTTTATAACTGTGTCTAATCATTTTCTCTTCTCTGGTTAGTGTATTCTGAACACCTCGCAACAATTACGTTGCGTCCTACCCGAACTGTGGGGATTCTTCCGCTCGTCTGGTTTACCTGGGGTTCGACTGTCCCAAGACCCACAATTCGTTTTTATTCGTTCCCTCGGAAGGATTGATTGTTCCTTTAGATGTAGCCAATTCAACTACTGGATTCCCTCGACTCATGCCGTTTTTGACTTAATTGCGGCGGGAATGAACTCCAGTGTGGTCAGGGTTTTTATGTTACGCCCTTGCCTTTGGATAAGTTGCTTTTCTAGGCTCTGTTTCATCGTAGGAACCCCCTATTAGCGCCAGTGTCAACCCGCAACGGCAGTCTGATTGCGCCCTGTTCCCAGCTTCACCCTATAGAAACCGAGTCTACTCAGTGTGGGCAGGTAAGGAGTCAATTCTGAGTCTGAATGGTAGGACTTTCACCTACATCTGACCGAGAGTTCAGCCTTTTAGTGACAGTAATCTGCTGTCGGGCTGGATTAGTTATTTACGGACTGAATACCGTGATTCACTAATCAACGAATCGCACTAAATCTTCCAAGACAACCTTAGCGTTAGCTAGGCATAAGTTACGTGCAAGTCTCTTCGCATGTTCATCCCTTTGTCTTGTTACTTTTAAATGTTTACGAGCATAAATACCACGCGCTTTTCTTCTACCAGATGACCCTTTTTTCTTCTTGTAAATGTTACGTTGAACCCGCTTGATATCAGCTTCAGACTTGCGTAGATATCGCGGGTTTTCTTCATGGTTGCCCGAAGAATCAGAGTAGAAATACTCCAATCCTACGTCGATACCAATCTCAGACGTGGTTGACGGAGCTTCTTGCTTATTTTCAACTTTCACGCAGAACTGAACATAGTACCCATCAGCACGACGCACAATCCGAACTCGTTTAATTAGTTCAGTTGGGTAGGCATGAATATCCCACTTACCTAGTAACTTGAGTTCACCAATCCCTTTTTTATCAGTGAAAGCTATTCGGCGCTTGGTCGGATGTAACTTCCAAGACTGTTGTTTATATTCAACAGAACGACTATGCTTTTTGAATCTTGGATAGCCTTTCAATCCTTGTTTTTTAGCTTTGCAATTAGCAAAAAATCTGTTGATTGCTCGTTCAACATTTTCTACTGATGCTTGAGTTGCATGACTACTTAAATTTCTAACAAACTCATATTCGCCCCGTAACTGAGTGTTGTACTGGTACAGTTCTTTTTTGCCAACGCCGCGATTATCTATCCAATATCTCAAAACTTTATTTCGCACAAATTGGCTTGTACGTATAGCTTCATCTATGGCTTTTGATTGGGCTTTTTTAACTACTGCTTTGTATTCCAATACCAACACTCTTGAATCACCTCCCTTAGATTTGCTAGACTGCGTTTAGTATACACGGCGTTACTAAATATGACAACTAAAAAGCGATTAAGAAATATACCTGTTTTGCATGATGAGGTGAAAACAAAGAGAACCGTGGTACTGACTCCTACGGCTTGGAAAAATATTAAAGCTGAAGCAATAAATAGGGGTATCAGCGCTAGTGAGCTAATAGAAGAATGGGGACGGCGATTAAAATCGCCAACGGCTAACCCCCATAAATGAATTTAGGGGCTAGCCCGCCGTTGCCATTTTCGTCTAATTAGTGAAAACTTAGATCCGCGACAACTTTTACGGATACTGCTGGTGATTCAGGGGTATCACCCCTTATCTCACGATTTTTCGACATTCCACACAATTGTAGAGACGTTCCGCCGGAACGTCTCTACTTGGAACTGTTGATTTCACTAGCCCAATCAATCCCACGATCGCGTTAATGGATCAATTGGTATATCTGGATCAATCTCAATCACGGTGATCTTGGCATTCTCAACCACCGTATTTCCCATAATCGTATTGTGCAGTGCCTCGAACTTCGATTCTTCCTCAGCAATGCGTTCGTAGTGCAAAATTACATGGTAACGCTTGGCAATTGACCCTCCAGAGTCTGATCGCTCCACTGTGTCCCAATCTATATTTTGTTGTTCTTCCACCATCCGGCGATACTCATCGGCTAGTTGTTCTAAGGCGATGGCGATGGCGTGTTCTTTTGTTTGACCGTAGCATTGTATATTTTCTCTAGGAGAATCGCTCAAAGACGATGATAACTGGCAAATATACTGTCCATTGTCTTGAGGCTGCACTGCGATCGTAATAGTTCCAGTGATGTCGGGGTTCACGTCAGTCATATTAAACGCACTGACAAATATAAGAGTATATGCTCACAGTTAAATTGTAAGCGATCACTCTATTCGGCTGTTTCACGTTTGTGTTTTTCGATTTCGGCGATCGGTAACAGTAAGGTATCTTCAATTGTGTATCTCACTTCATCACTCACCACACAAATATTATTCATGCAATCCACCAGTAATTCAGTTGAAGTGCGGAATGTGGCTTATAAGCTACAGGACTTACGCACGAACTACGTATTTCCGTCATTGCGACGTAAGGAAGCAATCTCAAAGTCTTGTTTTCTGGTAACGAGTGCGTAAGTCCTAAACTAGATAAATCTGACACAGAATAAATACAAATCACGTTTAACAGTATGACAAATTTTTTACAACCCCCAAGATTACGTATTGGTGAAGACATCGAAGAAGAACGTCGCGCTACTTGGCTGGAACTTTTTTATGATTTGGTATTTGTAGTTGCAGTTTCTCAACTGGCACACAATCTCCATGATGATGTCACTTTATCTGGTTTTTTTAGCTTTGTTGTTCTATTTATACCAGTTTGGTGGTCATGGATTGGCAGTACAATGTACGCCAACCGCTTTGATAGCGATGATGTGGGACATCGGTTGCTGACTGGTTTACAGATGCTGGCAGCAGCGGCATTAGCTATTAATATACACCACGGTTTGAGTGATAGTTCGGCTGGTTTTGCTCTTTGTTACGCTCTCGGTCGTGCTGTGCTTGTCGCCGAATATATCCGTGCCGGAATGCACATACCCACAGCACGGATTTTGACAAATTATTATGCTACAGGTTTTGCTGCTGCTGCTTTGTGTTGGCTCATATCCGCATTTATACCAACTCCTTGGCGGTTTGGATTTTGGGTTTTGGGACTAGTCATTGATTTTGCCACACCATTGATATGCAGCAAGATACAAATACAATTGCCCCCTCACGCTTCCCACTTACCGGAGCGTTTCGGACTTTTCACAATGATTGTTTTGGGTGAGGCTATTATCGCCGTCGTTAATGGTGTTTCCGAGCAGAAATGGGATGTTTTCAGTGCGATCGCAGCTTTCTTTGGTTTAGGTATTGCTTTTAGTTTGTGGTGGGTTTACTTTGATAATCTAGGTGGTACACCGATTCAAAAAGCGCGGACAGAAGGAAAAATCGGTCCGATGATGATTTGGCTCTACACTCATCTACCCCTAGTGATTGGCATTGCTGCAACTGGAGTTGGTGTAGAAAAAGTATTACTGAGCGAGCAGCAAATAGCTTTACCCGATGCAGTCCGCTGGCTAATTTGTGGAGCGGTAGCTTTATGCTGGCTAATATTAAGTATTCTCCACCAGTTAGGAGTAATTCGCTACTGCAAAATCCGCGCCAAATATCGAATTGCGGCTGTTCCTATTGTGTTGGCGATCGCAATTTTTGGTTCATCTTTGTTACCGATTGCCGTCATCGGACTCCTAGCTTTAGTTTGTGTTGTACAAGTTATTCAAGACTTCTCCCAAAGTCGTCCCACCACTCGCTTAAGCGAACCAGAGATTTAACTTATACCATTTCTCTATGAAGATGCGCCTAATTTAGCCCACGCAGGTGGGCTTCCCTTCGGGACGCTGCGCGAACGTTCTTTTAGCCCCAGGCTTCCAGCCTGAGGTCGCGCATATTATCTAGTTACTTTCAGCCATCCAAAAACCTCCTCAACCGTCAAATCTAATGTTAAAAATTTTGGTATTGGAAGGCGATCGCTACCTATTAATTCTATCGGTTGCTGTCCGGAAATGAATGCTAAAATTAACCGCTCCTCTGGATCAATTAACCATCCTAACTGAGTTCCATGTTTGAGACAGTGTAAAATATTACTGATGACTTTGGTCGCTCTTTGTTCAGGAGAAAGAATTTTTACCGTCCAATCTGGATAACTTTCAAAGGCATTGGGTACTTCACCATCCGCTTCAAACGCAATTCGTTCCCAAAGGAATACCGTAGCGTCGGGAACAATTGAACGTCCACCAAATGTACACCGCAATTCCAGAAAGGCTAGGGCAATTTGTGAGGCTTCTGCAACTTGATTAACAGTATCACAAAACTTGAGTTGCAGACGAGAATGTTTACCTTGAGGCATGGGTTTTTGGTGAATTTGACCAGCAATAAATTCACTAACAGGTTTGGTTTCTGGTAGTTTGAGGAATTCTTCGAGGGTGAGGGACGGAGTAAGTGCTGTTGTCATTGCCTCAAAATTTTATCGTCTCACAACTACTATAAAATGGTTGCAAAGTTTCTAGCATCGCATCGTAAACAACAACAGTTTATGTCTACGACGGGCTACGCCTACGTACACCGTTAAGATGAATAAAACTGAGAATATTTTACCCACCAAATAAACGCCCCAAAAAACCCTTCTTCTTATTTCTATAAATCTCTAAGTTTTCACGAAAAAGATTGCTGCTAGGATCGAGATGAACAGCTATTTCTAATTCAGCGATCGCTTCCTCTAGCTTCCCTTGATTATTCAGCGCTAACCCCAGGTTATTGTGAGCAAATGCATCGTTTGGGTTGATTTGCAAGGCTTGGCGGTAAGAGGCGATCGCTTCCTCTAGCTTCCCTTGATTATTCAGCGCTAACCCCAGGTTATAGTGAGCGATTGCATCGTTTGGGTTGATTTGCAAGGCTTGACGGTAAGAGGCGATCGCATCATCTACTTTGCCTTGATTGTACAGCGCATTCCCCAGTCCAATGTGAGCGTTCGCATAGTTTGGGGTGATTTGCAAGGCTTGACGGTAAGAGGCGATCGCTTGTTCTAGTTTCCCTTGATTTTTCAGCGCTAACCCCAAGTTATAGTGAGCAAATGCATAGTTTGGGTCGATTTGCAAGGCTTGGCGGTAATAGGCGATCGCTTCCTCTACTTTGCCTTGCTTTTCCAGCGCTAACCCCAAGTTATTGTGAGCAGTTACATAGTTTGGGTCGATTTGCAAGGCTTTTTGATAGCGCGCGATCGCTTCATCTAGCTTCCCTTGATAGTACAGCGCTATTCCCAGACAATTGTGAGCATACACGGAATTCGGGTCAAAACGGAGGGCTGCTTTGTATTTGAGGGCTGCTTCCTCAAACTTTTTATCTTCACGTAAACGATCTGCTTCGTTAATCAGGCTTGTGACTTGATATTGGCGCTTTTCTAGCTCTTGTGCAGTGACTTGCTTTTCAATCAGGGTTGCATCCTCATCCCTGAGTTTTAGCATCTGCTGATAATTCTTTAATCCTTCACGGCTATGGTCACTGAGTGGATACTCCCATTGAAGGACTTTGATTAATTCTTGCTCATATTGTCGCAACTTTTGCTGATAGTCCTCCTTTGAAGAAGATAAAGACGCCTTGTAATCAGGTTTACTATCTAATTCCCGGAGAAGTCTATCTAGTTGATCATTATACTGGTTTGTGTCTTCATCTTCTTTAGGGGGTGAGTAATTGGAGTTAGCAACTAATCGCTTAACCTCCTGCCGAATTCCTTTAACAACTTCTAAGAATGCCTCATCTCGGTCAGCCCAGGTTTTTATTGGTTTACGATTACTAGGCAACGGAGATAGTTTATCAATGGGAGGGGTGTTCCAATCCGCATAACGCAGTAACACCGGGATAACACTAGCCTTTCCTGCTGCATTCCGTTCTAATGCGCGTGTAACTTCAACTGTCCAATGATAATCTGAAGCAATGAAATCTGAACTCACCAGCAACAGGATAAGCCCAGCTTGGTTAAGAGACTTGTCAATTTCACCTTTGAATTCTTGCCCAGCGACGATTTGGCGATCGCTCCAACTTGTAATAATATTTTCCCACTGCAAAGACGCTAGATGCTTCTCTAACTCTTCCCGTAAGTCGTTATCTTTTTCGTGGTAAGAAATAAAAACTTCAACAGATTGCATAAGGGTTATTATTTATATGCTTAGAAGAAACTACATAAGCTTTTGCTCGATTTCCTGAAGCTGCTGCTCCAACTGATTTCGTTCTGTTTGGCTTTCCTGAATTTGTTTCTCTAGCTTAAACTTTGTCGCTGTATCCGTTTCAATCGAGTGTGCTAGGCCTAGCTTACCTAATTTTGTGCTAGCCAAGTCATACTGTTGTTGCAGTGAATTGTGTTCTTCCTCTAATCTACGACGTTGGCGATCAGTTAAACCCCCACTCGTTGCAGGAGAGATGAAAGTTGCAAGTGTAGTACTTCCAGAAGCAGTTGAGGAAGTTTTTGATTTCGCAATATCTTCAACTACCCTGCGAATTCCTTGAGCAACATTTAAAAAAGCCTCATCTTGGTCTTGCCAGGTTGTGACAGCTTTAGCATTTTTGGGGAGTGCTTGCAGTTTACCAAAAGGCGCACCATTCCAGTCTGTCGGCTTAAGAATAATGGGAATTACGCGAGCTTCCCGCGTTTCATGTCGCTCCATTGCTCGCTGCACAATGTCGTAACAATCATCTGAAGCCAGAAAGTTAGCGCTTACCAGCAACAAAATGATATCCGCAGCGTTAAAATTATCATCGATCGCATTTGCTGATTCACTACCGGCACTGATTTCGCGATCGTGCCAAGCTTCAATCACTCCCTGACGTTTCATCAAGCTCAGATGAGTTGCCAAATCGTCTCGCAACGCTTCATCTTTGTGGGAGTAGGAAAAAAATACTTTAACTGCGTTAGACATATTCTTTAAATCTACTTTCTTTAATTACTGTATATGAATATATAAGTACATTTTTCTAGATAAAAGCTTGACATAAAATGTTTCTAAGTACAATTTTGCATAAATTTATCACAAAAACTCTGCATCACCCTGCGCTCCTCTGCCTTTCAAAACGAACGCTACGAATTAAATCTCGCAACCCCGTGCAATGCCAATGCAACCCGATGCAATGCCAATGCAAGCCGATGCAATGTGAATGCAAGCCGATGCAATGTGAATGCAAGCCGATGCAATGTGAATGCAAGCCGATGCAATGTTAATGCAAGCCGATGCAATGTTAATGCAAGCCGATGCAATGTTAATGCAACCCGATGCAATGTTAATGCATCCCGATGCAATGCCAATACATTTAAAAACACTACACTTTTACGCAAAACTGTGCTTAGAGATTTCTGGGCTGACTCTTCACGAATGCTGATTTATTATCAGCCAGTCGATGGTGAGAAAAATTTGGTATTTGTATTAGTTTCTGAACAATAATTAAAATTAGTAGAGACGTTCCGATGGAACGTCTCCCTTGATATATTAGGGATTTGGGATTTTAATTCAGCAACGCTGAAAAATAAATTTTTTATACTTACCCTTCAGGCGATTCCATCCACTCAATACACTTGTGCATCTGCTGATTCATCATTTCAGCATCAGCATGATATCGTCGCCCATGACCTGGTAACACCCATTCAAATGTATAATTAGCTAAATTTCGCATTGATTTAAGCTGTTCTGACCAAGAATACCAGCAGACAGTACGAAAGCCAATCAAATGTTTATATGTATCAGACCAAGCGAGATGATCGCCAGTAAAAAGAAACTTCTGTTTGTAAAGTAAAACAGTGTGTCCTTTAGTATGACCGGGAACGGGAATAATTAACAATTCAGGAGTTAACTCAAATGGTTCACTACCAGTTAGTTGAATTTCTACATCGCGAGTAGAAGTTGTAATCTCGTCAGTGTGAAGAATGCGCTGACACTCAAAATGTTCGGCAAACTTTTGATGATCCGCTACATCATCTTTGTGAGTCATATACATATAACGTATCCCCCCCATCTTTTCTATCCGCTTCACCAACGGAGGTGTAAACCGGGGAGAATCCACCAAAACATTACCTTCTGGTAATTGAATCAAATAACTAGCAGCACCAAAAGAATCTTCCGAATGATAACCACAGTGATAAACATTTTCGGCAACTAAAATTGGAAAACTCAATTGAGCGTATTTGATATCTTGCGGCTTCTCGATTGTACCAATGGAACTTGTTGGACAAGCCAACAAAGCTTGTAGCGCAGCCAATCGTTCCGTTTCATTACCTGGTTGATGATGAACTGCCGATTGTTCACCAACTTCAACAAAGACTTCCGGAGCCATCCAGCGACAGGTGTCACAATCAATACAGGAAGTATCGACATAAAAATCGCCGGTGACATTTTCCGGACGTCGCAGATTTAAATGAGCCATGTTAAACCTCTTTTACCCACTCAGCAGGTGGCTGGGCAATCAACCCTTCATTACTAGGTTAGCAAAAACGCCAAAAGACTCTTAGTGATATATCTGAGAAACGCGCTTCGCGCACGAAAAAATTCTTCATCTACCAGCTTAAATCACTATTTTTCCAAGCGATCTCTTGCGACAAGCCTTGTAAGCACCTACGCCCTAAAGTACACATTTCATGATATTTTTTGTACCTTCCCCTGAAAAGTTACTCGCTATGCTATCATCAATATGAGAATTAATTCGGCGACAGCGTTTGTTTTTAGCATTGACAGGTATTCTTCTTTTGGTGTTTACAGACTTCTCTCCGAAATCTAAATCTCCGCACACTCATGATTTTGGAGACAATCTATGTCTATTTATGTAGGTAACCTCTCTTATGAAGTTACACAAGACGCTCTGAGTTCTGTTTTTGCAGAATATGGTTCTGTAAAACGAGTTCAGTTGCCTACCGACCGTGAAACAGGTCGTTTACGTGGCTTTGCTTTTGTCGAAATGGGTTCAGAAGCTGAAGAAACAGCTGCCATCGACGCGCTTGATGGTGCTGAATGGATGGGACGCGATCTCAAAGTTAACAAAGCTAAACCCAAGGAAGACAGAGGTTCTTTCGGTGGTGGTAATCGTGGCGGTGGCGGTGGCGGTGGCGGTGGCTACAACCGCAATCGTTACTAAACCTTCTTAGATGGAATTGTT
This sequence comes from [Scytonema hofmanni] UTEX 2349, assembly GCF_000582685.1. Taxonomy (GTDB): domain Bacteria; phylum Cyanobacteriota; class Cyanobacteriia; order Cyanobacteriales; family Nostocaceae; genus Hassallia; species Hassallia hofmanni. The sequence continues at coordinate 124,247 of NZ_KK073769.1, forward strand.
AAGTTAATTGAATTTAGAAAAGGCTCAAGTAATTAACGCTTGAGCCTTTTTTGGCATTTTCAAAGCGGTTAGGAAACGCACATTTTTTTGGCGATCGCGTAGCGTGTTCTTTACAACAAGATCGCACATTTTCATTGACCGGGTTTTTCCGAAAAACCCGGTTTATTTGCGCCAATTAACTAACAATGATGCAACTGATACCAATTTAATATGAAGTTGCATAATAAAGAACCCCACCCTAACCCTCCCCGCAAGCGGGGAGGGTTAGGGTGGGGTGGGGTAAAATTCTATGCAACTTCACAAATAATTGGTATGACCTGCCACAAAACTAATTACACGATGAGTTAGGGGAAGACTATCAATCACCATACTCAGACACAACAGCATCATGTAAGAGATGGAATAGAGAAATAAATCTTTAGCCAAAGTGCGATCGCCTGGATTTTGTAACAAACGCCAAGCTTTGAGAATAAATAATCCTCCCAAAGCAATTGCGATCGCCGCATACACAATTCCCGTTGCGTGTAACGGATAAACTAACAGCAGTGTGGTTGGCACCAAAACCAGCGAGTAAAACCAAATTTGTCGCACCGTCGCTTCATTACCGGCGACAACTGGTAACATTGGTATCCCTACTTTTGCGTAATCATCCCGAATCATCAACGCCAAAGCCCAGAAATGGGGAGGTGTCCAGACAAAGACGATGGCAAAAAGTAACCAAGCAACCCAACTTAAAGTTCCCGTAACAGCTGCCCAACCAACCAGCGCCGGGATCGCTCCCGCAGCTCCACCAATGACAATGTTTTGGGTGCTAGAGCGTTTGAGCCAATGAGTGTATACCAGAATATAAAATACAATACCAGACATTGCCAGCATTGCAGCTAGTAAATTGGCGAATACCGTCAGCAGACTAAAAGAAATTACAGCAAGAGCGATCGCAAAAATCAAAGCATCACGAGGCTGTATTTTACCCGAAGGCAAAGGACGATGGCGTGTGCGCTCCATATCATAATCAATATCTCGGTCATAGATACAATTAATCGTTTGAGCGCTAGCAGCTGCCAAAGTACCACCAGTTAGAGTTACTAACAACAGCAATGGATCTACTTTTCCCTCACCGGCAATCCACATACTACCAGCAGTAGTAATCAATAGCAGCGGAATAATCCGAGGCTTAGTCAGCTGATAGTAACTTTGAATAACTTGGGGAAATGTTTGGTGGTGCTTCGAGACATTAGTCTCAATCATGTTTGCCCTAATTCCTTATTTGTTCAATAACTTCTGTGCTATTTTCGTTGCCTCTGGCTTTCATAGTCCAACAACAAGACAGACTTTTAGCACTTGCCTTCTTGGTTATGGATTCACTCCATCTACAGATGAGTAAGCATTAATACCACGACTATTAGCCAAATCACGCAATGAGAGAACCGTGAAAATTACCAAAGTACCCAGCAAACAGGCGCCGATAAGTTGGTGAGAAACGGTTAGAGGCTCGACTTGGAGATGTAACTTAAAAGTGGCAACTCCCAACAAAATCTGTAAAAATAGCAGTCCAGCAGTTATCTTAGCTAATTGTCGCAAAGCTGGATGTAGTGCTGGTGTACGCAACGAGAGAAATACTACAGCCAAAGTTGCGACAGTTGGCGGTATCACCCCACCGATATGACTGTACATTACAGCACAAAGTTCAGAACCGCCAAAGCATTGATGTAGTGCCCAGCGAGATCCGACCAAAGCACCAAGCAAACTTTGTAGATAAACCAAAATTGCGGCAGTTAAACTTACCCAAGGTAACTTACCAACAGTTCCAGTTCCTTGGTAGGGGGCGAGTGCCGTGCCGATAACTAGTAGAGTAATGAAAAATAACAATGCCGTTGCCAAATGCGCGGTAACGATATCAAAGCGCAAAAGTTCAGTAACGGTGAGTCCACCCAAAATGCCTTGGAAGACAATTAAAAACAGCGAGAAAAGAGAAGCCCAAGGAAGCCATCTGGGTACATATCGACGATGCCACCAGCTTAATGTGGCAAGAGCGATCGCGCTCAATCCAATCAACGAAGCATCTAATCTGTGAAACCACTCCAGAAAAACTTGGAAATTCATTTGTTTAGCTGGCACAAGTTCCCCGTAGCACAAGGGCCAATCTGGGCAAGCGAGTCCAGCATTCATCACGCGGGTGGCACTGCCTATTGCCATCAAAATTAAGGTGGCTACACAAATTTTCCACACCAAGCGACGAATCATTTCCTTGGGTTTTTGCTGCTCTTGTGCCGCTTCATTTTGTTGTTCTAGGACAAATTCGCTCATGAATGATACCTTCACACCAGCTGTTTGTACGCCTTCTAAAATTTGTAAGTTAGGATACACTCTGCCTCAAAAGCGCAAGTGTCCTTTTCATTTCCACCCTAGCGTATAAACCAAGGTTAAAGATTAGCTCTGATTTATACTGTGAATGAACGAATCGACTTTTAGCCAAAAGCTTTAGAGAATTTTCTCTTTTGCCAGCACTTGATTAATGGCAATGATTTAACTTATCTAAATTCTTTGTTAAATTTTTGCCTGATATTTACATCTATTCCTGGCAATACCTAGCAAATCCCCTGAAGGCAAAATGAGAAAAGCCCCGAAAAAAATTAATAAAAATTTCAGACCGATACACTCAATGTCTTATAGGCTGGACTACCGTAGTAAGTGAGCAGCTCTGTCCAAAATAGTAAAGTCATTAACTCTAATCAACCGTGAAAATTCCAAGTTCAATCTGGACGTTACTCATTGGCATCCTGCTGACACTGGTCAGCCTCTGGTACGGTCAAAATCACGGTCTGTTGCCTACAGCAGCAACTGACGAAGCCGATTTAATGGATGGTCTGTTTAACACGATGATGATCGTCTCAACGGGTATATTTTTGCTCGTCGAGGGTGTTTTGATTTATTGTGCGATTAAATACCGTCGTCGTCCTGGCGACAATGAAGATGGACCACCCGTCGAAGGCAACGTACCTTTAGAAATTCTTTGGACAGCGATCCCAGCAATTATCGTTCTCGGTATTTCTGTTTACAGCTTCGACGTGTATAACGAAATGGGCGGCTTTGACCCCCACGCCGCTCACGAAGCCCCTCTACAGCAGCAGTCGATGACAATGCCTGGGGCAGCGATCGCCGCAACTTTAAACGACACTCCACCCAGCACAGAACCCAACCTTAATCAGGAAAAATCTGATGAGGCAATGCAAGACCCCGCTACAGCAGCAGTCCGCAATGCCGATCAAATTCCTCAATTGCGAAATGCCCCTGGTGTAGGTATTGTTGCTCCCACCATCGGTCCGGTTCCCGAAAAAGAAGGCAAACCACCGGCACTGGTAGTGAACGTTACGGCTATGCAGTATGCGTTTATTTTTACCTATCCAGAAACTGAAGTTATCTCCGGTGAACTCCACGTTCCCGTCGGACGCGAAGTGGAACTCAACATGAGCGCTAATGATGTAATTCACGCTTTCTGGGTACCAGAGTTTCGTCTCAAACAAGATATAATTCCCGGTCGGCAAACTGAAGTTCGCTTTACACCGAAAAAAGAAGGTGATTATGACCTGATTTGTGCTGAACTTTGTGGTCCGTATCACGGTGCCATGAGAACACAAGTTATTGTGGAAAATCAGGAAGCTTTTGATAACTGGATACAAGAGCAACTAGTTGCCAGCACCCAAACCCTAAATCAAGCCGTTGCCGTCAATCCAGCCGACATATCACCAGATAAATTTCTCGCTCCTTATACCAAGGAAATGGGAATTGAACCAGCAATACTTCATCAAATTCACCATTAGTTATTGGTTAGTAGAGACGCGATTAATCGCGTCTGTACAATGTTAGTGGTTAGTAGAGACGCGATTAATCCCGTCTGTACAGTGTTAGTGGTTATTATGAGCGGGAAAACCCTGCCCCTATTAGAACCGTGGTTAAGTAAAACAACTAACAACCAAAAGGACTTTTATGACACAAGCACAGTTGCAGGAAACTGCGAATACCCCTGCCCTCAATGAGGAACCAGGGGAAAGAAAATGGCAAGACTACTTCGGCTTTAACACCGACCATAAGGTAATTGGAATTCAATACCTGGTTAGTACGTTCATTTTTTACTGCATCGGTGGGGTAATGGCTGACTTAGTTCGCACCGAACTACGGACGCCAGAAGTAGATTTTGTGACGCCAGAAGTTTATAACAGTTTGTTTACGCTGCACGCCACAATCATGATTTTCTTGTGGATTGTGCCTGCGGGTGCGGGGTTTGCTAACTTCTTGATCCCCTTGATGATTGGGGCAAAAGATATGGCATTCCCCCGCTTGAATGCTGTGGCTTTTTGGATGGTTCCCCCAGCTGGTATATTGCTCATCAGCAGTTTAGTGGTAGGCGATGCACCGGATGCCGGCTGGACTTCCTACCCTCCCTTGAGCTTGGTTACAGGTCAAGTGGGTGAGGGAATATGGATTATGAGCGTCCTTTTGCTGGGGACATCTTCGATTTTGGGGGCAATTAATTTCCTTGTCACCTTGCTGAAGATGCGTACCCCCGGTATGGGTTTTTTCCAAATGCCCTTGTTCTGCTGGGCAATGCTTTCTACTTCAGCCCTGGTTTTGGTATCAACCCCAGTGTTAGCAGCGGGCTTGATTTTGTTGTCTTTTGACTTAATTGCCGGAACAGCATTTTTTAACCCGACTGGTGGTGGCGATCCGGTTGTATACCAGCACATGTTCTGGTTTTACTCGCACCCAGCAGTTTACATCATGATTTTGCCCTTTTTTGGGGCGATTTCTGAAGTGATTCCGGTTAATTCCCGCAAGCCGATTTTCGGATATAAAGCGATCGCCTATTCCAGTCTCGCTATCAGCTTTTTGGGACTAATCGTCTGGGCACACCACATGTTTACCAGCGGTATCCCCGGTTGGTTGCGGATGTTCTTTATGATCACCACCATGATCATCGCCGTACCCACCGGGATTAAAATTTTTAGCTGGTTGGCAACTATGTGGGGTGGCAAAATCCGCCTGACAACCGCCATGTTGTTTGCAATGGGCTTTGTTGGCACTTTTGTAATTGGCGGAATCAGTGGCGTAATGTTGGCGGCAGTACCTTTTGATATTCACGTCCACGACACCTATTTTGTTGTCGCACACTTGCACTACGTGCTTTTTGGTGGTAGCGTTCTCGGCATTTATTCCGCGATTTACCACTGGTTCCCGAAAATGACGGGACGAATGCTTAACGAATTTTGGGGTAAGGTTCACTTTGCCTTAACTATCGTCGGTCTAAATATGGCATTCTTACCCATGCACAAGCTGGGAATGATGGGCATGAACCGACGTGTTGCCCAATATGACCCCAAATTTACATTTTTGAATGAAATCTGCACTTACGGTGCTTATATACTGGCGGTTTCCACATTCCCCTTCATTATCAATGCGATTTGGAGTTGGATGTATGGTGCCAAAGCAGGTAACAATCCTTGGGATGCTCTTACTTTAGAGTGGATGACTACCTCACCACCAGCGATCGAGAATTTTGACAAACTTCCAGTATTGGCTACCGGACCCTACGACTACGGTTTGGAAAAAGCGAAAGAAGGTGTACCCCTAGACGATCCCAATCCAGTTTTGTCTGGCGGTCCTAACTCTGTATTACGTGCCGAACCAGATCCAACGGTTGCGGCAAATCCCGAAGACCGCAAATCATGAAGAGGGGGAAAGGGGAAAGGGGAAAGGGGAAAGGGGAAAAATATCATGAGTGATTTAAGTAACTCTTTATTTCCATACCTTTACCCTTTACCCCTTCCCCTTTACCCCTCTTAAAAAAACCCTTTTTTCCTTTCCCCTTTTCCCCTCCTTGATAAAGGATAGAGGATGAAAAATAATACTTCATACTCTATCCTTCATATTTCATCCTTAATACTTTATCCTTGTTAAAGATTCATGCAAAGTCAAACTATTGACCCAGCTCAAATAGCTCTCAACCATCACCACGCAGCGACAACAGAGGCTCATCACGAAGAACATCCAGACCATCGCATATTTGGTCTAATTGTCTTCCTCATCGCTGAGGGGATGATTTTTATCGGACTGTTTGGAGCTTATCTCGTTTTCCGTGCTAGTTTACCTGTGTGGCCCCCAGAAGGCACGCCAGAATTAGAATTGTTGCTCCCCGCAGTCAACACTGTTAATCTGATTGCAAGCAGTTTTGTTATGCACAATGCTGACACCGCCATTAAAAAGAATGATGCGCGGGGTATGCGAATTTGGTTGGCGATAACTGCGGTAATGGGTACTACTTTCTTGCTAGGTCAGGTATATGAATATACCCATCTAGAATTTGGTTTAACTACGAATTTGTTTGCTAGTGCATTTTACGTTTTGACTGGCTTCCACGGATTGCACGTTACCATCGGTGTTCTGGCGATTCTTGCGGTATTGTGGCGATCGCGCACCAAGGATCACTACAATAGCGAAAAGCACTTTGGCATCGAAGCTGCGGAAATTTACTGGCACTTCGTTGACGTAATTTGGATTATCCTTTTCGGCTTGATATACCTACTTTAAGTATCAATTTTTTCTTGATGCTACAACTAAACCTCCTATAACAGGAGGTTTTTTATTAGAAGCTTTATCAATTTCAGTAAATTTTTTGCTTATACGAAGTTGCAATCTGATTGGTAGTACTCAGTCCGAAGCAATCTCATGGACAAAGACATGAAAAATTCAGTATTGACTAAAAGTACCAAAAAAGGTACAAAAGTAATAGTATCAGGTCTGACTAGTTTAAACAGATTTGATATATGACAGAGAAACGAATTCCAGCAAAGTTCTATCAAAATGAAAATGGTAAGGAGCCAGTTCGTGATTGGTTAAAAAACTTAGATCGAGAAGAACGTAGGTTGATCGGTACTGACATTAAAACAGTCGAATTTGGTTTTCCAATTGGAATGCCGATTTGTCGTCCAATGGGTGATGGACTTTTTGAAGTCCGTACAAATTTACCTCAAGGTATAGCCCGTGTACTGTTTTGTATTCATGAAGGTGAGATGGTTTTACTTCATGGATTTATAAAAAAATCTCAAAAAACTCCTAAACAAGAGTTGAATTTAGCGAAGGAGCGGAAATTAGAGGTGAAAGGATGAACAACAACTTACATATTGGTTCGTCACTTGATGATTTTCTAGAAGAAGAAGGCATACTTGAAGAGATTAATTTAATTGCCATCAAGCGAGTTATAGCTTGGCAAATTAAACATGCGATGGAAGAGAAAAAGCTAACTAAGTCAGACATGGCAAAACAGATGAAAACTAGCAGGTCATCTCTTGACAGACTTTTAGATCCAAACAACACATCCGTAACCTTAGATACTATTGATCGTGCAGCAAAAATCATTGGTAAACGAGTACGTTTTGAATTAGTAGATGTACCTTAAAACGCCAAAATTAAAAGTAAAGCACTCTTGTATACTTTATACAAAGGTGCTTTTTTATTAAACTGAGCGATCGCACTCTTTGACAAGGCTGTTTTACCAAAGGTCGCGATCCTGTTAATCTGGTGAAAATGTCGGGAAATAATATTTAGACGACATTAAGTCAATGGTATAAAATTGTATCGTCGATAGAAGAATCTACAATGTTGAATTATTCAAACCGTAAAATTACTGATGACTTTAAACATTAATAAAAGCTAATTTCAGAAAAATGAAAAAGAGTAATTAATAAATATGTATCATTTTGAAGAGGCTAAAGACTACAAGCAAAGAAATAATTGGTCTATAGATAGAATGAAATTTGAAATTGAAGAACTAGATAAAATATATCCATTTTTAACTGAAAAATACAAAGAATTAGAAGCGCGTATAGACTATTATTATAATTTGATAAATGAAGCTAATTTTTCTGAAAATTTCCATGAAATTGCTGAATTAAGAATAAACGCAGAGAATATACGAGATGAAATGGACAAATGTCAAAATCAAATTTGGCAGAATTGGGAAAAAAGAGAAGAACTCGTAAAAATTTTAAGAAGTAAATTAACCCCGTGAGATAAATCGTTCAGTGCTATCTAAAAATTTCTCCACTGTCTTTAATCCCCAAAACCATAGAACCCACGCCTCTAGAGCCTAACGTTGGTTTTAGGGGTTAATTTTTATTATTGCTTAAATAAAAACCTGGTGTAAACCACTATAAACCAACTTATATGCTAGCTCTACTTATTAGCTATTTCAAGGTGATAATCTAGTTACAGGCACTCAGATTATTTCTGAAAAAGCCAAAAAAAGGATGATTTCCAATGCTTTACAAAGTACCATTAGTGCTTTCACCGCAACTTGAGGGTGGTTTCACTGTCACATCGCCCCTTCTACCAGAGTTAGTTACTGAGGGAGATACAGTCGAGGAAGCTTTAATTAATGTTCGTGATGCTTTAGCTGCTGTAGTTGAAGCTTATGATGACCTTGGACGAAGTTTACCTGCGAACATGAAGGTTAGCGATCGCACTCACCCAATCTGAATGTCCATAAAGTGCCTTTATTAACTCACCTCTAGTCAAATTCCGCAGATTGTGAAAAGTTGTAGATGCATTTAATTAGCCCGCGTAGGCGGGCTTTGTTTGTATAGCCCCAGGCTAAAGCGCCTGAACGCGATCGCGTGCGCGGGAGCGCAGGGGCGAATAAAGCGCAACCTCAGATAGAATTGGTATAAGTTATAAGATTCACCATTAAAGTCAATATTACCAATCCTCCTAAAATAGCTAAAACTTGAGTCGTTCTGTTACTTTTAACGAGAATTTCTGAGTAAGATAGTTCATGATTTTGAATCAGTAAAAAGGAATGGGGATTAAATATAAAAGGGAATAAACGATTCAAAAGTAAGCGCACAAAGAAGTTTAAACTCCATAATCGCTTCTGTAAAGGGTCTTGATTATATTGCCAAGGATAACTAATTTGTACTAAGCGGATTAAGGCTTTAATATCTGGTTGGCGTAAGCTTTCATACCGAGGAAGTGCTTGAGAGAGATTATCTTGAGTTGCTGCCAAAATTTCATGTATTTGATAAACATCTTCTAAGGCAGAATTAACGCCTTGTCCAATGTCCGGAGGAAAACAATGAGCTGCATCTCCCAATAAAATTACCGCTGTTCCTTGGTTATCTTCAGGTTTTCCCCAAATTTGATACAAAGAAGAACAATATTGAGGAATAGGAAATTTACCCCCATCACTAGATGCAAATCTGGCTATTTCTTCCGGAGAAATAATTTTTTCTAGGGGAAGTTGAGGAAATGCTTCTTTCAGGAATTCTTTAACTTCTTCTTTGGTTTCTAATTGCCAGATTTCATGATCTGGGTAGGTAATAATATTTGCAGTCCTTGGTTGATGAGGATTTTTAAAGGGTAATAACCCCAGAGAAATTGCTTTTTTCCGTCCTTTAAAAGTAGACCTAATAGCATAAGCCATTGTAGTTTGTGATAAATCTCCTTCTGACTCTGATAAGGGAAATTGAGGAGGTAAAGTGAGAACTTTGTATTTTAAACCAGAACTAGGAGAAGGAAATTTTTGCATCTCAAAGGAATGTGATTCACCTTCCATTTGATGAAGAGTTTGACGCACAATAGAGCTTAAGCCATCACAACCTACTAACAGAGTAGGAATAAAGCTCAATTTTTCCTCTCTTTGAGATTGAGTAATAATTTCTAAATGCTCTACATGTTGTTTAATTTCTACACATTCAGTATTAAATAAGACCTGAATTGAATCTTGCCAGTGTTGATGAATTTCTTGGTAAAGTAAATCCACAAAAGATGCTCTTGGCAACCAGTAAGCAGTCTTGCGTTTAGAATCAGCAATGGGTAGTTTCGTTGTTTTGCGTGTGCCGTCTTTTTGAATGAGAGTCAAATAAAATTCGGTATTAGGGACACTCAAATCAGCTAGTTTGGCAGTTAGTTCTAACAAATCAGTTAATTTTTGCCCTCGACCATCAATTTGATAACTAAAGGATTTATCTGGTTCGTAATAATCTGCTGATGGTCTTTTTTCAATAACTGTAATATCTTTCCAGCCTCTTTTCGCTAACATTAAAGCTGTGCCTAATCCCGCAGGACTTCCTCCCATAATGACAACATTTTTCTTGTAGAAGTGATTCATTAGACCTCTTGCAAAAAAGTTTTGTGGTATATTATTAGGCTAAACAAATTTTCTAATTTTAGCCCAATTTTTAGAACTTTTTTTGGTCTTGGACATCCTTATCTAATTATATTTGTGCTTAACACAAAGCTGCACAAGTACGTCCGATCGCTTACTTTTATTTACTGACTGTGCCAAAGTTTAACTTTTTTATCAAAACCACCGCTAGCGAGCATTTGACCATCAGGACTAAAAGCGATCGCACTCACCCAATCTGAGTGAGCGTAAAGTGTCTTGATTAACTCACCTGTAGTCAAATTCCACACTTTAATTCCATCTCTACCAGCACTAGCTAAAGTTTGTCCATCAGGATTTATAGCGATCGCATTCACCCAGTTATCATGTCCGGTGAGAGTTTTACTTAGTTCTCCAGTGTTCAAATTCCAAAGTTTAATCGTGCGATCGCGACTCGCAGTAACTAAACTTTTCCCGTCTGGTGTAAAAACTACCGCACTGACTATATTAGAATGGGCTGGAAATCCCCGAATTAACTTACCAGTACTCAAATCCCATAGTTTAATTACACCTTTATTATCACCGCTAGCAAGGGTCTGACCATCAGGACTTATTGCCAGAGTAAAAATTGCATTATCAAAGCGTGCCAGAGTCGCTAGGGGTCGCTGCTGTAATAAATCCCACATGCGAATACCATCTAAAGCACCGCTAACAAGAACCTTACTATCAGGCGACACAGCTAAAGACAATATACTACTGCTATGCCCGACAAAAGAACGGGTAAAGTAATTCCTTTTCAGGTTCCAAAGATTGATAAAATTGTCATTACCACAGCTTACTAAAGTTTTCCCATCTGGTGAAATCAACAAAGATTCCACAGCTGTTTTGTGTGCTTTGCGAATAGTCCCTACCCTTTTACCAGTCTTAGTATTCCACAAACGAATTACACCTTCATTATCAGCACCCCCACTCACCACAATCTTGCTATCTGGACTGAAGGCTAAAGATTTAATCGTTCCCGCGTGTCCACTAAAAGTGTAAAGTAACTGTGGATTAGCAAAGCTTTGAGGAGCTTGGGATGGTATTACTTCAAAAGTAGCATCAGCCGCACGAACACAAAACCCTTCCCAGAACGTAACAGGAAGGGCAACAGCTGTAGCAAATGCAAAAATAATATATGGGCGAAAGAAAATAGCGCCCTTATTTTTTCCCTTACTCCTCACTCTTTTTCCTCACTTTTTCATAAAAAATATCGGGATGCGGGAAACTCAGCTTTTTAAAGCTTCCTAGTGGAGCGTTATAACTTATAAGTTACGAGACGTTGCGCCGGAACGTCTCTACCTCACTTTTGTAGAGACGCGAAATTTCGCGTCTCTACAGAAATTTCGCGTCTCTACAGAAATTTCGCGTCTCTACAGGGATGGTTTTTTCTTAGAAACGGTTAGCAGTGGTAAAGCAGAGCTAGACGAGCGAGAGGGCAAATAATGTTGCACCACAGGCTCTTCTGGCAAAGGGCGACTCTGTTGGATGCGCCACCAGCGCCATCCAAGAGTTATACCAGCAGTTCCCAAACCAAAAGCGAACAATGACCAGCTATCGTCAAACCCACCAATTAGCGCCTCGATAATGCCCATCGTAATCAATGCACTAACTAATGGTTCTCTACGGTACGCTGACTTCAAAAAACGAGGTAATACAGCATTCATCTTTTGCTTGATTGGTTTTTGTTCACAAGATAGGCGTAAATTTACTGAGAATACCTCACCCGGAGGAGGCACTTTTAATCAGAGCCACTAAGAAATTATAGTTATCTTTAGTAGGGGGAGAGAAGTGTAGAAATTAAGGAGCTTCCATCATAATAGTTGCAAGTCTAGGATAACACTTACTTTCATTGCGTGTACTGTGCGGTTGAGCAGCCTTAAACGACTGGTGGCAAGAGGTACGCAATTAAGTTGCAGGAACTTTAATCAGCTGACATCAACTGGTTAAAATTTCTGCAACTCACGCTTACAACTTTTAACAAGTCAGCAAGCAGAAGTTATAGACATCTCCAGAATTTAATTATGCATTGCCCGAAACCCTTGTAAAGACTACCAAGTGCTACGTCTATGTCTAAGGGTGAAGCTTGTGCGATCGCAGTTCTATCTCAGACCGAGCCATGATAGCACTCCTTGGTTGGTGAAGTATTCAATCGCCACCATCAAAATGAAACCAATCATGGCAGCTCGACCATTCAAGCGTTCAGCATATTCATTAAAGCCAAATTTCGGCTCTTCTAATTTGGGTGTAACGGTTGGTTGTGGTTGTGTCATCATAAATAACTCCTATTTTCGGCAAACTGAACTTTACATTGATAAGTCGGAACTTCGGATTTGAAACCGCATAGTAGCGCTTAAATGTCAACCAAAAAATTGGCAAAATTTCTGCACTATTGCCATTGTGTAACATTTTTTAATTATTCTTTATATATTCTAAGAATACTGGAGCAATAGTCAAGGGCAATTAGAAAGACGATAGGTGAGGATAACACAACTTTAGCTATCTCTAATACGGAAGTAGCAAGTCAGAAACTGGCAGGCTAAAGTTAAACAAAAAATCAATCAGAGGCAGTAAATGGAAATTGGTGTTCCGAAAGAAAGTAAAGATCAAGAGTTTCGGGTAGGGTTGAGTCCTTCTAGCGTGCGGGTGTTGCGGGAAAATGGTCACAACATCTTTGTTGAAACACACGCTGGTACTGGTGCTGGATTTACAGATGATGATTATAAAACCGTTGGGGCAGAAATTGTTTCTACACCGGATGCTGCTTGGAATCGGGATTTAGTTGTCAAGGTGAAAGAACCACTGGCATCAGAATATAAATTTTTACAAAAAGGGCAGTTACTGTTTACTTATTTGCATTTAGCAGCCGATCGCAAATTGACCGAGCATTTAATAGATTGTGGTACATGTGCGATCGCCTACGAAACTGTAGAACAACCTGGTGCCAACAAATTACCTTTGCTCTCTCCCATGAGCATCATTGCTGGTCGTTTATCAGTACAATTTGGCGCAAGGTTCCTTGAACGTCAGCAAGGTGGTAGAGGTGTGCTTTTGGGCGGTGTTCCCGGCGTCAAACCAGGTAAAGTAGTAATTTTAGGTGGTGGTGTCGTTGGCACAGAAGCCGCGAAAATTGCTGTCGGTATGGGTGCCTCTGTCCAGATTTTAGATGTTAATGTTGAGCGTTTATCTTACTTAGAAACTTTATTTGGCTCTAGAGTCGAACTCATCTACAGTAACTCCGCCCACATCGAAACCGCGCTCATTGAAGCTGACTTGCTGATTGGTGCAGTTTTAATTCCCGGACGTAGGGCACCGATTTTAGTCAAGCGTGACTTAGTTAAACAAATGCGTCCTGGTTCTGTAATTATCGATGTTGCCGTGGATCAAGGCGGTTGCGTAGAAACTTTACATCCTACATCTCACACCAACCCAATATATATCGAGGAAGATGTAGTGCATTATGGCGTTCCGAATATGCCAGGGGCAGTACCTTGGACAGCAACCCAAGCTCTCAATAACAGTACCTTACCATACGTTGTCGAGTTAGCAAATCTGGGAACTAAAGCGTTAGAAATTAACCCAGCATTAGCCAAAGGTGTAAATGTACAGAATCATCACTTAGTCCATCCTGCGGTGCAGTCAGTTTTTCCTGACTTAGTAAATTAGTTTTTCACGATACTTAGCTAATTTATGTCTACTAGTACCCCAAGACGGAAGTCAAAAGTCACTCATTCAAAAGTCAAAAGTAATATGGAGTAAGCTTTTTAGCGATTGAGAATGGTTGGTTTATTTACGCGCCCGCTGTACTAGTACATTAGGGCAAAAAAAAGTGACCAGCCTTATTTTCTAGATCCTCGATACCGCACGACTTTTTACGGATGAAGGCTGGTCACTTTTTTCCGACTTCCTCCACTAGTCTGTCAAGGTTAAATTGATGGGTAGTGGGAGAAAAATGCTCGCGTCGTGAGCGAGACGCTCACACTACCAATCCGTCAAAATCAATTTCACAGACTACTACGTAAAACCACACTTGATAACTTTTCTGAATGTATCAAACATGTAAATACTAAATCCCCATAAGGCTTACAGTGTCGAACGTGAAGGCATTTTTCTTGAAAAAAGTAAAAAACTAGAAAATTGGGGTAGACACCACACTTGTATAGGACTTACGCGGCGGATAAAATTCCGTTGAAATGCGTAAGTCTTATTTTTATTTGGCAAGTATTTTATTAAGTAATTATTTATTTGTCAATATAATTAATCAAAAGTTTAGGCTAATAAACTTTACTTTATATTTTTTTTGTAAATAAGAAAAAATAACATTACGTATGCTCTTAATAAAGTTTACTTAAACCTCAAAAATAATAGCTATAATAAACAAACAACAAAAGCAATTGTCTCTAAAAATGTTCTTCAACTACAAGTTAAAAACACATTATTATGGGTCTACCTAAATAAGTTTTTAGCGGTAGTTTCAAGGCAAGCTTAGGAAAAGAAAAGAAGGGAGGTGCCGAATCTTTAGCACAGCAATGGGCTAAAAAGTATCTGCACAAGCTTCAAGTTGATGAAGACGATGAAGAAACCATTCACACGGTGAGTTTAAAAGAAGGTGTCTCGCAAGGAGGATGAGAAAAAACAGATGACAAATTAATGGAGTCTTTACCCAGCGTTAGTGTAAAAGCTTGGAACAAAACCGAGGCACTTTTAGCAAATGCCGAAGTCAAGGGACATAACATCAAACCAATTTGATTAATCCTTGAGAAATTGCCGCTGATTCTTTTAACATTAGAATTTATGCAAAAATCCTTTGTAACTCTCTTTTCTTCTCCTTTGGGAGACGCACAAGGGACGTGTCTTCCTCTTCGAGAGGCTTCAAGGACGTGTCTTCTCCTGTGGGAGACGGGCAAGGGACGTGGTTGATTTTTCCGTGAGTTGTACGTAAGACTTGAATATTTACCAAACCCCACCTTAATGCTATATTTTCAGGTTATGTGGCAGATGTTCTATCTGGAAGTGTTTGGTGAACTCGATCTGGATAGAAAATCAGACAAAGTTGATGAAGAATTTTGGCAAGCGTTATTTAGCTAACAGAAGATATCTCAACTTAATCTCTAAAATTTTACATTATGGGTTAAGTCATTCTGTCACTGACTGCATTTCATTTTTCAGCCAATGTGCGCTTTGTGTCCCGTCACAACACCAACAATTAAATTTTCCTTTTTATATTTTATTAGAAAAGAAGGAATCCTGTGACAAAACCAGCATTTTTTGTTTTAGTGACGCCGCTTGTTTCCTGACAATAACTCTGATATTCTTATCACTTTCATGTCTGAGTTAGATTTTTCAAATGACAATGTTAATATTCAGCAAATAGCATGATAATGACTAATAAAAAGTGGGCTGTGAAACGTATTACTGTAAACCTTGCAACACAAGAAGCAGAAAAACTGGAAAAATATTGTCAGCAGACAGGTAGACCAGCAACTGATGTGATACGAGAATTAATCCGAGGGTTACAAGTTTCTGACGATATCAATGGAGCAAAAAACTGAGAATAAGGAAGACTTTCTTGACAACGGGGACTTTTGACTATTGACTATTAACTCTTGACTAAATACGAGTAGCAAATTCCGGCACCAACCCAGTTACAATCTGTAAAGAAGCTGAAAAGGAAAGACGGAATGCGTGTTGCAATCGTAGGTGCGGGACTGGCTGGACTAGCAACGGCAGTAGATTTAGCTGATGCGGGTTGTGAAGTCCAGATTTTTGAGTCCCGTCCCTTTGTGGGTGGTAAAGTTAGTAGTTGGGTTGATGGCGATGGCAATCACGTTGAAATGGGGTTGCATGTTTTTTTTGGGTGCTACTATGAGATATTTGAATTGATGAAGAAAGTGGGGGCATTTGACAACTTACGCCTCAAAGAACACACCCACACCTTTATCAATAAAGGGGGAAAAACTGGTGCCTTGGATTTTCGTTTTTTTACAGGTGCGCCATTTAATGGGTTTAAAGCATTTTTTACAACTTCTCAACTCTCAGTTTTGGATAAATTGCAGAATGCTCTAGCTTTAGCTACAAGCCCAGTAGTACGGGGTTTGGTAGACTTTGATGGAGCGATGAGAAATATCCGCAAGTTGGATAAAGTCAGCTTTGCCGATTGGTTCCGCAGTCACGGCGGCAGTAATGGTAGCATCAAACGCATGTGGAACCCGATCGCTTATGCGCTGGGTTTTATTGATTGCGAAAATATGTCTGCTCGTTGTATGTTGACAATTTTCCAGTTATTTGCTGTTAGAACCGAAGCATCAATACTGCGAATGTTAGAAGGTTCCCCCCAAGAGTATTTGCACAAGCCGATTCTAGAATATTTAGAAGCAAGAGGAACCAAAATTTATACACGTCGGCAAGTACGAGAAATTAAGTTTACTTCTGGGGAAGAAACTCATGTTACTGGTATCACCGTTGCCCAAGGTGAGACAGAAGAAAATATCACGGCTGATGCCTACGTCTTTGCTTGCGATATCCCCGGAATTCAAAGAATTATACCCCAAGAGTGGCGCAAGTGGTCAGAATTTGACAATATTTATAAGTTAGAAGCGGTGCCAGTAGCAACAGTGCAGTTGCGGTTTGATGGTTGGGTGACAGAATTGCAAGATGCCCAGAAGCGCAAACAGCTAAATCATGCGGCGGGGATCGATAATTTGTTGTATACCGCTGATGCTGACTTTTCTTGTTTTGCGGATTTGGCTTTGACTAGCCCCGCTGATTATTATCGAGAAGGCGAGGGTTCTTTGTTACAATTGGTGCTGACACCGGGAGATCCGTTTATTAAACAAAGTAACGAGGCGATCGCTTCTCACGTCCTCAAACAAGTACACGAGTTGTTTCCCTCGTCGCAAGAGCTAAATATGACTTGGTACAGTGTAGTCAAACTTGCTCAGTCTCTTTATCGGGAATCACCAGGAATGGATGTTTACCGTCCTCACCAAAAGACACCAGTACCTAACTTTTTCCTAGCGGGTAGTTACACCCAACAAGATTATATCGATAGCATGGAGGGAGCGACAATATCCGGGCGGCGTGCGGCGAAGGTGATTTTAGAGAATGTCAAGAAGTAACGAACCGCCAAAGACTCCAAGGACACCAAGGAAGAAGAAAGAATGGCAGACTGGCTAGAGCATAGCGTGCAAGTAGAAGTAGAGGCTCCTATAGAGTTAGTATGGAGCCTCTGGTCAGATTTGGAGCAAATGCCGCGCTGGATGAAGTGGATTGAGTCGGTGAAGATTCCTGAAGATAATCCAGAGCTATCTATTTGGACGCTTAATACTGGTGGTTTGCAGTTTAGCTGGAAATCCCGGATTTTGAAAATGATTCCCAATCAAATTATTCAATGGGAATCAATTGACGGTTTGCCGAATCAAGGAGCGATTCGCTTTTACGATCGCAAAGAAAGCAGTATTGTGAAACTTAGCATCTCCTATGCTATCCCTGGTATCCTTGGCAAAATTATGGATAATTTGTTTTTGGGACGAGCGGTAGAATCTACAATTAAAGCTGATTTAGAGCGGTTTAGAGAATACGCTCTCAATGTGAAATCGAATTAAATCAGAAGCAATCTTAACAATTGGGTTGATGCTCTCAAAGATGTCAAAAAAGCCAGTCAAGCTATACCTTCACTTGGTTGCTAGCCTGTAAAGTAAAGTAGTAAGTTGAGCATCAGGAGCAGCCATGTACGTGCTAATTGGTGGAGCCGGCTTAGTAGGGGTGAGTTTGGCTCAAAAATTGGTAGAACTAGGGCATACAGTTGCCGTCATTGACATTGATCCTAATGCTTGCCGTTATGCGCGTGAACAAGTAGGAGCGATGGCTTTTGAAGGCAGTGCTGTGAGTACAGAAGTATTGTTAGAAGCTGGGATTCGTAAAGCCGACTCTTTAGTAGCTGCTCTGCGAAATGATGCTTTGAACTTGGCAATGGTGACTCTAAGCAAGCACTACGGTGTTCCCCATATTCTGGCTCGGATGCGTCACTCTGATTTTGCTCAACCATTTCGTTTGGCAGGAGCCAACCATATCATTGGTACTGTTGAGCTAGCGGTTTCAACGATGGTAAATGCCATTGAGTATCCGCAAGTAGAATCGATGATGCATTTTGACCAGGGGCAGATTGAAGTTTTGAAACTCTCCATTCCCAACAATTGCTACGTAGTTGGTCGTACCATTGCCGAAATTGCTCAGGATTCGCGATTTCCCACTGGCTCTCTAATTATTGGCTATCAACCCCATCCTCACGAAGATTTGATGATTCCTAACGGCAGTACAGTACTAGAACCCGGTTCAACTGTGCTGATTGTGACTAAACCTGGCACATTACATCAAGTCATTGATTTTATCGAAGGATGTAAATAATAATTTTAATGAAGCTGTACCTAAATTTTTATTTAGCAATTGCTGTTATTATTCTTGTTTCTTGCACATCGTCTAAGGTTCCACCAAAGTCACAATCAAATACCCAACGGGTAACTCCATCTCAAAAGGTGGTAACTTTAGATGAAAATTTCAAAATAGCAATGGGTCAAACCATCTATGTCCCTATCTATTCCCATATCTATCATCAGGATCAGCAGGATCAAGAGAAGATTTTCAATTTAGCGGCTACGCTGAGTATTCGTAATACAGATTTGACAAAACCTATCATCATTACTTCTGTACGCTACTACGATTCAAATGGTAAGTTAGTTAAACAATATTTAGAGCGCCCGATTGAACTTAGTGCGATCGCTTCTTGTGATTTTGTCGTGAATAAAACCGACACCAGTGGAGGTTTAGGAGCAAACTTTATTGTGGAGTGGGTAGCCCAAACAAAAGTTTCTGAGCCTGTGATTGAAGCAGTTATGATTGGTACTGACTTCCAACAAGGAATTTCTTTTATTAGTCCTGGCAGGGTAATCAAAAGTCAAAGCGATCGCTCATCTTCTGTCCAAGGTTCTTAAAAAGCGATCAATCATCCTCAAGTCGGAGCAATTGTTCATCAAGAGTTTGTATCCGTCCTCTGACAATTTCTTCTGAGAGAATTCGCTTCCGCATTGCCTCATTGAGCGCTCCTTTTTCTGCCAGTAGTAAACGGCGGCGAATGGCATCAAGTTTACTGCTGTTGCCACTTCTGGCTTCCAACTCATCCGGGCGACGATTATATAGTTCCCGCAGTGTCTTTTCTGCTCCTGCTACTCGCACCTGATAAGCTGAACGCATCTCTTCATAGACGGCTTTTGGTAACACCCCCGACTTCAGCAAACTATCTAATTCATCTTGTGCTGCTTTACCCGTCATCAGCTGGGCTTGCAATTCTTCAACTTGTTGCTGAACCTCTGAAAATTTAGTTAATTTTAAACGTTTTACCACCCACGGCAAACTTAAACCCTGTCCTACTAACGACACCAGCACACAGCCGAAGACTATAGCTATAAGGACTTCTCGCCCTGGTAGTGTGGTAGGTAAACTCAACGCCAGAGCCATTGAGAGTGAACCTTTGATATTGCCCAAAAAGAGTAAATGTTGCCAGCGTAGCGGAATTGGTCGGTCAAACCAACGAATCCCTGCTAGCAGGGGATAAACCGTAAGAACTCGCCCTACTTGATAAGCCAAAACAGCAAGTAGAATAGCAGGTAAAGCCCTCCAGAGTGTTACCAGGTTTATTTCTACACCAATCAGCAGAAAAATAAAGGTGTTGACGGTAAAACTGGCATATTCCCAGAAACTCAACAAAGTGATCCGACTAGAAGCAGAAGTATTGCCAGAAATCCCAAAATTACCGAAAATTAATCCAGCTACAACTACTGCAACAGCACCTGATACACCTATAAATTGCCCTACCTGAAAAGTTCCTAATGCAACTGCGACCGTGAGTAATAGGCTGCTCAGGGGATCATCTAAACGGGCAAATACAGGTATGCTCAAGTAGCCCAAGACTAACCCCACCACGCACCCTCCTAGAGCGATAAATAGCAGTTGTTGGATTCCCTCTAGTAACGTCAGCGAACCTGTGGAATATACTTGCAAAATCAAGTTGAATGAAACTAGGGCAGCAGCATCGTTGAATAAAGTTTCTCCTTCAACAATGGTCGAAAGCCGGGAAGGTACTGGTATCTCATTAAAGACGGCAATCATTGAAACGGTATCAGTGTTTGCCAGAATGACTCCTACAAATAAAGCGGGTATCCAAGTCAATCCCAGCCCAAATTTCAACAGGACGGCAATAATAGCACTGGAAAGCACAGCCCCTGGACCAGCCAGGAGAGCAATTGGTTTAAACGTGCTTCGTAGACGGCTGACATCTGTATTGATGCCAGCTTCAAAGATGAGAATTGGCAGGAAAAGATTCAAAACAAGGGTTGGATCTAAACCAATGCGACGAGACAATAGCTCAGTGATCGGTAAACCCGCTAACACTAAACCCGTCACATAGGGGATTCGCAACCGACGGGATAGCAGGGCTACACCAGTGGCAACGAGCAGAAGAATAATTAAAATCTGTACTAATTCAGCAACATCCACTTTGGTTCTAGAAATTTGTTGTCAATTCTCTGATAAACACCATTACCAAGTTGGATCGCTAAACAAATTAATCGTCAACTCCTCGTCTTTTGGTGGTACTGAGGTAATACAAGCGCGGATAATATTGCCATCATCTAATTCCACACTGCAAGCATGACACGACCCCATCAAACAACCAGTGGGAATGAATATTCCGGCTCGATCTGCTACATCGA
This sequence comes from [Scytonema hofmanni] UTEX 2349, assembly GCF_000582685.1. Classification (GTDB taxonomy): domain Bacteria; phylum Cyanobacteriota; class Cyanobacteriia; order Cyanobacteriales; family Nostocaceae; genus Hassallia; species Hassallia hofmanni. The sequence goes on from NZ_KK073769.1 coordinate 145,208, forward strand.
GTAGAGATTCTCCCACTTCGGCATCAATCGTGACATCATCTGGTAAAAAGCGGACGCGGACACTCATAAAACACCACCCTACTGAGACAAAAATGGAGTTAAGTCTAAATGGCGTTCTATTTCCGTGGCAAGGGAGTCTAAAATATTTTCTCGCTCTTCGCGGTAGTTGGCAACGCCTGTAGGTAGAGATTTTAAACCGCGCTGTTGACGCAGGCGATTTAACCAAGCGCGACGCCAGGGACCATTGTCAAAAATGCCGTGGAGATAAGTACCCCAAACTGATTGGCAACTATCTACTAAACCTAAATTAATATCGTCAAATAAAGGTTGAAAAGCTTTGGAATCTGTTGCTGGCATTTCGATGCGCGATCGCCCTTGGTGAATTTCAAAACCATTCACCGGCAAGCCCATTTGCGGAAAATTCGAGGTAACTTGGCGCTGACGGGCGATTTTCTGTCCCGTAATCACAGTTTTAATCGGTAATAAATTCAAACCCTGATATCTGCCAGCTTGTCCTTCTATTCCCTCAGGATCGGCTATCATTTGACCAAGCATTTGATATCCACCGCAAATACCCAAAACTGTTCCACCAGATGCGGCATAATGTTGAATTGCTTCTGCCATACCACTTTTTTGCAAAAATAGCAAGTCAGGAATTGTGGTTTTTGTCCCTGGAAGAATTACGGCATCTGGATGTCCCAAATCTTGCTTAGGGTTTAAGTATTTTATCGAAACTGAGGATTCTGATTCTAAGGGGTCAAAGTCGGTAAAGTTGGCAATTCTTGGTAAGCGAATAACGGCAATGTTAAGCTCGTTACTGGTTTTGTTAGACCGAAGATCCAGTAGATCGAGGGAGTCTTCCGCCGGAAATAGATGTTCTATGTAAGGAATAACACCGACAACGGGAATCCCAGTACGTTCTTCTAACCATTTTATTCCTGGTTCCAAGAGCGATCGCTGTCCCCGAAACTTGTTAATTACTACACCGCGAATTAAAGCGCGTTCGTCAGGTTCTAGTAATTCCAAAGTTCCCACAACATGGGCAAAAGCACCACCCCGGTCAATATCAACTACCAGTAGAGTGGCTGCATTTAAATGTTTCGCTACCCGCATATTTGTCAAGTCGCGGTGCTTAAGATTAATTTCTGCCGGACTACCGGCACCTTCGCAAACCAGCATATCAAACTCTGTTCCTAAATGCTGAAGCGATTCTTCAATTGCTCGCCAACCCAGTTCAAAATATTGCTCGTAGTATTCTGCGGCACCCACTTTGCCTACAGGTTTACCCTTAATAATTACCTGGGAGGTCATATCTCCTTGGGGTTTGAGTAAAATTGGGTTCATTTCCACCCAAGGAACGACTCCCGCAGCCCAAGCTTGCACCGCTTGCGCGTAACCCATTTCACCCCCATTAGCGGTGACATAAGAATTTAAAGCCATATTTTGACCTTTAAAGGGAGCCACTCGCCAGCCACGCCGCGCTAAAATGCGACAAATAGCTGCTGTTATCAGTGATTTCCCTGCGTGGGATGTTGTCCCCACTACCATAATTGATTTCATAAATAATTATTGATTTTTCAAGACAAGGGCTGAATGTGAAAAAAGAGGGGGAAAGGGAAAGGGAAAGGGAAAGGGGAAGAATATGATACATGTATTTAAAGAACTCTTTATTTCCATACCTTTAACCTTTACCCTTTACCCCCTTTCTAAATGGCTATAGTAAAGACTTCATAAAGGGGGATGAGACTTCCGTATATATTGTTCCCTTTGATTCCCTAATGCTAACTCTTTATCTTGAAAATCTAGAAAGGTAGTCTAAAAGTGCGAATTGAAGAGTTATAAAGCCGATCGCGCCATGAAGCAGACCGTTTTGGGTTTTGTTGGAGTTTTTCTACGACTTGCCGACCAAGGGGAGTGAGACGAAAACTATCTGTAATTCCCTGACCATCGACTTCGCGTCGCAATATACCGACTTGAATTAGCCAATCCAAAGCGTTATCACATGTTAATTCTGACAAAGGGCGTTTGGTGTAGCCACTTTTAACACCAGAATCAAGGGCGATCGCACCCACTGGTACACTTTGATGACGCATCGCTACAAATAAACACAGATTGAAGGGAGAACAAACAAGCGATCGCTCGGCTCGTTCTACTGTGCTAGCAGGATAAGGAAAACTATTCTGGCTTTGCAAATCTACCGCAGGCATATTGTATTTGGGTTTTTCACTGAAGATAAAAGAATTTGTCTGTTTTCGCACTAATTATTTTCCAGGCGTCACAGTTTTATTCACTTAATCATTGTAAATTACTGTAAAATTTCAGATGCACCAACAATCAACAAATAGGAAAGGTCAAGTATGCCTCTAGCAGTTGGTACGGATGCACCTGCATTTACCACAAAAGACACTAACGGCAACACCGTTTCTTTATCTGATTTTGCAGGTAAGACGGTAGTTCTCTATTTTTACCCCAAAGATGACACCCCAGGCTGCACCAAACAAGCTTGTAGCTTCCGGGATGCTCAAGCTGATTATCAAGGTAAAAATGTCGTCGTTTTAGGTGTCAGCGCTGATGACGAAGCCTCTCATCAAGCGTTTACCGAAAAATTTAAGCTCAATTTTCCCCTTTTAGCTGACAAAGACAAAAGCCTAATCCAAGCTTACGATGTCGATGGCGGCGGTTATGCCAAGCGCGTCACCTATGTGATTGACCCTAACGGTAAAATCACCCACGTTGATACTGCTGTCAGCACAGCCACCCACGCTAGCGATATATTAACTGCTCTTGGGTTGTAGCCAAAAATCAAAGAAGGTAAAAGGTAAAAGTAGTTTTACCTTTTATCTTTTTTGGTATGTGTTATGTCCGACAAATCATACACATCTTTGGTAAAGACGTTCCGATGGAACGTCTCTACTATGCTTGCGGCATGAAATCGTATCACTTTATCTTTTTTGGTATGTGTTATGTCCGACAAATCATACACATCTTTGGTAAAGACGTTCCGATGGAACGTCTCTACTATGCTTGCGGCATGAAATCGTATCACTTACCCGACTGGGGTGTTATTCCAGATGGTCTAATCACCGGCGGTACACCTACATTTGAGTTGATTGGCTGCTGTTGACCTTGAATTAGCTGTTGTTGTCTTTTTTTAAAATCTAACGCTGCTGTATCCAGCTGTTGATTTTGTTCTCTGGCAAAGTCTGGGTTAGCACTGCCAAAATTAGCGTTATGAATCAACTGAAATAGACTGAAAGGATTTTGTTCAGTGTTATTGATAGATAAGGGATCGGTACTGTTTAGTGGATCGACCTTTTGGGGATCGTTAGCTTGACTTTGAGCCAAGCTGGGTTTAGACATTAGCAAAGAAGTAACGCCAATTCCAGCCACAGTCAGAAGAACCAGTTTGGTCAGCGGTAAAAATGAGATTTTCATGCAGTTTTGCCCCTCCTTTAATATAATTCCACATCAATTATGCTTTGATCTTAAGCAAGAGTTCGGCGCAATTGGGGTTGAATGCTCAATAAAGCGACAACAGCAAAGCCTAACAATATCAGCAAGGATTCACCAAAAGTAACTGCACCCCAAGGAGCCTGCATGACTACACTACCTAGTCCCCAATGACTGTGAAGATAGAGGTAGCGAATTGGTTCGATCGCATAACTCAGAGGATTAAGGGTAGCGACAACTTGCAACCATTTAGGCATAAAGGATAAAGGAGCCAAGGCGGTGCTAGCGAACAATAATGGTAAGTTAGTGACAAAAATTACCGCAATAAGTTCGATATGTCCAGGTAATGCAAAAGCCAAACCGAGGGAAATAGCAGTCACACCCAAAGCCAAGAGAAAGACAATTAAGGCGATCGCACTCAATCCAGCTACATCCGGTAGCCCAGCCCCCAAAAACGCCGCCGCCGTTACAATCACCGCCGCTTGCAGCAAACTTTGGCTGATAATAAAGATTGCCGATGCCAACACTATCGAAAATCGCGAAGCCAAAGGCGCCACGAGTAACCGATTCAAAAAGCCGAATTCTCGGTCAAACATGATCGGCAAACCCGCATTCAGCGCTCCGGCAAAGGCTGTAAAAACAATTACGCCTGCACTCAAAAATTGACCGTAATTTGTGGTATTGCCAAACATACCTTTTGGTGCATTTTGAAATAAAGCACCAAACAGCACCAACCACATCACCGGCTGAATAATTCCGGCAATTAGCGTTGATGGACGACGCTGCAACTGAATAAACAAGCGACGAGTCAAAGCAAGCGTCTCTTGCACCAATTCACCGACAAAATTAGGAGCAGCATCAGCCTTAATTGACGGCGATGCTAGTTGTTGCCAACTTATATCAGATTTAGGAGTAACACTCATATTGGTTGTTAGTGGATGGTTGATAGTGGATAGTTGATAGTGGATGGTTGATAGTGGATGGTTGATAGTGGATGGTTGATGGTTGATGGTTATGTAAAATTACTCTTACCCACTAACCACTAACAGACGCGATTAATCGCGTCTCTACTCCTAACCACTAACCACTAACAACTAACCACCATCCATTCCCTACCTCATATTTTGTTTCTTTTCTGCCTTCGGATCGCGATTTGCTACAGCGGCTAATTCTGCATCCATCAATGTGCGTCCTGTGGCAGCGAGGTAAACATCATCTAAACTAGGGCGAGATTGGGCAATACCAAACATGGGTAAGCCTGCGGAATTCAGCTTTTGTTGGATGGTAATTAAAGCATCATTTTGCTGTGTCACCACCAAATTTAGGGAATTACCCTGTGCGCTGTTGATGATGACTTCTTGGACAAAAGGTAAAGATTGTAAGAGGTTTTTCGCTTCTTCTGCTTCTTCTTGTGGCGAAAATTCGCGGATTCGCAAAGTAATGCGATCGCCCCCTAATTTATCTTTTAACTCTGATGGTGTGCCGGCGGCAATTACAATACCGCGATCGATAATTGCCACGCGATCGGCTAGCGCGTCAATTTCTTCTAAATAATGGCTGGTAATTAATACTGTTGTTCCAGCCGCACGCAACTTCCTTAAAAAATCCCATACCACAAAACGGCTATCTATGTCAAGTCCTACCGTTGGTTCATCTAAAACTAAAACATCTGGTGCATGAAGTAACCCAGCAGCCAAATCTAGACGCTTGCGTAAACCACCAGAATAAGTTCCTGTTTTTTTATCAGCGTATTCTTGCAAACCGAGTAAATCTAATATTGTATTTACCCGCTCCTTGATTATCTTGCGCGGTAAATGATAAAGTGCCGCTTGCAGTTGTAGCAGTTCTCGTCCAGTCAGCACTTTATCTAAAGCAACTTCCTGCGCTACATAGCCTAGCTTTTGTCTGGCAGCTTTCGGATTGTCCAACACAGAAATCCCAGATACTTCAATTTTGCCAGCATCTGGTGTAGTAAGAGTACATAAGGTACGCAAAGTAGTTGTTTTCCCGGCTCCGTTGGGACCGAGTAAACCAAAGATTTCTCCTGGTTCTACCTGAAAGGAGACATCTTTGACGGCTTCAACTGTACCGTAGCGCTTTTGTAGGTTTTGAATTAAAACAGCGGGAGCCATAACAAAAGCTTATCCCTAATTTACAAATCTCAATAAAGTCTAACTACTTTTATTGTAGCTGTGTTTCTGACTGGGGACTAGGGACTGGGGACTAGGGACTGGGGACTGGGGACTGGGGACTGGGGACTGGGGACTGGGGACTGGGGAGTGTACACACAAGTCTGAAATAGTTATGGACACGCCGAAATAAATTCTAAACTCCCAGTCAGCGTCACGCACCGCAAATATGAAAGGTGGATGGAGTTTTTCGGTTGAAGTACCCAAACATCGTGTTGAAGTACCCAAATATCGTGTTGAAGTACCCAAATATCGTTTTGAAGTACCCAAATATCGTTTTGAAGTACCCAAATATCGTTTTGAAGTCCCAAATACGTTTTGAAGTACCCAAATATCGTTTTGAAGTACTCAAATATCGTGTTGAAGTACCCAAATATCGTTTTGAAGTACCCAAATATCGTTTTGAAGTACCCAAATATCGTTTTGACTTCTGTTGCGACTCATCAGTGAGAGGCATGAGAAGGGTTTAATGTCGCCAGTTTCACTACACCGACTAAGACTTTGTTTCGCTCAGTATGACATTTTCGACTTTGCGTAAGTCCTAATTTCCATACCCTTTCCCTTTTCCCTTTAACTTTTTCCCCTCTTCAAATTCCCCATTGTCAATATCTAATTTTTATAAATGTTTACCTATATCTGCTTATAATAGAAGCAAGTAATTACTTGCATTCGTTTTGTGGAGAATTTTGGATCGAAGACAGCCCAAACTCGTGCGCGGTTAATTAAAGCAGCTACTGAGGTATTTGCCAATGAAGGTTTATCTGGAGCGACAACTCGTGAGATTGCGCGTGTAGCAAAAGTAAACGAAGTAACTTTGTTTCGCCATTTTCAAAACAAAGAGCAACTACTAGCAGCCGTAATCCAGCAAATGATAGCTTTACAGGCTGAAGCCTTAGCCAATGAGGAGGAATGGACTCAGGATCTACTCATCGATTTAAGACATTATGCAACATTATTCAACCAGATGTTGGAGGAACATGAAGGTTTAATTCGGACATTTATTGGAGAAGCTAAACGACATCCTCATGCTGCTTGCCAAATATTACATGATGCTGGAGAATCGCTGGATAAAAAGTTAATTGCATACTTGCGGAAAAATCAAATAAACGGCACAGTACGTCCAGAGATAGATGCAGAAATAGCAGTAGATATGTTTACAGGTATGCTGCTTTCGGGTATGCTGCGTCGCACTGCAACCCCAACGACAGTAACTTATAGCCGTGAATCCTACATTGATGCTTGCGTTGATTTATTTGTCCGTGGTATTAGCACTACGCCTATAAATACAGATAATTTATCTCTCAAAAAATGAAGTGGCATTGATCCAACTTTTTTGTATATACCAAATATCAAATTGATAAAAGACACATCCAGCCAAGTTACGTAGATAAATGGCAGAAAAATCATTTCAATACGTATTTTTTAGCTAAAACCAGGTTGCCCAAGTATAAGTAAAAGAAGAGAAAACAACGATGCCTCATTCTAATTTATCTGAGTCTTCTGTACCCCTAGAAACAGAACAGGTTGCTGTTAATGATGACCGTCAGTCTAAACAAGAGTCCATAGCACAAGAGCAACTTTTGCAGCCACGTAAAAAGCGAAATTGGCTGGTGATATTGGGAATTATGCTTATAATGATTGGAGGTGTAGGTTTTGGTTGGCGCTGGTTGCACCGAGGAGAGAATGCAGGCTCAGGTGTTGGGGCAACGGCTGCTAAACCTCCGGCAATTCCTGTCAAGCTAGCTACTGTAGAGACGGCAACTATAAGACAAACTTCAGAATTTATTGGCTTTTTAGAGGCTGGAGGCTCAGTAACATTAAAGCCAGAAATTGAAGGGCGAGTAAGTCAGATTTTAGTGAAAGAAGGCGATCGCGTCAGAGATGGGCAAGTAATAGTTCGCCTGCAAAGCGACGATGCGGAAGCTCAACTACTACAAGCAAAAGGAACACTAGAACAATCCAACGCACGTCTTGCCCAGCTAAAAGCGGGTACGCGCAAAGAAGAAATTGCCCAAGCCAGAGCCAGGTTAGATCAAGCACAAGCTCGTCTCGCAGATGCCCAAGCCGGAGCGCAACCAGAAGAAATTGCTCAAGCTCAAGCGCAAATTGAAGCAGCTCAAGCCGATCTTGTCTTGGCACAGTCAAGAGGCAAGCGATATCAACAATTAAGAACAGAGGGTGCGGTTTCTCAAGATCAGCTAGAAGGATATCTGCAAGAACAAAGAAGTGCTGAAGCTAGAATGCAAGAGGCTAAAAGAAGGCTAGAGCAACTTCGTAAAAGTAGAAGCTCTAATATGAGCCAGTTAAGCGCTGCCGTTGAACAAGAAAAACAAAATTTAACGCAGTTAGAGAACGGACCGCGCACTGAAGAAATTGCCCAAGCGCGATCGCAAGTTACTCAAGGGGTAGGACAAGTCCAAGCAGCACAAGCCCAACTGCAATATACAAGAGTTCTCGCTCCTTTCACTGGCGTTGTTGGTGATATCCCGGTGAAAGTGGGAGACTATGTAGCCAAAGGAGACGAACTGACCACACTGACCAAAAACGACTCTCTGGAACTGAATATAAACGTTCCTCTCAACCAAGCCAAACAATTGCGCTTGGGATTACTAGTGCAAATGCTCGATATCCAAGGCAAACCAACAGCAGGCGGTAGAATAAGCTTTATCTCTCCAAATGCTAGTGCAAATTCGCAGACAGTTTTAGTTAAAGCGACTTTTGGCAATGCCGGTGGACCATTGCTCAATCGTCAGTCAGTGCCAACCAGAGTCATCTGGGATCAGCGCCCAGGAATTTTAATTCCAGTTACAGCAGTCTCTCCTATAGGTGGAGAGACTTTTGTTTTTGTGGCTCAAGCGGCGGAAAATCCCAAAGCGGGAATGCCGACTTTAGTAGCTAAACAAAAACCCGTGAAGCTAGGAGCAATTGAAGGAAATAATTATCAAGTTGTTGAAGGATTGAAGCCTGGTGAAAAAATCATTGTTTCCGGCATTCTCAACTTAACTGATGGCGCTGCTATCAAGCCTGAAGAAGCCAGCAATCAGAATCCCTAACATGGCTAATAATTGACATCCTCCCACCGCTGTAACGGTACTCCGTTACAGCGGGGGATTCCAAGAATCACTTCTTGGGTTTCCTCTTTCCACGACTCGGCTTACCCGGAGGAGTTTCCCCACCCGCGCAGAGGTCGATGTCTCCAGAAGCGATTAACGTTCCCGTGTGCCCCACGGTACGGAGTCCTCTCTCAAGTATGTTTCGTGCAGCGTTCCAATCTCTATCTTGGGTATGCCCACAATGATGACAAGTATGCGTCCTAGTACTCAAAGACTTCTTGACGACTTTCCCACAATTGGAACAATCCTGGGATGTGTAGTGGGGTGGAACGGCAACCGTGACCACGCCAAACACTTTCCCGAAGTACTCAACCCATTCCCGGAATTGAGTCCACGCTGCATCAGATATCGATTTGGCGAGATGTCTATTCCTCACCATCGAGCGCACCTTCAAGTCCTCATACGCCACGAGGTCGTTAGACATCACTACGCACCTTGCCGTCTTCACAGCAAAGTCTTTACGCTGGCGACTTACCTTAAGATGCTTGCGAGCAAGTTTGTTTCTAAACTTCGATCTGTTTTTAGAACCCTTCTTAGTCTTGGACAAACGACGTTGCAATCGTTTCAAAGACTTTTCAGACTTGCGGAGATGACGGGGATTGGCAACTTGAAGCCCGTCAGAGTCAGTGTAGAAGTGGTTCAATCCAACATCAATACCGACATTATGAGCAGTTGCTTCCCGCTTCTCCAGACGTTCCTGGTCAATGCAAAACTGTACGTAGTACCCATCTGCTCGGCGAACAACTCGGACACGTTTAAACTGCTTCAACTGATAGAAATGCAAATCGCGGGTTCCCCACATCTTGAAGGTTCCCGCCTCAAACCCATCAGAAAAGGTGATGCACCGTCTATCAAGAGAAAGTCGCCAGCCACTGGTTTTGTATTCAACACTGCCGTGTGTCTGTTCTTTCTTGAAGCGTGGGTATCCTTTCTTACCTGGTTTTGCTTTCTTGCAGTTGTCGTAGAAACGAGATATTGCTGCCCAAGCTCGTTCAGCACTAGCCTGACGAGCCATAGAATTGAGGTTCTTGGCAAACTTGAACTCAGACGCAAGTACTGCACAATATGCGCTCAAATCGTACTTATCAATGTCTTTATTGTCCATCCAATATCTGAGGCAACTGTTGCGGACAAAACGAGCAGTACGGATAGCTTCATCCAGCTTTCCATACTGCTCGTTCGTTCCTTGCAGTTTTGCCTCGAATACCAGCATTCTTACGCTCAAATTTATAGCGTAATCATAGCACAGAGATTGTTAAAACCGCCACTGTTCTGCTCCCCCGCTTTGCATCGGTCGAAGAACGTGGCGGTTTTAACCCTCGATTCATCTCACCGCCAAATCAAAGATTATGGCGGGAGCCTTCTCTCGGAATTAGGTAAACCGCTCACTACGAACAAGGAGTACATTTTATGTTTAATTACGCCCGCTTACTTCGCAATTAGCGAGTAATTCCCAATGCCCAATGACGCCAGATGCCCAATGACGCCAGATGCCTCTCCTGTCGGAGACGCTACGCGAACAACCGAGGGGACCTCCCTTCTCCTTCGGAGACGCTCCGCGAACGGGTGACGCTCCTGCGTCGCTACCGCTGCGCTAACGCCACTTCGACGGGACGGTACAGGCAACCGCCGAGTGGACTCACCGCACGGCACTGGCTCCCCCATGCCCTCCTTTGCCCAATTCCTAATATTACAAAACAATGTTTGTTGATTTTTTTATTAAGCGACCAGTCTTTGCTACGGTCTGCGCTATCGTTATCCTTTTGTTGGGATTAATTAGTATTCCGACACTGCCGATCGCTCGTTTTCCAGAAATTAGTCCTAACCAAATCAGCGTTACCGCCAACTATAGTGGAGCCAGTGCGGAAGTCGTCGAAAGTGGCGTAACAAATATCTTAGAAAGGCAAATCAACGGCGTTGAGGGTCTAAGATATATGACTTCCAGCAGCAGTAATGATGGCACCAGTACAATTACAGCCACCTTTGAAGCATCACGGGATAAAGATATTGCTGCTGTCGATGTTCAAAATCGTGTTTCTGTCGCCCAACCGCAACTACCAGATAACGTACAGCGCACGGGAGTTAGAGTATCAAAGCAATCTAGCAACGTTCTCTTAGCATTTGGTTTATATACCGATAACAATGAGTACGACAATATCTTTTTAAGCAATTATGCTGACCTTTATGTGTCAGACGCCATAAAAAGAGTCAAAGGCGTTGGTGAAGTGCGAATTTTTGGCGAACGTCGCTACGCAATGCGATTGTGGTTAAACCCAAATCAACTTGCTAGTCGGGGGCTAACGACTCAGGATGTCATCAACGCGCTCTCTGAACAAAACTTGCAAGTCGGTGCTGGGAGAATTGGACAAGAACCAGCCCCAAAGGGACAAGAGTATCAAATTGACGTGCGTGCTACCAGCAGATTGACAGATACCTCTGAATTTCAAGAACTTGTCTTGAAAACTGAGGATGATGGCACTTTAGTCAAGCTCAAAGACGTCGGTAGGGCAGAATTAGGAGCAGAAAATTATAACACATTTTTGCGATTTCGCGGCAAAGATGCTGTTGGCTTAGGTATTTATCAGGTTCCTGGTAGTAATGCCTTGGATGTTGCTAAAGGCGTGAAAGCAGAAATGAAACGATTGGCTGTTAGTTTTCCGCCTGGGTTGAAATATCAGATAGGTTTTGACACGACATCATTTGTGGAAGAGTCTTTGGCAGAAGTTGTCAAGACTTTGATTGAAGCGGTAGTGCTGGTTATTATTGTTATTTTTGTTTTTTTGCAGGACTGGCGCACTACTTTAATTCCAACGCTGACGATTCCTCTAGCTTTGATTGGGCCATTTATTTTCCTCAGAGCTTTTAACTTTTCGATTAACAGTTTGACTTTGTTTGGTTTGACTTTAGGATCGGGGATGGTAGTAGACGATGCGATCGTTGTGGTTGAGCAAATCAGCCGCTTTATTCAAGATAAAGGAATTAACCCCCGCCAAGCTGCCAGTGAATCAATGGCTGAACTTTTTGGAGCAGTTATTGCTACTTCACTAGTATTGATGGCGGTGTTTGTGCCGGTGGCGTTTTTTCCGGGAACAACCGGAGCGCTTTATCGGCAATTTGCGGTAACGATCGCCTTTTCGATTTTAATTTCCACATTTCTGGCTTTGACGCTGACACCTTCTTTGTGTGCATTGTTACTGCGTCCAGGTCAACAAGCTTCCGGCTGGCTTGGTTGGATTTTTAACCAAATTAATCGCTTTTTAGACTGGGTAACGCGGGGTTACAAGCGATCGCTTACCTTTTTAACAGGCATTAAAAGCATCGTTATTGGGCTGTTTATCGTCTCCTTAGGGATGACTGCTTGGCTTTACACAACAGTACCTACAGCCTTTCTACCTGAAGAAGACCAAGGCTATTTCCTGACAATTATCCAAGGACCTCAAGGAGTTTCGCTGCAATACACCAGCGAAGTCATGGCAAAGGTAGAAAAAGAAATTTTACCACTTCCTGAAGTTCTAGGAACTTTTGCTGTGGGAGGCTTTGGTTTTAGCGGTAGCACTGCCAATAGTGGCATCATATTTACAACTTTAAAACCTTGGGACGAGCGCTCGAAACCCGATCAATCAGTCCAGGGAATTTTGGGTAAGTTGCGTGGGAAATTATCCACAATTCCAGAAGCGCGAATTTTGCCTGTGAATCCACCTGCTATTCAAGGTTTGGGTAACTTTGGCGGCTTTGCATATCAACTTCAAGACCGCAGAGGTAACACTGAGTTACAAGATTTAGTTAAATCAATGGGACAGTTACTCGGTCGCGCCAATCAGACACAAGGATTACAAGCTGTATTTAGTACTTTTGCCGCCAACACACCACAATTGCTAGTTGAAGTAGACCGCAACAAAGCTAAAACATTGCAGGTCTCTATAGATGATATTTTCAGCACCTTGCAAACTGCTTTGGGGTCACAATACGTAAATGATTTCAATCTCCAACGGCGCAATTACCGAGTGTATGTCCAAGCCGACCAACAATTTCGCTCTAATCCAAAAGATATCGAACAACTGTATGTTCGTTCTCAAAAAAATGAAATGATTTCTTTAGGTAACTTAGTTAAAGTTACTCCGACTGTGGGAGCGCAAACAATTAATCATTACAATTTGTTCCGATCAATTGAAATTAACGGTGCTCCTGCTCCCGGTTTTAGTTCTGGAGATGCTATTAACAAAATGGAACAGTTATCTAAAGAAGTTTTACCAGCAAGTTATGGCTATGAATGGTCAGGAACTGCTTTAGAAGAAATCGAATCTGGTAATTTAGCACCGATTATCTTTGGTTTAGGACTTGTCTTTGTCTTTTTAGTTCTAGCGGCTCAATATGAAAACTATATTGACCCAATCATTATTCTGCTTTCGGTTCCATTGGCGATTTTTGGCGCACTTATCGCTCAATCAATGCGCGGTTTTTCTAATGATGTTTACTGTCAAATTGGTCTAGTAATGTTGATTGGTTTGGCTAGTAAAAATGCTATTTTGATTGTGGAATTTGCCAACCAATTGCGAGAACAAGGTATGTCGATTACGAAAGCGACAATTGAAGCTTCTCAAGAGCGGTTGCGTCCAATTTTGATGACGGGATTTTCTACTTTGTTGGGGATTTTTCCCTTGACTACTGCCACAGGTGCAGGTGCGGGAAGTCGTCAATCTTTAGGAACAGCCGTGTTTGGCGGTATGTTGATTGCTACTTTTCTAAGTTTGTTTGTGGTTCCAATTTTGTACATCGTGATTAAAATCACAACCGAGCGTTTTACTAATCCTAATCGACGGCATCAACTGCAAACAGATACAGCTGTAGTCGAAAGAGAAACTGTTTCCCATTCGACAAAAACAAAGAATTAATATAGCGATTTTGGGTTTTCTAAGGTACAGGCTATGACCTCACCCCGATAAAGCGAAGCTTTATCGGGGTGAGGTTTTCAATGGTTATTGTATAGAACATCATTCAATTTGAAGTTGGGGCATCAGTTGGAGAGTGCCAATACCTAACTCTTTCGGGGAAAGCGATCGCGCTTCAAATAAAGCCATCATATCTCGCAACTGCGGATTTCCGCGAGAAGCTCCTGTCAGTCCTTTGGCAATAATCAAGCCACAAAAGCCCTGAGTATTTTTACACCGTTGATTCCATTTTTTACGTGCTTCTACATGAATCGGGTCATCATCCAAAAACTCACCAAACAGAAATAATTCGCCGTTATTAGTTTGTAATAAACCCAAATCATAGCGATCGCCATCAAAAGGATCGGCACCGGGATTAAAACAAATTGCTTTGAGTTCCCCAGCAGTTTCAATACTTTCAATTACAATCTTCGCCTTAGGACGAGAAGTTTGAATTAAAACCACAGGCAATCCATCACCTACTTGTTGAATTTCCCCTGCTTGATGATATGTTACACCGTTGCGTAAATACTCCAACATTTCCCAAGACACCACACCCAAACTGAGAAAAGAATCTTCCGGTATCAAATCATCTCGCAATGAACGCAACATCGGGTTGCCAAAATCCCCCTCCTCTTGGCTATTAAAGCCTGCCATTTCCTCTAATTCAGCTGCTAACTGCGGCATCGTAGAAACGTTGATATTTACTGATTTAATTAATTCATCCGATGGCACTGTAATGCGATAGCGACGGCTTAGGGAAAGGAAAGTTTCTTCTTGAAGCTGGTGCCGATGATCGCGGATAAAGCGAGAGAAGCTTTCTAGAGCCACCAAGACTACGATCGCTTCTTCCTCATACAAAACAGACCGCAGTCCTTCTAAAGGGTGAATATTGCCGAATGTAGGGTCAATTTCCGATAAGGGCAAATCTGCAAGATCGTCAACATCATCCTCATCCTCATCCTCATCCTCATCTTCATCCTCATCAATGGCGTTGCTACGCTCAAAGGTGAGAAACAGACAATCTTGTTTGAGAAAAGCTTCTTCTAAACGCTCTTGCGATTCATCATCTCTTAAAACGGTGGCGCGAAATCGCTTGAGAGAATCTTCTGAGCGATAAAATAAAATTCCATACTCCATGCCCAGCATTCCCATCACTGAGGCATAAAGCGTACCAACATCCCACTTATTAATTTCTATTGATAAGATTTGTTGTTCTTCTAAAAATTCCCAAGGAGCAATTCTCCATATTGCCAATGCTTGATCGCGGAGGGTTGACGCATACTGTGGAGGTAATTCGGGGACTTGACTATCAATAATTTCCGCAAATCCGCGAAACAGTTCATCAATTAAATGCAATTCGGGTACGTAATCAATGGCAATATCCAAATCTTGCAGTACCCCGCGCAGGTAAAATTGGATCTCGCGATCCCTAACAACTATTCTTTGGGGACGAGCTGGTTTAGCCGGACTGTGGGGATGCTCCATTGCTCGCATGAGAGTGCGAACGATCGCCTCTGGACCAGTATCGGGATCGACAACATCCATCCCACGCACAATTCCTTGGGAGCCATCCACCCAAAGTATGCATTCTCCTTTTCCCTCCGAGTCATCTCTACTTGGTGATGACATCGGACGGCGATCGCCCTCCCATACAGAAGGAATTTGAATTAATTTCTGCAAACGACGACTGGTAGAGCGATTAAAACTTGTCATAAAGTAAAGAAGGTCAAAACAAGCAATGTGCAAGTAAACTTAAGGAAAATGGCGAGCGTTAACACTCAAATTAATTAACATTCGCTGCACCTCAAGAGGGGTTGGGCTGCTGGCTACCACCACGAAGAATAAAAAACACCGAAATACAAACACCGAGTCTCTCAATTCTAGAATAAAAATCTTTGGCTGCTTTTTGCGGCTTTTGAAGGAGTATTTACAA
This sequence comes from [Scytonema hofmanni] UTEX 2349, assembly GCF_000582685.1. GTDB lineage: Bacteria > Cyanobacteriota > Cyanobacteriia > Cyanobacteriales > Nostocaceae > Hassallia > Hassallia hofmanni. The sequence continues at coordinate 160,824 of NZ_KK073769.1, forward strand.
TTTGGTACTCTGGGACATCAATGCCGCTAGAATAAATACAAAAATAGCAAGGTTATGACCTCGGCGTGAGAGCTTGGGGTTTCAACTTACAGACTTGCCCAGACAAAGTTCTGGTTATACCATATAAAGGAGTTGAACAGATGACACAAGCACAAGTATCTCAACGGGGAATTCAACTGAGTGAAGCCGCATTGCGACAAGTGAAAAGGTTGCAAGATAGTCAAGGTACAGACCTCTGCCTGCGGGTAGGAGTGCGTCAAGGTGGCTGTTCTGGCATGTCTTACATGATGGATTTTGAAGATGCCAGTAAAATCACCCCCCAAGATGAAATGTTTGATTATGATGGCTTTAAAATTGTTTGCGATCGCAAAAGCTTATTATATCTTTATGGCTTAATGCTTGATTATAGCGATGCCATGATCGGCGGTGGTTTCCAATTTACTAACCCCAATGCCAATCAAACCTGCGGTTGCGGTAAGTCTTTTGGTGTTTAGTCAAGAGTCAAGAGTCAATAATCAATAGTCAATAGTCAATAGTTGAAAGGTTTTTGACCGTTGACCCTTAACCGTTGACCGTTGACCGTTGACCGTTGACTCTTGACCCTTGACTATTGACTATTGACCGTTGACTATTGACTCTTAACTATTAATAATTTATGACTCAAACAGTTGAATCCCTGTTTGATACAGGTTTAGAACGGTATAAAGCTGGAGAATCAGTGGATGAATTAATCCCTGTGTTTCAAGAAGTATGCGATCGCGCTCCTAAAAGTAGTTCCGCTTGGACTTGTTTAGCGTGGTTGTATCTGCTAGATAATAAACCCAACTCCGCTCAGAAAGCCGCGCAAAAGGCAGTAAAATTAAATCCACAAGACGCTCAGGCAAGAATTAATCTCGCTCTAGCGATGCTGGAAAAAGGTGAAAAAGGGTTAAGGCAACATATTGATTTTGTCCAACAATTAATATTTGTTAACCCGGAATGGCGGGATGATATCAAAAGCAGCATTGAAGACGGTTTAAGTAGAAAACCAGATTGGCAAAGTTTGCTAAAAGTCAAAAGCTGGCTGTTTCCAGAGTAATTGATGGTGGTTAGTCGTTAGTTGTTAGTGGTTAGTGGTTAGTGGTTAGTTGTCAAAAATTATTACTTTCCACTTTCCATGCCCCATGCCCAATGCCCAATGCCCAATGCCCAATGCCCCATGCCCAATGCCCAATGCCCAATGCCCAATGCCCAATGCCCAATGCCCAATGCCCTATGCCCTATGCCCTATGCCCCACTCCCTAGTCGATATATGAAAGATAAGTTGTTAAAGTGGTTAAACTTAATTTTAGTGGCGGATGTATTTTTAGTTTTTTTAGGTTTTGGGTGGTTGGTGATCGCTGCGATTGGTGATGCTGCTGGAGTAAATCTGGGTTTAGATTTATGGCATCAACTTTGGCAACCAGTATTTAATCCGGCGATCGGCATTGTCATGGGTGGTGCTATTCTTAGCGGTATTATCAGTTGGGTTTCTAAGAAATTCCCCTCCAGTCAGTAGTTAAGCGAAGGCGCAACTATTATTATGTCCGTTTAATTGGCATTAATAAAAAAAATCCGAAATCTTTGTAGAGACGTAGCAATGCTACGTCTCATTATTATATGTAATAAACCTGTCATGATATGACCACAAAAAATATAAAATGTAAGGTTTGTTATGACGAATGTCCATAACACACCCAAACCGTTATTTTTGCTGGTTTAGGGTAATTATGAGCGGTAAACCGCTCACTACGAATTAAGAAGTAACTTTATTTGAGGATTTGTGCTAGGGCAGGTTTTAAGTTAGCATACAAATACTCAAAACCTGTTTCTAAGGTGCGTTTGGGCTGGACTTGTTGACCTTCGAGAACTACAATTGCTCCATCACCCAAAAGAGCTTCAATTGCAAAATTAGGGACAGGTAGCCAAGAAGGACGATTCATTACTTGCCCCATAGTTTGAGATAATTCTGACACGCGGACAGGGTTAGGAGCAGTGGCATTATATACGCCTTGCATTTCTGGTTTTGTTATAGCTTGGAGTATTAAATTCACAATATCATCTAAGTGAATCCACGAGAACCACTGCTTACCACTGCCAATGGGACCACCCGCGAAGAGTTTGAAAGGGGTAATCATTTTACCTAAAGCACCACCGTTTCCCAAAACAATACCGAAACGCAAAATTACTAACCGCACACCAAATGCTTCTACCTTTTTCGCTTCAGTTTCCCAAGCTTGGCAGACTTGAGCGAGAAAATCGTTACCAGAAGGGCTTGCTTCGTCAAAGGTAGCGGTTTCACTGGTGCCATAATAGCCAATAGCCGAAGCGTTGACTAACACAGATGGTTTGGGGTTAGCACTCTGGATCGCTTCGACAATTTTTTGCGTACTGAGTTGCCGACTATTGAGGATTTCTTGCTTGCGTTCTGGTGTCCAACGTCCCTCACCGATAGGTTCTCCAGCAAGATTGACTACAGCATCACAACCTGATAAGGTATCTTGCCAAGAACCAGAGGCAGTTGGTGTATAAGCAATAATTTCTACATTCGGGAAAGCCTCAGATGGAAAAACTTTTAGGGCAAAGGTGGTGTTGCGAGTTAACACCACCACTGTTTGACCTTCAGACTGAAGTCGTTCTACCAAACGACTGCCGACAAATCCTGTTGCTCCGGTAATTGCTACTTTCAATTTGCACCTCTGTCCAACTTACCATTTTAAAGTTTTTTATCAAATTTCAGCTTCTTTTAGCAAAAAAGGACTGGGGACGCTTTGCTTATTTCTTCCCCAGTCCCCAGTCCCCAGTCCCCAGTCCCCAGTCCCTAATCCCTAATCCCTAGTACAACCAGTCCCCAGTCCCCTGTTTAATTATGAATCTATAACTACTTGCCTTTTACGTACTTCGATATTATAGGATGGACGGAGTGTTGCAAAGCTTGGGGCTATTATGGCTCGCTATACGTGTTCATTTATTGTTTCTGTGACTATTGAACATCTCCAACCGTTGCTTGTAGAACTTCTGCAAGACTGTGAGTTTGATGTTCAATACTATACACCCGATTACATTATGGCTCGCGAAATTCCTGGTCGTGTTTCCTTTTCTAAGCTAGTGAGTGTGGAAGTTTTGATTGATAAATCAACAGCTACTGAAACAGAAACCCGGATGAGTATTGTGATTAAAAATGAGGAGTTGCCTCTTCAACTTGATAATCACTGTCGGCAAATGTTTGAATATCTCAAGCAGGCGATCGAACATAACCGACATTGGCATTTGATTGAAAGCATTGCAGGGTAGCCAATGGCACATAATAAGCAAGGAGTTTGCTGTGGTTAGCAAGAATATCAAGCTAGATGGCAGCAACACGCTCCTTGCAAAAAAAGACGGAAGATGATATGAAAAACATACCTATCTTGGCAGGTTTTCAATCTTCAATATCCTCGTCTATATCTTCAGCCATGCCGGGGTTTATGAGTGTGATATCATATTCTGTTGCATCTGTCTGTATTAAGGGTCGTGCAGTATCTCTTAACAAATAATAAATAGCACGTACCTGAGGACCAAAAACAATCTCGTCTTCATTTTTCAGATCGTGTGCCGATATTCTACGACCGTTGATCATTAAACCATTGGCACTGGGTTTGCCTTTGGCGTCACCATCAACAATCCGATAATAATAACTATGGTTTTTATCGTCTCGTGCCAGTCTAACTAATGTGGCATGACGGCGTGAGACAAACTGCGATACTAAAGTAATATCGCTGTCGCGTCTACCAATAGAATACAAAGAGCGATCGAGCGTAAATTCTTTACGTCCTTGATCGTCTTCAATAATTAGTAGATGACTTTCATTAGTTTCTGCTGCCATTGACAAATCGTTGCTAGAAGTGGTTATGTAATCAATTAAAAGTTGTTTAGTGTGGTTTATTGGCATTTTCGCGCACTCAAAGTCTGTAGTACTAATTCGGGTTTGCAGTTCAATTGCATATTGACTTGCAATATGAAAGAACAAATTGTTCTACTTTTTGTCTGCTGTTGCTCTTTTAAGAGTGTCAACAGGCTTTGTGAGATGCACCCATAACTTGACTAACGACTTAGTTTAACCTGAGATGGGCAAAATCAAGACCTGTGCTGAAAAATTTTACCTCTATAGGAGGATTCTACGGACGATAGGCTTGCTCGACGTAATAATAATGAATTGGTAACGACGCTAACAGAACTAAATGCCATTAAAGCAGCAGCACCAGATGGACTTAGGACAAAACCGAAACTAGGGAACAACACACCAGCGGCTAAGGGAATGCCCAATGTATTGTATGCAAAAGCCCAAAATAAGTTTTGACGGATTTTGTTGAAGGTAGCACGACTAAGCTGAATAGATTCTACAACGTCGGTTAAGCGATCGCGCATCAATACAATTTCCGCAGTTTCCATTGCCACATCGGTTCCAGAATGTAAAGCAATTCCCACATCGGCTTGGGATAACGCCGGGGCATCATTTATACCATCCCCGACCATTGCCACTAGGGAGTGGGGAGTAGGGAGTGGGGATTGGTGATTGGGAATAAGTTTTCTCAGTCCCCAGTCCCTAGTTCCCTTGTCCCCTTTCTGCAAAGCTTCGATCGCAGCTGCCTTTTTGCTGGGGGGGACACCTGCCATTACATTCTCGCTATCTAGTCCTAATTGCTTGGCTATAGCACTAGCTGCTTCTAATCGATCGCCACTTAGCAGCATTACCCGCAAACCCATCAAGCGTAACTTGTCAACCGCTGCTTTAGCGTCTGGTCTGAGAGTATCTTGAACGGCGATTAACCCGCTTAAAATCCCTTCTAGGGCAACGTAAACGACTGTTTTACCATTTGCTGCCAATTCCTCCGCCATCTGGCTTGCAGTTTCACTAATAGAAATTCCCTGCCAACTTAACCAGTCGCTATTACCTAAAATCACGCTTGTACCTTCTACTACAGCAGATACGCCAAGTCCAGGTTCGGTATAAAAGTCTTTAGCATCTGGGATTGATAATTGTTGCTGCTGCGCTTCTTGCTGAATCGCTTTTGCTAAGGGATGGCAAGTACCGCTTTCTACTGCTGCTGCTAGCTGTATTAGGGAATAAGTAGAGACGCGATTAATCGCGTCTCTACAAGAGTAGGGGGAAGAAATTACTTTTTTATCTTCCTCCACTTTAATTACAAGGCAATCGGTTACAGTAGGATTACCAGTAGTGAGAGTGCCTGTTTTATCAAAAACTATCGTATCTAGCTGATGTACTCGTTCTAAAACGTCGCCACCTTTGATTAACAAACCTCGTTCGGCACCGATGCCAGTGCCTACGAGAATCGCTGTGGGTGTGGCAAGTCCCAAAGCACAAGGACAAGCGACCACCATCACAGCGATCGCTAACTTTAAACTCAACAATAGCCCGGACATCGCTGGAGCCGGATAACTTTGCCCGTGGTGAAACATATCCATATTGACATTTTGCCAAATATGTGTACCGAAAAGGTACCAAAATCCGAAAGTAAGCACAGCGGCTGTCAACACACCGTAGGTAAAATAACCAGCGACTGTATCTGCTAATTTTTGTACTGGGGCTTTACGAGTTTGGGCGTCTTCTACCAAAGCGACAATTTGAGCTAAAGTTGTATCATTTCCAGTACGTGTAGCTTGAATAGCGATCGCACCTGACTGATTTAGAGTTCCGGCTGTCACCACATCTCCCACTTGCTTAATCACTGGTACAGCTTCCCCAGTCAGCATCGACTCATCTACCGTTGTTTGCCCAACCATCACTTTGCCATCAACGGGCATTTTATCACCGGGCAGTACTTGCAACCATTCTCCCACACGCACTTGCTCTGCGGGAATTTCCACAGCAGGCGAGTTCGCACCGGCTTTTTCTGGATTGGCAATTAATCGCGCTATTTGGGGCTGGAGTGCCAGCAATTTCCTAAATGCAGCCGCAGCACGACCTCTAGCATATCTTTCTAATGTTCGCCCCAACAAAATAAAGCCGATCATCATCACCGGTTCGTCAAAGAAGCAATCCCAACCCATTTGGGGGAACAGCAGGGCTACTAAACTCGCAGTGTAAGCCGTGAGAGTTCCCAATCCCACTAAAGTGTTCATATTGGGTGCATTTCGCCGCCAACCCCGCCAACCATCTACTAAAATCGGGCGTCCGGGAATTAGTAATGACACTGTTGCTAGTCCGCAGTGAAGCCAGATGTTATCTAGCGGCTGCATTGAGCCAGTCATATGACCAAAATGCCCAATTCCTGATAAGATGAGCAATGTTGTGGCGATCGCTAATTGCCTAAGCGAAGAACGCATTTCTTGGCGTTGTCGTTTCGCGGGATTTTCGTCATCTTGCTTATTACCAGCTTGCCTGGGTTGAGTTGGAAATCCAGCATCAGTCAATCGTTTCGCTAGTGCCAGTCTATCTACCGCACCAACTTCAGACTCTACAACTGCTACTTCTGTTGCCAGATTCACACAGGCACTTTTGACTCCTGGATGTTCAATTAACTGCCGTTCTACCGCTTTCACACATCCAGCACACTTCATCCCCGCAACATCTAAGGTGATTTTCTCTGTTGTCAGGGTTGGTTCTGCTGGGAGTTGAGTTTTTGGGACAAGTTGCATGGAAAGTGTGGGATTTGCTTACTGTAGTTCAACGCCAAATAAAAGCGCCTCTATTTTGAGGGTAGGCGAAATCCAGAACACTGAAAGCAAAATGATTAACTTTTGTAAGAATCAGCTTTGTCTAAGGTCTGACTCCAGCGCCGGTAAGTAATGTAGAGGAGAGCGATCGCTTGTAATGGCATCAAGGCAACTTGGCTTTTCAAAAAAGAGTTAATTTCTAAATTAGACATAGCGCTGAAATAACCGAAGCCAAACAGCAAGAAAATTAGCAAGATGAGCTTTTTATTTTTAAGCATAAACAAAGGTAGTGAGCGGTTTACCGCTCGTCGTTTAGGATTTTAACGGCTTAAGCCGTTACTACGTTAAGGCAGTAGTTGACCCAAAGGTGAGTTAATAAAATTTACATATAACTCCCCAGTCTGTGATGAGTCATATAGGCGAAGGGCATGGTAGCTTAACACTACAAATAAACCTAGCACTTGTAACTTTCTCAATTTTAGTAATCGACAATAAAATACTGTGATGCGGTGTCTGATTAATAGCTCTAAAGCAATGTGAACTGTTGCGAGTAAAAAACCAGCAAATAAAATTGGTCCGAACAAATGTTGTGTCACAGCTTCGGTCAAATTTCCTCGTGCGATCGCCATAAAAGAGCGAGTCATACCACAAGTAGGACAAGGAATACCAGTCCAGTGTCGCACTGGGCACACTAAGAAAGGTATTTTATAACCTTGGTTGTAGAAATACGTACCAATTAGCGGAGCACAAGAAAATCCGAATATGCTGCAACGCATCAATTTACCGTGGTATGACAGAGGATAAAAAGTTAATTCAAACACCAGCGTACTCAAAAATCACAACTTCTTAGAGCCACCCCTTTTTATTGACGATGTAAGTGCTGATAAATTCTTCATCAGACTTGCTTAAGTACATGATTCCCTCTACCAAGCCGATTACACCCATAACTGCCCCACCCAAGCCACAGGTTAACAGAGTACTAAGCAGCATAATAATGCCTTCGGTGTTGTAACCAAGAATAAATTTATGAACGCCAAGAGCACCTAGAAGGATAGCGCAGATGCCAGCGGAAACTTTTTTGCTAGCATCAGTTTCGTTAATATTTGCCATTCGGATGCAACTCCTACATTAAAGATAATGCATCGATATTAACGTTGGAATTATCACCTCGTATCCGTAGATTTACTAAAATCAGAACTTTGAAAAATTTTGCCTAAGATAAATATGTATAAGCCTTTGTAAATTGACCTGGCATTATCTACCCACTAGCACTATCTATCTAATTTGAAACCAATAATTTCTAGAACCAGCCCTGCTTATTGCGAAAGTAAGTATTAATAAACTCTTGATGATTTTTGTTCAAATAAATCATGCCTTCAATTAAACCTACAAGTTGCATAATTAACAAGCTAAAGCCGTAGGTGAAATAACCGCCAACTGCCGAAACAAGCAGCATAATTAGGGCTTCTGGAGTGTACCCAAGAATAAACTTATGAACGCCAAAACCACCGAAAATAATGCCACAGTAACCAGCTAAAAGTTGTTTGTTAGCTTGACTGGAATTGAGATTTGCCATATTAATGTTGCTCTTTTATCGATGTCTAAAAGTTCGGAATTTTCGTGTAATTAAAAATTGCGATACGTAGCGTGCCACGATTGCATAAGCAACGCTGGAATCATAAATAGAAGGGTTTTTCAGGTATCGTTTAAAACCATTCCTATTCTGAATGAGTATTCGTAACTTTGAAGCGAGATAAAATCCCAGGACAGTAGCTTTAGCTCATGTGACGCGAGATAATTTTATTTGCAAAGAATTAATCGCAATAATCGTCAAAATCTGCTCTGCTATATGACTTTCTACAAGTAAAGTCTATCTTTTCCGGATTTTTTTCTGAAATTGTTGCAACAATAAGTAGAACGCTGTTATAAACGCTTTACAAAAGCATTTATAACAGTATTCTTTTGTGGGAAGAATAATCTTCCTTACCTGTAAGTAGGTCGAGCAGATGAAATATAAAACCTCACCCTAAATCTCTCTACGATCGCAAGGAGAGAGAAGCTAGGTTTTATTTCAATACGATTGGTGTTAAGGATTATTGGTGAGAATTCTAGATGTGTAGAGACGCGACGGCAGGTGCTTCAACGCGGGGAACCCGCGCAACGCACTGCCTCAAATTTCGCGTCTCTACATTTGGTTGGTTATAGGCTTACATTCATAATAGATTTTGTCAACCGTACAAAAGAATCACTATTTATTACTACCAAGTAAAAATAAGCTGAGTAATGTACCACTATTCCAGAGACTGTGGAGGAGCATGGGAGCGAGGAGGTTGCGCGATCGCGTGTAAACAACTCCTAAAACAACTCCTAAAGCAGACAGGGGGAGAATCTCCGATAAGCTGAGGTGAGCGATCGCAAATAACAAAGCACTAATAAAAATTGCTCCCCACACAGAAAAGTAACGAGTGAGGGAGGGCAACAAAAAGCCGCGAAATAAAACTTCTTCAAATAAAGGTGCGGCGATCGCTGCTGTAAAGAAAAATATGCTGAGTGCTGTAGTATCTTGGCTTTCTAGCGCCAGTTGCAGCAAGGGATTACTGCCACCTTGTCCTTGCCATAATTGTTGATTAATCAAAGATACTACCACGACTATGGGAAAAGCTACACAATAACCACCGAATCCCCATAAAAACCACTTGTCTAGCACTCGAAAGCGAAACCAATCCGACTCTAGCGGCAAAAAGGGCTTAAGCGAAAAATACAGCACTGATAACGCACCCGATGATAGCAGCAAGTAAGTAACTAAGACATAGAAAGCTTGAATTTTGACATTATCTACAGGACGCGAAATCGGGAGCAGTGATAACAAAATAGGCACTACAAGTTGTCCGAACAAGAAAAAGCCGACAACTAAGACTTGCAAAATTGTTTCCACATCCCAAGGTGTTGTCCAAATGCGATCGCCATTTTCAGCTAATAAAGCGGTTTTTCCCTTGATCAAACGCTGACCAATTAAAAAAATCAGCAGTCCCATACCGATCAAAACTGTTAGAGTGGGGATTGTGCCGATGATTGCTAATTTCACCAAAGCTTGATAAGCCGACGCTTGTTTTGCAACTTCGAGGCTTGAAAGTGCTTCTTGTCGTTGCTGGAGTTGATAAAGCTGGGTGAGAGCTGTAGAACTAAACCAACCTTCTAAATTTTCTTGAATCAGTTGTTGAGCATTTGGCAACAAACGCGGAGGATCGCTCCACAACCCAGTCAATACAGCAGCAGTTTCCTTCAATTTCAAATCGATGTTTGATTCTGGCAATTGTGCCCAAGTTTTGATGGCTGTTTGTGACTGTCCTTGCTGTGCTTGTAAAATTCCCAGTCGCAAGTCTAATTCGGCAATAAATTTTTGTTGTTGATTTTGCGACTGCTGCAACTGTTTTTGCTGTAGTTCGCGGTTTGTGTTAGTAGCGGGGGGAATTTCCGGTTTAGGGATGGTGGGAGTAGTAATCGGTTGAGATTCCAGCTTTGCTAATTGGTTTTTGGTTTTTTCCAAATTAGTTTCAGCAGCTTCACGCACATCTTGATACTGCTTTGTTGCCGCTTCTAGAGGTTTCTCACCGAGTATTGCTTCACGAACTGGCTTCAAATTGCTGCTGTCATCCTTTGGCGGTTCCCATTGTGTCGCTTGCAATGCAATATTTGTTTGATACAGTTCCAGACGACTTTGGAATTGAGGCTCTTGCCAACTCTTAAATAAAGAGAAACCAGCTATGGCGATCGCAACCAGCGTCAACACCATTAAAATTAATCGCTTAATTGTCATCTCTCCCCCCTAATTAACTACTGCCCCTGCGCGTCCCTCTTGGGAATTATCGCACTCGCAAGTAGGAGGTGGATAGATTTCACCAGAAATTGACTAAACAGGATCTACATAAGTGTACATTTCGCCTTTCCAGTTACGCAATTTGGCTGTGCCGTTTGAGTAAGCAAGCAGAGTATCGGCAGTTAATATTGCCTTAAATTCGATGAACAACGTCACCGACTTTTAAAATCTTTCCGGCTTGCGATGCAGGTATTTGAGTATTCCCAGTCAATCGGTAAAAGTGATTAAACTGAGATAAATTCGCCCACTTTGGTAAAGTTTGTTGACGTTTTTCGACAAAAATTTTCTGAAAGTTCGGGTAAGTTTCCCCAGTAAAAGCATCTCGTGTTGGAACAGGACAACGCTGACAAGGATAAGTACCTTCAAATAGCACATCTCCAATGTGAAAGGGGAAAATATCACCTTTTTCGGCAAATAATTGGTCTTCCCAAAATGGGGGTACGTCGTCAATTTCGAGATTTGCACGAAAGCGATCGCGTATTTGCTCTACACTAATATCCGGAAACCAGGAAGCGACTTCTGTTAAAGTTGCGGTACTTACTACTGTAGGTCCTGGTGCATTTAAGTCATCTGGAAAGCCCGTAAACAAATTTTCTTGCAATTTGACTTTAAAGCCAAAAAAGTCACTTAACCAACCTTCTATCCCCTTCTGTTCCTCGTCCAATTGAAAAAGTTGTTTTTTGGTTCCCATAACTTGCAGCGAGACGGTTCGATTTTGCAAGTCAAATCGCGATCGCACTAAATGTATTTTCGCAGTACGTTTAGCATTCACAATCTTTCCTTTTTCGTCAGCGATGGCTAACTCACGATCATGCTGTAATGCTCCACCAGGAAGAATTATTGCTTGATTGACTGCAACACCATCGAGTGACTTAATCGGGTAGATAATAATCTTGGCTAATTTTGGCACGATCGCACCTCATTACAATAGACATCTACATAAATTAATTATGCGTTGCCCGAACCCAATAGACGTAGCAATGCTACGTCTCTACGTATGACTCTGGAGATGTCTAATGCTCCATGCCCTCTATCCGCAAGTGGCAGCTGACCACTAAGATGGACTATAGCCAGTTTTTGAGGAGTTTGGTTATGACCGCAGCAGCAGACCCGGTGAAGTTGATGAAGCAAGAAGTTGGCAAAGCCGCCGCCAATTTAGTAAAATCAGGTTCGATTGTGGGGTTGGGTACAGGGTCAACCACAGCATATACAATACAATTTTTAGGCGATCGCCTCAAGTCTGGTGAACTTAAAGATATTGTTGGTGTGCCGACATCGTTTCAATCAGAAGTGTTGGCAAAGCAGTACGGTGTCCCTCTCACCACTTTAGATGCTATTGACCACATCGATATCGCCATTGATGGCGCTGATGAAGTTGATCCCCAAAAGAATTTGATTAAAGGTGGCGGAGCCGCACATACCCGCGAAAAAGTAGTAGACTACTTAGCAAATCAGTTTATCGTCGTTGTCGATAGTAGTAAGTTAGTTGAGCGATTGGGTTCTAGCTTCCCCGTGCCTGTTGAAGTTATACCGATGGCAATTACTCCGGTTATTAACGCAATTAAAAAGCTTGGTGGTAAACCAGAACTTCGGATGGGTGTAAGAAAAGCTGGACCAGTCATCACCGATCAAGGCAATATGGTACTTGATGTTACATTTGACAATATTGACGATCCCGTTAACCTGGAAAAAACGCTCAATAACATTCCTGGCGTATTAGAAAATGGCATCTTTGTCAACTGTGCAGATTTAGTTTTAATTGGCGAAGTCAAAGATGGTCAACCCTTAGTCAGACAGATTTAGTAATTGGTTAGGTGTTGGGCATTGGGCATTGGGCATTGGGCATTGGGCATTGGCAAGTAAAATTCACAAAACTTCTTTTTATTTCCCTTTTCCCTTTACCCTTTCTCCCTCTTCAAATCCCCACTAACAACTAACCACTAACTCATTTAAAATTTATTGTTTTTGACATCTAAATGCCATAATTTTTCTAAAGTTGCTATTCGTTTGCGTAAAACAGCAACACGATATCCTTTATAAGCTTTCACCCCTACAAACAGCATAATGGGAAACATAATAATCAAAGCTCCCATAACATTGTTCACAGAATTGTGTAGGTTATGGGAGCGTAAATCAAGGTTGTTGTTTGTTGTTTGAGTAGTTGAATTTTGCTGCATTAGTTCCTCCGTATAATTATTTTGTGGTTTTACTAATAAGATTTGGACTTAGACATTGACAAAAGTTTTCTTGTGTGAATTAAGTTATAACTTAATTTACTGAAAGTCAGTTAAACTGGGATAGCTTTGCTTCTCCTTGTATGTTTTTAATGGTGTGAGCAAAATCAAGTTATGCACTTTTGGGATAGAAGTTGGAAAAACAGTTAACTTTTTCACAGACTGAACATGATGTGTAAGCATTTAGCTAAAGATATAAGGCTGAGTGCCGTTAATTCACACAACCACTTTTTGATCAAGTGTGTCGCTTTTAAAGACTTCACATCTAACCATTTATGTTTCTGATTTTTGAGGTTATTTTTTATATTTCGCAAAAATTCCATTGACGTACTACATCGTTTGTCCTATTTATAAGCCTTAGTAAGGTTTTGTAGTAAGCATGTAGTTTGATAATTTGAAATTTAAGATTAATTATCTGGGTGCATCTGTGGTTATAAATACTTATTGACTGGATTTTTGTCATCATAGTAATGAAGGTAGTATCGAAAATTCCAAGATTCAAAATTCACAGATGCTATATAGACGATTTGGACGCACAGAATTAGAAATGCCGGTTTTTTCCTGCGGTGGTATGAGATATCAATATAAATGGCAGGATGTTCCGCAGTCGGAAATTCCAAGTATCAATCAAGAAAATCTCGAAGCTACGATTCGACGTTCTTTAGAAGTTGGCATTAATCACATTGAAACTGCTCGTGGTTATGGTACTTCTGAAATGCAGTTGGGACAAATATTGCCGAAATTTCCCCGCGAAAAGTTGATTGTTCAAACTAAAGTTAATCCTCAAGCAGATGCCAAAGAGTTTGAAGGCAAGATTGAAAAGTCGCTGGAAAATCTCCGGCTAGATTATATAGATTTGCTGGGGTTACACGGGATCAATAATCCGGAAACGTTAGATTATTGTATTCGTCCCGGTGGCTGTTTGGATGTGGTTAGGAAGCTGCAAGCGCAAGGAAAAGTTAAATTTATTGGCTTTTCTACGCATGGAGCAACAGATATTATTATTGAGGCAATTAATACTAGTCAATTTGATTATGTTAACTTGCATTGGTATTATATTAATCAAAATAATTGGGCGGCAATAGAAGCAGCAAATCGCCATGATATGGGCGTATTTATTATTAGCCCATCAGATAAAGGGGGAAAGTTATACGAACCGCCACAAAAGTTAGTAAATCTTTGCGCTCCCTTGAGTCCGATGGTGTTTAATGATTTGTTTTGTTTGAGTCATCCAGAGGTGCATACTCTGAGTTTGGGAGCGTTAAAACCCGAAAATTTTGACGAGCATTTGAAGACTTTAGAATTGCTGGATCATGCATCAGAAATTTTACCATCGATTTTGGCTGCTTTGGAAGAAGAAGCGATCGCTACTTTGGGAGAGGATTGGGTGAAAACTTGGAATGTCAATTTGCCTACTCATGAGGAAACACCAGGAAACGTAAATATTCCGGTGATTTTGTGGTTGAGGAATTTAGCGATCGCCTATGATATGCTCGAATATGCCAAAATGCGCTACAACCTCCTTGGTAATGCTGGTGACTGGTTTCCCGGCAACAAAGCAGACCAAGTAGACAAACTCAACTTGCAGCAATGTCTTATCCACAGTCCCCACGCTGACAAAATTCCCCACTTCCTTGCACAAGCGCATCAAATGTTGGGAGGGGAAGCGGTTACGCGTTTGTCTCAAGAATAGGGCAATGGGCGAGAGGGGGAGAAAGAAGAAATATAGCGGTTCTCGGTTGAGTGAGGTACAAGAACCCCACCCCCAACCCCCTCCCCGCAAGCGAGGAGGGGGCTATGATGTAACTCATGTGATTAGGAAACGCTATATTCTTTTTATCTCCCTTGTCCCCTTTGTCTCCTTGTCCCCCTTGTCCCCTTGTCCCCTTGTCTCCTTGTCCCCTTGTCCCCCTTGTCCCCAGTCCCTAATTTTTATCTGTCGAATCAGCCAATTTATCCCCTGTTGGCACTACTAAAACCTTATCAACACGGTTGCCATCCATATCCATCACCTCAATACGCATACCCTGCCATTGAAAATTATCCGCAGCTGCGGGGATACGTCCTAAATGGGTGATCACAAAACCACCTAATGTTTGATAGCTACCGCGTTCGTCAAACTTTAACTCTTCCATCTCGAAAAGTTCTAAAAACTCATCTACAGGCAACATGCCATCCAATAACCAAGAACCATCCTCGCGTTGTACTGCTTGGGGATTTTCATCATCGTCAGCAGAAGCAACATCGCCAACTATTTCGCTCATAATATCGTTGAGTGTTACTAATCCCTGAATTACACCGTACTCATCAACTACCAACGCTATGTGAGTTATGGTTTCTTTGAATAACTCCAAAACTTTCAAACCATGAGTGTTTTCTGGCACAAATACCGGCTGTCGCAATCCCACAGTTAAATCTAGTTCTTGATTAGAGAAACTTCGAGCTAACAAGTCTGTGACGGGAATGACACCAAGCACATTGTCAAGTCCGCTTTGACAAACTGGATATCGGGAATAAGCACTATCGACAATTTTTAGGCGGTTTTCTTCTGCTGAGTCTTCCAAATCCAGCCAGACAATATCGGGACGGGGTGTCATAAAAGAACTGACGGGGCGATCGCCTAAGCGAAATATTCGCTCCACCATATCTTGTTCTGCTTCCTCAAAGGTTCCTTCCTCTGTGCCTTGCTCGATTAAGACTCTTATTTCTTCCTCTGTAACTTGTGGCTCTGTAGATGGTCTGACACCCAATATCCGCAAAACTGTATCCGTAGAAGCACCTAATAAATAAACTATAGGTGAGCCAATTCTGGCTAATAATTGCATGGGTAGAGCAACTACACTGGCAATTGGTTCTGGGTGGTTTAATGCCAGCCGCTTAGGTACTAATTCGCCAATTATCAGTGTCAGATAAGTAATAATTAAAATTGCTAAACCCTTCGCGAGCTGTTCCCTATACTGGTTGGGAAAAGCGATAAAATCTAAGATAGGTATTATTCTCTTAGCAATCGTCTCTTCACCATAAGCACCAGATAAAATACTCAAGAGTGTGATCACCACTTGGACGATCGCTAAAAACTGATTTGGGGAAGATGCTAGTTCTAAAGCAGCACGGGCTTTAAGATCACCTCGCTCCGCAAGCTGTTGCAAGCGCACCTTGCGTGATGAAACAACCGCCAACTCGGACATGACAAATAGACCGTTGGCGAAAATTAGTAAGAAAATTATTAGAATTTCTATAGTTGGAGACATTCGGTAGAATTGCCAATATATCGGCTAACTGCGCTTGACTAAAGAAGTTTGAAGTGTAAAGGATGAACGCTCCTTGCGTCTCCCCTTCTCCTTCATAGAGAGGCTGATGCCAAGGGAGAAGGATAAAGTGAGAAATTCGTACATGCAAGGATGCAATAGTGGGCGAAACAAATCAAAATTACAGCCTTGATGTCCTATTCCTTTAGGGGTAGGGTCATTTCATACTTCATACTCCATACTCCATACTCCATACTTTATTAGTATCTAGTATCGAAGGTGTTCCAATAATAAAAGAATCGATCAAGCAAAAAAACTAGTCATTAGTGCCATTCAAGTAGAATACTGTTCGTATCTTAGCGATTAGTTAGTGGTTATTGTACTAGTAACTAATGGTTCTCAAGCAAGAGTACTATGTCTCTTGACACTTTTAAAATAGTTGAGTTAGGCACCCTGCGCCTGCAAAGAGCAACGACTTCCATATATAGTAGAACTTATGGCATTTTCTTCGATTGTACGTGCGTTAGGGCGATCGCCTCTCACCACTGAACTCGTCTCTAAGTTAAATCGACAACGTAATTTACGGTTAAGTGGCATTTCCCGCTTACCTAAAGGCTTTGTCACTTCGGCGATCGCGCAAACTGATAAACAAAATTTGTTAGTGGTGTGTGCCACTCTGGAAGAAGCTGGACGCGTTTATGCTCAGTTAGAGGCTATGGGATGGCAAACGGTACATTTTTACCCTACCTCTGAAGCGTCCCCCTACGAACCCTTTGACCCAGAAAGGGAAATGACTTGGGGACAAATGCAAGTTTTGGCGGATTTGGGGACTGGGGACTGGGGACTAGGGACTGGGGATTGGGGAATGGGGAAAAAAGAAATTACCAATTCTCAATTACCCAAAGTAGCGATTGTAGCGACGGAGAGAGCGTTGCAACCTCATTTACCACCCCCAGCAGCTTTTAAACCTTTCTGTCTGACTCTCAAGCGGGGGATGGAATTTGATTCCAGTAGCTTTGGTGAAAAATTAGCTACTTTGGGATACGAACGAGTGCCGATGGTAGAAATGGAAGGTCAATGGAGTCGGCGGGGTGATATTGTTGATGTGTTTCCAGTTTCCTCAGAATTGCCAGTCAGATTAGAATGGTTTGGCGACGAAATTGAGCAAATACGCGAATTTGACCCTTCAACTCAACGTTCTGCCCTTGACAAAATTGACCAGTTAGTTCTCACTCCTACTAGCTTTGCTCCGATTGTGATGGCAGCACTCAAAGATCGTGCTGAGTTGGAAATTGACTCAGAAGTATTAGAAGGAAGTCGTCGCTTTTTGGGTTTAGCTTTTGAGAAACCGGCTTCTTTGCTAGATTATTTACCCGAAAATACTTTAATTGCCATTGATGAACCAGAACAGTGTCATGCTCATAGCGATCGCTGGGTAGAAAATGCTGAGGAACAATGGGGATTGGGCAATGGGCAATGGGCAATGGGCAATGAGGAAGATTCTTCCCCCACTCCCGAATTTTGTACAGACGCGATTAATCGTATTTGTACAGACGCGATTAATCGCATTTGTACAGACGCGATTAATCGCGTCTCTACGGCGCCAATATTACCGAAAATTCATCGTTCCTTTGATGATTCTCTGGCAGATGCGGCAAAATTTAAAACATTATATCTATCGGAACTGGTAGAAGAAAATAGCGGTATTAATCTTGCTAGTAGAGCTGTTCCCGTTACACCGCATCAATTTGCTAAACTTGCCGAAACTCTCCGCGCTGAACGCGATCGCAATTTTTCTGTGTGGTTGATTTCCGCTCAACCAAGTCGTTCTGTGTCTCTTTTGCAAGAACACGATTGTCCAGCACAATTTATTCCTAATCCCCGCGATTATTTTGCGATCGACAAGCTACAAATTAATCACACACCGATCGCTTTAAAATATTCTGGGTTGGCAGAGTTGGAAGGCTTTATTCTGCCGACATTCCGGATGGTTGTTGTCACAGATCGGGAATTTTTTGGACAACATTCTCTAGCTAGTCCCAGTTATATCCGCAAGCGTCGCAAAGCTGCTTCTAAGCAAGTTGACCCTCAAAAGCTGCGTCCGGGGGATTATGTAGTTCACAGAAATCATGGTGTGGGTAAATTTGTCAAGCTGGAAAGTTTAACGATTAATCAGGAAACTCGTGATTATCTGGTGGTGCAGTATGCTGACGGGTTGTTAAGAGTTGCGGCAGATCAAGTTGGTGCTTTATCTCGGTTACGCAGTAGTGGGGAAAAAGCACCAGAACTTAACAAGATGACTGGGAAAGCTTGGGAAAATACCAAGAATAGAGTCCGCAAAGCCATCAGAAAATTGGCAGTGGATTTGTTAAAGTTGTATGCAGCGCGATCGCAACAACATGGTTTTACTTATCCTGCTGATATGCCGTGGCAAGAGGAATTAGAAGATTCTTTTCCTTACCAACCAACAACGGATCAACTTAAAGCAGTGCAAGATGTCAAACGGGATATGGAAAGCGATCGTCCAATGGATCGTTTGATTTGTGGTGATGTCGGTTTTGGTAAAACGGAAGTAGCAATTCGCGCTGTTTTTAAAGCTGTCACGGCAGGGAAGCAAGTTGCACTCCTCGCACCAACAACAATTTTGACTCAGCAACATTATCACACTTTGAAAGAGCGCTTTGCTCCCTATCCGGTGAATGTTGGTTTACTCAACCGTTTTCGCAGTGCTGAAGAACGTCGGGAAATTCAAAAGCGATTAGCAACGGGTGAATTAGATGTAGTTGTCGGCACACATCAACTTTTAGGTAAAGGTGTGATATTCCGAGATTTAGGACTTTTGGTGGTGGATGAAGAACAACGGTTTGGGGTAAATCAGAAGGAGAAAATTAAAAGCCTGAAAACTCAAGTTGATGTGCTGACTCTTTCTGCAACTCCGATTCCCCGGACTTTATATATGTCCTTGTCGGGAATTCGGGAAATGAGTTTAATTACTACACCACCTCCATCAAGGCGCCCAATTCAAACTCATCTTTCACCGCTAAACCCGGAAAGTGTCCGCACGGCGATTCGTCAAGAATTAGACAGAGGTGGACAGATTTTTTATGTAGTTCCACGGGTAGAGGGAATTGAAGAAACGGCAACAAAATTGCGAGAAATGATACCAGGGGCAAGATTGGCGATCGCTCACGGTCAAATGGATGAAAGCGAGTTAGAATCAACCATGCTCACTTTCGGCAATGGCGATGCTGATATCCTGCTTTGCACAACAATTATTGAATCTGGTTTGGATATTCCGCGAGTCAACACCATCTTAATTGAAGATGCTCATCGCTTTGGTTTAGCGCAATTATACCAGTTACGGGGACGGGTAGGACGTGCGGGTATACAAGCTCATGCCTGGTTATTTTACCCGAAACAGCGAGAACTATCTGATGCTGCCCGCCAGCGTTTGCGAGCGATTCAGGAATTCACGCAGCTGGGTTCTGGGTATCAATTGGCAATGCGGGATATGGAAATTAGGGGTGTAGGTAGCTTGCTAGGTGCAGAACAATCTGGTCAAATGGAAGCGATCGGCTTTGATTTGTATATGGAAATGCTGGAAGAAGCGATTCGAGAAATTCGCGGACAGGAAATTCCCAAAGTTGATGATACTCAAATTGACCTGAATTTGACAGCGTTTATTCCTGCTGATTATATCCCCGATTTGGATCAAAAGATGAGCGCTTATCGTGCGGTAGCAGCAGCGAAAGGTAAACAAGAATTATCGATGATTGCTGCCGAATGGAGCGATCGCTTTGGTACAATTCCCAAGCCAGCAAATCAACTGTTGCGAGTCATGGAATTGAAACAGCTAGCAAAGAATCTCGGATTTAGCCGGATTAAACCCGAAGCTAAACAGCATATCGTATTAGAAACCCCGATGGAAGAACCTGCTTGGAATTTGTTAGCAGCGAATTTATCAGAGTCAATGCGATCGCGCTTTGTTTTCTCACCTGGTAAAGTCACCGTGCGGGGTTTAGCAGTTCTCAAAGCAGATCAACAGTTGCAGCACCTCATCGATGCTTTCGCGAAAATGCAAGGCGCCCTACCCGAAGCAGCGTAGTACAGAATTTCGCTTTGCGAATCCTCTTAAAAAAACTCTGCGTCACTCTGCGCTTACCTTTGCGTTCCTTTGCGTTAAAAAACGCGCTCGTTCTTACTGGTACATGTGTAAAACCCAAAACGCTGTAAAGACGTTCCACCGGAACGTCTCTACTGAATAATTTTTAACCCTCAACTACCGGAAGACAAATTACCCAACGTGATATCTCCCGCAGTACCGATATTTATGCGGCATTTCTACCTACAGATGAATCTTTATCTTCGAGAAGTTTAATTAAACCGGGAATTGCGGCTTCTGATTTGATTTTTGCCAGTGCAGATGCGACATTCCAACGTACAGATGAATCTTTATCTTCGAGAAGTTTAATTAAACCGGGAATTGCGGCTTCTGATTTGGTTTCTTCTAAAAATTTAATTTTTAAGAGAACAGAAAAATTTAAACTTTCAAATAAACCAACTGTTTGCTTTTGCCACTTAAATTTAACTTCCCCCGCTAACCTTGCCCCCAAGTTCCAATCAACCTGTAAAGCTAACCTCACAACACGCAGCGCCAAACCCTCATCATCCAACAATCCCAACATTAACGCTGCGGGTTCTGTCCATTTCAAATAATTCAAATAATCCCATTGCAACCTGACGGGGCGACAAAATAGCCTGGAAAGCCTATTGAATATAATATGTAGCAATTTATGGTAAGAAAAGATAGGTCTACTTTTGTCAATAAGACCTATCTATTGAAAATGTTACCAATATTTTACCAAAAACACTTAAAAAGTCAACTTAGTCTTCCCGAATACCTGTTGCTAAAAATTTTAATCAACCTTTTACAATCAATTAAAAAGGTGAGCTTGGAATCTTTAGCTACTATTCTACCAATTCCAATTACATTTGAAAGTAGGAGAAAGAGGATACAGAGATTTTTATCATTACCAAACTTGAAAATTGAAAAAATTTGGTTTCCGATTGTTACTGAATGGTTAGAAACTCAATTTACTTCGGAAACAATCATTCATGTAGTAATTGACCGCACAAATTGGGCTTGGGTAAACCTATTTATGGTTAGTGTTGTTTGGGACAAGAGAACTTTCCCAGTATACTTTGAACTATTACCCAAGCTTGGTAGCAGTAATGTTGAGGAACAGACAGCAATTATATCTCAAGTTTTGCCGATTTTTAAAAATTATAGAATCTGCATCTTAGGGGACAGAGAATTTTGTTCTGTTAAACTAGCAAACTGGCTTGGTCAAAGGAATGTGTACTTCTGTTTGCGTCTCAAAAAGAATCATTTTATTGAAATGCAAAAAGGTATTTGGGTAGAATTAAAAGATTTAGGACTAACCCCAGGCGTTTCTTTTTTTATCAAAGGGGTCAAGGTTACTAAAATTAATGGTTTCATAAGTTTTAATGTTGCGTGCAAGTGGAAGCGTAAAATATGGTTGTGTAGCCCCTGAAGAAGGATGGTTTATTTTAACAAATTTGGATAGCCTAGAGTCAGCGATCGCTTATTATAAAAGAAGATTTGATATCGAAGAAATGTTTAGAGATTTCAAGAGTGGCGGCTATAACTTAGAACATACCAATGTATCTGGTGTCCGCTTGATTAGTCTAATTTTATTAATAGCGATCGCTTATACTTCTGCCACGATTCAAGGACAGGAAATTAAAAGTAAAGGAATACAAAAATATGTTGGTCGTGTTAAAGAATACGGGCGCACGGAAAGGCGACATAGCAGTTTTTATATTGGATTATATGGCCAAACTTGGGTTAATTTTATGGAATCTTGTATGGAATTAGTAGAGAAATTAATCAGATTAAATCGCAACAAGTGGAAGTATTATCAACGAGGATTGAGGGCTATGAGGCTTGTTATATCTGCATCATAGCTATTTTTGTCGCCCCGTCAGTGCAATAAGAGAACGTGTAAAACAAATCACAGAGGATTTAATTGGTGGATATGAAATCGAATTTAGATGAAAAAAAAGTACGCTTTCAAAACGAAGACATTCCCCATCGTTTAGGACATATAGCTTCTAACTTAGCGCGTGTTCGGTCGTTTTGTAATAGTGCGTACAAAAAAGGTGTAGAAGTTGTAATAGATGAAACTGAGTGGTTTATTGAGTGGATAGCAGCAGAAATTGAACCAGAACAAGCGGAAGAATTAGTTAACATTCAAGTTCAACTCGCGCGCTGGCAAATAAATTTAGACAATATTTTGTTGGATGAACTTCGTCGAGGAGAAGTAGCTAAAGAAGCAGAAACATACTCACAAAGAGTTTTAAATATGTCAGGTCTACTTGATTTTGTGTAACCGTTTTTGCTTTTAGCCTGGAAATTTATTTCCAGGTGGTTTTGCGCTTCTTCCAACAACAACCGCACCAAAGCAGTTGATTTTACCGAACCAGGACGACCACTTAAAAGTACGTGTTCCGGTGCATATTTCCGCAATCCTTCCAGAACATTGAAAACTTCCCTTTCTTCCCTTGCTTCTAGAAATTGTTCTTTCTCTGGTTTAACCGTTTCTGGTTTAAGTGCGATCGCCTGTAAATCTAACAATAAGGATTTTCTCACCTTTTTGTCAAACTTATTACCCACAACATTCGTTAGCGTGTAAGTATCCCACCATTGAGCGTATTTCTCGCAGATTGATTCTAGATACGGCTTCCAGTCAACCACTTCCGCTCCTCAGACATTAGAAAGACTTAAAAAATACTATAGCGTAGCCAGTATATATTTGAGATATGACCGTAACAAGAAGAAAACCAACGGCTTAAGCATTGCTGATAATTAAGGCGATCGCATGTTTTTTCTATGTTAGGAAATGAGAAAACGAACCGCAGAGGCACAGAGAACAGAGAGAAATAAGAGGAGCGAGAGAGTTTTTGCGTAAGTCCTATATGTAATGCGATCGCAGTCTCTCATCAACAGCGTCCCTCTGCATTAAAAAACGCGCTCGTTTTTACCTAAATTTAGTCACCTAAATCTAAGACAATAAAAATTAACAACAATTTTCGTTGACGCACTCATAAACTGTTATGACTATTGATCGTCGCCATTTCTTGTTTTTACTTGGTGCCAGTGTCGGTGCTTTTGCCTTAGATAGTCATGCTTCGGCAGAAAAAGCCCCAATTAGTCAAGGAACAACCACCGGCAATACTATCTTGCTTCCTCCCTTACCCTATGCTTACGATGCCCTTGAACCCCACATCGATCAGGCAACAATGCAGTTTCACCACGATAAACACCATGCAGCTTATGTGAAAAACCTAAATGCAGCGCTAGATAAACACCCAGAACTCAAAAGCAAACCTGTTGAAGAAATGTTACGCAACCTCAACAGCGTGCCGGCAGATATTCGCCAAATAGTACGCAACAATGGTGGTGGACATGTGAACCATTCCATGTTTTGGCTAATTATGAAACCCCAAGGTGGTGGAGAACCAACAGGAGCGATCGCATCCGCCATTAATCAAAGCTTCGGTAGTTTCGCTGCTTTCAAAAAGCAATTTAACGAAGCTGGTACTGGTCGTTTTGGTAGCGGTTGGGTTTGGCTTGTCCGCAACAAAAATGGCAAGCTAGAAGTAACCACTACAGCTAACCAAGATAGTCCCCTCAGTCAAGGCAAATATCCAATTATGGGTAATGATGTCTGGGAACACGCATATTACCTTAAGTACCAAAACCGCCGCCCCGAATACTTAGATGCTTGGTGGAACGTCTTAAATTGGGACGAGATTAATAAACGCTTTGCCGCAGCCAGTAAAGCCACTTAGGGGAAGATGAGGAGAGGGGTGGATGCAATACTTCTCGGTTAAGAGCCATGAAATAAATTTCCGCCTGAAAGCTAAAACCCATTAAAATGGGTTAAAAGACTACCCAGTAAGCTTTGAGCTTACTTTAGCTATTAGCCCGTTCGCGCAGCGTTCCCGAAGGGTACTTTAGTTCAGGGCGGGTTTTTGGGCTTAACCGAGCAGTATTGGGGGTGGATCGAGGGAAAGAATTATTCTCCTTGTCCCCTTGTCCTCCTTGTCCCCCACTCCCCACTCCCCCTAAAGCGGCTTTTGAGTCGGTACACCAACAGCGCGGGGAAATTTAGCAGGCGTATTACTTACCTTCCGCAAGTACAAACAGTGACGAATGCTATTACTTAAGGGAGTTGTAAATTTTTCAATTGATTCAATTACACCACCCAACTGCTCAACAGCATTCTCTAAAGCTGTTGTTTCTTCCTCTGTCCAATTACCCCGGTAAATTACCGCTAAACCGTTCTTTTTCAATAATGGTAAAGTATATTCCGCACACGCAGATCCTGTCCCGACAGCACGGATTAAAGCTACATCGTAACGTTCTCGATGCTGGGGATGTTGACCTATTTCTTCGGCTCTGCCAACAAGAGTTTTAGCGTTATTTAAAGGAAGTTCGCTTAATATTTGTTCTATAAAAGTAATTTTTTTTCGAGTTGAATCTAAAAGAGTAATTTGACAAGCGATCGCCGTTCGCGGAGCGTTCCGCAGGAAAGGCGGGTCTTTGACCATCGCACATGCGACAGGAATACCGGGAAAACCCGCACCGGTACCAATATCAATAAAAGTGGGAGAAGCAGAGGACACAGGAAAGTCTATTTCACCTGATAACAGTGGGGCAATTCCCCGTAAGGAATCCCAAAGATGTTTTTCCCAAAATTCTTCGGGGTCGATGATTCGAGTTAAATTTAATTGACGGTTGCCTTCGAGAATTAATTCATAAAGTTGCTGAAATTGCTTCTGCTGTTGGGTAGTAGGTTGCCAATTGAGAGTTCGCTGCCAAATGTCTGCCATCAATGGCAGTAAGGGAGTTGTAAAGTTAGTCATTGTTATTAACGCTCTTTCATCACTTTCACCAGAATAAATTTGAAACCCTATTTTTAGATTAGTCCGCGCAGGCGGACTTTGTTTGTATAGCCGCGACTTCCAGTCGTCAGGGCTTCATAATTATTATTCTCTATCCAGAATCATAGAAGAAGGTTAATAACGCATTAACTACTACAAGCTTATTTCAGCACTGTTAGCGGAGCTTTCCCGTAGGGTAGCGCTGACTACGAAATCATACTAAAAAACGCCCCCGAATCTCGGAAGGCGTTTTTTAATTTGTAGAGACGTTCCACTGGAACGTCTCTGAAGATTAACCGTTGATAGCAGGTGCAGTCAATGCTACAGGAGCGAAGTCAGCAGCAGCCAAATCTAGAGGGAAGTTGTGAGCGTTGCGCTCGTGCATTACTTCCATACCTAGGTTAGCGCGGTTGATTACGTCAGCCCATGTGTTGATGACGCGACCGCTAGAGTCAATTACTGATTGGTTGAAGTTGAAACCGTTTAGGTTGAAAGCCATTGTGCTTACACCCAAGGAGGTGAACCAGATGCCAACTACTGGCCATGCTGCCAAGAAGAAGTGCAAAGAGCGGCTGTTGTTGAATGAAGCGTATTGGAAAATCAAGCGACCGAAGTAACCGTGTGCTGCAACGATGTTGTAGGTTTCTTCTTCTTGACCGAATTTGTAACCGTAGTTTTGTGATTCGGTTTCGGTTGTTTCACGAACCAAGGAAGATGTTACTAGACTTCCGTGCATTGCAGAGAATAGGCTACCACCGAATACACCAGCTACACCTAATTGGTGGAAGGGGTGCATCAAGATGTTGTGTTCTGCTTGGAACACAATCATGAAGTTGAAGGTTCCAGAGATACCCAAAGGCATACCGTCAGAGAATGAACCTTGTCCGATTGGGTAGATTAAGAATACTGCGGTTGCTGCTGCTACTGGAGCTGAGAATGCTAGGCAGATCCAAGGACGCATACCTAAGCGGTAAGAAAGTTCCCATTCACGACCGAGGTAGCAGAATACGCCGATCAAGAAGTGGAATACTACCAATTGGTAAGGACCACCGTTGTACAACCACTCATCTAAGGAAGCTGCTTCCCAGATTGGGTAGAAGTGCAAGCCGATTGCGTTAGAAGAAGGAACAACTGCACCAGAGATAATGTTGTTTCCGTAAATCAAGGAACCTGCAACAGGCTCACGGATACCATCGATGTCTACTGGAGGTGCTGCGATGAACGCAATGATGAAGCAGGTGGTGGCGGCTAGCAGGGTTGGAATCATCAATACGCCGAACCAACCGATGTATATACGGTTTTCGGTGCTGGTGATCCAGGTGCAGAACCGTTCCCATACGTTACCGCTTTCGCGACGTTGTAAGGTTGTGGTCATTTTTTTATGATTGCTGTGAATGTTGAACAATGTATCAGGCAGATTTGTTTTTTGCCTGTATTAATACTTTACATGTTTTTAAGGAATTGTGGCAATTATATCTATTTATAATTTTTATGTTTTAGATAAGCCCTACTTATAGCTACACGCGAGTTGGTGAAGCCACCGGATGCTAGAAATCAAAGTAAATATAAGGCAAGCTGCCTTCAGGAGCCAATAACCAAACAGCGTAGAGACATAGTGGCACGAAGAAAAGCTTGACAGTCCAATGGAACTGTAATCTTAAGTTGCGGTTAAAGGCATACACTATAACCATAAGCACAGCTAAAATCGTTAGTGCCCAAGTGAGTTGGGATTGGCTGAGATTCAAAGCTTCTACATAGACCTTTTCGGCAAACTGTGCGTCTGCGGAATGACCCCAAAGATGCTGAATTACTACAGATGAGTCTTGGAGGTTGGGTAAGCGGAACCAGATCCAAGAGGTGAAAACCATTATTTGAGTTAGCAACCAAGCGAATAGTATACCTATGGGATTTTGCCAGAAGTGTTCTATATCTTCAAAGCGATCGCTAATTGCATCAGTCAGTCGATGAACCACCAAAGCTAAACCGTGGTAAATACCCCAAACTACATAACCCAAAGCTGCACCATGCCAAATGCCAGCAATTAACATCACAATAAATAAATTCAAGCAGGTGCGATCGAAACCCTGACGGGAACCACCCAAAGGAAAATATATATAGTTACGCAACCAATCGCCTAGTGTCATGTGCCATCGTCGCCAAAAATCAGCAATACTCGTGCTGAAGTAGGGAAAGTCAAAATTCTCTGGCAAAACCAAGCCGAAAAGCAAAGCACTACCACGGGCAATGTCTACGTAACCATTAAAATCTAAATACAATTGCAAGCCGTAGGCAAATGTAGCCAACCATAAATCAGTACTACCTGCCCTTTGCAAATTACCAAAACATAAATCTACAAAAATTCCCAGATGGTCTGCAAAAATGCCTTTTTTAACTGCACCTCTAGCAATTAACCATAATCCCTCTGCCACAATATCAGGAGTCGGAAATTTCAGCGCACTAAATTGATTTTCTAGCTTGTGAAAGCGAGTAATCGGACCAGAAATCAATTTGGCAAAGAAAAATTTGTAGCTAGCAAACTTGAGAAATTCTCCAGTAGCCGGGGCACCGCGATAAACATCAACTAAATATGCAATGCACTCAAAGGTAAAAAAGGAAATACCCAATGGTGCAATTATTTTAAAAGAATCACTTGATGCAGGTAACTGGAAAACAAACTTAAACAAAGGTTGTAAATATTTGAAACCTAATAGCAGCAAAACATTTAAAATTATACCTAGCCACAAAATCTTTAAACGGCGACTATTCCAATCGGCTTGAGCAAATTGCCACTCTTCGTTAGAAATCCGCCAATCGAGAGTATGTTCTCCTGGTGAAGTGTTTTCTCCTAACGCCAAACCAAGACGAAAGTTAATAAAAACTAGTGCTAATAGTAGCGGTATATATTGAGCTTGCAAAGATGCGTAAAACACCAGGCTAGCAATCAACAATGTCCATAGCCGCAATTTTTCTTGTGTTAAAGACCAATAGATTCCCAGTACACTCAGTAAAAATAATCCGTAGACAATTGATATAAAATTCATTTAATTCAGATTTTATCATCATAAATAAAGCACCAGTAGTGGTGAATTATTATTAGAAATATCCTCCTAACAACTAACCACTACCAACTACCAACTAACAACTAACCACTACCAACTAACAACTAACAACTAACCACTACCAACTACCAACTACCAACTACTTTGTCGTCCAAGGAATCATCGGGTCATTTGCCAGCTTTTTCGAGACTTCGTATGCTCCGAAGCGGTTAAGATGGCTAGGGTCAGAAAAGTTTTTACTTGTCTGGGGAAATAGTTTGGTTAAATCCCGATAAATCAAGCTAGAATTTGCGACCTGACTAGTCATATACTGTTGAAATTCTTGCTCATATTTGATGCGTACTGGGTCTAGATAATCTTTTGTCAGGGGCATATTTACAAATACTAGGGAAATTTTTTTAGCTTGGGTAAACTCTAGCACGGCTTGGAAGGCAGCATCTTGTTCACCTACTATTTGAAATGATTTGTAATCGTTGTCGTAATTTCCGGAAACTTTGGGATGTTTTTGATAGTAATTGCGAGGATTGAAGCGGATAGATAAAGGTAAAAATCCATCAAAGTCAACTGCTTGCTGAGGATCTTCTTCAAGATTAGCAGTTGTTTGTGAGTCTGATGTAGCGGGTTGAGAACTGCTAATTATCGGCAAAGATTTAAATTCTTTGCTCAAGAAAGCTTTGAATTGATCGCGCTGTTGATATGTAGCCGAAACATTAGCTAAAGCTTCATTTAAAGATTGATTAATAGCTTGATAGCTATTGACATTTTGATTTTCGGCTTTTGTTTTTTGTTGTTCTTTGGTTGCTGATTGAACATCATTCGTACTACTAGCGAGTACTTTCTGAATTGCTTGTTGATAACCGGCTGATGCAGCGATCGCTTGAAAGGTTGCATCATCTCGACCGCTGTTAAATGCACGGGAACCATCTGCCCATATAATAATTTTCGGTAATTCTGATGGCTCTAAAACTCGGCGAATGATAAAATCTACAACTTTAGCTGTGGCTCCATTTATACCAAAGTTAAACACATCAACGTCGTGATAACCCTGAGTTGCCAAAGCTTTGTCAAGTGCTGCCGGATCTATTCCCCTCAAAGCGCGGGAGGAACCAATAATTAAAATTTTGGGGGGAGTACCAGTTTTAGCGAGACGCTGTTTATACAATGCCAGTTGCTCATCTAATTGTCTAGCATTGAAACTCGGCATTTGCGATCGCGCTGCTAATAAAATCGCCGTTGCGGTTGCCTTTGCTCTTGGCAGGGTATTATCATGTTTAGTAAATCCAGAAGCGTTGAATACAGAGGTGGCGCTTGGAGATTTTTTGCCAGAAGTATCGGCAAAAAAGGCAGTTCTCTCATCTTGATTTTCGTCATCATTCACAGAAGACGATTGAAGCACGACGCGAGCATCTGTTGGTTTCTGCCTAGTCAGAGCAACGGTTTGACCTAATATCCAATCGGTTTGCAGGGTAAGTAATAATCCCAGCGTTCCCCAAACCAAAGCCGTTTTTAAACCTTGATAATCAGCGTTTTGCTCGGTTGAGTCTTGTTCTATAAATAGCTGGGTTGCCAGAAGACTTTTTCTCGCGGTTGCACCCCAATCTCGAGCCACTTCGGTAACAAAAGTGTGAATTTCCTCGGTTGTTAAATCGGGACGCAAAATTGGCTCACTACTATCGGAGGGTAAAAGCTCATTAACGTAGGCAGAAGTGGCAGCAAATTCCGGGGTAGCTTCTGGTGCTAAAAGTTGGCGTTGCTGAAAATCAACACCATAATTCCAAAAAGGTTCTTTATTACCAGCACGCCGACCATACACCCTTACTCCGATTATATTAGGTATTTGTAACTGACGGACGCACTGAGTAACTTTGGGGGCAACTTTTTTTCTTCCGGGACAAATAGGTGCATCACACATAACGTGTAGCAAGTCACCTTTTCTTAACAAAAGTACGCGAATGCCACCTGTTTTCAGGCGTAAATTTAAGTCAGGATTAAGTAAACGCTCGATTAAAAAATGAATTGCCGGCTCATCCCCAGAACTTGCCAACTCCATAGCTGATGTGGAAAGTGCCGGATGTTGGGAAGCGGGTAAATTGAGCCAATCAATCCAATCAGGTTGCTGTTCAGTGGTTTTTTGTCCGTAGACGGTGGCTGCAAGAATTCCTTGGGGAGCGATCGCTTCTAACTGAGTTACAATAGCGTTCCAGCACGCCGTTTTATCTGGGGTTGCTTCCTTGGCAGTTGAGGTGCAAAATACATGTAGGGTCGATTCTTTCAAAGAAGCTTGCACCGTAACTTTTAATTCTGACAAAGCGGCACCGAGAAGAAGAGCGATCGCTTGTATATCTCCCCAACGCGCCCACTCTTTCAACATTACCTCAGGAGGCGTTAAATCTATTCGCAGCAACCAGTCTGGCTTGGTTTCGCCAACAACTTGCGAAGCGATAACAGCATCTTTATAGCCAACTAGTTTTAAATCCCGTAGTTTTTGAGCTACAGGTTCAGCGATTAAAGATGGATCGGGAGTGTAACTCGACTGACAAAATATCCACAGACGATTTTCTTCTAAAGAACCCTTCTCTTGTGACTGTTCGTTCTTAACCTTGACTTCAACTGACACACCCAAAGTACTCAACGTTTCGCTGAGATAACGAGCGATCGCATCTGGGTGTCCTTGTCGTGCCAAACTTTCATTAGAGACAATCATCGCCCCACCAGGATTGATGCGGGATTTTTCCGCATCTTTAATCAGGGCTTGATTTACCTGTTCTAAATGCCTGTCGAGTTGATTTAAATAAACTTGATGACACCATTCCGGTCGCTTCTCTCCTTTTGTGCGACCATAAACAAATACTTGGTATATTGCAGGTTCCTGGTTTTTTGTCAACATTTCTAAGTCAGTCTGCTGTAACGCTTGCAGCAAGTCCGACAAAGTTTGCCAACGTTGAGGACAATCTCGACCTTCACAAAGAATGTGTAAGTCGTTTCCTCGCAACTGGATTTTCACCCCGAAAGTGTTGATACCTGTTGCTTGGCTTACCCATTGCACTAAGGATTTATGGCGTTCTAGTGATGCTTTTTTCATGCTCAGTAGACTTTACAAAAAGCTAGTTTTTAGGAGATAGGGCATTGGGCATTGGGCATTGGGCATTGGGCATGGGGTATGGGGTATGGGTAATAGGAAACGCGAAAATCGGTAACGTATTTTTATCATTTTCACGTTCCCAATGCCCAATGCCTACTTGGACGATGGTTCATACCCCATACCCTAATCGCCAATGCCTTGTAAACTAGAACCATAGATTTATCACCCAACTGAAGTTTTTTTTAACACTATTGTTACCCTATAAGCTTGCATAATAAACAATGAGAGTTTAAAGAAATTGCCAGCGACGGTTTGAATGAATTTTACGTTTGCTTCAATTATTATTTCAAGAATCACCTCTTACCGATGCCTTTTATGGAACACTCATCCAACTCTGGATTAAATCTGGGTTTAATTAGTATTCCCCAGTCTTTACTTTTGCAAACAGGTACAGTGTCTATACTACTGTTGCTTTTAGCACAAAAAGCAAGTCAATCTACCCTAGAAGCTATGGGACAAGCCAGTGAAGAAATTTTTCGGGGCGATCGCTTACCCATCCTCAACTTCCCAAATGAAGACGAATGAAGCCGAAGTTAAAGATTATAGTCTGAAATTTCTCTTTCTTGAAGTTAGTGCGATCGTACTAACTTCACAAACCAAGAATTGTCAACAGTAATCGGCTCTACTAAAATAGAAGATATGAGTTCCGTTTTATACTCTTTGGCTCAGGCTGAAAATATCTACCCCACTTCAGAATTATTTTTGCGCCACCGTCTCCAAGTAGTTGAAGAATTGTGGGAGTCGGTTCTGCGGCAAGAATGCGGTCAAAAGATGGTAGATTTATTGCAACAGCTACGGGATCTGTGTTCCCCAGAAGGACAAGCCAGAAACGATCAAGCAGCAGAAGTTTTCAATTTGATTGAACAACTCAATATTAACGAAGCCATCCGCGCAGCTCGTGCCTTCGCTTTATATTTCCAGTTGATCAATATTATCGAACAAGACTACGAACAACGGCAGCAATTAACTCGCTATGAAATAGAATCAGGCTGCATAGAACAAGAAAATCTACCAAACATCACTTCTTCATCCAACCACGGAGAAAATGATACACCAGTAAACAGCGGATTGGGAGCGAATATGCTAACAAAAAGCTGGTGTGCTTCTGCTAACGACAAACAAAAAGGAACTTTTGCCGCGTTATTTCCTTTATTATTCAAACTAAATGTACCACCGCAGCAAATTCAACGTTTGATTTCTCAATTGGATGTGCGTTTAGTCTTTACCGCGCATCCCACAGAAATTGTTCGTCATACAATCCGCGAGAAACAGCGACAGGTAGTAAAACTACTGCAAGAACTGGATGCGGTAGAAAGCCGCGCTGGAAGTACATCTGGAGGATATCCTTGGGAAGCCGCAGATTTACGGGAACAATTGCTAGAAGAAATTCGCCTGTGGTGGCGTACTGACGAACTCCATCAGTTTAAACCAAGTGTACTAGATGAAGTAGACTATACGCTGCATTACTTCCAAGAAGTGTTATTTGATGGCATTCCCCTACTGTATAAACGCTTCAAATACGCTCTAGCTAACACCTTTCCCTGGTTAGAACCCCCTAGCAAAAACTTTTGCAGGTTTGGTTCTTGGGTAGGTTCAGATAGAGATGGGAACCCATCAGTCACACCAGAAACTACTTGGCAAACAGCTTGCTATCAGCGCAAAATGGTGCTAGAAAAATATATTCAGTCTGTGAAGCAGCTGATTGAATTATTGAGTGTGTCGATGCACTGGAGTGATGTTTTACCAGACTTGCTGGAATCTCTAGAATTGGATCAATCGCAGTTAAGCGAAATATATGACGCTCTAGCGCTGCGTTATCGGCAAGAACCGTATCGGCTGAAACTTTCTTATGTTCATAAAAGGCTGGAAAATACGCGCGATCGCAATCTAGCTTTATATAAACGGGAAACACCAAAAAATGAAGATGTCCCAATGTACCGTTCGGGAGCAGAATTTTTAGCTGAGTTGCGATTGATTCAACACAACCTGACAGAAACAGGTTTAAACTGTCGCGAACTAGATAATCTGATTTGTCAAGTCGAAATTTTTGGCTTTGACTTAACGCAATTGGATATCCGACAAGAATCATCCCGCCATGCTGATGCGCTAAATGAGATTCTCGAATACCTGCAATTATTGCCGTTATCTTACCACGAACTATCAGAAGCTCAAAGAGTAGCTTGGTTAGTGGGAGAATTGCAAACCCGGCGTCCGTTAATTCCCGCAGAATTGCCATTCTCCGAAAAAACTAACGATGTAATTGAAACTTTCCGCGTAGTGCGATCGCTCCAACAAGAGTTTGGTGTCAATATCTGCCAGACTTACATTATTAGCATGTGCCGCGAAGTTAGCGACGTACTCGAAGTATTACTTTTAGCCAAAGAAGCAAGACTTTTTGATCCAGGTACGGCGATCGGCAGCATCCAAGTAGTTCCCCTATTTGAAACGGTGGAAGACTTGCAACGCTCAAAAAGCGTCATGCGTCAACTGTTTGAACTACCTTTATATCGCGCTTTATTAACCGGTGGGTATCACGTAGGAGGAGCAGGGGGAGCAGGGGGAGCAGGAGAAGTAAGTAGAATTTCTCCCTCATCTCCCTCATCTCCCTCCTCCCCCCTCACCCCTAACTTGCAAGAAGTCATGCTGGGGTATTCTGACAGTAATAAAGACTCTGGTTTTTTGAGCAGTAACTGGGAAATTCACAAAGCTCAAAAATCATTGCAGGCAATAGCCGAAGATTATGGCGTGAATGTGCGGATTTTCCACGGTCGTGGTGGTTCTGTGGGACGTGGTGGGGGACCGGCTTATGAGGCTATTTTGGCGCAACCGGGTCACAGTATTAATGGACGCATCAAAATTACAGAACAGGGTGAAGTTTTGGCTTCCAAATACTCTTTGCAGGATTTGGCTTTGTATCATATGGAAACCATTACTACAGCTGTAATCCAAGCAAGCTTGTTGCGGACAGGGTTTGATGATATTGAACCCTGGAATGAGATAATGGAAGAATTAGCAGCGCGATCGCGTACACATTATCGCTCTTTAATCTACGAGCAACCTGATTTTATCGACTTCTTCCACCAAGTAACGCCAATAGAAGAAATCAGCCAATTACAAATTAGCTCTCGTCCAGCACGTCGTCCATCTGGAAAGAAAGATTTAAGCAGTCTGCGAGCCATTCCTTGGGTATTTAGTTGGACGCAAACTCGATTTTTGCTGCCTTCTTGGTACGGTGTCGGCACAGCTTTACAAGAATTCTTGAATGAAGAACCTGAAGAACACCTAAAATTATTACGTTACTTTTATGTGAAATGGCCCTTCTTCAAAATGGTAATTTCCAAGGCAGAAATGACCTTGGCAAAAGTAGACATTCAAATGGCGGAACATTACGTGCAAGAATTATCGCAACCAGAAGATAAAGCCCGCTTTTACAAGGTGTTTGAACAAATTGCCAGCGAATTTTATCTGACACGAGATTTGGTGCTGAAAATCACCGACCACAAACGACTTTTGGATGGCGATCCGGTTTTGCAGCGTTCCGTGCAATTACGCAATGGAACAATTGTTCCATTAGGTTTTATACAGGTATCTATCATAAAACGGTTACGGCAGTCAATGACTAATACCACCTCTGGAGTTATCCATTCTCGTTACAGTAAGGGTGAGTTGCTGCGAGGGGCATTGTTAACTATAAATGGTATTGCCGCCGGTATGAGAAACACGGGTTGAGGTGTTAATGGATAGTGGTTAGTGGTTAGTGGATAGTGGTTAGTGGATAACTGTTGACCAACGACCAACAACCAACAACCAACAACCAACAACTAACAAAGCAAAAATGACTAAAAACAAAGTTCTAATTTGCACTTTTTTAGCGCTAACTTCAGGATTGGTTGGTGGTTATATCAGTGGACAAATTACTTCAATTCTTCATAGCCAAAAGTGTCAAAATCAAGGTTGGGGATTAAAGGAAGTTTGTAACGCTTGGGTGACACCAGGAGCAATATGGCAAGGTAGCACTACCGGACTGTGGACGGGGACAGTTTTGGGAGCGTTTGCTGGGGGTTTAGTGACGCGTCAATCTCGTAATTAGTCAACTGTCAATGGTAATTAGTAATTATTTTTGACTAATGGACATCTCCAGAAATTAATGATGCGTTATCTGCTCCAAGAGACGTAGCACTGCTACGTCTCTACATTCATTTTAATTAACTATCAGTTGGCACAATCGGTGCGTCTAAATTACTCAAAGTTTTCCAAGAGTTGGTGGTAGTATCAAAACAGCGCCAATTAACACCGTCCGGTTCTTGATAGCAAAATAAAGTGCGATCGCTATCATTCAATTCATCTGTTAAATAATATACCATTCCTCGAAAGGGATAAGTCTTACGACTCAAGCGTTTAGCTACGGCTTGATTAGGACATTCAACGACAAACACTTTTTGTCCATCTAAATGAGCCAAAGAGAAGATGCACATCCGCAAAATGGCTCGCAGCCAGCTTTGGGAATAAGCAAAATAATCATCTATTATTTTATTGGTCAGAGCTTTTTCTAAAGCACGCTCTTGTTGATGAGGAGTATGAGACTCAGACATAGCACCACCGATTGCGACACCATTGGTTTGAGATTAAGCTAAAAACTCTCAAACTGACAAGCGTATCTGCAAATACAGGGTAACAACATTGTAGAAAGTTGTGAGTAGACACCCTCGCTTTTCCCCTCTTCAAATCCCGAATACCTAAGGCTGGTAAAATATACTTATAGCCTTTAAATGAATTAAATTGCCATGCCTGCTGAAATTAACCCAGGAAACCAAACTACCACAGGTGCCGATGCGATTGATGAAGCGATCGCCCAAGGAATTGATTTTGACGGTTCTCCGATTCCACCAGCCAAATTAGAATTGTACACCGAAGTGATGGCGCTAGAGGCAAATAGACAGCGCAGTGGCGTATCTAATACAATGCGATCGCGCATCGTCCGAATTGGTGCTAAACACATTCCCCAAGCAGAACTCGATCAAAAGCTTGTAGATGCTGGTTTTGCTCCTTTGAAAGATAAAGAAATTGCCTTTTTCTACGGTGGAAAATAAGCGCTATACCTCGTAACTAAATGCTGAAAGTCTAGGTTTTTGGCTATTCACAAACGTTACTTACCACCGGAAACGTTAAAAGATATCGGCAGAATGATGAGAAATCAGTTTTCTGCCGCTTTGATATGGAAAAGTCAAAATTTTATCCGTAATGTTTAACAGATTTGAATCTACTTAAATTAACTTTTTATACCTATTTTCAAGTCAGTATTAATACTAATATTAATGTGAAAGCCACATTGTTAAACGGCGGGATTTGGTGTTAGAAAACGATGAGGATGAAAAAGAAAATGAAAAATAACCCCTACTTGGGAAGTGATGCGATCGCTTTTCTAAATGCGATCGTACCTGATACACCTGAGACTCGTAGTGTTGAGCAGCAAGAACTTTTTCGCTTGGCTTTAACTCAAGCAATGCGGGAAGTTCGTAAACAAGCAGGACTAACCCAAGAACAGCTGGCTGAACGTCTTGGTGTAGGACAAAGTTGGGTTTCCAAGTTAGAAAGTGCTAATAACGATCGCACTTTTGAGTCAGTAATTGCCTATTTGGAAGCTTTAGGAGCAAAGTTGGAATTATCTTTGGTTTTGAGAGGAGAAGTTATTTCTGTAAACTGCAAGGACGCAGTAGCCGCCGATGTTGTGAAAAAAACTAGATAGCAAGCTTGATTATGAATTATCCTACCTCAACTGTGCCTACGTTTACAAATAATCAGCAAACTGTTCAGGGACTAATCTCAATTCACCTGATTTTAAGCGAGAAATATCTATCCACATTGCTTGATGTTGAGAATTGCCTGCTTCAAAAAACATTAATTTTTCCAGTTGATAAAACTTAGAATCAACAAAATCACATTCGTAAACTTGAACAATTTCATGACCTGATTTACCTTCATAAGTAAATAGATTTTCCAGACAACCCAGATAGCGAATGTTTGTTAATTCAGCTTGAATTTCTTCTTGAAACTCTCTTTGTAGAGCAGCGTGGCTAGTTTCACCAAACTCAATACTACCACCTAAAGCGCGGTAATATTTTTCTTGCTTAACACTATCATAATCTTCAGAAACAAAAAGCCTTTCTTTATCCCGAATTAAGCCAAATACTTTCACTCGGATTTTGCCTGTTTGCTTCATAAATACTCTAAAAACTGTTCGGGTACTAATCTCAATTCTCCTGATTTAAAACGGCTAATTTCTACCCAGAGGGCTGTTTTCTGTCTTTCACCTTCAGCAAAGACTAAGTTTTCCAGTTCATAAAATTTGGGATCGACAAAATCACACTCATATACTTGCAAAATTTCGTGACCTTGTTTACCGTTGAAAGTGAAGAGATTTTCTATGCAACCCAAGTAATGAA
Organism: [Scytonema hofmanni] UTEX 2349; assembly: GCF_000582685.1. Classification (GTDB taxonomy): domain Bacteria; phylum Cyanobacteriota; class Cyanobacteriia; order Cyanobacteriales; family Nostocaceae; genus Hassallia; species Hassallia hofmanni. The sequence goes on from NZ_KK073769.1 coordinate 198,472, forward strand.
TGTTGGTTAATTCCGCTTGAATTTCTTCTTGAAATTCTCGTTGAAGTGCTTGAAAACTGGTTTCGCCAAAGTCAACACCACCACCCATTGCGCGGTAAAAAGTTTGTTGTTTAACTGGATCGTAGCCTTCAGAAATAAAAGTGCGATCGCCTTTTTTAATTATTCCCAAAGCTAAAACGCGAATTTCACCTGGTTTATGCATTGTTGTTGTTAAAAATTAATTATTATGCGATGAAAATTGATTACTCTCGCTATCTTCCACAGACCAATCCTCATTTTCACCACCGATATATAATTGCTCAATGGTGACATATTCCTCACTCAATTGTGTGAGAGAATTGATTAAAATATCGAGAGCGATCGCATCACTAGTTCCCATATCAAACCAACAACGCGCCCAAGTTCCCTCATATTCAAACTCACCCATATTATGCATCAGCGCTAACAAGCTTTTGTCATAACCTTTGGAATCATAATTCATGTAACTTAGCTCAAGTCCCGTTTCCTGTACCTGGAGATTTTCGGCATTAAATGCACCTAATTTGCCTAAATAAAACCAAGAATTGAAAACTTCTTCTACATACTGCTTTTCTCGTTCCGAGGGAATTGTAGTGAAACTTAGCCAAATCCAAACATCAAAAGGATTAAATTCGCGAAATTGAATATGCATTTGCGACAACTATTTGAATTACTCTGATCTAAAATAAGCATACCAAAAGTGGGGAATGGGGAATAGGGCATGGGTAATGGTAAAAAACGCATTCCCAATTCCCAATTCCCAATGCCCAATGCCCATTGCCCAATTAACCAATTAGCTTCCAGTACTATTCAAACGGTTTGTAGCACTGCGACGTTCGCGTTCAATCTGTTTGACTAAACTAGCTGGGAGTTGGGATTTTTTTGCTAGTGCTTTGTCAAAATTAGCGATCGCTTCTTGTATCATTTGCTTGCTTTTTTCTTTTTTACCCTGTTCTTGGAGGATTTGCGCTTTTAGATAATACATCTCCGGGTTATCAGATGTTGTTTTCAGCGCTCGATTTGCATACTCTAGTGCTTGAGAGTACTGTTTTAAGTCTCGGTAGGCAAGAGCAACACCGCGATTGGCTAAATATTGAGGAGCGGCATTTTTTTCTAAGCGTTCAATCGCTTGTTCTGGATTGGCAAAAGGCAGATTAACAGCTAGCATCAAATCCATGTAGCCCTTAATTAAATTCAGTTCTGGATCGTTGGCAGAAATGGCTTCGGCTTTGTCTAAATTTTGATAAACTTGTCGCAACAGAGTTAAAGCCTGCGGCGCACCGTTAAGTGTACCCTGACGCTGGAGAATTACCGCACCCTCTAAAAAATGACCGACAGCAGCGTATAAATTGCCACGTAAGGGGTCGGTAGCAATCAAATTTTGTCCGGTTGAGAGTGTTTTCTTGCTGTATGTGTCTAGGGTAGACCAATCTTTATTAACGTATGCTAAAGATGCCTTCATCGCATAAGCTAGTGGTTCATTTGGCTCACTAGATTCGGCTTGTTGTAAGTAAAGCTCTGCCTCTTTGTAGTTACCTTGTTGGAAAATTGCCTTAAAAGCTGCTTCTGTCTTATCACCAATTTTCCTTTGGTCGTTAGTACGAAAAGGATCGGCAGCTAAAGATGGATTTACCCACATGAGGGCGATCGCAACTGCAAAACTTCCTTGAGCTAGTCTACCAAGTCTCGCAGACACTATTTTTTGAGCAGCGGAAAACGATTCAGTCATTTGTAACCTCAGAATAATTACGGGTGAAATATTTTTATTTGTTACTTAAAATGCTTCACTCAGACTTACGCCTGTTTCAATAAAAATTTTATACACAATCTGACCTTGGTAACTTTTCCAAGTTTCAATGCTTTATAGCTATTGACCAAGGGTAAGTCTGCCACAATAAAGAAAAGTACACTTCGGCAAGAAGATGGATTTTTCTTGCTGGTGGATTATTTTGTTTAAGTAGGTAATTAATTCAAGAAAATCTTCGGAATTTTTGAGTTGCTCTTAGTGTAGTTAATCAGTAATTTGCGGACTTTTTGGTAATCTTAACAAATGCTCTATCTCAGAAATCTAATTTATCATCCCACAGCTTGCCCAACACCAATTCTCTCTTCCCTCAACTTGGACTTACCAGCGCAACAACTAGGTTTAATTATTGGTCCGAGTGGTTCTGGCAAAAGTACCTTATTAGAAATTTTATCAGGACTAGCCGAACCGACATCTGGCGGAGTCTTATGGCGCGAACAAGTACTTTTAGCTGAACAACTACAACAATTAGCCGGATTGGTGTTTCAGTTTCCAGAGCGGCATTTTTGCGGTGGTACTATTTTAGAAGAATTGCGTTTAGGGCATCCAGAGCTAGGGTCAGAGCGAGTTAGAGAAGCACTTACTGAGGTCGGATTAGAGCATTTATCTCTGAGTACATCACCTCATGCTTTAAGTGGAGGTCAGCAGCGACGTTTAGCTTTAGCGGTACAATTAATTCGCCAACCACACGTTCTTCTATTGGACGAACCGACAGCGGGCTTAGATTGGTCAATGCGTCGGCAATTGGTAAACTTATTAGCAAAGCTGAAACAACATTGGACACTGTTAGTTGTGACACATGACGCCGGGGATATGTTAGCGATCGCTGACAGTTGCTGGACGCTCAACCACGGTGAGCTAAAATCAGTTGATCCAACGTCGTTAGCCGCAAAAGTCAAAGAACCTCAACCGATAGGGACTGGGGACTAGGGACTGGGAAAGAAATAGCATTCATGTCTGTTCCTAATCCGTCGTAGAGACGTTCCGACGGAACGTCTTTATATTGTAAGTAATAAACCTGACATGATATGAAATGTGAAATTTTAAATAAATTTAATATAAAATCAAAGATTTAAAATCTGAAATCACGATGGTAGTCTTAACACCTAATTCGAGTTTTAGTTTGACGATTCGCTTAGAAATTCCTAACCGTATAGGAATGTTAGCTTCTGTGACACAAGCGATCGCAACCTGTGGGGGTAATCTCGGTCAAATTGATTTAATTGAGCAAACGCGCTCTTTTTCTACCCGCGATATCACTGTGGATGCAGCTAGCACCGAACACGCGGAAACCATTGTCCAAGCGGTAAAAGCTTTACCAGACATAAAGGTGCTGAATGTCTATGACCGCACCTTTAATTTACATCGCGGCGGTAAAATCAGCATTGTTAGCAGAATTCCCCTCAAAAGCGTCTCTGACCTAGCAATGGCTTACACGCCTGGAGTCGGTAGAATTTGTACAGCGATCGCCCAAAATCCCGAAGAAGTTTACAATTTAACCATCAAAAAAAATACTGTCGCGATTGTTACAGATGGTAGTGCTGTTTTAGGTTTGGGAAATCTTGGTCCTGAGGCAGCTCTGCCAGTCATGGAAGGAAAAGCGATGCTATTTAAGGAGTTTGCAGGCATCGATGCTTTCCCGATTTGTCTTGATACTCAAGATACAGATGAAATTGTCCGTACAGTAAAAAATCTCGCTCCGGTTTTTGGGGGAGTGAATTTAGAGGATATTGCCGCTCCTCGCTGCTTTGAAATTGAACGGAGACTGCGAAGTGAGTTAGATATTCCCGTTTTTCACGACGATCAGCATGGTACGGCAATTGTGACTTTAGCAGCGTTGTTTAACGCCCTGAAGTTAGTACATAAGTCAATGGCGGAAATCCGTATTGTGATTAACGGTGCGGGTGCTGCGGGAATAGCGATCGCTCGCTTACTCCGCAAAGCCGGTGCAGAAAAAATCTGGATGTGCGACTCAAAAGGCATTATCTCCATTAATCGCACCGACTTAAACGAAGAAAAGCGCGAATTTGCGGTGAAAGCGCAGGGTACTTTAGCTGGTGCGATGCAAGGTGCAGATGTCTTTATTGGTGTTAGCGCTCCCGGAGTGTTGACACCGGAAATGGTACAATCAATGGCGAAAGATGCGATCGTCTTTGCAATGGCAAATCCGATTCCGGAAATTCAGCCAGAATTGGTCAGTAAGGATGTTGCTGTCATCGCTACCGGACGCAGTGACTATCCAAACCAAATTAATAACGTCCTGGCGTTTCCAGGGGTGTTTCGTGGTGCCTTAGATTGTCGAGCGGGAACCATTTCCATCAGAATGTATCTGGAAGCTGCTAGTGCGATCGCATCTTTAGTTAAACCTTCAGATTTGAATCGCGAACATATTATACCTTCAGTCTTTGATGAGCGAGTTGCTAGCGCTGTTGCTGCTGCTGTGCAACGTGCAGCGCGTGAAGAAGGTATCGCTAAAAGTTAATTAACTTGGGGGATGGGCATCTTGCTCATCCCAGGTAAATCAAGGGTAGTCCTAAAAGATTATCTTTGCTGCCGTAGTTGACGAATAAAATCAGTATGCTCTGGTGTATTTAATCCTGATTGTAATACAGCCAGAACCTCTGCTAAATTTCCTTCTAGTAAGGGGTTTGCTGCTAACCATAAACCGGGAAAAACTTCACTTTTAATTACACCATCTGCATCAGGTTCTAGAGTGACATATTCTTGTCCCCTCAACTTGAACCAATTGAGTTTTTTATCAAAAGTTTGCCAGACAACATACTCTCGTACTCCATTACGACGATAGACATTTAGCTTCTCATGTAAATCGTATGAAGCACTACTAGCTGCAATTTCCACAATCAATTCTGGTGCGCCTTCAACGTAATCATCCTCGCTGATGTAAGATTGACCTGCCGTATCAATTCGTAATAGCGCATCTGGCTGTGGTTCGTTATCTAAATCTATACGAGTAGTACCATTGTCGATTAAATCAGTACCAGGTGTTGCCACACAGTAGATGCCCAACCAAGTGATAACTTGAGCGTGGGGTCTACCATGATTAGCAGCACGCACTGGTGATGACATATAAACTTTTCCCTCAATTAATTCAGCTTTTTTGATATGGGGCATTGCTTGATAACGTCGCTCGAATTCATCACGGGTTAAGCGATCGCCATTTTCTAAGGGTGGTAATTTAACTGATTCTTCTTTTTGGATAACCATAACATAACTACTTTGATTTATTTTCTTATGTCTTATATCATGTCCGGTATGTAAAGATGTTCCGGCGGAACGTCTCTACGAGGATTGCGATGTTTTTATTACTGTTAATTAAACGGACATGATATCACGCACTTGTAGCTAAGATGCAAAGAAAGACTTTACACCTTAAGTGAGACTTATTAGACATCTCCAGAATTTAATTATGCATTGCCCTAAACCCTTGATTAGACGTAGCAATGCTACGTCTCTACTTTTCTGGTGAGGTTTATTCTGCATTCACAAATTCTAAATAACCGTTGCTGAGTTCTTTCACTGCTAAGTCGTAAAACTGCTTACCGTGTTCTGGTGTCGCTAAGGCAGGATTTGAACCCATGCGTCCATCTGGGTAATGTTGCCGAAAGTTAGCTGCACTATAAATTTTATGTCCAGTTCCCACTTCTGTTGATAGGGGTGCTTGTTTAATCGCTTCTGGATAAACGTACTGGGTAAGAGCTACTTCACTGGGAGTTGCGTGAGAACCTTCTTGATTGCCGTATAATTCTTTAGCTAACTTATATACAGAACCGCACATAAACCAGTTTGCAACTTGACATTGCACTTTTTCTGCATTGACTATCTGCAAATCTTCTAAATGAGCGTAAGTTTCGGAAAAAGCAGCTTTCAGGGTTGCGATATTACCACCGTGTCCGTTGATAAAATAGAATTTGGTAAAACCAGCTTTAGTTAAACAAGTTACATAGTCTTTTATCAGCAGAATCAAAGTGCTGGGACGCAAACTGATTGTACCAGGGAAAGCAGTGTGATGCAGCGCCATGCCGACATTGATTGTCGGACTCACTATTGCTTGAGTTGCTTCACCAACACCACGAGCGATCGCTTCTGCACAAATCGCATCAGTCCCTATTAATCCTGTTGGTCCATGCTGTTCGGTGGAACCGATAGGAAGGATGATACCACGAGACTGCTGTAAATAAGCTTCAACTTCCTGCCACGTACTCAAATGTAATAACATCTTTTTTCACAATCCCGATCAAAATTGCCGTAGGAATTTCTAACCCCCACTAACATGATTATGAGCGACATTTGAAGAATAGGTTTTTACGTAGTAACGGCTTCAGCCGTTAAAACCTAAGACTTGAGCGGTAAACCGCTCAGTACGACGAACCAAGTTAATGATGAAGTTGCAACGAACTTGTTTATTTAGACAAAGGGACAAAAAGCTGTTAGCTATTAAATACGTAGTGTGAAGAGAAGAAAAAATTGTTTGGAGACTGCTATGATATCAAACTTGCCAATTAGTTCAATTTCTGATATATCTAGCTGTCTTTTATACCGTTTCGCTAAAAGCTAATTGCTTGATTCTTGACTAATCAAACAAATAATGTTTTTTCACGTCGCTGCTAATTTCCCAGATACACGACATTCCGGCGGGAAAGGTTACTAAATCACCTTTACCCATTTTTACTGGTTGTCCCCCATGAGGGGTAACTATGACATCACCTGCTAAAAAGTAACAAGTTTCTTGAGAATCATAAGTCCAGGGAAATTTTGAGATTTCTTTTTCCCAAATGTCCCATGCGAACACACCTAAGTTGTCCAAATGTTCTTGACTGGGTTGACGCTCAATTTTAATTTCCATGCTGGGTTAATCGTAATTAGAATCAGCAGTAAGACTGGATGTCTTCACCACATTGATCTACTAGATAGCACAAAGCGCGAAAACGCAAGCCAACAAACTGATCGTAAAGAGGATTGAGCTTGCACATCGGTGGGATATGAGCTATTTTGCGACCAAACAGAATTATATCGCGCTCGAAGGGACATTGCGCGGGAATGATTTTAGCAATAAATTTCGCTAATTTACGATTTTGAATTTCTAGGGAATCAAGCCGTTGACGTAATGGTTGCAGCAAATCAGGTTTAGGTTGAGCAAATTGATTTTTAATTTCTGTGTTTTTAATTTCTTCTGCCGAGTTAACAAAAGCAGAGAAGATAATCGGTCGATTGTTTGTTCTGAGCATATTCTTAACTAAGATTTTCCTGGTTTTGATAATTTTGTCAATGGCTGCATATTACTACGCTAGCTTTTTTCGCCATTTGAATTGTGTCTTAAATACAATTATGGCAACAGAGAATGAATTGCTTTACACGAATGACATAATAATCAAATTGTGTAATCAATTGATATTTAAACTTACCCTCCAGACTTAGAACTGTCCCGTTAAATACAAAATAACAAAGAAATTATAAAATTGGTATTCTTTTAGATGATTAATCTATTAAGCGCAGGTGTTAGATATGTGGTTTGATGAATTTAATGTAAATGAATTAACCGAAAATTAAACAGTATCTGGAGACATAGTTTTTCTTTCTAAAACGCGGTTTTACGATGAATAAAGCCAGATATCGCCTGATATAGCCAGGAAAATAACTCGTTTTATGCTACCCAGTTTTCAGTAAAATGTTATCTATGTTACAAAAGTTAATGATATATTTTATCTAATATCAACGCAGCATATCTTGATAAGTTTAAGCAAGCATAGTCATCCAATTAACTAATAGAAAGTGGGGATCGCCTAGCCTGCTTAAATTTGGGAAAATTCCCACCTAAAAAAACTGCGGATAGTCAAAATAGAGCGGCAACGAAAAACGCCGCCGCCCAAAAGCTCTACTCATGTGCTTTCCAAGTATGATGAATTTGAGATCGCTTTTGGAGGGCGATCGCCTTTAAGCTAGAATAAGGTTGCTCGTTTGCGTAACACTTCGGTAAGGGTCAAGTTTAACTGAGTTTCCCCATTAAACACTGTTCCAACCTCACCTTGATTGAATTGAACAAAATCTAAATGATAGGCTTCCTCTGATAGAGGAATATAACCAACCTGATTAACCAACCTCGGAGCGTTTGCTAGGTAGAAATCCACAAATTCCTTGACTTCGGGCTTGACTTGGGCAGATTCGTAGTTGATGTAGATAAACAATTGACGAGACAGGGGTTGATATAGGTTTTTAGCCATTGCTTGAGGTGAAGGCATCGTAGAACCCTTGCCGCTGTCAACCGCTAAAGCTTTTAGTTGAGTTGTGTTGGAGTCTATTTCGTCGTTGGCTAGAATATTTTGCCAAGAAGTTTAATACCACAGTCATAGCAGTCAATCCTCGAATGACATCTCAAAAGTGTTCGGACTGTGGTGTAATTGTGAAAAAATCTCTTTCAACCCGTACTCACAAGTGTGCTTGTGGATGCGAACTTCAAAGAGATGTGAACGCGGCGATAAATATTCTAAATCTTGTCTGCGACACGCTTCGCGAAGGTAAACAAGCTAGGGATGGGCAATCCCGAAGTAACGCCCTCCGGAGTCGGAATCAATACGCTACTTGGTGAAAGCCTGGTAGAGCAAATTCTGATGTAGATTACAGAATCCCCGCACCTTTAGGTCAGGGAGTGTCAATTAGTTTGCATCCATCAGGTTCGGTGTGTGTCGTGCGATAAGCAAAGCTTAAGCCTTCTCTTACGAGACGCTACGCGAACGGCGATCGCAACTTTTGCATTCCTCCGAATCCTAGCAGCCAAACTAGCAATATAATCGAGTGGATGCAAAATATTGTCCACAGACAACCGGTCAATGCATAGGCGATCGCACAGACTAAACCCAACAATGCCGTTAATGCGAGGAAAACTGGTTGAAAAAAGGTGGGTATTCCTGCTTTATAAAAGGTTTTGGCATTAAACGGGTGATAAAGAACAAACAGCAGTAAACAAAATGCTGCCCACAATGACCATATTACCCAGTTGACTAGTTCTATGGGGTGGGGAAGCATCAAAACGCGAAATACTAACTCTTCAAAAAAAGCAGGAATTATTGACGCTCTTAATCCTGTAAATAGCTGGTTAGGTAAGTTGAGTGGGGAAAAATTAAAGCGCAAAAATCCGGATAAGAAGCCTAACGGTAAAGCGATCGCACTATAAATCAATAATGTCACCGCTACTATCAGCCAATCACGTTGATCGGGTATGACAAAAGATCCTAAAACACGGTTGAACAGAATCGGGAACGGTGCAACATTGGTAAAAGGAAGCTTCAACCTGCCAAGTACTGCCGTTGCTTCCTCTGGAATAATATCCTGCTGCCATCCACCAATTTGGTTGCTTCGCAGAAACCAGAGTTTCGCATTTTGGCTTAAGAAAATACTAGCAAGTTCATCGTGAGCTTGTCGGGGTAACATTGTTCGCCAACTCGTCAGAGCTGCCCAGATGCTACGCTTTTGAGATAAGCTTGGCTCTTCTTCATTACCAATTCCACCTAAAGCAGATGCATTGTTTTCCCAGTCACCACGGACTATCCCCAAAGGACTCAATTGCCGTTCTAAAGATGAACCGAGAGAAACTAACTTTTGAAAACGCAAAGTTTGGGGATCGTCAGGATGAGCGTTAAGCCACTTTTGAATTGCTGGGTTTGAAGTAACTCGCTGTTCGATGACTTTCAAGGTAATGTAAAGTGCTTGATTGGCATCTTGAACGCAAGAAGTTGCAGGGCTAACTGTAGCACTTCCTGTGCCATCTCCGACTCGATAGCGAGCCATCATAATCTGCAACTGTCGGGTAAATTCTTGCAAGGGTGAAAGCTTGATGCCATCAAAATCATAATCTTGCGTCACAGGTTCAAACTTGACGACAATATCAGAAACAGGTCGCGTTGCAGCCCATCCCCATCGAAAGTCACCCATATAGTCTGCCCAGTTGTGTGTCCCGGATATCATCCCATCAGGACCGTGACCGTAAACCTGATGATATTTGATGTCAAACCGTAACTCTTGGGTGAAGGGATCGCGAATTACTTCAGCTACTCCAAAGGCAAAGTGTCCGGGGACAGTGTTTGCTAAACCCATCAGCCCACTGATTTCGCCTTGTTTGCCGCCAATACCGCCAAATAGGTGCATGACGATCGCTTTATCTCCAGGTTTCCAGTTTGATAAGGCTATTAGTGGTTGGGCTACTGTCGGATCAACCAAAACTGTTTCAATTTTGCCTTTGTTTTGCTCGGTATTGCGCCAATTATCTACTTTAATGTATTTCAGCCCTGGGGATGTTCCCAACAATACGCGGTCTGGTTCTATTTTAAAGAGCGATCGCGGTGCTACTGCTTGAGCAACAAATCTGCCTTTGGCATCTCTTGCACCGTATATATACCACCCTTCTTTGCCTGCGGGGGATGCTTCAATTTGGCGGGGAGTAGATGAAAAGAATGCCCGTGAATCTAAAATTTGTTGGGGAATCCTGACTGTCCCCTCTGGTCCGTCAAAGTTACCAGATGCCGGATTGTAATGACGAATGCGGAAGTATTCGCTCGGACAGGGGCGGGTTCCTGGACAAAATTTCGGAGCTGGATACGTGTTGCTTGCGACTTCTGGCTTGAGGATTTTCACTAAAGCGTAAAAGCGTCCGGTTGCCTGGGTTGGTTCTTGCTCAATTTGCAGAACTGGTTTACCATCACTACCAGCCACGACATCGGCACGGTCTAAGGTGACAATCATATCATCATTGGGTCTCGCACCAGCCAGTGACTGTAGCGGTCCGACATGAAGACGTCCGTCCAGACGATTTGGATGGATTATGCCTTTATTTTGACCTTTGATGGCACCAGGAGTAAAACGCACATCTCTGGTTGTTGATTTTACGTAAGAGTTTAACTCTGGCTTGTTTTTCCATTCCAAACGAACGACTTGACCGATGAGGTTTTGCCCTTGTGGTGGTGCATGTTGAACTAGTAACCACGACCAGTCCCCCGGTAAGCGCATCTGTTCAAAGGTGGGTAGGATTAGTTTTCCTACCCATTCACCAACTGGTTTGTAGAATTTTAGGTTTTCGTTATTGCTGACTGGGTAAAATTCAGGCTGATTAAATTCTTGCCGTCTATGAATGGCGTAATTGCTTTCCTGTTTGACTACTTGTTGCGGTCGGGGGTAAAATAGAAAGATTGCGATCGCACTGACAATCAAGAGTAATAAGAAACTCCAAAATCGTAACTTTCGCATCTTATTTACCCTCGGTTTGATTTCTGATTCCTTGCCCTGCATAGAAGCTATATTATTTGTTTTTACATAGCATCAGCGAAAATGCGGATCAAGTGCAAGTTTTTTATTTCATCTTAATATTTGGGTTACACAGTTGGTAAGGTTTCAATTTAAATTACTCAGTATCGACATCTACACCAAGCGATCGTAATCTTGCCTTTAACTTTTCTACCTCTGCTTGTGCTTGTTCTACTTGTTTTTCTGCTTGCTGCCTTGCAACAACTTCTTGCCGTAGCTCAGATCTTGCACCTGGAAATTTCAATGTTAATTCCTTGACTAAGTGTTAGTTCTTTGAGGCGTTCAATGTATTGTAAAAGAAGTAACACTACCAAATGGGGAAATATAGTTTGGAACGCAATTTCTGCGGCTTGTCCCCAATCAGGTAGGTCGTTAGAGACACCCGCCGTTGATAAATAAGCCCAGTGAGCCAAAATATAGGAAATAAAAGACAGTATCAACCAACGATAAACGCCTAAAAGCGTCCCTTGTCCAAAACGGTGTAAGCCAAAACGGTGTTTGGCAGTCTTAAACCAGCCCTCGATCTGCCATCTTCGTTTGCCCCACCAAGAAATGGTACTTGCTTTGAGAGCTTTGGTCGAAATAACAAATCGTTTCTCATACTTACCGTCATGACGCTTAAAATAATACCAGGATATATAGACAGGAAATTTCAAACCCTGAAGGTAAAGTTGCTGTCCCCGTTTGTGTAATTGAGCAACGCAGCGCCCATCGATTAACTTGCGCGTACAAGCTATACCAGCAATTATGTGATATTTTTTCTCTCGAACACCATGTATAAATTGAATACTACCAAAGCCCGTATCTACCAAAACCATTACCTCCTTGAAGTGGTTGGTTAATTTTTTTGGTAAAGATTTAACCATTTTTAATCCTAGCCTTGCCGGAGAGGTAGCGCCTTTTCCTCTCCAAACCCGGAAATTCCAAGGTACTCGCCATCGACCAACAACCAAATACACCACAACCAAATGCAAACCTCGTTTTCCGTGGTATACGCTGATTAAGTTTTCCAGTGCCTTAAATTTTCCGGCTTTCTCCAAAGTTGTCAGGTCAACAATAACCTGTAAAAATGGTTGGCGTCCCAACGAACGCTCAGACAAAATCTCCTTAATAATACGGTTACGAGTTGTGCGAATTACACCTCTGGTTGACCAACCGTAGATATTGAGAAATCTGCTCAAGGCACTGGGTGACTTACTTTTACTGTGTTGAGGTAGAGGATAACCCTGCGCTTCCAAGAACATTCCCAACATTGCTTCAAGATTTTCTTGTTGGTAAATAGAAGGCATCAATGACAGCAAAGTGTAGACTAGACTTTGGGCGTGGGCAAGAATTGAAACCATTTTTCTTGCTTATCTATAATGAATGTATTTCACGCCCTTTCTCTCATACTTTGAACATTTCCACAAATCGAGTCACTCTTATTATTAGCGATCGCATACGCCTACGACTCGCTACAAGGAATATCATGCCCTAACAAAACGTGCCATCAGATTTATGAGGAAATCTCGTACTCTTCTAATTTTATTAGTAATTTAAATTACTTTAATACACATAAGCTTTCTGCCGATTCTAGTGTTAGATTTTTATACTCTTTATTTGTTTTTTACGGGTTTATTCGGCAGGTGCAAGATCTGAGTAGCGCCTGTGCTAGTTCGTCAGGAATCAGCAGCTTTTCTCCCGTATCCTCTCGATAAAAATTAATTAGCCGTCCCTCAGCTTGTAACCGCAACTGCAAGGGTTCGCTACGACTATCAGATATTGGCTCGTAAATTTCTCCCCGCAAGCGATAACCGCGTAATTGTTCTTCTTGCCACTCGCTTTTGGGGTCAAATAGCCAGTATTCTTTGACTCCTAGCTGTTCATAAAGAGTCTTTTTAAAGATTTGGTCTTGATCCTTAGTGCCACTCGATGTCATTTCAAAAATGACACTGGGTACTTGACCTTCTTCCCAAATTTTATAATTGTCTCGACCTCCTGGGGTGACATCAAAAATCACCATCACGTCTGGAGCTACCCGCAATTTAGGATATCCTTGAGCATAATACATAAATTGATTTGCTAAAACAGTTGCCTGAGTTTCTGCTAAATACTGTTTTAATACTGCCAGGGTGGTTAGCAAAACATAAAGGTGATCATAAGTTTCTGCCACGGGTTCACCATCAGCACTGGGGTAGAAAATTTCCGATTGAACGACAGGTAAAGTAGCTGTCATAGTTGTATCCGATGCGATGAACTTATTTTAGACGAATTGAACGCTGAAGCGAGTACAGCGCCGACTACGTGTTATTCAGTATTTTCACGGCTTTTAACAAATAATCGGATAACTCACAAAATCCTGCACCTTCAGAAGCAGTGGTGATATATATAGGTTGATGCTGCAACTGATTGGCATATTCCATTACATTGGCTACACCGACAGAAACGGGAAAATAATCTTGATTAAATAAACTTTCATCATTAAGACTATCGCCAACGGTGACAACTTGCTGAGGTGAATAACCGGGAAAGTATTCTCGCAATACCTGCAATAATCCTACAGCTTTATCTTGCCCCAAGGGTTTGATGTGACATTGGACGTTGCTGTAGGTGAATCCCCAATTCAGTTGTTGGCAGAGATTACTTAAGGAAACCAGTTCACCTGTACTCAAAGAAGCTACATCAAAAGTCCAATCGGTAATGCGAAAGCGATTGTCGGCAGATTCTCGGATTTGGGGAAAATGTGTTTGTAATTGGGCAAAAATTGCGGCTAAATGTTTGCGATGATCAACTAAATCGGAAATCGGCGTTAAAGGGACAGTCTCGCCATTAGATGAATAAAATATACCGCCATTTTCGGCGATCGCACCAGCGATGGGCATCAAGCTACTTAATCCATTCACCCAGCCGGCGGAACGTCCAGTAACAATTACTACCTTGATTCCAACTGCCGCTAAATTCTCCAAAGCTTGCAATAAGGCAGAAGTAAATTTACCTTGCTGTGTCAAGGTGCCATCCATATCTGTGGCAATCAGACGAATGTTGCTAAAAGAATTGATTGGGGCAATGGGCAATGGGCATGGGGAAGTGGGCATGGATGGGGGGAGGGGGACAAGGGGACAGGGGGACAAGGGGACAAGGGGGAGCAGGAGGAGAAATATTTCTTCAGGACTTACTATGAGTCCTTTTCCCCTTTCCACAATCCCCTTATTCAAAAATTAACAATAATACCGCAAGATGACATCAAGGATTTGGGCATCCTAGAAATCAGAAGTCAAGTATTTTTGTTTGCAACCATGTCTATTTTAATATCTGTTGTTCAATCCCCAGGGTCTAAAATTACTAAGGCAATTCAGAAAGTGCAAGTAGCACCAGCAGACAATCAGCAAATACCGCAATTGTTGTTAGCCGTAACCTCTGGAGTACTAACTTTGACGGTGATTGCTTTGATTGTATATGGCAAACTTGAGATGAAAAAGCTGGATAAGAAAATCAAGTTTGAAAAATTTAGGGCGCGAGAACTAGAGAAAAAGTTTAAACTAGCGCTGGAAACAATTAGAAAAATGGAGACTAATCCCGATTTGATTAATTCACGGGATTTTAATTTGGATTATTTGCGAATGCGGATGGCTGAGGAGGTTTTTCATTTTGCGATCATCAATCAAGTAAAAATCAAAGTCAAAGATCAAATTTCTCAAGCACTACGTCCAACTCAAGCTCAACAAGGAACTGTTGGGATTGCCAATAGTTCTGGACGCCAGGTGGATCAGGTTTTTGATGTAGAGTACGAAACTAATATAGAGGGTGTCCCTGCCAAGCGAGTGCTGTTTCGCGTTCAAATCCGGTTAATGAAGTTACCCACACAAGCGACTTCTGCTAGCATCAGCCAAATTATTGATTGTATTGAAACTTATCTTAGTCCCGCAGAAGACCAAGATACTTGGCAACCGACAATTCAAGGTAGGATTGCTTATATACATTGGGATCAAAAGGCTAAACCCACGCCTTTGCTGGTGCTGGAACAATCGAATGAAGGTGTGAATGTGACTTTCCGTACTAGTCGTCAAGCAAATCCTGCGTTACCCGATAAGCCATTTAAAACGAAAAAATAACATTCCTAAGTAATAAGTGTGTATATTTATGAGTTATTAGCTACGAGGTAAGTAGATGAGCATAAATAAACGCTCCTTAACGTAGTAACCTGATTAGCCGTTAACATCCTTGCTTTGAGCGGTAAACCGCTCACTAGGAACTAAGTACAGTTTTGCGTAAGAACGAGCGCGTTTTTTAACGCACTCGTAGCGCGGAGGTAAGCGCAAAGTGACGCAGAGTTTTTGTGATAAATTTTCGTCATGAATTAATGCGATCGCTGTACTTATACCAATTCTTTATGAGGCTGCGCTTAATAACCCGACGAGTAAACTCGCGGCTACACGTACAAAGCCCACCTGCGTGGGCTAAATTAGGCGCAGCTTCACACAGAAATGGTATTAGGAGTTACGAGTTGTGGTGTTTAACTTTTGACTCATAATTATTGACAGTGCTTTGGGAATTGCGAGCTAAATGACCATCTTCCATTTCCAAGATGCGATCGGCAATATCTAAAATGCGGTTATCGTGGGTAACGAGCAAAATAGAGGTTCCCTGCTCTTTGGCAAGGGTTTGCATTATTTCTACCACATCGCGTCCTGATTGTTTGTCTAAAGCTGCTGTGGGTTCGTCTGCTAAAACTAGTGGGGGATGATTTACCAAAGCCCGAGCGATCGCTACTCTTTGTTTTTGTCCCCCAGAAAGATTATCTGGAAAATAATTAATTCTGTCATTTAAACCTACAGCTTGAAGCATCGCTTCTGATTTGTTAATTGCATGTTGGTTAGAAATTTCTTTGTTTAGTTCTACCGCCATTTGCACATTTTGTCTAGCGTTTAAGAACCCCAACAAGTTGTGAGCTTGGAAAATATAACCAATGTTGCGTCTAATTTCTACCAGTTTACTTTGACTGGCTCCAGATAGTTCTTCACCTAAAAATTTTAGACTTCCTTCTTGCACTGACCTCAAACCACCAATCAGGCTCAATAATGTTGTTTTACCTGAACCTGATGGTCCGGTCATAATTACAATTTCTCCCGCATAAATCTCGAAATTTATGTCAAATAATATTTGTTTTTTCAGTGAGCCTTTACCGTAGTAATGGCTGATGTTTTTGATGTCGATTACAGGTTTTTTTGTCATTTTTGTTTGAAATAAATTGGGGTTTAGGTAGAGACGTTCCGCCGGAACGTCTGTATGGGAAGCGCGGTAGAGACGTTCCACCGGAACGTCTGTACGAGAAGCGCGCCGGAACGTCTGGGTGAAATTAAAATATATCTGCTGGATCGGCGGATTTTAATTTCCGCACAGCGATCGCACCGGAAATAAAGCACATCAAAATAGTTAAAATTAGCACCATGATTGCACGACTCAAACTCATGAAAACTGGTAATAGTGTTGCGTCTTTAGCCAATTTATATAAAAACATCGTAAAAGCCCATCCAGGCATATATCCTAAAACTGCTAATATTAAAGCTTCTTGAAGAATCACAAATAATAGATAGTTTTGTGTGTAGCCGATTGCTTTTAAGGTCGCATATTCACTTAAGTGTTCTGTAACTTCGCTATAAAGAATTTGATATACAATCACGGTTCCAACAACAAAACCCATGATTGTACCTAAGCTGAAAATAAACCCGATAGCTGTACTACTTGCCCAATAATTTCTTTCAAAGTCGATAAATTCTTCTTTAGTTAAAACGTTGATTTCTTTTGGTAAATAACTTCTTAATTGTTGCACAACTAAGTTAGCATTTGCTCCTGGTTTTAATTTAATTAAGCCTATATCAATCAATCCTCGCTGGCGATGGTTAAATATTCTAAAAAAGTTAACATCACTAGTAATTAAATTTCCATCGGCTCCAAATGATGCACCTAAAGTAAATATTCCAGCTACTTTAATTTGTCTAGAACCAACTTCTGCTGTGACATTTTTGCCTTGCTCAAAGTTAGCAACAATTGGACCATATTCTGTCCGGGAAGAACTGTCATATAAAACTACATCTGGCAGTTTAAGTTTATCTAAGTTTGCTTGAACTCCAGGCAAGTTAAATACATTAACTTCTGGGTTCATAGCTAAGGTGAGAATACTACGAGGGCGACCTGTAACAGGATTTTTCCAACTTGCGTACCCTAAGTATATGGGATGAACTGATTGCACTGCTGGCAAATCTAAAGCTTTATATAATCGCCTTTGGGAAAAGCTTTTCATTGCTAGGACGGCGTTAGATTGTGAGTTGATTAAAACAATGTCACCTTGCAAGCTGCTATGCATCCGGACGTTACTAAAATATAGGGCATCGCGGAAACCAAGTTGCATAAACATGAGAACGTCGGCAAAGGCAATTCCTGCCAGAGCCACGATAAGTCGAGTTCTTTCGCGTGTTAATTGTAGCCATGCTAAGGGTATTTTGGAACTCATTTTATAGATGAATAAATTATATTTGGACTAATCGGTAATTTGTGATGGGTGATTGCTAGTAATCAAACTCATTTTCACGGTTAGAGAGACGCGATAAATCGCCGTCTCTACAGAAAACTTCTCCGTCAATTACTCATTGACGGACTACTAAATGTTGATTTCGACTACTACTTTGGCGTTAGTTAAACCGCCAACTTTTTGGCTAGCTTCTAACGGTAAGGCGATTTTTACTTCTACGACTCTGGCATCAACATCTGCTGCTGGATCTGTATTTAAGACGTCTTTTTTGCCAATTTTTCTGCCAACTTCAACGACTGTTCCTTGTAATTGCCCATTAAATGCGCCGTTATCGCTGGCAATTGTGGCTTTTTGACCCAGACGTACTTTACCAATGCTGTCTTCGGGAACTTCGGCGATCGCAATCATTTGATCGGTTCTTCCAATCTCAGCGATGCCATCTACACTCATGTTTTCTCCCGCTTTGGTGTGAATTTTGATGATTTCTCCGGGGATAGGTGCGGCAACGTAGCTTAATTTCAAGTCTGCTTGGGCTTTTCTGACGTTTGCGATCGCATTACTAACTTGAGCTTGTGCTATGAGTGCATCGGTGGGACGAATTTCTAAAAGTCTGTTAAATTTGGCTCTTTCTTCGTCAATTTGCCTTTCCAATGTCGCTAAGGTTTTATCCCGGTTAACTTTGGCTTCAATTAGTTGCTGTTGTAAAGTTGCTTGACTTTGTACTTGATTTGCTCTCGCTTCGGCAAGTTGCTGTTGTAAAGTTGCTTTTGCTTGTCTTAAACTAGCTTGGCTTTCAGCAACTTGTTGAGAGGAAGTTACTGCACTTAAGCGTCTTTTGTCCCATTCTTGCTGAGAAATGGCACCTTCTTTGTATAATGTTTCATAGCGTCGAGCATCGACTTGGGCGTTGTTAGCTTCGGCTTGGACGCGAGAAACGGTTGCTCTTAAGGTGTCTCGTTGTCCTTGTAGTTCGGCTTCTAGACGATTAACCGTTGCTTGTTGGACAATTTTTCCTCCACTTAACTGAGCTGCGATGCGAGCGATCGTTGCTTGTTGAGCTTGACTTTCACCTCTTAATTGAGCTTGTAAGCGGGCAATTACCGCTTTTTGAGCTTGAATATCTCTTGGTGAACCGGCTCTGACTTGGGCTAAATTAGCGCGGGATTCTTGCAGTTTTGCTTTGGCTTCTTCCACTGCTGCTGTTTGGCTATCGTGGTTATCCAAAATCGCTACTACTTGACCTTTTCTAACTCGTTCTCCTTCTTTCACCAAGATTTGCTCAACTCGTGAAGAAGCTTGCAGTCCTGAAGTTGGTGCGGATAGTTTAATTACTTCTCCTCGTGGTTCTAAACGTCCCACAGCACTGATACTAGTAGCAACTGGTGCAACTGGTACAGAGGTGCTGAGTTTTTTTAGCTGTTCAATTCTTGCCGTAGCTAGTACCCCGGAAGCAATGACTACTGGTAGGGCAACAGCAATACCCCACCAAATCTTAGGTTGCTCAAGTGGTTGTTCGCTTAACCTTGAATTTTCATTCACCCTTGACATGGTATGTTGTCCGTTTAATTGTGGTGATTGAAGTAAAAGACGTAGTTGGATTAGTCAAAAAAGGATTTTAGCTTTTCAGCTGAATAATCATAAATAAACGCGGATTTTAAGCGATAGAGCTACTTAAAAGCAAAGCTATGAGCGGTAAACCGCTCACTACGAATTCACTCGTATTTTAGCTATTAAGTAAGGAAATAAATACAACAGATTTGAGGTAAATGAAGTACATATAGCAATCCGATTTGATTTGGTGAATCACTCGTAGAGGTAAGGGACTCTTTACTGGGAAGAAGAAATAAAAGTGTACTGAGTTTTGTTCACGCAATCAAATATGAGTCCTATATATAAAACCCAAAATCTTGTATAGACGTAGCACTGCTACGTCTCTTGTATTCGATGAAAGCGGAATCTGCTGTATGTAGTGCAGCATTTAGCCTTTTACGAGCAGAAGGCAATATTTACGAATCATTGTTTCACAGGCAAGCGGATAAAGCGCTTGTACTTATCAAAATTTGGTTTATTGAACACTAGTGATTGTTGATTAATTATTCTTCAAAAGTGAAACAATATAGAGTATGATCAACATCATAGTTTCCGAAAGTTTATATCAAACTGTTAGTACAATTACTCGCTGCTATTTCTTGTCTCCGTGAAGCTGTTGTTTTCTGAATTCTACAGTCATGATTTGTCGGAAAACGTAGCACAGCTTACAGATAGGCACTTTTCAGCATTTCAAGTGATAGTTATGCAGAAAAAGTGACAATAAGCCAATATTTATAATTATTGGTATATTGTCACTCTACTTATTTTTGTATTTGTATGTCCTAATGCAAATAATTAATTGGGAAGGTCAAATAACACTGTAGTCATATAATTTTCAGCCCAATCTGAACCAAATGCTTTTTCTAATACGCGACGGGTTTTGTCGTTTTGTTGCTGTTTGGTGCAGTAATTATGCTGTCCGGCAATGATTTTTAATACTTGTTCTGGTGAAGCGGGTTTAGAAGCGATCGCTCTGGTACAATGAATATCTAAAAAGTCTCGCACACGCGACAAAAACAGCATTTCTTCTTCGGCAGAACCGGGACGAACAAAAATACAAAATTCCGAAAAGATTTCTCCCCATTCAGGTAATTCACGGGGTTGAGAAAAGTTAGGTGCAGGTAACGCAGACAGTGCAGAGTTATATTCTTCTGGTAAAGTGCGTTGTGAAAGTGGAGATAAATCAGCGATCGCAGCACTAATTTGACCTCTACCCCCGACTAAATCGCAACCAAACATCGGCAAGTCGTATTCTGGACGGGGAAACATGACGCAGTGCAGAATATCTAACATAGTTCCCACTTTGGCTAGTTCCAAGTGCATCTTGCGGAACTGCGGTGTTTGATAGCAGCGGTTTTCAATCGTCAGTTTCTCACCTTCGAGTCTACCTTCTACATATCCCAACTCCCCTGGCAAATGGTAGGGTGATAAATCAAGGTGCTGATGCCAAGCAGCTTCAATGGTATCAGCCAATTGACGAATTAAAGGATGTTGTTGCTCGCGCAATGAGGGTGTAGAAGTAACTGACATGTTGTAATTGGGGAATAGTGTCTATTTGTCAGTTTATCGTTGTTGGGCGATCGGGCGATGGCGGTGATAATATAATCTCAAAGCCCAGAACTAAAGTTCGGGCTGAAAGCTTAAACCTGTTAAAACAGGTTGTAATCTTTGGTGACGACAAGAAGCGCGATCGCCACCAACATTAAAGCTGTCGTGACTAATGCTTTAACTTTCGTTACAAACATTTAAGGTGTGGTTAGGATATGAAGGGCGATCGCATCATAAACCAGGCTGCTTATAATCTAGTTACTAAAAGAGATTGGATGGTTCTATGGCAATTACGCTTGAATTAACTCCAGAAATTGAAGCGCGTTTGCTAGCTCAAGCAGCAGCGCAGGGTATGACAGCCGAAGCATTTTTGAAAGCTGCGATTGAAAATTTACTGAATGCTGAACCTTTGGTATACCGAGTTGGGACGACTTTAGTTGTTGAATCTACTCCAATTGGCAATCTGGAAACGTCTGTTGAGCAAATGCGGGAAGAACGAATCAATGGCTTAATTGCAGATTATGAAAGTCCTATTTGATACTTCAGTATTGGTAGCAGCTTTTGAAGTTAGCCATCCTCGGCATGGTGTTTGTCTACCGTGGTTACAACGGGTGCAAGTCTCGGAAATTGACGGCTATCTTTCAACCCATACTTTTGCTGAACTTTATTCTGTTCTGACTCGCTTACCTGTAAGACCACCTATTTCGCCAATCATCGCCCAACGTTTAATCGATGAGAACCTGAATTTGTTCGTAGCAATTCCGCTCACTGCTGATGATTACCAACAAGCGATCGCCTGTATGGTGGGGTTAAATCTTCTAGGTGGCGGAATTTTTGATGCGCTAATTGCCCAAGCTGTTCTCAAAGCAGGGGTCGATATATTACTCACGCTGAATCCAAACCACTTCACTCGACTGGGACAAGATTTAGCTAAACGGGTGCAAGTGCCGTCTTGAGCGTTTGTTTGTGATGCTTATTTAAGGCAATTTCGGCGATCGCTTTCAACTTGCAGGACGCACGACTCTTAAAGCTGTGGTTACAAATATTCAAATCTTCATTACAAACATACATGCGATCGCTACTAACGTTAAAGCGATCGCCACCAATGTTAAAGCTGTGGTGACAAACTATCAAGCGATCGCTACAAACGTTAAAGCTGTCCTTATCAATGTTAAAGCTGTGGTTACGACAACAAGTGCGATCGCTACCAACATTAAAGCTGTCCCTACACCATTTCACTTTGACGTTAATACAGATCATTTAGTCCACTTAAGTGGACTTTCGCTATTAGCCTTGGATTTCAATCCAAGGCGGGTTAGGGCGCAGTTTTGAGATGAGAATGGTGTGTAACATCACAATCGCCTAGGGTTATAAACCCCAGGCTAATAACGCTCATTCGTCTCAAGACGACTGAATAAAGAATTTAGTCCCCTTTCACTTTGCACTACCAACGCCATCACACAGATGCTTGTCATTCTCACTCACACTCGGATTATTCTGCAAATAAAGGCGCACCCAATCGCAACCGCGCACCATTAAATTATCTAAATCCAAATTCCACAAAATTACTGTCTTGTCCCAACTGTTAGAAGCCAAGGTTTTGCCATCGGGGCTAAAAGCGACGCTATTGACCCACTCGCTATGCCCAGTAATGGTTTGCTTAGGTTTGCCTGTTGCTACATCCCAGAGTTTGATCGTATTGTCACCACTGCCAGAAGCCAAAGTTTTGCCATCGGGACTAAAAGCGACGCTATAGACCGCATCGCTATCCCCAGTCAGGGTTTGCGAAAGTTTGCCTGTTGCCATATCCCAGAGTTTGATCGTCTTGTCATGACTGCCAGAAGCCAAGGTTTTGCCATCGGGACTAAAAGCGACGCTACTGACCTCATCGCTATAGACCCCATCGCTATGCCCAGTCAGGGTTTGCGAAAGTTTGCCTGTTGCCACATCCCAGAGTTTGATCGTCTTGTCAGCACTGCCAGAAGCCAAGGTTTTGCCATCGGGGCTAAAAGCGACGCTAATGACCAACTCGCTATGCCCTTGCAAGCGGTTGCGTTCTTTGACATTATAAACAGCGTTGAGCAACGTAGCTACAACTTGTAGAGGAGGATTATCTTTTGAGCGCAGTGGTTTTGCAGAACGTAAAGCTTCAATGAGGGCATCAAACTTTTTGTCTTGATTCAAAAGTTCAGTGGAATAATTAGCCAGAGCCTCAATTTGACCAAGCTGATTTTTTTGTGCTTGCTGCAATTGCCAAAAGCCAAAGCCTGCCAACATCAAAGCACCGACAAAACCACCAGTCAACCCAAAAATAGTTTGTTGTCGTCTGCGTTTCTCTTGCTGCTTCTCCCTATCCCGTTGTTGTCCGCTAACTGCAATAAAATCTCGCTCTTCCTGCGTCATTTCCTCCGCACGGTTGTGCAACCAATCTTCAGCCACAGTTAACGGCACACCACGCAACAAAGCCCCAGAATCATGGTTGTTATTTTTCCACTCTCGTAATGCCACTTTCAGCCGCTCTTGCCAAGTGCGAAACTGACGGTTAGCATTCATCCACTCTCGCAAAGTTACCCATTCCCGAATCAGCGCTTCATGCACCACCTCTACCGTATCTTCCGGAGAAACCTCTCCCCCAACCCCTCCCCTGCGAGGGGAGGGGCTTTCATTCCCCCCTTCCCTAGCAGGGAAGGGGGGCAGGGGGGTTAGGTCT
>NZ_KK073769.1:222061-264240 GCF_000582685.1 [Scytonema hofmanni] UTEX 2349
CAATTTCCCGCACTTCTACATCAAGTTGCAGTTTAGAAGTATCTCTGGGATTAGCTGCCAACAGTAGAATCGTTTTGGCACCCGCTTTATTATTCATTACAGAAGAAATATAATGGTTTGTATAAGTCCCTAGCATCACTAGTACCACTACAAGAGATCATCTAGTCATTACACACAAAGTAATTTTATTATTGTCCTAAATACGTAAAGACGCAGACGCGATTAATCGCGTCTCTACAATGGTTGCGGACATGATATTAATGATTGCAAAGTAATTTTATGGCGATCGCACTGACCATCTCACCAAAGGTAAAGTTATAAGACAACCTCTTTGCAACAGAATTAGTTATTTTGTAGCCTAGATTACAGAAATATTGTTAGATTAACTAACGAACAAAAGGGAACACAAAGCCATGAAACTAGATTCCCGTAAACTAGGTTTTAACGTCGCAGGGCAAAGACACAATTTAGATGGATCAAATAAGTCTTACCCCAATTCGCAGCAGAAGTTGGAAGCTTCAACTTGGGTAAAGCTTCTGGAACTTCCCACCGCGTTTAGTTTTGACGAAGCACTGTTATTATGTCAGGTTACAGAAGACGAATGGTTAGCCTGGATTCCCGATCGTGGGGAAGCGCTACTCAACACCAGGCAATTTAGTTATTAGACGCGAGTCTACGTCCCACAGAGATTTTATATCTCTGTTTCATAGCACTCATTCCACTAAAAGTGGACTAACAAAGAATTTAAGTCCACTTAAGTGGACTTAAGCTGTTAGCCTTGGATTTCAATCTAAGGTGGGTGTGGACACTAATTGAGAATCCGGCAAAATATCACTTATAACGCTCTAACTATCAACTAACAACCATCCACCAACAACCTACAAACTATCGCCAAAAATCAGTCACCTCGTATCCCAATTCCGCCAACATTTGCCGCAGCAGAGGTAAACTCAAACCAATGACGTTAGTGTGACACCCTTCGATTTTTTCCACAAATAAACTACCAAAACCCTCAATAGCAAACGCACCGGCACACTTGAGCGGTTCACCCGTGGCAACATATGCTTGAATTGTGCGATCGCTCATTTCCCCAAAATAAACTCTTGTTACCTGACACTTGACTAAAGTGCGATTTTGGTCTTTGTCAATCAAAGCATGACCAGTATACAGATCGCCAAAATGACTTCGCATAATTTGCCAACGAGCGATCGCTTCAGATCCATCTGCTGGTTTACCATGAATCTGACCATTCAGCGCCAAAACTGAATCACAACCCATAATCAAACCTGATGCAAACTGAGGCGCTACAGTTTCTGCCTTACACTGAGCAAGAGTTTGCACCAATTGTCCTGGTTCACTGAGTTGAATTTGCGACTCATCAAAATCACTAGCGCAAACAGTCGCTTCAATTCCAACAGTTTGCAACAAACGGCGTCGTGCCGGAGAAGCAGAGGCGAGTATAAAGGTAGGGATACCCATAGGGGGAGAGGGGGAGAGGGGGGGATGTGGAGAGGGGGAGAGGGGGGGATGTGGAGAGGGGGGGATGGGGGGATGGAGAGAGGGGGATGGGGGGGAAAGAAGAAATATTCTCCTTGTCTCCTAGTCCCCTTGTCTCCTAGTCTCCTAGTCCCCAGTCCCTAGTCCCCTCGTCCCTAATATACAAAAAAAGAATTCACAGAGTTTTCTATAATTGATTTAACTCTTTGCCAACGGTCTTCGGTGACGGAGGCATTAAAGGTAAAAAGTTTACCTCTGCTAACAACGACACTGGCAAGGTTATGCCGTTTTTTGTTATTGGGGAGTTTAACCTCATACTCTAACATGTAGTAAATTTTACCCTTAGATTCTCGTTGTCCAGCGTTGACTAATTCCGCTTTGCGACCAGAATTAGGAGGAGCGATCGCATTTTTTGACAACTTATATCCTATCTCTCCCGGCGTGCCCAATTCTGTCAAAGTTTTGTTATCTGGAACCGGACTAATCACCACAGAAACATTTTCTGTCACCTGAATCAAATCATGAAACACTACATCCGGTCCGTTGGCAACTTTAACTTGCACCCAACCGTTAGGATATAAAAACTCATAGCCATCAGTAGTGTCTACAAAGCTGTTGAATCCAGCCGCAACTGCTACACCAGAATTACTCAGGCTAAAGCTAAACACCAATAGCAAAATTAATACAATTCGTTTCAACATTTATACAGATTCCTTTGGGCTGGAAGCAACACAACGCACGCTTAAATTTCTCGTTTTCATTCTCCCATCAACAGGGACATTTAAACACTGGGGAATGGGGCATTGGGCATTGGGGATGGGGAGTGGGGTAAAATTTTTTAATAATGACGAATTATTCACGCTGACTCCATGCCTTTGCTCCTTTCCTACAGACGTTCCGCCGGAACGTCTCTACTCTCTTATGCTGATAAGTAACGAACTACGTTGGTTTTACCCTGGCAGTATACCGGAAGACATTGAACTTTGGTTCAAACAAAATTGTCTTCTTGACTCTTTGCAGTCACCAGAAGAACGCGAAGATGTGTATTTATATTCCCCATGTGACTTTTTGGGAATCAAACTGCGTCAAGGACGATTAGAAGTCAAATGGCGCAAATCAGAATTAGGGATAATCGGTTTTGGCGACTCCATAGAAGGTAAAGTAGAAAAATGGGGTAAGTGGCTCTGCGAAGATTCGACAAAAGAAAGTTTTCACCCGACAACGGTTGTAAATACCCCTTCATGGGTGAATGTGCAAAAAGTTCGTTATTCGCAACTTTACCAAATTGTCCCGGAGTTTCCGCCACAACCTGTTGACGCTAATGAAGGTATCGACAACGGTTGTAGTGTAGAACTCACCCGTCTTTCGATTCGGAAGAATCCTTGGTGGAGTTTAGCGTTTGAAACTCGCGGTGAAGAAGCCTGTTTGATGGATAATCTTCAGAAAACAGCTAATTGGGTATTTAAGACTTATAAAGCGTCAAAGTTGCTAGCTGCGGATTCTTTCGCTTATCCCAGTTGGCTAGAACTTGTTTGTAAATGACAACTTACTTGCTATCAAAAAACCACCCTCATGGGTACTATCGTGCCTCATAATACTAAGATATCTTGGAGAAAAGCGTCGTCATCGTTGCTACGCTAAATACCGAAAACTTACTTAGCAGCACCCTTTAGATAATCTTAGGGAAAAATTAAGAGTAAAACGTTATACTATTCGCGGCTCTTGCGATCGCGAATAGCTGACTCAGGACTTACGCACGGACTAAGTATTTCCGTCATTGCGACGCAAGGAAGCAATCTCAAAGTCTTGTTTTCTCGTAACAAGTGCGTAAGTCCTATGACTAAAAAAATAGCGCGATTCGCTTTTTCATTGAATGCAGCAATTGCAATTGTCTTGAAATAAATTTCGATCAATTTAATTAAAAAGGAGAAAGTCCAATGAACTTAAGCGAAGGTTATGGTGTGTTAAAGTGTCATGCGATCGCTGGCAAAATGGAACTTGGTAAAGATACCCCACACTATCAAATCCATGTGAAAGATGGTAAGTTTTCTTATCGCCTTGCAGTCAACGTTAGATCAAGTCAACAACCTTTCGATTTGTTATATCTTGTCGAAAATAATTTTGAACATTATCTTACCGACAAACTCAATAAATTGGAGTTTGGCTTTACCAAGATTCCGGAGACAGATAGAAAAGCTGGAGGAATTGCGCTGGACTACATCAGATCAAATTTATTTAAAGTCACTGAGATGAAGCCTTTGCCCTTCAATTTGCCGGGAGAAAACAACGACCTCAACGAACTGATTGACTCATATATTAAAAGGGCAATTGAGACTAAAGCAGTTATCTATGTATTCGGGGAACCGTGGGGAGTAGATAAAGTGGAAGATAAGCCTGACAAAATATTCGGCTTTGAACCAGGGAGAGGGATTCATAATATTCATATGAATCAAGGCAACAGCGGATCGTTTGCCAAGGAAAATGGAGTTTACCAAGATGGGGCATTGTTGATTCATTTTCCGAGTGCGATCGCATCCCAAGATAGCTGGGTAGGAGCATTTTTTGCCTTTCAATCGCAGTCCTTCCACACAGACGATAGTACAGGAAATCCAATAGATAAGAAAGTAGGAACTGAACCACCAGATCCCAACGTTCCGGCAGTGAAGGCACGAGTAAAAATTGTTGCTGCTTTAGTAAATCCTCTAGGAGATGATGCCGGAAAGGAGACAGTTACTTTAATCAATTCCTCACCCCAACAAATAGACTTTAATGGTTGGTCACTTACTAATAAACTAAAACAAAAACAATCTCTTGATGGATTACAAATCGAACCAAGTGCATCTGCTACAGTGCTTTTAGATAAACAAAAAATTCAACTTTCTAATGATGGTGGAATTATCACCATTCTCAATCAAGAAGGTATTAAAGTTGACGGTGTTTCTTACACAAAAGAAGATGCCAAAGACCAGGGATGGACGATTGTATTTTGATTAGTTGTTAGTTGTTGGTTGTTGGTTGATAGTTGTTGGTTGATAGTTGTTGGTTGATAATTGTTAGTTGTTAACCCCTATTCACCATCCACCATCCACCATCCACTAACCACTAACCACTATCCACTATCCACTATTCATTAACTTGCAGCACCACTAACGTCATATCATCGGTGTTTTGCTTATCGACACCGATGAATTGATAAACTTGGTTAAACAGGTAATCCAGAATCTCCTGTGGTCCATTGCAATGCCTGCAAGCCAAATTAAAGGCATCGACAAAGTTTTCTTCATCGAAGCGATCGCCTCCAGCAGAAGCCGCCTCAGTCAAACCATCTGTATAATAAATAATTGTATCTCCAGGTTCTAACTGTGCCTGAGCATCTTCATATTCGCTGTTAGTATCTAAACCAATCAACATACCCAATGTATCCAAACGAGTCACAGTTTTTGTAGCCGCGTGCCACCACAAAGGAGGATTATGTGCTGCATTACTATAAGACAGAATTCGATTTTGGGGGTCATATTCTGAGTAAAACAGTGTCACAAAACGGTGGGAATTTTCCAAATCCGCATACATAACTTGATTTAAATTTTGGAGAATTGCTGCTGGTGAATTCCCGTGTAAAACTTCTCCTCGTAGCATTCCCCGCATCATGGTCATAATTAACCCAGCTGGGACACCTTTGCCCATGACATCACCAATCACAAAACCCCAACGACCAGTTTCTAAGCTGATAATATCTTTACTATTTAACTGAAACTGATTGTGCTTGGTAGGAATAAAATCATAATAGTCTCCACCGACACGATTTGCCGGTTTACAACGCGCAGCCAAGGCTATGCCAGGAATCGAGGGACATTGACGAGGTAAAAGCCGGCGTTGAATTTCCGCAGCAATTTCTAGTTCTTGATCTAAGCGTTCTTTTTTTCGTAATTCTACAGCCAGTTCATCGTTTTCAATCGCTACTGCTGTTTGGTCTGCCACTAACCTGACTAATTTTTGTCTAGTTTCCGTCCAGCTATATTCCGGATCGCGACTCAACACATACAACCATCCTCGTTCTGCATGTTTCACCAGAATTGCCGTACCAAATATTTGCATATCTGGTCCTAAGTAGCGATGCATTTGGGCATCCAAAACACCCGTAGCGTTTGCTAAAGGTGCCGCATTTGCCAAAAGTGTGATTTGACTGGTAGCGGTTTCTAGAGCCTTGCGAATATGTTTCCGCTGGTGACTATCCTGCCAATGCAACTGCTCTAATCGAACTTGACCATTAGGTTTATAGAGAAACAGAGCACTACCATCTGCATCTGTTACTCTTGTCGCCATCAACGGAATTAGCTCCAAAAACTGATTCAAATTATTGAAGCTTCTCAGAGCAAATCCTAAAGAACTTAACAAATCTTGAATTTTGTTTTGTTCTCGGTGCAGCCGTGCCACGAGTTCTTTCAGCGCGACAACGGGAGTGACATCCGTTGCGGCACTACTATTACTATCAGTTGGTTGAGAGGGCAGTTGAGACACAGGCACAGCTATTATTTCACTTAACTGAAAAACCGAATTAGATTATTTATAAATCATCTAGGCAAAGGCAATTGCTAAACCATATTGAAACAAGGTTTGTCAATTTAGCAAGAGTAGAAAGACGTAAGATGTCAATTTAACAAGTATTCCATTTGCTGATTGTATTTATTCGTCAAAACAGAAGTTTTAAGTAAGTTTTTTGGTCAAAAAGAGACTGATATTGACAGCAAATTCTCTTAGAACCTAAAAGTTTTCAATTATTTCATAACTTATTAACCAAATCATATATCTTGAGATAGAGAAAATACTTGGGTCAACAAATAAATTTTTACGCTCTCCGAGTCAGTGTTAAGACTGGGGGGCTGGCGCTTAGGGGGCTTAGAACCTCATAATTCAGGCACTCTGGGGCAGATATACTTACGCTTTCTTACAATTTTAAGTTATGTAAATAATATTGATCCTACTTTAATGACAACAGATCGACAGGCTCAGGAAACAAAAGCCAGAAAAAGCATAGCACAAGACCTTTAACCTATAAATTAGTAATGGTGTTTTAGTTTAACCAACACACTGCAAATTTATAAATTTTGGGCAAATAATATTCCGTGAGGTTTTTTGAACCAGATACGGGTAATACACATAAACAAAAGGGGAAAGGGGAAAGGGGAAAGGGATGAACATGTCGCCCACAATTCCACTCGCTTTTTA
This sequence comes from [Scytonema hofmanni] UTEX 2349, assembly GCF_000582685.1. Lineage (GTDB taxonomy): Bacteria > Cyanobacteriota > Cyanobacteriia > Cyanobacteriales > Nostocaceae > Hassallia > Hassallia hofmanni. Next base: position 228,785 of record NZ_KK073769.1, read on the forward strand.
CCTTCCCCATAAAATTTGGATTATTTCGCCCACAATTCCACATTAAGGAGAGGGGTGTCCGGAACGGACGGGGTGAGGTTCTGTTTTGACTTTGGACTTTTGACTCCCCAGTATCTTGATCTAACCACTCAATAAAGCTTCGACAAACTCGTAGCTAGAAAACGGACGCAAATCTTCAATTCCTTCACCAGCACCAATAAAGCGAATCGGTAGACCTAGTTGCTGCACGACGGCGAGGGCGACACCTCCTTTAGCGGTACCATCAAGCTTAGTTAAGACTACACCACTTAGTTGTGCCGCTTGAGAAAAGATTTCAGCTTGGCGCAATCCATTTTGACCTAAAGTGGCATCAAGAACCAACAATGATTCTACTTTTGCGTTCGGGGCTTTTTTGTCGATAATTCGCCGGATTTTACTAAGTTCATCCATCAAGTTTTTCTTGTTTTGCAGTCGTCCTGCGGTATCGACTAGAAGTAACTCTGTTTCTCGTGCAACGGCAGCGGCGATCGCATCAAATACAACGGCTGCTGGATCTGTATTCTTCCCAGGATTAGCAATTACTTCCACACCGCTTCTGCTACCCCAAACCTTCACCTGTTCCACAGCAGCAGCGCGGAATGTATCTGCTGCCCCAATCAAGCATTTATAGCCAGATTTTTGTGCCAAGTGAGCAATTTTGCCGATGGTGGTGGTTTTACCAGCACCATTCACCCCAGTTATTAACCAAATATTAAGATTTTCTTTTTCTGGAGTAAAACTAGCTTTGTAGGATGTTTTGAGTGGTGCATCGAGCATATCCCGGAGGATAGTTTTTAAGTAGGCGATCGCCTCATCTGGTGGAGTAACTTCTTCTCGTAGCTGTTTCTGTAAGGCTTTGATAATATAGTCTGTCGCTTCCACACCCACATCTGCTTGCAACAGCAACGATTCAATTTCATCGACTGCTGCTTGATTTAGCGGTCCTTGACCGACAATCGCCTTCAGTTGGTTAACAATACCACGACGAGTTTTGTCTAAGCCTTGTCGCAGCTTTTTCAGCCAGTTAATTTCTTCAATTGAAACATCTTCCGCACGCCTACCTTGCCTTGCCAAAACTTCTGTAGACCACACAAACCCATCATCAAAGGCAAGTCCGGGGATTTCCTCTACTATCTCTAGTGTAGGTGGCTGTACTACGTCGGTTTCTAGTATTTCAATTGCAGTTGCGATCAATCGTTCCTGTTTTGCTTGCCTTTCTGCTGCTGCCCGTTCTAAAAAGGATAAAGTTGCTGGCACTACGGGTTGTGGATCCTCTGGAGCAGCAAGTGCTTCGCTGGCTGTTACTGCCTGGGTATCTATAATTTCCGAATCTGGTTCATCAGCAGTTGCTTCATCTGCTAGCGGTTCAGGATCTGGTTCTTCTGATGCTGTTTCTACTTGTGGCGATTCTGTGACTTCAACAGAATCTGGTTCATCAGCAGTTGCTTCATCTGCTAGCGGTTCAGGATCTGGTTCTTCTGATGCTGTTTCTGCTTGTGGCGATTCTGTGACTTCAACAGAAGGAGTTTCTACTTCCTCTGCTTGTTGCTTTTGCTGAATGTTTTTATAAGCCGATTTAGCATATGCTAACAAGTCTGTCGCTGCTGCGGGTGAATCATCCTTGTTGGAAGTTTCGGCTGACTCTGTTTGAGATTCTTGTGTAGAAATTTCTATTTGTTTTTGTTTATCGGATGCCTTAGCAGGATCGTTATTTTGACGACGGAACCAATTAAAAACCATTGCAGCTACAAGTGTTAGTTGTGATGTGAGTTATGTGTTTAACATTATCGCGCAATTCCCCATCCTTCTATAAGGTGGGGATGTAAGCGAGTTAAAAAGGAAACATCTAGAAAATTAACTTTCAATAAAGTTGGATAGTTAAGTTGTTGAAAATATCTTATTTTTATACAGTTAAAATATCCGATGGTAGCATATTATAAGTTATAATTTATTCTCCCAGATGTATCAACTTGGAATAATAATTTAGATTCATCTCGCAAAAAACCGCCATTATTTATTTAAATAAAATGAGCATCAAAATATTAGAAAGTGTAGATTCTTCCGAAATTAAAAAAATAAGAGCAGAAATTCTATCAAAACGTAGTATGGGAAATGTTTTATTTGAAATTAAACAAATCAGATCTGATATGACCCTTAAAAAAGCTGAGGATTTGACAGAAATTCTGGATTTATTTGTTAGTCAAATGGGGTATGTAGGGCTTGGCGATCGCTGGAAAGAAATTGATCAAGCCGCAACCAAAGAGATTTTAGCATTTGTCTTGACCAAAGATTTGGCTTATTCTTCAAAAATTATGGCAGTCGAAGAGGCTGAAAAAATTTCTACTAAGATGTTCAACTTTTTTGAAAATCCCTGTAAATTTTTTACTAACGCAGTATTTGTCAACAACTACTCGGCGCTTAGTGCTTGGGATTCGCTGACAGACGCAACATTTGACACAGGTATAATTTTTGTAAGTGCTACACTGATTGGAATGCTGTGGGTTAAAGATGAAGACTAATAGCTGAACTAGAAAATAAATTACTAGTAAACTTTTTAACTTATATTTAATCCAAATTTAAGAGATAATAGCTAATCTACTTATTTAGGCTCAATATCAACTAGTAATTGATTCAAGTAACCAACCTATTAAGTATGTCTAGATTAGCTTTTCCTTTAAAGATATCAACAGGAGCAATTATACTACTTACCTTTTGTGTAACTAGTGTAAATAGCGCCACAATTTCTGAAAACTTTGAGACCGGCACAAAACCAAGCTACGCTGCGGGTAATGTTGCTCTCAGTACAGGATTATGGAATTTTAATGATGCTCTCATTGGCAATCTCACCACTGACGCAAAAAATGGCACACAGTCTGCCCGCATTCGTAATAGTGGTAGATTGACGATGCTATTCGATCGCACTACTGGTGCCGGCACTATCACTGTGAAACACGCTAAATTTGGTTCCGACGGTAATACTACTTGGGGTGTTTGGTGTTCAACTAACAGTGGTATTTCATATACACCAGTCGGTTCCACTGTCACTAGCACTTCTACAACATTGCAAACAGCGACTTTTACAGCCAACATCTCTGGTTTTGTTCGCTGTGACATTCGTAAGACTGATGGAACTACAAACAGAACCAACATTGATGACATCGTAATTACAGATTACGGTTCTTCCACTCCTTCTCTACCAAGCGGTTCTGTACCTTTCTTTGACAATATCAACAATCCTGTATCTGGTTTAGCCTATGGTAGCCCAGCGGATGTCACACCTCCAGCTCCAGCTCTCAATAGTTTTGACACAGCAGTAGTCAATCTTTGTGGTACTCCTGGTACTGTTGTGAGTCGCAGTGGTTTCCAGTCTACCCTAAATGCTAATCCTACGGTCTTGGCAAATATCAAGGCTTATGTGGGAGGATTCCTGAAACCGGGTCGGACTTCCAATACTGATTTCTTGAACGATCTAACCGATCTCTGGTTTAATGTGGCAGGTTTTGATCATGTATTCTGCGGAGAACCAGTTCAAGGAGGCTCTATTGGTGGGTTGCACTTTGTTGGACGTTATGTGGAACTGCAAAGCAAGGGTTTGGCTGGACGACTGAATAATAATACGTTTAGGGAAGAAGTTGTTCCCAACACAGTCTACACAATGGGTGTTGTCATGAGAGTAGGTACTGGAACTTCTCAATCTACTATCAAAGGTTATCCTTACTCCCTCAGTGCTGAAGAAATTTTGTCAAAGGTATCTTTAGGTTATAAGAACAACCCCAACACTACAACTACTAACCAAGCGTGTCTTCTGAGCGTCACAGATGAGGGTAGAACTTTTAAAGCCGTATTTGTCAGAAGACAAGGTGGAATCCGTACTTTCTATCCCGATGCTACTCCTGACTCTACCGCCAACTGTATCCAGTAATATAGCAGCCTATCGATCTAATCGAATAGACGTAGAGACGTTCCTGCGGAACGTCTCTACATGGTTTTGGGTTTTATACATGTACTTCATTTACCTGAAATCTGCTGTATGATGTCCGTTTAATTAACATTAATAAAAACCTACCTACCGTCGTAAAGACGTTCCGCCGGAACGTCTTTACATTGGTATCATATCATGTCTGGTCAAACAGCCATAATAAAAGAACCCCACCCGCCTGTGGCACCCTCCCCGCTTGCGGGGAGGGTTGTGGAGGGGTTCTTCATGAATTATGGGTGATTGCGTGGACATGTTATCAAACGTTACGCAGTTTTTTTCTGGTCGGTGAATCGACGCAGAACACCATTAATAAATCGATGACCGTCCTCTCCACTGTAGCGTTTGGCTAACTCTACTGCTTCATCGATTGTCACGCTGTCTGGAACCTCTAAAAATTTCATTTCAGCCACAGCGATTCGTAGAATATCGCGGTCGATTTGAGCCAGACGAGTTACTTGCCAATCGACCAAAGCGTCGGAGATTAATTGATCGATCGCTTTTCGTTCTTCATTGACTGTTTTGACAATTTGAATGGCGTATCTAGCAACATCTTTATCTTGGTTCGCTAGCTGAATCAGTTCTGGAAACTCAAGAGTGGTGCCAAGTTGATTAATTGCCGTTTGGGTATATTCGATTGCCTCTTTGACCATAGTTCTGGCAACATTAACATCGGTGGTGCGAGTTTGGCTACTTAAAAGGCGATCGTTACTGCGTTGCAATTCCCCAGCAGCATTATCCAAAGAATCTTGTACTTCTAGTGTCAGGGTACGTACTGCCGCTAGCACTAACTTCGGTAGTTGTTCTTCTGTCAATTTTTTGGGGTTAATTGGCATCTGACTAAGACTTAAAAGCGCCAATTCACGAGCAATTTGACGGGGTTTACGAGGTTGCATAAAAGTGTATTTGTATTTAAGTATGTGAAAACTGAATTAATTTTGGCTGCGAATTGGCAACTACACGGTGGTGAAACTGTTTGCCAGTTTCTCCATCGTGCATTTGCTGTACAATTTTAAGTCTCTTCTAAAGGTATAGTTTGCCGTTTTGTTTCAGTTTGTGGCATTTCCAGTATGCGGTCTTTGGCGATCGCTAAGGGAGGTAAGGGCGTATTTGGAGCAACAATGCCACCAGAAACAATTATTTTAAAGGCATCTTCTATCGACATTGATAGATTTACTACCTCATCTTCTGGAAGTACCGCATACCATCCAGTAGTCGGATTTGGAGTGGTGGGGATAAAAACGCTCAACACTGGGCGAGACATTTGAGATTGAATGTCACTGCTAATTGTGCCAGTAACAAAGCCGATCGCCCACATTCCCCGGCGCGGATATTCTACCAAAATTACGCGGCGAAACTTACCATTGGTATCTTTTAATAATGTTTCCAAAAGCTGTTTCAGGGTTTTATATACCTGTCCAGCTAAGGGAATCGCCTGCAATACTCGCTCACCAAAATCTAGTAACCACCGCCCAGCAATATTCCGAGCCATTAAGCCAATTAAGAGAATACTGAATAGTGGTACTGCCATGCCCACTAAAAGATTCAGTAGATTTACTACAATAGGGTGCATCCCCTGAAAGGGATTCACTTGTTTAGGAATTTGGGTGAGAAAGTTGATTACCCAAGTGGCAATGGTAATCGTTAGCCAGATGGTTGTCGCTAGGGGAATCACTACCAACAAACCAGCAATCAGGTCATTTTTGAAGTCCTGTTTTAGGCGATCGATTAACAAGTCCCTATTCTCCTTTTTTGGGTTACTGGAACTTCTGTTATTGGTATTCATAACCAGCAGATTCGTCAAATTGCACTACTGTAGTTTTCTATCTTGCTTGGATCTGCTGCCAAATCCCTAGTAGAAGAAGGCAGAAGGGAATAATACATATATCATCTACCTTTTGGCTTTTCTATAACTGTCTAGTTATTTCTGCCGACCTATACTAGCTTTTTCTCAATGGGATTTGACGCGATGCAAGTCCAAACAGCCTAAAGTTCTGATTCTGAGTAAAACGTTACTTTTAGTCCATATGGACATGTACCAACCAGAATGGTGGCTGGGGTTATTCTCAGACGCTGTTACTTTTCTTTATCAGACTTTTGACACTCCGGGCGCATGAATGCACGGGGATTCTTGAATCTAAGACATAACTTGCTCAAACAGGTTCTCACCAATCTGAGTAGAGGTTTCATCTCCGCAAGCGTTGCCTACATCTAGTGCAGAGGTTCCGATATGCCCTACCGTACCCAAGGAGCGAAATAGTATATTTCTAGCAGCGTTCTCATCTCTATCCATCACACAACCACATTTACAAACGTGCGTCCTAGTGGATAGTGTTTTTTTGACAATTTCACCGCAACTAGAGCACTCTTGGCTAGTGTATTGTGGATTAACCGCAACCGTGACTTTCTTAAATACCTTCCCAAAGTATTCAATCCAGACACGAAACTGATACCAAGATGCGTCATTAATAGACTTGGCTAAACAATGATTTTTCACCATATTTTTAATCCTCAAATCTTCATAAGCTATCAAGCCGTTAGACTGAACTACGCACCGTGCTAATTTCACAGCATGGTCTTTACGTTGCCTACTTATTTTGAGGTGGCGCTTGCCTAAAATCTGCCTAGCTTTGCCCCTATTTTTTGACCCTTTTACCTTCCTTGAAATACGACGTTGTGAACGCTTGAGAACCTTTTCCCCAATGGCTAGAAACTTAGGATTCTCTACCATCACTCCGTCAGAATCTGTGTAGTACTCCTTTAATCCGACATCTAACCCGACAGTATTACCAGTAGGCTCTATGTTTTCAGAACGATTTATGTCAATACAAAACTGAACGTACACACCATCAGCGCGTTTTACCAGCCTAATCCGTTTAATTTGATTGATTTGGTAAAAGTGTAAATCACGAGTACCTTTTAGTTTTAATCTACCTATACCTTTTTTATCGTTGAAAGTTATAGATTTACGGTCATCCGCAAGCCGCCACCCTGATGTTTTATATTCAACAGAATGACAATCTTTTTTGAATTTAGGGAAGCTTTTCTTCCCGACAATTCCTTTTTTGCAATTGTCGTAGAACCTAGAAATAGAAGACCATGCTCGTTCAGCAGAAGCTTGCCTAGCCATTGAGTTGAGTTCGTTAGCAAAAGGGAAATTAGCCGCAAGTACAGCACAGTATTTCTGCAAATCGTTTTTACCTGTATCTTTAACGTCCATCCACAGCCGAATGCATTTGTTACGAATGAACTGGGCAGTCCGAATTGCATCATCTACTGCGACTAGTTGCGCTAACTTTCCATAAGCCTTGAATTCAAATACGAGCATTGTTTTACCTCCTATTCTTATACTAACATGACTGGTATAAGATACATGAGAGCTTGAGAAAATAATAAAAAGCCGTCGTAGAACGACGGGGCTTTAGACCCAAATTTTCGGTAAAGAATTATTGCAAGTCTTTTCGGCTTTTATTCATCCTACCGCGATCGCACTCAAAGCTGCCCATAATTCTGAAAGCTTTATTCCTTCAGCATTATTGTTCTGTTTAGCTTGGTGAGTTAGTCACATCGGCACGACCGAAGATGATAAAAAGTTATGTTAAAAATCTGAATTTATAATAAATGTAACATTATTAGGGAATAGAAAAGAAAATTATCAGAATACTGGTTGAAAACCTGTGCGTTTACGCTCCTTTGGATAGCTTTTCAGGTGCTGTCATCTGGACACTATTCTCGACTATATCTGAGTTTGGTTTCGGCATGTGCTTCATTTCCCAAACTTTCAGCAAAATTAGATATTCGTAGAATGCTTGTAGTGTACACCAAGCAGTGCCGGCGCGTCCGTCCAAGCAGCCGCCCAAAATAAAATACATATAGAAAAAGCGTAACAGGGGTCGAGCAGGTAAACGCAAAGACAAATCTTTTAAAGCGCGACGTTTTTCGACTTCTGACTTACCAAAAAACAAACTTCCCCAGTTCACGTTTCCGTTTTCTAGTTGATACAAGGTTTCTTCAGCTTCATCTGTAGAGTAACGATTGTGCTTTTCTATCCAGCGGTTCAAGCCTTTGCTACAAGTATAGTGAGGGTAAGTTTCCTTTAAAAAGCTGGTTGCGCCATCACAAACTTCCCGTTCAGTATGACCGTAGTCGTCAAACCAAACTTTACCATGACGGAAGAGGCGCAGTTGGTAACGCGGATATTGGGTGCTATAGCGAATCCAACGCTCCATAAACATGACACGTTCAGCGACATAATAACCGATGTAGTCTGGATTATTCATCGCTTCGAGGCATTCAGCAAATAGTTCTGGTGTCATGCGCTCGTCAGCCTCTAGAATGTAAACCCATTCATATTTAGGGGCAATAGATTCTAGCATCCAGGTACGTTGTTTTCCGTGGCTTTCAAAAGCATGTTGAACAACACGTACAGGATAGTTTTTTGCTATTTCGACAGTGCGATCGCTACTGCATGAATCTACAACAATAATGTCATCCGATAGCATCGCTGACTCAATACAAGCGGCAATATCTAACTCTTCGTTATATGTAAGTATGTATACTGAGAGCATTTTCTAGTTTTATAAAGATTTTACTAATTCCTAAGTACAAATCAAACCCAAAAACTCCGCGCTTTTTGCGTTTATCTCTGCGTTTTTACACAAATCTAAACTAAGTACCCGTCATCAACTACGTACAAAGATAACTCATTGTAGTTGGCGCTTTAGCGCTAAAGCGCTAACTACAAGCTAAGTCTGTCTCTGTTTTTCATGTTGACAGTATTACGGCACTACAAATCAAAGATTAACGTGCGGGTGCTTTTTTACGTCCACCACCTTGTAAAGCACCCATGCCTCTTAATCCCGTCCAGCCGATGATAATGTAACCGATAGACAATAGTAAACTACTCATACCAATTCGCAGTCCAGACTTCAAAGCTTCTTGTTGAGCTTGTTTTTGGGCTTCTTCTTTACGCTGACGAATTTGGTTAAGTCTTTCATTTGCAAGTCCTTGAGGATCACTTTGCTGGGCTAGAAATTTGTCAAGCTCTTGGGGATTTGCCTTAAACTTCTTGAGTAATTCTTTCTGAGTTGCAGGGAGGTTAGGATTCTCAAGTGCTTGCTTATATTTTTGATCATCTTTGAGCAACTCAGTAAACTGAGCTTTGATTTGGCTCTTTTGCTGTTCTAATTGAGCCTTAACCTGAGCGTTACCCAATTGTGCTTGTAATTGAGTTAACTGGCTTTTGAGTTGATTTTCTGCCTGATCCGCATCTTGGGTGATTCGAGTTACTGTCTGAGACTTAGCTTGATTCACATTGTTGAGGTGCAAGGGAAAAATCAGTAAGAAGAACAACCCCAAAATACTCGATAATATCAGAGCGGGAAATCTTAAATCTACAGGTTGTGAGCGATCGCCATCACTAGTACTATCAATCCAATATCCGGCAAACAGCATCCCCAAACCAACCATAGGTACAATTCCTCGGTCAACTAAAGCTGTTGCCAAGCCGATTTGCCACCCTTTATCAGTCGGTTGGAAGGGAAACAACAGAATCAAAAAGTCCAGCAAAAAGGACAAGATTAAGATAGTCCCAACTACTATTAGTGTGCGGGCAGCGTTTACAGTAGCCAAACGGTCAATCATAGTTTTTCGGTCTTGTAGTGAATATTATTGAATGTCATATTTAAAGTTACTGGAATATTGTTCCCTTGACCTTATCTGTTATTTAGAATCTCAGAGCAAATTTAATACATTGAATTGAATTTTTACCCTTGATTTTAAACTACACCACAGTAACACCTGTAGTTTAGGGTGTCTTCCGGAAATTCCTCGTGTTCAACTATACAAGCGTTGGCTAAGGGGAGGGGGGATGGGGAGATGGGGAGATGGGGAGATGGGGAGATGGGGAGATGGGGGGATGGGGGGAAAGAAGAATTATTATCCTTGTCCCTTGTCCCCTTGTCCCCTTGTCCCCTTGTCCCCTTGTCCCCTTGTCCCCTTGTCCCCTTGTCCCCTTGTCCCCTTGTCCCCTAGTCCTTGTCTCTACTCCCTAGTCCCCTTGTCTCTACTCCCTAGTCCTTATTTCCAGACGGGTTTGTTCCCAAATCGGCAGATCCTCTGGACGGTCAACATCAGCTAAGGTAGGTAAGTAAGCCACTGATAAATTAAGTTTCTGGGCAATCTCCACAGTCTGTGATAAAACTTGAGAAGTTCCCCAATCGATGTTAGTCAATAATTCGGGAAACGTCTGCTGTAAACCAATCAAATAATACCCACCGTCTACCGCAGGACCGAGAACTAAGTCAAAGACGTGCAGTTGCTCAAAAGCTGTTGCGAGAATCTGAGGATTTACACTAGGGCAATCAGTACCAATGATAACTACATGTTCTGTGTTTTTTTGAAAGGAATTTAAGAGCGATCGCATCATTCGCGAACCCAGATCGCCTTCACCTTGTAACTGATAAACTAAATCAGACCCCAACCAATCTTGCATCAATTGCAAATTACCACCTGCAAACCGCACTTCCAAAGAGATGGCAATGCTTGCTTGTAATTCTTTAACTTGAGATAATGTATATTCAGTCATCTCTCGCTGAAGATTCGCGGCGCCAACACTGCCCAAAGCAGGTATCAGACGGGTTTTTGTCTTTCCCGGTTCTGGATAGCGAGTAAAAATAATTAGATGCTGTTTCGAGTTTTTTGGTGATTTCAGCACGCAATACCTTATTTTAAATCAACCAAAAATATCTTAATAGCAATAATCACCGTCTTGAGCGGTAGTATGCTCTTTTGCCGTTCGCATTGCGCCTAAAATTGTAGAAACATAGACGCAGCGCTTGGCTTTACCAGCATATTTACTAGATAGTGTTATCCTTCCTAGTGGCGGTTGGGTGACATTACCTCCATAATCAAATTGGATTTGCCTAATGCCATTTGACTGTTGTAAGGTTGTTTCCTGATCTAAGCGTATATTGGAATCTAGGTTGTTCCAATTAGCCACAGATGCATTTACGGTAGCAGGATGAACTGCCCACTGAACGATATTGTTTTGTTCGCGAAAGCTGACTTGCCAGGTTAATTTTTGTTTTTTGGCTTGACTTTGAGCCTGACGCATGGCACGATAAACTTCATCTTGGGCAACGTTGAGACGACGAGTGTTTACAAAACTTAGCCAACTGGGGATAGCGATCGCGCTTAATATCCCGACCATAAAAATAACTACCAACATCTCTACCAGCGAAAAGCCACTGTTAGAGGAATTTTTCAAAATATTATTTTTCATTAAATCAACTAAATACGGTAAATGCACTAAGGATATTTATTTTTCGACGTTGCTGATTAGATGTATGAAAATGATTCTGCGTGATGTCAAAACCCTTGTAGAGACGCGATATATCGCGTCTCTACATTCGGATTTCTACTGCGATTCAGCAACGCCTATTTTTCAATTAAATTGTTAAAACCGCAAATCTTAGGTGTTTTTCACTTTATTAGCAAATATCTTCATGCTTGTTAATAATGCGGTAGACAAAGCAGACGGTAGCATCAGAATAACGACTATTTTAAAGAAAAGTATTAATGTTAAACTTCTATTTTGTAGACGGGAAGAATCATTTTTGACATACTTCCACAAAAATAAAGCCCCTGCTAAACCTTTTTGTCGATTAAGCGGATTTTGTAAAGCTTTCCATGTTAGATATTTATAAAGATTTGCAAAGCTGTAAGCTTTCAAATGTTGTAAAGATTCAGGACTTGTACTGTACGCTTTATTAAGAACTTGCAGACAAGCTTTTTCTTGTCTTGCAAGATTACAAGACAGAGAATTAGCACTTATTCTATATAAAATTTGCACTTCGGGTACAGCGACAAAATTGAATTCCCGCGCTAATCGCAACCACATATCCCAATCTTGACCAGCAAGCAAAGATTCATCAAATCCACCAACTGCGAGCAGAGCATCTTTAGAAATCAATGGATTAGAACCATTCTCTAAAAAATTTTTAACTAATAACTGTTCATAAACATTTCCATTTAGACTAATGTGAGTACCTGAATGGACAAAATTGCCATTTTCATCAATATAATCTGTCCAACTATAAGCAACTTTTGTAAGAGGATTTTCTTCTAAAGCCTGTAACTGAGTCGCTAGCTTATCAGGTGTCCATATATCATCTGCATCTAAGAAACTAATAAATTCTCCTACTGCATGGTTAATGCCACGGTTACGACTCACATTTCCACCAACATTAGTATATGAAAAAGTTTTTATCCGACTATCTTTAATTTTTGAAACAATATCTAAACTTGAATCAGTTGAACCATCATTAATGACAATTAATTCAAAATCAGTAAAACTTTGAGTTAAAACTGACTCTATTGTTTCCTTAATCGTTTTAGCACAATTATATGCTGGTATAATGACAGAAATTTTCGACACTTTGGGATTTTTATACTAGGTTTTTACAACCTTATTCTTCCCAAAAATATTGCTAAAATAACATTTTAAAGAATAAAAAGGACTTATCATACTGCTTAAATAGAACTCAATTTCAAAACGTGCAATTATATCATGTTTTAGTTGACCTTTATACTTAATTAAATGTCGTAAAACTCGCCGTAAATTTGCCACAAAAATCCTAGCAAACACAATAGGTTTTTGCCAAGTTTTGGCATTTATAAAGCGTAGCTGACAATGACATAAACCGCAGCCTCTAGCCAAGCTTATCAAATAATCTTTTTCTAATCGCCAATGTGGTATTTGATGATAAGTATGCATAGCAGGGTTATACCAAATTTGCCAACCTGCTTTGTGTATGTATAACAATGGTTCATAGTCATCTCCCTGTACCATCAATCCTGGTAATTTTCCTGTTAAATTAGGTCGTTGTGGAACATTTTCGCACCATGCTTGTTTACGAACTACAAGCGCTGCACCAGGAGGAAGCCTTAAATTATCTGGATCAAATAAATGGGATTGATTTCCGTGTTCTCTAATAGCCATAAAGGCTTGAATTCTTTCAAAATTATGTGGCGGTTTTACCTCGTATTCACCATGTATTTGACCGCTCCATGCACCAGCTAGAGGATGTTTTTGACCAAAGTTATGAGCCTGTGCTACCCAATCAGATGCAGGTAGATTATCATCATCTAGAAATGCGATTATCTCACCTCTGGCTTCTTTTACGGCTCTCAGTCTTGCAAATGCAGCTCCCTGTTGTTTTTCCAAAAAGTACCTCAACGGAATTTCACTATTCCAGGTTTTTTGATAATTATCAATTACAAGAGCAGTGTTATCTTTACTATTGTTATCAACAATAACTATTTCCCAGCTTAGAGTTTCTTCAAAACTCTGATTTTTCAACTTCTCCAAAAGTCTAGTTAACCGATTTTCACTGTTATATGTAGGAATAGCTAAAGTTAGATTTAAAATATTATTTTTACTTTTGTCAGTCATAATTTTTCAAAAATTTTATTTTAAAAAGATAAAAAGGGCTAATTAAACTGCTTACTAGTAACTCTTTTTCACAGGCAGCAATTAAATCAGTTTTAATTACACCTCGATATTTGAAAGTGTGAATTATAATCGTGCGTAAATCATTAACTAAGTATGCTAAACTCGCTAAGGGTCTTTGCCAAGGTTTTGTTCTCAGCATCCGTAAGTGATAACGACTTAAGCCAACGCAGCGAAATAGAAGAATTAAATATTCTCTTTGCAATCGCCACGCAGGAATTTTATGATATACATGCATTTCTGGGTTATACCAAATCTCCCAACCACCTAACTGAATATGTAAGACAACTTCTAAATCTTCACTTGCTAAACCCGCTTCTCTACCTTTGTGGTTTAAAACAGGTTGTTGTGGAACATTTTCGCACCAAGCTTGTTTACGAACTACTAAGCCTGCTCCTGGGGGTAGCATTTTCATTTTGGGCTGATATATATGGGGTTTATCACCTCGTTCGGTGATAGCTAAAAAACAGGCTATTTTATGAAAGTTTTCCGGCGGTTGGACTTCAAAATCACCGTGAATTTGGCTCCCAAAAGCTCCCGCATTGGGATGCTTTTGAGCAAAAGCATAAGCTGCTGTTACCCAATTTGATACCGGATAATTGTCATCATCAAGGAAACCGATTAATTGACTTTTAGCTTCTTCAACTGCGCGTTTTCGGGCATAAGCTGCTCCTTGTTTCGCTTCAAAGCAATACTTTAATGGGCAAGCACATTGCCAATTTTCTTGATATGCCTGAACCACTTTAGCTGTATTATCAGTGCTGTTATTATCTACAACAATGATTTCCCAAGATAAATATGGAGTGCAAATTTGATTTTGCAGTCGTTCTAAAAGCTCAGGCAAACGACTTGCACCGTTGTAAGTTGGGATGGCTACAGTAAAGTCAAGACACTTAGTCATAGCGCAAAATTTGTATTGCTATTAGGGTAATTTTTTAGTATGCCCAAAGATAAAAAATCTAGTTAAAGTTACTATGTGACTAATTTGCCATTATTCATGAGATAGATAAACAAAAATTGCACCTGATATTTCAAGTTTGCTCTGAAGGTGCAGTTTATAGTTCCGTATTTTTATGGAATTTTTATTATTGTTTAGCGATCGCATTTATTATTTAATTGCAATCACCATCTTTTTCAGTTCGCATTCCTCCTAGAAGAGTGTCTACAATCACACATCGTTTTACCTCACTTGCTGTGGTAGTTCCAGGGTTAGGTACAGCTACTAGAACTTTTAAACCTGTATCAGAAGGATTACTATTAGTCTTAGTTGCTAAAATACCCATATAATCGAAAGTAATTGTTTGTGGTGCATTGGAATTGTAGACGGAAGCGTAAGTTGAAGTATTGCTAATACTGTTTCTATTATTTAGGTTTGTACCTAGCAATATTTGTCGTGGTTTAATTTCTAAATCTCCACCTAAATCACGCCAGTAATTATCAGGTGCAAAATCGCTAGGGTGTATGGCAATTTGTGGAACTTTATTAGTGTTATTAGTTGTAAAACTGACGCTGTAGCTAAGTTTTTTCTTTTTAGCTTCTCGTTGTGCGTCTTGCAGTGCAGCTAAGACGACATCGTTAGCTTTATTTACTCGCTGTCGATTGGTAAAACCAACCCAGCCAGGAGCAGCGATCGCCGCTAAAATTCCTACCATCAGCACCACTGCTATCAATTCGATCAGTGTGAAGCCGGCATTCTGTTGGATATCTCCAGAAGCGTAGTAGTTTTTACCTGCGAATTGCTGCTTTAATATTGCCAGTACAGATTTTTTATGATTTTTTTTAAACATCAATAAACCCACGCTATACATAATACCTTTTTGTTAATTAATTAGATGAGTTATTAAGGTTATTTAGCAGGTAAAAATCCGCGTCCTTGCACTTGAATGCTTGCAGTTGGGAAATAAGTAGCAGCACTGTTTGAATACTGAATTTGATTATTCTTGTCAAGGCGAAAATAGGCATTACCTCTTAAGTAAATCTTTGCCAATACTTTATCCGCTTCTACACAAGCATAAAATCCAGATGTGTTAGTTCCTATATCTTGTGAATTAGCCGGACAAGTAATCGCAGGTCCACTAGTGCTAATATAATCAAGTAAAGTCTCAGTTCGTGAAGTGTAAGCTGCTGAGTCTGCTTTCCATTGATTCATCTTTTCCTTGAGGCTAGAGCCAGGAATGGTTGGGTCTAGAGGTGGTGGATTAAACCCAGGACTAGAATCTTCGCCTTTAGTATTAGAATAAGCTGCACTAATTTTACCTCGAATTTGAAATCTACCAATGCGTGCTGAACGTGACCAGGTAGTGTTGCCCCCGGTAGGATTTGTAATTAAGTAATATGCCACTAATGAATAAGCAAAACCATCGTCTTTAACAGTATCTGTTTTAGAACTCACCCCAACACTATCAGCTAAATATTCTCGTTTCCAAAAAACTAGAATTGGTTGACAAACAGTTCCATCAGCGTTGGTTTGCTTACAATTAGGAGCTTCCTTTACGGGTGGTATTCGGTTTTTAATTCCTGAATTAGCAGGAAGAATAGTAGGAGGAGTCGGAGGAGTTGTATTATCTCCGTCTCTAGTTAATCCATCACGATCGTAAATATAAACTGCTTGCTGTAAATCTCGCTCAATGAAATCAAGTGCAGCCTGAATTTCTTGCTCGCTGGTTGCTTTGGCTTGTTCTTTGCGATCGGTGTCTAGGATGTCAATCATAAATCCCAATAAAGGGGTGATGATCAGTATGGCTAAAACCATTCCTATTAGCAGTTCAATTAGGGTAAAGCCACTATTTTTATTATTTATGCCAAAGCATTTTAATTTAAGGTTCAGTATAAATTTGAGTGAACTCATCATGTTACGGTTTCCCTTTTATTAACAGATGCTGAAGAATTAAGATTCAATTGGTGGTGCAACCTTTGTCGATTGGTTGGTTAGTTGGGTCTGAACCTTGAAGACGCTTGCAAAGGTCGCTATAGCTAGGCACTGTATCAGTAATATCTGTTGACATTTCTACTAAAGGTGCTTGCAGTGTTCCTAAGCCAGTTCCACCAGTAAAAGTCTGTTGCTGTTTAACGCTGTCTTTCGATGCCTTAAAAGTGATGCCACTTTTAAAAGCATTTGCTCTGTAAACCCTCACCCCTAAGGCATATCCCGTTGTAGAGGTTTTGTTACGAAAAACCTGCACAACCATATCAGTGGTACTGGTATTTTGGCATTTAGGAGGATCGGTAGCGTTAGTAGAAGGAGGTACAGTTACACCATCAAAATCTATGCAATACAAATTAGTTGGAGATGGGGGAGTTCCTGGTGATGTTGTCCCCGTTGTATTTGTGCAGTAAGAATTTGCTGCACAGCTTATGCTTCCTGAGTTTATAGGAACAGGAAAATCTTTAAGGAGACTATCACTAGTGGCTAATGGGGGGTCAATTTTCTTAGTTCTGACTCCATCAATATAGGATTTGGCTGCTTGGGTTGCAAATTCTATCCTTCGGGCTTGAACGCGGGTTGCCACTGATAAGATAATAACTGGTGCGATCGCTGATAACAAAATGCTAACCACTACGATCGCTACTAAAGATTCAATTATCGTGAAACCCCCTTGGCGAGATTTTGAGTAGGATGCAAGTATTTTTCCAGCTTTATTAACCTGTAGTGTTTGTTTGCTTGCTCGTTTTGCTGTCGTCATGGCAATTTACCCTATATTCAAACCCGATGTTTAGTCATTTGGTACGCTTGGACAGCCTTGTGGACGATATTCGTCAGGAACAGCCTTGGTAGAGTAAGTAGCACTGCCTACTCCTGTGCGGTTATTTGCCTCACCAGCACAAAGCAATGTTTTCACCCAAACATCATCTCGACCTACTTCTCTAAAGAACTCACTTGGACGACCTGCGGAAGGCTGGGTAAATCTTTGGGCAAATAAGTCAGGTTGCTCTGACAAAAGTCCGACATCAAAACCCCAGTTTCGAGTGGGTGCTGAGTAGAAAGGTAACAAACCATCGCCGTCTTCAATTGGGTAATTATCAAATGGGTAGTCATATATGCTGAGATTACCCAGAGTTGTGGTAGTGTCAGTACCCAATACCCCTCTGCTTTTCAAAAGGGGTGAAATCGGCGCTGTAGCAAAGGCACTCCGCTTAAGTTGAATAAAGCCACCACGAATTTTGGTTGTTCTACCTTCCCAGTTTTCCAAAAAGCGTACTAAGTTTTGCAAACCTGCTGACACTTCAGTAGGTCTACTAGGACTGTTTCCAACTACGAACGTGACATTAAATATGGTAGTGCCAGTATCAGCTTTTTTTAGCCAATTATCCCTAAACTGCGTTTGTACTGCTGAGTCCTGCCTGAGAGTATCATTTGGTTTCTTATCTGCATCATGAATTTGCAAAACAGGTACTAAAATTGGTTGACCATCTGCATCAGGTAAAGTATTCTCAGGACTTTCGCCCAAACTATCAATGGGCGGCAAATAGAATAGGGATTGGTCATTTCTATAAGTTGGGTTAGTGCCAGGGGCATCACCTGTACTTGTTGTTCTGAACCAGAGAGCGCTAATGTTGCCTCCAGATATTCCGTAATTAGTCCCTGCTACTAGAGTGCCAGTTGTGTATATACATCCATTTTCTGTATATTCAGCCGCAGTGACGGTAGTGCTATAAGCAGTAGTACGTAAAGGACAACCTACTCCTATAGGTTGGTAAGTATCAGTAGCAGTGGTTGTTACCAGTTGGTTGTTGTTATCACGGGCAAAGGCAACCCGGCGAGGATAACGCCTATCTTCTGCAACTAAAGCTAAACTACCTGTATCGCCAGCCCCAAGCCGTTGTCTTATGCTCTTATTATTTGGAGCAGTTCCGAATGCAGTATTCCAATTAGTAACAACAGTTGCAGAGTAGCCAGGAGCATCGGCTATAGCTTTGCCTAATTGATTTGCCTTAATGTTCTTCTCTGTGATGCTTAAAGCACCATTTCCATCACTGTCAAATCCAACCACCCAGTCATTTGCTGTACATTGTGATACCTCTTCTTTGGGGCAGATTTCCATCACATACAAGGGGAAACCATTTGCCCGTCGCTGAATTGGTGTTACACCATTGATTGTGTAGGAACCTAATGCAGTTTTTGGAATAATGGTATTACCAGTTCCATTAACTGGTTGCCACCAATCGGTATTAGTGAGGTAGTTGTTTTCCAAAAAGCCGTTTTTCAGTCGAGGGTTATTATTTATGTTGGTGGGCAAGCTGGTTAGATTTAAGTTGCTTGTAAGTGGAATACCAGTGTTGTTGTTTAGGTCAAAATCGCCTTGGTTGCGGGCGCCATCGACAAAAGTGCTAGATAGCAGCGTCATCGAATCAGCAACAACTGTTGCCGATCGCCAGTAGTCTCCCCCATCAGTAGGACAACCTGTTCTTCCTGGACGACAAGCAAACTTGGTTTGAGGATCGCTGCGATCGTAAAAGCTGGTAGATTCTAATGTTTGAAATTCTTCAATTTCTGTACTACTGGTGGTGTCAGTACGGTGCAAGTTGAATCTACCTCTAATATATGCGGGTAAATCCGTTGCTAAAATCAGACCCTTTTCTCTAGCGATGAAAGTATTGCTGTTATTCCTTGCTAAGGTATCACCGTTGTAAAGGCGGATACCATTGGTGCGACGAGTGGCATCAAGCTGAAAGTCTGTTGGGCTAAGTAATTCTGACTGAGCAGTTGTGTTACTTTTATCTATTAATGCATCTTCTCTGGTGGCGTAAATAATGCCACTCATCGGTAATAGATATTCTGTACCTGTACCAACTGTACCTGTAATCGATGTCGTGATTAGCTGGGCTACATTAATATCAGTTACCCGAACTTCTAAGGGTTGACGCTGTTCAAGGTCTAAAAGGTAGTCAGTGGCAGGTAGAAAGCTAGCCTGCTTGATTTCCCTAGCATCTAGGAAAGATGCTTCTTTAATAGCGCCATGAGGAGGTTGGTTACTTGGAGTGACGAAACCGATTTCATTATTGAAAATAGAAATCGCACACAGGGCAGTATCAATTGCTGAATAATCTGCCAGTTCTAAGTTACTGGTTGAACCTGTCGGTACTGTAGTCCCAGTGCCAATTTTATCTAGAGCATCCTTTAAGGGTTGATTTACTCGACGCCCATTAGGAAAGACTAAGTTTGCTTGTTTTACTAGATGAGCTTTGTAGGTGGCAAAGGTACTTCTGCCAGGGAAGTTGTAAACAACACCGTTGTTAGATTTACCATTTGTATCAGCATTCCAAGGTAAGCCAGTTCTATTTTTAGTTGAATCAAATACTTCTCCAGCATCTTGAACGCCGTTGTTGTTGATGTCTTTGAAGTATATATAGCTGGGGTCGTGGTAGCTACTAACACAAGCTATAGGGGTTTGGTAATCTTCAGCGTTATTTTTGTAGTGATACACAGCAGTTGCCCGCATTAGTAAATCGCCCTTGCGTGTTTCTGCTGGGTTAGGGCTACTCATGGGCATGGTGTCGGACCACACAAGTATATCAGGCAGAGTAGGAGGAGTAATACCTAAGACAGTAGCAGGCTCTTTTAAAAATGAATTAGTGTCACGACCGTAATAAGGACCGGATGCATTGGTAACACCAGGACCATCAACATAAATCCCGGCACCAGTTACAATGCGGACTCCACCAACGTTATCTAACTCATTTTCTGGAATCTTAGCGGCGTTTTTTTCCCAAAAGCCATTTCTTGCTGAAATACCGAGGTCGCCAAGACTTTCGCTTTGAGTGGTACGCCATCTTTGCGGAGAACCAGTTGGTCTTGTCCAGTTAACAGCGCTGCTGTTATTAAAAATTGGCTGTTGACCATCCATGCCAACATATTTGCCATCTGATTTCCATAATGCAGGTAGATTGTTACCGACAAAAATGCGATCGCCTAACTTAGTCTGAACACCTTCTTGGTTGCGTTTTGTTGGTTCTGTCGCTTCTAACTGAGTAGGAGTCACAGTCACAGTTGTTGCGTTAGTCAACTGGTTGCTGCTGTTTATTGGCTCTCTCCAAACTGCTGGGGGTTCAAATAAACTGTAAGTAATAGCGCTATAGCCAGTTAATGCGTTTCCTCCAAAGGCTACTTCAGCGAAGGGTACGCGGCGTGTACGATTTTTAAGGTAAAGTTCTATTTCATCTGCAAGAATCTTTCTCGCTGTGGTGTCATCATCACCAACTTGAACACGTTCATCAACATTTTTTTTAATATCGTCTGGGTATCCACTAGCTGCAACTGCTGTTTCAACTCCACTACCAGTAGTTGCAGTGTTACATGATGAACAAAGAGCGATCGCATCAGTCTTCATCGTGGCAATGCGTTGATTGTATGCATCATCGTTAAAGCCGATAGATGCACCGCCGGCACTATCAGTAGACCTGCTAGTACTCTTAATCTCTATATCTCCTGTATTTGTTAGTGGTGCATTACCAAAACCTTTATACAAATGAACTTTAGCAGCTTTTTGATCGGTAGTTTGAGCAATGCTTCCAGTTCCTACATTACCTCCGACACTAATCTGCCCGTTTTCTTGGTTATAAAAACACGATGACTTACTGCTGACTTGTCGCAACTCAATATTACCTGGACCAC
Source organism: [Scytonema hofmanni] UTEX 2349 (assembly GCF_000582685.1). Classification (GTDB taxonomy): domain Bacteria; phylum Cyanobacteriota; class Cyanobacteriia; order Cyanobacteriales; family Nostocaceae; genus Hassallia; species Hassallia hofmanni. The sequence continues at coordinate 249,902 of NZ_KK073769.1, forward strand.
CTCCCCCAATGAGCAAATTGCCATTAGTGTGAATTCTCCCATTCAGTGCCAAGGCTACACCAGGTGTAATTTCTAAATCGTGTTCAGACCAAACTGCGTTATAAGCTACAGGAACGCGACTTCGGTCTTGTTGAAATTCTAATGCGACAAAACCTTTGTCTCCTTTATAGGTTTCGTATTCCGTCGCACTTAAACCAGTAAGGTTAGTAATTGGTACATTAACTGCATAGACAAAGAAGCTTTTACCCAGATTACCCGATTGGAGTTTATACCAACTAGAATTACCCACCAAGCTAGAAAAACCGCTAGCACTTGGACAGTTAGTGTTTGTATTGGCATTATCCATTGGTGGGGTTTTAGCTTCCAAGGGATTTCTTTTGCGGTTAAACTGCCCTGTGGTAGTATTTCTAGTCGGTGAGCGGAAGTAAATTCCGTATAAAGTATAGGTGTCCTTTTTGCCGTTGTTATCTGTATCTACAGCAAATTTCCAAGCAGTTTTTAATGATTCATCTGTCTCCAACGAAGTACCTGGGGTGTTATTTGGAATATCATAAGCCAGCTTTAGACGAGTTTCATCACCAAGCCTATATTTATCTTTTTTAATAGCGTCATATAAAGCGCTATCAGTTGGTGTTCCCCGTGGCAATGTTGGGTCTTCAAATAAAGCATCTAATTTAGCTCTAGCTCTATCAATCGCAGGAGCCGCAGCATTTATAACTGCCTGATTCACTCGAACATTACTAGCATTTTTGCTTCTATCAAAAGACCTAAATAAAATCGCAGTGGTTAGCAGCACAACTACTATCGCTACCATTGCCACTGTTGGCAAGACAAAACCAGCATTCGCTGATTCTCGTCGTCTTCGGGTGATAAATAAAGTTCGTAATAGCCAATTAATTGACTTATTAATTGCTGTTAGATAATTTTTGGTAAATCTAGTAAATCTTTTGGATAATATTTTTATTGCCTTGACTAGCCGGCGTTTTGAAGACATAGCTGCTTTCCTGTCAAGTGTATTTCACTAAAATTTGTATTTTTTGGAAATTGAAAATTAAGCCTATCGAATAATTTCGTAGGCAACATGCAGAGATTTTATTTAAGTGTCTAATTCACTGTGTTTTAGGGATTTTTAAAGATGAAAAATCTCTGTTATTAGAGTTATATCATTTGTAACTTTTGGAGATTATTCCGGTAAATACAGATTTGATGAGAATTATTTGATTTATAGCCGACAAAGGATAATAGCGCCATAATTTCACATTAATTTTGCCAAAGGTATTTCAGCAATAGGTGATTTCCTGAAGCTGTTGTTAGCAAAGTAAACTTATAGTACCCATCTGTTAAAGAAAACATATCAGTTGTTGAAAAATTCATATTAGATAGTTAAAAGCCTCCCCAGTTAGGCAACCGTGTACACACAAGTCATCGAATTCCCCAAAAAGGAGTGAAAAACCTCACCTTGTCCGTTCCAGACATTCCTCTCATTGCACTGCGTAGAGGGAAAGATTTTAGCTACGCTAAAAGCGAGGGTGAGGTTTTGAGGGAGTTGTGTGTACACCGTAGCCAGTTAGGGGAGGCTTTAGTGGTAAGTATTCTTGTGTGCGGTTAGTGTGGTAGTTGACCACATTAATTTTGATGGGGTTGTAGTAAAGACTAAAGCGCTGAAGCGCTTACTACAAAAATGCGCTTTATGTTGGGTGCGTTTTTATGAATTGGCGATTGTTAGTAATGATTGAGGTTAATGCCGGCTTCTTTTGCCATTGCGTGTAACCCTTTGGTTTCTAGGGTTTTGATGGCTTTGGTTGATATTTTCAGTTTAACCCAACGGTTTCCTTGGGGCCACCAAACGCGCTTGCTTTGCAGGTTGGGTTGCTGAAGTCGCTTGGTACGACGGTGGGAGTGGGAAATTGCAAAGGCGTTATTTGCCTTTTTACCAGTTAGTTCACAGCGACGAGACATACTCAGAATATCCTATTTATCTTGAACACAATCTCTTATTGTATTAAATTTTTATCGAGTAAGATGCAATATTATATCCTTGCGGCATTAGCAATTTGTAGAGACGTTCCGGTGGAACGTCTCTAAAGAAGGTGCCTTACGGTTCCCTAACGCACCCTACAATTTCCCGGCTCTGCCAGGGTGATTATTTTGCGGCTTGTTCTGTCAGCTTGGTGAGGACTTCATTTGAGCGTTCGACAAAAGATTTCATTCCTTCAGCGTCAAACCCTTTCTGAGACATCAGTGCCAAATCGTAGACGTGTTGGCAAATCATATTCACCAACTGACCTGTGGGCGACTGACCATCACCTTGAATTATACTGCCTTGATTAAGGTTCGCCAGATTTTGAATCAGGGGGTGAGCGGTATTCACTAACAAAATGTGGTCTTCGGGAAATTCTGCCCCTTGTTGCTGCATCATAGCGTTCATTTCTCGCAGACGCCGCAGAATTTCTGGTAATAGTACCATTGCTGGTGGTGTTCCTTGCGGATCGTCTGATTTTAAAGCTTCGGTGCGGATGTTGAGTCTGGGTTTGTTGAGTGCTTTCTCAAAGAGTTCTTTGACGACTTCACTGCGGGTTTTGTTGGTTGCAGGGTCAACAATTTCGCTACCTTTGTCTTTATCCAGCAAGGTGTTATCTAAGTCAGAGTCTACCCGCGTGAATTTAACATCCTTATATTCTTGTTCTAGGAAGTTGATAAAGTGGGTATCGATGAAGGAGTCCATAAATAGGACTTCTAAACCTTGGTTTTTGTGCAATTCTACATAGGTAGCTTGTGTTGCCGCATCAGTGCAGTAGAAAACGCGGTTTTCGTGGTGTTCTTTGTTACGTTCTAAGTATTCTTTGAGGGTGGTGTATGGGGATTGAGGGGTGGAATCAGCCGTTTTGGGAGTGACATCTTGCCATGCGTCGCCTTCGTCTGATTGTACCTGTACTGCTGGGGTATCAGCGGTTTTTTCTGATAGCTTGGCGGTGGTGCGGAAGATGATGATGTCTTCAACTTGTTTTTTGAATTTGTCGTCGTTGAGAACGCCAAATTTAACGAAGGTGCCTAGGTCTTTCCAGGTGTTGATGTATTGTTCGCGGTTATCGCGGTATAGTTCTTTTAAGCGATCGCCTACTTTTTTGGCGATATAATCGCCTATTTTCCGCACAGTGCGATCGCTTTGCAAGGCACTCCGCGACACATTCAGGGGAATATCAGCGCTATCAATTACACCCCGCATCGGAACCAAAAATTGGGGAATTATTTCCTCGCAGTTGTCACTGACAAAAACTTGGTTACAAAATAGCTTAATTTGCCCTTTTGTCACATCCACATCCGGTTTCATCTTGGGAAAATACAAAATCCCGTTGATGATAAACGGATAATCTGTATTCAAATGCACCCACAACAGCGGTTCTTCCTGGAAAGGATACAAGTAGCGGTAAAATTCTAAATAATCTTCTTGACTCAAACTACTTGCAGATTCTCGCCAAGTTGCTTTCTGCCTATTTAACACCTCACCCTCAAGTTTGATGGGTACTGGCATGAAATCGCAGTAAGTCTTGACAAGATTCTTAATTCGTGATGATTCTAAATATTCCTCTTCTTCTTCTTGTAGGGTCAGGGTAATGGTGGTGCCACGAGTTGTCCTGGGTGAATCTTCCAGGGTGTACTCTGGAGAACCATCACAAGTCCAGTGAACAGCTTGGGAACCTTCTTTATAAGATAAGGTATCAATTTCGACTTTTTGCGCCACCATGAAGGAAGAGTAAAAGCCTAGACCAAAGTGACCGATTATTGGTTGGTCTGATTTGCCTTGGTACTTCTGAATAAATTCTTCGGCACTGGAGAAAGCAACTTGGGTGATGTATTTTTTCACCTCGTCAGTGGTCATCCCGATGCCGTTGTCGGTAATAGAGAGGGTTTTGTTGTTTTTGTCAATGGCGATTTCTATTTCTGGTTCGCCAATTTCGCCTGAATATTCTCCAGCGCGAGATACCATATTCAGTTTTTGGATGGCATCTACAGCGTTCGATACCAGTTCTCGCAAGAATATTTGGTGGTCGGAGTAAAGGGACTTTTTGATAATCGGGAAAATATTCTCAGTATGGATACTGATAGTGCCTTGTTCAAGCATGATTCCTAATGTTCTGTTTAAGTATCTGAATTATGACTCTGGCAAATACATCATAGCCATCTGCTTTCAAGGGTAAGCCTGAAGAATGCTAGAAGGCATGATACCAATTAGGATTGTAAAGGCATAACTTAGGCGATCGCTTCTTTTTTCAGAGTTGTTTGCCCCCATAGAGTGATTCGGATTTCCCTACCCCTGCTAAATATCCTCCTACTTAGTATTTTTTTCCAAGACTAAAAAATAGTGATATGGATGGATGGGATCGATAAATTCTTGCTTGATGGTTAATCCTGCTTTGGCAACCGAGTCTAAAATCCGCTTTTTGGGATATCCTTTTAGCCCCATTTCCCAATAATGCTCGTTACAAACTGGTTTTGTACTCCAAAATTTTGGCACATGAAATAATAAATACCTTGACCTATGTGCATAAGAATATTTGATTTGAAGTGCCAAAAATTGGGCATTATAGGGAATCGAAATTACTAAAAATTTCTTTGTAATAAGTGCAAGTTGTTTTAAGGCTTCTTCTGATTGTTCATAAGGCAAATGTTCCAGCACCTGAAACAGGACAATCGCATCAAATTTATCTTTGAGGGTCGAAAAATCATTTGTTAGATCCAAAATTATGTCTGGTTCTAAGTTTGGGTCAATATCAGCAGTGGTGACATTGTAGCCATTGCGTTTGAGGATATCCGTTAACAGGGAATTAAAAATCCCAATTTCCAGGATGTTTTTTACCTGTGAGCCTAATGTAAATATTAGACGCAATTGGTGGTGATAACTAATCAGCCTATCTTTTGATAAATATTCCGAATTTTTCAGGTTTAATGAGCTAATGAGTTGCATAAAATGGACTGACTAAAGTTGTGGGTGAGTAATTAAATTTTTCCCCAAAAATCAGTCCGAGTAACAATTTTAGGTAAAAAATATTTTTTTCATTACCAACAGCCTGGGACTTAAGTCCCAGGCTGAAAGCTAAAGTCGGATAAATCCGACTGAAATTATATCATGTCCGAAAAATCATATATATTGTAAAGACGTTCCGCCGGAACGTCTCTACGACGGTTACTATTCTTCCCGCGACTCGGACTGAAATTATATCATGTCCGAAAAATCATATATATAAGACGTTCCGCCGGAACGTCTCTACGACGATTATTATTCTTCTCGCGACAATGTAGTAATCTGTGGCACTGGCACCTTACACTTTTTTGTTAAAGGTGAGTCCGTTATCGCCTTTGTCGATTAAAATGATGTCGCCAGAGATAAAGGTGTTCTCTAACAACTTGCTAGCGATCGCATTTTCTACTTCTGGCGCTCATTGCCCGTTTGATCGGACGTGTGTTGTAAACTGGATCGTAACCGATTTCTACGCCAGGCGATCGCACAACTTCATCAACCCATTTATCTTGCCAACGATACGAGGTTCTTCGAGCGGTACTTCGGTAAAAAAACTATTGAATTTGTTGTCTAAGCGATGGTGTCAAAATCATTAGTCCCCTAACAATTTCTTCAGGGGTGGCTGTACCATCGATTACCTTTGGTACAATTGCCATAACTTCCAAAGCCAGATTTGTAGGAATTCCACTTGCTTCTAAGCGCTTCAGTTCCAAAACATCAATTCCTGCTGCCAGTCCATCCAAATACTCTTCTACGGTCACTCCGTAGTCTTCAATCTGCGACATGGATATAATTTCCCGATTTTCTATCTATGTCTAAGTATCTTATCGGTTAAGAGTGTAGGGTGCGATCGCCACTCCCTTAATACTGAGATGGTGCGTTGCGCTGCGCGGCAACACACCCTACAAATAGTAGTTTCAAGCCTCAGGCAATGACTTGAGCGAGTTGACGGTGGTTTGCGGTATTGCCACTTTAATTGTCACTTTTTTGTTAAAGGTGAGTCCGTTATCGCCTTTGTCAATTAAAATGGTGTCGCCTGAGATAAAGGTGTTCTCTAACAACTTGGTAGCGATCGCATTTTCTACTTCTCGCTGAATTGCTCGTTTGATGGGACGTGCGCCATAAACTGGATCATAACCGATTTCTACTAAGCGATCGCACGCGGCTTGCGATATTTCCAATGATATTTTTTGGTCTGCTAGCAGATTTTGCACCCGTTTGAGTTGAATGCGGACGATATGTCGCATTTCTTGGCGACTGAGGGTGTGGAAAATAATTATATCATCGACGCGGTTAAGAAACTCTGGGCGAAAGTGCGATCGCAAAGCTTCTGTTACCCGCTTTTGCATCATGTCATATTTGGAGTCATCTTCAGATACATCAAGAATGTATTCGCTACCGATGTTACTCGTCATCACAATGACGGTGTTTCTAAAATCAACTAACCTTCCCTGAGAATCAGTAATTCTACCATCATCCAAAACCTGCAACAAAATGTTAAACACGTCTGGATGCGCCTTTTCTACTTCATCCAAAAGCACGACTGAGTAAGGACGGCGGCGAATTGCTTCCGAAAGTTGACCGCCTTCTTCGTAGCCTACGTATCCGGGAGGCGCTCCCACTAACCGAGAAACTGAATGTTTCTCCATATACTCAGACATATCCAAGCGCACCAATGCGTCACTAGAATCAAAGAGAAACTGCGCTAATGCCCGCGCAAGCTCGGTTTTGCCCACACCAGTGGGTCCCATGAACAAAAATGAACCAATAGGGCGTCCTGGGTCTTTCATCCCCGCACGAGCGCGACGAATTGCTGCTGATACGGCTTCTACAGCTTGCTCTTGCCCAATAATTCGTTCGTGCAAATGGCTTTCTAATTGCAGTAATTTTTGCCGTTCTGATTCCAAAAGGCGATTTACGGGAATTCCTGTCCATTTGGCGACGATTTCGGCAATATCAGCTTCAGTGACTTGTTCCCGCAGTAAGGTAGTACCTTGGTTTTGAGTTTCCAGAAGTTGCGCTTCTTTTACTTCCAACTCGCGCTGTACTCGCTCCAAATCGTCATATTTTAACTTGGCAGCTTTATTGAGATCGTAAGCGCGTTCGGCTTGCTCAATTTGCACCCGCAACGCTTCTTCTTGTTTCTTTAACGCGCTGATAGCTTCTAATAGCTGCTTTTCACCTTGCCATTGCTCATTAAATTGCTGTTGCTTTTCGGTTAAAGTGGCGATTTCTTGCTCAATTCGGTCTAAACGCTCTTTTGTTTGCGGCGTACCTTTCTCTTCCCCAGCCAATGACAGCTTTTCCATTTCTAGCTGCATTAAACGACGGTCAACAATTTCCAACTCCGCAGGTTTGGAGGTAATTTCCATTTTCAACTGCGCTGCGGCTTCATCTACTAAGTCGATCGCTTTATCTGGCAAAAAGCGATCGCTTATATATCTTGATGACAATGTAGCGGCTGCGACTAACGCCGAGTCAGAAATCTTCACATTATGATGCACTTCGTAACGTTCTTTCAAACCGCGCAAAATGGAAATGGTATTTTCCACGCTGGGCTGATCCACAAATACTTGCTGAAAGCGTCTTTCTAATGCGGCATCTTTTTCGATATACTTACGGTACTCATCCAAAGTTGTTGCGCCAATACAACGCAATTCTCCCCGCGCTAACATTGGTTTGAGTAAATTACCGGCATCCATCGCTCCTTGTTGGTTAGAACCTGTACCAACAACGGTATGCAACTCGTCAATAAATAAAACTATTTGACCGTTAGATTCAGTAACTTCACGTAAAACTGCTTTTAAACGGTCTTCAAATTCACCCCGGTATTTTGCTCCTGCAATTAAACTACCCATATCGAGGGAAATTAACTGGCGGTTTTTCAAAGATTCGGGAACGTCACCGTTAACCATGCGTTGTGCCAAAGCTTCGGCGATCGCTGTTTTACCTACCCCAGGTTCTCCAATTAATACGGGGTTATTCTTGCTGCGGCGCGACAATACTTGAATTACGCGGCGAATTTCGTCATCGCGTCCGATTACGGGGTCTAATTTACCAGCTTTCGCTTGTTCTGTCAAGTCTCTGCCGAACTTTTGCAAAGCTTCGTAACGAGATTCGGGAGCTTGATCGGTTACTTTTTGGCTACCACGAACGGTTTTGATGGTTGCTTCTAACTTCGAGGAATCCAAATTAAAAGCTTTGGACATTTTGCGTCCGATGCGATCGTCTTCGGCAAAAGCTAGAAGCATGTGTTCTACTGAGATGAAGGAATCCTTCATCCTAACTCTTGCTTCTTCGGCTCGATCTAACATCATATCTAAATTGCGACCGAGGTAAAGCTGCTCATTTTTGCCAACTTTCGGCTGACGTTGGATAAATGCTTCAACTTGCTGCTGCAAACGGAACGGATCAACCTCACAACGTCCGAGGATGCGTGTTGCTAATCCTGTGGGTTCTTCTAATAAAGCAATCATTAAATGTTCAACATCTAATTGCTGTTGTTGATAAGCACGAACTACATCCTGAGATTTAACAATCGCTTCCCAGGCTTTATCAGTAAATTTATTTGGATCTGTAGGCTGCATCTTTAAATAATTTAGGATTTTAGATTTTAAGTTGGGCATTGGGCAATGGGCAATGGGCATTGGGCATTGGAATAATTCTTTTCCTATTCCCTAGTCCCTAGTCCCCAGTCCCCAGTCCCTAGTCCCCATTCCCTAATCTAAAACGAAAACACCGTTCTGAGTGTACTTTGCCAGATGGTGCCGTTAGAGCTATCGTTATTAGGGTTGCTCACTAGGGATAGTATAGGGGTTATACTTACATTGTCGTTTAACTGTAGATTGTAGAATGCCTCGAAGTTAGTTTGGGTAGCGTCACCAAAGCCTTCAGCAACAAAAGGTTGACCGATCGCTACACCGGCAACAGTTCCGGGAAGAACCAAGTTACGCAAACCGACACCGATCGCCCAACTTAAAGGCTGTAAATCTATATTTTGGTTAATAGCAGTGTTAAATCCTTGGTAGTTACCGACTCCCAAGCGAGTAAAAATTCCGGTGTTACGATTTAAACTATATTCGGCATTGACCCCAAAGGCATTAATATCAGTGTTGTTAATTTCCGCATTAGTATATTGTAGCCGCAATGCAAAGCGCGAACTTGGGGAATATTCCACTTCTACACTGGCTTGATGGCGATCGCCAAATAAACCCCCGTCTGTGGTTGAATTAGATTGGTTGGCGTTACCGGCGATGTAAAGCGATCGCACGGTGAATTTACTATTTTTTGGTTTCCATGCGATCGCAGCACCGGCACCACCTTCTCGATCTATTTGATTTTGAACAATCAGAGGATTATTGATAAAAAAGGTGGAACTAAAATCAACCGCTTCGTTGTTCGCGTATTTATTACGATCTATAAAATCCCGTGGTAGCATTTTTGCCCCAACGGTGACAGCTAAATCGGGTGAGGGACGAAACGAGTAGTATAATCGCCTCAAATGTAAGTTTTCGTCTACGTTGCTGTAATCGAGTCCTCCATAATTGCCGATAAAGCCGCTGTTTGCCAGATTATTAGAATTTTTCTGCTGTGCCAAATTAATCGCATCACCACCATTATTACCAGATTCTAACTGAGTAACGAGTAAATCTTTTTCATTAAAGCTGGTATTGAGATTTAAGCGCGAACGGGCGACTATAGTACTGTTAGCATCACTACCGCTGGTGGGGGCAAAAATTAATTGACCTTTAAGCGTTGTTGTGGTAGAAAATTGACGTGCTTCGAGATAATTTACCAGATCGCTGGTTGTGCTGACACGTTTATGCAAATCATCTAGAGCAGACCGATATTCTTTTTGCAACCGTCGTAAGGTGATAATATCCTCTTGAATGTATTGATCGCCGATGGCTGTAGCAATCAAGCCTTCAACTTTATCTAAAGTAGCCGCTAAACCTGCGGCAAATTCATTACGGCTGAGAGGACGATTGCCTTTAAAAGTGTTATCAGGAAAACCAGAGATAACATTATAGCGTTCCATAAGCGATCGCAATGCCTGATAAGCCCAATCTGTTGGTTGAACATCAGACAATTGAGAAACTGAAGTTTGTTGAGTTAAAAACTCAGAATCACTGTCTACATTAGCAATTAGGCAATGGGCATTAGGCATTGGGCATTGGGCATTAGGCATTTTTTCCCCTTGTCCCCTTGTCCCCTTGTCCCCTTGTCCCCTTGTCTCCCTTGTCTCCCCTTCCAGATTCATCTGTGCCTTTAATGGCAGGCACGTTTGGAGGAGTGTAGTGATAATACTTAGTGCTACAATCCAATACGACTTACTCGTAGTAGGCACTTTAGTGCCTAAAATAAGCGCTAAAGCGCTTAATACGAGTTTATATTTATCTTTCTTGTGCGATCGCGTAAGTTCTAACCAATAAAACTTGCGTCGGTTGCTGATAATTTTGCAACCGACTAAGTTCTCAGACGACAACTTTTGAGAATTAATTTTTTGCCGCAGACATTGCTTCACTCGAAATCTTACCTATGTAACAACTTAATTACTGAGTTACAAGATTTTCTTGTGACTCCTGTTTCGCATTTGAACCCTGAGTATCCAATTGAATAAGTTCTACTTTGTACCCATCTGGATCTTCCACAAAAGCAATTACCGTTGAACCGTGTTTCATCGGTCCTGGTTCTCGGACTACTTTAGCACCAGTCTTTTTGATTTGGTCACAGGTAGAGTAAATATCATCGACTCCTAAGGCAATGTGACCGTAGGCATTACCTAAGTCGTATTTTTCCACACCCCAGTTGTAGGTTAGTTCTAGCACTGTATTGTCTGATTCGTCACCGTAACCGACAAAAGCCAGGGTAAATTCTCCACCTGGATAATCTTTTCGTCGCAGTAATTTCATTCCCAGGACATCGCAATAAAATTTCAAGGATTCTTCTAGGTTGCCGACGCGTAACATTGTGTGTAGTAAGCGCATAATACCTCTCTGTGTTTGGCTAGATGGCAATTGGACTTATAGCATAAATATATATAAAACTTACGTACCGTGACGCAATTACGTCCGTTGCGATCGCGCAGAGAAGCAATCTAAAACCTTGATTTTACATTGAGAGACTATTCTGTGCTACGTCTCTACATTGTTTTTCATGTCTTGTATCTAATAGGAAAATTTCTTTGTCTGTAATGACTAGATGAGCTGTTGTAGTGGTACTAGTGATGCTAGGGACTTATACAAACCATTATATTTCTTCTGTAATGAATAATAAAGCGGGTGCCAAAACGATTCTACTGTTGGCAGCTAATCCCAGAGATACTTCTAAACTGCAACTTGATGTAGAAGTGCGGGAAATTGATGAGGGGTTGCGACGAGCGAATAAGCGGGAACAGTTTAAATTAGAGCAAAAGTGGGCAGTGCGATCGCGTGATTTTTACCGCGCTATTCTCGACACTCAACCGCAAATTGTTCACTTTTGCGGACACGGGACGGCTGAGGATGGAATTATCCTGGAAAATGAAATGAAGCAGACGGTGTATGTACAAGCTGACGCGTTAGCAAGTATGTTTAAGCTGTTTGCTACTAAGGGTGTGGAGTGTGTTGTTCTCAATGCTTGTTATTCAGAAGTGCAAGCAGAAGCTATTAGCCAATATGTAAAATATGTCATTGGCATGAATAAAGCTGTGGGTGATAAAGCAGCTGTTGCCTTTGCTGTGGCTTTTTACGATGCTTTAGGTGCTGGGGAAGATGTGGAGTTTGCCTATGAGTTAGGTAAATCTCAGATGATCGGTTTTATGGAGCATCAAACTCCGGTTCTGAAGAAAAATGAATTAACTGATGTCTCGACTACTTTTGAACGTGAAGTTATTCCACCCAACCCTTATCAGGGATTGTCTGCTTTTGGGGAAGAGGATGCAGCTTTCTTTTTTGGACGGGAGACTTTTGTTAATGAGTTAGTGCAGACGACTCGCAAACAGCCTTTGGTAGGTGTGGTTGGTCCGAGTGGTAGTGGTAAATCTTCTGTGGTGTTTGCGGGATTGATTCCGCAGTTGCGAAGTGAGGGAAACTGGCTGATTTCATCTTTCCGTCCTGGTAATCAACCATTTTATCAGCTCGCTTGTGCGTTGGTGCGTTTATTAGAGCCAGAAGTTGGTGAAACTCAACAACTGCGGGAAGCGGCTGGACTGGCAAGTGATATGCAGTCGGGTAGAATTACTTTGCAGCAAGTAGCGTCTCGTATCCAAGAACGCAACAGTGGTAAACGTCTGTTGTTAGTTGCAGACCAATTTGAGGAACTTTATACGCTTTGCCAGAAGGAAGAACAAGAACGCTTTGCGGATGTTTTGCTTGCGGCTATTTCTTCCGAAAATCTGACACTGGTTTTCACCTTACGAGCGGACTTTTACGGTTATGTGCTTTCCTACCGTCCGTTTCGGGATGCGTTGCAGGAGTATACACCTCAGTTGTTAAGTTCGATGAAACCAGAGGAACTAGAAGCAGCGATCGCACTTCCTGCACAAAAGTTAGAGGTGCAATTAGAAGGGCAACTGACGCAACGCATTTTGGATGATGTGGGACAAGAACCGGGTAATTTGCCTTTGTTGGAATTTGCTTTAACTCGACTGTGGGAAAAGCAAGAAAACCGGGTGTTAACTCACCATGCATACGATGAAATTGGCGGAGTTAAGAAGGCGATCGCTAATCATGCAGAACTCGTTTATCAACAACTTAATGAAACACAGCAAAAACAGGCAGAGCGAATTTTTGTGCAATTAGTGCGTCCTGGGGAGGGAACGGAGGATACTCGACGCATCGCGACTCGTGGGGAGGTTGGAGAAGATAATTGGGGTTTGGTGAGTTATTTAGCGGGGTATCAAGCGCGGTTGGTAGTGACGGGGGGAGACCTAACCCCCCTGCCCCCCTTCCCTGCTAGGGAAGGGGGGAATGAAAGCCCCTCCCCTCGCAGGGGAGGGGTTGGGGGAGAGGTTTCTCCGGAAGATACGGTAGAGGTGGTGCATGAAGCGCTGATTCGGGAATGGGTAACTTTGCGAGAGTGGATGAATGCTAACCGTCAGTTTCGCACTTGGCAAGAGCGGCTGAAAGTGGCATTACGAGAGTGGAAAAATAACAACCATGATTCTGGGGCTTTGTTGCGTGGTGTGCCGTTAACTGTGGCTGAAGATTGGTTGCACAACCGTGCGGAGGAAATGACGCAGGAAGAGCGAGATTTTATTGCAGTTAGCGGACAACAACGGGATAGGGAGAAGCAGCAAGAGAAACGCAGACGACAACAAACTATTTTTGGGTTGACTGGTGGTTTTGTCGGTGCTTTGATGTTGGCAGGCTTTGGCTTTTGGCAATTGCAGCAAGCACAAAAAAATCAGCTTGGTCAAATTGAGGCTCTGGCTAATTATTCCACTGAACTTTTGAATCAAGACAAAAAGTTTGATGCCCTCATTGAAGCTTTACGTTCTGCAAAACCACTGCGCTCAAAAGATAATCCTCCTCTACAAGTTGTAGCTACGTTGCTCAACGCTGTTTATAATGTCAAAGAACGCAACCGCTTGCAAGGGCATAGCGAGTTGGTCATTAGCGTCGCTTTTAGCCCCGATGGCAAAACCTTGGCTTCTGGCAGTGCTGACAAGACGATCAAACTCTGGGATGTGGCAACAGGTAAAATTTCGCAAACCCTGACTGGGCATAGCAAGTGGGTCAATAGCGTCGCTTTTAGTCCCGATGGCAAAACCTTGGCTTCTGGCAGTGCTGACAAGACGATCAAACTCTGGGATGTGGCAACAGGCAAACTTTCGCAAACCCTGACTGGGCATAGCGATGGGGTCTATAGCGTCGCTTTTAGTCCCGATGGCAAAACTTTGGCTTCTGGCAGTGGTGACAAGACGATCAAACTCTGGGATGTGGCTACAGGCAAACCTTCGCAAACCCTGACTGGGCATAGGGATAAGGTCATTAGCGTCGCTTTTAGCCCGGATGGCAAAACCTTGGCTTCTGGCAGTTATGACGACACCATCAAACTCTGGGATATGGCAACAGGCAAACCTTCGCAAACCCTGACTGGGCATAGGGATAAGGTCAATAGCGTCGCTTTTAGCCCGGATGGCAAAACCTTGGCTTCTGGCAGTCCTGACAAGACGATCAAACTCTGGGATGTGGCTACAGGCAAACTTTCGCAAACCCTGACTGGGGATAGCGATGAGGTCAGTAGCGTCGCTTTTAGTCCCGATGGCAAAACCTTGGCTTCTGGCAGTGCTGACAAGACGATCAAACTCTGGGATGTGGCAACAGGCAAACTTTCG
>NZ_KK073769.1:264340-316736 GCF_000582685.1 [Scytonema hofmanni] UTEX 2349
GATGATGTGGGACAAGAACCGGGTAATTTGCCTTTGTTGGAATTTGCTTTAACTCGACTGTGGGGAAAAGCAAGAAAACCGGGTGTTAACTCACCATGCATACGATGAAATTGGCGGAGTTAAGAAGGCGATCGCTAATCATGCAGAACTCGTTTATCAACAACTTAATGAAACACAGCAAAAACAGGCAGAGCGAATTTTTGTGCAATTAGTGCGTCCTGGGGAGGGAACGGAGGATACTCGACGCATCGCGACTCGTGGGGAGGTTGGGGGAGATAATTGGGGCTTGGTGAGTTATTTAGCGGGGTATCAAGCGCGGTTGGTTGTGACAGGACGCCGGGAAGACCTCACCTTGCCCAATCCAGCACCCCTCTCCTTGTTAAGGAGAGGGGATGGGGGTGAGGTTTCTTTCGCGGAAGATACGGTAGAGGTGGTGCATGAAGCGCTGATTCGGGAATGGGGAACTTTGCGAGAGTGGATGAATGCTAGCCGTCAGTTTCGCACTTGGCAAGAGCGCTTAAAGGTGGCATTACGAGAGTGGAAAAATGACAACCATGACTCTGGGGCTTTGTTGCGTGGTGTGCAGTTGACTGTGGCATCCGATTGGTTGCACAAACATGCTGCGGAAATGACGCAGGAGGAGCAAGATTTTATTCAAGTTAGCGGACAACAACGGGATAGGGATAAGCAGGAACGCGATCGCACACGGCGACTAATATTTATCGGGCTAGGTAGCTTCTCTGTAGTATCCTTGGGTTTAGCAGGTTTAGCCGGTGTCGGCTGGTGGAATGCTGGGATACGTGAAATTAATTCTCTTGCTAATACTTCAGATATGCTTTTGGAATCAGAGCCGCAAGAAGCCTTAAAAACCAGTTTAAAAGCTGTTGTGCAAATGGGGCGTACACCTTGGGTAGACGCAAATACCCGAACGCAGGTAAAACTGGCATTAATGCGTACAGTTAACAGCGTGAACCCATTAAACATCTTGCGAGGGCATAAAAGCTGGGTTTATGGCGTCAGCTTCAGCCCCGATGGTAAGATGCTGGCTTCTGGAAGTGCTGACAACACGCTGAAACTCTGGGATACCACTACCGATAAAGAAATTAAAACCCTAACTGGGCATAAAGACGAGGTTAATGGCGTCAGCTTCAGCCCCGATGGCAAGATACTGGCTTCTGCAAGTCGCGACAAAACGGTGAAACTGTGGGATACCTCCACCTACAAAGAAATTAAAACCCTCGCTGGGCATAAAGACTGGGTTACTGACGTCAACTTCAGCCCCGATGGCAAGATACTGGCTTCTGCAAGTCGCGACAAAACGGTGAAACTGTGGGATACCTCCACCTACAAAGAAATTAAAACCCTCGCTGGGCATAAAGACTGGGTTACTGGCGTCAGCTTTAGCCCGAATGGCAAGATGCTGGCTTCAGGTAGTGGTGACACGACGGTGAAACTGTGGAATACCTCCACCGATAAACTAATTAAAACCCTCACTGGGCATAGAGGATGGGTTAAGGGCGTCAGCTTCAGCCTGGATGGTAAAATACTGGCTTCTGGAAGTGCTGACAAGACGGTGAAACTGTGGGGTACCTCCACCTACAAAGAAATCAAAACCCTCACTGGGCATACAGGAACGGTTATTAGCGTTAGCTTCAGCCCTAATGGCAAAATGCTGGCTTCTGCAAGTTCTGACAATGCGGTCAAACTGTGGGATACCTCCACCGCCAAACTAATTAGAACCCTCACTGGGCATACAGGAGAGGTTCTTGGCATCAGGTTCAGCCCCGATGGCAAGATGCTGCTGGCTTCAGGCAGTGTTGACAACACTGTGAGACTGTGGAGGTTAGATTTTGATTATTTAGTTAAGAAGGGGTGCGGGTTTATTGGCAATTATCTCAAGTCTAATCCGCATGATGAAGAAGCACGGCAGATTAAAAAGGACTTGTGTAAGAGTTGAATGGTGGTAGCGAAAGCTTTAACATTTGTAGCGATCCTGAATCAAACCCGCAGAAACAAGATCCCCGACTTCTTAAAGAAGTCGGGGATCTGCCGGTTGCAATTCTCACAAATAAAATAGGATTGGTATAGCGATCGCCCTTCATATCCTAACCACACCTTAAAAATTTGTAACGAAAGTTTAAGCATTTGCGATAATTACTTGTTGTTTGTAACGAAAGTTGAAGTGTTGGTCACGATCGCTTTAAGGTTAGTAACCACAGCTTGTTATTTGTAACGAAAGTTAAAGCATTTGTCACCACAGCTTTAACATTGGTGGCGATCGCTTGTATGTTTGTAATGAAAGCTTTTAGCCTGCGTAGGCAGGCTTTGTTCGTATAGCCCCAGGCTTCCAGCCTGAGGGGTACAAACCGTCGATTATTCGTCGCCAAGCAAATGTCTAGAAATGTTGTTAAATCTGAGCGTATAAAGTCCCGGAAACGCCTATGCTAGATCGTCGGAACCAATAGGCTGTTTGTTTCAGCGGCAAAAACGCTTTCATCTAGAGGACGAAGAAAAGATGATTAACATAGATACTGCTATTGAGGCGATCGCTGCTCGTGAAATTCTCGATTCTCGCGGCAGACCGACAATTGAAGCCGAAGTGCATTTGGTCAATGGTGCTGTCGGACTGGCACAGGTTCCTAGTGGCGCGTCCACAGGGACTTTTGAGGCGCACGAACTGCGGGATGGCGAAAAAGGTCGTTACGGCGGCAAAGGGGTGCTGAAGGCGGTGCAGAACGTCAAAGAGATACTTGCCCCGAAGTTAATCAACATGGATGCCCTGAACCAAGAACTCATCGATCGCACGATGATTGCTTTAGATGGTTCGGCTAATAAATCCAATTTGGGCGCAAATGCGATTTTAGCAGTTTCCCTAGCCGCCGCTAAAGCTGGTGCCGATTCTCTAGGACTTCCCCTATATCGCTATTTGGGTGGACCTTTGGCAAATTTGTTGCCAGTACCGTTGATGAATGTGATTAACGGTGGAGCGCACGCTTCAAATAATGTGGATTTTCAAGAATTTATGATTGTCCCCATTGGTGCGTCTTCTTTCCGGGAAGCTTTGCGCTGGGGTGCGGAGGTATTTGCTACCCTCAGCAAGGTATTGGATGATAAAGGTCTCCTCACCGGTGTGGGGGATGAAGGTGGTTTTGCCCCTAACCTAGAGTCGAATCAAGTAGCTTTAGAATTGTTGGTGGCAGCAATTGACAAAGCTGGTTACAAACCAGGTGAAGAAGTAGCTTTGGCTTTGGATGTGGCAGCAAGTGAGTTTTACAAAGAAGGACAATATGTCTATGACGGTAAACCTCATTCCCCGGTTGAGTTTATTGATTATTTAGGACAATTGGTCGATCAATATCCGATTGTATCGATTGAAGATGGCTTGCATGAGGAAGATTGGCAAAATTGGCAGTTACTGACTGAGAAAATCGGTTCCCGTACTCAATTGGTGGGTGATGATTTATTTGTAACTAATGCCATACGCTTACAGAAAGGCATTGAGCAAAAATCCGCTAACGCCATTTTGATTAAACTTAATCAAATTGGTTCGCTGACAGAAACTTTGGAAACCATTGATTTAGCGACTCGTAACGGTTTCCGCTCAGTTATCAGCCATCGTTCCGGTGAAACTGAAGATACGACGATTGCCGATTTAGCTGTGGCAACTCGTGCCGGTCAAATCAAAACAGGTTCTTTGTGTCGCAGCGAACGTGTAGCCAAATATAACCGCTTGTTGCGAATTGAAGATGAATTAGGCGATCGCGCTGTTTATGCCGGTACTGTAGGGATGGGACCAAAGTAAAGGTAAAAGCTAAAAGGCAAAAGAAAGATATTAACTTTTGCCTTTTGTTTTTTTAATAAAGTAGAAATTGCTATGGTTCTAAAATAGTAGGGGCAAGTGTATAGTGTTGCCAGACAAAATATTTAACACAATTGCTACACACAGATAACATCCCATAATTAGAGAAATTGTTGAGGAAATAACACCTATTTTTGGTAAAAATGCTAATAACACTAAGTTGATTGATAAGATTATTATTGCAACAATAAACCCAATAGGAAATGAAAGAAAGAATAGATAAATAGGTGCTGGGCTACCTCCTCCACCATCAAAGTTATAGATAACCTGTGGAAAGAAAGCAATAAAATAAAAGAAGTAACTTGCATACTTCCCAATGTGATAACCAGCTAATATTCCGGCAAATATTTCAATTATGTTCTTAAAAAATTTCATTTTTAAACAATAAAAAACTATTTCATTCAAGCTTATTTGTATCTAAGAGTTTTATACAACCTAATTTATACTGATAATAAATTATAGTATTTATACTGATAGCAATTCGCTCGTTGGCTTACCTTAAGCCAATACCACTGAGACATCAGGACGGTGCGTGATTTACGAATGTCCTAACACAGAGATAATCGGTGTACCTCAGTTGCTTAGGAAACGCTATAAACTTAAAGAAGTTCTGAAAGTTAGGCGTTAGTTTGTATGTCGGATAACGCGCTCAAACTCTTGAACAGCATCGTACTGGTCAGGCATTGCAATATATTGCAATAACAAATTTGGGTCTAAATCTGGGAAAAATCCACTCCGGTTTACTTCTTCATATTCTCCTTGTTCAGTAAGACGAAATATTTTAATTTCATTCTTTTTCCAAAACCAAACTTCAGGCACTTTTTTAGGCTTGTATAATTCTTTTCTGTTGATAGTTCCACTGGTGATAATAATTTCAATAACAATGTCTGGAGTTTCTTTATCAGTGCCGATGCAATAAGACTCATCAGGTGTGCCAGAAGCATAGCCCGGTTCTTCTAAAGTAAAACCGCCGCGTTTGTAAAATCGGATGTCTTTTACTCTCATATAAGCTTCTATTAACAAGCCAAAGGTGCTTTTCACTTTTTCATGTTTATCTCCAATTGGCGACATAATTTCTAAAATTCCTGATAAATAAGACAGTCGGACATTACGGTTATCCTTTAGCTGTGCTTCAATACCTTTGAATTGCTCCCAAGAAACATCAGGAAGAGTTACCAGGTTTTCTTGTGTAGGTTGTTCTATAAGTGGGATACTCATATCGGTACTTCCTTAAAAAACTAAAGTACTACTCTATTTTCCATCGATCATCACACAAAAGAGTCTATTACCTGACTTACCTGGCGCAGGAAAGTCGCGATCGCCAATTGAAATTCCCAATTACGTTGAAGATTTGAAGAATTTGCTTGATTTTTTGGTATTGAGCAAAGATGAAAAAGCGGGTAAGAAGAAGCCCGCTCCACCGATTGTTTTATTTGAAGTGCGGAATGTCGGTTTTAATTGACAAGCAGATAAACCGTATTTGCACACATATTATAAATAATAACCGCTATATTTAATAATCATAAAATTGAATGGTAAGTATCTTTACCAGTGTCAGGTAGCAAGACTAATCGCTGATTAATTACATCAAGTTGCAATCCTAGTTCTTCAAGTGGAATTACACCCAAAAGTATATCTTCTCCACCGGGTAATTCAGTACAGGTGAATTCACCTTTTCTTCCTTCTAATGTTAGACTTACGCGCTTAAAAAGACGTGTTTTACAGATACCCGCTGCGGTTTTAACATCTATTTCTCCGGCAAGGGGTAAGCCTAACTGAGCAATAATATTTGCTGGTAGACAAAGACGGGTTGCACCTGTATCAACTAAAACATTATCTAGAGTAATAGAGCGAATTTGTTCCCTCGGAGTAAAACCCCGTTCTGCTAATATTTCATCGACTAAATTACTTACAGTAATTGTTGTAGTGATAATTCTCATGAAGCTGACTAACCTGTGGAATGTGGCTTAGATGACTGCTCATATTCCATTGCTTTTTTTAAACTGGTAATAGCTAGTTGTTCGCTTTGAGGGTCTTTAAGTAACCGAGCTAAATTTAACCGTTTTTTGTAATATGTAATCGCTTTGGTATAATCGCCCAAAGCTTCACAAGCGACTCCTAAAGTGCCGAGAGACTGTTCTTCGCTACGTTTATCATTAAGTTCTCTGGCTATATGCAAGCGTTCTTCATAATATTTAATTGATGACGCATAATCGCCGATCGCATAATAAGCATTACCAAGGTTTTTCAGCACCTGAGAGGCATTGCGGTGGTTGTTGAGAGAACGCGATATTGTGAGACACTGTTGATAGTAGGCGATCGCTTTCGGATAATCCCTCAAACCATACCAAGCATTGCCAATATTTTTTAATACATGTTCCTCACCCCAGCGATCTTGAAGTTCCCGAACAAATTCTAGGCTTTGCTGCTGATACTCAATCGCCTTTGCTATTTCGCCCAAAGCTTTATAGACTAATCCTAGGTTATTTAGTGCCGCTACTTGAGTTCGCTTATCTTCCAACTGTTGCGCTATTTTCAAACACTCTTGCAAAAACTCAATAGCCTTTTCATGGTCGTTGAGGTGACGATAAGAATTACCTAAATGAGAAAACGCTTGCACTCTGATCCGCAGCAAATCAGAAGAACCTTTAGTTAAAGATACACACTGCCCAGAGTAAGAAATTGCGCTTTTGTAATCTCCTGAAGTATAATCTGCTAGCGCTAAATAACAAAGCGCCTGCGCCTGTTTTTCTAAGTCTCCAAAAGCTTGAGATAGTGCTAAGGATTCTTGTAAGGACTTCATTGCAGCAGTTAAATTTCCTGCTTGTTGTTGTTCAATTCCTTCTCGCAGTAGCCTATAAGCTTTGGATGAGTGGTCGTCACTATTTTCTGGAAGTAGCATTTAACGTTATAAGTTTTATCAAAGTTATGGCTAATTGTGCTGCATTTTCTTGCATTTTACCGTGTCGTTACTATATCATTTCTAGCCGCCCATTGTCTGATATCTTGGCGAGCGATGGCAGCTGCCATTAAATCAGGAAATTTATCAGGAGTGCAAGCAAACGCGGCAATCCCAAATTCTGTTAATGATAAAGCGATATGGCGATCGTACATCGGAGCGCCATCGTCATTCAACGCTAGCAAAGCGATAAATTGCACCCCACCATTCACCATAGCTGCAACTCGCTTGAGCAATTCTTTCTTATCGCCACCTTCATACAAATCACTTATTAAAACTACAATTGTATCTTGGGGCTGTTGCAGAAAACCTTGACAATATGCCAAGGCTCTATTAATATCAGTCCCACCACCCAATTGAATGCCAAATAGTAAATCTACTGGGTCTTGCGCTTCATCAGTCAAATCTACAACTTCAGTATCAAAGGCAACTATGCGCGTCTGCACTGCCGATAAAGATGCCAATACAGAACCAAAAATACCTGCATAAACAACAGAAGTTGCCATCGAGCCACTTTGGTCAATGCAAAGTATAATGTTGCGTAAATTACTTCGCTTACGTCCATAACCGATGCGAACTTCTGGAATAATGGTACGATATTTAGGTTGATAATGCTTGAGATTGGCGCGGATGGTACGATTCCAATCAATCTCATTATGTCGGGGACGACGATTGCGGATGCTACGGTTCAAGCTTCCCATCACAGCTTGACGCATCGGGTTAGCGAGTTTGCGTTGCAATTCCTCGACGACGCGACGCACAACCATACGTGCTGTATCTTTAGTAATGCTGGGCATAATATTGCTTAAAGAAAGCAAATTCGCCACTAAATGTACATCTGGCTCAACAGCTTCCAGCATTTCTGGTTCTAACAACATTTGACGCAAATTGAGACGCTCTAGCGCGTCGAGTTGCATCACCTTAACTACCGATGAAGGGAAATAGGTGCGGATGTCAGAAAGCCAACGAGCAACTTTTGGGGATGAAGAGCCTAAACCACCAGAGCGTTGGCTATCGTACAATGCACTCAAGGCGTTATCCATTGCCAAATCAGCACCGCTTAATCTACACCCTGTACCATCAGCTTCTTGACTTCCTAATAATAGTCGCCAACGGCGTAAACGTTCGTCTTCATTTTGAGTCATACTTTATCTATTGATTGGTCTTTTTGTATTCCACATTAATTCAAATTCGTCTTTTGTAATTTCAAATTCTTGTATATCTTCTTTTTCCATACGTTTATCACTTAACATGCCATAATCATCTTTGAAGTGAGTAGCGTCATAAAATAAAACGTTTCCATTTTCGTAAACTTCTATTTGTCTGATGACGCGTGAATTATCATTAATTTCCATAAAGTAAGTACTTGTACCCCACTCATCAAAAGCACCACCAAGGGATTCATCCCAAAACCATTTACAGTATTTCATAGCTTTCGCTCTATAGAGAAATACAATCTTACTTACTGAATAAGGGGAAAGGGGAAAGGAAGAAATATTTTAAATGACTCCATCTCCCTTTCCCTTTTTTTCCTTTAACCTTTTGCCCTCCCTGCATTGCCCAGACAGTACAAAACCTCTATTTTTAAATATGAATTAAAGTTTGGACTTGGAAAAAAATATTATTATTGACTTTAGCTCTATAGATCGTTTGTGCCATAACTATGACGCAATATTTCTCGCACTTCCATTAAAATTATTCCCAACTTATTTTTACCACTGCCATTAGCACCACAACCCCAGTAATAATCAATAGGGGAATTTTCAACTATTTCTGCATCTTTTGTGGAAAGTAAAATTTCTCGGATATCCCCATGAGTTTCAAATTTTCGTAACACTGCTTTCCGCATAATATCATCTTTAACATGTTCCCAATCTGGGCGTAGGGGACGAGTTCTTTCGCGTCCCATTTTCGCTGCTTCTTTCGGTATTTTCACCAAGCGAATTTGTTCAGCGTCAGATGTTCCGGGAAATTTTTGCGCTTGAAAGTAGTGTTCGCTGGTAGACCAATATAACCCATCTAATTCAAAGCCGTGTGCCGAAAAGTTTGAGAAACAACCGTATTCTTCACGAGTGTGGTAAAAGTAAATTTTCATAACAAATTATGATGAAGTAATAAATTTGTTGTAGGAGTGCTTTTTATTTTATACCTGACCAGCGTTTTCTGCGAGATAACTGCCAAATGTCCCTAACCGGGCATTTTCTGTTGCTCTAAGGGAGAACCATAAAAATAAATCACGACTCCGTGTTTTGAAATTATTCGCACGGCTTGTGCGGATCTAGGTGTGACGAAAGTGAGATTTATTTACTGGTAAGTGCCTAAGTCAACTAAAGACCCCAAAGTCGAATGTATTGGTGCTTGAAGTTCGGCGATCGCCCAAAGCCTGAAAATCTTAACTTAAGTTATAGGACTCATATTTGATTTTTGAACAAAACTCAGTACACCTTATTCCTAGTCCCCAGTCCCCAATCCCTTACCTCTACGAGTGATTCAGGAATTAAATCGGATTGCTATATTAACAAATTCTTTGGTAGGATAGGGTAGCCGCCCACTGCCCAAGTGCGATCGCAAACCGCGTCCTATTGCCCAACCGCACACCGAACAAGGAAAAACTTTCCATTCGCTTTGAAAGTTACCGAAAATAATGCGCGTTCAAGCAACTAAGAAGCACCTTTTGTGTGTTATGATGGTGTTTAATTGAGTATTATTTTCGGTGATATGACTCCTTTTAATAAAGTCTCTCCTGAATCTAAATCTCTACACTTAAGATTTCTTGGAGATGTTTTATGTCCATTTATGTCGGCAATCTATCTTATGAAGTTACAGAAGACGACCTAAAGCGCGCTTTTGGTGAATACGGCACAGTAAATCGCGTTCAGCTACCTAGCGATCGCGAAACAGGTCGCCCAAGAGGCTTTGCCTTTGTAGAAATGGCAAAAGACGACGAAGAAACAGCGGCAATTGAAGCCCTTGATGGCGCTGATTGGATGGGTCGTAGCTTAAAAGTTAATAAAGCTAAACCCCGTGAAGACAGAGGTTCCTCTGAGAGACGAGGTGGTGGTAGTGGTGGTGGATACTCTCGCCGATACTAAGCTTTCAGGTGATTTCTTAAAATAATCTTACCGATTAGGAGAGTAAACAGCCGTTCTCCCCTACGATGGAATAATATTGTGTGGTAATTTTATTCTGGAAATCACCTAAGAGCAGGAGTTTAACTCGTTGGTCTTAAGGGTAGACTCCTTGTCTGCCCTTTTTTGCTCACCACCCCCAAAACATCAATTTAATTGGAGATACAATGACCCAAATAATTCCCGGTGAAAATGAAGGAATTGAGTCAGCCTTACGTCGATTTAAACGAGAAGTTTCTAAGGCTGGGATTTTTCCAGACATGAAAAAGCATCGCCACTTTGAAACACCTCTGCAAAAACATAAGCGTAAAGCAGTTGCTAGACACAAACAAAGTAAAAGACGTTTTCGTAGTAATTAAGGATAACTCCTCACAAGCGGTTACTTTCACGCATAGGGGTACAGAGTGCGATAACAGCCAAGAGCGAAGAGCGTTTGACAGTTTTACCCTTGATAAACTCCCTCATCTTGCTCACCAGTGCTTTATCAGCATTGTCACTTCCTATACAAGTAAAGAAAGTAACCGCTTCGGGATGTACAAGCGTGAAGAAGCCGATCGCGTAAAGCACGACTCATTGAGAGCATCTTCATTCTAATTCCCTCTTTAAATTTGCTGATACCTGCGAATAAACTGCCGTTATAAGACTTACGCAAGCGTCACAATATAAGTTTAACTGGCACATATAGCAGATTGCGTTGTTATTAAATACACCTAGAGACGTAAGGAGTGGAACGTCTCAGAGCGGGTTTTGGGTTTTACGCATGTACCTACTAAACCTGAAACCTGGCAGATATATCGAGTACATGTGGCAGAAGATTCATCCATTAACCTAAAAGTGAGAACGCTAATGTCAAAGGAAAAAAAAAGTAATAAAGAAGTTAAAAAACCCAAAAAAGATTCTAAGGACAAAAAGGATAAAAAAGATCCAAATAGATATGACGGTTTTGGTAAATAATTGAATTGAAAAATTGAGCTTTCCTCATGATAATTGTGGAGCATAAGGTGTCGGAGGTGGGCGATCGCCCACCTCCGACACATAGTATATTAAGCTTAGAAACGTCAGGTGTATGTGGGTTTGTCCGTCAACTCTGTAACCTTAATCCTCCGGTACTCAATTCAAATCACCAAAAAGGGCAGAAAATTCTGACTCAGTGGGTTCAAGTCTACAAACCGCATTCAATTGATGTCTAGCTTGAGAAATTGAGTTATAAATTGGCTTGCGACAGCGGTTTACTGCCCCCAATGGCTGATGTTCTGGTAGAGAATGCCAAGGACTATAGGACAAATTTTCGCAAAATTCCATCTGTTCAGAGGAATCAAAACTTTGAGGCGGAATCTTGATAGTAGCCACCTTTAAAAAAGGAGATTTCCACTCAATTGTTGAATCTTCTATTGGCATTTTATCAGCATCTGTCTGGAATTGAACCAAAAAATCAAAACAAGCTTCTTTGCTGTTTAAATATTCAACCATTGCTTCTTTGAGATAATTCTCTGAACTAGAAACGCTTCTTCCAGAAATATTATCAGCACTGGGTTTTACAGAGAACTTAATTGCCCTATTACCAAGTTTATAGGGTGTCATACTCCAATATTGAATTTCCAGCGGGCTAACAATTTTTTTTCGCTGAATTGACGTGGCGATCGCAAACTCTTGCAAGTGCCATTTTAAAGGATTGAAGCCAGGAAAGAAAAACTTTAATGGACTCTTACCCTCTGCTTGGATCTGAAAAAAATCGATATAGTCTTGAAGATTCCGAATAAAAAAGACTGGATGATTAATCATCACAAAGTCTTGAGTGTTTTTTTCATCTGTCAACAGCTTTCCTTTTGACACACCCAGAAGTTTAATTGCCATCCCCCGACCATCACCTTTAGAATCAGCCTGAGGTTTTCCTGAGCCATTAGAGAAACGTATGCAAGCAGTAAACTTCTTTCCTGGCTCTTGAAAAATGCCAAATTTCATCTCCTCAGAGAGGTTATTTTCAATTATAAATTCGCCCTTAACACAACCATGATGTTTGGCGTGAGCATCGCGTCGGCTTGGTCTTTCTCCTGCTTCGTAGCTATGCTCAATCTTCTGGATAATCATCTGTTCAATCGTCTGGATAGCTGATGCTTCATCTGGGGATGGATATTCTTTGTCAAGTTCTAATTTGCCTGATTTTCTTTCCATACATTTGTTTTGGAATCATACCATGTCCGTTTAACTAACAGTAATAAAAACCTACCTACGGTAGAGACGTTCCGCCGGAACGTCTTTACATTGTAATACTGATATTAAGCGTAATCAAATTAAACTATAATTTTTAATTTGTCAAAGCTCCTTTTTCTTGAAGTATCAGTTTCTTGCCTTGATAAACTTGCAAAGTGTTGTCTGTTGTCACCCGATAGAGATACTCTCCATTGCGGAATTGATAGCCGAGGAACCGACTTGGGGTGACACCATCCGCACCAGTTGTGTGGATTGTTTTGCCAGTCAGACGAATCGATTTGCCTGTCCTCAAATCCTTTCCATAATATGTAACATTGTTGCAAGTTACATATCCTTCTGGACAGTTTCTTGTAATTGTGATGTTGAAATTTTTGGTCTTTAAAGTTTCAGCATTAGCTGCTTGAGTCCAGAGAGTCACAACTGGCAACAAAGCAAGTAATGCAGCATATTTTTTGTAGTTCAGCATCTTAAATTTCCTGTAGATTAATTTAGTAGCTATTTGATGGATACACATTGATTTACCCGATTCCGAAAAAAGCACATCCAAATCACAAAAATCTTCAGAGCTTGATGAGAAGGGCTGAATTTTTGGTAATATATGGATGCTTTTGCGGCTTTACAACAATTCCCATCTGCACAAAAAGCGTGCGATCGCGCTATTTTTGGGCAAGAAACAAGGAAAGCATCTGGTAGAAACTTCTAGTTTTGGGATAGAAGTATGGGAAAATACCTAACAAAGCCAAGCATTGATCTAATCTATTTGTTTTATAACCGTTAAATATCTGAGAAAGGTAAAAAACAAGAACAATGGCTAAAAATGTCCATAGCAATTCACAATTTCCTTCACATATTCCAACTTTTACTAGTCGCACAGCAAAGCCAAGTTCTGAGTTTTATTCTATTTTTTCCGAAGAAGAAATTGAGGGGATAATTCATGCATTAGAAGTCAGACGAGAAATACCTCTAAAGTATTCTTATAAAGGTAGAGGTGCAAAAATATGGAATGATTTTTATCGAAAATATATTATTCCTAAATGGTATCGGACATCAAGTTTAGAAATTGACCTTTTAAAAAAGAATTTTGAATATATTAATGGCAATTATCAAAAGTGTGAAAAAGTCAATATTATAGATGTCGGCTCAGGAAATTCATATCCAGTTAAAGAATTTGTCGGTAGACTTAGCAAACTAGGTAAAATTAATAAATATATCGCCTTAGATATTAGTGAACAATTACTTAAGTTATCCCAGCAAAATTTTCAGAATTGGTTTCCACTAATCGAGTTTATAAGTCATCCAATTGACATAGAAAATAGTTGTCTACCCAAAATTTGGTTAACAAATCAAGCTCACCCAAAAACGGACGATACACCAAAAATAATTTTACATTTGGGTGTGACAATGGGCAATCATCAAAATATAACTAAAGTCCTCAAAAATTTTAGAGACAGCATGGGTAAGAATGATTTACTGGTGTTCACTAACGAAACTGGTTCTAACTCTAATTGGGATGGAAAAGTGAGAGGTGGTTGCAAGTATCATGCAGAAGAAGTATATAAATGGATTAAAAATAAAATGGGAATTAAATCTGAAGATTGTCAACTTATAAGAAAGTATGATTTAGAAACAGATAGTCTAGTTGCTAATATTAAATTTCGCCATAATTACACTATAAATTTAAGTTATGGGGAAATAGATAAGAATATTGAAATTTTGGAAGGTGAAGAAATTACTATTTGGAGACATCATAAGTATGAAATACCTGAACTTATGCAACAAGTAGAAAAAGCTGGACTACAAGTTGTCCATTATAGTATTGACAAATATTTATCACATATGATGGTGATTTGTGAAACCTCAGGCTTCCAAACTTAGGCTATAGCGGTTCTCATTTGAATCATATACATATTCAAAAATAAATGTAGAGACGTTCCACCGGAACGTCTCTACGAGGGTTGCTTAGGAAAGGCTATATTCCTTTCTTACAGTCCTAGCAATTGACCAATAATAGGCAAGATAACAGCAGCGTTATCCTCATCAAATTCGCGAATATTTGTAGAAGTTAATGTAGCTTTTGGGTTGAGTCCTTGTTTGACTTTTTCACCGATTTGTCGCCTTTCTGGTGCGGGAAAATTGCTAAACATGCGTCGTAATAATGGTAGCAAAGCGGTAAACAATTCACCAGATAATTGAGTTACCCAATTGTCTAAAACTTGCCAAAGAATATCATCATGTAAAAGCAATAAACCACTACCTTTGAGAAATCCTTCTACCCAGGCAGCTGCTTGGGGTGGTTCAGTGGCAAGGGAAAGCGCTAATTTCATGCGTCGCGCTGCTTCAGTCGCGTCAAAAATACCAGCATCTAGCAATAGACGACAACAGCAACCACCGATTAGTTTATGTAGTCTTTCGTTGTCGGAAATTTGCGATAATACTTGTTGCCAAGATGTAATGTGTTCTTGGTTTTGCAGTAAAGCGATCGCACTATTCACTTTCATCACATTATCGTACATTGCTGCCGCTGCTTCGTCATCCAATGAAACGCAAGCACCAGGTAGAGAAATACAAATTCGCGTTACTAACTTATCAACTACATGAGTTATCATCTTGGTATCTGATAACCGGACGTTACCGTAACGCAGTACATTTGCTAATGGTGGTAATGCTGCCATTAAATGTGTGACATCACTAACTAAAGCCGCAGCATTTTCCAACCGCGACATGAGATAACTAACGGCATCAGTTAAATCAGATAATATTACTTGATTTAAAAAATTTGTCAGTGTTGGCAAATCATTTGCTGCATCTGCTTTGTTACAAGCAATATTCGTAGCAGCATCTTTAACAGTATTGCCCCAAATACCAGCTTCAATTAAGCTAACAGCAAATTCTGGATGCCACTGCAAACGCCAGAATTCGTGAAAAGTACCCTTTTTATTACTTGTTTGTTGAAGTTGTCCCCAAGGAATTTCTAAAAGATTGAGACGATGTAATAAGTGCGATCGCTCTAAATCATTATTATTTCTTAAATCTAAATCTAGCGTCTTTTCCATTAGTTCTGCGTTGATTCGCAGACGTTTTTGTTGCCGCATTAAATCTTGCTGCAACGGCACCATCGGCGTTTCTGGGGGGACTTTGCCCAAGCGATCGCCAACAATGAGTTGATCGTGAATCAGACGCATGGGTAAATCGCTGCCAAAACAAAGCACAGCTTGGGTAGCTTCATTTAATTCTGGCAGACCTGGGAGAGGGCGATTTCTCAAAGCCGCCAAAGATTCCGCCAACCGCACTGCTTCAATTACATGTGCCGAGGAAGCATCTAAACCTTGTTCGCGTAACAAATGTGCAACCTGCGTCAGCCAGCGAATCGTGACTTGGGAGGGGGGAGTGGAGGAGGGGGGAGACAAGGGAGATAAAGAAAAATTGCCTCCTTGTCCTCCTTGTCCCCCCTGTCCCCCTTGTCCCCCCCCTCCCCATTTCCACAGATGATGATACCAACCGGGCGATTCTATACCAGCACCGTAGCCACTGTTATAAGATAAACGCCCGTAAGTCCAAGGTATCCAAGTCGCCTCAACCTTTATTTTGGGTAATCCTTTGAGAATTGCCGTATCTTCTTTAACAGTTGATATATCGGAAAGTGCTGGAGCGTGCCAAGCGCCACAGACAACTGCAATTCTTTGAAAGCCACTTTTTGCAGCTTCGCGGATAGTTTTCCGCATATATGCTTCGCGCTGTGCTTCTATAGGGTCTGTTGATGGCGGTGTATCCTCACGCATAGCGGTCATTGCTTCGAGGATAGCGGCGAACAAATCAACGCTGTTATGACGTTGTTCTATCATATCTTCCCACCAGCGATCGCCGTTGCTGTAACCTGCGGCTTTGGATAGCCACGATAGCGGATCTTCAGCGAGGGAGGGGGGGAGTGGAGGAGTGGGGGAAGTGGGGGATAAGGGAGATGAGGGAGAAAATTCCTCCTTGTCCCCCTTGTCCTCCTTGTCCCCTTGTCCCCTTGTCCCCTTGTCCCCTATCACCATCCGGTGCGTCAAGGGTAAGTCCATAAAGCGGACGGGGATGTTATTAGTTAAAGCGTAATGCAGTGCTTGCCATTCGGGTGAGAAGATAGCGAAGGGATAATAAACGCAGTCTTGGGGTTTATCTGGTACATATATTAGTAATGCGACTGGTGGCTGCATTGCGGGTGATGCGAGCAATGGTAATATTGATTCGGCGTCGGGTGGTCCTTCGATGAGGATTGTATCTGGTTGAAGGGTTTCTAAGGCTTGACGCAGGCTGCGTGCTGAACCGGGACCGTGATGTCGTATGCCGAAGATGTGGTGTGTCATGGTGAGGAGGGTTTAAAATTACGAACTCGGTCAATATTTGGCAAAGATTTCTATCAACTCCGGCTGTTCTTTCCAAACACCGAACAACTGATTTAGTTTTATTAGTCTCTCTTCATCGGTAAGACTTTGCTTGGTTTCATTAATCACAGAAACTTCCAAATCAACTATAATTTCCGCTCCATCAGGTATACTATTAATTTGCTCTAATAGTTCTATTGTTTGACCGCGTTTGATTCCTTTAACTTTCATTTTGATACCCTAATTTTTTCAGAAATTTCTTTAACAGCTAACTCCTAATTATTCAGCGCCTCATTACGGTGAATTGGTATAATATGATGCTCATAAAATTATTTACAATGTAAAGACGTTCCGCCGGAACGTCTCTACGACGGTTGCGATGTTTTTATTGCTGTTAATTAAACGGACATGATATAACTCTTCAACTCACCTCCCGACAAGCGCGATATAAATCCTTCCACCCATCCCTTTCTTTCACCACCGTTTCCAAATACTCGCGCCAAATTACTTTATCCTGCACTGGGTCTTTAATCACCGCTCCAATCAATCCAGAAGCAATATCTGCTGCTTGTAAATTTCCATCGCCAAAATGCGCTGATAGTGCCATACCATTATTAACAACAGAAATAACTTCCGCTGTACTCAAAGTGCTGCTAGGCGATTTAATCTTGGTTTTACCATCTTCAGTAACACCACTACGCAATTCCCTAAATATAGTGACGATGCGGCGAATTTCTTCTAATGCTGGGGGTTCGGCTGGCAATTCTAAAGCTTTTCCCAGACTTTCCACCCGTCGCTGCACAATTTCCACTTCTTCATCTACAGTTTTTGGTAAAGGCAAAACTACCGTATTAAAACGGCGTTTCAAAGCGCTAGAAAGCTCATTTACGCCCTTATCGCGGTCATTTGCAGTCGCAATCACACTAAATCCCTTCCGCGCTTGCACCTCAGAATTAAGTTCCGGCACAGGCAGTGTTTTCTCGGAAAGCACAGTAATTAATGTATCCTGCACATCTGCGGGAATGCGCGTCAACTCCTCCACACGGGCAATTTTACCATCTTCCATTGCCCGCATCAACGGACTTTGAACCAACGCTGCCATCGAAGGACCATCAGCCAACAACTTCGCATAATTCCAACCGTAGCGAATCGCTTCCTCACTCGTTCCAGCCGTACCCTGAATTAACAGCGTAGAATCACCAGAAATGGCTGCTGCCAAATGTTCAGAAACCCAAGATTTTGCCGTTCCCGGTACCCCAAGCAACAACAACGCTCTATCCGTCGTCAAAGTAGCCGTCGCAACCTCAATTATCCGCCGATCGCCAATATACTTCGGCGAAACCTCAAACCCATTATCCAACCTCCCGCCCAAAATATACGTTACCACCCCCCAAGGCGACAACCTCCAATTCGGCGGACGTTGTTTATTATCCACCTTCCCCAACTCCTCCAACTCAAGAGCAAACTCCTCCTCCGCATGTTCCCTTAAAACACTCGTCTCTTTCCTTACCTCCATTTCCTTCTCTGTGCCCTCTGTGCCTCTGCGGTTCGTTTTTTTCCTTTCACTCATCACTCACCTCTTAACTCCCAATACTTTTGCTGTTAACGTAACAGACGCGATAAATCGCCGTCTCTACAAAGAACTTATTATTGTAAAGACGGCGATTTATCGCCTCTTTGTGATTTATGATTTTCATTCAACTTACCTTATCCGAACCCTATTGTCCTAACTCCTGTATCATTTCAAACCTAAACAACAACCTAGCCAAAAAATCATTCACAAAATCTTGCCAAAACGAACCCTCCTCCACAACAGCCAACAACTCACCAGCAGCTTCCATTACAGAAGGTTCCATATAAAGAGCGAAACTTTGAAAGAGCGATCGCATTCCCCATTGGCACTGCTTATCAGCTTCAATATATTTTCGTATACTTAATAACACAAGCTGACTAACTTTTTCACTCCAAGGCATTTGATAATGCTTCAACAATATATACGCCGGATGACTCACCGAAAGCAATTTACTTTGATTCTGTAACAATATC
This sequence comes from [Scytonema hofmanni] UTEX 2349, assembly GCF_000582685.1. GTDB lineage: Bacteria > Cyanobacteriota > Cyanobacteriia > Cyanobacteriales > Nostocaceae > Hassallia > Hassallia hofmanni. Next base: position 282,908 of record NZ_KK073769.1, read on the forward strand.
TGCAAAATCAAAACATCCGCCCTATTCTGCCCTAAAAGCTTCAACAACCCAACAACCAACTCCTCACCATTGCCCAAATAACTGTGATAAAACTTACTTGCATTTGGTAGTAAAACTTCCGCAAACACTGAATCTTGACTTTTCAAAGCTGCTGTTGCCCAAGCTTCCAATAGCATCTTTTCCCACTCATTACCATCCACAACTTGCAATAATTGCTGCGGCGTTCTGCCCCAATTGTCACACCAAAAATTAGGCGGTACGCAACAAAGCATTTGCAACAATAAACTAGCTTTCTCCCCCAATACAGAGCTATAGCGAGATTGATCGATCCCGTCGCGAATCATTTGGCGATCGCCCTTGGCGGCGGCTTCTGCATCGCACACAGAAGGCAAAGTCACTTGCACAGAGTTATGGTTAAATATAATCAAGGGGTGAACTCGCTCGATCATCCGCTGACACAATCTCGATTTCGGCAGCAATGAAAGCAACTTCGCGGCAACATCTCGGACATGCTTGCGTTTGTCATCTAATGCAGCTTCTAAAAACGGCTCATCCTTCATGCTTAAATTGATTTCTAAAGCTGCTAATAAACTCGCTCTCTCTTCCCCACTTTCTTTTTTCCAAGCTTTTTGTAGTTGTTCTCGTGCAATATCTGCATCTTGTTCGCGGAGTCTTTGCAGTAGCGATCGCCTTACTTCTTTACTACCAGTTTGCCAAGTTTTATCAGTAATTTCACTGTTGACATAATTCCAGTCTGGGTTATGTTTTGCTAGCCAATATCCCCGCTTGCCCAAAACTGGTAAAATGAAAGCTCGTAAATTACTTTGCTTTTGCCCTAAGGTCAACAGGTGAGGCAAGTATTGTGAAGGAACTCTTCTTTTCGCGGCAGCTGCGACTGTTAACCATTCTGGCAGAAGTTGGGCATTCTTATTTAATATCAAACCTAGATGTTGCCGAGAAACAAGACTGCAATCAAGTAATTCTTCTTCACTTCTGTTTTGTTTTGGTGGCTGCTCGAAAGATATTTTACCAGCACGTTGATAAAGAGCAAAAGCACCAGCCGCACTCAGTAAACTTCCTTCCTTATCACTGTTATCCAAACAACTTAAAATTTCACCCAATTTATTATCAGATGATATCGCTTTTAACGCTTGCCGTTCAGTTCCAATTAACGCTATTTTTACAACCTCTTGCCATAACTGCTTCATAATTTTTAAAGTGTAAAAAACACATTTTCTGCATATACACTCAGAGGTAAAAAGCGATCGCCATTCCATTCCCCAAATATTCCAACCGCATGACCACCGCTGAGTGCTAATAATTGCCATGTTTGTTGAGAACTTAAGCCACTTGTAGATAGCATATATCCATCGGCATCACGCACACCACAAAAGTTCCCATCATCATTAAACACAGGCATTACAGCTTGTAGCGCTACAGGAAACTGCTCGATCCAAGGATTGCGTGCCAAGGCTTTAGCGTAAGCTTGCATCATGTGTTGTATACTACTAAAACCTGGCATTTTCTCCACCGATTGTGCTGCGTCATGATGAATTTTAACTAGCGATCGCAACGGATAAGCACTCTCGAAAAATACTAACTCTGCATCTATACTAGTTCCTGGAATCAAGCTATTATCTAATGGTTGACTGCCATAAGCAAAGTTAAGAATTAGGGCAGGTTGTTGACTTTGTTCGCCCCATAACCAATTAAACTGCGATCGCAACTTGTCTTCTTCAGTGACACGTTGACCTAAAATTAACCAGCGATCGCGCATACCTGAAGAAGTTAATAATTCTTCGCTTTGCTGCGTCCAGCCAATTTGGGTACGGATGTCTGCTTGCATTTCGGCTGGGAAAGTTTCCAAACGTTTGAAACCGGAAATTAACAAATAAACACGTCCCAACTGTGTCAACAGCCTTTCTTCCCAGCCGATACCAGAATGTGGTATACTTCCAATTTCCCGCAGCATCCGAGCAACCCCCGGCGCTTGAGCATCAACAAGCCGCGCTCCTGCGGTATCCCAAAAGCTGTAAGGTTGTCCTTGGGCTACAGCTAATCCCTGACGTACCAAATCTCGCAACCAAAGTTCTAAATCCTGCATTCCCGCAGTGACTTTGTTGTAGCGCATCTGAGCACGCTTTGCTTGGGCAACTGTATCAACTACTTTCTTTGTAGATTCAGTTTTATTGTCTGATTTATATTTGGGTGTATCAAGGCTCGTTTCTTGTGGCAAAGTTTTTTCTGTAAAAGCATCTTTTTCATCGGCAAAAAGCAAAAATAAACCGATTGCGTGTTTACATGGGGTTTTTTGACTGGGACAGTTACATTTAAAAGCAAGTTCTCTAAGATTAATCTGTGTTTGGTAAGGATTGCTACCGCTACCTTGACATTCACCCCAAATAGCTTGTTGGTTGTAACCCAACGATAACCATTTAGAACGCACCGCTAAAGCTTGAGCATTTTTAGCGGAACTAGTATCCGTTGCTAGCGCTAGAATTTGTTCCTGAGTCCAGATTGGAGACATGAGTATTGTTGCTGAGTGCGCTATGATAACTGCGTAAAGTCAAAAGTCCAAAGTCCCTTGACCCTTGACCATTCCCCATTCCCCATTAAACCTTTTTTTCGTTATCGTCGATGAATTCTCTTGGTTCATAATAACGGCAACCTTCACAAGGTCCTGAGGGATTAACAGCACAGCGTACATAGCCAGATTTAGCATTATATCGACAACTGATGTCACCGATGAGATAGCCGACTCCTTCGAGATAATAGCGATCGCTTGAACCAAGTCGAGAATTTTGCCCTAGTTGCCTTCTGGGAAAACTCATAGCAGCTTGTCTCATTTGCATTTCTCTCCGCAGATGGCTTTTACGGATCATCCACAAAGAGAACAGTGAGGGTAACAAACCAACGGCAATAATCAAGAAAGCGTTCACCTTGTCTTTAGTTGTTTGTGGGTTATGTGAGTTAAATCGTAAAACACTTGCAACAATCCAGAGTCATAGGTTTTAACATCTTTCAACGAGAGTGTTGTTTCTATGCGATCGCGCACAATCAGAGGAATACCATCCCCTAAAATAATTGGGTGAATTGAGAGAATCAATTCATCCAGTAAATCGTATTTTAGGAAATAATGAATTATTTGCGCTCCCCCAACTAACCAGATATCACCACCGCTTGATTGACGCAACCTGTTGATGAAGCTTTTCAAATCACCACCCACAAATTCTACATTGTTATCTTTTTCGCCTTGCAGAATTTGTGAGAAAACAAAACCTTTTTTACCTTTGTACGGGTATTCTCCAAAACCCAAGATTTGCTGATACGTCTTATTACCCATGAGTACCGTGTCAATTTCGGCAAAAAACTCAGCGTAACCGTAGTCAGAATCGGTGAATAGCCAATCTACCTCTCCTGATGTTCGCGCGATATAGCTGTCAAGACTAGAAGCAATAAACAATCGTATTTTTCGCATACAGAAGTGTTGCAAACTTCTAAAAGCCTGTTTGTTAAATCATAAGGTGCTAACGCGTAGTGTAACGCACCATATTTTCGTTTGCAGTGCGTGACACTCCAACTAAGACTAAAATCTTTAAGTTTCTTTAAAAAAATTATTTAAATTCAATATTCACTCATTATTTAATAATTTTTCCGCCATCTTTCCAGCTTATCGATAGAAATTGATTTAGTTACGACATTAACATCATTTCCTCGCCAATCAATTTCTGAATCTGTCGTAAAAACACCACATTCTAATTGTGTTAATTCAATATTCCAATATTGACTAAATCTATTTTTTAAAGTTAGAACTTGTTCAAATACTTTATTTCTGTGTTTATTTCTTCTTTTTCTTTCGGTTGCCCCTGTCGCTTCTGTATCAATAAATTTAGTTTCGATTAAAAATAAATTTCCACTATATGTTAAATAAACAAAATCACATTTTCCTAAATCTGTATAATCAGAAATTGGAGACTTTTCAAATAGAAGTAATTCTGAACATAAAGGAAATAAGTCTTTAATATTCAAAAATAAATAAGCTTGTAATAGAAGTTCTTTGTCGTAAGGAAATACAATAACTCCCTGAAAAAATCTTTTAATATCTTCCTGAGTTTGAGGCTGAATTTGTTTACAATAATAAACAAATTTATTTAGCTCATTTGCGGTCATCAAAATTTTTTTGCTCCTTCCCCTGATTCCCGCTATATAGCCACGGCATTAAAAAATACCATTTTTACAGGGTAATTATCATCAGCAAAAGTAACTAAAAAAACTAATTTCTACTAGAGAGACTACGGCAAACTACTGATGAAGGAGCCAATAAAGAGGGGGAAAGGAGAAAGGAAAAAAGGCAAAGGGAATAAAAACAAGTTTTGTGAATTTCAATTGCCCAATGCCCAATGCCCAATGCCCTCAAGTACCAGTAAGCTGTTTTAGCTCAGTTGGAAATCCAGCGTTGTTGAGAGCCTGAAAAGCACTTATAGAATCCTGTACCCAAAATTGTCTGCCAAGAAGAACAGCTTGACGGGAATTTAGGGCTTGTACAATACCTATGACTGGGACTTTTGCTTTTTCTCTGTCTCCTGAGTGTTCTTTCAAAATTGTTCTGACACGATTAAGTTCTTGAATATCTGCTGTTTGTTGAGAACTTAATTCCAGCATCACCAGTTGTACTGTTTCTACTTGTTCCGCATCTTCAACAATAAATTGACGTTTATCGTCTTTTAACTCTATTTTACCCCAAATAATCAAGCGCGAATCAACTTGAAGTAGTGAACTTATCCGCTGATAAGATTTAGGAAAGACTACCGCTTCCGATGGTGCAGTTAAATCTTCTATTTGCAAAATCGCCATCGGTTCGTTGCCTTTTTTTGTCATTACCTTTTTGACACCGTTTAGCATGACAACCACACAAAACATCATTCCTTCTTTTTGTTGCCCAAACTGCGTCAAGTTGATCGGAGCCAGGTAACGCGCTGTTTGCTGTATAGATTTCAGCGGATGATCGGATACATAAAAACCTAAAAGTTCCTTTTCTTTGCGTAACTTTTCCGGTTGGGGTAAATCAGGAACAGGATTTGCTTTCGGAGCAGTTTCAAAAGCTTTGCTTGCTTTATTATTAGCTGTATTATTGTTAGAAAGTCCACTATTAAAATCAAAGAGATTTCCTTGACCGCTAGCTCTATCTCTAGCGCGGGATTGTGCCCAATCATATACTAATTCTAGGTCTTTGATTAACTGGTGGCGGTTAGATTCTATTTTATCAAAAGCTCCGCAGTAAATTAGCGACTCTAGAGCGCGACGGTTAACAGCACGCAGATCGACGCGATCGCAAAAATCAGCTAGAGATTTAAACGATCCTCCTTCGTTCCTCGCTTCCAATATACAGGCGATCGCATTCTGTCCCACATTACGCACTGCACTAAATCCAAACAAAATATTTTTTGCAAGCGGCGTAAAATCCACTTGACTAACGTTAATATCTGGTGGATCTATCTCAATATCCAAACTCGGACAGCTAGCAATATACTTTTGCACCTTGTCTGTGTCACCACTGTTAGCCGTTAACAGTGCCGCCATATACTCTAATTTATAATTAGCTTTTAAATATGCAGTTTGATAAGTTACATAAGCATATGCGGTTGAGTGAGATTTATTAAAGCAATTAGAAGCGATTAAACCATTTTTCATGACAAAATTATGGTCGGAACTTACGCCAATGTCATAGACATTTTGTGTTCCTAGAGATTTACGTGTAATAATTTTAACCATACAACTGGGGATTGGGGACTGGGGACTGGGGACTAGGGAAGAAGAGATTTTTTACCTAACTCCTAACTTCTATTAAAGGATGCAATTTGAATACGATTGACTTACTATTCTATAAATTAATTCAACGTTCTCTGTTTTCTATTTTCCCAGTCCCCAGTCCCCAGTCCCTAGTCCCTAGTCCCTAGTCCCCAGTACCCAGTACCAATAATTGTCAAACTGTACTAAAATCTAAGATTTGAGTCACAAAGGAAGCAATGCATGGCATCGATCCGCGAGTTGCACACACAGCTAATTAAAAAAGAACGCTCCGCCGTTGAAATTACCCAAGAAGCTTTAGACCGAATTCAAGCGTTAGAACCAAAATTGCACAGTTTCTTATGCGTGACCGCAGAACGGGCGCTAGTGCAAGCACGGGAAGTGGATGCCAAAATTGCCGCCGGACAGGAAATAGGGATGCTGGCGGGGATTCCCATAGGCATTAAAGACAATATGTGTACTAAAGGTATTCCCACTACTTGCGCCTCCCGAATTCTAGAAAATTTTGTGCCGCCATATGAATCAACTGTGACGCAAAAACTAGCCGATGCAGATGCGGTGATGGTGGGCAAAACCAATTTAGATGAATTTGCAATGGGTGGTTCTACAGAAACCTCCGCTTATCATATCACCGCTAATCCTTGGGATTTGTCGCGGGTTCCTGGCGGTTCTTCTGGAGGTTCAGCAGCGGCAGTAGCAGCGGAAGAATGTGTAGTTTCTATCGGTTCTGATACTGGTGGTTCGATTCGTCAACCTGCATCTTTTTGCGGTGTTGTTGGGATGAAACCAACTTACGGACTCGTTTCGCGTTACGGTTTAGTAGCTTTCGCTTCGTCTTTGGATCAAATTGGACCATTTGGACGCAGCGTTGAAGATACAGCAATATTATTACAGGCGATCGCAGGTCACGATCCCAAAGATTCCACCAGTCTGAAAGTTGAAATCCCCAACTACGCTGCCAGCTTAAAACCAGACCTCAAACTCAAAGATAAGCTGAGAATCGGTATCATTAAAGAAACTTTTGGCGAAGGCTTAGATTCACAAGTTGAAGAAGCTGTGAATAAAGCGATCGAGCAACTAAAACATTTAGGAGCCGAAATTGATGTAGTTTCCTGTCCTCGTTTCCGCTACGGCTTACCTAGCTACTACATCATCGCCCCATGTGAAGCCTCAGCAAACCTAGCTCGTTACGATGGCGTTAAATACGGCTTACGCGCTCCAGATGCCGACAATCTCCTGTCAATGTACACTCGTACTCGTGCCACTGGTTTTGGTGCTGAAGTCAAACGCCGAATTATGATTGGCACTTATGCCCTTTCTGCTGGCTATTATGATGCTTTTTATCTAAAAGCGCAAAAAGTCCGCACCCTGATTAAAGAAGACTTTGAAAAAGCTTTTCAGCAATTTGATGTGTTAGTGTGTCCCACTGCTCCCAGTACAGCTTTTAAAGCCGCCGAAAAAACTACCGATCCCTTGAGCATGTACTTAGTTGACTTGATGACCATTCCCGTAAATCTTGCTGGTTTACCAGGTTTAAGCGTGCCATGTGGTTTCGATAACAATGGTTTACCAATTGGATTACAGCTAATTAGCAATGTGCTACGAGAAGACCAACTATTTCAAGTAGCTTATGCTTACGAGCAATCAACTAGTTGGCATTTAAATAAGCCACAATTAAGTTAGTTATTCGTCATTGGTCATTGGTCATCGGTCATGGCTTTTAACTTTTGACTATTGACTATTGACTATTGACTATTAACTTCTGGGGTAAAAGTAACTTCCTTGATAGTGCCAACATTTCCTAAAATTTTGGGTTCCTTTTTATTGGCAGTTACTAATACAGCACCGGCATTGCCAGAGCGTATAGTTAACTGTTTTTTTGCTGTCCAGGTTTTTCGCTCTCCCTTTTCTAAATTTCCCTCAAATGTAGTCTTACCATCCTCTTTTACTTGTAACCATGATTTGTCTTGAAGTTCTAAAGTTACTTCAACTGTTGAATTTGTGTCAGCATTTGGAGATACTGTCTGAGTTTGCGTAGATGCGGCTGTCGATGAAGGTAATGTTGTTGGTTTGGCTACTTTCAGGATGGGTGCTGTTTTTTGTTTGGCTACAATTGAGGAATTTTGTTTCTGACTAACTCCTTGAATTGGACGACGCGGATTGAGTATATAAAACAATCCAAAAGAAGCAGCTGCTAATAAAAGGATATAAGGTACTGCTAGAGGTATATATAGATTTGGTTTTTTTTCTACATTGCTACTATCATTTTCCGAGTCAAAAAGGAAAAAATTAATCGCAAAAGAGCGAGCTAAAGAAGTACCATCTAACCCCAAAATATCTCCATAGCGACGAATAAAACCTTGCACATAAATAGGCTCCGGCAAATCTTCAAATCGCCCTTCTTCTAAAGCTTCTAAAAAAGGTTGTCGAATCAAAGTTTTAGCAGCTATTTCTTCTACACGTATGGATTTTTCTTGTCGAACTTGTCCTAAATATGCACCTATTTCCTTGAGTTGCTCTTGTTGAGGCTCATTGAAAAGTGTCACAGCCTTCTCCTGATATCCACTCATTATTCTTCTTAAACAGATAAACTACTTAAGCAAATCTATACAAGCTTACTTATTTGGTAAACTTATGAAAAATACTTGCCAACATAATAAAATCATAATTTTAACATATTAATCCATCCATTTAGACAATGACTATTGTATTTATAAATACCTTTCAGAATATAAAATAGCGTACATGAGAAGAAAAAAACGGAAACTTCTAATACAAGTGTTATTCAAATTACTATTTTGGCTGGGAGTAGTTGCGGCGATCGCCTACTGTACTATTTGTTTATATCTTTATTTTCAGCAACCTCGGTTCATTTTCTTTCCTTCTTCTGTTATCGAAAAGACACCAGAATCTTTTGGGCTTCCTTATGAGGAAGTTTGGCTACCCGTACCAGCCACATTTGGTAAAGTGGAACATATCCACGGTTGGTGGATAAAAGCAAACGAACTCAACCCCAAGGTGATGTTGTATTTGCACGGTAACGGGATCAATATTGGTGCCAATGTAGCTCATGCTAAACGGTTTCATCAACTAGGGTTTTCGGTCTTGTTGATTGATTATCGGGGATATGGTCGCAGTCAAGGCAGTTTTCCCAACGAAATGTGGGTTTATCAAGATGCAGCTACAGCTTGGAATTACCTCGTGCAGCAGCGACAGATTCCGCAAAAAGAAATTTATATCTATGGACATTCTCTAGGAGGAGCAATAGCCATCGATTTGGCAGTTAAACAACCAGACGCTGCCGGTTTAATTGTGGAAAGCTCTTTTACCTCGATTCAGGAGTTAGTAACTGCAAGGAACATGTTTTCTATGTTTCCCGTCAATTTAATTCTGACACAGCGCTTTGAATCGATTAAAAAAGTACCACGCTTGAAAATGCCAGTTTTATTCATTCACGGCACAGCCGATTCAACTATACCCGCTAAGATGAGTCAAAATCTGTATGCTGCTGCACCAACACCAAAAAAACTTATTTTGGTTCCCGGTGCAGAACATAATAACACGGCAGATGTTGCCGGGTTGCAATATTTGCAATGGGTACAGTCTTTTGTCGAAAAAGTGCAAGCTCTTAAATAATACTTAAATTGAAGTAATAAGAATCACTAGATTTTTCATAGATACTTTCGTACTTAGATGCAACATTTAGTCTGGGGCATCTGCTATTTTTCACGACTGGCTCAATACTGAGAGAAAACTCTTGTCTTGAAGGCGTAAGGCTTTAAAAGACTAAATAAGTCATGAGCATAGCAAAAAAATTTTCAGTTTCGTTGATGACGGGAGAAAATTGATACTTAACCATCCGGATTGGGTATCAAAGCATCGAAGAAATTACACATGTAAAACTACTTTTTGAGCGATTGGCAGAGGCTTAAAATATGACTAACACACCTGTATATTTATTAACAATTGCTGGAAATTCTTCTATTGAAATTTCTCAAGATGAATTGCGATCGCTTCTAGGTCAAATAGAAACGAAATTGCACCGCAGTAAAGTTTATCGCAATGCTTTGGCTACGTTACAAAATTTGCTAGGTCCTTCATCTGAACAAGCTAAGGTGTTATTTAAAGCGATCAGTAGAGAAGCGATCGCTTTATCATTTCAGCAATTTGCAACACAGGAATCTAAAGTTACAGATAATCAACAGATAAATACTGCTGATGTTTCACCATCTACTGAAATAGAAAATGGCGACTTATCGCAGTGCTTAAGTACTGTTAAATTAAACACAAATAATCCACAGACAAATGAAGAAAATTTGCGATCGCAAAGCGTGCCGTTCGCGGAGCGTCTCATTCGCGGAGCGTCTCCGACAGGAGAAGAGAAGGTATTGCATAATCAAGTAGCCGATAATTCTGTAAAAGCCAAAGAAGATAAAGCGATACCTTCTGGTGCGGCACGCTTCTCCCAGAGAGACTCCGCCAAAAAACCAACGCATTCGCTCAAACGCACTAGAAAGCCTTCCAAAGCAGAATTAGCCAAGCAACTTGCGGCTGAACAACGCATAGAAACTCTCCGCCAAATCGGTCAACAATTACAAAAAGCGCGATTTGCTCAAGGTCTTTCTCTTGTACAACTTAACGCTTACACTCACGTCCCCATCCATCATATGGAAGCGATCGAGAATGGCAACCTTGAGTTATTGCCAGAAGATGTCTACCTGCGTGGCTTTATCCGCGTGATGGGAAATGCTTTAGGGTTAAATGGCACAACTTTAATTGCGGCTTTACCTGTACCTGAGATCCCCAAAGCAATTTTACCCATAAGTTCTAGACTGAAAAATGGTTCCCCAGGATTGGGATTAGATGTACGTCCGGTGCATTTGTATGTCGGCTATACAGCTTTGGTTGCAGGAGCAGTCGGAGGATTATCTTTCATGTCTCAGCAAGCAAATACTGACAGAGCGCTGATTCCAGATGAGGTTACACCTTCAGCAGCTTCTCAATCATCGCAACGAAGGGAACCAACTACTACACCCGGACTTAGGTCTAGTAGTTCTGGTGTCAGTGTCGGATCTGATATTGCTCCCCCAGAAGCACTTTAAAAGTTGTAGAGACGCGAAATTTCGCGTCTTTACATAAATACAGACGTTCCACCGGAACGTCTCTACATAAATACAGACGTTCCACCGGAACGTCTCTACTCTTCTGCTAGGATGCTGTAAATTTCGCGTTTGACTCGGTTGAGAGTTTCGCGTACTCTGGTCACTTTATCGGCATTGTTGCTGCGAGCTACTTGCATTACTGCTGCACCGACATCAGCGATCGCTTCTTTTAATTCAATTAGCTGTTGGGGTCTGTTTCCTCTGTCCATCCTTGGCGTGCGATCGCCACGTTCGCTCAGTAATTCTCTCCCAGTGTCAGTAATGGTATATACTTTTCTCCCTTCTATTTGTTCAAAGGTGAGATAACCCCCTTCTTCAAGTAGTTGCAGAGTAGGGTAAACTGAGCCTGGACTTGGTTTCCAGAAGCCACCGTAACGCGCTTCTAATTCTTTAATCAACTCATATCCATGTCGGGGTTCCTCTGCAAGTAACTCCAACAAAATGTATTTAATGTCACCACGAGGAGTCCGATGCTCATCTCCCCAATCTCGCCTTTTACCGCGACCGTGGTGATGATGCCGTCCTTTTGGTGGCATATCGTTGTATCCAGACTCAAAAAAGTGCCGGTGTCTATGAAGTCCTAAAAACATACTTGTTTCTCTCAATGTGCTTGTAATTCCATTGTAGACATATCACGATATATCGTTAATAAAAGTTAGCACGATTATTTGTAGTGCTACTATTTAGTAAGAAAATTTTTGCTTACCAAATAGTCATACTATGCGTGTTGAAAAGATATCCATTTCTTTGCCACAGTCCCTGGTAAAGTTTATTGAGAATTATCAGGTTGCTAAAGGATGCAAATCTCGCTCTCAAGTGATTGAGGAAGCGGTGGAATTATTGCGGAGTCGAGAACTTGAGGCAGCTTACCGAGACGCTTCTAGAGAAGTTGATGCAGATTGGGATGTGACGGTTGCGGATGGGTTAACAGATGAAACGTGGTGAAATTTATTATGCCAACCTTAGCCCTGCGATCGGCTCTGAAATGGATAAGCATTGTCCAGTGCTGGTGGTAAGCAATAATGCGAATAATCATGCTGCTAGTACGGTGACGATTTTACCACTCACATCTAATGTCAGCCGTGTCTATCCCTTCGAGGTTTTGCTCAATTCAGAGGATAGTGGTTTACCCAAGCCTTCTAAGGTCCAAGCGCAACAGGTGCGAACAATTTCTAAACAACGGATTGTTGGAGAAGTAGCGGGTATTTTAAGCGAGGAGTTGATGCAATTAATTGATGCTGCTTTGAAGCTACATTTAGGGCTGGATTGAATAAAAGATAATTAGGAATGAGAATAACGTGGAACTATCACCTAAAGCAATCCGGTTTATTATTGAGGCTTTGGATTATCGAATCAATGCATACCGAGAACGTCTCAAGCTAGAAAACCTAGATGAGGATGAAATCTCTGATATCACTAATGATTTTATGTTTTTAGAAGCGTTGCATGAGGAAATGGCGAAAACAATAGTAAAGTCAGCGTAACTTAAATGAAGAATTAACTAAAGCTAACAAGCTGTTGAGGAATCATAGCTTGGTGAAAGAAGGCGATCGCTTTAAAGATTAAATTAACTTTTAAATAAAGAATTTAAGAGTTAATAAACTTGCTATTTCTCAAATTAAAAACTGTATAACATAGCTATAGTAGAAAATATACATCACGGTTACAAAGGTTGACATCGCCATAGATATAACATTAGTGTTCTGTTCGTATATGATAAAACACTATAAATATTTATCGTGTTACAGGGTTGACATTGCCACAAGTCTAATGACCGTGTTCTCGCTTGTATTTCCGTTTTAATTTTCAATGCTTATTTAGCATTGAAACAATAATTTTAGGTATTAGAAAAATGGCTGATTTTAGTGCAGGTGAGTTTCTCAGACTGTTTGGTAGTAAATTATTCAATGTTCTAGGCGGAAATCGTGAACTATATTGTTTAAGTTGTAAAAATCATACAGTTCACCATTCACTTTCCTATGGTGAAATCGCTCAATATGACGATGAAAACAAGTCAGAGATATTGAAATCAATCGGAGCAATTTCTGGAAGAATTGACGATTACAATCCAAAACGTCCATTAATGCAAGGTAATCCATATTACTGTTCTGTTTGTAGAAGAATAAAATATCAGGGAGGTCTCATATCTGATATCTTAAATAAAGAAAATAAAAAATGGAATACCTAAAAACAAACCAAAAAAATTACCGCGACAGGAAAATTAACTTTCCTCGCCAACCTGAAAAATCTGTTGTACCGTTAGACTTAAATCTGGGAAAGTAGGGGACTTGATGCGGTCATCATTTCTAAATTGACTAACCTGATACTCACCTTCCACTAAATAATAAATTGAAATAGTTGGTTGTTTGGGATTACCGATAAACCGCTTACCACCCAAGCCTAAATAATCCACAATCCAGTATTCTGGGATACCTATCTCTTCATAATCTCTCGCTTTATCAAGGTAATCATCACGCCAATTAGTTGAGACAACCTCTATAACTAGGGGAATGGAATCGGATAAAGTAACTGTTGATTGTTTTTTCCAAAGCGGTTCTGATACTAATAGTGGTCGATTTAGGATTAGCACATCAGGTGAGTAAGCGGTTTCTTTACTAAATGCTTTAACTAGAGCTGTTTTGGGTATAAAGTAAGGAAGATTAAGACGACTATATTCTAGAGATAATTTTGTCACTAAAAATCCAATAATTTCCTCATGATCGCCTGTTGGTTGTGTCATCTCACAAATTATCCCATTATGTAATTCATAGCGTCCGCCATCTGGTTTCCAATCTACAAATTCTGCAAAATTTACAAGTTTTGGTATGGCTTGAGTCATAGTATTTATTCTCCTCTCCAGTGATTACTAATCACGGGGTTGACCTAATTACATGCTAAGTCAAAACCAAGTTATCGCGATGCACGACGGTTTCCACACCGGGATAACCCAAAATGCTGGAAATTTCTCGCGAATGACATCCACGAATCTTTTGCAGTTCGTGGCTGCTGTAGTTCACCAGTCCTCTAGCGATTTCGTTACCGCTGCTGTCGCACAATTGCACGGCTGCTTGAGTGTCAAATTGACCTTCTACGATTTTTATACCAGCGGCTAATAACGATTTCCCACCTTGAGAAATTGCCGCGATCGCACCTTCATCTAAATACAATTTCCCAGCAGGCACAAGCCCATAAGCTATCCAGCGTTTGCGGGCACTCGTTGGTTCTGGTTGCGGTGTGAAGTGAGTCCCAATTAATTCGCCTTGTAATATTTTTTCTATATTTCGGGGATATTTTCCCTGAGTAATTACGGTGCGAACACCGGCACTAGTCGCAATTCGGGCTGCGGAAATTTTTGTCACCATCCCACCAGTACCCCATCGTGAACCTTGAGTACCTGTCTGCACTTGTAATTTATTTAATTCTTCAATGCTATCAACCAAGGCGATCGCTTGAGCATCCGGTACAGAACGGGGATCGGCAGTATAAAGCCGATCTACATCAGTTAGCAAAAATAACCAATCTGCTTTAACTAAACTGGCAACTAGAGCCGATAAAGTGTCATTATCGCCAAATTTCAATTCTTCCACAGCTACGGTATCATTCTCATTCACCACCGGAATTACCCCTAATTCCAGTAATTCCTTGAAGGTGTTGAGAATATTTAGATAACGGCTGCGCTCTACCAAATCGCTGCGAGTAAGCAAAACTTGAGCAATTGGCTGTTGCAAAGTAGTAAATAAATCATCGTAGACGCGGATTAATCTACCTTGTCCAACTGCGGCTACAGCTTGTTTGAGAGCGATCGCTTTTGGGCGTTCTGTTAAACCCAACCGCGCACAACCCACCCCCACAGCACCAGAGGAAACCAAAATTACGCGATGTCCTTCACGACGCAACTGTGAAAGCGTTTCCGCCACGCTAGCAATGGTGGAAAGCGCCAGTAGTCCGGTTTCTGGTTGCGTGAGACTGGAAGTTCCAATTTTTACGACAATTGTTAAAGGCATCTTGAGATTTTAGATTTTAGATTTTGGATTGGATATTGCTCCCATCCTTTAGATGAATCGTAGAGACGTTCCGCCGGAACGTCTCTACAATACGTCAAATTTATCGGCGTTGATTGTCAAATCATCCCGCCAATGTGCAACGCCTTGGATTGAATCCAAAATCCAAAATTGTAAAGCGCCAATCCTTCTATAAATGAAGGTTGACGCTTTACAAATATATTGATTTTGTATGGACTAGGATCTATATTTGGCTGATCCCATGTTATTGATACTTATGATCCCCGATTTTTGTAGCGATCCCTGATTTCTTTATTATTTCTTTAGATTTACTTTCCTGACCATCATCAACCTTTGTCACGCTTTGTAACTCTTTGTTTCTTGGGAGTAATAGAGGCTCCTAAGATTTCCGATACTAAAACTTCAAAGTTGCGTATGGGATGCGATCGCAAGACCGCACCTGGATGAACAATTGGTTCAACTAAGATGGTGAACATGCCTAAGCGATTACCAGCTAACACATCTGTAAACAAGCGATCGCCTACCATTGCCACTTGCTGCACTGGCAGATCCATCTCTCTAAGTGCAGCTCTAATTTTGCGTCGCGAGGGTTTGGCAGCGCCCAGATAGTAAGGTAAATTCAGAGAACGAGCAATTCCACCGATGCGGGCTTCACTCAAGTTATTGCTTACCAACCACAGTGATGTAAAAGGGCGAATTTGCGCTACCCATTCTTGCAGTTCTTTTGAAGCTGTTCCAACTCTCACAGGAACCAAAGTTTCATCTACATCCAACACCAGCCCCTTGAGTTGATATCTTTGGATAATGTCTGGTGTGAGGTTCAACACAGAACCTTCTAAAATCAAATCAGGCTGTAAGAGTTTGTTCCAGGTCATAATCAAGGGTTAAAGGTTAAAGGTCAAGGGTCAAAGGTCAAAGGTCAAAGGTCAACGGTTAAAGGATAATCCAGTCTTGACTCTTGACTCTTGACTCTTGACTTATATCATTCGGACTCCTGGATTCTGACTCCTGGATTCTGACTTTTGAATTTTTTTATTCAACTTCATTAAACAAATGTTCTTCTAGCAGTGGTTGGACTTTGCGAAACTCTTCTGGAGAGAGTAATTCAGGTGTACCGGTTGCCGAGATCCGTGCAAAAAACAGCAGTGGGTCGAGGGGGGTGTAAATTGCGTACTCCTGGTCTTCATAGTAGAAGCTAGCTAGAAGTTGTAATTGCTCTGGCTCTAAATCTTCGTCTTCATCTTCAATTTCTAAAGTAAAGAGTTCTGACTCTTCGACTGGGGGTAACTCACCCGCTACCGTCAGAGCGTAAGCAGTATTTTTGAGTTGCAAATTTTGCTCAGATAGTACAGCTTGAGCTGTAGCAAAAATTTCGTCAATGGTCGGATCATCTTCTACGAGAATGGCTTCTTCTTCCTCGCCGTCACCTTGCCAAGCAAAAATTTCCACAGGTGAGTCAACAGGAAGAAGTAAAACATACTCTTGCTCATCTACAGAGAGCGAATGCTCAACATAACATTCGAGCGATCGCTCTTTGTCATCCGTCAAAGTGATCGAACCAGCATGAGCGTTGTCATTTTCTTCAGGAAATGGTGAGGAAAACATAGCCGAGGTGTGGAGCTTTATAATTCCCAGCCACTGTACAAATCGCTTAACTATCAAATAGCTTTCGCAGTATATCAAGTGCTGGCTAACAGACTTCAGAATATCACGTTCAAAGTATCAATAGTCCCATAAAATATAGGCAAATATCACCCAATCTTATATTTATAAGGTTTAACCCTTAATGCCTGAACGAAAACGGCTCATCGGATGAGGAATAAATCCATATATCTTAACTGAACTACAAATCCATACTGAGGAATACTAACAAATTTTTGATTGTTGATTTTCCCAATATTCATACTGTCCTTCAATCTTTGATTCCAGCCGAGAATTAACTTACCAATTTGGTTAATCACTAACTGCTTAATAATTGCCGAACTAGTTGTGTGGAGAGAGTAATCCACTTTCCAATTACGTTTATGCCAGAGTTGATTGATTCGAGTCGAGCAATTGATTGCTACGCCTAACATCCAACCATTGTTGCAAAATCAAACATGCAGCAATGCGATCGATCAAGCCTTTATTGCGGGATGGAGAGCGGTTTTCAGCTATTAACATTTGCTCTGCCTGATATGAAGTTAATCGTTCATCTACATATTCCACAGGCAATTTCAGAGCCTTAGCCAGCCTTTTGGCAAACTTTTGTATTTGTCGCGCCTGAAACCCCAAAGAACCATCCATAGAGTAAGGTAAACCGACTACCAGGACATTTACTTCGCGCTCATTTACCAGTTGTCGTATTTGCTCTATATCTTGTTGCAAATATTTGCGTTCTATGGTATTTACGCCACTAGCAATTAAACCAGTGCGATCGCATCCTGCCACACCAATACGCTTACTACCAACATCTAAACCTAAAGCAGAGATTGGGACATGGGGAGAGGGGGACAAGGGAGAGGGGGGAGACAAGGGGGAGGGGGAAGACAAGGGGGATGAAGAAAAATTACCCCCTTGTCCCCCTTGTCCCCCTTGTCCTCCTTGTCCCTTTTCTAAATCCCAAAAGTCACTCCGGCTTTGCATCTGTTGATTCCGTCTTTAAGGGTGGTTCTACATTACAGTTGTTGGATGAAAAAGAAATCGATTCACCAGAAGGATTTATTTTTACTTTTCTCTCTGGCAATTGCGGCTTTCTGGTTTGCTCCCATGACATCCCACCCGGTATAGGTTTGCGTGCGGGTTGCAACCCTTGGAGTACTTCCGGCAGTTGAATTCCTTCTAGAGAGACAAATTTAGACTCGCGAACTTTATGCCATACTGAGCGCGACATAATTAAAGTGTGTTCTCGACGACTTGCACCAATTTGCTCTAAATACTCTTCTCCTTCTGGTTGATAGTCGGCGGAAACCAACTGCAACGGTTGTTTGGGGACATCCTGAGCGATGCGAGCCAGCTGAGACAGCAACTCTGGATAAAGCCAAGTATATGCTGGGTGAACAGTCAGCGTGGCTACATGTGGTTGTTGACCTTTACGATCTAGTGAAAGTTGAAAATAACCGATCGCTGCTTTGCGTTGAGGTTCAAATAGATAGCCCGTGACTACTTCTGTTTTACTTACCCATTGCTTCACTGCGTCAATTAAAGTGGCAAATAAACTGGTTTTAAAATCTTGAGTTTGGCGATCAAATACTTGTCGCACCAAAGGCGGCATTGAAGCCGTATCTAATTGATATAGTAATTGGGCATCGGCATTGCTCACCGGCAATAAATTTGGCAAATCTGGTTCTGAAGATGCCAATTCTTCCAGCAACTCTGGTGCAATTTCCCAGTAAGTCATTTCTGCTAGACGCTGAAATCCATTTTGCCGATAAAGTGCTAGGGCTTCTTTATCATTAATATTAACTTCCAGTATCCAAGTCCGAGCCTCTAAAATGGACTCAAAGCAATGACGCAGAAGTTGTGAGCCAATTCCTTGCTTATCGGCAGTGCGATCGAGCATCACTCGTTCCACACGCCAAGTACTGCGTGTGCGGTTAAAGGGCGACACTTGAATCATCCCTAAAAGTGTCCGCCCTTGTTCTGCTATGTAAGCACAAAGGCGATATTTCAGCGGGTTGGGAAACAAACTCAAAAATTTGAGAAAGCCATACCAGCGTCGCAACCATTGCATTTGGTTTATGGCAAAATTAGCTTCCCTAGTAGTGTGTTCCGCGAATGACTCTTGAGATAGACGTTCTATTCCGTCCAAGTCCCGGTGTTGTACTGGTCGGATAACTACGCTAAGATTTCGAGGAATTAATGAAGTCATTTTAATTCGAGCCGCCATTCAGCCTTAACTAACTGCTTTTAGTGAGGCAGTTGGCGGCGAAGCGATTCGTCTCGTCAAACTGCCCAAAGAAAGAAGGTGAGTAAATTGACGCACTCCTCCGCTTGAATGACGGGGGATTCTGGGTTCAAGCAGCAATTGCAGGTATACCCGTCTTACATTGCCTCGCCCACTGGACAACGCCTGCCCATAATATTATATATCTTACCATTAGCGGTTGAATAAATTTAGCCATCAGGTTATTTACCCCGCATAAATGACGGGGGCTTTACGCATAACGACTCGTAAATTTATACTTAAAAAGCAGACTTGATGGAGACACCACCAAGGGTTTACCCAACAAAATCTGCTTCTATTTTATGTTAGTTTTGCTTAATTTTTGTATTTTCTAGAGCGCTTGGCGAGATATAAGCTTTTCAAAATTGGCTTGAGTTTGATGAAGTAGTTCTTCCCGACTGTCTTCGAGCTTTGAGGTGAGGGTTGGAAGCAGATTGCGAGCTTGCAAAGCCATGTGAAGCTGTAGGTGGGCAACGTATTCGCTAAAATCTTCTTGCACTGGGGTTGTGCTCGTTAATAAATTTGATTCCATTCCCACTATGTTCTCCTTGATCGGTAGTGTTTCTTTACATCATTAATACTTATCACGTTGTTTTGGCTATCTTTTTATTTCGCAATGAAGTTTAACGGTTTTTTTGGCTCATGCGATCGCTCGCTCCACATAAATTGTCATACACTGCTTGTGCGATCGGGCGATCGCTCCCTCACCTCAGAGACGAATCACCCAAATTACAGCACTGCTGACACAAGCGATCGCCCTCAAAAAAATAACCGCTCATTGATTGAGCGGTATCTTCGATTAAGACCAATTGGTCTTAATAATTGTTAACATTTAATTAATGTTTTGCAGCCTCTACCTCGTAACACCGCATAAATAAGGGTTTTAGCTTATTAAAGTCATCTATCGAGGTAATAACTACTTTGGATAACATCTCCCCATTGACTCCAGGTACTTCCTGAACCACAAAGTCAGGTGCTAAAATTTTTGCTTCACCAGGATTTATCCTAGCGATAAAGCTTTTTTTGCTTGAGGATAGGTATAATCGCAAAAACCACCATGTTGTTCTGCCCAGATTAATACCGAAGTAGGAGACAGTATCTTTATATTGAAGTTCAAATTTGAATTTAGCAGAAGTTTTTGCGATCGCCTGAATTTTGTTGAAAGCCGCTAATTCTTCCTCGGTTGTGACAATATCGGTTTTTTCCTCAATCTCTGGGTCATCATCATTTATTTCTATTTGCTCTCTTGGCACAGAAGCACTCGTTTCCCCTGGATGAGTCATTTCTTGGTTAACCGAACGAGTAATCAGCGACAGCAAACTTGCTTGAATTGACCGTTTGACAATCGGACTGAATCTATTAATGACTTTTGCGTTGACAACACTACCCCGAAACTCAAATTTTGGCGCAACCGTACCAAGTTCTTTGATTAAAAAATGAACAAACTTGTCCGAAGGGGAAATTAAGAGCTTGTCTATTAGTTCGCTCATCCCTTGAGAGTAAAGCATCTCTTCCGCATCATTTTTAATTCTAGCTGCATCAAAGTTGTCACGGTGGAAGAGTTTGAGATTTTCTACATCTTTTTGGTTGTAATCTAAGATATTGAAGGTAAAAAACGCTTCTTTATCCATCATGTTGGGATTCTCTAAATCAGTAAAGAACTGATATTGAACTCCATTAGTAACAATACTAATTTGAGCGGTTACAATCGCATTAAAGTAACTTCTAAGTTGTCCGTCATGAACTTCTGGCTTTTGTTTACAGCATTTAGCCTCGACCAATATGACAATATTACTATTAATTGCGATCGCATAATCAACTTTCTTTGGCTGCTTGATTTTTGTAGGGGTAGCAAAGTCAGCAAAATACTCGTGTTTAACTTCGGTCGGGTCGGTGATGTCGTACCCCAAAATACTTAAGAATGGAGAAATAAAAGCTGCCTTTGTATTTTCTTCTCCAGTGACAATCGCAAGCTTGCTGCTAACCTTCTCAGACAACTTAGCCAAATCTTCAACGAAACCCATACTGAAACCTTGTGTAATACTTTTAACCTAATAAAAGTATTCCCAATTTTGTCTGATAATTTACTATATGTTTGCTAAACTTGATCCGAAACCCATAGACGCAGTTAACCTCTACATCCATTTCTTTGGGGGTTTAAGAATAAGACAATCCGAATTCTGGTGCATCCATTTTCAATGATTGGAACAGCGTCAAATGTCAAAACATTAACTATTTACTCTTGACCATTGACTTTTGACCCTTAAGTTACCACCCCTGCATTTCCACTAATTCCATACACAATTCATTAATTTGCTCTAAGTCAGGTTTATGGGGCAAAGTTGATTCTTGATAAACGCTTTCCATTTGAGCTACTAAATCTTCTGCCATTTTCATTACCTGCTCATAAGAATACTCCCCATTGATAATTGCTCTTAAATCTTCTACATCACCTGCTATTCGTCTATCTACAATTACTTGTCCTGTACGTAATATCTCTACTCCACTACGTAGTAAACGTATGCAGTGCATCCCATGTTTGAGGTCAAAACCTGACTTTTTTTCCATTTCGGCTCTAGCAGGATTTCTATTTTCCTGCCAGGATAAGTAAGCTTTCCATTCCCTGAAAGCGACTTGATAACTTTGGCTTTTTTGAAGCAAGCGAATAAAATCTTTGCGGCTATTTGTTAAGTTTTGTGTATAGTCTAAAGTTTCATCAGGTAAAGTATATTGTTTCAACACACCTTTGAAATCAATATCAGCCGTCAATAACTGATATAATTGTTCCGCTTCTTCTAAAAACTCGATTTTTCCTCTAATTAAAAGATAAAGATACTCCAAAAAGGCATTTAACTCATCTTTGCTAAGAGTTGCTTCTCCTTCTATGCCAAAATCAGATGGTAGTGGTTTATTTTGCGGTGGATGTAACAACCACTTGCGATGACTTTCCATTTTTTTGATTTGAGCAAAAGCGTAACCAGAATAAGTATGCTTGACCTTTTTGCTCAAAAATAGCCGTTTGTGGTTAATTAGGTGTTGTCCTACGTTTGTTAATACAGGATATTCATTCAACCACAGCAATTCTAAAACGTTGGGATTTGCTCCCGATAATAACTGGATGATTTTTCTTAATTCGTAGATAACAGTGTCTTGGTTTCCATCTAAAAACGGAAAGATTCCTGGTTCATCCCAACCAGCATCTTTTTGTTCTATGCGGTCAAAGCCTAAATAATATCTTTTGGGTGCGATAAACACCCCCCGATAATCATAGTCTGAACTGGGACGATTTAAACCATAGCCGTGGCTACCAGCTAAACCGATAAAAATCGCTCTTTGTTCAACTTCGATTCTTTTCATAGGGATTTGAAGGGGACTGGGGACTGGGGACTGGGGACTAAGAGAAATATAAGAAGGTATCTATTTCCGCTTTTTACACTTTGTCAAGAGGAGAAAAAAGAAAAATGCCCTATCTGCGATGTGTGAAATAAAATACAGCCATCTTAACTCATGAGTTTTCAGAGTATAAGAAAAAAACTGAGCAACGGGTAATGCTGCTCAGAATTTACGGTGTTGTTCTGTGTCACTAATAGCTACACACTGAAAAAAGAAGATTTCGGCAAACAAGTTAAATTAATAGAGATTTGCTCGGTTGAAATTTTTCTTGACTTAACGATAGTGTGTAGATATGATTGTAAATTGGCTGTCTAATTCCTGCTCGGATCAGGTAGATACACAGCAAAAGCTGGATTCATGCGGTTTATCGCTACTCTACAAGAGATGAAAGCCAGCTACCTGTACGGCATCTTCAAGGATAATTATTCCATGACTTACGCAATCATTGAAACTGGCGGCAAGCAACTAAGAGTTGAACCAGGTCGCTTTTACGATATTGAATTACTTCATATCGAAGCCGAAGAGAAAGTTACTATAGATGCAGTGCTGTTAGTACAGCACGATGGTGAAGTTACTATTGGACAGCCGTTAGTGACGGGGGCAACTGTAGAAGGAACAGTGATGCGACATTTTCGCGATCGCAAGGTTCTAGTTTACAAGATGAAGCCGAAAAAGAAAACCCGCAAAAAGCGCGGACATCGCCAAGAAGTCACTAGGCTGATGATTGATTCTATCAACTTGAATGGTACGGTATTTACTGCTCCA
Source organism: [Scytonema hofmanni] UTEX 2349 (assembly GCF_000582685.1). Classification (GTDB taxonomy): domain Bacteria; phylum Cyanobacteriota; class Cyanobacteriia; order Cyanobacteriales; family Nostocaceae; genus Hassallia; species Hassallia hofmanni. The sequence continues at coordinate 305,983 of NZ_KK073769.1, forward strand.
GTTGGTACAACTGCTGAAACTGAAGAACCAGAAGCAACACCGGTTGAAGCAACTGTTGTTGAATAATTGTTAGTTGTTGGTGGTTAGTTGTTGGTGGGCATTGGGCATTGGGCATTGGGCATTGGGCATTGGTAATAATTCTTTCCCCTTTCCCCTTTCCCCTTTCCCCCTCTTAAAATTCCCACTATCCACTATCAACCAACCACTACCCATTACCCATTACCCACTACACAAGAGGAAATTATGGCTCATAAGAAAGGAACAGGTAGTACACGTAACGGACGTGACTCTAATGCTCAACGTCTGGGTGTGAAGCGCTTCGGTAGTGAAACTGTCCGGGCTGGTAACATTCTAGTACGTCAGCGCGGCAGAAAAGTTCATCCAGGTAACAACGTCGGTATCGGTAGCGATGACACTTTGTTTGCCTTAATTGATGGGGTAGTAACGTTTGAGAGAAAGGGTAAAACCCGCAAAAAAGTCAGCGTTTACGCGGCTGCTGAGGCTAGTTAATATAAATTTGTAGTGAGCGCTTCAGCGCTCAAGATAAGCGCTGAAGCGCTCACTACGAATCTAAACTAAAAATGGACGCGCTAGCATAAAGCTAGAAATCGATTTGGCATCTACAAGTTCACCGTCAAGAATAGCTTTCTCTAGTTCTTCGGGGGTGAAAAAGACTGTTTCGATATCTTCGTCTTCCTCTTGTGGTGGTGGTGTCTCTAACTTTTCTAAATCTTGCGCCAGAAAAGCATAGATAATTTCATCAGAATAACCGGGAGCGATAAAAAATTCTCCTAGTTTTTCCCATTTATTAGCGCGATAGCCAGTTTCTTCCTCAATTTCTCGCCGAATCGTTTCTTGAGGTTCTTCATTCGGTTCCACTGTACCCGCTGGAAATTCTAATATGCGTCCTTGAACTGCAAAGCGATACTGTCGCACGAGTATAAGTTTACCCTCTGGGGTTACGGGTACGGCTAAAGCGCCACCAGGGTGACGAATACACTCCCATTCTCCTTCCGATTTGTTGGGTAAACGCAAGCGATTGACTTCAAAATTGAACTTGCGTCCTTTGAAGAACAAGCGTTGTTTTAGCAGCTGTGGTAATTCTCTACCTAATGGCATAGTAAAGTTTTGTTGTCTAATAATACACAGATAATTCTGGAGATGAATTGTCAAATCAGGCTTTTTCTGCGTTTATCGGTGGTAATCTTAATTGCCCATCCATAAATGTACATCAGAACTGTCTACCTGTTTAACCAGTTCTTTAATTTCACATTGAGAAACTGGTTCAATTAGATTTGGGGCAATTTGGGCTAGGGGTACTAGTACGAAAGCTCGATCGCACATTCTCGGATGGGGAATTTGCAGGTCTGGTGTATCCAAAATTAAGTCATCATATAATAACAAATCCAAGTCAAGCGATCGCGCTCCCCAGCGTTCAGTACGAATGCGCCCAAATTTGCTTTCAATCGCGAGTAAAGTTGCTAATAATGCTTGTGGTGTCATTTCGGCTTGCAGAATCGCCGCGCCATTCAAGTAATCTGCTTGTGGTGGTCCGACAGCTTTGGTTTGATACCAACTTGATGTAACTTCTAGGATAATGCCTGGTGTTTGCGCTAAAGTTTCCATAGCGGCTGTTAAAATTGAACTTCTATCGCCCAGATTACTACCGAGAGCGATCGCACTTGTGTTCATCAATCTTTTTTCACTGGCAACAATACTGCTTGCTTAGTGTATAAAGTTAAAGAGCACAATACGCCAATTATCAAAAAACTTTATTTCGTAATGAATTCAGTTAATTATTTATGGGATATTATACTAACACAAACGAGGTGCGCTAATCCCATTTTTTTTCATCGTGGTTAATTTGTAACTACTTTGGGCGAGGAAATGACGTGGGATACCTGTAAAACGTAGTCAAGCGTAGCAATACGCATGATTGCACAGGTTGAACCAGACCCCTAACTTCGGTTAGGAGCCGTTACATCGGTCATGACACCCTGGAATTCGCTAGTTCTTTGCTCTGTCGTTAGTCTTTAAACATCTCGAAAGGGAAGTGAGCTAACTAAACAAGCCGATTTAACTTGGTTGAAGCAAACATTACCCCGAAAGGGAGAAAATAAAATGTCAAATTTTGTCTTAGTACTTGATACAAACAAACGTCCTTTAGACCCAGTTCATCCAGGAACAGCGAGAAAAATACTGACTGATAAAAAAGCATCTGTGTTTCGTCGCCATCCCTTTACCATTATTTTAAAAGATGCCTTTCCATCTATCGCAGTCAAGCCAATAAAAATCAAATTAGACCCCGGTTCTAAAACTACAGGAATTGCATTAGTTCAAGAAGGTAAAGTTATTTTTGGTGCTGAACTACAGCATCGGGGGCAGGCTATAAAAGGTGAATTAGAAACTCGTAAAGCCGTGCGTAGAAGTCGCCGCAATAGACATACACGCTATCGAAAACCGAGGTTTTTAAATAGAGTTAGACGCTCTGGATGGCTTGCCCCTAGCTTAGAACATCGAGTTAAAACAACAATGACATGGGTTAACAAGCTAATCAGGTTTGCACCAATTGCTGAAATATTTCAAGAGTTAGTAAGGTTTGATTTACAGCAACTAGAAAACCCTGAGATATCAGGGATAGAGTATCAACAAGGAGAATTACAGGGATACGAAGTACGCGAGTATCTATTAGAAAAATGGAGTAGAAAATGCGCTTATTGTAATGTGGAAAACGTACCTTTGCAGATAGAACATATTAAGCCCAGAGCTTCATCTGGCACTAATAGGATATCAAATCTGTGTTTGGCTTGCGAAAAATGCAATATCAAAAAAGGAACTCAAGACGTAGCTTTATTCTTGGCTAAGAAGCCTGAAGTCCTAAAAAGAGTATTATCTCAAGCAAAATGCCCATTAAAAGATGCTGCGGCGGTTAATTCCACTCGTTGGACATTGTTTAATGCCCTAAAGGAAACGAGATTACCTGTGATCGTAGCCTCAGGAGGCAAAACGAAATTTAATCGCAGAAAGCTTGAGTTGCCCAAAACTCACTGGATCGACGCTGCCTGTGTTGGCGATTGCCTTTCGTTAAAAATACTGACAGCAAAGCCGTTATTGATTAAGTCAACCGGAAAGGGGACTAGAAGGTTATGCCGAGTAAACAAGCTTGGATTTCCTTGCTCAAAACCACGTACTACCTATACTCATGGGTGGAATACAGGCGATATAGCTTTATGTAAAGGTGTTGTCGGTCGCGTCGTAGTGCAATCAAGTACAAGATTAGAAGTCCGTGTTGATGGCAAGAGAATTGGTGGCAAGTTATCTGATTTTAGAAAACTGCACAACAAAGACAGCTATTCCTACGCTTAACTGCGAAAAACTACGATATTTGCGAATTAGATGCTGTGGCGAAGATTAAATCCTGGTTCAAGGAACGATCAACTAAATTGAGTAACACAAACACAGAGAAACCGGGATTGCCTCAGGGCAATAATACGGAAGACTCCTCTCCCGATTTGATACCTCCCGGTAATCAAAACCCCAGCGAGGAATCTACAAATGAAAGACCAAGGAAGTCCGGAGTAAAGCAGTTACTGAGTCGGGTGAGAAGTGTATCATCTGGAATCATTGCTAAACTTCCCGGTGGCAATAAACCGCTTTATCGTCGTCCTCTGTTTTGGTTAGGCTTGGGTGTGAGTGGTGGAATCGTAGGTATCAGTCATACTGTGTGGTCAATAGATCGCACTTTGCCGGATAAATCTGAGCTGAACGTCGTTGTCCGCGAGCAAACACTGACCATCAAAGCTAGTGATGGTAGTATTTTGCAACAGCAAGGAGAAGCGACCAGAGAACAGCTGCAATTAAATCAAATTCCCGATAACCTGAAAAAAGCCTTTATTGCCTCAGAGGATAGAAGATTTAGGCAACATCATGGTGTAGATTTTCAGGGAATCGGCAGAGCAGTTTTAAATAACTTGCGATCGCAAAACGTGGTAGAAGGTGGTAGCACCATCACCCAACAGCTAGCGCGAATTCTCTTTCTCAAACAAGAAAAGACAGTTTTGCGTAAGCTCAAAGAAGTCCGACTCGCACAGAAAATGGAGCGAGAATTATCTAAAGACCAGATTCTCGAACGTTATTTAAATCTGGTTTACTTGGGTTCGGGAGCTTACGGAGTTGGTGATGCTGCTTGGGTATACTACAGCAAGACAGTAGATCAACTGACACTGCCAGAAATGGCGACAATTGCCGGATTAGCCCCAGCACCAAGCATATATTCCCCAGATCGCAATCCAGAAACCGCTAAACAACGACGGAATCTGGTATTGCAGCGGATGCAAGAAGATGGTTTTATTACAGCCGCCGAAAAGCAAGCAGCAAGTAGTGAAGCAATAAACCTGAAAAGCAGTTTGCCGAAGCGATTGCAAGTAGAAGCACCTTATTTTACCACCTACATTCAGAAAGAATTGCCCAAGTATGTTTCCCCCGATGTGCTGGCGGGTGGCGGTTTAGTGGTAGAAACTACTATTAACCCAACTTGGCAAAAAGCCGCAGAAGATTCAGTAGCCAAAATACTGCGAAATGAAGGACGCTGGGAGAACTTTAAACAAGCGGCAATGGTTGCTGTTGACCCCCGTACAGGTGAAGTTAAAGCGATGGTTGGCGGAAAAGATTTTGGCAAGTACCAATTTAACCGCGTTACCCAGGCACAGCGTCAACCTGGTTCAACATTTAAAGGATTTGTTTATGCGACGGCGATCGCAAGCGGCAAAAATCCTTATGATACTTACCAGGATGTGCCGTTTGTCGTCGATGGCTATGAACCGAAAAACTATAGTGAAAATTTCCACGGCTCGATGAACTTGATTGAAGCCCTCACCAAGTCAATTAATATCATTGCGGTGAAGGTGTTGATCGATGTCGGATTTGAACCAACAATTAAACTAGCTCATGATATGGGGATTAAATCTCCACTTAAACCGACTTATTCTTTGGCACTTGGTTCTAATGAAGTGAATTTATTGGAGTTAACCAGCGCTTACGGCACTTTTGCAAATCAAGGGTTACATACAGAAGTTCACGGTATTAGCCGCATCCTCAACCGCCAAGGCAAGGAAATATGGAAAGCTAGTTATCAGTCGGTACAAGCTCTCGACCCTGACAGTGCTGCTATCATGAGCTGGATGCTGCGGAATGTAGTACAAGATGGGACAGGTCGCGCTGCCCAATTAGATCGACCCGTAGCCGGAAAAACAGGTACTTCTGATGAAGCCCGCGATTTGTGGTTTATTGGTTATATTCCCCAATTAGTTACAGGAGTTTGGCTAGGTAACGACGATAACAAACCTACTTGGGGTAGCAGTAGTAGTGCTGCTTCCACTTGGCATGATTTTATGGAAGTAGCTGTAAAAGGAATGCCGATAGAAAAGTTTCCCTCTCGACCGAAGTTAGAAGGTCGTAAAGGCACCATCACAGCGCAGCGGGTCAAGCCTAATCGAATTGTTAACCGTCCGGTTGAAGTTGATGAGGATAACTCAGATGATGATGGCAATAATAGAAGGCGAAGTCAACGAGTAAGTTCTGATAACTCTGATAATAGCGATCGCCCATCCAGAAGACGCAGATACAGGAGAAGCTATTCTCAAGATAATCAGCAACAAGACAATACCCCAAGACGCAGCCGAAGACGCTATCAGCAACAAGATGAGAATACATCTTCATCACGTTCATCGAGAAGGCGTCGCTACAGAAGCGAAGAATCAAATTCCCGCGATTCTTCCTCTGGGTATTCTTCACGACGACGATCTAGACGAGTAGAATCAGATTCTTCCTATAAGTCACCTAGAAGAACTCGCACCTCTGCACCAGAATCAAACAGCAAACCCAGTTCCTCAAATTCCTCACCAAGTCAGTCTTGGCGGGATAGACTTAGACCCAGCGGATCTTCGCAAGGAAATTGATGGGGAGATGAGGGGACAAGGGGACAAGGGGGATGAGGGGGATGAGGGGGATGAGGGGGACAAGATAATTTTTCCTCTCCCCTATCTCCCCTATCTCCCCTATCTCCCCTATCTCCCCTATCTCCCCCATCTCCCCATCTCCCCCTCTCCCTCTGCCCTACGGGGGATGCGTGTGATACGCTCTTTTTATAGGGTCTTAAGTAGTGTTGCCGATAATAGGAGAAAATACTCGTGCATTTATTAATGCAAACAGCAGCGGACGCAGCTGCAAACGCTCCCCATTTTCCCGTAGCTGCCGCTTTGGTGTATGTGGCTGGTTTTATTGCTGCTGTCACGATTGGTTCGATCGCTTGGTATAACTCCAAGCGTCCCCCCGGTTGGGAAAGCAAAGAGCGTCCTGATATTGTACCTGAAATCAAAAAAGAAGAAACTCCGGGTGTGGGTGAACCGAAGTCTTAAATGGTCAAGAGTCAATAGTCAACGGTCAATAGTCAATGGTCAATGGTCAATGGTCAAGGGTCAACAGTTAAATTTTGACTTTTGACTATGGACTCTTGACTTTTGACTCTTGACTCTTGACTCTTGACTTTAGTTCTGAACATCAACCCAACGTCTATAAAGTTTCTGAATTTGTTTGAGAATGGCATTATGACCGGGTTGAGTCGAATCGTTTGCCGTGGATAATTGTTGTAACTTCGTTAGTAGTCTTGCTTCTTCGATCGCTACTTCACCATCGCTGTAAATTAAACCACTGATGGCTTCAATCAAATTTTCATAATCTTCGTTGGTGGGGCGATCGCCTAAATAATCTTTCACCCACTTATAGCATTCGCTTGGCTGCACAGGAACCAATTCGTACAACCAAGGCTTAATATCTGGATCGCTTGCTAAACCTTTTGCTTGAGCTATTTCGCGCAGATATTGCCGTTCTTCTGCTTGAATTCTACCATCAATCCAAGCCGCTCCAATCAGGATTTTAACTAAGTTTTTCACACTGGAATTAGCAGTCATTGCTTTGTCCTTTGTAATTTAATTTTGTAATTTGATTTTTCAGTCTTTGTTCCTTAGCCCTTGACTAATATTAAAATCACAAACAGCATTCACCTTTAATCATTGGTTTTTCTTAAGCGCACCATGAAAAAGCCATCCATTTCTTGTTTTTGAGGTAATACTTTAATCCAGCCTTGTGGTGTAGAATACTTACCTGCTGGTGAATCTACGTCAGGAGACTCTATTTGCCAGTTTGGATGCGACGCTAAAAAGGACTCAATGACATCTTCATTTTCTGCTGGATGCAATGTACATGTTGCGTAAACTAATATTCCATTACTCTTGACAAATGTTGATGTGTGCGCTATGAGTTCTTTTTGCAGTGTCGAGAGTTCTTGGGCAGACTCTGGTGTTTGTCGCCAACGAGCATCAGCATGACGGTGTAGAGTTCCTAAACCAGAACATGGTGCATCAAGTAACACGCGATCGCCTATGTTTTGAAATTGGGGTTGATTGCGGCTGTCGCCAGTATAACTTTGAATAGAGTGCAAATTTAGGCGTTGAGCATTTTCCTTGAGTTTGCGAAGACGTGAGGAAGTGCGATCGCCTGCCCAAATTGTCCCTTTATCTTGCATCAATTCGGCAATGTGCGTTGTTTTTCCTCCCGGTGCAGCACAAGCATCAATTATTACCTCACCTGATTGCGGGTCGAGCAAATGACTGACTAACTGAGCGCTACTATCTTGCACAGTCCACCAACCCTCGCTAAAACCAGGTAAATTTGGAATTGCACCAGTGCTACCAATCAATCGCAAAGCTTGGGGTAAGTGAGGAACGCGCTTGACTAAAATACCCTTCAATTGCAAAGCCGTTTCAACTTCCTCAACCGAAGCGCGAAGCAAATTTACCCGCAAGTCAATAACTGGTGTCTGGTTCATCCACTCGCATAATTTTTCTGTTTCGACAAAACCAAACTGTTTCAACCACACTTCAATAATCCAGTCAGGAAAGCTGTGTAAAATACCCAAGCGTTCCACCGGATTTTCTGGCAATTCTAAGGGAAAGTGGGAGAAAGAATTGTCCCCTTGTCCCCCTTGTCCCCCTTGTCCCCCTTGTCCCCTTGTCCCCTTGTCCCCTTGTCCCCCCTCTCCCCCCTGCCCCCTTGTCCCCTTGTCCCCTTGTCCCCCCCTCTCCCCCTCCCCCTCTCCTCTTCTGATATACTCTCGCAACAGACCATTAACAAAACCTGTCAGTCCAGAAAAGCCATTTTCTTTAGCCAGTTCCACAGTGGTATTAACAGCAGCTGATGGCGGAATCCGTTCTAGATAGCGCAGTTGATATAAACCTAGATGTAAAATGGTGCGGAGGTATGCAGGTTGTTGGTAGGATTTCTTTTTGCCGAGTTGGTCGATGAGAGCATCAAGAGTGCGTTGCCTTCTGGTGCTGCCATAAACTAAATCTGTGACAAAACGGCGATCGCTCAACTCTTGATCAGATTGGCGTTTAAGAAGCCCATCGCAGGCATCGCTCAATTTAACTTTTTGCAACACTCTATCAAGGGCAACATCAGCATAAGCCCCTTTGTGAACCTCTCGCAAAGCAAGAAAAGCTAGTTGACGGGAGTTAATCATACTAATTATTTGAAATTTTTTGCTGAAAAAAGGCAACTTTTATATTAATGCCCTTTGAAGAGGGGTAAAGGGGAAAGGGGAAAGGGAAAAGGTGAAGAAACTAATTTTAAATATTTTTACTAATTTTAAATAACTCCGTCCCTTTCCCCAATACCTCCTGCGCTCTTAGCGCTTTCCCATGCCCAATGCCCATTGCCCTAATTAGCAGGCAATTTTACACTCACCCTCGTACCACTTACCACCTCAGACTGAATGAATAATTCTCCGCCATGAGCATTGACAATACGTTTAGTAATAGCCAGTCCTAAGCCAGTACCACTAGATTTTGTCGAGAAAAACGGCTGAGTGAGCTTTGAAAGAATTTCTGGGGGAATTGGCTCACCACCATTGCAGACATGAATGCAAACTTGACCGACGGAAGAACAATCTACTTCGCATTTGACAACATCTCCTGGTGAGACAGCCTCGCAAGCATTGCGAACAATATTGATGAAAACTTGTTTCATTTTATCCTTATCCCCCAGGAATTTCACTGCTCTGGAAGCTGGTATAAATTCGATTTGTCGTGATAATGCTTCTGGCATTTCGCAAATAGTTACTAGCAACTCATTTATAAATTCATTTACATCCAATTCACACAATTGCAATATTTGGGGTTTAGCATAAAGCAAAATTTCACTTAATAATCGCTCAAGACGACTGGCTTCACTCAGTGCTAACGATAATCGCTCTTGAGCAGCTTCGCTTTGAAGGTTTTTTTGAGAATACTTTAATCCCATAATCGTTGTAGTTAGGGGATTGCGAATTTCATGTACAATTATGGCAGCAAATTCGCCAATTGCTGCCAGCCGTTCTTGTTCTACAAGCTTGGCTTGCGCTACCCGCAGTTGTTCGGTACGTTGTTCTACTTTTGCCTCTAGAACTTGATTAAATTGGCATTGTTGCTGGTAAAGGTGATAATGGTCTATTGCTGTAGCCGCGCGATCGGCAAACAATTCGGTAATTTGCATTTCCTCTTTTGTAAACTCCCGTGACTGCTGATGAAAAACGCAAATGGTACCAATAACTTCACCTTGTGCCGTTCGCAACGGTATTCCTAAATATGAACAATAACCTTCGGGAACTTCTCCATATTCTGGATATTTAAGAGCATCTTCTACTGTTAATAATTCTCCCGTTTCTATTACCCTACCAGTTAGCGAACCATGTAGTGAATAAACATGCTCACCTTGACCCATATCAATACTGCTTGCTAATACCTTCTCAAAACCTTTCTGACAGAGCGTCACTACTGTCCAATCTACTTTAATTAGGTCGCTAATTCCGCAGGCAATATTGTGTAAATAACTACTTAGTTCGCCAGTTCTGTAGTTTAAAGAAGACAAAAGTGCCATTGCCTGCCGCTCATGCTGCCATTGTTGGTTGTTTTTCACAGGAGTTATGGGGTTTTCAATCAAGCGATCGCACATCCGATGTTAAAAGAATCCTCACAGATTCCCAACTGGTTAGATAGCGCACTCATGATGCTTATATGGTTATTATACTAATACACCAAATTACAAATATTCGTTCCCCTAAATCCCAATTATTTTGCTCAAATGTTACCAAATCTTCTCAACAGTTCCTCACGGGATAATTCAAGTAACAAGCGGCTATACTCTTGCGGGGGTAACTGTAATAAAGGCTCAATTACTCGCTGCAAATCGGCATCCAGCGAACCAAACCGGACGCTTAACAAGTTTTCTACTACTTGACGACGTTCATCTTGCTGTCCTTGTTGTAGTGTAGCTTCCCGCCATTCTAAATAAGCTTGTGATAAGTTCATAATTACCTCTTGCTCCTCTTCCGTAATATTTTCCTGGTTAATTACAATTATCCGCCAACTAGTAATGAGTTCTTGGATATTTCGCCGTAGCAGGGTGGTTTCATACAAAGAAAGAAAAAACTTTGTGTAGTTGATTAGAGAGGGCGCGTTGTGCTTGAGGAATAGTTCGGAAACCGAGTTTGCGGGCGATCGTAATGAAAAAGTTGTGTAAAATAGACCAATTGACAGGAGCATTGCCACCACGACGTGGTGGAAAGTCTTCTTGGAATGTCACATCTCGAACCCAATGCAGTCGATTTTCGATGCCCCAATGCCCTTGAATGTCACAAAGTAACTGTTGAGCTTCGAGAT
>NZ_KK073769.1:316836-504578 GCF_000582685.1 [Scytonema hofmanni] UTEX 2349
TGTCTTCGTCCCCGGATGTGCCTATAGTCTGGGACTTGCTGCAATTGTTCGATCAGATTGTTCATACTTCCAGATTGTCAATTTACGATCGCCTCCCATAAGTATTGTCATTTTTCTCTGTTTGTATGAAACCACCCTGCTTGGATATTTCGCCGTAGGGGGTTGTTTTGAGGAAGTGAGAGTAATTCACTGACCGCTTGACGTTGCGTTTCTCCCTTTCCTAAAATCCTCAGCCAGAGAGTTTCAAGTGTTAGTGGTAATTGGTTGATTGCTACTACTGCCGTTCTGAATGATTTAGGTAGAAAGTAAACACCTGCTAGCCAATTCTCTGTATCTAATTTAGCACCAAAACTCTCAAGTAAAGTCGTTGAAGCTGAACTTGCCAAAATCCATAAACGCGGTAAGTTATCTTCTGGTAAAGATGTATTCTCTCGCTTGGCTTTCCGTTGCGATTCTCCACAAACGGAAAATAGCTTCAGCAGACAATTACGCACCTCGGTTTTACTGGGTTGATTGCGGAAGGGTTCCAATAATGAGGCAGTTGTGGCAATTCTACCAAGTAACCCAAGGGATTGCAGGTCAGCATTGGGGGAAGGTGCGGGAGAAAACAAGATATCTACTTGACGAACTTCATCTATGACTTCCCGACTTACTTCTACTTTTCCATAAGGGGAAAGTAATTCTTCTAAATATTGTTTGGCAAATTGGTCATGTGGTTGTCGGGTCATGCGATCGCCAGCATATATATTATCACAAATCTTACTTTTAAAATGCCCAGCTTCATCAACCACCCTAAGCTAAAGTTTGCAGGGTGGTTGGTGAGATAGAGCTATTTAAAAATAGCAACAATGGTACATCCTACTGCAAGGATGGTTGCGACCCAGACACTACCGCTGATCATCAGAAGTGGAATGGAAACAATACCCAGTGCCAGAATTAAAGCAACAGTTCTACCACCTGGTTTTAAAAATGGGAGAATCGGCTTCATCCATTGCTCCAGCCAGCTTTGTTTAATTTGTTTTGGGTACTCGATTTGCGTTTCTTCGCTCGATTTTTCTCTAGAAGCAAACTGCAAGTCTTCACTGTCTAAATCGAATTTTATAACTAAACTGTCGTCGTTTTGTTCTATACAGGCGATCTCGTCTTCTATAGCTTCCTCTGTAGGAGCAAGGTATGAGTTCTCTTGATTGAAAGCGTCTTCCTCACTATACCCTTTTCATGCATGGGTAGCTTGTACTTCCAGTCATCTCCAGACGCAGTATTGTAGTATGTCAACTAAAAACGGGCTTTCATCCCAACAATCTAAATCTCCTACTGCTGAGAATCCCCCTTCTTCAGTGGCATTTGTCCATAATTTCCTGGATGAATACGGATTAGACCCTTATGAATTTCGGCTATATGCTCATATAGTTCGCAGAACAGGAGGAAAACCTGAAGGTGTTTGTTTTGCCAGTCTCCGTAAAACAGCAGAGATTTGCAAAATAAGTACACGCAAGGCTCAACAAGCGATCAAAGTTCTGATCAATGCTAATTTCGTGACGCAAACTAAGCGTACAGGACGCACAGACGAGTATAGAGTTACTCCTGCCACTGACTGGGTTCCCAAGGAAGAACTAGACGAAATCCGTAAAGCTATTGCAGGAAAATCTCCAAAAACATCTGTCGATGAAGAAACCGAGATTGATATTGATAGCGTTCGCACGTTATACATTACTGGAAAATCTCCAAAAACATCTGTCGATGAAGAAACGGAGATTGATAGCGATCGCACGTCATACACTTAAGGCATAATACGTTAAGCGTGCTTTAGTTTGCTGCTTTACAAATTTCCTTTACTGACTTTAAAAGTAAAAATATGACAGCACATATTCTGTTAGTTGAAGATGAAGTTAAACTAGCGCGATTTGTTGAACTAGAATTGAGTAGCGAAGGTTACACTGTCAGTGTGGCGCATGATGGTGTCACAGGTTTAACACTGGCGCGAGAGTCAACGCTAGATTTAGCGATTTTAGATTGGATGTTACCAGGACTAACAGGATTAGAAATCTGTCGTCGTCTGCGAGCGACAGGTAGCTCAGTACCAGTGATTTTGTTGACAGCAAAAGATGAAGTAAGCGATCGCGTTGCCGGTTTAGATGCTGGAGCCGATGATTATGTACTTAAACCCTTTAGTATTGAAGAATTACTAGCAAGAATTCGCGCACATTTACGCCGCACTCAAGAAACAGATGAGGATTTATTGCAGTTTGAAGACTTAAGTTTAAATCGCCGCACTCGTCAAGTATTTCGGGATAAACGAGCAATTGAACTAACAGCAAAAGAATTTGATTTATTAGAATATCTTCTTTGCCGTCCCCGTCAAGTGTTTACTAGAGACCAAATTTTAGAGAAAGTTTGGGGTTATGACTTTATGGGTGATTCTAATATTATCGAAGTTTATATTCGTTATCTACGTCTCAAACTAGAAGAAAAAAACGAAAAGCGCTTGATTCATACGGTGCGTGGTGTGGGGTATACTTTGCGGGATAATTAGTATTTAACAAGTGGCGATCGCACTCCAGAGTTAAGGATTTTCTCAGATTCAACTCACCCGGATTTCATCACTGAAGTATAGTATTGTTAATGGTGCTTTCATTACAGTGATATTATTATGACCAAACTGAGAAGCTCCCATCGTCAAAGCTTTAGAATTGGGGGACAAACCTATCTCTGGCTAGCGATTTTGATTTTTGGCGTATCTAGCGCAGTGACGCGGAAGATAACAGAAATTGGTGCCCAAAACTTTATCGGGGGTAGTAATCCAATTTCTCTTTGTAATGTTTTGTTCGTAGGAAATCTCTGTGCTTTAATAATTCTTACAACAATTTATTGGCGAAATTGGAACAAAGCAACATTGAAGCAACTTTCATTTAAGAATTGGTTTAATCTGACGATAGTAGCAATTCTATCTGGAGCGCTTGCCCCTGGTTTAATTTTTCAGGCATTGGCATTAACTGAAGTTAACAATGTCATTTTAGTTGGACGTTTAGAACCACCTTTGACTTTAGCTTTATCTGTTTGGTTGTTGAAAGAACGAGTCAATCTTTGGCAAGTTTTGGGAGCGATCGCTTCATTTATTGGTGTTATGCTAACTATCACCCTTCAACCCCCGACAAATGCAATGATGATGAATGCGGGAGGTTTCCATATAGGAGTTGGAGAACTTCTGGCTGCGGTTGGCTCTGTGGCTTTATCTATCTCTATAATTATTACGAAAAAACATCTCTTGCAGATACCCGCAGGAATTTACAGTATTTTTCGTACCGCTTTAGGAACTGTAATATTTTTCTTCTTGGCTTTAGTACTTTATGGAAGTGACCATTTTATGAATGCATTCTCACCATTTTTGTGGCGATGGATGCTTCTTTATGCTGCGATAATTATCGTAGTCGGTCAGTCATTTTGGATTAGGGGATTGAAAGCTTGCACCGTATCTATGGCATCTTTAGCTAGCTCGTTTATCCCCATTATAGGCATCTTGGCAGCTTATTTAATTTTAGGTGAAGTTCCAACACAGGCTCAATATCTTGGCGGTAGCGTGATATTATTTGGTATATTTTTAAGTCAAGTTGGTATTTCGCGTCAATCTTCTACACAAGAAAAGCAAACAATAGAAAACAAGATTGGATTTAAGGGAGTTTAAAATTATATCATGTCCCGATCGTTAACATTAAGAAAAACCTACCTACCCTCGTAGAGACGTTCCGGCGGAACGTCTTTACAGTATATATGATTTGTCGGATATGATATTATTACGTTCCTTATAGATAAAATGCGTATTTGGCAAGCTGATTTTTATCGTCGTCCCCAAGAGAATACATTTTGGCAATTGTTGATTTGTGACGCAACTCGCAGCTTTGAATATGAAGCTATCTGTCTTCAATCAGAAGCGAATTCTACTTGGGTTGGGGAGCAAATTCAATTAGCATCTGGCGAACATCTACCAGATATAATTGAGGTATTTCGTCCTCAATCTTTAAGTTTAATTGAAGCTGCTGGACGCAACTTGGGAATTAATGTCCAAGCAACTAGACGCACTTTCGCACTAAAACAGTGGTTGCAAGAACAACATCCTTTAGCGTTGGATAAACCACCCCCAACACCATTACCAGAAAACCTCTGGGGTGAAAAATGGCGTTTTGCTACTTTGAGTGCTGGTGATGTAGAGGAGGCATTTAGCGATCGCCCAATTCCCATTTTACATATGCCAGAATATCTCAAACCAATTAATCTCGGTTTAGCCTCAACACTGCCCGTCCCAGGTGTGATAATCTATGGTGGAAGGCAATCGATGCGCTTGGTACGGTGGTTACTACAAGCCCGTCCCGTGTCGCTTTCTTACATTGCAGGTGCCCCCGATGGTTTAATATTAGAAGCAGGTTTGGTAGATAGATTTATTGTGGCGACCTTTGCAGATCCAGAAGTTGCCGCATCTGCTCAAAGTTTTGAACAGCGCAAACAACAAAGTAAAGGCTTACATTTTTTGTTAGTTCAACCTGATGATTCGGGAATGACTTATACCGGATTTTGGTTATTACAGACAGAATGAGCGCTTTTCTGTATGAATAATAGTATGATTTTTAAGTAAGACTAAAAAGTAAGACTAATGGTCAAAGTGACAATTACCTTGGAAGAAGACATCCTCCAATTTATAGATCGACAAGCACAAGGAAACCGCAGTGGATACATTAATGCGCTGCTGTCAGAACATCGTCGCAGGCTTTTAGAAGCAGAAATGATTGCAGCACTCAAGCAGGATGCTGAAGATCCAAAGTATCAGGCTGAAGTTGTTGTTTGGGATAATGTTGTCGGGGATGGCATTAATGCCAGGGAATAATTTAACTTATCGACGAGGAGAAATTCGTTGGGTAAATCTTGATCCAACAGTCGGAGCTGAAGCACAAAAAATCCGTGCTTGCTTGATTATACAAAATGATATTATGAATCAATATGGATTGTTGACAATTGTCATGCCATTTCGACCAGGAAGTAAACAAGCTCCCTATGTTGTGAATGTCAAAGCAACATTAACTAATGGATTAGATCAAGATCGTTTTATTGATGTTGGGCAAATTCGTGCTATTGACCATAGTCGGGTTTTAGGTTTAGTTGGTATGTTAGAGCAAGAATACTGGGAAATTATTCAAACAGCTTTAAATGTAGTTCTGGGGTTTGTTGTTTAAAGTTTCCAAAGTGCGGTTCAAATTTCTCTCTTCGTTCTTGACCATCATACAATGTTTTCTTAATCAATTCTTCAGCCACAGCTTTGACTACATTAATACTCACAGAATTTCCCAATTGATAGTAAGCTTTATCATCATTGGGATGTAATATAAAGCTATCCGGAAAACCTTGTAAACGTGCGACTTCACGCTTAGTTAGTCGTCGCACTCTGTTATTATGGTACACTCCTAACCGATTAGCATCACTAGCAACCACAGTTACAGAAATCTTACTGGGATCGACAAATTTATAAACCTCAAAAGAAAAGTTCCCAGATACAGGTTTATATTTATCGTTAATCAGCTTAATATATTTTTTAGCAATCAACGCATCTAATATCTCTTCTAAATTAGGATGCTCAAAAAAACTAGCTATTTGCTTCTTAGTTAATAACTTACCATCTTGTTCTTGACCAAATTCTTTATTCCGTCTTTTTAAAATAAAACGGTTCATTAATTCAATTTCATCTAAACTACATTTTCCCCGCAATCCTAATTCCCAAGAATGAATTGAATTTCCTCCACGATAATCAATTAATCGCACTCCATGCAATTGATTTAAATCTTGGTTGTAGATTTGTTTTAAAGCATTGACAAATTTGGGACAACAATCATACTTTACATCTGGATTATCTTCCAAAATATCGGCAACAGTAACATATTTTTGAGGTGAGTCAAATAAAGATAGTTGCTGAGTATTGTAGGAGTGAGAATCTTTAAAACCAACATCAGAAATCAAGTCAAATTTAGGAGAAGCATTCAAAATGCCTAATAGATAAACTCTGACACGGTTTTGCGGTAAACCAAAGTTAGCACTGTTGAGCAAAAAAGCATCAAAGCTGTAACCTCTCTTTTTAATTTCATGCTTTATCGTTGCTAAGGTATTACCGTTATCATGGCTATAAAGTCCCCGCACATTTTCAAACAGAAAAGCTTGTGGTTGATATGTGTCGAGTAATCTGGTAATTTCAAAGAATAACGTTCCTCTCGTATCTCCAAACCCTGCTTTTTTCCCAGCATGAGAAAAAGACTGGCAAGGAAAGCCAGCTAATAAAAAGTCATGTTCTGGGAGTTTATCTATTAGGTGAATGTCACCTAAAGGCTTGTGTTGAAAGTTGTTTTCATATACTAATTGAGCATCTGGGTTAATTTCGCTACTTAATACGCATTCGGTTTTTAGATTTAAAGACTTAGCAGCTTCTTCAAAAGCTAATCTAATTCCCCCGATTCCGGAAAATAAATCAACAAACCGAATTTTTGGCATAAAAAATTAGTCTTTTTCCCCCAGTACAAGACGAATTACTTATATTACTTTGCTTTAACCCGCGTTTGCTTGATCATGTCAACTAATGTATGATGAGCATCTTCCGCATCTGCTAGAATATGGTCGAATTGAATGCGAACTGGTACAGGTTCTCCATTCACTTCTGCTTTCAAATCCATACCTTGAGCATCAATTGCCAGCATTTGTGCTGCTGTGACATCCGCTAACCCACCAAAAGCCTGAGCGTAAAGAACTATAGCATCAGCATGATCCTGGTTCATGTGATTGCAAATGCGTGAGCTAATTTCAGGTGAGAATTGTTCAGACATGGCTTGACTCCTTGTTGATGCTAATGGGATTTTAAACTAAAGAATGACCAACAGTATCCTAATTTAGTGGGAATGTAATTTCTTTTGGGGAATTTATAGTTATTTCTTATAGTATTTTACCTCAAAGCTAAGTATTCTAAATCTAATGCTTGCCAGGAGCGGAAATGTTCACCGATCGCTTGATATGTATATTTTTTATAAGCGATCGCTCTGAAACCGTATCTATTAATTTTAATAAAAGTTATGAAACATTTTTTACCTGTGAATCCGAAATTTATTTAGCTAAAACTGTAGCTTAATTGAGCAAAGTTATTCAAGCCAAAAACCGATGAGTGAAATCAAGCACCGCCGGATTATTATTGGGGATGTGCATGGCTACTATGATGCTTTAATGATATTATTGCAGGCGATCGCCCCACACTCAGACGATCAAGTCTATTTTCTTGGAGACTTAATCGATCGCGGACCTCAGAGTTGCCAAGTAATAAATTTTGTTAAAGAAAATGGCTATCACTGTCTGCTTGGCAATCACGAGCAGATATTGTTAAATATTCTTACTTCAAGATGCATCACCCCCGAAATTATGCAATCATGGCTTGACAAAGGAGGACAAGCCACTGTAGCCAGTTATCAAGAAGGGATTATTCCTCACGATCATCTTGAATGGTTGCTAAGTTTGCCTACATATCTCGACTTAGGAGATATTTGGTTATCTCATGCTGGTATTGATCCGTTAATTCCTTTGGCAAAACAAACAGCCGAGCAGTTTTGCTGGGTGCGAGATGCATTTCACAGCATGAAAAAACCCTACTTTAAAGATAAATTAATTATTGTCGGTCATACCATCACTTTTACTTTACCTGGGGTTGCACCCGGTAAGTTGGCTCAAGGACCCGGATGGTTAAATATAGATACAGGAGCTTATCATCACAAAAGTGGTTGGTTAACGGGACTCGACATCACCAATAACTTAGTTTATCAAGTCAACGTCAACCAGCTTTGTGTTCGTATTCTGCCCTTAGAAGAAGCTGTGATTAAAATCAATCCGGCGGAAATTGGGGACAAGGGGGACAAGGGGGACAAGGGGACAAGGGGACAAGGGGACAGGGAGACAAGAGGGAGTATTAACTGACTAATGGTCGAATATTTGCTTTATAGGCTGCACCATCCAAACCTTCACTGCGATTGCTCGGTTGAGCGTTTATGGCACGTTTGAGAGCTTCAATGCGATCGCCTGTTGCGGGGTGGGTACTCAAAAATCCTGGTGTAGAACTCTTTGATACCAATTTTTGCATAAAAGCAGGCATCGCCGACTGTGCATAACCAGCGCGTGTTAAAGTTTTTAATCCTCTTTGATCAGCATCAAATTCATTTTGACGACTGCGGGGAAGATTTCTCGCTACTTGCACACCAATGGCTACCGCTTGATTTCGATCTAAACCTGCTGCTGTTAACAATCCACTTTCAAGTGCTTTTTGCCGCATCTGTTTGAGTGCGTGCTTTCCACCGATGTGTCCCATTTCATGACCGAGCACACTTGCCAGTTGCGCTTCATTGTCTGCGGCTTTGATCGTACCGATGTTGATATAGACAAAGCCTCCCATTGTCGCAAAAGCGTTAAGAGCGTTATCGTCAATTACCTGGAAAGTATAGGGAATATCTGGGCGATCGCTAGATGCTACTAAACGCTGTCCAATTTGCCGGATGTAGTTATTTACTTGTGAATTACGATAAAGACGAATATCACTGCCTTGTAATTGCTGATTAATCCGTTTACCAAGATCAACTTCTTGAGAATCCGATATATTAGAAAGCTGAAATAACTGAGCACCTTGGAAAATGAGAGGCAATAAATCTATAGCCTTCCCTGGTAGAGGTGTCAAAAGGCAAACACTCAAGGCAACTACCACCGACATTAACGGATAAATCAAGCGATGTCGCCAAAAACGGTAATTTACTAAGCCTTTCCAATTCATCATAATCCGGCACAGCTGACTATTTTAGGAGAACGTAAAGTATAGGACGGATTTATGCAATTCTAAGTTGCATTTTACTTAATACTAATTCTGTTTGGTTTGCACACGTTTTAGACAGGTTATGATAGACTGTCGCATGACCGAGAATCACAGCCTCTTTTAAAACAAGCAACGAGTGTAAGCGGTTCTACTATTAGGACTTACGCACTCAGTCGCGAGAAAACAAGACTTTGATAGGTGCTTCCTGACGTCGATAGGGACGGAAATACGTAGTCCGTGCGTAAGTCCTGACTATACACCACGTTGCAACAATCAATTATTCCGCAATTAAGAATTGAAAACTGCTTATGGCTCTTTTAGATTCCAAAGGTCGCTTATTCGGTAAAATCAACCTTCTCGATTTTGGTGCCGCGCTGGTAATCTTACTAGTAATATTTGGCATCTTTGTCTTTCCAGGAACTTCTGGTTCTGTTGCTCAAATTAACTCGAAAACAGTACCAATTGAGGTAGATTTAGTTGTTCGCGGATTGAATGTACGCGACCCACAACAATTATATGAAAAAGGGTTTACAAAAGGCGGAAAAACTAACGTTATTATCCGCAATCAACCCTACGGTCAAATAGCGATTAAATCTATTCAAGAATTACCCAGAACTTTAGCAGTTCCTCAATCTGATGGTTCCGTCAAAGAATTGCCTGATCCTAGAGGTAACAATTTTAGTCGAGATATGCTTTTGACTTTAGAAGGCAAAGCGAATATCACTGAAACTGGACCAGTTTTAGGTAACAGTAAACTTAAAATTGGGATGCCTTTTGAGTTAGAAGGGTTTAATTACAACTTTAATGCTACTGTTATCGATTTAAGATTTAAAGACAAATGAAAAAGAGGGGGAAAGGGGAAAGGGGAAAGGTATGGAAATAAAGCGCTTTCCTCAGCGGGGTCGGTTTCCGTCCCGTTGACGTTTGTAAGAAGAGTTATTTAGATTACTCCTGAATATTTTTCTTCCCATGAATCCCTTTTTTCCTTTCCCCTTTCCCCCTCTTATCAAGCAGGGGTTTCAAGTATTAAAGGCTGATTTTTCACATCTCAGAGACGCCTTCATGCGAACGCACTACGTGTCTCAACTGCTATATATTTATCAACTACTCAACAAAGGCAAAAATCGCCGAATTAAACCAATTGTCACCGCCGGCAATTCTAGCTGTGGGGTTAATCCGACATTTTCTAACTCTAGAAAAACGCGAATCGCTTGCGGATTCATCTCAGCAAGACGACGACCAATTTCTGGACCCGTAAACTGCGATTTTTGCCCCCAAATTATCGCGGTGGGAGTTGTCAATTGTTGAATATAAAGCGATAAATCAAAGCATAAATCACCGCGCACAAAAGACAGCGCTGCATATTCAGCATTTGTCTGACGCGCAGATTCTAAATAAGCTTCGACAATTTCCTCGTAAACGCGACTAGATTCGGCAAATTGCCGTTGTTCTAAGAAACTGCGAATACCCGAACTAGTAGCAATTCCGGTAGTATACAGCAAGCGATCGACAATGGGAACGCTGACAATTTGGGCAAAAATGCTGCGAGAGTAGTCTTCACCAAAATCAGAAAGTCCGGCTGGTAAAGTGAGAATCAGCGACTTGAATAAATCAGGATGAGCGATCGCTACTCGAATTGTAAACGCTGCTGTCAGCGAAGAAGCAATTACTGTCACCGGTTCTGTACAAGTGTGCTCTAAAAACTCCCGAATTGTCGTTGTATAATCATCAATCTGATAATTTTGCGCTGGATGCTCAGATTTACCCCATCCCAGCAAGTCTGGTGCTATTATTCTATACTCGGCGGCAAAAGCAGGATAAACTTTTGACCACTCATATGCGGAAGAACCACCACCAAAGCCATGCAGAAACACTAAAGTTTCTTTTTCGGTGCGGGCAGCGATCTCATCTTGATAAGGCAAACCGACATTAGTATAATATACAATTCTACCTAATGAGGTATTTACGGAGCGTTGCTCAAATCCCAATGGCTGAAACATACGTGTTTTTTGTTTTCTGTTATGGTTGCTAGTACCGCCGTGAAGTCACGCATTCAAAAGTGAAAAGTCAAAAAGCTTACTCCATATTACTTTTGACTTTTGACTTTTAACTTCCGCCTTGCGGTACTAGTTAAATTAATTGGAGAATCTCGCACATCAAGCTTTTATTATTAGACATAGGAGTAAAAATTAATTATGCGTTACCCGAAACCCTTGTAGAGACGTAGCATTGCTACGTCTCTATGTCTTTTCTACGCCTATGTCTATTATCAGGTGCGCGATCGCAATTTACTTGTGAAATATCACACTGACTAACGGCAAAAATGCTAACAAAAAGCCATTCCAATTTTGGAAATTAAGTTCTGGAGTCGGTTCTGGTTGTGCTAACAAAGCTTCTATTCTCTGTTCTAAGCGATCGCTACCTAATGCAGCGCAGAAAATTTCTGAGGACATCGGAGTTGTACTCACTACCAACAACAGCGATTCTGCTAACAATAACGGATCTACTCGCGATGCAGCGTAAGCATCGGCACGTAATTCGCGCAAAATTAACAGTTCTTGCCACAAAGCATCTGTATTTGGCAACCAAGCGGTGCAGGAACGCACCCAACCCAACCAAAAAAACCAGAATGTATCCCTATAATGGTAATGTCCTTGCTCGTGTGCGAAGACGGTTTCTAAATGCTTTGGTGAAAGAGTTTCCAGTAGTCCTTCACTAATTACTAATTCTGATTGCCAAAAACCGATTTGACCGGCGAATAGCGCTTCAGTGTTGAGTAACCTAACTTGTTTCCCCTCAATATTAGCTAAGGGACAGTTGCGGACAGATTTCATCGATTGCCAACCACCAAAGGCAAGTTTAATGCACACAATGTCAACAATGACAAGACAAATTAACGTTAAGACATAACTAAACCAACCGGTGTACATCCCGCCCATTTTCCCTTGGGGTCCCATGCACAAAATGGCGATCGCTGTCATAAAAATTAACAAGGGCGGGAAGAGAAATAAGAATAGCGATCGCCTCCAGCGCATATTCCAACTACTTTCAAAGTCAGTCAGAAAGGATCTTAACCACCAAGCGACTGTTAAAGCAGTCAAAATCATCATCAGATGCATTATTCTCCCTCCCTAGCTTGGCGTGCAGCTTGAATGCGTTTGGCGATCGCTTGTATTTGTTCGCTTGCAGCTTCATCTAAACTATCTGCAAAAGCAGCAATTACATCGGGATTACCCACCGCGAGAAATCGCTGTAACTGCTCGTGTGCTTTAATTACCTCAGCTTGTTGTTTGGTAATTAACGCACGCCAATAAAATGCTCGTCCTCTTTTGTCGCAGGTTAGCCAACCTTTATCGGTAAGGCGACGCAATACGGTTGTCACGGAAGTATAAGCTAATTCGCGGTTGGGGTCAGTAAGAATGCGATCGTGTACATCTTTAACTGTAACTGAACTCAGTTCCCAGACGATATGCAAAATTTCAGCTTCTAGAGGACCTAAAGACAGTTGTTTGGGGCGATATTCAGGTAAAGGTGCCATATTTTTCGATTAGAGATGGTGAGCGGCAGAGCGTGAAGTGCAGAGTATTCCTGGGATTGTTACTGGTAGATTTATAGTCTGTCCTTCTTTTCAGATTACATTAGGACTTAGGCAAAATTCACGAAGAGGGGGAAAGGGACTCATGTAGAAATATTTTCTTTTCTCTTCGACTGATTTTAAATGACTCCATCTCCATGCGCCCCTTTTTTCCTTTACCCTTTTCCCCTCTCCAAAATGCCCAATGCCTAATTTGTTGCAACTCTTAACGTATACAGTAGCTTCCACTACCCCAGCCTTGGTAGACTGATGTTTATACAAATTGATTATTTCCCTGTATTGCGCCTTGTGAGAGCATTACTCAAAGCTTTCTCAGTCGCTCAAAAGAAAAAGACACTTCACACAATCAAGACATGGTAGACTCCCTAAAAAAACCAGGCTTTGAAGAAATGCGTCCAGGGATTAAAGTCCCGGCAAAAGAAACCCTGCTGACACCCCGGTTTTATACCACTGACTTTGATGAAATGGCGCAGATGGATATCTCTGTCAACGAAGACGAGTTGAGAGCGATTCTCGACGAGTTTCGGGCTGACTACAACCGCCATCACTTTGTTCGGGATGCGGAGTTTGAACAATCCTGGGATCATATTGACGGGGACACTCGCCGATTGTTCGTTGAATTTCTCGAACGTTCTTGTACGGCGGAGTTTTCCGGATTTTTATTGTACAAAGAACTTGGACGCCGCTTAAAGGACAAAAGCCCTGTTTTAGCAGAGTGTTTCAACCTAATGTCACGGGATGAAGCGCGTCATGCTGGCTTTTTGAATAAAGCGCTGTCAGACTTTAACATGTCGCTGGATTTGGGCTTTTTAACCAAGAGCCGCAATTACACCTTCTTTAAACCGAAATTTATCTTCTACGCCACTTATCTTTCAGAAAAGATTGGTTATTGGCGTTATATCACAATTTTCCGCCACTTAGACGCACATCCAGAAGATAGAGTTTATCCGATTTTCCGCTGGTTTGAAAATTGGTGTCAAGATGAAAACCGCCACAGCGATTTCTTCGATGCGATCATGCGATCGCAGCCGCAAATGTTGAATGATTGGAAAGCGCGTCTGTGGTGTCGCTTCTTCTTATTATCAGTGTTTGGCACGATGTATCTTAATGACATCCAGCGCAAAGACTTTTATGCCTCCATTGGTTTGGATGCGCGAGAATACGACATTCAAGTGATTGAGAAGACGAACGAAAACGCAGGTAGAGTCTTCCCGATAATGTTGGATGTCGAGAAACCAGAGTTTTATCAGCGGTTAGATGTTTGTCTGAAGAATAACGAGAAATTGAGTGCGATCGCTAAGTCCAGCACTCCCAAATTCCTCCAATTCTTCCAGAAACTACCGCTATACGTCTCCAATGGCTGGCAATTTGTACGGCTGTACTTGATGAAACCAATTGATACAGCTGCTACTCATGGCGCAGTTCGCTAGGTCATAATAAATTTGCGAAAGCTTTAGTGGTTCTGTACTTAACAGAACCATTTTTTTATGGTAAATCGTAGTAAGCACTTCAGTGCTTACTACGAAAGAAATTAAAGAATGAAACAAAAGTTGTCAGCTTTCGGCTTTTTAGTAAATATTTGCTTATTTTTACTAGCAAATCCGGCTTGGTGTCAATCTCAGCCAGATATAATACCGAATTCAACTGCCGAGGATTTAGATTTAAGTCCAGAAATTATTCAAAATAGCCCAGTTTTGCAACGTTGGCATCGTCATGTACCGAATATTTTACAAGAAATTCAAAACGATCCTAGTTTTCGCACTCGCTTGCGACTGGGTTTTTCAGAATTTCCTTCAACAGGACAAGCATTTGGGGTAATTGTTGGTGTAGAAGATATTTTTATTGGACGCACCGGCTTGACTGTGAGTGGTGAATATCAAGCAGCGTTTAATGGTAAGCGTCAGGCTTATGGTGCCGACTTACATTATTATTTGCGTCCTTTGGGTAGCTACGTCAATATCGCTCCCGTGGTTGGTTATCGACATTTGCAAACAAACCGCTATACAACCGATGGAGTGAATTTAGGTGCCAAGCTGCTGTTAGTTTTGTCTCGTGGTGGTGCAGCGGATATCTCTCTCACTCAAAGTTGGGTTTCTCCCGGTAGCAGTGAAGAAGTTGGTTTAACACAGCTTTCGGTAGGATATGCGATTACTTCCAACCTGCGTTTATCTACAGATATTCAAAAGCAAAATTCGCGACTTCAAAAAGATAGTCGGATAGGTGTCGTTTTAGAATGGATGCCGTGAGTTAAGCTATTGTACTAATTTAAGATTTTATTTATAAATCAACCCAAAGGCAGTTACTAACTATTAATCCTGTCATATTATTAAACATAATAGTATTATTGTTGCTTAAGTCTATTGGTATTGCTCATTGAAGCAAATTGTTTATTCAAAAAAATGCGAGGGGTGTACTGTCCATGCCCTTGACGATCCTTGTAGTGGATGACGACCTGGGTACTCGTTTATCTATCAGCGATTATCTGGAACTGTCTGGCTACATAGTAATTACAGCCGATGAAGGTCAAAAGGCTCTGAAATTTGTGGAAGAGTACCATCCTGATTTGATTGTCACCGATATTGTCATGCCACGGATGAATGGCTATGAATTGGTGCGCCAAGTGCGGCAAAAACCAGCGTTTCGTTTGTTACCGGTTATTTTGTTAACGGCAAGAATTAAGACTCAGGAAAGAATCTTGGGCTATCAGTCAGGGTGCGATTTATATTTGCCTAAGCCTTTTGAGTTAGAAGAGTTAGCCGCAGCGATTCGCAATCTCTTAGAGCGATCGCAAATCATTCAATCAGAGTATGGCTTTTCTCATCAAGAAAATTCAGGTAATTCTGCGCCTAAAGTTGCTGACTCTCATAATAATATTATTGATTTTGAGAAGTCCGAAGTACTTTTATCTTTAAGTTCTAGAGAACAGGAAGTCCTCGAACTGTTAACGCATGGTCATTCTAATGCTCAGATGGGTAATCAGTTACATCTGAGTCCTCGGACAGTAGAAAAGTACGTTAGCAGCTTACTAAGGAAAACCGAAACTAGCAACCGCGCTGAATTAGTGCGTTTTGCCATGACCCACGGTTTAGTTAAATAACACGTAATCACATCATGTCCGTTTAATTAACACTAATAAAAATATCGCAACCGTCGTAGAGACGTTCCGCCGTAAAGACGTTCCGCCGTAAAGACGTTCCGCCGGAACGTCTCTACAGTATATGTGATTTGTCGGACATGATATAATACCTTGATAACTGACCAAAAAAGTATGTTCGCGTAGCATCTGGTGACACCCGAACATACTTTATCCTTCATGCTTTAGTTGGCTGGTAACGTGTTTCAGCAAACCTTCACAAGCATCTACGAGTAAATCAATCACCTGATTAAATCCCTCTGAACCGCCATAGTAAGGGTCTGGAACTTCTTTGATGGTGTATTGAGAGCAAAAGTCACACATCAAGCGTACTTTCTGGGAATACTGTCCAGTTGGATCGAGAGAGAGCATATTTTCATAATTCTCTCGATCCATAGCCAAAATCAAATCAAAATTTTGAAAATCTGACTTTTGAAACTGTCGGGCTGAACCACGTAGTTTAATTCCCAACTTTTGAGTAGCTGCAACACTCATGCGTCTGTCAGGTGGACTACCAATGTGGTAACTAGATGTCCCAGCAGAGTCGCAGAGGATGCTTTCGCTCAAACCTGCCTGCTCGATTAAATGATACATGATATTTTCTGCCGATGGCGAACGGCAAATGTTTCCCAGGCAGACAAAAAGCAGCTTATAAGGCATAAAAATCCGTTTTGTGCGTCAGTCGTTAGTTGTTAGGTAGAGACGTTCGGTGTGGAACGTCTGTACAAAAGTTAGTTGTGAGTTGTGAGTTGTGAGTCGCAAAAAAATATTACTATCCATTATCCAGTAACTACTAACCACTAACTACTAACCACTAACTATTGACACTTTACTAAAATCCGGGAAGCTCTAGCCCACTGGTCAACTCTTCCATGCGATCGCGCATTGTAGCAGTGGACTTGGTGTAAGCATCTTTCATTGCTGCTGTCACAAGGTCGGAAAGTACATCTGCACCTTCTTCTAGAGCACTTGGGGCAATTTCCACACGCTTTGGTTCTTGGTTTCCGCTGACAATCACCTTGACTAGACCACCACCAGACTCTCCCAAAATTTCCATTTGCTCCAATTCTTCTTGGAGTTTTTTTGCGCCTTCTTGAACTTGCTGCGCTTTTTTAAACGCTTCGGCGAGTTCTTTCATTTTACCTAAGCCAAAGCCAAATCCCTGTCCTTTTTCTGCCATAACTGATTGTTCGCGTGTGCGTTGAATAACAAATCAAATTCAATTATAGATGTGCTTTTGCAGTTGCCTGTTTTTTTTACTGGAGTTGGTTGTCTGTCAGTTGCTCCCTTGGACACCAACTACTAATTAAACTGGTTGAAAATCTCCGATCATTTTAACTTCTGGCTCTAACAAAATCGACCAACGGTCTTGTACCCGCTGTTGAATGTGGCGGATCAGACCAAAGATATCGTTAGCTTTTGCCCCACCACGATTAACGATAAAATTAGCGTGGAGTTGTGCTACTTGCGCTCCGCCTATTTGATAGCCTTTAAGACCGGTTTGTTCAATTAACCAACCTGCGCTATGAGGTTTGGGGTTGCGGAACACACTACCACAACTGGGGAAGTTGTAGGGTTGAGTGGTTAGACGATGTTGTTTGTGTTGTTTTGTTGCGGCAATAACTAAAGCCCGATCTGCCCCTGGCTTTAGTTGGAAGGTGGCTTGGGTGACTATGCGATCGCTTCCTTGTAATAATGAAGTCCGATAAGCGTAGCCCAACTCATCAGGGGTGAGAATTTTTAATGTGCCATCAGGTGAAAGCACTTCGGCGCTGACTAACATCTGTGCGATACAGCTACTATGTGCGCCAGCATTCATCACAACCGCACCGCCGACGGTTCCGGGGATGCCAACCGCCCATTCTAATCCTTCCCAACCCAAATCTGCTGCTTGCCAAGCCAAGCTGGGGATTGATTCTCCTGCTGCAACTGTTAATTGACCTGTTTGGGGGTCAAAGTGGCTGTGGCGCAGATGACGAGTCGCAATCACTAAACCGGATATACCGCGATCGCTTACCAACAAGTTAGAGCCAGCACCGAGTATTGTTACTGCTAAATCATGTTCTTTTGCATACTTAACACTTGCTTCCAGTGCTGCTAGGTTTCGCGGAGCTGCGTACCATTCGGCGGGTCCCCCAACTCTGTAGGAAGTAACCGTTGCGAGGGAAGTCTGAGACTTGATTGCAAAATCGCTACCAATTACGTAAACTTTCTTTTCGATAGAATTAACTGTTTCTTGCTTACTTGTCGCTAAGGTAGAAACTTTGCAGACGTTTTCAGCTGTCTGGGAAATTGTCATATAACTTAAATTGGTGATTTTTTTACATTTCTATGCCGTATAAATACGACAAAAAGGTGAAGCAACAAAACTCTCGCGAGACAGACACAATGGGTTGTGGAATTAACCAAAAAGTGTCAGCTTTTTAGGATGTAGCTTTAGCTGGTTCGCAAAGAGTTGTAATTACTTCGGGTATCACCATGTTCAAGTTACCAGCACCTAAAAACAAAGCTAAGTCTCCAGGACGCAGCTTAGAAAGTAAATATTCACGTACTGAGGATAAAGTCGGTTGATAAGTCACCTGGGGCTGGTGAGTAGCAATTTTCGCCACTAGTTGTTTACCACTGACTTGCCCTAAATCTGGTTCACCAGCACTATAAATGTCAGTGATGACCACCAAATCAGCATGAGTAAAGGATTCAGCAAATTCTTCTAAAAAGGTGAGTGTGCGGCTGTAACGATGTGGTTGAAAGATAGCAACTACTCTTTGCCCTGGTTTTGCTTGGAGACGTGCGGCAGCAAGAGTAGCGCGAATTTCACTGGGGTGATGGGCGTAGTCGTCAATAAAGGTAATACCATTGACTTTGCCTCGCAATTCAAAGCGGCGTTTTGCACCTTCAAAAGTGGCGAGGCTTTCACCGATTTTGCCAAATTCTAAACCTAAAGCTCGACCAACAGCGACTGCGGCTAAGGAGTTGCTGAGGTTGTGACGACCGAGCAAATGCAAGTTTAACACGCCCAAGGCTTTGCCTCGTTCCCAAACTAAAGCTGTTGTACCATCAGCGCGATATTCGATATTGGTGACAGTGTAATCAGCTTCGGTGTCTGAGTGTAAGCTGTAGCTGATAGTTGGTTTGAGGCGGTTTCTTACCGTCTCACAATCAATACTACCGATCAATACTTTGCAACTATGAGCAAATGTCTGAAAAGTTTCCACCACTTGCTCTAATGTCTCGTAGTGGTCAGGATGATCTAATTCAATATTGGTGATGATGCCAATTTCTGGGGCATGTTTCACCAAAGAACCATCTGATTCATCTGCCTCAGCTACTAGATACTTACTTTCTCCCAATCGGGCATTGCCAGACCAAGCTTTTACTTCGCCACCGATCAAAATCGTTGGGTCTAAACCAGCTTGCAATAGCATATAACCAATCATGCTACTAGTTGTAGTTTTACCATGCGTTCCGGCTACTGCAATACTGTAATACTCGGCAATTAATGCAGCTAGTACATCAGACCTATGAAAAATTGGACAACCTAATTCTAGTGCTGCTTTGTATTCTAAATTATTTGTATTAATTGCGGTTGAACAAATAACTTGGGGCAGTATTCCTTTACTTACAGTAGGCGATTTATCTGGCGAGTTTAATACTACTGCATTATTCTCAGTAATAACCTCACTTTCCGGATGAAAAAAGGCGAGATTGCTTGCTTCTTGTGTACCAAATATATGAGATCCGATACCTTCCAACTTTTGTGTTATGTGATTTGGACGAAGATCCGAACCTGACACTGGCAAATGGCGTTTTGTCAGAACGTATGCCAGAGCAGACATACCTATACCGCCAATACCAATAAAGTGAAATGGTCTACCACTAAAGTCTACAGAATTGCTCATTGTTTAATCCTCTTACACCACACCACACCAATATTCACAAATGACACGCGTATCATAACAGGAATTTTATTTTTACCGTTACATATCATGCATCATTTTCTGTTTAATGATTCAGTTGCTATCAAATGTTAAACATCTGCATGTTCAGAATGATTTTACCAAGGCATGCGATTTTTTCTTTTTCTGAACTGTTTTTATGTTTATTCTGAAAATTTCCGCCGAATCGGGAAAAAAATGACTGTAATTTCAAATACATTGTTTGTTTTCCTTGCTGGAATTATCGCTCAATAGTAGATTGGGATGGGAAACTGCTTTTAAACTGAAATAAAACTCACACTAAGCTAATGCGGTCTATTGCAATTTTCGGCGGCACTTTTGATCCTGTTCATTGGGGACACTTGATTCTAGCCGAGACTGCTTTGCATCAAGTACCCTTAGAATACGTAATTTGGGTACCATCTTTAAATCCTCCTCATAAACAAGCGACTTTATTTGAGCATCGAGTAGAAATGCTCCAACTAGCGATCAAAGACAACCCCTCGTTTACTATTTCATTGGTTGAGGTGAATCGCTCCGGAACTTCCTATGCGATTGATACCCTACTTGAGTTATCTACTTTTTACCCTAATACTCACTGGTACTGGATTCTAGGCTTGGATACCATGCAAACTTTGCCCCGTTGGTATCGTGGACAAGAACTAGTACAAATGTGTGATTTGCTGGTCGCACCCCGATTAGTCGGTGGTGAGAATATAGCTCAAAGCGAGTTAATCTGCAAGCAAGTAGAGCAACAACTGCAAAAACAATCCTATACCATTAACTGGCAATTATTGCATATACCTTTAGTGGGAATTTCGTCAACCCTAATTCGACAGATGTGCGGCGATCGCCAGTCAATTCGTTACTTAGTCCCGGAATCGGTCAGATTGTACATCGCTGCCCAAAACCTCTACTTCAATAAATCTAAATAAAATATGTATTTTTTTGTTGCTCTAGCACTTTATAGTTATAAATACCCCCTCCCTTTGCTGTATGATCATTGTCAACGATATTAATGTATAGGCATAAATACAGAGGGGCAAGACACTGTGATTAGAGTTGCAATCAACGGTTTTGGGCGCATTGGACGTAACTTTATGCGCTGCTGGGTAGGTAGAGAACATAGCAACATCGACGTGGTTGCTATTAACGACACCTCAGACCCTAGAACTAACGCGCATCTACTCAGATATGACACGATGCTAGGAAAGTTAGAGAATGCTGACATTTCTGCCGATGATAATTCTATCATCGTTAACGGTAAAACCGTTAAGTGCGTATCCGATCGCAATCCAGATAACTTGCCCTGGAGAGACTGGGAAATAGACCTGATTATTGAAGCAACAGGTGTATTTACCAGCAAAGAAGGGGCAATGAAGCATGTAAATGCAGGTGCTAAGAAAGTTCTGATCACTGCCCCAGGCAAAAACGAAGATGGTACGTTTGTAGTTGGTGTGAATCATCACGACTACGACCATAACAAACACAACATCATCAGTAATGCCAGCTGTACTACCAACTGTTTGGCTCCCGTTGCCAAGGTGTTGCACGAAAAGTTCAACATCATCAAAGGCACAATGACCACTACTCACAGCTACACCGGCGACCAACGTCTGTTAGACGCTAGCCACCGAGATTTGCGACGTGCTCGTGCTGCGGCAATGAACATTGTACCCACCTCCACCGGTGCGGCAAAAGCTGTAGCGTTGGTACTACCAGACCTCAAAGGTAAGCTGAATGGTGTGGCATTGCGCGTACCCACCCCGAACGTTTCGATGGTGGATTTTGTCGTTAACGTCGAGAAACGTACTATTACCGAAGAAGTTAACCAAGCCCTGAGAGATGCCGCTGAAGGTCCAATGAAAGGCATTTTGGACTATTGCGACCTACCCTTGGTATCATCCGATCATCAAGGTAATCCAGCTTCTTCCATTGTCGATGCTAGCTTGACAATGGTCATGGGCAGCGACATGGTGAAAGTGATGGCTTGGTATGACAACGAGTGGGGTTACAGCCAGCGAGTCTTGGATTTGGCAGAGCTAGTAGCCGAGAAGTGGACTAATTAGTGAAGAGTCAACAGTCAACAGTCAACAGTCAACAGTCAAGAGTGAATATTTGGACTTTGGACTATTGACTATGGACTTTGGACTTTGGACTTTGGACTATTTACCAAAATGTTGAAACCCTCGACCAAGAGTGAGAACTTGGTGGGGGTTTTTTGCGTTCTGGTCGTGTAACAGGACTTTGGAGTCAGATGTAATTGTTCCCACGATCGCTGCCCCATAACCAAGTTGTTGAACTAAGAAATCAGCTGGTAATGACGGCAAGCACAGCACTAATTCAAAGTCTTCACCACCGTAAAGAGCGTATAAAAGCGCTTTTTCTTTTGTCAACCAGTAGTTGAAAGCATCTGGTAAAGGAATTTGTGTAGATTCTAAAACAGCACCAACACCACTAGCGCGGCAAATTTGCAACACTGCATCCGCTAAACCGTCGCTGCTATCCATCCCAGCGATGGAGAGGAGCGGTGAGGAGAAAGAATGTAAAATTTCCCAGAGGATAGGTAAAACATCTAAACGGGGTTGTGGGCGCTGGTGTGCGCGGATTAGAGCCGTATAATCCCCTTGAGTAAGGTTTTGCCTCAATTCCGGATGTAACAGCAGTTCTAAGCCAGCGTGGGAGGCTCCATGAACGCCTGTGATAACGATCGCATCCCCGACTTTGGCTTGATTGCGGCGGATAATTTGATCGGGATGAGCTTGACCAAAAGCGGTGATGGATAGGATTGTGACAGGCGATCGCACTACATCACCCCCGACAATTGAAGTATTGTATTTTTGCAAGCATTGTGTTATACCCTGGTACAATTCCTCAACCCAACTGACGCTGACTTCACCCCTGAGTCCCAAACCAACAGTTATTCCCAGTGGCGAAGCGCCCATTGCCGCCAAATCTGATAAATTAGCAGCAGCAGCTCGCCAACCGGCATCTTCAGCAGAAGTGGTAATCTCGCTAAAATGCACCCCATCAACCAGCACGTCCGTTGTCACCACCAAAGATTCCCCTGGTTTAGTCACCAGCACCGCTGCGTCATCCCCGATAATCTCCGGTGGACAAAAGCGCTGCAATCTTTCTAAAAGACCTTGTTCACCAATATCTCGAACTTGCATATGTTTGATGGTGGATAGTGGGCATGGGGCATGGAAAGAGTGCTATTAGATATAAAACGCGTATCAAAAATCGAGCGTCTTTAATTCCCATTGCCCAATGCCCAATGCCCAATGCCCTATGCCCTATGCTGTTTGCGGCTCGACTAAATTTTCTATGCCTTGGGTGACTTTTGCTGATTCGATTTTGTCACCTGCCTTAAGTTTGTCTAAAACTTCTTTACCCTCGGTAAGATAACCAAAAACGGAGTAGCGACCATCTAAGAGGTTGCGTCCGGCTGGGGTAAGTTCTGGTTCAAACAAAAAGAAGAAAAATTGTGAAGAACCGCCATTAACTTCACTTTCGGGACGAGCCATCGCCAACGCACCAAAGGCAGAAAAAGGCAGAACTGGCATATCAGTATAACGCCCAGCTTCTTCTAGTGTAATGCCGTAGGTGGGTTCTTTATCACCTTCAGCGAGAATTTCTAAGGGAATAGCGCGGTATTTTTTCGTTTTTGGGTCAATAAAACCGACTTCCTTACCTGCGGGATCTCCGGTTTGCAAAACGTAAGATTCCTCAGAACGGGTAAATTCTAAACCGTTATAAAACCCTTTTTGTACCAAATCAACAAAGTTTCCGGCGGTGACAGGGGCGCTGTAACCGTCCACAATCATAGTAAGATTACCTTTGGTGGTTTTCATTTCTATGGTGGCACGACCTTTGAGTTGAGGTAGGTTGCTGTACTCAGCAGGCACTTCAAAGGGGAATTTTTTCACCATTGACTCTTCTATGAGGGTAACGAGATTCAACAGCTTGGCTCGTTCAGAGCGAAGTTTTTCTTTATCTTTGGTTTTTACGACTTCATCCAGGGAAGCCACCCCAGATTTTAACTCAGCAATCCAAGCTTCAGCTTGGGGCTGGCGTTCTTCTGGAACGCTTGCTAGGATTTTGGAGGGATTATTCAGAATCCGCGATGCTTTACTGATGTCTCTGGAAATAGCCCCCCAGCGGCGATTTGCTCGCAGTTGCGCCGCAATGTCTTCTAAAGAAGCTTGCAGTTGCCGCACGGGTTTATTATCTATGGGCAGGGCGTAGCGTAACAAGGCGTTGCCATCGGTGATTGCATTTCCAGCTGGTAGCGCGGCTCTACTGATGGGAGTCCACCCAGCTATACTTATGCCTAAACTTATTGTCACCAACAACACTGCAATTAGGCTTTTTTTCAGCCAGGATTTTAATAAGTTGAACATGGCATGGCTCAAATGCAACATCTAAATTTTTGACTTTTTGCGTAACCCATGAATAATCTTCCCACAGTACAGGGGAATTGGGCATGGGGCATGGGGCATGGGGCATGGGGCATGGGGCATGGGGCATGGGGCATGGAAAGAGTTCTATTTAGATATAAAACGCGTATCAAAATCAAAAATCGAGATATTTAATTCCCATTGCCCATTGCCCATTGCCCATTGCCCATTGCCCATTGCCCAATGCCCAATTCTCAATTCTCAATGACAAAATGACTAATCTCCCCGCTTGAAGGGTACAATAAATGCCGATTGTCTTCCAAAGAGTAAAAGCTTCATGATCTCCAGTAACGACTTTCGACCCGGTGTTTCAATTGTTTTAGATGGGTCTGTATGGCGGGTGATAGAATTCCTGCACGTTAAGCCAGGTAAAGGTTCTGCCTTTGTGCGAACAAAGCTGAAAAATGTCCAGAGTGGGAGTGTGGTAGAAAAAACCTTCCGAGCTGGGGAAACTGTGCCCCAGGCTAATCTAGAAAAAAGCACGATGCAGTTTACCTATAAAGACGGCGATGAGTTTGTCTTTATGGATATGGAAACTTATGAAGAAGGCAAATTGAGCGCTAAACAAATTGGCGATCGCGTAAAATACCTCAAAGAAGGTATGGAAGCTGAAGTCATCCGTTGGGGTGAGCAGGTGCTGGGTGTGGAATTGCCTAAGTCTGTGGTTTTGGAAATTGTCCAAACAGATCCAGGTGTCAAAGGTGACACTGCCACAGGCGGATCAAAACCAGCAACTCTAGAAACTGGCGCAACTATAATGGTTCCTTTGTTTATTGCTCAGGGAGAACGTATCAGAATTGATACGCAGGAAGATAAGTACATCAGCAGGGAATAATTTTTATCTCACCTGTTTTATCTCACCTGAAAATTTCCCTCTCAAATCGGGATGCCAGCTTTGTGCCACGAAAAACATTTCATACGGTTAGGTTGAGGTAAAAAAACTGTGCCATTGGACTTTAATGAAATCCGCCAATTGCTGGTAACTATTGCACAAACGGATATTGCAGAAGTAACCCTTAAAAGTAACGATTTTGAATTAACGGTACGTAAGGCGGTTAACGTCAGCAATCAAGCACAGGTTAGCGGTGCAGCTGGATCGGGATTGACAACGACACCAACTGCACCCCAAGTGGCATTTACTCCTTTACCGGAGATTGCCACAAGTCGCGTTACAGAAAATGCCGGGACTGGGGCGCCGTCCTCAGCACAAAATTCGACGCTTGACCAGCGATTAGTAGAAGTTCCTTCCCCGATGGTGGGAACATTTTATCGCGCTCCGGCTCCAGGTGAATCGTCTTTTGTGGAAGTGGGCGATCGCGTCAAAAGCGGTCAAACTGTCTGCATTATCGAAGCAATGAAGCTGATGAATGAGATCGAAGCCGAAATATCCGGACAAGTGATGGAAATTTTGGTGCAAAACGGCGAACCAGTCGAATATGGTCAACCTTTGATGAAAATTAACCCTGATTAAGTATTAATCTATATATGAAATGAGTAATTGTTGATATTTTCTGTCCTTGCGGGTTAAACAGTAATGAAACAAGTGTTGCCTATACCCCCTGAA
This sequence comes from [Scytonema hofmanni] UTEX 2349, assembly GCF_000582685.1. GTDB lineage: Bacteria > Cyanobacteriota > Cyanobacteriia > Cyanobacteriales > Nostocaceae > Hassallia > Hassallia hofmanni. The sequence continues at coordinate 342,393 of NZ_KK073769.1, forward strand.
GTGGTGCAACAAGTCGCCGAATACTTCAGCCTGTTGAGTGAACCGATGCGCTTGCGGCTGTTGCACTTACTACGGGATGATGAAAAATGCGTGCAAGAGTTGGTAGAGGCAACACAAACTTCTCAGGCAAATGTGTCAAAACACCTGAAGGTAATGTGGCAAGCGGGAATCCTCAGCCGTCGCAGTGAAGGAACTTGCGCTTATTACCGTGTGGAAGACGAAATGATTTTTGATTTGTGCAATCGGGTTTGCGATCGCCTTGCCACAAGGTTAGAACAGCAAGCTCGTAGTTTTCGCATTTTGAACAGCAAAATCTAAGTTGGTTGTTGGTTGTTGGTTGTTAGTTGTTGGTTGTTGGTTGTTAGGTACGAAAAATTACTCTTAACCACTACCCACTACCCACCAACCACTAACCACTACCCACCAACCATTAACCATTAACCACTAACCAATAACCATGTTCCTAAAGCGAATAGTCTTTCTTAAAGCTTTCGCGAGTTAGTGGCTGTTCTACTTCCAAACCTTCACCGCCTAAAGTTTCTAATTTTTTACCGTTCACATCAATGTATACTTTGGCGGTGGGATTCAAAGTGGTAGCTGTGTAAATAACTTGTCCTAGACGACCCATCATTGAAGTACTACCACCTCCACTAGTAAATTCATTAGATAAATTAACGTGGATTTCATCATTTTTCACCTTTAAACTTTCTAATTTTGTTCCTTTGGGGATGGTGGTAGAACCAGTTCCTTCAGTTGGTCCTGCTAACAAACTTTGGAAAACCACTTCTAAAACTTGGTCAGGCTTGTTACTAGATGCTTTACCTTGAACTTGAACTGGCTGGGGAACAAATTCCAAGTTTCTACCATTATCTTTCAACCAATAAATATTAGTTGCTTGGTTAACAGGTTGAGTTGGTATAGTATTGCCTGAATTTGGTAAGCTTGTAGCTCCAGGTGTTGGCACTCCAGGATGATTGGCATTCCAAGTAAACCAAGCTACACCACCACTGACGGCTATAACTGCGGCTGAAACAGCTGCAATTACACCTGAAGAAATACGTTTAGATCCTTGTTGGTCTTTCATGTTTAAAAGCTTCCTGAGAGCTAAGATAATATTTATTTCATGAAGAGGGGTAAAGGGGAAAGGGGAAAGGGGGGGGAAGAATTGTTCGTGGATTGTAACCCCGGAGCTATATGAGACCTCCTTTATGAGTGGGCTTCAAACCCCTACAGGGGGTCATATAAGAAAAAAAGTTTAAAGCTTTTTTAAATAACTTCTTCACCTTTTCCCTTTTTTCCCAGGACTTACGCAGCAATAACGGAAAAACGAACCGCACCAGATCGCAGAGGAAACAGAGCAATAAGGGTTTGAGAAGTATTTTGCGTAAGTCCTGTTTCCTTTCCCCTTTCCCCCTCCCAGATTGGTAAGTAGAAGCCTGGGTAACGACGATACTTATAAGCCGGGAGTTTCCAATTTTCGCTTAGGATGGGTCTATCCTTATAAATGCTGCCATCTCTAATTCTCCTTGGCTTATCTTCAATTTTAGAATTCGCGCTTGCAGTCCGCCACCTTCTAGGTTACGTAAATTTAATCGTTTGTTGATCTTATTTAGGATTACATTAATAAGTCTTGGTGGAACTTCTACTTTATCTACTTCTGCAACTAAATTTACTAGCTGGATTTGTCCGCCATTAACTATACTCACTCCTGATTCTGCTTTAATTAAAAGTGGTTTGCTTTTTTGTTTTTCCTGTAATTCTGCTTGGATTTGCAAGCGGTTATTAGGTAAAAATTGTACCTGTGGATTGACTAAATTGTATACAGTCTTAGCCCTTGTATTTGCAAAATATCGTAAATTAATGTTTAAGTTTTGTAGCCTAGCTATTATTTGTGGCGATCGCAAGGCTTGATTAATATCTTCTTGGGTCAAAACTAACCGCACTCCCGCTTGTAAAGGCTTTTTTAATTGAGGTTTGCGAGTTAAACTATGCGGTTTTATTTCAATGCGATCGCTTTCTAATTCTAAAACTGCAATCCGGATATTTTGCCTTTTTAATTGTAAAGAACGTCCGGCAATTCTCACCCGTTCTACTTTACCTTGCAATAATTGATAACTGGGTGCATTATCTACACGCACTCGCAATTCTCCAACTTTGACAAACTGTGAACGGATGGCATTTTCCGCAGTGCGATCAACTACGATTCCCACGGGGGAAACTAAACCTAGCAAACCTGAGAGGAGGATTGTGAGGAATTCCATTTTTTTTGGATTTTAACGCAAAGGAACGCTGAGGTTTGCGCGGAGGTTCGCAGAGTATTTTTCTGCGAACCCCTGTATTTAATTTTTAATTTCTATTGCTTGGGAAATCCATTGTTTTAGGGTTGTTACGACTTCATCGATGGCGATTTCTTGAGTTTGGCGAGTCCGGCGTTCGACTACTTCGACTTTGTTGTTGGCGATCGCTCTTCCTGTTACAATCCTGTAGGGGATGCCTATTAAGTCGGCGTCTTTGAATTTAACGCCTGCACGCTCATCGCGGTCATCGAGTAAGGTTTCTACTCCCGCTTGATTAAGTTCAGTGTAAAGTTTTTCTGCGATTTCGATTTGTTGAGCGTCTTTTATGTTAGGGATTGTGACTATGGCGTGATAAGGTGCGATCGCTACTGGAAAGATGATCCCGTCTTTGTCATAAGACTGTTCTATGGCGGATTGAGCGAGTCGAGATACACCAAAGCCATAACAACCCATATATAAAGGCTTTTCTTCACCTTGTTCGTTGGTATAATTTGCTCCCATTACTTTGGAATATTTGGTTCCAAGTTGGAAAATATGCCCTACTTCGATTCCCCGCGCTGTTTGCAGAGTTTGTTCTGGGTTGTGTTGGGCGCGATCGCCTGCAATGGCTTTACGCACATCTACTATTAATGATGGTAATTTAATTTGCTCTGACCAATTTGCCCCAACTACGTGATAACCTGACTCATTCGCGCCGGTGACAAAGTTCTTTAAATCGACTGCGGTTTTATCAACTAAGCGGACAAACTTCGGTGAAACATCTTTGGTAGACTGAATATAATCATCGGCAATATCCGGGGCAATGTAACCTAAAGGAAGAGATTTTGCCGCCCATTTTTGTTGCGCTTCTCCATCTGGTACGCTTAAACCGATAACCGTGTTAGCGTTATACTGCGAAGCTAGTTTTGTTAACTCATTCTGCAACTTGATTTGGTTAACTTCTTGATCGCCGCGAATGCTCACCAGCACCAAAACTGTCATCCCATTATCGTAAACTGTCTCATAAAGGACGTTTTTGACAACTTGGGTCGGAGAACATTTCAGGAATTGGCAAAGTGTCTCAATTGTCTCTGTCCCTGGAGTTTCGCGTTTCTCGAAGGTGGTAAACTGGGAAGGTTCAGCATCAACGGGTAAAGAAACAGCCTTTTCCACGTTAGCGGCATATTTACCATCTTCAGTATAAAGAACTTCATCTTCCCCAGCTTCCGCCAGCACCATAAATTCTGTAGAACCAGATCCACCAATTGCCCCAGAATCAGCATCCACGGCTCTGAAAGCTAAACCACAGCGTCGCAGCATATTGCTGTATGCTGTGTACATATCTTGGTAAGTTTTTTTCAGGCTTTCTTCATCGGTGTCAAAGGAGTAGCCATCCTTCATAATAAATTCCCGTCCGCGCATTAAACCGAAGCGGGGACGAATTTCATCGCGGAACTTAGTTTGAATTTGGTAGAGATGCAGTGGTAATTGGCGGTATGAGCGAATCATATCACGAGCGATCGCTGTAATTATTTCCTCGTGAGTTGGACCTAGCGCCAATTGTTCGTCTTTGCGATCGATCAGGGAAAACATGATTCCCTCAGCTTTAGTATAAGTATCCCACCGACCAGATTCGCGCCATAACTCAGCGGGTTGTAATTGCGGTAACAAACATTCTTGTGCGTTTGTCGCGTTCATTTCTTCGCGCACAATCTGAGATACTTTTTGTAAAACTCGCCACATAAACGGTAGATATGCGTAGACACCACGACCGATGCGACGAATATAACCTGCACGGACTAGTAATTTGTGGCTGGGAATCTCGGCATCAGCTGGATCGTCCCGGAGTGTAACGAATAACATTTGTGACAGTCGCATCGTGTGTCCCTTTCCAAATTCGATAATTTTTATCTCAGTTAAAGTCTATTGAAGTATCAAGTATGAAGTATAAAGTGTAAAGTCTTAAACTTTCTGCCTCAATTTTTTCTTTTAGTACCCGACACCCTGAAGGGTGCGGCTATACGAGCGAAGCCCACCTTCGTGGGCTAAGAAAATTAAGGTTTTCAGCCTGCGAAGGCAGGCTTTGTTTGTATAGCCTCACCCTGGAAGGGTGAGGGTTTGAAACACCCCAGTCCCTAAATCCAGGAGAAAACCGCTTTGTCTGATGTAATTTATCAAGCACAACCACCTTTAGAATTTATACCACCGACACAGAACCCGTTATTTTTGAAACTTGTCCATCTGTTTTTACCCAGTTGGATGCGTTGGAAAACTGCGATCGCTGATGTGGAAGCAGATAAAGTAGAGATTTTGGTAGACCTCTATCGCCAATTTCAAGATGGTAAAATCCGCTTTATGTTGGCGTTTCGTCATCCCAAGACAGACGATCCATTTTGTTTAGCTTATTTGATGAGTCAACTCGTGCCAAAGGTAGCACGTTATCAGGGTACAATACTAGAGTCGCCGATTCATGCTCATTTTATCTACGATCGCGGTATTCCTTTATGGGCTGGTTCCCATGTCGGTTGGATCGCTTCTAATTTGGATGCGACGCCAATTCAACGCGGTAAAGCTGATTGGACGGGTTTGCGATCGGCACGGGAATTATTTGTAAATGGAAAATTCCCGATGGCGGCGGCGCCAGAAGGTGGTACTAATGGTTTGAGTGAGTTTATTAGTCCATTAGAACCGGGAATCGCGCAATTAAGTTTTTGGTGCGCGGAAGATTTGCACAAAGCACAACGCTCTGAACAAGTTTTAATTGTACCAGTTGGAATCAAATATAGTTATATCGAAGCGCCTTGGCAAGCGATCGCTCATATTCTAAGTGAATTAGAAGCAGCTAGCGGTTTACCTATACAACAAAGTAATGCTACCTTTGAGTCGCTTTATCCGAGGTTGTTAAATGTAGCTGAACATTTAATGTCCTTGATGGAACAGTTTTACACGCGATTTTACCATCAAAAGCTGCCAGAAATCAACATTGCAGAAGGACATGATAGAAATGAAGCGTTAGCAGCTCGATTGCAAGCGATGTTAAATATAATTTTACAAGTACCAGAGCAATATTTTGATTTGCAGTCGAAAGGAAATTTAATCGATCGCTGTCGTCGAGTAGAACAAGCGGGATGGAATTATATATTTAGAGAAGAGTTTAAAGATGTAAAAGCGCTGTCTGATGTGGAAAAACGTTTAGGCGATCGCATTGCCGAAGAAGCGAATTTGCGGATGTGGCACATGCGACTTGTAGAAAGCTTCGTTGCAGTCACAGTTAAATACATTCAAGAAAAACCGACAGCAGAAAGGTTTGCGGAAACAACCTTACTTTTATGGGATATGGTAACACGAATTAAAGGCAGTAATCCCTTTAAGCGTCCGCAATTAGGTAAGCAAAAAGCAAAAATTACTATCGGTGAACCGATATCAGTTTCTGCTCGCTATCCTGTATATAAAGCAACTCGTCAAGGTGCGAGACAATCAGTTGCTGACTTAACAAAAGATTTGCAACAAGCGATGGAAAAATTGATTTGAGGGATAGTGGATGGTGGATAGTGGATAGTGGATAGTGGATGGTGGATAGTGGATAGTGGATAGTGGATAGTGGATAGTGGATAGTTGACGGTCAACAATTATCTACTAACAACCAACAACCAACAACCATCAACCAACATCACTCAGACAATTCCCCAAAGCGATCGCGATACCGTTGTAACAAAGCTTGCATTTCTGCTGCTTGTTGTTCAGCTAACTCTCTTTGCTGTCTTTCTTGTTGTGCGCGAAAACTTTGCTGTTGTGCAACTTCTTCAGGAGTGGGGAATCTGTTTCCTTGTTCATCAAACCAGTATAACCACTCACGCTGCCATCCTTCATGGACACCTTGACCTCTACCAATTCCCAATCCTATTTCTGGCATCCACACTGGTTCACCAGAACAAAGCAAATATACGCCATTTTCTAAACGATAAACCTCAAAAGGTTGATGTTTGTCACGCTGATAATATTCAGGGTTGTAAATCACATAATACAACACGCCCAGCCGAGCATAAGCGTTAATTTTCTCTTCGTATTCTTTCCCGTAGGTTTGAGAAACAAGTTCTAACACCAAAATAGGAGCAATATTATTTTCTTCTAACAAAACGTAACTTAAACGCCCCTTTGGATCATTTTTGCGACGCGGTACTCCTAAACTTAAGAAACCATCGGGAATTATTGGAGTTCGTCGAATTTGACCGGTGCGATCGTAGATTCCCATATCAACACCAAAAAACCAGTCCCATCGGTCTTGCCAAATTAAAGCTAAAATGGCTTTTAACAAATTGGGAATCAGGTTTTGTAGTTCATTATCCACAGGGGTATCGTCGGAGCAAGGTAACTCTTCTGAGGAGGGTAAATACTCAGGCGTATTGTAGTCTAGCATGACGATTCATTTATTTTAAATTGATTATATTGCCATCGAAATCATTTTTTTAACGCAAAGGAACGCAAAGGTTTCGCAAAGTTTCGCAGAGTGTTTTTATATATTGTAGCGAGTGAAGTTAAATACATCATCCGGGAAAAACTTTAGAGAAATCAAGAGTTAAATCAGGAAAATAAGGCAAATTAATTGATTCATTCGGCAGATAAATAAACTTGCGGCGATAACCGAATTTATCTGATAAATTTTGATAAGGTTCGCTGTAAGATTCCAGGTAATTATCTACTAAATTAAATATCCAATAATCAGAGAGACGTTTGATTGTAATATATTTATTAGACATAGGTGTCAAAAAGAATGTAGAGACGTAGCAGTGCTACGTCTCTAAAGATTCTGGATAACGCATATTTAATTTATACCAGATGTCTATTTAATGAAAAGCTTTCTAATCAGATAGGACTTACGCACTCCTGATCGAGAAAACAAGACTTTGAGATTGCTTCCTTGCGTCGCAATGACGGAAATAAGTAGTCCGTGCGTAAGTCCTGTCAGAGTTAGCATTCATCGCTTTTACGAGTGAAGTGATTTTCCAACAGAGAAGCGATCGCTTCTGGGCGCACTTTGTTGTATTGCTTCTTACCAACCTGTAAAATACAATTGGGTGCGCTGCTACAAGTTTTTTGGCAGCTGGTACGCTCGATTGTAACTCGATCTAATAGACCGCGATCGCATAAAGTCTGCTCTAATTCTGACAACAAACCTTTACCACCACGCTTCAAACAACCGGATTTTTGACATATCATAATCCGTGCTTTTTGAGAAGGTGCGTTTTGTTTTGGGCAAACACCACTTCGAGACACACCATCAGCCTTCAGTTTGAGTTCCCCTGTCAGCTTATTTAACTTACTAACACCAACAACGCGAATTTTATCACCTGGTACTAAAGATACACTAATAGAGGTACGCAATTCTTTTGGAATTTTAATTTCTACTTCTTCAGAAGAAACTACTAAGCGCAAATATTTCGGCTTTTTTGGTTTCTCACCAATAAAACTTAGTAATTCTCCTTCAAGATTAAATTCTGATATTGTCAGATATTTGTCGCTCATTTTTGATTATTGGTTGATAGTTGTTTAAATCCCGTTAAATCGATAAAGTTGAGCTTGCAACCAAACAAAATAAAACTATGCTTTTGTCTACAAATCAACTCTAAATGTCTTAACTGTCTGTTGTTTTTTCTTTAACTGTCTTATCTGTCCTTGCATTCTCGCTTTGATGGTGAGAACATATTTAAATTGGTACGCCAACTCATAATTTACAAGTAAAATAAACCATGAAAAAAATACTGTTGTGCTGTTGTGGAATAATTTTAGCAATGTGGATCGCCATCAGCCCTGCACTCGCTGCTGATATTAAGGCATGTACAACTGAAGGATTTTTCCCCAATCCAGAGGACTGCTCCAGATTCTACCGTTGCGTAGATTTTGATGGTGAATTCACAAAGTTCGATTTTGACTGTGGTCCGGGTACCGTTTTCGATCCAGAATTGACAACTTGTAACCACCCTTGGGCGGTCAACCCCAGTAGTCAATGCTACAAGCCTATGGAATAGCAACTAAGAAACCTCGTGCGCGATCGCACAGGGCAAATACACCTGAAATCAGTTCACTAAGCAGCAAGTAATTAGCCCTATAGTTGATAGTTGTTGGTTAACAGTTATCAACTAACCACTAACCACCATCCACTATCCACTATCCACTAACTCTTTTTAAGCCAGCCGTTTTGCTTCAAAAGTTTGTGGTAACTTTAACGGTTCTGGCAAGTTGGAAAATTCCAATTCCCAACCATTAGCTAAAGTAAAAACCATTCCGTCGTCACCGGCTGTTTGCTTAACAACTTCTTCTTCTAAGTCTTTTTTAGCAACGTAGGCAATTAAATTTCCCGCATCATTCATCCGCAGCATTACTTTCATTTAGTTTCCTCAACAGCTTCTAATTCTTTTTTCTGACAGCCTACGATGAATCCTGTTTCCAAAAAATGCACCGCATAAATATACGAACTTTGTAAAAAAGTGCCAATACTGGCAATGTAGCCAATATCGCCCTTTTTCGCTAAAACTGCCCCGATTTCTTGACCGGGAAATGTACCATCATTTTTGATTAACTTGCGAAGTCGGACTTTTTGACCTATTTCAAAGACTGGAGGCAAATCCAGTTCTAATTCATCGCGCTGCATGAGAATACCTCTGTTCTTCCACCAAATTTAAAAGTTCTTGTGTAGTCAAGCTGCGTTTTTTCTGAACCGACTGCTGTCGTACTGCATCCAAGATAGATTTGGTTTCATCTGAGTTCAGGCTAATACCGTGCTGCTGAAGTAAGTTAGATACCAAATGACGACCAGAATGTTTACCTAAAACCAAACGTCGCTCCCAACCTACTTCTTCGGGGGCAAATGGTTCGTAGGTCATGGGGTTTTGTAGGACACCGTGAGCATGAATACCAGATTCGTGAGCAAAGGTGTTGTCACCTACGATCGCTTTCCAAGGAGGCACACTAGAACCTGATGCTGAAGCCACAAGTCGGGAAAGTTCCAATAACCGAGGGGTTTCAATGCCCAAATCAACATTGTGGATGCGCTTCATTGCCATGACAACTTCTTCTAAAGCTGCATTTCCGGCTCTTTCACCCAACCCGTTAACTGTGGTATTTACTGATAACGCACCAGCTTTGATACCCGATAAGGCGTTAGCAGTCGCTAAACCAAAATCATTGTGGGTGTGGATTTCCACGGGAATCATCAAAGCATTCACCAATCGCTTTACTTTAGTGAAAGTGCCGAATGGTTCGAGAACCCCGACGGTATCGCAGAAGCGAAACCTAGAAGCACCCCACTCTTGAGCATAAAGTGCGACATCTAAAAGAAAGTTGTCATCAGCTCTAGATGAATCTTCACCTCCCACTGCAACCCAAAGACCCTTATCAACCGCAAAGCTGATAGAATCTCTCAATTGTTGCAAAGTTACACGCCATTGACCGTGAAATTTGGCGGCAATTTGAATTCCGGAGACGGGAATAGAAATATGCACTCGTTGTAAACCACAAGCCATAGAAGCTTGAATATCTGAGATAACAGCACGGTTCCAGCCTAATAACTTGGCTTGCAAACCCATATTATTAATTATAGATATAGCACGTATTTCTTCCTCGCCCATCGCCGGAATTCCGACTTCTAATTCTTGAACACCCATTGCATCCAAAAATTTGGCGATCGCTACTTTCTCTTCTAAAGTAAAAGCAACACCTGCCGCTTGCTCACCGTCACGCAGCGTCGTGTCATTAATGATCACTTGATTCATATCTAATATCCTAGATGGGAAGTTTTCCTAATACCCTTTCACCGATTGCAGTGCTACTTTTCTTGATCCTGGTAATGACAGTTGATGCTCGACGGTAAATGCTGAAAAATATCACATTTCATATTTTTTCATTATTAACCAATTACTAACAGCGCATCTGTATGAGATAGAACTAAATCAAGGTATAAATTACAATTTCTTCTTTTCCGTAGGATACTTTATGGGTTCTAGCAGCAGGTAGCTAATACAGCTACTAGCAATTACCGGACAAATTCAATGCGTGCTTCTAGCTAAGAAATTAAAAATCATGGCAAAATCCTCATGTAGTTCCAAAATGTTGGCATTTAGGGTAGACAATTCATCATGCTATAAGTTAATAAGCGAACGGTTCCTAAATTTGGTTTTCCAGCCAATCAAAAATTCTTTCTAGCTGCTCTAAGTTTATTAGACCATACTGCCAAAGAAGCATTGGTAAGGGACCTCTCTCTAATTCCCGATGCCGCAGTGCCACAGCGATATCGGCAGTTGTAAGCAAAAGTTCTTGATGCAAAAAATTGAGAAATTTTGTATCGCTGCGAGCTACTATCATCGAAAATTTAACTCCTTCACCGAATAAATAATTAAAAATTTGAAATTAAAAGTCAACTTTGATAATTTCACCTTTTTAATCACTGTCACATGTGGAAAAATGTTCATTTTTAACAGTTTGGATAACAGCTAAATGTATGCTAATTTCTGCTAAAAATTGTCCGGATACTCAGTAATTATCGCTGTAATTCCAGCAACGCTCTAACCAGTGAACTAACTCGTGACGTGAAGCAAAAAATTGCATCACGATACTACGGACAAGAATCGCTGTTATACAACTATTTACTCGTACCCGCAAAGATCCATCAGCCGGACAAGAACAAGGAATCATTAATTCTTGTAAACGGTGATGAATTCTCCAGCGATCGCATAAAGGAATTTGCAAAACTTGCTCGTCTAAAGCATCGGAATTACTACAAGGTGGCATAATTGGGGATTGGGAATGGGGACTAGGGGACAGGGAGACTAGGGGACAAGGGGGACAAGGAGGAGAATAAATATTGGCTATTTACTCTTGATTTGTAGAGACGCGATATATCGCGTCTCTACTGTTGTCTGATGATGATTTTTGAGAATTTGCAGTTGTTGTTCGAGTTGCTCAACGCGAGAGAGCAAAGTGTGCATTACCGACGCTTCGACATCGGGTAACTTTCCATGTTCTAAAGGGGAGAGGCTTTCTTTGCGGCAAATAGTGCGTCCGGGAATTCCCACGACGGTAGAATCTGAGGAGACATCGCGTAAAACAACTGAACCGGCGCCGACACGAACGCGATCGCCAATTTGAATATTGCCTAAAATTTTCGCACCGGCTCCCACCACAACGTTTTTGCCTAAAGTGGGATGACGTTTACCTTCTTCTTTTCCAGTTCCGCCCAGAGTCACATCTTGGTAAATTAGCGTATAATCTCCCACAATGGCAGTTTCACCAATGACAACGCCCATACCGTGGTCGATAAATACACCTTTACCAATCTTTGCACCTGGGTGAATTTCAATTCCTGTGAAAAACCGCCCAAAATGTGAAATCAAACGCGGAATGAAACTTACTCCCCGGCAGTGCAACCAGTGAGCAAGACGATGCAAACAAAGTGCATGTAATCCTGGGTAGCAAAACAGCACTTCTAGCCAATTACGTGCCGCCGGATCGCGCTCAAAGATAATGCGAAAATCACTCGAAATCTGCTCAAAAAAAGCTCTATAAAGCAGATTTTTCAGCAAGTCGGTATTCGTATAATCCGGCGTGGGTGAATTTTTAATACTGTCGTCGAGACGTTGCATCATCTAAGCCTGAGTAAAAGAGCCGTGTGCTGTTTTTATGCTTATAGCAGGCGACTCTGAATAGGGCAGTCCATCCGATGCATATTTGATTTTATTGAATTGATTAAGGTTGTACTCATAACCCCAAACCACGATTTAAGGGAAATTTAAAATTTCCTTGGGGGTAGGGGTGCTAGTATTTTTAGGATAGGGTACTAGTATTTCGGGGTAGGGGAGTAAGTATTTCTGCACTCAACCTTCAGCTTCTTTAATGTAAGGCTGAGTAAGCATTTCTGCAAAATATTTTCTTAAAACTTAACTTGTACTCATCTTCACTTAAAGATGAAGTATTCAACTTAAAAATAAAACTTCTGTATATCGAGTTACTAAATATATCCTATTATTCAAGTCAGGAAAAAACGAATTTCTTTATTTTTTTTTAGGCTTCTCTTGTCTGTATGTACAAATACCATTTAAAATCTCATCGCTGCATCTGCTGAAGGAGGGAGGGGAGAAAGAAGAATTATTCTCCTTGTCTCCTTGTTTCCCCCTCGTCTAAGGAACGAAAATTAATAATGCCATTTCCTGCTTTTCTACCTCACCCCCTACCCCCTCTCCTTAGCAAGGAGAGGGGAGATAAAGCACAGCTTTATCGGGGTGAGGTTTTGTATTAGAAATAGAAAGTGAAAATAAACTATGCGTTGTCCGCAACCCTTGTAGAGACGTAGCAATGCTACGTCTCTCTTTTATTAAATTCATATTTCTAAGCGATCGCGATCGCAATTTTCCCGACCGTGCGCTCACTTTCGCTGTATGTATGCGCTGCTGCTAATTCATTTAAAGGAAATGTGCGATCAATTACTGTTCGCATTTTGCCAGCTTCAATTAAATCCTTAAGATAAGTCAAGTCTTCAGTGTTGCAATTAAAAAGAATGAATTTGGCTTTTTTACCAGGAATCAGCGCAGTCAAAGCACCTTGCACAAAAGTATCAGGACTTGGTAATGTAGTTATGTAAATACCGTTAGGTTTAAGAACTTCTTTACAGCTAGAAAAGGATTCTTTCGCCACCGCATCAAAGATAATGTCATACCGTGCAGCATCTTGAGTGAAATTTTGTTGTTTGTAATCAATCAAGCGATCGGCTCCCAAAGACTTCACCAAATCAAAGTTTTTGCTACTGCAAACAGCCGTCACTTCAGCCCCAAAAATCTTCGCAAGTTGCACCGCAAAAATGCCCACACCACCGGAAGCACCATTCACCAAGACGCTTTGTAATGGTTGAATGTTTCCCAAATCTCGCAAAGCTTGCAACGAAGTACCCGCAGCTACAGGCAAAGAAGCTGCTTCTTCAAAGGTCATATTCGCCGGTTTCATTGCCGCAACTTTTTCAGGAACAGCAGCATATTCTGCATAAGCTCCCCCAAAAGCAACACTTAAACAAGCATAAATCAAGTCTCCCGGTTTGAAGAGCGTCACATCAGAGCCAACCTCTACCACTTCACCGGACAAATCAAACCCCAAAATCTTCGGGAATGCATAACCTGTAATCAATTGCAACATTCCTTGACGGATTTTCCAATCAACCGGATTAACGCTAGCAGCGTGAACCTTGACCAGCAACTGATCTGATTTTATTTTCGGTGTAGGTAAATCCTCATACTGCAACACATCAGCCGAACCGTAACCACGAATAGCGATCGCTTTCATAATTTCCTTTTTAACTACTTTAATTTTTCTTTGAACTACTCCCTTCCCGCGACAAAGTTACCTATTTCCTCTTTTCTTAGCGGATCGTTGACATCGTAAGCTGCCATATCAGGACTATCCCAATCTTGGGCAAAACTTTGTAGCCTAGCTTGTAGATTAGCAGCTTGTTCCTGATTTATACCGCGAGATGGCAAATCAAAAGAACCAGATTTAGGAACAAAAGTAACAATTACTCGTGCTTCATCAACATCTGTGGGAAGTTGGAGTAACTCAACTTTGCCGTTTTGATAAATACCTTCTACTGATTGCAACATTGGTTTGGTTATTTAACGTAGGTTATGACTAGGATAACTTTTACAACATTCGCGGAACACTACAGATTTTATCTGGTAAGGTATCATCTGCAAGGCGATTATTACAAAACTTGTAGCGCGATCGCCCTTAATTTGCAAAATATCCGCATCGCTGCATCTCCCCATACAAGCGGGTTTGCGCCATCAAAACCCACTTTTATGTGCAACTTAATCTCATTAACATTCACCAAAATATTAAAAAAAAATAAACGGCATTTTTTCCCTGAAAAAAATGATATGTTGTATACAGAATTGATTTCGCAATTTTCTGGAGTAGTCTATATAAGCCTACTCCGGATTTTCGCCCTTTAAATCCGTCACAAATGGTATTTGTTGATGCATTTAAGGGTAGCTTGAGTACAACCTAAGAGAGATAAAAAAAAGCTAAAATTCTGCTTTAATTCTTATGAGCATTGGATTAGAGTTGAGTACATCAAACCCCTGCACCCTCCTCCTTAAATACTAGTACCCCTATCAGAAAATACTAGTACCCCTACCCAAAAAAATATTTTTTAATTCTTGAAACTCAAATAGAAAGTGGGTTTCATCTTTTGAGTACAAGCTTAACTAATTCAATAAATTCTATCCAGAGCGATCGCTTCAACGACTTAGTGAACGACTGATATAAATCTTATATCGCCAATCACTAAGCGCTCTGATAACGACAACAGCTTATTTTCCTCCCAGATAGAAGAGCGATTAGTGAGTGGAGGGATGAGATAGCATCATATCCTGTAAATAGAAGTCGCGGCTGTACACACCACGATTCAAACGTTGACACACACCAGTCGCAAACCAGGGTTTTACAACCTGCATCCGTCAGACAAAGTGAGTGTAGACGCGACTTCAATTCTACAGGTAGTACTTCCATTTCCCACAGTGGCAGCCACAGTCCACCGATTTTTGCGAGATTCAATGACACTACCGTCTACAGAAGTTATCAACACCACCGTCACAGAACCAACCAAAGCAAAATCCGGTGGTTGCGGACGTAAGAGCGATACTAGCCACGTCGTCGAAATGGACGAAAAGACCAAAGAGCGCATCGCCAAACATCCTTGTTATAGTGAAGACGCACATCATCACTACGCTAGGTTGCACGTTGCAGTTGCGCCAGCTTGTAACATTCAATGCAACTATTGCAACCGGAAATATGACTGCGCGAACGAAAGTCGTCCTGGAGTAGTTAGCGAATTGCTAACTCCCGAAGAAGCAGCGCACAAAGCATTGGTGATTGCAGGCAAGATTCCCCAAATGACAGTTGTGGGAATTGCAGGTCCTGGAGATCCACTAGCGAATCCAGAAAAGACCTTCCGCACCTTTGAGTTGATTGCCGAACAAGCACCAGATATTAAGCTTTGTCTGTCAACAAACGGATTGATGCTTCCCGAATATGTCGATCGCATTAAACAACTTAATATCGATCACGTCACCATCACCATCAACATGGTAGACCCAGAAATCGGGGTCAAGATTTATCCTTGGGTTCACTACAACCGCAAGCGTTACAGAGGTATTGAAGGAGTCAAGATTCTGCACGAAAAGCAGATGGAAGGACTCCAAGCTTTGAAAGAAGCTGACATCTTATGCAAAGTCAACTCGGTGATGATTCCCGGAATTAACGACGAACATTTAGTAGAAGTAAATAAAGTCATTCGCTCCAAAGGTGCATTCTTGCATAACATTATGCCGTTGATTTCTGCACCAGAACACGGTACCCACTTCGGCTTAACCGGACAGCGTGGTCCTACACCGAAAGAACTCAAAGCAGTTCAAGATGATTGCTCCGGCAACATGAAAATGATGCGCCATTGTCGTCAATGTCGTGCAGATGCGGTAGGATTATTAGGAGAAGACCGCAGCCAAGAATTTACCAAAGATAAAATCTTGGAAATAACACCCGAATACGACTTGGCTAAACGTCAAGAAGTCCACGAAGGAATTGAGAAATTCCAACAAGAAATCAAAGCAGCTAAAGAAAAAGCCAAAGTAGAGACGCGATTAATCGCGTCTGTACAAAATAGTCCCAAAATCTTAGTTGCAGTTGCAACCAAAGGTAGCGGATTGGTAAATCAACACTTCGGTCATGCGAAAGAATTCCAAATTTATGAAGTGGATGGCAACGAAGCTCGCTTTGTGAGTCATCGCAAAATCGACCACTTCTGCCAAGGTGGATATGGAGAAGAAGCCACACTAGAAAAAATTATAGAAGCGATCGCAGATTGCAAAGCGGTTTTAGTCTCCAAAATTGGCGAATGTCCAAAAACAAAATTACAAGAAGTTGGAATACAGACTGTTGAAAGCTACGACGTCATCGAAAAAGTTGCATTAGAATTTTACCAACAATGGAATAAGCAATAGTTAGTAGTTAGTAGTTAGTAGTTAAGTAGATGAGCATAAATAAACCCTCCTTAACGTAGTAACGGCTTAAGCCGTTAAAATCCTCACCGACGAGCGGTAAACCGCTCACTACTAACTACTAACTACCACTATTCCCCTAATTTATAAGGAGAATAATCATGGCTTACAAAATTACCAGCCAATGTATTTCCTGCAAACTGTGTGCATCTGTATGTCCAGTTGGCGCAATTAAAATAATTGACGGAAACCACTGGATTGACCCCGACCTTTGTACAAACTGCGTTGATAGTGTTTATAGCGTGCCTCAATGTAAAGCCGGTTGTCCCACTTGTAACGGCTGCGTTAAACAGCCAAACGATTACTGGGAATCATGGTTTGACACTTACAACAATATAGTGAAAAATCTCAAAAAAGAACCAGATTATTGGGAAACTTGGTTTAACTGTTATTCCCAAAAATACGCCGAGCAATTGCAAAAAATCAACAGCAAATAACTAAAATTGAAGCCAATAAATGACTCATTGTATGAAGTGTCAAAAGTGATAACGCATCCTTTTTGCTCCTATTACACTTCATACACTACCAATCCGAATAACTCTTTCTCCTCCTCCTCTGCGCCCTCTGCGGTTCGTTTTCTTACATAATTGCAAATAAGATTGCTACACCTCTAAAAACTTTCAATATAAAGACAAATTTGCGCTATTCTTAAATTAAGTAAAAAGCAATGCAAAAGAACTGCATTTATCTGGATAACAACGCCACAACCAAAGTAGATCCAGAAGTAGTAGAGGCAATGATGCCTTACATGACAGATTTTTACGGTAATCCTTCGAGTATGCACACCTTTGGTGGGCAAGTTGGTAAAGCGGTAAAGCAAGCGCGTCAACAAGTTGCAGCCTTACTAGGATGTGATGACTCAGAAATCATCTTCACCAGTTGCGGTACAGAAGGTGATAACGCTGCCATTCGCGCTGCATTGTTAGCGCAACCCGAAAAGCGTCACATCATTACCACCCAAGTTGAACATCCAGCAGTGCTGAATGTCTGCAAACAACTGGAAACTCAAGGTTACACCGTTACCTATTTGTCGGTGAATGGTAAGGGACAATTGGATCTAGATGAACTAGAAGCTTCCCTGACTGGTAACACCGCTTTGGTGACGATTATGTATGCCAATAACGAAACCGGTGTAATTTTCCCAATTGAGCAAATTGGGTTGCGCGTCAAAGAGTATGGTGCTATATTTCATGTAGATGCGGTGCAAGCGGTTGGTAAAATCCCGCTAAATATGAAGACCAGCACCATCGATATGCTTACGATGTCCGGTCATAAAATACACGCACCAAAAGGAGTTGGTGTTCTGTATGTGAAACGCGGTGTAAGATTCCGTCCCTTCCTAATTGGTGGACAACAAGAACGCGGACGCCGTTCAGGAACAGAAAACGTTCCCGGAATTATCGCCTTGGGCAAAGCTGCGGAATTGGAAATGTTACACTTAGAAGAAGCGACAAAGCGAGAAAGAAAATTGCGCGATCGCCTCGAACAAGCCATACTCAGCAAAATCCCCGATTGTGAAGTGAACGGCGATACAACGCAGAGATTACCCAACACTACCAACATCGGCTTCAAATATATCGAAGGTGAAGCAATTCTCCTTTACTTAAACCAACACGGTATTTGTGCATCTTCCGGTTCTGCTTGTAGTTCTGGTTCTCTCGAACCGTCTCACGTTCTGCGAGCAATGGGCTTACCCTACACGATTTTACACGGCTCAATCCGCTTCAGCCTCTGTCGCTACACAACAGAAGCTGAAATTGACCAAGTTATCGCGGTAATGCCCGATATTATCCAACGTCTGCGCGATATGTCACCCTTCAAAAACGATCAAGCAGGTTGGTTGCAAGCACAAGAGCAAACACTCGCTCATCGCTAGGGGGATTTGAAGAGGGGAAAAGGTTAAAGGGTAAAGGGTAAAGGTATGGAAATAAAGAGTTATTTAAATTACTCCGGGAATATTTTTTTCCCCCTTTCCCTTTCACGGCAGTTGCTACAACGCGGGGAACCCGCGCAACGCACTGCCTCCCCTTTCCCCCTCCTCAAATTGCCCAATGCCCAATTCCCAATGCCCTAATCGAAAATCTAAAATCAACTTATGTGGGAATATACAGACAAAGTATTAGAACTCTTCTACAATCCCAAAAATCAGGGTGAAATAGAAGAAACTGCTGAACAAAATGTTAAGGTTGCTACTGGTGAAGTCGGTAGTATTGCTTGCGGTGATGCTTTAAGATTGCATCTAAAAGTTCAAGTTGATACAGACAAGATTCTTGATGCACGCTTTCAAACCTTTGGTTGTACGAGTGCGATCGCTTCAAGTAGTGCTTTGACTGAATTAGTTAAAGGTTTAACTCTTGATGAAGCGCTCGAAGTCACAAACAAAGATATCGCTAATTATTTAGGTGGACTTCCTGAAGCCAAAATGCATTGTTCGGTAATGGGACAAGAAGCTTTAGAAGCTGCTATCTTTAATTATCGAGGCATTGAGCGCGAAGTTCATGACGATGATGATGAAGGTGCGCTAATTTGTACTTGTTTTGGCATCAGCGATACAAAGATTCGCCGCGTAATCAGAGAGAATAGTCTTATCACCGCAGAGGAAGTAACAAATTACGTTAAAGCTGGTGGCGGATGCGGTTCTTGTTTAGCGACTATTGATGATATAATTAAAGAAGTGCAAAGGGAATCTGCACTGCCAATCGCCGCTCCTGCAAGTAATAAGGGCGGGGTTGCTACAGAAATTAGACCGTTGACGACCGTCCAAAAAATCGCACTCATTCAAAAAGTGCTGGATGAAGAAGTTAGACCTGTATTGCTAGCCGATGGTGGAGATGTCGAATTGTACGATGTCGAAGGCGATCGCGTTAAGGTTCTACTCCAAGGTGCATGTGGTTCTTGTTCTAGTAGTACTGCAACCTTGAAAATTGCGATTGAAGCGAGATTGCGCGATCGCATTTCTCAAAGCATAGTCGTCGAAGCAGTTGAGCCATTGTTCTAAGGTTTAAGTACTCTACAAATACGTCATAGTATCAGCCAAGTAGAGAAAGTAGGATTTGACCCAAATAACTTGCGATCTTTCCGTCCTACTGACAAAAGACAGCAACACCACATATTAGTCATCCAACTCGCTTCAAAGGAGAAAGATATGGACAAGTTGTACGATAAACTTGGCGGAAAACCAACTCTGGATAAAGTAGTCCAGGATTTCCACAAACGTATTTTAGCAGATAACACCCTCCAACCGTTTTTTGCTAAAACAGACATGGAAAAGCAACGTCAGCATCAAGTTGCTTTCTTCGCTCAAATTTTTGAAGGTCCCAACGAATACAAGGGACGCGCAATGGAAGCAACCCACGCGGGTATGAATCTACAGCAGCCACACTTCGATGCGATCGTTAAGCATTTGAAAGATTCAATGGCTGTAGGTGGTGCTTCAGCTGAAGACACAAACGCCGCAGTTGCTCGTGTTGAAAAATTGAAGGGTGCTATTTTAAACAAATAGTCCCTGCTACCAACTCAAAATTCGCTCATTCCCAAAGAAGATTGTAATTTTGAATTTTGAATTGGGGCAAAGCGCGGGTCAAGTTCTACTTCTTATTAAGCACTGAAACAAATTATGACGTATTTGTAAAGTGCCTAATTCTTAGGCTCATTGGTCATTAGTTAAAACTAATGACCAGTGATAAAAAATAATCATAAAACTAAAAGAAAACAAATTTAACGAGGAAACGATGATGCTTTCAATAATTTTGGGAGAGCGATCGCCTCCAGGCACGTTCTTCTCGCGGTCAGCGCTGTAAATCGGGCGTGAACCCATCACACAAACGCTGCATACCCATTAACCATTAATCAACCAATTGCAGGAGCAAAACAATCATGTCCGTTGATGAAAAAATTAGACAGATAGCTTTCTACGGTAAAGGCGGTATTGGTAAATCTACCACCTCTCAAAATACCCTTGCAGCTATGGCAGAAATGGGTCAGCGCATTTTGATTGTGGGTTGCGACCCCAAAGCTGACTCCACCCGTTTGATGCTGCACAGCAAAGCTCAAACAAGCGTTCTTCAATTGGCTGCTGAACGTGGTGCTGTTGAAGATATAGAACTGCATGAAGTCATGCTCACCGGCTTCCGCAACGTTCGTTGCGTAGAATCTGGTGGTCCAGAACCCGGTGTAGGTTGCGCCGGTCGTGGTATCATCACCGCTATTAACTTCTTAGAAGAAAACGGTGCTTACCAAGACGTTGACTTCGTATCTTACGACGTATTAGGTGACGTTGTATGTGGCGGTTTCGCTATGCCTATCCGTGAAGGCAAAGCACAAGAAATCTACATCGTTACATCTGGTGAAATGATGGCGATGTATGCAGCTAACAACATCGCTCGCGGTGTTTTGAAATATGCTCACACTGGTGGTGTGCGCTTGGGTGGATTGATTTGTAACAGCCGTAACGTTGACCGGGAAATCGAACTAATCGAAACCCTGGCAAAACGCTTGAACACCCAAATGATTCACTATGTACCTCGCGACAACATCGTTCAACACGCAGAATTGCGTCGGATGACTGTCAACGAGTACGCACCTGACAGCAATCAAAGTCAAGAATATCGTGCATTAGCTACCAAGATCATCGAAAACAAAAATCTAGCTATCCCCACACCCATCGAAATGGAAGAGCTAGAAGAATTGTTGATTGAATTTGGTGTTCTCGAAAGCGACGAAAACACAGAGAAGATGGTTGGTAAGAGTGCTGTCGAAGCTCCTGTAGTATAAGTCCGTTTAAAAGGAAAAAGAAAAAAGGAGTAAATTGCATAATTTCCCTTTTACTTTCTCCCCTCCTTCTACCCCTTCGGGGACTACAAGTCCCCAACCCCAGAGGGAAGATCAGCAATAAAATGTGCCCTTCCCTTCCCTATTCCCAGATCCTTAAGACCTACTGAGGCAGAATATGACACCTCCAGAAAACAAGAACATCATCGAAGAAAGAAAAGAACTAATTAAAGAAGTTCTCGAAGCTTACCCCGACAAAGCGAAGAAAAAACGGGAAAAGCACTTAAACGTATTTGAAGAAGGCAAAGCTGACTGCGGCGTTAAGTCTAACATCAAATCTCTTCCTGGTGTAATGACCGCTCGTGGTTGTGCTTATGCAGGTTCTAAGGGTGTGGTTTGGGGTCCCATCAAAGACATGATCCACATCAGCCACGGTCCTGTAGGTTGTGGTTACTGGTCTTGGTCTGGTCGTCGTAACTACTACATCGGCACCACAGGTATAGACAGCTTTGGCACCATGAACTTCACCTCGGACTTCCAAGAAAGAGATATCGTTTTCGGTGGTGACAAAAAACTCTTCAAGCTAATCGAAGAACTCGATGTACTTTTCCCTCTCAACCGTGGTGTTTCCATTCAATCTGAATGTCCCATCGGTCTAATTGGGGATGACATTGAAGCTGTTGCTAAAAAAGCAGCAAAAGCAATTGAAAAGCCTGTAGTTCCCGTGCGTTGCGAAGGCTTCCGGGGTGTTTCTCAGTCTTTGGGACACCACATTGCTAACGACATGGTTCGTGACTGGGTTTTCACCAGAGCAGACAAAGAGAAGAAAGATGGCAAACTACAATTCGAGGGTACTCCCTACGATGTAGCAATTATTGGTGACTATAACATCGGTGGTGATGCTTGGGCTAGCCGCATTTTGTTAGAAGAAATCGGCTTGCGCGTAGTCGCTCAATGGTCGGGTGATGGCACCATCAATGAAATGATGATGACACCGAACGTGAAGATGAACTTGATTCACTGCTACCGTTCGATGAACTACATCAGCCGTCACATGGAAGAAGCTTATGGTATTCCCTGGTTGGAATACAACTTCTTTGGTCCTACCAAGATTGCTGAATCTTTACGGGAAATCGCTTCTAAATTTGACGAGACAATCCAAGCAAATGCTGAGAAGGTAATTGCCAAATATCAGCCAACAATGGATGCGGTAATTGCTAAGTATCGTCCAGGTTTGGAAGGCAAGACTGTTGCTATCATGGTTGGTGGTCTACGTCCTCGCCACGTTGTCCCAGCTTTCCTAGACTTGGGTATGAAGATGATTGGTACAGGTTATGAGTTCGCTCATAATGACGATTACAAACGTACCACTCACTACATCGAAAACGGCACTATCGTTTATGACGACGTTACCGCTTACGAATTCGAGGAGTTTATCAAAGCACTGAAGCCTGACCTCGTAGCTTCTGGTGTGAAAGAGAAGTATGTTTTCCAAAAGATGGGTCTTCCTTTCCGTCAAATGCACTCTTGGGATTACTCCGAACCTAGCGATGCCTTCGGCAATGCTACGCAAACGCTCTTACAATCGATATAATGCAAGGTTTTTTGGCGGCGGGAGGAAAAAGAGCCTATTTCTAGCCTAAATGCGAGTTGCAGGGTTATGTAGGAACAATCTGTTTTGATGCTTTAGACAGTATAACTCTTATGGAGTATGGTTTTTAGATTTTGATTGCATTTTGCTTCAAGAAAAACTGTCAAATAAAAGACTATTTTTAATGACGTTTTTTTAGATTAATTGCCCAAATCTTTTTTGTTTCGCGCAAAGGCGCATTTGATCTACAAAGTGTTAGCCTGCTAGACTGAAGCAATTGGATGCAGAAAAGACGAATGAATAACGTCTGGAGGTTTTCTTGAGTATTATACAAGCTGCCACTGAAAAAATGCGATCGCTCCCACCAGAGAAGCAACAAGAGGTCTTAAATTTTATTGAGTTTCTGCAAAGTCAAATAGCACAACAAAACACAAACATTGAACAAATTGAGCCTATTTCATTTTTGGCAGCAGCTCAACAATTTGCTGGTTGTGTCGATGGTGGCCCCGGTGATTTAGCGACGAACAAACAATATGTAACTTGTTACTTTTGCCCCATTTGGTGAGCTTCTGCATAGATTCGCAGTGCTGCTGCCATTCTCTTTTCATAATCTTCACCCTGAGACGGTTCGCATCGACTATCACTTTGTATGTCTCCTCCTAACGTTAAAACACTCCTCAAATTTCTGAAATAACTTGCCTGACTCTACAAAACCAATTTCTTGTGTCCAACTCTCAATGCAAAACAGAAACCCCTGAAGATCATGTTCTACAAGTGTCAGTGCTTTCTCGAACTGAGAGCGCGAAACATCAATATGAGAGGCACTACTCGCTGGTTCTATCCCACCATCTGACCAAATACGAACAACATCACCTAACCCCTCAACCCACGGACTTGGATCGTGTCCTAACCAGGGTGACTGACCTGTTTTCAGAAAATCTATCCATTCTCGCCACGTTTCGAGTCCGCAACAACAGCTTGGGGAAATAGTATCCTGCCCGGTGCAGACTACTTGGATCCCACCCGGTAGCACCAAACTTTTCGCTTTGAGGATTTGTTTTAGGACTACTTGTTTATCGCTTGAAAGTTCTATTTGGTTGTACTGAGCTAATTGTGCAAAAACCAATCCGATTTCTGGGTAGGTCATTTCTCCCCATAAACGGATCAATGAAAAGGGTCTAACCTCTGGAACTTCCCAAGGACAAAGAAACTCACCTTCATAGTAAGGCGCTTCTATGACGGCTTGCATCTGGATAAACGTACTCATGTTCAGTAAAAAAGTAGAGTGTTGTTGCGATCGCTTTTGCTAGATAAACAACTATACGATGTTATGTTGTGTCACAACCCCAGCCATGTACGCAGAGATCGTTGTACTTGCTCAATGTCGGAGTCAGTCAACTTACCTATAATCGCAACGACCAAACTCTGCTGTACTGTGTATAAACCCCGTTTTACTGCTGTCTCAACATTTAATCCGGCTCCTGACCAATCTGACAGCACGAATTCACCAACAAGTAAGGATGTAGTTTTGCTGGTTAGCGGTACAATAAAGACATCTTGAGAAACATGCGGCGCACTCACAACAACTGCCGGTCTAACTTTTGAGCCAGATAAATCTGAAAAAGGATACCGAACCAAGATGATGTCATTTTTGGAGTAGCTGGGCATAAACATCATCCTCTGTGTTGTCCCAAATTGTGTTGAGTGACACCTGACTTGTCTGAAGCCAGAAGTCAGCCTGCTCATCGGGGAGAAGTGTCACTAAAACCCTGGTACCTTCAGGAAGTTCCTCTGAGTCAAGTAATTCAATTTTTCCTTGACGAACAGTAGCCCACAGAGTTTTCAACATATTACATAATGACAACAACAGTTTTAATTCTATATCATTACCATATCTCATACTGCATAAAAATTCTGTGTAAGGCGCGTGGATGCCTTCCTCTGAGTAATAGGAAAAGCGCGATCGCTTTCACTCGACAATAAACTAGGCGATGTCTGCGACGGGCTACTTCTTGTGCATTAAACTGTCCAATTCTCAATTAACAATCCGGGTACTTTACTGAAATCCCGATGATTGCGCGTTAATAAAACTAATTTACGAGAAAGCGCGATCGCAGTAAAAGAAGTAGACTGTTGTTGCGATCGCTCTCACTCGACAAGAAACTAGGCGATGTCTGCGACGGGCTACTTCTTGTGCATTAAACTGTTACTACCTCTATTAACAATCCGGGTACTTTACTGAAATCCGGATGATTGCGCGTTAATAAAACTAATTTATGAGATAGTGCGATCGCCCCAACTCGACAACACGCCACTGCATATTTATACTGGGTGAAGTTAGAAGTTAAGCGATCGCGCTTGAGCATAAATAAGTCTGTCTAACTTAAATACACTTTAACGGCTAAGTTTACCCGGTGCGATCGCCACTTACTTTATTTACCAATTCGTCAAGAAATTCCAATCTTTCTCGCTTTCGGCTTTATCTTCTTTTTCTAATTGATCTTCTTTCTCTAATTGATCGTCTGTCTCTGACTGGTTAATTTCTAATTTCTTTAGGTTAGGCTGGCTTTTCACCGCTTCGTACTCACCGGAATTAACCCATTTCAATAGTTCAGCTGCGCGGAGAATGATCCAGGAACTATTCGATTCGCTAAAACTAAGCAGTTTCATGAGTTTATCTGGATTATCCAACTCCTTGCTTGTAAATTCCTCTACCTGATTGAGAAATTCTGAAATCACCACTGGTGTCAAATGTTCGTTTGGGAGTCCCCCCAGTTTCATCAATGTAGTTATAGCTATATTTACATCCTGACAAGCCAGTAACCCCGCTCGATCCGAGGTAAACCTTGCCATCATCAACCAATTCCAGAATGCAACTTCCATCCCACTGGCTGCCAAGCCACCCAAGCCTAATGTGGCAGAATTGATTAAGCCTTTTATAGTTGGCATCACTAACGCCATTTGATGATAAAGCATGTGCTGGCTCTTGATGTGAGCAATTTCATGCCCCATGACATATACTAGTTCCTCTGGTGAGAGCCATTCGTATGTTTCTAAATTGATGTTGACAATCGGACTTTCCACCCCAATTGTGATAGTGCGGATATGTCCCGTACCGCGAAACAGATACAGTTCCGGTAAAGGTGCGTCCAAAACGCGGCAAGCTTCTACCAACGATAAATGCAACACCGGAAAGTTCTTGGATGTGACTCGAAAATCAGCACCTAAGCATCGAAGTCTAAGCAAGCGATCGATGCCATACTCGTTGACTTTTTTCATCAGCAAAGACACTCCGGGCATTTTCTCCAAAGATGCCAGCGCTTTGCGATCGAAAGGATGTTCGTAAACGTCTGACTTTAATCCAGTTAGTACTTTTCTTGTCATAGAATTTGCGCGCATTTGTAACTGTCTTTGGAGCCAATCAAAACTAAGTATAAAGTGCTTTCGCGTGAATGCGATCGCCCTAACTGAATTAATCAATATTAGAAAACGAAGGATTTTTTTATTTCTCCTGCTTTCACAAATGTAAACTAAATATAGCGATCGCCTGTTACTAAATTTAAAATAACTTCATTTTATACACGCATTTGACCTACAAAGTGTGTACCCGTAGGGAACTTATATCTTGCACCTGTAAGCATAAACAATGAACCAAATGAGAGCAAATAAGAGTGAGGCAATGCAAATGGCTTATAGTGACTTTACGTTGACTAAGTTTAAAAAAGATTTCAATTTAGCTATTCATTTGTTGTAGTTGTTTGATTTTTTCTATCAACAGACGAACTTGAACAGGTTTGTTACGAAACCAGTCTGTTGACCAGATGCGGTGAATTTTCCAACCTAGCCTTTCAAGCACCTGTTGTCTGAGGCGATCGCGATCTCTGGCAGTAGGTGAACTATGGTAAGATGCACCATCGCACTCAATCCCCAGTAAAAACTCACCAGGGCGATTATTATTGACTACACCAAGGTCAATGCGGTATCCTGAACATCCAACTTGGGTGCGAATAGTGTATCCCTGCTGGACTAAAGCATGATAAACATCTTCTTCAAATGGCGAGTCAAATTTAAGTGCATCTGTATAAGAGTTGCCTTGCAGTCTTTCTCCACCACTCGCTGCGTATTCTAAGTAATCATGTAGTAATTTTACACCTTTGCTTTCGGCGCGCGTTTTGTCGATGTCACCAGCCACAATGGAAGAAACGAGTGTAATTTTGCTTTTTGCCCGTGTGACAGCTACATTGAGCCGTCGTTCTCCACCTTGCTTATTCAGGGGACCAAAGTTGAGATAAAGCTTGCCTTGATCATCACGAGCATAGCCAACACTGAGTATGATAGCATCTCGCTCATCACCCTGAACGTTTTCCAAGGCTTTGAGAAAAAACTGCGGTGAGTTATCCCTGCAAAGCGTTTCTAGATCGGAATATTCTTTCCCCAAAATCTCAATTTGTTCCCGAATCGCGTCTGCTTGGGCTTCGCTAAAGGCAATAATACCAAGAGATTGTTCGGGAAACCGTTGAAAATGCTCCAATGCCAACTGAGCAACCACTTGAGCTTCGCGTCGATTATCTTTGCGTTTACCGCGATCGTAAACGCCATCAGGAACATACTTAAACCATACTCCCAAATCTGGGTTTTGAACTGGGTTTGGAAATGTAACTAACTGAGAGTCATAAAAATGATGGTTGGAGAAAGCAATTAAACCCTCATCCTGACTGCGATAATGCCATTTTAGCGTGCGTCCAAACATAAAATTTGAACATTCATCCAAAACGCTTTCATAGCTTGCATCATCTTGATTATCGATATCTTCTTGACTGTCTCCGGTTGCAAAGAATGATGTGGGGGGAAGCTGTTTATTATCCCCAATTACAATAACTTGATTAGAACGGATAATCGCAGGAACAACATCTTCTGTGCGAAGCTGGGATGCTTCATCAAAAATGAGAACATCAAAATGAACTACATTTGGATTTATATATTGAGTAACCGAAAGTGGACTCATCATCCAGCAAGGCTTTAAAGCTTTGACGAGATTTGGTATTCCCTTTTGTGTGTCGTTGAGGAGTTTACGGATGGGTAAATGTCGGCTTTTCTTATTCGCTTCTCTTTTCAAATTTGGTATTTCAGCTAGAGCAAGTGAAGTCTTTTCCCAGTTTTGCCAGCGTTGCACATGAAGCTGTTTTAGACGTTCTCTCGCAGCATCTAGTTGATTATAATCGAGTTTAGCAAACTCTTTGATTTGCCGTTCGTGTACTTCAAAGTTAAAATTCTTCAACTCAGGTTTTCTGACAAGAATAGCATCAAGGCATATTTGATAAATTCGCTTTTCTAGAACTGAAAACCATTGCTCTGGTTGAATTTGATTATCACGTAAAGCATCTAAAAACTTATTATTACCCAGATTTTCGAGTTTATGGTAAGTTTCTTTATAGGTCAACCATTCTTGGAAGTAAGTCAGTTCCGATTGAGCCAAGCTTAAGAAGCTTTCTAGTTCGACAAAAGTAATTTGATTACGAGGTAGGTAAGAATTTGTGATGTCACTTTCATCAAAGTGCGATAAAAGGAAATCTAATCCTTGCCTAATACTGTCATGGGTTGACTCATATTTTTTAACTAATTCAGCCAGTTCGCGTCGTTTAGAAGGAGAATTTATTACGCGCTGGACGGAATCAGCAGAAAGCGAATATTTTTGTAAGCCAATCAACCAATTTAAAGCTTGTTCAATTTCTTTTAACTCTGCTTCACTAGAAAATTCTGGGTTAAATAAAGATCCAAAAACCTGACGAGGTTGGTAGTCAATATGACGTAGCCTATTTCGCACAGACTCAATAGGATTAGGTTTGTTATCATGCAAAGCATCTAAGAAATCTTGGACTCCTAAACTTTCTAGTTGCCTATAGATTTCTTTATATGTCAACCATTTGCGGAAGTCGGGTAAATCGGATTGAGCTTGGTCTAAAAAAGTTGCCAGTTCAGTAAATGAAATTTCATTCCGAGGCAGATATTGCCCAATAATATCATTTTCATTAAAGTATGAAAATAAGAAATTTATCCCCTCATTAATATCTTCAAGAAGGGATTCAAGTTTTTTAACTAGTTCTGCCAGTTCACGTCGTTTAGAGGGAGAATTTATAACACGCTGGACTGACTCAGCAGGAAGTGAATACTTTTGTAAGTCAGTCAACCAACTTAAAGCTTGTTCAATTACTTTTAATTCTCCCTCATTAGAAACTTCCGGGTTAAATAAAGATCCAAAAACCTGACGGTAATTGCTTTGATATAGCTCGTTTCGTCTAGCTTGTACTTCAACAGCTTGTGCCAAATCACGTTTTAATTCGTTGTGGGAAACCTGCCCCTTTTTAATGCTTAGTTTCTTCAAAAGCTTGATATCGCGTCTGTATCTGCGATTAAAAATCCTAATCAACCAAAAGCGACTATATTTCTGATATCTATTAGCTAAAGCAGGTAATTCTGAAGAGAATAATTCCGGATAGTATTTTTGTTTTAAAACTGGCTCATTTTCTTCGATAAATTTCACATTGCGTTTCAACTTACTGAAAGCATCCTGAACCGTTGAAATATCCAATTCATGCCAATTATCCGGTAAATTATCTGGAGCTTTCAATATATGTTTAAAAGCGGGAAAGCAAGCTTCTAGATTTTCCAAATTCAATAAGGGTTGAATCTTCTGAATTTGTTGGCTAGCTGTCTGAATCGAAGAAATTGATTGTTTAAATTTATTGATTTTATCCTTTATTTCTAGTTCTAACGACTCAGAGCAAGAGTTTAAAGTACTTTGCGCCCAAATAGTTGTTTTTTCTCCTCTTAAAAATGGTAGAAATGAAGAAAGCCGACCCAGCAAATTTTCAGCTTCTTGCGAAAGCTTATTTTTTTCAATCTCTTGAACGTCTGTTTGCAGAATAGTGAAAGCATCCTGAGCAATTGATACATCTACTCCAGTCCAGTTTTCTGGCAGATTTAATGGAGCTTTTCGTATGTAGTCTATGGCTGGATAACACTTATCTAGTGACTCTAAATTCAACAAAAATTGAACTTGTAGAATCCCCTGTAATTCGTGATTAATCTTTTGGACTAAAACAATGGCTTGCTGAAATTGCTCTATTTTATCGGTAATTTGCAATTCCATCTCATAAGAATAAGAATCTAGGGAACTTTTTGCCCAAATAGTTATTTTCTCTCCCTTAAAAAAAGGCAGAAATTGCGCTAATTGATTTAATAAATCTTTTGCTTGTTGTAATCTACTACCATTCCATTGGCTGAAGTTTGAAAATATGACATTAATGTTAGGAACTGCTTCGCGTTCCTTTTTTAAAAGCTCACCAAATATCTCAAACGGGGATTTATCTAAAGGTTCTTCTTTTGCATGTAAACTTGTCAAATATAATTTTAGCGATTGACGAGTAGAAACAAGCTGCTTAAAGAAAGCATGATTATTTTCTGCGCTGTATATTTGTTTAATATATTCAATAGTTTTCGATAAATTCTTGACAAGCTCCCGTTTATCTGTTGTTCCACTATGATGGAGATTAAGACACACATGGTCTAAAGCACATTCAGCCATGCGCTGATAAACTACACTCAGTGCTGTCTCTTTTTCTGCAACTAATAAAACTGATTTGCCATCACCAACCAGTTCTGCAATCATATTAACAATAGTTTGACTTTTGCCCGTTCCTGGTGGACCTTGAACCACAAAGCTAGAACCAGATTTTGCAGCTTCAATTACGACTTGTTGGCTGGAGTCAGCATCAAGAATTTGAAATATTCGCTCAGGTTTAACTTGTGAATCTAGATCAGATGCAGGTACGGGTTCTCTATAATTAGACTGATAATTAGTTAAATCACCACTAATTGCTTGTAAAATTGGGTGATTAAAAATTAGAGCTTCATTTTCAATAATGTCCCGAACCATTGCAGCCTTGGCATAAGAAAATAGCGAGAGAAACACATTCTCTTTAATTTGCCATGTCTTTTGTTCTGCTAATAGCTTCCTAATTTCACCAAGAATTTCGTCATAAGTTAGTGTTTGTATAGCTTCTCCCTCTGGAAGCTCAATCCCAAAAGTTTGCTTTAACTTTTGTGTCAGCGTTGGATTTAATACAACATCTTCATCTAAGACAGATATTTTATAAACATCTCGTCTAGGTTCTTTAATTAACTCTACAGGTACTAAAATTAGTGGTGATACTAAAACATCGTCTGGCTTATTCTTGTCCTTGTCATACCAAGTCAACGTTCCCAGCGCTAGAAATAAACTGTTTACCCCTCGTTCTTCAAATGAGCGTCGTGCTTCCAGACGCAATTTATTCAGTCGTTTCAGTTGCTCACTGCCTCTTTGACGAGTAATTAATTCCAGAGGATTTTTTTCTGGTGGTAATGCTTTAGTTTTTTTCAACTGAGTAATATCTTCATCTTCGCTATCAATTATGAGAAAATGAAGCGATTTCTTCTCTTCTGTCAGATTTTTGAAGAGAACATCTGGTTCCTCTGTCAGAATTTCTAATATTCGAGGACTATCTTGCCGAAACTTGATGAGAGGATTTCGTCGTCCTAAGTCAGCCAGCCCAGCTTTCCACTTTTCAATTTTTTGAGCAAGGTTTTGTTGAGAGTCTGAAGCTGACTGTCGCATACTCGCTTTTCTCGCAAATAAGGCTACTGTTTAAGATTATACTAACCTTTTATTGTGTGAGCAATTGCCTGCAATCTGCTGTATGTTTAGTTTCGTAGTTTTCAATTTCCATCACCGATGACTTTTACAGCACCCGATCGCTTTAATCGAATACACGTAGAGACGTAGCAGTGCTACGTCTCTAAGGGGGTTTTAGGTTTTATATATGTACTTCATTTACCTGAAATCTGCTGTACGTGATGTTCCCTAATATACTTGAGGGACAAAGAACTGCTCATTGCGGGGAGCGCGAACATAATCCTCTGCCACCGGTCTAGACGAAAGCTCTAAGGGAGGAGGTGTCATATCTTCGTAAGGAACTTTGCTCAATAAATGATGAATGCAGTTGAGCCGCGCACGTTTTTTATCATCTGCTTCAATTGTAAACCAGGGGGCTTCTGGAATATTTGTGTAAGCAAACATGGTATCTTTTGCTTTGGAATATTCTACCCAGCGATCGCGTGATTCCAAATCCATTGGGCTGAGTTTCCAGCGTCTTGCGGGATCGTGACTGCGAGAAAGAAAGCGTTTCTCTTGTTCTTCATCGCTGACCGAAAACCAGTACTTTATTAAAACAATGCCCGATCGCACTAACATTCGTTCAAATTCAGGGCAAGATTGCATAAATTCTTCATATTCTGCTTCAGTACAAAAACCCATCACCCGTTCAACTCCAGCTCGATTGTACCAACTGCGATCGAAAAGGACAATTTCGCCTGCTGTGGGAAGATGTTGCACGTAACGCTGAAAATACCACTGAGTTTTCTCGCGATCGGAGGGAGTTCCCAAGGCAACTACACGACAGCCACGAGGATTAAGTGGCTCGGCAATGCGTTTAATTACTCCTCCTTTGCCGGCAGCATCACGCCCTTCAAATATAATAACAACCCGATAGCCGACATGCTTAATCCAGTATTGCATTTTGACTAGCTCAATCTGGAGTTGCTTTAGTTCAGTTTCAAAAGTCTTTTTGGGAATTTTCTTGGCAAAAGCTTCTGTGCTACCATCAAAAATCCGTTTTGATTTTTTAGATTTTTTCTTGTCTTTTGCCTTCACTAGTTTTTCTATTAACTCTGTAGCGGGTTGAGCTAGATCATTATTTGGCTGGTTTTCAACTTCATTAATTGACATCGTAGTGACTCCATGCCATTGAATCGGCATAATTAGAGTTTATCTATAAAGTATAGCTTAGATAAGCATTTTTTCTCTTTCCCTTCTGCTTTTATTTATCTTACTTTCTATTAGTGAGAGTTGGAAATTAAAATAGTATTAGCTGTCACCGCTTTGCCTAATTTCTCGTTCAATAATCTCTTTGATAAATTCAGGTATTTCTTTGTTTAATCTTACTGCTTGTTGTTTTAATCTTTCATAAATTTCAATATTCTCCCCTTGCCACATAAGGTCTATCCTCCTAACTTGTTGCATCGCAACATGGGTGTAACTTTCTGGATACACCCAGTAACATGATAAGCAAATAGATTTGTCTTTTATACTTTTCCAATTTTCACAATGCTCACATGACCAAGATTTTGCCCGATTAGCTGAACTACAAAGTAACATAAAGCTTTCAGCCAATAGCTCTGGCTCTCCGTCAATTTCAAAAGGAACGCGGTGATCGATTTGTAATTCGCGCTTATCAACTTTCTCCAAGTAGATGAAACACTTACAGCCATATCTCTTGATCAATTCATCCTTCAACTGCTTAGATAAACCTGTTCTACCAGATAGGCTAGAAAATCTAGCCTTACTGATATCTCCAAATTTATAAGCAGCTATTCTCCTTCCATCAGTTCCTGTAACGCGGAGTGTTTCTAGAGGAATTCCATGTTCTCTAACATCTCTAGCCGCTCTGGGAGGATGATTGTAGCCATATCTTTCTTTCAACTCCTCCGTTGTTACAAAACCATATTGTAAAATATGATCAAAAACAGCTTTTGGTCTTTTAGCGGTTACTGACTGACAAAGTTGTACGAAATCATCAGGGAAGTCAGGGTGCTGTTGAGAACTGTCCATGCTGTTCCTGCATAGTAATCTGTTTATGTTCCTTGCTAATATAGCTCTCCAAATCTAAATTGCGATCGCGCGATAAACTTGATGATAAATACAAAGACTCTACTGTAATTTCTTGTCTACCTAATAATGTTGCTTGAGACGATCGCCCAACTTCGATTTCAATTTTTTCTAGTCCTAATTCTTCAGGTAATTCCTTACCAAAGGTTTTATTTCCTCGTTTGCCATCATAACTAATCGCAAACATGATTCCCTTGCGATTCAATTCTTTGATAGCTATGACGAAATCATCAAAATTAATTCCAGAATAATATCTTGAATCTCTATTGCCGCATACACCTTGATATGGGGGGTCTATATAGACAAAATCACTATTTCTAACTTCAGCTAGAACATCTTTATAATCCAAGTATGTAAATATACACTTCCCTTTAAGAATCCTAGAAACTCCTTCTATATTTTTCCTCATCTTCTCAGGTTGGGTTCCCTTTCGCCTTTTATCAGGGCTTTGATTAAAGAACCCTTCAGAGTTATATCGTACAGCACCTTTTACACATCGAGCCAACAAGTATAGAAAAAGCTTTGGGTTGTTGGTTTTATTGAATCTTTCTCTGGTTTGATAAAAGTGTTCTACAGAATCATCATGCTGCTCATTCCATATATCGGTATAAGCATCTGCTATTTCATCTGGTTTTTCTACAATCATCTCCAGTAGCTCAACTAGAGGTTTATTTAGATCATTAATCCAAAATTTTTGTGAAATTTCTTTATAAGAAACAGCGATACTAATTGCGGCTGTTCCTGATAATGGCTCTACCAGCCTCTCCAATCTGTTAGGTAAAAATCTGAGAATGTCTGAAGCTAGATTTCTCTTACTGCCTTGATATTGAATTGGATGTGGGAGACTAGTCATCTCAAATAAAGAACAAATTATCTAGATAACTCTACCACGAGAATGAGAAATAATCTGGTAACAAAGGTTTTAGTCTAGAAGCAGTTTCCCATGACTGTGTGTTGTATCGGTTGTAGATTCTACAGACTCACCATTTAAATCATCATTGCTGGCACAATGATGACACTCATCAATCATGATGATATTGGGTTTAACTCCTTTGGGTAAATATTCCTTTGAATTGCTGAACAATTGTCTGCACAATTGCCAAAATTGCTCCTACATTATCCAAGTAATATCTTTTGCGATCAAGCAAAGCCACTTTTTGAGAAAGTTGAAGAAACTGCCAGACTTCTCCTGTTGTCACACATCCATACACACCTATTTCTGCTTGGTTAGATGAACGATTGAATAGATCCGCCGCCACCATTTGTGCGATACACTGTCCTAACCCAGCTTCAACATCATTTTTCTTCGCTTCCACAACACTAAGAATTGGCGATCGCAGGGGTAATACAGATGGAGCTATTGCTAAAATAAAATCACATTCACCAATTAAGCCTTGTGCAGCATCAACGTCAAGTCTTTGTCCTGAGAAAATAGCCAAACTGTCTTGGCTAAGATCGCGGCAGGCAAGTAAAATCGGTACAATTATAAACTCGCTCCGAGCCTTTTCACTAATCAGAGATAACTGGGTTCGCTTTCCGAGAGTTTCATTTAACCAAGAAGGTATAGAAAGAGGTGTAAGCTTGGGAAACAGATCAGCTTCTTGGGTGGTGATTCCCAGAACAGCCGAAACCTTTTCTAAAGTGAAGTCGCTGTACGCCATAGTTTTGCAGTGTTTTTAGTGTATGACGTTTTTGATAAAAGGAAATTGATTCTATTTTACTCCTGTATGCCCGTTGTAGACATCATTACTATGGATTCATCCGAATTAAGTCTGTTAAAATACTATCCAAACTGCCGTTAACTTGAATCCGATCAATCTTCTCTGCAATCCGCTCTAATACTTCGAGTTCCTTTAAACGCAATGCAACGGGATTATCTTCCATCACTTTAGCAGTGTTTAGCATACTGCGGGTAGCAGCAGTTTCTTCTCTACGTCTGACTACGTTTGCTTGAGCGGTTTTTTCTGCTTCGACTACTTTGCTCAAAATAGCCTTAATCTCACCAGGTAAAATAATATCTTTGACACCTACAGAATCTACTTCAATTCCATAGTCTGCGGCTTTCTGGCGAATATATTCAGATATACTTCTATCAATTGCACCTTTATCTTCTAATAAAGTATCTAAGTTGCGTTCACCGACTGCACCACGCAAAGCAAACTGTAATTCTTTGTATAAGAAGCCAGAAATGTCTGATAACCCGTTTTTTGCCCTCAATGGGTCTTGGATGCGGAAACCTGCGGTCAAATTCAACCGCAGAGGTACTTTATCTTTAGAGAGGATGTCTTGACCAGATACTTCCATATTTTGTAGTCGCAGGTCAATGGTTTCGGTTTGAAAAGAGCGTCCAAATAACCACCAAGCGTGTACTCCTGGCGATCGCTCTCCTTGAAACTCTTGATTAATGTATACTAATCCAACATGCTGTGCGGGCACTTGGCAAATATGCAAACAGTTGCGACTGAGCAATTTAACTTCTGGTGAACCCTCAACCAACTCAGCCACTAAAGTAGACTGTAACTGAGCATCAGCGCTGATGTCAATAATTTCCACTTCAACACCCTGCCAAAACAACTTGCGGCTTGTGGGTGGCAAAATAGAAATAACTTTACCTCTATATCGCACAATTGCAACTTGCGAAGTCAGTAATTGCACTGTCTCACAGTAGGCAGCAATAAAATCAGGATGTTTTTCAACGAGTACATCTTCCTGGGGAAAGTTTGGGTTAGGGATAATTCGGCTGAGAGTTTGGACTGTAACATCTCTATCTACCGACCAAAAAGCATACTCTCCTGGTTCTAGAGGTCGCACAAAATTATTTTGCAGATATAGTAAACCAATCTCATATTCGGAGATTTGGAACTTCTTCAGTCCATTCAAGGCAACTGAGCGCAATTGCGGCACAAAGGAACTAGGCAATTCTAAGCTTTCTTCCAAGTTGAAGAGATGACATTCTACCTCAATAAAACCACGCCAAAAAGCTCGCAATTGATTTGGTGCAACGCTTACCCAATTTTGACCGTAGCGGACTAACGCAGTTTGGTTGAATGTGGTTCTGATAATCAATAAATGTTCTTGCAGTTCAGCTTCGTGACTTCGCAACAACAATTCTAGGTTTTCAATTTCAGCTTCCGGTTCATTGAGATCATGAATTTTAACTTGCCAATGCCGACCAAAATATGTATACGTACCAGGCTGCAAAATTTTCTTAAAGTCACTGCGGTGATATAAGATACCGATTTCGTTAGGTTTAATATAAAATGTTTGCCACATAGTAATTTGCATAAATAATTTGCGTGATATTTTAGATATAGGCGATCGCGATCGCAACCAACTAAGAAGATTTGATAAAGACATTTATAACCTTACTTGAATTCAAATACCACCTGCGATTTAAATCGCTATCTCACAGCTTAAGTATTGGAGTTTGCAACCTTGTAAAAAAGGCTAAAGGATTGGTTTAAGCTATTTGTAATACTATATACTACATTTTTTTTTACTCTGCAAGTGCAAGTGTTTACAGTTCAGATGTGGGCAAAAGCTTCTCTAAAGCTGGATTAAGATTGCTGTTACTTTTCAAAAGACTGCTTGATAGCAATCTAGAAAAAAAGAACCGCGCTCAAATATGCCGTTCGCTTTGCTAATCTAGAATCCCGAAGTAAAACTAGATGTAGAAAACAAAGGGACATACTCAAATTAGAGAGAAATGCAGTTGCGCTTACTCCTTGACTGTGACTACCGAACATCACCCTTACGAATGATGACCGACAGCAGAACACTTGCACCGCAGAGTTTGGAAAATGACGGACTTGAACCGTTTTGGGATTTCTCCCGTACCATATTGGCTACCTTTGCAGAGTAGTGTCTTTTGACCCGGACAGGGTTGGGTGAAAGTATAGGAATTGAACCTACAACACATCGATTATGAGTCGATTGCTCTTCCAATTGAGCTAACTTCCTGGGTGATTGATACAGGAGTTGAACCTGTGACGCATCGATTATGAGTCGATCGCTCTACCAACTGAGCTAATCAAACGATATAGTTTAAAGTACTTGGCGGTATACGCTCATACCAGAGGTTGGCGCACCAGTTAGGTATATAGAACCTAAACTATAGCTTTGTAACTTTGTTACTATCCCGCTCTAAATTTAACACAGGAAAGCTGAATAGCACTAATTAAAAGCAGAAACGCTAGCATTTATTTATACTGGTTTTTAACTAAATATCGTCTGACTTAAGTCGCAACATATCACGCATAAAAATCACCAGTCTTGGATAAGTTTGATAAAATTCCTTTTTGTTGTTGAACTGGTGACTTTCATAAAAAACATTGTTACCAGTTGATATTTCAAGGATATCCATTTCACAAGCTCCTGACTCCCAAACCGTTACTCTACCGAGATGTAATGAGCTCTCAAAGTCAAGACGCATAGCTGAATTATCACTAGGTTCACAGTAGGTCAGCGTGTATTCCAGCCGATAAGCAGCAAAACGTGATCTTAATCCTGATTGAAATCGGTCAAAACCTCGTTCTAAAATTAGCTGTGTTAGTGGATTTAGACTCATTCCTTATATTAAAAGCAGGAGTATTATTAATTCGACCCAACTCTGCAAAAAACAATTAAGTAGTTGTGCAAAATTAAATATATATTTGTCATTGCGAATGGAGCGTTCGCGTTGGCAAAGCCTCTCGCAGAGAAGCGTCCCGAAGGGAAGCGGAATGTTCGCGCAGCGTCTCCGATAGGAGAAGCAATTCGCTTGCGGTTTGGAGATTGCTTTGCTACATTTCATTTCGCTCGCAATGACATAAATAATTTTGCGTAACCACTTACCTCAAATGCAATGTTTACGACGGACTACGCCTCAATTTAATAAATGCTCACAATTAATTCTTGTAGCTCAGTCTGGGAAAGCCACACCAGTCATGGGGTCGCGGATATACAACCCTAGTGTGAGACTACGCAATACTTCATCCCAAACAGGTATTAGCTGTTCTGCTTGATCTGCCCAATAATCGAATGTAATCAAACACTGAACATTAGACCCCAAACCAATACAAGTTCGCGAAAAGGCTTCCCGTGGTTCTTCCTGGGTGTCGATAAACTTAATTTCTGTCCAGACTATGCGGGCAGTTTGACGCTTGATAGTAAAAATTTCTCCCCGCTCAATTATATCACGACTGTCATCTTCCATTGCTTTCTTCAAAGCTGATTTTAGCGGAAACTGGCTCCAGTCGTTGGGTGGCAAGCGATTGAAAGATACTTCCAGGCAGCAATCATCATCTGGCGATTTTTTATCAAGAAACTTGAACGATTTTTTTTGTGGCTCCAAAACCCAATCTTGAGGAACATTGAAGCGAACAGATCCTCGATCTAGCACAAAAATCTTGTAGCCTGATGGAGATTCCCAACGGTGGTCGGGTTTTAGTTCAAGCGTTTCTTTAATCCACTGGAGATTGCTTTTTTTACGCTTTGCCATAGTGTTGAATGCAACTCTACTTTTTTATGGCGATCGCACGCTTGTTGGATCAAAGCAGGCGATCGCTCTCTTTGTTAATAATATCAAATTGTTCTTGTGTTGCATATAAACGATTTTGTCGCCACCTTCAGGAGTAGTTGAGAATAAAGTGCGATCGCCTTAGTTGGGTCAAAGTAGGCGATCGCTCACTTTATTAATAATATCAAATTCCTAGCTATTAGGGTGCATTGTCGCTCGTACAAAACACCACATCAATAGCGTTAAATAAAGCTTCGTAGCCACGTTTACAATCTTCCGATTGCGGATAAGATTCTGGTTTGTACTTTGATGGATCTGCAAAGACCGCTTCGTTAATGATAAATGTCAGGAATCCATCTTGAGCAGCTTTTAAAGTTATATGATTACGCTCAGAAACAAACTGCAAATCTTCTGGCTTCAAAACGTTTATAGCTAAAGCTTCAAATGGGTCGGTTCTAGCTGATACCGGTTTTTTCATCACTTGTGCTAGCAACTGTCCCCACCTTGGCTGCCCTGAACGTGCTGGCACAAGAAGGCACGAATCAAGTTTAAGTAATTCTGCGCGTAACCCGTCGTAGACATCGCACCTCAGTCGTGAAGATTGTTATCGCTAGTATGCAGTATCT
Organism: [Scytonema hofmanni] UTEX 2349; assembly: GCF_000582685.1. Taxonomy (GTDB): domain Bacteria; phylum Cyanobacteriota; class Cyanobacteriia; order Cyanobacteriales; family Nostocaceae; genus Hassallia; species Hassallia hofmanni. The sequence goes on from NZ_KK073769.1 coordinate 382,008, forward strand.
CACCTGGCGCAAATAACCTTGGACATTTGATAAGATTTTAGCGATCGCGTACAGTGCGTCGTCATACAGCGGTTTATACGAAATTGTCACAAACTCGCATCAATTGATAGGTCTATATTTGTAGCGATCGCACTGACCTCACGATAATCATAACTGCTGAGTGCAGCGCAAAAAAATCGATAAAGTCTAATTTAGTTAGCAAAATAACCTTTGACTTACTCAAAATGAGCTTTTGCTTACTCATTTGGGTGTTTTCCGCAAGTCAAATGAGCTTTGACTTACTCAAAATGAGCTTTTGCTTACTCATTTGGGTGTTTTCCGCAAGTCAAATAAGCTTTGACTTATACCATTTCTGTGTGAAGATGCGCCTAATTTAGCCCACGGAGGTGGGCTTCGTTCGTTTAGCCGCGAGTTTACTCGTCGGGTTATTAAGCGCAGCCTCATAAAGAATTGGTATTACTCAAAATAAGCTTTTGCTTACTCATTTTGGTCTTTTCCGCCGTCATTAGTTGCCAGTGTGGACAGCAACAAGTGAAATTAACTAATATTTTTGCAAAATTCAAAAAATCTGCTTCATTCCCAGATACTGACATCATGTCCGCGCAATCACCCATAATTCATGAAGAACCCTACCCACCTGTGGCACCCGGACCGCAAGCAATACAGGGTTGAGGAGCGGTTCTTTTATTATGGCTGTTTGACCGGGCATCATATGATTTAAAAAATATTGGAATGTCTGCATTTCCTGAACATATTAAATTTACAATAAATTCTTTTAAATCTGGTATATGGTAACATGAACAACCGTATGTAATATTAATCGCCTATGGCTCTGAAAGTTCTACTGTTTATGACTGGGGATTGGGGGGTATAGCAATTGCTTTTGCGTCTTGTAAAAACTCTATAACGGATTTTTGGAACAATTGTTATATAGTTATACTAATTCTCTATAAAGTTACATTTAATTTTACTCCCCTATAGTCCCCCCGATATCGGAGAGACGCTGACAGACGGGGGGTTATGATGCATATTTATATAGAAACGGTATTAGACCTAAATCCTTACGCCAATTATATGACCAACCAGCTTGAAATCGTTAACGAGCAATCTTATAGTAAAGAAACAGGGGCAATTATTGCTATTTTTATTGCTATATTAATTTTTGGCATTATGCCCATCTTAATCAGATGGAGCGAAAATGAAATTGGTCCCAATGCTACGATGTTCAATCGTTGTTGGATAGCGTCTGTATTTTTTGGTTTGTGGCAAGAGATTTCGCTTATACATCAGCGTTGGTTGGGAGAGCAACCTATTTTGAAGGAGTCATTAAACAACCAACAAATCCTGCTATTGTTAGCAACATCTGTGTTTTTCTGCGCCACTCAGCTTTTTTGGGCTTGGTCTTTGACTCAGACTAGTCTTGCAAATTCAGCGCTAATACATAATTTGACTCCATTCTTCACTGCACTCGGAGGATACTTACTCTTTAATCAACGTTTTGATTATAAATTTCTCATTGGTCTGATTATCGCATCTGTAGGAACAATTGTCCTTGGATTATGTGACCTGCAAATTGGCTCTATTAAACTTCAAGGTGACTTACTTGCTTTTCTCTCAGCACTATTCTATGCTGCCTATTTTCTAGGAATTGAAAAACTCCGAACACAATTAACAGTTACAACTATCCTGAGTTGGATTTATAGGATTGTTACATTGTTCTTTGTGGTGATTCTATTAACTGTCAAAGATGAATGGTTTCCCCATTCTTGGAATGGCTGGCTGGCTGTTATTACTCTAGCTCTAGCTCTTATTGTCAGTCACGGGCTGCTAGTATACAGTCTCAAATACCTATCTTCTAGCTTTGTAGCAATGATTAATCTTTTCGATCCCGCTGTGACTGGCTTTTTCGCTTGGATGATCTTTGCAGAGGCATTGAATTGGTTGAACTTGGTGGCTTTTGTCATCATCGTTTTAGGTATTTACCTTGCTTTAAGTAGTAAGGGAGCAATTAAATCTGTTGCGGAATAATATCGTGTTTAGTTAAAGACTTATCATGGTTGTCCGCGTTTTTGTTACTGTTAATTAAACAGACATGATATTGTAGGCGATCGCACACTTCGTTTCTCTTAAATAAATTGCTATGCCCATCATTCTTCCCTTTGTAATTCAGGCTGTTTTGCCTGTCCTCACCACCATTTTTGCTCTTTTAGTTCCTGTATTGGCTGCTGTTATCAATTTTACCTTGACTCGTATCCCTAAAATTCCTTCGTATATTCGTCTTATCAAAATTTTGTATTCTGATATTGATTCATCTGCCAAAGAGCGCAAAATTATTAACGCGGGACTGCAAGCACGAGCGTGAGCTTTTGGAAGTGACAGAAGTATTAAAACCAAATGGTTCAAAGACCAACTTATTAAGAAGTGTTCGCAAACAATATCGTCTGCGACCAGTTGCTGATAATCTTTAGCCATGCCATATTGGTATGGAAGGAGTGCGATCGCAGCAATTAAAAAATCATTGGATATTTGGGATGTTTGAGATCATGGTGCGTTGCGAAGAGCGATAATAGACACTACGGGAAAGATGCGATCGCTGCGTAATTGCTGCAATAATTTCTACACTATCATTTTACCCTGTTAGATTGGGGCGGCAGTGGAGAGATGCGATCGCACTCAAAATTATCTTGATTTTTTACTCAGACACAATAATTGGAGTCAACTGTTGCTCAATTTCTTGGATGTAGGCTGTTAAACCTGTATAAACACCTCTTTCACGTAAAAGTTTCAAACTTGTATCTTCCCAGCACTGCTGTTCGCGTTTCATATCTTTGCCTGTTAGCTGCTCAACAATTACTTTTGGATTTCTAACTCGATCAGGTTCTTCCTGTGAGACAGAGCGTAGTCTGTGTGACTCTATGCAAGGGTCGAAATTCAATCGAGTCTTGATTTCTTCTAGAATTCGTTCTTCTTCATTAGACGGAATAAACCCATTGAGAACCCATGCTTCACGCTTTGGATTAGCTGTACCAATAACAATTTTTAGTTTGGGCTGTCGATTGATATGTTCTGAGCGTGCTTGCTCAAGTCCTTCTCTACGCTCTGGTTGATTGTCTAAATCACGGATAAAGATAACGGCTTTAATCTGTCGTATTTTTTGAAGAAAATCTACCAAATTCAGAACCTTAATAGATGCTGCTCCATCAGCTTTTAACGGTACAGCCTTATTATAATGACCCAGAAATCTTGAAGGTTTATATCTTAGTTTTTCTTTTGCATCATTAATGATTTTCTTAACGTCGCTCCAGCAGGAATGTTCTGTTCCTGCCTGCAAGCCACTCCAGTTAAATATATGTTTTATTATATCAGGCTCTAACCAATCAATTTGCTCCGTCAAAACGCGCTCGGCTAATTTAGTAGCTGTTCGTGCATCAGCACCACTTTCTACTATTACAATGAACTCAATCACTAACTTCTCCTGCAACAACCCAATCTTCACCCTCAGCATCCCAAAACTCACCAGTTGTCAAAGTTTGTTTTGCCCATTCTACATCAGGATGTTCATCCAGACGCTTGGAGATTGTGAAGCCGGAATTACTGTTATTTAATATATGTACTTGAGAAGGAACAAGCTCATCAATAATGTAAGGAGAGTGACTAGAAAAAATAATTTGCAAATTTGTATTATATTGAATGATTTCCTTAAAAACAGTCATCAACTCACGTTGTGCTTTTGGATGAAGTCCCTGTTCTACATCATCTAGAAAAACTAAATTAGGTTGAGCAGGGTTCATCAACACAGTTAGTAAACCTAAAGTTAGCATTGTTCCTTCGCTAATTGCATGGGCTGGAATACGATTACCTGTATTCATGTCTAATATCACTTCTTGCCCTGTCATCTCCTGATTTTCCTCGTAGGAAATAGACTTACCATCAACTTCGATTAAACGTTTGCGAATAACTGGAACTTTTGCTCGCTTGATGCCAATTTTGCTTACATTTGGTACAATTCGACTCAACATTTCCTCTATTAATTGAAATTTTTCTGGAGCCTCATTACGCAAAAAATCTAAAGTGGGTGCTAATCCTGAACCGTCGAACTCAACTCTCGGCGTAATTTCTTCACTGTAAGCTGCTTTCGCAAGATTACTTGCAACTAACTTCAAGTAAACAGCATATTTCAGAGATTGAGGAATTGGAGATGGAGATTCACTTAAAGAACTTGACCATCCTCCCAATTTTCCCGGCTTTCCATCTATGTTCCATGATGCTGTCGGATACCAATAATCATTGTTTTCCTGCTTCCAACTATAGGAAGCTTGCCAATTCTGCCGATTACTATATCCCCAAAAACCACTTGCAGTAACAGAAATATCTTTTTCCCCAATTGTTGTAATGAATTGAGGTGATCTTTCATACTGAAAAATACTTTTAAATTGTGAAGCAGCAAGCCTACTGAGATTATGTAATGCTTGTAATACGGTTGTTTTCCCAGCACTGTTTTTTCCTACTAGTCCATGTAATCGGGAACTATCAAAACTAAGTTCCGTATATTTATGACTTTTGAAATTATGAAGTATTACCTTTTCTAGCATTTGATTGCTAACATCCTTTCACAAATAATGGTGCGTTGCACTTTGCGACAACGCACCCTACTCTAGGGATGCGATCGCTCACTTTGTTAATATTATCAAATTGCTCTTCTGTTGCAGACCAACTTCATAAGGTAATACATTAACGCTTGCACCAGTATCCAGCAAAGCCATGACTTCGACAGATTCCCAAAAAGCCACTGCATTCTTTCGGGATTTTGTGAAGTGCGATCACCCTACGACTATTTTTGAGCAACTTCTGACCCTGACCAAGAGTCTAAGATAATCTTAATTATAGAATATCCCAGACCAAGGGTTAAGACACCTGATATGGCAGATCCCCAAGGGAGCATCCCAGTTTTGCAAAAAGCCCACAGGCTATAAGCCTGGGGCTATACAAACGAAGCCCAACCGACCTGGGCTAAGAGTTCTTCTAGCCCAGGTCGGTTGGGCTTGGTTCTTATAGCCGCACCCTTCTAGGGTGTCGGGTAAAATATTTGTTCAAAAGTGGGATGCTCCCGATCCCCAAAAACCTGGTGCAACAAATTGGTATTATTTAACAATAAATTTAACTACGCTTATAAACCATCTCCATTTTCAACTTCTCAATCTCCATTTTCAACTTCTCATTTTCCATCCTCAATTTAGCATTCTCCTCCCTCATCAACTCAACTTCATCCCTCTTACTCAAAGCTTGATTAATCGCTAACTTTCGCATATCTAACGAGAACCAACGTTGATAAGTTTGAGTGTGAACCTGCACGCTATGTCCCAAATTATCAGCCGCTGCTTTAATTGGTATTCCTAAAATATGCGCTCTAATTGCCCACGCATGACGTAAATCATACGGCTTAAAATCTAATCCTATTTTCCGGAACCACCAACTAACTCGTTGTGTTAATGCCGTTATTTCTGCATGATTAGTTTTATCTTTTTTACTAATTGTTATTGCCAGCAGTTCTAAATATTTAGGATTTCTTAAATCAAAATCTACAATCCATTCTTTATGTAAAGGTAATGCTTGTCTTTCCCCAGTTTTACACTCTTTATGTACCTTCCATGTCATGTCTGCATTTTCTTCACTTAACCACCAGTCGATATCAGGATTAATAAAAAGTTCCCGTGGACGTAAACCAAAAGTTGCTAACATGCCATAAGTCCATCGCCAAAGTTGCCAACTATCTTTTACATCTGGATTAACTTGATTACCTCTGTTATTTAGGTAATCTGCAAACTTGATAATTCCAGCGGCTATTTCCACATCACTTGGTATATTCCGGGAATTATTCTCCGGCATTTTGGAATATCTAGATAAATCAATTTCAATTTTGAATGTTATGCAAAACGCCGAAATAGCCCTCATTGCATTATATCTAGCCCATTCTTTATCAATTTTATCAATTGAATTTATCAGATTTTCTGGAGTAGCCAAATCTTGAGGATTAGTAAATCGCTTGGTTCGAGAAAAGTAATAAAAAAAAGTATGTTCGCTTTTTGTAGTGCGTTTATGAGTTTTGAAATACTCATTTTCAAACTCTTCTAATAACTCTCCTATTGTTTTAATGTCTTTTTTAATTGCTTCATTTCCTAAATATTTATCATTCCATTCAAAAGTATGTCTTGCAATTAACTTTCCTAATTCGTATGCTTCTTCTTCAGCCGTTTTTAATCCATCTAAATTAGCGGGAATATTCAAGCTGAGATTGTATTGCTTTCTTCCAGTGCCGTTTGTGTCTTTATCTCCCGGTTTAATGGGTAACGTAGCTCGTAATTGCAGACTTCCATTTGATTCCCTGATTGTCACCTTTGCCTTTGCAGACTTCAAACGTTGATTAACTTTCTCTAACTCTAGTAGTACCTTTGTTCTCATATACTCTCTTTGTTGCTGTGTTTGCAGACTGGAGCCAATAAAACTGCCGTCGGTAGATGAAACTGGCTCCAAGTCTGCAAAAGCTTGCTGATACTTGTCAAAATCCTGGTTATGCATCGCTGTGTTTTTAGCCTATATTTAGCCTAAAAATAAATGTGTTATCAGCGAACAATGCTTAAAACTCACACTGCTTACCGTAAACATTAGGCTATTTTTAGTCATTAAATCATAAAAAGGATTACTCCGGTCCTTATCACGGTTATGATGGCTTTGCTATCTTCGCTCGCGACATGGATCTAGCATTGAACAGCCCAACCTGGGGATTAATCGGCGCTCCTTGGAGCAAAAAAGCAGAAGCTAAAACAGCAGCTAAGGCGATCGCCTAAACAAAAATTGCAAAAAAAGGGATAGCCTGGGGCTAAAACCCCAGGAGAAAGTTGGGAATACAAAAATCAAAATTCAAAATTCAAAGTTCTGAATTTTGCATTCTGACTTTTGAATCATATTCCCCCTTTCCATCCCTCCCCACACGTAACGACTACAGCAGCTTGGAGAACTAGAAATGCCTCAGAATCCGGAAAATATTCAAGATCACGTCGAACTATTCCACCAACCGGAATACCAACAGTTATTTGAAAACAAAAAGCAATTTGAAAACGGACACAGCGCCGAAGAAGTTGCGCGTGTTGCAGAATGGACGAAGGGTTGGGACTATCGTGAAAAGAACTTCGCCCGTGAAGCATTAACCGTCAACCCCGCTAAAGGTTGCCAACCATTGGGCGCAATCTTCGCTGCTGTTGGTTTTGAAGGCACTCTACCTTTTGTCCAAGGTTCTCAAGGTTGCGTTGCTTACTTCCGTACCCACTTAACCCGTCACTACAAAGAGCCGTTTTCTGGCGTATCTTCTTCAATGACTGAAGATGCAGCGGTGTTTGGTGGTCTGCAAAACATGATTGATGGCTTGGCAAACTCCTACCAACTCTACAAGCCAAAGATGATTGCTGTCTGCACCACCTGTATGGCAGAGGTTATCGGTGATGACTTGCAAGCTTTCATCAACACATCTAAGAGTTCTGGTTCAGTTCCTCAAGAATTTCCAGTACCTTATGCTCACACTCCTAGCTTTGTTGGTTCCCACATCACAGGCTACGACAACATGATGAAGGGTATTCTTTCTAACTTGACCGCAGGTCATAAGAAAGAAACCAGCAATGGCAAAATCAACTTTATTCCTGGCTTTGATACCTACGTTGGTAACAACCGGGAAATCAAGCGGATTTGCGAAATGATGGGCATCGATTACACCATCTTAGCAGATAACAGCGATTATCTGGATTCACCCAACACAGGTGAATTTGATATGTACCCAGGTGGTACAAAACTGGAAGATGCAGCAGACTCAATTAATGCTAAAGCTACAGTTGCTTTGCAAGCCCACTCTACCACCAAAACCCGCGAATACATTGAGAAAGAGTGGAACCAACCAACCGTAGTTTCTCGTCCTTGGGGTATCAAAGGTACTGATGAGTTCTTGATGAAACTCAGCGAACTTACTGGTAAAGCGATTCCTAAAGAACTAGAAATCGAACGTGGTCGCGCAGTTGATGCGATGACTGACTCCCATTCATGGTTACACGGCAAGCGCTTCGCTATCTACGGCGATCCAGATTTAGTTTACAGCGTAGTCGGCTTCATGTTGGAAATGGGTGCTGAACCCGTACATATCCTTGTCCACAACAGCAATGAAATCTTTGATAAAGAACTCAAAGAGTTGCTAGCTTCTAGCCCCAATGGTAAGAGTGCTACTCTGTGGGCTGGTAAAGATTTGTGGCACATGCGGTCTTTAATGTGTTTGCTATCAGGTTAACTAAATATGCTATTGTGCCAGAGAGCCTAGATCAATTTTGGCAAAAATGGCAAAATTAAGGCTAAGAAGATTAGCGATCGCAGTTAAGGAAAGCACAAAGCAAGTAGTTAAGTATAATAATTTTCTTGCTATTTAAGTAGAAAGCGGGATTTTTCTCAATATAAATACGTAAATAGTAATATCAAAGTTTAAATAATCATAGGTAAGCTTGAGTATAGAAGTATTGATTTATTTGTTTGGATATTGAGCGATCGTTTTTCTCAAAGATGTTTAACGTTCCCATTAGCTGGCTGACTGGTGCTGTCAGGATTGGGATAACAATACAATAAACTCAGTTGCTTTGACTATTGTGATTTCTTGATATTTTCCTAGCGATAAAAGATGTTTGTCGCCAGTAACAATAGACATCTCCAGAAAAGAAAAAAGACCCCTCTCCAAACCTCTCCCCGAAACGGAGAGAGGCTTTAAAACCCCCTTATATTTATCATAAATTAGGAAGATACAGGTAGCGAAACAGAGATAATCAGCTGATGAAATTTATTTAGAGTGGGACGATGACCTACACTAACAAAGGTTGTCCCTGTCTCTAACAAAAGACTATAAAGATTTTCTTCATTTTTGACATCTAAAGCACTCGTTGCCTCGTCTAAAATGGCATATTTTGGTTTTGTCACCAATATCCGGGCAAAAGCCAGCCTTTGTTGTTCTCCTAAAGAAAGAACATCACTCCAATCTTTTTCTGCCTCAAAACCACCGAATCGTTCTGCTAAGTTTGACAAATTTACTTTGTGGAGGATTTGATCAAGTTCTTCATCACTCACATCAACTTTGGCGTTAGGATAAATTAACTGATCGCGTAAAGTCCCTAAAATCATGTAAGGACGCTGGGGTAAAAATAGCATTTCTTCTAATTCGGGACGAAAAATCACACCTGTTCCCGAATTCCACAAACCAGCGATCGCACGCAACAGAGAAGTTTTCCCACTACCACTTTCTCCCATAATTAATAATCCTTGCCCTGGTTGCAAGGCTACTGAGAGATTTCTAAATAAAGTTTTTTGATAATTAGGTGTCTCTAAAGTGAGATTTTCAACTGCTAAACGACTGTCTTTTACTATATTAAAAGTCCTTTGATTAGCTATTTCTTTTCTTGGGTGTTTGAGATATTCATAAAAGATGTATAAACGATCAATTGAAGCCGCAAATTTAGTGAATATTTCAAACTGATACATAATCAAATTCACTGAAAAAGCGACACTTCCAAACGCTCCCATAGCTTCTGTCACTTTTCCAACTTCCAGTTCACCTATGAGAATCTGGTGTCCCAAAATTAATGCTGGTAATATTAAGGTGAGATTGCCAAAAGGATATTTAAATATATTTAAATACAATTCTGACCATAAGATTAATCGCTTAAAGTTATTAAATACTTCATTGAAGAGAAGTTTAACTTTGTTGGCTTCTTGAGAAGTTCCATTATAGAAGGCAATAGACTCGGCATTTTCTCGAATGCGAACTAAACCAAAGCGAAAATTAGCTTCTTTTCTCAGTTGATTTAAATGTAGTTGAGTTAACTTTCTGCCGTAAAAACCAATAGTGAGCGAGTAAGCTAATATGGAATAAATTAATAAAGCAAAAACTAAATTTTTGGAAATAGACCAGAGAATGAGGCTAAAAGCAATTACGACAAAAATAGATTCTATAATATTTACAAAAAGCTGAATAGATTGTTGGCAAAAACTGGCGACATTTTCCGCAATGCGTTGGTCTGGGTTGTCAATGTCTTCGTTGGAATTATTCAACTCATAAAAAGCGCGATCGCTAAAATATTGATGCAAGAAGCGATCGGTTAACCACCGACGCCAATAAATCCCTATCGTCTCTCGCAGATATCCATAGCCAGAATTAAGCAAACCATAAATTATTATCCCCCCTAATGCAACTATTATACCTTGCCAAAAACGAACGCTATCATGGGCAGAAAGGGCAGAAATTAACTCTCCCTGTATAGTATTTAAGAACACCTTGACTTGAGTGTTGGCTAATAATAATAGTCCCAGAAGCAGAAGTAGAGCATTAGCACCTTTTTTTTCATTACCTAGCCAATAGAGTTTAGCGATCGCCCAAAACCGCTTAACCACCGTGAAGTTGAATCGATTCATTTGTATAATTTATATATTTTTTAGATGAATACTTAGAAACAAATGTTGTAATATTATATCGCGTTGAACAACTATAAATATAACACCTGTGTGTTTAATTAATAGTATTGCAACCATTGTAGAGACGTTACAAAAAAACATCTCTACACTATGTATGATAAGCCTGTCATTATATTACCTCTAAATAAAGTGCGGGTTCCACTTTATGACTTGAGATATTCTATCTGCCCAGTAACGCCACTAATTGTCCCACCGTGGCTGGCATATGGGTGAGAAGGATTATACCTGACTGCACCTAGATCGGTGCGATCGCTCTTGGGACTACGAGCAAAGCGATCGATGATTATAGAGTAAAATAAACGTGCGTCCCAATTCTGGGGGCTAGGCGTCATTTCAACTCGTGGTAATGGTCCATACACAGGTTGGTTGTCAACAAACCCAAGAAAGACTGATTGGATCTCAGCCATTGATCGAGGTGATGTATCGCAGACAAGAAGAAAACGCGATCGCACACTTGTATGCTCCGAACCGGACAGATCAATATAACCCAGGCTGTATCGATATCCTCCCCCGCTACTAATAGGTGGTAAGATAGCCGAAAACATCAGATAGCCATTTTCAACAATGCCTTCAGTATGTGCTGTAATTCGACCTGAATCGGAATATCCTTGTCCATCATTCAACTCATAAGCTATTTGCCCACAATCTGGATTCTTTGATAAGCTAATCCCAAATTTTAGACTTATTTTGTCATCACTTCTAAAGACCCAAGTAAATGGTGCAATGTTTGGTTCAAGATGTACTTCACAGTATTCTTCAAAATAGCGCATATAATTTTTCTACCAAAGAATAAAAAATCAGTTGACAATTAGGTTATGGTGATGAAATTAGCGATTTATGAATCACAATTCATTTGTAGTGATTCTACTAATAGAGGGAAGCAATAGCAAGAGATTAAATTGTATTTAAGTCGAAAGCGATGAAAAAAAGTTAGAAAATACCAGAGATATTTCATTTTAAAATGTTACTTTTTATGGTACAGAGTTAACGAGCCAAAAATGGGCATTTTTAAGGAGTGGTTTCGATTGTTAAATTTTTGCTTTTCATGAATATTTTCGGTAAACCCACGCCTAAAAATAGAATGAAATAGCCCTATACAAAATACACTTTGGTACTTAAGCTTATCCGCAACAATGAACCGATTCTACGTTATGCTGAGTAAATTACATCCTGTGACAACATTGGTGAGAGTTAAGAACTAAAGCATTCATAAAATTCAACATAATTACATGAAGGAGAACCGCATGACTACCGGAGCTATCATAATACCTGTTGATCAGATAATGCAAGATGCGACAAATTTTACGGAGCAAGAATTTACTGAGGTTGCACCCACCGCAGAATTACCAAAAGAATCCAATGTGTTAGACTCAGCCCCGCAAATCATACATAATTTAGGAGAAAACATCCTAAAATGGACAATACCCGAAGAGCTATCTGTAGTTGAGAGCTCCCCCTCACTAATGCCCTTGGCACAGAGACTTTTTCTCTGGTCTTTCGTCTACGGTATTGGACCCAAACGCTATTTGGAAATAGGAACAGATGCTGGTGGATCAGCTATGATTGTCAAGAGTGCGATCTACGCTTTGGGGTTGGACGATTTTCGTGGCGTTTGCATCGATCCTGAGTTTAAGCTGGCTCAAACAACACGCGACTATTTGGGTGAAAAATTTACCTACATTGAACAGAAGAATTCGCCGGAGGCAATAATTGAAGCTGCTCAAATAGCAGGTCCTTTCGACTTCATTCTGGTTGATGGAGACCATACCTACGATCATGCCCTGATTGATATTATGCTTGCGATACCTTATCTTAGTCGTGGTGGCTACATTTTGGTTGACGATGCGGCACACTCCCAAGTTCGTGATGCCATCAGTTATGTAATTGAGAATTGCCGATTGATCGACTGTGGTCTTATATGTCGTCACACAATTTCATACGAAGTATTGGTTCCATCTGGTGTATGGCAAGGAGAAAATATGCGTGCAGCAGGGCTATATCTGCTGCGTAAACCTTTGTAATTCAAGGTGGGGTGCAAAAGGCGCGATCGCACTAAAGCACCCTAGTAAATAGTTCCACTTTCTTGAGACGTTATGATAAGCGTTTGAATGCTTACCACTTGATTGCAATCAAGAATTAATTACTTTGTCAGGTTCATAATCCAAGGTATCAATTGTTTTATTTTCTAGTATTTCTCCATCAGTAGCTAACAATTCTCCACCGATTTGTTTAAATGCAAAATAAGTGTAAAAGCTGAGTGATGCGAATACAACAAAAAATCCTGCCATAACCATTAAAAAACCAATTCCACGTCCTTCACCTGTTTCAAGCAACCGTCCCACAGTATTAGCAAGTAGTCCATCAGGAGATAGCATTGGTTCTAAAAGTCTGTCCGCTAGTGGACTAGAACTAAGATTACCGAAAGACAATGCTAAACCTGCCGCAGTATAGAACAATGCAAGAACACGTCCTTGAAGTTTCGGGTGTACGCTAGTTTGCCAAATTGTAAAGTTAGTACCTAAAATAATGGGCAAGGTAAAAAACGAAAGAGTAATCCCAAAAGTTATTGTCGGGATAAAAGGTTTGATGCCAGCAATTATCAAACCTATTCCATTTACAACAGAAAACAGAAACAGAGTAGAAATGATTTGTTTTCCTCCTCCCCACGTACTCATCAAAAGACTACCAACAACCATGCCACATCCAGCGACTGCCATAACATTGCCAAATGTCGTAGCAGAGGAAAATGATAATATTAGAGGATCAATCAAGACAGTGGTCATCCCACTAATAAAAAAATGAATTGTCATGAATGCCAGTAATAGCAACAAAAAAGGGCGAGATGAAATATTTTCCCAGCCGACAATAATTTCATCAAGAATTGTTGTAATTCCCTTACCAGATTTAGTGCTGCTTTCCGGTTGAGGAATTTTGATAAAAAGTAGTATGAACAAGGCAATGACATAGGTAGAAAAATCTATCAGCAGCAAACTTTGAAGCTGTAATTTTGCAATAAGTATACCTGCTAAAATTGGTGCTGTCAGTTGTCCTACTGCTGTGCTGAACTGAGTCAACCCGTTGGCTCTACCAATTTGATTGCTCTTAAGCATCATCGGTATAGCTGCTGATTTAGCAGTCATTTGAAAAGAACCACACAATGAAGTTAAAAATGCAGAAATATAAATATACCAAAGTTGCAGATTATGAGTTAGTAGTAATAAAGCAAGTGTTAGTGTGATTATAGCCGCAAGTATATCACTGATAATAATTGTCCACCGCCGATTCCACCGATCTACTAATGCACCGACTAAGGGAGTAATTAAGACACCAGGTAACATAGTAAAAAATATTACTAAACTTAGTTGTGTAACAGCATGAGTGTTTTGATAGACCCAAATACTTAAGCCAAATCCTGTCAGACGGGTGCCAATTTCTGACAAAGACTGACCAAACCAGAAGAGAAGAAAATTTCTAAGTTCGCGAGTTAGTTCGATTAATTGACTTGCATTTTTCATATCGTTTTCTCATTAGCCGTTACTGTTTAAGTGATTTATTAGACACACTACCTTTAATTTTAGTACTCTCCAGAAGTAAGTTGCTTTTTCAAAAAAATAGGAGTCATATATATGATCTCCTTTTTAATTTTTTGTATATAGTTATACACCGTATTCTCAAAGAGAATTGTTGCAGCGAGGTCGTGGCTGGGTTGTGATGCTATATGATGCGATCGCTTCCTTTCTCAAGCAGTGGATTAAGTTTAGTATGCCTGAGCGATCGCGTACATCTATCTCGTGATGGACAAAACCTTTAATTTGAGATTACAGCAGATTTGAGGTCAATGAGGTACATGAATAAAACCGAAAACCCTGTAAAGACGTTCCGGCGGAACGTCTCTACGTGTATTTAATAATCACGCAATCTGCTGTATAAGCGTTTTTGTTCAGAGTCAAAGAAAATTGCTCTTTGATTCTTATCAATATTGAGAGGAAGAAAAGTGATAAAATTAGTCAGAAAGCTTTGATAAATAACAGCGAAATAAATTAATTCTTATACCATTTCTGTATGAATATACGTCTAAGAGCGCCCACGCATTGTTAGAGTCGAGGGGAGATATTATTCCCCCTCGACTCTGTTCTATATAAATCTTTGCCGAAAACGTGATATTTTTAAGGGATATTACCCCCAATTTGTCAATGGCATCCGTAAAAGTTGTCAGGAATATGACCAGGTGCAAAGATGTTAACTTTGCTCAGATTTGGACTCGTTAGATGCAGTTGATTCTGTCTTCTGTGACTGCTTCTCTTCCGTTTGTTGCAGTTGCTGGAGATGAATGTTATTCACTTGAATAATAAACTGTTCTATTGCCTGACTTGCCTTCTGTTGCCGTTCAGTTTCGTCAGACACATCATAGCAACGATAAGACTGAGTTACTCCTAATATAAACTTCTCTTGTTCAGCCTCTAACAATTCAATGGCTGTGTTAGCAGCAAGCGCATTCTTCTGAAAAGGAAAAGAGGTAACTATACTGGCAACTATAGAGGCAATAGCCGGACAGATTACGGGTAGCCACTTGAGCCAAGCTTGTCCTGCTTCCAATTTGTCTACCAAAACTAAAATTGGTGTGACTCCTGATAAAATAACAGTTGCAATTTGCAAAACATAGTAAAGGTTTCTCGATAGATTGCGAGTTTTTTTATAATCGTCAATCATATCTTGGCAATACTGTAAAGCTTTTGCTCTTGCGGGAGTGAACGTATTTTTCTCCAAGGAATTGTTATT
The DNA here is from genome assembly GCF_000582685.1 of [Scytonema hofmanni] UTEX 2349. GTDB lineage: Bacteria > Cyanobacteriota > Cyanobacteriia > Cyanobacteriales > Nostocaceae > Hassallia > Hassallia hofmanni. Next base: position 397,335 of record NZ_KK073769.1, read on the forward strand.
ACTCAACAGAGAAGTATATATTTCAGCTTTTTGGATAATACCATACTGGTTAGCCGCATTCTTAGATTCTTCAAATGCTTGTTTGTTGATGAGTAACAAAAAAATCGAAATAGTCAGAGAAATGGCTCCAGCAATTACAGCATTTTTATTATCTGGTAACAGAATAATAATTATGCCAGAACTGATAATAGCAGCTAGTAATAAATACTCAAGCGCCTTCAAGGTAAATAAGATTTTTTGACCTGATGAAGAGGATGAGTTTTCTTCCATAGAGGAATTTCCTCTCTGGTTTTTCTGTTCAACAGTAGTTATTTCAGAGCTAGTCATTGCCTTGTACTCAATTTGTTATCAGTTGAAATGTAGCAGATTATCATGGATAAATTCGCCTCTATTAATAAGGGCGTATATATATGATATCGACATTTCAAAAATCCGCATCCGGAGTATTGTCTTATTATAATAAGTATTATCTGTCAATATAATTATTAGTTATCAAATATACTTATGTCTCCGTTATTTGCCAGTTTACCTTCCAGTTGAGCGAAAAATTCCACATGGTAACACAAATAATTGCTATCAATTTTGCCATGTATTCATTCATCTCGAATTTATAAAACAACAAATTCACAATTAAAGTATTGAAAATCAGTCCCAAAAAACAAATTAGGTTGAACTTGAAAAAACGTTGCAACCGCTGAGTGCCTAATTGTTGCTGAACAGACACATCACCAAAAGTCCATACATCATTCCATAAAAAATTATTAATGATTGCCACTTCTGTTGAAAGTATTGCACTCGGAGTTAACACCCAACCCAACAGAGTATGCAGAACATAAAATCCTCCCAAGTCTACAAATACACCACTTAAACCTACTATGGCAAAACGAATCAGCCGACTTAGAAACACCCAAGAAAGACTTAAGCGGAGTCGGTTTATTAAATTGTTAATCTCCTGATAGTAATTCATTCAGTATATTCTCTCTTGATTTTTTTATTTTATCACTATCACTTATCTTTATAATTTAACTTGTTCCTCTGTCCCGAAAAAATCCATAACTCTGTCCAAAAACAGTTTAACAAATAAGTGATAGTCGATATCATCGAATCAGGCACTTATATCCAAGCTTTTTGATTGACTAAGGAGTTAAAATTTCACATGAAGTAGCTTTGAGGAAACTTTTCTGTAATCATCATTATAGGTTTCCGATTAGAAAAAACGCGGTAAGTACGAAAAAGCAATTGGTCTTTTGGTTCGGTATCTATAAAATAAGCAGACAGTTCATTAGCTGGTTCTTTGCCCGACTCAATAATCTCTTTAAAAGTTTCCAATCTGAATTGGAACCAAAGATGACCTATCGGTGTTTTAGATTTTAATAATCCATTTTTAAAATCTTTATCGAGCCTTCCAAGAACAATTTTTGATTCGGCATAAAGTAAATTTTTTCTACTATTTTCTCCTTGTAAAAATATTTTTCTATTAATGATTTCGCTACCTTGTTCTAACTCTAATATCGGAATCTCTTGGGTAGTAACTTCTACTTTCTCGGATATTTTTAAGACTTGAATATGTTCCAATAAATACGCTTCTAATATGTCTGTCAAGGTTCCATCAGTTATCAAGATAATTCTTTGTAAATAACTAAGATTAGACAAATCTATATGATTGTATTTTAACATTTTTTGCAAATCATTTTTCATTATTTGTAGCTTCAATTTCTATTTTTGGTATTGCTCTTTGCTTCAAATCGTTTAGATATTTTAGATTAAAAAACATCTTTTTCGTGTCACTTTTATCGATCTGGACACCACTATATCGATTCTACCAGCCAGGTGATGTTTGTCCGCACTACCTTGGCAGGAATGCCTATGGCAAGTGAGTTAGATGGGATTGTTTTAGTAACAATTGATCTCGCACCAATTACCGTATCAGAACCGATGTCCGCACCTTTTAACACCATCACTTCGCGGGTGAGCCAAACGCGATCGCCAATCTCGATATTCTCATCAGGGTTAATGCGATCGCCTTCCGCATTCAAAATCGAATGGCTATCTGTTGTGCGGATATCAGTCAAATCAGCTATCACACACCCCTCACCAATTCTAATTCGTGTTCCTCCATGTGCAACCAGACGGACATTCTCTGAAATCTGTGTTCGACTGCCGACTATAATTTCATTACCATTACCGAACATTTCCATAAAGCCACCGATAATACAATTTTTTCCGATGGAAAGTATATTGTCATTCCCATGAATAACAATTTGTAAATTGTAAAGCTTTGTCCCACTTGCTATGACAACGCGGTTATTAGTTCCTTTAATCTCGATACGTCGATTAATCCCCACTTTGTCATACCAGTGATGCTTGCTTTGCAGCCAAAGCAGAAGTTGACTAAAACTCTTATTCATGGTTGATTAGTCTCCTTCATCCCACATTGTCAAGGATACATGATTGCCATTAGCAACACAATCGCTTTGAAACTCTATGCTATTACCGCTGCCTTTGATCACAATATCGTAATTCAATATCTTTGCATTTTCCGCAATATTCAGACTGTTATCGACTTTTGGAATTACGATTCTTGTTCTTAATATATATCCCGCGCAGTGGAAGACAGATTCTTTTGCAACCTCAATTTTGTTCGACCAGTGATAGTAATTTTTCATCCTATCCAGAAAAATTTCCCATTTTGAATTCATGCTAAATTTTACCCTTTTGTTAGAATTTTATCTAGATAAGTCGGCAAAAAAATTCAATGTATGTGAATAATTTTAAATTGCAGGTGCATAAAACCTCACCGCCTTCCCCTCTCCTTGTTAAGGCACGGGTGTCCGGAACGGACGGGGTAAGGTTCTGTATCCAAGTGCAACCCGCTATAGTGTTCACATTTTCTCAACTTTGTCAAATTCCCACAAACCTCCAGGTGGCGAATTAAGTACTTTAATTACTTTCAAGTGATAGCTTTTATCCTGCTCCAGTTGATGAAATAGACTGCTATTATTTTGCATAAATAAAATCTGGTTATATTCTTGAGGAATCGGCACCAGTTCAGCATCTGCTATTGGCAGTAGGCGAACTTTTGGTAAATAATGACTTAAGGTTAAGATTCCTCCTAAATTAACAGGAGAGTCATTAATTACCAGTAAAGGTCTCTCTAATTGATTGATAACTTGATATGTTTCCTTGATAAATTGACTATCTGATTGCGTCCACCAATTCTCAGCTTGAAAAAACCTAAGATCAGAAACCAACCCGGCTATTAATAATCCTAATATCATGAATTGAGCGATTTTTTGTCGCCAAGTCTGTTCTTGGAAAATATAAAAAGCTAAAACATAGGCGACAAGAATTTCTAGGCTGAGATATAAAGGCAACTGGTAGCGAACTTGAAGGGAGCGAAATCCTCCAAAAAGCAGGTCATATATCACTAATAATAGGCTAGTAAATCCTCCCAATAAAAAAATCAATAAACTTGTTTTATTTTGAACAACTTTTACGAAAAATAATATCAAGTAAATAATCAAAACTAAACTGAATATTAATGCCGGAATACTATAAAATAAAGAACCTTCCACAGCCAAACTATTAAATGCTACTGTATCTAAAGTTAAATTAAGATCCAAAAATGTTCGGGTAACTCGAATTAGAAAAATAGCGATTAGCTCGAAAGGATTATTTATCCATCTTATTGTAAACCCTGAAGTTAGCTCTAGCGCTGTACTAAGATGGGTGATGAGTACAATCAGCCATGGTAAAAGCATTAAGAAGCCAGCAACAGTACCAAGTAAATAATTGAGGAAGGTTTTGGTGAAGCGAAAGTGTTGTTGAATAACTACATAAATACCATGAGCTATCATTACCAAAACTGTGAATAAATGGGTGTATAATCCCAAGGCTAAAGTTAGGGTATACACAGCCCAATTTACTTTATTTTCTTGTCTGATAGCTCGCAATAAAGCAGCACTCGATACTAAAATTCCTACCATCCACAAACTGTATTGACGTGCTTCTTGAGCAAAGAAGAGCTGCAAGGGAGAAACGGCAATCAATGCCATCGCAACCCATCCCACAACTGGTGACTCAAACAACTCTAAACATAGCCAATAGACGCTGGGAAATATCAACAGACTGATGAGTGCTGACAAACTCCTCACCCCGGTAGGCGAATCTCCAAATACTTGCACCCACAATCTCACCATGACGTAATATAAGGGGGGATGCTGCGGGTCTGAGGTGATTAAGTAATTCAGCGTATCAGCCACACCATGCTCTGGATTAATGTGTTGATATTTGTCGAAGGTGGTAATAGGAATTGTGTCTTGATGATGAGAAACTTCCTGTCTTAGCTCGGCTACCGTGTTACCAGAAATTGCTACGGATGTCCAAGATTCATCACAGCAGTATGTTTTTTGCCCTAGATGGGCAAAGCGAAAGAAAATGCCTAACCCCATCAAGATTATTACTAAGATTTTTAACCAAGTCGGGGGATTTGCTTTTACTAGTAATTGCGGTTTATCCATTTATTGCACCTGATTGAACGACCGCATTTTTGGGAAATTTAGCATCGTGCTTTTTCCTAGAAAAACGTTCTTCCTGCGCTGCGGCAACAATCTCACCATGCACAACTAAAGCAGCGGCGCTATCGTGATAGTAGGCTGAAATTCCGAGAATCTGCATTTTCACAAACCGTGGGTAATTGACACCTGGTCAAAAATTTTGGTCTGTTACCAAGAGCGCTAACAGCAACTGATGTACCAGGTTGTTTTCTCAGTTACTGAGATTTTATCCGTAGTTATTGCCCAATGACTAAAGTCGAGTTTGGGAAACTACTGATAATCAATTTTTTTTTGCAACCACGACTATATCATTCAAATACATCTTCTTTAACGTCTCATTTTGATTGACTTGGTGTTCAAGCTCTAATATCTCAGCAACACTCTCGATTGGTTTGATTGGTCGACAGAGACGGGCTTGAATTTGCGGGATTTCGATATATGTGCCGACCTCCATAGTTTTATGAGTATAAAACTCAGAATGATATGCCTCCCATTGCTTGATGGTAAATAGCGGTGTAGTTGGAAGTTGATAAAATTCTGATTGAGATTTAAACTCATCTCCAAATGTCTCTTGCAATGTCGGATTAAACGGATTGGCAAGGAGAGTTTGGTACAGGTCAAAGGGCATGTATCGAACCCCTAATCCTGTGGAATGCCCATTTTTACAAATATCGGAAAATTCTTCCCGTGTAATCAGAATATATCGTTGATCAAACTCTTTCTTGGCACGGAAGTGATAGAGAATGGGAGACTTGCAAGCAAATATCATTAAAGAGCCGTTCGGTTTCAGAAAATTATAAAAAGCAGCAATACTCTCTTGAATAATGTCCAAAGAAATATGTTCAAAAATATGCGAACAAACGATCAAATCAAAAGTCCCATATTCCGATATTGCATTGCTTTGCATTACATCATTGAGGAGATGGACTTTCTCACTTTTTAGTGGTGATGAATGTATTTCTTGGAGCAAGCGTTCGTATTCATCGGTTTGTACAAAGTCATCATCCTGTAATTTTTTTAATAGTTCTTGGTCTTCGCTGATTAGACACTTGGCTACCACTGAAGCGTGCAAGAATCTCTTTAGATCTGGTTCGACCATAACAATCTTTTTAGCTGACCAGAGACGAGGAAGTAGTCTTCCTAGTCCACATCCAGCATCAAGAATAACTGCGTCAGGGGTGATCAAATCCTGAATGTTATTAGCCCAGACTTCCCGATCTCTAGCTTTCCAAGCTTCATGAGCCAGATCTGTAACCCACTGGTGTGGGTCAACTGTTTCGTAAACAGTAGCAGTAATTTTTTCCATTTAAAAATACCTCATAACTGAGTGGAGCATAAATCAATTAGATTAGCTCTGTCAAGCTACTGGTGTTCCAAAGTTGAAGGTGGCGTTATATAAGCTCTTTAAATATTTGAAAAATTTTCAAATATTTGGTTAACAGCGTTGCTAAGACAATCGTCAGAAAAAACAATAATAAAACTTGAGCATTAGTTGAAAATGGAAAAACTTTAATCTGCAATAGGTAGAAAGAGCCATGTAATACCAATTCTTTATGAGGCTGCGCTTAATAACCCGACGAGTAAACTCGCGGCTACACGTACAAAGCCCACCTGCGTGGGCTAAATTAGGCGCAGCTTCACACAGAAATGGTACAAGCAATTTTTGCTCATGGTTTTTTGAAAATATTGCCCGGTAATACTTCCAAAGAATAATTAAGGTTGGTTCTCACACTAAATATACTACAGCATTCCAAATTTCATAGAAAGATAACTTTTATACCTCATAGAATTTAGTGTTTTGTCAACCCCCCTTGGGCTGCTACTTTATACTTATTCAGGAAATATAATTTATGGTTATATTTTTTACATAAGATTCCAAAAATAAAACATTGATGATGTATCTCAAATTATTTAAAGTATGTATCGCACCCCGGAACAACTAGCTCATTTGCTGTCAGTACCCCCATCTCTGCAAATAAATGCAGATATCCTGAAAGCAGTATGCAAAAGCTGTTCTGTCAACTTAAGCGATCGCGGTCTATTATATCATGTCCGGTCAAACAGCCATAATAAAAGAACCCCTCCCCAACCCGGACCGCTGGCGGGTGGGGTTCTTCATGAATTATGGGTAAGCTACCGCACATGATATTAGTTACATTTATAGTTTCCACCTCTATTGCAGGTACACTCTTATCTTCCAAGCTAAGAGTAGCGTAGTATCTATCTGCCTTTTTTGTGATAGAGCAAGTCTTAACATAGTGTTATTGTCGTTTGTTGGTCACTTCCGACGCTCGATGACTCGCTAACGCTACGCTATCATTGCCCACCTTATATCTTGCCACTGATTCCGGGTACGGAATTCAGATGGGGGACTTACGGTGACAGAGTTAAAAAATATCGTAGAGACGTTACATGTAACGTCTTTACAGTATGTGTGATTTGCCGGATTTGATGTAATATCATGTCCAGTAAATTACTTAAAATATAAAGACGTTCCGACGGAACGTCTCTACGTATATTCGATTTGAGCGCAATCTGCAAATATGTCGCAATCTAAAAAGCTTATCGCTAACAGAAGTTTTTGACTTCGCAGTTATCGTCAAAGAAGCGATAAACATCAACTATGAAACGTGAAACCCTAGCAGAATTAGTTGCTCGTACTGTAATTGAGTTTGAGAAACGTGAGGCACTGCTACAAAAACAACAAGAGCCGGTACAACAGCAAAAACAGGACAAACCTAAACCCCGCAAGTCCAAAGCTGCCTAGCCTAATAGACATCTCTAGAAAAGAGACGTAGCAATGCTACGTCTCTACAAGGGTTTCGGGCAACACATAATTAATTTCTACTTTCTATGCCTAATATAAATGCAGTAATTTAACCCCAATGACTTTGTTGCCATCTACTATTATTTTTCTTATACACCCTTTAAGTAAAGCTTGTTTATCTTGCGGTTCTAAACTTTGCCAATATCTCTGGTTTGAAAATGCCAAAACAATCCGTTCTTTGGCAATTAGGTATTGCTTAGAGGAGTCACTTGTGGTAGCGCAAGCATCTGCAATCTGGCTCAAAATATCTTCCTTCGCTTTTTCAATTGCTGGATTTGATGGTAAAGCATCCAGGATATTTAAAGATGCTCGCAGAGTTTTAACTTCTGCGGGTTCTTCTGTCACTTGAACTTCTTGCTCTACTAGTGCTGCTAACCTTTCAGCTTCCCGTACCAACCATTCGATAACTTGCTTTTCTAGTTCATCATTAGAAATCATCCGCTTGTTGTCGCAAGCTCCAGTCCGGTAAAAACTGCATTGGTAATGATGACGAATTAATCCGGTACGTTTTACCAATTTCTTGGATTGACGACTGTAAGCAGCCCCACAATGAGCGCATTTAACTATATTAGCAAATACGTTGGTGTATTTTTGTTCATTTGCCCAGCGATTATTGCGATTTTGGCGAATCATCGCTTTTACCCGCTCGTGTTCCTCACGGGTAATAATAATTTCATCGTGAGTTTCCCAGGCAACTTCCCACTCATCAAAGGGCTTGCGATGCCCCCCACTGTACTGCACTGTATCATATGCTGTTCCCCCTGCATAGATGGGATTTACTAACTGCGATCGCAACCCAGAAATTGACCATTTCAATCCCGTATTCGGATAACGCAGATTTAGTCCAGATCCACGAGTTTTATTAATATTTTCAAACGCTATTTCTTCCTCTCCAAGTACATTATTTCTGTTATTTTTTGATTTGGAAACTGCCTGAGCCTGAATCCCAAAAATATCATGCAATTGTCTGGCAGTCTCTGACACTGTACCCACACTAAAAAAAATATCAAACACAAATCGCGCCAATTGGGAAACATTCATTTCTGACTTATTGGCAATTAAGCAAACGCACGGACGGTTATCTTTGATATACTTTTGTCCATCTGTTATATATCCTAATGGTGCGTTCCAGTGGGGCTTTTTATTCGTCTTGCGAGTTTCGCGTTCCTTTTTTACCCGCATCGCTAACATTTTTACCTCATACTTTGCGGCTGCTAACCGCACATCAATTGTTAGTTCCCCACCAATACTCGACATCTCAAACGGCTCATCAATTGCTGTCGGTTGGATACCCTTTTTCTTTAATGCATCCATCAACCGATAAAATATTATTGATGACGATGTTAAACGGTCGATGCGGATAAATAATAACTTTGAGACTTTACCAAAAGCGTTAGCATCCACATCCTCAATTAACTGCAAAAGACCTTTGCGCTTATCGCTAGTACGACTCTCGACATCGTAATATATTTTCGTGGCTCCAGCACTCCGCAAACGACGCATCTGTTTAATTAACGCTCCTTCATCCTCCGCTTGTTCGTCAGTCGATACCCTCGCATAAGCCCAAACTTCCATATATCGCACCTCACAGCAATATATAAATGTTACCTGATAGTGAGCGCATTGGTTCTTTGCTGTTCACCGAACCTGTGGACTTGCTCATCGGTAACTCCTATGGTAAGTACCTGTGGCGCGATTGCAAAGTTCCCCTGGTTCGCATCGGCTATCCCATCATGGATCGTCACCACATGCACCGTTACGCCACCGTCGGTTATCAAGGTGTGATCAACTTGCTCAGTTGGGTTGTTAACACTGTGTTCGAGGACATCGATCAGAACACCAACATTCCTTCTAAAACTGATATTTCTTACGACTTAATTCGTTAGAAATTTCATCTTCGCGTGCCACAAAAGGAAAAGGAGTAAGGTTACTGGGTAGTGGGTAGTGGTTAGTAGTTAGTGGATAAATATTGAACGCCAGATGCCTCAAGTCGGGAAACCCGCCCACGGCACTGGCTCCTGTTAAGCGTCAACTAACTACTAACTACTAACAACCCCCATTCCCCAATCTCTACTTTTCCTTTTTCCTTTTAGCTGTTTCTTGAGGTTTCTATTATGAAATCTATAACTCCCGCTCACGAACACACACATCCCCACCCTAGTTTACGTCCACCAAACTATAAAAAACCTGGCTCATTTGATATTTTATATCCTTTGCGCCGACTGGTGGATAACGCCCAAGTTAAAAATGCTCGTATCGCTCATCTAATCTGCCAAATCATTCCTTGCGGTTGCCCGTTTGAGCGAAGTCTAAACTTATTTGGACGAACTTTACACATCCCCCCAATGTGCAAACTTAATCCCTTATACGACGAGTTTATTGGATTGCGTTTCCGTGCCTTATCTTATCTTACTGATATTTGTGGCGAAGATGTCACTAAATATATTTGTTAATAGTTAGTAGTTAGTGGGAATTTGAAGAGGGGCTTTTTTAAGAGGGGGAAAGGGGAATAGGAAAAACGCTTTCCCAATGCCCAATGCCCAATGCCCAATGCCCCATGCCCACTAACAACTAACACCCAACAATTAACTACTCATAACTTCCATCCAGCGCGAGGAATTAAATGAAAATTACCCAAGGCAAAATTAACGAGCTGCTCAGTGAAACCGGATGCGAACATAATAGCCAAAAACATGGAGAAAAGAAAAATAAATCTTGCACTCAACAAGCACAACCAGGAGCTGCTCAAGGGGGATGCGCTTTTGATGGTGCAATGATTGCCCTAGTGCCAATTACTGATGCTGCTCATTTAGTCCACGGTCCGATCGCCTGCGCTGGTAATTCTTGGGGAAGTCGTGGTAGTCTGTCTTCGGGTCCTCAGCTTTACAAAATGGGTTTCACCACCGATTTAACCGAAAATGATGTCATTTTCGGTGGGGAAAAGAAGCTCTACAAAGCCATTTTGGAATTGCATCAACGCTACAACCCGAAGGCGATATTTGTCTATACTACTTGTGTCCCCGCTCTAACTGGCGATGATATCGATGCAGTTTGCAAAGCTGCGGGTGACAAAATAAGAACGCCTGTTGTCCCCGTAGTTTCCCCAGGATTTATCGGTAGCAAAAATCTCGGTAATCGCTTCGGCGGTGAAGCTTTATTAGAATACGTTATTGGCACTCGCGAACCTGAGTATACCACACCATTTGACATTAATATCATCGGCGAATACAACATCGCCGGGGAAATGTGGACAGTTCTGAAATTATTAGAAAAACTCGGCATCCGCGTTTTGTCGAAAATTACTGGTGATGCTCGCTACGAAGAAGTTTGTCACGCTCACCGTGCCAAATTGAATGTGATGATTTGCTCAAAAGCGCTGCTCAACATGGCAAGAAAGATGGAGGAGCGTTACGGCATTCCTTACATTGAAGAGTCTTTCTACGGTGTAGATGACATGAACCGCTGTCTGCGGAATATTGCCGCTAAGTTAGGGGATGAAGATTTAAAACAACGCACCGAAAAGCTGATCGCTGAAGAAACCGCTGCTTTAGATTTGGCACTAGCTCCTTACCGCGCTCGACTCAAAGGCAAGCGAGTTGTCCTTTATACCGGAGGCGTAAAGAGTTGGTCAATTATCTCCGCAGCTAAGGACTTGGGAATCGAAGTTGTTGCTACCAGTACTAGAAAGAGTACGGAAGAGGACAAAGCCCGAATCAGAAAGTTGATCGGTAACGATGGCATCATGATGGAAAAGGGCAACGCCAAAGAACTGTTGCAATTAGTTAAAGATACAAAAGCTGATATGTTAATTGCGGGTGGTCGCAATCAATACACCGCTCTGAAAGCGCGGATTCCTTTCTTAGATATTAACCAAGAACGCCATCATCCTTACGCTGGTTATACAGGGATGGTAGAGATGGCAAGAGAACTGTATGAGGCTTTCTACAGCCCTGTGTGGGAGCAAATCCGCAAACCTGCACCATGGGATGAGGACACAAAGACACAAAGACACGGAGACATGGGGACTTGTACAGACGCGATTAATCGCGTCTCTACCTCAGCTTTATTGGAGGGATTGTAATGGCGATCGTTACTGTTCCTAACAAATCACTGACTGTTAATCCCCTGAAGCAAAGCCAAGCTTTGGGTGCATCTTTAGCCTTTTTGGGCTTAAAGGGGACAATACCTTTATTCCACGGTTCCCAAGGCTGTACTGCTTTCGCGAAAGTTGTTTTGGTGCGACATTTCCGGGAAGCGATTCCCCTTGCGACGACAGCGATGACGGAAGTCACTACCATTTTAGGTGGTGAGGAGAATGTAGAACAGGCAATTTTGACGCTGGTAGAGAAGTCAAAGCCAGAAATTATCGGTTTATGTAGCACTGGTTTGACGGAAACTAGAGGGGATGACATCGAGGGTTTCCTGAAGGAAATCCGCAAACGTCATCCAGAATTGGATCGTCTGGCGATCGTTTTTGCCCCAACACCAGATTTTAAAGGTGCGCTACAAGACGGTTTTGCTGCCGCAGTTGAAAGTATAGTAAGAGAAGTTCCCACTGAAGGTATCACCAAACTAGACCAAATCACGATTTTGGCGGGTTCTGCTTTCACACCAGGGGATGTACAGGAAGTAAAAGAGATCGTAACTGCCTTTGGACTAAAGCCTATCTTTGTACCCGATCTTTCCGCTTCATTAGATGGTCACTTAGATGATTCTTATAGTGCCATAACAGGTAGTGGTACGACTCTAGCAGAATTGCGAGAAATAGGTAGTTCGGCGTTTACTTTGGCGCTGGGTGAGAGTATGAGGGGTGCAGCAGAGATTTTACAACAACGGTTTGCTATACCCTATGAGTTGTTTACTGAACTGACTGGTTTGGAAGCGATGGACGAGTTTTTACAAGCTTTGTCAGATCTTAGTGGTATTAGTGTACCAGAAAAATATCGTCACCAACGCCGTCAGTTACAAGATGCAATGTTGGATACGCACTTTTATTTTGGTGCGAAGCGTGTTTCTTTGGCGTTGGAACCGGATTTACTTTGGTCTATAGTGCGTTTTCTGCAATCGATGGGGACGCAAGTACATGCTGCGGTGACGACAACGCGATCGCCTTTATTAGAAAAAATGCCGGTAAAAAATGTGACTATCGGTGATTTGGAAGATTTTGAGGAATTAGCGGTAGGTTCTGATTTACTGATGGGTAACTCGAATGTGAAAGCGATCGCGCTTCGTCTCGATATTCCTCTTTATCGTTTGGGTATTCCCATTTATGACCGCTTAGGTAATGGTCAGTTTACCAAAGTTGGTTATCGAGGCACTATGCAGCTTTTGTTTGATATTGGCAATCTGTTTTTAGAACAGGAAGAAGAAAAAGCAAAACATTTTTATGGTAATTGGTAATGGGGAATAGGGAATGAAAAGAATCCTATTAGAACGCGCATCAAAAATCGAGGTCTTTAATTCCCAATGCTCCATGCCCAATGCCCCATGCCCCATGCCCAATGCCCCATGCCCAATGCCCAATGCCCCATGCCCAATTAGCAAACATGAGGAGATCGAATGAAAATTGCTTTCACGACTAGTGATAGAGTTCATATTAATGCTCACTTTGGTTCGACAAAGGAAATCGATGTTTATGAAATCTCTGATGAGGGATATCATTTTGTCGAAACACTCACCTTTGCGGGTGATTTGAAAGAAGATGGAAATGAGGATAAGTTAGCACCAAAACTTGAGGCTTTAGCTGATTGTACCATTGTTTATGTGACGGCGATCGGTGGTAGTGCAGCAGCTCGTTTGATCAAGAAAAATGTCACACCAATTAAAGCGCGATCGGAAGAAGAAGAGATTGCTGAGGTGTTGAATAAGTTGGTGACAACTCTCAAAGGAAATCCCCCACCTTGGCTGCGTAAAGCCTTACAACAAAAAACCTCTAATTTTGAAGATGAGTTGGAAGAGGAAGCAAAGGTATGACCATAAACAATAGTCTTAATGGAACTGCTCAAAGCGAGATTTTAAACGCACCTTTCCTGAAGACATTAATCAGTCAAATCCGTGGTCAAGATAGCTATGGATTTTACCGTAATTGGACGGATGAGTTGATTTTGAAACCTTTTGTTGTCACTAAACAAAAGAAACGCGAAATCTCTCTTGAAGGTGAAGTTGATCCAGCAACTCAAGCCCGGATTATGGTATTTTTTCGAGCTATAGCTGCCAGTATTGAAAAAGAAACAAATCTCATTTCTCAAGTTGTGGTTGATTTGAACCACGAAGGATTTGGCTGGGTGCTAGTATTTTCTGGTCGTCTTTTGCTGGTGAAAAGAGCTTTGCGAGATGCTCACCGCTTTGGCTTTGACTCTTTAGAAAAGTTAGCAGAAGAAGGAGAACAACTAGTAGCTAAAGGTTTGGAATTAGCCAAAACTTTTCCCGAAGCTAGCCAAGTGTAATTAGGTAGAGACGTTCCGGCGGAACGTCTGTACGGGAATTAGAAGTAAAGACGTTCCGCTGGAACGTCTTTACGGGAATTAGGAGTAGAGACGTTCCGCCGCTACGTCTGTACGAAAGGGATTTCTATAAAGGGAGATGCTTATGGCGCAAGTGGAAGAAACAAGTGTTGAGGAGTTAAAAACTCAAATTAAACGCCTCAATAGTAAAGCAGGTCAAATGAAGATGGATCTGCACGATTTAGCTGAGGGTTTACCCACAGATTACAAAACACTTATGGATGTTGCTGCGAGTACTTATGAAATATATCGTCAGTTAGATGAACTGAAGCAACAAGTAAATAAATTGGAGCAGCAAAAATGAACACCAATCTGGAACAATTCAATAAAATTGTTGATGCAGAGGAGTATTTTGAATTTTTCCAACTCCCTTACGACCAACAATTTGTAAATGTGAATCGTTTACATATTTTAAAAAAGTTCTCTCAATACATGAAGGAAATTGATAGCAATTCTCCTGATTTGAGTGTTGAAGATAAACTAAAGCAATATTGTGAGGCTTTGCAAAAAGCTTATCAGTTATTTGAGGAATCAACACCCCAAGAACAAAAGTTGTTCAAGGTGTTTAACGATAAGCAGAAAAATGTAGTTACGCTGACAGAAATCACGTCTGATTAGGAGGTAAAAATTGGTTAACCTGACGCCTACCGAGTTAGAACGTTACAGCCGCCAAATGATGCTCCCTAATTTTGGCGAACTGGCTCAGAAGCGCCTTAAGTCAGCGACTGTTCTGGTTACAGGTGTGGGGGGATTGGGTGGTACGGCAGCGCTTTATTTAGCAGTAGCGGGTGTCGGAAAACTAATCCTAGTCCGGGGTGGCGATCTGCGACTTGATGATATGAATCGTCAGGTTCTCATGACGGATGATTGGGTAGGTAAGCCGAGGGTATTCAAAGCACAGGAAACTTTGCAAGCCGTTAATCCTGATGTCCAAGTGGAAGTAGTCCATGATTATATCACCCCGGAAAATGTGGATTCGCTGGTGCAATCGGCAGATATGGCTCTCGATTGCGCTCACAATTTTACGGAGCGCAATTTGCTCAATGAAGCTTGCGTGCGCTGGCGCAAACCGATGGTAGAAGCGGCTATGGACGGGATGGAGGCTTATCTGACAACGATTATTCCTGGTGTGACTCCTTGTTTGTCTTGTCTGTTTCCGGAAAAACCTGATTGGGATCGCCGTGGTTTTTCTGTTTTGGGTGCTGTTTCTGGGACATTGGCTTGTCTCACAGCGCTGGAGGCTGTCAAGTTGATCACTGGGTTTAGTCAGCCTTTGTTGTCGCAATTGCTGACCATCGATTTTACCAGGATGGAATTTGCCAAGCGCCGTTCTCACCGCGATCGCTCTTGTCCGGTGTGTGGTAACAACGCACCTTGGCGATATCTGCAATCCCAAGATATGGAAACTACCAGTATGGGGACTAGGGACTAGGGACTGGGGACAAGGGGGACAAGGGGACAAGGGGACAAGGGGACAAGGGGACAAGGGGACAAGGAAGAATTTATCCGATTCCCAATGCCCAATGCCTAATCCTTCCGCACCAAAGACATTTTATCAGAACAATTAATCGCAACTTATCAGGAGATTTGATGACTGTTACTTTGACAGAAAAAGCAGAATTTCGCCTGCGAACATTTCTGCTGGGTTCTACACCCGATAACAATACAGTAGCAGTAGCAACTAAAGGTGTTCGCCTATCTGTTAAAGATGGCGGTTGCAGTGGCTATGAGTATGCAATTGAGATCACCAGCAAACCACAACCAGATGATTTGGTGATTTCCCAAGGTAAAGTGCTGCTTTATGTTGATGCGAAAAGTGCGCCTTTATTAGAAGGTGTGGTAATCGATTTCATCGACGGTGTAATGGAAAGCGGCTTTAAGTTTACCAATCCCAATGCAACTGATAACTGTAGTTGTGGCAAGTCATTTAAAGCTGGTGATTGTACGCCTGATGGTGTACCTTGCAGCTAAAATAATTCAAAATTCTAAATGATAAAACCTACATCTAATAATAATTTTAGATTGGGTAGTTTAGATTTTGAATCTTAAACAACTACACAAGTAGGGAGTTTTTACATTCCACTTTTGTGGGGTCATCAAACCTGATTGTATCAAAATCTGAGGAGAATCACGAAATGGCTAGTTACCAAGTTAGATTAATCAACAAAAAGCAAGACCTTGATACAACAATTGAAATTGACGAAGAGACTACCATTTTAGACGCAGCAGAAGAAAATGGTATTGAATTACCTTTCTCTTGTCACGCAGGTGCTTGCTCTAGTTGTGTTGGCAAAGTTGTTGAAGGTGAAATAGATCAATCTGACCAATCTTTCTTGGATGATGAGCAGATAGAGAAAGGATTCGCTCTACTTTGTGTTACCTATCCACGTTCTGATTGTACGATTCGCACTCATCAAGAACCATATCTGGTCTAACGTGTTGATTGTTTTTTAGTTTCGCCTAATGTTGAAGTCGTAGCTTTATTAAAGCTATGGCTTCTTAATTATATTTATGTTTAATTTTGTAGTGAGCGCTTCAGCGCTCGTAATTATGAGCGCTAAAGCGCTCACTACCTAATGCAAATGTTTACTCCATTTGATGTTATTGGCTCTTCATTAATATTATTGCAGAAGGGAGAACAAGGAATTGTCACTTTCTGTAAAAATCAGGACGAAATTGTTTTAAAAAAAATGGTATCAATGGAAGTGGTGCCAGGAACTCTCATCACTTTAGAAGAGAAACTCCCCTCTTTTGTCATCAAAGTAGGAAACAGACGCTGGCAAATAGATAAGAATGTTGCTTGCGCTATTTATGTGCGTGTTGTTAATAGTGGCTGATTATGATGTTGCGTATTATTCGCCCTCAGGCTGGAAGCCTGGGGCTATACGAACAAAGTCCGCCTGCGCGGACTGAGGAAAAATTAAGTGCAAGAGGGGAGTTTTAGCTATTACACACAAGAAGTGAAAAAGAATGTAGAGACGTAGCACTGCTACGTCTTTACAAAGGTTCTGGATAACGCAATTTAAATTCGGTCGATGTCTATCAGGAAATAATATCATGTCTGCTTAATTAACATTAAAAAACATTGTATCTTTCGTAAAGACGTTCCGCCGGAACGTCTCTACAATATATGTGATTTGTCGGACATGAAATAACGGATATTTTCCACAATTGAGGAATTCGTGAACTTATGAATGGGACAACGGCGCAACGCCACTATCAAAATATTTTACAAGTTTTTCAAGATTACTATCAGCTAACAAAGCCCCGGATTATTCCGCTGCTGCTGATTACTACGGGTGCTAGTATGGCGATCGCCTCACAGGGAAAACTAGACCCGTTATTGCTGCTAAATACGATGATTGGTGGTACTTGTGCCACTGCTAGCGCTCAGACAATCAATTGTATCTACGATAGTGATATTGATTATGAAATGGAACGCACGCGCAATAGACCGATGCCTTCTGGTCGCGTGCAGCCATTACATGCTCTCATGTTTGCGATCGCTCTTGCTTGTATTTCTTTCTCGGTGCTGGCAGTATATGTCAATCTGTTAAGTGCTTTGTTAGCGATGTCTGGCATCGCCTTCTATGTGGGCATTTACACCCATTTGCTCAAACGCCATACTCCCTACAATATTGTCATTGGTGGCGCAGCAGGTGCAATTCCGGCGTTGGTGGGTTGGGCAGCGGTGACAAATACCTTAAGCTGGACAGCATGGACGATTTTTGCGATCGTCTTCTTATGGACACCTCCCCATTTTTGGGCATTGGCATTAATGATCCGCGATGAATATGCCAAGGTGGGTGTGCCGATGTTGCCGGTGGTTACTGATAATATTGCCACGGCGCGTCAGATTTGGCGATACACTTTGGTGGTTATCCCCAGCACGTTTTTATTAATTTATCCTCTTCACGCTTCGGGGGTAATTTATGGTGCGATCGCCTTTATTTTAGGGGCGATTTTTATTATGAAAGCTTGGACGCTGTTGCACAATCCGGATGATAAACAATTAGCGCGATCGCTTTTTCTCTACTCTATTCTCTACATGATGTTGCTGTGCGCTGCAATGGTAGTTGATAGTCTACCCATCACTCATCATTTGATAGAGGCAATTTTAGGCTTTTGGTAATAAGCCCCGACGATTAAAATCGCGGCTAAACGAACGAAGTCCGCCTACGCGGACTAATAGAGAAATGAGCGCAAAATACCTCTCGCTCCTCTCATTCCTCCGTGTCCTCTGCGGACTCTGCGGTTCGTTATTCCGTAACTCATGTGTAAGTCCTGCAATAGAAAATTGTGGCTTTGAAACCCGCGAAGGCGGGTTTTGTCTGTGTAGACGCGAATTCTATTCGCTCGATAATTCTTTTCACGATTCAAGGAATAATCATGACTCAACAAAATAGCTTTAATTTGACCGCAACTACAAGCCAATGGATGACAGCTAACGGCTACGATTCAAATAATTTAAATCAGCCTGGTGAAAATGGCGATACAGCTTTGATGAAAGCCACTAGAGAAGGAGTTTCCGCAGTAGTTGAAGAACTAATTAACGCCGGGGCTGATATTAATGCCACAAATAACGACAATAACAATGCTTTGTGGTTTGCTTGTTTTGGCAATCACTACGATTTAATTCGTTTATTGCTGGCTGCAAACATTAATATCAACAACCAAAATGATAATGGTGCAACTGTTTTGATGTACGCAGCATCAGCGGGAAAGACAGAAGTTGTGAAGTTGCTTTTGCAATATCACCCCAATCTAGAGTTGAGAAACTTAGACGACTATAAAGCCGTAGATTTCGCTAGCAATGTAGACGTTTTAAGGATTTTGAAAAATGCAAGTAAATAAGATGACGGGGAAAGTATATCATGATGCTACTAAGCATTCTTACTTATCGGTGCAAATCGATCCAAATTATGTAGATTCGTCAACTCAACCTTCGGCTTTTAAATTTTATCCAAAGTTTTATCGCCGAATAAGTCTAGATTTTCTCAATAATTCTATCCACTCTTTTCTCTGGTTAACGAGTGCGATTACCCTCGAAAAGACGTATAAAAATACTGTCGATAAATTGCGAGTGAATCCATCAGCAGGTGCTTTATATCCGACTGAGGTTTACGTGCAGATTCGCGGAATACAGGGAATGATAGATGGAATCTATCATCTAGAAGTTGAGAATAATTGTCTGGTACTTATCTATGAATTAATTGATGATGGATTAGAGGGTTATATTTTACCGAATAATCGTATCATCGGATTCATTTTTTTAATTAGTTGTGTTTATTATAGGTCTAGTTGGAAATATAAAGACAGGAGCATCAGGTATTGTTGGTTAGATAGCGGACACCATTTGGGTGCGATCGCAGCTTCAGCTTTTCTTCACGATAGAGATATACAACTAGTTTTCGATTTTGATAAACTCGCTCTCAATGCAGATTTAGGATTTGAGAATAAAGAGTTTATTACTGCTTGTGCGATTTCCGGAGAAGTTCAAGAGAAGAAGGTTCGACGGTTAAGGCTGAAAGTCCCTTTTGTTTGTGGAACTGATTATTTTGAACAGAATCAATTCATTGAAGAAGCTTATAAAGAAACAGCTTTGCCAAAAAGTTGTCAGCAAGAAATCAAGCATCCTCAATTGAACTTTGACAAGGATAGATTTTCTCAAGCTGTTTGGAACAGACGCTCAATTAGGCGTTTTGAAAAACAATCTATTTCCCAGGAACTTTATTTTAGTATTTCGCAGCAAATTAAGCAAGCGATACCGACAGAAAGTTTTGAGGAAATCGAAATTTACGCGGTTGTCCATCGAGTCGAAGGAATGTCACCAGGGTTATACAAAGGAACGGATTTAGTTAAGGAGGGTAACTTCAGTGAGAAGACAGGTTACTTGTGCGTTAATCAAGCGATCGCTTCATCTAGTGCAGTAACT
This sequence comes from [Scytonema hofmanni] UTEX 2349, assembly GCF_000582685.1. Lineage (GTDB taxonomy): Bacteria > Cyanobacteriota > Cyanobacteriia > Cyanobacteriales > Nostocaceae > Hassallia > Hassallia hofmanni. The sequence continues at coordinate 417,156 of NZ_KK073769.1, forward strand.
TGGTTTTTTGTTTCCAACTATACAAATTATCAAACTGCCATGCAAATGGCTGGTTTTTTAGGACAAAGGCTGTATCTAGTAAGTAATTATTGGGGAATTCATTGTAGTGGAATCGGTGCTTATTATGACGATGAAACTCAAGAATTTCTAGAGACAGATAAAGATGTCCTTTACGCAATGGCAATTGGCATATAACTGGAAAAAATAAAGAGGCACAACTATGACAAACTATTTCTGGCAGAATGAAGATTCACGTCCAATTCAACCGACATCGGCAGATATTATACTGCGCCAGCAATTAGAATATTCTATTAGCAAGTACTTTTATGAAGATTGCGATCGCTGTATTCAAAAATTATTATCCAGTTGTCGATGGTATGTCACAACCCACGCTAATGCTTTGACTTTGGTAATTGAATGTCCAGACCAAGTTACTAACTGGCGTGTGTTACAAAAAATTGTACCAATGGCAACATTGCTACATAAAATTGTCAGCAGTGCTAAAATTCGCGTTTGTCCCCCAGAAAGCGAGGGAATGCCTTTTGAAATGAGGGTAGATGAATTATCAGTTTACAAAGATTGGGCTTGATGCTGAAGGGGAGAAGGGGAGACAAGGGCGACAAGGGGACAAGGGGGACAAGGGGGACAAGGGAGACAAGGGAGACAAGGGAGACAAGGGAGATAAGGGAGACAAGGGAGACAAGGGAGATAAGGGAGATAAGGAGAATAATTTTTGACTCTTGACTCTTGACTCTTGACTTTTGACTCTTGACTCTTGACTCTTGACTTTTGACCCTTGACTCTTGACTAATAAATCTAAAATAGCTCAACTTTTTGCCTAATGATTGCGGTTATTTCTTCAAAAACCACATCAGCAGAATGTTTGATAGCAGGACTTAATTCTAGTCCGAAGCCAAGATTTTCCGCTTCAATTAGGTAAACTGTCACATCTAAGGGAAAGTCATCTTTAAAGATTTTCCTACCAGCGACTAAAGCATTATCCCAACGAAAATCGTGCAAGTTATAACTGGGTTCCGGTAAAGTTTCCAATTCTTTTCCAGGAACTTTAAATACTGCACCGGGTTCGGAATTCGTTGAACTTGCATCAATAATTATTAATTCTTTGCTACCTCGTGCTTGAAACATGACTTCCATGCCGGCGGTGCCACAATCGTAAACTTGCACATCAGGATGAGGATGTTTGGTAAAATGTTGCTGTAGGCGTTGAGCAATTATTACGCCTACCGCATCGTCGCTGCGGTTAAGATTACCGCAACCAATAATTGTTAGCATGGGATAATATTTTTGTTCTTAATCATTAAGTTTCGCGCAAAGAGTTTATTTTCAATGTCCGGGTTCATCTAACAAGTCCAAAACTTCTTGCTCAACAACTCTTGAACGTAGAATGTCTAGTGCATCTTGATCTGCAACTTCAATTATTTCTGCTACATATTGGCGCACCCGTTCAGCAATATCAGGCTGCCACTGGCGCAATTTTGTATCCAATTTTTCTACTAAAGCGTCCATTGATATTACTATTAAATTTAAGTTTATTGTAAAACCATTTTAAATCAATATTCACCCGTGTAAGCAGTTTTTGTTCAGGCGATCGCTTTTATGCCGGGTTTCTGACTTTGATTCAGATCCCTGACTTCTCTAAGGATACAGAAAAGCGAATTGGGGGTATCACCCCTTATCTCACAATTTTTCGACATTCCACACAATTGTAGAGACGTTCCGGCGGAACGTCTTTACGAGGTTTTTTAATAAAAGCGGTTTATTTTGACAATTCTACATCATATTTTTTAGCAATTTGAGACAATTTCTCAAACTGCTGTTGTGATGCTTGAGTTAAAATTGCTTCCGCCTTTTCTTGTTCGCTACCTTCTTTAGGAAGTAAATACCTAATGTAAAGTGAAACAAAATCGACTATAGCCGCTGAACCTGACAAAGCATGATTGTCAGCTTGCTTTCCGGCGATCGCTCCTGCTAAACCAGTTCTAATTGGGTCTGGTTTAACTTTCATAAATTGATCCACAAGTTGATAAATATAGTCTCCTGTGGGTAATTTATCTAACTTACTTCTATCTGGAGTAAGCTTGTATCCCGCTTCTTTTGCTTGCTCTAGGACACACCATTCTGTAAATTCTTGCAGTGCTTCTTCAGGAAGATGAGAAAGATGATTGTGTAATGCTAATTCAGTCACAATAATACCCGTGTAAATTTCAATGTTTTCTCGTTCACAGGTTCTGCCAAACTATGAGGGGTTAGGTTGGTCAGATTCCCGACTTCTTGAAGAAGTCGGGAATCTCGCAGAACATCAAAATTAATGCGATAGACTACTACGCAGTACGGAAACGCGCCAATTCCTCACCTGTTTTCGCATCGTGAGCGTGAACGGTGCAAACTAAGCAAGAATCAAACGATCGCGCGACATGTCCAACTTCCACCGGATCGGTAGGATCGAAAATCGGTGTCCCCACCAAAGCTTCTTCAATCGGTCCGCGCAATCCTTCACCGTCGCGGGGTCCAATATTCCAGGTGCTGGGAGCCATGATTTGATAATTCTTAATCTTGCCTCCTTCAATATCCACCCAGTGACACAGCGCACCCCGCGACGCTTCGGTTGCACCCCAGCCGCGTCCGTCTTTTTCTTGGGGTTTGATATACCAGGGGTCGTTTAACTTAAATTCACGCAAACAGTGTTCGGCTTGGCGATATAACTTGACAATTTCATGAACTCGTGCTAGCTGACGGATATGGATATTCGCACCGCCCATTTGCTTGAATGCGTCTAAAATGAATCCGTCCTGGTGTTGCCAAGATTCGCCATGTTCACCACCTGCGACTAACTGACGCGCTAGCGGTCCTGCTTCCAAACGTCCAAATTGTGCGTGGGTAACAGCGCTTGACCAAGAATAAGCCTTGTCAAAGTCTTTGGTATTTTTTTGGCTTGGTTTGGTCGTGCGATCGAAGGGGTGAACGTCTGCCGCCCCTTCATCATACCAGGAACGAATAGTATTTTCGCGGGTGAAGCTTTGATCCATCAAAACATGAGTATCGGTGAAGCTGTCATACACACCACTCTTCATAATTGTGGCAGCATTTCGCCCTTCAATAGTCGGTTTTTGGTATCTATCTTCGTGAGGTAAATATCCCCAAGTGACATATTTACCAACACCAACACCGTATTTATCCAAACCGATTTCTAAACCCATTCGCCAATAAAAACCTAAGTCAGAATTTGCATGATTTGGGTTTTCATCTAGCCACGCCATAAAGTCATCATAAGACTTAATTTGTTCATAGCGTTCTAATGAACAACCTAACCAAACCGGTTCTAACCAATTAGTGCGGAAATATTCCAAAATTGACCAGGCGCGGGTAACATCTGTTAAGGTGGGGGCGCACATCACCCCACCAGGAACCATGTAACTAGAATGGGGCCATTGTCCGCCAAATAAAGCGTAAATTTCTACAGGTTTGCTAGAAATTGTAATGCCTATTTCATAGGATTTACCTGTGAAAGCGGCAAAGCGTCTACAAGCTTCTTCATAAAAGCTACTGTGCTGATACTTTTTATTGGTCAAATCGATAGCAAATAGACCATAAAAGTAACGCGGAATGCTTTGAATTGTTTCGACAATTTGACCTAAATTTCTCGCTAAAATAGCGTTGCGCGGAACTTCTGTACCCCAAGCTGTATCTAATGCCCAAGCAGCGGAGGTGAGGTGAGAAGCACCACAAATTCCGCAAACGCGAGGTGTAACAATTAATCCGGCTTGGGGGTCTTTGCCGCGCAAAATAACTTCAAATCCGCGAAAGAGTTCGGCATGAGTCCAGGCATTTACTACCTGTCCATCATCGATTTCTACGCGCACATCTAAATCGCCTTCAACTCTACCGACTGGGGAAATATCTAATGTTTGAATTGGCATTTTTTTCTCCTTTGTAGTAAGCACTTTAGTGCTTATAAGCGCTGAAGCACTTACTACGAATTAAACCGTAAAAAAGTCTTCTTCTGCCCAAGCTGGCATTGAATCTTTTGCCACCATTGTTAACAATGCGTAGTTTTTTTTATTGACTCCTGTGGGCAATTCTTTGGGAACTCCCATGACGGTTTGGGTTTTAAATACGGTTCCCGGTTTGAGGTCGTGGAAGGGAAATTCTGGTTCCGTACAACCTATACAAGGCATCCCAGCGCGGGTTTTGGATGAGACGCGATTCCATAAAATGCGGTTGCAGGAAGAATGGGTCATGGGTCCGCGACAGCCTAAGTCGTAAAAGAGGCATCCTTTACGCTGACCAAATTCGGCGGTTGATGCTTTATAGGCAAAGTGGACGTTGCGAGTACAGCCGGTTTGGGTAAAACTCTTGAAGAAGGTTTCCGGACGATGCAATTCATCTAAGCTGATATCGGCGATTCTGCCTGTGGCGATCGCTACTAATATCTGCGTTATCCAATCTGGATGTGCGGGACATCCAGGTATGTTGATAACGGGTAATCCTGATAATGAATGAAAATCTTTGCCTAAAAAGCCGCCTTTTTGACGTTTGAGAAATTGCAATCCTTGAGATTCGCTGGGGTTGGGTGACATTGCGGGTATTCCTCCCCAGGTGGCGCAGTCTCCTACCGCTACGACGAAGTTGGCGACTTTGGATAAGTCGTTTAACCAGTCTTTCATCGGGCGATCGGCAAACCGATTCCATTCTCCGGTGCCGTTGGGAGCGTTGATGACGCTGCCTTCAAATACGAGAATATCTAAGGGAATTTTGCCGGAAATGCAATCCCACAGCAAGTTCTGTAAGTTTGTACCTAGTTCCAACCCTAAGGATGGATGCCAAAGTATGTTGATGCCAAAGTCGGCAATCAAATCGCAAGCTGTGGGTTCTTCAGCATTGAGAAATGACATACTATAGTCACTATAGAATAAAAATTGACAACGATGACCGAAAAATGGTTTTATGGTCGGGTTTCGACTATCGAGCAACAAGAAGATCGCAACGCTCTAAAAAAACAATTGGAGAGAGGTAAGAATGTTGGGTGCGATCGCTTTTACTGGGATATTCAAAGTCGGACAACAGAAGTTCGTGCTGGGTTGCAGAAATTAATCGATGATTTAAAAATATCACCAAAGGGTATTGTCAGTGAATTAATTGTTACAAGAATTGACCGGATTGGGTCATCATCAAAACTGTTTTACGCGCTGTTGGAAGTATTACGAAGTAAGGGTATTAGGCTAGTAGCACTCGACCAAACAATTGATACAGAAAGTTTAGGTGGTGAGTTGACGATTGATATTTTGCTGGCAGCGAGTAAATTTGAAATCAAAATGTTGTCCAGTCGTGTATCTGCCGAACGCAAACACCGTATGGTTCAGAGGAAAAGCCATAGGTTTGCGCCGTTTGGATGGAAGGTTGTTGATGATTCTTATGTCAAGGATGAAAGTAGGTGTGTTTCCCTATTAGAAGGAAAGCGTAGTTTTAGGGTTTGGGAACTTGCTTTATTTATATTTGAAATATTTGAGGAGTGTGGTAGTGCTAGAAAAACTTGCAATACATTAAATGAGATGTTTGGCATATGTGGGAAAGTGGATGCAAAAAGCACAAAATTAAAAGGGAATCATCGCATTATGCCCGATGATATTGAGCAATTTGATTTGTTTCAAAATAATAAAAAAACTTATCAACGATACCCTTGGACTGGCTTACAGTGGTCTCCTACTGGACTAAAAAACTTCTTAGTAAATCCAGTACATGCAGGTGGAACACCGTTTAATGTCACCACATCTAGTCCTTCAGGGAAACAAATCAACCATTTTGATAAATGGGATTGCAACTGGGATACCCATGAGGGAATTATTACCCGCGAACGACATGAACAAATAAAACGCACTATTCGCGGAAATCGCAACAATAAATGGGCTGCACGAAAGGAAGATATTAACCCATTCGCCAATTTATTAAAGTGTGGTAGATGTGGAGGAGCATTAACCCGTATGTCGTCCCGACGCGACGTGTCGGGGCAATATACAGCTTACTATCAATGTACTTACTACTCCCTCGGACGTTGCGATGCCAAGGAAATGCTTAGTAGTCGCAGTTTAGATTCACAGGTGGCTGATTTGCTAGTACGTGAAGCTACTAGGCTAGCTGGGATGGTGGATTTTGAAGAAGACAAACTTCAAGAAAGCGCAGAAGTTAAAGAATTGCGGGAAACCTTAGCGGGACTGGAGAAGTTACCTACTAATCCTTTTGTAGAAAAAGCCAAAGATGGTATCCGTGACCAAATCGCTAGTATCTTAAGTTTGCACGAAAATATCACAAAACGTAGCTTATTGGTTCGAGAAGAGTTAGTGCAAATGTTTTGCGATCGCGAATATTGGAAAAGCCGCACATCTGAGGATAAAAAACGGATGCTAAACAGACTTGTCCGTCGTATTGTTGTTAACGGGCGGGTTGTTTTGAGTATTGAGTTTCTTTAGTTTCCTTTGGCGTACAATTTCTCGGTATTCGTCTAATTGGCGTAACCAAAATTCTTTTTCTGATTCGATTCTCATTTGTAGCGTTCTCCATCAATAAATTTAGATTAGCTTTGAGTTGCCAAATTTCTGTTCTCTGCGAACAACCCTCATACCAAGTTGCCAGCTTTCCATCTGCTTTTAATTTTTTAACAAAATCCGTATTCCCCAGTCAGCATTGTCTTGCCTTTAACTCACATTCCCCACTTCTTTTTGTAATATGCATTACAATTTTTCGGCTAATGGTAGTTGAATAGCGATCGCTAAAAGCCTAGAATATAACAGTGTTAATACTTCAGGAAGCGATCGCTCAAAGGCTTGCTATCTGTAGATATCTATGTCATACTCAAAAAGTAAATACGGTTTGTTTATCGACTTATCGTAGTTTAAATTAGTAAATCCAATATGGAAAGCTAATTTTGTCTGCTTTCCATGTTCTATAATCATTGATGTAACTTGGATTGAAGACTTAGAAATCAAGCATAATTATGAGAGTTGCAACTACCTTTGTTGAAAAAATATGTTTTAGAGACGTGATATATCGCGTCTCTACTCCTGAATCCTTAGTTGCCTTTCTTTAATTTAACATTTTGAACCAAAGAGAGATAATATGTCAGAAATTACAATTTACAGTGCGGTTGTTTGTCCGTTTGCCCATAGGTCGCGTTTAGTACTTTTAGAAAAAGGTATTGATTTTAACTTAGTTGAAATTGATTTGCAGAATAAGCCAGCCAATTTCACAGAGATTTCACCTTACAGCAAAGTCCCAGTTATTAAACATGGCAATGAGCGAGTATGGGAATCGGCAATTATTAATGAATATCTAGATGAAGTCTTTCCTCAGCCTTCCCTATTACCAAAAGATGCTATCAGTAGAGCGCAAGCACGAATTTGGATTGACTTTGCCAATACTCGATTTGTCCCGGCTTTCTCTAATTTACTACGTTCTCAAGAGGATCAAAAGCAAAAAGAAGCCGCACAAGAACTTTATCAACATTTGCAATTTATCGAAAACGAAGGTTTAGGAAAATTATCGCTTAGTGGTTCCTATTGGTTTGGGGAAGCTATTAGCTTAGTTGACTTGACGTTCTATCCTTGGTTTGAGCGTTGGTCTGCGATTGAGCATTATCGAGGTTTTAAATTATCTGCTGAATTTTCCAGAATACAACGATGGTGGAATGCGGTAAGTCAACGAGAGTCTGTGAAAGCGATCGCTAATTCCAAAGAATTTTATTTAGAGCGCTATGCTAGATTTGCTACACCCACTACCAAAAAAGTGAGTGAAGAATTAAGTTCTGCCGGACAAGTTACTCCTCAACAACTGCAACAAGCTGCACAGGAAGGATTTAAATCAGTTTTAAATCTGCGTTCTCCCCACGAACAAGGTTTTTTAAATGACGAACAGCAGCAAGCTTTATCCGCAGGATTGAATTATGTGAACGTCGCGCTAAATCCTTCAGAATCTAACCAAGAATTGGTCGAAAAAGCAATTTGGGTAATAGAAAATTTACCAAAACCAGTGTTAATTCATTGTGCTGCCGGTGCAAGAGCAACAGCGATCGCTTTAATTGCCACAGCTAGCCAACAAAAACTGACACCAGAGGAAATCAAGCTCAAAGCTGAGGAACTTGGTTTAAATTTAGAGCAACCTCACCTGAAACAATTTATCCAACAAGCAGAGTAATAGATACAAAGGAAGTGGAAAAGATGTAGAGACGTAGCAATGGTACGTCTTGTAGGGGTTCTGGTTCACGCATAATTAATTTTCACCATCACAAAATGCCTAAAAAATATATTTATACTTGATATAAACTTTAATTAAAGTAAACTATTAAGCAATGAAGCGAAAAAGTTTTATGGAGTCAGCTTTTTTTCAAACTGCTAGTTACTTTATGCTGAGTATGTTGAGTGTAACTAATATGTCACAGTTAGTTAAAGCAGATGTGGGCGATCGCTTTACAAAACAATATACGCCAGTGCAAATTATAGCACAGTTTTCGGAAAACGAACAAGAACGCGAACAACTCGTTCAAAAAGCAAATATCTTATTTAACCAAGGTGACTTAACCGGTGCAGAAAAAATTTTACTTCTCTTTATCAAGAAGTTCCCAAACTCCAGCTATGGACATTATCAATTAGGGAATGTCCTATTTCGTCAGAATAAAAAAGAAGATGCTATCAAAAAATATCAAAAAGCAATTAGCTTGAATTCTAAATATGCTCTGGCATACAATGCGATCGGGCAAGTTTTTGCAAGTCAACAGCAATGGTCAGAAGCTATTGCAGAGTACCAAAAAGCATTAACAATTAACCCTGAGTATGGTGATGCGCTAGCTAATCTTGCTTTAGCGCTTTGGGAACAAGGTAAACATCAAGATGCTCGTGCTTCTTTAGAAAAAGCTTTAAATATTTTTAAAGTGCAACAGAGGTCTGACAAAGTACAACAAATTGAAAACATTTTACGGCAGATCAATTCTGGTGACGATCCGACGGTTTCCTAAAGTTACTATAGCATCATAAATCAACAGCGATGAAGAGAAAATAGGTATTCTTTGAGCAGGAAGGGAGTATCACATGCGATCGCATTATCTTGTGATTGATTTCAAATCTATACAAATCTTCCCAATTATTGCCATACAAAAAGCCAGGAATTTATCCTGGCTCATAGGAGACACGCGAAAGCAGAAACTTGATATTTGCTATTGCATTGATAACTGCGAGATCCCCGACTTCTTTAAGAAGTCGGGGAAAGGTATCACACAAATTCAGACAAAATCAATATGAGTGAATTATATTCACCGCATAGTCAAGCCTTTTTTGTCGTCAGGCGATCGCTTCGGGTAACATAGAATCTTTTACAGAAAGCTGGAAACTATAAGTAGCACATGGATTGTAATTTAGAGCAGTTTGCTAGCGATAACAACTCTGGGATTTGTCCGGAAGCATTGGAATACATGATTAAGGCAAACCTAGGTAGCGTTCCGGCTTATGGAAATGATGAATGGACTTCATTAGCAACAGACTATTTTAGTTTGAAGCGATCGCCTAATATCACTTTGCAGAATCACAAATCCAAAATCTGATGACTAATCTGATAGAATACGAAGATAGTAGCGACGAAGTGCGTGCAGTGTACGACGATATCCGCGCTACACGGCAAACTGAGTATATCAACAACTTTTGGAAAGCCTTAGCCAACCATCCTCCCACCCTCCAAAGAACTTGGAAAACGCTGAAGGAAGTAATGGCTAGTCCTGGGGAAATAGATCCACTGATGCGCGAATTAATTTACATTGCCGTCAGCGTGACGAATGGTTGTGAGTATTGTATCGCCTCGCATACGGCAGCAGCCCGTGCAAAAGGAATGAGTGATGGTATGTTTGGAGAACTGATGGCAATTATTGCTACCGCGAACATGACTAATCGCCTCGCCAACGGCTATCAGATTCCAGTGGACGAGCAATTTAAAACTTAATCACCAAAATATAAGTAATCGTTATCTATACTATGTCTGTTGGTTAAAGAATTGCGTGTAAACCAGTATTAAAACACATAAGTATGTTAGCGATCGCTAGAACCATAGTTAGAGCAGTTAACGATAGCTTTTACCTTCTGACGGAATTTTTTGAAGTTATCCGTCGAGGGAGTACTTCTGAATTTTCCGTTGCTTTGCACTTTCAAATGCCAGCCAAGGAAGTCAAAGCCATCTATCGCGGCGGTTATTTTAGTCTTCTTCTCGCTTACCTTCATTTCTCTTTCGGCTAAGAATTTGTCGATTTTTTCAAGTATTTTACGGGCATCGTCTGATAGTCAGGATTAAGAAGGCAGGAGGCAGAAGGCAGGAGGCACTTATGAATCCCCATAAATAATGGGAATCATAACTAATTATCCGGACATGATATAAGTCCTGTTGTAGTTGCAGTAAAATCATTTTTGGTAGCAGATTATAGCCTGCTATTTTTTTCGCTAATTATAAAATATGCCGTTTACTTATAACCGCACCATTCGATTTTCAGATACTGATGCTGCTGGGGTAGTTTACTTTGCCAATGTTTTGTCTATTTGTCATGAAGCTTATGAAGCATCTTTAGAAGCATCAAGTATTAAGATGAAAGATTTTTTTAGCAATATATCTGTGGCTTTTCCGATTGTTCACGCTGATGTAGATTTTTTTCGTCCGATGTTTTGTGGGGATAAGTTAAGTATTAGCTTGATTCCGCAAAAAGTCGGTGTTGAAAAGTTTGAAATCGCTTACGAAATTGTAGTTGATAATGTAATGGTTGCTAAGGCAATTACTCGGCACGTTTGTATTGAGGTAAGTAGTAGAAGTAAAAGGGAGTTATCGGGTGAGGTAATGCAATGGTTGGAAACGAACCGCAGAGACGCACCAGAGCGCAGAGAGAAGAAGGTCTAGTTTGAATTGATAATTTTGACATTCGATAAACGACGGTCAAAAGCTCATTTGTGGCTAACTCTAGGTATAACTTCGGCTTCAGACGAATCCAAAGAAAATCCATAATTTTCTCGAATTATGTTATAGCCTAAAATTAAGAGATAAGAACTAATACTTACACAGGTAACGACAACTAAGACAGGAGTTTCTAACGTTTGACTTTCTATTAAAATAGAAACACCTAATCCCATTAAAATGAAAGGAATTAAAGAATTACCGTAGCGAGTAATGAATGAAGCGATCGCCTTGATCTGAGTTAAGTGATAAGCTGCATAACACCACACACCTACCATCACGAAGAAAACTAGCAAAATGACAAGTAAGTTATCCCATGTATTGGTGGCAAACATTGGCATATAGATACCGATGTTGTCACCACCATTAGCGATGGTAACTGCTGCTACACCGTAGGTTTGGGGTGAAAGAAAATTGCTCCACCAAGCTTGCGACGATTCAGGAGTATTTAAATCCTCTGTATCGCTAGTCTCTTGATTTAGTAAGCTATTGATACCAATTATGATTGGAATAATACCGAGTAGACCAATCCAAGATTCTGGTAGGATAAACTTGCCAAAGAAGCTGGGTAAACTGGCAATTACTAACGCGCTAAAACCCAAATACTGACCGATAACGATGTGACGAACAAGAAAGCAAGTATTTACCTGTGAGAAAAACAGCGACAGAACAATAATATCGTCGAGATTGGTAGCAGCAAAAGCTGTGAGTCCTGTAGGAATAGCAGTCAGTAGTTGGCTCATAGGTGCGTCGTTTCTCCTCAATGGTAGTGACTGTCAAGCATCTCTATGGGTGAGATAGAGCTTGGGAGTGTGCAAAATTCGTAATTTCAGAAAATCATTAGTGTAGTTAGCACTTTTGCTCTGTGGCATAGTTTTACTCTATGGCTACTTATCAATAAGAGCAAACAGTCTTTTTTGTTAAATCCATAGACTAAATTTATCGATATGCCGATTTAAAACGAGGAACTGCTTCATACATTCAGTAACGATTGGAAACACCAAAGGTTACGCAGTATACCCATCCCTAAAAAAGATGGTTCTACCATAATGTTAAAAATACTTACTATGGCAGACAGAGCGTGGCAATGCCTCTATCGGGAGCCGTGTGGCACTTTCATGGCACGCACGGTTCTAACACAGAGGTGCGCGAGATAATACTTGCCATCGACTCTAACAGAGCTATCTACAGATTTCCGCTAAATTTACCGTATAATACTTGAAGCGTGTTCAAAATCACTATTATACAACCCTGTACATATTCAAAATGACGCTGGAACAGTTGCGAATTTTTTTAGCCGTGGCGGAAATGCTGCATTTTAGTCGTGCAGCAGAAGCACTTTATATTACTCAACCAGCAGTAAGTGCTGCTATTCAAACTTTAGAGACAGAATATGGTCTGAGGTTATTTCATCGCATTGGTCGTCATATTGAAATCACAGATGCTGGTAAATTATTACAAGGTGAGGCGCAAAAAATTCTTGACCATGTACAGTTAACAGAACGTGGGTTGAAGGAATTAAATAATCTGCAACGGGGAGAGTTGAAGATAGGTGCAAGTCTCACAGTTGGTAACTATTGGCTACCCGAAAAAATTAGCCAGTTTAAGCAGTTATATCCAGGCATTTTTATAAATTGTCAGTTGGGAAATGCGGAAGAAATTTCTGAAGGAACTGCTGTAGGTATGTATGATTTGGGTTTGGTGACAGGAGATATTAAACCATCATTACAGCACTCTTTAGAGCAAGACGAAGTAGGAAGCGATCGCCTGCAAATTGTTGTGGGTAAATCTCACCCTTGGTATCAAAGTACTGAGATTTATTTAGATGAATTATTGACCACAAGTTGGGTGATGCGTGAATCTGGTTCTGGTGCACAACAGATGTTTGAGCAAGCCTTACAAAGTTGGGGAATTGAACCTAGCAACCTGGATGTTGTACTTAACCTCAACACTAGTGAAATGGTGAAAGCAGTTGTAGAAAGTGGTGTTGGTGCAGCTGCACTTCCTTCCTCAATGGTGAAAAAAGAATTACAACTAGGAACATTACAGGCTGTGCAAATTACCAACCCGCAAAAACAATCTAAAAAAGAATTAGAAATTCTCCAGCCAATTTGGAAACTAAAACACCGTCAACGTTTTCATACACGAGTCATGATAGCTTTTGAAAATATGCTTATGCAAGAGAATGTACAAGCGGCTTAGGCACTTACAATTCAGAAGGCAGAAGGCAGGAGGCAGAAGGCAGAAGGGAACCCACCCTTAAAAGGGTGAGATTGAAACAAGGACGTTTTATACCGGAAGTGCAAGCAGTCTCGGTATAATTATTTATTTTTACTGAGCTTTAAACTCAGAACTAAAGTTTTTATTATACTTTCTTACCTTCTGCCGTCTGCCATCTGCCCTCTGCCTTTTCTTGTAAAGGGGAAAGGAAAAAAGGGGTGCGTTCGTGTTGAAGTTATTTAAAAAAGCTTTAAACTTTTTAGATGATTCTTTCCCCCTGTAGGGGTTTGAAGCTACCGAAATTGTAGTCCGGTCTATATAGCTCCGGGGTTACAATCCACGAACAATTCTTCCCCCCTTCCCCTTTCCCCCTCTTCATGAAACATTAATGAGTAGACAGGGTGTCGGGTAAGTGGGTACTACGTTTAACTGCCCTCGTGACCGACATCAGTGTTATCACTTGAGTGCTGCCATTTCCAGTGGCGAATTTCGGGCATATCTTCGCCATGCTCGTTGATGTAAAGCTTGTGTTCAATCAACTTGTCGTGCATCATTTGCTTCACATAAGCGGCTGCATACCCTAGTTGTGGCACTCTGTCAATGACATCATCGACCAAACTAAAGCGGTCTAATTGGTTAAGGACGACCATATCAAATGGTGTGGTAGTCGTTCCCTCCTCTTTATAACCGCGAACATGAATGTTATGGTGGTTAGTGCGCCGATAAGTGAGGCGATGAATTAACCAGGGATAGGCATGAAAGGCAAAAATTACAGGTTTGTCAGTTGTAAAGAGACTGTCGAAGTCTTTATCACTCAACCCGTGCGGATGCTCGCTTTGTGGTTGTAGTGTCATCAAGTCTACCACGTTAACCACGCGCACCTTTAAGTCGGGGAAGTTCTGGCGGAGAATATCTACTGCCGCTAAAGTTTCCAGCGTCGGGACATCTCCCGCACAAGCCATCACTACATCTGGTTCAAAGCCTTTGTCATTGCTTGCCCATTCCCAAATGCCGATGCCTTTGGTGCAATGCTTAATTGCAGTTTCCATATCAAGATACTGCAACGCGGGTTGTTTGCCGACAACGATGACGTTGACATAGTTGCGGCTTCGTAAACAGTGGTCTGTGACAGACAGCAGGGTGTTAGCATCGGGTGGTAAATAAACCCGAATCACTTCAGATTTTTTGTTGACTACATGATCGATAAAACCTGGGTCTTGGTGAGAAAAACCGTTGTGGTCTTGTCGCCAAACGTGAGAAGTTAGTAGGTAGTTGAGAGAAGCGATCTTTCGGCGCCAAGGAATATGACGAGTAGTTTTCAACCATTTGGCATGTTGGTTGAACATCGAGTCAATTATGTGGATAAATGCTTCATAGCAAGAAAAGAAGCCGTGACGACCGGTGAGGAGGTATCCTTCTAACCAACCTTGACAAGTATGTTCGCTGAGGATTTCCATCACTCGTCCATCGGAGGACAGCTTTTCGTCTTCTGGGAGTATTTCGGCATCCCAAGCTCTTGTTGTAACTTCAAATACAGTACCCAATCGATTCGATTCAGTTTCGTCTGGTCCAACGATGCGAAAGTTGCGCTGTTCAGCATTGAGTTTTATCACATCCCGCAGTAATTGACCCATTACCTTGGTAGCTTCGGCAATAACTGCCCCCGGTTTGTCAACTTCAACGGCGTAATTTTTAAAGTCAGGCATTTTGAGGTCGCGTAGCAAAACACCACCGTTAGCGTGGGGGTTGTCTCCCATGCGACGCTGACCTTTGGGGGCGAGTTCGGCTAATTCGGGAATTAGTGTACCATTACTATCGAAGAGTTCTTCTGGTTTGTAACTTTGCATCCACTCTTCGAGGAGTTTGAGGTGCGCTGGTTTGGATGCGATTTCTCCAAAAGGAACTTGATGCGATCGCCAAAAATCTTCTGTCTTTTTGCCGTCAACCTCTTTTGGTCCAGTCCAACCTTTAGGAGTTCTCAGGATAATCATCGGAAAAGGCGATCGCTCCGTATTGCCATTACTCCGAGCATTTTCTTGAATCTCTTTGATTTCCCGAATTACAGTATCCAGCGTTGCTGCCATCAATTGATGTACAATTTCTGGGTCGGAACCTTCGACAAAGTAAGGCTTATAGCCGTAACCCACAAATAAACTTTCTAACTCCTCATGGCTGATTCGTGCCAACACTGTTGGGTTAGCAATTTTGTAACCGTTCAGGTGTAAAATCGGCAATACAGCACCATCATGCACTGGATTGAGAAACTTGTTCGAGTGCCAACTAGCTGCTAAAGGTCCGGTTTCTGCTTCACCATCACCAACAACGCAAGCAACAATCAAGTCAGGATTATCAAAAGCTGCACCGTAAGCGTGAGATAAAGCATAGCCCAGTTCACCACCTTCATGAATCGATCCCGGAGTTTCTGGTGCAACGTGACTGGGAATACCACCAGGAAAAGAAAACTGTTTGAAGAGTTTCTTCATCCCTTCCGCATCTGGGGAAATATTCGGATAATATTCGCTGTAAGTTCCTTCGAGATAAGTGTTAGCGACCAACCCAGGACCCCCGTGACCCGGACCTGCAATATATATGGCGTTCAGGTCATTCTTTTTTATCACCCGGTTGAGGTGAGCGTAAATAAAGTTAAGACCCGGAGTTGTCCCCCAATGACCGAGAAGTCTGGGTTTGACGTGTTCTTGCTTCAGCGGTTCTTTGAGTAGTGGATTGTCTAGTAAATAGATTTGTCCAACTGAAAGATAGTTAGCTGCACGCCAATAAGCGTTTATTTTATGCAGTTCTTCATCTGTTAAAGGCTTTGATTGGGTCGGGGTTGCTAATATCATGCCGAACTCCATTAAATAAGGGTTTTGACGAACTTACAAGTATGCAACTTTAGTTGACTTGAAAATAATGATCATCTTACTTATGACCAGTCTTTTTGATATTTGCAAAAATTGCAGTTATAGCCTTACTGCTAGTTGTTATTTGGTTGAATCTCAAAGAAATATCCAGAAATCAAGGTTATGACCTTTAAGATAGGTTATCAAACAAGAGAACAAATTGGCTATTATTTAATAATAATTTTATTTCATTGCTAAAAGTTAAATATTGTTGAATCTACACATAAAAATTACTTATTTATAGTCTAAGTATATCTTTTAGGAGAGGTTATTTTTCCTGAAAGCACACAATCAGCTAAATAGACATTACCGTACATCAGAGTATCTTTTATTGCCAAGTTTAAGATTCATCGTTTAAGCCTATTCTTGATGCAGCTTTAGTCGAGTTCGACATGATTTGATTAACTTCATGAGATTCTAAATTCTTATCCCGTGCCAAAAACTCATCAAGTAACTGAAAGAAACTCTCATTCAGCAAAAATTAATCTTACATAAAGTTAGATGTATTACTATTCATAAAGCAAACTCTAAACTTCACAACCACAATGACCTATTTAGAAGCAGCAGCGCAATTCTACAGCGAAGTAGCGCAAACACCCCAAGTTGGACTTTGTTGTGTCCAAAGTTCATCCTTGCAGTTGCCAGGATTGCATATTCCCTTGGAAATGCAGGAAATGAACTATGGTTGCGGTACCACCGTTCACGTTGCTGAACTCGCAAACCAACCTACAGTATTGTATGTTGGCGTTGGTGGTGGTTTAGAAGCTTTACAATTTGCTTATTTTTCTCGTCGTCAGAGTGCTGTCATTGCAGTCGATCCGGTTGCAGCGATGCGTGAAGCTGCTAGACGCAATTTAGAAATTGCCGCAAAAGAAAATTCTTGGTTTGATACCAGCTTTGTAGAAATTCGCGAAGGCGATGCTTTCAATTTACCAGTTGATGATGCTTCTGTCGATGTAGTGGCGCAAAATTGCCTTTTTAATATCTTTGAACCAGAAGATTTAACTCGTGCTTTAAAAGAAGCATATCGAGTATTAAAACCAGGTGGACGATTGCAAATGAGTGACCCCATCGCTACTTCTCCAATTCCGCTTCATTTACAACAAGACGAACGATTACGAGCGATGTGTTTATCAGGCGCACTCACTTATGAAGAGTATACTCAGCGTATCATCCAAGCTGGTTTTGGTCAAGTTGAAATTCGCGCTCGTCGTCCTTATCGTCTTCTAGATTCTCAAACTTACAAGTTGCCAGATAATTTACTTTTAGAAAGTCTCGATTCTGTTTCTTTTAAAGTTATCATTCCCGAAGATGGTGCTTGTATTTTTACAGGTAAAACAGCAATTTACGCGGGTACAAAAGAGATTTTTGACGACTCAGCCGGACATATTCTGCAACGTGGAGTTCCGGCAGCAGTGTGCGATAAAACAGCCGCAAAACTTGGCGGATTAATGCCGAAAGAGATAATCATTACTGACTCTACATGGTACTATGACGGCGGCGGTTGTTGTTAAAGTATGTGTCAAAAAATGGCTTAATTTTCGCCATGTTAATATATTAGCCAATGCAAACCAAATCAACTACAACACCTTTCAAACAGAAACTAAATTATCCCTTGAAAAAAAAGGGGATTAGTGTATTACAAATTAACTTGGGTAAGCGCTGCAATCTCGCTTGTACGCACTGTCATGTCGAAGCTGGACCAAAACGTACAGAAGAACTTACCCCGGAAATTTGCGAACAGTTAGTAGAGTTAATTCATCAATTTCCGGAAATTAAAATTGTTGACTTGACAGGTGGCGCCCCAGAGATGAATTATGGATTTAAGCCACTGGTAGAAGCTGCAAAAGCAACGGGTAAACAGGTAATTGTCCGGTCGAATTTGACAATTGTTTTTGAAGATGGTTTTGGTGATTTACCAGAATATTTTGCGAAACATCAAGTGAGAGTTGTTGCTTCTCTACCTTGCTATTTAGCAGATAATGTTGATAAAATGCGGGGTCTTGGTGTTTTTGATGATTCAATTCGTGCTGTGCAGTGGCTGAACAAAGTTGGTTATGGAAAAGAACCAAATTTAATTTTGGATTTGGTGTATAATCCGCAATTACCTACAAACGAAAGTTTTTCTCTAACTCCCGAACAAAGCAAGCTGGAAAAGGATTATAAAATGTTCTTGCAAGAACATTTTGAAATTGTGTTTAACAACCTATTCACAATCACAAACATCCCAGTAGGTCGAACTAAAATACATTTAGAACGTAAGAAGCTTTACGCACCCTATTTGCAGTTTTTAGAGTCGCATTTTAATGGTAGTACAATTGAAAATTTGATGTGTCGTGATGAACTTTCAATTGACTATTTAGGTAATGTCTATGATTGTGACTTTAACCAAATGATGAATCTACCTGCGAAAACTCGCAATGACGAAACCTTGACAGTTGCTAAGTTGCTAAAAGCTGGGAGTTTAGACTTAATTGATGAGGTACAAACTGCTGCTTATTGCTATGGTTGTACCGCTGGATGTGGTTCCAGTTGTGGTGGTGCTTTGTTATGAGAGCAACTTCGTTACAAAAACTGTAACAGGCGCATTGCTTTTGGTCAGATAAGTTTAATATGAGATGAGTTAAGTTCCTCACACCACACCGAAGCTGCGAAAGTCAATATTTCGCAGCTTTTTCTTTCATATTGTACAGTGACAGATTATTTGTCATCGGGAACAGATTAATGTCGTCATACCGAATTAAGTGGAGTTGTGCCATTACCGTTAGTTGACGTATTGGCGATCGCAGCTTGAGTAGGTTGAGTGGCAAGAACCGCTACAACTGGAGCAACTTTTGAACTAGATTTTTTATTTCTTTTTCCATTAGAGCCGCCAGCCTTGGAATACTCTATACTGTTTCTGCCGTAGACAGTTGCAACTCCACTTAGCATTCGTTCAGACATTTCGGAGAGAGCTTTATCCATCTGGATTATTGTTTTACGCGATTCTTCAAGATTGGACACAAGCGTGTTATGAGCTTCTAACGTCGCACGAGTAGTGTTGATAAGGTGGTTGTAGGCTTCAATAGTTAATCCATGTCCTAAATCCAGATTTTCACCAACGGATTTAAACAAAGCGAGACGAAGTTGGGCTTTGTCAACAGCAGCAGAACTACGAGTTCTTAAAGACATGAGATATCCTTTTTTTTAATAATTCCTTTTTCAACATAATGGAGTATGCTTTTGCCTGAGATGGGTAGTTTTATGGATTTATTTAATTAAAATTCAACGAAATAATTACGAGTTTATCTGTATTTTTACTCATTTTTCATATCGATTTGTTGTTTGAGAATAAGTGCAATCAACAAATGCGAACGCCAAATCAGCAAATGCGAACGCCAAATCAACAAATGCGAACGCTATATCAACAAATGCGAACGCTATATCAGCAAATGCGATCGCTAAATCAACAAATGCGATCGCTATATCAATAAATGCGATCGCTATATCAATAAATGCGATCGCTATATCAATAAATGCGATCGCTATATCAATAAATGCGATCGCCAAATCAACAAATGCGAACGCCAAATCAACAAATGCGAACGCCAAATCAACAAATGCGAACGCCAAATCAACAAATGCGAACGCCAAATCGATAAATGCGTTTGATCGCTCCTCTTCTCACCTGAAACTGCCACTTGCACCCCTACAAAAGCTTTACCAATTGCCAATCCCTTCAGGGGAAAATTCTTTTTACATAAGAATAAGCAAGTATTTTTTCATCCACGCTTACTAAAGGAACATCATAGATTCTCGCTGTTGAAACGATAATTCTATCGGCTGGATCTTTATGAAAATTTCCTGGAAGCGAGTAGCAATCAATGGCAATTTGGGGAGTGATTGACAGAAGAACTACCCCCTCTTGTGCCAAAGCAATATTAAACCATTCTTCAACGGGACAGGGAAGAATTAGCTTATTTTGGGTAACAAGTCTGCTAATCTCTAACAAACTTATCGAGCAAACACCTAAACCATGAGGTCTTTCACTATTTATGGACTCATTTCATTGTGCCTATCTGTCAGTCTAGAATCATTGTGATTCCACCAAACCCAAATATGAGTATCAAGAATGATCACAAATCATTCACCTCAAAATTCTGATTTATTTCCCAATCATCAGGAGAAATAACGGGTTCATTCGGGTCCGCCAAATAAGCATAAGGTTGCATTTCTCTAAGAGGATTAACGGCAAATTTGGCTTGATGTTCAGAAGAATAGCTAATTGTAGAAAACTTTTCAGCGATACTTTCTCTCAAGATAGAAGAAGCTAGTTCTTCGACGGAAATTTGTTGTAAAGTTGCTGCTTTAATTAGAGATTCTTGAATTTCTTGAGTGATGTAAATGTTGGTGCCAATCATTTTTTACTCTTGCTACTTTTTTATATGATACCAAACATCCTCAGCAAACATTTGAGCTATTCATCAACGTTTGAGAGAATCTTAAAAGCTTCAGTAGCTAGTTTTTTGTTGAATGTAGATGTAGGGGGATGCGATCTTTGTCGGGAATGCATCACTTGTGATGAAATTCTATACTTTTCTGGAATCTGGGGCGTTGGTGTTGAATTTATCTCATGATAAAGTTGCGTATCACGCTCTTACCCATGAATGAACAGCGTCAGCAAGCCTATCTCAACCTCATTCGCAGCCTGTTAGATTCCCCCAGTGGAGAAGAAGCCGGAATTTTAGCAGCAAACCAAGAATTACTTGATGCTGGCTTTGTGCAGAAGGTAGAAGAAGTAGCACAGATGTATTCCCAACGCGGGGATGAGAATACAGCGAATTGGTTGCAATATTTAGCAAGTTATCTTCAAAAAGCGTTGAATTTAGATAATGAAGTAGATTTGCAATCTCTCAGTGAGGAGGAGATACAAGAAGTATACCGCCAATTCTTAATGGAAGTACTACAAGCAACCCCATTAGACAGTAAGGGTAATTCCCAGGAAGTTTACTGCTTGCTGGCAAAGAATAAAGACAAACTCGACGGAGTGCTAGCAGAAATATTGCGCGGTTGGGGGACAAATAGACTGGGGAAAGCGAAAGCAGATGAGGCGCAATACTTAGCAGTAGTCATTGGCAATTTCAGTAATCTAATTCAGCAATTCCCCTTGGGTAGCAAAGCCAACAATATGGAAATTGCTATTACTGGCTATGAAGTCACGTTGAAAGTCTTCACCAGAGAAGCTTTGCCTCTAGATTGGGCAATGACGCAAAATAATCTTGCTGCTGCCTACATCGATAGAATTAAAGGAGACAGGGCAGATAACATCGAGCAGGCGATCGCTACTTCTACTGCGGCTTTAACTGTCTTCACCAGAGAAGCTTTGCGTAAAGAATGGGCAGAAACGCAACATAATCTCGCTACTGCCTACAATAATAGAATTAAAGGAGACAGCGCAGATAACATCGAAAAAGCGATTGCTGCTTATACCGCAGCTTTAACTGTCAGAACCCAACAAGCTTTGCCTAAAGAATGGGCAGAAACGCAACATAATCTTGGAGTTGCCTACAGCGATAGAATTAAAGGAGACAGGGCAGATAACATCGAAAATGCCATCGCTGCTAATACCTCGGCTTTAACTGTCAGAACCCAACAAGATTTGCCTAAAGAATGGGCAAATACGCAAAATAATCTTGCTACTGCCTACAATAATAGAATTAAAGGAGACAGCGCAGATAACATCGAAAATGCGATCGCTGCTTATACTGCGGCTTTAACTGTCAGAACCAAGGAAGCTTTGCCTAAAGAATGGGCAGCAACGCAAAATAATCTCGGACTTGCCTACATCGATAGAATTAAAGGAGACAAGGCAGATAACATCGAAAAAGCGATCGCTACTTCTACTGCGGCTTTAACTGTCTTCACCAGAGAAGCTTTGCCCCAACAATGGGCACAAACGCAACATAATCTTGCTACTGCCTACAATAATAGAATTAAAGGAGACAGCGCAGATAACATCGAAAATGCGATCGCTGCTTATACTGCGGCTTTAACTGTCAGAACCCAACAAGCTTTGCCTAAAGAATGGGCTGCAACGCAAAATAATCTTGGAGTTGCCTACAAGGATAGAATCAAAGGAGACAGGGCAGATAACATCGAAAATGCGATTTATGCTTATGAGGCGGCTTTAACTGTCTACACCAGAGAAGCTTTGCCTCTAGATTGGGCAGATACGCAAAATAATCTCGGACTTGCCTACAGGGGTAGAATCAAAGGACACAGGGCAGATAACATCGAAAATGCGATTGCTGCTTATGAGGCGGCTTTAACCGTCAAAACCAAAGAAGCTTTGCCTCAACAATGGGCAGGAACGCAACATAATCTGGCAAATGCCTACAGGGAGAGAATTAAAGGAGACGGGGCAGATAATATTGAACAGGCGATCGCTGCTTCTACTGCGGCTTTAACTGTCAGAACCAGAGAAGCTTTGCCTAAAGAATGGGCAGATACGCAAAATAATCTGGCAGTTGCCTACTGGGAGAGAATTAAAGGAGACAGGGCAGATAACATCGAAAATGCGATCGCAGTTTATAATGCTGCTTTAACTGTCTACACCAGAGAAGCTTTGCCTCTAGATTGGGCAATGACGCAAAATAATCTCGGACTTGCCTACATCGATAGAATTAAAGGAGACAAGGCAGATAACATCGAGCAGGCGATCGCTGCTTTTACTGCTGCTTTAACTGTCTACACCAAAGAAACTTTGCCTGAAGACCATGCAGAAACTTTGTTTTCATTGGGAAGAAGTTACCAAGATGCAAATCAGTTTTATTTAGCATACAGTAAATTTAAATCTGCCATTGTCACTATAGAATCTTTGCGAGAAGAAATCGTTTCTGGAGAGGAAAGCAAACGCAAACAAGCGGAACAATTTAACAAAGTTTATAGCCGTATGGTAGAAGTTTGCTTGCAATTAAATAAGATTACCGAAGCAATTGAATATGTTGAACGTAGTAAAACCCGCAGTTTAGTTGAACAAATCCTTGAACGTGACTCTAAAACCATCTTCCCTCCAGAAGTAGTCACTCAACTAGAAACATACAGGGATGAAATAGCCGTAGGACAATATCAAATCCAAAATGGCAAAGCTGAAAATCCCAAAGTCCTTGCACAACATCTCCAACAGTTGCGAAACCAGCGTAATGAATTACAAAACCAATACTTACCCGTTGGTTATGGTTTCAAACTTGATTCCTTCCAACCTACTTTGGATGACCGTACAGCCATTATCGAGTGGTATCTTATCAAAGATAAAATTCTGGCGTTTATTGTCACAAAAAGAGAAGAATTAAGTGTTTGGCAATCCAAACCAGAAGACTGGGAAGCTTTGTTTGATTGGTTAAATCAATATTTGCATAATTACTCCGGTCAAAAAGACCAATGGCAAAATAACTTAGGGGAAGAACTCAAGAAATTAGCTTCGATTCTGCACATTGATGAAATATTAACCCTGATACCAAAGTACTGCGATAAACTCATCCTAATTCCCCATCGATTCCTGCATTTATTTCCCCTTCATGCAATTCCAATAAATCAAAATTCTGAAAATTCGTCTTGTCTTCTGGATTTATTTGCTGGTGGTGTTAGCTATGCACCCAGTTGTCAACTACTGCAACAGGTACAACAGCGCAAACGTCCTGATTTTCAATCTCTATTTGCAATTCAAAACCCTACAGAAGACCTGAATTACACCGATTTAGAAGTACAAGTTATTCAACGCTACTTTAATACTTCCAATGTCCTGAAAAAAACAGCAGCGACACTCACAGCAATTAATAATACTGACTTAAATACTTACCATTGCGCCCACTTTAGCTGTCACGGATATTTTAACTTAACAAATCCCGGTAAATCAGCTCTAATTTTGGCGAATGCACCCGTAGCTGACACAGTTCCACAACCAAATACAGAACGTTATCTTAATTTACGGGCAGGTGAAACCCACGATTTAGAAAAATGCCTTACCTTAGATAAAATCTTCAGTCTCAAATTAGAAAAATGTCGCCTCGTTACCCTTTCCGCTTGCGAAACTGGATTGATTGATTTTAAAAATGCCAGTGATGAATATATTGGTTTACCTAGCGGTTTTCTGTTAGCTGGTAGTCAAGCTGTAGTTAGTAGTTTGTGGACTGTTAGCGATTTATCTACAGCATTTTTGATGATGAAATTTTATGAAAACCTGCAAACAATAAATAGTGTCTCCATAGCACTCAATCAAGCACAGCAGTGGTTACGAAATTTAACAACAGAGGAATTTGAAGCACTATTAGTTAAATATCAGCCACAAATTGAAGAAATTTTTGCTCAAATTTCAGAAGATTGGCGTCCAGTAGCAAAAGCGAAGTTAAAAAAAGCCTGCAAGCGCAAACCCTACCCTTTTGCAGCACCATTTTACTGGGCAGGATTTACAGCTACAGGGCTTTAGGATTCAGGTTTGGCAGTTTCACAAAATTGCTTCTTCCCAATTTTGGCAACATAAATTAACACTGGAGTTGCCAAAGCTGCGGGAATATTACCACTTGCTGCTAGGGTGGCGATCGCAGTTGTCAATACTCCCGTCATCAACTCGTCAAATTCTTCCTGACAGATGATTTGGCTGAGTTTTTGGGCTAATTTCTCTAAATAATTTGAATCTCCCCCTCCCCTCAAGCTAACTTCTGCTTCGGTTGTCTCAACAGCAATTAACTGTGCTGCTGCTTCCAGATTTCCTTTACACTCTTCTATGGCATCCAAAGCTGCTAAAGCTTCTGGACTATCCGCCAACTGGCTGCGAAAGTGACTAATTTCTTCTGGTGTAACGGTAATCATTTAATAGTTTTAACCAGTAAATAAATATATGAAGCATTAAATAATTATACATTTAATGCCTAATCTAGAGATATGGCGATCGCCCTTACACGACATCAACAGTAAGAATAATTCTGCTGTGCGATCGCAGCAATTGTTTGGGCAATCAGAAAAATTAATCAAGAGACTTGGTGTATTTCACCCTTTTTTCTCGTAGTTTACAAACCCTTCTGATACTTTGCCATTTCCGTAAACAGCATCCTACATCTATGACAATACCCATCCTCCCACAGTGCAGGCTTTTTGAAAGGTGCTTCACAATTTGGACACTTCGCTGAAACTTGGAACGAATTACATCATCAATATTATTGTATTGACCCAATCGCGATCGCCTGTAATGCACCGAAGCCGCTGGCTCTAAATACAAAGCGTGTCAGACTTATTATATGCATCATGATATCGAATTGTTATAAGGTGCTTTAGTTTTAATTTTAGTGGCAGCATCTGGGTAAGATATTACTTGCGACAGTATTATAAGACCAGGTTTACCCAGCAAGTGAAGCTATTCGTTTACCACACTCCGGAATTGACTCCAGGGGATAAAGCGCCAGACTGCGCGATCGCCGTTGATGTTTTGCGAGCAACTAGCACAATGGCGACTGTCTTAGCGGCTGGAGGTGAGGCTATTCAAGTCTTCAGCGATTTAGAAAAACTTATGCAAGTGAGCGAATCTTGGCTCCCCGAAAAACGGCTACGAGCTGGAGAACGCGGTGGGGGCAAAGTTCCTGGTTTTGATCTGGGTAACTCCCCTCTCGACTGTACACCAGAATTAGTCCAAGGGCGACGCTTGTTTATTAGTACCACAAATGGTACTCGTGCTCTACAAAGAGTAGAAGATGCTGCAACTGTCATCGCCGCAGCTTTTATTAATCGGGCAGCGGTGGTGCGATATCTGATAGAAAAACAACCAGAAACAGTGTGGATTGTTGGTTCAGGTTGGGAAGGCAGTTTTTCTTTAGAGGATACAGCTTGTGCAGGGGCGATCGCGCACAGTGTTGTACAACAAACCAACTTACCTCTAGAGGAATTAGCTGGTAATGATGAAGTAGTTAGTGCGATCGCTCTTTATTCTCAATGGCAAGATAACTTATTAGGACTTTTCCACGCTTGCAGTCACGGTCAGCGATTGTTACGTCTTGATTGTCACGAAGACCTAAAAT
This sequence comes from [Scytonema hofmanni] UTEX 2349, assembly GCF_000582685.1. GTDB lineage: Bacteria > Cyanobacteriota > Cyanobacteriia > Cyanobacteriales > Nostocaceae > Hassallia > Hassallia hofmanni. Next base: position 443,311 of record NZ_KK073769.1, read on the forward strand.
ATTGCTCGCAAACCGATATTTTAGATGTTTTGCCCATGCAACGAGAACCAGGAGTTTTGAAAAGTTGAACAAGGGACTGGGGACTGGGGACTGGGGACTGGGAAGAATTGAGACGCTCTTGCAACAAAACAAGCGAGTGGTCTCAATCTCACTTCCCTTATTTCCCTAATCCCCAGTCCCTAATCCCTAGTCCCTCCTTCATCCTTCAGGTGACGCACGTAACCAGCCTGTTAAGTTTTCTTGCTGGATTGGCGAAGGATTAGCAACAGGTTTTACTTGATACCGCGTGGGACGTGGTGAAGCTAGGGTGACAGAATAAGTACGCAGTTCGTCTTGGTGGAAAACTGTAACTTCGATGGTGTCGTTGGGTTGATAATCTTTTAAGCGTTCGCTTAACCCAGTTGCTATCACCTTCATTTTATCAATTGCCAACAACTCATCACCTGCATCAATTCCCGCTATTTGTGCAGGTGAACTCGCTTCGACAAACTTAATTATCTCTCTTCCATTTTCAGCACTTGCTTTCACACCGAAATAAGGTTCTTCTTCGTTTTCTGCAACTAACTCCAAGCCAAAAGGTTGCAAATACTCGTTGAAAGGCAAATCTTCAGTATCATCAATGTAGCGCTTAAAGAAATCAGTTAAATCCATTTCTGCTACAGACTCAATTACTGACTGCAACTGTTGGGGAGTAAAGCCGATTTCATTGTAGCCAAATTGCTGCCACATTTTCAGCATGACATCATCAAAAGAGCGTTGATTGCCATACTTTGAACGGATCAGCAAATCTAGCAACAGAGATACCATTTCCCCTTTTAAATAGTAGGAAATTTGAGAATTGCCGCTATTGGCATCCTGACGATAAAGTTTAATCCAAGCATCAAAACTCGACTCGGAAAGCGGCTGCACTTTGCGCCCAGGTGTCTTTTCATACCGACTAATTTCTTTGCTCAAGCTAGTTAAAAATGTTTGAGCATCGTAAATGCCTGCTCGCAAAGGAATCAGCAAATCATAATAACTTGTCGTTCCTTCAGAAAACCATAAAGACGGTGTATAATTTTCCTGGTCATAATCAAAAACTTCCAGTGCTTTGGGACGAATGCGCTTGACATTCCACAAGTGAAAGAACTCGTGTGCTACCAATTGCATAAAGCGATCGTACTTATCTTGAGCGCGAAATCCAAAGCGCTGGTAAATTAACGAGCAACAGTTTTTATGCTCCAAACCACCGTAAGCTTGAGAAAATAAATGTAGTATAAATAGATATTTTTCATAAGGCAAACCGCCAAACATCTGCGCTTCCACTTGGATAATTTTCGCGATATCAGAAATTATCCGTTTTGCTTGCAAATTACCTTGTCCCCAAATTGCCAATTCATGGGGTTTTCCTAATACCTCAAAGTGATGTAATTGATGGCAACCAATTTCAAAGGGATTGTCTACAAGCGTGTCAAAATCCGCAGCTAAAAAAGTATTGGCTTGTTGATGTGGTGGTAATGCCGTAGCAATCTGCCATTCTGGGCGTGGTGGTATGATAGAAACGCGAATTGGTTGCTTTTCCCAACCTGGGATTCTAAAAAATAGAGCCGCACCGTTAAAATAGCCGTGAGTTGGATCTAAATGATTTGTCCGCACTGATAGTTCATTTGCAAAAATGCGGTAACTCACGGTCAATTTGGAAACACCAATTGTCTCTACTTGCCAGTGATTTTTACTGATTTTCCCCCAAGGCAAAGGTTCCCCGTCCGAAAAAGCGGCAAAATCCTGTAACTGTTTGGCGTATTCCCGCACCAAGTAAGAACCTGGAGTCCACACAGGTAGTTTCAAATCCAAAATCGGTAACGGGTAATTTGCTAAATGCAAAGTCACCTCAAACAAATGCGTTTCTGGTTGAGGCATTGCCACCTGATAATGAATTGTTGGCATGGCTTCTTGGATGCCAGTGTTGGTGAGAGGTGCTGTTGCTTCTGTCATCTGTAATTAAAGTTAAGAGGTAGGAGCGAGGAATTTAGAGTTAAATTTAACTTATAACTCATAATTGATAACTAATTGGAAGCATCAAGAGATAGAATAATCAAAATATTTTCTGCTGCTATTGTATAATTATTTACAAATGCCAGCAATGAGCTATTTGCGATTTCCTTAATAATGACTTTTCAGACGAAAACAACTTATAGCCAAACCTAATTCGACAATGCAAATAGCAATACCCTGTCTATTCATACGCGGTGGCACTTCACGGGGTCCCTATTTCCTCAAGACGGATTTGCCAGCAGACGAGGTAACACGGGACAAAGTACTTCTGGCAGTGATGGGTTCACCTGATGAACGCCAGATTGACGGGATTGGGGGTGCAACAACCCTCACTAGCAAAATCGCTGTCTTGTCTGCATCCAACCATCCTTGGGCAGATGTAGATTTTCTCTTCGCTCAAGTAAGCGTTGCTCAAGCTAAAGTCGATTTGCAACCGTCCTGTGGTAATATGCTTGCAGGCGTTGGTCCTGCAGCCATCGAGATGGGTCTGATAGCGGCTGTGGACGGCAAGACGGTGGTTAAAATTCACGCTGTTAATACAGGCGCACTGATTGAGGCTGTAGTCCACACCCCTGGCGGTCGGGTTACTTATGATGGCGACACAGCGATTGATGGTGTACCTGGGACAGCAGCGCCGATTTTGCTGAACTTCATGGAAATTGTAGGCTCTAAAACTGGCAAGCTATTCCCAACGGGTCATCGGCGCGAGGAGATTGAGGGAATTGATGTTACCTGCATTGATGTCGCCATTCCTATAGCGATCGCACGCGCTGATGCTTTGGGGAAAACTGGCTATGAAACAAAGGTAGAACTTGACGCTGACACAGCGTTCTTCGAGCGGATCGAAAGAATTCGCCGCATTGCTGGCGAACGCATGGGACTGGGCAACGTCGCGGGCAGTGTTATCCCGAAATTCGCTATCATTGCACCACCGCGCTACGGGGGCAACGTCACCTCTCGCTATTTTGTGCCGGATTCTTGCCATAGCGCCTATGCAGTGACAGGTGCAATCTGCGTTGGCTGTTGTAGCCTCATAAAAGGTTCTGTCGCAGATGGTGTGGCGACTGTGACAGGTTCTCTAGAGGAAACCGTTGTGATTGAGCATCCTTCAGGGAAGATTTCGGTTTCTCTAGTCACTAAAACGAATGATTCCTCCATAATTGTCGAACGCGCTGGCGTAGTCCGAACGGCGCGTCTGCTATTTTCCGGCTACGTCCACGTCCCAGCTAGCCTGTGGAATTAAATTAATGCAAAGCATCCGGTCTGGGGTAGTTAACTTTGGTAGCTTTAGATAAATCCAACGGATAAATTATGTCAAATGAAAATAAATACAAGGAACTCAAACGAGAGTTAGGTTGGTTTGGTGCAGGCATAATGGGGCTGGCGTCAGTAATCGGAGTAGGCATTTTTGTCAGCATTGGCATTGCTGCTGGGATATCTGGTTTTGCCGTGATTGGGGCTTTAGTTGTGGCTGGACTGTTGGGAGCTTGCAATAGCCTTAACCTTGCCCAACTTGCGGTTAGCCATCCTGTTAGTGGTGGAGTATATGAATACGGCTATAAATACTTGACACCTTGGCTTGGTTTTTCTGGAGGCTGGGTGTATTTTTTCAGCAAAATTGCTGTAGCAGCAACGGCTGCTCTCGGTTTTGCTGGTTATTTACTCAATACCACAGGTTTGACTGGGAGTGGTCTTTTAGTGCCTGTAGCCGAAGTTGCTGTATTCAGCGTGACTTTAATTACTCTCGGTGGTATACGCCGTTCTAAAGTATCGACTATCGTAGTTGTCTCAGTCACAATCCTGTCGCTACTTTTGTTGATTGTTGTTGGTTCATTCGTCGGCTTTTCAAATGGGTTTGAGAATCTCAACCTAAGAGGAACAAGCTCTAGTAACTGGACAAGCAACTTTCTTCAGTCCGTTGCGTTAATGTTTGTTTCTTACAATGGTGCTGCTCGCATATCTATGGTAGGTGAAGAGATCGTAGACCCTCAAAAAAATATACCAAGAGCGGTTATTTTCACAGTAGTTAGCACAATGCTGCTTTACATAGGAGTAGCTGTGGTCAGCTTGGGTTCAATTGGAGCAGAAGCTTTTAGTGAGGCAACGAGAGTGCAAGCAGCACCTTTACAAGTGGTAGCCGATAGCTTTGGCATTTCTGGTTTTGGAAGTATCTTGGCTGCTGGTGCTATCACTTCAATGCTGAGTATACTCCTGACTACAATTTTGGGTGTATCTCGTTTACTTTTAGCAATGGGTCGTCGTGGAGATATGCCTAGTTTTTTAACACAATTGAACAGTTCCCAAACAACACCTTATTGGGCAGTAATTGTTGTGGGCATCGCGATCGCACTTTTAATTTTAATCGGTGATGTAAAATCAACTTGGTCATTAGGTGCATTTGGTGCTATGTATCGAAGTGTCATCGTCAGTTTAGCAGCGCTACGGCTGAGTGATGAGCAACGGCTGTATCCACTATGGTTGACCTGGTTGTCTCTGTTATCTTCTTTGTTTCTGGCTTTTTGGGTAGAATGGCAATTTTGGTTAATTGGTTTGGGATTGATTGGAGTTGGGCTTGTGTGGCATTTTACAGTCCATCAGATTAACCCAACTGATAACGAGGCAGGTAATACAGGACACGGCAAAACCAATAAAGCGATATAGCGGCTAAGTCTGGACTTGGTATTGATCCAGCATCTTAGATTTGATCAAAAGATCGCGATCGCTGACCTTGATAAGAGGGTTAGCAATACGGGACTTGCGCCCTCAGAATTCAAGGTAAATGTGCTACAATAATTTAACCAGCCCCTGTAATTTGGCATTTCCGCCCCATAAAGACTTTACAGAAGGGAGGGTCACAACAACAGACATTTTAAATGTCTAATGAAGAGATACTGGTTTTTTTCCCTTTGAGTATTAAGTATAGCGAGAATTTTGTCTGCGACGTTGCTTGTGTCTTGCAATTGCTTTACGCTTTTCTTTCTCTATGGGTGTCTCAAAGTGACGCTTCTTTCGCATATCTTGGAAAATTCCAGCTTTAGAAACTTCCCGCTTAAATCTTCGCAAAGCTGATTCAATTCCTTCGTTTTCTCCTAAGACTACTTGCGTCATCTTATTCCTCCTATATGTCAATCAATAGTTGCAATTTATAGCACAAATAAAATATTCCAGCAGAGTCAAGTATTTCTCTTCATCTACTGGATACTCTAATCCTTATATCTACTACTATAACACAATGCTGTATATAGACATCTTTTGTCAAATTTGTCTAAAAATGAAAAACACCTCGACCCTTAGTTGGATGAAAGCCGCTTGCTGTATGATTTGAGAGCATGTAGTAAACTTCGCATTTAAGGCTTTATTTTGAGACGAAAAAGCGATCGCATTCAACCAATACTTGACTAAATACTACCTTCGATTCGGTGAATCTACTCTCTCACTTTTCTGGCTTCCACTCATAATCATAAAATAGTTTTTACAAAATTAGGATCGTTTAAATAGAGTCCACTGATGACCAAAATCACACATCCTATACTCTTTCATAAATTTTATATTTCCAGGACTTACGCACGAATAATTGAATAACGAACCGCACTCTTACACAGAGGTAACAGAGGAATAAGAGGAGGAAGGGAGTTTTTGCGTAAGTCCTAATATCTTAAAAGATGTTTGGAAGTCCTTAAGCGAGTCTTGGTGCATTAACCAAACTCAAAGTTGGTAAAATAATTTAATTTTTGCGATAAAAATCATATTTTCAATTTATCAAATTCTGCTAAAATTGCTTCAGCTTCTTGGCAAAGTTCCTCATGAAATTGACCATTGCTTGCTAGCAAACCACCCCACTGATTAATATCACCTGTATTATATTGCAATGGCGTACCGTCGAAGTGGGTGTACTTCCCACCAGCTTCTGTGAGAATTAATTCTGGGGCAGCTATATCCCAATCTTTGGGTGCAGATTTACCAGAAAGGGAAATATAAACATCTGCGTTTTGTTCAACGATGGTAGCAATTTTACAACCTACACTACCGACAGCTTTCTGATTAGCAAAGGGCAGTTTTTCCAGCAGATAATCTAATCTTTGATTGCGGTGACTGCGACTGACAACTACAGTTAAATCTTCGATGTTTTCTGGTGATGAAACCTGTATTTTTTGACTTTGACCTTGGCGTGTTTCGACAAATGCACCACCACCTTTTATTGCATAATACAATTTTTCGGCTTCCGGCACAGCTACCACCGCCAAAATTGGGCGTTTTTCTTTCACCAAAGCGATGTGAATCGCATACTCACCAGTTTTTTGGATAAAATCTCGCGTCCCATCTAAAGGATCAATTATCCATACTAATTCTTGACTCAGCGCTGCTTCATCTTTATAAGTTTCTTCGCTAATATAACCAAAATCTTCATTACCCAAACTCCCTTGTAGCTTCTCTAAAATGTATTGACTTACAGCTACATCTGCAACAGTTACAGGCTCATTTTGCTTATATTCCACTTCTAAATCGAAATCTTTTACAGTTCCGTGGTAATAAGATTGTAATATATCTGCTGCCCCCCAACCAACAGAACAAGCGATCGCTAATATTTCTTGTATGTCTTTCATTTATTTTCTTTTATAAATCATCACGATTTTTAATTTAATGGGACTTAGTACAGCTTTGCACAAGTTAGTAGCCTTTTTTAACGCAAAGGAACGCGGAGGGAAGCGCAGAGTGACGCAGAGTTTTTGTGATAAATTTTCGTCATGAATTTATGCAATATTTTACTTAGCACTGTGAATTCATCCAGCGACGTGTTCCAAAAAATTTACATGAATAAGCAGCGATATTAGCCGCCTGTGTAAGTGTATCAGGAAAACTTTCTCGTAAAATATAATTACAGAAAGCACCGTGAAATATATCTCCGGCTCCTAGTGTATCAAGAGGTTGAATCTTTGGTACAACTATAGTGTCAGTTTTCCCATCCCAGAGGTATTCTATTGGTTTTTCTCCGTGGGTAATGGCAATGTAGGGAATATTAATTTTATTAAGATATGCAAAAACTTCTTGACTTGTGTGGCAACCAGGAGGATAAAAATTAGCTGAACAAATCGCGTAATCCACAAAAGGTAAAACTTCCTCAAAACCAGGTTTCCAGCTACCACCGTCAATTACAACTGGGATATTCTGAGATTTCGCAATTTGGGCGATCGCTTTACCAACTTTCATTTGATGTCCATCAATCAGCACAATATCGACGTTTTGTAAAATATCTGGCGGAATAGATTCGCAGTTTGCTTGAGCTTTCACAGCATTAATCGAAACTACAGCGCGATCGCCTGTAGATTGGGTGACAATAATTGAAGAGACGGGTGGTGATTCGGTAGTGTTGCAATCAAGGTCAGCGATCGCTACTTTGAATGCTTCTAAATCCCCTTTGATTAACTGCGTCATTGGGTGAGAACCCAGCACTCCCAATACTGTAGCTTGATTACCTAAATAACTGAAAGTCACTGCCGCATTAGTTGCAGGTCCACCGGCTGCTACAGTATAATCAGCAGCAACAATTTTCTGATTATTCTTTGGGGCAGATTCGGCAAGGTAAATTAAATCCAAAGTTACTAAACCGACAAATAAGCCACGATAGGATTTTGGATTTGTCATCAGCGCTCTTCCATCACTTTCGCCAGATAAAATTTTAAACCCTATTTTTAGGTTAGTCCGCAGAATATCGCAGACGAGCGTTTGTGTAGCTTCGACTTTTAGTGGCTTTTAGAGACTTGTATCATGTCCGGGCAATTAGGCAAACAGACCCGGAACCCCACCCCGCTAAAGCTGCGCTTTAGCTCCCCTCCCCGCTTGCGGGGAGGGGTTGGGGGTGGGGTTCTTTTATTACGGGTAATTTGGCGGACATGATATTAACGGGAAAGGTCAGATTGTGCGATCGCTCCAAGGGAATTATTGCGATCGGCAAGTTAAGATTAGCTCTTTTCACTACACCAGGACTTACGCTGGAACAATACCAAAAAATATTATATATTGGTATTATACAGGAGGAGATTCTATGCAAAAAAATACAAGTGTTACCTTGGGTGAACATTTTGAAGCGTTTATCACCAGTCAGATTGACAGCGGTCGTTTTGCCAGTGCCAGTGAAGCGATTCGAGCGGGACTGCGCCTTTTAGAAGAGCGAGAAATAAAGCTTGCCGCTTTGCAACGGGCATTAACAGAAGGGGAAATCAGCGGATTTGCTGACTATTCTCTCTCAGGATTGCTTGCAGAACTTGACCGTGAATAGGCTCATGTCAGCATTTCGCCTTTATGTTTGCCCTTGTCTACCTGCCAGCGCTTTGTGCCAGTTGCGTAAGTCCTGCACTTGCTAAAATCGCAAGTTTCTTGTATTATAAATAGATAACTCATCCAAAAATCGAAAAATATTTTGATCGCGCAGAGCGCGAGAGAATAAAGAAGGGTAAACAGAAGAAGGGCAGAGTGCTAAAGGGCAAAAGTGTAAAGGGCTACTAAGTCCTCGCGACCACGCCCGCACACACCACCCGAAAACCGAGATCGAGGAAGTCGTAGGCCGGGTCGTAGTAGGAGCGAGAAGCAGAACGGCAGAGTACAGGAAAGCCATACCAAGAACCACCGCGCAGCAGCGGGGAACGATTATAATTCTCACTTACCCAAGCCCTTCCGTTGGCAGGCGCTTCATTATAATTTTGATGCCACTCATCCTGACACCATTCCCATACATTACCATGCATATCAAATAAACCAAAGGGGTTTGCGGAAAAAATTCCCACATCTGTTGTTTGCTGACGATATTCACCCTTTATCCCTGAGCCATAAGTGTTGTTCCCGTTATAGTTTGCCAAATCGGTTGAAATCGTTTCACCAAAATAAAACGGGGTAGTTGTTCCGGCTCTACAAGCATATTCCCATTCTGCCTCACTGGGCAAGCGATAGTTTTTCCCAGTTTTGTTAAATAGTCTGGCACAAAACTCAATTGCATGATTCCAAGAAACGCACTCAACAGGTCGATTAGCACCTTTGAATTTTGATGGATCTAGCTTTAAATCAATTTTAACTTTTTTTAGAACGGCAACGGCTGCCCATTGAGCTTGCGTGACGGGAAATTTACCCATGAAAAAGGGTTGAACTGTGACGGTGTGCTGTGGACTTTCACGATCACGTCGTTCTAGCTCATTCTCTGGTGAACCCATAAGAAACTGACCACCGGGAATCGCAACCATCTCCAGAACTACACCATTACCCAAGTCTTCTGTAAAAAACTCGGTTCGTCCGCGACTGCGATTAATTTTATAGGGTTTTCCCAAACCAAACAGTCCTGATTTTACTACGGTGGCAGTGTCGAACTCAAACGGCTGAGTTTGAATTCTTGGGGGAGATTGTGGTTGAGAAATAGGTGTAGATGATTCCCTTTCTCGTGGTTTTTGTAATTCTGCTTGCTGTCTTTGATATTTGGCTCTTTCTTCCTCTTGGTGTAATCTTTCTGCTTTTTTTTGCTCACGCTCATATTCGGCTTGTTTTGGGTCAAGCACTCGTTGTTTAATTGGTGCTATATCTTCATCCCTAAGATTCAGCAATATCTGTAAGCGTTGCAATCCATTGCGGTTTTTTTCACTAATCGGGAATTGCTGTTGTATTATCCCAGATAAAGCTTGCTGATAGCGTTGCAATTTTTCCTGTCGCTGCCGATAGGGTTCGAGAACTTCAAACTCAATTGCATTAGCATCTTCATCTGATAATTCCAAATTATTCCGCATTTCGTTTAGATAAAAGCGATTGCCAAGAGAAATCTCTCCTTCATCCTCAAGGGCAATATTATTAAATTCTTTACGATATTTTACTTTTGGGTCATCTTTAGGTGACTTTGCGAGTAAAATCTTATGACCTTCCTCTACAGGGTAAAACTTAGGAGTCATTGCCGGAGCCGCTTCTTGCACCTTGCTGCTAGTATACTCATGGAGTTCATCAACCGAAATCCAGCCATCCCCATCTTTATCAGCGGCGCCTTTTTCAATCCCTTCTACTAAATAGCGAGTGTAAATAGATAGTTCTGAACCTTCTTGCTCAAAAGAGTACTGCGTAGAAGTCGAAGAAGTGAGAATTGCCCTTCCCTTACCGCCTAGCTGCTCTTGCACATTTACGCTACCATCATCTTTGACGGACATTCCTTGAGCGATCGCACCACTAAAACAACAATCCAGGATAATTACAATTCTTTGAGAACGGCTATCGTTCATATTATCGTGCAGAACACTAGCAGCGACGGCTGAAGGTGTTACTAACTTATTATTTAGTTTTTTAGTCGTGCAAGTTGACAGATAAAGCTTACCTCTTTCATCTTTAATTCCATGCCCAGAAAAGTAAAATAGCAGCAAGTCATCTTTCTGGCGATTGTGAAATAAGTTAAAGATCGCATCTTCTATATCCTGCCGTTGAGGATCTCTCAGTACAGTGATATCTGATAAAGCAAAGTTCCCCATGTCTGGGTTTACTAAAACTCGCTGCATTGCCTCAACATCTTTGACAGCACTTGGTAGGGGGTTTAAACCAAGCTCATATTCACTAACCCCGATCAGTAGTGCTATCTTCGCCATCTTTGCTATCTGATATATTTTTGGTATTGTTCAGAAAATCCTGCGCTTGCTGCATAGCGAATTCAAATTCTTTGCGACTACCCGCTTCTAAGTTGAGTTCTCTACCATCAGGAGTTTTAAGTGCCAGTTTAATTGGTTTGTTGCCGAAGCGATCGCTCAAAAAGCCAAACAAAGCTTTTATATTGACTGGGTTAACTTCAGCAGTTAAAACCCCCCACAAAAAGCCCCCCAAAGCCTTTGCACTTCGCGGGGTTCCTGTAGCTGCCACTAAATCTGCTTCTTCTACCCCATCCACCTCTCTTACCTGGGGTAGCAAATTTTCTACTTCTGCTTGCAACTCCTGGTCATCTAAATCGGGATCTGATAGGGAAATTGTCACTTGAACATTAGATGTGGTTGCCATAATAATTTCAGTATCTTCTTTAAATAAATTGTATAGGTTATTCTAGTATATCTAAGTTCGACTTTATCGAAGATAGCTAAGGTCACTTTCAATACGGTTCGGATAAGATTTTTTGATGAAAATTATAGATCACAAAGACGCGATAAATCGCCGTCTCTACAAAGGACTTTTTATTGTAAAGACGGCGATTTATCGCGTCTCTTGCCTTAACCGAACCGTATTGAGGTCACTCTCACAGAGCGATCGCAGAACTTTTCGGTCTTTTGAATCAAGTACAGATTTATCTGCGTCCATCTGCGTAGCCTGCGGCAAGCCGCTTCGCGTCTACATCTGCGGTTCCTTAATTCCTTGATATATTGCACCCAACTGATAACCGCTATAGTTAGTGGATAATTGTAGACTGTTGAGTGTTGACTAACAACCAAAAAAATGAAGAATGCAAACCGATCCTAAACCAGGAACACTTTACATAGTCGGGACACCAATTGGCAATCTGGAAGATATGACTTTCCGGGCGGTGCGAATTTTGCAAACTGTAGATATAATTGCCGCAGAAGACACACGCCATACAGGTAAACTGTTACAACATTTTCAAGTTAAAACACCACAGATAAGTTACCACGAGCATAATCGTCAAAGTCGCATCCCGGAATTATTAGAGCATTTAAAGAACGGGAAAGCGATCGCTCTGGTGACAGATGCAGGTATTCCCCTAATTTCCGATCCAGGATATGAATTGGTGAAAGCTTGTATTGATGCGCTTTTACCAATAGTACCAATTCCTGGTGCGACTGCTGCAATTACAGCTTTGAGTGCAGCCGGATTGCCTACAGATAGATTTGTCTTTGAAGGCTTTTTACCCACAAAAGCGCAACAACGGCAAGAACATTTAGAGTCTCTACAGACAGAATCTCGCACTATGATTTTCTACGAATCGCCGCACCGATTGCGAGAGACTTTACAAAAGTTAGCAGAAATATTTGGAAGCGATCGCCAAATTGTCTTGGCACGGGAGTTAACAAAATTACATGAAGAATTTTGGCGGGGAAGAATTGGGGAAGCGATCGCAACTTATCAAAATCGCGAACCAATTGGCGAGTATACCTTAGTATTAGCAGGAATTCCACCCGACAAACCGCAACTGAGCGAAGCCGAACTAAAAGCAGAATTAATCGCAATTATGAGTCAGGGAATATCGCGATCGCAAGCAAGCCGTGAGTTAGCAAAAGTTACATCCTTACCCCGACGCCATCTTTATCAACTCGCTCTTGCCATCAAAACATTTGACCAAGAGCCTGATATCATAAAAGAAGACATAATCGGTGGAGATGAATTACCAATTCAGGATTAAAATAGATTTTCTCCAACATCCGACAAAGGCTGATTGTCAGTGAGTAGTAGTTTTACTACCATTAAGTGCATAAAACCAACTTGGGCACAATAAATTGTGTCTAATCATCATTATGAAAAAAGCAGTTTCAATGCAATTGAGGCTACTATTACAATGGAAATTATTCATAATGAGGAACAAGTCAGAATGACCCAAGTGGTTTTAGGAGACAACGAAGGCATAGATTCGGCTCTACGTCGCTTTAAACGCCAGGTTTCCAAAGCTGGAATCTTAGCCGACGTGAAGTATCATCGCCACTTTGAAACACCCATAGAAAAACGCAAACGTAAAGCAGTAGCAGCTAGACGAAAACGCCGTTTTAAATAAACCTATTTTGTAGTGGCTTGCTTAATGACATAATGTTAAAGAAGCCACAGCCATTCAATATCATTATTAAACAAAGTTTCGCGATCGCACCCCTTCTTGGGGTGTGATATCATCTCCGGAAAATTACTTATGATGTAAAGACGTTCCGGCGGAACGTCTCTACGACGGTTGCGACGTTTTTATTACTGTTAATTAAACGGACATGATATGAGTCCGTTGCTATAATAATATACAATAAATTTTAGCCTCTCCTAGTTTGTAGTGAGCGGTTTACCGCTCGTCTAGTCGGGATTTTAACGGCTAAAGCCGTTACTACATTAAAGAGCGTCTAATTATCAATAACTTAAGATTGAGAATTGCTGATAGTATAGCTATTACAGCGATTCATCGCCTTTTCTACTCCTTGCTTTAGGCTGAGTTCTACACACTCTACTACGAATTGGAGAACCTCAGACATCAATTTAGTTTCGCTGGCAGAAAATCGCCCTAGAACGTGGGATACAGTATTAGAATCATCGCTACTATCAGCATTTTTTGGTTTACCAATGCCGATTCGCAAACGGGGAAAGTTTTGAGTACCAAGATGAGCGATCGCGCTTTTCATTCCATTATGTCCCCCAGCGGAACCAGATAAACGCAAGCGAGTTTTTCCTAAAGGTAAATCCATATCATCATAAATCACCAGCACCGACTCAGACGGCAATTTGTACCAACTTGTCACAGCTTGCATTGACTGTCCTGAGAGATTCATATAAGTAAGTGGCTTCAGTAATCGGATTTTCTCTCTATTTGGTGCAATTCCTTCGCCAAATTCACCTTGAAACTTGCGATTTTCCGTTAAAGGAATCTTCCAAGAACGAGATAGCGCATCCAAAGCTGCAAAGCCAATATTATGGCGTGTTTTATCGTACTTAGGTTCTGGATTCCCCAAACCGACAATTAGCTGGGGAATTACCATCGTCACAACTTCTGTCATTTGCCCTTAGCTTTGATGTGAAGAACTAGCAGTATCCTTCTGTGTTGAAGACGCTTCAATTTGCTTTGGTTCAAGTTCAGCAGTAGTTTTCACAGCTTCTTCCAATTTTTCAGCTTCTCGCTTAAACTCGTTTTGAAACTCCGACGAAGCTTCTTGAAAGCCACGAATAGCTTTACCCATACTACGTCCAATTTCTGGCAGCTTCTTAGGACCAAAGATTAACAGCGCTACTACCATAATTAGACCCATTTCTGGCAAACCAATACCAAATATATTCATGATTTTTCATCCTTTAAACGTTGGTGGATGGTGGATAGTGGATAGTGGATAGTGGATAGTGGATGGTGGATGGTGGGTAGTGGATAGTGGTAAATCTTAACAACCAACGACTATCAACTAACAACCAACAACCAACAACTAACAACCCTCCAGTTAATTATAAAAAAACCCGGACAAGCCGGGGAGTGCGATCGCTTGCAAGAACGCAAGATGAAGCTATATCGCATTACTTAGCTGCCTAAACTCCGCCAATCTACGTTTACATCCTGAATGAGTAGTGAGGAATTGTAAACTTGAAGAATAATCAGCAAAAACACGAAAAATAACAGCATAAAAACAGCCATCACAGGAGTCGTACCCCAACCAGGGGCTACTTTACCATACTCAGAGTTCAATGGTCTGAGTATATCTCCCAACCTAGTTTGTTGTGCCATAATTCACCTTTAAATTAGAGTTGCACTCGTCTTTTTTTAATCTTCTGTAATATTCTATAAGAATAGCACTCATAATTTATTTTTTGATTATGGAACCCGCAACAGTTCTTATCATTTCTGTATGTGCAGGGGTGATCGCCATCACCGTAGCATCGATTTATACTTCTTTTGGTCCTCCAAGCAAGCAATTAAACGATCCTTTTGATGACCACGAAGATTAAAATCTTAATTGTAGTAAGCGCTTCAGCGCTGAAGCGCCGACTACGAAGATATCAAAATTCAGAAATAACTTTGAAACTGGAAATTTTCCAAGGCTTTATGCTATGAGATGAAGATTCAGTGGTGGACAAATGACGTTCCAACAAATCCACTGAATCTGCCAAACTTAACTTCAAATCGCTTGTTAAAGCCAACTCAGCGGTTTCTCCGTGACATTCATAACACCGGAGAATCCATTGTTGGTTATCTTCGCCTTGCTTAAATGCCATTAAAATTAAGTTATCGGCTGATAAATTCAAGAAACTCATGCTTTCAACCGCGCTGAGTTGTGAATTTGCAACTTTGGCTGGGTTTAATATAACTTGCAATGGGGTATTCAATTCATACCCACGCCTTACCGTATGAGCAGATTCCCAACTACCAGCGTGGGGATATAAGGCATAGGTAAATTCATGAAAGCCTTGATCAGCTTCTGGGTCAGGCCATTTAGGACTGCGTAATAGTGTGAGACGTAATTGCTGCGGTTGACTGTCGTAACCATATTTACAATCATTCAGCAAACTAACACCGTAAATAGATTTATCTTGTTCCTCAGTTAAATCAGCCCAACGTAAAGCCGGGACTTCCCATTTTGCTTTTTCGGCTGGGGTTTCGCGTTTAGTTGGACGCCGAATTGCACCACAAGGAATTTCAAAGGTAGCTATTGCAGCTTCGACATTCAGCCCAAAAGCTGCTTTCACCAAAACTTGACTTTCTTGCCAATTAGCAGTGGTGGCAATTTTCAGCATGGGTGAACCAGCTTCTAAGATATAATCTTGACGAAATTCTGATTTTCCTAATTGACGCACCACCCGCAGGCGATTTTGGACTACGCCTTGTTCTAACCATTGAATTGATTTAAGCTGCGTTGGTGGTAAAGGATGCTCGGCATAATTTGGATCGATATTCCAAGCATCCCAATATTGTCCACTATCTTGGAAAGCTTGTAGTTGATTACCACCTGTTTGAGAAAGAACTTCTCGATGATTAACTTTGTCAAAAATACTCGATAAATCACCATTTTCTTCATCAACAATGACTCTTAAAAAATCATTTTCTAAAGTAAAGATGCGATTAATCGCGTCTCTACTTTTTGGGTCAAAATGTTCTTGCTTTCGCAAACCCGTTTTGCTATCATCATGATGTGCACTGCTATGGTCATTTTTAGGGTTAAGAGGACAGAGCCAGAAAATGCGATAGCCAAGAGAGGGGATATCCCCAGCAACAAAAATAAGCTCAGACGGTTCCCTAAGTTGACAAGGCAAGGCAACCCCAGCCAAGTTGTATATAGAAGCTTCGGGAAAAGAATCAGGTAAATCAACAACAACAACCTCAGAACGCTGCCAATTCAGGGAGTTAAAGACGAAAATGGGTAAACTGTCAGGGTGTGGTGGTTCTGGTAGAGTAATGTGAGATGCGATCGCACTCAATGAATTTTGCAATATTTCCGAGCCAACTTGTTCCACCTCCTGCCAAGTTGGAAGTGCATCCGTATAAACTTCAGTAATGGAAGAACCGGGCAAAATATCGTGAAACTGGTTAAATAACACCTTTTTCCAAGCCGCTTCTATTTCTCCCTTCGGATAGGTAGCTTTACAGATGATTGTCGCCAAAGCCGCAAAAAGTTCAGCTTCGTACAATAATCCTTCACAACGACGATTCCAACGTTTTTGATCAGCGTGAGTAGTATAGCATCCGCGATGGAATTCTAGATAAAGTTCGTCATTCCATGTGGGGAAAGAATTGTCTCCTTGTCTCCTTGTCTCCTTGTCCCCTTGTCCCCTTGTCCCCTTGTCTCCTTCTCTCCTTGTCTCCTTAATCTGCTGCAAATACTTCTCGGCGGTGGTGAATTCTAACTTCGGGAAGAAAGGCGACTTTGAAAAGCGTCGGGCAGTTTCTAACATATCACGAGTGGGACCGCCACCGTGATCGCCTACACCAGGAAGCCAGAGAGAATCTTGTAAACCAGTTTGACTTTGCCATTCACAAGCATATGATGCCATTTTTACCGGATCGATGCCTTCCCCGATCAGCGCAGACATATAACTAAATACTTCACTACCATCAGGCGATCGCCACCAAAAAGCGCCATAATCAAACTTAGTAGTATCATTCCAGCGCAACTTCTGAGTCACAAAAAACTCAATTCCAGCCAAAGCTAAAAATTGCGGTAAAGTTGCACAGAAACCAAAAGTATCCGGAACCCATACAATAGTCGAAACCTTGCCAAACCTTTCCAACACATATCGCTGACCATATAATAACTGACGAGCGATCGCTTCACCCGAAATCAAATTAAGTTCCGGTTCAACCCAAAAACCCCCCAAAACCTCCCAACATCCAGCCGCAACAGCTTTTTGAATTGCTGCAAACAAATCAGGACGATATTCTTCAACCCAAGCATAAAGCGCTGGAGTCGAATAACAAAAAATCAACTCCGGAAAATCCTCCTGCAACTTCAAAACCGACTCAAAAGTACTTTGTGCAGCCTGCCAAGTTTCACTCACCCGCCATAACCATGCTAAATCAAGGTGAGCATGACCCAACAAATAGATTTTAGATATTAGATTCTCAATTTTCGATTCAACAAGATTTTGACGCATCGCCAAAAGTCTTCTCTCCAACTCTTCCTCTGCGTCCTCTGCGTCTCTGCGGTTCGTTATCTTTGCCAAAACATCCAACTTATCCGGTGCAAACCTTTCTAAAAAACACAACAACACAGCCAACTCATCAGCCAGAAAACCCGGATCTAAGCCATTATTAGATTCATACACCAAAAGCGATCGCATCAACCCCCCATCACAATGTCCCGGACTTGTCAACCGTACAGCAACAATAAACTCCTCCCCTGGTGTCACCCCATCACTCAGTAACACCCTCGGCGAACAATCAAACAAATCACCCTCAAGCGCCAACTTGCCATTAACATAAACCTTAGCGGAATCCGCCCACCAAGTCAGCGCCAACCGCAAACACAACCCAGCCAAAGGAAAAGAATGTAAATTCTCAGGAACTATCAACTTTTGCGCCAACCATAGCACTTTTCGCCCTCCAGTCCAAGCAACGTGTCCTTTTTCATTCAAATCAACAGGTGTCCAAAAAGACAATTCCGATAGCGTAATATCTGAAACAGCCAAATCAGCTTTCTTATATAACCAGGTAGATTGAACATTTACTTGACAACAAGAGCGTAGTAGCTCAATTGCTTCCAAAATCAATTTAGTAGGAGGGGTCATATTTTCGCTAAAATGATGGCACTTACTATAATTAACAACTTGTCGTTTTTATTGCTTGACCTAAGTCCAATAAATAACGACGCGCTCAATAAAAGTTCATAACTATGCCTTCTGCTTCCTCCAATCGTTATCAAAGCAGACTATTCAACTTTGTTCATCGGCAATCGCGGCATTTAGGCGATCGCTTGGATAGCACTTTTCGCCATCTGCAAGTCGCGACAAAATGGTCATTACAAGCACTCTTTTATCCAGTAGTTTTACTGGTGCAAAAAGCACTCGAATCATCTGATAAACAACTCCACGCCCAAGCGCCACAAAACAGGCTAAAGTTACAAACAAATAATATCCATTCTCAACCAGATGTTGATACACCGATTCAACGAGTGTTACAAGCGCTAGAAGACAAGGAGACACGGAGTCAAGGAGACAAGGAGAGTGTAAATAAAAGCTTCTTAGGATTTAAATGGTTTAAATTTTTTCCAAATAAACCCAGCGCATCTAGTCTAAATTCATCTTCAACGGGTCACGCCATTCCTGCCCGACTTGCACAGGGGGAGTCGGGCAGGAATGGCGCTCCAGGACTCTTTACTGGGGACTGGGGACTAGGAAGAGTTTTCTTTAAAACCTGGTTGGGGTCTGAATCCCGTTCCAAGTATCCTGTGTCCCCAGTCCCTAATCCCCAGTCCCCAGTCCCTTTTTCCACAGTGCGGGGAATAGCCAGCCACTTGGAAAATCACAATTTGGTACTCGTCACCGCCGAGAATGAAATTCTCGATATTTTAACACGCGAACAACAAGAAGAATTACAAGATAGGATTATTGGCGAAATTGCAGATTACTGGCATTATTGGCGGTTGGCGACAGAAAAACAACATACACAACTGTTACCAGAAATTGAGAGATTGTTGCAAAAATTAACAGGTAATGCGAACATTACACCTGCCTTACCCGAAGCAATGCAAACACAAGCTTTAGTCAATGCTGAGGAAGTGTTAGCATTTCTTGATGCATCTATGGCGAAGTTAGAATCAAACGCTTTAACGCCTTTGTCTAGCGCCACATTACAGGTACAACAACGCAGCCTGGAAATTATTAAAGTTGTCCAAACTCAGTTAAACATATTTATTTACGGCAAAGAATTAACAGTTCGTGGTGAAGATATTCAAAGCGATCGCTTGCGAATTCAGGCAATAATTGAAGCTGCGGTAAATTACTTTTTTGGAGAACGCACTGGTAAAAAACTTGACGCATCCCCACCGAAAAGTAATGTTTTCCAAGCTAACCAGCGCGATCGCTACTTGCCAAACCAAGATTTAGTTGCAGATCCTTGGCTGAGTTGGGATGATTTATTTGGCGATTTTGAACCGATTGATCAAGAAACTAGACCAACAAAAAATCAGGCTTTACCTGGTAGCCAATCACCAGGATATCTACAAAACTGGCTTAATAGTTACCAAAATATCCCGAAAAAACCAGCTTCAAAATTAGTAAAACGACAAAAACCAACTACTGACTTAACTCGAACTGAAAAAGCATCGGGAAAACTGCTGAATCGAAAATCAACTGAATCGAAGATTTCCCACGTTAGAACTAGTAAAGGGGAACTTGCTCAAAAGCAGCGATCGCAAACAACTGAAATTGAGGCTAAACCCGATTGGATAGAAACCAAAGCAACATCAGTCGAGTATGAAAAGCATCCTTTAGAGAGAATTTTAGCATGGCTTGATGCCGCGTTGCTTTGCTTGGAGGAGAAGTTTGTGAGACTTTTTCAGTTGTTGCAGCAGTTTTGGCTAGGGAAATAGAATCACATCTGACAATCCTAGTTTACAAAAAAGTGTATTTTGTCAATACGCCTAAAGATAGAAATAAACTTGTCTAAGAATGATAAGCGATCGCTCTTTTATGATGCGTTATCTAATCCCAAGAGACGTAGCAGCGCTACGTCTCTACATTCATTTTCGGGCGTTGCTGAATCGGGTATGAAAATAATTTTATATAATATTAAAATCCCTGTAGAGACGTTCCGGCGGAATCGGGGTATGAAAATAATTTTATATAATATTAAAATCCTTGTAGAGACGTTCCGGCGGAACGTCTTTACAAGGATTCATACATCAATTCAGCAATGCCCATTTTCGGGTCTAATGGCAAAATTATCTTTCCAGTCAAATTTAACGCAGGGATTCAAAAATTATTGATGTTGTCATCAAACAAAATAGGTTGACACTCTTCGTCCTAAAGGATCGAAGATTCTTAAGACTTCACAGCCTTAATATCCTGCTATACAGGTTCCCAGGCTCACCACGTTTGCCCGAAGGGCGTAGTGATATCTCCTCAAGGTTGTTCCGGGCGTTTACTTTCCCGCAGTCCACGGGTAGGTTTTATTTAAATGAGTTGTACTCTCATGTAACTATTTTAGTACAAAGCTGTGCTAAAAGCACAGGGTTTTAAACCCATTTTTTCGATAATTCCCAGCCTACCAAACCAATCTTCGGCAAAGGGCAGCAGCATTGCGAAAATATTCAAAGCCCCAAAACTGATTGATAGAACGTAGGCGATCGCCTTATTCTGAAGCATTTTATCAGGATATATGGTCATGGAAGGTTGTTAGCGTTGTTCTTTTCTCAAAAAACCTCCAATTCTTACTCACTTCGTCTTAATCTTGTTTCTAAAGCGGAGGCACCAAAAGTCAAACCCATGACTAAAACATAGTAAATCAAACCTGCAAATAATAACGGTTCAAAATAGATATATTTATTTGCGCCGATAATTTGAGCGCTGCGTAAAATTTCCACCACACCAATGGTTGACACCAACGCGGAATCTTTTAATAGTCCGATAGTTTCATTCACCAAAGCTGGTAAAATGTTCTTTAAAGCTTGGGGTAAAATTACATCCCACATCATCAACCAGTAAGAAACACCCATCGACATTGCCGCTTCACTTTGTCCTTTGTCAACTGCTTGAATTCCTCCCCGGATAGTTTCTGACATATATGCCCCAGAATTGAGTGTAAAAGTTAGCACACCTGCTTGCAATGCAGAAATATCATAACCTGTAAGTTGAGGCGTTGCGTAGTAAACCAAAGCCAATTGTAAAAGCAGTGGAGTGCCTCTAAATACAGAGGTGTAGGCATTAGCAAATAAAGTTAGCGGCTTGATGTCGGTAATTTTAAATAAAGATAATACAGTCCCCCAAATTAAACCTAAAAATACTGACAAGAAAGTGAACAAAAGAGTTAATGGTATTCCTTGAAGAATAAAAGGAATGTCGGGAAGAATTCTGCTAAAGTCGAGATTTAATCCGGTTTTGGGTGCGGGTGCAGATGAGGATGCGGTAGTATTTTGGGAAAACCACTTGGTTGCTAATTGTTGTATTTCACCTTTATCCTTCATTTGCTGAAGAACTTTGTTGAAAGGTTCAACTAAAGAAGAATTTTTCGGGAAAGCGATCGCCGATCCACTTGCTTCTTCTGAGGGAATCAAGTTAAATTCTAAATCTGGATTAGCTTGCGCGAATCCCTTCGCCACGGTATCCTCAACAATAGCCGCATCAATTCGCCGCGATTTAATCTCCTGAATCGCTTCCGGCACTTTGTTGAGTTGTTTTAACTGGATACCTGTAACTTTTTGGGCAATTTTCTTCGCATTTGTTTCCTGAATTGTACCCAATTGGACACCGACTGTTTTACCGGCAAGGTCTTGGGGTTGCTTCAAGTTGCTACCTTTGGGCGCAACAATGGTATCTTTAGCTTGGTAATAGATAATCGAGAAATCGGCATTTTTCTTGCGTTCTGGAGTCGGAGTCATCCCTGCCATCACAAAATCAGCCCGATTTGCTTGGAGTGCCGGAATTAAGCCGTTAAAATCCGACTCCATCACCTTGAGCTTAAATCCGAGTTCTTTGGCAATAGTATTGGCAATATCAACATCAAAGCCAATAATTTTGCGATCGCCTCCTTTGGTATCGTAATACTCGTAAGGGGGATAATCAGGTGAGGTAATCAACGTCAGCGTATCTTTCCCCACAGAGGAAGCTTGTAGAGGATTGCTGTAACTCGTAACGATGCTAATTGCCACCATTGCCGCAAACAGCACCGTAAGCACCTTAAATAGCAAAGCTTTGCGTTTCTTCATTTTTTGGTAGATTCCATTTTAACCGAAATCAGGGTAACTCTTTTTAGGTGGTAATGGGAAAACAAGAGGGGAAAAGGTTAAAGGGGAAAGGGGAAAGGGGAAAGGGAAAAAGAATTAATTCTTCCTGTCCCCCATTCCCCTTCACATAAAAAAAGCCCTCTTGCCAGTTACCTAACTAGAGAGCAGAAGTGTTCTGTGAGGAGCAAACTGGACGTTTGCTTAACATAAGTTTAGCGAGAGAATGAGATTCGCGAGTATTATTTTTTTGCGATCGCTTTGCCAACTTTGATTTGCAAGTCAGCTATATTCAGTCGATCTTACGTGAAGCTGGCTTTTCTTCATGATTTTAGGAACAATTATGAATTTAGTATAAAGCTTGACTAAATTATACTGCCAAACGACAGATTTCTGCGTATGGGTAAATTAGCAAACATCTATCTAACTAACGGGAGCAAATTTACTCTGTTCAAGAAATCTTTAGCCATAGGGCATTTCCATGCTGAAAATTAAACGTGCAATTGCATTAGTTTGGCAAAGTTCTTCTCGCTGGACTTTAATTCATGTTACTTTAATCACGATTCAGAGTATATTGCCTCTAGCGTTACTTTATATTATTAAACTCATTGTCGATAACATTGCCATTAGTCTTCGTACTGGCGATAAAACGCAGATATTTAGTCATATTCTATTCCTGTTATTCAATGCAGCACTGGTGATGTTGTTGATAAATTTCAATGCTGTAATTTCTGAACTAGCATCAACAACGCTATCGGAACGGGTTACAGATCACCTGCAAGTAACCCTGTATAAAAAAGCAATCGAGATTGATTTAGAGTCTTACGAAAGTCCCCAACATCAGGACATTTTGGAACGCGCTAAGTGGGAAGCTCCTTACCGACCGACCCAAATGCTAAATAGCTTGACATCTGTAGGGCAAAGTGCTATTTCGCTATTAGCGATCGCTGTTTTGCTCATCTCTCTCCATTGGGCACTCATCAGTGTTTTATTATTTGCCTCCATTCCAACCATGATCGTTCGCTTTCGGCAATCCAAAGTTCTTTACAAGTGGCGTCGTCATCAGACTGAGATGGAACGAAAAGCCAACTATTTGGGACATTTATTGCTAGGAGATCACCCTGCGAAGGAAATTCGATTATTTAATTTAGGTAATTTGCTTATTAATCGATTTTATAGCATCAGGCAGCAACTGTTTAAAGAGAAACTTGCAATTACTACTCGGCAAGCCATCACCCGACTGATTACACAGGGATTTACTGGAATTGCGATATTAACTACCTATGGCTTTATTATTCATCAAACAATTTATGGTAAATTTCAACTAGGAGATTTGGTGCTGTACAGCCAAGCCTTTCAGCGAGCTCAGGGTGCATTAGGAAGCCTAATTTCTGGACTAGGGCAAGTACATGAACATAACTTATTTCTTGCTGATTTATTTGAGTTTCTAGTCTTAAACCCGACTATAAGTGACCCTCTACATCCTAAATTAGTGCCTCGTCCCATGCAACAGGGTATTGTATTGCAGAATGTGAGCTTTCAATATCAAAACTCACCACGCCAAGCGATCAAACAGGTTAATCTTACTATTGCGCCGGGAGAAATCATTGCTTTAGTTGGAGAAAATGGGTCTGGTAAAACCACATTAGTGAAACTGCTTTCTCGTCTTTATGACGTGACTCAAGGCAGTATTACTATCGATGGTATTAATTTACAGCACTTTTCGGTGAAGGATTTGCATCGCCAGATCAGTGTGATTTTTCAGGATTATACTCGCTATCAGTTCACGGCGGAGGACAATATCTGGTTTGGTAATATTGACCTGCCTCCAACCGCTGAACGAATTACTCAAGCGGCTCGACAGTCTGGTGCCGATGCCGTAATCCAGAGTTTGCCAAAAGGGTACCAAAACTTGCTAGGGAAATGGTTTAGGGAGGGAGAAGAACTGAGTGGAGGGCAATGGCAGAAAATCGCTCTGGCTCGTGCCTTCCTGCGGGATGCTCAGTTGGTGGTGCTCGATGAGCCGACGAGTGCGATGGATGCCAAAGCAGAGGCAGAGGTGTTTCAGCAGTTTCGCGATCTGATGCGCGATCGCTCTGCACTTCTTATTACCCATCGTCTTTCAACCGTCAAAATGGCGGATCGGATTTATGTCATGCATCAAGGGGAGATTGTGGAAAGTGGCACCCACGATCAGTTGATGGCACTACAAGGCACCTATGCCCATTTGTTTGAAATCCAAGCGAGAAATTATCAATGACGATCCTATCTGTCGAAGTTACGGTTCTGCTTGCCTGTGTACGGTTTTATTTGGGTACGATAACGAAAAGCGAAGTGACTTGTTTACTCACCTCAGATATAAACTGGACAACTCTACTCCAAACTGCGATCCACAATGGCGTCATGCCGGTATTGTATCAAAGCCTGAAAGCGATGGAGGAGGATCTGGTGCCGCGAGCGGTGATGGTGCAACTACAAACGTGCAACCGGATGAATGGACTGCATAATTTTTCTCAAACCAAGGAATTACTGAAGATTCTAGCGGAGTTTGAGAAAGCTGGAATTGATGCGATCGCTTTTAAAGGACCGACTCTCGCAGCATCTGTTTATGGTAATGTGACGCTACGCCAATTTAATGATCTAGACATCTTAGTCAGGCAAAAGGACTTTTGGCAGGCGAAAGCCGTTTTGGTCGCCCAGGGTTATCAATCTAGTATCCCAGAAGCAGTCGAAATTGAAATATTCAATCGCTATCTTCAAATCTCTTTGTCACAGAGTACCCCTGAAGTGACGATGTTAAATCAGCGATTTCAACCCTCTTTACTACACAGCAACCCAGAAAGAAGTATCGATTTACACTGGGGGATTCCGCCCAGACGAATTTGGAAGAGCGAGCGGTTTGAACGGTTCTGGGAAAATCTATATCTGATCGATCTGATGGGTCAGTCAATTAAAACCTTCTCTTTAGAAACAACCTTAGTAATTCAATGCATGAATGTTGCTAAAGAACCCTGGAAGCGATCGTTTAAGCAAATCTGCGATGTCGGTCAAATCATTCGAGCTAATCCTGATTTGAATTGGCAATCAGCCCTGGAACTGTCTTCTGAGTTACGCAGTCAGCGATTATTCTTAATAGGACTCGGTGTTACCCGTAAACTTCTACATGTTCCCTTACCCCAGTTCATGCTAGAGATGCTTATGAGGAATCAGCCAAGCGACGAGAGTGTTTTTGAGAGCGATCCCTTAGGGGAAAGTTTGTGTTTACGCGCTCCTTCAGGTAGACTCCAAGTCTGGTGGTGGGAATACACAGATCAACTCAAAACTCTGGATCAATGGTGGGATGGGCTATTTATCACCGCACACTATCTGCAATTACTTCTCAAAATTGGGCTGTCACCGAGTGAACGCGATCGCGAATTATTGCCGCTCCCCAGTGGATTATTTTTTCTCTACTATATAATTCATCCCATCCGATTGCTAATCAAGTATTTGCCCTGGGGTAAATCATTCGTAATGGGTAACAAACCTTAGAAAAGCAGAAAAATAATTATGGATCAGTTGTTAAACCTAGATATCGACTCAGCTCTGACTCAATTCAAGTTAGCCAATGCTTGGCAAATTCGGGGTGAATTTGACAAGGCTTTTGTGCGTTATCAAGAGACATTACGACTCCGACCTGACTATATGCCAGCCTATCAGCAGTTAGGGTATTTGATGCTCAGACAACAGCGGATGGAGGAGGCTCTAGAGTATTTAGATCGAGCCTTAGCAATCGATTTTGAGAGAACCGATCTTTCTTTCTATTACCAATGCCTGGGTTGGTCGAAATCTGAGGATAAATCAGACCATGTTTCATTTTTGATCGAACCATCAACTGCGAACTCACATGGCAAAATCAATCTTGGCAACCAAAGAATATTTGAATCTCATCGTAGTGGTTGGAACTTTGCTATCCACGCACTGAGGCATCTACATCATCCCCACGGTATTTTGTTTGATGGCTTTTTAGAAAATCAATTTGTCTATCAAAATAATCAAGGCAGAAAGCGATCGGCTCGAATCTTGGCAAAAATGCAAGCAGATGGAGTCTTTCAATTTTTGGCAACATCAGTAGAAAGGGGGATTATTCCCTATCAAAAACCTTGGATAGGATTTTTACATAATCCTCCGTCAATGCCACACTGGTTTGAATATTCCCAATCACCGCAAAAGATATTTGAACAGGAAGTGTGGCAATCCAGCTTACCACACTGTGTAGGATTGTTTGCCCTCTCTCACTATGCTGCGGATTGGATCAAAGAAACAACTGGCAAACCTGTTTCAGTGTTATCCCATCCCACCGAGATTCCCGATCGACAATTTGATTTCCCAGCATTTCTGGCTAATCCCCATAAAAAAGTCGTGCAGATTGGCTGGTGGTTGCGGAAGTTGCACTCTATTTATCAATTACCGCTGGCTCAAAATAATCCCCTTGGCTATGAAAAAATTAGGATAGGTTTCTTACTTGAGTCATCAGAAATAGGCTTTACAGAACTTATGGAACTAGAAAAAAGCATTTACAAAATCGAAATTGATGATGCTTATATTGAGAATACTTCTGTGCTTCAATATCTTCCTGATGGCGAGTATGATGACTTATTGTCAAAGAATATTGCCTTTGTGGATTTGTATGATTCGAGTGCTAACAATGCCATCATCGAATGCATTGCGCGTGCGACTCCACTGCTTGTAAATCCTCTACCTGCGGTGAAAGAATATCTTGGTGATGACTATCCCATGTATTTCCATACACTGGCAGAAGCTGCCGATAAAGCGTTGGATACTTCGTTGATTCTAGAAACACATCAGTACCTGAAATCTTGCCAAACCAGACAGAAACTATCGGCAGCATATTTTCTAGATAGTTTTTGCAACAGCGAAGTCTATCGCTCAATCTAAATATAATTTTTCACTTGCAACAATGGCTTGGAAAATATAGCCACAGGATATTTATACATAATAAATATTATGTATAAAGTGTCAAAAAATCATATTACTGCCTATGATTCAGCCTGTAAAGTTTGCTAAAAAAAGCTGTTTGTTACTTAACTTAAATTACTGATATCGGTCTACTAAGTTCTAATACATTTGAGAATATATTATGAAAGTTGCTATCATTACGCCTTATTTTAAAGAATCGATTGAGAAGATTAGTCGTTGTCATCATAGTGTTTTAAATCAAACCTATCGCTCGACACACTTTCTGGTTTCTGATGGTTTTCCAAACCCCGAACTTGATGAGTGGAATTGCGAGCATATTAAACTGTCAATGTCGCATAAAGATAATGGAAATACACCCAGAGCTATTGGTGCTATATCTGCATTAAATCAAGGTTTTGATGCGATCGCTTTTCTGGATGCAGACAATTGGCTCGATCCGCAGCATATTGAGTTAGTATTAAACGTGCAACAACAAGAAAATTATGATGTTGTTTTTGCCAATCGATTTATCGTCTTATTAGATGGGTATATTTCTCCAGTCGAAGAAATGGAAGATATTCGCAATAATCATGTTGATACTAGCTGTTTTGTTATATTCTCTTCAGCTTCGTTCCTATTACCTATGTGGGCAATGATGCCTCAATATACCTCACCTATGTGCGATCGCATTATGTTTTACTTGGTTAAAAATCATGATTTGAAATATGGATGGACAAATAGAAAGACTGTTTACTTTGAGTCTCTATACTCAGTTCATTATCAAAAGGCGAATCAGCCAATACCTCAGGATATTAACGATCCTGACTTAAAAATTATTCTGAGAAACTGGTCAGTAGAAGATTTTTTTAAAAGAATGCGGATGAAACTCCATGTTATCAATTTTATGAGATATTTTCGAGGTCAAAATTAGCGGCAATAGAAAATGTCACTATTCAATTTAAATGCATACTAGCTTACACAATAAATTGTCCCGCTCATGACTTCTAATTTCCCTCTTATCAGTGTTGTTATTCCTGTCTATAACCGCGAACGTTACTTATCTGAGGCGATCGAAAGTGTTCTAGGTCAAACCTATCCAGCGATCGAACTAATTGTAGTTGATGATGGATCGAGCGATCGCTCTGCCGAAATCGCCCAAAGCTATCCAGTAATCTATCACTTCCAACCCAATGGCGGAATAGGTTCTGCACGAAATGCTGGGATTGCACTGGCAAAAGGTGAATTCTTTGCCTTTCTCGATTCTGACGATATTTGGGTAACAGACAAGCTCGCGAAACAGATGGCAGTTTTTGAGGTTGATCCAAACCTGGAGGCTGTATTTGGTTATGCTCAACAGTTTTATAGCCCAGAGGTAAATGAGGAATTCAGAAAGCGCATTCTTTGCCCAGAACAAGCGATCGCTGCCCATATTGCCACTGCTATGTTGATCAAGCGAGCTGCATTCTTGCAGATTGGACTATTTGATACTAAGTTAAAAACAGGCATTGATATTAGTTGGTATATCTGCGCGATGGAACATCAACTTCAGCAAGTTACGCTCCCCCATGTAGTCTATCATCGGCGCTTGCATGAAACAAATAGTGGCATCATTGAACGGCACAATGCCAACGAACGTATACATATTCTCAAAGCCAAGCTTGATCGAGAAAGAGCAAAATTATCCAATCCAATTTAGAAATCTTAAAATGTTTCAGTTCTTTCAGGTTCGCCATCTACCAACGCAGAAAGTAGTTTTATTAACAGGATCTGCTGGAGCGCTCGGAATGTCTTTACAGCATGAGCTTGGTAAAGACTATCACTTTCGCTGTCTAGATAACCGTAAAGTTCCCCATTCCCCAGATTTTCGCCGAGTGAATATTACCAACTTCAAAGCTGTTCTCAAGGCTATGGGTGGTGTAGAGGCAGTAATTCATTTGGCAGCAAATCCCAGTGTTGATCAACCTTGGCAAGATGTCTATACTAGTGGTATCAATGGAACTTATAACGTATTTGAAGCAGCTCGCCAGTTGGGAGTTAAGAAAATCATTTATGCCAGTACTAACCATGTTTCAGGTTGGCGCGAGGTGTTGAAAGAACCCCACATTACCCCTGAGCAAACTATCCGTCCAGACTCTATCTATGCCGTTGGCAAAGCTTTTGGAGAAGCGCTAGGGCAGTACTTCTGCGATCGCTATGAAATGTCGATTATATGTCTGCGGATTGGTTGGTTTAAAACTGAACCTAAATTATATGTTCCTAACGATCCTTTATTAGCAACTTGGTGCAGTCCACGAGATTTAGCTCAATTGGTCAAGCGATCGCTAGAGCATGAAAATTTAGGCTTTCAAATTTTCTATGCAATTTCAAAAAATACCCGCCGCTATTGGGACATTAGTAATGCTCAAGCGATACTTGGCTACGAACCTGAAGACAATGCCGAAAATCTTCTTAACGATTTTGGTGAGATTTACGATCAATAGATGCCTTGAGAATTTTGAGTAGTCGAGAAGATGAAGTTGAAACCATGTTCCAAGATATATTAGAACCATGCAAGCGATGCGTTGCTAGAACTTCAGAAAGCATTGCGATCTCTACTTGACTATCTCTGGCACGGCAGAGCCATTCTGTATCTTCACTGGGGACAAATTCTGGAGAAAAAACACCAATCTGGTTAAATACTGTTTTGCGAATGACTAAGGTACTGGGAATCATTCCAGGTTGTTCTCCCAGCAATTTGTCATGTCTAAACCCAGGTGGAAGTTCAACCTCCGACTCGAAAAATTGGTAAACCTTAGTTGCTAATATCCCAATCTGGGGATGCTGATTTAGATATTCAACTTGGAGACTAAGTTTCTCGGGTTTCCATACATCGTCGGCATCTAATAGGGCGATCAATTCACCCTCAGCCGAGGCAATTCCAACATTGCGGGCAGTAGCTGCACCCTGATTGGGCTGATATAAATAACGAACAGATGGGTAAGTTTTAGCAATCTTGGCGCTATCATCTGTTGAACCATCATCCACAATAATTACTTCGAGCGGATGATAGGTTTGAGCAAATACACTGTCGAGTGCTTCTGCCAAAAACTTAGCAGAGTTATAAACTGGGATAATTACAGTTACTAGAGGTAATTTATTCATTATCTATCATGTTGTTTCTAAATGCTAGATTTATGTAACTTTCGTCTCAAGAGTAATCTTTCATATTTGAATAATAGGAGGAATTTATTTTACGGTCTTCAGCAAGTTATTGCGAAGCAGCAAAGTATAGAAGTCATCAACCAAGAGTTCGCCTCCATAATTATTGATGTGATGATCGTCCCGAAAGACAACCCTCCCGGATAGGACGGTCGAACAGTTTTTGAGTTCTTTGGGGCACAATCGGTCAAATGGGTCAAAAAGATAAAAGTTACTGTTTGACTTGGACAGTGTTTTTAGTGCATCAGTTACCTCGGTTACACCTTGTCTGAGTTTTACCCGATCTGCCGAAAGATAGCATTCATTAGATAGAAATGGTCTAAACCATTGTTTGTAGCAATTTTCAGTTGTGAAGCTCTCTGGCATAAGTTGAAATCTTGGCAATGGCAGGATCGCAACAACACTTGCACCTCTGCCATTGGTGGTCTTGATGAATCTATCAAGCTTTTCAACCCAGTCAGGTAGGAGCCGAAGATATCTTTGCCTTTGCTTTGGTGAATAACCGGGAAACCAACCGAATACATTCCCTAAATCATTTCCCAGAACAATAATATCTCCCGACTTCACATTTGCCAGGACATATTGGATCGTCTTCTCTTGGTTGAGTAGATCCTTTTGCTTCCAATCATTCTTTGGTAACCAATCATATACTTCTACTGGCAATGTTGGAAAAGTCATTTGCGTCGTGGCTATAACTGTTTGCTGAAAATTTCCTCTTGACTGCATTTTTCCAATTAACCCTGATAGATGAAGAGCATGACTATTCCCTAAATACCAAATTCGCTGCTGCCCACTAACACGCTCACCCCTAGGGAAAGAACATCTCGATTTTGCAATGTCAGTAGTAGAGACAGACATTCCTTTGCCTTGATAAAATGAACACTCATAAAGTTTAATGCCTTGGACAGTCAAATTCTCAGTTTCAACAGAATGCCTACTCCCTAAGAATATTGGGTTACTCAGCGAATTAGATAGTAGCAGCAGGAGTACTGAAGCACTTGCACAGGCACCGATGCCATAGCCAATCGTCTGCCAACGCAGCACAGACCAGTCAGAACGACGCAGCGGTGTCTCTACATACCGATAAGAAAATACAGCCAGCAATAGCATCAAGGCAACTTGAAATGGGACAGACCACCAGTGAATGCCAATAGTCCAGCGACTCAGTGAGAGAACGCTCCAGTGCCAGAGATAAAGCGAGTATGAAATCAATCCGATGTAAACAACTTGCGGATGGGTAAATAGTAAATATCCAGCAGTTCCAGCGCGAAGGCAAGCAATTAAAACTGATGTGAAAATTACCACAGCAATGGTCGCTTTAGCCGCAAATTGGAGCGGGAGAAACAAAACTCCAACAATGCCAGCAGTTACTACTAAAGGAGGGATGCGCTCCAGCCGATCAAGCAAGCCACTGGGATGCTTCAGACCGAGAAACAATAGGCAACCAGCACCCATCTCCCAAAAACGAGTGGGCATCAAAAAGTAAGCAGCAGGTTGATTTGTTCGATAAATGTAGACAAAAGCAATTAAGGAAGCGATCGATAGTGCCCCTGTCACACACAACAAATTTCTGGCTCCTTTGCTAGCCTGACGACCAAAACCGGTGAACCATACTAGAAGCGGAAACAGGAAGTAGAACTGTTCTTCTACTCCCAAAGACCAAGTGTGTGTGAAAACATTTAGTTGTGTGGAGTCAGCAAAATAATTTGTGGACTGATTCAGCAGATAGAGATTGGAACAACCAAACAGAGCTGCGATTCCAGTAGTTATCGAAACACCTGGAGTGGGATTAAAGAGGCAGATCAAAATACTGGTAATAACTACAAACATCACCAATGCTGGAACCAAGCGTTTCATACGTCTGGCATAGAAACCCATCAGAAAGTCGAAAAAATTCTTGCTGGAACGACCTGCTAACGAAGAAGTGATGACAAATCCAGAGATAACGAAAAAGATGTCTACGCCTAAATATCCGCTGGGCAGAATATCTCTGTTGAAGTGGTTGATGATGACTGCAATCACCGCAAAGGCTCTGATACCATCGATTTCTGGTCTATAGGAAGACTGATTTGCTCCAGAAGTGGATGTCATTTGCACATGAGCAGGGAGCATTTTAGGGGCAAAGCGAGTTAAAACATCAATTATTTTTTGATAGAGATATCGCATTTTCAACATGGAGATATGGATACAGGCTGAACCTACTATTGTTTCCAATTAGTGGGTTGACACTCAGGAATGTCAAATTTGTGAAAGCATATCCAAAATCACATTGGGAATTTATATGACATTTCATAAATTCGATATTAAGAGGATGTTTGAAAAGTCCTCTTCTCGGTATCAAATATTTTTTTACCCCACCCTAACCCTCCCCTCAGGGCTGTTTCATTCGTAATGGTATGTATTTTGTCAATATGATTGGCGATAAATATCAGGGCAAAAGTCATAAATTGGTGACAATTTTGATGCCTAAGATTGAATGCCAAGCTTGTTTTTTATCTCCTGAACCCTTGAAGAGTGCGAGCCTTTTAGGGAATGAAACAGCCCTGCTTTATAAGGGGGGATTAAGGGGGGTAAGAATGTAATTAAAGTCACAGCGAAATACTTTTCAAACATCCTCTAATATTTTTCGCAATCATAGACACTGATAACAATACTAATTAAAGGATTTTATTTCATGGCTTATTTGTTAATTCAATATTTAGAATCGAACTAGCGAACACTTTTGTGTAACCAATACATTTCCCAGGGCTTATCCCGATTAAATGCATTTTTAATCTGTCGATATCCCTGAGATTGTAGTAACTGAGAAATAGCTAATTTCAGTAGACCGAAAGCTTTTGAAAGTTGATGAGATAATAAGGGTTTCAGGCGATGCTTTTAGACTTTCCATCACGACCACAAGCGATCGCTGTATTCGTCCATCCAAAACAGAGGTGCTTGAAAGGTAGATTAGAAGCTGATTTGATTAGATGGCGTTTCCGATGTGAAATGAACGGCTGATAAAGCTTCTGGAAAACTTTTCGGTCTACTGAATTTAGAACGTTCATTTTATGTTTTCTTGAAACGTCTAGATTTGCGAAAGTAACCGCAAAATTACATCGGGAATTTGAGCCACATCAGTACCAAGTTCCAACACATAGCAGGGAACCTGTTTGACTAAACTCGACATAATTTGAAAAGCCGATTGTCCACTGCCTGCCAATTGAAATATTGTGCTGGGTGCGAGTGCCCTTAATGCTGCACCTGCGGTCGTTGGACGCAAATGAGTATCTAATTTCCCAGTTACTTGAGGAATCAATACGGCTTTAATCGGAAAGCCGCGCACAATCTTTTCGGGATGATGCTGATGCAGAAACAACATGGCTTTTTCTACCCCCAAGCGATCAAGATTATTCACCAGGGGAGCTAAGTTTGGAAATCGCTCTAAATCTGCCTGTCCTTTCAGTTTTGCCGTATTGTACAGACTGTAAACATAAGGCTTGGGATCATTGGAAACTAAACAATAATCATCGCTGGCATAGACGAGTGGACTATCAATGCAAGCCAGTGCGGTGGACGATTTGCCTGATCCCCCTTTCCCCGCCAGCAAAACGCCTCCAGAAGGTGTTCCCACCGCTCCCGCATGAACATATTGATGCTGACGATCGCTTGTCCACCAATTCAAAATTGTTTGCAGAGGTGAACCCTTTTCCCAGTAAGGAATATCTTGGGCATCTTCAATCCAGTAACAGGCGAGATTTTGCTGACGATCCAGCACACTGAGAATATTCGGACCAATATGAAAATTCGTGCGAATGCGATCGCCATCGTAAGCTTTAATTTCCTTACGAGGTCCGAGATAATCCCAGCAGTGCATCTGAATCAGTTGCACTAGGCTGTCAATCAGGAGCGGTAATCCCGTGCCAGTAGACGCGTTATCCCAAAGGCAAATGGTGAGGTCAGGGTTTGCCGTTGATTGTGTCTCCAAATGGGATAACGCTGGTGTAATCTGCGGAATAAGACCCAAACCCGCAAAGCGCAAACAAAGGGTGTAGCCCCCAACCTTATAGAAATAATCGACTGCACCTGTAACCTGCGCTGCTCTTTGAAAGCCCTGATAAACCAGGTGAAAGAAGGCAAGGCGATCTGCTTCAGCAGACGCTGCGCGATCGCATTCTTCGATTGACAAATTGGGGTTAGACTGTGGAGGTAAGGCTAGATTAGTCACTTATTCTAATGCTGATTTTTTCGGGATCAAAAGATTCTTCAATATCTGTTTGCCTGGAAAGGAGCGATGTTTAAGCCCAAATAGTTTGGTCTCTAAATGGTTGAGGGGGCAAATGCTGGAAGCGAGTATTGCTCGAACCAAAGACCGCTTATCTCCAGCCAACACCTGATAGTTCAGCCATTCCGTCTGAGCGATCGGCATTTGGTAGAGCGCAGGCAACACCCAACTTGGTACCGAAAGCTGCAACACCTGGTGCAACAGGATCAGCATGTTCCGCACTGGCAAAATCATTTGATATCGCTGTGCTTGAGTGATGAGTCGCATCCAGTCAAGATCATCCCCCGACTTCTGAATCAGCATTAATGCATCGGCTATCCCATAAATCTGACGCGATGGACTTTTAAAAAATGTCCTGGCACATCCATCCAAAAGCTGATCGGTCGGGTTAAGCATCCAGCCTGGTTGGTTGTTACAACTGGGAATCGCATACTGCCAAACTTGCTCATCGATATAGTCTTGAGGAATTGCCCAGAAAAGATGCCCCTGTAAATAAAGCGAGTTTTCCCGATTATCCTGTAAGTGGATAAATTGGTGTGTTAAACCACTAGAAGAAAGCTGCCAATTTAGACAAGTTAATTCTTGAATTGCCCCCTCTAACTCAGCGGAGCGAACCAACAGATGAAAGTTAGAAATCGGACGATAAGTTTCGTCTTGGCAACAAAAGAGGGCAGCATCGCCAAGCACAACCGTTTCGATTCCCGCATTCTTTAAATGGGATAACAGTGTTTTTAGTTGTTTGAGCCGCAGTTGATTGGCATACCAAGTGTGCCGATAGATACCCTTAAGCCTCGCCATATGAGGATCTTCGACACCATGAGCCAATAGATTTTGGTAAAGTTGCGGCAGTAACACATGGGACTCGGCATCTAAGACTTCGATATCGACTGAGGACTGCCATTGCTCCCATGCGGTCAGTGCAGCTTGTCCCTGCAAAAGTGCCGCTTGGAGCAATAGTTTCTGCCTTTGGGTTAGTTTGTAGCTGCTAACAAGGGGAATGCGATCGCTCATCGTGACTTAGTACAGTATTGCATCAATTCGTAGGGTTTTGAAACGCGCTCGTCGCGCACTAGGTAAGGAGAGAGTGACGCAGAATTTTTGTCATAAATTTTCGTCATGAATTTATGCAATATTGTACTTAGGCTGTTTTTGCGTTGGGCCATCCGGCTTCCACATCGACTTCATGAATTGGATCGAGCAGAAGTAAATCTTCCATGTCAGTGAACTTCTCCAACATGGGTTTCTGAAAGCGTGGCTTGTTAGTTATTTCAGCAATTTCTTTAATGTTGTTATCTGTATTTACAGATTCCATCGTTGAGTCAGCGATAATGAGTTCCTCACGCTGCAAATTTTCTAAAAATTCCTCAATAGCGGTAGCAATTTCCTCGGCACTACCGTCATATGCTTGTGTCATTTCCTGAATTAGGCTGTGAGAGTCAATCCGACGCTCAATTTTACTCCAAACGTCTGCTCCTGTTTTCAATAAGCTGTAGTAGTAACCTTTTTCTAGATGTACAATGACCACTTCTCCATCGATCATTTCACAAACAACTTGAGGATTATTGACCTGAAATACTTGGTTCTGTTGCATACAGATGACTTAACGTTTCCTTTGGTACTAAGTGTGTTGCGTTAAAATCTTTTTCGCCCTTGCAATCGTTATTCCAAGGTGAATGAGCACTGATTTTTCTACGTATATCAATCACTACTGAGTTAAATTAATGCAACAGGAAAGAAGAATACATGTTTCATCAAAACTTTACATAATCAATCCCAAAAACCGGGTTTCTGCTGAATTTTGCCCTAAGGGAGATCCAAAAAATAAAATATCATGCCGGCATAACAAGCGATCCGCTTGGATCAACCAGCCATTTCAATACACGGCTGGATATTTTATTACTTGTAAGTGCCTAAAACTTATGCAATCAAATATGAGGTGGGGTTTTTCAGGCATTAAAGTTTGATTTTTCCACAATAGCGATCGCTTGATTTGCATATGATGGAAATGCGATCGCTACTAAAGAGTGAGGAATTCGTAGTCAGCGCTTCCCCAGTCCCCAGTCATCAAAGGAACCTAAAAAATGACAATGACGCTTATCCAGGGCAACTTTAAAATCTTAAAAACTGCTCCTGATGGCGATTCTATCCGCTTTTATCCGCACAATACTGAATTGTGGAAGACATTGGAGACACCAGTCAGTCCCAACCGAGCAGGAGGTGCCCAGCTGCGTTTGGATGCGATCGATGCTTTGGAAACACATTATCGCCCGAAAATGGGTAGTATAGGCATACAGCACCAACCAGCGGAATTTGCTGATGCTGCTGCTAGCGAACTGTTAAAATTTTTAGGATTTCAAAACGTTACCCGTGGTTCCAATCAAGTAATTACTGCCGCAGAACCCGAAGAAGTACCTGGTTTTATCCTTACCCGTTTTGCAGACACCTATGGCAGAGCTGTAGCTTTTGTTTTTAAAGGCAATTTGGAACAAGAAGATGGCAGCAGCATCTATTTAGAAAAACCTTTATTAAAAAAGAGCGCAAATTCTCATCTCTTAGGTAAAGGGTTAGTTTACCCTACCTTTTACTCTAAGTTATATCCTGATATCCGCAAGCAATTAATTGCTGTCACCGAAAAAGCTCGTAGTGATAAAAAGGGTTTATGGGCATCAGATAAAACTCATAAAGGTTTTGTCTTGGAAGGGTTAGAAACTATCACCGACAAAGTTGTTCTTTTACCCAAACTGTTTCGTCGGTTGCTTGATTATCTCGCTATTAATGATGGTAGTGTAGCTCTAGACGGATTTATGAACTTTCTGGAATCTAAGAAAGATAAAGTGATAATTCTCCCAGATGGTCATGTTACAGGATTTGATTTTGTGGTGAAAGTCGATGGTCAAAATATCAAACTAACTGTTCAACCTGAAGATTTAGTTTTTATGGAGAAATAGCTTACCTAAATGTCGTTAGGGCTGAAGCCCTTTGTTTTGAGTGCTGAAGTCCTCACTACGTAAGAGAGTCTTTTGCTTTTACAGGACTTACGCAGCAATAACGGAAAAACGAACCGCACCAGATCGCAGAGGAAACAGAGCAATAAGGGTTTGAGAAGTATTTTGCGTAAGTCCTGTTAATGTCTGCTTCTTAATCGAAAGATACTCAAACCCTCTTTTGAAGGAGGGTTTTATTTGCTGTTGTAATTTACTAATTATTAATCAAAAGTATCAATAATACAGTGAGAGATATGGGCATCGAATCTACTTAAAGCGTTCCATGTGCGAAATCCAATAATGCCGTTGGGTTGCTGATAGCGCGATACCTGAAAAGCTTGTATTGCTTCAGTTGTTTTCGCACCAAAGATGCCATCGACTTCACCAGAATAATATTTACCATTTTTCAGTGCGTGCTGAACTGCTTTCACCAGAGAACCGCTACTTCCTTGACTTAACTCTGGCAGACTAGTAACACCTTCACAGAGATATGCCCAGGTGTTTTTTCCGACAATACCATCTGTTTTGAGGAAGGCAAGACACTGAAAATATTTGACAGCATCTTGGGTTTGTTCTTCAAAGTGACTTGTGACAAGAACCTGTAGAGGATAATCTGATAAACTATCCAGTTCTGCAAGCCGCTGGTTTAATGCTTTTTGCATTTCTTTGACAAATGGACTAGTTGCACCCAATCGCAAGGTTGGTCGATTGGTAGGACATTTAATTGCAGTAGACATCCTCTTTAATTCTCTTTAAGTATTTGTTGGTTACAGAATAAATTCAAACAACTCTACACGGATTACGGAATCCGATAAGTATTATTTGGAAAATAAGGAAAGAGCAAAAAATGAGGTGATATTTATGGTGATTAATAGCCATAAATATCACACCTTTCTTTTTATACCAGTATTTTCGTAACTTTGGACACAAAAAAACTCTCTTGTTATTTACTTAACAAGAGAGCAACGGTATGGTGTGGCAATCGTGTGTGGGGGAGTGAGGGAGTGGGGGACAAGGGGAATTTCATGAGGGGAAAAGGTTAAAGGGTAAAGGGTAAAGTAAGAAAAGTTTTTCCCTTTTCCCCTTCCCCTTTCCCCCTTTCCCCTTCCTGCTGCCCAATGCCCAATGCCCAATGCCCAAAACAATTAACTGCCTTGAGAAGGAGTGTCTCCAGGTCCTGCTGTGACAATCACCAGTTTGTCAGGATTAATTAGGTCTTTGATTGCTTGTTGCACTTGAGTCATGGTTACAGCTTGAATGCTATTAGGAAATTCTCGAATTTCTGTAGGTGAGAGCCCGTAAACGGAATTGTCTAAAATGATGGTGGCAACATCGCTGGGATTTGCCAAATCTACGGGATAGCTGTTGGTAATTGAGCGTTTTGCTGAGTTTAATTCAGCTTCAGTCACTCCTTGATCTCGTACTTGTTTGAGTAAAGCAACCGCGCTTGCGATCGCTTTATTTGCGTCTTGGGGAGAGGTTTGCATCTGAATTAAGAATGGACCTGGATTAACTCCAGCAGCAAAAGCACTGTAAATACCGTAAGTTAAACCTTGGCGATCGCGTACTTCCGTACCCAAGCGACTAGATAATGTATCACCACCCAAAATTTGATTCAGTATCAACGCTGCATAAAAACGGGGGTCTTTACGGGAAATACCGTTATAGCCGATATAAGTAACTGCCTCTGCCTTACCGGGAATTACTTGGTTTAAACGTGTCAAACTTTGCGGTAAAGGTACTGAGGTAACATTCAAAATCGGTGCTTTCCCTTTTGCTTGCCATTTGCCGAAAGCTTGATTTAGTAAAGCTTTCACCTTCGCGGAATCGAAATCACCCACTATCGCTAACGTTGTTGTATCTGGTCGATAGTGTGCTTGATAAAAGCGAAGCAAATCATCGCGAGTAATATTCTTCAAACTTTCTTCTGTAGGAAAGCTGTGGAATGGATGATTTTCGGGGTAAATTGCTTGCTGAAAAACTCTTCGTCCCAGTCCACGGGGGTCATCTAGTTGTGCTTTCAACCCCGTTAATGACCGGCGCCGACTTAGTTCTAATTGGTCTGGGGGGAAAGTAGCATTTTGGACTACATCTGCCAGAGTTTCTATCAATAATGGCAGATTCGCGGACAAACCTTGACCACCAATAGCGACACCCTCACGACCAGCACCAAAAGCTAAACTAACTCCTCTATCTTCTAACGATTTGGCTAGCGTGAGAGCATTTTTGCTTTTCGTGCCATTCATTAAGTTACCAGCAGTCAAAGTCGCTAGCCCAGCTTTTTGAATGTTGTCAAATTCAGCACCAGCGTCAATTTGTCCGGTGAGGTTGATCGAGGGAAAACTGCGATCGCTTAACAAAAGAACCCGCATCCCATTCGCTAGGGTAAACTGTTCTGGTAGCGATTGTTTGCTAGCAGTGGTCGCTGAAGTGGCAGGGGGAAGATATTTTGCCAATTCTGCCGGATCTACTGGTTTACCTGGGTTGAAGTTCTCTGAGGTGCGAGCAGAACCAGCATTAGAAGTTCCTGGTTTACCATCAGGCTGGGTCGGTTCAAAAAAGCCGATGGTTTGTTTAGCCGGATTCAGGTAAGTTTTTGCTGCTTTCTGCACATCAGCTGGTGTAACTTTGGCGATCGCTGCCAAATATTTCTCAATAAAACGATAATCACCGGCGACGGTTTGATTATATCCCAGTTGATTTGCCTGACTGGTGATATCCTGATTATTCAATATAAAAGAAGCTTGTAATTGCGTCTTTGCTCTATTCAATTCTTCGTTAGTAACTGGCTCCTGTTGCAGTTTCGTCAACGATTGTTGCAGCACCAAAGCAATTTTTGATAATTTTTGACCGGGTGCGGCTGTAGCATTAATTTCATACCAACCTGGTTCAATTAATTCTGCTGCACTCGCACTTACTGAACTCGCGAGTCCGGATTCTACCAAATTTTGGTAAAGTCGGGAACTACGTCCGCCTGTAAGAATACCATCCATCAAATCAATCGCCGCAACATCGGGATGCTTGACATCTGGTAAAGGATAGACAACTTGCAGCAGTGCAGCGCTTCCCGGTTCTTTGAGAACGATTGGCTCTTTTTTCGCCGGAGTATTAGAAGGTATAGATACAGAGCCTTTGATTGGAACCGTCTTAACTCGTTTGGGAACCTTGCCGAAAGTTTCCTTGATAACTTTCAACGTTGGTGCGCTGGAAAAATCGCCTGTAACTACCAATGTGGCATTGTCTGGACTGTAGAAGGTTTGGTAATAATTCCGCACCTGTTCCAGTGTGAATTTCTCGACATCGGCTTTTGTGCCTCCCACAGGTAAGCCATAAGTTCGATTCGGGAAAGCAGCCCGCAAAACCGAGCGACTGAGACGATAGCTAGGTGAATTTTCGTATCCCTGGAGTTCAGAAATGACTACGCGCTTTTCACTCGTCAGTTGGTCGGGTTCGATTAAAGCACCTTCCATGCGATCGGCTTCTAAGGTTAGCAGTGCTTCAAGTTTGTCTCGCTGCACTGTACCATAGTAAGCAGTTTCGTCATAGCTGGTGAAAGCGTTAAATTGACTACCCAAAGCACTAAACAGTCGTCCAAATTGTACTGGACGAGTGGAAGTGCCTTTAAACATTAAATGTTCCAACTGGTGGGAGATACCACTTTCCCCCGTTCCCTCGTTACGTGAACCAACTTTATACCAAACCTGCACGCTGACCACTGGTGCAGTATGGATTTCTTTGGTTAGCACAGTTAAACCGTTGTCTAATACAGTTTTTGTCACCCCTTGGGTTAGTGCTGAACCCGATACAGGTACAACTGTAGTTGGCGTTGCCGCGTTGGTAAAATTGTCTGAAAACAAATCGAGACTGAGAAAAAGGCTGAGGAACAAGCCTATAAGAATGTATGGACGCAGTTTAGAAAGGAAAGGCATTGTTAGTAATTGAAATTCAAAACTGAAAATTTACGCATTATAAATCCATCTTGGCAAGTATTTGGCGATGTTGGGGCAATGGGGGGACAGGGAGATGGGGGGACAAGGAGACAAGGAGACAGGGAGATGGGGAGATGGGGAGATGGGGGGACAGGGAGAAATTTTTGACTATTGACTATTGACTCTTGACTATTGACTAACGGGAAATTGCCTTAGCGATCTAAAATGACACTGTTCATAAGCACACAAGAAGTTGAGTATATGGCGCGTCAACACTCGATATTGTCATTGATTCTGGTAATTCTGGCAACATTCCTGATTAGTTGTGGTGGTCCGACTGTCGCTACAGCACCTCCAACCTATACTACGTCTCAGTTAGAGAAAATTCAGGAATATCTTCCTGAAGTTCTTTCTGTACGCGATCGCTCACAAGAATTGCAAAAGCTGATTGAAACAAATGACTGGATCGATGTGGGGAATTTTATCCACGGTCCGATGACTTCCTTAAAGCAGAACATGAGTTATATTACTTCCAACCTGCTATCTAAAGACCAACCTCAAGCACGTAAGATAACGCGAGATTTACTTAACCACCTGGTAAAAATAAATCAAGCTGCAGCTAATCGCAATTCTCAACTAGCTTTAAGCAACAAGCAAGCTGCTTTTGCTGACATTGACAATTTCCTACAATTGTTACCGCAAACCAGCAACTAGGCTTTTTTAAGAGGAGAAAAGGGCAAAGGGGAAAGGGCAAAGGGAAAAAATTATTACCAATAGACATCTGGTAAAAAACAATGTAGAGACGCGAAATTTCGCGTCTCTACAAGGGTTGTGGACAACCCATAGTTAATTTTCACTTTTATGTCTAATGCCCAATGCCCAATGCCCAATGCCCAATGCCCAATGCCCAATGCCCAATGCCCAATGCCCAATGCCCAATGCCCAATGCCCAATGCCCAATGCCCAAAAAGCAATGAATCATGTAGTCATTATCGGTTGTGGTATTGTTGGGGCGGCGATCGCCTATGAACTCAGTCAAGTTAAAGACCTCAAAATCACTGTCATCGACAAACAACCACCCGCGCAAGCCTCTACAGGTGCGGCATTAGGCGTTTTGATGGGTGCCATTAGCCACAAAATTAAGGGTAATGCGTGGCGAATGCGATCTTCTAGTCTTCAACGTTATGAAACTTTAATTCCGGAACTAGAAGCGATCGCAAATCGCAAAATCCTTTTTAATCGTCAAGGAATTCTTAAGCTTTGTTTGCAAGAAGATAATTTAGCAGATTGGCAAAAGCTTGCGGAAATTCGCTCTTCTCAAAACTGGAAGCTGGAAGTTTGGGACGTAGCGAAATTAAGGTCAATGTGTCCCCAAGTAAGTAATGATAATATTACTGGTGCTATTTATTCTCCCCAAGACCGCCAACTTGACCCAACAGCTTTAACTTTAGCTTTGGTTGATGCATCTCAACGCAACGGCGTTACTTTTAAATTTGGTGTTACTGTCAACGGAAGCCCAATTTCCGCGAATTCATGCAATGAACTTGAGACGACAGAGGGTAAAATTACTGCTGATTGGTTTGTAATCGCTGCTGGATTGGGTTCATCACTTTTGACGGCACAATTAAGCCAGATGATTGATATTCGCCCTGTTTTGGGGCAAGCTTTGCAAGTAAGCTTAGGACATCCTTTAGGAAATTCAGACTTTCAACCGGTGATTACAGGTGATGATATTCACATAGTAAGAGTAGGTAACGGCGATTATTGGATTGGTGCAACAGTGGAGTTTCCCAATGATAGCGATGAAATACCACCTGATGAAGAACTGTTGAAGCAAGCTTTAACTCAAGCGATCGCCTTTTGTCCAGAATTAGCATCAGCCACAATTAATCGTACCTGGTCGGGATTGCGTCCTCGTCCCGAAAAGCGACCCGCACCAATTATAGGCAAACTACCAGGCTTTAATAACATTCTCCTTGCCACCGGACATTATCGCAACGGCGTTTTATTAGCACCCGCAACAGCATACGCAATTCGTGAGATGATTATTTCCAACGATTCCTAATTTTAATAAAAACTATTTTGCGCCTTTGCGTAAGAATTTTCTTCATGTCAATACAAGAACATAAAATAACCGTAAATTCCTTAGAATGGTTTTATCGCGAAGTTGAACCGATTGGTCAAACTGACTTATTGCCTGTATTATTACTACACGGCATAGTTTCGCAAAGTTACAGTTGGCGTAATATTTTACCAGCTTTAGGGAAACAGGGTACAAGAGCGATCGCCCCAGATTGGATTGGTTATGGTTTTTCATCCAAACCAGAAAAAAGAGACTTTGCTTACACCCCAGATGCATTTATTACAGCTTTATCAGGATTTATCCAAGCGTTAGAACTAGAACGTTTTTCTTTAGTTGTCCAAGGATTTTTAGGTTCTGTAGGCTTACAATACGCTTTGCGACATCCAGAACAAATTGCCAACATAGCTATCATTAACACACCAATTACTAGTGCGGCAAAATTACCTTGGAAAATTCAACAATTGGGTTTACCTTTAGCAGGTGAAATGATGACCCAAGACCCTTTATTAGTTGATAGAACTTTAGAAGGTGGTTCTCGTTATGTGATCGAAGAGAAAGATTTAGATATTTATCGAAAACCATATTTGAAAAGTTCCTCTGCTGGAAGAGGACTTTTATCAACTATCCGCAATTTACAACTTCAGCCAGCCATGACTGAAATAGAATCTGGCTTTAAAGAATGGCAACAGCCAATTTTAATTCAATGGGGAATGATTGACCCTTGGCTTTCTGTGGATATAGCACAAAATTTTGCCGATTCTGTATCTAATGCCGAATTAATAAAACTTCATAACGTCGGGCATTATCCTCAAGAACATTACCATGAAACGGTTTTAGAAGATTTATTACCTTTTTTACGGCGATCGGGAAAACCTTGATTATTTTCCACAGAAATCTCTAGTAGTCTGTCAAGATAAAAATGATGGTTGTAGAGACGTAGCACTGCTACGTCTCTGCGGGTTTGTGGATTTGTACATAACCATCAAAATAAAATTTACAGACTACTAGGGCTAGGG
The DNA here is from genome assembly GCF_000582685.1 of [Scytonema hofmanni] UTEX 2349. Taxonomy (GTDB): domain Bacteria; phylum Cyanobacteriota; class Cyanobacteriia; order Cyanobacteriales; family Nostocaceae; genus Hassallia; species Hassallia hofmanni. The sequence continues at coordinate 487,835 of NZ_KK073769.1, forward strand.
TTGTTTACTGCGTTCCTAATACATAGAATTATCTAGAATTAAAAGAGCTAATTCTCTGTTAAAAAACTTAATCGAATAACAGATTCGCTTTGTTATTCTGCATTTTAGCATTTTGATAGAGAGCGATCGCACTCTGGTCTCATCACGTTGCACCACTTCATAAAACGTTAGAATTGACCAACAGCACCGAAAGCTTAAAAAAATTCAACATTAATTTGCATCTACCGTGAAAGTATTTCGCACATTTGATGCCCGATTGCGGCAAAACCTGCTGATCTTATTTACAGCAGGTTTATTATTCTGGTCTAGTATGGGTTCGTTACTACCAACCCTACCACTTTATGTTGAGCATGTGGGCGCAACCAAGCAGCAAATTGGCATTGTTATGGGTAGTTTCGCCATCGGACTGTTGCTATCTCGTCCTTGGTTGGGAAAGACGGCGGATCGGCGAGGTCGTAAGATAGTCTTGCTGATTGGTACACTGGTCGCAGCGATCGCACCTTTTGGTTTTTTGGTAGTAAAATCGATTCCTTTATTAATGGTGCTACGTGCTTTTCACGGCATTAGTATTGCGGCTTTTACTACCGGCTACTTGGCACTGGTAGCAGACTTGTCAGATGAAACAAATCGCGGTGAAGTCATTGGTAACATGAGTTTAGTAACTCCAATCGGTTTGGCAATTGGACCAGCTATCGGCGGTTATTTACAAGCTGGGGTTGGTTACACGGCGTTATTTGTCTGTGCAGGGGCATTCGGTGGCTTGGCAGCGTTATGTTTGTTAGCAATAGTTAATCCACCAATTCAAACTAGTGAACCAGGTGAAAACAACGATAATCAATTATGGCGAATCTTGATTAGTCCCAGAGTCAGAATTCCCGCTGTAGTTATGTTGTTGATTGGTTTGGCTTTTGGTACTTTACATACCTTTGCGCCGTTGTTTATCAAATCAACAGGGGTGGATTTAAATGCAGGATTGTTTTACACCGCTGGAGCGATCGCTAGTTTTAGTGTACGCTTATTCGCGGGTAAAGCAAGCGATCGCTTGGGTCGTGGTTTATTTATTACCATCAGCTTAGTTATTTACACGGCAGCGATGTTACTGCTGTGGAAAGCAAATAGCGCCCAAACTTTTCTCTTTGCAGCAATTATTGAAGGTGCTGGTGCTGGGACTCTGATGCCGATGATGTCTACAATGATAGCTGATCGCGCCTTACCCCAAGAAAGAGGGCGAATATTTGCTGTATGTATTGCCGGATTAGATATGGGGATAGCGATCTCAGGTCCTGTTCTCGGTTCGATTGCCGAACAAGTAGGCTACCGCGATATGTTTGGTTATGCGGCAATGCTTGTTTTCTTGGCATTTCTGATTTTCATCACCATGTCTGGTAAAGACTTAGCTAATTCTTTTCGGTTTGCGATCGGTCGCATTCCAGATGTCTATGCCTTAAATCCGATTAAAAACTAAAAATGAGGGGCTTTGTTCCCTCATTCTTAATTTTGCGTTTTTCATAACGGGCGAGGAGGGATTCGAACCCCCGACACCGTGGTCCGTAGCCACGTGCTCTAGTCCACTGAGCTACACACCCTAACAATAATTAACCATAGCACACCCGAACCAAATGACGCAAGATAAATTTTTAGATAATTCTGGCAACCTAACTCATCTAGATCCTGAGGGACGCTCCCAGATGGTAGATGTATCTGACAAAGCAGCCACAATCCGTCAAGCCGTAGCTACAGCCAACGTGAGGATGTTAAGCGAAACCTTCGCTGCGATTGAAGCCGGAAATGCTCCCAAAGGAGATGTATTGGCAACTGCGAGGTTAGCGGGCATTATGGCAGCGAAACAGACATCTAATTTGATTCCTTTGTGTCATCCTTTGCCACTGCAAAAAATTGAAGTGCAGATAGTACCCGATCCGCAACTACCCGGTTATCAAATTTATGCCACAGTTAAAACCAAAGCGGAAACAGGGGTAGAAATGGAAGCTTTAACTGCCGTTTCCGTTGCGGCTCTAACGTTATATGATATGGCGAAAGCTTTAGAAAAGTCGATTCAAATTGAATCAATTCGGCTGGTGAGTAAGATGGGTGGCAAATCAGGAGATTATTTTCTGCAAAAATAATTGATTGAGGTGATTAGACATCGACCGAATTTAAATATGCGTTATCCAGAACCCTTGATTAGACGTAGCAGTGCTACGTCTCTACATTCTTTTTCATTTCATAGCCGTTAACTGAGCTTTTCTATGCTTTTATTATATTTGTTGGGTGGACAGCAATAACACCCAGAATAATTCTAAAATTAATCAGAAAGCAATTTTATTAAAATCTGTAACAAACAATTATGCCTCCTCGTTGGCCTCGTCAACCCGATCGCAATGACCCAGATTACCGTAAATTAGATGACAGAATGAACTTTGCCATCCATGTGGCGATCGCTGCCTGTATCAATTCTGGTTTGTGGTTTTTTCACAACTTCAAAGCAGCGACTTGGGAGTGGCTGCCTTGGTTAACAGCAGGTTGGGCAGTAGTATTATTGGCGCATCTAATTTATATTAGTGCGATCGCCGATTACTCACAAACACCACCAAAGTCCACCTAAAGACAGAATCAACAGCTAGGGCGATTGTATCTTGTGGCAGTAGAAATAAGCCGGATAATTGAGCAATAATAATAATTAGCTTGAGATTTCGCGATTCTTATGTGGGGTCATTTGTATGGCTAAAACTAATACTACAGAAATACTAGAAGCCCTAGCTTCTGAAATAGGCGAAAACATATATATAGATATTGCCAAGTGGCATCTTTTTCTATCAAATGCCAAACTGCACACCGTTGTTGCAGAAAAGATGTATCCTTTACTGACCTCTCATTCTGTGGATGAAAACCAAGTAATAAAAGTATTGGAATCCATCCCCATAAAAATTGGCGGTGGCAAACGTGAACTTCCTTTAATTGATTTATTGCCGCTGCAATGCCAAGTTAACCTTGTAGATATCTTGGAAAAATATCAGAGCGAATTTTGATTTGACGGCGAAATTAAATCATCTAAAATACTCTCGTGATTCGTAGTAAGCGGTTTACCGCTCGTCTCTGAGGATTTTAACGGCTAATCAGGTTACTACGTAAGGAACGTTCATTTATGCCCATCTACTTAGTAATAAAACTTTGGATTGTGAATTAGGCTTGTAGTTTGCGTTGGTTGCCACTACAAAGCAATCCCGAACAAAAGGGAGTTTAAACAATTCAAAGAAGCGCAGATGCGTGCAAGTTGAATAATAAACTTGCAGTAAATTGTCAATTCAATTTCAGGAGGCTAATTTAATGCTTTTACAAGTCAAAGATACAGGAAGTTTGGTAGAAGTTCTCAAAATTGAGGAATTAATAGACCCGAACAATGATATTATTCACGGACAAAAACAACAAGGTGAAGAAGAACAAGACCCTGAACCTATTAAAAAAGAAAACTTAGTTTTTCCCTCAGGTGAAAGTATCCCACGTTGTTGGGTTGATGCCGATTATCAAAAAGCATAAGCTTTGTCAGTGATAAGAGCAACTTTGTGTATTGCAATTGCTTTTATCGCACTTTCTTAGATCCCCGACTTCTTTAAGAAGTCGGGGATCTGGGCGTAAGTACCATTCCACCCTACAAGAACTAAATTAAATGGCTTTTTCTGCGATCGCCGCTTCATCAGAACTCACAGAAAATCTCTTTGCAATCCAATAAGTAAAGATGTGAGAAAGTAATCCTAAAGGACCAGCAAACAAACACAGCGCTAAAGAATGAATTGTCCAAATACCTGTTTTCTGTCCTTCCCAATATATCCAGCGACCGACAAATAAATCCATCACCAGAAAATGAATCCAACCTGTTGCAGCGGCTTTTTCATCTGCAAAAAATCGGGCAATATCTGCTAATTGAGGATTCGATAACGCTTGGGCATTCTCTGGTGTAATGCTGCTAATAAATAAATACAAATATACTCCGGCTAACGCTACAAAGGGTAAATATGATTCCATTACCCGTTGCGTTACTTTCCAATTTGGCAATAGAATCATCAATGTCCAAAAAGGCAAAACGAAAATATTTGCACCGTTGAATAGTTGAGAGATTGTCATAGTAAGTGGGGGTAGTGGGGGAGAATAACTTCTAAATCCTGTAGAGACGCGAAATTTCGCGTCTCTACAACGCTACGAGTTGCGATTCTATTTCTGAGGATTTCAAGTCACGACCGATGAAAACTAAGCGGGTTTGTCTTGGTTCTTCAGGTTCCCACAAGCGATCGTAAAATTGATCAAATCGGGTTCCGACACCTTGCATGACTAAGCGCATGGCTTTGTTAGGGACTGCGACAAAGCCTTTAATTCGGTATATCTCTTGCTGTTGTGCGATCGCTTGCAACTGCTGTTGTAATTTTTCTGGATCAAAAGCGCGGTCTAAAATTACGTGAGTTGAGATAATTTCTTCGTCGTGTTCGTGTTCTTCTTCGCTATCGTGATGACTGGGACGACTATCTAAATTGTCTTCAACGGCAGCGTGCAATCCTAATAATATAGATGGATCGAGTTGAGCGCAATCGCTTTCCACAATCTTGACTACTCTCGGTAATTCTCGTTTAATAAACTCTTCAACTTGCGCTTTTGTCTCATCATCCACCAAATCGGTTTTATTTAACACCACTAAATCAGCACAAGCAAGTTGATCTTCAAACAGTTCTTGCAAGGGTGTTTCATGTTCTAAACTATCATCTGCTTGGCGTTGTGCTGCCACTGCTTCTGGGTTGCTGGCAAATGTGCCTGCTGCTACCGCTGCACAATCTACTACCGTAATTACCGCATCAACTGTGGCAGCGTTGCGGATTTCTTGCCAGCGAAAAGCCTTGATTAACGGCTTTGGTAAAGCTAAACCAGAAGTTTCAATCAAAATACAATCGATGCGATCGCGACGCTTAATTAACTCCAGCATCGTCGGGAAAAATTCTTCCTGTACAGTGCAACATAAACAGCCGTTGGTTAATTCAAAAATATTACTGTCACCGTCTTCTGGGCAAATTTCACAGGATTTCAACAATTCACCATCAATCCCCAGTTCCCCAAATTCGTTAACTAAAACAGCGATGCGTCTACCTTGGTTGTTTTGTAGTAAATGGCGAATTAGGCTAGTTTTTCCACTGCCTAAGAAGCCTGTAATCACGGTAACGGGGATTTTTGCAGCCATATTTTTACTTTATTTTCTCAGCACAGTAAATATTAAGATTTATCCAGGTAAGTAGGCATCAATTAGCGTACCTGCCGCTTTTTCTAAAGATACTTCCGCAACTGTACCAAATAACCGCCGTTGTGCGAACGCGCCATCAAGCAGCAAAAGTAAGTTCGCACCAAGTTCCCGTGGATTGCTTGCACCAGCTTCTTGAGCTAATTCAATCAGCCTTGATCGTACCGCTTCTTTATGCTTGATAGAAACTTGATGTCCCGGATAATCTAATTCGGCAAATTCTGATGTTGTGATTAAAAACGGACAACCCAAACAATCTGGTTTTGCCAATAGTTCATCTAACCATTTAAAAACTGCCAATAATTTTTCACCAGGCTGATTGGGATGCTTGGCAATTTCAGCTTCCATCAATTTCCAAAAGCGTTGATTGCGGCGCTCTAAATATGCTACCACCAAATCATCCTTAGACGGAAAATATCGATATAGCGTTGTTTTCGCCACCCCAGACTTGGCGATAATGGTATCCACCCCAGTTGCCCGAATTCCCTGCCGATAAAAAAGTTCATCGGCAATATCCAAAATATGTTCTCTTAATGTCGGCTTTGGTTCATCTGGTTTAGCCTTGACACGAGTCTTTGGCATTGAATTTTCCAATTTTATATCTCTATTGACATGATACAGACCTGTATGTTATCTCTCAATTAAATAAACAAAAACAGACCTGTCTGTTTTATAAAGGAAAACAAGTCATGAAAATAGGAATCATCGGTAGTGGCAATATGGGACGGTCTTTAGGTATTCTTTGGGCAGAACAGGGACATCAAGTATATTTTGGTTCCCGCGATGCCGAAAAAGGAAAAACAGTGGCTGAATTTGCACTCCTGGGAACGCAAGGTGGTACAAATGATGAAGCGGCTGCATTTGCTGATGTCATTTTGTGGACAGCACGCGGTATCCTACCTTATGAATTGCTATCTAACGCTGAAGTTCTCAACGGTAAAATTATCATTGATTGCAATAATCAAGATATCCCCTCTGAATTTGCTTATCCGGCAATTGAGGAATCGCTAGCAGAGAAGCTTGCTAAAGAAGTTCCAAATGCTCGCGTGGTGAAAGCATTTAACACGATGGCACAGGAGGTGTTTGAATTAGCACCTGAACCACTTAAGGATTATCAAGTTTCGGTTTTTGTTGCTGGGGATGACGAACAAGCGAGAAAAACAGTAATGCAACTGGCTCTTGAGATTGGATTTGTACCAATAGATTGCGGTGTTTTACGTAATGCTCGATTAGTGGAAGGCTTAGGTGATTTCATCCGCTTGATCATGATTGGTCAGCAACAAGGCTCTTATGCAACTATTTCTGTGAGCGTCCTACCTACTCCACAAGAACAACGCTTAGGTGGACGGCAAAATTCGGCTTTGAAGTGAATTTAATTTGCCTTGCAGAATTTGGATATCTGTAAAAAAGGCATCTTAACAACTAACTAATACTGTAGGGGCAACTTCTTTGCGATCGCCTTATTCAATTAAGACAATCTCAAAGATGTCGCCCCTAAAATTTACAAAAGTGTTAGATAATCGTTTTTACTCAGCAGTAACCAATTCAGTACTACCGGGAGTGCGACGCCGTGTCAAACTATTAAACAGCATCAAACCGATCGCTTTAATCAAATTGCCTTCCAACTCTTGGAACATCTTCATATTCAGCCCAAAAGCTGCGTTTGCTTCATTAACAATGCGATCTGCCGTAGCATCATCAATCGGCAACTCATCTACAGAAGAACGATATTTTGCTTTAAAAGCCTTCTCGTCCGGAATGTCTGCAAACTCATAAAAAGCGGTACCTTGCCCATCATTCAGGTTCATCCCCGTTACCGCGATGTTTTTGAGAATTTGTCCTCCTGATAAATCCCCGATATAACGAGTATAAGAATGGGCAATTAACAATTCTGGTTCATTTGCGGATATTTCCCGGATGCGCTTTACATAAGCTTCACCCGCAGGCGATAATTGAATTTGCTCGCGCCAGTTAGAACCATAATAATAAGCCAAGTCTTTCTCTAGGCTATGCTTGCGGTTTAGCTGAGGAAAGTTAATTTTGGAAACAATCGGATGATTCCGATGCTTTTCTATCTCCTCTTCCATCGCTGAATAGATGAAGTAGAAGTTGCCCACTAGCTTCCGGTAGGAGTTTTTTTCTACCACTCCTTTTAAAAAACACTTGACAAAACCGACATTCTCTGCCATTGTGTGGGCTTTTTTAGTGCCTACACGCAATTTGGTTGCTAAATTGCTGCTCATCGTAAATATGGGTATGAAACCCCGTCCTTGTAGGACGGCTTTATATTTGCCCATTACCGCCTCGGAGTTGTTTAATTCGGTGTGCCATTGTGATGCACTTTCAATGGGACAATTACCATTTCAAATTTCACAACTCTGTACGCATAACGGTTTTGCTACCGAAGTAGCCTCCCTTGCGGGGTGATGTTAGCTTAGACCTGTTATAAGAGCTTGTTAGGCTTGCAACACTAAACCAGTGACCTTAGTTTTGTTTAATCACAAGCGACAGGGCAGGGGACTAGCTTCGCATTGCCCTCGGTGTCGTGACTCAAATAACGTTTACCTATTGCTAGGTGGTCGGGTCAGAATGGCTTGATGATTTCTCATACAAGCCCTATGCCTTTAGGCTAGGGTTCCTGACACTAAATTTCTCAACTTTAAAAGGTCAACTGCCAAAGTCTTGATTTACCGACGGCGAAAAAGCTACTAAAAACTTACATTAAAGCTAATTGATGAGAATTTTCATTAAAATTTCTTAAGTTGCAATATTTTGTATTATTTGAAACGGAAAATTCCCTAGTAAACAGAAGCTATTCACGGCATTATTTTAAGATTTGTTTCAATTGGCGTTGCATTTTGTCTGAATTATGAATAGGGCATGGTAGGAAGGGGAATTACATTTATATATGCCCACTAGACATCGATCGCTATGCTTATTATGCGTTACCCGAAATCCTTGTAGAGACGTAGCACTGCTACGTCTCTTGAAAAAAGGGTGATATATTTTGCGATCGCTACTTAAATACTAAGCAAAATCTTCATGAAATATTGATAATTACATATACTATTATCACATAAAATTCAGTATTATTGCGTAATAACAGGTGGTTCAAAATCAATTTCACTTCTCAGCTAACCAGTATATTGTCCTAATAAAAAGCTACTCTGTCAGAATTGTTGAATAAATTGTAAAGTGTTATTCTCCTGTGTGACTGTGTGGAGTGTTTAAACCAATGGTTTCATATATAACTCAAACTCAAAACGGCTTTCGTGGCGATTCTGCTTCTAGTTCTGAAACATCGACGAAAGGTATAGAAGACAGTTTTGCACATAATTTAATCGCACTACCAGCAAATCCCCTATTTGGTACAGATGGCATTCGTGGAAAAGTGGGAGAATTGCTGAGTGCGCCTTTAGCATTGCAAGTAGGCTTCTGGACAGGTATTATTTTACGTAACCATGCTACCAATTCAGGACCAGTGATTCTGGGGCAAGATTCGAGAAACTCCAGTGATATGCTGGCAATGGCTTTGAGTGCTGGCTTAACCGCAGCCGGTATAGAGGTTTGGTATTTAGGATTGTGCCCAACTCCTACGGTAGCTTATCTCGTCAGCGTCAGCGATGCCATTGGCGGAGTGATGATTTCTGCCAGTCACAACCCACCAGAAGACAACGGCATTAAAATTTTTGGGGCAACCGGTACCAAGTTACCGCAACTGTTACAGACAGCAATTGAAGCAGGGCTGCGGGGCAAGGCAATATTACCTGCTATTGTTAGTAATTGTGGACGGCATTACTCGCGCCCGGAGTTAGTAAAAAATTATGCTTTATCGTTGCAACAACCTTTAGAGAATGTTGTAAGTCTTCAGGGAATGAAGATTGTTTTAGATTTGGCTTGGGGTGCAGCAGTTAACTTGGCACCAGCAGTATTCAGAGAAATGGGGGCAGAAGTAATCTGCTTACATAACGAAGCGGATGGATCTCGCATTAACGTTAACTGTGGTTCGACTCACCTAGATATTCTCGCCCAAACTGTCAAAGAACAGAATGCTGACATCGGCTTTGCTTTTGATGGCGATGCCGATCGCGTCTTAGCAGTAGATAATATCGGCAGGCAAGTTAACGGCGATTACATCCTTTATTTGTGGGGACGCAGTTTGCAACAAAAGCAACAGCTGCCAGATAACTTAATAATTTCCACCGTCATGGCGAACTTAGGCTTCGAGAAAGCTTGGAAAGAAATTGGCGGTCAGCTAACTCGCACAGCAGTTGGGGATCAATACGTTCAAGCCGAAATGCTGAAAACAGGGGCAATGCTAGGCGGTGAACAATCCGGTCACATACTGTGCCGTCATTATGGTATCACGGGCGATGGTTTATTAACAGCTTTACATATAGCCGCTTTAGTGAAAGAATCCGGTGTTTCCCTCAAAGAACTGGTAGATCAAAGCTTTGAAACTTATCCACAATTATTGCAGAACGTGCGAGTTGTAGATCGCGATCGCCGATTGGGATGGAAGAATTGCCAACCCATCCAACAAGCGATCGCTCTCGCCGAAGTTGCAATGGGCGATTCCGGTAGAATATTAGTTCGCGCTTCTGGTACAGAACCGGTCATCAGAGTTATGGTAGAAGCTGCCAATGCTGAACTTGCTCATTACTGGACAAAAGAATTAGTCTCACAAGTCCAGCAACACCTAGGAGATTCTTGAAGAGGGGGAAAGGGGAAAGGGAATGAAAAAAGAATTCACAGCATGTTTTTAGGACTTACGCACTTGTTACGAAAAAACAAGACTTTGAGATTGCTTCCTTACGTCGCAATGACAGAAATTCGTAGTCCGTGCGTAAGTCCTGGTTTTAAACAACTTCTTCCATGAACCGCTTTCCCCCAATGAAGATAAACGATTTTGGATTGTTAGTTATTGTCTGTTATACCAATTCCCTATCAACCTGTATTTAATTTAGCCCGCGTAGGCGGGCTTTGTTCGTATAGCCCTACCCTAGAAGGGTAGGTATAAAAAATTAATGTTAATTTCAAACAACCACTAACTATCAACCATTTCCCAATACCTAATCTAAAATCTCAAATTGAGAATGCTAAAACTTAAGAAAAAATCCAAAAACTCAAAAAAAAAGCACTTAGTACCAGAAACACCTCCTCTTACCTTGCAAGAAAGGTTAGCCCAAAAACGCAAAGCAACCAAAGCACGTAAAGAATTCACTGGCTTACTTACCAAAACTGTTTCTATTGCCATTGTGGTCGGTATTCTGCTGGCTATAGTCGGCGGAATTAAAGCCGCAGTTCCTGGTGTAGTCGGAATCATTATCATCGCCTTTTGTTTCAAATACCCCCGACAAGCGCTTTTTGCCTTTCTCGTTTACGTACCTTTGGGTGGTACTATTACTTACTACGTCGGTAACAGTCCTATACTTCAATTAGCCAAAGACGCTTTCTACATTCCAGCGTTAATTTCAATTTGGCAACTTTCCAAAAAGCGGGGACTACCCCTGCTGATTCCCCAAGCCCTGAAAACGCCACTATTTATTTTATTAGGTTGCTGCACAATAACTTTACTATTTATCAATGGCGCTCAACAATTCAGCCCGCCTCCTGTGGGGTTACTGCAAGACGCACCCAAGGAAATACCTCTAGGCATGGGTATTTTGGGAATGAAAGTATTATTAGGCTACTTACCCCTGATTACTTGTTATTACTACATGATTCGTGACAAGCGGGATTTTCTCTTTTTGTCGCGCTTACAAGTTAGCCTGATACTTGTCTCCTGTATCTTGGGGTTTCTTCAGTATTTGTTACTACTAACAGGGATATGTGAAGGTACTAGAAATGCTGTCGGCGATGATTTATTTAAAGCCACACTTGAGGCTAGATGTTATATTGGCGGTTCTCTAGTTTATAGTCCCAGTCAAGGGATGATTCGCTTACCAGGAACCTTTGTTGCTCCTTGGCAGTGGGCATGGTTCCTTATTTCCAGCACCTTTTTTACTTTTGCTACTGGCTTTAGCGACCCCTCAATTCTTTGGCGAATTGTAGGTTTAGGTTCTTTAGTCACAGTGTTTCTTAATGCAGTTATTTCTGGACAAAGAATTGCCTTAGCTTTAGTCCCCACCTGCTTCGTACTTTTACTATTGCTTACTGGTCAACTTGGCAACCTCAAACGGTTTATCCCCTTAGGAATGGGACTTGCCCTGATTGTGACAATTGCCGTAGTCAGCAATCCCACAGTTGTGCAAGAAAGGACGGATAGCTTTGTCAGTCGCTGGAATGCGTCACCTCCTCAACAATTTATCGTCGATCAATTTGAAGAGAATTGGAAAAACTCAAAAGGACCCTTCGGAACTGGTTTAGGTCGAGCGACTAACTCTGCCCGTGCTTTAGGTCAAACAAAACTGGTTGAAACCTACTACCCGAAACTGCTTTATGAAATTGGTATTTTGGGAGTATTAGCATTTTTGAGTTTGGTAACAACTTTAACAGTCGTGTGCTACCGGACATACCGTTTGATAAAAAACCGTAATTACCGCAGTTACGCAGCCGCGATGTGGGTGTTTATATTGTTTATTAGTTACAACACCTACTACTACCCTCTAGATGTCGATCCTGTTGCTGTTTATTACTGGTTTGCAGCGGGAATTCTTTTGAAATTGCCAGTGTTAGATCGGCAAGATAAAGAAATAGAAGAAGGGATACAACAAAAAAGCAAAAAAGATTTTAGCAAAGAAGGACAAGGGAAAAAGGTAAGGGGTAAAGGGAAAGATTTTGAAACCTAATTAAAGGGTATAAAGGCATCATTATTAGACATAGGAGTGGAAAAGATGTAGAGACGCGACGGCAGGTGCTTCAACGCTCGTGACCTCCGCAACGCACTGCCTGAAATTTCGTGTCTCTACAGGTCTGTATTTATATCAAAATTTTTGTGAAATGCGATCGCACGCTGACCAACTCTATGAGAAACGACAGATTGGAGAAAGACTACCGTAGTCTTTCGGAGGGCAGCAGCTTCTAAATTAAGCTAAATTAAGGGTTGCAAAATTTTCTTCATAGCATCTACTATTTCCTCAGCTATCAAGATGAGAATCAATGAGGAAAATTAATGACATGAAGAAACAGAATTAAAATTTTGCTTCATTTAATTTCGTAGATAATTAACAATTAACCAAATCAAAAATGAGATAAAAATGGCAAATATTCTTATCGCCGGTCAAAAACACCTCAGTATTCCCAATATGCCTCGAAACTCTAAGCATACAATTATCCGTCCTAAACCTTTTCCTTCCGGAAGGTATCCTTTAGAAAAAATTTGGCGACCTTTACGAAGCTTTAGTTATTGCAAACCTACATGGAACAAATATCATGTTGTTCATGCTTTCAACAGCATCCAATATACAAATAAACCTTGGTTAGTTACCTTTGAAGATCATCTTTTTTTATATATCAATCCCCAGAATAAATTTGAAGCTGCAACTTATGATTTTTTAAACAATCGCTTAACATTAGAAAATTGCAAAAAACTTATAGCTATTTCTGATTATGCGAAAATGAGATTTATCAAACGAATGGAAGTCAGCAATATCCTAGATAAGATAGTTAATAAATTGGATGTAATACCTCCGCATTTCCCTGTCAAAGTTAGCCAGCATAAAACTTATAACTCCGAGAATAAAATACAGTTAACATTTGTCGGAAATCACTTTGCTAGAAAAGGTGGTATCGTTGCTTTAAGACTAGCAAAAAAAGCCGAAAAAATGGGTTTACCTATTACTATACATATCATATCTGAGTTGCGATATGGACTAGGAGTACCTACTGATTTTCCCGACAAAGATAAGTATGCAGAAGATTTAAAGTTACTTGATTTAAATAACGTTATTTTTCATAACAAGATTAGCAATGAGAAAGTTCTGGAGTTACTATCCGAAAGTCATTTTCAAATATTAGCGACATTACATGATACTTATGGTTATAGCATTCTAGAAGGATTTTCTGTAGCAACTCCTGCTATTACTACTAATATATGTGCATTGCCAGAATTTATTCGTCATCAAGAAAATGGATATTTACTGCACTTAGAAACTAACGAACTTAGACACTGGAAAGACTGGCAACATGGCGAAAAACTTAAAACCGAGGAATACTGGAATGTTCTTAATAGCACCTATGAAAATCTTGCAGATCAAGCATTACAGCTAATAATAGAATTTCTTGATAGACCGGATAAACGCGAGCATTATGAATTTCTAAGTGCAGAAGCATTAGCTCAAGCAGAAAATGTTCATAACTCCCAAAAACAAAATGAGTTATTTGACAATTTGTATGCAGAGTTAGCAGGGGAATACTAAACTAAAATTAGATATGGGGTAACTACACACAACAGCATTTAGTAGACATATTGAAAGTGTAATAAAATCAGATAAATCAACATGATTTCTTTTCCTTTAATTTCTGTAATTATACCGACCTACGGGCGTGAAGAACCGCTCCGTGATAGTCTTGTGGATGTCCTTAAACAAGATTACCCGAATTTTGAAGTTTTGGTTGTAGACCAAACCCTCAAACACGAACCAGAAACTCAAGCTTATTTAGAGGAACAGTTAGCAGCAAATAAAATTAAATGGTTCCGCTTGGATTGGGCAAGTTTACCTGGAGCGCGTAATTATGCTGTGCGGCGATCGCTAGGTGAGATAATTTTGTTTATTGATGATGATGTGCAGTTAAAAAATGGATTTTTAGCGGCACATGCTAAAAATTATCTCGAAAAGCCAGAAATCGGGGCTGTTGCCGGCAGGGTATTTGACAGAATGAAATTGGGTGATTCTGGGGGGAAGTTGGAGATTGAATATTTGCCTCCCGAAGCAATGGACCCAGGAATCGCTTGGTATTATATTGATTTGGTGCATACAGTTAAACCCCAGCAAGTGCTGACAGCAAGGGGTTGCAATATGTCTTTCCGTCGCGAGATTTTTACTAAGTACGGACTGAGGTTTGATGAGAGGTTTCGTGGTAGTGCAGTGCGTGAGGAATCTGACTTTTGTTTGCGCTTAAGGCAGACGGGATATAAGATTTGGTATGACCCAGAAGCTGATTTAGTGCATTTAGGGGAAGAAACTGGGGGTTGTCATGATATGAGTATGCGATCGCTCAAATATCAAATGACGTTTTACCATAACCATTTTTTATTAGGACTGAAAAACCTCACCGCTACCCAAGCTTTACGCTTATACGCTCGTTTATTTGATTGTCACGTCCTGGGACGTCCTCCTTGTCACAAAAGCGGTTCCCCGATTAAAATTGTCACCCGCGCTGTTTTCTACTTTTTGGGTTTTCTCAAAGCTGTGGGTACTGTGATTCAATCAGCTTGGGATGATGGTCAAATTTACAGTCGATTAGACCAAAAAGCTAGAATGATTTAACCGCAGATGAACGCAGATGGACGCGGATAAATATGGAAATCATCTGCGTTTATCTGCGTGTATCTGCGGTTGAAAACAAAAATTACTAATTAGCAAGGATCAATGAAAATTTTAGTTGCCAGTCACACTTATATTGTAGACCTTAACTGCGAGAAATTACGCACTTTATCTCAACTAGAACCGGGAATTGAGGTGACGGTTGTTGTTCCCAAATGTTGGAAACCCGGAGGTGTACAAAACAAGATTATTGAAACACAATACCGCGATGAAGGTGCATTTAAAATAGTTCCAATTTCTAACTTCAGTCAAAACCATCAAGGACTTCTCACCTTTGGCGCTGATTTAATAACTTTGTTGCGGCAGTTTCGTCCCCAAATTATCCAAGTAGAACAAGGTTCTCGCGGACTGTCTTATGCTCAAATGATTACTTTAAATAAGTTATTGGGATTAAAGGCAAAAAATATATTTTTTACCTGGTGGAATCTACCATACGAACTCAAATTTCCCGCAGCTTTATTAGAAAAATACAACCTTAATAATAGCCACGGTATCATTTCGGGAAATCAGGATGGGGCGCAAATTCTCAGACAACGGGGATATAAAGGCTCAATTAAAGTCATGCCTCAACTTGGTGTGGATGAAACTTTATTTGCTCCCAAGTCTCAACCAGAATTAGCGGTTAAATTGGGTATTCAGCCAGGGGAATTTGTAGTTGGTTTCGTGGGGCGTTTTGTTCCAGAAAAGGGCTTGCTGACGCTTATAGATGCTTTAGCTACTTTAAAAGGTAAATCTTGGAAATTACTTTTAATTGGGCGCGGTGAGTTGCAATCTGAATTAATGAGCAAAGCCGCTGAAAACAACTTTAAAGACAGAATTATCTTGGTAGAAAGTGTACCCCACGATGAGGTTTTTAAGTATATCAATTTAATGAGTACTTTGGTGTTGCCTTCAGAAACGAATTATAAATTTAAAACCTTAACTTCTGCTGGTTGGAAAGAACAATTTGGTCATGTGCTAATTGAAGCGATGGCTTGTCAAGTTCCGGTGATTGGTTCAAATTCCGGCGAAATTCCCCATGTAATTGGTGATGCTGGGTTAATCTTTCCGGAAGGGGATGCTAAAGCTTTGGCTGATTGCTTATTGCAATTAATGGATCAGCCAGAATTTGCCGAAAAGTTGGCAGAAATGGGTTATCAAAAAGCAATGGTTCAATATACAAATAAAGCTTTAGCAAAACAGCAATTAGAGTTTTATAAAGAATTGGTTAATAGTCCTAGTGTGCGTTAATGCTGAGAGTACGGCATCGTTTAAAATTGGTGCATTACGGCTATGCGCCTAACGCACCCTACAAATTTAATTTTAGAGGCAGGTAAACCCCCGTAGAGACGTTCCGCCGGAACGTCTCTACCTAACAATTAACAACTAATAAAAATGCGAATTCTACAAATTGTTCCTTCAATTTCTCTAATTTACGGTGGTCCTAGTCAAATGGTAATGGGATTATCTTCGGCATTGGCACGAAAAAATGTAAAAGTGACTATTCTCACTACAGATAGTAATGGCGATTCTGGTCAAAAACCTTTGGATGTTCCTTTAAATTGTCCGGTGAAACAAGATGGTTATGAAATAATTTACTTTCGTTGTTCTCCGTTTCGCCGCTATAAGTTTTCGCTGTTATTATTAAAGTGGTTAAATAATCACGCTCATGAATTTGACTTAGCACATATTCATGCTTTATTCTCTCCTATAAGTAGTGCGGCTGCGACTGTATGTCGGCAGAAAAATTTACCTTACATTTTGCGTCCTTTAGGTACTCTCGATCCGGCTGATTTATGTAAGAAAAAGCAATTAAAACAGCTTTACGCGACAATATTAGAACGGGCAAATTTGGCAGGTGCAGCAGCAATTCATTTTACTAGCGATCAGGAAGCAAAAATATCAGAACGATTTGGAGTTTCTACGCAGGATTTGGTGATTCCTTTGGGTGTTATTCCCCGAAAAGGAGAGGGGGAGAGGGGGGGATGGGGGGATGGGG
>NZ_KK073769.1:504678-506806 GCF_000582685.1 [Scytonema hofmanni] UTEX 2349
GGGAGAGGGGGGGATGGGGGGATGGGGGGAATGCTATTCGGACTCAATTTGGTATTCCCTTGAATGTGCCTTTGGTGCTTTTTATGTCGCGAATTGACCCGAAAAAAGGGTTAAATTTAGTGATTCCGGCTTTGGAAAAGTTGTTAGCTGAAGGTGGTAATTTTTATTTTGTCTTAGCGGGAACGAATCCTCAAGATCCAGATTATGAAGAAAAGATAAGTTTGCAGATACAAAATTCACCTCTGCGATCGCACACGAAAATTACAGGTTTTGTCACCGGTGAAGTAAAATCAGCTTTACTGCAAGCGGCAGATTTATTCGTCTTACCATCCTATTATGAAAATTTCGGGATTGCTGTCGCTGAGGCAATGGTAGCGGGAGTACCTGTAATTATCTCAGACCAAGTGCATATTTGGCATCAGGTGCGCGATAGTGAGTCTGGCTGGGTGGGTACAACAGATGTTGAGTCACAATTAGAATTGTTGCGAGAAGCTTTGCAAAACCCCGCAGAATGTCGGCGTCGGGGATTACTTGCTCAAGAATATGCATTGCAAAATTTTAGTTGGGAAGCGATCGCTCGTCAAATGATTCAAGCATACAATCAAATTTTAGGCGTTGCACCCATTAGACATCTCCAGAAATGAACTATGTGTTGCCCAAAACCCTTGTAGAGACGTAGCAGTGCTACGTCTCTACATCTTTTCCACAGATGTCTATTGTGGGATAAATCGTAAAGACGTTCCGCCGGATTGTGGGATAAATCGTAAAGACGTTCCGCCGGAACGTCTCTACTTAAAATTTTGTTGCAAACTGCTAAACCCCCATTGAGCAACCGGGATTATATGTCACGATCGCATAGTAGAATACTTAATGCCTTTATAACTACAGGGAATTTTACATGGCTCTCCGTCTAGGTGACACAGTACCCAATTTTACACAAGCGTCTACACACGGCGACATAAATTTTTACGAATGGGCAGGTGATAGCTGGGTAGTGCTATTTTCCCACCCCGCAGACTTTACACCGGTTTGCACCACCGAATTAGGTACAGTTGCTAAACTGAAACCAGAATTTGACAAGCGCAACGTGAAAGCGATCGCACTCAGCGTTGATGATGTTGACTCCCACAACGGATGGGTAGGAGATATCGAAGAAACTCAAAACACTACCCTCAACTATCCGATTTTGGCAGATCCAGATCGTCAAGTTTCTGACCTTTACGATATGATCCACCCGAACGCTGCTAATACTGTAACAGTGCGATCGGTCTTCGTTATCGATCCGGATAAAAAACTGCGTCTCAGTTTCACCTACCCCCCTAGCACAGGACGCAACTTTGATGAAATTCTGCGAGTGATTGATTCACTGCAACTAACTGATAACTACAGTGTAGCGACTCCAGCTGACTGGAAAGACGGGGATGATGTCGTAATTGTCCCCTCGCTGAAAGATCCAGAAGTGCTAAAGCAGAAATTTCCTAAAGGTTATGAGGAAGTCAAACCTTATTTGCGGATGACTCCTCAACCGAATAAATAGAAGGAGAAAGAGGGAAGTTTTTCTTTAATTTCTTTGACATTCTATTTCTTAAGCCAGAAATAATTTGGCTTGCAAAGGTAGGGTATATGCCCTACCTTTCACTTTTATGGGGTGTTTGCGTGAAAATAAAGAATAGACATAGACGTGAAAAACAATGTAGAGACGTAGCAATGCTACGTCTTTACAAGGTTTTGGCTTTTACCCATGTACCTCCTAAACCTGAAATTTGCTGTAGCTATTTTTTTTCAGATAATATTGTGTACGCTTCATTAATCAGCCACATTTTTTCTTGCGCTTCTTTTTGTAGTTGCGGCTTATCAACAAATAAATCTGGATGCCATTTTTTTACTAAAATTCTATAAGCCTGTTTCACCTCAGCAAATGAAGCATTAGATTGCACTTCTAAAGTTGCATAAGCGCGAGTAATTTTGTCTTTTTGCGCTTCTGTTTTATTACTTTGAGTTTTATTTTGCTGTTTACCAGTTGAACCCTTTTTCGCTTTCATTTGTGCTATTTCCTCATCAAGTTCCCAAGTACGAAATTGCGCTTCAACTTGTTCTGGGGATGGGGGGGGGATGGGGGGGAGGGGGG
>NZ_KK073769.1:506906-552388 GCF_000582685.1 [Scytonema hofmanni] UTEX 2349
GGGGATGGGGGGAGGGGGGGATGGGGGGAAAGAAGAATTATTCTTTTTGTCCCTTGTCTCCTTGTCTCCTTGTCCCCCTTGTCTCCTTGTCTCCTTGCCTGCTTGTCCCCTCTCTGCATACGGTTGATAATTTGAAGATATATTAACTTTTTTTAACTCTTGCAGCAACTGATTGAACACATTTTGTAACTGCTGCAAATCTTCACGTTTATTAGCGATTTCAACTGTTTTATCAGCTTTCCATTTAATGACTTTATCAGCTGTCTTTTCATATTCAGCCAATATTGATAAGCCTTGACTACTGAAGCGAGATAAATAATCTTCAGCTGCTGTTATACAAATTTGGGCAACTTGTTGATGATAAGACTCGGTTGCTGATTTTTCGTCTTTTTTTTGTATATTCTTATTTAAAATATAAGAAATACTGCCAACTACAGCCGCTCCAACGGGACCACCTAGCAACCAACCAATACCACCACCAACAGCTATAGAACCAGTTTCACTTAAATCATCGGCATTACTAGGTTTAGGAGGTAGAGTAATTTGTGGAACGCTTGGGAAGGGAATTAATAAATCTTCTGGTCTTTCTTCTTGGAAGAATTCATAAGCTTGATAAAGCCATTTTGCTACATTTAATTGCAATTGTGTCAAGTCTTTTTTTAAAGTGCTTATTTGCCAAGATTTAAAGTTATTTTCTGCTAATGCGACTGCGGTATCAGTTTGATATTTTGTTAGCAAATTTGGTAAATATAGCCAATCGCGTAACTCTGCAACGCTTGTATTAAAACCTTTTTGAATTAATCTTTCCGCTTTTTGTTTAATTTCAATTTTGGCTATTATTTTATCATCAACAGATTTAATTTCACTAGCTATGGGGTCAATTTTCTCTTTTAATGATAGTAGAATTTGAGAAGCGATCGCTTGCACTTTTGGTAAACGCACACTACCGCGATTTTCTTGCAATATCCCTACAATATTTTGCAAAGCTGATTCAAAAGCTGTTAAACCACTACTACTTGCTTGAGCAACATCACCTTTTAATCTTGCTCTTAAAGCCGGTAAAGCATCAACCCGATATAAATTACTAAAACCTGGAGGTAATTCCGCTCGAAAACTTTCCGCGACAAACAACAAGCGATTTTGCACTTGTTTTTGTTCATCGGGTTCGAGTAAGTTAAGAAAATTGGCTACAAAAATAACTCTGTTAATCCCACGATCCAATAGCCAATCTCGCAAATTTTCGCGTTCACCTAAAGTCATCAACTTGCGTGCATCCAGTAATTGTATTACTAAATCTGCACTTAATAGTTGCTCTTTCACTAAATTATCTTGTTCTTCTCTATCATTCGTTCCCGGTAAATCGAGAAATTCTACCCCTGTTTCTAAAAAGGGATGAGGACAGAAAACTTCTACAGATGCAACATCTTTTCGCATCTGTCTGTTATTATCAAGGATTGCGAATTCTTTTAAAATTTCCGTTCCACTGCGGTAGATTTCTGTACCATCTACTAAGATGATGCGAGTTTGCAAGTCAGTACCATACTTGACAGTAATCGCGGCACCTGTGGTAGGAATTAAATCAATCGGTAAAGTGAGATTTCCCAACATTGCATTCAGCAAAGTTGACTTACCATAATTAAAAGGAGCAAACACCGCAATCCGAAAGCTAGGATTTGCTAAGTGGTTGGAAATAACAATTATATCTTGATAAAGTTGTGATTTGCGGTCTAAATCGAGTAATGCACATGCAGACTTGAGAGAATCAGAAAGTTTTTTGTACACTTCATTTTGTTGCATAAGTACTTTTCTCATAACCACAGAAACCTCTCCCCCAACCCCTCCCCTTGTAGGCAGGGCTGTTTCATTCCACAAGGGCAAGAAGTTTGTCAATATCATTAGAGATAAATCTTTGAGCAGTTGTGATGGAAGCATGACCATTTCGGCGGAGTATATTGAGTGCGATCGTTCGCATCACCGACAGATTCGCAGGAGCATTACCCATACGTATGGTGGAATGGTCTTCATCAAAAATGACATCCTTTACCCAATGAAGACAATTCTCAATCCCCCAATGTCCGCGAATCCCTTTAGCAAAATCAGTTGCTGAACGAACTAGACTACTAATGTAGTAAGCAACTTGGTGATATGGTTTGCCTGCACGAGTACCCATTCTTTCAACCTTAATTAAGGACTCCAACCCAGCCCATTCTGGACTGATGTCAGTTAAATCATGAAAAACTTCTATAGTACGTGTTGTAACTCGGTTTCGAGTTTTTTCGGCTGTGATGTACCGACTTGTGGGCTTGGAATTCTCCGTATTGTGTCGAATTTGATGATACAAGTTTTTTTGATTTGCCTTGACTGCGATCGCATAGTCATTGCCACCATCAATAATTAACTTGCAAGTTTTTTTTGGCAATGTAGAGCATCTAAGCTGAAAACAACACCCTCGATATCCAATACCGCAATTAAATTTTGAACCGTGCTAATTTCACTACCTTTCTTGTTCTCCAATTTGGTCAGACCTAAAACAAGCCCTCTTTTTTCAGCAAATACGGACACGATACTGACAAAATTTTGATACTCACTTTCGTAGTTTTGCACAGTTCCTTTGATACTTTTACCATCAATTCCAAACCAGTCTGATGTATCCACATGAACATAGTTTTGTGCCCACTGATTAAACGTTGCAGCAAGATTGTCAAAATCTACTCCCATCAGTATTCGTCGAATAGTCGAGTACGATGGAACACCATGTTTTTCGATTCTAAATTTCTCAATTAATACAAGACGATGCCGTTTGACAAAGTCCCCCCATGCACGATACCCTACGTACCCGCTCATTGTCCCCATAATGACAAACAGTAATACCAACCACAGTTGATGTCTTTGTCCATCTTTGACTCGAAAATCTTTAACTTCCCGCAGTTGTTCAATCAGATTTGCACTCATTGTTTTCATCCCCAGGACGCTTGTCATTTTACACCTTTTAGGGAATGAAACAGCCCTGCCCTTGTAGGGGAGTAAGATTTCCCCCCTCTATGAGGGAAAGGGGGAAGGGGGTTAGGTTTGCTGTTAGCTGTAATAAGCTAATAAATTGCTATACGCTGCTTCAATTTTTTGCAATTGAAATATTACATCTTCCTGTAAATTCTTCAACCGTTTTAACTCACTTTCTCGATTTATTTCGCGTGTTTCCTTTTGCTGAAGCAAATTATCTAACTCAGATTTGCGAGAAGCGATATCATCGTTAATTCGCTTACTCACTTCTCTTTCATAAGAATCAAAACATTCTTTCACTGCATCGTGAACAGTTTTTGATTGCTCCTCCGCTACTTGTGGCAGATGTTTTACTAACTCTTTTTTTGCTGTTTTCACTAACTCTTTCCGTGCTTGATCTGCTTGCAAAAATCCCACACCCAAACCTAATAAAGCAAATCCGATTGGTCCGAGAAAAACGCCTGTGACTGCTGTAATTATCCCACCAACACCAATTACAGTAAAGTAGTTTAATAAGATGTTTTTCCAATCAAATCCGGCACCAGCCATTGCAAAGCCGGCAAGGTTTCCTCTAGATAAAGATAATAATCCCATTGCCCATTTTGCCCATTCAGGTGAGTTATCATCTTCGGTTGTAGTAGAATGGATTTTAACTTTTTCTCCAGTTAACTTTTCTGTGATTTGGTCTGTGACTTGACTGTAAGATGTGCCATATTGGGAAGCGCTGCGAGTAAGTTGTTTAAAAGCTGCATTTATTTCGTTTTCAGCGGTTAAAGTCCAAGCGGCAAATTTATCGGTGATATACTGTTCAAAGGCTTTTTGGAGTGCAGAATTAAATGCTTCTCGCTTACCACTACTAAGAAAATCTAACAGATTTAATTCGGGTTGATAGCGCAAGAAATCAGTTTCAAAGGTATTGCCTAAATTTAAAACGTAGCTGCGAAATGAATCAGCGATCGCTCTCGCTTGATTATCTCTAGTTTTGATAATTTCTGCTTGAAATTCATCACGAATACCTGTCAGCTTACTAAATTCCGGTTCAACTGAATCAATTCTTTTTTTCAATTCGTTGACATCTTGATCAAGTAATGGTAGTCTCCTTGCAATTGCTTCGCGGGTATGATTGCAAGCACCTCTAGCTAAAGTTCTAACTTGACGCAATTCAGCGATCGCACGTTCTCTAGTTAAGAAAGTATTCAACGCTCCCATAAACTCTGGAAAGCCAGTTTGTTCTAATCCACCTTGGGGATTTTTTAACCGTCGTCTTAATGCTTGAATTGACGAAACCTCAAATACACGCTCTTCGTAAACATTTTGTCCATCTACATAACAATATTCTGCCAGATTTGCGTTGAATACTTGCCGCAACCTGTTTTCAGAAGCTTTTAATTCTTCTTCATCATCCGGATCGATTAATGATTCTTTTACCTGATCCCAAGCATTGATTAAGAAGAAAACAGTCAATCCTCGACCTTTAATATAATTTTCTAGATAGCGACGCTCACCTAAAGTGCAAGGTTGCGACGCTCTCATCACGAATAGAATTGCATGACAATTATTAACGTAGCCTAAAGATAATTCATTTCGCGCTTCTGTATCATTCAAACCCGGACTATCAACAATTTCAATTCCTTTTTCTAATAGTGGTAAGGGATATTCTACAACTGCATAATCAACATCAGGAAATGCCTGTTTTTTCTCTTGTTCTAATTTCTTCGCTTCAGTCGGGTCAATGGTATATTTATATTTAAAACTAGAAAAGTCAAGCTTTTGAGGACTTTTTCCATCATTAAAATGAACAGTCACTTTCTTTTCTGAACCATACCGCAACACTGTTAAGACTGCGGTACAGGGATTGACATCACTTGGTAATAAGTTTTCCCCAATCAAAGCGTTGAGAAAGGTGCTTTTTCCGCGTTTCATATCCCCTAAAACTAAAAGCCGAAATACACCAGTTTTCAGATTTTTACTTGCGATTTTAATATCTTCAATATCTCGTTCTAAACTGAGTTTTCCTGATGAGGTATTTCCGTCTAATTCAGCTTTAGTAATTGTCTCTGCAATATTACTCAAACAAACTGAAATTTCTGAGCGCACTTGAGCAACGCGCTCTAAATCGTTGATGAATTTGTTTGTATCAACTTGATGATTCATGATGATTGCATCCTTAATTTAAGGCTTTTTCTTAGAGTCAAAAAATAGTTTGTAAGATATCCACGACAATGCAGTGACAATTATAATCCCTGCGGCAACTGAAGCTATTTTCACAGCAACCAACGCAGCAATACCGATAGCGACAAGCTTTGCAGCGAGAATAACTTTTTTGGTCAAAAGTTTTCGAGAATTTTCTGGCTGATGTTTAACAGTTTTATAAATAGGAGTATCGGAAGCATGAATATCAGCTTCCATTTCCCGGAGTCTTATTTCAACCTCGCGTTCTCGCAGTTCGCGTTCTCGACGTTCGAGTTCATTATGGCGATCGCTTTCTGATTTCATTGGTGTCCACCCCATCTAGGACAATAAAATTAACCCAGCATTCTTTAACTCAACAATACTGTATACTAATTTACATCTAAATAAAGAAAAACAGTAATATTACTAAATTGCTTATTAAGCTAAAAAAAGTAAAATTACCTAAATTTTGATGTAGAGACGTAGCACTGCTACGTCTCTACAAAGGTTCTGGGTAACACATAATTAATTTCTACCAGATGTCTATTAGATCCCACAAGAACAAATTGAGTTCCAGAAATTTATAGTAAAAATTTTGCGTAAACCTACCTGAGATTTACCAAAAAACTAAAAGAAAGTGAAAATAAAAATAAGCGTCGGGAGTAAATTATGCTTTCATCCCCTATTGTCGTGCTAATTCCGCCATCAATGCAAATGACAGACGAACAGTTTTTCGAGTTCTGTCAGGTGAATCGTGACTTACGCATTGAGCGGAATAAACTTGGAGAAGTCTCAATTATGCCCCCAACTGGTTCAGAAACAGGAAATCGTAACTTTAATATTGCTTTACAGGTAGGAATTTGGGCAGAACAGGATGGTACGGGTATTTGTTTTGACTCTAGTACGGGATTTAAGCTGTCAACCGGTGCCGAGCGATCGCCTGATGTTTCCTGGATTAAACTAGAACGGTGGAATACTCTTGACAGCGAACAGCAGCAAAAGTTTGCACCAATTTGTCCAGATTTTGTCATTGAACTCAGGTCAGCTTCTGATAACCTCCAACCCTTAAAGGATAAAATGGAGGAATATATGAGGGAACCAGGAATACAACTAGGCTGGTTGATTGACCGCAAGAATCGCAAAGTTTATATTTACCATCCAGGTCAACCAGAGGAATGTTTAGAAAATCCTGCTAGTATTAGTGGCGATCGCATTTTACCTGGATTTGTTTTGAATACAAGTAAAGTTTGGTAAAGCGACCGCCTGCACATCAATTGTAATTATCGCGTTTCTACTGTCACATCTGCACTTATTCCCGGAGGAATTCGAGATTCATAACCGCGAATACTCTTAGGATCAAGCATTATCTTCACCGGCACTCGTGGCACCGGATTATTATTAGAATTAACCGAGGGGCTATTTTGCGGGGTGGGGGCAAACCTGGCAAAAGAAGCAGGTGATATACTATCTACCTTGCCGATAAATTTGCGACTGGGGAAAGCAGCAATTTTGATTACGGCTTTTTGTCCCGGACGTATCTTTTCTAACTGAGTTTCCTGAAAGTTAGCAACAATCCAAGGATTCGGCTGTACAACTGACATCAGAGTTTGTCCTGGTTGTACCTGCTGACCTACTCGGACATCTTTGTTACCTACTTGACCGCCAACCATCGCAGTAATTTGCGTGTAAGATAACTTGAGTTCTGCTTGTTTTAATTCTGCCTGTTTTTGAGCGATCGCCGCTTGTGCGGTTTTGTATTGTTGCTGATTTAACTCCAGTTGCTGATTAATACTTTGCGATCTGCTAGCTGCGATTTTGGCTTGATCAGCCGTGTTTCCCACAGCAGGACGCGCCAAAGTCGTATCAATTGTGCCAACATTATTGATATTTTGTCGTGCTACTTCTGCTTGTTGCTTGGCTAGTTCTAAATCAGCTTTTGCTTGTGCTAAAGATGCTTGGTATTCACGAGGATCGAGTTTTATTAATACTTCCCCTGGTTTGACCGATTGGTTATCTTTGCTGGCAACTTCCATAACTACCCCACCGATGCGGGAATTAACAGGATAAATATCTGCGGAAACATAAGCATTATCAGTTACCTGGTGATACTTAGCAAACTCCCACCAGCGGTAAGTATAAATTCCCCCAGCGATCGCCCCAGCACTTAAGGTTGCTCCTACAATCAAAAAAGGTAGCAGCTTGCGGTTGCGAGGTCGCGATGCAGGTTTTTCATCTCTATGAGACTCTATCGGAGCGATCGCTGTCACCTCTTGCTCCGAAACTGAAGTTTTTTGTGAATTCATTTGGTTAATTTGCTCGGTCTCTTTTGATGACTCTAGACGTTCCATCAGTAACCTTAGTTTCGGAAACAATTAGGACTGGAGTTAGTAAACAAGATCAACAATAAACTAGTCAATACATCCAAAGCAAGATTTTTTCATGAATGTTATTGAAAATACAATTTACAGATAAGTATATACTGACCTATCTCAACTAGCATCATCAACTAAATCCTTGGCTTTGTTTAAAATTAAAGCAAAAAGGCATCGCAATCAAGTAGCATGTGATATCATACCGATTTAATAAACAGTAATAAAAACTTACCTCTCGTCGTAAAGACGTTCCGGACAGAACCTCTTTACATTCTAAGTAATTTATCGTACATGATGTGTTTCTCGAACTAGATTTGCAGACAGGTAAATGTTCTCTATGGTGTCCAAAGTTACCAGGTTGTGTTTCAGCCGGAGAAACCAAGTTTTGTGAATGAACAGTGATATCCCTGTAAAAATCCTGTTTTTAGCAGCCGATCCGAGTGATGAATCTCGACTAAGATTATCTCAAGAGTTGCGAGATATCAAAGCAAGGCTGCAAATAGCCAAAACAGATAAGTATCAACTTGAACAGCAAGAATCAGTTCGCGTTGGAGATATCACGCAGACGATATTTGATATTCAACCCCAGATTATACACTTTTCTGGACATGGTAAGAGTACTGGTGAACTATGTTTTGAAAATGAAGTAGGCAAAGTTCAGCCTGTAAAGCCTGATGCTTTAGCTACAATGTTCAGATTATTCAAACAGCAAGTTAATTGTGTGGTGCTGAATGCCTGTTATTCTGAAATACAGGCAAAAGCGATCGCTCAACATATCCCCTTTGTAATTGGGATGAATGACGCTATCGGTGATAAAGCAGCGATCGCGTTTGCAGTTGGCTTTTATAAAGCATTAGTCGCAAATCGTTCAATAGAAGACGCTTATCAGTTTGGTCGTGTAGAAATTCAACTATATAGTCTTCCAGAACATCTTAAACCAGTTTTGTATATAAAAGAACATTATAAGCCAGAAGTAGGAAGAAAAAAAGAAGAGCGATCGCCTTTCATCACCGGCATCCCAATCACCGATTCTCGCTACTTTTTCGGACGTAATTACGAACTTAAACGCCTTTTTAACCTAGTTAAACGCCATCCCCTACAAAATGCTGCCATTATCGGCAAAAAGCGCAGCGGTAAAACCTCACTGCTGCACTACCTGAAAAACATCACTACTACTTCAACAGAAGATTTACGCCACAATCAAAAGTCTGATTGGCTACCGCATCCAGAAAATTATAAGTGGTTATTTGTAGATTTTCAAGACCAACGCATGGCAAATAGAGAAGGACTACTAAGTTACATTTTAAAATCTTTGGGAATGAAAGTACCAAATCCTTGTAATCTTGATTACTTCATGGATTTGATGAGTGAAAATTTGCATAATCCCACAGTTATTTTACTAGATGAAATTGGCGTAGGATTGCAACGCTGTCCAGAACTAGATGATGGATTTTGGGAATGTTTGCGTTCTTTAGCTACAAACTCTACAGATGGTAATTTAGCGTTTGTTTTAGCAACCCATTCTTCACCGATTGAACTAGCACATAATACCGGACACAGTTCACCTTTCTTCAATATTTTCGGCTATACTGCCACATTGGGAGCGCTGACAGAAGCAGAAGCGCGGGAATTGATAGCAAGTTCTCCTATTCCTTTTCCTGATGAAGATGTCGAGTGGATTTTGATGCAAAGTGGATGTTTTCCCCTTTTACTGCAAATTCTTTGCATGGAAAGATTGTTTAGTCTAGAAGATGGGGATAATAGCGATGATTGGCAAGAAGAAGGGTTAAGACAGATAAAACCGTTTGCTCATTTGTTAGATACACAAAACGAGGGCTAAATAAATGCCTTTCAGTAGTTATAAGAGTATTAGCGTTGTTGCCAAAGAATTTCAGATTAAGTATGTTCGGGATAATTTCATTATAGAAACATATTTTCAAATTAGTGACATTTTTAAACAGGAATTAGATTTGATTTTTAATGAAGGTGTATTTGATAATTCCGAAATTGCGATTTGTGAAAATATTATTTATCCAGTATTGAAAGAAGTATGGAAAGCATATCGGAGTAAGTTTTTACTTTGGAGTCACCAAACGTTGATTTATGATGATAAGTTATGTGGTGTTCCTGATTATATATTGGCAAAGCGATCGCCTCTTGGTACAGTAGTGTTTGACAAGCCATATTTTGTCTTAGTTGAAGCCAAGAAAGAAAGCGACTTTACCGAAGGTTGGGGTCAGTGCTTGGCAGAAATGCTAGCAGTGCAGCGGATTAATAACGAACCAGAAAAAACCATATTTGGCATTGTTTCTAATGGGGCAGTATGGCAGTTTGGCAAGTTAAGTTTAGATATTTTTACACAAAATAAAACTTTCTATACAATTCAAGACTTAGAGCAGCTATTTGCGGCTGTTAACTATGTGTTTCAACAGTGTGAATTACAATTAGATAAGTAGAGGTATAGCGCTTCCTAGTCTGCTGAGGTACAAATTTATCTGCGTCCATCGGCGTTTATCTATCTTCATCTGCGGTTAATTCAATATTCTGTACCTCATGAATGTGGGAATCGCTATAAATATCCGGATTTACTGGTAAGCGCTCACACCCACCCGGAAATCAATTTCCGGGCTAATAGCTCAAGTCAGTTAAAACTGACTGAAACCATCGATAAATTAACTTTTTCAGTCCTCTTGAGAGGACTTTCGCTATTAGCCAGGGAATTTATTCCTTGGCGGGTGTGAACTCAGACAGAGGAACCCAAACAAACCAAAACTAACATGACCCCCACCGACTACAGCAAAATCTACACCGATGCACCCGAACAGCACCCCAACTTGATACTGGGTAGCCTGGAACTTATGTTCTGGCTTTTCTTCCGCCCCTCAGCGTGGCGTAATCACCGAAAACGCATTGATCCCGCCTTAGAACCTGAATCGTCTTTGATTTTTTTATGAGATCAGGAGGATGGCAAAACCTTGTTTTATGGTATTTCCTAATCCAGGGATATTTTATCTTACCTATGCTGGCTATCTTACTGTTGGGCTTGGTACTGTGGGCATTAGGTGAATCAACCCCCATAACGTTATACGTGGTGTTTGGCGTGGTGTTTGGTGTGGTGTTTGGCGTGGTGATAGGCGTAGCGTTTGGCGTGGCGGTAGGCGTTTTGTTTGGTGTGGCGGTAGGCGTGTTGTTTGGTGTGGCGGTAGACGTGGCGTTTGGCGTAGGAGTAGGCGTGGGAGTAACTATTAACTTATGGCGACCTATTTTATCCTTTCCATTTCTCACAGCCTGGAATTATCTGCTTTATAGATTAGATAAAGCACGTAATGCTAGAAGCCCTTGTTTATTGCGCTACCATTGCGCTTTCTGGGATGAGTGGCAGCGTTTACGTCTGCACAATTTGGACAAGCATCTCCTCTTTGTAATAGAACATAATCCAGTTGAAGGAAAAGCCGCCCTAGAATACTTAAATACTAGCGGTCAACGTTGGGCAGTTCAAGCTGTACAAATTGAACTTGATATACGCTCCTTAGAACGCTGTACAGATGTCAAAGCCATCCGTCAAGTTCACCATCAATTAGAAATTGGGGAAATAGAAACCCCAATTAGCCCTAGATTACGTCTTACAAGTCGGATTAGCGAAAATGTAGACGCTGCTTTAAATCAAGAAAGTGCTTATAATCAACGTTTAGCACTTAGAGATGTTGCAGACCGAATAGATTTACATTTACAGCAATTTAACCGAAGTAGCGATAAATACGCACCTCGCTTCTACCTCATTGCTAAAAGTTGGTGTGAGATAATTACCAAATATATAGAAGAACTCGCCAAAGAAACAGAACTCCGCCAAGAAATTGACTCACCTTACATCACCGGCGTACCCCTCACCCAACAGCAAGAAATCTTCACCGGACGCAATGACATCGGTACGCGCATCGAACAATTACTGCTAGACCGACGCCGCCCACCTCTGCTACTCTACGGACAGCGACGCATGGGCAAAACTTCCCTACTTAACAACTTGGGAAAGCTATTACCCAATAGCATTATCCCCTTGTTTGTAGACTTGCAAGGCGCACCCTCATCAGCAAGTAACTATGCAGGTTTTCTTTACAACCTAGCCAGAGGGATGATAACCTCAGCTAAACGCCAAAGTGCCTTAACTTTACCATCCTTGACGCGGGAAGAACTGGAAAAAGACG
Organism: [Scytonema hofmanni] UTEX 2349; assembly: GCF_000582685.1. Lineage (GTDB taxonomy): Bacteria > Cyanobacteriota > Cyanobacteriia > Cyanobacteriales > Nostocaceae > Hassallia > Hassallia hofmanni. Next base: position 518,653 of record NZ_KK073769.1, read on the forward strand.
CCTTTACCAGCTTTGACGAATGGTTAGATAAAGTAGAACAAGCGTTACAAGATAACACCGCACTGCTTTCTCTAGACGAGTTCGAGGTACTCGACAGTGCCATAACAAAAGGACGCTTTGATGAGGAAGATGTTTTAGGAATGCTGCGTAACTTAATCCAACATCGTCCCAAGTTTAAGGTGTTAATTGCTGGCTCTCATACTATCCAAGAATATCAGCGTTGGGCTAGTTAGGGTTTGCTGAAAAAGTATGAAAAAGCAATTCTTTTGGGTTGACTAGTTATTCAAGTAAAATCAAAGATAAGCTTTTGTTGTTTATAAATAACAAAATCATAATTTTCAGTTATGCGAAACTGCATAAAAGGTGCAGTTTTCAAAAATAGACATAAAAAAGCATAAAAAACCCGCGACAGGTGAGTAGAAAGATTCATCACTAAAAAAGTAATAGCAATTGCAGTAAGAGAAGTGTGGGAAAGTTTCGCCATCACTCGATTGAGGCTAAACCTTCTTTTAGCTTGCCCAAATTTTCCTTCAATACAATTACGAATTCTCTCGGATTCTAAATCTTGCTTCTTTTTTTCTTTACTAACATTTACTGGTGGTCTTCCCAAAGCCGGTCCACTCATGATAATACCTCTTTCTTTGCACCAAGCTCGATTCTCTCTCGTTCGATAAATTTTATCAACATGAACGGATTCTGGATAATAGCCAGTATAATTTTTATATGCTTCTACTTGTGCTTTTAAGTCTCCAGATTCATTAAAATTATTCCAACTAATATGGTCTAAAAATACATATCCCTCAAAACAACTAGCAGACAATTTTGCCCCAAATTCTACAGGTTTACCTGCTTTACCCCGGACGATTGGACGGATATGCGGTTGGGTTAAACTAACAATGCGGTCGTCAATACTCTGTTTTATTTTCATACAACCATAGTTGTTGACGATAAACTTCTACAACTACAAGCAACATTTTATATTGTCTATTACTGAAATTTTCTAAAGTTGCTCCGTATATGATTAGCTGGTCAATATGGGATAAGTTTCTTTTGATATATTGAAGCTGCTTTTTAATCGCTTTTCTCCTATCTTTTTGGGATACACGACGCTTTTTAGCGACTTCTAGGTAGTCTTTTCTCCCTATTTCCCGATAAGTCCTTGGTTTTTCTCTAATGTACCTTTTATCTGTTCATAAAGAAGGTCTATTATTCTTTCTGTCTGTTTTCTTGCTTGATTTAATAGCTCTAAATCTGTTGGATAGCTGATGTCTGCTGGCGCACAAGTCGCATCTAATATTAATTTTCCCCGATTTTTTGGCGTGTTATCTTCTTTTTCTAATTCTTCTGTTTTTTTCAGTTGATTCAGTTGCTAAAGTCAAAGATGTTGTCTCTAGCATCCTCTTAACAGTTTCTTCATTCACTTTGTTTACTAAGTCTGCACTAATTCTTTCACGAAAATGGACTAACATAGATGCATCAAATGGAGCTTCATTAATATAAGATGATATCCCTATGAAGTACTGTAGATAAGGATTTTCTTTGATTTGTTCTACTGTCTCTCTATCACTTATTCCTAGTTTTTCTTTGATTATTAATGCCCCTAATGCCATCCGAAACGACTTTGCTGGCGCTCCCATCTCTACAGAGAATCCGGATGAATATTCCTCTTCAAATTCTGCCCAGGGTATTAAATTTCCCAGAATAATCCAACGATTATCTGATGACAACTTTCCTTCAAACGGAAGTCCAAAATTTTCTGGTGAGACTGGAGGTTGCCCCTGTTTTCGATACATATGTACTAATAACCCACTCCTGAGTGCTAGTCACGTAGATGCAAGGATTTTGGGTTATTTTAGCCTCTTATCTTGCACCTGAATATATTTCTTTGGTCTGATGATCTGAGAATGTAAGCTTTTCTTTCTTTTTCAGCAAACCCTAGTTATTTCATCAACGTGCAAGTTGTGCATATCTCGTACCTCAAAGAAGACGAAGCGCGTCAACTTATAGAGCATCCTGTCAAAGATTTTACCCTACGTTATGAACCTGATGCAGTTGAGCGAGTATTGCAACTTACCCGCTGTCACCCTTTCCTGGTACAATTGCTGTGTGCAGAAATTGTCGCCCTCAAAAATGAGCAAAGTCCTTCTGTGCGCCCGCTGGCAAATTTAGCGGATGTGGAAGCGGGGATACCAGCAGCTTTCAGTAGTGGCGGTTTTTTCTTTGCAGATATTCAAAATAATCAAGTAGATGCAGCCGGACTTGCTATTTTACGCTTTATCGCAGCACTTGGGGAAGGGGTAATAGTTACCCGCAAAGCTTTATTACAACGGTTTCCTGATGTTGTAGAAAGTAGTTTAAATTTGCTGTTGCAAAGAGAGTTAATTGAGGAAGTTGGTGAGGGATACGGCTTTCAGGTAGAGTTGATTCGGCAGTGGTTTGCCCAGAAGTAAGAATTGAAACGCAAAGTAATCGCAGAGGTTCGCAGAGAAAGATAAATACCTCGGCGTCCCTCTGCCTTTAAAAATTAATACGTTGGAACTGATGGATCTACTTCTTTACTCCAAGCAGTAATACCACCTTTGACGTTTGTACCTTCAATACCGGCTTCTTTGAGAATGCCCAAAGCTTTCGCCGATCGCCCGCCCATTTTACAATGAGCTATTAAGCGATGTCCATTGAGTAATTCTTTAACTTTTGTCACACCTTCACCGTTTTCAATATCCGGTAATGGTACTAAAACACTGCCTTCTATTTTGGCAATTTCATACTCATGGGGGTTGCGGACATCCAGCAGGACGAAATCATCGGCACCGCTATCTAACAACTGCTTTAATTCCTGCACCGTCATTTCTGGAATTTCCATCTGCTGTTTTGCTTCCTCTGCTTTTGCTTGGGGGATACCGCAGAATTGTTCGTAGTCTATCAACTTTTCAATTACTGGGCGTACTGGATTTGGACGCAGTTTTAACTCCCGGAATTTCATGTTAAGGGCATCATACAACATTAAGCGTCCGCTTAATGTTTCACCCTTCCCCAAAATAATTTTAACAGTTTCCGTTGCTTGAATTAAACCAATAATTCCTGGTAAAATTCCCAGTACACCACCTTCAGCACAAGAGGGAACCATTCCTGGTGGTGGTGGTTCTGGGTACAAGTCACGATAATTTGGTCCACCTTCGTAGTTGAATACCGTAGCTTGACCTTCAAAGCGGAAAATTGAACCGTAAACGTTAGGCTTGTTTGCTAATACGCAAGCGTCGTTTACTAAATATCGTGTCGGGAAGTTATCAGTACCATCCACGACGATATCGTAAGGCTTAATTATATCAAGAGCGTTTTCAGAACTCAAGCGCGTTTCATACAAATCAACCTGACAATGAGGGTTAATTTCGTGAATGCGGTTTTTTGCCGATTCTATCTTCGGTTTACCTACCCAAGATGTACCGTGAATTACTTGGCGTTGCAAGTTGGAGGTATCGACAATATCAAAGTCAACAATACCGATGCGTCCGATACCGGCTGCTGCGAGATACAATAGCAACGGCGAACCGAGTCCACCTGTACCGATACACAGTACACTAGCGGATTTTAAACGTTTTTGTCCCTCTAATCCGACTTCTGGCAAAATTAGGTGTCGGGAATAGCGTTCGTAATCGTCTTTCGTTAACTGGACTTCATCCAGATTGGGATTAAGCATAGCAGTTTGATGTGGAAGCGCGGAATATTAATCCTACCGAAAAATGTGACACCGTGGGTAGAGACGCAATTAATCGCGTCTGTACAAAACGCGATTAATCGCGTCTCGAAATTGTTAATTTTTTTATACAATTTCAATTGCTTCTTCTTGAAACTGGTGATTGTCGTCAAGATGCCAACTTTTGAGTTCTAAAGCTTTGCCGTTGGGGACAGAAACTATGATGTATGAATATTCTTGCCAAGCTTGGGTGCGATCGCTTTCTGAAGGTATCGCTGGATAATCGGGATGGGAGTGGTATATACCAATGATACTCAAAGAGCGATCGCGTGCTTGTTTTTGTACTTTTAACATGATTTCGGGTGCGATCGCATATCGCCGTTTTTTACTATCCTCTTCACTCCAAGCATTCTCTGTTGGTATTACTTCTACCAAACTTTTGCTCTCATTAGCCAGATAACCCAAAATTATACCGCAGCACTCTTCTGGATAAGTGCTTGCGGCATGGGTGCGGATTATTTGCAAGTGTTGTTGGCTGAGTTTGAGAAGCATGGGGATTATTAACCGCAGATGAACGCGGATGAACGCAGATGAAGAGGATGGTGGTTAAAGATTGCGGACGATGCGTTTAAATTCGACTTTGGGATTACCAAAGTTGATTAATAGGCAGACAGTTAAACCTGTGGCTTTTAGGTAATTCAGACATTGAGCGAAATGCATTTCGTCTAAAGCTCTAACAGCCTTAAGTTCCACTAAAACACGTTCTTCAACTAGTATATCGGCGAAGAATTGCCCAACTACAATACCTTTGTATTTTACTTCGATTCCATACTGTTGTTCTGCCAAAAATCCCGCCTCGCGCAATTCATAACCCAAAGCATTCTCATAAACTTTCTCTAAAAAACCACAACCCAAATTATTACCCACCGTAAACGCACAACCGATAATCCTTTCGGTAATCTCATTCAACTCCCATCTGCGTCCATCTGCGTTCATCTGCGGTTAATTATTCTTGATCAAAAGTTCAACTTATCATATTTACTTTTCCCGTAGCGAGGTCGTAATAACCACCAACAATTTTCAGTTTGCCTTCTTTGATTAAACTTGCTAAAATCGTTGAGCTTTCTGCTAATCTTCCCACTTGATATTGGACATTGGCGATAACAGCATTTTCTTCTATATTGCCAGTTTTTTTTCTTACTCTTTCTACCGCTGGCTTAATTTCTTCAACAAAAATGCCAATTCTACCTGGGAGAGGATCGCCTTTGATAGCAGCTGATACTGCACCGCATTTAGTGTGACCTAAAACCATGATAGTTTGGGCACCCAATACAGCTGTAGCAAATTCTAGACTACCTATAGCCTCTTGAGCAACTATATTACCAGCAAGTCGGACGACAAATAAATCTCCTAGTCCCTGATCAAAAACAATTTCCCCAGGCACTCTGGAATCAGCACAACCTAGTATAGCTGCAAACGGATACTGAGCCACGGCAGTTTCTTGCAAACGCAACTTTGATTGGTTGGGGTTGAGACGCTTTCCATCAATAAACCGTTTATTTCCTTCCACTAATCTTTTTATAGCTGCATCAGGACTAACTGGTTGAGGTTTTTGTACAGGAGTAGATTGTTGTTGAGCAACAGCTTTGTCTTCACTCCAAAGTACACCGCTAGCAGCAGTAGCAGCAATACCTGCACCTCCGACACCTACTAACTTTAATAAATTACGACGTCCAACAAATCCATTAATTCGGCTCATGAAATCACCTTAATTTGATACACAAAATTGATACCAAGTTGGTATAGAAATAAACTCCTATCCTCATCTGCAACGCGTACACCCCTATGTCTCTTAGGTATGCAAAGATGCTATGAGTCAGGAAAACTCAAAGTATTACTGCAACTGAGTAAGAAAAATACTTTTGTTATTTCCACTGACTATACCAAAATTAGGTATAACAATTGAAGTTTTTAGCTATAGAAGTATATCTAGGCTGACTGTGGTGTTTGTCTATGGTTCGCGTAGACGCAAAGCGGCTTGTCGTCAGACATCGCTAAAATTATTGCCAATAATATAAAATAAGATAATTGACTGTTAACAGCGAAAATTAACAGTCAACAATTCTATGAATAAATTAATCTGACAAAATCATGTAACAACAGTTACCTTGCCAGTCTCAATATCGTAACAAGCGCCAACTATTTTGAGTTTGCCAACGCTTACTAATTTAGCTAAAATCTTTGACTTTTTCGCCAATTCTTCAACCTGATATTGGATATTGGCAAGAATCGCATCTTCTTCGATGTCGCCGGTTGTTAATTTTACCCTTTCCACGGCTGGTTTAATATTCTCAACAACAAAGCCAATTTTCCCCGGAAATGGCTTGTTTTTGATTGCTTCCGCAACTGCACCGCATCTTCTATGACCTAAAATCAGGATTAGTTGAGAACCCAATACTGTTGTAGAATATTCTAGGCTTCCTGTAACTAAATCATTGACGACATTACCAGCGACTCGCACCACGAATAAATTTCCAAGTCCTTGATCGAAGATAATTTCTGGTGGTACTCTAGAATCTGCACAGCCCAATACAGATGCAAAGGGATGCTGTTTTAAGATGAGCGATCGCAAACGTTCCAAATTTTGGTCTGGATAATTACGTTTTTGCTGTACAAATCGTTTATTTCCATCTAACAATCGCCTTAAAGCTACATCAGGAGTTACTGGATTAGGATTGACTGGATGAGCATCAGCAACTACAGTTTGTCCATTAACAGCTTGCTGTGTATCCCAAAGTAGGCTAAAACTCGTAGCCATACCAAAGCCTACCATACTTGCCAGCTTCAAGACATGACGACGCCCGACAAATCCATTAATTCGACTCATTAATCTACCTGACAAAAGCTTGGTCATTGCCAGGAACATATCAAAGTTAAGAGGGATGTGAGAGTACCCTCTTACACGGTTTAAGAGTCATTTAATTTTTGGGCAATGGGCATTGGGAATTTGAAGAGGGGAAAAGGTTAAAGGGTAAAGGTATGGAAATAAAGAGTTATTTCAATCACTCATGATATTTTTTCCCCTTTCCCCTTTCCCCCTTTCCCATCTACTAATGCCTTTTCCCGGCACCAAGATACAATTCACCGACTTTAGGATCGTTCAACAAATCTTGACCGATGCCTGTAATCGCATCGCGTCCAGATTCTAGCACACAACCGCGATGAGCCATTTCCAGGGCTTTACGAGCGTTTTGCTCTACTAGTACGATCGCTGTACCACTTTGATTAATTTGTTTAATCTGGTCAAAAACTTGCGTTACCAAAATAGGAGATAATGCCGCTGAAGGTTCATCTAATAGCAGCAAACTCGGTTCTAACATCAAAGCTTTGCCCATTGCTAACATTTGACGTTCCCCTCCAGAAAGGGTGCCGGCACGTTGACGACGGCGATCGCTTAATCTGGGAAACATGTTAAATATTTTATCTTTCAATGGCTTTAAAGCAACGTTGCGGACAAAAGCCCCCATTTCTAGATTTTCTTCCACGCTGAGGGAGGGGAAAACGTTGGCAATTTGCGGTACATAGCACATTCCCCGCTGCACAATTTGATTAGACTTCAATCCGGCGATATTTTCACCTTTGAAGGTAATTGTACCTGTATGAGGTGTCAAAAGTCCAAAAATCGTTTTCGCCAAAGTGGATTTACCGGCACCGTTGGGACCAATCACTGTAACTAATTCTCCAGCTTCCACCTGAAAATTTACACCTTGCAGGATATCCACGTCTTTAATATATCCAGCGCGGACATCCTTAACTTCTAGCAAATAGTCATTAGTCATTGGGCATTGGGCATTGGGCATTGGTCATTGGGCATTGGGCATTGGGCATTGGGCATTGGTCATTGGGCATTGGGCATTGGGCATTGGGCATTAGTCAAGAGTCATTAGTCAAATAAAAATAACTATTGACTATTGACTATGGACTCTGGACTAATAACTATTATGGCGTTTTCTGTAAATCCGGTCTTTCTTCGGGAAGGATCGCTCCTTCTACCGGGCATACTTGAAGACATATACCACAATCAATGCAGATAGCAAAGTCAATCCAATACCAATCAGTTCCCTTGGTGTTTTTGCCTGGTCCTGGATGAATGCAAGCTACGGGACAAGCATGTACGCAATCTGCGACACCTTCACAGACATTAGTAATAATTGTATGCGGCATAATTCCCCTCTTTGGATCGCTTATAGCTGTATTTAATCAGCTATTTATAGCCTAGCAACAATATTTCATACCCGTGAGCGACAAGAGCGTATCACACATTTTATCTTTAGAAAACCTCTGCGTACCTTTGCGCTAACTTCTGCGTACCTTTGCGTTGAAAAAAACTGGTATGAGGTAAAGCGCAATGCTAAACCCCTGTAACTATAATTATAATTACTACTTAGATTAGCTGTATATTCAATCCAAATACTGTGAGATTTCTTTTTCCTAGTGATTACTTCAATCCTAATAAAGCTGATGCAGCATACTTGGAGCAAGTTGCTTCTATGCAAAATGCTGGGTTTGCAACTTCCGTTATTTCTTTGGAGTCGCTGGGATCTGATTTATCAAAAATTATCCCAGTCCCTACTCCTGATTCAAAAGTGGTCTATCGGGGTTGGATGCTCTCGCCGGGAGATTATGAATTATTAGTTAGTGTTGTAGAGAGTACAGGGGCAAGTGTTTTAACTTCTAAGGCTGAGTATCTAGCCACACACTATTTGATAAACTGGTATCCTCTAATTACTGATTTAACTCCAGAGACTAAATTTTATTCCGTCGATGATGATTTACAAAGTGAGTTGAATCGACTTGGCTGGAATGGATTTTTTATCAAAGATTATGTTAAGTGTCTCAAAACCTCAGTTGGTTCGATGATTGATAAACCTTCGGAAATCGAAACAGTGGTTGCCCAAATGCAAAAGTTTCGCGGTAGTATTGAGGGAGGTATTTGTGTTCGGCGGATTGAAGATTTTGTGTCTGAAACCGAGAGGCGTTACTTTGTTGTATATGGTAAACCTTTTGCCGCTTTACCAGATGAAGAAATTCCAGAGATTGTTTCTGAGTGTGCCAAGCGGATTAGAAGTCAGTTTTTCTCTGTGGATGTAATAGAGCGTAAAGATGGAACTAAGCGGATTGTAGAAATTGGTGATGGTCAAGTATCAGATATTGTTGGATGGACGGTTGAACGTTTTACTCAATTGTGGGTAGTGTAATATTAAACTTTATTCGGCTCAAACCCTGTTAATAAAACTCTCATTTTGGTACTCTTAACTAACTACGAGCGACAGCTTATCGGGCAACAGATATGCCTACACCAATCTGAGTAGAGATATGGTGTAGGAATGTCACTAAGTTAATTCAATTTTCGGTGATCCATCAGCTTGAATCCAGACAATTTGAGCAATTTGGCGATCGCGTACATATTCTCGAATTGCTTGTGGATCACGTTCCCCCAAGTCGATTTCTACCCGCACTAATTCTATAGCAGAGCGGAGTTTTTGCGCGTAAGCAAACGCCGCAGCGTAAGCATTTGCTGTCTCTGGTACTACTAAACAGTTGCTGGCTGGTGTCGTTTGCGGTAAATACTTATTCAACAACAAGATTTGGTATAAATCTTCAATATTCAGTGCAAAGCCAATACCAGGAATGTTTTCTTTTTGGGGATGATATAGTCCTAAAAGCTGGTCGTAGCGACCACCTCGTCCTAAAACCCGCGCTTGCGTCTCGGTATCAGTGACAACTTCAAACACAATGCCGGTGTAATAATCGATGGTTTGGATTAGGCTGAGGTCAAGAATTAACGGGAAATCCCCTTTGGATTCTAGTAATTCTACCAGAGATTTGAGATCGTTTACCGCCGCTTGCTGTTCGGCATCTAATCCTAAATTGCTGACTTTTTCCAAAACATCTGCTGGATTTCCGCGCAAATCTAAGATGATTCTGGCACGTTGTTTGAGTTCATCGCTCAAGGGTAAACTGTCGAGAGCAATACGATCTAAATTAGCGATCGCACTTCTGACTGTAGCTTGGAGATTTGGGGGAAAAGCCGATAAAAGCGATCGCGTGATTCCCGCTTCCCCTAAAATTAAATGCCAATGTGAAATTGAAAGTGCTTGCAGACAATCAGCCACCAACAGTAGCACTTCTGCATTTCCCAACAATCCCCCACCACCAAGTAACTCTACCCCAGCTTGATAAAATTCTTGCTGGCGATTGTGCCGACTTTCATTCGTGCGCCGGAACACATTGGCATTATAATACAGCCGTTGCGGATAACTAACACCAGCCATGCGTGTCACAGCGGTACGCGCAATTGAGGCTGTGAGTTCTGGACGCAAGCCCAATTCTTCATCTTCGGAATTTTGCAGTTGAATCACTCCTCGGCGATCGATTGCTTCTCCCGCCATTAGAGTATCCATGCGTTCTAAAGTTGAGGTGATAATCCTGTGATATCCCCAACGGTGAAACACTTGTTGTAACCGATCTTCAATCCAGCGTTTTTGAGCTACATCTAAAGGTAATAAATCCCTTGCACCCGCTGCTGGTTGATACACCATTATTTTTTCTTCCCACCAAACAAACCGCCAAATAAACCACCATTGCCAGATTTATCTGATTGCTTACCCCCATTAGCTGAGGATGAAGTCACTTTAGAACCACCTGGTTTTTGTCCCAAAGCCTGTTCTAGTACGCGTTTACCCTTCAATGCCGTTTCGTCATTGGGGTCTAGTTGCAGAGCGCGGTCAAAGTGAACCTTTGCCATTGTGCTTTGATTTTGCTTCAAATACACCACTCCAATCAAGCTATGACAGCGACTATTATTAGGCTCTAGTTTTATGGCATCTTGCAATTCTACCCTAGCTTGTGCCAATTGATTTTTTCCGAGCAATTCTTGGGCGCGACGCAAATATTGAATCGCAACAGAATCTTCTTTTGGTGGCGCTGCTGGGGCAGGAGGAGATGTATTTGTGGCTTTATTTGGGGTAGGTACACCTGTATTGATTTGGGTTACAGGCGCTTGCTGTGAGGCAGCCGCAAATGATTTACCCGCAGTCCGCATTAAGTAAACTAAATTCAACTCACTGACATGAGCAACGATTTGTAGTACTTTTTCTAAAGAGTCATATTCAGTTTCGGCAATTTTAGCGATCGCATTTTTGTATACCTGATCCACATTTGGTACACTAGCTAACTGCCTAGCCAAATCGGTGTTTAGTTCCACCGAAGACGATTCTTGTACCAAGCGTTTGCCCATTTGCGACAAAACTACTATATATTCTGCACGCGTGCGATCGGCTGACAGTTTTTCGTAAGCAGGATTAACCCACTTTGACAACAACTCAGTAGCTAGTTGTTTCTCGGTAGGGCTAGCGCTAGCATTACTATCAGGGTGCAGACGACGAGCGATTTTCAAATAACGTTTGCGGATATCTTTGACATCCGCATCCACGGAAACGCACAAAATTGCGTGATAATCTATGAAATCGTATTTAAACAGTCCACGATCTATTTTCCAAGACATATATAGAGAAGCTTTCCACCAAGCAGTCCATTAGTTTTTACTAGTGTACTTTGCTTCTGAGAAATGGCTATAAATTTAACATCATTGGGCATCGGGCATCGGGCATTGGGCATTGGGCATTGGGCATTGGGCATTGGGCATGGGGCATTGGGCATGGGGAATCGGTTATTGCTACTCTCCTCACTTGTCCCCCTTGTCTCGCTTGTCTCCCTTGTCTCCCCACTCCTCATCCCCACGCTGACAAAGGGGGAACTTGCTCTAATTCTTGACTTAGGCTGTCGTGAATGTGACCGTTAGTGGCAAGAATTCTACCAGACTCAATTTTTAAAGGAGTGCGATCGTAAGCTGTGACTTTACCGCCGGCTTCTTGTAGTAAAATAATACCAGCGGTAATATCCCAAGGTGAAAGACCTCTTTCCCAATAGCCATCCAAACGTCCGCAGGCGACATGAGCCAAATCTAAAGCTGCGGAACCACTGCGTCTAACTCCTTGGGTTAGGTGGGTGAGGTGACAAAATTCGGCATAATTATTGTCAGATGTTTCGCGGCGATCGTAAGCAAATCCCGTAACTAACAAACTTTTACTTAATTCAGCGGTTTCGGAAACTTGGATCGGACGACGGTTGCGCGTTGCTCCTAAACCCGTGGCTCCACGGAATAATTCATTGTGGGATGGGTCATAAATCACACCAATTTGCGGTACACCATTAATTAACAGCCCAATAGAAACGGCAAAAAACGGATATTGATGAGCGTAGTTAGTTGTACCATCCAGGGGGTCGATCGCCCAAAGAAATTCATTATCTTGATTTCCTAACTTACCTGATTCTTCCGCCAAAATAGAGTGTTCTGGAAAATGGCGACGCAAAATATCCAAAATCACCACTTCCGCTGCTTTATCAGCAGCGGTGACTAAATCACCTGGGCGTCCTTTTTCGATAATTGCGTCTTCTAACTTACCTAAGTAACCTTGCAAAACCGCACCGGCAGCTAATGCTGCTTCTGTAGCAATATCTAGGAAGATTTGTAAATTAGTCATAAGGTAGATGGTTAGTAGTTTACAGTTTCCCTTAACGATTTTGACGGCGAAACTCACCGGGAGTCAGACGCATGGGTTTTTCAGGGTTCCAAATGCCTTGTTCGGTGAGTCTAGCCCATTGTTGAGCGCGATCTAAAAGTTGGTCGTATTTATGATTAGGCGATCGCGCAACAAACAGCACATTCCCTTGTTTGACTAACTGTTCATTTAACAATACTTTATCTTTCCACACATAACCCAAAGTCCGCCCAATTTTGTCTTTGGCTTGGATGTCAAACTCCAGTTTGACATATTGTTCTGCACCACCAATCATCGTCTCTAAGGCATCTTTTGCCGTATCTCCCCACGGACGCTGCCGCAAATCTGGTGCCTCTATACCAACCAACCGCACCTGAGAAATCAAATTAGGTTGTTCTGCCAAGCCTAGCACCTCTAAGGTTTGCCCACTGACCACCCGCGCCACTTTCACCAACGGCTGATTGTCAATTAGCGGGGTTTTAGGTTGACAGCCGACTAAAAGTAACAGGCAAGCTAAAATTATGATTTTAATCATTGGTTAGTTGGTAGTGGATAGTGAATAGTTGGTAGTTGACACTGGATAGTAGTTCATAAAATAATTAACAACTATCAACCATCAACTCACAAATAACAACTATCAACTCACAACTATCAACTATCAACCATCAACTCATTAATCTTCTTCTATTGGTAAACCCGCTTTAACTTTACCTTTAGCAAAATAGCGTCCAAACTGAAGTTTATAAACTTCATCTTCGTCTTGTGTCTCCACGTACAAATCAGAACGTGCGTAACTGACACACAACAGCGCATAGCCTTGACGCTGCAATTCTGCTGAAAGTCCCATTGCCTCCGGTTGATAAATTTCTCCTGACAGCACTCGGACAGCACAAGTAGTACAAGCCCCATTTCGGCAAGAAAAGGGCAGTTCTACCCCTTGTTTTTCGCCGCTGTGCAATATGTAGCGGTCTTCTGGCACTTCCAGGGTGTATTCTTTACCAGAAGAGCGATCGCGAATTTTAATTGTGTATATATCAGACATCTTGATTTCGGTAATTGGGCATTGGGCAATGGGCATTGGGCATTTGTCCCCCTTATTCCCCTGCCCCCTCTTCAAATCCCATTTTAAAAATATATTTGCATTTTTTGGGATTCTATAGTAGGATTATTAATTGTGGCATCTGGAGAGATGGCCGAGTGGTTGAAGGCGCAGCACTGGAAATGCTGTTTAGGGCAACTTAACCAGGGTTCGAATCCCTGTCTCTCCGTTTTCAATTTTAATGGCAAAACAAAAAGCGATGGCACAGGATGTAACTAAGTTTATCCTGTGCGATCGCTTTAAATATGTATGAAAGCGCCAAATTATCACTATTATCGCGTTTCAAGTGAGCCGAACATTAAAAAGTTCGGCTTTATTCTATGTATTATTACTGATTTTTAAATCTATTAAATAGTTAAAATTATAACTAGCATGACTCATGTAAAAATGACAATAATTGATGTAATGCCTATAATATTGTAAAAAAGCATGTCCGACGTAATTCTACATTCCCAAGCTTCTTATCTGCATAACTTTCTAGAACCTTATGAATTTTTTATAAATAGTTTAATAACACGGCTGACAGACTTTGTAAATAATACTTCAACTAATGATGTACCAAATCGCATCTTAGAAATAATTCAATATTCCTCGTCAGCAGATTTGGTTTTAGTTTTACGCGATCGCGGTCAAAATAACTGGGTTGTTAAATCACAAAGCAATTTAACTGAAGATATAGAACCAGATACTGATATTGAAACTTTCAAATCAATAATTTTCCCGATTATTTCGGAAAAATCAGTATTTAATCTCGGTCATCATGGAAGTTATAAAATCTATGAAACTAAAAACGGTATTGTTAAAGCTCTTGTGATAATACCACTGCAATCACCACAAAAAGCTGAAGTTATGGTTATTTGCGGTTTAAAACATGATTCATATTTTTTAGAAGATGCATTCGGCAAAATTTTATCAAGTTTTTATCAAGCTTGCCAAAAAACACCAGTTCAGCCTGCATTAATTGAAGCTATAATTCTTGATAATTTAAAGAGAGATTTTGGTTTCGTTTCTGCATCTCTACATCGGAAAAGATTTCAATTATTCTGTGAACGTCTTCAAAGAATGATTGTATTTTTTGAACCATTACTGCATTTAGATCCAGAAGACTTATTTATTAGTGGTTGGGAAGCTTTAGCAAGAAATCCAGATACCTTAACCGCTCCTTCTGATTTATTTGAAGCAGCAGAATTATGGCGACATGATTTCATTGTTGAACTTGACCGATATTTTCTGATAGTTGGCACGACAACTTATTTGGAGGCTAGACAAAAAGCAAAACAAAATCGTTCCCATGAAATTGTCCCATTATCAGTTAATGTTTATCCAGAATCTTTGATGCAGACAGCTTACTTTGAAACAGTACGCCAAATTCTCAAAGATAAAGTTATTTCACCGAGAAATCTTATATTAGAAATTTCTGAAAAAGCCGAAGTACCACATTATAAAGATGGTATTCGTCTCAAGTATCCTTTAAAAACTTTCAAAACTAAACTGTTAGAATATGTACGCAAATTTCAGATTAGATTTGCCATTGATGATTTTGGAGTTGGCTATGCTTCAGTTTCTCGTTTAGCGGGATTAAATCCATGTCATGTGAAAATTGACCGAGAGATTTTGCATCATCAACCATGTGAAATTATTATTCGCTTTGTTCACGAACTTGTAGGAGCAAATAATTTGAATCCATCCAATGTAATTGTTGAAGGTGTGGATGAGACTATTCCGATTAGTTTGCACAGATTAAAAGAAATAGGTGTGAACTATATCCAAGGACACCTTGTTGGTAAACCACAACCGGAAATCTATCGTCTTAGTTTAGAGAAAACAGAGTTTTTGAGAAAGCTGCTTTTAGAGGCGAATTGAGTAATTTTGATTGGCAAAGTAAAAGGCGATCGCAATTCCCGTCGTCACTGTCTTGATTATCGAGTGATCGGGGTAATATTGATTGCGTATGCCTACTCCCTTCCCGCTATAAAATTACCTATCTTCTTTTCCTTCTTCCTTCTCTTGTCGGAGACGCCAAGGGCAAACGTGTACGAGCGTGTCTTCTCCTTCTCCTATCGGAGACGCGTTGGCGAAGCCTCTCGAAGAGAAGCGCGAACGCGGTTCGTTAAATAGGTATTCTTTGAGCAGGAAGGGAGTATCACTTGGTGCGATCGCATTTGTGGGGTTAGCAGTTTGGATATATCGCTGATTTTTTACTAGATAGCAAATAGTGCGATCGTCCTTCGTCAAAATTCAAGAACAATAAGCGCGATAATTGTTTTCAAGTACCTAAGACACTGCAAACTCCGTATATTTTCGCTGTTCGAGGGTTCTAAAACCCAAAACAATTTGCTCTTTGGGAATTCCCGCAGCAACCAAATCTACAGCAATACCCTCTTCCGTACCATCATGCTGAATCCAAAGTTTATTATCAATAATGTCTAGGTGTAACAAAGTTCCATAAATACGATAACCATCTTGCCAACCAGCTTCCACCAAAAGATACCTATCCCGTTCTTTATCAAACACCAATTTCACTTGCACATCTGGATCGTTACCTAAAAAGTCAGCATAATCTTGCAGCACTTTTTCGATAATTTCACGGTACTTAATCTTTAGGGAATCCATCGAACAATTTCCTCCTTAACAGTATCGAAGGTAAATAAACGAATGATGCCATCTTCAAGCAAAGTTTGACCAGCTTCTTCTTCAAAAACTCTCTTGCGGGTATCTTCGCTCAGGGCTAGATAAAGAATATGTTCGGGATAATAGCGTTTTAATAAATGAGCGTATAAAACAAACTGACCAAGCGCTTCTTCCAAATCTTTCATATCAGAAGGACGGGTAAAGCTTTTTACCTCAACTGCTATCCTTTCAATTCCCCGTTCAGCCGCTAGCAATCGCTTTGCACCCAAATCAACAAAAAGGTTTTTTCCACGAGCTAAACGAATCCGCAATGGGTCATGGGTGATTGTCCAACCATCTTTGATTAAAGATGTTTTGACAGTTTCATGATAAATGTCTTTAGCTGGCATAAGCTATTATGCTTTTCATTAATTTCCTCGACCTCCCGTTGACTTTTATTATCAAACTTGTACACCATTATCGTTGTGATTAACTCTATTATGGCGCGATTTCCGACTTGAGTTTCTTGTTTGCGATTCCTCGCCAACAAATACCTCGCTTCCTGAATTGCTTGCTCATCCTCAAGGGTAGTTAATACCATCAGTGCTACCCATCCAGTTAACTCACGAATATCACCCAACTCATCCAATACCCAGACCGTGGGAGCGTTATTTAGAACAAAGCAATTATAAAATTGCGACTCCAAGTTGAGAAAGCTGCTTTTAGAGTGCCTTACGACTAAAGTCGCGGCTATACAAACAAAGTCCGCCTACGCGGACTTAAAGAAGAAAAGGGGGGGAATGGTCTGGATTTGGTATTGAGGGCGATCGCTCATTGTCTAGTAATATTTGTATCTCCTACGATTTTTCACTTACCGCTACTAAAAAACTCGCCTTTGCCACCAAGGAGTATTTTGAATTTCTTGCTGAAGAGTTTGGACTACACTCCGAAGCGTTACCAACGGTAAAGGTTGATGCTTTTAATTTTTCAATCCATACCTCGTTGATTAAACAATCCCATCAATTTTCGCTTACGGGCGTGAGTCTGCATTAATTCTGCTTTATAATTTGACCAATCTGCCTTTCTTCCAGATTCTAAGTAAGCAGCGCGAGCTTGTTTCAACCATTCAACCGCATGGTAATAATGTTCTGCTTTACCTGCATTCATAATTGATTCAGCGCGACGACGAGTATTTGCAATTACCCAATCAGGATTGTGAGGGATAGCAGCTTTCATGACTCGGTGAATTATCTCATCATAGTAAGAACTGAGTTCGTTAACAATGGCGATCGCATCATCAATTAGTCCTTCATGTAAAAAGATATCCACCTTTGCTGTTTGTGTTCCCCAAGCTGCATGGTTGCGGAGTATCTGCAACAATTCTGACTTCTCATTTATCCAATTTTCTCCAGCTAATTCCTCTATCTTCTGGTAGTCAACAAAGTTGGGATTTGCTTGATAAGCTGCTTTTCTAGCAAATAATGCAATTTGGCGATCGCCTAATCCTTCCGCTAATTCACTTGTCCAGATTCCCAAGTTATACTGACAATTTCCTGGCAATTTTAAGCCATTCTCGGCAATATCCAAAGCTTGCGGTAATGTCCCCTGCTCTCGTAAAGTTTTAGCTAGGGCAAAAGCTTCTTCCATCGAATTCATCTCTGTTTGAGCTGCTGTAATTGCTTCTTCCACCCGTCCTAAACGAGCTAACATTGTTAAATATTGCTGAGTTTGCCCTTCTGCTTGCGCCAAATACAGATATTCTTGATAACGCTCTTGACGTTCGAGGATTTTTAGGCGAATTAGTGTCAAATCATCGCTATAATATGGTGGCTCTTCCTCCCAAGCTCCTTTTCTGGTAATGTTACCTTGTAAAACCTCTAACAGTGGTGGATAATCCCAACCTTGGCGCAAAGCTTCTAAAGCTAACCCAAAGTCAGTATTCCACTCATCTTGCCATGCTTCCAAATTGACTTGGATATCAACTTTATCCTCTGGGGTAAGTTCAGCACTAAGAATTGCTTCACACCAAGCATCATTTAATTCACCAACAATCTCATCATTATCAGCACCATATTCTTCCACATCATCCCAATTTTCCACACAAGTTGAGGTAACTGCTTCCAAAATAGCGATCGCATTATTTCCATCTCCGCGATCGCTAAAATCTCCAGCAGTTTGCACTATACTCAGCAATTCTTCGGTGATAGGATCTTCTTCATATCCGTCTTCCAAACAACGTACAGCATTCCGAAGAATTTGCCGCACTTCTTGTTTAAAGGGAGTTACATCAACGGTAGTGCGACGCACGGATTTTGTTGATTGTTTTTTGGGAGCAGGATTTCCAATCAAGCTAACATGACGATCAATTGCCTGAATCAGTTCTGGATACTTTGCTACTAGCTCTTGCAGCAGTCTTTGGGTTTGGATATGATCTAGGCGATCGAGTAGTTGTTCAAGAGTGGGACGCTTCTCGATAATTTCTGACTGATGCAGACAAACGAGCATTGTTGCGACGATGTGTTTACACCACCCATCAGAGTTGTAAGCACAAGTGCAGTATACTGAGGTGAATCCCCCGTCATCGAAACTAAAATTAACTTGATAAGGTTCAGGTTCACTACCTTCAACTTCTGCCTGAAGAATATTACCTCGTTGGGTAAGGGCAGCTACAGCACCATCTTTATAGTATGCCTTGCCTCGCTCAAAAGATTTAGCGTTGGCGTTATGACGGATGTTAAATTCGCTGAGGTTGGGAATAGACATCTAGCGATCGCCTAAATACAGTTTTGCGTAAAAGTGTAGCGTTTTTAAATGCAAGGGGATGCAATCGAATTGTATCGGGTGACAATCGAATTGGATCGCGATCCAATCGAATTGTATTGGGTGACAATCGAATTGTATTGGGTGACAATCGAATTGGATCGCGATCCAATCGAATTGTATCGGGTGACAATCGAATTGTATCGAGTGACAATCGCATTGTATCGGGTGACAATCGCATTGCAGGGTGTTGCCAAATTTAATTTGCCACGAAAAAGCTTACTCCATATTACTTTCTTAGAGATGAGGATGTTGCACCGATACATGAGCGCTTAGACGCGATTAATCGCGTCTCTACAAGTTACCCACCCGTCTCTACGGAAGATGATCTGAGTTCAGAAAAGGGTGTAAACTACACCAAGCTGCGCGACTTATTGAAAGCAGAAAAATGGAAAGAAGCTGACTATGAAACTTATTTGGTGATGATTCAGGCTCTAGGGAAAAAGAAAAATGACTATTTCACGTCAGACGAACTATTAAACTTTCCCTGTACAGACTTACGCACGATTGACCGATTGTGGGTAAAATATAGCAATGGGCGTTTTGGCTTCAGCGTTCAAAAGGAAATTTATCTGAGCGTCGGCGGGAAGACTGACGGTGAGTATTATAAAGAAGCCTGGGATAAGTTTGGCGATCGCGTCGGATGGAAAGTGGATAATAACTGGATTGATTACTCTGATGTAACTTTTAGCACCTTAGCCCCATCGGGACACCTCCCGTTGGGGGGTGGGTTGGTTTTTTTCGCGGGGCGTTCTCTCGCCTCGCATTGGGTGCATTGGGGTTTCTTCTCTCGCATGGAGACTTGTAAACTGTAACACCTAAGCGTTTCAGAATTTTATAAAGATTTATTACAGGCTCCTTTTCCACGAAGTAATCAGCATTCCACAAATTCCATACCTGGCACTGCCGGGTTAAAGCCATTAGCGCGGGTAAATTTTTCGGATTTAAGGAATTACCTCAAATGCTTTCTTTCCCTGTAAACGATAAATATAAAAATCGCTGTCCAGCGAAAAAATCCGACTGATATTTAACGTCTCGGCAGCAGAGACAAGAGAAGCATCTGCCAAATCCATCGGCACGTCCTGATACTGCCTCATGAGTTCCCGAATTCTTTGCTGCTCATCAATGACTGATGTATGCAAATAAAGTGCTTTCCGTTCAACAAACTGCCACAGGATGTCCTGGGCAAACCAACCCCGTAACTGATGCAGGAAATACATGGCTTCTGTAAAACAGCACCATGTTGTCACCAGGGGGCTGCTTATCTTTTGATAGGCTTCGACACAACGATGATGAGCTTCTCCCTGTCCGGCATCAATCAAAGCAATCAACGGTGCAGTATCAACCAGAATCACGGTCTGCGAATACCCTGCTTGGCAAGCTTACTGGCGATCGCTTCCCCAAAGACAGTTTTCTGGTAGGTCTGGGGAGGTTCAACCTGACTATTAATAGATCCGATTAGACCTGACAAGGAAGTTGCCAGCGGTTTTTGCTCGTTAACATGTGGCAGCAACTGTGATGCAATCCAGTCAGCAGGTGTCATTCCCTGTGTTTCGGCAACAGCCAGCAGGTGACAGTAAACATTCTCTGGCAGGGCAATGAAATGCTCACTCATACGATAAAGGCTTTCTTTGATTCTTCTGTTTTACCATATTTCCTCGCTGTTTCGCTCAGTATGACATTTTCGACTTTGCGTAAGTCCTAATTTCAAAAATAAAATATTAGTCCTATATTCATTTCAGCTCTACAAAAAGTTTTTTTCCTAAAGCTGTTGCATATTTTTCTAAAGTCAAAATTCCGACATCTTCGGCATTATTTTCAACACTGATGATTGTGGATTTATCCAAATTTAACCGACGTGCTAATTCTTCTTGTGTCATTCCTGCTGCAATTCTTGTTTCTGCTAACACTACTCCAATTTTAAAGCTGATATATCCAGATTCAAAATTTTCGGCAAACTCAGAGTCAGTATGCTTGCGTTTTGCAATGTAATTTTCTACATCACTCATCATTTTCCTCGCTAGCAATGGTAAGGGGTGATGCAATACGGTTCGGATAAGAGTTTTTGATGAAAATTATAGATCACAAAGACGCGATAAATCGCCGTCTTTACAATAATAAGTCCTTTGTAGAGACGGCGATTTATCGCGTCTCTTGCCTTAACCGAACCGTATTGAGGGGTGATGCTTTGAAACAGATGAGTTTCAGCAGCTAACACATAAGTTTAAATATTTGGTGGATGTTCCCCTAACTTCACCCACATTTTACGCACGCGAGTTAATTGCAGACGGTTCATTTTCAAAGCAGAAATTGTTGCTCGACCAACAGGTGTGAGTCCTATAATTTCTGTAGCATCTTCACTCCAAGCAAAATTATCTGTCCACAATTGCTGATGTGGATGAAACAGTTTAACTTCCTCTTGAGTAATTGGATCAAGTGCTGTTTGACGAGATGCTTTATAACGATTACAAGATGGACAAGCCAAGCAAAGATTTTCAAAACTTGTTACCCCTTTAGCCGACAGGGGAATGATATGCTCAAACTCAAAAGTTGTGACAGTTAAAGATTCAGCAGTACGGCAATAAGCACAACAATCTGCGAAATGATTGCGAATTTGTCTTTGTAATTCTACAGGAATATAAGCACTCACGCCACTTTCGATGTCCCTTGAAGGTGGTTTAAGGTGTATCTGGCTCTGGTTTTAAGAATGTTTAGTTGGTCAATTTGTGCCAATAGCCGATCTAAAGTATTAGTATCATCAGCAGATAGCTGATTTTCCGCATTCTTAGCTAGCAAATCGTTTAATTGTGCTTGAGCTTTTGAAGATAATATACTTTCTGCCAAGACTTGTAGTTCGTCTAAGCTTAAATTAGCTAATATCTCAGCATCGACAGGAGATGGGTTTATCAGTTGATGATAGGTTTCTAAGTCTAATAGTACACCAACTCGCTCACCATGTTCATTCGTGACGTACTGCACTGATTCCAACATAATTGATTTTGGTAATCTGCTTGGGCTAATCATAGCCTATCAGTCCGTTTGATGTATTCGCACAGAGTATCCTAAAAATAAAACCACATTATGACTGTACATGACAAAACCATTGACAAAATCCGCCAACTACCAGAATCTCTGGTTGAAGAAGTCAGTGATTTTATAGACTTTCTGGTTTGGAAACATAGCAGTAAAGACTCTTCTTTATGGCTTGATACAGAGTCTATAGAACTGGTTGAGTCTGACTTTTGTGATTACCTATCCAACTTGGAAGACTATGAGAATCGCTTGGCTCGTGGAGAAATCAAGTGGTAGAAATTACGCGGGGGGATGTTGTTCTATGCGATTTAAGTCCAGTTGTAGGCACAGAGCAAGCAGGCATCAGACCTGTTGTAGTTCTACAAATTGACCGAGCTAATGCCGTTAGTCCGCATACCATTATTGCACCTTTTACTTCTAAAATTCGACGTGCCCTTTTACCATCTCATGTATTTGTTCCTGCGGGGATTGGCGGGTTAAACCAAGACTCTGTAATACTTTGTGAACAAATTCGAGTTATTGATAAATCAAGAATCATCAGAGTTAAGTAGTAGTGCAAAAATATTTATATATTCCAAAAGCGTCAAACCCTCATGATTGCTTCGTTCCTCGCAATGACAATATATATTTAATTTTGCCTAACTACTTATTGGTCATTTGGATGATGATTATATAAAACAATTAGAAGTATCTTTATCTACTATCCTTGGCTTGCAAGATTTGGACAACACTTAGAGCAATTAGAACTGCTCATACTGCTAAAATATCGTATAAAATACAACTAGCAACGTAATACTGTTATACTACGTAAGTATCAATTGCTTCGCCACGATCGCCTAAATCATAATTTAATTTGATTTAGCAACACGGAAAAATCCTGGGGGTTGCAATGATTGCTTGTGAAGATGAGAATAAAGAGACCAAGCACACGACGGGGAAACGAACGTGAATCAGGGATTTGATTACGATTTAGTAATTATAGGCGCGGGTGTAGGCGGACATGGCGCTGCCCTACACGCCGTTAGCTGTGGTCTAAAAACAGCGATTATTGAAGCCTATGATATGGGTGGAACCTGTGTCAACCGGGGCTGCATTCCGTCTAAAGCGCTGTTAGCGGCTTCTGGACGTGTGCGAGAGTTAAGAGATGCCCACCACCTGAAATCGCTGGGGATTCAAGTCGGCAATGTGGAATTTGATCGCCAAGCGATCGCTAATCATGCTGACAATCTCGTATCCAAAATCCAAGGCGATTTAACCAACAGCCTTCAACGCCTGAAAGTTGATATCATTCGGGGTTGGGGAAAACTAGCCGGAACCCAAAAAGTCACTGTGACTACAGATAGCGGTGACAAAACCATCACTGCTAAAGACATCATACTTTCACCAGGCTCGATTCCCTTTGTACCTCCAGGCATAGAAGTAGACGGCAAAACTGTCTTTACCAGCGACCAAGGCGTAAAGTTAGAATCTCTACCCGATTGGATAGCAATTATTGGCAGTGGCTATATCGGTTTGGAATTTTCTGATATATACTCAGCTTTGGGCAGTGAAATCACCATGATTGAAGCCCTGAACCAGTTAATGCCAGGATTTGACCGCGACATCGCCAAACTTGCAGAACGAGTGCTAATTACTTCCCGCGACATCGAAACCAAAGTGGGAATATACGCCAAAAAAATCATTCCCGGTTCACCTGTAGTAATTGAGTTAGCAGATTTCAAAACCAAAGAAGATGTAGATGTCATTGAAGTGGATGCTTGTTTAGTTGCCACGGGACGCATCCCCGCTACGCAAAATCTTGGTTTAGAGTCTGTTGGTGTGGAACTAGATCGGCGCAACTTTATCCCCGTCAACGACAGCATGGCTGTACTGTCAGCAGGTGAGATAGTGCCGCATTTGTGGGCAATTGGTGATGCCAACGGCAAAATGATGTTAGCACACGCAGCTTCGGCTCAAGGTATCGTGGCGGTAGATAATATCTGTGGCAAACATCGAGAAATTGACTATCGCAGTATACCGGCGGCAGCATTCACCCACCCAGAAATCAGCTATGTGGGAATGACGGAAACAGCAGCCCAGGATTTAGGTAAAGAATCCGGTTTTGAAGTGGGAACAGCGCGGACTTACTTTAAAGGAAATTCCAAAGCGCTGGCAGAAGGTGAAGCTGATGGTATAGCAAAAGTGGTGTATCGTCAAGACACAGGTGAAGTTTTGGGCGTTCACATTTTCGGAATGCACGCTAGTGATTTAATCCACGAAGCATCAGCTGCGATCGCCAATCGCCAATCTGTCCAAACCCTCGCTCATTTAGTTCACGCACATCCCACACTTTCCGAAGTGCTGGATGAAGCTTATAAACGAGCAGTTAGCTAGGATTGAGCATGGGGCATGGGGAGTCAAGAGTCACAAGGAGCAAGAGTCAATAGTCAAGAGCTTACTCCATTGCCCACTGCCTACTGCCCCATGCCCATTGCCCCATGCCCCATGCCCATTAAACAATTGCCCATTGCCCTAAAATTATGCAAATCCGTCGTCTTAATCCGAATCGAGCTATTGATGTATCTGTATTGCGCTTTCAATCTGCCATTTTTGATGCTGCACCAAACAACATTTTGGAGGAAATTGTCTGGCAGAAAGAGACAGAAGTTGAGCAAATGCGCGAAAAGCTGTCTTTAAGCGAATTGCAGCGCCAAGCCCTTGCTGCACCCCCAACCCGCGATTTTATCGCCGCTTTGCGACAAGGTAAAACAAAGCCTGCGTTGATTGCGGAAGTTAAAAAAGCTTCTCCTAGTAAAGGAGTTTTCAGAGAAGATTTTGACCCAGTAGCGATCGCCCTTCAATATCAGCGAGGCGGTGCGAGTTGTCTTTCTGTCCTTACCGATGTAAAGTTCTTTCAAGGTAGCTTTGATAACTTAGCTGCCATTCGCGCCACCGTAGATTTGCCCCTACTGTGTAAGGATTTTGTCATCTATCCCTACCAAATGTTTTTAGCGCGTGTTAAAGGTGCTGATGCCGTCTTGTTAATTGCCGCTATACTTAGCGATCAAGATTTGCAATACTTTGTCAAAATTGCTAAATCCCTGAAAATTGCAGCTTTAATTGAAGTCCACACTTTAGCCGAACTTGACCGTGTGTTAGCTTTAGATGATGTATCTTTAGTAGGAATTAATAATCGCAACTTAGAAAATTTCTCTGTTGACTTGCAAACTACTTGTCAACTGCTAACAGCAAGAGGTAGCCAATTGCAAGAACGAAATATTTTAGTTGTCAGCGAGTCAGGATTACATAACACTTCGGATTTAAATTTAGTGGCAACAGCAGGCGCATCTGCTGTACTTATAGGAGAATCTTTGATAAAACAAGCAGATATAGAATTAGCGATCGCTCAATTATTACATAAGCTTTTGTGAAATAAAAATTACATGAGGTTACGCACATAAAAGGCGATTCGTCAATGAGTAATAGAGGATACCTTTAGAACGCAAAATCTAGGTTTTAACTAAATAGTTCTTCGCTATGTAAAAATTCATTTATCAAAGAAAAATCTCAGACTAATAGTAAATCCCAAATATTACATATCAGATTAACTTTATGGAGCAAATTCCTTTGCCTTCACCTATCCACTACGAACTAATACTGCAACTTTTAGAAAGACAAACTATGTTAGCAGTCGGTCAAAACCCAGAACTACGGCATCAGGTGAATCAGCTAATTATTACACTCCGTAAAGCTGCGGCACAACAAAAACACCTAGAAGAAATTTGCCAGTTTTCCTCTAAGGAAGTTGACCACCGATGGTCAATTAATCATCAGAATTCTCAGAAAGTTGTCGTTCCTGATTGATTACTCCCTTTTTGCTTGAAGAAGAAAATTGAGAAGCGATCGCCTAATTGTCACCCAATTTGAGGAGTGCGCTCGCCTGCTTTAAATCTATCATCACTCCCGTGCGATCGCATGAAACGAGAGTATGAATATTTGGAGTGCGTAGGCGTAGCCCGTCGTAGACATCGCCTGTTTTAAATCTATCATCACAAGTGCGATCGCGCTTCTGTGAGAATTATTGCAGAAATAGGTAAAATTCATTCCATCACCCTTGTTACTAGAAATATTAAGGATTTTGATTCTTTGTGGTATATCTACATTAAATCCATTTATTTAAATAAATATCCTTGGCATACGACAGCATCTGCCGATTTTTGACATCTGAGTATCCATTACCTTTTGTACAGTGGTTGCTTAACTCTCAAGAAACAAATATTCAGGTTTTACCCACAGAATTAAGTGTAGAACCAATCCGTTCTGATGCTTTATTCCAACTACCAGAACTAGGCAGCATCCTTCATTTGGAGTTTCAAACTGTTCCTAAATCAAAACCATCTCTCCCTGCGAGAATGTTAGATTACTGGTTGAGAATATATCGAAAATACGAATGTCCCATTCAACAAGTAGTCATTTTCCTAAAACAAACAGATTCCCCTGCTGTTTACATCAATCAGCTTGCAGTTGGGAATACAAGACATGAATATAGAATTATACGTTTGTGGGAGCAAGACCCGCAACCGCTTCTGGCTAACCCTGCACTGCTGCCGTTAGCAGTTTTGGCTTCTACAGATCCACCTTATTCAGGTTTGCTAGAACAAGTTGCTGTAGAAATAGATAAAATCGAAGAACCAGAACAACAGCAAAACATCACAGCTTGCGTGGAAGTACTAGCTTCCTTAAAGTTTGATAAACAATTAATTCGCCAGTATTTCAGGGAGGAACTAATGGAAGAGTCACCAATTTATCAAGAAATACTAGAAAAAGGTGCTAAGAAAGGAAAGCTACAAACCTTAACTCGCCAACTTTCACGGCGATTTGGCACAATTTCTTTGCAATTACAGCAACAGCTTCAAGCACTGTCGATTAACCAGCTAGATGATTTAAGCGATGCGCTGTTTGACTTTTCAGAAATATCCGACTTGGCAGTTTGGTTGCAAAACCAGCATTAACTCGAATTATTAGCAAAGCCTGAAGAATAAAACTGAGAAGCGATCGCCTAATTGTCAGCCAATTTGAGGAATGCGATCGCTTATTTTAATTCTATCATCATAAGTGCGTAGACACTTATAGGAATCATATTTGATTTTTGAAAAAAACTAAGAGATAATACGGAGATGAGTGATAAGTATAATGAGGAACGATGATGAATCAGCACTTACAGCAGGCGATCGCAGAACTAGAGGAATTTATAGTTCAAAATATAAATGCCCGTGAAGTGAGAAAAGGGTTAGCAGTAAAGCTGGTTTATCAAGGTTACTTATATGAGGAAATCCAGAGAATTCTTGGCGTTTCACTTGGTTCGATAACAGGTTGGAAACAAGTATATGAGGATAATGGAATTGATGGTCTAAGACTAAATTATAAAGGAAGAAAAAGCTATTTGAGTACTGAGCAGCGAGAGGAAGTATTGAGTTGGCTTCAAACAAAGGATTATTGGGAAATAGGAGAATTAGAGTATAAACTAGCTTTTGAATATGATGTAGTTTACGAAACGAAAAAAAGTTACTACGATTTGTTTAAAGCAGCAGGAATCAGTTGGAAGAAAACCACAAAATTAAACCCAAAAGCTGACCCAGATGCTGTTTATGCAAAAAAAAAAGAGATTGAAACATTGTTGGAAAACAATCGTAGTGAAATTGAAACAGGTAAATTAAGAGCGTTACTGATTGATGAATGTCATTTAATGTGGGGAGACTTAAGTGGTTATATATGGGGTAAAACAGACCAAGAAATTATGGTTCCAGTGGTCAATGAGCGAGAGAAACAAACATATTATGGAGCAATTGACTATCTTCAAGGAGAATTAATACTTAAAACCTATGATGCTGGAAATTCCAAAAATACGATTGATTATCTACGTTATTTGCTAGATGAGTCTCCTAATCAGCAATTATTAATTTTTTGGGATGGAGCTAGTTACCATCGTTCTCAAGAAATTAAAAATTTCTTGAATGAAGTGAACAAAGGACTTTCAACTGACCAGTGGAAAATACACTGCGTTCGTTTTGCTCCCAATTGTCCGGTACAAAACCCCATTGAGGATGTTTGGTTGCAAGCCAAAACCTGGGTTCGACGTTTTTGTGCTTTGCTCCCTTCATTCTCTCATTTAAAATGGATGTTTGAATGGTTTATCCGTCACACTACCTTTGATTTTCCCACTCTTCAGATGTACGGAGCTTTTTCAAAAATCAAATATTAGTCCTATATTTCAATTACGTCAAATGAAGGAATAATTATCAGTACACAGGTTGTTAATGAGGTTTGTGCTAATTTGCTGAAAAAAGCAGCTTTTAACGAAGAGCAAATCAAAGCTGTGATTCAGTCGCTTTACCGTCGCTGTACTGTGGTAGAGTTTAACTTGAATATTTTTGAATCTGCATCGGATATCCGCAGTCGATATAATTTTTCTTTTTGGGATGGATTAATTTTTGCTTGTGCGCTGTCCGCAAGAGCAAGTATTCTTTATTCTGAAGATATGCAAGATGGGTTAATAGTAGCTGGTCAATTAGAAATTGTGAATCCGTTTAAATGAAACTATGGAGGTTACTTGAGTTGCGATCGCATGAAACGAGAGTATGAATATTTGGAGTGCGATCGCCTGTTTTAAATCTATTATCAAAAGTGCGATCGCCTGTTTTAAATCTATCATCAGATGTGCGATCGCATGAAACGAGAGTATGAATATTTGGAGTGCGATCGCCTGTTTTAATCCTATCATCATCAAGTGCGATCGCTTGTAGTAAAGTATTAGATACGATCGCTTGTTTTAAATCTATCATCACTAAGTGCGATCGCATGAATGGAGAGTATGATTATAGCAATTTTGGCAGCAATAACCTGTAATTACGCTATGAAGCGATCGCGCTTCTATTGATGAGTCTGATTGTCACGCAATATTATGATGTAATAGTGATAACTCTTACAATTAGCAATCATCCTGTGGCAAAAGCAGCAGATACTGGTAGTAAGCGACTAATTAGCCTAGCTCCCGATGCTTGGGTGCAATGGGTAACACAGCGTCCTGATGTCGTAGCTAAAGAAATTTTGGCTTCTGAGTTTCAGTGGATTAGTCGAGAAACAGATGTTTTGGTGAAAGCATACAGCAGCACCTATGGGGATTTTTTGATTCTCAACGAGTTGCAGTTACGTTACACAACACACATGCCTCTACGAATGAGAGCTTATGCAGCTTTAGCACAAGAGCGATATCGACTGCCAACGTATCCAGTACTGGTCAACATCTTGCCACCCCCATCTACCATAACAGTTGTCAGTAGTTACGAAGAAGAATTTTTGGGATTACGAGCTATTCAAGATTATCGGGTGATTAACTTGTGGGAAGTAGATGCAGAAATTGTGTTTAGCCAACCACTACCCTCGTTATTACCGTTTGTGCCGATCTTGCGAGGAGGTTCAGAAACATCAGTTGTACAACGAGCGTTACAGCAACTGCGAGCTGATGAGCAATTCAATCAGTTAGAACCATTGCTAGCATTTTTTGCTAGTTTTGTATTAGATACGCCTTTAGTGCAACAAATTATGAGGTGGGACATGGCAGTATTGCGAGAATCGCCTTGGTATCAGGAAATTGAGCAAAGAGGTATTCAGCAGGGTGCGCGACGGCAGTTAATGCGGGTATTGCAACTGCGTTTTGGCGAAATTCCTCAACCATTACAAGCAAGACTTGAGGGTGGGAGTTTAGAACAATTAGAAAGTTTAATGGATGCGGCGATCGCTGTTGGTTCTTTAGATGAGTTTATTCAGATTCTGTCTATCTAAAACCGATTTTGTAATTCGTAATTGTTCAAAAAAGTGCGATCGCATACTTTAACCCTATCACCACCAAGTGCGATCGCCTGCTTTAAACCTGTCATCATAAGTGCGATCGCTCGTAGTAAAGTTTTAGATGCGATCGCATACTTTAAATCTATCACCACCAAGTGCGATCGCATGAAACGAGAGTATGAATATAAAGAGTGCGAACGCCTGCTTTAAACTTATCACCATAAGTGCGATCGCCTGTTTTAAACCTATCACCACAAGTGCGATCGCCTGTTTTAAATCTATCATCACCAAGTGCGATCGCATGAAACGAGAGTATGATTATTCGCACTTACGCGATCACCTGCTTTAAACCTATCACCACAGAAGCGCGATCGCATGAAGCCAGAGTATGAATATTTGGAGTGCGTAGGCGTATCCCGTCGTAGACATCGCCTGTTTTAAATCTATCACAACCAAGTGCGATCGCATGAACCGAGAGTATGAATATTTGGAGTGCGATCGCAAACGGCTTCACTTGTTGTTGGGTTAGTCTGAGGTAACTGGTAAAGTAGAGAAATTTTGTTTGGCGTACCTATGTACATCTTCCCTTACTTTTTCAGAAATATTGATTGGCTGTTTTTTTATCCTGGATTTCTGAATTAGTTTAATTGCGTTAACAAGAATATCATGAGTAATATACTCTCGTCCTTGTAGTGCAGCATAGGAAGCGGCTTCAAGTATTGAATTCTTGATCTCTCTTCCAGACAACTCATATTCTGAAAGCGACTCAATTAATACATCTCTTCCTCTTTCAAGAGGTAACTTACGTGGAAGATGCTTAATCCAAAGTTGTTTTCTCTCTTCTACACCAGGTAACTCAAACTTAATTGATAACACTCTCGATTCAAATGCAGAATCATAATTTTCCACTAAATTGGTAGCAAAAACAACAACTCCTGAGAACTTCTCTAAAGAAATCAAAAGTTGACTTCGCATGGAGTTTATCGCTTGCTCTGAACCTTGAGTAACATCAGTTAATCGTTTAGATAAAAGAGAATCAGCCTCATCTATAAAAAGAACTGCATTATCACGCTCGGCGGCATAAAACAAAGCATCAACATTTTTAGGACCATCACCATGAAACTTACTTTCGATTTGGGCATAGCTAGCTAGAATAATTGGTTTATTCATGTGGCTTGCTATTGCATGGGCAGCAGTAGTTTTTCCTGTCCCGGATTCTCCATATAAATTTAAACATGTCCTTGGGAAAGGTTCAATTGACTTAAGGTCCCATTCATCAAAGATTTTTGCACTAAGTTTAATGCGTGCTATTGCCGATAATAAGTTCTGCCTAACTTCTTCAGATATTATGAGGAAATTAAAATTATAAAAGGGAGCTTGAGCATTATACTGCAACGCTCTTTGCTCAAGTGTTAACTCATCACTATCTCTATTTGCTCTACTTGCTGCTTTACTAGATTCATTAATAGTCTCGATATTTTTATCAGTAGAAATCAAGATTTTAGCTTCAGTGATGCTGAATTCTTCAAATACATTTTTTGCCGCAGACTTGAGTTTGTATTGGAAGTTTGAACTATCAATCTTGTCCTTAAACTTGGGTAAACCGAATAGGTATATATCACTCATCATGTTTCATTCAGCTTCAGAATTATCAATAACTTTTTGACCAAAAAAGTTTGGCGAAAAGTTATTTATATAAATTGACAGATCCATCTTGATGATTACGAAGCAAACTATCATCTATATTTGCAGCCTTGATGACTCGGAACTCTAATACCTCATCGTTTATCTTGTTGTAAAAACCTTGAGTTATGTAGTATTTTTCTTCGGCTTCATTCCTAATAACATCGCTAAACTTACCTGAAACGATTGAACCAGCTGTAGAAAATGCAACAA
Organism: [Scytonema hofmanni] UTEX 2349; assembly: GCF_000582685.1. GTDB lineage: Bacteria > Cyanobacteriota > Cyanobacteriia > Cyanobacteriales > Nostocaceae > Hassallia > Hassallia hofmanni. The sequence continues at coordinate 550,256 of NZ_KK073769.1, forward strand.
TATTTTCATTAGATTTTTTCACTGCTCTTCTAGTGTAAAACCAGTTCAGAAGCTCTTCAGTACTCAGAAATTCTACTTCTTCAGTAAAAGCCTGTGATAAATCTCCCCAAACTAAGCTGGTTGTATTATCTCTTTGCGATTCATTCTTATGAGTCTTTCTATTACCCTTTAGTAAGGGCAGGACAATAAATAAAAGGGCGGCAACTCCACCAATGAAAACGCCTGTAAAAACCCAGAACTCACTAAAAATTCCAATGATTGGTTTAAATCCTGAATTTTGACCTGAACTGTTCACTTCAATGTTCCTCCTAATAGAATCACCTGAATCAACTGAGCAAAAAAATATCTTCTTAAACATTTGTGTACACCACAGTTTCGCCACCTCTGTGTGCCTCTTCTAGTTCACTATCTACATATTTAGCCGTAACAGCTCTTAGATCGACAATTTCGTCCTTTTCCCGGTCATATGTAAACTGAACCATCTGATATTCTTCTTCTTTTTCGTTGAAAAGATTGCAGTCTATCTCCTTGACCTTCCCATCTTTGATCCTGGCTCCCACACTTCCGTGAATTAAATTTTTCTGCTCCCCACTTATTCTTTCTTTCTTTTTATCTCTAAACCATTTTATTAAGTCAATTACCTTAACTATTATGTAAACAACTATGGCAATTGCCCCAACAATACCCATCGTAAGAAGAGCACCGAGGGCGATAGAAGCTAAAATAGTCAATGGTTCTGGCATAATTCAAACCTCAAGAACGTGTTTTATACTTCTACTTAAGAATTACAAAGTTTGTATCGGAAAGTATCTTCTTAAGATCCTCATCAAGGCTATTAGCAAGTATTATGCGTCCGTAAGCCTCGCCCTTTTCGTCTGTAGCTATCTCATCATGACTATTGATAAAAAAGAGTCCAATCATGTAGCCTTGAGGATGTTTTTCCTTATATATTGCAGCTTTCTTAATGCCAAAGACCTTAGGAGTTTGTGTTTTAAAATAATTTTTTACGTTTTGAAAGGTAAGAACCTCCTTTCTGGACGTTGCATGAGAGTTAAGGTATTTGATGCTAGTAAATATTTGATCGACTGTTTTAATAAGTGGGATATTAGGAGATTGTGGTTCCAAAGTTACATCAAAGCCTTGAGAATTGTTTTCATCTATGGTCATATGTAGAGACTCCTCTTCAGCCAAATTAGATAAACTAAACAGCTGTACAAACCAAATTTAAGTGAATATCCTGATCATAAAAAATTAGCTCAACTTTGTCACTAGCTAAATGTTGGTTTTAAACCTATCAAAATGTGAGGTCGATAAGCTGCAAACTACAGCCTGACAATCCCGCGATTCAGTGCAGTGACTAGCGCTTGAGTCCGATCGCTTGCATTCAATTTGCTGAAAATATTATTGGCATGAAACCTGACTGTACTCTCAACAATATTTAGAGCAGCGCTAATCTGCTGGTTATTCTTGCCCTTTGCGATCAAACGCAGCACTTCCAACTCGCGATCGCTCAATTCCGGGCTACCCATTCGCTCGGCTAGTTTGGCTGCTATACTGGGCGGAATGTACTTTTGACCTTTATAAACGGTGCGAATCGCATCCAAAAGTTCCTTCGGTTCAGCCTGCTTGAGAATATAGCCCTTTGCACCAGCTCGCAGTCCACGATAGATATCTTCATCACCATCAAAGCCAGTTAACACAACGATTCGGGCATGTTTAAATTTAGCACAAATAGCTGCGATGGTCGAAGACCCGCCTTCGGCGATCGCATCAGCACCTCCCATCTTCGGCATTTGCAAATCCATCACTGCCATATCCGGCTGATGTTTGCGGAAAAGTTCTAAGGCTTTTCGCCCATCGCTAGCATAGCCCACCACGGTGATATCTGGTTCACATTCGAGAAACATTTTTAAAGCTTGTCCTAGAATCGGATGATCGTCAGCAATCAGAATGCGAATGACATTAGACTGGCTCATGATCCTTTATTCTCGGTTGATATTAAGTACAGTTTTGCCTAAAATCGTAGCCGTTTTTAAATGTAAGTCGTTTGGTTCAGAAAACAAGTCGTTTGGTTCAGAACACAAGTCGTTTGGTTCAGAAAACAAGTCGTTTGGTTCAGAACACAAGTCGTTT
>NZ_KK073769.1:552488-585616 GCF_000582685.1 [Scytonema hofmanni] UTEX 2349
CGGAAAACAAGTCGTTTGGTTCAGAAAACAAGTCGTTTGGTTCAGAACACAAGTCGTTTGGTTCAGAAAACAAGTCGTTTGGTTCAGAACACAAGTATTTTGGTTCAAAACGCAAAATTAGCTTACTTTCTATATTCTGATAGGTCTAAACAACATCAATTTATGCAGTGTGGGATAAAAATCGGAAGAATATCAGCAAATTGCTTACACAATCAACCCATCGCAAACACTTTCTCACGCTGAAACGTCTCGTAACAAAAACGTCGCAACCATCGTAGAGACGTTCCGCCGGAACGTCTTTACAGTATTAGGACTTACGCACTCATTACCAAAAAACAAGACTTTGAGATTGCTTCCTTGCGTCGCAATGACGGAAATACATAGTTCGCGCGTAAATCCTGAGTATGCGTGATTTGCTATAATTAGCCCACGCAGGTGGGCTTCCCTTCGGGACGCTGCGCGAACGTTCGTATAGCCCCAGGCTTCCAGCCTGCGGGCGTTATGTGCAACCTCACATATAATTGGTATAAACTCTTTAAACCACTTGCTTTTCTTTGAACTTTTGTAACTCCCCAGGAGCAAATGCACCATGTTCGGTGATAATTGCTGTAATTAATTCTGCTGGAGTCACATCAAAAGCTGGGTTATAAAATTCTGCCCCAGTTGGTGTAAGTATGGTTTCACCAACTTGATATATTTCGCTTGCATCGCGTTCCTCAATGGGGATTTCGCTACCATCAGGTAATTCAAAATCAACGGTAGAAAGTGGCGCCGCAACGAAAAAGGGAATATTATGTGCCTTTGCAACAAGTGCTAAACTATACGTCCCAATTTTATTAGCCGCATCCCCATTCGCAGCAATTCTGTCAGCACCCACAACTACAGCGTGAATCAAGCCTTGCTTCATGCAATGAGCCGCCATCCCATCAGTAATTACCGTAACCGGAATGCCTTCTTGCACACATTCCCAAGCGGTGAGTTTTGCACCTTGCAATCTGGGACGGGTTTCGTCGGCAAAAACGCGCTCTAAACGTCCTTCACGCCATGCGGAACGGACTACACCCAATGCTGTACCATAACCAGCAGTGGCTAAAGCTCCAGCGTTGCAGTGAGTGTGAATTGTTAACTTTTCTGGGGTAGCGGGTAAGACTTTTAAGCCATTATCACCGATCGCCTGACAAGTCTGCAAATCTTCTGCATTGATAGCTTGGGCAGTTTGCAAAAGGATTTTTTTGATGTCTTCTACAGAACCGACAGTTTGGTAAGCAACTTTCTTCATGCGGGAAATTGCCCAAAATAGATTTACCGCAGTTGGACGAGTAGCAGCCAAAATTTGAGCGACTTTTTCCAAAGAATCGAAAAATTGAGTGCGATCGCTAGTTTCAATTTCCCTCGCACCAAGATACATCCCATAGGCTGCTGCTACACCAATTGCCGGCGCACCCCGAACTATCATAGTTTTAATTGCCCGCGCCATGTCTTCACTCCGGTGAATCTCGACAACAGCATACTCATTCGGTAAGCGGGTTTGGTCAATAAGTGACACCGAGTCGTTGTGCCAAATAACGGGATAAACCTGGTTTGTGGAAGGTATCATAAAAATCATTAGTTTAATAAAAGGGCATTAAATACTTAAACTACGGCAACAAATTTGCCAAAAATATCATAGCCTTACTTAAGACTTAATAATATAAATTTTTGCTTGACTTGAGCGATTTAGTCAAACCGCATTAGCGACACCTTGATTTAAATTTCTGAATATGTTCTAATTTTAGCAAATATTTCCGGGCGAGTAAACGACGCAAAACCGAGGTTTAAAGCCTGAATAGAACTCGACCATCGCCAAATTCAAGTTTGGCAAGTTGATGTAAACTTTCATTTGAAAAAGGTAAAAAAAATGACCCAAAAAATTATTTACGGAACAGTTAACGAAGACGGAAAAAAACAAAGTGGACAAGGGTTTGAAGTTCAATCAGTGGATACAGGAACCTATGCAATTACTTTTAACGAACCTTTTAACGAACCTCCCAGTGTAGTAGCTACTTTAAAGGATTGGGGTGCTGATAATCAAATTATTGTTAAGGATATAACCCCAAACCAAGCTCAAGTTAATATTTTCGATTTGGGAATTAAGCAACAATCAGGGGGAAGCTCTCCTGAACTGGCAGTTACGAAAGAAAAGTCTGCGTTTAATTTTATTGCCATTGGTGAAGGTAATTAAATGGACATCGACCTAATTTAATTATGCGTTGCCCGAAACCCTTGATTAGACGTTCTGCCGGAACGTCTTTGCTCTTTTCTGGAGATGTCTAATGGATATCTCCAGAAAATAATTATGCGTTGCCCGAAACCCTTGATTAGACGTTCCGCCGGAACGTCTTTACTCTTTACATTGTAGAGACATTGCATGTGCAACATCTCTACACCAAAATTCATCCCATCATATAATGTCCGCGCTTATTACTTACTAAACCCGGAGAACCCCACCCCGCCAAAGCTTTGCTTTGTCTCCCCTCCCCGCTTGCGGGGAGGGGTTGGGGGTGGGGTTCTTTTATTATGGGTAATTTGGCGGACATCCCATCAATCAGCAACGCCGAATTAACTAAACAACAGATGATGGTTGCTTACTAAAGAAAGCTTGCATCACCGTTTCCGCCATTTGCGGACTAGTTAAACCTAAGGAAGCCTTAGATTCATTCGGTTCGGCATGATCTACCAAAACATCTGGTACACCAATTCGCTTCACTCTAACCACAATATCAGCATCTAACAGCGCTTCTGCTACAGCTGAACCGAAACCACCCATCAAACAACCTTCCTCTAAAGTGACAACGCGACCGATTTTTTTCGCCAAAGGTAAAATTAATTCTGTATCCAAGGGCTTGACAAAACGAGCATTGATCACAGTAGCTTGTATTCCGTGTTCGTTGAGAATCTCGGCAACTTGCATCGCTGGGTAAACCATTGTGCCGTAACCTACTAACAACACATCATCGCCATTGCGGAGAATTTCGCCTTTGCCGATTTCCACAGGTTCCCAGCCTTCTTCCATCAAGGGGACACCATAACCATTACCACGAGGAGTCCGCATAGCGATCGGTCCTGAGGTATGATTAATCCCAGTCACCACCATCCGTTGCAATTCCGCTTCATCTTTGGGTGCCATCACCACGATATTAGGAATGCAACGCAGATAAGCGATATCATACATACCTTGGTGCGTTGGACCATCAGCACCGACAATTCCTGCCCGATCCATGCAGAAGAACACGGGCAAGTTTTGGATGCAGACATCGTGAATTATCTGGTCGAAGGCACGTTGCAAAAAGGTAGAATAAATGGCAACCACAGGGCGTATACCTTCTGCTGCGAGTCCTGCTGACATGGTAACGGCATGTTGTTCGGCGATACCCACATCAATATATTGATCGGGCAATTTTGCTTGAAGTTTGTCTAAACCTGTTCCTGTAGCCATCGCTGCCGTGATACCGATAATTTTCGGGTTTTGTTCGGCGAGTTTGACTAAGGTGTGGGCAAAGACTTTGGCATAAGCGGGGGGTTTAGGCTTGTTGGAAGGAATGGCTTTGCCTGTGGCTACGTTAAACGGATTTTGGGCATGGTAGCCAACTTGGTCATTTTCGGCAATTTCATAACCTTTGCCTTTAGTTGTCGCTACATGCACCAAAACTGGTCCGGTCATTTTATGTGCCTGTTCAAAGGTGGCGATTAATTCTTCTAAATTATGCCCGTCTACAGGTCCCATGTAGGTAAAGCCGAGTTCTTCAAAGACTGCACCAACTTTGGGAACGGCTAACCGTTTCATTCCTTCTTTGATGCGTTCTAATTCCGGTGAAAGAGATTCCCCAACAAAGGGAATTTGCTTGACTTGCTCCTCAAAGTTATCTTTAATAAATTGTACCGGCGGACTGAGACGCATTTTGTTGAGGTAACGAGGAATCGCTCCAACGTTAGGAGAAATTGACATTTCGTTGTCGTTGAGGACAACTAACAAGTTAGTTTTGGGCAAGTGTCCAGCATGGTTGATGCATTCTAACGCCATACCACCAGTTAGGGCGCCATCACCGATAATGGCGACAACTTTAAATTTTTCGCCTTTGATATCTCGCGCTAAAGCCATACCTAATGCGGCTGAGATACTGGTTGAAGCATGTCCCGCGCCAAAATGGTCAAACTTACTTTCACCGCGCTTGAGATAACCGGCAATTCCGTCTTTTTGTCGCAAGGTGTGGAAATTATCGTAACGCCCTGTAATTAGTTTATGGGGATAAGCTTGGTGTCCGACATCCCAAATGACTTTATCACAATCTAAATCTAGTGTTTGATAAAGCCCTAGTGTTAACTCTACAACACCCAACCCCGGTCCCAGATGTCCCCCAGTTGCGGCTACGGTTTGGAGATGCTTATCCCGAATTTGACGGGCAATTTGCTGCAACTGCCTAATCGATAAGCCGTGTAGCTGGTTTGGATGGGTTATTTCACTCAGGTGCATACTAATAGGATTTTCCTCTCTACTGATCGTATTATGATTTTCCCACGCTGATGTTGCCACTTGAGAGGAGAATGTGACAAGGGGGATAGGGAGGCAGGGGAAGATTAGACAGTTGTGGCGATCTACCTTAATCTTTGCTGTTGTAATCTCTCATTCAGCCAAACCATATCCAGTTCTGACAAAGCGGGAATTGGGGGACGACTGTAATCAATCCTTAAGTCATAACTCCCCTGATCGTAAATCTGATCTAGCAATGACTTGAGAACAATCGCTGGTTCTAGTTCATTAGTCTTTAACGGCACTGGAAATTCAGGAATCCTATCTTGCAAATTAAACCCATAAAGTTGAGCTTTTGGACGAGTTTCGCTCTTGCTGACCACAATTCGATAATGACTTTGCTCAAAATCTCCTACCATTGCCATCGCATTTCCCTGACGCAACAAATCGATTTCCACAAAATGAGTTGCACTACCCAAAATCTTTAACCGCTTTGTTTCGTATTGCAACCGTCCGATTCCCACCTGTTTATTTTTAGGAGAAAGTACCTCAATGATGGTTACAACTTCCTCGGTTTCTATGGCACGAATTTCTAAGTATGCTTCTGTCAGAATCTCCGGTAAAGGTAGCAACACCTCAATGGGCTGGGGGGTTGGAGCGATCGCCAGATTCGATTCAGTCGATCGCGTTAAAGATGGCGAACTTTGTACTGAGACATCGGGGACACCCACAAGCAAAGCCGTATCTCCACTCACCTCGTACATCCGTTCCTCGATCGCCACAATGTACTTCGGGCGAAGCTTAGGAGCGAGGTCATTAGCGATCGCCGTAATTAACCGATGATGAATTCCCGCGCACAGGGAAGGATGTTCTAGATAGGGATTCATACCCGCAAAGGGAGAAGGCATAAGATGTGCAAACCTAGCTGTTTTTTATCTTAAATAACAGACTTACAGCATTTCCGGCTGCTATGAGGTACAGTAGCAGCCGACTTACTTAAGCTTATCCTAAACGTGGAAACTTCGATTTTGCAACAGCAAGGGAAGACGGGAATGGATGTTGAACTGTGCAGACATTAGTTCGAGTTAAATAGACATCTGGTAGAAATTAAATATGCGTTGTCCGAAACCCTTTTTTTTCAACAGATGTCTAATAGGTGTATTCTACCCTGCGAGAACGCCTAGCGGCGAACGAGCGGGAAGGGACTTCTGCTGTAAAAGTTAAACCAAGAGTTGATATTTTTCCTGCGCTAACTTGTAAAGAGGACGCCAAACTAGACGATTTGTCAGCACAACTAATAAAGACATCACCCCTGTTGCTGCTAGAAGTAACGGGAAATTGCCCGAAGTTGTCGCTTGAGAAATCGTTGCACCAAGTCCAGATGTAGTAATCACCCGTCCTTGAAATGTGACATACTCACTAACTATACTGGCATTCCATGCACCGCCAACAGCGGTAATAATGCCTGTAATTAGGTAGGGGAAGATAGCAGGTAAAATTAAAGTCCGCCAACGTTGCACGCGGGAAAGTTTATATACCCAAGCAGCTTCTAGTAAGTCTGCGGGAATTGACTGGGCGCCAGCAATGACATTAAATAGCAGATACCACATGGTTCCCAACATCATTAAAGCAATGGAGCCAATTTCTAAACCGCCAGCAATTCGGGTTAACCCTAATAATAAAATGGGAAATAAAGCTGTTGCCGGAACCGAAGCCGCAATTTGCACTAATGGTTGCAATATTTGAGCTAGACGAGGATTGCGTCCGATCGCTACTCCTACAGGAACAGTCCACAATAAAGATAATACCAAGGCAACAATTACCCGTAAAGCTGTAGACACAGCCCCACCCATGACTTGCAGCCAATCAGCCGCACTCATGACTCGCAGTAGCAAAGCGGCTTCCCAAGTTCCCCACAGTACAATTAAAGCAAAGCCGCTGATAAATACCCAATTGAGGAAACCAGACAATTTGATGTTTCCTTTGGGGTTAACTGGTAGGGAGCGAACCGGAAACGCTTGAATTAAACTGTAGTCTAAAGCTGTTTGTAGTGGTTGCAAAACGCGATCGCTCACCATTCGCAAAGTAGGCGATCGCCTGATAATATCTAACACCCATGATTGCGGTACATTTTGTGCTTCAACCATCTCTAACTTAAACTTTTCTGTCCAAGCTATCAGCGGACGCCACACAAAAAAATCAATCAATACAATCACCCCAACCAGCACCGCCAAACCTGAGAATATAGCTTTATAATCTCCCCGACTAGCTGCGGTTCCTAAAAAAGAACCTAACCCAGGTAAGCGAAAATCTTTATCACCTAAAGTAAACGACTCAATCGCAATCAAAAAAAACCAGCCCCCAGCCACTGACATCACACTATTCCACACCAACCCAATTGCCCCAGCAGGTAATTCCAATGTCCAAAAGCGTTGCCAGAGGTTAAGCCGATAAACGCGAGCTGCTTCTAACAACTCTTGGGGAATACTCGATAAAGACTGGTGAAAACTAAAAGTCATGTTCCACGTCATGCCAGTAAAAATTAGCAGAATCGAGGCAAGTTCTATACCAATTCGCTGACCTGGAAACAAGGCAATTAGAGCCAGAACCACTCCTGGTAAAAAGGACAACACCGGAATTGATTGTAAAATATCCAACAAGGGAATTAAAATCAGTGCTGCAATCCGCGATCGGTATGCCGTATAAGCATAAATTAGGGTAAATATCAAAGATAAAAAGTAAGCAAGACTCATGCGGAGCAGCGTTTGAGCCGTATAACCTGGTATTGCACTGATGTCTGTAGAAACTGTCAGATTTGGTTGAAAACCACCGCTAAATTGCGAAGCGGTTCTAACAATTGCCACAATTAATACTAAGACTGCCAAGATGAGCAATCCATCTTGCCAAGTCCAATTGAGGCGTCCCAGAGTTTTATTTGCGGGAGTGAGGGAGCGAGTCATATTAAGGGGGGAGAGGGGAGAGGGGGAGACGAGGGGACAAGGGGGCAAGGGGACAAGGGGACAAGGAGATGATTATTTTCCTATCCCCCTTTTTTTCAACCTTGATGCTTTATCCTTCAGACTTCAGATAGCATCGCAACTTGTTCTAAAAAGATTTGTCCGGCTGGTTCGTCGTAGCTGTATATCTCGGCATAACGACCCCAATCGATGGCAGTGTTTAGTTGCCGTTGGGCTTCTTCTGGGCTAAAGTGATTTTCGAGAATATCCAAAACCAGTTCTTCGGGAATACGTTGATTGCGTTTCGCTTCTAAAAGACGATAAATTTGCTGTACGAGGCGAATTTTGTCAAGTAGTTGCGATCGCACTATTTGTTTGCGTTCGTCGATTCCACCAGCAATAAATTCTTCGGCGATTGGGGTCAGGCTAATATCACCTTCTACCAATTCCACAAAATTCATCAATTTTGCAGCTTCGACAATTGGCAAAATATCATCTATCTCTAGTTGCAATTCTTGTCCTAAACGGTACAGGTCTCTTTCATTCCGATCTTCCAAAAGTTCCAAAAGACCAGCTATGGAGCCAATTCTCACAGAGGGCAGTGATTGATTTTTGGGTGGTTCTGCCACTGCTGGGGTAGAAGTAGTAGCAGTGGCTGGTGGTTCAATTGTATCTAGGTCGGGATTTGTGAGAATTTTATATACTTGATCTACTAAGGCTTGGAAGTTGGGATTTTTGCGATCGCGGTAATGAGGTAAAGTGACAGGTAAATCGGCTCGTATTCTTCCCGGATTGCGTCCTAAAACAATAATCCGATCCGCCAAAATCACCGCTTCTTCAATCCCGTGGGTGACGATTAATATAGCTTGGGTGGGTATTTTTCGCTCTAACCACAAATCTAGTAATTCAAAACGCAAGTTTTCTGCTGTCAGCACATCCAAAGCCGAAAATGGCTCATCCATGCATAACAGTTCTGGTTCTACGGCTAAAGCTCTAGCAAATCCAACTCGCTGACGCATTCCCCCAGAAAGTTCTTTGGGATAAGCATTCTCAAATCCGTCTAAACCGATAATATCAATCATCCGCAGCGCCTTTTCTCGGCGAGAGTCAGATTGTGTTCCTTTTGCCTTTAAACCGAGTTCCACATTTTCTAATACGGTTAACCAAGGATAAAGAGCAAAGCTTTGAAAAACAATTGCGACTCCTGGATTCAAGCCTACCAAAGGACGGTTGTGATATATAACTTCACCCTGAGTTGCAGGAATTAACCCAGCAATCATCCGCATCAAGGTAGATTTCCCTGAACCCGAAGGTCCGAGTAAAGCGACTATTTCCCCTGGACGCAACTCTAGGCTAATATTTTCTAGAATTGCGATTTGCTGACCGTTGGGTTGCCCATAAGATTTATTTACACCTCGTAGAACAATCAGGTGTTCTGTGGCTGCTTTTACAGGCATGGCTTTCCCTCTAAAGCTAACGATCAATTAGAATCTCAGACTGAGATTATCTTATGCTCAAATTGTGTGATCTAACTCTTATATTTTGTTGTTATTTGAAAGAGGGATAATTTTATCGCCACAATCGGGCTAAAATCACGCCTAACTGAACGCTGATTATTCCTAGTATTGCACTGCCAGCCCAATAGAATGTTGCTGTTAAAATTGTGCTATTACGCAATAAACCGACTGTATCTAAACCGTAAGTTGAGAAAGTTGTGTAAGCACCTAAAAATCCTGTAGCGACTAACAAACGCACTTCTGGAGAGATTATTGTTACATTATTTAAGGCAAAAGTGGTGAAAAATCCCATCGCCAAACAACCGCTGATATTAATAAAAAAAGTACCATAGGGAAAACTGACTCCAAAGCGATCGCTAAACCATAAAGTTAAATAATATCGACTTAAAGCCCCAGCGATCGCTCCTAAACTAATGGCGATGCAATTACGAATTTCCGTCTGTTGTATCATTTTTCCTGGGGCAGAAGTATTAAAAATGACCAATAATATCATGTCCGGTCAAACAGCCACAATAAAAGAACCCCTCCCCAACCCTCCCCGCCTGCGGGGAGGGTGCCATAGGCGGGTGGGGTTCTTCATGAATTTCGCGCAAGCTACCCGACATGATATAACATAAAATCCCCCATTTTTTCAACGGGGGATTTACAAATGTAAAGACGTTCCGAGGGAACGTCTCTACGACGCTGGCGATGTTTTTATTAGTGTTAATTAAACGTAAAATCGATTTAGCGTCCAACACCTATATATTGGAATCCAGCCCGTACCATTGTTTCCGGATCGAGGAAGTTACGACCGTCAATCATTACCGGATGGGACATCAACTTTGCCATTTTGGCGTAATCGAGATTGCTGAACTGTTGCCATTCAGTTACCAATACTAAAGCATCACAACCATCTGCAAGGCGTTCGGCGTCGGTTTCTACCAAGACGCCGGAAAGACCATGACGCATTCCGGTTTGAGAAATAATTGGATCGTATGCTTTAACTTTGGCTCCGAGTCGGTTCAACTGCTCAATCAAGTTGAGTGCGGGAGCGTCGCGCAAATCGTCGGTATCAGGTTTAAATGTCAAACCGAGTAATCCGACAGTTTTGCCTTTGAGGATTTTCAGGGCTTGTTGGAGTTTTTCTAAAGCAATCAAGCGCTGACGTTCGTTGACGCTGACGGCAGCTTTCAGCAGTTGAGCTTCATAGCCGTAGTCATCAGCAGTATGAACTAAGGCAGAGACATCTTTCGGGAAGCAAGAACCACCCCAGCCGATACCAGCTTGCAAGAATTTGCTACCAATGCGAGAATCTAAACCGATACCTTTTGCTACTTGGGTAACATCAGCACCAACGCGATCGCAAATATTCGCAACTTCGTTAATAAAACTAATCTTAGTTGCTAGAAAAGCGTTAGCAGCATATTTAATCATTTCTGCCGAGCTTAAATCTGTTGCCAATACAGGCACTTGGGGTAAAGATTTATCAGAAGCAAACTTGCGCTCGACAATTGGGGCATACAATTCTTTCATCATGCCGATCGCTCTGGGAGAGTTACCACCTAAGACAATGCGATCGGGGTTAAAGGTGTCGTATACTGCCGAACCTTCACGCAAAAACTCTGGATTGCTGAGTACATCAAACTGAGATGTATACTCAGGCAATTTCTCTTCACTTCCAGCCCCACCTGCGGGAACTAATGTTTTTTGGCGTTCAGCAATCCCATCCATCACAATCATCCGCACCCAGTCACCTGAGCCAATAGGTACTGTAGATTTGTTGACGATGACCTTATAACCACCGTTAAGATTTGCGCCAATACTACGGGCTACAGCCTCAACGTAGCGGGTATCACTTTCACCAGTGGGTAAGGGTGGTGTTCCCACTGCAATAAACAAAATTTCCCCGTGGCTAACGCCTGCACCGATGTCAGTTGTGAACTCAATATTACCCGATTCAATGGCAGAGTGCATAATTTCCGAGAGTCCAGGCTCGAAAATTGGCGACTGTCCAGACTTCATTAACTTGACTTTTTCTTCGTTGTTGTCTACACAAATTACATTATGTCCAATATGAGCCAAGCAAGCGCCTGTAACCAAACCAACGTAGCCAGTACCAATTACACAAACACGCATTTTATTAATTCCTTAGTTTTTTGGGGTTAGTTGTCAAAGAGAAGTTTTCAAGAGTCAAAAGTCCAGAGTCCAAAGTCTAGAAATGCCTTGACTACTGACTACTGACTGTTGACTGTTGACTATTGATTACCTTTGATGCGATCGCGGAAATCTTCTATGGTCAGTTTTAACCCCTCTTGCAGAGGAACGGTAGGTTCCCAATCTAACAAAGTTTTTGCTTTGGTAATATCGGGACGACGGCGACGCGGATCGTCGGAAGGCAAAGGCTCAAATTTTATTTCTGCATCCGGATTTATCAGGTTCTGCACGGCTTGAGCTAATTCTAAGATCGTGTATTCACCAGGATTGCCTATATTTACTGGACCGACGTAATCACTCTTCATCAACCGTAAAAATCCTTCGATCAAGTCGGAAACGTAGCAGAAACTACGGGTTTGGGAACCATCCCCGTATATTGTTAAAGGATTGCCCCGCAAAGCCTGAACGATAAAATTACTTACTACCCGACCATCATTTTCTAACATCCGAGGACCATAGGTGTTGAAAATACGGACAACCCGGATATCAACTTTATTTTGTCTGTAGTAGTCAAATGCTAAAGTTTCCGCAATTCGTTTGCCTTCGTCGTAGCATGAACGCAGCCCGATGGGATTGACGCTACCTCTATACTCTTCTGTTTGCGGATGAATTTCTGGATCTCCGTACACTTCGCTGGTTGAAGCTAAGAAAAATCGTGCTTTGACACGTTTAGCCAACCCCAGCATATTCAACGTCCCGATAACGTTGGTTTTGACTGTTTTGACTGGATTGTACTGGTAATGTACTGGGGAAGCAGGACAAGCCAGATGATAAATTTGATCCACTTCTAACCGAATTGGTTCGGTGATGTCGTGGCGGATGAGTTCAAAGTATGGATGATTCATCCATTTGTAGATGTTTTGTTTATTACCTGTGTAGAAATTGTCCAAACAGATAACTTCATGCCCCTCAGCCATTAGTCTGTCGATCAGATGGGAACCAAGAAATCCAGCACCGCCTGTCACCAAAATTCTCATAGTTTACCAGTTACTTACATATTTTTGCAAAATGCGATCGCGCCTGTTTTTAGAGTACCCAGCCTGATAACAAAATAAAGCACTTCCACGGGTAACTAAATCACTAAATTACTTCACAATTCACTTAGCAAAATAACAAACATTCATAGCCTAATCTGGGCTTTTCGGCAATACTTTACAAAGACTTTAAAAATATAAAGTTTTGAAACACAAAAAAGGGCAATGGGCAATGGGCATTGGGAATAAAAAGAAGCGATCGCGTATTTGGGTTTTCCCATGCCCCATGCCGCATTACACAGCAGCTGTAGTATTGGGAACTGCTGTAGGCAAAACTGCTGTGGGATTGCGTTCTGGTTCGCCAAGCATGACGATAGAGCAGGTGAGTTGTCTGGCTAACTGGGTAGTGACATCGCTAATGGCTAATCCACCGGGACTTGTGCGATTGCGTATAAAAGGTAACACTACTAAATCATATAATCGTGCTGCCTGTAAAATTGCTTGGGCAACATTTTCATGGGCAATGATTTGAACTTCTGGGGGATTGGGCAAAGCTAATTTAGATATTAATAAGCCAAGTTGCGATCGCCTAGAAGCGATTTTACTAGAACTAGTACGGCGATCGCATACATTCAAGACGGTAACTTGCGCTTGATTTGCTTCTGCTAACATGATGGCAAATTGAACCGGTTGCAATGAGGGTGCCATCAGATTTTCTACAGGCACCAAAATTCGCTGAATTTTTCTCGGTGATTCTACTAAACGTGTCACCGCTACGGGACAATGAGACGCCCAGAGAACGCTGTCAATCACATTACCAAATAAACGCGCTCTCAGTCCAGTGCGTTTGCCCCAACCCATAACAATTAAACTAGCTTTTTGTTCGCGAGCAGCTCTGCTGATCCCCTGAGCAAAAGCATCATCAATTCGCAGCAATGGTTCTGCTTCTACGCTTAATACTTGACTTTGAGCGGTAGCTTTGGAAAGTAAGCGTTCACTACGTTGTAGAGAAATTTCTAACTGTGGTGCATCCATGTGAGCCGCCGCTGTAGCGATCGCTAATGGTATAATTCTACCATTTTCCTGACGCGCTAATAATGCCGCCATTTCAATTAAATATTGCTGAGTTTGCGGATTGTAAACAGGTACGACTATAGTAAAATTACTGCGTTTTTTCTCTATATTTTGATATGTTGGTGTTGTAGTTGTGTGCTCCTCAACAGATGATGAAGCCAAACCAGCAGCAAGCCGACTGGTAATCAACGGTCCGATGGTTGATGTCACCAGCATTAAGCTAACAACACTATTTAATACCCATATCGGTAACAACTCCGCTCGATATCCCACTAATGTTGCCGCTAATGTCGCACCCACCTGGGGTAAACTCAGCGACCACATCATTAACATTTCTTGCCAGTTATAGCGGTAAACTAGTTTCGCTAAAAAAGCGGCGAGAAATTTGCTCAACAATAAACCAATTACAATAAATAGGGTTAGCTTCAGCGTGCTAAAGTTGTTGCCAGCCGGCAAATTAATTAATGAGCCAAGGTGAACAAAGAAAATAGGAATAAACAGCACGCTACCAACGAACATTACCTTTTCTTTGACTGGTCCAGAAGCGAGAACCCCATTTACTGCTAAACCTGCTAAAAAGGCTCCAACGATTTTTTCTACTCCGATTAATTGAGCACCAACAGCGGCAATAAATACGCAAAGCAATACAAATAAAAATTGGTTTCCCTCATCGTCTCCAGATCGTCGAAAAAATTCTTTCCCCGCCCAATAAAAGCCGACTAATACAACGATTAAGTAAATAATTAAGGAATTAAATAAACTTATCAATCCCCAATAAGTGAATTGTCTAGCATGAACGGCTATACACAAAGATAATACCAGCAGTGCGCCGATGTTAGTAAAAATTGTGGCTCCAATGGTGACGGTGACGGCTTGATTTTTGACTATTCCTAAGCGATTGATCAGGGGATATGCTAATAAAGTGTAGGAAGCTAACAAAGAGCCAATTAATATCGAAGCATTGCCGCTAAAGCCAAAAATGTGCCCGATTAATGTTCCTAGTCCTAGGGGGATAAAGAAGGTAAAGCTACCAAATCCAATAGAACGACTTTTTTGACGACGGAATTGTTCTAAGTCAACTTCTAAACCTGCAACAAACATCAAGTATACTAATCCGATATCTGATAGCAAATTGATAGTTGGCGAATCAGGCTGAAATACATTCCAACCTGATGGACCAAGTACTACCCCCGAAAAAACCAAACCTACTAATCCGGGTAGTCTTAGCCGCTCAAATAGAATGGGTACGACTAAGATAACCAGTAATAAAATGGCAAAAGAAGCAATTGGTTCCTTGCCAAGAACTTGGTTTGTCGGTTCTAATGCAAGAACTTGGGAGATGAGTTCCATAGGTAGGACTTGTGTGTTCGCATAGGGTGAAGCGACAATTGCCCCAAGGCAATTGTTCGCTGTGAAAATAAATTAATCATCCACCCTGGAGAAAATGAAAAAGTGAGAAAATTTAACTTACAGAAGTTGAGGCGATCGCGTATGCTAACTACCTATGGGTGAATTTGGCTGAGGATAAATCGCAAGCGATCGTAATCGTCTTTGAGCAGCACACTTAAGGTTCTACCGGCTTTGATTAACCATTGTCGATCGGCTTTGCGTAACTGGTACACTTCTCTAATCGCAGCTGCGGTTAATGAGTCTACTGGGGCACCGTTGACAAAAAGCAATGTCCGCAAAAAATCTAGCTCTTCGGTGAATTTAACGATCGCTTCTGGTTCGCATCGATAAACAGCTTGATGAATTTGTGGCGGACGCGGTGGTAGATATTGATACACCCGATTATTAGAACTTATGCTACCAGATGGCTGTTCAAATCCGACGATCGCCGCCCGAAATTCTGTTTTCAGCATGGCGAATATCTGGGGTTGTTCCTCTCGCAAATCCTGCAAAGACAACCCTAAAGCTCTTGCTCTGTGTACGGAATCTATGGGCATTGTTGTTGCATAATACACCAACCCATAAACTTGATTGCCTGATTCTTCATCCACAGAACAAACCCAGCTACCGAATGGTGGCATGGGTGGGAAGCTCAAATCTTCAGGTTCGAGACACTGTGCCAAAAATTCGGTAGTAGTAGTTTCGATCACCTCGGCGATGTGGTTGGGGTGGCGATCGCTACAAGAAAACTGTGGTAAAGGAAGGCGCATAGTATTAATAAGTCAAGAGTCAAAAGTCAAGAGTCAAAATGTTATGGACTGTTGACTCTTGACCATTAGACATCTCCATAAATTAATGATGCGTTACCTGAACCCTTGTAGAGACGCGAAATTACCCTGCGGGAACGCCAAGGGCGAACGCGTCTCTACATTCATTTTCACGCCGTCTATTTCGCTTTTTTCCGTCCGGCAGTGGTTTCTACAAGATCCAATTCGCTGAGGCGAAAGCTAACTAGCTTATCCCAGTTACCACCTTCAAACAATACGGCTACCTTACCATCACTCACCCGTTGCACGAGTCCTTCAAAGCGATAATAAGTATCTGCGGGATTCTTGACACGAACAGTCGCTCCTGGCAGGATCATGATTTTAACCTCGCTTGTTTCCTTTTAATAGCTTAATACTTGTCAGCTGTTGGTGGATAGTTGTTGGTGGATAGTTGTTGGTGGATAGTTGTTGGTGGATGGTTGTTGGTGGATGGTTGTTGGTGGATGGTTGTTGGTGGATGGTTGTTGGTGGATAGTTGCTAGTTGTCCCAAATAACTCTTACCTACTAACCACTAACCACTAACCACTAACCACTAACCACTATCCTCATAACTAATATCTCTGCCTAGAGTGACGAAAATTTGCTACTGATTCTACTAGTCCCAAAGCGATGAAGTTGCTCAACATGGCAGAACGACCGTAACTCATCCAAGGTAGGGGAATCCCCGCCACCGGTGCTAAACCAACCGTCATGCCCACGTTAACAATCACCTGAAAGACGATCATCGACAAAACGCCAATAGCCAACAACGAACCAAAATTATCTTTGGCGGTTTGAGCAATATGTAATAATCGCAGACAAATAAAGCATAAGACAGCCAGCAATAGCAAACAACCAATCAAACCAAATTCTTCACCTACGGCAGAGAATATAAAGTCTGTATGCTGTTCGGGAACGAAATTTAGTTGAGTCATTGGACCCTTATTTAGTCCCCATCCCCAAATTCCCCCAGCACCAATGGCAATGCGAGATTGAATTAGGTGATATCCTGTTCCGAGAGGGTCGGCATCGGGATTGAGAAATGAGGTGATCCGACCTTTTTGATAATCTTTCAATACATGGTTCCAGACGAAGACACCTATTTCGCCGCCTAGCATGTTCAGACCCCATGCACTGATACCGCTGATACCAAATCGACGCCAAGGGAGAGTTAAAAAGCCTAATACACCCATCGCGACTGACCAAATTAATCCTAAAGGTCCCAAAGATAGTTGGTCAAACAAAACTATCGGCGCTGAAAGGGGCCAAGGTGTACTAAAGAGAATCGCAGCGACGATGGGAGAAATCATCAGTATTAACCAGCCTGGGTTAGCATTTGCCCAGTACAACATCCCTAAAACGATCGCTCCAAATACCAGTGATGTTGCCAAATCAGGTTGTATAAATACTAATGCCCAAGGAATGAGAGTAATTGCCAAAGCACGGAAAACATTATCTATTTGAGAAGCGCTGCGCTTGTGTAACAAAGCCGCTAAGGTGATGATTAATCCTATTTTGGCAAATTCTGAGGGTTGTATGGGAATGCCAGCGATACTAAGCCACCGTTGTGCTCCTTTGGCGCTTTGACCAGCTATCATAACGGCGATTAAGCTGATATTGGTTATTGTATAAGTTATCCAGTGCAATTGAATCAGATTTTCGTAACGGATGCGGGCAAGGATCAGGGCTATTACGGTACCAATGCCACCCATGAGCCAGTGCCACCACCAGTCAGTGAGTCCTTGGTTCAATTCGGTACTTTTGATCATAATGCCACCAAATAGCGTGACGGCGATTGGTAAGCCTAGTAGCAGCCAGTCTAATTGCTGCCAGGGTTTAACCCATTGTTGCCAGCGAATTTTTGGTACTGACTTTTTGGAGAGCGACCTTTTTAACAACATTGATTGTGTGTGTGATTTTAGACTTTAGGTTTTAGATTTGAAATTTAATTAGCACTTGAAATCTGTATTCCCCGGTTGCGGATGGGGAACCAGACGAAAATTTAAATTCTATGTTAGGGCAGCAACTGATACTTTGCCAGCGATAGTGAGGGCGATCGCATACAATGCTTTTGCACTAGCTGAATCTGGGTGTCCAACAACAATTGGCACACCGCTATCACCCCCTACTCTGGTACAAATTTCTAGGGGTACGCACCCCAGCAACGGCACACCCAACTCGGCAGCAGTTTTCTCACCACCACCGGAACCAAAGATGTCATACTGCTTATCTGGCATATCTGGGGGTATAAAATAACTCATATTTTCCACTATCCCTAAAACTGGCACGTTCATCTGCTGAAACATTCGCAAGCCTTTACGAGAATCTAACAAAGCGACGTTTTGCGGTGTGGTGACAATTACTGCCCCTGCCATTGGCACAGATTGTGTCAAAGTTAACTGAGCATCCCCCGTCCCTGGTGGCATATCCACAATCAAATAGTCGAGTTCTCCCCATTCCACTTGATAGAGAAATTGGCGAATCACTCCGTTTAGCATTGGTCCGCGCCAAATCACGGGTTGATCTCGGTCAATCAAAAAGCCCATTGAAACTAACTTGACGCCGTGATTAAAAGCAGGTTCCAGGATTTCGCCTTTTTCGCCAGGACGGACAGTAATTTGGGCATCACTCAGCCCTAGCATGGTGGGATCGTTAGGTCCGTAAATATCGGCATCGAGTAAGCCGACTTTTGCGCCGGTTTGTGCTAACGCTACCGCTACATTCACAGCTACCGTACTTTTACCTACGCCACCTTTGCCGCTAGAAATGGCGATAATGTTTTTTACACCACTAATGCCAGTGCGGTCGGGTAAGCTTTTTTGCTGAGGTGTTTCTGCTGTGACTTCTACAGCTATATCTGTAACACCAGGCAGTTTTTTAACGGCTCTTTTGCAATCTTCGACGATAAATTCACGTAGGGGACAAGCGGGTGTTGTTAATACTAAAGTGAAGCTTACTTTGCCGCCGTCAATTTTGACGTTGCGAATCATGTTGAGTTCTACCAGGCTTTTGCGAAGTTCTGGATCTTCCACCGGTCGCAGCACATTTAGAACCGACTGAGAATCGAGGACATCATACATCGTGTTTTCACCCTTGCCGCTGTAATAAATCTTTGCAACTAGTTTTTATGATCTACTTGCATCTTAACTTTATGAAGGTATTGTTAGTTGGCATTGGGCATTGGGCATTGGGCATTGGTAATTTTCCATGTAAGAAAATTCCCACTAATTCCCTGCTGACAATCCTGCCTTTTCTACAGCATCAACTAAAGCGCGGGCTACGCGATCGCTATAGGGACGGGAAAACGACCAAATCAGAGGCGATAACCAACCGCGTAGGGTGACAGAATAAGACAAACAAGTGCCACAAACTGTGGACTCTAGTTGATAAGTTACTCGTTCTTCTATGCCGGGAATTGCCAGCACGCGTACAGTTAAAAGTTCTCTGGGATTGACGCATTCCACAAAAATTCGGATAGGAATCGGCGACAAGCGTGTTACCGCTTGATAAATCAATCCGGGTTTGGGTACTAATCCGTAGGGAACATTGGTACTCTTGAGCATTGGATGCCAGGAAACGTCTGCTAAATCTACTACCTTTTGCCATAGTTCGTCTGGTGAAGCAGAACTAATTTCTCGATACGTTCGCACCAGAGAAGCACAAAACAGACGCCGTTTGCGGTGGATAAATTTGGACAACCAAACTTGCATTTTTATAATCCTCTTCCTGGCTAAACATCTGGTTGGGGCATTGGGCATTGGGCATTGGGCAATGGGAAATGGGCAATGGGCAATGAGAATTAAAGAAATTCAATAAAGCAACTGCGTGAATAAATACGATTCTTTCCATGCCCCATGCCCCATGCCCCATGCCCCATGCCCCATGCCCCATGCCCCAGTCCGTATGTTTATTTTTTTGTACGTCCTATGCCCCTACACACAATATCAAAGTAATATCTTTTAATCGCAACTTGGTATCACACTTAAATGTTCACATAAATTAAGCATAAAAAACTTAGTCAATATACAAGCGTATACGCATTTGAGGGACAATATCTTTGTTATGCCCATGTTTGCTAGGTGAATGCTTGACTGTCACGCTATACAAGCAATTGTGATTTAAGTCGGTTCTTTTGGCGTGTATTGCCTGCAATGTTTAAGTTGAGAGATTTGTTGCTTTTTAGAAATTGTAATTTTAGGTTGCTGAATTTATGATGTTGACCAACTCGCTTCATCGCCAAACCGAATCATCTAAGTCTTTACCCCCAACTGACGCTAAGGCTAGGGTGAGTCAGTTTATGAAACACTTGCAGGACAAAATTACTCAAACCCTAGAAGAGGTAGATGGTGTGGGTAAGTTCCAACAAGATAGTTGGGAACGTCCTGAAGGAGGTGGAGGGCGATCGCGTGTGATGCGTGAGGGTGCAATATTTGAACAAGCTGGTGTGGGTTTTTCGGAAGTTTGGGGAGATCACCTACCACCCTCTATTTTAACCCAACGCCCAGACGCAGAAGGACACCGCTGGTATGCCACCGGTACTTCAATGGTGCTACATCCTCGCAATCCTTATGTACCCACCGTTCACCTAAATTATCGTTACTTTGAAGCAGGTCCTGTGTGGTGGTTTGGTGGTGGTGTGGATTTAACCCCTTATTACCCGTTCGCTGAAGATGCAGCACATTTTCATCAAACTATCAAATCTGCATGTGATAAGCATCACTCAGAGTATTATCAAGTGTTTAAGCGCTGGTGTGATGAATATTTTTATTTGAAACACCGTGGGGAAACGCGGGGTATAGGTGGTATATTTTTTGATTACCAACATGGTGAAGGTGAGTTATATCGCGGTCCCCAGCCGGATGATGAAGCGGCTATTTACAGCAATCAGTTAGGGGCGCTAGAACCACGCACTTGGGAAGAATTATTTACTTTTGTGCAAGATTGTGGTAATGCATTTTTACCATCTTACGTGCCAATTGTGGAACGGCGACATAAAACAGAATATGGCGATCGCCAACGGAATTTTCAACTTTATCGTCGGGGTCGGTATGTAGAATTTAACTTGGTTTATGACCGAGGCACTATTTTTGGTCTGCAAACCAACGGACGCACCGAATCTATTCTCATGTCTTTACCTCCGTTGGTACGCTGGGAATACGGCTATCAGCCAGAACCTAACTCCCCCGAAGCCCAGTTGTACGAAACCTTCCTGAAACCTCAAGATTGGGCAAATTGGACACCAAACCACAGTGCTGAGTAATAAGCGTGCTAAGTGGTGAGTGCTGAATTAAACTACTATCATGAAAGCACTTAGCAAAAAAAATGACGTTTTGGCTGTTGCTTGTTAATCTCAAGTATAAGCATTGGAGGTTTTTTATCAATTAATGAGCCAACTATTTCACTATCACCTTGCTACTGTGATCGCAGTAGCAAGGTGATAAAGATTACTTTTAAAAGATATTTTGGCTTACTAGTCCAAAGCTAAATACAGCTAATGTCAATTTGACAGAAGCGCCAACGGGAGGCGAACGTGATTCATATAGATCAAAAAACTTACACAACTCAAGATGGCAATACCGTTATTGTCTTAACTCCATCCGGTCGGCTAGATATTACCACAGCTTGGCAATTTCGCTTGAAGTTACAAGAATGTATCTCCAAACTGAGTCGTCATGTAGTTGTTAATCTCGGTCAGGTGAATTTTATTGATAGTTCTGGTCTGACATCTTTAGTGGCGGGGATGCGCGATGCTGATAAAGTAAAAGGTAGTTTTCGCATCTGTAATGTACATCCAGAAGCCAAACTGGTGTTTGAAGTGACGATGATGGATACAGTCTTTGAAATCTTTGAAACTGAAGAAGAAGCTTTAGAAGGTGGACCTCGCAGCATCGCTAGTTAAATTTTCGATGTGTGGATTTTGCGAAAAGTTTTGAGTGTCGGTTTCCTCCGTTCAAAGCTTTTCAAAAGGATGCGTGGATTTAACTGCAATCCAAAAACCACACATCGAAAATCTCAAATTCCTCAAAATTGATTTTGCTTGGTATAGCGATAAGGACCCAAAATAGCTCCCCAAGTTGCTTTTCCTGTTTCCGGGTCAATTCCTTTGTCATAGCTATAAAATTCGTTTTTAGTGGCTTCAAACCCTAAGGAAACTTGGATGGTATTGCCACTATAAGTAAAGCAACAGCGACTCTCTGGTGGTGCAGTAGCTGTAAATTTGTAGCAATGGTGACTTATTTCTTGTATCGATACAGAAAGAATGCAACCTGGTAGTAAGTCTAATTGGTCTGGTGTCAGGGTATTTAATAAAGCAGGGTTTTGACCAGCGCATTTTAAGGTTGCTGGATCTTTAGGCATATAATATTGCACTTGGATAGTATCAGCGTCAGGCTTTTGCTGTAACCGCATAATTCGCTGACGGTAAGGCTGATCTAATTTGAGAATATTAGCTTGTTCAGCAAACAGGGTAAAACTGTCTTCTAAAAATAAAGCAACAGGTCTTTGCCACATACGCAGATGAACATACCAAGCTGGATCGGCGATCGCTTGAGTGCGATTATCAAATTCACCAGCCAAATAGTCAGCTAAGGCAGTTAACTCTGGCGAGAAGCTCATAAATAGTACAATTATCAAGTATCATAATTTTGCCATACCTATGCCATCAAGAGGGAGAAAAGGGAAAGTATGAGGAAATTGCTTGCTATAACGGGTTATTATCCCAAATTTAACCAATACGCAAAGTGGGGACTTTAAACCCGTACAGAGGGAAAGAAAAGAAAAAAGGGCATGTTTTAAATAACTTCTTCTCTTCCAATACCCTTTTTTCCTTTCCCCCTTTTCCCCTCCCCTTTTGTAAACCTCAACTTGGCAAACTTGCCGTGAAGCGAGAGCTAGATTAAATCGTCAAATTTTTGGAAGACAGTTATTCATGGTTGCTCAAAGTGAGAAAGTTGACAGCGTTATAAATTGCTGGTATTCTTGAATCACTGCCGAAAACCAAGGCATAATTGTCCGGTTTGTAAACCGCAGTTTTGTCAAAACTAACCAGCCTGTTACAGGGTCGAACGGGAAGTCCACGTTTCGTTAAATTGGTTGAAAATAGTACGTGACTCATAGCTAAAAGCTTCAACTAGTTTTTCTGTAACCATATTTAATCTCGATTAGGCTCGGCTAGAGCCGAATTTACGCCTGTGGACAAGAACCCGCCGACGGGCTTGGTTGAAGCAGGAAGCAGACCCTTCAGGAGCAATCTTGATTGAATGGTAAGACTTAGATAAGCTTAACCAAGTTTTGTGTAGCAGAATAAAGATACGTAGCCCAAAAAATTTTCTTTGTGAATAACGTTCGTACTGTCTCTGATACAAAAAGAACATTCTATAACCGCCATACACGTCCGATAAATACGATTTATCGCCGAGTGGTGGAAGAACTGATGGTAGAAATACATCTGCTCTCAGTAAATTCCGATTTTAGCTACAATCCAATTTATGCCTTGGGCGTCGTCACTACATTCGACCGCTTCATGCAAGGCTATCTGCCAGAAGAAGATAAAGAGTCGATTTTTAATTCTCTGTGTCAGGCTATAGAGGAAGATCCGCAACGTTACAAACAAGATGCACATCGTTTGCAAGCTTTAGCACAAAGCTATGCGTCCAAAGATTTGATTGGGTGGTTAAGCCAAACGACTCACTTAGATCGAGATGCGGACTTGCAAGAACAATTACAAGCGATCGCTAATAATGCCAATTTTAAATATAGCCGCTTGTTTGCGATCGGTTTATTTTCTTTATTAGAACTGTCAGATCCAGAATTAGTCAAAGATGAAAAACAGCGCATTGAAGCACTGAAAACCGTTGCTAGTGGCTTACATTTATCTGATGACAAGCTCACTAAAGATTTGGATCTATACCGTTCTAATCTAGATAAAATGGCGCAGGCACTAATTGTGATGGCAGATATGCTTGCAGCCGATCGCAAAAAACGCGAACAACGTTTACAGCAATCAACCACTAAAGTTGCTCCTCCATCTACAAACGAATAGTTCAAAATTAAAAGTTACGAGTTAAAAGTCAAGAGTTATGAGTTAAGAGTTATTAATAATTCCTAACTTTTAACTTTATACCCTTTTAGGGGAGACAACGAAGAGGGGGGAGACAAGGAGATGGGGAGACAACGAAGAAAATTCACCTTGTCCCCTTGTCCCCCTTGTCCCCCTTGTCCCCCTTGTCCCCCTTGTCCCCTTCCCATCTCACCTTTTAGTTGGCGTTTGAGGGGCTGGCACTTGGGGTAAAACTGGAGAAACGCCATTAGGGGGAGGATTAAGCCCTTGCCCAGGCAAAGGCTGAATAGGCTCATTTGGGGGTAGATTGAAGTTCGGGTTGCTTTGTGGATTAATGGGAGCAACTGGCGCGGTATTTGGTACAGGTGCAGCACCTGGATTAACGGGGAAAGGGGGGATAACAGGTAGTGATAATGTGGGTGGTGATGAGTAAGTAGGTTGAACTACAAAAGAGATTTGAGTACCCCCCTGTTGTCTCCATAAATCTACCATCTGCATAACATCGTTATAAGCCGTTGACTTAGTAACTTTCAACGCCAAAATGCCATTAGGATTTTGCTTGAGATAATTTTTGTAATTCTCCGCTAATTGCTGTCGTTGTATCGTTTGTCCATTTAAGGAAGTTTGACCGATGGCATCGATACCCAAAGTTAATATCTGCTGTTGCGACTGTAGTTGTAGATTTGAAGTATTAGGTACTGCTGTACCTGTACTAGCTTTAGGCAAATCAACATTAATCGCTTCTTGTCGAGTGAATTGCAAAGCCGCCAAAATAAAAAATGTCAGGATACAAAAAACAACATCAATTAACGGAATGATTTGAATTTGGACTTCTTCAACTGGAGTATGCAGGTTAACTTTCATCTTGTTTTCACACCGGACTTGAATTATTGACTTTTGACTTCCCCGAAGGGGTTGACTATTCCTCTGGATCTGATGAATGTAAATCAGATTCGTTCGGTGATGATTCGGGAGGAACTTCCGAAAACTTGTTTTTACCTCTTTTGCGGGGTGCAGAGAAGTTTTCCCGTGAGGAATCTCGTTCTCGACCGGGCGGCAGAGCTTTTTCTATGGGATTATTGCTAAAATCAGGCGGTGATTGCCGATAAAGCAATTCCATATCATTTCCCGCTTTGCGAAAAACTTTAACTTGGTTAACGAGAAAAGCTTGAAATAAGCGGTAGAATACCAAACTAACGATCGCCACAATTAGTCCTGCTGCCGTACTGATTAGAGATTCCCCAATACCAGTAGTCACCCCAGCTGTCGATTCGGTTCCCAAATCACCAATGCGAATAGATCGCAAAGCCTGGATCAAACCCAAAACCGTACCCAACAATCCTAATAATGGCGCAAGGGCAATCACAGCTTCTAAAACTTTTTCCCCGCGTCGCATCCCCGCTAATTCATCTTCTGCGCTTGCTTCTAGCGCCAGTCTAAAGGTTTCCGTGTCAATTTTGGGCAGGCTTAAGGGTGCAAAAAGAAAGCGTCCTATAGGCTGATTCGTCGCTTGTCTTGCAATATCCCTAGCCGCTACCCAATTTTCACCGGCTACATCCAACACGCGATCGACTATTTGCTTTTCTTGCGTTAAAATTCTTAACCAAAACCACAAACGCTCGAAAATCACGCTCAAAGATAAAACCGACAGGGCAAGCAAGGGCCACATCGCCGGTCCACCCTTGTGTATCAAATCTAAAATATCCACTGTTTTCGGTTTCCTCCATTTATTTTGTGTGCAATTATCCCAAAGCATTTTAATTTTAGAGATTAATGCACCACACCCTGTGTTATCTATCACAAGATAGAATTTAATGTTGCTTGAGAGTAGCGTCTTCACTCACTAATTAGGGCGGTTATTCCCACAGGAAGTTTAGGGCATAATTTGCCAAAATTAAAGTTAAGTGGAGGTCTAAAACATGAACTTTTCAATTCAAGCAGTTTACAATTGGTATCGTAATTTACTTCGCAACCCCAAATACCGCTGGTGGGTTATTTTAGGAACACTGTTTTATTTTGTCAGCCCCTTTGATGTCGTCCCAGATTTCTTTCCCATTGTGGGAGAACTGGATGATGTTTTTCTTTTAACACTATTAGTTACGGAAATGTCCCAAGTAGTGATTGAAGGTTTTAAAGCCCGTAAAGGTGATGTAGATACTACAGCTGCCAACACTGCTGAAACTTCTACCTCTAACTCCGACACTATTGATGTTGATGCTGTCTCTGTCAAGTAGATACCGCTTAGAAATAAAACTTAATCAGTCCCCTTTCCCTCTATTCACAATTTACCTTCGTGATTAGGGGGATATTCGTAGTAAGCGCTGAAGCGCTTACTAAGTATAAAATTATTAATTTGAATTACTCTATGAATAATAGCGATCGCCTAAAAAAGCCCCAAATTATTGGACTGTTACCTGCCGGTGGACATGCAACAAGGATTTCACCTTTACCACTAAGTAAAGAATTATATCCAATTGGCTTTCGGTCTGTAGGTGATGAATCTAACTTACGACCAAAAGTAGTTTGTCACTATCTGCTAGAAAAAATGCAACTCGCAGGAATTGATCGGGCTTATTTTATCTTGCGATCGGGTAAATGGGATATTCCCGCTTATTTTGGTGATGGGGAGATGCTTTCGATGAATTTGGGCTATTTAATGATGAATTTGCCTTTTGGTGTCCCCTTCACTTTAGATCAGGCTTATCCCTTTGTTGGTGATGCTTTGGTAGCTTTGGGTTTTCCTGATATTCTCTTTCAGCCGGAAGATGCTTTTAAATTAATTATTACACGCCAACAGGCAAGTGATGCCGATGTGGTTTTAGGATTATTCCCCACAAATCAACCGCAGAAAGCTGGGATGGTTGACTTCGATGATACAGGTAGAGTCCGTTTAATTATTGAGAAACCTCCCCAATCAAATTTGCAATATATGTGGGGTATTGCTATTTGGAAACCGACTTTTACAGAGTTTTTACATCAATATTTGATTACTCTCAAGGCTAAGAGCAACTTATCACAGTTACCAGAAATACCCATTGGTGATGTGATTCAAGCTGCTATTCAACAAGGTTTTCATGTAGAAGCTGAAGCATTTCCCGATGGTACTTATTTAGATATTGGTACACCTAATGATTTAGTGCGAGCAGTGCGGCAATTTACGGCTTGTAATAATAATTTACCGTAGAGACGTTTCGCCGGAACCTCTCATCAAAGCGTAAAATTTTAAATTAACAATATGAAATAATTTTTTTGCCTTATAATATTGCTTCCTATTTTTGATTCTATACCGATTTTCATTTGAATCACATACATGTTCAAAAAATAAACGTAGAGACGCGAAATTTCGCGTCTCTACATCAAGTATTGCACGCAACCTAGAACCGCTATAGTCAAATGTTAATTCAAAATAGGAAGGGCAAATATCAAAGAAGTGTTGCGTTTTCAGCGCGTCTGGTTGTTTTTTAAGATATACAAGAGTAATAACCCAGTATGGGGATCAATATAGGATAAAGATTATGGTAACGTTGAATATTTCTGAGTCAGAGCAAGCCGATCGCTTTCGGGAACTGCAATTAACTTTACGCGATCGCTGGAAAACTATCGAGCTATTTGATAATAGTGATGCTGATATTTTAGTTGTTCCCTCTCTTAGTCTTGACCAGGGAGAACTTCAGAAAATTGAAGGTTGCGAACATTATGAAGAACGATTGCTATTTTCTTTGATGCGTTTGCGAAATCCCCGCACCAGGCTAATTTACATCACATCAATGCCCCTGCATCCCAGTATTATTGATTATTATTTACAATTATTGCCGGGAATTCCCTTTTCACATGCTCGCAATCGTTTGCTGTTACTTTCTACTTACGATTCTTCTCTCAAACCTCTCAGCCAAAAGATTTTAGAACGTCCTCGTTTGCTAGAGCGAATTCGTGAAGCTTTGAGGCTAGAAAAATCATTTATGATCTGTTACAATTCAACATCTTGGGAAGGTGAATTATCTTTGAAATTAGGTGTACCCTTGTACGCAGCCGCACCTAATTTACAGATTTGGGGAAGTAAAAGCGGCAGTCGAGAAATCTTTGCTGAAAGTAAAGTTCCCCTTCCCGATGGTAGCGCTCTTGTTTGGAGTAGCACAGATTTAGCAGAATCAGCAGCGAATTTGTGGGAACGTCAGCCAAATTTAGAAAGAATGGTGGTGAAACTGAATGAGGGCATTTCTGGAGAAGGAAATGCGTTATTAGATTTAAGAGCGATCGCCGAATTCGCACCACCAGAAAGTTCTCATGCTGATAGAGTAGCTGCAATAAGCGATCGCTTCAGTTCTCTGCGCTTTCAAGCGAAAAAAGAAACTTGGGAGAACTTTAAGACGAGAATCACCGAGTTAGGAGCGATTGTTGAAGCATTTGTGGAAGGAGAAATCAAGCGATCGCCTAGTGTTCAAGGACGTATCACACCCAACGGTGATGTAGAAATTCTCTCAACTCATGACCAAATTCTCGGAGGTCCAGACGGTCAAATTTATCTTGGTTGTCGATTTCCTGCTGACGAAGCTTATCGATTGCAATTGCAACAATTAGGCATAAAAGTAGGCAGAAAACTAGCGGAAAAAGGGGCATTAGAGAGATTTGGGGTAGATTTTATCGCCGTTGACAAAGGAGATAATCAGTGGGATATTCAGGCGATCGAAATCAACTTGCGTAAAGGTGGTACTACCCATCCTTTCATGACTTTAAAGTTATTAACCAACGGACGCTATGACCTCTCCACAGGATTATTCTACAGCCAACAGGGACGACCCAAATACTATATGGCTACCGACAACTTGCAAAAAGACCGCTATCAAGGATTGTTACCCAACGATTTGATGGATATTATCGCCCATCACAGATTGCACTTTGATAGCGGAACCGAGATAGGCACAGTATTTCATTTGATGGGATGTCTTTCTCAATTTGGCAAGTTGGGATTAACCTGTATCGGAGATTCTCCCCAACAAGCGGAAGAAATTTATAACAAAGTTGTCAAAGTTTTAGACGAAGAAACTCGCAGCAACAAAAACGATTTTTCCTCATTCTCAGATTACGCTTTTGCCACCACTTGGGACGGGTATAGTTTTTAGGGAATTGGGAATAGGGCATTGGGCATTGGGCATGGGGTAAAATATTCCTCTCCCCATTAAAAAATACTCTCATCATAATATAGCCTTTCCTAATCACATGAGGTAAATCATAGCCCCCTCCTCGCTTGCGGGGAGGCAGGGTGGTTTCATACCATCAGAGAAAAATTAAAACCAGTTATCAAAGCCTCTCCCCCCGTGGGGGAGAGGTTTGGAGAGGGGTCAAAATCTATGATTCAAAACGAGAAATAGAGGCTTTCATATTTTTCTTTTTTCGTATGAAACCACCCTGCCTCCTCGCTTGCGGGGAGGGGGTTGGGGGTGGGGTTCTTGTACCTCAATTGGGTGAATTTTTCCAAGTTGATATTGGCTTGTTTATAGATTATGCTGTGGGCTAAATTCTCTAAGTCCGCGTTTACGGACTTAGTTAGTGTAGCCGCAAATGGAATTCGTGGGGGCTTTAGTTGACTAAATCTACCCAAATGAAAAAGCAATATGGCTTTTTACTTGTTGAATCTACCCAAAGGAAAAAGCAATTTGCCCAAATTAGTAAGTCGAAGTTCATTTGACTTGCTAAATCTACCGAAATGAGTAAGTCAAAGCTTATTTGACTTGCTGAATCTACCGAAATGAGTAAGTCAAAGCTTATTTGACTTGCTGAATCTACCGAAATGAGAAAGCAAAAGCTGATTTTGAGTAAGTCAAAGCTGATTTGACTTGCTAAATCTACTGAAATGAGAAAGCAAAAGTTGATTTTGCTTTGTCAAAATGACCTTTTGCTTACTAAATCTACCAAAATGAGAAAACAAACACCCTAAGAGGGTATATATAGCGGTTATCGGTTAAGTGAGGTAAATAAAACTTTCCCCTCTCCTTAATAAGGAGAGGGGTGTCCGGAACGGACGGGGTGAGGTTCTATATTGCACCCAACTGAAAACCGCTATAAATTTTATAAAGACGTTGCAATACAAGGTTTCTAGGTTTTAATCTGGTAAAAACTCTTCATCTAAACATTCATCCGCAGTAAACGGAGAGTCTACCGCAAAAGTATCAAGGGTTAATCCAGTTTCATCACTGGCTTGCTTTCTTGCATCTTGATAACACTGAGTAAAAACTTCCTGGAAATATGGTTTTAAACTAGGACTATCCTTAAAAGTTATTCTCAACCTGCGGCGATGTTCTCTAATAGTTCCTTTCCAACTATTAGAGCGTTTATCCTGCTGGTATTTATATTTTAGTAAATGCATTAATAGAACAACTAAATTACTCTCAAGCGCGTGTTTTTCACTTCTCCCCATGCATTCAATCTCTTCAATCAGATTTTCTAAATCAACCTCAGAAAATCTGCCTTCTTTTAATTGTTTAGCAGTTGTCTCTATCCACAGATAAAAATCTTGATCGTAAAGATGATAGTTTGTAAAGACGGTTGGTTGAGGCACTGTCATCTGATTTTTTAACCTCCCAAAATACAACCAGTAAACTTAATTTAATCCCGCTCTTGCTATGCTCGTTGCATATGTAAATAAATTGCTTTTGGGTGTATGCTAAGTGAAACTTGAGACGAGAGCAAGTAACATGGTAACTATAATAATAACAATTTAGAGAGCCAGGGCGAATAGAATTCGCGGCTACACAAACAAAGTCCGCCTTCGCGGACTAAGTACAGCGAGCGCATAAGAACGAGCGCGTTTTTTAACGCAGAGGAGCGCGGAGGTAAGCGCAAAGTGACGCAGAGTTTTTGTTATAAATTTTCGTCATTAACTTATGAAATGCTGTATTAAGATACAAGGGTGTGTTACGCCGCAGGGTAATGCCATAATACACTTTGCGTATACTCTCCCCATTACTCACTGCAAACCTGCTACCATAACCAAATACGTGTATTAACTTAGGTAGCCTGTAAAAATGGATTTACTAGCTGAAATATACAATTCTTTTAACCCTTTTGAGACTGCATCAAAAGAAGAATATGTTGATTGTCGAGAGGTGCGTGGTAATTGGGAAGTATATCAAGAGTTGGGAAAGAAAATTGTACTTTCAAACAAGGCAACCTGTCAGCTATGTTCGGGACATCGAGGTACGGGGAAATCAACTGAGTTATTGCGTTTAAAAGAAAACTTAGAAGGAAGGGGATATTTTGTTGTCTATTTTGCGGTAGATGATCAAGATATTGAACCGGAAGATGTAGAATATGCTGATATATTAATGGCTTGCACACGGCATTTGGTGGAAGCAGTCGAGATAGAACAGCATAATCCCCTGCTGGAATGGATGAAATCACGCTGGGAATCTTTCAAAGACTTGATGCTGATGGAAGTATCTTTTGAAAAGCTGAATTTGGAACAGCAGATTTCTCTGTTTTCCAAAATTACCGCAACAATCAAAGCTGTCCCCGATATGCGACGGGAAATAAGGCAAAAGATTAATGCGAATACACCTTCGTTGGTTAAAGCGTTAAATGACTTTATTTTACAAGCTCAAAAATCTTTACCGAAAGGTAAAAATAACGGGTTAGTTATAATTGTTGATAATCTCGATCGCATTGTCGAGGTTAAGGAAGAAGGAAGACCGAGCAATTATGAAGAAATCTATTTAAATCGTAGTGAAATGTTGCGGGGTTTGAAGTGTCATATTCTCTACACTGTGCCTATTGATGTTGTATATTCAGATTTGGCAACTAATTTTGACACTAGCTACCATAATATTGAAGTAGTGCCGATGATGATGGTAAGAAATCCTAATGGCGATGCTAACGAAACTGGGTTGAAGAAACTGCGAGAATTGATTTGTCAGCGTGTTAGATTAATTGAGCCAAAACTGGAAAAAACATTAGAGGGGAAAGTCAAGGGTTTAGATTTACCAGCTGTGTTTGATAGCCCAGAAACACTCAGACAACTCTGCTTAATGAGTGGTGGACATATGCGGGATTTGATCAAGTTGATTCAAAGTGCGATCGAGCAAGTTGATCAATTACCGATTACATCCAAAGCTGTAAAATTAGCGATTGAGGGAATGCGTGAAACTTACCGCAAAGGTGTTCAAGAACATCATTGGGATATTTTAGCTAAAGCTAATAGTTGTAAAGATAAGAAAGACGATAAGGAACATTTACGTTTGCTCAGAAATCGCTCGTTGCTGGAATATCGCTATTATGATGAAAACGATTCCCTTCGGATTTGGTGTGATGTTCACCCATTGATTGAGGGAACTCCCAAGTTTAAAGATGCACTTAGTAAAATTTAATCTTCAACCCGAACCCCTCTCTAAATCTCTCCCCCACTGGGAGAGAGACTTTGATTGTTTAACCCGAACCCCTCTCTAAATCTCTCCCTCACTGGGAGGGAGACTTTGATTCTTTCTCCCCTTCCCTTGTAGGGAAGGGGTTGGGGGTTAGGTTTGAGAGAAAGTTTTGTAGGATGTATTATGCCGTAGGAAGATCGCACCATCCCTTTTAGGTGCGTGATTGTCGTTCCGTCCATAACTTACCCTACCTACCATGTAGACTATATTTTGGATGATATGAGTACCACTAATTCGTCTGAAGATGCTGTACCTTCAAGGGAACAAGTCTACAAAACCCTTTTAAGATCGCTACGGCTAAAAAAAGGGTTTGGGATTGTGTTTGTGCAATGTTCCCCCGCAGAAGCTATGAGTTTGATTCGGGAAGTGGGGGAAGATTTACCCCAAAAACGGATTGGTGTTTTGAAATTAACTGAGCCAATTGATAATTTATACGATTTGGTGGCAAATCGTTCTGATTGTCATGATTTAAATATTCTGTTTATTCAAGGTTTGGAAAAGTCTCTTGAGCCTTATATTAAACCGGGATATGGTGGTGAGGGAGAATATTATAATCTGAATACTGTTCCGAAAATTCTCAGTCATTTAAATCAGAGACGAGAAGGTTTTAGAGACAATTTTAGTAATATTTGCTTTGTTCTGATCTTACCGTTGTTTGCCATCAAATTTTTTATTCGTCGCGCTCCAGATTTTTTCGATTGGAGTTCGGGAGTATTTGAGTTTCCCTACAAGCGAGAATTTATAGAACAATTTTATGAACAGTTAATACAAGGAGAATATTCTCAATATTTAAATCTCACCCCCGAAGAACAAACTCAAAAAGTTTTAGGGTTTGAGATGCTTCTAGAAACTGAGCAGTCCCCAGAGCGAAAAGCAAATATTTTGTTTGAACAGGGAAATTTGTTTTTTGCTGGGCAAGATATGATAAGCGCGATCGCATCTTACAATCAAGCTGTGAAAATAAAGAGTGATGACCCCAAAGCTTGGTACATGCTGGGTATTGCGCTGGGTAATTTGGGACAGTTTGAAGAAGCTGTTGCATCTTACGATGAAGCTGTGAATATAAAGAGTGATGACCACCAAGCTTGGTACAACCGGGGTGTTGCGCTGGGTAATTTAGGACGGTTTGAAGAAGCTGTTGCATCTTTCGATGAAGCTGTGAAAATAAAGAGTGATTTACACGAAGCTTGGTACAACCGGGGTATTGCGCTCTCTGATTTAGGACGGTTGG
>NZ_KK073769.1:585716-633571 GCF_000582685.1 [Scytonema hofmanni] UTEX 2349
GGCAAGATATGATAAGCGCGATCGCATCTTACAATCACGCTGTGAAAATAAAGAGTGATGACCCCAAAGCTTGGTACATGCTGGGTATTGCGCTGGGTAATTTGGGACAGTTTGAAGAAGCTGTTGCATCTTACGATGAAGCTGTGAATATAAAGAGTGATGACCACCAAGCTTGGTACAACCGGGGTGTTGCGCTGGGTAATTTAGGACGGTTTGAAGAAGCTGTTGCATCTTTCGATGAAGCTGTGAATATAAAGAGTGATGACCACCAAGCTTGGTACAACCGGGGTGTTGCGCTGGGTAATTTAGGACGGTTTGAAGAAGCTGTTGCATCTTTCGATGAAGCTGTGAAAATAAAGAGTGATTTACACGAAGCTTGGTACAACCGGGGTATTGCGCTCTCTGATTTAGGACGGTTGGAAGAAGCTGTTGCTTCTTACGATCAAGCTGTGAAAATAAAGAGTGATGACCACGATGCTTGGAACAACCGGGGTATTGCGCTCTTTAATTTGGGACGATTTGAAGAAGCTGTTGCTTCTTACGATCAAGCTGTGAAAATAAAGAGTGATGACCACGATGCTTGGAACAACCGGGGTGGTGCGCTCTTTAATTTGGGACGGTTTGAGGAAGCTGTTGCTTCTTTTGATGAAGCTGTGAAAATAAAGAGTGATGACCACGATGCTTGGAACAACCGGGGTATTGCGCTCTCTGATTTAGGACGGTTGGAAGAAGCTGTTGCTTCTTACGATCAAGCTGTGAAAATAAAGAGTGATGACCACGATGCTTGGAACAACCGGGGTATTGCGCTCTCTGATTTAGGACGGTTGGAAGAAGCTGTTGCTTCTTACGATCAAGCTGTGAAAATAAAGAGTGATAAACACGAAGCTTGGTACAACCGGGGTAATGCGCTCTCTGATTTGGGACGGTTTGAAGAAGCTGTTGCTTCTTACGATGAAGCTGTGAAATTAAAGAGTGATTACCACGAAGTTTGGGATAATCGCGGATATGCTTTATATAAACAGGGAAAATTGCCAGACGCAATTAAATCTTACGACCAAGCAATAGAAATAAAATCTGACGATGCAAATGTTTGGTACAATCGCGCTTCTGCCTATGGTGATTTAGGTGATGTTGATCAAGCCATAGAAAACCTGCAAACAGCGATTAATTTAGACGCCAAATATCGAGAAATGGCGAAAACAGACGCTGATTTTGATAGCATCCGTAATGATGTGCGGTTTCAAATGTTAATTGGAGAGTCCGGAAATAAAATTAAATTGTAGGGTGCGTTATGTCGCGATCAGCAAATCACACACACTGTAGAGACGTTCCACTGGAACGTCTTTACGACAGTTGCGATGTTTTTATTACTATTAATTAAACGAACATGATATTACATCAGGAATGAGCGCATAATTATGGAAAAACGAACCGCAGAGTACACAGAGAACACAGAGGAATAATAGTTTGGGAGGTATTTTGCGTAAGTCCTGTTACATGTTTAACAGGTTTAATGCTTGTTCCAAGTGCATTTTAGCTTTATGCAAATTAAGCAGCGTTTCTTGCTCATAGCGTTGGGGATACTCTAAACGCTTTCCTTGCATCGTTGCTCTAATTAATGCCGCTTGTTGATCGGTAGGTTCTCCCATTTGGTCGATCGCTTGTCCTAAGTCCTGATATCCTTTAAAGGTCATTCTCCTTAATCCTTCCCCTTCCCTCACCTGACGTAAGGCAATAGCCGCAAACGTCAATAGAACATCAATCCAACCAGTTTTATAGCTAGGATTACCGAGTGGCTTTAATCCATACTGCTTACACAGTCCCTTTAGTTCCCCAAGGGTTTTAATTTCCAATTCCGAACGAGTGAACATAAAATAATAATGTCCGTTGATTGATATTGATGGATTTAGGTGAGTAAAACTTTCCACGGTGTAACTCACCTAAAAACTAATTTATAACTATGCGGACATAGGTTTCAACCTATATTCACATTTCTCAATAATGCCTAACCCCAAAGGGAACCCAGAAAGTTTAGAGCCTCATAAACTAACTACTAATAGACCGGAGGCACTAACAGAGAAAATTACTGTCAGGGTTAGCCCTTCTATGAATGCCAGACTGAAAGCGTTAGATGATTATGCGGAATTTGTGAGACAGGCTATAGCTAAAGCGTTAGATGAACTATAGCGGTTCTCGCTTGGGTACAGTACAGTCAAACCTCACTTCCATTCCTCTCTCCTACAAGCTACGGTGTACACACAAGTCGGAAAAACCTCACCCTCGCTTTTAGCTACGCTAAAATCTTTCCCTCTCCTTATCAAGGAGAGGGATGTCCGGAACGGACAGGGTGAGGTTTTTCAAGATTTTGGGTAATTTGATAACTTGTGTGTACACGGTAGCCTACAAGGAGAGAGGCTTTGATTCTTGCTCCCCTTCCCTCGTAGGGAAGGGGTTGGGGGTTAGGTTTGCGAGAAAGTTGCACACGGCGTTAAGTAGTTACGCATCACGTCAGCTAAATTAGAGAAGGTATCTCTATAAGCATCATGATGATGTAAACAAGAATACTCAAATGAATGATTAAAACATTTAATTTGGGCTATTTGAGCATTATATAAGCATTTTTTATATATTAATGGTTAAAAGCCTTGAAGATAGGTACCTCAAACGTTCACTGCATAAATCCTGACTGTCAACGTCCTTATCCCCAGCTTTGGGGACAAAAGTTTTGTAATAGTTGTGGGGCAACGTTACAGTTATTAGACCGTTATATCCCTCTTGAACGTTTGGGTTCAGGAGGATTTGCCCAGATTTATACGGTTTGGGATGAAAAAAGCCAAACCGAGAAAGTGCTGAAAGTGTTGATCGAAAATTCAGCCAAAGCACTAGAATTGTTTACTCAAGAAGCTGCTGTATTAAGTAGTTTGCGACATCCTGGTGTTCCCAAAGTCGATAAAGATGGGAATTTTGAAATAGATTTGTCCAATCCACAACCACGCAAATTAGCTTGTTTGGTAATGGAAAAAATTGATGGGTTGACTCTAGAGGAAATTCTCGAACAATATCCTCAAGGATGTCCCGAAAAATTGGTGTTAAGTTGGCTTACCCAAACGGTGGAAATCTTACAGGAGTTGCACAAACGTCAAATTCTTCACCGGGATATTAAACCGAGTAATTTAATGTTGCGGACTTTTCCAGCTACCACACTTTTAAATAAGGGGGGAGTTGGAGAAAGTCGCTTGGTGTTGATTGATTTTGGTGGTGCAAAGCAATTTAATGAGAAAATACTTCGTTCTCAATCTGGTTCAACGAGGTTATTTTCTTCTGGTTACAGTCCACCAGAACAAGTTGTTGGGGGTAATGTCGGACCTGGGACTGATTTTTATGCCCTTGGTCGGACGATGATAGAATTACTTACAGGGAAGTATCCGCCAAAGTTGGAAGATCCGCAAACTGGGGAATTGCGCTGGCGTGGTGGAATTAATCTCAACCCTGAATTGGGAGATTTGCTTTCGGAAATGGTAGAAGAGGATGTGCGATCGCGTCCAACATCTTCAACAATAATTTTAAAACGTTTGGCGCAAATTTCTCAACCTCCACAACCAGACTTTTTCGCCATAATTATGCAAGCTATCCGGCAAGCGATCGCCGATTTTACGCAAGCAATAAGTAAAACTACTCTTTTCATCATCCAGACGATATTTAGAGTCTTCGGTGCTTGTGTGATGACCATTTGGACAATGGTTTTAAGCTGCATCGGTGCTGGTGTAGGTACAATTGCTGGTTATATTTTGGCGTATCACACAATTTTAGGCGATCGCGTTGGCGCAGTTGTATCTCAACGCTTACTTGGATTAATCCCAAATACTAACCATTTTTTCGGTTCTGAAATTATTTTATTTGCCACCGCTGGTTTGGGAACCGCATGGGGATTAACTCTTGCCGGAGGGTTTGGTCAACAACGACGGTTTATAGTAGCTTCAATGATGGGTATAATCGGCTACGGATTTAGCTGGTTAATGTTGCAATTAATTACACCCCAAGATGGAATTGAAGCATCAACGATTTCGATTTTGATTGCTGTTTTTGTTCTCACCCTTGGTTTAGGGCTACGCAGTCATCACATAGTTTACGCTGCGATCGCTTCAGGAGGCACGGCGATCGTCTTTGCGCTTTTGATCAGTTTCGGATTTTCGCCCACTGCATTTCTCTTTCACAATACACCCAACCAATGGAGTTTACTGCTAACTATTCTGTTTTTTAGTCTCGCCGGTTTGTTTGTCAGCTTCTGGTTAGCGGTGAGTCACTATCTCATCGTACCGGGATTGCGTTTTTTAGGTTGGCGTTGAGGGGGATGAGGGGGATGAGGGGACAAGGGGACAAGGGGACAAGGAGGCAGGGGAGGCAGGGGAAGATGAGGCAAATAGTTCTTTTTTCCCGATGCCCAATGCCCAATGCCCTATTAATCAAAATCCCCCTAGCTGCTTTTATCGTGCAACTAGGGGGACTTAATAAAGAGTGGGTTATAGAGTTTCAGTATAGTTCTTGATGTTTCTATTGTAGAATCTCTATATGCTTTTGACTAGTACTTATAACATAATTCATATTATTTTAATAATTATTTTATCATTTGTTCATATAGGTGGGCAAAACAGAGGGCAATTTACATACCAACCTCCCCAATGCCCCATGCCCAATGCCCCATGCCCAATGCCCAATGCCCAATGCCCAATGCCCAATGCCCAATGCCCAATGCCCCATATAAATAAAGATCCCCCCAAACCGTTTTTTTACTTAAGGTGTGGGGGGATCTCATAAAGAGTAGGCGATAGAGTTTCTGTATATTTGCTGACGAATACATTCTATAAGCGCGTGTTTTCTATTGACTAGCCCAAATGTGAGAATTTACAGTATTTTTACGACTTCTTTATTACTTCTTCATGGCGATCGCTTACTGAACAAGTCTTATATGTCAGTATAGCAATACATTCAAAGCCTAACTCTATGCAAAAAAATATTAAACTTAAAGTTGTCGCTACCGTAACGCTCTTAGCTTGTTTAGGGTTTACAGAGCAAGCCTTTGCATTCAATCAACAAGACATAGATAACTTGAAAGCAACAAGGTCTTGTCCACGCTGCGATTTGAGTGGTGCTGACTTAAGTCAAGCTAACCTAGTAGGAGCAAATTTACGAGAAGCTAACTTAAAAGGTGCGACTTTATCTGGTGCTAATCTCAAGAATGCAGATTTAACAAGTGCAAATCTGGAAGGTGCGGTAATGAATTCTACCAATCTGTATGGTGCTTCCATGACGGGTACTAATTTGAAATCAGCATCGCTGGAAAATGCCGATTTGAGATTTGCAGGTTTAATTAGCGCCAATTTGGAAGCAGCTAACTTGAAAGGTGCTAAATTGGACTTTACCAATTTCCGGGGGGCATACTTCCGACTGACAACTCTGCCAGTTGGCACCGTCACATCTGATAAACCCTATGGGTGGTCATTGCAAGAAGGAACAGAAGACCCGAAAAAGAAACCACGGGAATCTAAAAAATAGGGCATTAGGCAATTTGAGGAGGGGGAAAGGGGAAAGGGGTCGGGGATAAGAGGGGAAAAGGGAAAGGGGGAAAGGGGAAAGGTATGGAAATAAAATACAGATTTATTCACTATAACTCTATATTTCTTACCCTTTCCCCTTTTTTCCTTTCCCCTTTCCCCCTCCCCAGAAGGTAACGTTTCTTTATGATGGGAAACAAGCCTGTAGATTAGTTTTTTCGATGCTTACCCGTATTAAAGACTTAGCAATAAAACTAGCGCCTCGTTTAATTGAAATTCGTCGCCATATTCACTCTCACCCAGAACTCAGCGGTCAGGAATACCAAACAGCAGCTTTTGTTGCTGGTGTTTTGTCTTCTAGTGGTCTTCATGTACAAGAGGGTATTGGTAAAACTGGTGTCATTGGAGAACTGCAAGGAACTGGTAACGATAATCGTTTATTGGCAATTCGTACAGATATGGACGCTTTGCCAATCCAAGAACGTACTAATTTGGAATATGCCTCTCGTCAACAAGGTATAATGCACGCTTGCGGTCATGATGTGCATACTACAGTTGGTTTGGGAACAGCAATGGTATTGTCCCAAGTAGCAGAGGAGTTGCCTGGTAAGATCCGATTTTTATTTCAGCCAGCAGAGGAAATTGCTCAAGGGGCAAACTGGATGGTAGCAGATGGGGCAATGGAAAATGTCTCAGCTGTGTTGGGAATTCATGTTTTCCCCTCAATACCCGCAGGTTCAATTGGTGTGCGTTATGGTGCGTTGACGGCAGCGGCTGACGATCTAGAGATTATTATTATCGGTGAATCTGGACATGGCGCTCGTCCTCATGAGGCGATTGATGCCATCTGGATTGCCGCGCAAGTAATTACTACACTGCAACAAGCGATTAGCCGGACGCAGAATCCGTTGCGTCCAGTGGTATTAAGTATAGGGAAAATTAATGGTGGTAGAGCGCCGAATGTGATTGCAGATCATGTGCAGTTGTTGGGAACCGTGCGATCGCTTCATCCGGAAACTCGTGCTAATCTACCAAAATGGATTGAAAAAATCATCGCTAATGTCTGCAATTCATACGGGGCAGGCTATCAAGTTAATTACCGCCAAGGTGTGCCTAGCGTGCAGAATGATTATGCTTTAACACAGTTGTTACAATCATCTGCCGAAGAAGCATTTTCGAGCGATCGCATTCAAGTATTACCCGAACCCTCTCTTGGTGCTGAAGATTTTTCTGTTTATTTAGAACATGCGCCAGGTTCTATGTTTCGCTTGGGTGTAGGCTACAAAGATAGAAGCATTAATCACCCTTTACACCATCCCCAATTTGAAGTAGATGAATCTGCCATTATCACCGGAGTTGTAACTATGGCATATAGCGCTTATAAATATTGGACACACGGTTAATAACTCAGTCTCTAAAGGATTTTGAGGCTTTTAATTGTTAATTTAAGTAGCAAACAAGTAACAGTGAAGTACCTACGCCGACTGCTGGACAGTACGGCGTAGGCTCAAATACTCATATGTCCTCCAATTTCGTTTGGCGTAGCCAAATATTAATTGGAGGACTATTCGTATTTGTTCCGTTATTCATTCCGGCACTGATTCCTAAGAAGGAATACAGTGCGGGACTTCTAACGGGAAAGAGTTAAAACCAAATGAGGATATCAATTACTTTCAACCAGCTGATTTTCTTGCCGTAAGTAAGATTGGATGAACATGTCAATTTCGCCGTTCATGACATCGCCGATCGCTGTAGTTTCCACATTGGTACGCAAATCCTTTACCATTTGGTAAGGGTGAAACACATAGTTACGGATTTGGTTTCCCCAAGAGGCTTCGACCATATCACCCCGAATTTGGGCAATTTCTTGAGCGTGTTGCTCTTTAGCGATAACTAACAGCCTTGCTTTCAAGCGAGCGAGAGCTTTCTCTTTATTTTGCAGTTGACTGCGTTCTTCTGTACAACGGACGGCAAGACCGGTGGGAAGGTGAACAACTCGGACTGCTGTTTCCACTTTGTTGACATTTTGCCCACCTTTACCACCAGCTCTAGATGTGGTAATTTCCAAATCCTTATCTGGAATATCTAGTTTTACGGTATTATCTATTTGCGGCATCACTTCCACCCCTGCAAAACTAGTTTGGCGTTTGCCGTTGGCATTGAAGGGTGAAATTCGCACTAGGCGATGAGTGCCTGTTTCCGATCGCAAGTAGCCGTAGGCATACCGACCTGTAATTTCTATGGTTACTGATTTGATTCCCGCTTCATCACCTTCGGAAAGTTCGCTAGAAGTAACTTTATAACCTTGCCTTTCTGCCCAACGAGTGTACATCCGCAACAGCATTTCTGTCCAGTCTTGGGCATCTGTTCCACCAGCGCCGGCGTTAATCGTCAGGACTGCGCCTTTTTCGTCGAATTGACCGGAAAGTAGCTGTTGTAACTCCCATTGGTCGAGTTCGCGATTAAGCTTAGTGACAGTATATTCGGCTTCTTGGAGTAATCCCTCATCGCTTTCTAACTGCAAAAGCTCAAAAACTGCTTGGGTATCTTCTAAGCTGGCTTGCCACTGATGATACTGCGACAAATGTACTTTCAGGTTGTCAAGTTCTTGTAAAGTTTCTTGAGCCTGGGTTTGGTTGTCCCAAAATTCCGGCTGTGCGGATATTTGTTCTAAATCTTGAATTTTAGCTGTCAGTGCAGGGATGTCAAAGATAGTCCTGAGTTTTACCCAGGCGATTAGATAACGTTTCGATTTCGCGTTTGAGTTCTAAAACTTCCATAGGCTTGTGTGAAATAACGAGTGCTTTA
The DNA here is from genome assembly GCF_000582685.1 of [Scytonema hofmanni] UTEX 2349. Taxonomy (GTDB): domain Bacteria; phylum Cyanobacteriota; class Cyanobacteriia; order Cyanobacteriales; family Nostocaceae; genus Hassallia; species Hassallia hofmanni. Next base: position 594,077 of record NZ_KK073769.1, read on the forward strand.
TATTTTAGGCGATCGCTCTATATCTATTAATTTTAGTATACTTGACCACACCGTTGCTCTATTTATAAATGAAAAGCGGTGTATGTCTGATTCTTTATGCTTCATTTTGACGAGGCAAAAATGCGATCGCTTTGTCTGACAATTTCATTTGGTGACATTTACACCGATTTTTGCAAATGAAAAAGTTATAATTTGCTTAAAAAATGCTGGAGTTTAGCATGATATTTTGGGGAAATCACACTGGTCAACCAATGCCTTATAGAGGCTGGAATGTAGTTGTCGGTAACAGGAGAAATAACACAAAAGCTAAATTTGTTGCCTCTATTAATAAGCTACTCAAGTGGCTGCAAGAGTATATATCGGTAGATACAGTAACGCTGCTGCTTCCTGTGGAAAATCAACAGCATCTAGCTGTATACGCGACTTTGGGACTAGAGGAGGAGATTGTAGGACAGATCCGTATTCCCATTGGGTCAGGAATTGCTGGTCGCATTGCTCTTAGTATGCAGCCGATGATAATTGATGATATGTCGGCGGTGGAAGTCTTCAGTCCAATTCTGCGCGAGAAAGGTTTGCGATCGCTTGTGGGTATTCCAATACCGTTCAATGAACAATTAGTTGGAGTTTTACATGTCGGTACGTTTGATTCTCATCACTTTAACGAACGTGATGTACAGCAGTTGGAATTAATTGCACATCGCCTGAAGTTGATCGTAGGGAATGGAGATGTGTTGAATTTTGAGTGCGATCGGCATCACAATGTCGGAAGACTTATATCCTACATTAATATTATCCATCGGGAATTTTTGCTTAATTTATCTGCCTTGAAAAAGCAAATTATTCAATTAAAAAGCCTGTTCAAAACTTTCTATAATTCATCTATCCAGAGATACATCTACGCATTTAGCATTATGCAATCATAACTAGATTAAGATTTTGGCGTTGCTGATCGCACCATGAATCCGGATGTAGAGACGCGATACAAAGAGCCTCTTTACAAGGGTTTGGAATCACGCACAATCATTTTCATACATCTAATCAGCAAAGCCAAGATTTTTATTATTTATTTTGCAACCACGGTTACTAAAAAAGTATTATTTGATTATTGACAGCTAATTGAAACTTTTGATAGCGTAATTGCTTCAATATTAACAGTCTACTTATTTTGGAGTTATCAAACAATGAATACAAAACAATCTACTTCAAGATGGATGCGATTAAAAGAAGTTTTGGTTACTACTTTCCTGGGTTGGATTCCATCAATTGCTTTCGGTGCAAAGTTACGAAATTTACTATATCGTAGTATTATTGCCCGTATTGGTAGCTCAGTTTATATTCAAAACGGCGTTGAATTTCTGGGCAGTTCTTGCATAGAAATAAGCGATGGAGTGCATATTTTCAAGAATGTCCGTTTAGATGCAAAAGGACATGAAAACAATAAAATTTATCTTGGACAAGGAGTAGCCCTAGAGCGTGGTGTTGAAATTGGATCGTTAGAAAATAGCTCTATTCATATTAGTGAAAATACATATATCGCTCCTTACGTTTGTATCGCTGGTCCTGGCAACATAAAAATTGGTAAGCACTGTATGATTGCATCTCACTCGGGGATATATGCTAACAATCATAATTTTGCTGACCTGAATGTGTTAATCAGAGAACAAGGTGTGACTCGCAAGGGAATTATTATAGAGGATAATTGTTGGCTTGGACATGGAGTGACAGTATTAGATGGAGTCACCATCGGTCAAGGTAGTGTGATTGGTGCAGGATCGGTTGTTAGCAAAGATATCCCTGCGTTCTCGGTTGCAGTGGGTGTGCCGGCAAAAGTGATCCGCGATCGCCAAGATAAAGAACTAGATAATAACAGCCGCCTCGACATTAAGCTAAGTGCAGCTCTAGCTAAAATTGAGAAGACTCCTGAACTAAGTTATTCACAGACAGGAGATGATACTGTATCTCCTCATTTTGTTTTGGAAAATCTGCTTTCCGTGCTGCTTGACTGCATCCGTCAAGTAATGAATGTGGATACAATTACGATTTTATTGCCCACAAAGAACGGGCAGCAATTAGCCGTATGCGCTAGCATCGGTCTTGAAGAAGAAATTGTAGAAGCTGTGCGAATTCCTATAGGGCAAGGCTTTGCAGGTCATATAGCCGCAAGTGGTGAGCAAATGATTGTAGACGATTTGTCAAAAGTAGAAGTTGTAAGTCCGATTTTGCGGAATAGGGGAATTCAATCAATGATCGGTGTCCCTTTGCTGCTGAAAGAGGGGGCAAGTGGTGTGTTTCATGTTGGCACGTTTCGTCACTGTGAATTCACCAAAGATGATGTACAGCGACTGCAACTTGTAGGCGATCGCATTGGATCGGCAATTGAACCGTTTGTTACAGAGATACTGGAAACTTCTCAGTCTAAATGAAACTTGACTCATCATTATTTTGTCAATGGCAGCACACACTCTCTAGTTTTGAAGTAGACCAACTAGCAGCACACAACGCATTTAATCTTTTAGTTGAGGCTTACTCTAGTAGCGTTCGCTATTACCATACGCTCAAACACATTTATCACGTTCTCAAAACTATTGACAATTTGCAAGCTTACACCAGAAACCTAGCTGCGGTTCAACTTGCTGCCTGGTTTCACGATGTAGTTTATGACACGAAAGCTCAAAAGAATGAAGAAAAAAGCGCTGATTATGCTTATGAATTGCTGAGTATTTTGGGCATTCCTCTTAGTAATATTAGCGCTGTAACTTGTCTGATTCTAAACACCAAAAATCATCAAGCTACGGCAGATGACTTTGATAGTCAAGTCCTACTTGATGCTGATTTGGCAATTTTGGCTGCTAACCCAGTCCAATATCGAGAATACGCTCTTTACATTCGCCAGGAATATGCTTGGGTATCAGAAGCAGAATATATTGTGGGTCGCGCTCATGTTTTAGAGAGCTTTTTGCAGCGTCAGCGTATTTACTTCACAACTTTGATGTTCGAGGTTGGGGAAAAAGCTGCTCGTTGCAATATTAATGCAGAAATTCAATCCTTGTTAGCTCAATAATTTTAGTAAGCGCGATTGGGACTTTTAACACCGCTTTCTCAAAAAAATCGTCCGTCAATGCTGGAATATCAGAGTAGTCAATATCATCATCTGACATTAATTCTAATGCTGTCCAATTAGTACGAGAGGTATTTTTCAAATCAGTGCGTAAGTCCTAAAAATGTACAATTCATATGTTTTATCATCCTTGGTCATTGAAACTTCTCCTAGGAAAATCGGTAGCTTTCAATTATTCCACTAATAATTTTAAATCAATGACAATAAAGTTAGTTGAGGATTTCATTGTGCGCTTTTTTATAGTACAAAAAACTACTGGGTCTAGTCTCCACTTAACGCAACGCCTAGCTATCAGCTAATTGTCACACCAACACGGAAACCAGACCCAGTATAAAATTTTAGGTATTTCTAGTTGAAATCCTAGCGTCTACCACGAGATGGCACGAGGCTGAGAAAATCGCCGAGGTCAAAAGCAGAAATCTTTTGAGCGTAATTATTTGACGTATCAATGGAGGCTGCCATATCCGCATATTTACTGGGATCACCTTCTGGCAAGCGCCGTTCTTTGGACTTGCGGCTATAGTATTTGTCCAGAGTGAAGCGCCAGTCTGTTTTAACGGTGCCTTCTCTTTCTTGGAAGTCTTCGCCGTAGCGAGGAGTAACCAAGTTGTAGGGGCGTCCTTCCATGCGCTTGCGTTGGTAAGGTACGGTGTTTTCGCCAAATGCGCTGGTGTACTCTTCACTATCAATTAAGGCATCAACAAAGCCACTAAAGCCTTTGGTGCCAATCACAATTGACCAAGCGATTTCTTCTTGTTTGTTGTAAGAAGAACGACCTAAAAACCGCTTGAGGGAAATGTCTACTAAGCGGTAATTGTTATTAACTGAGACAACTAAACGGTAGAAAGCCTCAGATTTGGCTAAACCACGGATGAAGTCGCGTACAGTTAGCGAGCCATTTTTCAGTTGAGATTCGAGGTTTTTCTGGCGGTTAAAGGTGAGAATCTCATGTTCTGAGAAAACTTGGCGATAGCCCGCCCAAATGATATTTTGCATGTCAGTATAGCTGCTGACATCTTCTATTCTGTAGATGTATGGTGTTTCTTCATCTAAATCAGCTTTGCCAAAGCTTTTGACTCGTTGATTTTGACTGCTGGGTTTGTATTGAAGTAATGGCAGTGCCATGCTGCAATCTTCCTCGTAATTTATTAAACGTCATTGCAAGAGAAACTGAAAACTGAAAGAGGTTTGATTACTCAAAATCCTCATCGAAACTCCTCGCGGTCTGAAACCTCGTCCTTGCAGGACGCATTTATATTTGCTCCATTACACGGGGGTTACAAAATTTAAGTGTGCTATTGTGTTGCACTTTCAACGGGACAATTACCGTTTCAAACTTTTCACCCTGTACGCATAACAGTTTTGCTCAAACGAGCCTCCCTTTCGGGGTAAAGTTAGCCTTGACCAGTTATAAGAGCTTTTTGGGCTTGCAACACTGTTCCAGTGACCTTAGAACTGTTTAATCACAAGCGACAGAGCGGGGGACTGGCTGCGTATCCCAAGGTGTCGTGACTCAAATAACGGCTACCTATTACTAGGTGGTCGGGTCAGAATGGCTTGCATTTTCATGCAAGCCCTATGCCTTTAGGCTAGGGTTCCTGACTCTTTATTTATTGTCCCTTATTTAGATTTGGGATTTTAGATTTAATCTCAAATCAATTTACCGGAAGGGAAAACTAGCGCTGGAACTAACAGAAACAGGAATACCTTGGGGCTTGGTATTCTTTGTCATGTCAGGAATTTGGATATTAGCAGTGCTAACTGGTGTAGGGTTAACAGTCCTAATCTGAATTCCACTCGCCATCTCTAGGAAGTTACTGATATCGCCAGACTTGTAACGCTCATTTTCTTCCTTATCGCGCCAGTAATTACCGTAGCGAGGTGTCACTAAGTTAAAGGGTCTATCTTTGTACCGACGTCGTTGATAGGGAACTGTATTCTCGCCAAAGTTGGTTAGATACTCTTCGCTATCTAGCAATGCATCGACAAAGCCACCCCAACCGAGGGTTGCTATCTTGATTGACCAAGCGATTTCTTCGTCTTTATTATAAGACGTGCGCCCCAAAAGCCGTTTGAGACAAACTTCAACGATGCGGTAGTTAGAGTTTGTCTCTACTACCAAACGCCGAAACGCCTCAGATTTTGCCAAACCCCGAATGAAGTCGCGCACGGTAATTGCGCGGTTCTTCAACTGAGATTCGAGGTTTTTTTGGCGGTGAAATTTCAGGGTTTCGTGTTCGCTGAAAATCTGCCGATAAGCAGCCCAAATTAAGTTTTGGATTTCGGTATCATAACCACAGTCTTCTATGCGGTAAGTTCTGGGGGTGTCTTCGTTACCGACTTCATAACCAGCTACGCGCTGGTTTTGAGAACTGGGTTTGTATTGTAGTAGAGGGATTGACATTGGTATTTGTCTTGTTGTTTTTGTTAGTTGTTGGTTGTTGATAGTGGGTGGTTGTTAGTTGATGGTTAACAGTTATCGACTATCTACGCTCCTACTAACCATTACGCGATTTCCTAGGTTGTTTTGTTTCCTGGGATGTAACGATAAGGCAAAGCAACTTCCGTAGGTTTGACGATAGTTTGTGTACCTTGTTTGGAGGACTCAGGCAGGCTGATATTTGAAATGTAATTTCTGGCGCGATCGCTCGATCGCTGGTAATCCATCCCGCCTGGTGATATACTCGCAGCCATTGACAAGAATGTGTCCGGAATTGCTTGACGAACTCCGCGTTGTACAGATTCTCCTGTGCGTACCGCTTGATAAAAGGAACGTCCTTCTAAGTATTGTCCCAATAGGCGATTGCGATAATATGCATCGTACCGGGGGTTAACTAAGTTGAAGGGTCTATCTTTAAAGCGGCGGCGTTGGAAGGGTACAATGTCGTTGCCAAAGTTGTTTAGATACTCTTCGGAGTCAAGCAAGATGTCGATGAAACCGTGCAAGCCTTTGGTGGCAATCACAATTGACCATGCAATTTCTTCGTCTTTGCCGTAGCTAGCACGTCCTAAAAACCGCTTTAAGCTGATGTCAACTAGGCGGTAATTAGAGTTAGTTTCTCCAACTAGTTCCCAATAAACGTCAGTTTTACCTAATCCGCGAATCAAATCGCGAACGGTAATCGCCCGATTTCGCAGTTGTGATTCTAAAAAGGCTTGGCGATGTCTTTTTAAAATTAAGTGTTCGCTGAAGATTTGCCGATATGCTGCCCAAATGATGGCATCAATATCTGCATCTTCAGAGGTTGGTGTTAACCGATAAGGTTGTGGGGTGTCTTCGCTAGGTACTTCGTACCCTTCAACACGCTGATTTTGCGAGTTGGGAGTATATTCAAGTAGTGGGATTGTCATCTTGACTTTTACCTTTTTTTATGATATAAATCCATGACGCGATAAATGGCATCTTTACAACACGCGATAAATCGCGTCTCTACACTTTTAATTGCGCTAGTTGTACGCGGGCACAGACTGCTTTCTCGGTGTCAGTGAAGAGCATTTCTTTGAATCTAGCCTGAATAGGCGATCGCAAATCAGGAATTTTCGCCAATGCTTGCAACCCGACGACAGCAGCATAACGAATTGACCAGTCTGAGTCAGTAGAAATATTGACTAATGTTTCCAAACATCGAGACAGGGCAGATACGCGATCTTTATCGTTCAGTTTATGCCAGTGTAAGTTTCCTAACCCTTTGGCAGCGGCACGACGGACACTTGGGGCAAAGTCGGTGGCGGCAGCTGTGAGTAATATTTCTATAGCGCGGGGGTCAGCGATCGCACTCAAGGCACGAATCGAGTAAGCCCGTGCGCCATAATTATAATCATCAATTTGAGAGAGCAATTGCGGCACTGCTACTTCCCCCAATTCCACCAGTCCGGCAACTGCCAAAGAAGCTGCGGTTGGGTTGTTATAACCAAACACAGCAATTAAGGTAGGAATTGCCGCTTCATCTTTCGCGGCTACCAACTTCTGCACTGCTGCCACCATCAAGGCTGGTGAATCAGCCGACTCGACGGCGCTAATTAGTTCTTTAATCATTGCTAAGAGTGTTAGTTGTTGTTTGTTAGTTGTTAGAGTTGTTAGTTGTTGGTTTTTGACCACTAACACTCTTTCCAATAACCACTAACCAATAACTAATAACTACAAAAGCGCATCCATCAGGTTCATCACCCGGATGGTGTCATCATTAAGTGAAAGTGCATCTAACTCTCTTTGGAGTTGATGCTCTAACAATCCTTTGAGAGCGATGAGTTTAAAGCTATTTTCAACTTTTGCGATCGCGATCGCATCTGCTGCTGCTAGATATCCGATTGCACCCAAATCCCCCAAGACAACGCGGCGCAATTTTAGATCGTCGCTGTCCAACGCTTTCACTAAGCGATCGCCATAACTGGTATCTCGTGTTAGTTGGTACATTGCTCTAGTTGCGGCGCATTGCAGTCGTGGTAGTGGATGCTCTAGGAAAGGTTGAATTAGGGGAATAGCCTCTGTTGCCCCAATCGCTCCCAAAGCTTCTAATACGGCTTCATAGGGCTGGACTAAGTGCGGGCGTCCGGGTACTTGGATGGCTGCGGCAACACCCCCTTCTAACAGTTTTGCCAGTGCTGGGGCGGCATCTGAGGCACGCAACATTTCCAGAGATTGGGCAGATGCTTCACGCACGTAGAAGTCGGGGCAGTCCAAGGACTTAATTAAGCCATCAACAGCTTGTGTATCGCCTAATTTCCCTAACGCTCTTGCTGCATTGCGTCGCAGAGGATAGCCTCCGAGTTCTGTTCTGTCGGCTTCATCCTCTAACGCTGCAATTAAAGCATTTACAGCAGCTTTGGAATTAACGCGGAATTTGCCCAACCACCAAGCTGCGTAATAGCGAAGACCTGTATCTGGTGATGTCAGATTGGCGATCGCTTGTTCAGAGTTTAGCGGTGGTGCGTTTTCTGCTAGATGTTCTTCCGCGCCATTTTCTCTCATTGCCCTCGTCTTAGTTATGCTCTTGAAATTAGCTATCTGCACCAAGTGCTGATTGAGCTGTCAACGGCTCAATTTTGACAATTGTGCCGCCCATACGTGTAATCCGCTGCATTTCTTCATTCATCCGGTTGTATGGAACTGTGACATACACGCTGCCACTGTTACGGATTTCATAGTTATTTTTGTCGTTTTCGGAGTTTTGTCGCAAGCCTGTGACTTCGTAACGAAACATCCGGCTACTTGCGCTAGAAATGCCACCGGTACCAACTGTGGTTTGACCGAACATATGATTAATTTCTCCTTTAGTATTTTGCGTTCATCATTGGAGCGTTGTTAGTAGTTAGTTGTTAGTTGTTAGTTGTTAATTGTTAATTCAATTTCTTGACAACTATCCACTATCCACTAACTACTAACAACTAACAACTACCAATTAAGCTGGTGACACGCTGACGATTTTGCCACCTTGCTTTTGGATTTGCTGCATCTTTTCCGAAAGCCGTTCGTAGGGTACGACGATGGCGTAGCTGCTGCGACGCACGCGGGGATACCCAGGACTTAGCTGTCCGGTTACTTCGATGCGGTAAACGCGATCGCCTACACCCACTGCGTTACCCATATTTCTTCTGGGTGTTACATCTGCGCTGGCGCGGAAACTCCAGTTATCGTTGCTACCTGATGGTCCAACAATTGAGGAAGCGCTATTGGTTCCCAATTCCCGTGCGAGGCGAGATTTTGTGCCTTCTACTTGCGAGCGATCGCTGTTGGCATAACCCCGGTATAACCTAAACATCCGGTTAAAACCGACAGTTCTGCTACCTGCTTGCACATCAAAACCGCGATAGTAGGGCACAATATTGTCGCCGAAGTTGGTTTGATATTCGGTTGAATCAATGTATGAGTCTATTTCCGCGTCGTATCCTTGGTTTTCGTATAGATCCAAGTGATAAACTACTTCTGATTCATCGTAGGGAGCGCGACCCAACAAATGCTTGTAGTTGAGTTCGATTACCCTAGTTTGGAAACTATTGTAGAAAAACTTGTTTTTGTAAAGTTCTGATTTGGCAACGCTGCGGACAAATTCCCGCACTGTTAGGTTGCCATCCCGCAGTAGTGATTCTGGGCTTTTGAGGCGTTCTGATGCCATCAAATAGTCATTTCCTAAGACTTGCCGATACACGGCACGAATCACTGCTTCCACGTCTTCTTTCGTGGCATTGGGACGCAGTTCAATTCGTCCTGCTTCACTAAAAGCTTCTGTTCCTAGCCTGGATGCTGCTGCTGTAATCGCCATTTTTATTTCCCCCTTGTCGAAAGCACTACGTCGTCGGCTGCTCTTGCTGCGTGCGTGTGATAAGTATTTTTTATCTATATTCCAGATAAAACGATGCCCGGAGCGAGATCCAACTGCTAGGTGATTTCATCCAGCACTTGCATCCCTCTCCGGGCCCGATCGCTATCTAGCTTAATGCGTTGATTGCGTAGTCGAGGTAGGTGTTGGCTTCGTTAGCAGCTTGACCACTCAAACCATGATTAGATTTGATGTGCTTCAGAGCTTCTACATACCAGCTGGGAGACAAGTCGAAGGAGCGGTTGATCTCATCCAAACCAGCAATTAAGTACTCATCCAAAGGACCAGTGCCACCAGCTACTAAGCTGTAAGTAACAATCCGTAGATAGTGACCAATGTCACGGGAACACTTAGCTTTACCACGAGAATCAGCAGCAAATTGAGGACCTGATGTTTGGGTGGTGTAACCGTACTTTTGATAAACAGCTTGAGCTGCGCCATCAATTAGGCGTTGAGCATTAGAGGTCAATCCACGAGCAGCTTCCATGCTGGCAGCTGCGCGGTCAAAACGACCGTTAACGGCTTGGAGTTCGGTGTTGCCCAAGAAACGTCCTTGGGTATCAGCAGCTGCGATCGCTTCGGTAATTGGTGTTTTCATTGTGTATAATCTCCTTCTTTTTTCGTAGCTTTTGCCTATCAACCTAAATCTTTAGGCTTCGGACTTTTTTTGTTTTAAATTAACCAACCGCAGCAGCTGCGCGATCAAAGTAGCCAGCTACTTCAGAAATCAATTGGCTGCAATCGCCTTTGGTGATACCGTTAGGATCGTTAGCAATGCTGATTGCAGCATCCTTCATTTTTTGAACACCAGCTGCCACGGAAGAACCAGGTGTACCCAAAGCTTGGTATGTTTCGCGCAAGCCGTTCAAGCAACGGTCATCAAGCACGCTAGAATCACCAGCCAGGATCGCGTAGGTTACATAGCGTAAGATGATTTCCATGTCGCGCAGGCAAGCAGCCATGCGACGGTTGGTGTAAGCATTACCACCAGGAGCAATCAAATTAGGCTGTTCTTCAAACAAAGCACGAGCAGCGTCGGTAACAATTTTGGAACCACCGCTGGTGATGCGGTTGACGGTATCCAAGCGCTTGTTACCATCTTTAACTAAGTTGCTCAAGGCATCAAATTGCTCGTTGCTCAAAAACTCGCCTCTGGAGTCAGCTTGAGAAACTACCTTTGCAAATGCGTCTAACATGGACTCTTTTCTCCTAATTCCTTAGTTGAGTGCTGTCTTGATTAAAACTGGCAATGTTTTATCAATGCGGAACTGCTAAACAACAGACTTCAAATAAAACTGTTTCTCAACTCCTCTCACATTACTCTTTCACTGTCTGAAAGAAAAATTATGAGAAACTGGGGTGATTTTATGAGAAACCAGCAACCTTTATGAATTGATTGCCTTGTTTAACTTTTGTCTGTTCTTTAACCCCTCCAGCTTATGTTTATACAACGCCATAGATCCATTATTTGTTACAAATTATGAAGAAATAAGTTGCACAGATAAGAAAAGCCTCAAATCCTTTACATACAAGGGTTGCACCTGAGAAAAGCAAACCTTTTTCGTAACAAAACTTAACTTTTGGTTGATATTTAAGCAAAATATTACTGATTTCATATTTTCTTAAGTTTTCCCAAAACCCTTACAAGGCATATATTACAGTCTCATATAGTCTTCGCCGCTCCGGGCAGATTTATTACAAAAAGTTAAATTTACCTTTCTAAAGTTTGTTGCAAATTTTTTGGATTCTTCGTTTCAAAGGGAGATGGGGGCAGGGGGAGATGGGGAAAAGAAGAATTATTCCCCCTTGTCCCCCTTGTCCCCTTGTCCCCTTGTCCCCTTGTCCCCATCTCCCCCTACCCTACGCCAACCTCTAGCGCGTCTAAGGCGGTTGTAATGCGATGAAGGACAACTTTATCGGTTTCTTGGGCTAAAGCCTGTTCTAGGGCTACTAGAGCGTCTGGTGTGGCAATTTCTGCCAGAGAAACTACAGCAGCGTAACGCAGTCCCCAATCTTCGGGAGAGGACAACGCCCAAGTCAACTTGTCGAGAGTACGGCGGATATTTTCTGGGTTGTTATAAATGCTACCGATTCGTCCCAGTCCTCGTGCGGCGATACGGCGGACATTTCCTTGACAGTGATTGGCGACTGATGTACCGATAACTTTAGCTAATAGTTCAATTGCTTCCGGGTCGCCAATTTGGGCTAAAGCTTGAATAATGTGAGCTTGTAAACCCTGATCGCTAGAAGCATTAAAAGCAGCAATTAACGGCTTTACTGATGCTGGTGCTAACTGCACCAAAAGTTCAACCGCAGCGGCACCAACAGAAGGATGGTGATGACTCAAAGCTGAAATTAACGCTTCGATAACTGGTTGTTCGTTTATACCAGTAGCAGCGATCGCAGAAATTGAAGCGATCGCATCCGTTGGCGTCGAGGCGTGGTTTAATTGCAAAATCAAGCAGTCAATATCGTCATTGATTGTATTCATGGTCAACTGATAATGGTTAGTCGTTACTCAAATAACCAACAAAATAATAGCCTTCAGGCTGAAGCCTGAGGCTACACGAACAAAGCCCACCTTTGTGGGCTAAGAACTTTATTTTTCCATAGTCCGCGCAGGCGGACTTTGTTTGTATAGCCGCACCCTTCCAGGGTGTCGGTTACGCAGGAAAACACAACCTAATCGCTAATCTCAAAGTTGAAATAACAAATCATCAATTGCTTTGAAAATTAACTGCGATGTTTGCTTTTGTGAGTGCTGATTATCCAAAACGGCTTCTAAAATTCGCTTCAAATTTAACAGCTTCAAACTGTTAGGAACCTTAGCTGTCAAAATCGCTTCTACAGCTTGCTGATGACCAACAGATCCTAAATCAAAAATCGCTGCCCAGCGCAAATACATATTCTCATGATTGAGATTTTTAACAATACGTTCAATGTATTGAGGCTGTTGAGTCAAAAGATACATATACCGTGCCGCTGCACATTGTACCCGCTCAGAAGGATGATGAAGAAAAGGCTCAACTAACTTTCGAGCTGACCAAACTTGCAAAGTAGCTAGTGCTTCAATTAGCGCTTCATAAGGTTGCTCTTGGCTAGATTGTAAAAGATCAAGCAAAGGTGTAGCCGCTTTTTCGTCACCAATCGCGGCTAAAGCTTGAATTGCGGCTTCCCGCAAACGCAAATCCGTATCACATTCTAACGTGGCAATTAACGCGCTGACGGCTTGCGGATTTTGCAGTTGTCCTAGTGCCCGTGCAGCTTGACGGCGTAGGGGATACCCGCCATCCGGGATGCGATAGGTTTCATCCAAAAGGGCAGTACACAGAGCCTCACAGCTTTCTTGTACGCCATGCTTCCCCAGCCACCAAGCAGCATAATAACGGATTTGATTATCTTCGCAAGACAGCGCCGCGATCGCTGAAGACGGAGACAAAATTGGTTCGAGGTGTTGAGTAGTCATAGGAATGGGGATGGGGGAGATAAGGAGATGGGGAGACAAGGGGATGGGGAGACAAGGAGATGGGGAGACAAGGAGATAGGGAGACAAGGGGATAGGGAGAGAATGAAGAAAATTCCCCTTGTCCCCTTGTCCCCCTTGTCCCCCTTGTCCCCCTGTCCCCCTGTCCCCCTGTCCCCCTGTCCCCCTGTCTCCTCTTCTCCTACGCTTGAGAAATGTTGACGATCTTCCCACCGCGCTTGTGGATTTCTTGGTATGTGGCGGAGAGTCGCTCGTAGGATACGGTGTAAACTTGTACGCTACGACGCACTGCTGCTTTAGAACCAATTCCACCAGCGATCGCTTGAATCACAAACATACGAGAATCTCCTTTTGGAGCCCCACTGATTAACGTTGGTGCTGTTGAGGTAAAGCGACTACCCCCTGATGAAGGTGCCGAAATCCAGTTTGCCAAATTCATTGAGATTTTTGACCGCAAGCGTGAATTTTTACGCCCCATTTGCGCGTTATCACTGTTACCGTCACCACGATAAAGTTCAAATATGCGGTTATATCCTACTGTCATCATTCCTGGAATTGATTGAAATCCACGGTAATAAGGAACGACAGAAGTACCAAAAGCATTTTCGTATTCTGTTCCGTAAATGTAAGACTCAATATCCGCATCGTAGCCACGAGAAGCATAAAGGTCTACATGATAAGCAATTTCTGATTGCTCATACGGAGCGCGTCCTAATAAGTGTTTGTAGTTCAACTCAATAAAACGCCCTTGGGAATTACTGTAAAAAAAGCATTCCTTGTAAAATTCAGATTTTGCTAAAATCTCAATGAATTGTTGAACGTTGATTTTGCCGTTACGTAACAAAGCTTCAGCGCTGGTAAATTTTTGACTTGCATATACTCCTTGACGCCCAAAAATTTGTTCGTAAGCAGCTCGGAATACCACTCGCAAATCATCTTGGCTCCAATTTTGGCGAAGCTCAACTTTTTTGTCGATTAAATCTCTAACCCCTAGTCTATCTGCAACAGTCATTTTGCTAATCGCTCCCTTGCAAAGTTTTTTCTTATTAATAAAATTGGGTCTTTGAAATTACATAAAAACTGATTTTAATCAAGATAAACAATACTGTTTGTAGTAATGCTACACTACGACAAAACATTTAATTTTGTTTATCTAATTAATCAGTAATTATCTATTTCCAAAGACCCAAGACTTTTGCCTTAGCTCAATGCATTGATTGCATAATTGAGATAAGTATTAGCTTCACCAGCTACGTCACCATGTAAACCATGATTGTCACGGACAAATTCTAAAGCAGCTACATACCAGCTAGGAGATAAACCAAGAGCGCTGTTGAGTTCGCTCAAACCTGCAATTACATATTCATCTAAGGGTCCAGTTCCACCGACTACACAGCAATAGCTGATGGTGCGGAGGTAGTGGTCGATGTCACGCACGCACTTAGATTTCCCTTCGCTTGTAGAAGCGTATTGAGGTCCTTGCATTTGCGTGGTGTAGGGGAATTTTTGATAAACGTGATTGGCTGCTGCTTCCGACCATTTCTTACCATTATTAGAGAAAGCTTTGGCAGCTTCTAAACCTGCACGAGCGCGGTTGAAACGACCAAATACCGCTTGCATTTCGGTATTGCTGAGGTAAGATCCGCGAACATCTGCGGAGGCGATCGCTTCAGTCAATGGGGTTTTCATGATTCTCTTTTTCTCCGATAATTACTAAAAAATGCTTTGAAAAAAACGCTTGCTTAAGCAACTGCGGAAGCAGCGCGATCGAAATAGCTAGCGACTTCAGACATCAACTGGCTGCAATCACCTTTGGTGATACCGTTGGGGTCATTGGCAATATTAAGTGCAGCTTCTTTCATCTTTTGAATTCCTGATGCTACAGCATCACCAGGAGTACCAAGTGCTTGATAAGTTTCACGCAAACCGTTCAAGCAGCGATCGTCCAATGCACTGGCATCGCCGGATAATATAGCATAGGTGACATAACGCAGAATAAATCCCATGTCGCGGATACAAGCAGCTTGATTGCGGTTGTGGAAGGAAGCACCACCAGCATTGAATATTTGGGGGCGTTCTGCTACTAAAGCGCGATAAGCATTTGCCACAATGGAGGAAGCATTACTGGTGAGTCTGTTGACTGTATCTAAACGCTTATTGCTATCACCAACCATTGCTGATAGTGCATTTATTTCGTCAGCGCTCAGGTAAGAACCTTTTCTGTCAGCTTGTTCAACTACTCTGGAAAAAGCGTCAAGCATTTTTAAAATTCCTCTGAAAATTATCGCAGTTATTTTGTGGTTAAAAGCAATTAACTCGTCATTGCCATTAACATCAATTTGGCAATAATCGCATATCAAAAATACTGAAAACACTTGACTAATGTGTAATCAAGTAATTTGAAACAATGTTTTTTTGCCTGTTGTAATTGCTTTTTAAACCTTGTTTGTATTTTATATATCGATTGAGTTCCTTTTTTGTTAAGTTATTTAAATTTGTGTAAAACTCTACAGCAATTCATCAAAATCATGACCAGTAAGGGTTTGTTCAAATTAATTTCCTAAATGCTTTACAAATAAAGATTTTTCTTTACATTGCTTCATATGCTTGTATTTATACTGGTTTTTTGAGTAATTAAAAAATTAATAAACTCTAGGTATTCTAGCCTGGGAAACTGTTATGGAAATTATGTCAATAAAATTTTGTATCTTATCTAACAAATTTTTGTAAATTAAGTAGCGTAAAAATGCTCTTCATTTAAAACCGCTTGTGTCAAGTTGTAATCATTGACACAAGCGGTTATTGCCCCGATTTACGGCAACCTTAATGCAGCAGTTATTTATAACTTTTTGTAAAGCTTAGTTAAGGAAAGTCGAAAAAATTTCTCAGATTTGATGTTTAAGGCACTTACCAGTAAATAAATCTCACTTTCGTCATACCTAGATCCGCACAAGCCGTGCGAATAATTTCAAAACACGGAGTCGTGATTTATTTTTATGGTTCTCTCTAAGAGGAGATGGCAGCGCGTCGTCGGAGAACTTCCAAGAGAGTTGTGAAAGTTTGGGGAGGGGGAGCTGTCACCTCAATCAACTCTCCAGAGAGCGGATGCTGTAACTTGAGTTGCCAAGCGTGCAATGCTTGACCGGGTAGGTTTACACCTACAGAATGATTAGAACTATAAATCGGATCGCCGACAACCGGATGACCGATTTGAGCGCTATGTACGCGAATTTGATGGGTGCGACCAGTTTCTAGCTGGAAATCGATTAATGTATAGTTGCCCAAACGTTCTAATATTCGCCAATGAGTGACAGCGTTGCGTCCACCTTGTTCAACGGGTACGATCGCCATTTTTTTGCGGTCTTGTGGATGCCGACCAATCGGGAGATCAACTGTACCACTTTCCGTTTTCGGCGCACCGTAGGCAATACCTAAATATTCTCTGCGTGCGGTTTTGGCTTTGAGTTGTGCTTGCAGATGTTGATGAGCAAGTTCTGTTTTGGCGATCGCGATCGCTCCGGTGGTATCCTTATCTAATCGATGGACAATTCCCGGACGTTGCACACCACCAATACCTGGTAAATTAGGACAATGAGCCAACAAAGCATTTACCAATGTCCCGTCTGGATGACCAGGTGCAGGATGAACCACTAAACCAGCGGGTTTGTTAAGAATTAATAAAGAGTCGTCTTCGTAGAGAATATCTAAAGGAATATCTTCAGCTTGCAGTTTTAAGGGTTCAGCTTCTGGTATTTGTAGAGTAATGCGATCGCCTGCTTTGACATTTATCTTCTTAGATGTGCAGATTTTGCCGTTGAGTTGAAGTTGACCTTGTTCGATTAACTGTTGAATGCGCGATCGTGATAAGTCTGGTAATTCTTGGGTCAGATAGCGGTCTAAGCGTACTCCGTTTTCTTCGACTTGTAAATTAAATTCAGTTTGGGTAGAGGATGACAAGTGTGTAACCATTGCTATCAGTCTTTTTGGACTGGTGGTGTTATTAATTTTAACTTTATTGGCGAGCGATCGCAGATAGCAAAATAATCTCGACAAAACTGTTTTTATTTATACTTTGATTTTTCTTAAGTAAAAGCACCTAAAAAGTTATAATTGATCAAATATTTCCGACTAATTATATATTTATCGTTCATAGTTTCTTTACTTTATCCCAATTATTTTTACATAGTTTTTAACTGATTTAAAAATTTTATAGTAACGTAAAGATTAGGAGTAGCTTACTTACATCTACCATTTCACTTCATGAATCGGGTTTAAGACCCCTACTTCAAGTATTGTGGTCTATAAGAAGGGTGGGGTCGCAATCCCCATACAATTTCTTCCACCTTTACCTTTTCCTCTCTTCATGAATAGGAGTTTGCCATTTTTATTTCTAAAGCGAAGATATTGCCCAAACCTGGTAAAAAAGCTCTACAATCTAACATTTGGGTAAGATTTAAATAAACTTTCATAAACTACAGCACCCTATCGCTCTAATCGAATAGACGTAACAGACGTAGCAGTGCTACGTCTCTACAAGGAGAGGGGTTTTATACATGTATTTTATTTACCTAAAATCTGCTGTAGATACGCAAGTTTATATCTTTACAATGCTTGTGAGATAACTTGACAAGATACGCAAATTTTGCTTTTTTGGCAATTTGTATTTTTGCGATCTCACACCTTGAAACAGGCTCCACAGCGTTATTATAGTCACTCCACTAAGTAGGGCTGAACCTCTATGTCGCGTTTAAGCTACTGTTAGATTAGCGAAAGATACAGAATGTACAATCTCATTTTTGGAATACTGTTGAATGGCAATAATTTGAGCCATTTTGCTATTTGGCAATAATAGCATGGCATGTCTCTTCTATTCGCCCCCAGTAACGATAAGAGTATACCTGTGAATTCCGGACAGGATATTGACCAATTTCAATTGCAAATATTAATTTTATATAAGAGCCGTAGCGATGAAGACACTTCCCATTAGTAGATACAGATTTTTCCAGAAACTACAACCCCTATCTCTATTAACAAAAATAAGTAGTAAGTCTGTTACTGGTTGTTTGCAAGTGTTCAGCACGACAGGTTCTTGGTCAATCTATATAGAAGAAGGTAAATTAACTTATGGTTGCTACTCAGATCGCGTCTTCGAGATGCTTTACAAAAATTTGCAGCGATTGAGTCAGCATATTCCTGCTTTTCCTACAGGAATTTACGAGCAGTTACGGGCAATATTTGAAACAGGTATTGATAATGAAGCAATACCGAATCCAGATTATCTAGCTATTTGCTGGTTAGTTAATCAAAAGTATCTTAGCCCAACGCAAGCAGGGATCTTGATAGAGCAATTAGCAATAGAAGTTTTGGAATCGTTTTTGAGATTGCAAGAGGGAAGTTATGAGTTTACTCATGAAAGTTTTCTCGATGATATGCCAAAGTTCTGTCATTTGAATTTGCGATCGCTTGTCGAAAAGAGTCAAAAGCGAGCTTCATACCGCAAAAATACTCAGACACAAGTTTCCCAAGCACAGCGATCGCAATTTTTACGTCAACCTCAACCAACACAATCGCAACAATTACCCAGACAAAACCGCTATCAAGCAGAAGAAAATCCTAACCATGCTTCACCTCGCGATGTTCATATTGCTGATAATAGTAGAGAGCAAAATTACCAACAGTCATCTGATAAAAAACTCTATAAAATCTTCTGCATTGATGATAGTCCCACAGTATTGAATGCAATAAAAGGCTATTTAGATGAGCAAATGTTTTCTGTTATTGCAGTTAACGAACCATTAAAAGCTTTAATGCAAATTCTCCGTACCAAACCAGATCTAATTTTATTAGATATTGAAATGCCGAATTTAGATGGATATGAATTATGTTCTTTGTTGCGGAAACATTCATATTTTAAAAATACACCTATAATTATGGTTACAGGTAGAACAGGATTAATAGATAGAGCTAAGGCAAGGATAGTTAGAGCTTCTGGCTATTTAACCAAGCCTTTTACACAAGCAGATTTATTGAAAACTATTTTTCAACACATTGTTTAATTTACCAATCAGATTGTCAAGACGCTAAACTAACTTATTTCTGAAGAGAAGATTTAAGGAGCGAATATTACTTGCTTTGACAAAATTCTAATAGACAACCCATGTGGAAATTAATTATGCGTTACCTAGAACCCCTAGAGACGTAGCATTGCTACGTCTCTACATATTTTCCATGCTTATAATGTGGCAAACCACGACGTGCAGAATCTGATTTACAGTTCCACAAATTAAGTAGGTGAGCATTTTATTTCACAACAATAAAATGCTCGCATTTATAATTGAAGCTTTACAGCCGCAAACAGGTAAAAAGTGCAATTAAATTAGTGGTTGCGCGGATCTACATTATACTATGAAAAATTCCCAAATTTCAATCAATCTTGGTAATGGGGAGGGGGGAATTACCAATGCCCAATGCCCCTTGCCCAATGTCGAATTTTCAAACCGGACGACAACTCGATAAAACGCTGTGCATATTTACCACGGCTCCAATTACAGCGATCGCTGGTGCTGTAAAGTTAGTTTTATCAACTTGCTCTACAATTGTTTTTAGCTGACCAATCAATTCTTCCTGTTCTGGTCGTGTACCCCAACGCACTAGAGCGATGGGTGTTTCTAGACTCAACCCAGCAGAATGTAATTGTTGGACAATGTAGGGTAAATTGTGAATTCCCATGTAAATCACAATCGTTTCTGAACCTTGAGCGATCGCATTCCAGTTGACCGCCGGTTGGTATTTACCGGCTGCTTCATGACCAGTTACAAATGTCACCGAAGAACTATACAAGCGATGAGTTAAAGGAATACCCGCATAAGCGGGAGCGGCAATTCCCGATGTAATACCGGGTACAACTTCGGTGGATATTCCAGCTTTTAATAATTCTTCCATTTCTTCACCACCGCGACCAAAAATAAACGGATCGCCACCTTTTAGCCGCACCACAATTGCATTATTATGTGCTTTATCAATCATTAATTGCGTAGTTTCTGATTGTAATAAAGAATGTCGTCCCATTCGCTTACCGGCGTTTATTTTCTCTGCATTAGGATTAATCATTGCGAGAATTGCCGGACTTACTAAAGCATCATAAATGACGACATCGGCACATTCTAACAAAGCTTTGCCCTTAAGAGTCATTAATCCCGGATCACCGGGTCCCGCACCGACTAAATAAACTTTTGCCAAATATTTCTTCTGTTCTTCGTTGGAGTCTTCGCGGTTCATTTGTTAATCAAATCCCAAATTAGATCGGCTAACTCTGCACTTGCTCCCAAAGGTTCAGCCAGTTGGAAATGCACAGCAGGGAATTGTAATTTTAACTCTTGTGAAGAGTGAGCGATCGCATCTGTGATACCGCCAGCAAATAAAAAGTATGGCAAAATATTAATTTTATGATAACCCGCACTCACCAACTCTTTCACTCGTGATTCTAAACTAGGAGCTACAGACCAATAAGCAACTACTACTTTTAAATTTGCTGCCATTGCTTGGACTTGCTTTTTAGAACCAGGACGACGGCTACCGTGAGTTAAAAGAATCCATCCTTGGTTATAATGATTTTCGCTGCTTTGGGCAATTTGCTTTGCTAGCAACTGTTCTACACCAGCATGACTACCTAAATATGGTTGCAACTCAATTATGATATCTTGGGCGATCGCCTGTTGAGCCAGAGCTACTTCACCGGGAATATCTTCCATTACATGCACCCCCGCCAGCAGAAATAATGGTAATATTTTTAGGCGATCGTACCCACTTGCCAACGCACTTTCAGCAAATCTTTTAATCTGCTGGTGCAAAGGTTCAGGCTTTAGTTCTAAGTATGCAGTACCTACCAATTCACATTTTGGCTGCAACACCACACCACTAATAAGCTTATTATTTACCAGTTTTGCCAATTGCTGCATAGCAATTTCCTGGCGTGGATCGCGACTTCCGTGAGACACCAACAGATATGCAGATGGCATTAGACATCATTTACTCAAAGCGGAATTTTTATATATCTTATCAAATTATTCAAACAATTAAGTAGCGTAGACGCAAGTCTAATTTGCATCTACGCCATCACCGCTAATTATTATTCTCGCTAGTGGTGCGTCTCATTAATTATGATAGGTACTTAGTAAGCACGAAGAGTGCTTGTTTGAGCGATAAATCGCTCACTACGAACTTCTCAAATTAATGGGACAGACTACTAGAGTGAACTACCCTGCCGTAAGACGGACGGGGCTTCCCAATTCATTGGGAATAGCCTCAAAAACTTTGTAGTTTTTTTCGTCTTACATTCCCTCCAAGGGCAGGAGTCCTGGTTCCCAAGACCCAAATCTTTTTCTTGCAACATATACCTGTTAGCTTGGTTTTCGCTTATAGCATTGATGGTCAAGATAATTTTTAGTTTACCAGAAAATTTTGGGGATTCGTCATACATCTGGAATTTGTTTTTGCATAAGCAAAAAATCAATTCCAGATGCAATCCTCATCAAGAGCTCCCTATACCTACCATTAGAGTACATTGAAGGTGGGGACTTCCGCAATACGTTAAAATTGAAACCCTTTTTTCAGTTTAGTCCGCGCACCATCCGGACGAGCGTTTGTCTAGCCAAGCCATTGCGTTGCGCGGGTTAAGAGCGTTGTTCGCGCAGCGTCTCCCCTTCTCCCAAAGGGAGAGGCTAACGCCAAGGGAGAAGCACCTGGCGCGCGACTTCCAGTCATAGAGATTTCTATTTTGCCGCACCTGGGTCAGCAACGTAACGGAAAGTCGGTTCAGAATTCCAAGGACCGCGTTCATCTTTACCATTGGTAGACAGATTATAGTAAATATCCACAGTGCTGTCAGGTTGGATATTTCCAAAGAACGGGTCAGTTAATTTACCCAAAGAATCCAGCGCTTTCATAAACATTTGGGTATGAGAAATTTCCCGTGTCAACAGATGAACGAGGGTGTTTTTAGTTCCTTCATCAGTAGCTAGCTTAATCAAGGATTCATAAGTTTGACGTGCCCCAGCTTCAGCAGCAATATTAGCCCGCAAATCGCGTACTACATCACCACCTTCATTCACATAGTTAGCACTCCAAGCATTACCTTGACTATCTAGTAAGTGGGGACCCATACCGCGCACTGCAAACAAAGTGCTTTTGTAAGCTTCAGTTTGGTCAACATTTTTGGTGTGAATTTCAATCAATTTACCCACCATTTCTAAGTGACCAAATTCTTCTAATGCAATATCTTGGAGCATATCGCGAATACTGGGGTCTTCGCAATGAAAAGATTGAGTCCAGTATTGCAAAGCTGCTGTTAATTCACCAGTTGCACCGCCAAATTGCTCTAAAAGCAATTGAGCAAAGCGCGGATTTGGCTCTTTGACGTCAACAGCGTGAATTGGGTCTTTTTTGTGAAAAAACATTAGCGTCTCTCTCTTTTTTTATGGCAAATTCCAGTCTGCTCAATGTAACTTCTTTCAATTACTTGTAGCTGGAAATGCTCGGCACACTTCTAATCATGTTAGATATTAGAGATAAACTTTACCTGAACCTTGAGAATGACTTACTTGATAAGCATCTCTAACCAAAGTTTGATTTTGTCGATTAGAAAATTGAAATAAAAATAATTCAGGACTTACGCACGAACTACATATTTCCGTCCCAATCGACGCTTCGGTTGCACCTATTTAAGTCTTGTTTTCTGGTAACGAGTGCGTAAATAAGGTGTCTTTATTCGATAAACTGCCCAAGAGAGGGTGCCAGTTCCCGATTTGGTAAACTAGTTGACACGCTCAAAGCCAAGGCAATGGAAACAGCACCAAAAATTATTTTTAGATAAAACCTCCCAAGGGATCATATTGTAATTAAGCTATTAAAGCTAAAGTAAAAATTTTAGCAAAGTGCAATGCTTGATATTGGCGATCGCTTCTACTTTGGGTTCGCTGGTTGGCATTTCTGATTTTGGTGGTGAAGTGCTATCTCGTTCTAAACCCACTTTGCTAGATTTGGGTTTTTGGATAAATTTACTTTTTGTTACAAAATGGCGGTTTATTTGTGTCCTTCTACTTAAGTTACTTTCAAGATGAAAGACGAATCAAAAGTTAATGTCTTACCCTTCTTGTCTAGTGCTGTTCGGCGTTGTAGGTATAAAAGTTTTCAAATGCTCCTACGCTTTCAAATGTATAAGAAGGCAGCCATGAATTCAGTTTTAAGTCTGTACGATAAATACTAAAAATAATAAAATCTTGTCGTTCCGTTGTCCCCGCAACAAGTTCGCGCACTTGTGGACTAGTCGAGTCTACTAGTTTATCGCAATCTAATTTAATTAAATTTTCTAACACCTTTGGTGTTTTTTTGCAGACATCGCTTTTTAAGTATTTTGTCAACTGCTGCACGGCATATTCTTCATATTCCGCTTGACTGGGGTTTGTCTTCGCCATCGTCACTCCCAAGACAACTAGTCCGACGCCGACAACATATGTCATAATTGTTGAGAGTCTCATTTTTCCTAACTGTTAATCACTGTGGTCTTTTGACTCTAGATTAACTGACTCCGTTCCTTAAACAAAAACTCTGGATCAATTCGCCGGGGCTATGTTATAATGAGTTAAAGAATGGCGAGCGTAGCCAAGTGGTTAAGGCAGTGGTTTGTGGTACCACCATTCGTGGGTTCAATTCCCATCGTTCGCCCTTATTTGAGAATAAAACCAACAGCACGGCGAATGTATGCTTCAATTGGTTCAACGCTAGGCATAAATATCAGCGCGTAAAGCATGATTTTGCTCATCAGGTCAAAAACTAAATCGCTATCTGTATCAGAGGGGATTTCATTTCTAGCCTTAGTCCGTGCGATCGCAACCTGAAAAGCACAGGCGTCGTGTAAAAGGTATTTTGTCCAATAAACTTGGGCAAATTATGGGTTTAAAGCCCCCACTTTTTAAGTGGTCTTAATAAGGAGGGGATTGTAACCGCTTCTAATTTCTTCCCCCCCTTTCCCCTTTCCCCCTCTTCATGACCAAAGTGTATTCTACGCAACCGAAAACCCTTATAAAGCTACTCAGTCTCAACAAGCACACAATTGACATGGGGTAGCAATACACGGTACTGATGATTCAATAGTTAAATTTTTGAAGATGCAAAATTTGATTAATTGCAAGTTTCATCAGCACAAGGAGGGGTGGTAATGGATGCCAGTTTAATCGTTTCCAACATCCTGAATCCGCCAATCTTATTTTTCTTTCTGGGGATGACTGCTGTTTTTGTCAAATCGGATCTAGAAATTCCGGCACCAATACCCAAACTTTTGTCGCTTTATCTGCTGTTTGCGATTGGTTTTAAGGGGGGGGTAGAACTGATCAAAAGCGGCATCACTCAAGAAGTAGTGCTAACAATGTTTGCAGCCATGTTGATGGCTTGTTTTGTCCCAATTTACACCTTTTTCATTCTGAAGCTGAAGCTGGATACTTACGATGCGGGAGCGATCGCAGCAACCTACGGCTCTATTAGTGCTGTCACCTTCATCACTGCTAGTGCCTTTCTGCATGAGCTTGGTATTGCTTATGACGGCTACATGGTTGCAGCCCTTGCTTTGATGGAATCTCCAGCAATTATTGTTGGACTCATCCTGGTGAATATATTTACCACCGATGGGAAGCGGGACTTTTCCTGGGGGGAAGTCTTAAAAGAGGCATTTCTTAATAGTTCAGTTTTTCTTCTAGTCGGTAGCCTCCTGATTGGTGTCTTAACAGGAGAACGTGGTTGGCACTTATTAGAACCCTTTACTCAAGGCTTATTTTATGGTGTTCTTACCTTCTTTTTGCTGGACATGGGACTAATAGCTGCCAGAAGAATTAAAGACTTGCAAAAAACCGGATTTTTTCTCATTTCATTTGCCATACTAATTCCAATACTCAATGCAGGCATTGGGTTGGTGATTGCTAAAATTATCGGTATGCATCAGGGAGATTCACTCTTGTTTGCTGTGTTATCTGCCAGCGCTTCTTATATCGCTGTCCCAGCTGCAATGCGGATGACTGTTCCAGAAGCGAACCCCAGTCTGTACGTTTCTACCGCTCTGGCAGTAACATTCCCGTTTAACATTATCGTAGGAATTCCGTTATATCTATACGGAATTAACCTGTTTTGGAGGTAATAATATGCACCTAGTTAAGAAAATAGAAGTTATTGCTAACGCCTTTGAGCTTGGCAAAATTTTAGATAGTTTAGACAAATCCGGTGTACATAGTCATATTGTGATTCGCAATGTTGCTGGTAAAGGATTGCAAGGAACCGCTGAAGATTTAGACATGACAATGCTTGATAATGTTTACATCATCGCGTTTTGTATGCCAGAGGAAATCAAGCCTGTACTCGAAAACCTCAGACCATTGCTCAACAAATTTGGGGGTACTTGTTACATCTCAGATGTAATGGAGATTCGCTCTGTAAAATGTGTGGCGTCGCTCTAAGAGGCTGAGAAATATAATGAAGCATTTCATAGAACGTCGTGACTTTTTGAAGTTAGGGGTCACGGGAGCATTTGGGATGATGGTAACTGCCGCTGATTTACTTTGGCAGGTGGAACAAGCTAAAGCTGCCGGATTGCCAAATGGCTCTTCAGCTACCCCTCAATCCCTTAATCCCGATGGTGCGCTGCAAAAGCTGATTGAAGGAAATCAGCGGTTTGTGAAACATAAACCTCAATACCCCGATCAATCTGCGGCTCGATTGCAGGAAGTCGCTCAAGCTCAACATCCATTTGCAACTATCCTTTGTTGTGCTGATTCACGGGTGCCGACAGAAATTGTTTTTGATCAGGGTATTGGAGACATCTTTGATGTACGGGTTGCTGGAAATATTGTCACACCAGAAACACTCGGCAGTATTGAATATGCGGTTGTACTGTTAGGCACACCGTTGCTGATGGTGCTGGGTCATGAACGATGTGGGGCAGTCACCGCAGCTGTACAAAACGGATTGCTGCTGGGCGAAATTGGTAGCTTTGTGAAAGCAATTAAGCCAGCGGTGACAAGAGTCAAGGATCAACCAGGTGATGCAGTTGAGAATACTGTGGTAGCAAATGTGCAATATCAAATTGAACGGTTGAAGCGATCGCAACTCTTAACTGAACAAATCAAGTCCGGCAAGTTAAAAATTGTGGGGGGTCGTTATGACTTGGATACAGGCAGTGTGACTATGATTAGTTAATTAGACTGGTAGAAAAGACGTAAAGACGTTCCACTGGAACGTCTCTACAAGGGTTGTGGACAACGCACAATTCATTTTCACTTCTAAGAACGATCGCATATTTTAACGCAGAGGAGCGCGGAGGTAAACGCAGAGGAGCGCAGAGTTTTTGTGATAAATTTTCGTCATGAATTTATGCTCTTGTTGTACTAAGTTTTTTAGCGGCGTTGCTGAATCGGAGTATGAAAATAATTTTACATAATACTAAAATCCTTGTAGAGACGTTCCGGCGGAACGTCTTTACATCCGGATTCATACTCTGAGACGTTCCGGCGGAACGTCTCTACGTGTATTCAATAAAAACGCAATCTGCTGTATGCCAATGCAGAGCCTTGTTATGCCAATGCAGAGCCTCGTTATGCCAATGCAGAGCCTCGTTATGCCAATGCAGAGCCTCGTTATGCCAATGCAGAGCCTTGTTATGCCAATGCAGAGCCTCGTTATGCCAATGCAGAGCCTTGTTATGTTAATGCAGAGCCATGTTATGTTAATACGTCCCCCCTGCATTTAAAAACGCTACGCTTTTACGCCAAACAGCACTTAAAACAGTCGAATCCCAGTTAAGACACGATACGGAATTCGTTTAATTCGGGTAGGATATTTAAATATTGAAGGCTGAAAGCGTTAAGTTTAGATTATTTATGCGTATTTCTTTAAGTTGGCTGCGGGAACTAGTTGAAATAAAAATCAGCCCGGAAGATTTAGCCGAAACCTTGACAATGGCAGGGTTTGAGGTAGAAGATATTGAAGACCGTCGCACTTGGGCTTCGGGTGTTGTTGTTGGTAGAGTGGTTGAGCGTCAACCTCACCCTAACGCTGATAAGTTGAGTGTGTGCCAGGTTGATATCGGTGCTTCTGAGACTTTAAATATCGTTTGTGGTGCTGCTAATGTCCGAGCAGATATTTATGTGCCAGTAGCAACTACAGGAACTTATTTACCAAATATCGATTTAAAAATCAAGCCTGCAAAACTGCGAGGTGTTGCTTCTCAAGGTATGATTTGCTCTTTGAAGGAACTTGGTTTACCGACTGATGTAGACGGAATTCATATTTTTCCTCAGGAAAATCTTCAACTGGGTAGCGATGTGCGTCCTTTGTTGGGTTTGGATGATGTAATTTTAGATGTCACTGCTACTGCTAATCGCGCTGATGCTTTAAGTATGGTAGGGATAGCGCGGGAAGTAGCTGCGTTAACGGGTGGAAAGTTGACAATTCCGGAACCTGCTGAGGTGTCTGTTCCTCAAAGTACGGGAAATTTCACTTTAAAAATCGATGAGACGCAAGCTTGTCCGGCTTACATTGGTACGGTAATTGAAAAGGTAAAAATTGCGCCTTCTCCTGATTGGTTGCAACAACGTTTGCGAGCTGCTGGATCGCGTCCGATAAATAATGTTGTGGATATTACTAATTATGTGTTGTTGGAATGGGGACAACCACTGCACGCATTTGATAGCGATCGCTTGGGGGGAAAAACTTCCCAAGTTGGGGTGCGTTTTGCTAATGTAGGAGAATCTCTGAAAACTCTCGATGGTCAAACTCGCAATCTAACTACCCAAAATTTGGTCATCACTGCCAACAACAAACCCGTTGCTTTGGCTGGGGTAATGGGTGGAGAAGAAACCGAAGTATATGAAGGTACGCAAAATATCTTTTTAGAAGCAGCGTTATTTGACTCTGTAGCAATTCGTCGTTCTTCCCGTAGTATTGGTTTAAGAACAGAAGCTTCTGGAAGATATGAACGAGGTGTAAACCGTGCTGAGTTGGAAAAAGCCATACACCGCGCTTTATCGATGATGGTGGAGATAGCACAGGGAACTATTGTAAATCAAGAAGTTGCCGATACGCGTCCCGATCCATCGACTTGGAGTCGAGCGATCGCACTGCGTTTAGAGCGAGTTAATGAAATTCTCGGACCAATCGAGAAAAACGACACAACCGGAGAACTCCAAGCGCAAGATGTTGAGCGCATTCTCACTGCATTGGGATGTCAGCTAACTTCTTCTGGTAAGAATACTTGGACGGTAACTGTCCCCCCCTATCGTTACCGCGACTTAGAACGGGAAATCGATTTAATTGAAGAAGTTGCCCGTCTTTATGGTTATGATAACTTTTGCGATACTTTACCAGATAAATCCGAAGCTGGTTATCTGCCTTTAGATCAAGAACTGGTACGCAAATTGCGAGCTTCTTTCCGTGCCGAAGGATTGACAGAACTAATACACTATTCTTTGGTGAAACCACAGACAGAAAGGCAAGTAGTCCTGTCAAACCCCTTATTTACAGAGTATTCGGCACTGCGAACCGAGTTAATTTCTGGGTTGATTGATGCTTTTCAATATAACTTAGAGCAAGGAAACGGTTCGCTGAATGGCTTTGAAATTGGGCGAATTTTTTCGCGAGAAGAAGAAGGTTTAGCTGAAGCTGAAGCTGTAGCTGGTATTATAGGAGGCGATCGCACTGTCGGTAAATGGTCAAGAAATGGTGGTGAACAACCTTTAACATGGTTTCAAGCCAAAGGCGTTTTAGAAGGTGTATTTCAGCAACTTGATTTGCAGGTAGAATATCAACCAGATAATCAAAATTCCCGCTTGCATCCAGGACGCACCGCGTCTTTATGGATACGCGGTAATCGACTCGGTACTTTTGGACAGTTACATCCGCAAGTACGTCGTGAAAAAGGTTTACCAGATTCAGTTTATGTCTTTCAACTGGATTTAGATGTGCTATTGGATTCTTTAGAAAAAGATGAAATACTTATACCGCAATTTAAAGCTTATTCTACCTATCCAGCAGCCGATCGCGATATTGCCTTTTTTGCACCGATTAAGGTAACTGTTGCCGAAATTGAAAAAGCGATCGCCAAAGCTGGTAAAGATTTATTAGAATCTGTAGAATTATTTGATGAATATCGCGGTGATAATGTACCAAAAGGACAACGCAGTTTGGCGTTTCGCTTAATTTATCGGACAAGCGATCGGACTCTTACTGATGCTGAAGTCGAACCAGTACACAACAAAGTCCGTGAAGCATTAGTTGAGAAGTTCGGCGTCAGTTTGAGAAGTTAGGTAGAGACGTTCGGAACGTCTGTATTTACCTAGTGAGCGGTTTACCGCTCAATTCTTTTTTAAGCACTCTTCGTGCTATTTAGACCTTTTGTAATTTTAGATGGTATGGCAAAATATATAATGTGGGGAAGTTATTGCGAAGATGTCTTAGAAAAACGTGCGGCTCATCGTCAAGCGCATTTAGACGGACTCGCAAAACAAAAAGAATCCGGTGTGTTGATTACGATTGGTCCAACCAAGGATGTAACGAAAGTTTTCGGCATTTACGAAGCTGAAGATGAAGCCATTGTGCGCGAGTTGATTGAAAATGACCCTTATTGGCAAAATAATATCTGGACAGAATATTTTGTCAAAGAGTGGATTCAAGCTTTTTGAATCGAAAATCAAATGAATGCGGAAGAATTTTTACAGCAAGGAATAAATCAGAATTCCCAAGGAGATTATCAAAGCGCGATCGCTTCCTTTAGTCGTGCATTGCAAATCAATCCCGATTTTGCTTTATCTTACCAAAACCGGGGTAATGCTTACTTTGCAATGGGTGAATATGACTCCGCGATCGCTGATTACACCAAAGCAATCAAAATTAATCCGGATTTAGCTGCCGAGATTAATTTTGATCTGTCTATTGCCTACTATAATCAAGGTTTGACCCTTTGCGAACAAGGCGACTATCAACAAGCAATTAAGGATTTTAACTCAGCTTTGCTGCTAAATCCTAACTTTGCCGAAGCTTACAGCAATCGTGGTAATGTTCGCTATCAATTAAAAGATTATCAAAGTGCGATCGCCGATCAAAGTCTGGCTTTGCGACTAAATCCCAACTTCATAGAGGCTTATCATAATCGAGGTAATGCTCATTATGCTCTTACAGATTATCAAGAAGCCATTGACGATTACAACCGCGCATTGACAATAAACCCTAATTATGCTGTAGCATACTACAATCGCGGTCTGGTTTATACTTCCCTGAAAGACTTTCAAAAAGCGATTGCTGACTTTAATGAAACTTTAAAACTGAATCCTCTGGATGTACAAGCATACTACAATCGGGGTCTTATTCGCGCTACCTTGGGAGATTATCAAGGAGCGATCGCAGATTACGATCGCGCATTAAAGGAAAATCCTTATCTAGTTTTAGTTTATGGCTTTCGGGCGAATGCACGCTGTCAACTGGGGGATTATCAAGGTGCGATCGCCGATTGTAACGAATTATTGCAACTTCATCCCCATCTAGCGGAAGGATATTGCGATCGCGCTACGGCTCATCGTAGTTTAGGAGATTATCAAAGTGCGATCGCTGATTATGATCGCTCCTTAAAAATTAATTCCAACTTAATAGAAGCATACTATGGTAGAGCTATTGCCCGCGATGCAATGGAAGATTACCAAGGCGCAATTGTAGATAACCAAAAAGCAATTCAGCTTAATCCTAACTTTTCTCAAGCATACTGCAATTTAGGTAATGCTAGACGCAATTTAGGTGACTTTCAAGGGGCGATTGAAGATTATAATTGTGCATTACAACAAAATCCTGACTTGATAGAAGCTTATTACAATCGGGGTTCTACCTACTTTGCTTTAGAAGATTATCAAAGAGCGATCGCTGATTACACCAAAGCAATAAAAATTAATCCGCATACTGCTGCATTTTATAGCGATCGCGCTAATGCTCGCTATGCTTTAGAAGACTTTCAAGGTGCAATCGAAGATTATGACCGGGCAGTAACTATAGATAAAGGCGTTGCCGAAGACTGGTATAATCGAGGTCGCAGCTATTCTTTGTTGGGAGACTTGCAACAAGCGCTTTTCAACTTAAATCAAGCTTTGTATTTACAACCGCATTTCGCATCAGCTTACATCGTTCGGGCTGATATTCGCCATAATTTGGGAGACATTGAAAGTGCGATCGGTGATTTTCAGAAAGCTGCCGATTTATATCAGCAAGAAGGAAATACTCAATATTCTCAGCAAATTATTGATTTAATTCGCAATCTTCAGCAATAAAAAATTACAAAATAAAGACTTGGTGATGTTCGGTAAAATCACTATTGTATCGTATTATTTTTTACTATTATAAATAATATGATGTCCCAATAAATAACCATAATAAAAGAACCCCACCCGCCTGTGGCACCCTCCCCGCTTGCGGGGAGGGTTGGGGAGGGGTTCTTCATCAATTATGGAATTATGGGTGACTGCCAGGACATCATATAACATGAGCTTTTTGCTCAAAACCAATCAAGCAAAACTTGAGATTTAACAAATAGTAATAAAATGAAGAAAGCGATTCAGAACATAGTATTTTCTGGTGTCAATATTACTTTACTTGCTGTCATTCCCTTCATGTTGAAAGCACCATCAGCTAATGCACAATCTATACAATCAGCAGTTGTTATCGACCCGCCATCAAATGTTAGAGTTAAACCGAATGGTGCTATTATTTGTGCCATCAGATCCCAAGCAGCTATAGCTATCTATGATTATAAAAATGGATGGTACAAAACAGATGCTTGCGGTCGTTCTGGTTTCATTCATCAAAGCCAAATTCGACTGCAATCAAATAGTGAAGTTGTAGAAGCTTATTGTAGTGTAACAGGCATCCAAACAGGACAGTTAGCCCTTCGGTTTTCTCCCAATGGAAAATCTAAAGCTGGGTTAAATAATGGAAATACAGTACTCCCCATGAAAACTCAAGGTAATTGGTCTTACGTGCGTGTCATATCTGGACCAAACAACCGAGTTAATGGATTAGAAGGTTGGGTAAATTCCAATTATATAGCTTGCCCATAAAAATTGTAGGTTGGGTTTTGCAGATCCCCGACTTCTTAAAGAAGTCGGGGATCTGAAGAAGGGTTTGGAAATAGTATTGTTATATAAAATAATGAATTTACGTTAAGATAAATTAAATATTTAATATATATAGGACTCATATTTGATTGCGTGAACAAAACTCAGTACACTTTTATTTCTTCTTCCCAGTAAAGAGTCCCTTACCTCTACGAGTGATTCTCCAAATCAAATCGGATTCCTATATCAAAAAAGCTGGAAGTAAATTATGCAAGAAATATCCAACTATACCCAAGAACTTTTCAACCGCATTTCACCAATAGTTAAAAAGTTGTTTACAAATAGTAATTTTTACATAGATAGATTAAATGAACAAGAAATGGTAGAAATGTTAGTAAACCTGTTTGGGAAGTTTTCCCCTGAAGAAATGAAGGCTATTTCTGATAATGAATTGTCAAGTAGAATCAAAAAAATCTTGACATTAGAAGCTGTTTCTGGGACTTTAAATGATTTAACACCCGAACAAATCAAAATCTTTGATGAAGCAGTGCTAGGAAAATAAATAAAGTGACCTTTTTATTAGATACAAATTTGGACGCCTCAAGTTATGATCTAGTCAAAAGCCATACAGCAAAACAAAAAACTCTCATCATGTCCAATCAGACAACCTTAAATGATGCTAGTGCCAGCCTTGCCCAACTGTGTGAGCAAGTAGTTAGCGATCGCGATGTCGTAATTATTACGCGACAAGAAGGCGAAAGCGTTGCCATAATTGCTGTTGAGGAACTAAATAGTTTACTAGAAACAGCTTATTTACTTCGCTCATCGAAAAATGCTACCCGCCTATTAACAGCTTTGTCAAGAGCAAAAGCTAGAACTTTAGAACCTCAAAGCATTAACGAACTACGTCAGGAGTTGGGTATTGATGCGTTACCTGATCCCAAGAGACGTAGCAATGCTACGTCTCTACATTCGTTTTAGGAGATGTCTAATGAATCCTAAATATTTGCTTTAGCTGTATATAACCAAATATTTCCCAATCCCTAAGACTGCCAAACATCCCAAGAGCGATCGCATAACTTTACATTAAGCTATCATTTACAAGCAAAGCCATACAGCATAAAGCTTAGGTCTTAATGAAAGTAGCAGTCTTCAGTACAAAAGCCTACGATCGCCAGTTTTTAGAGGCTGCAAACTCTCGCAACGAACACGATCTAGTCTTCTTTGAACCCCGTCTCAATCGCGATACCGCTATCTTAGCCGCTGGATTTCCGGCAGTTTGTGTATTTGTGCATGACCAAGCTGACGCCACAACTTTAGAGATTTTAGCATCACGCGGAACTCGTTTATTGGCGCTACGTTGTGCCGGTTTCAACAACGTAGACTTAAAAGCCGCAGCCGAGTTAGGAATTACCGTTGTCCGTGTTCCCGCTTACTCACCCTACGCAGTTGCAGAACACGCTGTAGGACTAATTCTCAGCCTCAATCGTAAGATTCATCGCGCTTATAACCGCGTCCGCGAAGGCAATTTTTCTTTAGATGGACTTTTGGGATTTGACTTGCACGGATGCACCGTCGGGATTATCGGTACTGGTAAAATCGGTCAAATTCTCGCCCAAATTATGAAAGGATTTGGCTGTAACCTGCTTGCCTACGACGTGTATCAAAATCCTGAACTTGAAGCATTGGGTGCGAAATATGTCGAGCTTTCGGAATTATTCCCCAACTCTGATATTATCTCATTGCATTGTCCCCTAATGCCGGAAACTCATCACCTAATTAACGACAAAGCCGTAGAACAGATGAAATCCGGCGTGATGCTGATTAACACTAGCCGAGGTGCGCTAATTGATGCGACAGCCGTCACCAAAGGTTTGAAATCAGGTAAAATCGGCTCATTGGGTATGGATGTATACGAACAAGAAGCAGACTTGTTTTTTGAGGATTTGTCAAGTGCGATTATTCAGGATGACGTTTTCGAGCGCTTGATCATGTTTCCTAACGTTCTTGTTACCGGACATCAAGCCTTCTTTACCGAAAATGCCATCAGTAAAATTGCAGAGACAACCATAGCTAACATTACCGATGTTGAACAGAGTCGTACCTGTGTAAATGAGATTCGCGCCGAACCGACTAAGGTACTAGTTGGCTAACAAAAGTCTTGACGGCTAAAACCCAGTTAAACACCAAATCCTCGTAGAGACGTTCCGCCGGAACGTCTCTACAACAATGTAAAGACGTTCCGGTGGAACGTCTTTACAATGTCAGTATTCTACTGATTCCTAAAAATTTAATACCAACAAATATCACAATACAAAAATATTACCAGAGCAATACACAAGACCAGACAGCCCTTTCATAAATGCAACTGTGTATTTTTTATAACCCCGTAATAAAAGCATCACCAAACCAGACGACACCACATATGAATCATCAGCAGATGCATGATACCTTGTAACTCCGTCGTCTCGCATTTTCGCTTTACCTGATGCAGCACTATTTACACCCCCAACACCTTGAGGAATTAGTCAATAGCTCAGGTATAGATTTAAACCTGGCTCAGATAAATTTCCGCTCTCTCCAAGACAGAACCGCTTATGAATATTTATTAATTTCGGAACGTCTCCCGCGTAAAAATAGCGGTATGGTGAAAAATGAGTGGTTGCAACGTTACGCTCATATTACCGCAGGCGGTTGGTGGTGTTCTGGACTTGACCCATTGCATAATTGGCAAATGATGGAATGGGGATGCTTTAAGCCAAATCAACCCCGATTAAATCAAAATAGCAAATCTATCAAATACGAACATCCTCCCAGCACAGCGACGCGGATATTTTGTCTGCGGGTAACGTTGCGTGTCTGGCAGCAAGTCGCCAAACGCTACAATGTAGCTATACCTGAAGATATCAACATTGCTGAAAATGGCGAAGCTATAGGCTTTTGGCAATGGGTAATGCAACGAAACATACCCATAATTATCTGCGAAGGTGTGAAAAAAGCCGCCGCACTTTTAACACAAGGATATGCAGCGATCGCAGTTCCCGGAATTACCAGCGGTTATCGTGTCGTCAAAGATGAATTTGGTCAAGTTACCAGTCGTCAACTAATCCCAGATTTAGCAGCTTTTGCCATTACAAAACGCACCTGTTATATTTGCTTTGATTTTGAAACAGAACCGAAAAAAATCGCCGCAGTAAATAACGCTATTTCTCAACTTGGTTTTTTATTCCAAGCAAAAAATTGCCCCGTTCAAGTCATCGAACTTCCCGGAAAAGAAAAAGGTGTAGATGAATTTATCGTTGCCAAAAGTGCAGGTGCATTCGAGCAAATTTATCGCCAAAGTGTTGATTTAGAAGTTTATATTGCTCAAACTAAACCGCACACCGCTTTAACCATTTCTCCTGCACTTACTGTGAACCGTCGCTACTTAGAAAAAATACCTTTCCCCGCTTCTGGCTTAGTAGGAGTAAAATCAGCCAAAGGAACCGGAAAAACCACAGCATTGCAGGCAATAGTCAATCAAGCAAAAAGCCAAAATAAACCCGTTTTATTAATAACCCACCGCATCCAACTAGGACGCTTCTTATGTGAAAAAATCGGCATTAATTGGAAAATACGTAGTGAGCGCTTTAGCGCTCATTCCCTCGGACTATGCATCGATTCCCTCTGGAAACTTAACCCCGAAGATTGGCACGGCGCAATCATAATATTAGACGAAGTAGAACAATCCTTATGGCATTTACTCAACAGCAATACTTGTAAAGATAAGCGTATTAAAATTTTAAAAGTATTTCAACAGCTAATTTCCACAGTTTTAACCAGTGGTGGGTTAATTATTGCCCAAGATGCCGATTTATCAGATGTTTCTCTAGAATATTTGCAAGGTTTAGCAGGTATTAAATTAACGCCTTGGGTAGTTGTAAATCAGTGGAAACCAGAGCGAGGTTGGGATGTAACTTTTTATGATTCTCCTAACCCAACGCCGTTAATTCATCAACTCGAATTAGAGTTACTTGCCGGACGTAAATGTTATGTTACTACAGATAGTCGGACTGGGCGTTATAGTTGTGAAACCATCGAACGTTATTTAAAAGAGCGTTTAGAAAGATTGCAAAAGGAATTTCCCAAAACTCTGGTTGTTAGCAGTCACACAACAAACACATTGGGACACAAAGCGGTTGATTTTGTGGCAGAAATTAATCAAAAAGTAACTGAATATAACGCCGTTTTTGTAACTCCTAGCCTGGGTACGGGAATCAGTATTGATGTCGAACATTTCGACTGCGTTTATGGCATTTTTCAAGGAGTAATAACTGACTCAGAAGCACGACAAGCATTAGCGAGAGTCCGGGATGATGTGCCGCGCATTGTTTGGTGTGCTAAACGCGGTATAGGTTTAATTGGTAGTGGTAGTACAAATTATCGTTTGCTTTCTCATTGGTATCAAGAAAATCAAAAAGAAAATTTAGCTTTACTCAGTCCGTTGCATAAAATCGATGTTGATTTGCCAGCAGCTTATGACCCAATACATTTAAGAACTTGGGCGAAGATGTCTGCAAGGGTGAATGCTTCTATTACTTTTTATCGCAAATCGATGAAAGAGAATTTGATTGGTGAGGGACATCAAATTTGGTTAAGAAGTAATGCTGTTAACAATAATATTATTCGCGATTTAAGACTTGCTTTTTTAGCAACTGATGCTGATGACTCAGTAACTCGACGAAGGTTAATTTTAGATATTGTCAAAGTCCAAAAAGATTGGTCACAAAGTCGGCAAAAGGCAAAAGAAATTAAAAACAAGATTCAAGAAATTAAGCAACAAAATCAATTATCGGCAGCGATCGCTATCACTAATGCGAGAGATATTGATTCTGGAGAGTATCAGCAATTATTAGCTAAACATTCTCTCACCGATAAAGAACGTAACCAAATTGATAAATATATTCTCAAAAAAAGGTATGGTGTTGAGGTTACTCCACTGCTGAAGTTGCGGGATGACAAAGGATATTATTATCAATTATTAACTCACTATTATCTAACTCACGAAAGCGAGTATTTTTGGGTTAGAGATAAGCAAGAATGGTATCAGCAGTTATCTAGGGGTGAGGGGAAGGTTTTTCTCCCAGATTTAAAAACATATACGCTGAAAGTTGAAGCTTTGAGAGCATTGGGGATGCAACAATTTTTGGAAGCGGGACGCAGATTTAGTGAGAATGATGCTGATTTGATATTATTAAAAAATACGACGTTGCAGTGCAGCAAGCATATTAAGAGGACGCTGGGGATTAATTTGGTGCAGGATAAAGAGCGGGTTTCGGGGATGAAAATTCTCGGTCGATTGTTAAATTTGTTGGGTTTGAAACTGAAGCGAGTAAATGATGCAAGACTTACGCACGAGTCACGGAATAACGAACCGCAGAGTACGCGGAGGAATGAGAGTTTAAGAGGTATTTTGTGTAAGTCGTGTGATGTTTATGAAATTGATTTAGCGACGCTTGATGATGGGAGAAAAGATATATTTGCAGTTTGGGATGAAAGAGATGAGTTGATGTTGGCAAATGTTAAGGCTGATTATGCTTCATCGTGGAAGAGTGAAACTATACGAACAAAGCCTGTTTACGTCGGTGTACCATTTTAAATATATGAGCGATCGCATAATTCAAGAGAATAATGAAAGAAATAACGCGCCGTCAATTTATTGCAACAGCTACCCTAGCAACAGGTTTTGCCTTAGCAGTGCAACCCGTTTCTGCCAAAGTCATCACCACCGATAGTAACGGATTAGTCGCAGGTGCGGTGAAAATTCCCGTTAAAGATGGTGAAATTCCGGCTTATAGGGCAATGCCTGCAAAAAGTGGAAATTTCCCGATTGTCCTAGTAATCCAGGAAATCTTTGGTGTACACGAACACATTCAAGACGTTTGCCGTCGCTTTGCCAAGTTGGGGTATGTGGCAGTTGCACCCGAATTGTTCGTGCGTCAAGGTGATGTCTTGAAGTTAAGCAGTATAGAAGAAATTCGCCCGATAGTCGCTAAAGTACCAGATGCTCAAGTGCTATCCGACCTCGATGCTACAGTAAATTGGGCAGTAAAGTCAGCAAAGGGCAATAGGAATAAGTTGGGAATTACAGGCTTCTGCTGGGGTGGTCGTATTACTTGGCTGTATGCAGCACACAATCCTCAAGTGAAGGCAGGTGTGGCTTGGTACGGACGACTAGTTGGTGATGTTACTGAACTAACACCCAAGCATCCTATTGATATTGCCTCTACGCTGAAAGTCCCTGTTCTCGGACTTTATGGTGGTAAAGATACGGGTATTCCTCTTGATACAGTCAAGCAAATGCGCGATCGCTTGAAGTCAGGCAGCAGCAAGTCGGAAATCATTGTTTACCCAGATGCACCCCATGCCTTTTTTGCTGATTATCGCCCCTCCTACCGCGAGGCAGACGCTAAACAAGGCTGGCAACGCCTCCAAGCATGGTTTAAGCAGCATGGACTGTAACAATCTATAGATATGTGCGATCGCACTTCAATTATTTTGGGCGATCGCATGAGTCACATCCTCACAAATTGCGTCTAGTTTAGTTCACGGTTTGCTAGATTCCGCTTCTAAAAAGCCTTTAATTGTCTCTACCGAAATACTGACGACAGGATTTTTGTAAACTGCATCTAGCGCTTGTTTCAAAGCCTCAACACCACCCTGTTTCAAAGCATTTAATAGCCTATCTCTCAAAGTTGGATTTTGTTTAATATGTTGCTCAACTTTGTGAACAATAGCCGCTT
Source organism: [Scytonema hofmanni] UTEX 2349 (assembly GCF_000582685.1). Classification (GTDB taxonomy): domain Bacteria; phylum Cyanobacteriota; class Cyanobacteriia; order Cyanobacteriales; family Nostocaceae; genus Hassallia; species Hassallia hofmanni. The sequence goes on from NZ_KK073769.1 coordinate 632,908, forward strand.
GCTTCTCTTGGTTAGTCTTATTAGGATAAGTCCGATCTAGTTGAACCAGCAAATCCTGAATTTCTTTCGCTGCTTCTGCTAGATTTTGACTTGGTGCGTAGTTGTGCTGAGAACCAACTTGATCGCCGGCTATTGTGGTATCTCCTGCGTTGACGTTACCAACAGGTTGATGGAAATTAAATGTATTTTGGTTTTTAGGACTTTCTGACATAGGTTTAATTTTTTGATTGAGTTTATTTGTTGTACTGTTCGCCTATTTGATTTCCCTGGATATTTACATTTTCTGCATTTAAGTTACCAACGGTTCCATAAATATTAATAGTTTTTTGCCGATTCTTTTCTGATTCAGGTTCCTTTTCCTTTTCCACTGAGGGAGACTGAGCTATTTCGTAGTTATAAAACTTGCAGCGCTCTTGAATTAACTTTAAAGCTTCCGCAACTCGCCAAATAACACTATAATCGGGGTCTTTTAAAGTACTTTTTAACGATGAAATAGCCTTTTCATCCCCTATTTTACCTAATACTTCAACTGTTCTTTCACGAATCTCGCAATCTTCATCGTCTAGCGCTTCAATTAAAATAGGTACTGTAGGGTTTGCTGAAAAAGTATGAAAAAGCAATTCTTTTGGGTTGACTAGTTATTCAAGTAAAATCAAAGATAAGC
>NZ_KK073769.1:633671-652320 GCF_000582685.1 [Scytonema hofmanni] UTEX 2349
GGCGGAATCTCAACTATCTGGTGTCTGTATGGATTCTCATCAACTCCAGTTAGGCTTTCTCCACAACCAGAGCATATTGTTGGATGATGCTCAACCACCTCTGTGCATTCTTCTGGTGGGTATAAGTCACGATTTTTACCTTCATGACCTGGTTGCCCTCCCCGTTTTTTGTTACTTTTCTTTTCTCCTGCTTTTTCCCAAATCCTGGCGGGTCTGCACTAGGAGGTGATGATGAATTTTGAGATGTACGATTAGCTTTCTCTAATAGCTGTTGCTGGATTGTCAGGACTTCTGCTAATTGTTTTTCTAAGCTTTCGATTTGCTGCCCCATCCCCTCTACCAGTTTTTGGACGCTGGCTGGAGTTTTTTCCCAATCAACACGGGGTATCTGCTCGATGTAGGATAGGTGCTTTTGTTCCATAAATTTCACATTACCAGATTTTGGTCTCCCTAATTGACGATCGCCTGACAACCCCAACAATTGTTACTAAATTTGAGGAGCCCACGACGTAGCTAGATCAACCAATTAAATCGCCTGTAACTCTTATTCTCTCGTTACCCCCCTGAACGGTTACTCTGAAACAGGAACTGCTTGCTTTAAATTCTCAACCTTCTTGTCAAACTGACGAAATAGTTCTCCCCGGCTTTTAGGAACTTGCTTTGCATAATCAAAAACCTCACAAAGCATCTTCAAAATCAGAGGTGTTTGTCCCAATTCTCGCAGTCTATCCCCCAATTGTCGCAACATCTCATCCCCCTGTTGCGAAAGATATCTTGTGACAAAGGAGCGCATCTGTTGCTCGGTCAGGGGTTGCATTTCCAGTTGCTTTTTAATCCCCAAATCGCCACCTACACCCAAATCCCGTGTGGTAAAAATCATGGGTATTTGCGGGTTGTTCTCACGGAAATGTGCAACCTCCCGTCGTGCTTCATCAGATGGCAATTCGTTCAAACCATCAAAAAGCAGAAATAATTGTTCTTCAAACAGTAGGTCATCAATGTTATCCGTACTCAGCCGTAACTTGTGCCTGCGGAAGACCTTCTGGATTAAATCTACAACAGAAGTGCCCCAACTGCGAAGTTCAATTAAAACAGGGATTTTTCGCTTTTCTGGTTTTAAACATAGCTTTGCTTCTTCCCACAACAACTGCTGTAATGCTGTGGATTTTCCCGAACCTGGTTTACCTACCAATAATACATGCTGATTAGCATATTCACGGATATGTTCTAGGACGGGAAACGGCTCGACTTTCTCCTGTTTTTTTGCAAAAGGCATTCCATTAGACTTTTTAGGTTGCGGTGTTTGCACCATCAACCCCATGTCGTAGAAATGCTTTTTATCTTGTGTATCAGTCAGCGTGTAAAAATTTGACGATCGCCCAAAATTATCAGCGATCGCCTGAAAATACTCCTCAAACTCTAAATTGGCAACAGCCATGCAGTCATAAATCTTACAACGCTCGTAATTGTCGCTTTTGCACCCTTTCCGCACTGCCGGTAGGAATCGAAGCAATCAACCTTTGCGTGTATTCTTCCTTCGGTTCGCGGTAGATGTTCTCGGCTATACCTTGTTCGACAATTTCACCGCGATTCATTACCAAAATGCGATCGCTCATAAATTTCACCACACTCAAATCGTGGGAAATAAATATATAAGTCAAGTTAAAATCATCTTGCAATTCTTTCAGCAAATTCAACACCTGCGCTTGTACCGAAACATCCAGCGCGGAAACTGATTCATCGCAAATGATAAACTTGGGATTTAACGCCAAAGAGCGGGCAATACAAATTCTTTGACGTTGACCACCAGAAAATTGATGAGGATAGCGCTTAATCGCGTCTGCACTTAATCCTACCCTCTCCAAAAGTTCCGCTACTCGTTCTCTGCGTTGTTTCGTCGTCTTGCCCACAGAGTGAATTAACAACGGTTCCATAATTGCGTCCCCAACCTTCATCCGGGGGTCAAGCGCACTAAAGGGATTTTGAAAGACTATTTGCATTTGCCGGCGCAGTTTTTGCAACGGTTCACCTTTGAAGTTAGTAATATCTTGTCCCTCAAAGATAATCTCACCGCTCATCGGCTCAATTAATCGCAGTAAAGTTCTACCAAGGGTGGTTTTTCCACAACCTGATTCTCCCACTAATCCGAGTGTTTCCCCAGGTTTCACATCAAAAGAAACGCCGTTAACTGCCATAGTGTAGCGTGTCGTTTTGCCAAATACACCCCGCACTGGGAAACCAACTTTCAAATCGCGGACTTCCAACAGCGGTTTCTGTTGGTTGAGGTTTGCTAATCTGGCAGTAATTTCTTCTCTGCTAACTTCTATGGGGGTTAGCGGTTCTTTGGCTTGAATTACCATTTGTCCGTTTGGTGTTTCTTCTACACTCATGTAGTCGGAAACGGTGAGGAGTTTTTGCGGATGGCTGTCAAGTGAGGGGCGACAAGCAACTAAGCCTTTAGTATAAGGATGTTGGGGATTGTTAAAAATTTGCGATGCTAGTCCATATTCGACAATTTTACCTTTGTACATCACCGCTACAGAGTCGGCAACTTCCGCGATTAATCCTAAATCGTGGGTGATAAAAATCATTCCCATGTCGCGACGCTGCTGCAATTCGCGCATCAATTCGAGAATTGTTGCTTGGACTGTCACATCTAAAGCTGTGGTGGGTTCGTCTGCAATCAATAGTAAGGGATTGCAGGAAATTGCCATTGCAATCATTACCCGTTGCAACTGACCACCAGAAAGTTGATGCGGGTAGCGTTCCAGCATTGCGTCTTTGTGTTGCTTGATTAACTCTGTAAGTTGTCGCTCATCTAGTGGGTTTGATGAGTTAACAGAAGTTTGTTTCCAGGTTTCGAGATATTGCTCTTTTATTTTCTCATCGCTGGGAAGGAGTTTTACTTCTTGTAAACCTGCGATCGCTTTTTGTTTTGCTTCACCTTGCGACACTTTCTGATGTCGCATAATCGCTTCGGTTAGCTGAAACCCTATATTATATACTGGATTGAGCGAACTCATCGGTTCTTGAAAAATCATGGCGATATCACCACCCCGATAAAGCTGCATTTGCTGTGGGGGTAACTCCACCAAGTTGACTGGTGCGGCATTTTCCTGATGACGAAACCAGATTTCACCACCACTTATTCTTCCCGGAGTCTGCACCAAACCCATCACAGCTAAAGATGTAACTGATTTTCCGCTTCCCGACTCTCCCACTATTCCTAGAGTCTCCCCGCGATGCAACTCAAAGGAAATACCATCTACAGCTTTGACGCTGTTGCCATCATCGGAAAATTCAACTTGTAGATTGCGAACCTCTAGGATAGTTTCTCTCATAGGAATCGGGTATTAATGGTGACTTACTAAATTTAAAATTATCTGGATTTTAACTGTGCTTTTGTAATCAGGTGGACTGATTTTTTTGATTGTTACACCTTTGGTAGGAAATTATGCATTATATATGACAATTTTTCTTAAAATTTAACGGATGTAGCAAATAAAGCTGCGAAAACTAGCCTGACGCTACATCCGTTATCAACTCAGATACAATTCCCAAGAACCACTTTCCGCTTAAAAGGGAATATCGTCTATATCTTCGTTTTGTGCCGGTGCGGTATAAGCATTGCGATCGCTATTTTTCGCACTTTGTTTAGGTTCTTCGTCAAAATCATCTTCCGAAAGAGGGGGAAACTCTTTCTTAGCTTCCGTGGGTGTGGAAACCTGCGGTTGATAACTGGGTACAGTTTTTTGGGGAGTTGCAACCGGAGAAGCTTCCCGATAGTTTGTTGCAGCTGCCACGGGGACTTCTGATTGTCGTTGAGTAGTTTCTATTCTTGGTGAGGAACTAATATCAAAACCTGTTCCCAATGCATGAATGCGTTGCACTGTCAACTCAGCACGTTTTTCTTTGAAACCTTCTCGACGTTCGATGGTATGCATTCCTAAGCGTCCTTCGATGAGAATGCGATCGCCTTCGTGGTAGTTTTGCTGAATTTCTTTGGCGATGTTACCCCAGCCTACCACCTTCAGCGTTGCTGGGGGGTCATCGGGGCGCATTCCCGGAAACCGCACCAGCATTTCGCTGATTTCCAGGTTATCTGAGGTGTAGCGAAGTTGGGGATTTTCCACGATTTCCGCCATCAAAATACAACTGTTCATTAATTACTCCGTTTGTGATAAATGGGGCTATATATGTTTTATTTTCGACAATTTTTTTGATTTATTAATAAATTCCCTGTTTTTGACGATTGTGCATTTATTAATCTTAATTATCTCATAGTACTATTGTACCATATCAAATTACCTCAAGTCCTTTGTAAAAGTACTGTTTTTTGAGAAGACTGGACGAATATACAGGTGTTGAATCATATCAATGCCGTAAAAGTCGCATTCAAAGAAATCATATAGAACAGTGCAATTTTAGTTTGGCTTAAACTCAAAAACTTAGGCTACAAAACTAGTCAAACAATTTACACTCATTAAATAGGGTTTGAAGCTGTTTGCTATCTAATTATTTGATTCAGCAATTGAAGCGACCGGATGTTACTATGTTTATCGTCTAGTTGGGTGGGTGTAGCGTGCCGTAGCTTGTTACAAGAAAGGCAGAAGTTCGAGGGCAGAAGGCACTTATGTTAGGAGTATCAATTAAAACTTACTTTGTGGGTTTAAAGCCCAGTTGAAACAAATAATTATACTCAAGATGGCTTGCACGGACGGTATAAAACGTCCTTGTTTCAATCCCACTATGAGTAAGGGTGGGTTGCCTTCTGCCTTCTGCCTCCAGCATAAGTGCCTTCTGAAAGTTGCGTAAGTGCTGGTCGAGTTAGCACCTATCTATTGCAAAAATTTGGGAGAATTGTTTAATAGGTATAATTAATTACTATATTTTTAAAATAAAGTGATGCTGGAATTTGGGAAAAGCCCTCTTGCTTATAAACAGTTTATTCCCCACGGTTATTGCTATCTTTGGAAACCAGACTTATTGGGGCTGCATATTTTATCCGACAGTTTAATTGCGATTGCTTATTTTTCCATTTCCATCACGCTACTTTATTTTGTCCGCAAGCGCCAAGATTTACCCTTCAATAGGGTATTTCTATTATTTGCAATATTTATTCTTACTTGTGGCACTACCCACATAATGGAGATTTGGACGCTCTGGTATCCAACTTATTGGTTGAGTGGTTGCATCAAAGCTATTACAGCCCTAATTTCACTGTACACAGCTTGTGAACTTATACCTTTGATACCAAAAGTACTTGCTCTCCCCAATTCTGCACAACTGGAGGCAGCCAATCAAGAACTGGAGCGGGAAATCAGCATACGCAAACAGGCAGAACTCGCACTAGAAGAGCGTGAAGCTATGTTGCGGCGAATTAGCGATAATCTGCCCAATGGGGCAATTTATAAAGTAATCCGCGAAGTGGATGGCAGCGATCGCTTTTGTTATATCAGCGCGGGAATTGAAAGACTGATGGAAGTCAGGGCAGAAGATGTACTGAAAGATTCAAGTTTGCTCTATCGCCAGTTTATCCCAGAGGACGCACCACTCCTCCAGGCAGCAGTCGATGAATCTTTGCGGAATCTCTCGGTGTTTGATATACAACTGCGAATCCAAACACCCAGCGGTCAGCTTAAATGGTTGCATTTTCGTTCCACACCACGCCAATTAGAGGATGGTCGCGTAGTTTGGGATGGGCTGGTGGTGGATGTCACCGACCTCAAACGCGCTGAAGAAACACTACGTAAAAGTGAAACCTTATTAGAAGAATCCCAGCGAGTTGCTCGTCTCGGTAATTGGGAGTTTGATATTCCCACTGGCAAAATTACTTGGTCAAAGCAGCTTTTCGCCCTCTTTAATCGAGATCCGGCACTTCTTGAGCCGGACTATCAAGAAAATCTTCAGTTATACCACCCAGAGGATCGAAAAAAACTAGACCAAGCCATTGAGCGGGCAATGTCAACTGGCGAATCTTACAAACTCATTCTGCGCGCGTCTGAAACTGACGGGTCTATTATTTATATTAAGGGGATTGGACATGCAGAATTCAACACCGATGGAAAAGTAATTCGCCTCTATGGAACTGCCCAAGATGTTACAGAACGGCAACAAGCATTCAACGAACGTCAACAAGCAGAAGTAGCCTTAGCCAAAAGTGAAGAACAACTCAGGCTAACGATGGAATTTAACCAAATCGCTAGTTTTGATTGGGATTTGCTTAAGGGGACAGTCATCTGGAACGACAACCACTATCGTTTGTTAGGGTTAGAACCACAAATATCATCAGCGAGATATCAGCTATGGCGCGATGCTGTTCATCCAGAGGATATTGACCGAGTTGAACAGACTATATTTAGCGCCCTGACTAAGCGTATTACTTATGAAGCTGAATATCGGGTGATTCATCCCGATGGCAAGGTGCGCTGGTTGGCGGGAAAAGGACGCAGTATTTACAACGAAGCAGATAAACCTGTGCGGATGTTGGGTGTGATGATTGATATTACCGATCGCAAGCACGCAGAAATTGCTCTCAAACAAAGTGAAATTCGCTACCGTGCCATTGTCGAAGATCAGACTGAACTGATTACCCGATATTTAGCAGACGGCACACTCACCTTTGTCAACCAAGCTTATGCACTTTATTTTGGGCGATCGCCAGAGGAACTGATCGGCAGCCGTTATCAACCCATTATCTTTGAGGCAGATCGGGAGCGAGTTGCTCAATTAGTCGCTTCAATTAGTGCCGATAATCCTGTTGTCATCATTGAGAATCGCGTGCTTGTGGCTTCGGGGGTGCGTTGGACTCAGTGGCATAATCGGATGCTATTTGACGAGGAAGGATGCTTTATAGAATTTCAATCGGTGGGACGCGATATCACAGCCCTCAAGCAAATCGAAGAAACTCTTTTTCAAGAAAAAGAATTAGCTCAGGTGACGTTGCAATCCATCGGAGATGCAGTTATTACTACAGATGCGTTTAGCAAGATTCAATACCTCAATCCGGTTGCAGAATCTGTACTCGGATGTAGTCAAGCATCCGCACAAGGATTGCCGTTACTAGAAGTCCTTAGAATAGTGCATGAAACGACACGGGAGCCAGTTCAGAACCCAATTGAGCAAGCGTTACAGGAAAATCGAATTGTGGCTTTAGCAAACCATACCGTCTTAATTGCTCGGAATGCTCAAGAGATTGCCATTGAAGATTCAGCCGCACCCATTCGCAATCGTGAGGGACAAATTATTGGCGCGATTATGGTGTTTCATGACGTGACTCAAAACCGCAAGCTTTCGCGTCAGCTATCCTGGCAGGCAAGTCATGATGCTTTAACCGGATTGGTGAATCGCCAGGAGTTTGAGCGGCAGGTTGAACAAGCATTGCGCCTTGCTAAGTTAGACTATCAGATTCATGCGTTGTGCTATTTGGATCTCGATCGCTTTAAAATCGTCAATGATACCTGTGGTCATGCGGCTGGAGACGAATTACTGCGCCAAATTACTGTCCTATTACAGGAGAAGATTCGGAAAACTGACACACTGGCACGCTTAGGGGGCGATGAATTTGGCGTATTGCTCAGTCAGTGTACACTAGAGCAAGCTTTGCAATTAGCCAATGAGCTGCGTGAGTGTGTTCAAGAGTTCCGGTTTGTTTGGCAAGAGCAGATATTCTTAATTGGAGCAAGTATCGGCTTGGTCGGTATCGACATGAATAGCGAGAGCCTTGCAGAGATTATCAGTACGGCTGACGCAGCTTGCTATACCGCGAAGAACCGGGGGCGCAATCGCGTGTACGTTGCTCAGACTGACGACCAGGAGCGACTGCAACAGCGTGGGGAGATGCAGTGGGCTAGCCGGATTTCTCAAGCCTTGGAAAATAATTGGTTTTGTCTCTATGCTCAAACCATTGCCCCTACCACCCGGACAGCTGAAAACGCCGACCATTATGAAGTGCTGCTGCGGCTCCGGGATCAGCAGGGAAATTTAGTGTTGCCGATGGCGTTTATTCCCGCAGCAGAACGTTACAACTTGATGCACCTGATTGATCGGTGGGTGATTCGGACTTTGTTTAGGAATTGGTCAACGTTCGTTAGGGATGAACAAAGCATCTATGCGATTAACCTTTCTGGCTCTAGCATCAACGACGATCAGTTTATTAACTTCCTGTATGAGCAGTTTACCCTACACCCCATCTCACCCCAACGCATTTGCTTTGAGATTACCGAAACTGTGGCGATCGCCAACCTCAGAAAAGCCCGCCAGTTCATTCAACAACTTCAACAGATGGGCTGTCGCTTCGCGTTGGACGATTTTGGGGTGGGGATGTCGTCGTTTGCCTATCTCAAGTCTCTGCCTGTGGATTACCTCAAAATTGACGGAAGCTTTATTCGTAACATTGTCGAGAATCCTGTGGATGATGCGATCGTCAGAGCAATCACGCACATTAGCAGTGCGATCGGTATTCAGACCATCGCGGAATTTGTGGAGAATGACGCGATTTTAGAGCGAATTACGGCACTAGGAATTGATTACGCACAGGGATATGGCATTGCAGCACCTCACCCATTGGGTTAGATATAGCCTGTTCCGGTAGCTGGGACTGTATGTGCTTCATAATATAAGAATTGAAGTCTTCACGACGAATTTATAAGGAGGTGAAAAATGCCTGCACTTAAACTGCCCGATGGTCCTCAGACTCACCCTTGGATACAGACGTTTCAGTGGATGACTAATCCTCTAGAATACATGGAAGCCTGTGCCAAACGCTATGGCGATATCTTCACTCTACGGATCGGTCCTGTTTTTAGTCCTCAAGTATTCATTAGCAACCCCCAAGCAATTCAGCAGATTTTTACCACAGATCCAAAACAGTTGGACTCTGGTGAACCGGCGGGTATTAAATCGCCTTTATTAGGACGGCAATCACTACTAGCTCTAGAAGGTAAGCCTCATCAGCGACAACGAAAGCTATTGACACCACCGTTTCATGGAGAAAGAATGCTGGCTTATGGTCAGTTAACCCGCGAGATTACAGAGCAAGTAATTAGTCAATGGCAGGTTGGGGAATCCTTTTCAGTGTTGCCATATATGCAAGAAATCTCCTTAGAGGTGATTTTGAAAGCTGTATTTGGTCTAGTAGATGGGCGACGTTATGAAAAACTCAAGGAAGTGCTGCTGGAAATCCTAAATCCCAAGCAACCTTTCGTTACAGCAATGATGCTTGTTTTCCCATCATTCCAACGAGATTTAGGTTCTTGGAGTCCTTGGGGTATATTCCTGCGTTTACGAGAGCAAATGGATGAACTTATATATGCTGAAATTCGCGATCGCAAAGAGCAACCTGACCCATCTCGGACTGATATCCTATCTTTGATGATGGCAGCTCGTGATGAAGAGGGGCAGCCGATGACTGATGTAGAGTTACGCGATGAGTTAATTACCCTCTTGGCGGCGGGTCACGAAACTACAGCAACTACCTTAGCATGGTCTTTGTACTGGATTCACCATTTGCCAGAAGTGCGTGCAAAACTACTGCAAGAACTAGATAGCCTGGGTGAAAACCCCGATCCAAATGCTATTTTGCGTTTACCCTATTTGAATGCTGTTTGTTCGGAAACCCAGCGCCTGTATCCAGTGGTAATATTGGCATTAAATCGCTTGGTAAAATCACCTCTAGAAATCATGGGTCATGAGTTGAATCCTGGTACTTTGGTGATTCCTTGCATTTATCTGACCCATCATCGAGAAGATTTATATCCCCAGTCGAAGCAATTTAAGCCAGAGCGTTTTCTGGAACGGCAGTTTTCCACTTCTGAGTATTTGCCTTTTGGTGGTGGGAACCGTCGCTGTATTGGGATGGCATTTGCTCTGTTTGAGATGAAGGTAGTTTTAGCAACAGTGCTGTCTCACTGGCAAATGGAACTGGCTGATAGCAAACCAGTGCAGCCAGTGCGTAAGGGTTTCCTATTTAGCCCAGGAGGGGGTGTGCAGATGGTGGTGACAGGGAAACGCCAGCAAAATCAGGCAATTCGAGAGACTAGTTTTGTTTAGAAAGTTTGCGAATGCGATCGCCAAGGAGGCATTTACCATGAAAGACGTTGCAAATCTAGTAGATGAAATTATTGCAGGAAAAGGTTATGTCCTGATTCCTGAAGTGTTAAATCCGACACAGGCACAAGAAGCGCGATCGCTTGTTCTCCAACTAGCCGAGAAAGAGAAACTGCAAGGAAAAGTTTTGCTTGACGAACAAAGAGAACGAGTATACGGCTTAGTGTATAAGGGCGAAATTTTCGAGTTGATGGTACAGCACCCAATGGTGATCGCAGTCATTGAAGCCATTTTGGGCAAAGATATGACTCTGGGTGGTTTCTCCGCTCATATCCTCAACCCTGGTGCAACAAAAATGGGGGTACACGTAGACTATCCTTATTGGACTATGAAGCCACCATTTCCTCCTTATCCTGTGATGGAGATTCAACTAATTTGGATGGTTGAAGATTTCACACAGGAGAATGGTGCCCCTGTTTTTGCGCCAGGTAGTCAGAAGCTTTGCAGTCCGCCGGACTTAGTGCAATTTTCAAAAATCGGTCAAAAAGTAACTGGCAAGGCTGGTTCTGTGGTGATTTCCCACGGTCTTTGTTGGCATGATACCTCTGTTAATTCTAGTGTTCAACCAAGAGTGTCAATCCTTGGTAACTATGCTCCTAAGTATGTTCGTCCGCTAGAAAACCCGTTGCATGATATGCAGCAAGAAGTTTTAGATCGTGCCAGTCCAAAGCTTAAACAGCTACTTGGGTACGAATTTAAATCAGCCCTTTACAAGGATGTCAAAAGAATCCGTGCCGGAAATTGGAACGACTAATCAAAAAAATGCTGAAAATCTCTAAAAAGTTGTTTTAGACATTTTCTAAGAAACAACAGGCTTCCCTGTAGATACAGCCTGTTCCACAATATCAATGGCTCGACTCACCCCACCTGCTCGTTGAATTGCCTCTTGTAACCTAACTGCATTCTGTTTATAAGAATCTTCCGTCAACACTTTTTGGATAGCAGTTCGCAGTTTAGGAACATTCACACGACTCAGGGGTATAGCCTCACCAGCACCAGCCCAAGCTACACGCGCTGCTACTCCTGGTTGATCGTTAGCAACGGGAATGGCAACTATTGGTACCCCATTATTTAAGGACTCCAAAGTAGTATTCATCCCCGCGTGGGTAATGGTGAGAGCCGCTTTTTGCAGCAATTCCAATTGGGGTGCATAACCAACAACTAGCGGATTTCCCGGCAAACTTCCCACAGCCTCTGGAGTTGCAGAACCACCTAACGAAATCACTAGTTGGGCATCCAAATCATTACAAGCTTCGGCAATAGATTTGAAAACTCCCAATAGGCGATTTTGGACAGTCCCCATTGAAGCGTAAATTAAGGGTTGTCCAGTTAATTTTTCATCAGGAAAATCAGGAACTTCCCGACCAGTTGGACTATGATAAGGACCTGTGAAATGGAACCACTGGGGCAAATTTTCCCTTGGAAATTCCAATTGGGCAGGCTGTTGACTAATTTGAGCTAGTAGAGAATAATTTTCATTGGCACTAAAGTGTGGGGGTAACTTCCACTCTCGGCGATAGTCAGCTATTACCTCTCTAATTGGTTTGCCAATGCGATCCAACAACTTATAACCCACCTTGTTACGTAGTTTTGCCCACCAAGCTTGGTTATAGCCCCAGTTTGTCATAAACGGGGGAACACTCTCTTCTCGATTAAGTACTACAGCACTGCAAACTGTAATAAAGGGAAGTCCTAAAAAGTCTGCAACAGTTCCTCCCTCTGGCGTAACTTGGTCTACTAAAAGTGCCTCCACACCCGCTTCTTTAATTGCTGGTGGTGCATCCCTGAGCATAACATCTGCCCCTTCTTTGAGCAGATTGACGGTATATTTCAATGCAGCAAGTCCACTCAACTTCCCCAACTTAGCCAAGGATTCTGACCTTACCCCAGAAGGAAACTGAGATTCGCCGATCGCCCGAAATTCTAATCCTGCGGCTAGTGTCTGCGGTTGAGCATCCGAAAAGGCGAATAGAGTAACTTGATGACCGCGATTTTGCAGTTCTTTTCCCAAGGGAAGCATAGTGTTGAGATGACCAGTTGATGCTGGACAAATCAGTCCAAAATGAGTCATAGTTCTTGCTTCTGGCTAATTATAATGATGTATACCAGAAAATAGGTACATAAGAACAAAGAAAAGGAATTTTTGTTGATTTGGAAGTGCCTACTTCAGTTTCAAAAACTTATCTAAAGCTGATATCATACTGGGGGGCCATCTGCGGATATTTTTCACCCAGCTAATATCTTTGTAGCGTCTATCAAGTCCATAAGCTGCGACCCAGTTACTTTCCGCCTCACCTTTTTGTCCACTTACCCAGTAAGCTGCGGTCAGCGCTGCACGCATATCGGCAAATTTGGGATATTTGCGGACAATGTTTTTCATTTGTTTAATAGCTTGCTCTTTTTCCCCTGTTTCATAAAGAGCGAGAGCATAATTAGCACGAGCAAAGGCGAAATTTGGGGCGATTTCATTTGCTTTTTGATAGTCTGCGATCGCCTCTCCCCATTTCCCTAAACCCGCTTTCGCATTTCCGCGATTATTATACGCCATCGCATCTTTAGGGTCAAGCTCTAGCAAATGATTATAATCAGCTAAAGCTTCGTCCCATTTTCCCAATCCTTCCAACGCTGTACCGCGATTCAAATAAGGATCGGTGGCATTTGGAGCAAGTTCTATCGCTTTGTTATAATCTGCGATCGCTTCAAGCAACTTATTCTGACTTACTCTCGAATTTCCCCGATTACTCCATATTGCCGGATTTTGAGGAAATTGCTCGATAATCTCTGTCCAGTACTTTTCAGCAGTAACAAAATCACCTTTATCAGTAGCAGCAAAAGCCTTCTTCGCCAACTCATCCCCTTTTTGTAACTGTTCTTCCGTAATTTGGGGCAGTTGAGATTGTGCCATAACTGGTTTACCCAATCCAAACACAAGCAGCAAACTTAACAAAATAGCAATTAACTTAATCATCGGTGTCTATCTAAATTCCTAATTCTTGCTAGAGACGTTCCGCCGGAACATCTCTACAAAGGCGGGTTTCAATGTTAAAATCATACGTTGTTCAGAACCCTTGTAGAGACGCGAAATTTCTTGTAGAGACGCGAAATTTCGCGTCTCTACATTGTTTACAAAAGAGACATCTGCTCATTCGGCGCTGTAAAGCCCAAATGCTTGTATGCTGCTTTTGTGGCTGTTCTTCCACGGGGAGTACGACTTAAATAGCCAATTTGCATTAAATAGGGTTCGTAAACTTCTTCTATTGTTTGGGTATCTTCACCCGTTGCTGCGGCAATGGTTTCTAAACCTACAGGTCCACCATTAAAGTTTTCAATTATCACACTCAACATTTTTCTATCTGTCCAATCCAAACCGCAAGGATCAACTTGGAATAGTTGCAATGCTTCGGCTGCTACGATTTCGGTTATCTCACCAGCTTGTTTAACTTCCGCAAAATCACGTACTCGCCTTAGTAGCCTATTTCCAATTCTTGGTGTTCCTCGCGAACGACGGGCAATTTCTGTGGCACCATCTTTAGTCATGGGGGTTTGGAGTAATTGAGCGGTGCGTTGTATAATCTGGGTCATTTCCTCGACTTCGTAAAATCGCAGCTTTTGAACTAAGCCAAAGCGATCGCGTAATGGTGAAGTTAAAGCACCCACACGGGTTGTTGCCCCCACCAATGTAAATTTAGAAAGTGGTATACTCCGAATTCGCGCACTCGAACCTTTACCCACGGTGATATCTAAGCGATAATCTTCCATCGCTGGATAGAGAATTTCCTCAGTCATCCGCGAAAGGCGATGAATTTCATCAATAAAGAGAACATCCCCAGGCTTTAGATTCACTAATAGCCCAACAATATCTCTAGGACGTTCTAGTGCCGGCGCACTCGTGATTTTGTAATTTACCCCCATTTCTGATGCTAAAATCATTGCCATTGTCGTTTTACCCAATCCTGGCGGACCGTATAAAAGTAAGTGATCCAACACTTCACTTCTGGATTGCGCTGCCTTGATGGCAATTTCTAGCACATCTTTTAAGTCTTTTTGCCCAATGTAATCGGCAAATCTGTGTGGACGAATCCCAACTTCAAGCTTACCTTCATCAACAGCAGCTTCTGGTTGCAAAATATCTGGTTTTGCAGTAACTTTCGTCTCGTGAGACTCTTTTGGTTGTTTGTTAGGTTCTTGAGGTTGTTTTTTAGAGGAGATAATCGCCATAATTGCTGCTATCAACGTTTACTGCACGACTTCTGAGCGCCACCCATCTGTAGTATGAGTATAAATACGGGTGATAAAATACGGGTTTTGAAATCAACTCATAAGCTTTAAAATTTAATTTCCGAACAATTAAGAAAAAATTGGCAGACTTACTATGTTATCTAAAAGAATCTTACCGTGCCTTGATGTCAAGGCGGGACGGGTTGTAAAAGGAGTTAACTTTGTCAATCTTCAGGATGCTGGTGATCCCGTAGAACTGGCAAAGGTTTACAACGAAGCTGGTGCTGATGAGTTAGTGTTTCTAGATATTACGGCGACTCATGAAGACAGAGGTATTATTCTTGATGTAGTTTACCGCACCGCTGAACAGGTCTTTATTCCTCTAACTGTGGGTGGAGGAATTCAAACCTTAGAAAATGTTAAAGCTTTGTTACGAGCGGGGGCAGATAAAGTTAGTATTAATTCTGCGGCGGTACGCGACCCAGGTTTAATTAATCGGGCAAGCGATCGCTTTGGTAATCAATGCATTGTGGTTGCTATTGATGCCAGAAGCCGAAAAGACCCAAATAACCCTGGTTGGGATGTCTATGTACGCGGAGGAAGGGAAAATACGGGTAAGGATGCTCTACTTTGGGCAGAAGAAGTCGAAAAACGAGGTGCAGGTGAACTGTTGGTGACAAGTATGGATGCTGATGGTACTCAAGCTGGGTATGATTTAGATTTAACCAGCGCGATCGCCCAAGCCGTCCAAATCCCAGTAATTGCATCTGGTGGCGCGGGAACATGTGAACATATTTACGATGCTCTCACAAAAGGTCAAGCAGAAGCCGCATTACTGGCATCACTTTTACATTACGGGCAATTAAGTGTAGCGGAAATTAAAAATTATTTGCGCGATCGCTCTCTGCCAGTAAGAATAGTATAGTGATCGTAGATTTTTCACATAACCACATCTATCTAAGGTTAGATACAGTACCTGAGAACAGTGTTAATATTAATAAACAAGTATTAATAAATTTTAAAAAAATGTTGATTCCTATTTTAGTATTTGATGTGGCGCTAGTGGCATGGTCACTGCACCTAATGGAAAAAGCTTTTCAGGATAAAGAGTTTTCTTTAATGTTGGCAGGTACATTGGTTGCTTTAGCTGCTGCCGCTATGTTAGTAGTTTATTTCCTTATGGGGCACTGTATGAGCTATCTGTTGCAAGTATCTTAAGATAGTGTTTCATAGCCGTGTGTTTTATTAGGTTGAGATATTTGAAGTAATTGGCGAAGCGCGATTCATAATAATCTTGACAAAGCGCCAATTATTAAGATATAATCAGAAACGCATGACAAGGGGGTATAGCTCAGTTGGTAGAGCGCTGCAATGGCATTGCAGAGGTCAGCGGTTCGAACCCGCTTACCTCCATTGTTGTAAATTCGCAAATTATATGTCGCAATTCGCAAATTAGTGTCGCGATTGGCACATTAATGTCGCTTTGGTGGTTTTTATGTAGGTAATTTAATTACACTAACTTTTCGCAAATTAATGTCGCAGACTGTCTTGATCTCAAGTCATAGAGCGACAAATTATTTGTCGCCCTAATAGCTAGATGTCGAATAACAGATTAATGTCGTTATTAACAAATTAGTGTCGTCTAAACAAACATAGTAAACGTTAACAAAATAATGTCGTCGAAAAGAAAGCATTATTATTTAAGCTCGTAGTGTTCAATTATTCTAAAGTTCTGAAATCAATGATGCCATTGTAGCGCTCCTTTCAACCCTCTCAGAAAAATTTGAAAGATTTGAATCTTCTATTATTAATACACTCCTAGCCGGGATGGTAGTTGAAACTGCAAGGCTAATCTCTAGCGATGACCGCCAGAAATATTTCAACCCACCCCTAGCCGGGATGGTTGTTGAAACCACTAGATAGCCGATTGATGCGGGGGATTGTGGCTTTCAACCCACCCCTAGCCGGGATGGTTGTTGAAACTCGACCCGTCTAGAACCCTTGCTATAAAAGCTTTCCATACACATAATTTGGCAGGTCTGCTTAAAAAGTCTCGAACTGAAAATTAAAAAACTAAATGCATTGACATACTAGTTTCTTAAGTCAAGACTGGATAAGGGTTTTAAAGTTTTGGCGGGACTCCAGGGATTTTGCCCCCGCTTTGACACGCCAAAAAAATATTTGAGAGGGTTCCCCCGACCGACGAAGGGGGTGATTCAGTAGCCACCACTGTGGTAATCCACACCGTTATAAATAACGACTATGGCTAAAAGCCTTACTCCTTATTGCTGGGAGCGCACCTATCCTGTCTTGCGACAGCAGCATCAGAAGCGGGCAGCTACCAGGGTCAGAAAGCATGACGGTCTGACAACCGCCAAAAACTAACCCAGATTTTTCACAGTACAGCGGCTCCAAAGAGCATGAACTGCGGCGCTGTTATATCCATATTATATTTTCAAGGTTCAGATTAGTGAATTAAACTAAAGCGGCTCGACGTTCTTGGTAAGCAAAGACAGCTAAATCTCGTGCTTTTTCTTCTGGACTACCCCTGATTTGGTGTGTCCCAATTTCAGTAGAGATTCCGGCTTTTGCAGCTTGGGATTTAATACTCTCAATTAATCGACCGTAACTCCAGCGATGAATGCTCATACGATATTCTTTGGCATATTTTTGTTGAGCTTCCTTGTAACCAGGACATTTCTTTTCTGCTCTGGATTGGATTTCGCTACTGATTTGCTCACGCATATCGCGGAGTTTTGGGATAACTATGCTGCCTGCTTTATAGGTTTTGGCGATCGCAATAATTTCTTTTGCCAACAATCTATCTACGTATTGCCCTAACTCAGATTCTCCAAAATCGTTTAGAGCAAACTGTTTTTGAGCTTTGTGACGTTCATGAGATAGGCGTTGCTGTTGTTGTCGCTGACGATTTAGGAGATTGTAATTTTTTCCAAGTAGTTGTTTAGTACTGCGATATGCCAAAACTTTATTGTTGGCAGCATCTACCACAGCTACCGTTGCAGGTTTATCCAGTCCAAAACTAACACCAACAATAATATTAGATTTACCTTGATACAGAGGTTGACTGGGACGACCAGGAAAGGGGTTGTTCAGTTTTTGCCTCTGAGTTCGCTCACGTTGTAGATGAGTTAGCTGTTTTTGAGTGAGATCACGTTCTTGTTCCATCTTACGGATGGTTTTCTCAGTTTTAACGATTTTTTCAGTGCGAACCAGTTCTGTTTCCTCTTCTGTCCACAAGCGTGTCTCTATAGAGCATTGAAGAATCAAGCGGTTAACCTTCCAAGGTGCGCCTATACCTTTTCTTTCTTGCCAGAGTAGACGTGCAGAACGAAGAAAAAATAAGCCAGAAGAATAGGTTTCTTCGTTATCATGCCAAACTTGCCAATCCTGGCAGAAGCGTTGAAAATAATTACGCTGGCGAGAACCACAACAAATATAAAATTCCGGATTAATGATATTTTTCTTCAAGCCATTAAACTTAACAAAAATACGACCTGGTTTGTTTTTCAGATTCAACCAATTCACATCTCTTTTAGGTAACCATCCCCTTTGGAAATAAAGATATTTAATGAAACTGTATAAACCAGATTCTATTAACTGCTTTAAAAAACCTATCTGCCAAACTAGGATGATATTTTTTATTTTAGGTAAGCATTCATTTGGGAAATAAAGATACTTAATGAAACTGTATGAACCGGATTCTATTAACTGCTTTAAAAAATATATCTGCCAAACTAGGATGATGTTTTTTATTTTAAGTAAGCATTCATTCGGGAAATAAAGATACTTAATGAAACTGTATGTTCCGGATTCTATTAACTGCTTTAAAAAATATATCTGCCAAACTAGGATTACCTTTTTCTTAATGTCATCATCATTAGAATATATGTAACCGTTCAGGGGGGTAACGAGAGAATAAGAGTTACAGGCGATTTAATTGGTTGATCTAGCTACGTCGTGGGCTCCTCAAATTTAGTAACAATTGTTGGGGTTGTCAGGCGATCGTCAATTAGGGAGACCAAAATCTGGTAATGTGAAATTTATGGAACAAAAGCACCTATCCTACATCGAGCAGATACCCCGTGTTGATTGGGAAAAAACTCCAGCCAGCGTCCAAAAACTGGTAGAGGGGATGGGGCAGCAAATCGAAAGCTTAGAAAAACAATTAGCAGAAGTCCTGACAATCCAGCAACAGCTATTAGAGAAAGCTAATCGTACATCTCAAAATTCATCATCACCTCCTAGTGCAGACCCGCCAGGATTTGGGAAAAAGCAGGAGAAAAAGAAAAGTAACAAAAAACGG
>NZ_KK073769.1:652420-845743 GCF_000582685.1 [Scytonema hofmanni] UTEX 2349
TACCCGGTACCGCCCAATCTAGCGTAGCGTTCCCCAGTTGCGTCACTTACCCCCCCCTGAACGGATACGAATATATTAACCAATCTAAGTCTGTATTGGTTTCATAATCAACCGGATACGGTATATCGCTAGTTACTTTTAAGAGACTGGCTTGCCAAGATTTTGCCTCAAATTCATCCAGGGGTACTTGGTTAGTTGCCTCTTCTAAAGTTGTTAACCATTTTTCTCCTGTTAAGTCTCTTCCTTTTGGCTTTCGACTTTTGAGTTGCTCCCTCAATCGTTGAATTTCTATTTCTTTTCGCCGACGACGTTGAGCATATTGAACCTGTTCTTCATCAAGTTCGCTAACCTGACAGTCATTTTTGAGTAAATAAGCAATAGCGCATTTAGATAAAGAGTCTTCCGTTTTATCGTACAGGTCAAATAATGCCTTAAATAGTGTAGAATCTTTAGTCTTTTTTTTCTTTTTGCCTTTTTTTGTTTTTGATGGCTGTTTTATTGGCTGAGTGAATTTTGCCACAAATGAATTCAAAATTTCGTTAGCTTTGTTGCGAATGATATCCAAGCTGGATTGGCTTTCTTGCTGTAATTCAATATCACTTTTCAACATCTTTAACCAACGTTCTTTTCCTTCTATTTTGCGTTGTCGTTGCTGCTGTAACGCAAACCAAGATTTGTAGATTTCCTTGACTAAAGTAACTGCTGATGTGTAGAAACGACCTGGTTGACCAGCAAAACGCTCTTGAGTTATGAGAGATTTTTGTATCGTCTCGATAGCCTCTTTAGATACTTCACCTTGTTTTAGCCATTTATCGAAGTCAGTATGTTGTGCTAATTGTTCTAATAATTCATTGATTAGTGGTGTATTTTTTTCCGCCATCAGTTCCCACAGTTGGCGGTGGGTGTCATCTTCAGCAACCAACCGACATTGAATTGTAATAACGCTCATGGTGTCCTCAGCTTTGTGGGTTCGATGAAACTGACAGGGCTTTTAACTGTTTTAGGAGATAGGGGAGAACTGGCAGGAATGAAAGTAGAGAACCTTCATTTTCCCCACGATTATTAGCTGCGATTCCGTAACTAGTCACAAAATTGTCGAACAAATGAAACATTTAAAATCTCCTAAATTGATTATTATTAATCACAGACTTCCGATTGGCGGTGTGCTGCTTTACAAGGACTGTCTTCTATCTAATAGTTTATTTAAAAAGAATTTAGGCATCAAATATTCCTCTATTTAGGTTAATAACAACTTAGAGGAAATCTCTGTTATTTGATATGAGAAATATACTGGCTTTTTAACTAAAATTTAAGCAAAAATAAATACCTTATACCTGTATAATCTTGACTTAGTATATGACACCTAACTTTTAATATGTTTGCAATCAATTTGGTTAAACAAAACAATTTATATTTTAATATCAAATAAGCCTCAAAGTATTGCCATACGGTGTTTATATAAATTAAAATTATTTATTCTTATGTTTTATTCTTACTATTGATAATAATAAGAAATGTAAAGTATCAAATGAAATTTTATAAATACTACATTCTTCAATATTAAAAATGTTTGCTACAATCAAATAAATTATCTGTCATGTGTTTAAGATGAATTAGTTTGTCAAATAATGATAATTGTGAATTTAAATAAGGTAATAAATAATTTAAATTTACCTTATTGACATCAAATGCTTATCTAATAAGCATTTGAGCAATTTAAATTTGATAGTTTTATCAGAAAAGTTGCATTATTTTCCTGTCTTAAATATTAGGATTGTTACAGTTTATTAACTTTTTTCAAGTTAATATGCTAATTTAATTTTATACTCAGTGTTTGTTCAACTGATTTTAATGCTGATTGTATATCTGCGTTCAAAGCATCTGCCTCAACTTTAATCACAGCCACACCCTTACCAATTTCTGTCAGAGATTTTTTTATAGTTCTGATTCGTCCCAAAGCTGTGCGAATTTGCTGAATCTGTTGTTCAACAGCAGTCACATCCAGTTGTGATTCAAAGGTACGCAATTTATTTAACCTTTGTTGGATCACCAAAAAGCGGATAGCAATAATTAAAAATGGATGAGTTGTGGCAATCCAATAACCTGACTCAGAAACTCCCTCTGCCCAATCACCAATTTCCTGGGCTAATCCCTCACGCGAATAACTTAAAAATATTGCCGAATTTGCAGAACGCCGCACCATTGCTGACTGTAAATGTTGAGTGATTGCTTGGCGACCAAAAGGTTTTGAGGGTCGTTTTCTAGCTTCAACCACTATTGACAGTTCAATTACAGCTAACGATTGACTGGTGAACTTTATGAGAATATCCCCCGTGTCTCCATCACGTCCAATATGCTCCACCTCTACTCCACTCAATTTTGACCAATTTCGCAGTTCGACAACGACTAATTCTTCATAGTTGATGCCTTTTGCAGTTGTCTGCTCAAGTACTTGTTGTGTCAGGTGTTGATCTCGAATTTCTCTGGTTAGCTTTTCCACTTGTTCGGTTAATGGTTTTACAGACTCAGAAACCACATTTTTAACTGCCGCAGCCAGAGTACCATTTTCCTTAGTGGCATTTATTAATGCTGCTTTAAATGCGCCTTGAATGGAATCAGAGCGTTTGGCATCTAATAACTGACGTAATGAATTCAGAAAGCGACCAACAACAGAAGTTTCTCTGGCAGGGTCAATTTCAAGTGTAAGCAAAGTGCTGACGCTATTGAGTTTTTCAGTCAGGACGGCTGAAGTCAGATTAATTTGATTTTGCAGCGGAGCTAATAATTGACCATTATCTGTCCCTACTTGATTAACTAATTCCTGCCCAAAAGAGTGAGCAATTACTTTCACTGCCTGCTGAAACTCCACCAATAAAGATTCCATCTGCTGCTTAATTAATTCGTTGCCATGACGAGTTTGAGCAGTTTGCAAGCACATAAATCCTAACTCCAAAGCATCCAGGCAAATATCCTCGTATTCTGACTGGGGAAATTGTTGTAAGTAGCTGATGGCATTTTCAATAGGGATTGCCAAGCGATAAATCAGGACATGATTTTCTGTCAATTCAATACTAGAGGGCAGGTAATACGAGTCATTGGTGGAGCGATTCATGGAACAGTGGGTAGGCTGGTGACGATAAATTGCACCCTACTACTTATTTTTTATGTCAGTCAAGGTGATGAAGAAAAGTTTTGTCAATTTGCAAAAACTGAAGAATTAATTTGGTGGTGGAGAATTATGCCACTGTTCCAACAAAGGATTAATTACTTCGGCATTGGCAAAAAGAAAATCAGCCACAGCCATAATTCTCTGGTAAGGTAATCCAGCTTCTCGGCGGCTTTTTTGTCCACCCAACCAGTGATAAGCCGTCGATTTAGAGATGGCACAGATTTTTGCTAATTCTTCATAATCTAATCCCCAACGGTAACTAAAGTCTTGGGGAGACATGAACATTTGGTTGTGCAGTTCTAGCAACTGCTGATATTGTTGCGCTTCAGACATGATTGTCCAGCCTTTCCAAGGATAAGTTATCCAGGGGTTCGATATCTTGCTCGAAAGCGAAGTCGCAGCTACAGGTGTCACGAGAGGGACTGCGCTCATCTAACAAAATCAAGTAGTGCAAGCCAGTAGCAATACAACTAGCTTGTTGGGTGTATATGACTCCGATGACGCGACCGAAGTCGCCATTGGGTACTTGAAACCAGCGCACCCATTCACCGAGATGAAATTTCTGCTGGGGTAATTCGCTGGGAATAACCTCTGGCATCGCTACTGGTGGAATTTGGGAAAACAGATCAGGCATAGTAATCTTTTTGGGTGCAAATTGATCAACAACGGTAAAAATCAAGAAGAATTCTGATAGATAATATTAAAGTTTTCCCTTGCCAAATGGCAATAAAAACTTGCCATTTGGCAAGTAGCTATTTAGTAGAATTTCTGCGTCGCTTTTGGTGATACACATCCCGCAGCTTTTGGAGGTACTCTGGTTCAGTTTGGATTGCTGTCCAGATGTGGTGTGCCAATGCTAGGCGCTGTTTATGTTTCTCGCTTGGTATCCTTTGGTCAATGCCTTGGGAAAACCAGTGATTAACGGTTGTTAGCGAACAGTCACAGATAAAAGCCAGTTCTTCTCGTGACACATCCCAATGTCTCAGAAACTCGTCGAGTTCCATTGGATAATCTTTTAAGGGTTGTAGATATGAATTCAATACATCCCAGTGTCTCTGAATTGGAATTTTCGGAGCAATACCCATAACCATCCTGATTGCCAAATGGCAAATGATTAAGGCAATCATATTCCATTTAACATTCATCGCTGAGGATTTTTCATTAGCCCAACAGATTGCCTAGAGCGCCGGTCAACTAATATATATTGACAAAAACGCCATTACGTGTACTTTGACAAAACGGCTATTGATGGCTAAATTTTTAGGTCTAGTTTTTAGCGATCGCATTAAAACTAAGTGCATAAACGTTCGATTAACATAACATCCATATCCTGCGCTTTACGTCAACTATTTGTACTGGACCGGCGCTCTAGAGCGTGTTTTCAAACTCGTTGTATCCTAAAAAAATAGCGGATCGCTGTATTGTCATACGGAGATTTTTAGTTGCTAGTGAGACGCTGGTATACTTCTGAAACTAGCCAATCTGACACCATTTTCTGAAAATCACGGTCATTCATGTAACGTGCAAAAATTGCCTCGTTTTGATCTACTCGCTCAACAAACAGAGAATCTAACATTTGATTGAAAAGCAAGGCGAATTTGTCAGCAGAGTTTACCCGTGCTGCCTGTTGTAATTCTTCGTAATTGGCAGCAGTCTCCACAAGTTGATCAAAAAACAATTGATCAGCTTGGTTAAAATCAGTAGGAAAACAGGAGAGCGATCGCTAAAAAAATGTCACAGGCAGAGTCACTGTGTCAATAGCCGACGTGCGATCAGTAATGCTTTTGATGTGTTGCCATCTCAGCGAAAGGCGTAGAACACTTATTACACATTTGCTCTATCCATAAAGCTGGAATGGGAAAGGGTTTTTCGCATACAGGGCATTTTGATAATAAGCGTAACCGATGGCGATCGCATCCCTCTGTCTTTTTAAACTGCCACTCGATTTTATGGCAAGGCGACTCTGCATAACAAGCTCCACATAATCGAATTGCTTCAAGATTCATCCCTACCCTAGCAGGTGGTAACATCTCCTCTAAGCTATCAGCGTCAACTCCTACCACAGTAGCTAAAGCCTCCAGCTGCTGCCGAGAAGGAGGAGGATTAAAACGAAACTTTTCCCAAGGTGCGATCGCATAACATTGTGCCGCAGCAGAACTTCTCAACTTAATCTTAAACTTATTGAGCTATCCCAAACCTTTATGAGTAAAGAGTTTACAGAATTGTTTAACCGTTTTATTCGATTTTTTTGCTGAAAACCAAATCTACTAGAGAGAGTGCGCTTAAATTGTTCAACCGTTTTATTCTGTAACCCACGATAAATTAAGCATTTGAGTGGCAAAAATTGTTCAACCGAATTATTCCTCTACAGAAAGATGCAGTGCGATCGCTTTATCCAGTGTGTTTTCAATATAGCGGAGTTTGCGGCGAGAGGAATTTACACTAATTTCGGTAAATTCTCTAGTAATTTGGCAATGGCTGAGAAAAAAGTTTAGAGCTTGCGTAAAAAATTCCTCCTCACACCGTAATCCTACTAGAAGGCAATTTTCAGGGGTTCAACATGAACGTATCCAAGCAGTGGGGACTAAAGGCGATCGCATTATCGAGATTAGCTTGTTTAAGTATTTTAACAGAGAAAAATCAGCATGATATTGTGATTTCAGTCGCAATTATCTGAAAATCTCATTTTTTGACTTCCAATGGGGAATTTACGAACTAAATCTAAAGCGATGATGAACAAGCGATTATCAAAATTAAGTATCTTAACACTATGTACCGTTTTTGCTCTAACGGGTATAAGCACCGTCGAGCAAATACTATCGCTGAACGGAAGGGAGGCAGGTTATTCTAGTCGTGTTTTAGCGCAAACATCTGATGAGCAGCTTAACCGCAGAGTATACCAAAAAGCTAGCCCAGCCGTAGTGACAGTAAAAACAGAAATGGGTCATGGGAGCGGTTTTGTTATTAGTCAGGATGGGTTGATTCTTACTAATGCTCATGTAATCAAGCCATCACCGCGAAGCGAAGAAGAAGCAAAAACCTATAACCCTGCTGAATTTCCTCAAGTAGTGACAGTGGTTTTTCCCGATGGAAGAAAATTTAGTGCAGATGTGATGGGTTTTGGTAAGGGTGGTTTAGATTTAGCAATCCTGAAAATTCATGGACAAAAAAACTTGCGTACCCTTGCTTTAGCTGCTCCTGGTAGTGCAAAAGTGGGCGATCGCGTTTTTGCTCTTGGTACTCCTCTGGATGCAAAATTTTCCGATACATTTACCTCCGGTAATATCACTCGCATTGACCCTAGTGATGGAGAAATTCAACATAATGCTGTGATTATGGGGGGTAATTCCGGTGGTCCCCTGCTCAACTCCCAAGGTCAAGTAATTGGTGTGAATACATCGGGAATTGGGAAATTCAATACTGGGATGAATTTTTCTATCCCTGTCCCCCAGGTACAGTCTTTTATCGTTGCTGCGAGAAAAAAAGATGTTTCTCCAGTTTCTACCCTATTTACACGAACTCAAGAACCATCGGTTCGGACAATTACACTCAATGGTCAAGTAATTAATGGCAGTTTGAGTAAAGGCGATCGCACTCTCGAAGATGGCAGTTTTGCTGATGTTTACCAATTTCAAGGTAAGAAAGGTCAACTTGCGGGCATCTTGCCCGCTTTGTCTGTACAAATTGGACATACAATATATCGCGTATTCTTATCTTTTCAAGTATCCTCTCATTGTTTCATAATCTCTCAAAATTAACATGAATAAAAGCATCGCCATAATTACCTCAATTTTACTGTTCCAGTTTCCTAATTTTGCTATTACACTTACTTCCAAAGCCCAAACAGTATCCCAAAATTCAACCTGCGAGATTATCCCAGAAAAGGATGCTCTTGCTGGGGAGTTTTCAGAAAAACAATTAGAAACTATTGCTAGTCGTATTACAGTCAAAGTAATTGGCGATAATAATGGGGGTTCGGGTACGCTACTTGCTAAAAAAGGAAATACGTATTTAGTCCTCACTAATTCCCATGTTGTCAAAGGGGTTAATTCGATTAATATTAAAACAGTAGATGGAAAAACTCATACTGCAAAAATTGTCCCTAATACTAAGTTTGAAAAATTTGATTTAGCATTATTGCAATTTCAAACCAATGAAATTTACTGTCCCAGAGATATTGAAGATGTTGCAAATTTTCTTCCCAATACTACAATGTCAGTTACTGCTGCGGGATTTTCTGGAGAAAACGGAAAAATCGTATTTAGTCATGGCAAAATTCAAAAAATTTCCCAACCCCTTAAGGAAGGATATCAAATTGGCTACACCAGTAATATCGAACAGGGGATGAGCGGTGGACCAATTATTCACAGTAGCGGGATGCTGATTGGAATTAATGGACGGGGTGCTTATCCAATTTTAAATAGTGGTTATGTCTACCAAAATGGTTCCCGTCCCAGTGAGTCAGAAATTCAGGAAATGCGAAAGTTGAGTTGGGGGATTCCGATTGCAACCGTTTTAGCTGAGGTAAATACAAATATACTAACTGCTTATAGTTTACCTTTACCAAAATCAAAACCTATCGTACCCACAACCCAATTAACTGGATGGTTAGGAGACTTAGAAAAAAAAGCTAAACAAATCACTGTGAGAATTGATAGTAGTAGTAGTGTTAATGGTTCAGGGATAATTATCGCTAAAAATGGGGATACTTATACAGTATTAACAGCAGCGCACGTTGTTTGTGAAAGAGAAGATGCTACCAAGCCATGTGGTAACTATAACTATCAAATACTTGCACCAGATGGTAAACAATATCCGGTAGAGAAAAACACGATTAAAACAGAAGAGGGCGTAGATTTAGGGGTATTGAAATTTACCGCACCGAATCAGAATTACCAAGTAGCGACCCTAGCAAACTATAACCCCAATGATAAAGATTTTATGTTCGATTATATATTTACTGCTGGCTATCCCAAATTAGGGAATAGTTCACCTTGGTGGTTGACAATGGGACAGATTTTCGGTCTAGAAGTTGGATTACTACAATCTAGAGAATCAGATTTTCAAACTGATAGTTCTGGTAAATTACAAACAGCAAGTTCCTTAACCGGAGGATATGAATTAGTTTACACCAGCATTACCTATGGTGGCATGAGTGGGGGTCCTGTATTAGATTCCCAAGGACGAGTAATTGGGATTCATGGACGTGCAGAAGGGGAACAAGCCATTGATGAGCAAACAGGAGATAGGGGTACTAGTAAAGGAAGAGTACAACTAGGTTATAGTTTAGGTATTCCCACCAGTACCTTTTTAGGGTTAGCAAGCAGGTTGGGAGTGCAAGCGCAAAAAGTAGAAACTGCTCCTGCACCGCAATTAAATGCCGAACAAAGAAAGTCTATTCAAGCAGCAATATTAACAACAGATATCGACAGAGGAAATGCAACACCCAGCCAATGGATAGAAAGGGGAAATCAACTGTGGCGCTTGAGTCGTTATGAGGAAGCAGTAACAGCATTTGATGAAGCCATCAAGCTGAAACCAGCATTTGTTCATTTAGCTTATTATGGCAAGGGTTTGGCTTTGGGGTGTTATTTACATAGAGCAGAAGCAATGGGATTTGGCACTGGCTGATTTTACCAAAGCCATTGCGATTAATCCTCAGTATGCTCAAGCTTACATAGTTCGGGGTCTGATTTACAAAGAGCAAAATAAAGGGGAATTAGCACTGGCTGATTACAACAAAGCCATTGCAATTAATCCTCAGCTTGCTGACGCTTACGGCAATCGGGGTGTTCTTTACAAAGAGCAAAATCAAGGGGAATTAGCACTGGCTGATTACACCAAAGCCATTGCGATTAATCCTCAGTATGCTCAAGCTTACACAGCCCGAGGATTAGTTTATCTTGAAAAGGGTGACAAACAAAAAGCCATTCAAGATTTACAGCAAGCAGCCCAACTTTTTCAAGCGCAAGGAAATACTGCTGCTTATGAAATGCTTATGAATACCTTAAAGAAGTTGCAAGAATAAATATAATAATTGACTCAAGTAAACTGAGTTTGCCTTTAATCAAGCCGCTTGAGCTAAAAATGAATTAACAAATGTAGAAATTGGTTATAAAAAAGCCATAGTAGATATAGAACATGGCTGATATAATGCCTGTCTATGTTTGATAACGTCTGTCGCTTTTTAGCAGAGTCATTTTCAGCCGATTTCGCCACCTGGCTACTCGGCGAATCTATTGCACTCACCCAACTCAGCCCATCAGAATTATCCCTCGAACCGATTCGAGCCGATGCTTTAATTCTGTTACAGTCCGATGAACTTGTCCTGCATATCGAATTCCAAACCGAACCAAAAGCCGAAATTCCCTTTCGGATGACGGATTATCGGTTAAGGACATATCGCAGATTTCCCAAAAAGCGGATGTATCAAGTTGTAATTTACCTCCAACCCACCACATCCGAATTAGTCCAGCAAACAGCTTTTGTGTTAGAAAATACCCGTCATGAATTTGGAGTTATTCGACTTTGGGAGCAACCCACCGACATATTTTTAAACACTCCTGGTTTGTTACCGTTCGCCACCCTCAGTCAAACTGAGGATAAAACGCGAACATTACAACAGGTTGCAGAAGCTATTGAGCAAATCAACGACACCCGAATCCAAAGTAATATTGCTGCATCAACGGCAATATTAACTGGGTTAGTATTAAACAAGGAACTGATTAAAAGGTTATTACGGAGTGATGCTATGCGCGAGTCTGTAATTTATCAGGATATACAGCAGGAAAAAGCTTTAGCAATTGTGACGCGACTACTTCGTCGTAAAGTTGGAACTGTTCCACCTGCACAGCTATTGCAAATCCAAGCTTTGGAATCAACACAGTTGGATGATTTAGCTGAGGCTTTACTTGATTTTTCGAGTTTAACCGATTTAGAAGCTTGGTTAGAACAGCATCAAGGTTAGAGCAATTCATTGAGGATTTGTAAAATCTTATATGTAGGGTTGTTGACTGTTGACTGTTGACGGTCAACAGGCAAAACCGATATTTTTCACTCAATGGTTAGCGATCGCACTCCACCCATATCCGCTACGGGGATTATTGTGCATATCAATAGGGCGATCGCATTCCACCCATATCCGCTACGGGAATTATTGTGCATATTAATAGCGCGATCGCATTTTACCCATATCCGCTACGGGAATTGTTGTGCATATTAATAGGGCGATCGCATTCCACCCATATCCGCTACGGGGATTATTGTGCATATTAATAGGGCGATCGCACTCCACCCATATCGCCTACGGGAATTGTCTCATATATCCATAGAGCGATCGCATTTTATCTATATCGCCGACGGAATTGTCCCATATATTAATATAGCGATCGCACTCCACCCATATCGCCTACGGGAATTGTCTCATATATTAATATGGCGATCGCACTCCACCCATATCGCCTACGGGAATTGTCTCATATATTAATATGGCGATCGCATTTTATCTATATCTATAAGCCCAAAAAATAAGCTTTTAAAATTATTTTCCCTTCCTGCGTAAAACAACTTAGTCGAGAAAGTAATAGGAATAGAAGCAATTAAAAAGGTTGCATCACCTCGAATAAAGATTTAACAAGGAGAAGAATCATGAGGATGGTTTGCGTCCTTTTGTTGAACTGAGTGACAACCAATTACAAGTACCTTCTATCCCTACCTGAGATATATCAATTAGGAGAAAATCATGAAGAAGCACAAACTGGGTATCAAAATCATTATTGCTCTATCTACTATTTCTATGTTTGGCTGTGTTAGCAGTCAGGGATCGAATGATAATAGTATCAAATCTTCACAGCCTCAAGTACCTGCTGGTTATTTAAGAACGTACACACAACCTCAAATACCCTCTAGTTATCCAAGAACGTACACACAGCCTCAAGTACCTGCTGAATCAACATACCCACAAGATGATATTTCAAGTGAAATAGAAAGGGGAAACAATGTGATCGAGAAATATAATCGTGATTTGAAAAATAGAAACATTTCTAATTACCAACGCGGAAGTATACAAGTAGACCAAGATTACTTAAATCACTCCAGAGCTAAATCATATGCACCAGGGAATTAGTTTCATCGTCCCATAGTCATCGGTAATCTAATACTAATTTTATATGAAGTTGCATATAATCATTGTTGATGTAGCAGGTTTTAGACTAACTAATTATATGCAGCTTCACATTAAAACGGTATAATAACCATGTTAGGAAATAGCTTGAAAATAAAATATCAGTCTCATAAATAGTTGAGATAAAAAGAACATTCTAGGAAGACGTAATTTTTTGTAAAACCTCTACCGTCTGAAATAAACGCTCAATTTTTGAAACGCATGGGTTACGCTGCGCTAACCTATTGTGTATTTTATTCAACCAACATACTTATTGGAGCATTGTTTTAGAAAACAAAACTCTGAAAATACAACAAGAAATTAGTTAGTTTTAGGGAACTATTATATGAAAGCTTTGAGCAAGCAGTCCATGATGGAATATGTTGCCACAGAAGTTGGCGAACCTGTTATTGAAAGCTCTATTGTTAATCGTGTTGGCTTCGTAAAAGATTATATGATTGGGGAATTAGGAAAGGTATTTGCAGATATTGGTGCTGCCGAGATGGGTATAGTCGGAGAATTTACTGGAGGTCTTATTGGGGGGACTTTTGTACGTGCTTTTACTGAATACCCCGATCAAGGACATTCCTTACCTGACAAGATGTTAATCATCTGTGATAGGTTAAGATTGTGTACATTTTATCAATACCTCTAAAGGATGAGAAAAAAGCTTTTGATAATGATAATAGCTCAGATGGGTGGGAGGAAGAGTCTAGCTTTGCTAAACTCTTCCTCCTCTTAATTTAATTATCATTATCAATAGTGAAAAAAAATCCAATTTGATAGGGCGATCGCTAATCTTGAATAGAACGATTTCAGGATAAATCGGTTATTGTTGGGTCGCACAAAGATGTCAAACTAAGTGATGACAAGTTTGGCTCACCACGATGTCTAAAAAAACAAAGCGTAATCCCGACCATGTCAAGCGATATAATACTCCTACTATCAATAACGAAGTAATTAGCCAACAGTTAGAAGCTTTATTAACTCCTGCGATCGCTGCTCAAAAAAAATACTATAAACAATTAGGATTACGAGACCGTATAATTAATCTGTCGTTGATGGTAGCGGCAGTATTAACACTGCTATGGCGGCAAGTACCAAGCGTACAGGAATTAAATCGTTTGTTGGCACGAGAAAATTTGTTATGGTGTCGTGCTACTAAAATTGCTCAACAATCACTCGCCGAAAGGTTTTTAGTTTTCCCAGCAGAATTATTTGAGCGAGTCTTTAAAGATTTACTGCCTCAATTACAACACAATTGGCAGCAACGTACTCAACGCTCACTACCAGATAGTATTAAGTTTGCACGGAGAAATTTTGAACAAATCTGGGTGGCGGATGGGACAACACTGGAAGCTTTATTCCGTAAGCTCAAAAGTCTAGAAGACTTAAAAACAGGGCATTTGGCAGGAAAGATTTGTACAGTCATCGATTTGGTGACTCGACTTCCCATCGAAATTTGGTTTCATACTAATCCATCGGCAAGCGATACTAATTTTGAGGCAGTACTTCTCAATTTACTAACTGCTAAAACACTAATTCTGTTGGACAGAGGATTTTATCATTTCCTATTTTTTGAACGACTTATTAATCAAAATATTCACTTTATTACTCGATTAAAAGCTAAAGCGTCTATTAAAGTATTAAAGATATTTACTTACGACCATTCTGTTAAAGACCAATTGATTCAACTTGGTAATGGTCGAGGTGGCGCTCCTATTCTTACTTTACGATGGGTACAAATTCGAGTTGGCGAAGCCACCTATTCTTACATTACCTCTGTTCTTGATCCAAATGTTTTACCTCCCTACGTTGTGGCTGATTTGTATCGACGAAGATGGAGAATTGAAGAGGCTTTTCATACGGTAAAACGCTTGTTGGGATTGTCTTATTTGTGGACAGGCTCTATTAATGGTATCAAGTTACAGGTGTGGGCAACTTGGCTTTTTTATGCCGTTTTAGTGGATCTGGGAGATGCGATCGCCGACGAATTATCTCTGCCTTTTGATCGTATTTCTTTGGAAATGATATATCGTGGTTTGTACCATTTTAGCGTTTCTTACGCTCAAGGTAAAGCTACAGACCCAGTTAAGTACTTCACCGCAAAAGAAAATCAGGATTTAGGCGTGGTCAAAGCACTGCGAAAACCTGTCCCCAAGCTGGATTTATCACCTTTTCCTCTACCCCCCTTGACAACCGTGCAATTCTCTTAACCTGTCACGGATGGCGACTGGGCGATCGCCTTTGTTTTATCTATTAATAAATCTACGTGTGTCGTAGATTTTGCCTTAAATATTGAGATAGGAGACAGTGCGATCGCCCTTGGCGGGGCTTTGCCCATCGCGCTGCTTATTAACCCTTCTTCTGTTTTTTCGCCATCGTCGCAAATGGTAAAAAACAATGGGGACACTCCCCTAGTACCCAATCTCCTGGAAT
Organism: [Scytonema hofmanni] UTEX 2349; assembly: GCF_000582685.1. GTDB lineage: Bacteria > Cyanobacteriota > Cyanobacteriia > Cyanobacteriales > Nostocaceae > Hassallia > Hassallia hofmanni. The sequence goes on from NZ_KK073769.1 coordinate 666,190, forward strand.
CGGGAAGGGTGTCTCGCAGTTAGTGCATTTTGTGAGTAAGCGTAATTGATGGCGATCGCATACCATCACATCCTTAAACTGCCACTCGATGCGGTGAAAGGGTGACTCCTGATAACAAGCACCACACAATCGAATAGGTCTTGGTTTCATCGTCACACCTTTTGGCGGTAGCATTTGACTTAATCTATCCGCATTAACTCCCACCACAGATGCCAAAGCCTCCAACTCCTGTTGAGTAGGAAACGGATTGAAGTATAACTTTTCCCAGCGTGAAATAACTGCACCAAGACCAGCAATTTTTCCTAAAGAGTATCCTGAGGGTAGGCTGTTAGCCTTAAAGCGACGCAAACGCCCCAAATAATGACTAATACTCTCTCCTTCGTATGGCTCGACATAGCCTAACTTTGGCAGAATTTCATCATCTTCATTCATTCCTATTTCTACTTTCGAGGGGAACGTATTTTCTGCCATAACGACTAGCAATTTTTTCTAAAATGCTTTCATCAACCCGACTAAATCCATTTTTGAGAGAATGTAAAACTGCCTTAGTTAGTATTTTTACTAAAACTCCCATTCGCGCATTTGTACTAACCGCTAAAATTTCAAAGATATTACCCTCACCTAAATTAGACGCTTCTGGAAGAGATAGAATATCGAATTCAATTGTACTTAATGTTTTTCTAAAATCCTCCTGTTCCAAGCGTTCAAACTCATACAATGTTGGAAAATTAGTCAACAAGTCACAACCTTGTAAAATATCATCTAACTCCTTACCTCCAACTAAGACAATAGGAACATGACACTCTTCAAAAAGTTGCTTCAAGTCTATAAGTGCCTCTTTTTGGAGATTTTCAGCATTATCAATAATCACCAGTTCTAGTCCAAATAGTTCAAGGCTACCCCCTAATCTTGGACGTAAATCCTGTCGTTTACCTGTTGGTGCAGCATGGTTAATATCCTTCAGGATTTGTGAAAACAGACGTTTAAAACTCGATGCTGACCAAGCTTTTACATAGGAAACTCGTTTTTTATCCTCATCCCGATAGTGAAGCGCGGCTCGGCTTTTACCTACATCTCTTGGACCAATGACACGACCACATTGTTTCATGATACGCAGTTCATCTAACCATTTGAAGCATTCTGAAGCCCGATCAGTTGTGATAAAACAAGTCCGGAAAAGCTCCTCAATATCAATAGTTTTAGCAATTTGAGCCTTAAGGTCTAACTGTGGGGCTAAGACTTCAACAAAGGATTGGGTTGCAAGTTGCGATCGCGCCATAATTTACCAAATCTTTTTCAAGTTTTTTTGACGGTTAGAGACAACTAACTTATGTCTGTGCTCTTCTTGAGTATCAATTTGTGCTGAAATATTTTCCTGTGGTTGCGGTTCTATCTTCTCAATCTTGATTTCTTCTGTGCAAACTTTCTCAGGTAAAACTTCCTGATGGTCATCTTTCTTTAAAGAGGTTGAAGCTCTACTTTTGCGTAGTTCAATAACATTTGAGCTTTTCTTGGATGCTCCCCGGAGACGCTTTTGCTCTGACCGTCTTTTTTCCTTCTTATCTTCTTTACGTTCTTCTACAAGTTCCTTGCGTTTACCCAATGCTAATAAGGCATCATAATTAAAATGCTCCTTACGCGCTTTACTGCGGTCTTTATTGAGGGCTTTTAATTCTTCTACACTCAGGTCATGGGTGTCCATGTTTACTGCATGAGCATAGTCCAAGAAATTTTCTACATTATCATCAGTTTCGCAACTGTAGACATATAAAGTCAGGATATGATCGGGGTCGTATCTCAGCGTCACATATTCACCTCTATATGCCTTGAGTGATTCTCCTCGATAAATTAGGTTCTCAAACTGTATAGATCCATGAGCTTGAATAACTCGTTGGGCTTCTTTCATCAAACAGATATCTAATTCTCGCTCATCCAAAGCTTCAGGCAGTTTTCCTCCCATTCCCTTGAACCAGCGTTCAAATCTCGTATCGCGAGGCTCTTTAGGATAAGGCTCGTGGTTATAAATGTCACAAAAGAAACTAGCTAAAATTCTGTCTAGATCCTGTATTGTCAAACAGGCTTCTTTCTCTGCATTTTCCGGGCGTTCCTGAACATTTGCCCCTGTATAACCAGGTAGGTCTTTGAGAACTTGAGTATTAATCGTTTTGAAAATCCGTTCTACAATACCACCTTCGGGTGGGCGATCGCGCAATTCGCACTGAAATCCTAGTTTCTTGCCAATGGCTTTTAGATGTTTTGAGCGAAAATCTTTCCCACCATCAGTAAAAAAATATTGAAAAGGAGGACCAGATATTTCCCAAACTTTATTTAGCTTATAGTCATCAGGATAATTTTTGGGCAAAATAGCATGTCTTAAGGCTAGAGCCACCTCTGTAGAACCTGGTTGTTTGATCCATAAGCGGAAACCAACAACACAGCTTGAATAAGTATCCACAATAGTAGTTAACCAAGGACAGTCAGACAATAAACTGCCATGAATATCAACTATGCGAATATCCAGCTTAGTATGGTCGCATTGGATAATTTGGTTACTAAAGTCAGCCTTGAGTAACTGTCCATCTCGTGTTACCACTGTCATCCAAGATCCCGAACCCGGATTTCTAACTCTTGTCTTCCGTTTATGTTGCTCGATTAAAGGAGTTAAAATTCTATAGACAGTTGCTTGATGAGGAAAATCTCCTGGCTTGAGCTTAAGGTCAACAATCGCGTGTCGCTTCACTTCCCGCACTACTGACGCTGGAGATATTGGATGTTTGTCTTTAAGACTCTTTTGGTAAATTGTTTTGATGAAATCTTGCCAATATTCGCTAACTCGATATTTTCCCTTATCTGCTCGTTCTATTCCTGCTGTCTCTGTTAACCTATCTTCATCGTATTGCTTGAGGAGACGTTCCACCTGGCGAGTAGAAACACCAAGGGTATCTGCAATTGCCTGCTTTCTCTGAGACTTAATAGTGCGATTGGGTGATTCCGCAAGCCACTGGATAAGATTAAATGTCAGTTTTTGCCTATCCGAAGTTTCTAGAATAATTTGCGATGGGTCTACCACAAAATTACTCTTGTCAAGCAAAATAGCGTCTGGAACTTGTGTCAATTCTTCAGTGAATTCAAATTCTTCGTCTGCCATTAGAGTGAAACCCACTCATGAATAATTAACGTACTAATGTACCATTAATTATGACAAAATCCGACATCTAATTTGCGAAAGACCTAATTCTTAACAAACGACATATAATATGCGAAATTGGACTTTGCGACATACAATATGCGAATTAAGTTTATTGGTCTTTTCTGGGGTAAATAGCTTATGATACTTACACAATATAGCTTCCAGGCTTTAAAGCAGTTGCGACACTAATTTGCGAATCGCGACATATAATTTGCGAATGTACATAATTTAAATAATTATTGTCAGTTTTAAAGAATTAATGTCCAATTTTCCGAATTCGTGGGACATAAGTTACGTATTTTCGTGACTTTCATTAAATAGAAATGATGTTCATGCTTTTAAAATTTCTCTGCCAACAATGGAAGAACAAAAAGCGATCGCGCAAATCCTCAGCGACATGGACGCAGAAATCGCAGCCTTAGTATAGCTTTGCACAAGAACGAGCGCGTTTTTTAACGCAAAGGAACGCGGAGGGAAGCGCAGAGTGACGCAGAGTTTTTGTGATAAATTTTCGTCATGAATTTATGCAATATTGTACTTAGAGCAAAGGCGCGATAAATATAAAAACGTTAAACAGGGCATGATGCAAGAATTATTAACAGGGAAAACTCGCCTAAAATATGATTTAGATAATTAAATATTAATTATGGGTAAAAAATATAAAATATATCTTGATGTTTGTTGTTTAAATCGTTCATTTGACGACCAAACACAGCCGCGAATTCGTCTAGAAACCGAAGCAATTTTAGAAACTATCAGCCGTTGTCGAGATGGAGAATGGGAATTAGTCAGTAGCACAGCCTTAGAATCGGAAATTGCACAAACCCCAGATGTAACCAGAAGAGAACAGGTGCTTGAAGCATTAGCGATCGCTCAACATCAGATTTTAGTCACCGAAGAAATCTCTAGACGAGCTATAGAACTAACAAACTTAAATATTAAAAATTTTGATGCGCTTCATATCGCTTGTGCTGAAGGGAACGCCGACATTTTCTTGACAACCGATAACCGTTTATTGTCAAGAGCATTAAACTATAAGAATAACTTAAATATAATAGTTGCTAACCCAATGATCTGGTTAGCAGAAGTTACCACCAATCTCGTAGAAGCAGAAGAAAATGACCCCGATTGAATTATATAGAAAAGGATTTCAAGCCTTAGTAGATGCTTTGGGATATCCTGATGCTATCCGGTTTATTCGCCAATTTGACAAGGGAAGTGGAGACTACACCCAAGAACGTCATCAATGGCTCGATCAGCTAACGATGGATGAAATCCTCACAGACATTAAGCAACGCCAAAAAAATATCTGACCCCAAGAATCAGGAACAATAATGAGCCAAGTTGGACAACGGGAACGCCTGAGCCAAAACCGCAAACAGGGTATGGTAAATTTCGCGTCTCTACACTGTTGATATATTTCCTAGCGTTATTATTTAACCTGATTCTTTTCCTTATAAATAAATAGCTTCTTAAATTCCATTTGCTTCTGACGAGAATTAAATCCATTAGGGAACTGTGTAAGCTCGCTATAAGAGGCTCCACGCCAAATAGTATGAGAATCGTAGATAACCTTCTGTAAATTAACATTTGTTAGAGAAGCACTGCTCAGGTTAGCTCCACTTAGATTAGTATTAACAAGATGACCGCCGCTCAGTAGAGCTCCTTCCAAATTAGCATTTATCAACTGTGTTTTTTGCAAGTTTGCTCCTAAAAGTGAACTGTGATCTAAATTGGCACTTGTAAGGTTAGCTTCTTTTAGATTTGCATCACCCAACCTACTCAAACTTAAATTCGTACCCTGTAAATTTGCCTTTTTTAGATTAGCGTAATCTAGTTCTGCTGACTCTAAGTCAGCGCTATTTAAATTAGCTTTTTCTAAATTTACTTTATTAAGTTTTGCCCAGTTTAGTTTTGCATTAGTCAAATCAGCATCACTCAGATTGGCTTCGTTTAAGTCCAAACCTGATAAGTCAGTTTGAATAAGTTTGGCTCCCCTCAAATTAACTCCTTTTAATGAAGCTTCATAGGTAACATTACAGTAATCATCACCAATTTCTGATATACCCATTTTCCCTTTGTCGCCAACATCATCTTGCCATCTTAGTTCAGCTTTAGTTAAATCAGCCCCTTGTAGATTTGCTCCCAATACGGTTCGGTTAAGGGAAATTGTAGGTTGGGTTGAACGAAGTTAAACCCAACAAAGCCTTGGAAATGTTGGGTTTCGTTCCTCAACCCAACCTACAAATTTTTGTTTTTTTAGCTTAACCGAACCGTATTGGATTTGCTCCGTCTAATTTAGCATTACTCAGTTCAGCTTCTCTTAAATCTGCTCCAGCTAAATCAGCACCACCTAAGTCACACTTAGGACATTTTTTAGTTGTTAGCAACTGCTTTATGTGATTGGGATTTGAAGTTCTTTTAGCCTGACAATCTTTACAACTAGAAAGGAAAGTGAGTAATAGAGCTGATACAATTATTTTTTTTAGGTTCATATATATTTATTTTATACTTGGTTGAACAATTCATAATAATAATTAAAAAAGCAAATTGCATTTATAACAACGTTGTATACACTTAATAACTGTATATTCTTTACGTTTAACAAAAATTTCCCCCTCTTCGCTTGCAAAGAGAGGGAAGCAAAATTCTAGCTACATCCTAAAGACTCACGAGTGTCCACACCAGTCTTAGAATTTACACCACTTGCTTTAACGCAGAGTTTTTTCACTTGAATACTATCAAGAATAGCATTGGTGAAGTCAGCACCGGTGATGACAACATCACTAAAACTAGAACGCAACATCATTGCATCTGTCAAAATCGCATCAGTTAAATCAGCACCTTTGAAGTCTACTAGATAAGCTATTCCTCCACTAAAATCTACACCATGCAAATTCGCTTCTTTCAATACTGAACCATTAAAAACGCCACCGCGTAAATCAGCGTTACTAAAATTTGCTTTTTCTAGATTGACATTGGTGTACTCAACCCCTACTAAACTTTGACCAGAAAAATCCCTGTTCTTGAATTCTGTATCACCAATAGAACCGGTGACACTAGAAGAACTTGCTGCTTGTGCAGACAAGGGAAACACAAACAAAACCATAGCTAAGACAAAGCTAACTAGCAGTCGGGAAAATTTCATAATGTGTTCTTAATAAATCTCAACACTTCTACAATTAACTATTAAACCTTACTGCGGAATGAAAAGTGGTGAAGCGATCGCTTGTCACAACCCAAAACAACTTTTCTCAACCGATGTGGAAATTAACTATGCTTTACCCAGAACCCCTAGAAGACGTAGCACTGCTAAGTCTCTACATCTTTTCCACGTCTATGTCTTTTGTCAAAAATTCATCAAGACTATTTTAGTCTACGTATTTCCATTAAATTATTTGGTAGCAAAAACGCCAAGAATAACTGTTCATCTGTGGTTTTTTAATTCTTTGATGTATTGCACCTAATTTCAAATCGCTATGAACGTCAAATATAAAATTATTCTATGGCAAGAATAACTTAATTTGATGAAGCTTGTCCAGTCGTTAATTCATATATTGCAATCAGTTTTTTGACATTTCTCACATGGTCTTGATAAATTTGTGGAATTTCTAAATTTAGATCAATTATTAATTCGTTAATTGTATCATTAGCACGTTGATTTATAGAATCAATTAACAGATTTGGCATAGTAATATTTTTTTCAGCAATATGTTTAATAGCAGCTTGGGGATTTTCTTGCTCTACTATTACTTTTAATACTTGTATTTCATAATCTGGTAGCTGTTCTAATAATTTAGTCCATTCTTGGGGTAAATCAGATGTATCTTCAGTTATTATTTCTAAATCTATTAAGTCAGAAAAAGGAAATAAATTTACATCTTCTTCTCTTTCGTTTTCTGTGAACGGTTGCTGATTGTATGTTTCTGTTTGTTGGAGTAATTCCCAAACTTGATTTTGTAACAAATCCCGTTCTTGCTGCAATAATAAAATTTGCTCTTGTAGATGATTTAATTCAAGTTTTTGTTCTGTTATTTGGGTTTTTAATAAACTTAGGCTAGCTTCTGTATTTTCTCGTTCAGATTTTTTATTTAAAATTAATTCCTTGTGCTGAGTTACCTGATTTTCTAACTCTTGCATTTCAACTCGCAATTCGTAAAGTCTTTCTTCTAGTTGAGGTTTGAGCCTTTCTAGCAAAGTTAAATTGCTTTCAGTATCTTGCTTTTCTTGTTGGAGTTCGCTAATTTGAGTTTGCAGTTTAGTTATTTCTGCCCGCGATAAATTGCAATTTAATTCTAGACGGCGTTTTTCTGCTGTGAGAGCCGAAAATGAATTATTTAGCTCGACTTTACTTTTATCCAGCTTATTAAGCTCTGTTTGAAGTAAGCTTATTTCTACTTCTAACTGTTTCTTTTGCCCGACAAAACTGCTTAATTCTCGATTTAAACTGTCTCTTTGATTGTGGCGTTCTGATACTTGATTTTGCAACTGATTTGATTCTGTATATAATAAAACGCGATGCTCTTCAATTTGGTTGATTTCTCTGACGAGACGAGACTTTAAACCCTCAAGCTCTTTTATTCGCTTGTGGAGAGAACCCAAAACGAGCATTTCATGATTTCTGCGGATATTATCGACAAATAATGCTGCTGCATAACTACTTATTACAGTAATTGCACCTGTGAGAAAGGCTTTACTAAAATCCCAAGTTGGGACGAGACTAAGACCAAAACTCACACTAAAGGCAACTATACCTAAAAGCACAAATCGATTACTTACCATTGCGGATTGCATATTGCTTGTTTTTAGTTTAGTCAATTTTTCATCTATATATATTTCTGGGGAAGGGGAAAGGGGAAGAATAAATTTTAATGCGTCTTACTGTACGCAGTTTATGTACGCTACTTATGTTTGATTGTTTGAAGCCGAAAGTGCTAAATCTGCTTTCAAAAAATCAACAAACTGTCGTGCTGTTCTTCCAGATCGTCCGTTGTGACGAGTTGCCCATTGCAAAGCTTGATATTCTAAATCTTCTGAAAGTATGTTAATTGCAGCTTGTGTGGCTAAATGTCGGACAATGTTTAAATAAGTTTTCTGATCGGCAGGCTCGAAGGTTAAAGTTAGACCAAAGCGATCGCTAAACGAAAGCTTCTCCTGCATCGTATCCCAAGCATGGATTTCATCATTATCCTTGGGAGCAGGTCTATCGGCGAAAAACTCGCGAACTAAGTGCCGACGATTAGAAGTAGCATACACAACTACGTTTTGCGATCGCGCAGTTAAATTCCCCTCTAATACTACTTTCAGCGCTTTAAAAGCATCATCATCTTCCTCAAATGAAAGGTCATCGACAAAAATAATAAATTTTTGTGGCACAGAGCGCAACTGTTCCACAATTTGTGGTAAGTCTTTCAAATCTGATTTTGCTACTTCCAGCAAGCGCAGATGACGATCGCTGTACTCATTCAACAAAGCTTTTACCAAAGAAGATTTCCCTGAACCGCGACTACCATAAAGTAATACGTGCAGCGCTACCTCTCCTGCTAACAAAAATTCTGTATTTTTTAATAAAGCGTCTCGCTGAGACTCATAACCCACTAATTCACTTAACTTTACCGGATCGGCATGTGCAATGCCAATAAATTGTCCGCCGCAATAGCGCAAAGCAGTATATTCTGCAAATAAACCCGTACCAAATTGCCGATAATAAGCAGCTACATCTTCTACTGCATCAGCCCAATCTTCCATGTGGTGCAGTTTCGCTATTAGCACCGATTCGTTCGTTTCTTCTACCCCTGCTAGTTGCTCGTCATACCACACTACTGGTGAAACAGCTAGATGAGCCACAGCTTGTACCCATTCGCTCAAAAACGCGCTACTACATTCATAAAGACTTTGCAACGCTTGTAAATCATGCTGAGTCGCTGCAATTAAAGCTGGAGGCAAATTCTCAAATTCCCGCTGTTGAGCAATCCGAGAAAATGGGTTCTCATCCCTCAGAATTTGCGTAATTAAATAGTCCTCCCAATTTTGATTTCTCGCAGCCAAGCACTTAAAGTAGTTGCCGTAAGCTTGGAGACAACTGCGTGCATCCGCCTCTGGATATCGTATAGTTTGCAATAATTCCAAAAAAGCTATACTGACTTCCCCTTGGAGGACAAATTGGTAGATTAATAGAGACGCTGCTTGACGCTGGAGGAACTGAACCTCTGTCTGGTACGAATTACTTGCCGTGGACATTGCTTAATTATCCATCAATTAACAGGATGATGTAGCTAAAGAGCTATGCTAAATTGTCTGCCGAGGTTTGCAGCACCCATCAAAATCTACATAGGTTTTAACAATGAATTTAGGTATTATTGCTTCTATTGGCTACGGCATTTTGGCGATAGTTGGTGGCATCATTGGTTACGTTGCCTCTGGGAGCAATGTTTCGCTCCTCAGTGGCTGCATTAGTGGTGTATTACTACTTTTTGCCGCTTACCTCCAATTTCAAAGTATAATCTGGGGTCTGATTGTAGCAGCTTTAGTCACTGCTATTTTAGTAGTTGTCTTTGCATTGCGACTGGCTAAAACACGCAAGTTTATGCCGGCAGGATTGATGCTGTTTTTCGGTGTGCTGACGTTGGCGGTGATGGTGAATCAACTAATGGCATTAAGAATAAAGTAGCAGAGGCAGATGCAAAGCTATTTTTTTCACCTGCATGATTCTTTTTAGTTAGTATACCTTTATTAGTACATTTATATTACCGAAGAGGATGAATAATTATTTAAATACAGCAGCCTATCGCTAAATATCGAATACACGTAGAGACGTTCCGGACCGAACGTCTCTAGGAGGTTTTTGAATAAAATGAGGGGTCAGACCTACCATTCGCAATAGCTGTATCCTGTAAGTGGTGGGTAGTCAGTTGTGCAACTGCTGCGCTTGTAGCTATATACGTAAGTATTTCCAGATTACCCATTGGAAATGGGAGCATCCCAATCGGCTCTGTAACAGAATTAAACTGATCGCTTGATTTATGTAGCGGATATATCTTATTGTAATTGAATATAAATGGCAGCATAATATCAATCAACATTTACCATGACTTAATTTTTTTTGCTTGTGATTCAGTTCATGAGCAAATGTTTGTTTTTTTGGGAATTAGTTAAAAACCGTAGCTCAACCGTTATTTTGCGATGATGGTAAAAATGTGACTTAAAAAAATCATTTTCTCTGAAGATACTAATAATATTGCGAAATCATCTCAAAAACGGTTGACTTCGCACTTGCTTTTATTGCGAAGTGAAAAATTAAACCGTCAATTTTTCTTGAACCCGTAGAAAGGCGGAAAGTCAACAACAGCAAACAACTTAACCACAAAACTAAATATGAATTCAAGTAAAAATGCTTATTATGTATCAATAATTTACAATTTTTTTTCCAGGAATAGTAAAGACAGAATTGCCATTTTGGCAGGTTTTTCTTTTTGAGATCGGATATTAGTAGATTGTAATCATCGTGATTAATATTCCCAGTGTTATTGCTGTCTACCGCGAGCTATAAAAGTTAAGCCAATCTGGATCTAAGTGATTTACGGTCTTGAATTTTAAGAATTAGGAAATAATACATGGTAGTTTCACTGTCTTCTCATAACGTTATCCAGTATCTGCGTTCCTCAGGTCTGTGTAGCTCAGAAGATGGCGCATCTGACGATTCTGAGTTCCCTGAAAGTAAGAAAAACTTAAATTTACTGGTTACTCTGGCAGATAATCGCAAACTGCTGGTTAAACAGGAACGTAGCATTGACTTTTCGGATGGAAAAGAGCAATTTTTCAATGAGTGGCTGTTTCACCAATTGCTTGAGCAATTTCCAGTGATTGGTAACATCGGGGCGATCGCCTCATCAGTGCTGCATTTCGATGAAGAAAATTCGATCCTGATCCGCAACTACTTAAGTGAGTATCAGGAACTAGGGAATTATTATCAACAAAACGATATTTTCCCCGAAGCGATCGCCAGCACCATTGGCGACACCTTAGGAGCGCTGCATCGTGCTACATTCAATCGTCGTGAGTATCGCGATTTTATGGCAACTGCTCCCGAAGGACAGTTTCGCTATCACTTCAACAATCCAGCTCAAGGAATCGAGTCAATTGCACCTGAGATTTTTGGCATGGTTCCCACCGATGCGCTGAAATTTTATGCACTCTATCAATGCCACGACAATTTAGAATCAGCAATTGGAGACTTAGCAAGCGATTGGCAACCTTGCTGCTTGACTCATAACGACCTGAAATTAGACAACATTTTGATCCATTCCAGGTGGGAACATCTAGATAATGCGATCGTGCGGCTGATTGACTGGGAAGCATGTTCTTGGGGAGATCCAGCCTTTGATTTAGGAACTTTACTGGCAAGCTATTTAAAAATTTGGCTAGACAGCTTGGTGGTAGATCCTACCATTGAGTTAGAAGAATCTTTGCAATTTGCGGTGACACCTTTAGAAATTCTTCAACCTTCAATGCTTGCCCTAACTCAAGCTTATCTCAAAGCCTTCCCCAATATTTTAGAGTACCGTAATGATTTTTTATTGCGTGTTATTCAGTTTGCTGGTTTAGCACTGATGCATCAAATTGAGGCAACGATTAAGTACCATAAATACTTTGATAATATCAGCATCTCAATGCTTCAAGTCGCCAAAAATCTACTCACCATGCCACAGCAAGCTGTGCTAACTGTTTTCGGTATTTCTGAATCGGAAATACTCAAACCCGTTGCCAAATTAGAAAAGTTGCCTCATCCAGAAAGCAAGCAGAATTTGGTTCCTCTTTATTACCCAAAAACTCGTCTACGTGGATGTTAACTTCCTTAATTTCGTAGTGAGCGGTTCACCGCTCATTAATTAAAGCGCTGAAGCGCTTACTACATTTGAAAATGCTATATACTCCTACAAATCAACTGCTAGATTCTCTGTTTGACATTGCCCACAATATTCAAATTGAATCTAACTTTTGCATTATTCATCCCAATTATCAACCTTTTGCTTTGCCAAAAAAAGTAGCAGACAGATTTCAACAAAATCTGCCAGTATTACAGCGTAAATATCTGACTTTGCTATTGCGAAATTTTATTTACGGAATTTATTACAATGGCTCTTTGCGAAACATTTTGGGATTAAATGCCAAACCAGCTAATTTATTACCACACCAAACTTTAGAAAACAATTATATTTTCGGTAATGATTGGGAATTTTATGAACAATTAGATGCTAGTAATCACGGTGTAGGTTATCTTGATTCTGGTTGGCAAGTTTTGCGGCAAGAACCTGATGGTACTCTGGTAGTAATTAAAGACGGTTTGACATTGCATGTTGAGTATAACTCGCCTATGCAACCAAGTATGGAATTTGCCAAAGTTGGTCAGTTTGTTGCAATTTTGATGCCAAAAAATCGACTGCAAAATAATTATTATTTAGCAGTGAGCAATAATCCAGACGTTGATTTGGATATGCTAAGAATCTACTTTAATTTAACTTCTACTGGAGCGATCGCTCTGATGGATAATCTCACCCTACAATTAAACGCGGCTGAGATTTTCTTTAACTTTCAAGTTCTCTACAACCCTTGTGCATACCAACGTTACGACTCTGGGGTGCTCTATTTTCAACGCAACGACTATCCAGCGGTGCGGAAAATTCTTCAAGATGTTTATTCAGAGCATAAATCTTATTTTAAGCCAGAAATACCTTTATTTACCAAGTTTTTAGCCCCTGGCTTGAGTTTAGCTGAAGAACCAAGTCAAAAATTTGCTGCACAAGAGAATTTTGGCATAAATCGTTGTCAAATTATCGCAAAAGCTTTGCTGTCAGCTTGGCAAAAAGGTGATAGCAGTAGTGAGGAGAAAATGAAAGCGATCGCTCAACACTTTACAGAGCTAAATATAGATTTACAGCGTCCCTACCTCAATCCCTACTCTAAAGATATTTATTTCCGATTAAATTGAAAAATAAAATTGTAGTAGGGTGCATTATATAGCTTTTCCTAGTCTGCTGAGGTACAAATTTATCAAGAAAGGCAGAGGGCAGGAGGCAGAAGGCAGAAGGGAATTCTGACTCCTGCTCTCTGCCCGTGACCGTAGGGAACAAGGGTCTAAAACCCCGCCGTCAACTGGAGCGCTTACAATTGGGCGGGGTCTGAATCCCCGCCCAATTGTTCCTTCTGCCTTCTGCCCTCTGCCTCCTGCCTTCTTCAACTGCGTCCATTTACAGCAGATTGCGTTGTCATGAAATACATGTAGAGACGTAGCAATGCTAGGTCTAATCAAGGGTTTTGGGTTTTACGTATGTACCTCATATACCCGAAATTTGCTGTAATGGGTGGGGCAAGAATATTACTATCCCTTTCCCCCCGACAAACCGGACAAGCAAGTTACCAAGCATCCGGAAGAGCGCAAATCCAGTGCTTACCACAGACTTAATAGTTTGGAACGCGATTTCTGCGGTTTGTCCCCAATCAGGTAGGTTTGTCGGGCGCGATCGCTGTCGATAAGTAAGCCCCGGAGGCGTTGCAGTTAGTGCCGGAATTGGTGCTGCTGGTGATTTTGCTGTTCGTATAGTGACCGTTCCGCTTCACTTGATTGAGTCAGAGGTCATTTCCCCTGCAAGAGCAGCCTCTTCGTTAAGGCTTATTCTATAGTGATAAGAGAAATGACATGGTGTTGCCTGAACAAGCACCACCTTGCAGCCATAGTAAGTTAGTCATCAGTTATATTGTCTATGTTGTTTACCATACCTAATTCAAACAACTAAAAAAGGATAAAGTATAAAATTTTTCATGATTAATACTTTATCCTTTATCCTTTTGAGCAACGAAATTTGTCAGACCTCGCCTATTTTTAAACGTCTATTTTTCAATATTAGATAGTTTTTGCTTCGGTTGTATGTAATGAAATAAAATTTTATTTTTTGTATTAGTTAAATACAATTTAATATTTTGAAAAAGTTCTCTTTAGAACAGATTTTGGAATTAACTAGTCATAAAATATAAAACGCAATCATCGCCATACTGACTATTTAAATAAAAAATTATCGGAATCCAAGCCTCGCTATATAAAGCTAATGCCGTAACTAAATAATTTTATTTGAGATAATAATTGTATTGCATATATACAAAAAGCTATTTATAAGTATTAAAAAATTTATTAATTGATATATAATATTTTCCAAACATATAAATTCATATCTTCTTTCTTTGACAAAGAAAAAATAAAATTATTAAGATATATGGAAAAAGTTTTAAAAGAACGTCAAACAATGCAATTTTCCTCTATGCTTCTAACAATAGAGTGTTTTGTAGATCCAGAAAATTCACTAATTGAATCGAAGGAGAATTCATTCTTTATAAGTGCCAAAACACTTGGTAATTGAAATTGCGGCTTTTTCTCAGCCCAGAGGGAAAGCAACAAACGAAGGAAAAGGTGTAGATAAAGAGTGGTGAGGAGAGATCGGGAACAGCTTTAAATATGGGGGGAAAACACAAGGGTGCAGTTTGTATAACCCTTGATTAGACACGCAAGAACAAATGCGTCTCCATGTCTTGTGGGCGTTGAAAGATTCAATTCCCGAACTGACGAGAAAAGAGTGGTGATGACCCCTAGTATTACAGATTCAGCTGTAAAAGCGGCGATCGCGGCGATCGCTTCAGAATCAGCAACGACAGAAGAAAAAATCGAAATGCTGATTGAGATGGCGCAATCTTTTCTGAAACAGCCTAAAACAGCCCAAGATTTGCGAAATGCGGTTGGGCTGTATTATCGGGCTTATGAATTGTGCGCTGATGATTATCCTCTCCTCAAAGCCCGCGCTAATGCGGGAATGGCACTCGGCTTACAGACAATTCCGGATGTTGGGTCGCAATTGCTACTCCAAGCGAAAGCAGGTTATGAAGAAGCACTGCCAATTTTGCAACAATTTGCCTCACCTGAGGAAGTAGCAGAAGTGCAGATGAATTTGGGGTTGGTGTTGCAGTCGTTGGTGCCATTCAATTTGGCGCGGACGACAGATAGCATCCAAGCTTATCACGAGGCTTTGCGGGTATTTACCTGGCAGGATTACCCACAAGAATATGCTATTTTATACAACAACATAGCGATCGCTTACCTTTCTATGCCCTTAGCATCAGAAAGAGAATACTTGCGTCAAGGCTTGGCTGTGCAGTCATTTGAGGTTGCATTGAAGCACATTAAGCTGATTGACCACCCCAGAGAATATGCGATGTTGCAGAATAACTTAGGCAACGCATTGCAATATTTACCGAGTTCGCATCCACTAGAGAATATTTTCCGAGCGATCGCTGCTTATGACGAGGCATTAAAAGTGCGATCTGCTAAAGATACACCCTTAGAATACGCCAACACAATTTCTAACAAAGCTAATGCCTTATTCAACTTACCAGATGACCCAGAAAAAGCAGAAATCGGGAATTATCAAAATCTGTTGCGAGTTCGTAATTACTATCAAGAAGCTAGAGAAATATTTCAACAGTACGAACAAATAGAACAAGCAGAAATTGTCACCCAAGCTTTGCAAGAAGTCGAGATGGAAATACTAAAGGATAATTCTTAATTTTCAAAAAAGGAAGAAAAAGAATGACAGATTTTTTGTCAAGCTTGCTGTCTGGCGACATTAACTTAATTACATCATTAGTATGGTTAGTAATAGCAGCAGGCTTATCTATAGTTGGTGGTGCCATTGGTGGCGTGCTTTTAGCCGGCAAAGATTTAGGTTATGAATTAGCCGCAATGACTGGTGGATTATTGGGACCTGCTGGTGTGATTCCAGCGGTATTTATAGGGCTAGTTCTTCTAAATTACTTGAATAATTTCTAGGAGTAATTATGTTTGAGATGGGCTGGTTTTCTCTGAAATTATTTTTCAAAGGAAAGCTAATACGCGATCCTATGTATTTTATCCAACAAACTACAATAGGCACTGTGATAGGTTTGTTATTGTTGGTATCAATTGCACAAGTGAACGTTCCCTTATGGCTACCAATCATAGTATCTAGCTTATTAACTGGCGCAATCATGCCATTTTTACTCAAAGATTTTAAAACGAAGTGAGTTGTTAATTGTTAGTTGCTAGTTGTTAGTTGCTAGTTATTGGTTGACGGTTAACAGCCAACAGTTATCGACTATCCACTATCGACTAACAACTATCCACTATCCACTATCTACTATCCACTATCCACTATCCAATAAATAATGACAAAGCTTGAGGAATTAATTCAAGAAATCAACCGCTTTGAGGCAATTGTAGCTGAGTGGGATGAAAGCCAGCGCTGTGTAGTAGTCGGGTTGAAAAGAGCGATTGAGGCTTTACATAAAGTAGCTTTAATGCGGTTGATTAAAAGCTTAAAAAAAGAAGAAACAATTTCAGCTTTACGTCAGGCAGTAGATGATGAAGTAGTGTACGGAGTACTGCTATATCACGAACTCATAAAATCGCCAAAACCGCCTTTATCACAACGCATTCAAACAGCCATTGATGAAGTTCGTCCTAGCTTAAAAAGTCATAACGGTGATGTGGAATTAGTAGCAATTAAATTACCAGATACAGTTGAAGTCAGGTTCATCGGAACTTGCAGTCATTGTCCTTCTTCAACTTTGACTTTATCTCAGGGAGTTGAACAAGCTATTAAAAAATATTGTCCAGAAATTACAAAAGTTATTGCTGTCGATAAGAAACCTCTTGTTCATAGTGCTAATAGTTTAACCAGTCCATTTTCTCAAAATAGAAATCCTCCTTGGGTTAAGTTAACAACTGTTGATCAAGTTCCGGAATCTGCTGTATTGGTGGTTAATTTTGCAGGTAATTCGCTGATTTTACATCGTCAAGGTGTTAAAATAAGCTGTTACAAAAATGCTTGTGCTCACTTAGCTTTTCCTTTAGATGACGGTACAGTTGAAAATGGTATTCTCACCTGTCCTTCTCACGGATTTCAGTACAATTTAGATACAGGAGAATGTTTAACAGCACCTGATGTTTCTCTACAGTCGTATCCTGTAAAAATTAAGGGTGATAAAGTTTTTGTGCAACTATTATTGAAAATCTAAAATTTCAAATTGATGCATAACCCAATTAAGATTACTCCCACATCAAAATTAAAGCGAGAAGCAACAGAAATTGCCCAAAGATTACCTCTGTCGTTTCATGGTGCGAAAGTAATTTTAGGTAATAGTATTGAATCAGAAACATTAGTGATGCCTTTAGCACCTAGTGCTAGAGAAATGTTTGCGCCGCGTGGTGCATGTTTGTTATCTGAAACTGGTTCTTTGTGGGTGTCAGATACGGGACATCATCGCTTATTAGGATGGCGAAATTTACCGACTACAGACAATCAACCTGCGGATTGGGTAATTGGACAACCTGACTTTAATCATGAGGGACAAAATGCTAAAAGTACACCAGGAAGGGCAACTTTAAGTGTCCCAACTGGGATTTGTGCTTGTGGGGAAGGTTTAGCAGTAGCGGATGCTTGGAATCACCGCGTTTTAATTTGGAAAAAAGTGCCGGAAGATAACAATGTTCCGGCAGATTTGGTGTTAGGTCAAGCTAATTTTATTGACAATGAACCGAATCGTGGTAAGCAAGAAGCCACAGCAAATACTTTAAATTGGTGTTATGGTGTTTGCTATTATCAAGGGAGATTGTTTGTTGCTGATACGGGAAATCGTCGGGTTTTAATTTGGGATGAATTACCGTCAGAAGATGGTCAACCAGCTGATTTGGTGTTGGGACAACCAGACATGCGATCGCGTAACGAAAATGGTGGTGCTAGTCCTTCAGCATCAAGTATGCGTTGGTGTCATGATATCACCATTTGGGGAGACAATTTAGTTGTTACTGACGCGGGTAATAACCGGGTAATGATTTGGCAAGGAATTCCAACAGAAAATAATACTCCTTGTGCGGTGGTGTTAGGACAAAAAAACTTTGATTTAGTTGAAATAAATCAAGGTGTTTATTTTCCTAGCGCTAGCAGTTTAAGTATGCCTTATGGTGTGGCAGCTAGTGGTGATTGGTTGTTAGTTGCGGATACTGCTAATTCTCGTTTGTTGGGATGGAAAAAGCCAAAATCAATTATATCTTTGCAAGGTGCTGTTGCGGATGCGTTGGCTGGACAAATAGATTTTCAAACTAAAGGTGAGAATCGCGATTTTGCATTGCCAAAGAGAGATAGTTTAAGTTGGTGTTATGGGATAAAAGTATGTGGCAATACTGCGATAATAGCTGATTCGGGAAATAATCGAATTTTAATTTGGAAAATGGAAATATAGATATACAAACAACGGAAAAACGAACCGCAGAGCACGCAGAGAAAACAGAGAAATGAGAGTTTGAGAGTATTTTGTGTAAGTCCTAATTTTATCTCACGCAGAGGCGCTAATAAAAAAAGATTTATGTCTATTGAAGAAATCAGGGTTTATGGCACTGTTCAAGGGGTAGGATTTCGTCCTACTGTGTATCGTTTGGCGAAGGCTTGTGGGTTATGTGGGGAAGTTTGTAATGATGGTCAAGGTGTGTTAATTCGGGTATCTGGTAGTGATGAATCTATAACAGAATTTGTTCAAAGATTACAACAAGAATGTCCTCCTTTAGCAAGAATTAATCAACTGACTCGAACTCCTTATCAGGGTGAATTTAGCTTTAATGATTTTGTCATTACTACTAGTGTTAGTAATGCGGTAAAAACAGCAATTACCTCTGATGCTGCTACTTGTCCGCAATGTCAATCAGAACTTTTTAATCCCCTTAGCCGTTGGTATCGTTACCCCTTTACTAACTGTACTCATTGCGGTCCCCGTTTGAGTATTATTCGCGCTATTCCTTACGACCGAAATAATACTAGCATGGCTGCTTTTCCCATGTGTCCAGAATGTGCGAAGGAATACAACGATGTCGAAAACCGTCGATTTCACGCCCAACCTATTGCTTGTCATATCTGTGGTCCCCAAGTGACTTTAGAACGTGCAGATGGTAAACCAATTAACGCTTTTATGTTCTCGATGTTGGATGATATTGATGCTGTTTGTACCTTGTTGCAAAAAGGCGAAATTGTGGCAATTAAGGGGTTAAGTGGTATTCATCTTGCTTGCGATGCTACGCAGGAAACAGCGGTGGAAAAATTGCGCGATCGCAAAAAACGTTACCATAAACCCTTTGCTTTAATGGCGCGAGATATAACGGTAATCGAAGAATATTGTACTCCGAATGCGAAGGAAAAAGAATTATTAGAAAGTCCCGCAGCACCGATTGTTTTGATGAGAAAGAAGGAAATAAGGGGAGAATACCAAATAGCAGATTCCGTCGCACCTGGGCAAAATACTCTCGGTTTTATGCTACCTTATACGCCCTTGCATCATCTAATTCTCAAACGGATGAATCGCCCGATTGTTTTAACAAGTGGTAATATTTCTGATGAACCGCAATGTATTGATAATGAAGAAGCGCGGCAAAAATTAGGGAAAATTGCAGATTATTTTCTTTTACATAACCGTGAAATTGTTAACCGGATAGATGATTCGGTAATACGGGTTATTAGTGATAAAGTGCAAACAATTCGTCGCGCTAGAGGATACGCACCAACACCTATTAATTTACCACTAGGATTTAACAACGTTCCTCATATATTAGCAATGGGTAGTGAGTTAAAAAATACCTTTTGTTTATTGCGAGATGGAGAAGCAATTATCTCCCAGCATTTAGGAGATTTAGAAAATGCTGCGGCTTTTAACGCATATCAAGATACGCTAAATTTATATTTAAATTTATTTGAGCATAAACCAGAAGTAATATCTCTAGATTTACATCCTGAATATCTTTCAACAAAACTAGGTAAAGAACTAGCAAACGCTAATCAAATAAAAGTTTATAACATCCAGCATCATCACGCCCATATTGCCGCTTGCATGGCAGAAAATAATATTCCTCTAGATAGTAACCCTGTTTTAGGAATCGCTTTAGATGGACTAGGTTATGGCGAAGATGGTACACTGTGGGGCGGAGAATTTATGTTAGCAGATTATCGCCAATTTAAGCGACTAGCAACATTTAAACCAGTAGCCATGATTGGAGGTACACAAGCAATTTATCAGCCTTGGCGTAACACCTATGCCCACTTGATATTAACCGATACTTGGGATAATTTAAAACAAAAATACGGTGAGTTAGAAATCTTACATTTTCTAGAAAACAAACCGCTGAAACTTCTCAATCAGCTAATGGAGAAACAGATAAACTCTCCCCAAGCTTCATCAGTCGGGCGTTTATTTGATGCAGTTGCTGCTGCGATCGGCATTTGTCGCGAAGAATGTAGCTATGAAGGACAAGCAGCGATCGCAATGGAAGCCTTAGTTGATGTCCATAGCTTAAATAATCATGAAGAAACGCAAATATATCCTTTTCAACTTGACATTTTAGATAGTATTTATTGTATAGACCCGCGCCCAATGTGGCAAGCTTTACTCCACGACTTACAACAGCACATTTCTCAACCTGTCATCGCTGCTAAATTTCACAAAAGTTTGGCTACAGCCATTGTAGAAATGGTTAAACATCTCCGTACAGAAAATGTAATAAATCAAGTCATTCTCACCGGAGGAGTATTTCAAAATAATATTTTATTACAGCAAGTAACTAAAGGCTTAGAACCATTAGAAATAAAGGTACTAACTCACAGTTTAGTACCCTCAAATGATGGCGGTTTATCACTAGGACAAGCTGTTATAGCAGCCGCTAAATCAATAAGTCCTTAAATCACAATATTTTAAATACTCTTTCTTTTCTTTCTCTGTGTTCTCTGCGGTTCATTTCTCTTTAACAAGGAAAATCAAAAATGTGTTTAGGAATTCCCGGTCAAATAACAGAAATAACCGACATAAATCAAAAACTAGCTATTGTTAACGTTGGTGGTGTAAAACGTCAAGTTAATATTGCTTGTATCGTTAACGAACAGCATCCCGCCGAATCTTGTGTTGGAGATTGGGTATTGGTTCATGTTGGCTTTGCCATGAATCGAATTAATGAAAAAGAAGCGGCGGAAACATTAAAGTTCTTGGAAGAATTAGCAGAAGCGATGGGTTAAGAATAAGCGCTAAAGCGCTGACTACGAAACTAAAATTAAAAGTTAATATGAAATACGTTGATGAATTTCGCGAACCACAAAAAGCTGAAGCATTACTCCAAGAAATTGGAAGATTATGTCAAATTTTAGGAAAGCCTATCAAATTAATGGAAGTATGCGGTGGTCATACCCATTCTATTTTTAAATATGGCATTGAAGAAATTTTGCCGGACACAATAGAATTAATTCACGGTCCAGGTTGTCCGGTGTGTGTGATGCCAAAAGGGAGATTAGATGATGCGATCGCTATCTCCGAAAATCCTAACGTCATTTTCACCACCTTTGGTGATGCCATGCGGGTTCCCGGTTCCACAACCAGCTTACTGCAAGCTAGGGCAAAAGGCGCAGATATTCGCATGGTTTACTCTCCCCTAGATAGCCTGCAAATCGCTAGAGAAAACCCCGACAAAGAAATCGTCTTTTTTGCCCTTGGGTTTGAAACAACTGCCCCCAGCACTGCTTTTACCATCTTACAAGCAGCATCTGCAAAAATTCACAACTTCAGCATGTTTTCCAATCACGTCCTCGTGATTCCTGCATTGGAAGCACTGCTAGATAATCCCGATTTACAACTAGATGGATTTATCGGTCCCGGTCATGTCAGTATGGTAATTGGCACTGAGCCTTATCAATTTATTTCTCAACAGTATCATAAGCCAATTGTTATTTCTGGATTTGAACCTTTAGATATTTTTCAATCAATTTGGATGCTATTACAGCAGCTAGTAGAAAATCGTTGTGAAGTTGAAAATCAATATAATCGAATTGTTGAAACGCAGGGAAATATTGTTGCAATAGAAGCTATAAACGAAGTTTTTACAGTGCGAGAAAACTTTGATTGGCGCGGTTTGGGTGAAATTCCTAATTCTGGCTTAAAAATTCGGACAAAGTATGCTCAATTTGATGCCGAACTTAAATATACCATTCCTAATCTCAAAGTTGCTGACCATAAAGCTTGTAAATGTGGCGAAATTCTCAAAGGTGTATTGAAGCCTTGGGAATGCAAAGTATTTGGTACAGCTTGCACCCCAGAAACACCGATTGGAACTTGCATGGTTTCTTCTGAAGGTGCTTGTGCAGCTTATTACAAATATGGTCGTCTTTCTAAAGTTGCTAAGAAGAATATATCGGAAAAATCACAGGTAACAATATCTCAAGAACCTCTCCCCGCTTGCGGTAATTCTCGATAAAAAGGAGATTGTATGCCATTCATCACAGTTCAAATTGCTAAAGGTCATTCTATTGAAAAAAAACGCGAATTAGTTAAAGCCCTCACTGATACACTCGTTGCTACTTTAGGTTCTAAGCCAGAATGGATTACGATTCATATCGATGAATTTGAACGGGAAAATTGGGCGGTAGGGGGTCAATTACATTCTGATAAGCATAGTGGCAGACATACGGAAAAAGGCGTATAAACTTGTTTACATTTTAATTGTCTCGTAGTAAGCGCTTCAGCGCTGAAGAAAGCGCTGAAGCGCTTACTACAAACTTAATAATATTTGAATATGAAACTTTCCCCCAATAACTCAGCGCAAAATCCCCTCTTTCAAAAAATCTCTCGGCGAGGTAAACTGCGAGATACTCATATTACTCTCGCGCATGGTAGCGGTGGTAAAGCAATGCGCGATTTAATTGATGATATCTTTATTAGTAACTTTGATAATCCGATTCTCTCGCAATTAGAAGATCAAGCAAGTTTCAACTTAGCAAGTTTCACAAAACACGGAGATAGACTCGCTTTCACCACCGATTCTTATGTTGTAGACCCTTTGTTTTTTCCTGGTGGTGATATCGGAGAATTAGCAATATATGGCACTATAAATGATTTAGCGGTGAGTGGTGCTAAACCTTTATATCTCTCCTGTAGTGTTATTTTAGAAGAAGGATTACCTGTAGAAACATTGCGACGCGTCGCTACAAGTATGAAAATAGCCGCGCATAAAACTGGCATCCAAATTGTGACAGGTGACACAAAAGTTGTGCAACGCGGTGCTGTAGATAAGTTGTTTATTAATACTGCTGGTATTGGCGTAATTCCGGCGGGAGTTGCTATTTCGGCACACAATATTCAAGCGGGAGATGCGGTAATTATTAATGGTGAATTGGGCAATCATGGCGCTGCAATTTTAATTGCCCGTGGAGAATTGGCATTAGATACTGATATTGAAAGTGACTGTCAGCCATTGCATGATTTAGTTAAAACTATCCTCAATGTTTGTCCCGAAGTTCATGCAATGCGGGATGCAACACGCGGCGGTTTGGCTACAGTATTAAATGAATTTGCTATTAGTTCAAATGTCGGAATTCGTCTAGATGAAAAGTCTATCCCAGTACGTGAAGAAGTAAAAGGTGTGTGCGAAATTCTCGGTTTAGATCCGTTGTATTTGGCGAATGAAGGTAAGTTAGTTGTAGTGGTGAAAGGTGATGATGCTGACACTGTTTTATCAGCTATGAAGTCTCATCCAGCCGGAAAAGATGCTTGTATTATCGGTGAAGTTATTTCCTCACCTCCGGGAATTGTATTGTTAAACACTATTTTCGGTGCTGAACGCATTGTTGATATGCTTGTTGGCGATCAGTTACCACGTATTTGTTAAGTTATGATGATGATTTTATAGAATTTATTAAGTTTTTATATAGATATTTGTAGTCAATCGGACTTTTTCATCAAAAGGCTATTGATAGGATTTGTGAAAGTTAAGCAATCAAAAGTTAGTTTGTTGGTGAATTAAGTAATTTTTTTATTAATTATACAAGCTTAATGTATAGTAACGTACCTAATTTATCTGGTGCGTTACACTGCGTTAACCCACCTCACATCTGATTTAAAAAAAGAGCGATCGCCTAAGTTTTATGCACGAAATAGGAATTACTCAAAATGTTGTAGCAATTGTAGCTGAATACGCCAATGGTGCAAAAGTACGACGGGTATTATTAGAAATTGGCAAGCTTTCAGCTATTATGCCTGATGCCGTATCTTTTTGTTTTGATATTTGTTCTCAAAATACAGTTTTAGAAGGGGCAATATTAGAAATATTGCAAACTCCCGGTTTAGCAAAATGTCGTCAATGTGGTGCAGAAATTACTCTAGAAAAGCCCTTTGGTGTCTGTAGTTGTGGCAGCCTTCAACTAGATTTAATTGCTGGCGAAGAATTAAAAATAAAAGAAATTGAGATAGAGGAAATATGTGTGTAACTTGCGGCTGTTCTGATGATGCTGAAGCTAAAGTTTCTAATTTGCAAACTGGTACAGTAGTGGCTATTAAGCCTGAAAGTGAAACTCACCACCATCATACTCATGTGTTACCTGATGGCAAGATTGTCACCCATTCTCACAGTCACGATATTAATGATGTATCTCAAATTCATGCCAAAATACATGGCAGAACTATATCATTAGAACATGAAATTTTAGGAAAAAATAATCTAATAGCTGCGCAAAATCGCGGCTGGTTTAAAGGTAGAAATATTCTGGCATTAAATTTAGTCAGTTCTCCTGGTTCGGGAAAAACAACTCTTTTAACTCGGACAATCAATGATTTAAAAAAGCAATTGTCTCTTAGTGTGATTGAAGGGGATCAAGAAACTACTAATGATGCAGAAAAAATCAAAGATACTGGCTGCAAAGTTGTCCAAGTAAATACGGGTAGTGGCTGTCATTTAGATGCCGCAATGGTAGAACAAGGTTTGCAACAACTCAATCCACCTCTTGATTCGATAGTGATGATTGAAAATGTTGGCAATCTAGTTTGTCCGGCTTTATTTGATTTGGGAGAACAGGCAAAGGTTGTAATTTTATCGGTGACAGAGGGAGAAGATAAACCGATAAAATACCCCTATATGTTCCGCGCTAGTGAGATAATGATTTTGACAAAAATTGATTTGCTGCCTTATGTCAAGTTTGATGTGCAACGCTGCATAGAATACGCAAAGCAAGTCAATCCGCAAATTCAGATTTTTCAGCTTTCGGCACAGACGGGAATGGGATTAGATAATTGGTATGAGTGGCTATCCAAAAAAGCCATTAGCTATTAGCAACATCGTAGAGACGTTCCGCCGGAACGTCTTTACAATATATTAATATAACAGCGTTGTCTCAAAGCCAATCTCGATAACCTGAGATTTCTTTGACGCTAATTTCAAAGGCACCCCCTTTGCCAAATGGGGGATAAACGCGGATATTAGCATTACTAGAAAACCGTTCTAATCGATTGCCAAATTGAGGAATGTTGCTGACTATGTGCCAATAAGATACTATGTCAGGACTGTCAATTACCAAGGTCAAACTATCGGCATTTGTAGTGATATACCAATGACAGTTAGAGAGTAATGTGCGGGTAATGCGATCGCACGCTTGATAAAAGCATCTGCCAGTAGATTGTTCTAGCTCTTGATGCAGCATTCTATCAAGTTTTGTCACCTCTGTTGGCGGTAAATCATCCGCAGGTAGTGAGGGTGGTTTACACATAATTTTGCACCTCCTGGTTGTAGCGAGTCAAACTCTCAAGGTTTTTTTGCAAGTCAAAAGACGAGGGTTTGAGTGCCAGCGTGCCTATATTTAATTCATCCTGAAATTTTTTGATTTTGTCGCGACAACTAGCTACATCACCAATAATCGAATTTTCAATCAAATAGTCTTCATCAAAACAAATGTTGTCGCGATCAAATTGTTTGACTTTTTGATTGAGACTGCCTTGCATAAGTTGGGCAGAATTGGCTTTCATTTTCAGGCTGTATTTGCGGATAAAAGGCATCGCTTCATTCACCGCTTCATCGTATGTCTTTGCCGCAAAAAAGAAGCGTGCCAGCATGAGATTTTCAGCACCGCTGGAATTCAAAGCACGATATTTGGCAACAGTATTCTTCAATCTATTAAGTGAAAACGGCGGTCCCCCCATCAAACCGAAGGAATGTTTTGCGGCAAATGCTACCCCGTCATCATCCCCAGTTGCCACAAACACGGGAATTTTTGGTTGCAATGGTTTCGGGTAAATTGTCAACTTTGCACATTCATAATATTGCCCGTTAAAGGTGACATCCCTTTCATATAACAACTGCTGAATCATCGCGATCGCTTCCAACATTTTCGGACGAGATTCACTCGCTGCTGTGGCAAAATGTTTGTTTTGTTGCGGAAAGGGTCCACCTTTGGCAATTCCAAATATTAACCGACCACTGCATAAATTATCCAATGTGGCAATATCTTCCGCAACTCGAATCGGGTTATGAAACGCTAGCAAAACCGCTCCAGTTCCTAATCGAATTGTGGAAGTAACGCCTGCTAGGTGCGCCAGCAAGACTAACATTGATGAACTGATATTCAATTCATTGAAATGATGTTCGCTCACCCAGGCTTGGTCAAACCCAAGGTATTCGGCATGTTTCACCAGCGCGACTTGTTCAAAAATGGCGCGATGGGCATCCTGGTAAGGATTTTCATAATTACAAAATAGTCCAATTTTCATGGCGATCGCTATTATTTCTAAGTTGCGACCCAATGCAAATCTAACCACAAGCGTGGATGTGCCTGCTTTAGTTTTGACATCGGATCGCGTAGCAGTCGTGAGGCATTCATAAACACCACCTGAACTAACCCCATATTGTCTGCTACTTCTCTAAGTACATCTTTTTTAGCTTGCACATAAGTCAATATTTCGGCAGAGCAATAAATCCCTATGTATTGCAAGCGTTTAGGAGGTCGTCCCCAATAACAGGTAATGACTTTGACATAACAGCCGTCTAACAATTCCCCTAATTGTGGGTAATAGTTTTCCACGACTCTGATGAATTCTTTGGCTAGGATATCTTCAGTAATCATTACAAAACATATTTACGTAGCGCTCATCACATATGTTAATATAACACATTTATTGTCAACCCAAACTGACAATAAACCGATTTTTTATTAATGCTTTATAATTACAATTAAACAATAGGAGGTATGCTTTTAGCAATACCTCCTATCAATTTGATATAGCACCCAAACTTTGTTTAAACTTGCCTGTGACTGGAAAAATCATCAAATGTAGCGCCAATCCAGTCAAGGCAGTTAAATAATTTAAATTGATTGTTTCCGGAAAAAACTAGAATTGCGATGTGGAAAATTTATGATTCAAAATTTTCTCTCATAACAATCATTAACTGTGATTATCGAGCATTACGCTCTGACACCAAAACCTCTGCTACCAAATCTGGCAAATCCATAAGGTCAATATATCCATCTGAACCACGCATAGGAGAGATAAATGTATAGTTTGGGTCACACTCTCCATTGTCGTAAACTTGAATAAACCACCTATCGGGAAATCCGGCAATGCCAAGTTCTACAATATACCAACACTCACCAATCAAACGAGAGTTAAATATTGTAAACCACTCTCTATTTGGTTCGGAAATGTTCCAATCTGCCATCAGGAACTCTAACGCGATTTGTCCGGCATCTATTGAAGTCAATAGCATTTCTACTCCTTATTTGAAACTTCAGGATACAATCCTAATTCCTTTGCTAGCTCACGCGCAACAAAAAATAAAAACTCGGCACCATCTTGATTTCCTTCGTGAGCAAACATAGTTCCTACTTGCATCATTGTCTGCACCAAACCACTATCAATTAATTCTGGCTCTTGTTCTAAAACTTCCGGTTCCTGACCGTTAGGACACTTAAGTAGCTTATCAATTAAATTAAAATACAGGTTTTGGCGTTGTTCTTGGGTTTGTTGTGTCATGATTTATGTTTGTTGATGCGCGAATTGTTTATTGCTCGATGCTTTGCTGCCAAAGTCTTTCCAACATTTCGATCTGTTCTTGTAAAACCGCAGATCGATATACAAGATACCTATCATAGAAAAGAATTGCCAAGCCAATACAAATAGGGAAAAACAAGAAAAACCATTCCAACAAAGTGGCAATTTTATATTGCTCAACAGTAGTTAGTATTTCTTGGGCAGGATTGGGTTTTGTATCTTCTTGCTTAGTAGTTAATAAGCTTTGGTTCAGTGCTTCATTAGTAGTGTTTTTCCCAATTTGATTAACTGCATAAGTTGAATTCTTTATTTCCAATAATTCGATATGTCGTCCCCAAATTATGCCAAATACTACGACTCCTGGAGAAAGTACTGCTAAAGTTACTAAACAAACTGTGATAATATTTACAATTCTGGATCTCATCTTGACTAAAGAAGTATGAAGTGTAAAGGATGAAGTTGATACAAGCTTTATAAATATGAAGGATAAAGGAGCAAATATCCTTCATAGTTCAGATTTTGGTATGGGTGGGTTAATTTTATACTTCATACTTCAGCCTTTAAATTGACTCTTCGTTGCAAGGCAGTATCTACCCAGTGAGCAAATATTTTTTACGGTTTATACAAGCACTAAGCTTTGGCAAATAAAATGGCAGAAGCGTGCAAAATATAAATATCAGAAGTAAGAAAATACTACTGACAGGAGTGACGCACATCTTTCCCTTATCTACAATAGGGGGTTAAGAAGTCCCCCCTCGTTCTTTAGGTTTGCACCATCAGAATGTCGGGGGGTAGAGGGGAATCTCTGCGTAAATCCTATAAGTTTTATATCAGTCGTCTCTGCACACAACTATTTATCTGTGTGGATTAAGATTATTAAATTAATTAGGTTTGTACTCAAAGCCTGCAATTCTTATCTGATAAGACTTACAAAATTTTCTTGGGGTAGGGGTACTAGTATTTTTGGGTTGGGGTACTAGTATTTACGTTCTGGGGTTCTAGCATTTTTGTACTCAACACCAAACCCATCCAGGCTTTGATAAAAGACTGTTTTTGAGCTAATTTCTGCTTCTTAAAGTTTGTACTCAAAGCAAATCATATTACTTGATAAATATACACGCAATTAACTTAAATTGAATCAATAAAAAATTAATATTGTATTAAATATTTGTATTTACGATCTAGAGAATTTGAAAAATCATCTAAACACTACAGAAATAACCTCACTAATAAGCCAAAGTTGTGAAAGCGAAAGCAAACAATTCCCACTCGCATTACACAACTCAACAGCCAGATTCTCACTCAACCCTTGCTCACTCTGCTCATGCTCAAATATTTTCAATATTAAACCTATGAGTAAACGCCCTCAGGCTACAAGCCTGGGGCTATACAAACAAAGCCCGCCTACGCGGACTTCAAATCCAAAAAATATACTTTTACAAGAAGTCTATTCGGGGTAAGTTAGAGTATATAATTTATATATGTTTATACATACACTTGCGCTCAAGGAGTGCAACTTACATCAACAACTCATTCCAAGAAAAAAATTAATAAATTTAAATATATACAACTAACTGTAAGAAAATAAAATGTGTGAGACTTTACTAAAATTAGAATTTTAGGAGTTAATTCGTGCGGATAGCTAAAGACGTAACAGAACTTATTGGACGGACTCCTTTAGTTGCTCTGAATAAGATCCCCCAATCTGAAGGATGTGTAGCCAGAATTGTGGTGAAGTTGGAAGGAATGAACCCAGCCGCTTCAGTCAAAGACCGCATCGGCATCAGCATGGTGCAGCAAGCAGAAGCAACGGGCTGGATTACGCCAGGAAAAACCATTTTAGTCGAGCCAACCTCAGGTAATACCGGGATTGCACTCGCAATGGTGGCAGCAGCGCGTGGCTACAGTTTGATTTTAACCATGCCAGAAACGATGAGTTTAGAAAGACGCGCCATGCTACGCGCTTATGGTGCTACTTTGGAGTTAACTCCAGGGGCAGAGGGAATGCGAGGGGCAATTCGCAAAGCGGAGGAAATTGTCGCTAAGACTCCCAATGCTTTTATGCTGCAACAGTTTCGCAACCCAGCAAATCCGGAAATTCACCGCAAAACTACCGCCGAAGAAATTTGGGAAGATACAGACGGGGAAGTGGATATTCTCATCGCTGGGGTAGGTACCGGTGGGACAATTACTGGAGTTGCGGAAGCAATTAAACAACGCAAGCCAAGTTTTCAGGCGATCGCTGTTGAACCCAGCAATAGCCCCGTCCTCTCTGGTGGTGAACCAGGAGCACATAAAATTCAAGGTATTGGTGCCGGATTTGTCCCAACTATTCTCCGTACCGAACTGATTGACGAAGTGATTAAAGTCAGCGACGATCAGGCGATCGCTTATGGGCGTCGTTTGGCAAAAGAAGAAGGATTGTTATCTGGTATCTCCTCCGGTGCTGCTTTATATGCAGCAATTGAGGTTGCTAAACGCCCAGAAAACACCGATCGCTTAATCGTCATGATTCAGCCTTCCTTTGGCGAACGCTACCTTAGCACCCCCATGTTCCAAAACTTGGAAGCTGAACCTACGGCTGTTCGTTAGGAGGACAAGGGGACAAGGGGACAAGGGGACAAGGGGGACAAGGGGGACAAGGGGGGCAAGGAGGCAGGGGGAGTTTGTCTCTCCATCTCCCTCATCTCCCTCATCTCCCTCATCTCCCTCATCTCCCTCATCTCCCTCATCTCCCCCACTCCTCCTAATGTTTACATTTACCTTGCTGATGGTGTTCGTGATCGTGACCGTGGGCACAGCCTTGTAGGTCTTGGTTCATGAGTTTTTCGCTCATTTCTTGCAGGGATTCATCCGCAGCTTTTAAACCAATCCAAGCATTGATTTTTTCCACATCGAAACCGGCTTCACGGCGATCGCCTACTTGAATTAAAGGACGGCGAATTAACAGCGGATCGCGCAGCATCAATACTAAAGCAGTTTCTGCGTCTAGTTTTTCTGGATCTACCTCACCAGATTTTACCACTGGGGCGGCGCGGTTAATCCACTCAACCACAGGGCGATCGCCAAAAAAGGAGCGCAAACGCTCAACTGTCCAGGTTTCAGTTAACAGATTATACGGCACAACTTCATGACCTGCGGCTGTCAGCAAAGTTTTCTGTTTCGTATTATTTTTACAGCCTGGTTTTTCATAGAAAATTACTCTTGCCATTGAATTATCTCCTTAATAATTAGATAAATGTATAGCGGTTTTGGGTTGAGTGAAGTAGAGTCAGACCTAACCCCCCAACCCCCTTCCCTACAAGGGAAGGGGGAGATGTAGAGACGCGATATATCGCGTCTCTACACAGTTGGAGAGAGGTCAATTTTACACATCACATCAAGCGTGCAAACCGCTATAAAAAAATCATTTGAATAGACATTATCTGATATCAAAAACTTTCTTGGACAATGCCTAACCATACATAAATTCTAATTAAAATTCTTATATATTTGCCATTAATAATTATCAATATTAATTAAAACTTTTTTGCAGTTTTACTAACTATGTCAAACTCAAATCTTTCTTTGGGGTCAGTTTCACCATAAATATTAAAAGTTACAGTTGGTTCATCACCTACCGCTTCCACGCTATGAATAGCATCGGGAGTAAAGCTGATAATATTTCCTGGTTCTAAAGTTATTTCGCCTGTACTTTCAATTTTATCTGGAAATTCTGCACTAGGACTGCGTTGCCAACATGTAGTTTTTTCCAGTCCTTTTAATACTGCTACTACTCCCCAAGTTCCGTGGTTGTGAATCGGTGATTTTATTCCTGGTAAAAATGTTACTATTTGCACAGTCAAAGGAAAACCTAATTCATCATACAGGAGTAAAACAGAAGTTCCAGTTTGTGGAGAAGGTTGTAATTTCTGACTTTGCACCCAGTAAGAATTAGTAATTAATCGCCTTACCAACATGCGAATTTCTGGAAGGCGACTTGATTCGTCGTCAACGTTATTAAGAACGTCTTCCACCTCAGTTAGAAACCGATACAGGCGATAATTATCTCTTAATAAATCCCATTCTCTGGCTGATTTACATGCTTGATACTGACCATCTCCAGTTACAAGCCAATCTCTATTTTTCATAAATTCAGTATTTTAAGATAGGGTGTGTTTTGTAGTGAGCGCTTACTACGGAGATAATTATTCTTCATCCTCTTCCGCTGGGCGTGTCAAAATATCAAGTATAAGTCCCCCACCAAATTCTTTTTTATCATCAACTTCTTTGACTCTGGCACTTATTTCTTTAGCTTGTTCTATTTCTCCTAGCTTTGCTAAGACTAATCCAGAAGCGGCATAAGCGGTTAAATATAGCCTAATTGAGGAGTTATCTTTGCGACTAACTAATATTGGCTTCAATTGTTGCCAATCATCAGGTAGGTTTTCCGAATCATGAATTTTATTTATAACTTTGACTGCGGTTTCCAGTGCTAGTAGATAATTATTTTTATAGTAAAAATATCTATATGCGGCGACTAATACATCTATATTATCTTCTGTTTTAGCTAAAGCTTGCTGCATATACTTTTCTGATTCGGCAGTATCTTCCCAGTTTTTGGCGGCTAATATCAATAAATTCTTAATATCTTCTGGAACTTGAAACCAGGAAAATGCTTCTGAGTCAGTTTTCATAAAAATAACCTTTAGTAATAGATACTGGGTACTGGTGACTGGGTACTAGGGAAAAAATATTAAAAATAATCTTCCTACTCACTAGTAGTCTGTCAAACTCCTAAATGACGGTTAGAGAGACGCAATAAATTGCCGTCTCTACAAAAAATCTATCCGTCACTTGACGCACTACTAGTCCCAGTCCCCAGTCCCCAGTTTTAAAACAAGCTGAGAATGTACAGCAAGGAGAAGAGAATAATCCAGATGATGTCTACAAAGTGCCAGTATATTTCTGCCATTTCAATACCAACGTGCTTGGTAGCAGAATAGTGACCGGGACGACGCGATCGCCACAATACACCTAGAATTAATAACAGTCCTATAAACACGTGCAAACCGTGGAATCCTGTCATTAAATAAAAACAGTTAGAAAATACATTAGTCGTCATGCCGTATCCTAAAGTTAGATACTCAACAATCTGACCAAGTAAGAAAACTGCTCCCATTATTGCAGTGATGATATACCACCGACGCATTCCTTTGACATCATTCTTTTTAATGGCTGCGTCACCAAAGTGAATGACGAAACTACTAGAAACTAGAATGATAGTGTTAATGGTCGGCAATAAAAGTTCAACTTCGGTGTTTTCTGGGGGCCAAATTTCTGTTTGTCCTCGAAAGAACAAATAAGCCGCAAAAAAACCACCAAACATTAAAGATTCAGAAGCAAGAAAGGTTAATAATCCCAATACTCGCAAATCTTGATGTTCGCTGTGTTCTGCGTGATGTTCTGCACTTGATGTTGCGATCGCCATATTGTTGCAGCTTGAATAAATGTCCAAAAATAAATCGTAGTAAGCGCTAAAGCGCTTACTACAAACTAACTAAGCACTGGCTTCTGTTGCAGTAGATGACGGCAATTCAGCGCTATGATTATTGATGCCGTAGTCGTAGGGACCGTGAGTGACAACGGGCAATACTTCCCAGTTTTCTACTATTGGTGGTGAACTGGTTGTCCATTCTAAAGTCAAAGCTTGCCAAGGATTATCACCGGCTTTTTGTCCAGCAATCCAACTCCAAATGATGTTGATTGTGAAGGGAATCACTGAAGCTGCCAATACAAAAGAACCAACGGTACAAATCTGATTCAGGCTGATAAATTGTGGATCGTACATGGCAACTCTTCGAGGCATTCCTTGCAAACCCAACTCGTGCATCGGTAGGAATGTCAGATTAGTGCCAATGAAGGTAAGGACGAAGTGAACTCGACCCCAAGTTTCATTCATCATCCGTCCGGTCATTTTCGGGAACCAGTGGTAAATACCAGCGTAAATACCAAATACGGAACCGCCAAATAATACATAGTGGAAGTGCGCCACTACATAATATGTGTCGTGTACGTGAATATCAAAGGGGGCTGTTCCCATTGTGACACCGCTTAAGCCGCCCATGACAAACATGGATAGCAAGCCAATGGCGAATAGCATGGCGCTGGTGAAGCGGATTTTACCACCCCAAAGGGTTGCTACCCAACCGAAAATCTTGACGCCGGTGGGAACAGCCACAATCAGGGTAGAGATGGTGAAGAACATCCGCATCCAACCTGGTGTACCGCTGGTAAACATGTGGTGTACCCAGACGAACAAACCGACAACGCAGATGGCTACGCTGGAATAGGCGATCGCTTTATAACCAAAAATCGGTTTGCGGGCGTGTACTGGTATCACTTCAGACATAATGCCGAAGATGGGCAGAATCATCAAATAAACTGCCGGGTGCGAATAAAACCAGAACAAATGTTGGTAAATTACCACATTACCGCCAGCATCTGGTTTAAAGAAGGAAGTACCAAAGTTGATATCAAACAACAACAGCACCAAACCAGCTGCTAATACAGGTGTGGAGAGAAGCGCTAAAATAGCGGTTGCTAAAGTCGCCCAACAAAATAAGGGAACTTGATCCCATTTCATGCTGGGGACTTTCATCTTCAAGATGGTGATGACAAAGTTCACCGAACCCAAAATTGAGGAAGTTCCCACCAAAACGATCGCTAAAATCCACATCGATTGTGCGGTGTTAGCGGTAATTAAACTTAATGGTGGGTAAGCAGTCCAGCCAGATTGCGATCCACCAAAAAAGAAACTACCGAGAATTAATGCGCCGGCTGGTGGGTTTAACCAAAAGGCGATCGCATTCAACTTCGGGAAAGCCATATCTCTGGCGCCAATCATCAACGGCACCAGATAATTACCAAATCCCCCAATTGCACTCGGTACAATCCACAGAAAAATCATGATTGTTCCATGATTCGTCATGAAAGCGTTGTACAGATTGGGGTCAATCAGGTCTGCATCTGGTGTTGCTAATTCTACACGCATCACAACAGCCATCAATCCCCCAATTAGATAGAAGACAAATGCTGTAACTAGATATTGGATGCCAATAACTTTATGGTCAACATTAAAAGTGAAGTAGTCGTACCATTTCCACGCTGGAGGATGGATTGTATGGGTACTCACCAATTGAGCTTTATTGTCTTCGTGTGGAGTATTCGGTGGAAATTCTACTTGCGTCATATTTTTTCCTTTGTTGGTTGATAGTTGATATTTGTTGGTTGTTAGTTGATATTTGTTGTTTGATAGTTGATATTTGTTGGTTGTTAGTTGATATTTGTTGTTTTTTCTACCAACCACTAACCACCAACCACTAACCACTAACCACTAACCACTAACCACCAACCACTAACCACTAACCACTAACTAATAACCATTAACCAGTGACTCTAGAGTTACTGAGCTAATCCCCATATCATGAGCGTAGGGAGCAAGAAACTCTGAAGCTGATAACTGAGCTGGTTTGACTGCAACAGCTTGATTCAGTTCTTGGTTTTGAGCAACTTTGTTTTCTGTCAACCAGTTCTCATACTCTTCTGGTGTTTCCACAATTACTTGCGATCGCATTGAACCGTGATAACCACCGCATAATTCTGTACAAACTATCGGATATGTACCAGTTTTAGTAGCGACGAATCGTAATTGAGTCGGGATACCGGGAATTGCATCTTGCTTCAATCTAAATTGCGGTACCCAAAATGAGTGAATTACATCTGTTGCGGACAAGTTAATTTGGACATCGGCACCAATTGGGACGTGTAATTCTCCAGAATTAACACCACTTTCGGGATAGTTAAATATCCAAGCAAACTGCATCCCGGTGACATCAACAACTAAGTCGGCAACTTTGCCATCTTGGGAAGTTCCCCCAATGCCTATTTTCCGCGCTCCTGCTGGGGGTACTGGTATTTCCATCTCCGAAGCACTTGCGTCACTCAATGTAGCTGCGAGTGCGGTTCCTGGCATCTGAGCAACATGAGCTGGAGAATGGCTATGAGCCATCATATGTCCTGGTGCTTCAATTCCGCCCATGCGGGTAAAAACATCAACACTGTATACTCCTAAGCAGAGGACAATGATTGATGGAACTGCCGTCCAAAAAACTTCTAAAGGAAGATTGCCCTCAATATGGACACCATCCGTATCATCTCCTTTACGGCGACGATATTTAACTACAAAAATTAAGATGGTTCCTTCTACTATCAAAAATAGAGCGATCGCAATGCTGAACATGATGTTGAAAAACCCGTCCACCAAAGGCGCTTGTGCGGAAGCTTGCACCGGCAGTAAACTATGGTTTTGACCAAGCCAGATGCTTAAAACTGTGACGAATGCTCCAGCAACTAAAGTTAATAATGAAACAGGAATTTCTTGCATACATACCTGCTGTGTACAACATCGTTAAAGGTGTGATTTTCTTTCTTTTACCCCAGGATTCATATCCTGTACTCTTGATGTATATCCTTAGGCAAATTTCAAAGCATCACAACAAGCATAATTATTTGCTTTCACCTATATATTTTCTCTGTTTATTATAGTGAATCAGGGAAAATTCCCTATATTTTTTAATATCTTTTATCTGCTA
Organism: [Scytonema hofmanni] UTEX 2349; assembly: GCF_000582685.1. Classification (GTDB taxonomy): domain Bacteria; phylum Cyanobacteriota; class Cyanobacteriia; order Cyanobacteriales; family Nostocaceae; genus Hassallia; species Hassallia hofmanni. The sequence goes on from NZ_KK073769.1 coordinate 702,925, forward strand.
AAGTAACAACAAAATTTATTATACTTGTAGCTAATTTCATGTCCGCTTAATTAACAGGAAGAAAAATACTCCAATCATCGTAGAGACGTTCCGATGGAACGTCTTTATCCGCAGTAGAGACGTTCCACCGGAACGTCTCTACAACATGTATCTCAACGCCGGACATAATACAATAAGCATTCACAAATCAACTCTCAGTAAAAAAATAAGGATGAAGTTAAATTCGCGAATTAATTCGCTCAATCGTACAGATTTATTTTTTCATCCTTTTGCCTTTATCACCACTGATCTAGGCTATATTAGCCGCAAATTTAAATTTGTTAATGGCTAACATTTTCCTATTTCTGCATTGTTCTACTGCTAACTTTTTGGGTAGTTCCGGTAAATATCCAGTATTCCACCACATCTATTGCAGTGTAAACGAAGGAAAGAGAATCTTTCTCTCTTCCTCTTCCTCTGTGTTCTCTGCGCTTCTGTGGTTCGTTCTTTAACTCCGCATTTATTAACTTGGCAGACTAGTAGAAGAGTGTGGCATTGTGCGTACTAAGCCGACAAAACGCAGGCAGAATTTAGTACGCATAACAAGCAACTTCTAGCCTGCGAAGGAGGGTGTGCGTTCCGATAAGGTTTAGCAAGCGCATTTACCGACAATAGCGCTTGAAAAAAGCGCATAAACCTTAACTTACTAAAGCAACATGGGTGTAGCAATTTTTGGGACAGATTCTTGCACAAGCCTCACAACCAACACAGTTTTCTGGATTAGCTACTACCATTATTTTTCGTTCGATTTCATCACCATCTTCATCGTCTACAAGTTCACCTTCTTCGTTAAGTGCCGCCAAAGATAGCACATTATGCCCGCAAATTTTAAAGCATCTGCCACAGCCAATACACTTTTCTTGATTGATCTCTTGAGCAAATTTAGGTATCCAAGTTTTACCGCCAAATGTCAAGCCTGTTAGTTGTGCCATGAATCTACCTCAGCAATTTTGCCTACTAATTTATCTGAACTATTATTCTCATCCTAACTTAATCTTAATTAGCTGAGTTTATTGTTCACAAAGGATTATTTTCTCTATCAATTTTTGATGACTTGAATTTAATATTTTGAGGGCTTTAAAATCTTTTTAATTTTTTAAATGAAAAATTTTGCCAATAATTTAAATTAAAGCCTGATCGATTCTATGCTTATATCGCCTGTTTCTGCCGATTTCAGGTTTTTCCTAAAAATCGATTGCTGATAAATCGAATTCTTTATTTACTGATAAATACAAATAAATAACTGATGTTTTGCTTGGCAGTTTTTGGTAAAATTCTTCTGGCTGATGATAGTTGTTTTCCAGAAAAATACGTTACAAACTAAAAAGAATAAATAGTGTTTTTATATACGAAATTGCTTTTTTATTGGTTTAAGTATATATCGTTTCAAGCCTCATCTTTTTATAATCGTTATTTGATACAGAAGATTTCAGGTAAATGAAGTACATATATAAAACTCAAAATCTTGTAGAGACGTAACAGTGCTACGTCTCTACGTGTATGGGATTAGAGCGATCGCCTGCTGTAAGGCTTTGAAACGAAGTTGTCACCCTCTTAGTTGGATGAGACACAACGGAATCCAATATGACAGGTTGAAGTATCAATTGTTTCTGCCTGACGCGCTGCTGGACGATAGCGAAAGCAATAGTTCGCTGCACAGAGAAACGACCCACCTTTGAGGACTTTTCTGGGAATTTGGATTTCTGATTGATTCGGATCAAAACTTTCTTCCAAAGTGCCACCTCTGGGATTCACTGGAATACAGCAAGATTTCGGTTTGGATGGAAGGGAGTGCGATCGATACCAATCCATTGTCCATTCCCAAACATTACCCGCCATGTCATACAAACCGTAGTTGTTACCAGGGTAAGAGCCAACAGGTTCAGGTCGAGGTGGATGAGATTTGAAGTTTTGCCAGGGAAATTCTCCTTGCCAGATATTAGCTAATAACTTGTTTTTTGGAAACTCATTACCCCAGACATAAACAGCACCTTCTAAACCTCCACGCGCCGCAAACTCCCATTGTGCTTCAGTCGGTAATGCTTTGCCAGCCCATCTTGCATATGCTTCGGCATCCTCATAAGCAATATGCACAACTGGATAGTTTTCCCGTCCTTTTATTGAGCTACCAAGACCATCGGGATGTCTCCAGTTTGCGCCAGGAATATAACTCCACCAGCTTATTGAGTGTAAATCAACCGGATAGAGTGGCTGCTCAAAAACTAACGATCCAGGGACTAACAATTTTGGTAACGCTCCAGGATAATCCTGCGGATTTGGTGGACGTTCGGCAACGGTAATATATCTGGTTGCTTTGACAAATCGCTGAAACTGTTTGTTTGTTACAGTGTGTTGATCCATCCAGAATCCACTCACTGTAACCTGTTGTGTGGGTGCTTCTTCTGGGTAATGATCGTCTGACCCCATTGTGAATGTACCACCTGGAATCCAAACCATTCCTTTATCAGGCGGTTTTCCTGGACTTGGGGCAGAGCGATGAGTTGGAATTGGTGTGGCGATCGCCTCACCCTGTCGGTGCTGTTTCATTAAGATCCGTAAGGCAACACTTGCGAATTCCAATCTTCAAATTGGTTACGTAAACGCGTAAATACCTCTGGATGACTATCCTTGAGGTCTACGGTTTCGCCTAGATCGGTTGATAAATCGAACAAATACTCTTCCCCTGCCAGATTCAAATACTTCCAATCACCGTTTCTTACAGCTTTTTGCGTTCTCGGTTCTGCCCCTCCATAGCGCCAAAACAAAGTTCGCGGTAACACCTTTCGTTTGTCACGCAGCAGTGGAAGTAAATCTACACCATCCAAAGGATAGTCTGGATCAAAGCTGGTTCGGGTTGCAGCAAGAATGGTTGCAGTTAAATCGTGGGTAATAATTACTTGTTTGCTAACTTGATTAGCCCGAATTACACCGGGATAGCGAATCAAGGTAGGCACTCGGATGCCACCTTCGTATAAACTGCCTTTTCTACCCTGGAAAGGTCCAAAGTAGGAGTATCGTTCGCCGCCATTATCACTTGTAAAAATTACCAATGTATTATTGGCTTGTCCGCTTTGCTCCAATGCCTCCAATACTTTGCCGACTCCTTCATCCAAACGCTGCACCATTGCCGCGTAGATTTCTGTCGAACCTCCGGCAGTGTAAGCATTAGAGTTATAGAAAGTGCGGCTCAATTCTTCATCTTCTGGTCCTTCCCAAGGCCAATGGGGTGCATTGTAATGTAGGCTAAGATAAAATGGCTTAGAGCGATCGCGTTGAATGAATTCAACTGCTCTTTCTGTATACAAATCAGTAGCATACCCCGCACGGTCTGCAATCTCTTCACCTTCATAAAAATCCACTACACCCCTACCATCTTTATGGGTGAAGTAATCAATCCCACCGCTTAAATTTCCCAAATACTCGTCAAAGCCACTTTTGAGAGGACTATAGTTAGGCGGATAACCGCAGTGCCATTTACCAACTAAGGCAGTTTCATAACCGTTGCCTTTCAATAATGAAGCAATGGTTGGATGACTAGGTGGCAATCCTACGCTACTCCCAGCCTGCGTAATATTACTCAGGGGTTCCCTCAGACCGATAGGCAGCCGAGCCGGATAGCGCCCGGTGTAGAAAGCAACTCGTGTGGGGGTACAAACGGTTTGATTCGAGTAGGCGTTAATAAAGCGGGTTCCCTGCCGTGCAAGTCGATCTATATTTGGGGTCTTAAAGTCTGGGCGTCCGTAAATACTGAGATCACCCCAACCCATATCATCAACTAAAATAAACAGCACATTCAGGCGACGACGAGATTTAGCTGTCGCTGTTGAGAATAAATTCGCACCACCTGTTGCCATAAGAGTACTAGCAGCCGTCATAGCTAGAAATTTACGACGATTCATGCTGCTGTTAGTCTGCTGCGTCATTAATTAATCTCCCTTTCAGTATCGAATTACACCAATTTAATGAGGTTTAAAAATTTTTGTGCGTTTCCCCTCAGTGTCTGATATAACAGTTCGCTAGAAATAATAGGAAGTTAATCCTATTTATCTACTGTAAATCGACTGAGTTACCGTATTATTCAAAGATAGTATCACACGGACGTTAAAACAAAGTCAAGCACTTGGATTGTCTGAATTTACTCCAAATGGGACTTAAACATTTTTGAGTGACAAACAAGGTTCAAAGCCATGCAGGGTTAAGGAAATACACTCTTATGCTCAAAAATGACCTAAGATATATCAACAAATAAAGCAAAACGATGTCAAAGTCTTTCTGTATATACATTTAAGGGACTTTTGTGATTTTTTTGTCTAAGTCCCATTAAGCGATCGCCTACATAACTAAATACAAGTTCAATATCACGTTTTTGACTATTTACATCAATTCAACACATTTAATTTGTTATTAATAACTGTAAATTAGCTAACAAAACAATTACTCAATTCAAATATTAATAATATTAATAACCCAGATAAAACCTATCATTCAAAAGCTAAATGTTCGTCAATAACAATTATGAATTTTTATTGTGTTCAGCAAGTAAATGTTTTTATATATTCGATGATGTAAGATATTAAAAAATATTTATTAGATCGTTATGAACAAGGTTAATTTCAGATTGGTGAAAGATATATTTAATAAATAAGTAAGTAATATTAGGCTTTATTTAAAAGCGTTTATAGCATTCAGTTGGATACAAAGTACTGAATATGAATGTTCGTTGATTAATTTGGCAAGAAAATAATATTCTTGCAAGGGAAATATTGTGGTGTGGTGGTGAGGATTAAAGAAAGTAAATACGTCCATTCTTAGACTTGAGCCAGATATCGAGAGCGAGTAGAGTGGCAATTGCCGTATGCCTTATACAATTCCTAACAACAGTTGCGTTGGATGTGATAACTGCCGTCCTCAATGTCCCACAGGTGCGATTAAAATAGAGAACGATGAATATTGGATTGACCCTAGTCTTTGTAACAATTGCGAAGGTTATTACCCTGAACCGCAATGCGTGATTGCCTGTCCGACAAAATCACCGATTCCTTGGCAAGCGAAAAAGGGAAGATGCAAAGCTGAACCTAGAGATGCTACAAGTTTAGATTTGTTTGCCAATGGCAAAAATAACCCGTTTGCATCAGCAATGGTGATTTGGGAAGCTTGCAACGTTTTGGCACAGCGAACATCTTTACCTTGGCAAATCGATGAACAAGGTTTCTTGTGTTATGGCAGACAAGTTAATCAAGGTAAAGGAGCGATCGCATTTCACATTAGCGATCCATTTAAAGTAAGCGATAGTCCTTCTGTTAATGATCGCGCAACAAATTTACAAGCAATTGAAGCACTTGATATTAGAGCTGCTTGCATTCATCTCATTTTTGCCGCTTATGCTACAGCTTGCGATCAACCTTGGGAGCAAGAGTTTGCCATCGACGATCGCCAAATCGAGAAATATTTAGGGTTAGAGAAACGCAAAGACTTGAGTAAAAACGCCAAACTCGCTCTGATGAAAAATATTGTACTGCAAGCTTGCTCGCTAATTGCTACCATTGATTGGCCCCAACAAGGTCGAGTCAAAGGCTTTTCAGTTACAGGCAGTCGCTTGTGGCACATAATAGACATTCAGCACTATTTTCAAGAAGATAATCGGGGGTGCAAATATCTAGTCGGGCTAACTTTTAAAGTCAAAGCTGGCATTTGGACACGATATTTCTTAAATAAACAAGGATGCAAAGAGCGAACTGCATTTTATCAATATCGCAGTCTGCCCAAATCTTTGTTAACCACAATCATGAGCATTTGGCAACAACATGAAGGCACAGCCCGATTAATGTTATGGCTGCTGTTTAAAACTAAAATGGGTACAGAACAACGCATCACCATTCCCACCTTGCTGAAAGTTGCTTACGGTGAGGAAAAAGTGAACCACGCAACCAGACATCGCGAAGAACGCAAGCGCTTGTTGCGAACTTTTGAAAGCGATTTGGAAATTCTCCATCATTATGGAATCAAAGCAGTTTTCGACCCGATTACTTATCCACCACTAATTCAACCTTTGTGGGCAAAGTTGATTGATATTCCCGAAGATCCAGAAGAAGCATTAGAATTTTGGACTACTGACGGTGGTGCTGACACTCGCTTGACAGATACAGGTCCCCGTGGGAAGTGGAATTTGCTGATGAACGCTCGAATTTTGTCCTTTGAACTACCTCTAGAATGGCAGCAACCAATTCCGAAATCTGAAAAAAATCGGCGACAAAGTGTTACTACCAGAAAAAAGATCAAAACTACCGGCGATTTGCTTGGGGAACAGATTTTACAAGGACGAAAAAATTTGAATCTCTCCCAAAGAGAGTTAGCAAAGTTGACAGGTAAAAGCCAAAGTTGGATTCGAGATATCGAAAATGGTCGCTTAAAAGCGAAGTCAGAAGACCAAGCGGTGTTAAGGAAAGTGTTGAATATGGCGTAATAAATATGTAGAGATAACCACGCATCTCTACACAGTTATTAAATGCTATATGTAATATTTCGGATTTAATCTGTAAGTAAATTAACTTAAATTAAAATCAAACCTAAGCCACAGCCAGTGTAAAATATTAAGCTCGGCAAATTACTTGTAATTTCAAAGGGGGTAGGGTGTGGGGGGTGGCGCTCGTGGGGAACCCACGTTTTAAAACGTGGGATTGTAACAAGGACACTGTTTTTAGGAGCGCTTTGCGTATGAGTAAAAACATCTTTTTTAAACTGAGCTTTAAACTCACAAAGTAAGTTTTTATTTAATACCTACACCCCACACTCTACACCCCACACCCTGTTTTTTGTAAAGACGTTCCGCCGGAACGTCTCTACATTGACTATCTATTACAGAGTCACCTTTAACCCCCCAAAAATATCACTGACCTTCAACTGTAACCCCTGACAGAAATCTGGCACCGGCAAAACACCATCAATTTCCTCAAAAGGTAAAGGTTGTTGTCCCGCAGGATAAGCGGCAATGAATCGCTCATCAGGGTCAATTAACCAACCCATTTGAGTTCCGTGGTTAAGAGCGTGTAAGATTTTTTTTATAACTTTTGTATGGCTTTGTTCTGAGGGAAGAATTTCGATTATCCAGTCAGGTGCTGCGGCAAATGTATTGGCAATATCACCATTTTCGTCTACAGGAAGCCTTGCCCAAGAGAATACAGCAACATCGGGAACTATAGAACGTCTTCCAAAAGTATAACGCAATTCTGGAAAAGCCCAACCCATTTTTTGTACTTTGACAACAGAATTGATTGTGGGACAAAGTTCTCCTTGAATAGTGCTATGTTTTCCTTGAGGCATGGGTTTTTGAATGATTTGACCGTCGATGTACTCTAAGCTTGGCTTAGTTTCTGATAGTGCCAGAAATTCATCTAGGGTCAATATTTTATTTGATGCTTGTAACATTGTTATCCGGTTCTACGGCTCAATGCATGATGAATAATGAGTAATTTGGTTACAATTGTTTACCCTTCTGGGCAGAACAAGTTATTTGTTTGTAGACGAAACATTATTTAAGCGATCGCAAATTGCCGTTAATTGTTCAGTATTATTGACTGGCGATCGCGGCAGTGGTAATTCTGTATTGGGCCAATTGGCTAAATCATTGCACGGACATAACTCAGGTGGCATTCCCAAGCTTCGCACAGGTACTGGCATCGTACAGCGACCGCAGTTACTTATTTCCCAACTCGGTGTCAGCAACTGTGCGATGGTTTCTTGCGTACCCTCTAAGTAACAGTCACCTGAATCTTGTGAGATAATTTGCTGCCATGTCGTTTCAAATTCGTCACTGTAGCGATCGCCTTGAATTACTGGTTGGGGCAACAGACTTGCCGAACCATTATTTGTCATCAACTTTTTGCCTAACTGAAACCAGTAAGCAAGGTATTGTTTTACTTCCTGTTTGGTTGCCATATCACAATCTTAAACAAACTTGCGAGATCGGATTTCTAATTTTGAATACTTAATTTTAAATTAAGATTTTGGTGGTAACGGGATACCAAGAACGCACAGATTAAGAACATGACCACCTGTGACTAAATAAACAGTATCGCAAGCCGTACTTAACTGGCGGATTAAAGAACCCAGGCGATCGCGAAAATTTCTCCCAACCGGATAAGCAGGCACTACACCCCAACCTGTTTCTTCCGCCACAAATATCATATCAGCCGCAACCAAATCCACCGTTTCTAATAATTCTGTAACCGTGTTTTCCCAAATTGCATCCTCCTGAGAGAGTAGATTAGCTACCCAAGTTCCTAAAGAATCTACCAACAGGCAGATATTTGGTTGAGCATCCGCAAGCGTAGCAGATAATTCCGTCGGTACTTCCAGTGTTACCCAGTCTTCAAGACGGCGTTTTTGGTGTTGTGCAATGCGTTGATTCCACTCTGCATCCGCTGAGTTTTGCGTGGCAGTTGCAACGTAAACAACTGCTTTGCCTGACTGCATTGCCAGAGTTTCTGCCCATTCACTTTTACCAGATCGTGCAGGTCCAGTTACGAGGATGACTTTACCCAAAGCTTTTTCCTTAGTATCTTTAATTAAATAGGGTGGCAATTTCTTACCAGAATTTTTTCACTGCCAAAGTGGGATTTTTGGTACTAAATAACTTTTAACAGATAAAATTAGCACCAGCATCAAAAGGAAGAGCGAAAAAGGGTTTTTGCGAGCTCTCCCTTCCCATTAAGACACTTCTCAATCATTAGAACACCACTGGGGACAGGATAAGTCAGGTAATTTTTTATGAAAGCAGGCTTAAAACGCATTGAGGCAACTCTACACGATTTGGGAACTAACGGCACTGCCTCCGCTGAAGCTAGTTCTACAAAGCAGTCTTTCTCTTTTCGGATCAGCGTTGGAAATGGCGAAGCTACAGCAGATGCTGTTTCATCAAAAGAAGATGTGACTGAAGCAGACGCACCTGAGTTTGACACAGAATTTGAGAGTCAATACAATCAAAATAACTCTGTGCAAACCTTTCCCACACAAGACAGCGATGGGAGATCGCCGGCACTACCCAAGTTCAAAACTCCCAGTTTCACAAGCCATCGCAACGCAGCTAATCCAGCATTAGCACTTAATTTATTGCAAGAAATTCAGGAAAGCGTTTCACTTTGGCAAAAAGAGTTGCAAAAAATTGTCAAACAAATTCAAGATGTTTATATAGAAGGTCCCATTGTCAATGGCTGGTTGGAGTCTGTGTCACGAGAAAGCGAACCGGGGGGAACCGCAACGCTGCGTCATGCGGAAGTCGATCGCTTGATGGATTATGTAGAAGAAATTTGCGCGGCTCAAGAAAATATATCTCATCAATCAGCGCGTACAGGCTATCGACTTTGCGGTTTAGATTCCTCCGGTCAGGTTTGGTCGCGTCCCTGTCCAGCCGATCAAGTGCCGAATGTCAGTATGGCGATCGCTCGTTACCAAAAGTTACGCCAACTACTAGGACGCAAGCAATACCTAGAAACTAGGCTTAGTCAACTAGCGGAAACTCTGGTAGTTTTACACAGCCATATTCAACAAACATGAACTTTTAAGGATTATTTCCGAAAAAACTCGGTTGGTGAGTCAGGAATTTTTGGTATAGATTTAGCACAAGAGCAAGCAGTTGGATTTAATTAGTTAGTGGATAGTGGTTGGTGGTTAGTGGATAGTGGATAGTGGTTAGTGGTTAGGAGAACGGAGTAGGAGTTAAAAGGGGCAAAGTTGGGAGTTACTGCTGAAAAACCAACAACTAACAACCAACAACTAACAACTAACTACCAACAACTAACTACCAACAACTAACTACCAACAACTAACTACCAACAACTAACTACCAACAATTTCTATGTCAGATCCGCTAATTTCCGCCATTATCTGTACTCACAATCGAGAAACCTATTTAGGTGCTGCTATAGATAGCCTTTTGGCGCAAGAGTTTGCCGCTGACTTTGAGGTGGTGGTGGTCGATAATAACTCAAGCGATCGCACATCCGAAGTTGTAAAACAAAGGTTATCCGATCCGCGTTTAAAGTACGTCTTTGAACCGGTTCTTGGTTTATCTGTCGCTCGCAACACAGGTGCCAAAGAATCTAGGGGGGAAATTATCGCTTATTTGGATGACGATGCAGTAGCGTGCGATCGCTGGTTGCAAATATTGTATTCTGCCTATGAAAATAACTGTAAGATCGCGATCGCTGGTGGCAAAGTCACTTTATTATGGTCTCCAGGAATCCAACAACCACGCTGGCTATCTCCCGGACTAGCTAGCAATTTGGGAGCATACGATTTAGGTGACAGCATCGTCTACATCGAACAGCCAGGTTTAACTCCCAGAGGCTTAAATTACTCAATCCGCCGCAGTTTCCTCAACGAAATTGGCGGTTTTGACCCTCATCTCGGTCGAGTCGGCAAAAACCTATTATCTAATGAAGAACTGCAAATGACAGAACTTGCCCTTCAACGCGGTTGGCAAGTTGCTTATCTTCCCGATGCTCTAGTTGCCCACAATGTCGCTCCAGAACGTCTCAAACGCTCCTGGTTTTTAAACCGAGGCTGGTGGCAAGGTATCAGTGAGTGCTATCGAGAACAACTTGCGGGTAAAGCCGGTATCGGTCAATTGCAGCGCGGCAGCGAAAAGTTTTTACGCGGCTTGTATAAATCATTGCAACATTTTAGTGACCCAGCAGAACGCTTTGACAAATTTGTATATGCCTACGGTCAGATTGGTTACTTAAATGCAGCTATTCAGGGTCTTTTATCGTCATCAAATAAGAAATAGAAATAATTACTTAATATGTCATCAAAAATACCAGTTACCGTATTAATTCCGGCAAAAAACGAACAAGTAAACTTACCCGCTTGCCTCGCTAGCGTTGCTGTTGCCGATGAAGTATTTGTTGTAGACTCTCAAAGTACCGATAAGAGCGAGGAAATTATTAAAAGTTACGGCGCAAACCTCGTGCAGTTCCATTTTAATGGACGCTGGCCCAAAAAGAAAAACTGGTCTTTAGAAAATCTAACTTTCCGTAATGAATGGGTGCTAATTGTCGATTGTGATGAGCGCATCACCCCCGAACTCTGGTCAGAAATTGCTCAAGCAATTGAAGATGATGAACACAATGGTTATTACCTCAACCGCCGAGTATTTTTCTTAGGTAAATGGATTCGCCACGGTGGTAAATATCCTGATTGGAACCTGCGTTTATTTAAGCACGCCAAGGGTCGCTACGAAAATCTCAACACTGAGGATATTCCCAATACTGGTGACAACGAAGTCCACGAACACGTTATTTTAGAGGGAAAAGTCGGCTATCTGAAAAACGATATGCTTCATGAAGACTTCCGCGATTTGTTCCACTGGTTAGAAAGACATAATCGTTATTCCAACTGGGAAGCGCGTGTTTATTTGAATATTCTCACAGGTAAAGATGACAGCGGCACTATTAGCGCAAATTTATTTGGTGATGCAGTGCAGCGCAAGCGCTTTTTGAAAAAAATCTGGGTGCGTCTGCCGTTTAAACCATTTTTGCGGTTTATTTTGTTCTACATTATTCAGCGCGGCTTTTTGGATGGCAAAGCTGGATATACTTACGCCCGCTTATTGAGTCAATATGAATACCAAATTGGCGTGAAACTCTACGAATTACGTAGTTGTGGCGGGCAACTAAATACTACCAGCGTTCCCAAAGTGGCGCCACCATCCCTGACACCGGAAATTCAACAAACTGCAATTTAAGGAACTGGGGACAAGGGGAATTATAGCAGATTGCGTTTTTATTGAATACACGTAGAGACGTTCCGGCGGAACGTCTCTACAGGGTTTTGGGTTTTATGCATGTACCTCATTTACCTGAAATATCCTGTAATTACCAATTACCAATGCCCAATTCCCAATCTAAAATTTAATGTCTGAGTTGAATGTGACTAAACAACCGTCGATAGTTGATGCAGAACCTTTTGTAGATTTACGCAAGTATGACCAATCCTGGTTTGATCGGGGTCGTCTGGGTTGGTATATTTTATTTTGGTGGTTTGTACAAGCGATCGCCTTTCCACTTACTCCTCAACCCCTCAGTAATCTCCGTTGCGCGATACTCCGCCTGTTTGGGGCAAAAGTCGGCAAAGGTGTATTAATTCGTCCTACTGCCCGTTTCACTTACCCCTGGAAAATCAGTATTGGCGATTATAGCTGGATTGGTGATGATGTTGTTTTATACAGTCTTGATGAAATCCATATCGGCTCACACTGCGTAATTTCCCAGAAAAGTTATCTGTGTACTGGTACTCATGACATCAAAGATCCAGCCTTTGGACTGAAAACAGCAATTATCACCATTGGTAATGGAGCATGGGTAACAACAGATTGTTTTGTTGCCCCAGGAGTGACAATTGGCGCTAATTCCGTAATTGGCGCCCGTAGCAGTGTTTTAAGTGACATGCCCCCAGGGCAAGTTTGTTGGGGAAATCCCTGTCGTCCAAGGTATGCGCGGGAGAGAAAATAGCGATCGGTGTAGAAAATCTAGAGACGTAGCAGTGCTACGTCTCTACAAAGGTTTTGGGGTTAATTTTCACGCCTGTGTAAAATAGATTTGTCAACAAAAATCATCAATTGTGTTCCTTGGACAAATAATATATAGCGCTTCTCGTTTGAATCAAATACAGATTTATCTGCGTCCATCTGCGTTCATCTGCGTTTCCTTAATTCTTTGATGTATTGCACCCAACTGAGAAGCGCTATATATCATGTCGGTTTAATTAACAGTAATAAAAACGTCGCAACCGTCGTAGAGACGTTCCGCCGGAACGTCTCTACTTTATTATGGCGGAACGTCTTTACTTTATTATCATGATATAAGCCCAAAATCCCATCAATCAAGACTAAGGATAAAATCCCAATTTGGGTAATCCTAAGGTTTCGTCCCAACCCATCATAATGTTCATACATTGGATAGCTTGACCCGCCTGACCTTTAATTAAGTTATCAATTGCTGACATCACAATGACGCGACCGGTGCGCGGGTCAACTTCTAAACCGACATAACACATATTACTACCGCAAGCCCATTTCGTTTGCGGATATTCGCCACTTTCGCAAATTCTCACCCAAGGAGAGTTACGGTAAAAGGCTCTAAATATAGTAATTAAGTCGTCTCGCACTAAGCCCGGATCGCGGAGGGTAGCGTATACGGTTGCTAAAATACCCCGCACCATTGGGATGAGGTGGGGTGTAAATTGAATCATAACTTCATGCCCCGCCAAATCACTGCAAATTTGCTCAATTTCCGGGGTGTGGCGGTGACGGGCGACATTGTATGCTCCTAGAGAGTTGTCTGCTTCCGCTAACAATAAGTTTATTTTCGCTTGCCGTCCGCCGCCGGAGGTGCCAGACTTAGCATCGACAATGGCGGTTTCTGGGACGATTAAACCTTGCTTCAAAAGTGGCGAAAGTGCGAGGAGGCTAGCGGTAGGATAGCAGCCGGGACAACCAATTAACTGCGCTTCGGCAATGCGATCGCGATACAATTCTGGTAAGCCATAAACTGCTGTAACCGCTGTGGCATTATCGTTTCTCTGTTTCCCATACCAAGTTGTGTAAGTTGTCAAGTCACTAAACCGGTAATCTGCACTAAGATCGAGTACTTTACATCCTTTTTCCAACAGTTTTGGAGCCATTTCGCAAGCCAGACCATTTGGAAGAGACAGAAACACCACTTCAGTGCGATCGCCGATAATTTCTGGATCTACCTCCTCAACTGGTAGATTAACTGCATGAGCCAAATGAGGGTAAAGTTCGCCAAAGGGTTTGCCAGCGCTACTTTCACCACCTAAATAAACAACTTCTACTTCTGGATGATCCATCAGTAGTCGAACTAACTGTACTCCGCCGTAGCCTGACGCGCCAACAATGCCAACGGGTACGCGTCTTAAATTGCCCATGATATGAAATCCTTATCCGATAAATGATTAAATTCGTTATTGGCTATCAACTATCATCAACTAAATGCGCCCATTCGCGTTAGTTATGCGATCGCTCGTTTGAAAACTGGAGTGGGGGACAAGGGGGACAAGGGGACAAGGAGACAAGGGGGACAAGGGGACAAGGAGGCAGGGGGAGTTTGTCTCTCCATCTCCCTCATCTCCCTCATCTCCCTCATCTCCCCATCTTCCCCTGCTCCATTCCCCCATAAAGGTTGTACAATCGAAAAGTAGGTTTTGTTAAAAAAATTTACATTTATTTGGTCGTTGGAAATACTCTGTGTTGCAGTCTCAGACCACATCCCCAGCTTTTGAATTTGACTTGATTGATGCCGCTTTAGCAGACCTGAAAGCCGGTCGCTCGGTGGTGGTAGTAGATGATGAAAATCGAGAAAATGAAGGCGATTTGATTTGCGCTGCTCAGTTTGCTACCCCGGATATGATTAATTTTATGGCGGTAGAAGCGCGAGGGCTGATTTGTTTGGCGATGACAGGCGATCGCCTTGATGAACTTGATTTACCATTAATGGTAAGCAATATTACAGACACTAATCAAACTGCCTTCACTGTCAGCATTGATGCTGGTCCTCATTTAGGTGTCAGTACCGGCATTTCCGCAGAAGACCGCGCCCGTACTATTCAAGTTACCCTAAATCCTGCGGCACAGCCTTCAGATTTGCGTCGTCCCGGTCATATTTTCCCGATTCGGGCTAAGGAAGGCGGTGTATTAAAACGCGCTGGACATACAGAAGCTGGGGTTGATTTAGCTCGATTATCTGGGCTATATCCAGCTGGGGTAATTTGTGAAATTCAAAACCCCGATGGATCAATGGCGCGATTGCCTCAGTTATTTGAGTATGCTAAACATCATAAACTGAAAATTATTAGCATTGCCGATTTAATCAGTTATCGTCTCAAACACGATCGCTTGGTTTATCGTGAAGTAGTGACAAAATTACCGAGCCAATTCGGACAATTTGAAATTTATGGCTACCGCCATAGCATTGACAATACTGAACACGTAGCGGTTGTCAAAGGCGATCCAGCTACCTTTAAAGATGAACCTGTAATGGTGCGAATGCATTCAGAATGCTTGACAGGTGACGCTTTAGGTTCTCTGCGCTGTGATTGTCAGCTGCAACTACAAGCCGCTCTGAAAATGATTGAGCAAGCAGGCAAAGGTGTCGTAGTATACCTGCGTCAAGAAGGACGGGGCATCGGCTTGATTAATAAGTTGAAGGCTTACAGCTTGCAGGATATGGGACTGGATACGGTCGAGGCAAACGAGCGTTTGGGTTTTCCTGCCGATTTGCGAGATTATGGGATGGGAGCGCAAATGTTGATGGATTTGGGCGTCCATAAGATTCGCCTAATTACCAATAACCCGAGGAAAATTGCTGGAGTCAAGGGTTACGGGTTGGAAGTAGTCGATCGCGTACCGCTGTTGATTGAGGCAACCGATTACAATTCTTATTATCTGGCAACAAAGGCGAAAAAGCTGGATCACATGCTGTTACAGACGTATTTGGTAACGGTAGCGATTCATTGGCAAGATGACCCAGAAGCTGTAACCGAACGTTATGAACGTTTAGAGAAACTGCGTCATTTAGCGAAAAGCCATGATTTATTGTTGCAAGAAGAAGCGCGTCCGTTAGCGATCGCCTTGTTTGACAAACCATCTTTAACTGTACATTTGGGTTTGGATCAAGCGCAACTGGCTGCACCTGATTGGTATCAGCAAAATAGTCATCCTTATGTGCAGGCGATCGGTCAAATTCTTGACAATTTAACCACTTTACCTTATATAGAGAGGTTTGAATTTCTGATTTCTCCAGGGATTGATCCTTTGAGTCATTTGCAAGTCCAATGCGATCGGCAAACCTTTGCTCCTGGAACTTTACCTTCATCGATTTGTTGCGAACAACTGAAGACGCAAACAATTTATAGTTTTAGTCAAACGCAGCTTTTGGACGCATAAATTGAAAGTAGTTAGCAATGGGAAATGCCATGAACATTCGTAAAGAACTAGAAAGCATAATTGAGCAATTCAACGATGAGCAGTTATCAGCGTTGCTGGATTTTGCTGTTTCTCTTCAAAGTGCTAAAAAATCTGGTTATCCGATAGAATCTCAAGCTTATCAGGATTGGTTAAGCGCTGAGAATGATATTTATGACAAAATCTTTGCTGATGAACTTACAGCGCGGTGATGTGGTATTATGTCGGATGCCAATGCCTTCGACTCAGTTTCAACAGCTTAAAATTCGCCCTGCTGTAGTCGTTTCAACAGATCAGTTGAATCAAATTCTTGATGATCTAATGGTTGTGCCTTGCACCTCTAATACTAATCGTCTTCTAACAGCAACGCAATACTTGATAACGGGAGAGGAAATTACTGGTGCAGGTATTAGAGTTGAGTCTGTAGTCCGCTGTGAATCAATTTTTACTTTGAACAAGACGATGATTATCAGAAAGCTGGGTTCTCTTTCTGCTGAAGCGATTAATCAGGTGAATGTTTGCCTAAGGTCAGCTTTGGAATTATAAGCCAATACAGTTCAGTTAAGCCCAAAATACCAGTGTAGAGACGCGAAATTTCGCGTCTCTACAGGTCTAAAATCAGTACTGAAAATCCTTAACTGAACCGCATTGAATTATAAGCATTTTTCAGATATATTTTTATTTGTTGTTATAGCGATTTTTATATTCATGAGGTACAGAATATTGAATTAACCGCAGATGAAGATAGATAAACGCAGATGGACGCAGATAAATTTGTACCTCAGCAGATTAGGAAACGCTATAAACAATCAAAATATTTTTCAGTTTTCATAATAGAAAAATGGCGTACAGCGATTTTACTCTTTCCAAGGCGCAAAAAAGCTTTAATTTAACAATTGATGAAACTGGTGATTTATTTGCTGATGTCATCCCAGTTCCACCATCAGATATTTTAAAAATAATCTTGAGTGACTATATTCCTTTAGCAATTTCGATTGGAACGGAAAAAGCTCGCTCCGAGTTTTTGATCGCACCAATCTTAGCGGATGTAAGAAAGTTATTAAGCAATAAAATATCTTTATTTTCTGGTAATGAATTTAATGTCGATTCAACAAAAGGTTTACAAGGCTTTTGCGATTATATCCTCAGCGGTTCAAGAGAACAGTTATTTATTTCGGCACCTGTAATGTTTATTTTCGAGGCAAAAAAAGAAGATATTAATGGTGGTCTTGGTCAATGCGTTGCAGCAATGATAGCAGCACAATTATTCAATCAAGCTCAAGGAAGTGAGAAAGTGCGAATTTATGGCTCTGTTACTAGCGGTACTAATTGGAAGTTTTTATTTATAGAAGAAACGACTGTGTATATAGATTCTGTTGAATACTATATTAAAGAAGTTGATAAAATTTTAGGGATTTTATTGCAGGCATTTGAAGAATAGATACAGCAGTTTTCAGGTAAATAAGGCAAATGTGTAAAACCCAAAACCCTGTAGAGACGTAGCACTGCTACCAATACGGTTCGGTTAGGGCAGGAGACGCGATAAATCGCCGTCTCTACAAAGGGCTTCTTATTGTAAAGACGGCGATTTATCGCGTCTTTGTGATCTATAATTTTCATCAAAAAATCTTATCCGAACCGTATTGGCACTGCTACGTCTCTACGTGTATTTAATAGCAATACAGAAAACATAAAGACAGCAGATTTCAGGTAAATGAGGCAAATGTGTAAAACCCAAAACCCTGTAGAGACGTAGCACTGCTACGTCTCTACGTGTATTTAATAACAATGCAATCTGCTGTATTGTTTCTTGTTGTTAGTTTATTTGACGAAACTTATGTAGTAAGTTGAGAAACTTCTGAGCATCAAAACTTCTGGGGTCGATTCGTGTTCCGGAACGATCTATTAGACGATGGGTGGTAATGCGATGGTCTGGAACATCACTTTGAGCAATTAACCAAGCCAAAGAATAATATTGAGCATCAGTATAACCGCTATGAATTGGTTCTGTGTTAGTCCAACCATCTAGGGGGGTTTCTAAAGAAACGTGATAAGCAAAGTTATTTACAGATGGTGGTAAATTCAAATTAGTTTTCACGCTTTCGGAACCGTTAGCACTGTCAAACACTGAATTAGCTGCACCAAAAGCGCGTTTATTTGGTGGGACTGTATAAATAACTGTTCCATCTAGCTTAATTATCGCATGGTAACTCGCTTGCACATTTTCGTCGGTATGTGGTCTTTGAAAAAAATAAATGGCACTCTGAGCAGAATTAGAAGTTTCATGAAGGACTATAATTGGTAGATTATTGACAGATATGCCATTAACGTCTTTGGTATAACGCTCTCCGTAGTTGCTTGGATTTGCCCAAGCAATCTCATATCTGGGTCTGTACTTTGTAAAAGCCGCAGTGGTTTTGAACAGAGATTTGGGAGGATTTGCAGCGTTGCTTGGCTTTTGTGATGCTGGAATTTGTCCATTTGGATATTGATTCCAAGAAGCGATGCCTGGGTTAGGCTGCGCCAACGCCCTTTCTGGTGTATTATTTTGTAGTTGTGTGGCTCTCCCGGCAAGCAGCGCTACTATGAAAGCGACGAATATCAGAGAAATTAGCATTACTCTGGTCGCCCAGTCCTTAAAGTTCATTAATTTTAAATAATGAAAATAATCTTAATATCTTGATTTTAATGAAAAATAGCTTGCTAGGATACTTTGCGGCGGAGTTAAATAACGAACCGCACTCGTAGCAGAGAACACAGAGGATGTATATTACACCTAATTTACACAATCTTTATACATAGTTGTTTTGAATAAATACTCCCGAAAGGCGAGAAATTGAGGAAAATATTAAATTAAGTAGAGTATCACTCGACTTATGTAAATTCTTCTAGGAAAATATGACTCATTCCTTTCTAGAACGCTTGCACAGTCCAGACCGTCCCGTTCTCGTCTTTGATGGAGCGATGGGAACGAACTTGCAAACGCAAAATCTCACGGCTGAGGATTTCGGTGGTGCTCAGTATGAAGGTTGTAACGAATATCTCGTCCACACTAAACCTGAAGCTGTTGCCAAAGTTCACCGCGATTTTCTCGCTGCCGGTGCAGATGTCATCGAGACTGACACTTTTGGTAGTGCCTCAATTGTACTTGCCGAATATGACCTGGCAGACCAGGCATATTACCTAACTAAAACAGCCGCAGAATTAGCGAAAAGTGTTGCTGCTGAATTTTCCACTCCAGAGAAACCCCGATTTGTTGCGGGTTCGATGGGACCGACAACAAAATTACCTACCTTAGGACATATTGACTTTGACACGATGAAAGCGTCTTTTGCCGAACAAGCAGAAGGACTGTGGGATGGTGGTGTCGATTTGTTTATTGTTGAAACTTGCCAAGATGTGCTGCAAATCAAAGCTGCGCTGAATGCAATTGAAGAAGTTTTTGTCAAAAAAGGCGATCGCCGTCCGGTGATGGTTTCTGTGACAATGGAAACGATGGGGACAATGTTGGTCGGGACGGAAATTAACGCCGTTGTCACCATTTTGGAACCGTATAAAATTGACATTCTCGGTCTGAACTGCGCTACTGGTCCAGATTTGATGAAACCACACATCAAATATCTCTCGGAACATTCGCCTTTTATCGTTTCCTGTATTCCCAACGCGGGTTTGCCGGAAAACGTCGGTGGTCAAGCACACTACCGTCTGACACCGATGGAATTACGGATGTCTTTGATGCATTTTGTTGAAGATTTGGGTGTCCAAGTGATTGGGGGTTGCTGTGGGACGCGTCCAGAACACATTCAACAAATGGCAGAAATTGCTAAAGAATTAAAGCCCAAAGTTAGACATCCGGAACTTGAACCAGCAGCAGCATCAATTTACAGCACTCAAGCCTACGACCAAGATAACTCGTTCTTGATTGTCGGCGAACGTCTCAACGCTAGCGGTTCTAAAAAGTGCCGCGATTTGCTAAACGCGGAAGATTGGGATGGACTCGTTTCAATGGCGAGAGCGCAGGTCAAAGAAGGCGCACACATCCTCGATGTCAACGTCGATTACGTGGGACGTAATGGCGAACGAGATATGCACGAATTAGTTTCGCGCATTGTCAATAATGTTACATTGCCATTGATGCTCGACTCCACCGAATGGGAAAAAATGGAGGCGGGTTTAAAGGTTGCCGGCGGTAAGTGTTTGCTCAATTCCACCAATTATGAAGACGGTGAACCGCGTTTCTTGAAGGTGTTGGAATTGGCGAAGAAGTATGGTGCTGGCGTAGTCATTGGCACTATCGATGAAGATGGCATGGCGAGAACTGCTGAGAAAAAATTCCAAATTGCTCAACGTGCTTATCGTCAAGCTGTAGAATTCGGCATTCCGGGTACAGAAATATTCTTTGATACTTTAGCTCTACCAATTTCTACGGGGATTGAAGAAGATCGAGAAAACGCAAAAGGGACAATAGAAGCGATTCGGCGCATTCGTCAAGAATTGCCGGGAAGCCATGTAATTTTGGGTGTATCGAATATTTCCTTCGGTTTAAACCCAGCAGCGCGGGTGGTGTTGAACTCGATGTTTTTGCATGAAGCAATGACTGCGGGAATGGATGCGGCGATCGTTAGTCCTAACAAGATTTTACCACTATCTAAGATTGAGCAACGCCATCAAGAAGTTTGCCTTGAGTTGATTTACGATCGCCGGAGGTTTGAAGGTGATGTCTGCGTTTATGATCCCTTGGGAGAACTGACAACATTATTTGAAGGAGTCACAACTAAACGCGATCGTTCTTTGGATGAAAGTCTGCCCATTGAAGAACGTCTCAAGCGTCACATCATCGACGGTGAACGCATTGGTTTAGAGGAACATCTGCAAAAGGCTTTAGAGAACTATCCCCCCTTACAGATTATAAACGTCTTTTTGCTCGATGGGATGAAAGTTGTTGGTGAATTGTTCGGTTCCGGGCAAATGCAGCTACCTTTCGTATTACAATCTGCGGAAACTATGAAAGCGGCAGTTGCTTTTTTAGAACCGTTCATGGAGAAATCAGAATCAGGCAATAATGCCAAGGGAACGTTTATTATCGCTACTGTAAAAGGCGATGTTCACGACATTGGGAAAAACCTGGTGGATATCATCTTGTCAAATAACGGTTACAAGGTGATTAATTTGGGAATTAAGCAACCAGTGGAAAATATCATTGAAGCATACGAGAAGTATCAAGCTGATTGTATTGCCATGAGTGGTTTGCTGGTGAAATCTACCGCGTTTATGAAGGATAATTTGCAGGTTTTCAACGAAAAGGGAATTACTGTACCCGTAATTTTAGGTGGTGCAGCGTTGACACCGAAGTTTGTCCATGAAGATTGTCAAAATGCTTACAAGGGTAAAGTTGTTTACGGCAAAGATGCATTTTCTGACTTGCATTTCATGGATAAATTAATGCCCGCAAAATCCCAAGGAGATTGGGATAATTTGCAGGGATTTTTGAATGAAGCTGTACAAGAGTTAGAAAATGGGCATAAAGTAGCAGAAGAGAAAGCCAAAGAAGAAACTGATGAACCTAAGGTAATAGATACTCGTCGTTCTGAAGCTGTGACGGTGGATATTGAACGTCCGACGCCACCTTTTTGGGGAACACAGTTATTGCAGCCTAGTGATATTTCTTTGGAGGAGATATTCTCTTATTTAGATTTGCAAGCTTTGATTGCGGGACAATGGCAATTCCGCAAGCCAAAGGAACAATCTAAGGAGGAATATCAGGCTTTTTTGAATGAGAAGGTGTATCCGATTTTGGATAGTTGGAAGCAGCGAATTATTGAGGAGAATTTGTTGCATCCACAGGTGATTTATGGGTATTTTCCTTGTCAGGCTGAGGGGAATACGCTGTATGTTTATGACCGCAGAGACGCAGAGAACGCAGAGGTAAGAGCTAGTTTTGAGTTTCCGAGGCAGAAGTCTTTGAGGAGACTTTGTATTGCAGATTTCTTTGCGCCGAAGGAGTCGGGAATTATTGATGTGTTTCCCATGCAAGCGGTGACTGTGGGTGAGGTTGCGACGGAGTTTGCTCAGAAGTTATTTGCCGCTAATCAATACACTGATTATCTGTATTTTCACGGCTTGGCGGTGCAGGTAGCGGAAGCTTTGGCTGAGTGGACACACGCTCGAATTCGCCGGGAATTGGGCTTTGTGGCTGATGAACCCGATAATATTCGGGATATTTTGGCGCAGAGATATCGCGGTTCGCGGTATAGTTTTGGCTATCCGGCTTGTCCGAATATGCAGGATCAGTACAAGCAACTGGAGTTGTTGGAAACTGACAGGATTAAGATGCACATGGATGAAAGTGAGCAGATTTATCCAGAACAGTCTACAACAGCGATTATTTGCTATCACCCAGTAGCGAAGTACTTTAGCGCGTAGTCTTTTTCCCTCTCCTTAACAAGGAGAGGGATGCCCGAAGGGCAGGGTGAGGTTATTATATTATGGGCAATATAAAGATTTATAGTTCTCGCGCTTACCTCACCCTAACCCTCTCCTTATAAAGGAGAGGGAACCGGAATTTTTACAAGTTTAAAAATATCAAAGTCAAAATGACTCAACTTTATAATCAAAATTCGGAAAAAGATAAAAGAAGACAATTACGCCAAAATATAACAAAAGCTGAGAAACTTATTTGGGATAAACTTAGAGATAGGCAACTTGAAAACTGCAAGTTTCGCAGACAATATAGTGTAGATAAGTTTGTTATAAATTTTTACAGTCCTGAATTGAAGTTAGCGATAGAAATTGATGGTGAAAGTCATTTTATAAATGGGGCTGCTGAGTACGATAAGGCAAGACAAGAGTTTATAGAATCAGCAGGAATTAAGTTTCTTAGATTTACAAATAATGATGTGTATGCTAATTTGCCTGTAGTTTTGGAAAATATAGCCCAGAATATACAGGATTTAAGGAAATAATATAGCGGTTTTCGGTTGAGTGAAGTACAACTTAACCTCACCCCGATAAAGCTGCGCTTTATCTCCCCTCTCCTTAGTAAGGAGAGGGGTTGGGGGTGAGGTTTTGTTCTGTACTTCACTCAACCAAGAACCTCATATCTCATTACTCTTGCATCTGTTGTCGCACCCAAAGGCGAAAAGCTTTGAGGGTTGCATTTCTACCTGCTGTTGTACTTTGCTGAAGATATTGAGGAATCACCTCAATCAGCGCAAATCGGGGAAAATTTAAGCTTTGTTGAGACTCTACATAAGTTCCATCTTGCAGTATATTAATTTGTAACTTACCTTTTTCAAAACGCCAAAGTTCCGGAACTTTTAATGCTTGATAAATATTAGGATGAGTGCGTGAAGTTATATCAACTTCTAATGCTAAATCTGGAGGGGGATCTATTGTTAAATCTAGTCGTTTTTTTCCGCGAATCTTGGACTCGTTTTTTATATAAAAACATTGATCGGGTTCTATACCTTGAGCCATTACTTCATTTTTGAAAGTCGTAGAACCAAGACATCTAAACTCAATATCGAGTTCTTCCAGAAGCGCTTTGACTAAATCGCTAATTATTTCTTTATCGTCTTCATGTTCTGGCAATGGTGCCATAATTTCTAGTATTCCCCTGTCGTATGCAATTCTGGCTGCACGGTGTTCTCCTAAATCTTCGAGAATTGTTTTGAATTCTTGCCAGGTTACATCTTTCAGCAGCACTCTTTGTCCCGGTGGAACTTGGATGCGCTTTAATTCCAACAACATCTTCTCCACTCCTTGAAGTTCATATCTAAGTTTAGGTTACTTCAGTTTTATCCAGAAAAGTCTACTTTTATGGCTGAATTAAATGTTGCTCAGATTTCCGGTATTTTGCAATGAGTCTGCGGTGTTTGAATTGTGGATAAAACAGCATGGTAAAAAGAGGTAATGCGGTTCCGGCTAGTGCTAACAGGATGTAGGGGTTATGAAATCCGATAATGAAACCCACACCTACACTAACGCCCAAGCCTGCGGTTAATGGCAAATATGTATCATCAAACAGCCAAATTACACCAAATATTACACACCCAATTAGAACCGTCGGTATGGCAGCTAATAACCCTGTCGCATAAACCACCCAAAAAATTTCTATCAAATTAATCGGACTAGGTTGAGCTATAGATCCAACTACAGTTCCAATAATTAACCCAACTACAGCCATAGCTATAAGTGCAAATGCACCCGAACTTGCAACTTCGTTAATGTCCACATAATCCTTTTTAAACTTTTTCCACAAGATATATACAGGACAAATTATAGATGAAAGCGCAGCCCCGATTGCAATGCCAACAAAAGTCCCAGACGCAGCCGCTTTTTCGGCTGACTCCCAATTTAAATCGGGAGCGAAAGTAAAACCCACGACACCCTTCGCAGCAATCACAGGCACAACCCAGGCTATACCCATAGTTGCTATCTCACAAATTAAAAACAGCCAAATAAGATTAGCATAGGCTATTTTTCGGCGCTCAATTGGCAGAGGAGCAGTTGATACTTCAAGGTTGACAATATGAATATCTGGGTATGCATTTGTATGCAAGAAAAGCTGACGTTTATACAACTTATCTGCCATTAATTTACTCGTATCAACTTGGATAGAACACTCAACATAATTGCCGATAAACTTAGCAGGTGTCACAGAAATCCAAGCGTGGGAATCTGGTGTGTGTGGTGGGTCGTGAGGATGAGGTGCAACTTCCCATCTACCTTGCAAATGTGTTTCGGGTACTGAGTTATTGATAGTAATTGTTTGCCACAACTCTTCACCCAATCTAGTCGCTTGAAAGTTCAGCCTTGTTGTACTTAACTCAACATTTGGCTGACGGATAATATCCTGTGAATCTAATGCTTTTAGTGCTTTGAGTGCTGTTTTTGCATTTGCAAAGCGGTTGCTTTGTCGCGGTTGCACCATCTTTTCTAGCCATTGAATAAAACCCAAATTTAATTGAGGTAATAAATGCCGAAAGTTAATCAGATAAGGGTCATCATGAGTAGTTAAATTTTGAATTTCCGCAGACTTGACACCTGTAAGCAGACAAATTAAGGTTGCTCCTAAACCATACAAGTCAGATGCTTCGGTCGGCTGGCGCATTTGCTCTGGCGGAAGAAAACCGGGAGTAGCTTTGAATACACTACTACCAAATACTTCTTGACTGCCAATTCTGGCAAAGCCAAAATCAATTAGATAAACTTCAAGTTGCTCATTTACTAAAATATTTTCTGGTTTAATATCCCGATGAATAACTGACGGAGTGCGATTTTGTAAATAAACCAAAATCTCTAGTGCTTTGACTGCAATTTCCTTAATTTCTTCTGGTGAAAAGTTGCGCTGTACACCTAATGATGGAGCGTTAATATATTTTTGAATCATACAAAAGCCATCGGGTGTGGTAAAAGACCCCAAATAGCTAGGAATACCGGGATGGTTTAGTCCCCGCAAAACTTCAATTTCTCGCTGGTAGGTGTCTTCAGAAGGCAGAAGGCAGAAGGCAACCCACCCTTACTCATAGTGGGATTGAAACAAGGACGTTTTATACCGTCCGTGCAAGCCATCTTGAGTATAATTATTTGTTTCAACTGGGCTTTAAACCCACAAAGTAAGTTTTTATTGATACTCCTAACATAAGTGCCTTCTGCCCTCGAACTTCTGCCTTTCTTGTAAGCCTACCAAGTAGAACCAGCTTGGGCAAAGCAAAACTGCTTCAGTACAACCTGTTTACCTGTGTTAATATTTGATGCCAGCCAAGTTATCCGTCCCCCCTCTCGATTTCGTCCCAGTTCGCTGATGATTTGATAGCCATGTGGAGAAAAATCTGAGTAGTTACTCATATTTATTTTGAGGTAGGGAAAACTTTCAGTATATTCTGTTAGATTATAAAAAATCTAGTGAAGAGTTATTGTAAATATTTTTTACAGCAGAGTGATCGCACTTTTAGCGCTTTTTTGCGATCACAACACCAGAAAAAGCTATTCTGGCATCAGTCTACACGAATTTCTTCACCTGTAAAGCTTTATCCTAGAAATAAACAAGGAGTAAAAATATGCAAGCTTACAAATTTAAGGGAAAAATTGACGATGCAGGTAATTTAATAATTGCGGAACCTGTGAAAATGCCTCCTGGAGACGTGGAAGTGATTGTCTTGCAAGCAGTTGAGAGTGCGAGTTCCACAGATACCGAAACCGAGTCACAACCAGAGACACCAAAGAGAAAATCTAAGGTAAAAGCATTTCAGGATTTATTTGAAAATGCTCCACCTGTTCCAGCAGACTTTGATCCAGATGAAGCTAGGTGGGAAGCTTTGAAGGAGAAACATAACCTGTGAAAGTCTTGCTAGATACAAATATTATTGTCGATGATGCCCTTGAAAGAGAACCTTTTTGGGAAGCAAGCGAACAAGTTTTATTACTGGTTGAACAACGGCAGGTTGAAGGTTATGTTTCAGCTTCAACTTTTGGTGATTTATATTACATCATCCGTAGGGGAAGAGGTCGAGATTGGACTGTCAATTATTTAAGACGATTAGCCACCTTCTGTCAAATTGCTACTGTTAATGAAGCAGCGATCGCAATGGCACTAACTGCCAACTTTAGGGATTTTGAAGATGCTATTCAATACAGCTGTGCTGTAGTTAATCAATTGGATGCAATTGTTACTCGCAATCCTCAAGATTTTCCGGTTACAATTCCGCAAATTATTACACCTGAATTGCTAATTCAAGAATTAACAAATTATCCATAAATAATTTCGTTTATGAAATAAATTCCCCCTCCCCGCAAGCGGGGAGGGGGTTAGGGGGTGGGGTTCTTTAAGCGCTCAACTGTTCTTCAGAAACCCAGGCAGCGTGAAAACCGTAAGGGACACGTTGCGGAATTAACACACGCGCTACAGGTTCGGCATTTACATCTTGGGCATTGACTACCACGAGTTCAGATGTATCTTCTGTGGTATCGTGAACAAAAGTTATCAGCCAGCCTTCATCTTCTGATGTAGCATTGGGAGAAGGAACAAAAATCGCTTCACCACCATAGCGTCCTTGTCCGAATTCGTGGGTTTCGGATTTACCACTGCTGAAGTCATACTTAATCAAACCATCGAACAGCAGCACGGTACTAGGTGTGATTTTTGCTGTATACCCGTACCGCATTTTTCGCCCCAACAGATTTTCATTCACTCGCGGGAATTCCCCAGGCACATCGTCCAGCATCTCTTCCCGCACAGTGCCGGTAGTGAGGTTAAACCGCCAACGGTATAGGCGGGGAATATCTGCCTCGGGATCATGGGATGCCTGAGAGAATCCTAGCATCGTAGAAGTCACACGGCATCCAATAAGCACTACTTCATTCCCCTCCTCATAGGCATTGAGGGTATGAGAGACGAAGCAAGCGGGACTTTCAAACCAGCGGATGTTGCTGTTGTCGCCGTGACGTGGGATAATACCAAAACGACTGGGGCGATCGCTCTCAAACATCATCGTCGGTTCTCCCTTTTGCATCCGTTCGATGCTAAAAGTCAAGGGCAAATCCATAAAAATTGTATAATTTTCGGTGATGGCAAAATCATGCATCATTACTGCCATCGGTAAATCAATCGGTACTGTCCGCAATAGTTCACCCGACGCAGAAACTACACTATATTGCAGATATGGTAGTGCGAAGGAGTAGCCAAAAAACATCATCTCACCCGTTACTGGGTCTACCTTTGGATGTGCCGTAAAAGCTGATTTTAGCTTACCATTATAAGTATATTCGCCAATTGTATCTAAATTGGGAACTTTGATGACGTGAGGCGCACCACCTTCCCACAGCGCTAAAAATTGACCTGCGTGCCAAGTTAAAGCAGTATTAGCAGTATTTTTGTAGAAATTGTGGGGATTATCTTTCTGCGACGGTTCTAAGATGCCACTCCACACAGCTTTACCTGCTTCATGTTCTATTTGCCATCCTTTTGTTTGCACGTAGCGGTTGCGATAAGTAGCTTTACCGTTGCTAATTCGCACACCATGCAACATTCCATCGCCATCAAACCAATGATACTGTCCGATGGGTGTCCATTGCGGATTGGGACCATTTCGCACGAACATCCCCGATAAGTCGGGAGGTAGTTCACCAATGACTTTCAGCGTGTCAGTGGTGATTTCTTTGTGTACTGGTGCAAAGTTTCCATCAAGATAGGGATTGACTGCTGTTGTAACCATTTGTGATGATATGTAAATCTATGATTAGCACTTTGTTCAATATATTAGCGATATTCTGTTTCTGACTACAGTTATGGATATCCGCCCTGCATAACAATCTAAAATCCAAAATCCCATGACCCTAACTCTTTATTTCCTGCGTCACGGACAAACAGAATGGAGTCGCAATAATGCTTTTTGCGGTTCGCTAGATCCAGAACTTACCCCAGATGGGATGGAAATGGCTTCATGTTTTGCTTCTGCATACAGTTCTACTCCTTGGGAAGCAATTTTTTGCAGTCCTATGCACAGAACTTTGGCAACTGCAAGACCTTTGTGTGAAGCTGTAGAAATACAACCACAGCTGCGGGATGGTTTAAAGGAAATTCACTACGGTAAGTGGGAAGGAAGCACACCAGAAGCGGTTACTATGGAATTTCACGATGATTATATCCGCTGGTTAGCAGATCCGGCGTGGTATGCGCCGACTGGTGGAGAAATGGCTGTTGCGATCGCTTCTCGTGCTACTCAGGTTATTGAAGAAATTAAGCAGCTTTATAGCGATGGCAATGTGTTAATTGTTTCTCATAAGGCAACTATCAGAATTATGCTGTGTAGTCTGTTGGGAATTGATGTGGGACGCTTTCGCTTTCGTTTGGGATGTCCAGTTGGGTCGGTGAGTGTTGTAGAATTTACTTCCCACGGTCCATTATTGAAGGTTTTGGCTGACCGCACTCATCTAGATGAGCGGTTGCGGAATTTACCGGGAACATAAAAAAGAGGGGGAAGGGGGAAAGGGGAAAGGGAACCCCATACTTAAAAGCAGGCGTTTAAAGTATGGACACTGATTCTGGTGTCTAATTCCCAATTTCGGATTTGTAAACTTAAAGCCAGATATTACCATGCTTCCTGCTATTTCTACCATTCCACTTCGACAAATGGCTAGTGGTGATGTTTTATCGCTACAAGTTTACAAGTTTATTGGCGCTAATGCTGGTAAGAAGGTTTACATTCAATCAAATCTGCATGGTGCGGAAATTGCTGGTAATGCTGTTATTCACCAGTTTATTTCGTTTTTACAGACTATAAATGATACCGATTTAGCTGGGGAAATTTGGCTGGTTCCGGTTTGTAATCCGATGGGAACTAATGAGCGATCGCATGTTTTTTCTTCTGGTAGATATTGCGTTTATGAAGCGAAGGATTGGAATCGCATTTTTTGGGATTATGAAAAGGCAACTGATGATTTAATGGCTTTTGCTAAATCTCAACTTGATTTTGATGTTGAGGTTGTCAGACAGAATTATCTGGGCAGTATCAAGGATAAGTTTAGAGAACTTTTAGAGAAAATTAATTCTCCTGGTAGCGTACCTTATACTGAGCGGTTCCGCTATCAATTACAATCTCTCAGTTTAGATGCAGACTACTTAATTGATTTACACAGTGCTTCCAATCAAGGCATAAATTACCTTTATTATTTCCGAAATCGGCAAGAAAGCGCCAAATACTTTTTACTAAAAGACGGATTTTTACTTGACAAATACGATGGTGATGCTTTTGATGAAGCTTTTATCAAACCTTGGTTAGCGCTGGAAGATTGTTTTCAACAACTTGGTAGAAATATTAAGTTTGATGTGGAAGCTTGGACACTCGAACTGGGTACGGGAATGCAGATGATTCCTGATTCAGTTACTAAAGGTGTACGTGGTATAAAAAATTATTTAATTAAAAAAGGTGTTTTGCAACTTGATTTAACTTTGGATGAAAGCATTTCTCAGGAAATGTGTTTTAGAAATAGAAGTAATGTGATAAAATATTACGCTTCCTACGGGGGAATGATTCAATCAAGGGTAGAATTGGGTAGTGAAGTCAAAGCTGGAGAACGACTTTATCAAATTCTCAGTTTTAATAAAGAGGGTAAGTTACCTTTTGTAATTGATGTCTGCTGTGAACAAGATGGACTAGTTTATGATACTTCTAGCAATCAAGCTGTGAATCAAGGTGAGTTTGTGATGGGAGTTATCAGTTAGAACTGAGGAGTTAGATTCCCGACAACCTCTTACAAGTCGGGAATCTGAATCAAAATTGGCTCAAATTTCTCAACCTAATTGGTCATAGCCTGCAATAATTTAATTAGAGCTAGCTGTACTAGTCAAAATCCCAATGGATTTTTGTTCTCGCATATTTTTTGTCACATTATGCTCCGGAAAATATAATTAGTAGTAAATTAAACTTAAGTAAAGGCAATGGTCGAAATTTTCGATTGTGTTTTTATGTTTGTTTTGTGTGCAATAAAATTAACTTATCATATATATAAATTATGATGGTGGAGCCAAAGGTAACAAGTATTGATAATTACACCTTATCTTTTTTAGGAGAAGTAACTGTCCCTCAGGCTCCTCCTGAGTTCAAATCGGGTTTTATCGGCATTATTGGTCGTCCAAATGTCGGTAAATCTACGTTGATGAATCAATTAGTAGGGCAAAAAATAGCCATAACTTCTCCAATAGCGCAAACTACACGCAATCGTTTGCGAGGCATTTTAACGACACCAGAAGCGCAGTTAATATTTGTTGATACACCAGGAATTCACAAACCCCATCATCAATTAGGGGAAGTGCTGGTGAGAAATGCGAAAATAGCGATTGAATCGGTGGATGTAGTGCTTTTTGTGGTGGATGGCTCAACGAGTTGTGGTACAGGCGATCGCTATATTGCCGATTTATTGATTAAAAGCGAAACACCTGTAATTTTGGGTGTGAACAAAATCGATCAACAGCCGAAAGATTCTCAGCTTATAGACGATAGTTACAGTAAATTAGCACAATCCTTTGAATGGCAAACAGTAAAATTTTCCGCCAAAACAGGGACGGGATTGCCAGAACTGCAACATTTATTAATTGAAGATTTAGAACTAGGACCATTATACTATCCACCCGACTTGGTAACTGACCAACCGGAACGTTTTATTATGGGGGAATTGATTCGAGAACAGATTTTGTTGTTAACTCGTGAAGAAGTTCCCCATTCGGTAGCGATCGCTATTGACAAAGTGGAAGAAACACCAGCTATCACTCGTGTACTCGCAACCATCAACGTTGAACGAGATTCCCAAAAAGGTATTCTCATCGGTAAAGGTGGAGCTATGCTCAAAGCTATAGGTAGTGCAGCTCGCGAACAAATCCAAAAGCTAATTGCCGGCAAAGTCTATCTAGAATTATTCGTCAAAGTTCAACCAAAATGGCGTCAGTCTCGCGTCAGTTTGGCAGAACTGGGTTATCGCGTGGAAGAATAAGGGGTTAGGAGTTGGTTGTTGGTTGATAGTTGATAGTGGTTGGTTGATGGTTGATAGTGGTTGGTTGATGGTTGTTGCTTGTTGCTTGTTGGTTATTTTATTCTTTGCTACTAACCACTAACCACCAACCACTATCCACCAACCACTATCCCCTATCCCCTATCCACCAACCACTATCCACCATCCACTAACAGCCAACACACAAAAAATGTCTTCAAATACAGTCTCTTCGTTCAATCTGCCGACCGGTGCTGCACCTTTACGAATATTAATTGTTGAAGACGATCCGATGATGCAACTCGGATTAGAACAGTCGTTAATGGGTCATCCTCAGTTGGAAATTGTCGGACAAGCGGAAGATGGTTATTTAGGTGTGCAAGCTGCACTGAAACTCAAACCTGATTTGGTGGTAATGGATATTGGTTTACCGCGATTGGATGGAATTGCGGCAACACAGCAAATCAAAGCAGCATTACCAGAAACCCATGTGGTGATGCTGACATCTCACAAAACAGAGACAGAAATTATTGCCGCGTTATCTAGCGGTGCTGATGCTTATTGTATCAAAGGGGCGAGTGTCGAGCGGTTGTTGAATGCGATCGCAGCTGCGGTTGAAGGTGCAGCTTATCTCGATCCGCAAATTGCCAGACAAGTAATTGAAAATCTTAAACCCCCTTCCCCCACAGGTAATACAGCAAATTTATCAGGACGCGAGTTAGAGGTTTTGAAACTGATGGTAGACGGATTAAGCAATCCCCAAATTGCCGAAAGACTTTATCTGAGTCCCAACACGATAAAAACTCACGTCCGAGGGATTATGAACAAATTAGCAGTTGACGATCGCGTGCAAGCAGCAGTTGTGGCACTGCGTTCTGGGTTAGTGTAATTAAAAGAAAGTGCGCTGCACTACTCTAAAACTTTCGATTAAACTAAGCTTATGACAAGGTTGCAGGTTGATCCGATTGCTCTATGCCCGAAATTATCGAGATTCCCATTGAACTGACCCGATTCCAGCTTCCCCAAGCGGTTCAAGCACGCTTGCAATTTCTACTGGATTGTCAAGATGAAGGAAATACGTTGTCTCAGGCAGAGCGACAGGAAGCGGAGGGACTTGTGGAACTGGTAGAATTCCTATCCTTATTGCGTTTGCGCTCAACACGAGTGATGAAGCAAGCCTAAATGACAACGATTCCAGCTTCTCTTCGTCGATTGGTGATTCAAAGAGCCGACAATCGCTGCGAATATTGCAGCATTTCCCAGGTGGGGCAAGTTGCTACTTTCCATATCGACCACATCATTCCTGTTGTAGGAGGTGGCTTGACCACTTCTGACAATTTAGCACTTGCTTGTGTATCATGCTCACTCCGTAAGGGTGCGCGTCAGGAACTTGAGGATTCACAAACAGGTGAAATTGTTACCGTTTTCAATCCTCGTCAACAGACCTGGAAGGAAAATTTTCGTTGGGATGGAGTAAGGGTGGTTGGATTGACTGCTACGGGACGAGCAATGGTTGAAGCACTCGATTTAAATCGGGCAACCATGCTGGCAATCCGAGCAGAAGAAGAACTACTGGGTCGTCATCCACCACCGTGAAACTATTTGGCACTGCCCAGTTCATAGAACTAATGCGATCGCGTGCAAGCAGCAGTTGTCGCACTGCGTTCTGGGTTAGTTTAATTAAAACAAAGACGAGTCAAATCTGATTGTAGGCGTTTAAGAATTCTTCCCTCGAAACACCAACTTGTGTGCAGACTGCCCTGAGAGTGCCACTTTTGATTTTGGAGTGGTTCGGCATGACTAATGGTGTTTCCGTGCCATCTTCGTTCTCTCTTTTCATAACTATATGCTCACGTTCACGAACCACTACAAAACCCAGTAACTCAAACGCTGCAATTACTCGACGCTGTGGGGCATCTACCGGAAATTTCGCCATTAAACAGCAATCCCTGCCTCAGCGATGAAAACTTCGACGGAAGGTATATCGTCAAGAATGTCCTTACCGAAGACTTCGATATAACAAGCAATTGCCGACTTCACATCGGCTAAGGCTTCTTCGTAGGTATCACCCTGACCAACAACTGCTCCCACAACACCAACTGGATAGGCAACATATCCATCTGAATGCTTTTCAATAATGATTTTAAATTGCTTCATGGGCTTCTCATAGCAAGAGCATCAACGCTCAGTGCGGCTTGAATGTTATTTGGCTAGAACCAATTACCCCCATATTGCCACACACATCTGTCGCGAAGATAGTTGCGGCATAAATTCAATACTCCGATGTTCGCTCTCAGGGATGATGAGGAATTACAAGTAAATTGGCAAAATCGCAATATAAGGCGCGATATGAGTATAAACGCCAGGGATGTGAGGCATGATTAAATCTTGGATGGTGATTGGAGGTGTGGCTTTTGTAGTTGCGCTAGCTGCAAATATTATTACCCCAAGCGATCGCAGATGGTTTAAAAGCTTACAAAGACCGAGATGGCTAACTTTTGAGGTAGCAATTCCACTTATTTGGACTGTAATATTTATCTGCGGTGCTTGGTCAGCTTATATTGTTTGGGAAAAAAGCCCCGGAACTACCGAAACATGGTTACGAATGGGTTTATACCTACTTTTAGAAATTGCTACCATCGCCTACACACCTGTAATGTTTAGACTCCGCAGCCTGAAAATCGGTACAATTATTGGTGCCATCGGCTTTGTTATAAGTGTTATTTTAGCGATCGCAGTTTTACCCGTCTCTGGTTGGGCAGCACTATTACTGGTTCCTTATTTACTTTGGAGTCCCATTGGCACTTATACCACTAAAGTGATGACTGAGCTTAATCCTCAAGATGCGTAGAGTGCTAAGTAGCACTTTTAATTCTATAACACGTTCGCATCCGCCTTAGACTAAAGTCTAAGCCTCATAGCATAAGTCCACTGAAAGTGGACTAAATGATTTACACATATTCAGTCTACTTTAGTAGACTTTGGCTATTAGCCCTAAACTTCAGTTCTGGGCAGGATTGGCAGCTATACAACACGTCCATAACGAGCTGGTATCAATTGATTATTCAACCAGCAATACATCTGATCTCCTGAAGAAAAATGCCACCATTCTCTAGGATTGCGTTGAAATCCGGCTTTTAACATTACATCATGCAACAGTTGACGATGAGCGTGATATTGTTGTGCTTCGAGTTCGCTGTTATTAGCAAAGTAATTGGGAAGCGATCGCTCTGACATTTCATCAATCGGTGAACCCATATTAACTACTCGTCCATTCTTATCTACCAACGTCACATCCACGGCGGCACCGGTACTGTGGGGAGGCGGAGTTTTTTCATCTAAACTGGGTACAGCCCAAATTTCATAAACCGCTTCCCAAATCTCTTGGCGTTTAGTTGCTGACAACTCTGCCTCAATTAATCCCCTTTCTCGCAGCGCTTGGGCAAAACTGTAATCTACCATAAACTGTTGCACAGCTACCGGGCGATAAGCATCAAAAATTTGAATCTGCCAATTTGGATATATTAGCTGTAAGTGATTTTGCGCTTCTATCAAGCTGTCAATCAAGCTTTCGCGGAGAAAATAAGGAGAATGTTCCCCATAAGGGGCGCCTAGCTTTTCATAAGGATGGGGAGATTCCACTGCAAACAATTCTAAAGGAATCTTTACCAACGGTTCACCACATTCGATAATTAGTACTTGATGATAAGGGCGCATTTTAATTAGCAGTCAATAGTCAATAGTCAAGGGTCAAAAGTCAAGAGTTATTATTATTCTCCCCCTTGTCCCCTTGTCCCCTTGTCCCCTTGTCCCCCTCTCCCCCTCTCTGGAACAGGATCGTATCCACCGGGATGAAAGGGATGACAGCGCAAAATCCGCCAAATTGCCATACTCGTACCCCGCAGAACCCCAAATCGCTCAATTGCTTCAATAGCATACATTGAACAAGTTGGCTGAAACCGACAAGTTGGGGGAAACAGCGGTGATATGAAAAGGCGATAACCTTTAATTAACCAAATAAATAATAATTTCATCACAGTAACCTAAATCTTATACATTTATAATAAGCGCCAACATTTTTCATATTGTTGTATTGTTAACTTCATTTTTTGATTTACAGTTAAGTTCTTCTTTGTCGCTGCAAGTTGCGATCGCTGCCGTTTGGGTGTTACTCATCCTCCTGATTGCGTGGTTGACAAATCGTTTTGTCAATAGCGATGCAGAACTTTTGCGGAAAATCGTTCATATTGGCACTGGCAATGTGATTTTATTTGCTTGGTTACTAAATTTCCCTGCCAGTGTGGGCATTACAGCTTCAATTTTAGCGAGTGCTGTCACCTTATTGTCCTATGTATTTCCGATTCTCCCAGGTATTAATAGTGTCGGACGCCAAAGTTTGGGGACATTTTTTTATGCTGTTAGTGTAGGTGTTTTAGTTGCTTGCTTCTGGTACTTGCAACAACCTCAATACGCAGCGATCGGCATTTTAATAATGGCATGGGGAGATGGATTAGCAGCGCTGATTGGACAGCGATTTGGCAAACATAAATATCAAGTGTTTGGGGGGCAAAAAAGCTGGGAAGGCTCTTTGACGATGGCGATTGTCAGCTATATTGTCTGTAGTTTGATTTTACTCTTCACACTGGGCAATGTGTGGCAAACTTGGTTGGTATCACTGCTAGTTGCTTTGGTAGCTACTGCTTTAGAAGCTTTTTCTTTCTTGGGAGTTGACAATTTAACAGTTCCTCTGGGTAGTGCGGCTTTTGCTTTTGTGTTAATTCAGTTACTGGGTTGAGAATAAATAGGATTTTTAAACGCAGAGTAATCGCAGACTTACGCAGAGGTTTTTTTAGTTACCCGCATTAGTTGTAACATCTGCCATGACTATAATATTGGCATCTGTAGTTGTGTCGTCTGTGATAATTTTGGGGTTGATATTGACGCTGGTATCTGTAGTAATGTCGTCTGGGGTGACGATTTTGACGATAGTAAACGCGGTTTTGATTATACCTGCGATGACGCTGGTATCTATAGTAATGTCGTCTGGGGTGACGATTTTGACGATAGTAAAAGCGGTTTTGATTATACCTGCGATGACGTCGATAGCTGTGAGAACGCAGCTTTTGTCTATAACGACGAAGACGCTGTTGATGGATGCGTTGATAATACTCGTATTTGGTCTGTTTTACTTGGGTTGTATCAGTTTCCAAATTGTCCTGAATTGATACATCTTCTTCACTTTGATTTGCGAGTGTGGAAGTAAATGGCAATGCTGATTCTTGAGGCTGTGGCTGGTTTTGAACTTTATTTACTAAATGTGCTGTTGCTGTCTCAAATCCCAAGCAACTGGGCAATAGTAAAGCACTAACTATCAATTTCCAAAACATTGTTGAAGTGTTCCTAGTTTTTGGTTCTCTAGCAAAGCTAGGGAATGTTTAGTTTGAGATGCTAAATTTATCCCCAGCGTATTTTTTGCACTAGGGATAAATAAAGCCTATAGTTAGGACTTACCACAGCCAGCATTATTAAAAGAGTATCCAGGCGATCGCTTCTTTCACGCTCTAGTAAATATTAATGATTTTATAACATTTATAATAACAATGAGAAGTTGTTAGTGGATAGTGGATAGTGGATAGTGATTAACAACCAACAACCATCAACCAACAACTATCAACCAACAACCATCAACCAACTCCCAACAAAAAAAGTCGGTGGAGCTTACTTTTCCACCGACTTTGACTTTGATTGACACGTTTCATATCATGATTTACCAACTGTCGGTTTCACCTTCCTTTTCATTGTAAGGTTCACCTGTAAAGGGTTGTATACCAATAACGGGATAAGCATCATCATTAGGACCAAAAATCCGCATCGCTGCTTCAGAAATATACTGGGTAATCTTCGCTAACATATTGGAGATAGCCATCATATTAAATTCTCCTTTTTTGCCAGTGTTTTTAATTTCGATGTATCTAGTCTAATTCTCATATTCTCAGATGGCTCACACTCTCAATATATTGACAAGCTACGCAATGTTTCTTCAGGTGTCGTTGCAATACTTTATATAAAAAAATTAAACTTTGCCCTTTAATTACGATTGTAACTTATAACAATAAATTAAAAATTTATCTTCAAGACGTTCCACTCCTTACTTCTCTACTGTTAAATATTGAAAAGTGAGTTACAAACCTGTGATTATTTATCACAATTACTATAAATAAATATGAACTAATTGATAAATATAGTATTAATTTGACCGCTACAACCTGATTTCAAGCACTCTTCTGGCATAAGTCCTGTGGCACTTGACATTATTTATGGTAAAATCTACCATAAATAAAAGCATTCTTGTAAAGGCGTGTCAGCATGATAACTTTGCCAAACCTGGACTGTGCATATACCAATACTCAGCAAGAGAGTCAAGAGTTGAATATCTCTGCGACTGATTACAGTTTGCTGACTGATCTATACCAGCTAACAATGGCAGCTTGTTACACAGGTGAAAGTGTAGAACAATCATCAGCAAGCTTTGAATTGTCTGTGAGACGCTTGCCGGAAGGTTTTGGCTATTTAATTGCGATGGGTTTAGCGCAAGCGCTGGAATATTTAGAAAAATTCCGCTTTAGTTCCTCTCAAGTGGCAGCTTTGCAAGAGACGGGGATTTTTGAGAGTGCAAGCGATCGCTTTTGGTCATTGCTTCTTGAAGGACGTTTTACCGGCGATGTGTGGGCAGTGCCAGAAGGTACAGCGGTATTTGCTAATGAAACTTTGTTACGTGTAGAAGCACCACTTTGGCAAGCACAATTAGTAGAAACTTACCTGTTAAATACCATTAATTATCAAACATTAATTGCCACAAAAGCTGCACGTATTCGCGATATCGCAGGCGAGAAAGCCACCTTACTAGAATTTGGTACAAGACGGGCATTTAGTCCCCAAGGCTCTTTGTGGGCAGCACGGGCAGCCTTAGCAGGTGGATTAGATGCTACTTCTAATGTGTTAGCGGCACTACAACTAAAACAAAAGCCAAGTGGTACAATGGCTCACGCCTTAGTCATGGCTTTATCGGCAATGGCAGGCAGCGAAGAAGAAGCATTTACAGTATTTCATCGATATTTTCCGGATGCACCATTGTTAATTGATACTTACGATACAATCGCTGCTGCCAAAAAGTTAGCCCAAAAAGTCAATTCAGGGGAAATGAAACTAGCAGGAGTGAGGTTAGATTCTGGGGATTTAGTTAATTTATCACGAGAAGTGCGATCGCTTCTTCCTGATGTGTCGATTTTCGCTAGTGGTGACTTGGATGAGTGGGAAATTGCCAGACTTAAAGCCAATGGTGCCCAAATTGACGGTTATGGATTGGGAACGCGACTAGTTACCGGTTCCCCTGTAAATGGAGTTTATAAATTAGTAGAAATTGATGGCATCCCCGTGATGAAACAGTCTAGCGGCAAAATCACTTATCCGGGACGCAAACAGATTTTTCGCTCCTTTGATCAAGGCAAAGTGAAAAGCGATCGCTTGGGATTAGCAGATGAAAGCCACACCACAGAACAACCTTTATTAGAATTAATGTTTAAAGACGGTAAACGAATGCAAGCATCAGAAAGTTTAGCAGAAATTCGCCAACGTACCACCGCGACCGTCGCGAGTTTACCCCAAGAAACCAGACAATTAAATCATCCTGTTTCCGTACAAGTAGAAATTTCCAGCGAGTTAGAAAAACTTACCCAGCAGACTAGGGGAGAGGGGGAGACAAGGAGACAAGGAGACAAGGAGACAGGGAGACAGGGAGACAGGGAGAATCCTGACTATTGACTGTTGACTATTGACTGTTGACTCTTGACTAATCCAAAATCTAAAAACCAAAATGTTGAAGATTGCTTTATTTGGTACAAGTGCCGATCCACCAACTGCTGGACATCAAACAATTTTAAATTGGTTATCTGAACATTACGATCGCGTGGTAGTTTGGGCAGCAAATAATCCCTTTAAATCGCATCAAACACCTTTAGAACATCGAGTTGCGATGTTAAGATTGCTGATTGCTGATATGTGTCCGCCACGGCGTAACATTATTTTAGAACAAGAATTAAGTAGTTTTAGAACACTAGAAACGGTGGAAAAAGCGAAACTCAATGTAAGTGAAGACACAGAATTAACATTAGTTATCGGTTCAGATTTGCTAAATCAACTGCCGCGTTGGTATAGTATTGAAGATTTGTTACGAGAAGTACAATTACTAGTAGTGCCGCGACCGGGATATGCGATAGATGAGTCTAGTTTGTCAGAGGTGCTTCATCTGGGAGGAAAAATTGCGATCGCTAACCTCATCGGTCTAGATGTTTCCTCAACAGCGTATCGTGAAAATAAAGATCCTCAAGCTTTAACTGCCCCTGTTGTTAACTATATTCATCAAAAGCATTTGTACGAATGCCAGGATACAAGCAAAAAAAAATTCCAAATCTATTAAATCAACAACCTTTGGCTGATTTTAAAGTAGGTGTTGACAATGTAATTTTTTCTGTAGATACGGCTCAAAATCGTCTACTAGTTTTATTAATAATGCGACAACAGGAGCCATTTTTAAATCAATGGAGTCTTCCCGGTACTTTAGTACGTCAAGGAGAATCTTTAGAAGATGCCGCTTATCGCATTATGTCGGAGAAAATTAAAGTCAACAATCTCTATTTAGAGCAATTGTATACCTTTGGTGGACCCCATCGCGATCCCCGCGAAGCAATCGATAGCTTTGGTGTCCGCTATCTATCAGTTAGCTACTTTGCCCTTGTTCGCTTTGAAGAAGCCGAATTAATTGCCGATAAATTAACTGGTATAGCTTGGTATCCAGTTAAGCAAGTACCGCAATTAGCCTTTGATCATAAAGAAGTTTTAGCCTATGGACACAGACGATTGCGAAATAAGTTAGAGTATAGTCCGGTAGCTTTTGAAGTGTTACCAGAAACATTTACTTTAAATGATTTATATCAGCTATACACCACAGTTTTAGGAGATAACTTTGCCGATTATTCTAATTTTCGAGCGCGTCTACTCAAATTAGGTTTTTTATCCGATACTGGAATTAAAATATCACGCGGCGCCGGTCGTCCAGCTAGTTTGTATAAGTTTGATGCAGAGGCATTTGCTCCCTTTAAAGATAAACCTTTGGTCTTTATTTAACTAATGAAGAATTACAAACGCAGATAAACGCGGATAAACGCGGATAATAATTCTTTTAATCTTATCTGCGTTCATCTGCGTCCATCTGCGTTTCAAAATCCTAAATCCCAAATCCAAAATGAAAATAGCGATCGCTCAAATTAATCCGATAATTGGTGACTTACCAGGAAACGCTGCCAAAATTCTTTGTGCTGCACAACAAGCAGCCGCAAAAGATGTGCGTTTGCTGTTAACACCAGAACTTTCTTTATGTGGCTATCCTCCAAGGGATTTATTATTAAATCCTAGCTTTATTGAGGCAATGCATATAAGTCTGCAACAATTAGTTAAAGATTTACCGCCAAATTTAGCCGTATTAGTCGGAACAGTTGAAGAAAATTTACAAGCAGAAAATAATGGTGGTAAACCTTTATTTAATAGCATGGCGTTGTTAGATAATGGTATCAAACAAATTTTTCACAAGCGACTTTTGCCAACTTATGATGTATTTGATGAACGTCGCTATTTTGAACCGGGTTTACAAGCCAATTATTTTACCTTAGATAATATTGATGTTGGCGTAACTATTTGCGAAGATTTATGGAATGATGAAGAATTTTGGGGTAAACGTAGTTACACCAATAATCCGATTGCTGATTTAGCAATTTTGGGTGTAGATTTTATTGTAAATTTGTCAGCATCACCCTACAGCGTTAATAAACAGCAGTTTAGAGAAACGATGTTGCGACATAGTGCAGCTCGTTTTCAACAACCAATTATTTATGCCAATCAAGTGGGTGGAAATGATGATTTGATTTTTGATGGGAGAAGTTTTGCTTTAAATCGTAAAGGTGAATTAGTATGTCGCGCTCGTGGGTTTGAAACCGATTTAGTAGTAGTTGAATTTGACGAAGTACAGCGAGATTTATTACAAACTACTGTAGTAGCTGAATATGATAATGAAGATGAAGAAATTTGGCAAGCCTTAGTTTTGGGAGTGCGAGATTATGCTCAAAAGTGCCGCTTTTCTCAAGTAGTATTGGGTTTAAGTGGAGGAATTGATTCTTCATTAGTCGCAGCGATCGCCACTGCCGCACTTGGTAAAGATAATGTCTTTGGTGTGCTGATGCCTTCACCCTATAGTTCCAAACATTCCATCACCGATGCCTTAGCATTGGGGGAAAGCCTGGGAATCAAAACTACCACATTACCCATCGGACAGTTAATGCAAGGCTATGACAATACCTTAGCAGACTTGTTTGCTGGTACGCAATTTGGGCTAGCTGAGGAGAATATTCAATCTCGGATTCGGGGTAATTTATTGATGGCGATCGCCAACAAATTCGGCTATCTCCTATTATCTACCGGCAACAAATCAGAAATGGCAGTTGGTTACTGCACCCTTTACGGTGATATGAATGGAGGATTGGCAGTAATTGCCGATGTCCCCAAAACCCGCGTTTATTCAATTTGCCACTGGCTGAATCACCACTTTTGTACAGACGCGATTAATCGCGTCTCCCTAATTCCCGAAAACGTCCTCACCAAAGCACCCAGCGCTGAACTCAAACCAGGTCAAGTTGATCAAGATTCCCTACCACCTTACGAGATATTAGACGACATTCTGCAACGCTTAATTCACAACCACCAATCAGCCACACAAATAGTTGACGCCGGTCACGACGCCCAAATTGTAGATCGAGTAATTCAGATGGTAGCGCGTGCCGAATTTAAGCGACGACAAGCACCCCCAGGTTTAAAAATCACCGATCGCGCTTTCGGTACTGGTTGGAGAATGCCGATCGCTAGCAACTGGTTTTCTGTTAAAAACGCCTACGAAAGTAAAACAATCCCCATTCTACATAAATAGGTACAAATAATAATAAAAACACCGCAACCGCCGTAGAGACGTTCCGCCGGAACGTCTTTACATTGGAAGTAGTTTACTGTGTAGGAGTGCTTCGGTTGCAATCTCAAAGTCTTGTTTTCTGATAACGAGTGCGTAATATCAAGTTCGGATAATTAGTTATAATTCCCGCAGTTATTGCACCCCACCCCCAACCCCTCCCCGTGAACGGGGAGGGGAGCAAAAGCGTAGCTTTGGCGGGGTGGGGTTCTTCGGTTTTAATAAGTAATCAAGCGAACATGATATAAGTGCTATTAACACCAAGCGTATTGTCGCCGATCTTCCCCCTTGTTTGGTCAAAATTTTCCTCTCTTGCTTGACAAAAGTCTCAAAAAATGGGTTAATTTATATAGTACAAAAGTACTATATAACTCAACCGAGGAAAATGAAGCTTTTCTTATCTACGCACATATTCTGCAATTTTCGACTTTCCTAGTAATATTTTTTTGGCAAAATAGCCAGAAACATCTAAAAAAGCAAGCATGTCAGTTTTTCAAACCAAAGTCATCACGTATTAACCTGTTTGCAAACATAGCTTTAAATTTATTTTCTCATCAAAAATACTGGAATTAAACTTTCAGTAATTTCACGGAGTTAAAAACGCTGATTTAAAGGCTAACGTGATGTCTGCGTAGAGAAAGTATGCCTTGCAAAAAGAGTAAACCATTGCATATAGGAGTCAAGTATGAGCATAGCAGTCAAAGACAGCAAACAACAACTAATGCAAGCCTTTCAGCAAATTATTGCTGATAGGAAAAAACTAGAAAATAAAATAGCAACCAAACAAGAAGAAGCAGAAAAAGCGAAAAATAAAGAAACACTTGAAGCAGCTTCTACCTACACAGTTGATAGTATTGTGAAAGGTTTAGCTGATTTGCAATTAGAGTTTGGCAGCATTGTCAATCAACTATCTGAAAAGTTAGCTACACAGAATTCTAAGTTAGATGAACTGAATCGAGCTAGAGAAATTGCCACCCAAAATTTGCAAGAACTTCAGCAAATTAGAATTGTTGCAGATACCTTAGATGTCTTAACTCAAGAACACCGAGAAAAGTTAAAAACCCTTGAAGAAGATATCAGAAGCAAGCGAGAAACACTAGAGAAAGAAATTACCCAAAAGCGTAAAGAATGGCAAAAAGAGCAAGCAGAGTATGAAGAAGCGCTACAAGCATACAACGAATCATTAGCCAAACAACGCTCTTTAGAAACAGACGAATATCAATATAAATTAGAAACTACTCGCAAACTTAATACAGATGCTTACGAAGCGATAAAGCGCGATTCCGAAAGAGAAATACAAGAAAACACCCAACATAAAGAAAAAGATTGGGCAGAACGAGAAAAAATCCTCAAAGAACGTCAACCTTTATTTACAGAATATCAACAGAAAATTACAACCTTTCCTAACGAAATGGAAGAAGCAATTAAGAAAGCTAGAGAAGAAGCAATTAAAGAAACAAGTCAAAAGGCTAAAGTGGAGGCTGATTTGTTTGAAAAAGATTGGGAGTCTACCAAACAAAATTATGAAGCTAAAGTTCAATCTTTGGAACAAACAATTCAGAAGCAAGTTGAACAGATAGAGGGTATTTCTGCTCAACTACAAACTGCATTGAAACAAGCACAAGATTTGGCAATGAGAGCTTTTGACGGTTCGACAAAATAGTTTCGTTTCCAGGCTCTACGGACGAGAGGATACCCACCAATACGGTTAGTAGAGACGCGATATATCGCGTCTCTACATGCCCTAAATCACCACGATAAATCCTTAAAACAACCGTATTGGGATGCCCACTAAAGATGATTTTTAGTTTTCAACTAATGGAGGTTTGTTATGGTAGCTAGAAAACCAAATGAGAAAAATACCAAAGTCGAAATTCTTCAAGCATATGAAGAATTAACAAAAGAGAAAGCAGCACTACAATCGCAAATTGACCAAGTACAGAGAGGCAGTCAATCTGCCACACTAGAAAAACCTAAATTGGAAGCAAAAACAGCTATGAACCAGTCATCTAACGTTCAGCAAAAGATGAACTCTACTATTGAAAGCTTGACAAAAATTCAGTTAGGTTTTGGTAGTGCTGCAAGTGAATTATCTGAACAACTGACCAACCAAGCTTTTAAATTAGCAGAAGTTAGGGAAGCCATAGATAAGGAAGTTGAAGGATTAAAACAGCTACATAATTTAGAAGTTTCCGAAGATATATTAGATACGCTTGTCAAATCTTATGAAGATAATGCTAAGGCTTATCAAGAGGAGTTTAGCCAGCGTTCTGAAGAGTTATTTCAAGAACTATTAGAGGAAAGAAATACTTGGACTAAAGAACAAGAAGAATACAAAGCAACGACAAAAGAA
Organism: [Scytonema hofmanni] UTEX 2349; assembly: GCF_000582685.1. Lineage (GTDB taxonomy): Bacteria > Cyanobacteriota > Cyanobacteriia > Cyanobacteriales > Nostocaceae > Hassallia > Hassallia hofmanni. Next base: position 747,850 of record NZ_KK073769.1, read on the forward strand.
CGAAATGAAAACATTCATAAAACTCGTCAAAGAGAAGCGGCAGAATATAAGTATGATTTAGAACTGCAACGCAAATTACAGACAGATGAACATGAACAACGGCAAAAAGGTTTATATAAAGAGTTGGAAGAGGTACAACAAGAAATAAATAAACAGTGGAGTGAAAAGGAGAAAGAAATTTCTGAGCGAGAAAAGCAATTTGAAGAAACCAAAGCTAAGGTAGAAGCATTTCCTAAAGAAAAAGAAGCGGCAATTAAGAAAGCGGCAGAAGAAGGCAAAGGTATTGCTTACTACCAAGCTAAGATAAAATCAGATTTATACGCTAAAGATGTAGAAGGACAAAAACGTTTTTACGAACAAAGACTGCAATCTTTAGAACAGACAATATCTAATCAAGATTCTCGAATTCAAAATCTAGCAAAACAACTTGACTCTGCTCTCAAACAAGTTCAAGATTTGGCAGTTAAAGCTATTGAAGGTTCGGCAAATGTCAATTCATATCAAGCGATAAAAGAAATTGCTCTGGAACAAGCAAAAACTCAAGCGAAAAATAAGTAATTTTATAAACTAGTAAAAATCAATTACTAGTTTATAACTTTAATAATCTCCTAGTGAGGACTTCAGTACTCAAATGAAAGGACTGAAGTCCTTACTACCTGTTTAAAAAAGAAAATAGAGACGCAATTATTTTTACGTCTCTACCCAGAGGAAACCCATTATATTTAAAATTTAAAAAATAAAAGATTACAACATAGGCACTTTTAGATGAGTCATAACCAGATATCTGATTGTTAACTCTCTACAACTTGAGATACAAGTCCGTAAGTTACTGTTCCGGAAAATATAGAAAAAAAAATCGGCTTGGAGCCGATAAAAAAATTAAATTGTCTATATTGCTTGCAAACAGCGGATTTCACGCAAAGGCAGAAAAATCGAGATTGGGGGGAATATCTTGAATACGTCCAGGTCCGATCGCTTGTAATGCTTCTTTTAAAGAAATATCACCAGTATACAACGCCTTGCCGACAATCACACCAGTTACACCTTGAGGTTCCAACGCAAGCAAACTTAACAAATCTGTGACAGAACTAACGCCACCAGAAGCGATAATCGGTAGAGAAATAGCCGCAGCAAGTTCTCGCAAAGCGTCTAAATTGGGTCCCGACAATGTACCGTCACGGTGGATATCTGTGTAGATAATCGCTCCTGCTCCTAATTTTTGCATTTGTACGGCTAGTTGGGTAGCTAAAACTTCTGAGGTTTCTAACCAACCACGAGTTGCGACTAGTCCGTTACGTGCATCAATACCGATAATAATTTGTTCGGGAAATTCTTGGCAGAGTTGTTGGACTAACTCAGGTTGTTCTACAGCGATGGTTCCCAAAATTGCCCGGTGTACACCTATATTGAATAATTGTTGCACACTTTGGCGATCGCGCAAACCTCCACCAACTTGAATTGGTACTGATACTCTGGAAGCGATCGCTTCAATTGCCTCTAAATTAACTATTTTACCTGCTTTTGCGCCATCCAAATCAACAACGTGCAGTCTGGTTGCACCCTCATCTACCCACTGTTTGGCAACATCAGCCGGATTTTCATTAAAAATTTGCGACTGCGAATAGTCTCCTTGATAAAGTCGCACACAATGACCTTCTAGTAAATCAATCGCGGGAATTACATCCATAATTGTTGGTTGTTGGTTGTTGGTTGATAGTTGTTGGTTGTTGGTTGATGGTTGATAGTTGATGGTTGTTGGGGAAGAAATTCCTCCTTGTCCCCCTTGTCTCCCTTGTCCCCTTTCCCCTTTAACCTTTTCCCCTCTTCAAATCCCTATTCCCTTTCATGACAGCTTGCCGAAAACCTAACACAATTAATATATTAGAAAGTGTTAAAAAAGCTTCTGCACTTCCGTGTAGCCAATCAACATTTGCTAAAGATTTACCATAATGCACTTGGGCATAAATCGCTACCGGAATGGTGACTCCAACAAAGACCAAAGTGCCGTAAAATCCATAAAGTGCCAAACGTGGCATTTGCTCAGAACGTCTAATAAACCACAAAAATCCCAAGTAGGGAAACAGTGATAGCGCAAATAAAGTTTCTTTTGAAATCATCGGTTTTGAGGGGTAGAGACGTTCCGGTGGAACGTCTTTTGGATGGAACGTCTAGATTTAGGTAGAGACGTTCCGGTGGAACGTCTTTACGGAAGTTCGCAATGTTAATAAATCATAATTTTGATGTCATAGTTTCTTGAGAATCTGTTTTTACAAGCTTTTCCGATTTAGTGGAACGCCAAATTAATACAGCAGCTGCCCAAAGTGTAAAATTACCAATTAAGGTCATGGCAGCTTGCAGCGTTACCAACCATTCTAAAGATTCGGCATTATCAAAATAATGCCAGGTGCAAGCGCACATCGCGCTAATCAAAGCTGGTAACATGGCAAAAGACAATGTTCCCCAAGTACGGTTGCCAGTAACTTCACCGTAAGTCCAGATTAACCAAATGGCGGCAATCCACTCAATAACGCTAGAAACATGAATAATCCAGGTGGGAATCGAAAGGACGTGCATAATTAATTCAAAATTAAAAAATCCAAAATGTCTAAGATGCGGGTGTTGTTATCTGGGTATTACGGTAAGGGAAACGGTGGTGATGAAGCTTTGTTAGCGACGCTTCTACAAATGCTACCAGAACATGTCACGCCTGTGGTTCTCTCTGGGAATCCACAAGAGACACGCGATCGCTATTTGGTTGAGTCAAGCGATCGCATGTCACCGTTATCTCTAATTGAAGCTTTGCGCTCCAGCGATGCTTTTATCTGGGGTGGTGGTAGTTTAATTCAAGATGTCACCAGTAGTATTAGCCCATTTTACTACGGCACTTTGATGGCATTGGCACAGAAAATGAAGTTGAAAACTGTTGCTTGGGCACAAGGAATTGGTCCGTTAAACCGTTCTTTGACTCGTTCTTTGGCGCGGAAAACCTATTCTAATTGTACCAAAGTTAGTGTACGCGATCGCGCTTCTGCTGCTTTATTATCTGATTGGCAAATACCTTTTATTCTCGCTCCCGATCCGGTTTGGGCTTTGGAAAGTAAGCCTGTACCTGGACTGTGGGATTTACCTGCGCCAAGAGTTGCTGTAACATTGCGATCGCATCCCCAACTCACACAAACGCGCCTTGCTAATTTAACTCGCGCTTTGGTTGATTTCCAAAAAGCTACGCAAACGTTTATTTTACTGCTGCCTTTTCAAAAAAGTGAAGATTTAAGCATTGCCGAAGCTATCCAACCACATTTAGCAGATGTCAGCAAGATTATGTGTTTGGAAGATCCGCAACTTTTAAAAGGTGTGTATCGTGGTGTAGAAATGGTAATTGGGATGCGTTTGCACAGTTTGATTATGGCAGCTAGTGAAGGTTGTCGCTGTTTTGCTCTCTCGTACGATCCCAAAGTTAATCGTTTGATGGAAGATTTAGATATGCCTGGATGGGATTTATCTAGTTTACCAGATGACGCCAACTTGATTGGCACAACTTGGATCGAACATTACGCCAATGGAGATCCGTTGTCACCAGATAAAATTCAGTTTTTAGTAAATAGAGCGCTTATACATCGTGAAGTGTTGAGTCAAGCACTTGCTTAAGCGACAATCAAGTATTATCAAAAATTAAGTTTTATGAGCTTGAATTTCAACGCAAAGGAACGCTGAGGTAAGCGCAAAGTAACGCAGAGTCTTTATTCAAAATCATGTACTAAGTAAATAAACTCGCAACAGGGCAATTGAATCCAGGTAGAAGCGGTGAACTTACATTGTCACTGCTAAACAGGGTTGCGACTAACACTAATGTTGCTTGCTCTCGTCGATAAATCTGGATTTGCTGTAACAAGCGATCGACTATCCAATATTCTCGCACACCTTGGCTAGCGTAGAGCTTTAATTTAACTTGGCGATCGCGTCGTTCATTTTCCTCACCAGGAGAAAGCACTTCAACTACCAATTCTGGTGCAGCAGTTAAATGTCCTGCATCATCTAACACAGATGCTAACCGTTCTTTACTGATCCAAACTACATCAGGGATGACATTATCAGTATCGGTAAAAATAATTCCAGCGCTTGTTACAGCTTCTCCCAAGTTAGTTTGACGTGACCAAAGATTCAACTCCATACAAACACGATCAGCAACCTGTTGATGATCCCAGTGTCGTAATGGTGTCACAAATAGTTCTCCGTCTACAATCTCGTAGCGATCGCCGTTATCTGGCAAAAACTCTAAATCAGCAGTTGTCCAACGTACTTGGTTAGTTTGGCTCATACAAGCATTCTTTGAATCATATCTTTTAATGTACCAGTCTCAATCAAGGTACGGCAAAATAAATAGGTAAGCTGCGAAGAGGGAAGTATCACAGCATGATTCATTTACGAGCGATTGCCAAAAAAACAAACGTTAAAAAACCTGATTCTTTTCCCTTCAATCTCCCTTTAGTCAAAGCTTTTGAAGAAATTAACTTTCAAAAGCCTGTCACTTTTTTCGTTGGGGAAAATGGTTCGGGGAAATCAACAATGTTAGAAGCGATCGCTACAGGAATTAATTCAATTAGTGTCGGGGGAGAAGATATTCAGCGAGACACAACATTAGATCCTGCTCGACGATTATCTACACAATTTAGGTTTATCTGGCAAAAAAAGACAGCGCGAGGCTTTTTCTTGAGAGCAGAAGATTTCTTCAACTTTGCCAAGAGAATTAAAACGATGAGTCAAGAACTCGAAGAAGAAGCATTAGAATATGAGCAAAAGTTTACTGGATATGGTCTTCAAATAGCCAAAGCTTCTACGCTAGGTCAGAAAGCTGGTTTAACTCAAAAATATGGTGACAACCTTGATGCTAACTCTCACGGGGAAAGCTTTCTTAAACTTTTTCAAGCACGCTTCGTTCCAGGTGGATTATATCTACTTGATGAGCCAGAAGCACCACTTTCTCCACTACGACAATTAGCATTTTTGTCTTTACTAAAAGAAATGGTAAATCAGGATAGTCAATTTATAATTGTGACACATTCTCCGATTCTTATGGCTTTTCCGGAAGCATCAATTCTCAGTTTTGATTCTTCCCCACCAAAAGAAGTTGCTTATGATGAATTAGAACACGTTTCTTTAACGAAAGCTTTTTTAAATAATCCGCAATCTTACCTTAGGCATTTGTAGTAAGCGCAAAGAGCGCTTCTCGTTTGAATCAAGTACAGATTTATCTGCGTTCATCTGCGTTCATCTGCGGTTCCTTAATTCTTTGATGTATTGCACCCAACTAATAACCGCTATAATTATTTACCAGCGAAACTCAAGTAGGAGATGAGAAAAGCTTGTATCCTAGTCATACGCACTCCTCACAATCATGACAACAACAATTGATTTCCTCAGCCACCTTAACCCATCTCAACGTCAAGCCGTAGAACACTTTTGCGGTCCGCTACTAGTTGTTGCTGGCGCCGGTTCGGGTAAAACACGAGCGCTAACTTATCGCATTGCGAACCTGATTCTCAAACACCGTGTCGATCCAGGGAATATCTTAGCAGTTACTTTTACTAATAAAGCTGCACGGGAAATGAAAGACCGGATTCAGAAGCTTTTTGCTGAACAATTAGCGATGTCAGAACACGGTGAACGTTTTGATTTGTTAACAGAATATCAACAAAGTCAACTTAAGTCAAAAGTTTATCGCATTTATATCAAAGATTTGTGGTGTGGAACTTTCCACAGTTTATTGTCTCGCATTCTCCGCTTTGATATTGAGAAATATCAAGATGATAAAGGACGACGTTGGAATCGCAATTTTTCCATTTTCGATGACTCTGATTCTCAAAGCATTGTCAAAGAAATCGTCACCAAGCAGTTAAATTTAGATGATAAGAAATTTGAACCGCGTTCGGTACGTTACGCAATTAGTAACGCGAAAAATCAAGGTTTCTCACCCCAAGAATTTGAACGAGAGAACCCTAAATATTGGGGTAGAGTAATAACTGAAGTTTATAGTTGCTATCAAGATAAATTAGCCCAAAACAACGCCCTTGATTTTGATGATTTGATTTTAATCCCTGTCAAACTGTTTCAACAAAACGAACAAGTCTTAAATTATTGGCATCGTAAATTCTGCCATATTCTTGTAGACGAATATCAAGATACGAACCGCACTCAATACGATTTAATCCGCTTGTTGGTAACGAACGGGGAAAGTAGTAAAAATAACTGGAATTGGAGCGATCGCTCTGTTTTGGTAGTTGGTGATGCAGATCAATCAATCTATTCATTTAGAATGGCTGACTTCACCATCTTATTAGAGTTTCAAGAAGACTTTGGTGATGGTTTGCCAGATGAAGATACCCGCACAATGGTAAAATTAGAAGAGAATTATCGTTCGTGCGAAAATATTCTGGAAGCTGCGAACCAATTAATAGAAAATAACACCGAACGAATTGATAAAATTCTTAAACCGACACGGGGAGCCGGTGAACAAATTTATTGTCACAAAGCAGATGATGAAATTGCTGAAGCTGAATTTGTAATTAATCAAATTCGCACTTTAGAAAGGCAAAATCCCGAAGTTAATTGGGGTAACTTTGCCATACTTTATCGCACAAACGCTCAATCTCGTCCTTTTGAAGAATCTTTAGTGAGAGCAGGAATACCTTATATAATTGTCGGAGGATTGAAATTTTACGATCGCAAAGAAATTAAAGATGTATTAAGTTATTTAAAGGCGATCGCTAATCCGGCTGATAATCTGAGTTTGTTACGAGTTATTAACACTCCTAGACGCGGTATTGGTAAAGCCACCATAGATGCTTTGACTAACGCTGCTCAACAATTAGGCACAACTTTATGGGAAATACTCATCGATGAGACATCAGTTAATACATTAGCTGGACGTTCTGCGAAAGCTGTAAATAACTTTGCTCAAATGATTCGGAAATCCCAAGAACAAATAAGTACAGTTCCCGTGTCCGAGGTTTTAGAACAATTGCTAGAAGCTTCAGGTTACGTCCAAGATTTGCAAAATCAAGGTACAGAAGAAGCTGACAACCGAATTCAAAACGTCAAAGAACTTTATAACGCGGTACTGCAATTTGAAGAAGAAAACGAAGATGTTTCATTAGGTGCTTTTTTGGAAAGTACCGCTCTCAGTTCCGATTTGGATAACTTAAAGGAAGGACAATCAGCGGTTTCTTTAATGACTTTACACTCTTCTAAAGGATTAGAGTTTCCTGTTGTGTTTTTGGTAGGATTAGAACAAGGATTATTCCCTAACTATCGTTCTTTAGATAATCCCACAGCTTTAGAAGAAGAACGTCGCTTATGTTATGTGGGTATTACTCGCGCACAAGAGCGGTTATATTTATCACATGCTCGCGAACGTCGTTTATATGGAAGTAGAGAACCAGCATTGCGATCGCAGTTTCTCGACGAGTTACCAGAAGAATTACTCACTAGCGATCGTCAGATGAAGCAAGCTTTCACCAAAAGTCCTTCTGGAAAGCAACAAAATATACAAAATTGGCAAGTAGGCGATCGCGTCTTGCATAAAAGTTTTGGTATTGGTGAAATCACTCATGTTTTTGGTTCAGGGAATAAAGTCTCTGTAGCAATTAAATTCACCACTCTCGGACAAAAAATAATTGACCCCAGAGTAGCGCAATTACAACGAGTCGAATAGACATAGAAGTAGAAATTACAGCAGATTCCGCTTTCATTGAATACAAGAGACGTAGCAATGCTACGTCTCTACAAGGAGAGGGGTTTTATATATGTACTTCATTTACCTCAAATCTGCTGTAATTAGGGCTTGCTGAATATAGCTATAACCCCTTCCAAATAAGAGTTTCAATCCTTTTTATTCCAAGCAGGTGCAAACCTATGGCATTATCCGTCTCAAAATCCCTGCATTTTGGTGGAAAATTGTAGGGTGAATTTGAAAACCAACCTCCGAAACTACCATTTTGTATACTGTGTGGCATCTAGGTTCGCTTTTTAGAGTTTTTCAGCAAACCCTAATTATACGTTGCCCAAAACCCTTGTAGAGACGCGAAATTTCGCGTCTCTACGTCTTTTCTGGAGATGTCGAATAGAAAACTTTGATTTGTCGGGGCAAATTTATGAAAAAGTTGCCCCTATTTTTTAACTCAATACGGTTGGTGTTAAGCCTAAAATCCGAGTGTAGAGACTTCGTATTTCGCGTCTCTACAGGTCAAAAATTAGTACCAAAAATCCTTAACTGAACTGTATTGTTTTTTAACTTACAAAAATAGCGCAGGTGATACATGAAAGAAGGTTCCTAGTGCTTTAGCTTGACTCTTGCTAATACCTCTTTTTCCATTTATCACTTCTGAGGTGATACCCTTAGAACCAAAAATGTCTACTAAGTCTTTCTGTTTTAAATCTCGTGCCAGTATCAATTCATGCAATACATCATGAGGAGTTGCAGCTTTCAATTGATAATGTTTCTTTTCATACTGTTCAATTACTGTTACTAACAACTGTAACACTTCAACTTGTTCTGCTGTTAAGTTTTCGCCCAAATCCATGAGTTTTTCTACCTCATTTAATAAACGTTTGTACTCTTGGGCACCATCAATGACTCGTGGCAAAGTTTCGGCAAGCAGCTTAACGTATTCTTCTCTATTCAATGTGCTAGTCATATCAACCCCCTTGGGGTGGAATATCTTAATTTATCTAAAGATACGGTAATCCCGTATCTTTAGATTAGATGAATCAAGCTAATCTTGCTAGACTAGCAAAGCACCAAACTCACAAAATGTACATCATTTTTTCCATTTTCCTTCGTCATATTCACTGTGCTTTAATACATATTTAATATCAATAATTTTGACTATATAGGTAATCTTAGTAATTAGTCTATATTTATTTCCTCCTACATTAAAGACCGTATAGCCATCTACAAAATCTGCATGAGGATAGACTTGCCTTACATCCATAATATGTTTCCACTCTGCTTGTTCAACAATCTGACTCCATGCATCAAGAGGAACTTCAGCATCGGAATAAATTGTACTGAATTCAACGAGTTTTTCGATGCCAATGACACGCATCATTCAAATCCTCCTTGTGTTGGGATAAGTATGCTATGCCACTAACCTTTAGTACTGTAGCTCAAACATACACTAGCCTCCGCTTAACAACTTCATTTATGTTCTCATTTTGAGAACTCATTGTCAAGCCCCTGTGCAACTGTTTTTTATGATGCATTCCAGTTAGCAAATAAAGTGCGTTAGTGTCATCTAACACACTTTACATATTTTGTTGCGAAGCAGTTCTAGGTTAGTGTTGCATTATTCCCAGCTATAGTTAGCAAGTTTGCCCAAAAATAAAGCTGTACCTACTGCGTTAACGGCTAAAGTTAAACCATCATTTAACGAGTCGATAAAGCGTCTCTTTTGTCTTTCTGGTGTTTGCTTAACTTCTTTAATAGCTGCATTATCTTCTTCTAAAGACAAGATATCTTCACCGGAAGAATCTGATATAGTTGTACTTTCTTGATTTCCTAAATTATCTTGAGTTTCTTCAAACGTAGATAATACTTCGCCTTTTTGAAAAAGTTGAGCGACTATTTGATTAGATAAAATCCGAATTTGTTCTTCAAACTCAACTTGATTCACCTCACTCATTACCACCGCAGAGTTAATAATTTCTGTTTGACTAACTAAGTCTTGCTCTTTTTCGTTACTTGTGGGTGACATTCCTAATTTTGCTTCAATGTCAATAGGCACTTTTAACATTAAAGAGACATTGAGTTCAGTACCTTCTAAACGGCAGTTAGGTTCGGGTAAAGTAGGCATAAGTTTTAACAAATTCTAGAGTTTTTATATTTCAATTTGTACAATCAACAAAAAAGTTATCAAAAACGAGGGACACCACTCGGAAAAAAGGGTGGTGATCGTGTTTCCCATAACAAATAACTAGCAATCAAACAATTAACTCATCTCTGCTGATTGTAATACATCTTGTGCAGCTAAGTGTTTTGGTTCACATTCATTTTGTTAATATGTGTCGCAAACTAAATTTATGCGATCGCCAAACATTTATATTTGAAAAATTACTCAAATGCTTATTATTCAAAGCTTTCAGGACTACATATTTGTCACAAAAGCTTAATCGTACTGATTATTAGACATCGACCACTCTTTTATGATGCGTTATCCAAAACCCTTGTAAAGACGTAGCAGTGCTACGTCTCTACATTAATTTTTACACCTATGTAATCATGCAAAAACCGGGTTGATGATTGCAATTCTCAAACAATCCCGGTTACTGTTGCTTTAATTTTTCGTGAGATAAAATAGTTATGTTGATTTGAGAGGAATAATGCCTCGATCAAAAACGCGGTTATCAATGCCGATCGCACTAACTTCTATTTTATCTGCATACACTTCATATGCCGCAAAACTCAAATTGCTGGTAGAATATTGAGTCCATTCGTTTTTGCCTACAGGACGATTACCCGCACCGGCACCACAAATTATATAAGTCGTTCCATTAATGGCACGAGTACGCTCATAATGGTGTTCGTGACCATTGATATAAAGCTGAACACCATATTTTTGGAACAGAGGAGTGAAAGTTTTAATAAAAGTTGGATTACTTCCATAAACACCTGACGCATAAATTGGATGATGACCAAAAACTACTTTCCAAGTTGCTTTAGAGCGACTTAATTCTTGCTCTAACCAAGAAAGTTGATTTTTCCAGTCTGCATTGCCGTTGGTATCTAACGCGAAAAATTGCACAAGTCCACGACTAAAAGTGTAGTAACGTCCTTTCATATTAAAGCCGGGATATTCAAGTTGCTTTTCGCCGTTTGCCGTGCGAATATCATGATTGCCTAAACAAGCTTGAAATTTCACGTTTCGTTTCAGCAAAGCTGCATAGGGACGCTCAAAGACTTCGCCGATTTTTTCGATTTCACCATTGTTATAAATGTTATCTCCAGCCAAAACGATTAAATTGTAAAGTTTTTTGCTGTGATAATTCGTCATCGCTTGAGCGACACTATACTGTCCTTTTGCACCGGTTCCTGTATCTGCTACAGAAACAAAACGCAATAATAAGTCTTTTTTCGCAAACTTGGGGTTAATTTGACGACTGAAGCTTTTGCCAGCATAAATGACTGCTCCCAACGCACTCAAACTAGAGAATAATAAAAATTGTCGGCGTTTTAGGCTCATAGTTAACTCAATTTAAGTGATAGATTAAGGCTGAAGACGCTCTACCTCTAAGAATTTATCCCGTTTAAGTTGCATCGCGCTGTAACGTCAGGAAACTTTCATGTCACAAGACAACCCGAATTCACAACCACCACGCAACAAACCAGAACCTCAACCGAGTCAATCGTCTGCCTCCAGACAGCGACGAACTCAAATACAGCCATTTTGGAAAGCGCAAACTATCAAACTTCTGCGTGGAACAATTGGTGCTTTAGAAGGTGCGGTGGAGAAACTGGAGACACAACCGGCACCCGGTACTAAGCAAACTCCTAGTTTATGGGGTGGGATTGTAGCCAAAATCCGCTCTTTGTTACCAGCAAATTTGTCAGCAAAGCTATCAGATACAGCTTTAACTGGTATCATTGCCGCAATTTCGGTAATTTTGATTTGGACAACTTCAACGGTGCTAACAAATAAACCGACTGAAGTCGCAAATGTTCCTCCGGTGGAAGAAACACCATCCCCAACTATAACTACCCCACCACCAGAAATCATACCAGAACCGCAGCCAACAGCAGAAAATACGCCAGAACCCACACCCGAACCAACACCCGAACCAACACCCGAACCAACACCCGAACCAACACCCGAACCAACACCAATATTAGAATTAACACCAGAAGAACAATTGATTGTAGCAATTCAAAATCAAGTAGGAGAAATTAGCGATCGCTTTGCCGAAGGTCTTATAAAATCTATTCAAGCCAACTTTAGCACCAGCAATCTCACTGTAAAGATTAGTGACAATTGGTATACGCTGAAAGAATCTCAACAAAATAAACTAGCTGCGGATATTCTCCAACGCTCGACAGAACTGGATTTCAGCCATTTAGAAATCACCGATTCTCAAGATAAATTGGTAGCGCGTAGTCCCGTCGTCGGTACGGAAATGGTGATTTTTAAACGGCAAATTTAGGAGCTTATTCTTAATAGACCAATAGAATTATCTCTGCTTATATGGTTTATTTCTTTGTGGTGAGAGATTGCTTTTGTAGTGATAAAACTTGTCAGAGTTCCTCAAACATTTTCATCAGATTTCATCCTTGCAAAACTTCAGCAGCAGTTAACTGAAGATTAGCAAAAATTGAAGAGGCGATCGCACTTTCTCCCTGATAAACTCGCTCATCATAAAATCCCTCTACCCATTCCAAAACCGTCACCTTTTGGGCAATAGGATCAACAATCCAATACTCCGCAATTCCCCGTGCTGCATACTCCGAACGTTTATAACGATAATCCCGACTTTCCTGATTCGGACTCACCACCTCAACCACCAACAACGGTGGTGGCATATCCATTAAAATTAGAGAGCGTGTAGCACCTTGCATTACCGTCGCTAACTCTTCTGAAAACACCACCAAATCAGGCACACGTACCCCCACCATTCGGCTATTCACAGCAATTTCTGTTTTCATTCTTAACCGATTATATGGAATACCTAATTTCAGAAAATAGGCGACTAAAAACATCGCTATCCGACAATTTAGCTCACTTTCAGAAGGCATTTGAATTAATTCTCCATTTTCTAATTCATATAAATAATCCGTCCCATCGTCATAATTAAGGAATTCTTCAAAGGTCATCTTTTTAGCGGCTGCAACTGTCATTGCTTTTTCTCCCAATAGTTAGCTTGTATTGATTATTTTAACAATGCCTCCAATTTCTCTATTCCATAAAGACGTTCCGCTGGAACGTATCCCTAAAGACGTTCCGCTGGAACGTATCCCTAAAGACGTTCCGCTGGAACGTATCCGTAAAGACGTTCCGCCGGAACGTCTCTACATTAGTGCTGATTGATACGCTTTAACTTGCAAATCTATCCCGGTAATTGCGGTACCGACAACAACAGCAAACGCCCCTACTTCTATTGCTTGACGCGCCATTTGAGGTGAGGAAATGCCACCTTCACAAATTGCGGGAATGTCTAATTCTACCATCTGCTTGAGGAGTTCCCAGCCGGGGGGAGCAAGATGCTTAGTTGCAGCAGTGTATCCAAAAAGCGTTGTCCCTACAATGTCAGCACCAGCTTTTGTAGCGAAAATAGCTGCCTCGATTGTATCCACATCTGCCATTACTGGTTTGCCTAATTCTTGATGAATCTGGGCAATAATATCATTGAGAGTTTCACCACCAGGGCGATTTCTTGTAGTTGCATCGATCGCTATAATATCCGCTCCCGCTTTTGCCACCGCAGACGCATGATGAAACTGTGGCGTAATATATACATCACTTCCAGCTATAACTTGCTTCCATAGCCCAATAATTGGCACTTTCACTTGTTCCCGCACGGCGCTGATGTGCGCTGGGGTATCGATTCTTACGCCAACTGCACCGTTATTCACAGATGCTTGGGCGATCGCTGCAATTACTCTTGGTTCATGCAGTGGCGAATTAACAGGCGCCTGACAGGAGACAATTAGTCCGTGGTGTAGGATTTCTATTGACATGGAGGGGGGGGATGGGGGAGACAAGTCTATTCTTTCAGAACACAAGTTGTTTGGTTCAGAACACGAGTTGTTTAGTTCAGAACGCAAGTTGTTTGGTTCAGAACACAAGTTGTTTGGTTCAGAACACAAGTCCGTTATACTGAGATACTGCACTATTCTCATTAGGCATCATAACCCGCCCAGAGTTAAAACTCAGGGCTAATAGCTCAAGTCTACTTAAGTAGACTAAAATTTTTATTTAGTCGTCTTTAGACGAGTTTAGCTATTAGCCTTAGAATTAATTCTAAGGCGGTTGTTGGGCTAATTGAGAATCGTGTAAGATGTATATTATGTCAAGTAGACATCTGTTGGAAAAGATGTAGAGACGTAGCACTGCTAGGTCTAATCAAGGGTTTTAGGCAAAACATAATTAATTTCTGGAGATGTCTAGTGACTCTTAACTCTTGACACTCATCGGTTGTTGTGGTATCCAGACGGTAAAAATTGAGCCAATATTTACGGCAGATTCTACTTCAATTCGACCGCGATGTAGTTCTATAAGTTGTTTAGTTAATGCCAAACCGACGCCGGTACCTTCATAGCGACGCCGTAGTGGTGTATCTAGTTGTTGAAATTTTTCAAATAGTAATGGCAATTGCTCTTCAGGAATGCCAATACCTGTATCTTCTACTTGAAAGATGGCGTTGTCGTCTTCTACCCAAAGACGTAAAGTTACATCACCACCTTCGGGAGTAAATTTGATAGCATTACTTGACAAATTCCAGAGAATTTGTTCTACTCGCGATACATCGGCGGTAAAGCGATCGCGTTGAGTGTCGATTTGTAAATCTAGTTTAAATTGTATCTGCTCGCTTATCGCTTTTTTTTGCAACGATTCCACAGTTCTTTGAGCTATATTCGTTAAAGAAAATTCCGAAACATTTAAAACTGCTTTCCCTGCCTCTATTTGCGATAAATCGAGGATATCATTTATCATTTCTAATAAATGTTCTCCACTGTCGTGGATTGTTTGTAGATAATCTCGTTGACGCTGACTTAATTCTCCTATGGGCCAGCGTAACAGAGTGGAAGACATACCGATTACATAAGTTAAAGGAGTGAGCAATTCATGGCTGATTGTCGCGAGAAATTCACTTTTGAGACGACTAGCAGATTCAGCAGCAACTAAAGCTTCTCGTAGCGCTATTGTCCGTTCAATTACTCGGTGTTCCAGAGTTTGTTTTTCTTCAGTCAGCGATCGCATTAACTCAGATTGATAAATAGCGATCGCTAATTGTTCAGCGATAGAAGTCAGCAAACTTATTTCACTTTCAATCCAATGATGTGAATCATGGCACTGATTAGCAATTAATAATCCCCAAAGTTTTTCCTCATAAATAATCGGTGTCGCTAACTTTGCCCTGACTTTAGTTTTCCTTAAAAACTTTAGTAAACACTCTTCTAAAACATAAGTTTTTTCTACATCATCTACAGCTAAAGTAAAACCTTGACGATACTTTTCCCAACCTGGAAAAGGTGGCACAAAGCAATTTTTTTCCTGATAATTCAACACCGACGGAATAGCATCTGTAGCGCGTGCTTCGTACACAACACAACCTGTATATTGCTGCCAATTATGCAGCGATCGCGATTTTGATGAGGCAAGTCTTGACTCTTGTACAGACGCGATTAATCGCGTCTCTACTTGTGATTCATCAAATTTGTAGATTACCAATCTATCTAATTCCAAAAACTCCCGCACTTGTGCGATCGCTGTTGCCATAATTACCTGTAAATCCTGGCTTTTGCGAATCTGATTTGTCACCTGATTTAACAAACGTTCTTGAGAAATCTGTTTTTTCAGGGCATCTTCTACTGGCTGACAGACAGAAACATGATTAAAATTGTGATCTGAGTCTGTAAAGGATTGATTTTGCAGTGGCAAAATATATTCTAATAACAACAGCGTGAATTTGCCTTGAAGCGTGGCATCATTAAGACTGGGAATTTGCCGATAGTGTTCGAGGTGTTGGTAAGTGTGAGAATCATCAGCAAATAAATCTCTCAGTTGCGAAATAAAGGAGGCGATCGCTTGTGAATTAAACGTCAAACTAGCGTATAATGTTGCATCCTCAGTCCGTGGGATAAATTCTCTCTCGATGCCATTTTCCCCTTCTGGCAATGACACTTTATTTAAATCAGGAAAACTTCGGGCAACGCACATTCCTAAGTTTTCTTCTTGGTTTCCCACCAAGAGAGCGCTAAACTGCTCTGAAACCACCAAAGTAAACTTTTGCTTTTGCCACTCACTCTTGCTCATAATTCGTGCCAGCACAGCCTCTGTCAGAACCAAAGCTGCACTTCCCACTGCTTGAGCCATAGAAAGCAACAATTCCCCAAGCTGATTAAATACGTCTTTTGGCAAAATTCGAGAAAAGCTCAAATCAGGTGAACTAAGCATTTTCAAACATTAGAGTGAGAAGGGATAAGAGAGGGGAAAGGGGAAAGGAGAAAGGGTAAAGCGGGGAAGAAATTGAATGGGGATTGCAATCCTACCCAATTAAAGACAAGCGCAATTTCGTATTTCTTAAACCCTAAATGTCCAAGGTCAGGAAAATGTCTTTTTATGCGTATCTTAAATTACTTCTTCGTTTCCCCTTTTTTCCTCTTCCCTTTTCCCCTCCTTGATAAAGTTTTTTGTTTCTTAACCAACAGTTTAAAACGGTAATAAAAGATTATGCATCGAATAAATGCCACATCTGTAGGATTGAACAACTCAGAAGGCGTAGTTTTTTTTGAACAAACTCCAGCCCCTTTGGTGTTTATTACGGCTGCTGATACCGACATTCAGACTTTGGCTGCTGCATTTCCCAAATTACCATCAACATTTCCGGCATTAAGAGTTACCAATTTATTGCAGTTACAGAATCAAATAAACATTGACACATACGCCGAACAAGTTTTGGAATTTGCCCAGGTAATAATTTTACGATTGTTAGGGGGACGTTCCTACTGGTCTTACGGTTTGGAGGTAGTGCAGGAAATTGTACAGCGTAATGGCACAACCTTAATTGTAATGCCAGGAGATGATGCTCTTGATGCCGATTTAATCACTTTCTCAACCTGCCCTCTAACTGCTGTAAACCAAGTATGGCAATACTTCCGCGAAGGTGGTGTAGAAAATATTGTCAATGCTTTCAAGTCTATTAGCGATACTTGCCTTTTAACTTCTTTTAATCCTCCATCACCGCAAGTAGTGCCGCGTGTCGGTTTATATTCCCCCCCCGTAGAGACGCGATTAATCGCGTCTCCCGTAAAGACGCGAAATTTCGCGTCTCTACAATTTCCCAAAGTCGGCATCATCTTCTACCGTGCTCATTATCTAGCGGGAAATACCAAGGTGATTGATGCTTTGTGTGAAGCTTTGGCAAAGCGGAATTTAGAACCTGTGCCTTTGTTTATTTCTTCATTGCGCGATCCTGATGTTCAAGCTGAGTTAATCGAGTTTTTCCAGCCAAAGGACTCAGAACAAGTTGCGCTGCTTTTGAATACTACCAGTTTTTCTTTGGCACGGTTGGATACAGAAACACCCCAGCTTGAATTATGGCAAAAATTAGATGTGCCGGTGTTGCAGGTTATTCTTTCTGGTGGTTCCCTTCAGCAGTGGGAGTCGCAGTTTCAAGGACTTTCTCCCCGCGATATGGCAATGAATGTGGCTCTGCCGGAAGTGGATGGACGGATTATTAGCCGCGCTGTGTCTTTTAAAGCTGTGCAAACTCGCAATCCGAATTTAGAAACGGATGTGGTGGTTTATGAAGCGATCGCTTCACGGATTTCGTTTGTCGCTGATTTGGCAGCGAATTGGGTGCGTTTGCGCTCAACACCACCCCAAGAACGTCATGTAGCTTTAATTTTGGCTAATTATCCTACCCGCGATGGTCGCATTGCCAATGGTGTGGGATTAGATACGCCGGCTAGTTGTGTGGAAATTCTTAAAGCTTTACAATCTGCGGGGTATCATGTAGAAAATCTACCGGCAGATGGTGATGAGTTGATTCAATGTCTGACAAGTGGGGTGACGAATGACCCCGAAGGTAAAGAGTGGCGTCCGGTACGAAAATGTGTTTCTCAAGAGGAGTATGCAGAGTATTTTAGTTTGTTACCGGAGTCAGTGAAGCAGGCTGTTGGTGAGCGCTGGGGTTTTCCTTTTGAAACGAACCGCATTCGCGCAGCGTCTCGAAGAGAAGAAACGAAGGACACGAAGGAAGAAGAAACTAAGTATTATTCCCCCCCTCTCCCTCTCCCCCCCTCTCCCCCTCCTTTCCCCATTCCCGGAGTTCAATTCGGTAACGTATTCGTGGGTGTTCAGCCGGCGCGGGGTTATGATGTTGACCCTAGTTTGAATTATCATGCGCCAGATTTGGAACCGACTCATGCTTATTTGGCTTTTTATTATTGGGTAAGGTCATGTTTTGCAGCTGATGCTGTGGTTCATGTGGGTAAACATGGCAATCTGGAATGGCTACCGGGTAAAAGTGTGGCTTTATCGGATGGTTGTTATCCGGAAGTGGCTTTGGGAGCGCTTCCGCATTTGTATCCTTTTATTGTGAATGACCCTGGTGAGGGTTCACAAGCGAAGCGTCGCGCTCAAGCGGTGATTATAGATCATTTGACGCCGCCGATGACTCGTGCGGAACTTTACGGTTCTTTGCAGCAGTTGGAAAATTTGATTGATGAGTATTATGAGGCTGAAAGTTTAGATCCTTCGCGTTTACGAACGATAGGCGATCGCATTACTCAATTAATTCTTCAAGAAAATTTACATCTCGATTTTCAAGTTAGGCAAAATCAAGAGTCTTTTGATTTATCGGTTTTACCTTCTATTGATGGTTATCTTTGTGAGTTAAAAGAGGCTCAAATCCGCGATGGGTTACACATTTTTGGCAAATGTCCTGATGGTCGTCAGTTGCGAGATTTAATTGTGGCGATCGCACGTCTTCCCAATCGTCATCATATCGGATTCACCCGTGCGATCGCTGAAAATTTAGGTTTAGATTTTGACCCCATCACCGCAAATTTGAGTGATGAGTTTTTTCTCACGCAAAGTACCAAAAACCCAGAGTCTGAAGATGATCAGCTTTCGATCAAACGTGCAAAACTTAATTCCTGTCGCACTTTAGGCGATGCTGTTGAAGTATTAGAAGAATATGCAGCCGAGTTAGTAGATCAATTAATTACAGACGCGATTAATGGCATATCTTGTACAGACGCGATTAATCGCGTCTCTACTGCGATCTCCCCCGTTTTAAACTGGATACAATCGCGTCTTCTCCCCGCTCTGCAACAAACCGACGAAGAAATTACTTACTTGTTACACGGACTCGATGGGGGATATGTCCCTAGCGCTCCTGCCGGCGCTCCCACACGCGGACGCCCGGAAGTGTTGCCTACGGGTAGAAACTTTTACTCAATTGATATCCGCGCCATTCCCACGGAAACGGCTTGGGATATTGGCAGAAAGGCAGCGGAAACTCTCATTGAAACTTACACTCAGGAGAATGGAGAGTATCCCAAAACACTAGCATTATCTGTATGGGGAACTGCCACAATGCGGACTGGCGGTGATGACATCGCTGAGGCGTTGGCTTTGCTCGGTGTGCAGCCTGTGTGGGATGGGATGGCACGGCGAGTGGTGGATTTGGAAGTTTTGCCCCTTTCGGTTTTGGGGCGTCCTCGCGTAGATGTGACGTTGCGGATTTCTGGCTTTTTTCGGGATGCTTTCCCAAATTTAATTGATTTATTTGATACAGCGGTGCAAGCAGTGGCGGCGTTGGATGAACCTTTAGCACAAAATCCTTTAGCAGCGCAAGTACAGGAAGAAACAGATTTGTGGAAGGCGCAAGGTTTAACTTCAGAAGAAGCTCAAGTGCGATCGCGTTACCGGATTTTTGGTTCTAAACCAGGTGCTTACGGTGCTGGACTCCAAGGTTTAATCGAATCACAAAATTGGACAGACGACAACGATTTAGCCCGTGCTTACATGAATTGGAGTTGCTACGCTTATTCTTCGGGACAAGCGGACAAGGAGAGGGGGGGACAAGGAGACAAGGGAGACAAGGGAGACAAGGGAGATAAGGGAGATAAGGGAGATAAGGGAGATAAGGGAGATAAGGGAGATAAGGGAGATAAGGGAGATAAGGGAGATAAGGGAGATAAGGGAGCAATATCTTCCTCATCTTCCCCATCCCCCTCATCTTCCCAATCTCCCCATCTCCCCAATCTCGAAGCATTTGAGCAACGCTTAAAGCACATGCAAATAGTGCTGCAAAACCAAGATAACCGCGAACACGATTTGCTCGATTCTGATGATTATTACCAATTTCAAGGCGGTTTAACAGCAGCAGTGCGTTCTGTACAGGGAAAAAATCCTCAAACCTATTTTGGTGATAATTCTATTCCCGCTAACCCACGAGTTCGTCACTTGAAAGAAGAAATCGCACGGGTATATCGTTCTCGTGTAGTTAATCCTAAGTGGATTGAAGGAATGATGCGTCACGGTTATAAAGGAGCATTTGAAATGGCAGCAACGGTGGATTATTTATTTGCCTATGATGCTACAGCAAAATGCGTTGAAGACCATATGTATCAGGGGATTTTCGATGCTTATTTAGGCGATCGCAAGACTTGTGAATTTATCCAAGAAAAGAATCCGTGGGCATTGCGTGATATTGCTGAGAGAATGTTAGAAGCACACAAGCGTGATTTATGGCAGGATGTAAATATACAAACAATCGAAAATTTGCGAAACTTAGTTCATCAAGCTGAAGCAGCAATTGAAGAAAAATAACGAAATACAGGTGTTCTAGGAAACAACTATGGAGAATCTAGCGTATTTACATTTAGCTTTTGTCTACGAAGAAAGCCCATCCAGCGAATTAGTTTCCCTTAGCAGTTTATTAAACAAAGCGGCAGCACCCGACTGGAAACGGCTTTCTAGTAAGGCTTGGGGATATATGCTACCCCTTGCTGTTACCTTATCTGTTCTTTCTGTTGTTAGCAGCGCTCTGGCGCTAGAAAGAGGCGATCAAGGACCTTCTGTGAGGAACCTGCAACAAAAATTACAAAAAACAGGATTTTATCAAGCTCCCGTAAGTCAAGTATTTGACTTTCCCACAGAAGATGCTGTAAGACGCTTTCAAAAATCTGCTGGTTTACCAATTGATGGCGTTGCCAATGCAACTACTTTACAAAAATTAGACAGTTGGCGTGCTCCATCTGTGGGTAGACAAGCTAACAAACCTGTTGTTGTTAACACACAAACAGAAGCAAAAAAACCCACTCAAAATACAGAAGTCAAAAAACCACAAACAACAGAAGCGAAAAAACCTACTCAAACTACAGTTGCCACCAAACGTAGTAATCCCAACTTACTTGCTAGAGGTGACGAAGGTGAAGAGGTGAGAGTTTTGCAAGAACGGCTACGAGTAGCAGGCTATTATAAGGGTAACTCAACCGGCGTATTTGGTTCGATTACTGAAGAAGGTGTTAAGCGCTTCCAACAAGCTTATAAATTAGATGCTGATGGTATTGTTGGACCGGAAACAGAACGTAAATTGCCAGTAAGTGGCATTGGGAATGGAGAAGATACTGCCAAAGGCAGGAATGATGGTCAACTGAAAATCGGCGATCGCGGTGAGGCAGTTAGAGTTGTTCAAGAACAGTTAATTAAAGCCGGATATTTAGAGGGAAAGCCAAATGGCTACTACGGTCCCAATACAACAGATGCTGTTCGCAGGTTTCAAACCGCTAATTATTTGGCATCAAGTGGTGTAGCCGGTCCCACTACCAGAGCCAAATTATATAGTTTAGTTACCTCTGGTACCAAGAATGAGTTTAATGTCTTGGAAATTCAACGACGACTACATGAAAGAGGTTTTTATAAAGGTACTCTCAACGGTGTGATGGGGAATGACACCAAAAAAGCGATTAGACAGGCACAATTGTTTTACGGCATCAGTCTCAATGACGTTAAAAGCGGACGCTACTAGCATCCGCTTCGGTGTTGTCAATATAAGTCCCCAATCGGTTGCTTACCCTCCATCACAGCAATTGAAAATTACCTAAAAATTTCATGATTGTTGTGTAGTGCGATCCCTAATAACCCCCAAGTGCTAAAGTGGCATGAGTGCCCGTTGGCACTTGGGACAAACGGCATGGATTGCTAGTTGACAGTCAAGCAACTGATAGCCTTCTTTTTGAGCAGTTTTTGCACCAATTTTTAAAATAGAGTCGTTTTTGAACTCAATAGTCGCGTTGCATCTTACACAAATCAGGTGATGGTGATGATGGGGGTAAGGCTGGTTGAGTTCGTAATGTTTATGTCCCTCTCCCAATTCTAATTCCCGTAAAATTCCCATACGTGCCATCAGCTTCAAGGTGCGATAAATAGTTGATAAGCTGATTCCTTCGCCATCGACTTCTAATCTATGGTAAAGATCCTCCGCACTGAGATGTTCCCCTTGGGGAAGTTCTTGAAAAATGTGTAGAACTGTTTCGCGTTGCGGAGTTAGACGCCACCCGCGTTCGTTTAGTTCTGCCCTGAGTGAAGTAGCTGAGTAGATAGTCATACTAATTTTTCTCAACAAAGCCTGTTAGTTGAGAATATAACAAAAATTTGGAGCTATTTGCAACAATCATAGCTTATTGCGAATATTTACTAAATGCTGAAATACAAGTCATGGGATCTTGATTCTTCTCAAAATAATCAGCGATCCCCGCCCCCAAAGACTTGTAACAAAAGTACTGAGGTGACTTAGATTAACTCAAATGCAAATAATTTCCTATAAGTCAAGAAGAGGCTGTAAGTCATTAGTCCAGAGTCAATAGTTTGGGATTGAGTAACTATTGACTATTGACTATTGATGACCATTGACTAGCTTAGAGACTCCATATAGTCGCGGATCAAATTGCGGCGCTTGGGTTGGCGCAGCTTTTGCAAAGCTTTGGATTCAATTTGCCGTACTCGTTCGCGGGATAAGTCGAGAGCGCGTCCAATTTCTGCTAATGAGTAAGGATGACCATCAGCTAAACCAAAGCGCATGAGAATGACATCGCGCTCGCGTTGGGTTAAATCTGACAAAAGATGCTGCAAGTCTCTTTGTAAAGATTCTCGCATTAACATTTGTTCTGGGGTAACACCGTCGGTTTCGAGCAATTCACCTAATTCGGTGTCTTTATCTTTACCAACTTTAGTTTCTAGAGAAACGGAGCGAGGAACGCGTAACAAAACTTCCCGTACTTGAGCGGGAGTCATTTCTAACTCTACAGCTAAATCTTCCAAAGTCGGAGTGCGACCTTTTTCTTGGGCAATTTTGCGTTGAGCTTTCTTGATTTTGTTGAGCTTTTCGGTGATGTGGACAGGTAGACGGATTGTGCGGCTAGAAGTAGCGATCGCTCGTGTAATTCCTTGACGAATCCACCAGTAAGCGTAGGTGCTAAAACGATAACCTTTGGTGGGATCAAACTTCTCAACTGCTCGCTCTAAGCCTAGTGTGCCTTCTTGAACTAAATCCAACAATTCCAAGCCGCGATTTTGATATTTCTTCGCTACAGACACCACAAGGCGGAGGTTAGCCTTGATCATGTGTTCTTTTGCTTGGAGTCCTTGGATCTTAACTTGCTCCAGTTCTTCGACTGTAATCTTGGCAATTTCTGCCCACCGCCGTTTGCCATCTGCTAAAGTCGGCTTAAGATCCGACAAGAGTATACCAGCAGTGGCTGCCCATCTTTCTAAAGACGGGCGATGTCCTAGTTCAGCTGTCAAACGTTCTTGAACTTCGACTAAACGGAGATAGGGTGAAATTGTTGCATCTCCTTGCTTGGCAGCACTAGCAAGTTGTGTCCGCATCCGCAAGTAACGTTGAACTTTTTGAGCTTCTGAAACCTCTTCATCCCGACCTAACAACCGAACCCGACCAATTTCCTGAAGATACAGACGTACTAAGTCTGTGCTGCGACGGTTTGTGCTAGAAAAGCTAGCAGGCTCAACAGCTGCCACTGTTTCCAGTTCTTCCAGTTCTTCCAGTTCTTCCAGTTCTTCTATTGGCAACTCAGTCTCATCAATTGCGAGTTCTGGGTCAAAAACCTGAGAGGACTGTTGGGTTTCGTAGGCTGCATCTGCGTAAAAAGATGTTGCTGGCATAAGGATCGTCTCAATGGCTCCAGGTAACAATAGATTTCGGTCAGCTAATCAACTGTTGCTATTGTTCCCGTGATTTTAGATGAACTAACACGGTTAAGGGTTCAGTTAGCAATTTTTTTGGAAAAAACTGTACTGATTTTAGTTTATACCTTATATTGTAACTTTTTCGGCAGCTGAAATCTGATTGAACCAATAGCTATTCAAATCGTCAGCTGGTTGTTAAACTAGAAATTACTTGGTTAAGATTTCTACCTTAACTTATCTTGACTGTAACTTTTGTAACGTGGTATAAACATAGATAGGTGAAAATTACGTTTATCATACGCATAGTCCTATCTACATAGGTATCTGAGTGATTTCCTGAAGATTTACGAAATTTTCACTCTAGTACTTTACTGCCCAATGAATTTAAAGAGTGTTTCTACTGGGCATTAGGATTTCCGTTACGGTTACTGAGTTTCTGGTATTTACACTTGGTGCGATCGCGATCGCAGACCATAATTTTCGCCCCAATGAGTGGAGACTTGGTACTCAGTCGGCGCGTGTGGGTATTTAGGGCAATGTTGCCGGAAGCAACTAAAACGCTCTGGTGGGAATAATTTCTAATTCTTTATAGCCTGTTTTTTTATCGATAGTTCTATTGAAGATGAATTCTTCTGTTATACGAATTATTATTTCGGCAGTTGTGTAACTAATGCATTAAATATCAAGCTACCTACGTAATATAACTGAACCATTAAGTAGATAAATATTCTTAAACTATATTAATATATTTTTAGGTGTCGAAGATGTCATATTTACCGCTTCAGTGTAAAAATCTGAAAGAACAAGTTGAGTTGATATTACAACTTTTACAGCAAGAACCAAGTTTGCGATCGCATGATATTACATCACTGCAAACTTCTTTGGCTAAAGCGATTTCTCCGAAGTTTGAAATTGTCTTTGCAGGTGCGTTTAGTGCGGGTAAGTCAATGTTAATTAATGCGCTGTTGGAGCGTGAATTATTATATAGTGCAGAGGGACACGCTACCGGCACGGAATGCAAAATTGAATATGCTGAAGTTAATAAAGAACGAGTTGTTTTAACGTTTTTAAGTGAAATTGAAATTCGAGAACAAGCAACTTCTTTATGTCAAATATTGGGATTTAAGGAAGGAGTCAATATCAATCAAGTTGAAGTAATTGATTTATTACATCAAGGATGTGAAACAATTATTCAGCAAGAGGGTGGTGAGAATAAATCGGAACGTGCGAAACAAGCAAAGGCGTTAATTTTGTTGCTTGATGGATATGTGGCAAATCGAGAACGCATTCATACAGTTAATAATGCCACATATTCGATGGAGCAATTCAACTTTTCTAATTTGAAAGAAGCTGCTGGATATGCGCGTCGTGGTAGCAACAGTGCTGTTTTAAAACGCATTGAATATTACTGTCATCATCCTTTGTTGCAGGATGGAAATGTGATTATCGACACTCCAGGAATTGATGCACCAGTTGAAAAGGATGCACAGTTAACTTACGCGAAAATTCAACATTCTGATACTTCTGCGGTGGTGTGTGTGCTGAAACCTGCTTCAGCAGGTGATATGACGAAAGAAGAAACGGAACTTTTGGAAACGATGCGGGGGAATGGGGGAATTCGCGATCGCGTATTTTATATTTTCAACCGCATTGATGAAACTTGGTATAATAACCAGTTAAGGCAAAGATTGGATAATTTGATTAATGGGCAGTTTCGAGATACAACTAGAGTTTATAAAACTAGTGCTTTATTAGGATTTTACGGCAGTCAAATTAAACAGACAAGCCTACAAGATAGATTTGGTTTAGATTCGATTTTCGCTAGGAAGAATGGGGAAACCTCACCCTCACAGAATGATAGCGAAGAAACGCCCCAATTTGTTAATGAGTTTAATCGCTATTGTGCAAACGCGGGGAAATTATCACCTAATCAATTTCGGATTTCTGTTAACAGCTTTGAAACTCCGAATGAGAATTATGTGCGGATTTTGAACGAACAAGGAAAGCCGTTAATTAATCAGCTAATTCAAGATAGCGGGATTGAAGATTTTAGAACCGCTATTACGCGCTATCTGACTGAAGAAAAGCGTCCGTTGCTATTCAAAAATCTAGCTGATGATTTGGAAGATGTTTGTATCAAACTCAAAAAACATTATCAATCTATACAGCGAGATTTACATAGTCAACCGCGAGAAATTGAGGCGATGAAAACCCAGGAATTACAACGTCTCAATCAGCAATTACAGCAAGTTGGCAATGATTTTAGGCAGCATATTACAGAAGAAGTAAACAACGTAGTTAATAACGCTTGCGATGCTTTTGAAAATGATTTTCGTCACTTGCAGTTACGTATGACTCACCGTTTAGATGAGTTGTTACATACCTTTTCTGTGAGTAATGCTTATCGACGCGCAACTTTGACTCATCCTCGCAACGCGACTGCACCGTTAATAGCTATTTTAGTAGAGGCTTTTTATTATTTGGCGAATCAGTTGGAAGATATTTTAGTAGAGTCTTCTCAAGAAGTAATTGCTAATCTTTTCCAAGGGTTGATGGAAAGAATTCGGAAATCAGAATATTACCGTCAATTGTATCGCTTATTAGGTAGTGATGGCGGAATTGAAGTTGAGTTAAAAGCGTTAGAAAAAGCCGTCTCTGAAGCTATAGTAAATGCAGCGCGGGTTGAATGCGATCGCTTTGTCAGAGAAAGTCCTAGATTTTACGACGAAGGCACTTTTTCAATATATCAATTTCGGCAAACATTGCTGCAAACTTCTCAAGGTTATGACTGCGAAAGCATAATAGAAGCTGAACCCGCAATTAGGCAATTATTAAAGTTAGATTTTGAGCCGAAAGTCTCGGAAACTATCCGTAGAAACTTCCGCCAGATTATTAACCAAACTATCAAAAGTCAGTTCTTACCAATGGCGGATAAACAAGCCGATGATATTTTGCAACAATACTCTCATGCGCGTGCTTATTTGGAAGAAACCCTTGCACAAGAAGCTGAAAATAAAATACTAAATAATCGGCGTTTATTACTTGCTGTTGAAGAAAAGATTGAGGGGTATAATTCAGCGGTTTCGGCAATTAATAGTTGTTTGCAAGCGATGCAGTTATATGACTGTTTGTTACCTATATTTGATGATTCGCTGAAAATTTATGAGGTTTCGGATGCGAATAAAAGGAGTGTTTCTAGTAATGGTTTTCTGGTATCGGATGTTGTAGAGGAGGGTTAGAATTTAAGCCTGAATTTGTAGCGTTTTTAAACGCAGAGGAACACAAAGTAAGCGCAAAGTAACGCAGAGGTTTTTTGAAATTAATTCGTTAAGATTTTGTGCAATTATGCGCTTAGATAAACACAGGTAATTATCTGCGTTTATCTGCGTTCATCTGCGGTTAAATATCTTTTCTTATCACGCAAAGATAAGAGTCGTTTTAAGTTTTTAGTCCGCCTAATCGCGGACTTTGTTTGTGTAGCCCCATAATTCTATTCTGAGGGCGTTTCGCCGATGTAGTGACGATTTATATTCGATGCGAATATAATTGTTGAGTATAGTTGTCAGAAAATTAAAAGGATGGAAATTGATATGGAAGATGGATTTAAGCGCTTAGAGTGTAATGAGAATGATGTTTTGGCTTTAGGAAATGAGACATTCAAAGTTAACAGATTTAATAAAGGAGTATATGCATCATTTGATACATCAGTAGGTCAAACATTTATTCAACGATTAAACAATCAAAATGTCCGTTTAGATATGAATAAATTAAAACATAATGGTCAGACTTGTGGTCATGAAGTTTGGTTTACTAAAGGGATAGATTGCGAATTTTTAAATCTTGGTTCTAAAGCTTGGAAAAAAGGAAAGGTGAAAATTAATATAAGCGTCGAATTTTATGTAGAAGAGGAAGAAGAACCCGAAATCACTGAACCAGAATCACCACTTGATGACATCCGTCGCATGGCTAACGAAGGTAATTTTTAAGGATATTTTTAGGTAAATAGAACACATAGATTAATATGAACAATAAATTTAAACTTATAGGATGTAATGATGATGATGTTGTGTCATTTAATGGTAAATTACTAAAATTTGCTAAATTCAAGGATAATTTAGAAGAAGAATTTCAACAAAAAGTAAATTTTTTAGTTGAAAAGAATGATAAAGAGAATGCGCCAAAAGTTTTGAATTTAACACGTCTATCTTTGGGAGAATGTGATTTAACTATTAACTTAAGTTCAGCAAAAGAGGGCAAAGAGTGTGAAATTCTCAGACTTGGTTCTAAAAGCTGGGAAAAAGGAAAAGTTAGAACTCAAGCTTTTATAGAGTTTTTTCCGACTAATACAACTGAAAAAGCGAAAATTAACTTTACTATAGAATTCTCTCCAGATGAACCCGAAATAACTGAACCTGAGTCACCCCTTGATGACATCCGTCGTATGATAAACGAAATCACGACATGAGTAAAACTCCCCGCATTCGCATCCCTCCTGAGGTAAGAAAATACGTATTTCAACGCGACAAATATCAATGTCAAAGTTGTGGTAAAGCAAATAACGAAACTAATCTCACAATTGACCATATCATCCCCCTCGCTCATGGTGGTCAAAATGACATGAGTAACTTACAAACCCTCTGTTTTACCTGCAACGTTCAAAAAACAGATAAAACTGATCATCGCTTTCGGCGGCATTTCGATTTATAAGGTAATATTGACTGTTAGTTTCTTGGCAATATGTCTAAAAACCTTAACAGTAACTCCCAAAAAGTTACCAAAGTTACAACTTTTTTCTTTTGCTTTTTTGCGGTTATAGCTGTTTTAATAGCAGCTTTTCCCAAGCTATACGAAATCAAAACAAAAGCCGGGATTGATTTAGCACCAGGGATACATGCCGGTACTATTTTTGAGAAATACAGCCACGGACTCTTCAAATGTGAGTGGCTTTATCCTTACCATTGCGATCGCAAAGCTTCTTCAAAAAGTATTCACCGTCACATTTAAGTAGGGGAGTGGGGGGACAGGGGGAAGAATTATTCTCCTTGTCCCCCTGTACCCCTGTCTCCCTATCCGAACTTACTCAACCAAGGACTAACATCAACAGCTAGCTTTTGTCCCAACTTCAACAAATGCCGACATTGATGAGTATCTTTCCCACTAGCCAGCGTAGCGTCACAATGGGGTAATATTTGACTGTGTAAACAGCTAAAGTATAATTCCTGGGATCGCTCTAGACAAATACCGATATTCATGTAATAGCCGATATCTATCAAGCTTTCCAAGCGTTGGATATCTGCATCGAATGTGCCGTTGGGATCGTGCAGTAATTGCCAAAGCGATCGCAAAATCAATTGCTCTAACATCAGCTTGCCGTCATGGATATTCAACTGACAATGGAGTTGTTTGGCTTCTTTGGCGATCGCCTCCAATTCTACTAGATAATTCGCACTTTCTTCCGGATCGGCGATGTCTTGCTCAAGCGATCGCAATGTCATCATACACCGATGCTTTAACGCAATCTCTGCTGCCACTTGCAACTCTTGCGGTACTTCCAGTTGATCCCGGTGGAATGCCATCATCACTCCGTAATTATCCCGATACGTCTGAGTATAAAGTTCATTTAATCGTGACAGTGTTTCCTGACTCAACAACCGCATAATTCGATGGCGTTCCTCAGCGAATAAATTCTGCAAGCTGAAAGGTTCCTCCCCAAACAACTGCATCATCGCCAAAATAATATGCGCCGCACTCGCTTCTTCCAGCGCTCCAAACAGCTTTTCTTTTAACTGGCTGTAACTAAGTCTGCCCTCAAAAGGTTGAATGCAGCAATGAAAATCCCAGCCTCCCAAATGCAACACAGCAAAAACTAAATGTTCGCTTTCCCAAGTAATTTCTGACACCAGCTTTATTTGTCCCATCGCCAAAGTTAGCGATCCCAGGCGTTGCATTTGGTAATCTAGCTCATTTGCCGTGTAGCAATAAACCCGCTTTTGGTGAGGATGGGGAAGATTGCAGGAAGAATTATGGGTTTCTGTCGGTTTGCGATCGCTATTCCCAAATAATGAAGTAATGGCGTAATGTGCCGCTACTTGCTTAAAGCCGATTTGCGCCGTTAGCACCAATTGGCGATAAATTTCACCACCATGTTTGAATGTCTCAACATTACTGGGGGCTAAACCAAGGCGTTTGACAAAATCTTTTTCTAACTGCACCCCTGCCACATCTCCCGCCAATTCCATCGCCCGCGCCGCATAGCGCATAATCTGCGTTCCTTCTGGGCGGGAAATTTCTTCAAAAAACCAACCGCAACTAGTAAACATCAGCATTGCATGACGCTGCATTTCTAAAAGTCTTAATGCCTCTACTTGTTCGGCGGCTGTTAGTTTGTGGGTTTGATGGCGGCTGAGGAATCTGTTAATATTTGCCGGAGAGCGATCGCGCATCACCTCAATATATTCATTTCTCGCTTGCCAGGGATCGCCGAAAAGCTGTCTACCATATTCTTCATACACCTCAACTAAATTATCCCGCAGCCAATTTAAAGCATCTCGCAACGGACGCCGCCATTTTTGATGCCAAACTCCACCTTCACCACCACAACCGCAATCATCTTGCCATCTATCGACACCGTGGGCGCAACTCCATGCTGTGATTGGCTTTAATTCGACTTCCCAAGTCGGCGCTTCTAAACTGAGGTAGTGGGCAAAGTTCGTTACCGTCCAACCTTGGCGAGGAAATTCTTCGATAAAGGCGTAAGCTAAAGTTTTCTCAGTTCCTTTCTTGTGATGTCCAAAAGTTTCCCCATCCGTCGCTACAGAAATTAACTGTGCAGGACGATGATCCCCGCGCACCGCTGAACCGATGCGTCCTGTAAAGCGACTGGAATTATAAACCACATCACTAAAACCCATATCCCGCGAAATCGGACCATCGTAGAAAAAGATATCTATATATGGCTTTTCGTTTGACTGTTGACTATTGACTGTTGACTGTTGACCATTGACTGTTGACTCTTGGCTATCTTTCAAATAACAACGATATGGGCGGGTAGAATCAATTTGAGCACCGCCAACTTCATACCATTCTGGTTGGGGATTTTCGTTATTTGGTAGGGGACGACAACGTTGTGCTTGAGAAGGTGCCAGGACAATAAAGCGAATGCCTTCAGCAATCAAAGCTTCTAAAGTTGCGTAATCTACGGCAGCTTCTGCCAGCCACATACCTTCGGGATCGCGTCCAAAGCGGGATCGGAAGTCTTCTTTACCCCAGTGGATTTGGGTTTGTTTGTCGCGATCGTTCGCCAGAGGCATGATGATGTGATTGTATACTTGGGCGATCGCATTCCCATGACCGTTTAGGCGATCGCAACTTAAACGATCCGCTTCTAAAATCCGTTGATAAACCTCCACATCATGGCGTTCTAGCCACGACATCAACGTAGGTCCAATATTAAAGCTGAAATACTCGTAATTATTTACGATCCCCACCACCTCATCTCGGTTGTTTAACACCCTAGCAAAGGCATTTGGGCGGTAACATTCCCAGTGAATCCGTTCATTCCAATTATGGAAAGGTGCCGCACCAGGTTGGCGTTCAATCGCGTCCAAATAAGGGTTTTCCCGTGGTGGTTGGTAAAAATGACCGTGTACAGCTACGTAAACACCGCTAGCCGTTCTCAATGGATCGGGTTGCTGGGTGTATGCAGTACTTTGGTTTGACATCGATGATGAGCCAGTACTAGCTGGCATTTCAGCAGCTGAAGTCATGTATAGGAATCCTGAATCACTAAAAATTACAGTTGTGCGATCGAATATCTATGCAAAAATCAATACCGCACCATCTTCACTTTGGACGGTATAAACAATTATGAGAAAACTTGCTAATTTTTTACATTTTGCTTTAGTCTTGCGGGTCATCTGCTTTCTCAAATTTCAGTCGAACCCCAGGCATCAATGAATTATCCATTGTCAAAAGCCTTAATTAACGGGTTATTTGGTTTACAGCCCGAAAAAACTTAATTGTCTTTTAATATATTAAACCCCATTCGTGGTGTAGTCTTCTGGCTTAAATTTATAGATTTATAACGAAAGATTGCGAAAGCTTCACAAATCGCAATTTAATTTTACATATTTAGCCAAAAAATGCAAGCAAACAGTAGAATCTCTGAGCCGTTCTACCGCAGCGTAGAGAGTATCCTAGAGTCTAGTCTTTGGAAGTGCTGAGTCAAAGTGGATAGTGGTTAGTAGTTAGTGGTTAGTGGATAGTGGTCAGTGGTATTTTGACAACCATCAACCATCAACTAACAACTTTCAATTCCTATCCTCGATTTCCGGATAACCCAGCACTCCTTTATGATTGATCCCCTTGAATTTAGGTAAAAAATGTCTGTTAAAAACATTCTCTTTCTCGTTCTGTTGTTGTTTATCCCTGTTTCTTTAGCAGCCCAATTTCTGAAGTGGGGAGAATTGATAGTTTTTATCACCGCTGCACTAGCGATTTTGCCCTTAGCAGCTTGGATGGGTACGGCTACAGAAGAAATTGCTGTGGTAGTTGGTCCTAGCTTAGGAGGATTATTAAACGCCACCTTCGGTAACGCTACAGAATTGATCATTGCCCTAATTGCTCTGAAAGCTGGGCTGCTGGATGTAGTCAAAGCCAGTATAACCGGCTCGATTATGAGTAACTTACTACTTGTGATGGGTTTTTCTATGCTTTTGGGAGGTCTTCGCTACAAAGAACAGACATTTCAGCCAGTTGTAGCGCGGGTAAATGCAGCTTCTATGAATTTGGCAGTGATTGCGATGTTGCTGCCAACAGCCATGAACGTAACTTCTGTTGGGATTAGTCAACAAACCGTAGAAAATTTTTCGCTTGCGGTGGCAATAGTATTAATCGTGGTTTACGCTTTAACACTGCTATTTTCAATGAAAACCCACGCTTATCTTTATGAAGTGGGTTTAGTCGAGTCAGAGGAAATTCATACCAAGCCGAATATTTTGTTGTGGGTTGGAGTGCTGTTAACGTGTACTCTTTTAGTGGCGCTTGAGTCAGAAATGCTGGTAGATTCTTTAGAAGTAGCCACATCGCAGCTTGGTTTGACAGCACTGTTTACAGGGGTGATTTTGGTTCCTATCGTTGGTAACGCCGCTGAACATGCTACCGCAGTTACTGTAGCCATGAAAGATAAGATGGATCTTTCCGTTTCCGTGGCTGTCGGATCGAGTATGCAGATTGCTTTATTTGTCGCTCCTGTTTTAGTGATAGCAGGGCGAGTATTCGGTCAGCCAATGGATTTAAATTTTAATCCCTTTGAATTAGTGGCTGTGGCTGTATCGGTGTTAATTGCAAATTCTATTAGTTCTGATGGGAAATCCAATTGGCTAGAAGGCATATTGCTATTAGCCGCTTATACAGTGTTGGGGTTCGCTTTCTACTTTCATCCAGTTATAGATGTCATGGGTTAGTTTTGACGTCAATTCTCTAGGGGCAAATTAAAAATTACTACCCTACAAAAAAATTAGTTCAATATTAAAAGCGATGTTTGACGACATCGCTTTTTATTTGTAGAAATTTTGGTTGTAAATATATACCACCCTCAGACTTCCAGTCTGGGGCTACATGAACAAAGCCCGCGATTAGGCGGGCTGGAATCTCATAGCCCGCGTAGGCGGGCTTCGTTTGTATAGCGACACCCTTATAGGGTGTTGACTACTTTAATTTTTAGTTAAAAAAGACCAAGCAGAAAGATGACAGTCAAGCCACAAAAGGCAAGCAAGGAGATAATAACTATGTTGCCTATGCTGTGCTCAGATGTTGTTTTTTGTATATTTACAGCCATATGAATCAACCTCATTTATACGAGTTAATGCTGAAATTATAAACACATTGAATCGGGCTTTTTCTAGTTAACATCCAAAAGTTGATTTTAATTGATTTAAATTAAACTTTTGGGTATATCTACTTGCAATAAAATTAATTTTTGTTTCCTGATAAAAATTAATAATTTTCTCATAAATTTTGTGGATGATTGAAAATAGCTTTTCTGTACCAAAATATGAATATAAGCATTAATACTCAGAAATTCAACTGTTAAAATTTAGTTGAGCCTAAAATTAACAATGCTTGTTAATCAATAACAAATAAGCTTGCACCCATTGTGGCAAGCACGTTATAAATCTAACTTGATAATTCTTACAGATAATAATAAAAAGCATCTCCCAAAATAGCCCTTGGGTTAGTTGACATTGATAAAATTTTTCCTATCAATGAAAAAATCTCAAATTGTACGTCTTTAGTTAGAGGTAAATTGGTTCAGCAATAAGATATGCGTATAAAGGAGAGAAATTGATGGTTAAACAGAAAAAGTCAAAGTAAAAAGCAGATTTTTGGTTTTTTTTGCCTTGATGTTGCTTTCTTTAACCTTTTAGGTATTATCCCGTCAAAAGCTAAAATCAAAAATCGAAAAGTGGAGCTCTCATGTCTGAATTGATTAATGCAGTCTTGAACAGTGAAGAAAAAAGCGATCTACGTTCATTTATTAGCGAGTTACGCAGTCAAGAAAAGGGGTACTTGCTGCGAAACGACATCCTGAATGTGTATAGTGAATTTTGCTCTAAACACCAGAAAGAGCAGCATCTTTCGCTCTTAGGCAAACTAATTTACTATACTCAAGAAATTATTCAAGAGAATACAAATCTTTGTTTCGTTTTCCGCCCCAAAATAGCTAGTCAAGAAGTTTATCGGCTGACGGAAGACTTAAATGTGGAATCGATATCGGTGGAAGAACTCTTGGATCTACGCGATCGCCTAGTAAACCGATATCATCCCCAAGAAGGCGATCTACTAGAATTGGATTTTGGTCCGTTTTACGACTATACCCCGACAATTCGCGACCCGAAAAATATTGGCAAAGGAGTACAGTACCTCAACCGTTATCTCTCCAGCAAGTTATTCCAAGACTCGAAGGAATGGCTAGAAGGCTTGTTTAATTTCTTGCGTTTGCACCATTACAACGGCATCCAACTGCTGATCAATAACAACATTCAAACAGAGCCGCAACTTTCCGAACAAGTTAAGAAAGCCATCGGATTTGTAAGCGATCGCCCAACTGATGAACCCTACGAAGAATTCCGGTTTCAATTGCAAATGATGGGCTTTGAACCCGGTTGGGGTAACACCGCTTCTCGCGTCCGCGAAACTCTAGAAATTCTCGATGAATTAATCGACTCTCCCGACCCCCAAATCCTAGAAGCCTTTATCTCTCGCATCCCGATGATTTTTAAAATCGTCTTGGTGTCCGCTCACGGTTGGTTTGGACAAGAAGGAGTTTTAGGACGTCCCGATACAGGTGGTCAGGTAGTTTACGTCCTCGACCAAGCAAAAAATCTTGAACAGCAGTTACAAGAAGATGCCATTTTAGCTGGATTAGAAAAACTCAATGTTGAGCCAAAAGTAATTATCCTCACCCGCTTAATACCCAACAGTGATGGCACTCTTTGTAACCAACGTTTAGAAAAAGTTTATGGCACAGAAAATGCCTGGATTTTACGCGTACCTCTGCGGGAATTTAATCCCAAAATGACGCAAAACTGGATTTCTAGATTTGAGTTTTGGCCCTATCTAGAAACTTTCGCCATTGATTCGGAAAAAGAATTGCTGGCAGAATTTCAAGGTAAACCTGACTTAATTGTGGGTAACTATACTGATGGAAATTTAGTGGCGTTTCTCTTAGCGCGGCGTCTGAAAGTCACACAGTGTAACATTGCCCACGCTTTAGAAAAATCCAAATATTTATTTAGTAACTTGTACTGGCAAGATTTAGAGGAGAAATATCATTTTTCCTTGCAGTTTACTGCTGATTTGATTGCAATGAATGCTGCTAACTTTATTATTAGTAGCACCTATCAAGAAATTGTCGGTACGCCCGATAGTGTCGGACAATATGAATCTTACAAATGCTTCACCATGCCAGATTTATATCATGTGGTGAATGGAATTGAATTATTTAGTCCCAAATTTAATGTAGTACCACCGGGAGTAAATGAGAATGCCTATTTCCCCTACACGCGTCATGAAGACCGCGTAGAGAGCGATCGCCTGAAAATTGAAGAAATGCTCTTTACCTTAGACGACTCCTCACAGATATTTGGCACACTCGACGATCCTAACAAGCGTCCGCTGTTTTCAATGGCTCGTCTCGACCGCATTAAGAACATGACAGGTTTAGCCGAATGCTTTGGTAAAAGTCCAGAATTGCAAGAGCATTTCAACTTAATTTTAATCGCCGGTAAGTTGCGAGTTGAAGAATCAGGCGACAACGAAGAACGCGACGAAATTATCAAACTCTACAACATCATCAACCAATACAATCTTCATGGTAAGATTCGCTGGTTAGGTGTGCGCTTGTCTAAAGGTCAATCTGGTGAAGTTTACCGAGTAATTGCTGACCATCAAGGTGTTTTTGTCCAGCCGGCTTTATTTGAAGCTTTCGGCTTGACTATTTTGGAAGCGATGATTTCCGGATTGCCAACTTTTGCAACTCAGTTTGGTGGTCCTTTGGAAATTATCCAAAATAAAGTTAATGGCTTTTATATTAATCCCACAAATTTAGAAGAGACTGCCGATAAAATTCTTGAATTTGCGCTGAAGTGCGAACAAAATCCCGACTATTGGCAGCAAATTTCTCTGCAAGCTATTAACCGAGTTTATAGCACCTACACTTGGAAAATTCACACTACCAAGCTGCTATCATTAGCACGAATTTATGGCTTCTGGAACTTTAACTCTAAGGAAAATCGGGAGGATTTATTGCGCTACCTTGAGACTTTGTTCTATTTGATTTACAAGCCAAGAGCACAACAAATTTTAGAACAGCATAAGTATCGGTAGAGACGCAATACGGTTCGGTTAAGGGAAATTGTAGGTTGGGTTGAACGAAGTGAAACCCAACAAAGCCTTGGAAATGTTGGGTTTCGTTCCTCAACCCAACCTACAAATTTTTGTTTTTTTAGCTTAACCGAACCGTATTGGGTAGAGACGTTCCGGCGGAACGTCTGTACTAGGGTCAATGGTCAAAGGTCATTAATATAGTTAATCTTTTCTGTCTAAACTCTGGAATGAGTGACTATTGACTATTGACTATTGACTTTTTGACTTTTGACTCTGGAATGAGTGACTATTTACTTAACTCCCGCCAAGTTATAGAACCAACAATTCCATCCACACCTAAATTCCGCCGATTTTGAAAAGCTTTGACAGCACTTTCTGTCAGCGCACCAAAAACTCCATCAACTCGAACAGCATAGCCGTTGGATAATAACACGCGTTGCAAAACTTTGACAGAAACACCTGAGCTACCAAAACCCAAAGTTGGCAGATTTTGGTTAGTAAATTTTAGTTTTTGCTTTGGCGATTCTCTTTTGGAGACACTTCTCTTCTGCTGTCGGAGACGCTGCGCGTAGCTTGCTTCCACGAAGTGGTACGAGAGGCTTTGCCAACGCGATCGCGCAATAACTAACTCATCACTACTTTGTTCATCTTCTTTTAGAATCAGAGAATTTACAGCAGCCATAACTGAAATTTCCCCCAGCGTCCAGCCTTCTACAGTGGTGTCCTTTCCTACATGGGAAAATTTAGATTGTATGGACTTAATTTTTCTCGCCGACTTACTTAGTATCTTTTGCTGGTGTTTATTCAGCGGTGAGTGGGCGACTTGCAGATTATCATATAGCTGTATGAATTCAGGCGGCGTGATTTCAGTAGCGGCAACGACATCATTTGAGCGCTCCTCCGTTGACTGCTGCACCGGCTTGTCTGACTGAAATGGTGGCTGTACGGTTAACTTGGGCAAAGACGGTTGTCCTGTTGTTAAGACACCAGTCATCAGCAGACCAATATGACTCATCGTATTTCATTTTACTAACACCCATATTTCCCTTGACAGACAAAATAGCTATTCCTCAGGAATAATGCGTAGCTATAAGTTAAAAAAATGTAATTATTTTGGCGATCAAATCATTTATGAAGTATTTGTACTTGTAATATCTGGTTCAGAAAAATGTGGGATAGACGGATAAGTCGATTATTCACACACAAGTCTCGTCTAGAAAGTCTCATTTCCTTTTATCCCTAAATCTCTAAACTCGTCACTTTTGCCTCTGAGGGAGTACTAAGGTACTTAGTCTGGTCAGATGGGCTTTCTGACTCTTGTCTAATAAGTCGATTATTAAACTTTGTGCAATTTTATCTGCTCTTGGCAAAATAATTCTGTCAAACCTATTACCCATTAATAAGCTTGAAAGCATAAGAATCGCGCTTTGCAGCGATCGCACAAATAACTATCCAGTTGAAAAGCTTGTAAAATAAGCTTTCCTCCCTTTTTCCTCCATGCACTACGGCTGGTAGCTCAGGAAGATTTTTATCATAAATAAAGTACTATGAATAAATTTTAAGTTTTAATCACAAAATAAATAATTGTGTTTTAATTTTTTTGTAAAACACAACACATCCTAATTCTTAACCTCTTATTTGATTGATGGGTTCATAACTTTGAATTGTTAACTACCTTGTCAACTCACGCCAAGTCCTGGAACCGACTACTCCATCCGCAGTTAACTTGTGCTGACTTTGAAAGGCTTTGACGGCTGTTTCTGTTAATGCACCAAAATTTCCATCAACCCGAACAGGATAGCCATTCTGTAATAACAGCCGTTGTAAGACTTTTACAGAGTCACCAGAGTCACCAAAACTCAGAGTTGGTAAACTGCGAATGGCAGCAGCTTGCAATTTCAAAGGTTGTGCTTGATCGGCGGAATTTTCCATGTCCAGAATCCTTTATCAGACTGTTTCTCCTTCATTCCACTTTATCGGGATTAGGGAAAATTTACCTAACTCGGAGTTAAATTCCCCAGATCACTACTTTAAACAAGCAGGCTTCGTTGGTTTGCTCAATTCATACCAATTCTATAGGAATCCGGTTTGATTGCGTGAAAAAATCTAAGTATATGTAGGATGCGTTAGAACAGAGTCCGTAACGCACCTTTAAAACTGCGATCGCAATTAAATTTCTTGGTGCTGCCCTAGATTTATATTCTCTTACGTGAAATCATTGCTGAATAGCACGTAAAACTTCTAATTGACTCTTTATGAGTTAAAACCTTATCCCTCTAATTGAAGAAAGCAATTTATGCGCTTTCAAGGATTGGGCAAACGGTTCATTCGCTAGTAATTCCAAGACAGCAAAAATTTTTTCTTCTAGCTTGGGGTTTTTGCGAACAGTACGCTTAAAAGCCCGCTTAAAACTTTTGTCCCAAACTACAGTTTTTATTCTTCATCTTCTGCCAATAAATCAGCTTTCAGGTCAGTAAACGAGCCTCGCTTTGCTGTACCTGCTCGCAGCGCTGTTAATGTCTCTGTAGCATTTTTGGCAATTTCTATACGCCGTTTTTCAATGCGCCTTTTTTGAATTAGATCAATTAATAAATTTTGCTCTTCTTCCGATAGTTCCTCAACATATTCAATTACAGTTTGAAAAGATACAGCTTTATTCATTTTTCTGTTTGTCTAACTACTGCAATGATTATAATTTGATTTTTTCTGCCTTAAACTGTCTGTCTTGTATCATGTTCAATACTTCCCCAGGTTTCAGGTAGAGGGTTGACCCACGAAATAGGCACAGAAACAACATCTAGAGTTTCACCGTCTTTAAATATTTCTAAAATGTATCCTGGCTCTTGCTGAGTTTTAGTAGGACGTAGATGATCCAATACAACCCCCCTATTGCCAGCTTTTATAGGGCTGTTGGGAACATCCTGCTTCAGTTCTACCCACTGAAATAAACTAGCTTTTGTCATCGTTTAATTCTCCTGTGATTTATCAGGATATAGTGTTATAAATCTAACAAATTCTGTTTCTTGATCTTGTTGCCAGATAGTAATTACCTTAATTAATCGACCATTAGCCCCAGACCACTCGCTTTTAACCTCAAACTGAGTCCCCCAATCACTAGGGGTGACTTTTGCAATTTCAGAACCTTCTACAGCACTTATTATATCGTTCTTAAGAAGTTCCCAGTTGTCAAGATTATATCCTGCTAAAGCTAGATATCTTGATTTATCATTTTTAGGTTGATAAACAAGTAGGTATTTAGTTATTTTTTCATCTTGAATTACTAAACCTGATGGCATTTTCATTAGTATTATTTATAACCAATTTATTATTTTTAATTTAGAAACTAAAAATAGAAAATCGCCGTCAAGCTAAGGTGAGTTCGATAGCTGTAAATAGTAAAAAACTAAGGGTGAGAAGTGAAGAATTCAGCAGGGCTATTCTACACGATTCTTGGAAATGAAAATCTCGGTACATCGAAGGCGGCAAGCTAACGGTTAACTCTGAAAAAAGCCCCTCAGGCTAGAAGCCTGGGGCTAAAGGAACAAAGCCCACCTTCGTGGGCTATTATAATATTTAACCTGCTTTAGTGCGGGCGTAAGTATCTGTAGCCGCACCCTTTAGGATGTCGGGGATTCTCTACGCTCCGACTGATTCTTTCGCGGCGTACAGGACTTCGACGTTGATATCTTTAAAACCGCGATCGCGTGCAAATTTCTCGGTATTTCGCTTCACTTTCCCCCGCACAAAACCCGGAATTTTATTCAATTCTGCCAAACCATCTTTTGTCCAGTTCAAGTCAGAACCCGCAGAAATTCCTTTGGTAATAACTTCTTTAGTATCATGACCACCGAAGATTTCTAATAGATGATCTTCCATTCCCAAAGTGAAGGAATTGTACACCAAATCTGCAATCTGATTTGTCCCTTCGTAACCCATGAATGGTTTGTAACCAAGGGGGAAGTTTTGAATGTGGATCGGTGCAGCAATTACACCACAGGGAATATCCAAACGCTTACCTACGTGACGTTCCATTTGGGTGCCGAAAATGGCTGAGGGTTCGACGCGAGCGATCGCATCTCCAATTGCACCATGATCTTCTGTAATCAGCACTTCGTCGCAATACTCGCTTACCTGTTCGCGGAACCAGTCAGCATCGTATTTGCAGTAGGTTCCCGCCCATACTACATGAATTCCCATCTCCCGCGCCAAAATCTTGGTCATCGCCGCAGCGTGGGTATTATCGCCAAATACTACTGCTTTTTTCCCGGTCAAATTCTGGCAGTCAATCGAACGGGAAAACCATGCAGCCTGAGATACATGCAAAGTTTGCTCGTTGATGAACTCTTCGTAATCAACTTCAGCGCCTTGGGCGTTTATCACCTGCTGAATTTTACGGATACATCTAGCAGTTTCTACTACACCCATTGGGGTAATATCTACGCAAGGTATGCCAAATTCAGCTTCCAGATAACTAGTTGCCATTAAACCGAGTTCGCGGTAAGGTGCGAGGTTAAACCAGGCGCGGGGCATCTTCTTAATATCATAAACCGAAGCGCCTTCGGGAATGACAGTATTTACCTCAATTCCTAAGTCAGCCATCAACCGCTTAAGTTCGGTACAGTCGTGCTGGTTGTGGAAACCAAGGGTAGAACCACCGATGATGTTAACTGAGGGTTTTTCGGTTTTACCTTCTGGAAGTTCGCCTTTTTTGCGGGCTTTTTCAATGTAATATTGAACGATTTGTTGCAAAGTGCGATCGGCAGCTTGGAGTTCGTTGAAGCGGTAGTGGTTTACATCCGCAAGCATGACATCCCCTTTTGCTTCTAACTGCGCTCGTTCCACAAAGTTGTGTAAATCTTCTTGGAGAATACTAGAGGTGCAAGTAGGAGTTAACACAATCAAATCGGGGTGTTCTTCAGCGTCTTTGCGGGTGATGTTATCTACGACTTTTTCTTGGGAACCCCGTGCTAAAACGTTGCGATCTACGACGCTGGTTGTCACTGGAGTGAAGTTACGCTCGCGCTCTAGCATGGAACGCATCACGTTAAAATAGTCATCGCCGAGTGGAGCGTGCATGATCGCATGAACGTTTTTAAAAGAACTGGCAACCCGCAGTGTGCCTATGTGAGCGGGACCAGCGTACATCCAGTAAGCCAATTTCATGACTGTGTTCTCCCTTTAATTTAAACCGACACGGACAATAAGTGCTTGATCATTAAATCGTTTCTGATTCTCTCAAATGTTGCAGTTCTTATGGAATAGAGGCTCACAGGACTTTACACAAATGGCGATCGCTCAAACCTGGTTACTCATTGGCATTGAGCCTGATATTTAAACAACATTTGTGTTGTCAAAGTTATATAAATCTTAATCTTTTGCCAAATTTATGAATTCTGCTTAAGAATTCTGCAAGTTAGGTTACTGAATTATATCTTGCATGACGCTGCCACCCGCCTGCGATTTAAATCGCAGGCTAATAGCTAAAGTCCTCTAAAGAGGACTATGAAGCAATATAAAGTCCACTTAAGTGGACTTTCGCTATTAGCCAGAGAATTTATTCTCTGGCGGGAGATTGGACAAATGAAAGATATTAAATAGGGTTTGCTGAAAAACTCTAAAAAGCGAACCTAGATGCCACACAGTATACAAAATGGTAGTTTCGGAGGTTGGTTTTCAAATTCACCCTACAATTTTCCACCAAAATGCAGGGATTTTGAGACGGATAATGCCATAGGTTTGCACCTGCTTGGAATAAAAAGGATTGAAACTCTTATTTGGAAGGGGTTATAGCTATATTCAGCAAGCCCTAAATAGACATCTGTTAGAAATGAACTATGCGTTGCCCAAAACCCTTGTAGAGACGTA
Source organism: [Scytonema hofmanni] UTEX 2349 (assembly GCF_000582685.1). GTDB lineage: Bacteria > Cyanobacteriota > Cyanobacteriia > Cyanobacteriales > Nostocaceae > Hassallia > Hassallia hofmanni. The sequence goes on from NZ_KK073769.1 coordinate 790,530, forward strand.
GCACTGCTACGTCTCTACATCTTTTCCACTCCTATGTCTAATGAAATAACTATCAACGAGGAAAGTTGATTACGCAGAAACCAGACGCCGTAAAGATTGAGCGCGTCGTTTCGCTGTAGCATTATTGGCGTCAATTTTCAGTGCTTCTTCGTACATTTCTAGAGCTTGAGCAGTTAAATTCTTTTTCTCGTAGGCATGAGCGAGATTATTCATCGCTGTTACATACTCAGGTTTCAATTTAAGCGCTTCTTTGTATTGACGAATCGCTAAATCATACTGTTCTTGTGCGAAGTAAGTATACCCCAGTCCATTATAAATCGGCGCGGTATTTTCTTCGCCTTCTTCTTCGGCAGCTTTAAGGGCTTTTTGAAAAAGTCCGATCGCTTGAGTAAACACTTTCTTTTCCGAATAAATACTCGCTAACTCATAATATTCTTGAGTCGTACCCTTTCCTGTACTCAGTTTTTTCCGCAAGCGTGACATTGAGCTTTCTCTTCTGCGACTTTTGAAGACTTCGCGAAAAATGCTCACGACTGCGAAGCCGAGCAACACAACGAAAATTGAGAGATAAAAAACCGCTAGATTGTTATCCATTGTTTTTATTGGGGATTAGGGACTAGGGATTAGGGACTAGGGACTAGGAAAGAGATTATCATAGCGGCTCTGTTTATTCTCAATTCCCAGTTTCCAATCCCCAGTTCCCAGTCCCCAGTATTTTATGCGTTCAGTAAGCCAACCATTCGCGATGTAACGAGCGATCGCTTCATTTACTCGCTGTCGCAATTCATCGTACTGTAATCCCTTGGGCATTACTACCGATAAGGGTTGTGTTGATAGTTTAGTTGAAAGTAAGCGATAACCACTATATTGTTGCACCCAACCGCTGAGGACGCTGGCATCTGCCGCAAAAGCGTCACAATTATTCTTTTCTAAAAGCGATCGCGCTTCTTCGTAAGAATTCACTCCCACTAACTCCGCAGTTGGTATATAATATTTTACTTCCGCAATCGTGCTAGACCTGTTCAAAACGGCTATTTTACGTCTAGCAAAATCCTTAATCCGTTGCGCTGAAGCATCTTTGGTGATTAAGACTGTCCCATCAAAATAGTAGGGAACACTGAAGCTAACTAAACGAGCGCGTGATTCGGTTGCTGTGACTCTAGCTATGGTTAGATCAACTTGATTATTTAAAACTACAGTCAGGCGATCCCTATTAAGGACAGGTTTTAACTTGACTGCGTTTTCTTTGCCTAATAAGTCTTTCCCTAAGGCTTTCCCTAAGTCGATTTCTAATCCTTGCAGTTTGCCGCTGACATCAGTAAATCCCAACGGGCGTAAATTATTTTTAACTGCAATTTTTAAGTAGCCACGTTGCTGAATTTCTGGCAGTTTTGCGGCATTTGCAAGTAATGGGCTGTGTGCAAAAGACAAGCTCAGGAAAAAAATCAAGGTGGCGGATAATACCAGATGCAACCGAGTAATTGCTTTCCTTCTGTTACATCCGTTATTCATCAGAAAAATGGGTAGAAACCCCGTCCTAGAAGGACGGCTTTATATTTAAATGCTGGTTTTTGAATGGATATAATCCCAGGAACCAGAAAACCCGTAATTTGTCCCCTCGCCCAACAAATCCAGAATGTCTTGGCATTACCCAACGACTAAACAAATAGTCTTGCAAAATATCCGAACTGGGGAAGCATTCGGATGTGCGTATCAGAATCTGTCTCAGTGGGCTATTCAACACTTGCGTCATTAAGTTTGTTCTTAGCAATCCTCGTCCCTAAAAGGGGCGAGGTAGTTGAACCGTTGCACCTTTATCCCTTGGCTTGACTAGCTAATTCAACGACTTTGGTGAAAGCGGCTGAATCGAGGATTGCAATTTGCGCTAACATTTTGCGATTGAGTTCAATGTTGGCTTTTTTGAGATTGCCAATTAACTGACTATAACTCAAACCGTGTAGCCGTGCAGCAGCGTTGATGCGGGTGATCCACAAACGACGAAAATCGCGTTTGCGGTTTTTGCGATCGCGATAAGAACTCCGCAGCGCTTTCATCACTTGTTGATTAGCGGTTCTAAATAAAGTTGAGTGAGAACCACGAAAGCCTTTGGCTAGTTTGAGAATTTTTTTGCGGCGTTTACGAGCTACGTTACCGCGTTTTACTCTTGTCATTGTTTAATTTTGGATTAATTTACAAATAGGGAAGCATTAAGCGGACATTTTCGGCATCGCTTTCGTCTACAACTGCCATCTTAGACAAATTACGCTTTTTATTCGCAGTTTTGTGCTGTAGAAGGTGATTTTTGAAGGCTTTGCGACGCATGATTTTACCAGTAGCGGTAACGCGGAATCGTTTCGCCGCAGCTTTCCGGGTTTTTAGTTTAGGCATAAACTAACTTTAATTCGACACGATCCCTAATTATAAGCTAAAAGAAATAAAAGCGCGGAGATTTTATGCTGACCACCAAGAAGCTGACTTTTGAGGAATTTCTCGCCGAGTACCCAGATGGCTATGGTATTTTTGAACTTGTGAATGGCGAGATTGTTCAAGTGGAAGCGACTAGAGCACATAGGAATGTAGCACGATATCTCATGTTTAATTTCAATGATGAAATTAGACGTTTGGGAATAGGAAGAACCCCACCCTAACCCTCCCCGCTTGCGGGGAGGGAACCGGATTTTCCCCTAAGAGCTTGCGGGGAGGGGATTAAGGGGTGGGGTTCTTTCTATGCAGCTTCACAAATAATTGGTATGACTATTGACTAAATCCTGACACATTCCGGAAACTGCTGCTTTAACGCCGGAAAAACTGGACATGCAGCTTGTTGTTGTAAATTATCCGGTTTACTCCAAGTAAATGGCGCCATCTTCGCGGCAGACATCCACAACAAACGCTTTGCCCGCGTCATCGCAACATACAATAAACGGTATTCTTCAGCAGTTTTCAGGTGTTTTGCCTGTTCCCAAGCAGCGGTGGTGCTGGGTATACTTTCTTCACCGTGGAGCGCGACGCGAATTTGGGCGCGAGCAACTTCTGATAAAGTAAAGTCACCCAAAAATTGCCTTTGGGGAGGAACCCAAAATCTACCGGGAATTAAGTTTTCGTGCAGAAAGGGCAGAAAAACAAAGTCCCAATCTAGCCCTTTTGCTTTGTGCATGGTAATAATGGTAAGTTGACCAGCACGAGTGTAACGCGCTTCTACATCCTCAGTTTCCACAGGTTCAAATCGTTCGGAACTGACGATTTCACTTAAAGCTGCCAGCATTGCCCCCATCGAACTATTACCAGCTATTTGCCGATTTACTCGTTCTGCAAGTTTGTCTGCTGTTGCAAGTTCAGCTTGGTCGTAATGTAACACCAAAGCGATGAAGGAAATTAGCTCATACAAAGGCAGTTCTAAGCGAGCGCGAAGTAAATTGCGACACAATCGGCAAGCTTTCTGCACTGTTTCTGTTTGCGCTGGTGCCAAGGGACTTGGATAGAGAAATTCTTCGGGAAGACTCGCGAGAGCGTTGAGGTCTTGTGTGGGGACTAATTGACGCTGTACCAACACTTGTAAGGCAGCTTTGAGGTAATCGGGGGAATGAGGGCGATCGCAAAATTGCAGTATTGCTAAAATATCTTCTGGGACATGAGAATGGCGATCGCGTTCTCCCACATCGTAAAGTACAATTTTATGCTCTTTGCACACCGGGGCAAGCGCTTCAGCTAACCAGCGTCCTTGGCGATTTTCCCGGACTAAAACTGCCGCACGGGTATTCGTTGGATCTTCGGCAAATAATTCAATTACCCTTTCAGAAAGTAACTCGACGGTATGATGAATATCCCGTGGAGTATAAAGTTCTAATCCCCTACCGATTGGTTGTGGGTTAACATCATCTCGGCGATGATTTGGTTCAACGGGGTAAATTCTTTGCGGTCTAAATGGAGTTGTGGAAATAGGATTTTTTGCTTTATTTAAATTAGTTAAATCTTTTTTATAAAGACCATTTACCCATTCCAAAGCAAAATTTGCCGCTTTAATGATAATTTCAGTACTGCGACCAGCCTGATACATTGTTACGAGTCTGTCTTGCGCTTTGCACTCTTCGCAAAATTGCCGAAAATAAATTGGATCGGCTGGGGTAAAGCTAGAGTTAATTGCTTGGTTAGGATCACCAACCCGCACCAAGTTGATTTTGGGGGAATTGGGCATTGGGCATTGGGCATTGGTAATTCTAACTCCCCCTGCCTCCCCTGCTCCCCCTGCCTCCCCTGCTCCCCCTGCCTCCCCTGCTCCCCCTGCCTCCCCTGCTTCCCCACTCCCCCACTCCTCCCCATCGCTTGCCAAAATTTCCAAAAGCTTGGTCTGCAATGGGCTGGAATCTTGAGCTTCGTCTTCAAAGACGGCAAAAACTTGATTTTGCTCGATTCGTCTGGCGCTGTCGTTTTCTAAGACGCGCAAAGCTGCTAAAATCATGTCGTCGTAGTCGATGAAGTCACGCGATCGCATTAAATTCTGATATTGTTCATATAATCCGGCGGCTACACTCAAAATGGCGTATTCGTCTGTGGTTTGTTTACTCCACTCGCGCAACTGTTCTGGGGATATACCCGAACTTTTTGCTTCGTGAATCACTGTCAGCGCTAATTCTGGCAATATTTCGGTTCGCAACACTGATTGACGACGCAATCTTTCTGTTTCTTCACCGTCAAATTGATGACCTTCTAACAATCGGTAATAACGGTCGGAATTATTGCCAATCCATTGTTCTACTGCGGTACGTATAAAACGGTGACTTTGGCTTGGTGTAATTAATGTGACATTTTCTAACTGTAAACCAGATAAATCACCATGACGACTAGCGATATTTAATGCCAAACCGTGCAAGGTATAGACAGTGAAACCAGTTTGAGGTAGAGATAATTTATTTTTTAAATATTCGCGAATTTTTGCTTTAATATTGGCAGCCGCAGAGCGAGTAAAGGTGACTACAATCAGTTGACGACGCGCTTTTGTGCGATCGCCAGATTCATATTGACGAGCGATCGCGATCGCCGCAGTTGCTGCCATACCCGTAGATTTACCAGCACCGGGAACTGCGGAAACAGCTAAAAGACCAAAACGCCAATCAGCCATTTTTTGTTGTCCTAACCGCAAACTGTTGCGGATAAGTGCTACAGCGGTTTCCCGCACTTTAGAAGCTGATTGCGGAGATATTTCTTTTTCCAGAGATTCGTGAGGCACCGGATCGGTAAAATTAATGTCTGACATAAAGGGGGATTAGGCATCGGGCAATGGGCATCGGGCAATGGGAATAAAAAGAAGTTTCAGAATTTCTATGCCTTATGCCCAATGCCCCATGCCCCATGCCCTACATTTGTTAACAGCTAAATAATGAAAAAACGTCTTTACATACATTATCTAATTTTAATTGGCGCGATCGCTCTTGGTGCAATTTTGCGATTTTGGCATTTGGATTTAAAACCGCTGTGGATGGATGAGGTGATTACTGCCATCTTCAGCTTGGGCAAAAGTTATAATGATTTGCCTTTAGGTGTGGTGTTTCCTCTTGAGCGAGTGCAGGAGATTTTTACTTTTCAGCCGAAAGTTAGCTGTGCGGAAATTGCCGAAAATATCGCTAGACAATCTACCCATCCCCCGCTATTTTTTTGCTCTATGCACGCTTGGTTGGGGTGGCTGAGTGATGACGGGCAAAATTTGGTGTTAAAATTGCGCGAGCTTCCGGCTTTATTTGGTGTGGGAGCGATCGCGGCAATTTATGCTGTTAATCTTGCCTTTTCTAAAACATCTGCTTTAACGGCAGCAGCTGTGATGGCTGTCTCACCTTTTGCTGTTTATCTATCCCAAGAAGCACGACATTACACTTTGCCCATGCTCTTGATAACTTTAGGGTTATTAGGACTAATGCAAATTCAGCAAGACATATTTCTCAAACAAAAAGTCAGATTTGGGGTTTGGTTTACATGGGCAATTATTAATAGTATAGCTCTTTATGTACACTATTTTTGTGTTCTGGCATTTATCGCCCAGATAGCAACGTTAATTTTACTTATATATTATCCAGCTACAGCCAAGTCTATCAAACAAATTAAGCATCAAATCTGGTTTGCTTTGATTCTATCTATTAGTGCTGTTGCCATTAGCTTTATTCCTTGGTTGATGGTGACGTTTAGTCATTTTCATCGTTCGGAAACTGATTGGCTGAATACTCGCGCACACATCGCTCCTTTTTATCAAACTTTGATTAATTGGGTGTTGATGGTGATTACTTTACCTGTTGAAAATCAGCCTTTACCAATAGCAATTATCTTTGCTTTGTTAATGTTGATATTTGCTATTTGGGTAGGACGGCAAATCTTTCTAGGTTTGAGGGTTTTATGGCATACACCAACAACTCATTTAGCTACATTAACGCTTTTAAGTTTCTCTGGTTGGGTGTTGTTAGAATTCTTTGCCATTACCTATTTATTGAAGAAAGATATTACTATTGTTCCTCGTTATAACTTTGTTTATTATCCCAGTTTCTGCGCCTTAATAGCAGCTAGCCTTACTAAAAGTCAAAATTACAAAATCAAAAATCAAAGGATTATATTGATTTTTTTAATAGTTGGTGTTATCAGTTCTACTTTTGTTGTTTCTAACTTAGTATTTGAAAAACCTTTCAAACCAGAGCAAGTTGCTCGTAATATCAACCAAAATCCTAGTGTACCGCTAATCGTTGTTATGGGATATAGAGATAATCAAGATGTGGCTTTGGGTTTAAGTTTTGCTTTGGAAGTGGAAAAAGTTAGAAAGATTAATTACAACCAAAAGTTAGATAAATTTGCTTTTTTTAAGAACTCTCAAGAACTTTCTCTTTGGCAACAACTTTCTCAATTACCTGCACCGGCAATTTCTAAAATGAATTTATGGGTGATTGCACCGGGAATAAAACGAAGAGATTATCCACCGCAAATAGCAGTTTCTCAGCTGAATTGCATAATTGATTCTACGCAGCATCACCGTATCGGAGTGCCTTATCAATTGTACCGCTGTAACGATTTAAAATGGTAAATTTGGGGTTGTAGTAGAGACGTTCCGCTGGAACGTCTTTACAATAATATGTGTAATTTTAGAGATATGAGATTACATGTCACCGAGGTAATTTCTTGAGGAATTTTTGGAGCGATCGCCAACTATAATTCAAGATGTTCCTAAATATGCTGAAAAACTTGCCTAAACCATCTATCAAAGAGGGTTTCGCGTTCGTATCCAAAAATTCCATCTGAATAACTGTACTTGGATTATTCAGTGAGGTAGGAGGATCAATAGCTACCTTTTGCTTTTGTTTATTGAGAAATAAAAATGTGACTTTACTTCCCGGACCTAAATCTATTTTATCTCCTAAATTGAGCGGATAACGCTTTTTTTCTTCTAACCTGATGTTGTTGAGAAATGTCCCATTAGAACTTCCCACATCTACAAGATAATAAATGCTTTTTTCTATTTGAATTTCTGCATGAAGTCGTGAAACAAAATTGGCATTTGGCAAATCGGAGACATTGATATCTCCTAACAATTGATTTTTTGGTTTGCCAATGCGAATTGTAGTTAAAGTTGGTATTAAAGCGAAACAAGTGTCAGTTTGAACATGAAAAAGCTCTAAATCTGTTGGTGGTAATCTGCCTGAGTTTTGCATAAGTTGCTTTTGCAGAGCAATTTTTCAATTTATCTAGATTCTTTGCCTTGGTAGCAAAAAGGCTCTGTGTTGACACTCCGGGCGCGTGAACGCACGGGGATTCTTCTATCTATGAGACAGCTTGCTCTAACAGGATTGCTCCAATTAAAGTAGAGGTTGTTTCTCCAGAAGCGTTGCTTGCGTCTAGCGCAAAGGTTCCGGTATGCCCTACCGTACCCAATCCTAAATTAAGAATGTTTATCCCGGCATTATGATCTCTATCGAGTTTGCATCCGCATTGACAAACGTGTGTGCGAGTAGACAGAGACTTTTTCACAATTACGCCACAGCTAGAACATTCTTGGGAGGTATATGAGGGATTTACAGCAATAGTAATCCTCTTAAATACTTTGCCAAAATACTCCAGCCACACCCTAAATTGATACCATCCAGCATCATTGATTGACTTTGCCAAACAATGATTTTTTACAATGTTCTTAACCCTCAAATCTTCGTAGACTACAACATCGTTTGATGTGATTACGCACCTTGCCAACTTCACGGCATGGTCTTTACGTTGTCTACTTATTTTAAGGTGAACTCTACCTAATCTAGTTCTAGCTTTACGTCTGTTACTAGAACCTTTGACTTTCCGAGAAACGAGTCTTTGTGACCGCTTCATTTTCTGTTCCCCAGTTCGATAGAACCGAGGATTTTCAACTTTATTCCCAAGTGAATCGGTATAAAAGCTTTCTAGCCCTACGTCTAGCCCAATCGTCTGATGGGTAGGTTTAATGGTTTCTCTTCGGTCTGCTGATATGCAGAATTGGACATAATAGCCATCTGCCCGTTTAATTAGCCTTACGCGCTTAATTTGGTCGGGTTGATAAAAATTTAGGTCACGAGTACCTTTCATTTTTAATTTACCGATTCCATTTTTATCACTAAAGACGATAGATTTTCTGTTTTCAGACAACTTCCAACCACTCGTCTTATACTCTACGCTTCTACAACATGATTGAAAACTTGGATAACCCTTTTTACCCGATATCTTTTTCTTGCAGTTGTCATAAAAGCGAGATATAGAAGCCCATGCCCGTTCTGCTGCGGCTTGTCTAGCCATTGAGTTTAATTTATCTGCAAATGGAAACTCTTTAGCCAATAATGCACAATGCCGTGAGAGTTCAACCCAAGATTTAGCTTGACCATCCATCCACAATCTAATTGCTTTATTCCGAATAAACTGAGTTGTTCGGATGGCTTCATCAATTGCTTGAAACTGTTTTGCTTTGCCGTAGGTTTTGAACTCAAAAACTAACATGGAGTTTTCTGTTTATCTTGGTCTTATGATAGCATAGTCTTCATAAGACAATCAAAGAAAATACAATAAAAGCCGTCCTGGAAGGACGGGGCTTTAGACCCAACCTTTCGGTAACTTTATTCGTCTATTTGCCAGGAATCCTTGGTTATTTCTTCATCCAGGATTTTCTTAGGACGAACGACGACAACAATTCGACCCAACAGAGGAATTGAGGGTGCGGTTTCAAACCATTGAAAATCAAGTTCGCCGGCGTTGTCAACCACAAAATAGCTGCCGTCATCCCATTCTTGAACTGCGCGATCGCACACTACTAAAACTGTTTCTGATTTGGGTTGTGTTTGGTTGGGTAGGCGATCGCTTTTACATAAAATTACTACTGGATCGGATGCACCTAAAACTACTTGCCAACCTGGTAAAGGTACCCAAGCTTGCTCTCCTGCAAATTTTACCATGCGAAATGGTTCAATTTGTTCGACTAAAGGAACAGCTTGCAAATCTTCGGTTTTTAAAGGCAATTCACCCGCTACCGGCACCAGACGCGGCAAATCTTCTTCAGATTCTAGCCGGAAAAAGGGTAAAATTGGCGCGGGACGCTTAGGAACGACAGTAAAGTCAGTTAATAATTGTTCTATTTGCTTTCTCGCAGTAGGTGAGGAAGCAAAGCGTAAACCTTTGGCAATGAGACGCGATCGCTCTTGTAAATCTGAGTATTGACGGGCAAGTTTCCAACATTGATAAGCAACTGCATCCCCTGGATGATTAGAAAACCCATCCGGTAAGGTGGGAAAACGGGAGAAATCTTTGATGGCTTTTGCCACTTCTCGTGCTTCGTCGGCGTCAAGCTGGTGTTGAAAAGTAACTTCAGCAGCAGAGGCGCGTTCTGAGTTGCTTAACAGACGCAATTCATATAAAATATCACTACCGCGTGTGCCGTAATGCGATCGCACTTCTGGTGATGCCCCGACTTGTTCTATAGAATTGTAAACTTGAGCGCCGACAATGACTTGATTTTGCTGAATCGGTTCAAAACCGGTAGCTTCAAAAATGTCTTGGGGATTGTGACCACTTTTTTGCAGTTGAGCGATCGCCATTCCCCATTCCACCCAGTTGCCTTGTTTTTGCCTGAGCTTTCGCAGCAACTCAAGTGCAGCATCGTCAGCTTTGTCAGAATTTTGAGGATTGGGTGGTAAGTCAGTCATAATTTGCTCTTAATCGCGCACGATTCCAATATCATTTTAAGGTTTAATCGTTTTCAATTACGCAATCAAGAACATCGCGATCAACGCGGATTTTCAGTCTTTTACTGTACCACTACCTAAAGTCCAATTTTAGAAACCTTAATTACATCCGTAAATTTTCGCAAGGTTTATGAGTTTTTTCCAAATAAACTTGGTATGGAATATAACAAGATGGGTACTATTTAAGTAATTACCTTATGGATAATCCCATTTCCGAAATTGATAAAGTCCGCCGTCAATTGATGACTATAGAACGACCCAAGAAACTGAAAATCCTCGTTGTTGACGATGAGCCAGACAATCTCGATCTGCTTTATCGTACCTTTCGACGTGATTTTCATGTCCTCAAAGCCGATAGCGGTATCAACGCTTTAGAAGTTTTGGCAACATCCGGGGAAGTAGCGGTAATTATCTCCGATCAGCGGATGCCAGAAATGAAAGGAACTGAGTTTCTCAGCAAGACTGTACCACAGTTTCCGGATACAGTCAGGATAATTCTTACAGGTTTTACTGATATTGAAGACTTGGTAGAAGCGATTAACGCCGGACAAGTCTACAAGTACATTACCAAGCCTTGGGACCCAGGTGAACTCAAAGCGGTAGTGCAGAGAGCCGCAGAGACTTACGACTTGCTCAAGCAACGTACAGAAGAATTGCACCGCGCTCATGCTCAAATCGCCTTGCTGACATTTTTAGTGCAAGTAATTCAAACAACTCCTGATTTAGAAGCAAGTCTCACATCAATTGCTACGGCATTTAGTGAGACTTTCGCAACGGATGGCTGTATTTTGCAGTTAGTGGAGAAAAATACTCTTGTTAACACTCAAGGGACTTGCAGTCATACAGGTACAATTGAAAATTGGCTAGATCAAGATCCCCTGACAACCCAGGCGATCGAAGAAGGAAAAATTCAATTTTCCGTAAATGTACCCAAAGACCAAAAGCTTGCTAGTATCGCCCAATATCCAGATAATCAAGTACAAGCACACTTCATTATCCCGATAGTTTACCGCTCGGAAGTTTTGGCGGTGTTGTCGCTACAGTGGAAACAACCATGTACTTTGCGAGAAGATGAATTAGAGCTAATTCATACCTCGGCTCAACTAGTTGCGATCGCACTTACTAGTAGTCGCTAAAGCAATTCTAGATGATTTGTGAAAATTTGGGGTGTTCAGATTCCCGACTTCTTTAAGAAGTCGGGAATCTAACCTTTCACGCTCTCCCGATCCGACTGGTATATCAAGCAACAAAATAGTCACAGGAAACACTGCTCATGCATAAGGCTAAGATGCACCTAGAGACAGCATTAGATTTGGTAAAATCTAAAACTTGAATTTTTCATAAAAGTAAGACTCCTATTTTAAAAATATCGCAATCGTCGTAGAGACGTTCCACCGGAACGTCTTTACATTGTAGGTAATAAACCTTCGGAATTGGAAATCAAAACCCTTCAAAATTCAAATTAAAGTCCGAATATGAACCAAAGCAACAATAATATAGATGTTCGCGCTATTTTTGACCGCATTGCCCCTGTTTACGATCAATTGAACGATTGGTTAAGTCTGGGACAACACCGCATCTGGAAGGAAATGGCAGTCAAATGGAGCGAAGCCAAACCAGGTGATACTTGCCTAGATTTATGTTGTGGAAGTGGCGATTTAGCTTTGCGTTTAGCGCGACGTGTGGGAAGATTGGGAAAGGTTTACGGAGTGGACTTTTCCCCCAACCTGCTCTTAAGTGCCAGACAACGCTCAAAAGCGCAGTATCCCCAACCGCCTATCACTTGGGTAGAAGCAGACGTGCTAAACTTACCCTTTGAGAACAATTCTTTCGCAGCTGCGACGATGGGCTATGGTTTAAGAAATGTTACAGATATTCAAGGCAGCCTGAAAGAGTTACATCGCGTCTTGCAACCGGGGGCAAAAGCTGCAATTTTAGACTTTCATCGTCCCAGCAATTCGCAAATCCGCACTTTTCAGCAGTTTTATTTAGATAATCTCGTTGTGCCGTTGGCAGACTACTTAGGTGTGAAGGAAGAATACGCTTACATCAGTCCCAGCTTAGATCGTTTTCCCATCGGCACAGAGCAAATAGAGTTAGCGCGTCAAGTTGGTTATGCAACTGCCACACACTACCCCATCGCGAACGGTATGATGGGAATGCTGGTAGTCAGCAAATTTTAGATTGGGGACTAGGGACTAGGGACTGGGGACTGGGGACTAGAAACTGGAAACTGGAAACTGGAAAAATCCCAATCCAAAATCCATAATCCCCAATCCAAAATCCATAATTCAAAATTGGTACGTCCGAAATCCTGTGGATTGGTCTCATCTCTGGCTTTACGTGTCTCCCCCGGTAGTGGGTGGAATTATTGGCTATTTCACGAATGATATAGCCATCAAAATGTTATTTCGTCCCTACCGAGCGCTTTACATTGGTACAACTCGGGTTCCGTTCACCCCTGGATTAATTCCTCGCAATCAAGAACGCCTTGCGAAGAATATTTCTAATACAATTATGGGGTCATTGCTGACACCAGAAGAATTGCAAAAGCTGGCGCGGCGTCTGTTACAAACGGACCGTGTACAATCAGGGATTCTTTGGTTGTTGCAAATGGCGATCGACCAAATTAAAGGCGATAAAGAACATAAAAGTACGAAGATTGTCGCGGGAATTCTACGCGATTTATTGGGAGAATCTTTGCCACGTCTGCTGAAGGTTTTGGCGCGAAAAGAAGACTTTTTAGAAACGCAAATCAATCAAATTTTTGACCAAATATTACTGGAATTTCAACTCAGCGAAGAACAATCTACTCGGCTTGCTGATTGGTTATTGCAAGTAGTTTTACCGCCAGATGCAATCCGCCAGACAATCATTGATTTTTTAACAGATCGCACGATTCAAATTATTGATGAAAGCTTTCGCGAAAAAACCAGCGGAACTTATTGGGTAGTGGCAAATTTGTTTGGTTTACGCAATACTTTAACTCGATTGCGGACGTTTTGCTTAGATGAAAAAGAGGTGACAAATCAACGCATACAAGAATTAATTCAAGAATTGCAAATGCGCGATCGCCTCAGAAAAATCCTACAAAATATATCTTTACAAAACTTGCCAATGGGGACAGTGCGCCAATTACGAAAGACTACCCGCGAAAGTGTACGTCATTATCTGCAAACAAGTGGCGGTGATTTACTACAAGGATTAACTGATTCCGTTGACTGGGAAAATATTGCTTCAGTATTGCTAAATCGTCTTAGTAGTTCTCCGGTTGTTAGTTCTTCGTTAGATATGGTGAGTGAAGAACTGGCGCTAATTTTAGATAAGTATTTAGAAAAAGATTTAGAAAAGATTGTAGCTCAGGCGATACCCATTTTGTCAATAGATCAAGTGATTGTCGATCGCGTCAAGTCCACATCACCTGCTGATTTAGAAGCTGCTATTGAGGGAATTGTCAAAAATGAATTGCAAGCGATCGTTACTTTAGGTGGTGTTTTGGGTTTTATCGTCGGGTTATTTCAGTTAGTATTATTGTTTTTTAGTCAATAGAGATTTATACTTATTGAAATGCTCGTGAAGAGCGATGTCTTGGGACAAGTCGCTCCTTTGTCTACGCATTTTATTCAAAGTTGAAAAAATCAGGCGATCGCTCTGGTTATTATGCCTCACCTTCACTAGAAAGCAATAACTCCACCTTTTGAAGTGATAACCCAGTCACTCTCGCTACTTCTTCCACAGCCATTCCCCTGTTGAGCAGATTTACTGCAACCAGCCGAACACCCTCTTGAACACCTTCGGCTCTACCTTTGGCTTCACCTTCGGCTTGAGCTTCTTCCCAAATGTGTTGATAAATTACAGACTCCCGCATAATCTCTCTCCGTAAGACTCTTTTAATCAAAGGACTTAACTCTGTTAAGGTAATTGGTTCTCCTAACAACCAGCTAGCAAAGTCAGTAGAGAAGTTTTCCGCAAGAAATTTACAGACGTTATCGAACATTCCCAAATGCTATCATCAACTAACTAGCGAATTTCCTCTGTATTGTCGGCACAACGCCGGCGAAGTATTATTGCTAAGACTAAAATGCATCATATATAAGTCTAAAAATTATCCACTATCTGTAAATAGATCGTTAAACAAAACCAATATTATGCATTCCCAACTTAGCGATGCCCAAAATTTGCTTTCTGACTTGATTGCCCATTACTCATCTAGAGTAGATTATTTAATGATTCGCCTGGAAGAGGCAGAAGATACTGATATTTTCTTGCGTAGTGATAAAGTAGAAACCCTAAGCGTTGGTATTTCAATTGGTGGACAAATTCGCGCTTGTTATAAAGGTGGTTGGGGTTTAAGTAGTTTTAACCAGCTAGCGACAATTAAAGACCGGATAGAAGAAGCGATCGCCGCAGCGCGGATGGTTGGTGATGAAGAAACTATACTTGCCCCAATAGAAATAGTACAAGCAATATGCACTTTACCACTTACAGGTACTGACCCGCGAAAAATTTCCCTGGTGGAGAAAAAACAATTGTGCGATCGCTACACCGATTTACTCAAAAGTGTAGACCATCGCATCACCACTACTTCAGTTAGCTACGGTGACAGCGCTCAAAGAATCATCCTCGCTACTTCCGAAGGCACTTTAATTGAGCAATCTTGGGTGGATATGGAAATGCGCTTTGCCGCTACAGCTAAAGACGGCGAAACTGTGCAAACTGGCAGGGAAACCACCGGCTCTCGCAAAGCCTATGAAGATTTAACACATTTGGATGAACAAGTCAAGAGTACCGCTCAAAGGGCAGTAGCTGCT
Source organism: [Scytonema hofmanni] UTEX 2349 (assembly GCF_000582685.1). Lineage (GTDB taxonomy): Bacteria > Cyanobacteriota > Cyanobacteriia > Cyanobacteriales > Nostocaceae > Hassallia > Hassallia hofmanni. Next base: position 805,561 of record NZ_KK073769.1, read on the forward strand.
TTATCTCTGCCATCAGTCAAAGGTAATACTTACACCGTAGTTATTGACCCGATTCTCACCGGATTATTTGTCCACGAAGCCTTTGGACATCTTTCGGAGGCAGATGTGGGTTACGAAAATCCAGATTTGCTGGAAGTAATGACCATCGGTCGGCGGTTTGGTCCAAAAGAGTTGCAAATTTTTGATGGTGCTGCACCTCAGGGACATCGTGGTAGTTATTTTTACGATGACGAAGGCACACCTGCCACTACTACGCAACTAATTAAAGATGGCGTTTTGGTGGGACGTTTGCATTCTCGTGAAACCGCCGGCAAATTAGACGAAGCGCCGACAGGTAATGCCCGTTGTCTCAATTATCACTTTTCGCCAATAGTGCGGATGACGAATACCTGGATTGAAAGGGGTACAACGCCAGTAGAAAATTTATTTACTGGTATCAAAGAGGGTGTATACGCCCGGAATTTACTGGGGGGAATGACCAATGGAGAAATGTTCACCTTTAGTGCTGCGGAAGCATGGATGATTAGAAATGGCAAAATTGCCGAACAGGTGCGGGATGTAACGCTTTCGGGTAATGTTTTTCAAACTTTAGCAGATATAGAAGCGATCGGTGATGATTTTTACTGGGATGAGTCCGGTGGTTGCGGTAAAGGGGGACAAGATGGTTTACCTGTGGGTTGTGGTGGACCGAGTTTAAGAATACGTGATGTGGTAGTTGGAGGGGAAGCTTAATATTAGACATCTGGTAGAAAAGACGTAGAGACGTAGCAATGCTACGTCTAATGAAGGGTTTCGGGCAACGCATAATTAATTTATCAAAGAAGGCAGGAGGCAGAGGGCAGGAGTTGGTGTGAAAACTGCCCTCTGTCAGAGCGAGAAAGTGACCGCTCGTGTACAAGGGTCTAAAACCCCGCCGTCAACTGGAGCGCTTACAATGAGTGTTGGGATTTGAATCCCCATTCAAATTGTGCCTCCTGCCTCCTGCCTCTTTCAAGGAGATGTCTAATACAATAAGGCTAGATTAAGCAAACTTGCAGCTTTGATTATTTAGAAAAAGCATCCCACAAACAAGGACTTCTTCAATGACAGCTTCTATAGAACGTGGCTTAAACAAGATACCACCTTTAGAAAGTGGCGACAGACTCAGCCGTCACGAATTTGAGCGCCGCTATACAGCAATGCCGCACCTGAAGAAAGCAGAATTAATTGAAGGAGTCGTCTACGTGTCATCACCATTACGTTTTAAAAGTCATGGACAACCTCACGGTGATTTAATCGGCTGGCTATGGACTTACAAAGTTTCCACCCCAGGAGTAGAGTTAGGTGATAACGCTACAGTTCGCCTAGATTTAGATAATGAACCACAGCCAGATGTTCTACTATTAATAGATGAAAGATTGGGCGGACAAGCAAAAATTAGTGAAGATGACTACATCGAAGGTGCCCCAGAGTTAGTGGCAGAAGTTGCCGCTAGTAGTGCATCAAATGACTTGTATGATAAGAAACGCGCATACCGTCGCAATGGCGTGCAAGAATATATTGTTTGGCAGATTTTGGAAAATAAAGTTGATTGGTTCAGCTTGCAAAATGACGAGTATGTAACATTAGAAGCTGATGCAAATGGTGTGATTAAAAGTCTGATATTTCCCGGTTTGTGGTTAGATATGACAGCGTTATTAACGGGAGAAATGACTAAAGTTTTAGCGGTGTTGCAACAAGGTTTAAATTTAACAGAACATCAGGCTTTTGTTGAGCGGTTGTCACGACAATCTTAATAAAGCCAAATCTACCTGTTTTAACAATGCATCTTTAGTAGAGTTATTATCTAATATAATGTCAGCACGCGCTGCTTTTTCGGTAATTGGCATTTGACTGTGAATTCTGGCTTGTGCTTGTTCTAAAGTTAAATTATTCCGCTGCATCAATCTTGCTAATTGTTGTTCTTCCGAACAGCTTACTACCCAAATTTCTGTAACTAAATTTGTCATTTGCGCTTCAAATAGTAAAGGGACAACAAATACCAGTAGAGACGCGAAATTTCGCGTCTCTACAATCAAGCGATCGCGGACGTAAGGATGAATCAAATTTTCTACCCAACTGCGTTCTGCTTGATTAGTAAAGATAATTTCGCCTAATTTTGGACGGTTGAGGCTATTATCGGCAAGTAAAATTTGTTCACCGTAACGTTGAGCGATCGCTTGCAGAATTGGCGAATTTATAGATACTGCATCTCTAGCATATATATCTGCATCGAAAATTGGCAAACTATAAGCTGTAGCTAAATAATTTGCAACAGTACTTTTGCCTGTAGCGATACCTCCAGTTAAACCAATTATCCGTTTACTCATTTGACAACCAACAACTAACAACCAACCACTAACTACTTACTATCCACCCATTTTATCAATGCTTGCGTTAATCCTTCTAAAGTATGTTCTTCAGCTTCTACATCGACACGTCCAAGTAAAGAACGGCAATCTTTAGAGGTTTGAGGACCAATAGAAGCAATACAAATCCCTTCTAAATAATTTATTGTTGATTCTGAAAATAGTTTTGTTGTCATTTTATGAAAGCATTGTACAGTTTTAGAACTAGCAAAAGTAATAATATCCAAGCTTTTATTTTGTAACGCTAATTCTGCCGCTGGTGGGATGCTATTTGGACAGCAAGATTGATATGCGGCAACTTCTGTTACCTCTGCACCTTTTGCGGTGAATTCTTTCACTAAAACTTCTCTTCCACCGCTTTCAACTCTGGGAAATAATATTCTTTTTCCAGACAGTTCTTCGGGAAAGTTTACTATTAAGGAATCTGCAATAAAATTGGGGGGAATAAAGTCTGGTTGCAAACTTTTTTGTTTAAGACTTTGAGCGGTTTTTTCACCGACAACGGCAATTTTGATTTTAGCTAAAGCACCGTTATTTATATTTTGTGTGTTCAGCCTTTCAAAAAAGTAGTCTATGGCATTGGTGGAAGTGAGAATTAACCAATGAAAATCGGATAAATGCGCGATCGCATTATCTAAACCTGACCAACTCGAAGGGGAAACTATTTCTAATGTTGGCATTTCAATCACAGTAGCACCAACTTCAGTCAGGCGATCGCTAAATTGACTCGATTGTCCAACTGAACGTGTAACTAAGATTGTTTTATCGAGGAGGGAGAGAGATGAGGAGGGGGGAATATTGTTCACGGTTTCTTTGTGCGGAGAATTGTCTTAGTCTATATTCTCAGATTGCAGGTATCTGCGTAAACCGACAACTTCCCCAATGACAATTACCACTGGTGATAAAGACTCTCCAGCGGTTTCTTCGAGAATATTACCAAGTTGAGCGATGATAATTTTTTCTTGGGGAGTGCCTGCCCAACGGATAATGGCAATGGGTGTTAAATGCGATCGCCCATACCGCAGCAATTGATGTACAATTTCAGGTAGATTTCGCCCTCCCATCAAAATTACCAGGGTTTCTAAATGTGATAGCGATTCCCAATCTAAAGCTTCTGGTTCATGGGCTGTGAATACTGCAAAACATCGACTTAAAACTGGATCTGTCAGGGGAATTCCTGCAAGTAACGGTGCTGCTAAAGCTGAGGAAATTCCTGGTACTACTTCAAACTGACAATCTGCTTTTTTTAAAGCTTCAATTTCTGAAGTACAGCGTCCAAAAATAAATGGATCGCCTGATTTTAAGCGTACAACTTTTTGATTTTGCTGACAATGTTTGACGAGTAAGTTGTTAATTTCAACTTGGGATGTACTTGGTTTACCACCGCGTTTACCTACATCTAATTTGAGACAATCAGATGGTACTAATTCTAATAATTGGGCATCTATTAAAGCGTCGTAAACTAAAACTTCTGCCTGAGCTAAGAGATGATAAGCTTTGACGGTGAGGTATGCTACATCTCCTAATCCTGCACCTACGAGGTAGACTTTACCTTTTTGTTTAGTCATGACTTCTGGAGGATTTGGAACGTGCTCTAATGTAGTAAGCACGGAGAGTGCTTAAAATCTAAGATTTGAGCACTCTCCGTGCTCATTACGAATCAAGAAAGTTTAATTTATTTGTCTAGTGTTAATTTTTTGGAATAACTGATCAACTTTTTCAAGCATCTTGGAGTTTCTTTGTATTTGAAATAATTCTTTGGCTTTTTTCAAAGCAACGATCGCATCATCTAGCTGTTGTTGCCGTCCCAAAGTTACTGCTAAATTATAATAGGCGTAGCCATTTTTTGGATCGAGGCTGATGGCTTTTTTGTATTGAGCGATCGCTTCAGTTGGTTTACCTTGATCGTCTAGGGCATTTCCTAAACCGTTGTAAGCTTGTACATACTTGGGATCGAGACGAATTGTTTCTGTATATTCAGCGACTGCTTCTGTTAGCTTCTCTTGATCGTACAATGCTGACGCTAAGTTGTAATGAGCCGATACATATTTGGGATTAAGGCTAATTGCTTTTTGGTATTGAGCGATGGCATCATCTAACTTATTCAGTCTTGCTAAAGTCAAACCCAAATTAAAGTATGCTCCAGATTCTTTTGGTTCTAGGCTAATTGCTTTTTTGTATTGTGCGATCGCTTCAGTTGGTTTACCTTGATCGTCAAGAGTATTTCCCAAACCAATATAAGCTTTAGCAAAATTTGGTTGCAACTCGATTGCTTTCCTAAAAGCTGCTTCCGACCCTTTTAAATCTCCTTGTTTATAAAGATTTACACCTTCAGAGAAGCTTGCAACTGCGTTTTTGTTAAAAGGTGCTAGCGTATCCGATACGTTTGGTTTGTTTCCTTCGCCAACGCTGACAGTCACACCTAAGGCAGTATTAATATTTGTCAAACATAAGCCGATAATAGTTGCAGTCAGCAAATTTGTTTTCAGCATTTTTACTAAAATATCCACATTTGGTTTAAATGCTTACTTTGTCTTTTACTAAATCTATGATAATTTACTTGATCTAGCTGTCATTTTATCTAATAATTGAGTGATTTTCTCAACTTTTTCGGTTTGTCGTTGTTTTTGCAATAATTCTTTAGCTAGTTGCAAGTTTTTTATCGCTTCCTCTCGCTTCTCTTGCTGCATGAGAACATTAGACAGACGCAAGTAAGCATCAGCATATTTGGGACTGCGATTAATCACTTCACCAAAGATTTCTGCTGCTGATTCTAAATTACCTTGTTGAGTTAAGACATCTCCCAACAGCAAGCGCACCACATCATTAGTAGAGTTAATCGAAATTACTTTGCGAAAAACGGCTTCTGCACCTGGATAATCTTCTTTTTGATAAAGAGTTACTCCTTCTTGAAATAAATTTGAAGTAATCAAAGTTTTCGCAGAGAAATAAATCAAAAGGAATATAGCGAGGATGACTACAGCTATAGCAAAAATTGTACTTAAGGGAATTTCTAACATGATTTTAAGCCAAAAGACAAGCAATAGGGAAAATCAGATATTCGACGAAAAAGAGCTTCCAGATGAATTGATAAAATTTGGCGATCGCGCTTTTATCTTGCAAGTCTACTGACTTACTTTGAAACCACATTAAACCCAGCGCTGCAACATGAGTAATTACGGCAAAAACTGGATTAACTTCTGCGACACGTAACAGACCTACTAAAATCATACTAACGTAGCAAACAGTTAACACCCAAAGAGCCAAATTAAATACAGATTTTTGACCGAGTTGGAGAGTGAAAGTACTGATATTGTAGAGGCGATCGCCTTCCATATCGGGGATATCTTTAAAAATAGCGATCGCAAAGCTAAACACCACAATAAACACCGTCAAAACCCACACGGTAGAGGGAATTCCTTGGTTTCGTTGCAACAGCCAATTAAAGTGCAAAAACAGCCCCAAATTTACAATAGCTCCGCGCACACTAAAAATACACAAAGCCGCCCAAAAAGGAAACTGCTTTAAGCGAATTGGCGGTAAAGAATAAGCCGTCCCAATTCCCAAACTAATAGTTACTAACCCTAATAAAAATGGTCCCCCCAGCCACGCTATAACTAGTGCGAGAATCCCCGCAATACCTACAATTAATTGTCCAGTGCGGCGCGAAAATTCTCCCGCTGCTATTGGCAAATGAGGCTTATTAATTTTGTCAATTTCTACATCTTCTAATTGATTCAAGCCGACAATATAAACATTGCCACACAGACAAGCAATCCATGCTGCAAAAAGTTGACCTAAACTAGGAAAAGAAGATGAGGTAGCGCTAGTAATTAAATACAAACCCAACACACTCAAAGTAGTGCCAATAATCGTATGTGGACGAGAAAATTTCCAAAAAGCATACAACCAGCCACCGAGAAAATTAAAAGACCCTTGTTTAGAAATATGACCCATAATAATTTTTGATTCAAAAGACTTTGTTGGTTGATAGTTGATGGTTGATAGTTGATACCCACTAACCACTAACATTGTACAGACGCGATTAATCGCGTCTCCTAACCATCAACCACTATCTACTAACTACTATCCACTATCCACTACCCATTCCCTCATTTATTTCCACATAACAACCCAAATCGAATTAAACCACGTTCATAACCACGACTCATTAACCCCAGGGATAGCGCTCCAACAATAGTACTCCAACCCGATCGCAGTAATCCGAAAAATGCTTGGGGAGTGAACGCCGAATCAATAACTATATTCCAAAATGGGGCGACAGCAATAGACCAATCAGCAGTGTGCATATTTTGTAATGGAAGTTTGCGAGCGATCGCTTCATACTCAGGCAAAGAAATCACATAAGGCAAACAATACACCCGGTAAATATCCTGCAAATGCTTTTGCTCATCTTCACTCAGCGGTGACTCATCAATCGGACGATGACACCAAGTCACCATAATCAAAGTTCCACCCGGTTTTAGCACCCGATAACACTCTTGCATAAACTTGGCTTTATCTGGCATATGCTCGCCACTTTCTAGCGACCAAACCAAGTCAAAAGAATTGTCAGCAAAGGGCATTTCTTGAGCATTTGCTACCTGGAAATGACATCTACCACTCAAACCAGCTTCTTGAGCGCGTTCCGTGGCTCTAGCAGCTTGCACGGGACTCAGAGTAATCCCTGTTGCCGAAGCATTAAACTTGTTTGCCAAGTACAGAGAACTACCACCAATTCCACAACCCACATCGAGGATATTCTCTGCTTGCTGCACTCCCGACCATTTGAGTATTTCTTCGATTAAGTCTATTTGCGCTTGACGGCGGTCTTTTTTCAGCTTTCCATCTGCACCATAATAGCCGTGGTGCATATGTTCGCCCCAAATTTCTTCCCACAGACCGGAGGAAGCATCGTAAAACTGCTGAATTTGTTGGTAAAGTGTTGTACTCATGAATTTATTGGGCATTGGGCATTGGGCAATTGAAGAGGGGAAAAGGGGAAAGGGGAAATGCCCTAATCCCTAATCAAACATATTGGTAGGCTACCATGTGTGTTTTTAATTAAATAAGGGTATTTTTGTTTTCAGGGAGGGTCAGCCCTATTTATCCATGTTGTAAAAATTTAAATTTATAAATCTTACCTTGATATGACTGTTGCTCGCACAATTTGTTTGGGATTTCTGGCTGTAATTGCCGTGGGAACGATTTTACTGATGATGCCTTTTTCTACCAGCAATGGTACGTGGAATGACTTAATTGTGGCATTATTTACTTCCACATCCGCAGTTTGCGTTACAGGTTTATCAGTAGTTGATCCTGGTACTTATTTTTCCTTTTGGGGACAGTTGTTTATTGCTTTACTAGCTCAAATTGGCGGGTTAGGCTACATGACAACCACAACTTTTCTGATTTTGCTAATTGGGCGTAAGTTTGATTTGCGACATAAAATGGCGATTCAACAAGCTTTAGACCGACCGGGAATGAGTGGTAGTACGCAAGTTATTCGCTCAATCATTGCTACAACTTTGATTTTTGAAATTACTGGGGCATTTTTACTTTTACCAGCTTTTGTTCCCAAGTATGGATGGAGTCAAGGACTTTGGTTAGCGATTTTTCATAGTATAAATGCTTGGAATAATGCCGGTTTTAGTTTGTTTAAAGATAACTTGATTGGGTATCAGTCATCTTTTTTAGTAGTCTTTACCATCACAGGCTTGATTATCTTTGGCGGAATTGGTTATCAAGTAATTTTAGAAATGTATATTTGGTTAAGCGATCGCCTGAGTAAAAAAACAGAAAGATTAGTATTATCCTTAGATTTTAAAGTTGCTACAATCACCACAATCATACTTTTAATCTTAGGAACTATTGTATTCTTGGCTATAGAAATCAGAAATCCTCAAACCTTTGGTAATCTCAGTTTTCGCACCCAATTATTAGTTGCTTGGTTTCAATCAGTTACACCTCGAACGGCTGGGTTTAACACTATTGATATTGGCAAGATGACAAATGCTGGTTTGTTTATTACGATTGCATTGATGTTTATTGGTGCAAGTCCGGGTGGTACGGGAGGGGGAATTAAAACAACAACTTTGCGAGTTCTTACTAGTTGTACAAAAACCATTCTTCAAGGAAAAGAAGAAGTTTTATTATACGATCGTAAAATAGCAACATCTTTAATTTTCAAAGCAGTCGGTGTGTTAATAGGTTCAATAATAACCGTTATTATTTCTACACTTTTAATTAGCATCACCGATCCAAAATTGGATTTTATTCAGATTTTATTTGAAGTGGTGTCAGCGTTTGCTACAGTTGGTCTGTCTACAGGAATCACCGCAAATATAACTATACCTGCAAAGCTCATTTTAATTATTACAATGTATATTGGAAGAGTCGGTGTTTTACTACTAATGTCAGCTTTATTAGGAGACCCCCGTCCCAGCAGAATTCACTATCCCGAAGAAAATTTACTCGTGGGCTAGTTAGAAAAATCAGGAGAATAAATAATAGACATCTCCATAAATTAAATATGCGTCATCCAGGACCCTTGTAGAGACGCGAAATTGAACTTGGTCTCGCTTCGCTAACGCGTCTCTACATTCTTTTTCACCAGATGTCTAATAACTAATGACTAATTAAATATATGTATACCAACTGATAAAATGTAACTTATTAGGCAATAAATAAAAATGTTCAACTTTTTCGGTAGAACTATTTATTGTCTTAGATATAGACAGGGAAAATAAGGAAAACATCTGTGAATCTGTCATCGTTAGGTTTTTTTCGCAGTCTACGTCACGATAACCGCCAATTTGCCGTAATTGGCTTAGGTCGCTTTGGTCGCTCAGTATGTTCCACACTACATAAACTAGGCTACCAAGTACTGGCAACAGATATTAATGAAAAGCGGGTATCCGATGCATTGACAGAGCAACTAGTTGGTCATGCTTTGCAGTTAGACTCAACGGAACCCGCAGCACTGAAAGAAGCTGGAATTTTTGAATTTGATACGGTAATTGTCGCAATAGGAAACTACGTTCAAGAAAGTATTATCACCACACTGAACGTCAAGGAGGGTGGTGTACCTCACGTAGTTGCTAAAGCCTCTAGTGAAGTTCACTGCAAGCTGTTGCGACGTGTGGGGGCAGATCATGTTGTATTTCCGGAGTTTGAAGCAGGTTCTGCGCTAGCGCGATCGCTCACCAAGCCTTCAATCTTAGATCGATTTGACCTTGACCCAGATAACAGCATTGTCGAAATTATTGTACCTGATGAATTTGATGGTAAAACTATTGCCGAACTTCAACTTCGTAACCGCTATGGGTTAAATTTGCTGGCAATGAGTCACAATGGTAAATTTATCATTAATCCTGACCCAAGTAAGCATCTAGAGCGCGGTTCAGCAATAGTAGTTATTGGCTGCAACAAAGATATTAATCGTTTGCCAATTTAAAAAATGGGAATAGGGCATTGGGCATTGGGCATTGGGCATTGGGCATTGGGCATTGGGCATTGGGCATTGGGCATTGGGCATTGGGCATTGGGAATTAAAGAGGCTCGATTTTTGATGCGCGTTCTATATCTAATAGCATTCTTTCCATGCCCCATGCCCCATTACCTATTACCCATTCCCACCCACGTTCGCAGGAGTTTGTAGAGGCGTTTCTGGTAGATTTGGCATTTCTGGCGGTAAAATGGGCTGTTGTTCAACTGAAACTGGTACATCCCCAGGATTGCTTTGTGTTTCGGTTGGAGAAGTTTCTGGTTGATTTGGTGTTTCCGAGGGAATTGAGGTTTGAGTAACTTCAGGTTGGCTTTTCTTTTCGGCAATTTGCAGCATTAGTTGCTCAACCTTATTAGCTTCTGGAAGGTTGCCTAATTCGCGGTATTCATTGCGAGCGCGTTTAAATGCTGCATTAGCTTTGCTCATTTCGCCTTGATTGTAGAAAGTTACTCCCAAGTTGTAATAAGCTAAAGCATTCTTCGGATTTTGACTAAGTGCTTGCTTGTAAGCAGTAACAGCCTCTGAAGCTTGACCAACACTTGCTAGCAGACTGCCCAGATTAGAGTAAGCGATCGCATTTTGAGGATTTAGCTTTATCGCTTGACGATAAGCGACGATCGCTTGGGGTATTTCATCTTGCTGTTGTAAGGCGATCGCTAAGTTAAAATATGCATTGGCATTACTACTATCAAGATTTATTGCTTGCTGATATTCGGCGATCGCTTCTTTTAGCTCACCTTGTTCATAGAGTGCCAATCCCAAGTTATAATGTGCTGCAACCATTGTTGGTTCTATCACCAACGCTTGGCGATAAGCAGTAATTGCCGGTTCTTTTTGTCCTTGTTTTTGGAAGGCTAAAGCTAGGTTATAATAAGCCTCACCCAAATTAGGATTTATCCTAATCGCTTCTGCATACTCTTGCACTGCTGCTTCCAACCGATTTTGTTGTAAAAAAATATTACCCAAGTAATTGCGTGCCAGCCCCAAATTTGGATCTCGCTGCAACGCTTGACGAAAGGCATATTCAGCACTCAATAAATCATTGCGGTTATAGCGCGTCACTCCCTGCTGGTAATAACTAGCTGCTTCTAAATCTTGAGTGACAACATTTTCCTGGGCAAGCACCTTGCTTCCTGGTAAAGTAAATGTTGATGTCATAAGCAGCAAAAACCCAGAAGAAGAAAGCAGCACCATTTTGGAGGTGCAAACAAACCGCTGACAAAGTTGATATTTTTTAAACATGAATGGTATACCTGGACTTATTGTTAAAGGCTTATAAGTCAGAGTACCCACCATCAAAGAGAAAATTAACATCGGGCATGGGGCATCGGGCAATGGGCATGGGGCATGGGGCATGGGGCATCGTCCCTTTGTGAAATACGCGATCGCTTCTTTTTATTCCCATTGCCCATTGCCCATTGCCCAATGCCCAATTCCCTAATTTCTTGCTTCTGGCAAAATGAGCATTGCATCACCGAAGGAATAAAAGCGATATTGAGAAGCGATCGCTTGCTGATATATATTTAATAATCTTTCCCGACCAATTAAAGCACTCACCAGCATCAGTAAACTAGAACGTGGCAAATGAAAATTGGTAATTAAACCATCAACCACTTGCCATTCATAGCCTGGATAAATAAATAAGTCTGTCTTGCCGGAAAATGGCTGCAAATTGCCAGATTTAGCCGCTCCTTCTAAAGCACGCGTTACCGTTGTTCCCACAGCAATAATCCGACCGCCAGATGCTTTTGTAGCGCGAATTTGCTCTACTGTTTCCGGGGGGACTTGAATAAATTCTTCATGCATTTTGTGAGTAATAACATTCTCCACTTCCACCGGGCGAAAGGTACCCACGCCTACATGCAAAGTTATAAAAGCTTGATTAATGCCGCGATCGCGCAAGCGCTGCAATAATTCCGGTGTAAAATGTAGCCCAGCTGTCGGAGCTGCGATCGCTCCTGGATGTTGAGCATAAACTGTTTGATATTGTTCGCTTTGGGCTTTGGATTGTGTGATGTAAGGTGGCAAAGGTACTTCACCATACACATCCAACAATTCCACTAAAGAAACTCCCTCCGGCAAATCAAATTGCAACAGACGTCCCCCAGTTGCTTCATCCGTCTCCAGAACTGTAGCAGTCAGGGAAGAGGAGATGGGGATGGGGGGAGGGGGGGAGGATGAGGAAGAAATTTCTCCTTGTCCCCCTTGTCCCCCTTGTCCCCCCACTCCTCCACTCCCCCACTCCTCCAATCCCCTTGCTGCAAAAATAATCTCTGCACCCACTTTGAAGCGTTTTCCAGGCTTGACTAAAGCTAACCAACAGTTGTGGTGTCGTTCTTCTAACAACAATACTTCTATTTCTGCGCCAGTGGATTTATGACCATATAACCGCGCTGGCAGAACCCGCGTATTATTCATAACCAGCAGATCCCCTGAGTGTAATAGCTCCGGTAAATCACGAAATATGTGGTCTAAAGGTGCTGAATATTTGCCTGTGTTAGGAGAATTTACTAATAAAAGCCGGGAGGTATCTCTAGGAAGTGCTGGATTTTGAGCAATCAGTTCTTGAGGTAATTCATAATCATACCCAGCTAATGAACGATCTAAGTCAATGTTTTGTACTTCCTGGCTAAAAGTTGAATTCATATTGCTTACTGCGGGTATGAGGTGCATCTATCTAAAGATAGTTTTATTTTATTAAAAGCGATCGCTTAATTTCGTCCCTAAATTTTACGATGGATACTATTGAGTAACACCTAAACAAGAATATAAAAATTGGGTAAACCTCCCCATCGAAAAACGGGGGCTTTTACCCTAGCCAACAGTCCGGTCATCTATAAATATAGAAGTATATGATTGGCTTTGATCCCAAGCACCAAGATGGAATATTTGTATTACCTGGCAAATGCCAGTTTAACTCTAAGGGTGGTTCAGCACCTGCACGGCAGACCCCAGACACCTGTTTCATTCGTTACCGTCATTCATCAGATTGATGGCTGGGTGGTTAGGGTAAAACTAAAAGGTAATGTTACACCTCAAGAAGATGGCGATTTTCGAGCTTTCTTCAGTGAGTTAGGAATTAGTTACGACCCACCAATGCGAGTGCAAATGGCGCTTTGGAGTTTGGAAGCAGGGCAGTGTCCTGTTGATGTGATGCGTCGCTATCAGGTAGCAATAGTTTCTCATGGAAACCCAGAGAAAGAAGAAATTGAAGCGTTTAGACAACAGTTTGTCCGGGGACTGGGCTACTGTCCAGAAACGTTAGCGTAATTCCATATTACTAAATTAATATTGCAAATAATTGTGGCTAATAGCTGCTTGTGGGAAAAGCTATTAGCCATTAGTTATTAGACATCGACCGCTATGCTTATGATGCGTTACCACAAAGCCAAGAGACGTAGCACTGCTACGTCTCTACATTGATTTTCAATTTCGCGTGTCTATTGTGATTTAGCTATTTAAATCGAAAGCTGCGGGAATGTATTCTTGCAACGTTAAGTGATATACTCCATTTGAGGAATTAGCTAAAACTTCAGAGCTAGCCATAACCGAATCCGGCAATTTTTTTGAGATTCGCTGACAGTGTACTATAGCAACATCAAATCGGCAAGCATAATCCGCTCTCTCAGGATACTCTGATAAAAATATCTGCGCTGTACGCCAAAGTTTTGCTTGCTTTTGTCGAGTGATAGCGCTTCTTCCCCCTGCATCCCAATTACCAGAACTGCGAGTTTTGACTTCAATAAATGCCAGCATCAAGTTATCTGCTTTCCCGTTCTCAAATTGGGCAATGATGTCAATTTCTCCCCAACGACAAGAAAAGCGACGATGGAGAACGATCCAACTATTGGATTGTAACCATTGCGCTACTAAGTCTTCTCCTAAAGTACCGATATCGGGATAATGAGATGAAGGAAGATTCGCCATTGGTTAAAAATAGCATGAATTCTATAAGTAGCGATCGCATAACAATTGCTTTTACCAAATCTCCAACTCAGCTAGGGTTGCAGGGTAAAACACTAAATCACATTTGGGCAAGCATACTCAGTTTATTGCTTTGGCTATCAGTTTCCATCACGGCATGTTTCTATTTTGTGCCAAACGCTTTGGCGCTAGAATATAACAAAGAAATTCTGATCCAAGCTGATTTCTCAAAACGTGATTTAACAGATTCTAGCTTTACTAAAGCTAATCTGCGCTATAGCAACTTTAACCATTCTAATTTACGCGGTGTCAGCTTTTTTGCGGCAAATCTAGAGTCGGTAAATTTAGAGGGTGCCGATCTCACAAATGCGACTCTAGACTCAGCTCGTTTGATAAAAGCGAATTTGACAAATGCGGTATTAGAAGGTGCGTTTGCCGCTAACGCTAAATTTGATGGTGCGATTATTGACGGGGCAGATTTTACTGATGTACTGCTGCGTCGGGATGAGCAAAACAAACTTTGCAAAATTGCCAAAGGTACAAATCCCACAACGGGACGGAATACCCGCGATACTTTGTTTTGTTCGTAAACAAAGTTAATAGTAACGTGCGTCGTGAGGGTCAAGTGATCCTCACATTACTTTTAGGACACAAGTTTCAACAAAAGTCTAACTTAGTTTTCCGCCACTTTGACAACAGTAAAGTGTATGGGAAACACCGCTTCTAAAAATCTATGCAAATCTATCCCTTAAGAAAATCTGCACAAACCGAACTTAACGGTTTATGTTCTGCCCTCTTACAAACTTTGGCGGGACGGAAACCGACCCCGCCAAGTTTGCGCTATATCAAGTGTCTTACAACTTGCTCAATCGAGCTTGACCTGATACTCCCAGTTAGAGACCATCAATGGTGGTTGATGAAGGACGGTATTGTATTATATTTTTTGAAGATTAGTTCGTGTTAAGTGTTTGTTTGATTTTCACACCAACTAAGCTTTGACAACTCGCACTAATCAGGCGCAGTCTTATTATATCGCACTCATCCTAATTTACACAGAATTAGCTCTTTTAATTCTAGATAATTCTATGTATTAGGAACGCAGCAAACAGCCCTGCATTCTTAGCTGTCTTTTTCCGGTACAGTGGCTTTTTGTCAAATATCCAGGGATAGATATTTAAAACAACTTCTTGTTAAGTTTTATGACAATTGAGGTAGGTGTGTGTTAGCTTACACAAAACTTTAAACTACAGCTTCTTTTTTCTGACAATCAAAAACTACCATCAAGGTGATGTCAGGTGTTAGTTGGCGTAAAAGCCGCAAATGACCTTCTGCATCAGACCGATTGCGGAATCGAGCGACAATCTCCTGTTGCGTATCTGGAAGCAAACGAGCAACAGCCCAAGAACTAAGACGCTTTTTGTAAGCGATCGCACCAGAAGAAGAGACGGAATCGCTGCAATCTGTATTTTGTAGCATGATATATGTTATCCTTTTGTGTTGGAGCCAAGGGCGTTAGTAAGTCTCTTGGCGGGGATGGACTAACGCCTTTTTAAATGATGCTCCCACTTGGATATCACAGTAATTCTAGATTGTCAACGGCACCCTCGCCACTTTAATAATTGATGAAAGCGAGAATTTTTACAACCAGGTGCGACTTTCAATTACTTAAGTAAGTCAACGTTCATTAAATATAAAACCTGCGTAGGGTAGGCTATAGTAAGCCGTAACACACCCTACATTCTCACAATGACAATTAAGAGCGTTTTGTTCAGCAACGCTCTGATTACCAATTTTTACCTAGCAAAGATTCAAATTCAGATTGTAAAGCTTTGATATCAGCAATTCTTGCCACTAGTAAATTATCAGTGCCGGCATCAGTTAAACGTGATTTCCAGTAGCCAATACTGTCTGAATTGTTCAACCAAAACTGAATCACCGTATCTACGACTTGATCCAAGTCCCAATTCCATTTAGGCGGAACTGGTTCTACAGACTCGATCAATGCATCAAGAGTACATTTATGCGTTCCTATGTATTCTACCCCTTGATGTTGCGGTTTTTGGCAAATGTGCTCTTGATGATTAAAAAATTGCAAAACAGGAGATACACCTACAATATCAAAAGAGTACTTCATTGCAGTTGTCCCGGTTAATTTTTTCTTATTTTTACTTCTATAAAATATTATGCCTGAAAAATGCTAAATATTTACCTATATCTTAG
Source organism: [Scytonema hofmanni] UTEX 2349 (assembly GCF_000582685.1). Lineage (GTDB taxonomy): Bacteria > Cyanobacteriota > Cyanobacteriia > Cyanobacteriales > Nostocaceae > Hassallia > Hassallia hofmanni. The sequence continues at coordinate 821,599 of NZ_KK073769.1, forward strand.
GTATTAAAATCAGCAATTAATTAGCACTTAAAGGTGATGAGTGCTAATGTTGAGAAAAAGATTTCAGGTATTATTAAATAGTTTTAAGCATTAAACAAAGGGGTGCAGATTATTTTTAATATTTTTTTAAATATCCCACTCACAGATTTTAAAGGTGAAGTAGCGGCTTTGTTAGCGGCTGGTTTGTGGGCTGTAGCTTCGGTAGTGTATGGGCATTTGGGACAACGTATTCCCCCACTGCAACTGAACTTACTTAAAGGGATAATTGCGATCGCTTTACTGACAATCACTATTTGTGTGCGGAGAGAATTTTTCCCAATCTTGACAATTGTTCCCCTAAGTCTTTTATTACTCAGCGGCATTATTGGTATTGGTTTGGGCGATTTAGCGTTTCTTGCGGCGATAAATTCTTTCGGTCCGCGTCGTACCTTACTCATGGGAACTCTTGCACCACCAATGACGGCAATCATCGCGCAGATTTTTCTTCAAGAAAAGCTGAATGTGAATGCTTGGTGCGGCATTTTGCTTACTGTTGTGGGAGTTGCTTGGGTAGTGACTGAAAGATTGCCGGATACAAGCAGTAATTCTTCAACGCAACTATTAAGAGGAATCGGCTTTGGACTATTAGCAGCGATCGCTAATGCAATTGGAGGTGTTCTTTCTCGTGCAGCACTTGCAAATTCGAGCATTCCACCTTTGTGGGCATCTTTGTTTCGGTTGATTGCAGGGGTGTTGATTCTCTTACCGTTAGTATGGTTATCTTGGCGTCGGGGTAGGATAATTTTGTCGGAGTTGCAATCAACGCGAGTAATTTTGGCAACTTGTTTTGCTGCCTTTTGCGGAACTTATTTAGGTATTTGGTTGCAGCAGACGGCAATTAAATTTACCGCAGCGGGAATTGCTTTAACTTTATTGCAGACTAGTCCACTGTTTATCATGGTAGGTGCGATTTGCATCGGTGAAAAAGTCAGCTTTCGGGCGATCGCTGGTGTGGTCATTGCGATCGCTGGAATTGGATTATTGTTTTATTTGCGCTAATTAGAGAAAGGGAACACAGTCTTTGTCATTCAAATCTTATCATCTTGTTGCCAAAGCACACAATTTTTTTGAGTTTTGGAAAGATTATTCACAAGTAATAGTAAATTTTTTTTAGGCAGAGATAATGTGTTGTAGAATGGCTGTCTTGGTTGTCTAGATGTATAATCAAAAAACACAGCGAATCTATCATTAGCTACAGGTATCTTTCCTCGATGGAAGATGCTAGCAGTACCAGCGAAAATTACTGTACCAGAAAGTCCTGTGCATGATTTCCAATAGGATGGAGATAATGCTTGTTGCATAATTTCGTCTGTTATGTAGCGAGGGCGATATTTTAAAGACCGAGCGATTGTTGAGGTTAAAGACTGGGGAATATATTGAAAAGGACCTCCATCTTCATTGACATCATTTAAATAAACAATAATTTTCAGGACTTTTTTATCTTCCAAATCTACATGCCACAGTCTTGACTTTATCGCCACTTCATTGGCGATATCTCTGCGAAAAAATACGCCTTGATAGGCTGCTGGTAAGCCAAGATAATTTTCGACAATATTAAGTAAACGTTGTTCAAGTCCCCACAAGAAAATCTCTGGATGCTCCATCAGTTGTTCAGGACTAGCATGAACAACAAACTCGTCTTTTTGACCAGAAATACTTTTTGGTATTTCTGACATCAGCTTTTTGGCAACCTCGAAAAAACGAGGATTAGAAGGAATTCCTAAAGCTGATAATGAAGTAATTACTACTCCATCACGTTTAATAGTCTCGACTAAAGTGCGATCGCTTGCTGAAAGAACAGGTAAATTGACAAGATGTTTGTTCAGCGCTCTCTGATAAAAAATCTCAGATTGAGCTTGCACAAATGGTATTTCCGTTAACTTCCTTATTATTCTATTACGTGCTTTTTGAACCAATACGTACATGAAAGTAACCCTCTTGATTATACAAAATTTTATATTTATAATTTTTGTATAAATAAATACAAAAATTATAAATATAAAAATATTTAATTATTGGCAAATGCAAGCTTGATATTCTCTAAGCATTGATATTTACTCAGTCTTGACTCATAATTGCTTTACAAAAAAATCTACTTCCAATATTTTATTAAGTATTAAGGCTTCACTCCGGCTAATAATGGATACACTTATATTGTAAGGTAATATTAGAACGAGTATCAAGTGGATTAACCTACTAAATCAAGAAAAGGTGCGATTTTTTATCTTTCTCCTATAAAAAATTATCGGAGCTATGATGAAGTCATTAGAAACTATTTACACAGCGATAATTTCCGTCCAGCGTCGGTTTTTAGGAGAAAAAACATGTTAATTGGCATGATATTTTTCTCGATAATTAAATTCAGGTAGATTCTGCTCAGATAAAAGCTTATTAATTTGTCCGAAAAGTCATCTGCAAAAGTCTAAAATATTATTCTTTTTGCTTTGAATGTGCTTATATGATGAAAAATTATAAGCAGAAACACGAAAAGTGTCCAATTATTTATCTATACTTTTAGAAAAATTTAAAATTCCTTTATAAAATCTAGGAATGCATTACGGTAACTTTATAAATCAATCCCCTTGGCGTTACTCCCTTCCCGCTAGAAGATTACCTATAATGTAGAAAAAGGTATTATATAAGTGCGATCGGGGTAGCATTGTGGGTGAATATGTGAGAAATAGAACATTTCAACTATGCGATCGCTATGATCCGAATAGTGCAAGATATAAAATTACACATCTGTAATTAACCTAGCCTTTCTCAAGAAAAATTGCAGTACCGTTTCTTCGCGGGAAATGATATCAACTCTACCTTCCATTCCCAATTGAATGTGACACAGATTTTTGCCTTTACCTAAAACCAGACTTTCCGGTTCAATAGTCACCTGATAAAAAGCACCTGGGACAGCCGCTTTCGGACTACTATTAGGATGAGAAGTAGATCCATTTGTGCCATTTGTTGGGGGAGTCATGGCATCTGGAGAAATCGCCTCGACCTTACCATTGAGAGTGCCATAATCCGGGTAGGGACAAGCACTAACCCGCATTTGGACTTGTTGACCAATTTTGAGCTTACTTTTATCTTCAGATGCCACTACTGCCTTGACAATCTGCTTTGCATAACTGGGGACAATTTGCAAGACTTCCTCCCCAGGACGCACAGTTTGACCGGGGTTACGCAAGTTTATCTGAGAAATGATACCATCCGCAGTAGCAGTAATAGTGGTGTGATTAAGTTCAATTTCCACTTGCTTTAGTTCGCTGGTATCACGCTCTAACTGTTTTTCTACTTCAATCCGTTGCTTGATAATTCCTTGCAGTTCTTTATCTAAAGCTGCTTTATTACTTTCACCTGCGGCTTTTTCTTGGGCTATCCGCTCAGTAGCAATTTTTACTTCTGCATAACTGGGATTTAAGGCTGCTTTCGCACGTTGCTTTTTCGCGATCGCTGCATATACAGCTTGTTCTTGCTGTTTTGTAGCTAACTGTGCTTCCTCTAATTTATCCCTAGACAATGCTTCCGCTAAACTCTCATATCGCTTTTGCTTTAACTTCGCTGCATTCAAAGCTGCCCTAGCAGAATGGAGATTAGCTTGAGCTTCTTGGAATTCAGCCACAGTGGTAATTTTTTTATCCTCATATTGCCGCAAGCGATCGCTTAATTGAGCCTCGCTAGCAGTGATAATCCGGTTAATTTTAGCAGTTTCGGCGCGGATTTGACTGTTAAAAATTTGAAATTGAGCGTTGATTTGCACTAGCTGCAACTTAGCTTGCTGAATATTGGTTTGCAGTTGGCTTTTTTTAGTTTGTAAGCGGGAGTCGTCAATGAGAGCGATCGCATCTCCGGTTTTGACAACTTGATTTTCTTTAACATAAATCTGCATAACTTGACCTTCAGTTGCTGCCTGCACAATTCGCAATTCCCCAGACGGACGGACAACTGCCTGCCCTTTCACAGTCACCTTATATTTAGTGACTGTAGCGACGGGAATCGCGAGTCCCAAAACGCAGAGAATAAAAAGTCCACCAAAGGTAATCCAACGACTAATCGGTGGGAGAAATTCATCTGTTTGAATTGGGCGTAAAAAGTCTGTGTTGTGAACGTTAACCATAGTTAGACACTTCAAAATTGAAAAATAATCGCTCATGTAGAGACGCGATAAATCGCGTGTGAAAGACTCAAAATCACATCATCCAAAAAGTCTAAATGCTCTCCAGTAACTTGCCGCAAATCTTCTGGTGTACCTTGAATTTTTAACCGTCCTTGTTCTAAAAATATAATCCAATCTGCACGCTGGATCACTCTAGGACGATGACTAATCAAAATAGTAGTTTTCCCCCGGCGATGCTCTAAAAGCCTATCTAATATTTGTGCTTCACTCACTGGATCAAGTGCGCTGGTAGACTCATCTAAAATCAGGATGGGTGGGTCAGTAACTATAGCTCTAGCTATAGCTAATCGTTGCTTTTGTCCACCAGAAAGATTAGCTCCAAATTCTCCTAAGACAGTTTGATATTTATCAGGTAGTTCGCTGATAAATTCGTCAGCGCCAGTAATTTGACAGGCGATAATAATGTCTCTAAAACTAATGTGAGGATAACTAAATTGGAAATTATCCAGAATAGACCGACTCCAAAAATGAGCTTCTTGTGGTATTAAAGCCACCTGTTGCCGCAAACATTCCAAAGATATATCTTGCTGATTATAACAACCATAGCGAATATTTCCTGATTGAATTGTATATAAACCAGGAATCAATTTTGCTAGGGTACTTTTACCACAGCCAGATTTACCAATTAGAGCAATTACTTGACCGCCAGGAATAGTTACAGAAAAATCTTGCAGTAAATCAACTCTACCTGTGTGGTGAAAATTAATTTCCGTGCAGATAATATCTGCATTAGCAGGAATTTCTACCCACTGCTTTTTCACATCATTTTCATCTTCTGGGGTAGCATCAATAACTTCTGTCAGACGTTGAATAACTATTTGGGAAGTGATAAACTCATCGACTAAATCGATGGCAGAACTCAAAAATCCGAGAAAATTGCCACTCATGCCGTTATAGGCAATTAATTGTCCAATTGTTAAGGTGCGATTAATTACTAAATAGCTACCAATCCAGAGAATACCAATATTAATAAATGTCGAAAGAATACTTGTAATAGTGCTGCTGTAAAGTCCTAGCTGCATGGTACTCCAGCCCAAGTTAGCCAGACGACCGAAATTTCCTTGATATTCTTCCCAGGCTTGGGGTGTAGCTTGGGTAGTTTTTAAGACTTGTACCCCGCGAAATGTTTCTACCAAAAAGCCTTGGTTTTCTGTACCAGAAACAATCATATTGCGGGTTTTTTGGCGCAGTGCTGGTAAGAAAAGTAAGTTAACAGCCGTAATTATGAGAAATGCAACTATAGAAGCTAGAGTTAACTCCCAAGTGTAAAAGAGCATAAAGCCCAAAGAGACTACAGCAATAAAAAATTGACTGGGTAATCCGAGGACAATTTGGGAAACTAAGTTATTGATAGCGTGAACATCAGAAATGCGGCTGACTACCTCCCCACTGCGTCGCCCTTCAAAATAAGATAGGGGTAAATGCAAGAGTTTGCGCCCGTATTCTAGAATTAATCCTAATTGCAATCTTTGACTGAAATGACCGATTAAATGCGATTGTACTAAACTAATGGCGCTTCTAATTAAATTCAGGGTGATTACGCCAATAGCAACGGTGGTTAATAGTTGAGTATCTCCCCGCACTAGGACATCATCGGTGAGTAATTGCATCATGAAGGGAGATGCAAGGGAAAGCAGCCCAATAGCGATGTTGAGAGAAATAGCTTGGGCTAAAATAAACCTATAAGGATAAACCCGTTGCAGGTAACGTCCAAAACCGCCAATTTTATCTGATTCTTGTTGATAAAAGCGGCTTTCATCGGGAAGGAGTAGCAGCATCACCCCATTATTCCAACCTTTAATTAACTCCTCGTGAGTTAGGTAACGGATACCAACACCGGGATCAGCTATTACATATTTTTTCCCTTTCTGACCGTATAATACTACCCAGTGGTAGCCTTTCCAGTGAATAATCGCAGGTAAAGGAGTTTGATCTAATTGGTTGATGAGTTGGGGAGTGGCTTTAACTTGCCGGCTATGGAATCCCAGAGCTTCTGCACCGCGTCTTAATCCCAATAGAGTAGTTCCTCTCGCCCCAGTACCAACAGCTTCCCGCACTCGGTTAAGGGTAAATGTGCGTCCGTAATGTTTGGCGATCGTGGCTAAAGTGGCTGCACCACAATCTTCTTCACTGTGTTGAAGGACAATTTTGTATTTCATTTCTAAGGGTAATCTTTGGAGAGAAAATACAGTGAAAGAAATTGACTATATTGAATGAGGATTTACGCAGAAAATTTTTATTTGCCGTAGAAAAAAGAGGTTAAGGGCGATCGCAATCATTTAACTCTTTAGGGCAGGTTTAGCAAATCAGTTATTACTAATATTGTCCTAGGTCAAATGCAAAATAAGCCTGCGGAACAGCCATGTTACCTTGTTTTTTTGGTGGCTGATCATCGGGATTTTCATTTGGGTCTATTGGTATATCATTGCCTGATTGACCACCAGAAATTATTTCTGCCGCTTGTTCATCAATTTCTTCTACCAAAGCAATTTTTTCTAAAATGCTTTGGTTGTTTAGCAAGGTTTGTTCAATGGTAATAGCCATTTAAGTTTCTCCTGAAATTTAGTCTAGTTCATTGGCAATACTTGCTGGTTAAGCTCAAAAAATGAAATTATGCACGTTGGTTTTTGTTGGGTTTCCTCACAATAAGCCCAACCTACAAAAATTCTTAACCGAGCAGTATTGAGTTCATTAGTAGTCAATTCAACCGTTCTTGAGAATGCAGAGGTTAACAAGCGCGAAAATATGTAACCCATTAGGACAGATGAAGCCGGGGAAACTGGGTTACTCCTACGACTGACTCCTCACAAAAAAACTTTTTTTGACAACCCTAAATAATCTGACTTTTCAGATTACATTACTAGACCTGATAGAGATTAATATCATCGGTACTACTAGTTTTGTAATCGGCTAGAAATGCATATGCTTTACCATCTTCCAGGTTATACCCTCTTGGTCCTATCTTGTTGTCTCGAATATCTCTATCAAATCTAATTTTTCCACCCAGATTGGTGCTACAGTCCTGTTCTTGACCGGGTTGTATTACAGCTTCTACACCATCCACTGTGTAATAAATCGGCTGCTGTGTTCCATTTATAATCTTAAAGCTCTCAATATTGCCACCGCCAGAAATTATTTCCGCAGCTTGTTCGTCAATTTCTTCAACCAAAGCAAAATATTGTAAGATACTTTGATTGTTTAACAAGGCTTTTTCTACTGTAATAGCCATTTGACTTTCTCCTGAAATTTGGTGTAGTTGATTGGTAGTCAATCAATACGGTTCGGTTAAGCTAAAAAAACAAAAATTTGTAGGTTGGGTTGAGGAACGAAACCCAACATTTCCAAGGCTTTGTTGGGTTTCACTTCGTTCAACCCAACCTACAATTTCTACAATTTCCCTTAACCGAACCGTATTGGGTAGTCAATTCAGGACGCAGAGATTAAGAAGCGCGAAAATATATCAACCATTAAATTAGCTATTGGCTTAATATTTTCTTCTTATTCATTGAATTGAAAAAAATTTGATGATTCTGAAAGCGTCTATTCGCTTTCGTATACCTGATAAATCATCAATTAGTGGTAAATCGCTAAAATTTTTCACAGTCATAAGTAAAAAATTATTAGCCACAACTTAGAACCAATAATGCTTATCACAAATGGATTTAATCGCATAGAAAGCTTTGTATTTTCATCACTTCAATAACTACAAGCATGGTTAAACATAGCTTATGTAGTTTGAATATTTACAGTGATAAAAACCAATATTGCAAATTTTATAGCAACAGGAATTACGCTAGATATTGAGCAACGCATACAGCTAAGGCGTTGCTGATAGATAATAATGTAAATCTTACATATCAGACTTTTATGTTGGGCATCGTATAAGAGTAGCTGTATCCCTACAATAGTCGTTCTCGCAGATTCAACGCAAAGATAATGGAAAACAATAACAGCTAATTTTTTAGTAGAAGGCTGTTTTTGGAGAAAATACGATTAAATTTCCTCTTTTATTCATGTTATCACAAAAATTATTTCCAAAGAAAGATGACGCAATTTTTATTTTTTCTTAAGAAGTCTATGGAAGACCAGAATAAAAAAAACCCTCAAATATCAAGTTAAATAACAAAGATAGCGGGTAGTATTGTCATTTCTTTGACAAGTAGCTAGGTACGAAGTAACCGAGCTATGTAAAATGTAAAAAGTCCGAAACCCTTGCGAATTGCTTGTCCGCGACACGCTGCGCGATCGGTTCAGACAGAAATATAGTTATGTTTATTTACACCCACCTACTTAGTTAGAGAATTAAACTTATCCGCCGTGATATTATCGTGCTTTAACTATTAGAGAAGAAATTATATGGTGCGGCTGATTTTGACAGCAATTTTGCTGTTGCTATTGACAGCATGTGGTAATGGATTTTTGCCAACTAGCCAATTAGTGCAAAAAGCGATCGCAATTCAACTTGAGCAAACCCAAGAGCAACTTGAGGGACAGCTAAATCTCGATTTTCGCGGTTTTGAAATCAATCGACTTAAAATTACTCAGGAAAAATCCCTAACGATTCAAAATTTACTAGCTTATCGCATTCGCGGAACTTACAATCTCGTGTTCAAACTACCAGAACGAAAGTTAACGCAACCTCAAAAACCTTTTGAAGTTTATTTACAACTTCAAAGAGAAGGCAAAACTTGGCGATTGCTGCTTCCGCAAAAGGGTAGCAAGGATTCTCAACCATCTTGGCGGAGTTATCTCATTCTGTAAGGTTGTATTTATTTATAGCGATTCCCACATTTATGAGGTACAAAATATTGAATTAACCGCAGATGAAGATAGATAAACGCCGATGGACGCAGATAAATTTGTACCTCAACAGACTAGGAAACGCTATATCAAATTATGACCGAAGAATCACATATATTGTAAAGACGTTCCGGCGGAACGTCTCTACCACGGTTGCACTCATAAGAGTCCGGCTGATTCATACAATCGTTTGAGCATCGCTGTAATTTTGGTGCCATATTGTAAATCTGCTGACCAACGTCCTGATAATTTATCTATTGTTGGTGCAACACCGCGAGTCACAAAACGAAATCGAGGATCTACTATTTCATTAACTAAAGGTTCTAGACTGGCGTAAGCTTTTAAATGTTGGATCTGCGCTCGTACTCCAGTTCTAGCACTATCAAACTTTGCCGCTTCTAAACTACCACCAATTGTCCCTAAACCTGCAAAGTTATTTTGCTCGCGTTTTACATCGCCACCAAAGCGTAAAAATCCCGTTTCTAAACACATTTGACAAAAGGCGATGTCATAGTTTACCCCTTCTACAGTGGCTTCTTCTCGATAAAGTTTCGGCAAGTCGGGGAACTGTGCTAAAGCGCTTTCGTTGTTGTTTTTCAGGAATAATTGTAACTGCACTTCTGAGGTATAACCACGCGCCATAATTTGGTCAATTTGATTAGGATTAATTACCAAATTGGAGCGTAAAGAAATAGTGCGACTGGTACTGTCCCAACTAATGGAAACGTTAAAATCTCGCAATTCGACTGCTTTGACATAAACAACTTTACGATAGGTAATACGACGCACATTAGGTGCTTTTGATAAATCGATTCGCAAGCGATCTACTAAATCAATGGGGATGTATGCATTCCCATTAATTAGTATTCCTTTTTCGGAGTAATTTTGACCGTTAATTTTGATGTTAATTGGCGGATAATTTGGATCTGGGGTAGGAGCAGAACCAGGATCAATTGTACGACTCCAAGATGCAAGTCCATCGGCGATTCCTAAGGCAAAGTCGCGACGCCGATTTTGTAATAAAGCGCGATCGTCTGGACTGCTGAGAAAGCCAACTTGCATTATCATTGATGCGATCGCCGTTTGCCGACAAAATGCCAAACTACCCAATCCACTGTCTGTATCTGGTTTGACTCCCCGATTTGGTAGTTGGGGTACGCGACGCAATAACCCCACCAGCACCAATTCGGCGTTACTTCTACGCTCATCGTTGTTGGCAATGTAGAATACACTAGCCCCACGCACAGAAGGGTTGCTGGCAGCATCAGCATGAATTTCTAAGGCAACATCGCGATCGCGTGCGCGAGAATTGATCCAGTTGATAGTTTGCGCTGCGCTTAAGTCATCCGGAACCGCTAAAACTTCAACAGATCGCGATCGCAATTCTGTCACAATCAAATCTCGCAGCAATATCATCTCCCTAGCTTCGGTTGTACCACCGGCGATTGAACCGGGATCGATTCGTGTTGATTCTTTGCCTCCGTGAGCCGCCGAAATAAAAATACGTCCCATCTTCAGTATTTCCTCTGAGAAAATTAAGCATTAGTGATTCTATACATCTTTCTTGGTTTTGCAGCAAGAATATAATAGCGATCGGGAGTTAGTTGTTAGTTGTTGGTTGTTAGTTGATGGTTGACAATTGACGCTTAACAGTTATCTACTGCGAACATTGTACAGACGCGATTAATCGCGTCTCTACGCTCCCACGAACATTGTACAGACGCGATTAATCGCGTCTCTCCAAAATGCAAATACCCCGCTTACATCCAGACACAATCGAAGAAATTAAACAACGGGCTGACATTGTGGATGTCGTCTCCGAATACGTAGTTTTACGTAAGCGCGGTAAAGATTTTGTTGGGTTATGTCCCTTCCACGATGAGAAAACTCCTAGTTTTACAGTTAGCCAAACCAAGCAGATGTACTTCTGTTTTGGCTGTCAAGCAGGGGGAAATGCCATTAAGTTTTTGATGGAATTGGGGAAGCGCTCTTTTGCTGACGTGGTGCTAGATTTAGCACGACGTTATGAAGTGCCGGTGCAAACACTCTTACCAGAACAGCGGCAAGAGTTGCAGCGTCAGCTTTCTTTGCGCGAGCAGTTATATGAAGTTCTGGCTTCGACGACACAATTTTATCAACACGCTTTGAGACAACCACTAGGGGAAAAAGCGATTGAATATTTGCGCGATCGCCAAATTAAGGAAGAAACAATTCAGCAATTCGGCTTAGGTTACGCTCCAAGCGGTTGGGAAACCTTATATCGCTATCTGGTGCAGGATAAACATTATCCAGCACAACTAGTGGAAAAAGCGGGTTTGATTAAACCGCGTAAGGAAGGAGGGGGTTATTATGATGTGTTTCGCGATCGCCTAATAATTCCCATCCGCGATGTGCAAGGACGTGTAATTGCCTTTGGTGGGAGAACTCTCACTGATGAACAACCCAAGTATTTAAATTCACCAGAAACCGAGCTTTTTAGTAAGGGTAAGACTTTATTCGCTCTGGATCAAGCTAAAGCGGGGATTTCGCAAGCTGATTCGGCTGTAGTGGTGGAGGGATATTTTGATGCGATCGCTCTCCATGCTGCTGGTATAACTAACGTCGTGGCTTCTCTCGGTACAGCATTAAGTTTAGAACAAGTACGCCTAGTATTGCGCTATTGTGATTCTAAACAGTTGATACTCAACTTTGATGCTGATAAAGCTGGGATAAATGCCGCAGAACGAGCCATAGGAGAAATTGCCGAACTCGCGTATAAAGGCGAAGTTCAGCTAAAGATTCTCAACTTGCCTAATGGCAAAGATGCCGATGAATATTTGCGCGAATATAAGCCGGAAGATTATCGAGAACTGCTTCTCAATGCCCCACTGTGGCTGAATTGGCAGATTGAAGAAATTACGAAAGACCGCGATTTGAAACAGGCTACAGATTTTCAGCAAGTTTCGCAAGAGATAGTTAAATTACTTAAAAGAATAGAAAATAAAGATACGCGAAGTTATTACGTTTCTTATTGTGCAGAAATACTCAGTTTGGGTGATACCAGACTTATACCTTTACGAGTTGAGAATCTTTTAACGCAGATTGCACCTTTGTCTACAGCGCGGCGTCAGCCAACACCGCTACGCAAGCATTCAAGAGCTAGAGTAGAAAAGGCACCTATAGATAATAGTGAACGCGGTCTTTTAGATCAAGCAGAGGCTTTATTACTGCGGATTTATTTGCATTGTCCCGAACAGCGTCAAGCTATTATTGCAGCTTTAGAAGAGCGAGATTTACAATTTAGCCTTTCGCATCACCGATTTTTGTGGCAAAAGATTTTAGAGATGACCGTTGACATAGATGCCAATTTAGTATCAAATTTGCAAGATAGATGTCTGGAGTTTTCGGAGGAAATGCAGTTAATTTCCCATCTATTTCATGTGAGTGAGAAAGAACAAAAAGAAATTTTGCGTACTCCGCAAGTCATTTTAGTTACGACTGCTTGTATGGAGCGAGTGCTGCGAGAAAAGCGCTGTCGTCACTATTTGGAGTTGTGGAAGCAAACCGATCCAGAAGCAGAACCAGAGCGATATCAATCATATTGTGATGCCTTTTATGCTGAAAACCAGCGAATTCAGGAATTAGATCGGCAACGGCTATATTCGATTACAGATTTGTTGTCGGGTTGACCTCTCCCTGACTTTGACTAAAGTCAAAGTCGTCCCTCCCCTACGAGGGGAGGGAAATGAAATTTCCCCCTTCCCTCGTAGGGAAGGGGGGTAGGGGGGTTAGGTTTGTTGAGAACAAGCTGTGGAAATACGCATCAATACATTATCAAGTTCGTGTCTCACTTCTTCATTTTTAATTCGCAACAAATGCAATCCCCGTGCTTTCAAAACTTTGTCACGTTCTGCATCGTATTCAACTTGTTGTTCGTGAATTTTTCCATCCACTTCAATAACTAATGCAGCAGCATGACAATAAAAATCTGCTATAAATCCATCAATAATCTGTTGACGACGAAAGTGTAAATTATTCAAGCGATTTCCACGCAGATATTGCCAAAGTATTTTTTCTTCTGGTGTCATTTGGCGACGAAATTCTTTGGCAAGTTGTAGTTTAGCGGCAGATATATCTTGTCCAATTACTATGTTGCAAGTTCCCTCTTTTCTGGGTTTAAAGGGTTGTTCGGATGTGGGGTTATTCACAAAGTTTGTATGGAAATAGGTTTTTTATCTTTTCCATTATGGCTGACCTCTCCCTGACTTTGACTAAAGTCAAAGTCGTCCCTCCCCTGCGAGGGGAGGGAAATGAAATTCCCCCCTTCCCTCGTAGGGAAGGGGGGTAGGGGGGTTAGGTTTGCGCGATTTGGGAAAGTGCGATCGCCCAAGAATTGCTTTGTGTATTCAAGTTGCCACATTGTCACCTTTTAGTGATTGATAATACTTTATAGCTTCATCTTTAGATAGTGGTTTTTCATTTTGTACTTCCTCCATCAGTTTTGCCAAACCGTAATCCTCAAGGATTGCTTCAATTTTTTCAAACTCGGCAATGGAAATTTGTACAGCGATAGGTTGCTGATTTTCGTCAAGAACGTAATTTTTGTGTATTTGAAGCATTTTAGTGGTTCCTATTGCTGAAAGTGCGATCGCCCTTCTTCTGCGTACTCTTCTTGAATCATTTCAAAAACATAGACGAGTTCGGTACGAGCTTCGTCTGGTGTTTGTCCCCAAGCGCTGCCTTCTAGAAATCGCTGGGACGTATGCGACAAAGGTGCCATTGTCATCGGGACGGATAACAACAGTGTAGTCTTGTAGAGACTTCATGGCGATAACCTTACAGGTTTCATAAATAATGTAGCGCGATTATGCTTTTTGATAGGAATTAAATGCTATGTAAAACTAGCGACTTCCACAAAACGTTCAACAGCCAAGCTTTTACGGTTAAGTTTAATTCGCTCAATTTCATGAAGGGTTTCCGCTGTAAAGTAACTTTCACCGCAATGAAGACAAGTTATCACGGGAATGTTTTCTATAACCAGCAGGTCTTGACCTTTGCCATAGGTTCTAGTAATCCTGCGGATTCTTGCTCCTTCGCTTCCACAAATATCGCACAGCATCTAGCATTTTCCTGCTATTAGAGTACATATATAGTAATGATAACGACTTTTCCAGTCGGACTCAGCTTGGCAATTATCTCAACTTCCCCACCATCAACAGTTGCACCTCTAATACGGTATTTAGATTCTGCTGTCACTCTATCTTTTTGGCGTTCCAGTATTTCACCTGTGAGAATACCTTGTTCGACATCGTAGATTGTTAAATTATCATCGTTCATCTCTTCTTCAGCGTGGAGCGTCATTACATATTGTTGAGAGGTTATTTTCTCACGCATCCGTCGCAAGATTTCATCGAACATAAGGCTTTACCTGCTTTGTCTTGGCGACCGTAAAAGAAGATTAAGTGCGATCGCACTGACCTCTGCCTGACGCGTGACTAAAGTCAAAGTCGTCCCTCCCCTCGTAGGGAAGGGCGGTAGGGGGGTTAGGTCTGCGTATGTGCGTGGGGTGCGAGCGCATAGTTTTATTTAGTTTAGATAATACGTTTTTCCTTCTTAAATTGTAAATAAAAAAACGCAAGCGCCCATACCTGAGCCTTAAACCCTTATTTCTTGGTAATTTATTGTCAATAGTGCTAAATAAACGATAATTTTCTCAACTATTAAAACAAAAAAGAGTACGAATAAGCATTAACTTATCCTTTAGGGATATCCTGTAACCCTTATAAAGAAAAGATAAAAGCTGAATTATGGATATCTCGATAAAAGAAGTATTAAAAGCAATGAAATGCCATGATCCGCAAGTCATCGATTTACGCCAAGATATAGAAAAAACAGAAATAGAAATTCTCAGCAAAAAGTACTTATTAACCGTATTTCGAGAAAAACTAGGTAATATACCCTAATTTATTAATTATTGGAGAGGCAAGTAATCCCTACCCTACTTTAATTCAATAAGAAAAGCCCGTGCAGGCGGGCTTTGTTCGTGTAGCCCCAGGCTTCAGCCTGAGGGCATCTATATTTATTATCTACCTCGCAGATGCCGGCATACCCAAAATATCTTCAATATTGGGCATATCTTCCAAAGCAATCACTCTACCTTCATCCTCAAAACCAGTAATTTGATCGAAGTTCAAATACCGATACAAATCATCAGCAAAAGGATGAATTCTGTTTGCCACAATGTCCATATATTCCTGCACTGTGGGAATGCGTCCAAGTAGCGCACAAACTGCGGCTAATTCCGCTGAACCAAGATACACCCGCGCATCTTTACCCATGCGATTATTGAAGTTGCGGGTAGATGTTGAAAACACCGTTGTCCCATCTTCAACTCGCGCTTGATTCCCCATACATAAACTGCAACCAGGCATTTCTGTTCGCGCATTTGCCGCATCAAAAATGTTGTAAATACCTTCTGATTTTAATTGCTGTTCATCCATGCGGGTAGGGGGACAAATCCACAAGCGAGCATTTACAGTTCCTGCACCTTCTAACACTTTCGCTGTAGCGCGATAATGACCGATATTTGTCATACAAGAACCAACAAATACTTCTTGTATTGGATCATTTACAACTTCTGATAATAACTTAATATTATCGGGGTCGTTAGGAGCGGCAACAATTGGTTCTTTGATTTCGTTCAAATCAATTTCAATGATTTCTGCATACTCTGCGTCTGCATCTGCTGACATCAATACCGGATTTGCTAACCATTCTTCCATTTTGATGACGCGGCGCATGATGGTTCGGGCATCGGCGTAACCGCGTGCTACCATATTCTTTAACAGCGCCACATTGGAACGCAGATATTCAGCAACTGTCTCGACACTCAGTTTAATTGTACAACCTGCACAAGAACGTTCTGCGGAAGCGTCGGTGAGTTCAAAAGCTTGTTCAACTTTCAAATTTGGCAAGCCTTCAATTTCCATAATCCTTCCAGAGAAGACGTTTTTCTTATTTTTCTTATCGACTGTCAGCAAGCCTTTTTGAATTGCGACGTAGGGAATTGCATTTACAACATCTCGCAGGGTGATACCGGGTTGCAATTCTCCTTTAAAACGTACCAAAACTGATTCTGGCATATCTAGGGGCATTGCACCCAACGCTGCTGCAAACGCAACCAACCCAGAACCGGCGGGAAAGGAAATTCCTAAGGGAAAGCGGGTGTGAGAATCGCCACCTGTGCCTACGGTGTCGGGTAACAGCATCCGGTTCAGCCAAGAATGAATTATACCATCACCGGGACGCAAGGCGACACCACCACGAGAAGCAAAAAAATCAGGTAATTCTTGTTGAGTTTTGATGTCAACTGGTTTGGGATAAGCTGCGGTATGGCAGAAACTCTGCATCACTAAGTCTGCACTAAAACCGAGACAAGCGAGTTCTTTTAATTCGTCGCGGGTCATGGGACCTGTGGTATCTTGAGAACCAACTGTGGTCATAATCGGTTCGCAAGATGTACTGGGACGTACACCTGGTAAGCCGCAAGCTTTACCGACCATTTTCTGTGCTAAGGTGTAGCCTTTGTTTGTGTTGGCTGGTTGGTGGGGACGCCTAAAGATGGTGCTGGGTTCTAAATTTAGTGCAGCGCGGGTTTTATCGGTGAGGGTGCGTCCAATTAGTAGGGGAATGCGTCCACCTGCGCGGACTTCATCTAAAATTGTATCTGGTTTGAGGGTGAAGGTAGAAATAACTTCCCCTGCTTCGTTGGTGATTTCCCCTTTGTAGGGATGGATGGTAATCACCATGCCGGTTTCTAATTTGCTGACATCGCACTCGATGGGTAAAGCACCGGAATCTTCAGCGGTGTTGAAGAAAATTGGCGCGATCGCACTTCCTAGTATATATCCTCCCGCCCGTTTGTTGGGGACATAAGGTATATCTTGCCCCATGTGCCACAATACTGAATTTATCGCTGATTTGCGTGAGGAACCTGTACCGACTACATCCCCCACATAAGCCACAGGATGTCCTTTTTTCTTTAACTCGGTAATTGTTTGTATACTTCCCGGCATACGTGATTCTAACATGACTAAGGCATGTAAGGGAATATCTGGGCGAGTTGTGGCGCTTTGAGCTGGTGATAAGTCGTCGGTGTTGGTTTCCCCTGCTACTTTAAATACTGTGACGGTAATAGATTCGGGTACTTCTGGACGAATGGTAAACCATTCCGCTTCTGCCCAGGAGTCAATTACGCGCTTGGCGAAGGGATTGGTTTGAGATAATTCTAAAATGTCGTGAAAGGCATCATACACCAATAGAGTTTTGCTGAGGGCAGATGCAGCGTATGCGGCTATTGGTTCTGTTCCTTGTCCCCCCATAACCAAGGGTGTTTCCGAGGATGTGGAAAAGGACACCGTGGGAGTTTGCAGCAGTTCAATTAGCGATCGCACGTTATAACCGCCGATCATCGTGCCTAGCAATTGTACCGCATCGATGGGTGAAATTAACGGGCTGGTGATTTCTTCTTTAGCAATACCCGTGAGAAATCCCGCTTTCACGTAAGCTGCGGGATCGACACCGGGAGAAATGCGATCGCGCAATAAATGCAATAATGTCTCTTCTTCCCCTGTCGGCGGATTTTTTAGTAATTCGCATAATTCTGAGGTTTGCTTCGCATCCAATGGTAAAGGGGGAATACCGAGTTGGGCACGTTCTTCAACATGTTGACGGTATTGTTCTAGCATTTTTATGTTCTCCATTGGGATGTTCTCCCTTTAATTATGAAATATTTTTAGGCAATACTTGGCTATAAAAGTTTAGCTTACTTTTATTACTAAAAGCCTTACTCGTAATCGGTTATTAGCAAGTTTTTTTTATACTGAAGGTATAGTTTTCCTCAACCGAATATTTTTACACTTTGATGGAACCCACATTCCGCACTTCAATAAGTAGTATAAATAAATTACATTTAAGAAAAATCCAAAATTATAATTTGGACACCTAAGTTAACCTCAAAAAAATAAATTATGCAGCATGAATGACCAGCTTGAAAATACCACAACAAAAGCTAGTTATTCAAAAATATTCAATGTCTATTTTATTCAATTATTAGAAGACAGTCCAATAATCAATCAGATATTTTTAGGCTAATAAATAATATTTTTGACAACAAGTTGGGAGAAATTGCAAAATTCGACGACGTTCATCGCTCAAGTTAATAATTCGCTTAATACCTTGTATAATGAGAAGGTGAATTCCTTGAAAACATTGAAATATCCACCGGAAAGTAGGACGCTCAGTTAATTTATTCAGTTGATTTTTAACTGTATCCTTTTGAGTTTTTAAAGTATTTCTTAATTGTCTTTGTCCTAGATTATAAACCAAGAGACACAATCCCATTAACATCATCATTGTCTCTACTCTTTGAGGATTTTTAACAAAAAGACTATCCGCAAAAAATAAAGGGTCTTTCAGAAATCTAAATCCTCTCTCACAAGATTGCTGTTGTTTATATATCCTGAGTATTTCTGAGGCATTTAACCCGATCATGTCCCAAATGTTAGTTGCTAAAATAAATCTCCCACAAGAGTTTCGATTTTCAGCGATTAATTCTTGACTTTCTATCAATTCGCCCCAAATTTTATAAATTATTTTTTTGTCTTTAGTTTGATGCTCAATAATTTTTATTTGAGCAACTTGATGATACTTTAGTTTTGACTCAAGTTCTTTCATTTTAGACATCGCTGAGGATGGCTGGTCAAATTCATCTTTTGCTAACTTAGCTATTTGTTTGCCAACTTTTGTTGACTCTTGCTCGATTTTTTTGGGATAACTTCTTGAAATCTGCTATTTTTCTATAGGAGTCCTATTTGATTGCGTGAAAAAACTCCGTACATCTGAAGACTGGCGAAATCAAATGTACTGTGTCGAATGAACCACTCAAACATCCACTTGAGATGCGGAAATGTTGGAATTAACGCACAAAAGCGTCGAACCCATGTTTTTGCTTGCAACCAAATATCTTCAATGGGATTTTGCGTAGGGCAATTGGGAGCAAAACGAACACAATGTATTTTCCGTTGCTCGGCTGGTAAATCAAGATTTACCTCAGACAAAAAATCTCGAATTTCTTTGGAACGATGGTAGCTCGCACCATCCCAAAAAATCAATAATCTTTGTTCCTTCGATTCAGCTAGTAAATGTCGTAGGTAGTCGATGGTATTTTTTGAGTTTCCTGCTTCATAAGCTTTGAGAACCAACTCTCCTTCCAGGTAGTCAACAGCACCGTAATATGTCTGCTTTTCTCGCTCGTTAACTACTGGAACAGTTATTTCTTGGTCACTTCTTCCCCATACATAACCACTTAAATCTCCCCACATTAAATGACATTCATCTATTAGCAGTACTCTCAACTTTCCTGCTTCGATTTCCTCTCGGTTATTTGCCAGAAGCGTTTCAATCTCTTTTTTTTTTCTGCAACAGCATCTGGATTTGCTTTAGGATTTAGCTTGGTGGTTTTCTTCCAACTAATTCCTGCTGCTTTGAACAAGTCGTAGTAACTTTGTTTTGACTCATAAATCACCGGGAAAGGCAGAGGGCAGAAGGCAGGAGGCAGAAGGAATGTATAAGTGTCCTCTGCCCACGACTGAAAGGAGTAAGGGTCTGAAGCCCCTCCCAAATGCAACGATATTGGGAGCCTCCAATTGGGAGGGGATTGTGACCCCTCCCAATTGGTTCCTTCTGCCCTCAGCACGAATGCCTTCTGCCTTCTTGAAGGGCATTTGGACGAAGAGCTATAAATTCCTGTAGTTCTGCGATCGCATTACTATGTGCGTCTTCAGATGGGAGTATCGTTGCTGTCACTTCCGGCTTCGGGGGGAGCATTGCAGTTTCTAGATGCTGGTTGATCATTTGTATATTCTTACACTTTTACACCCAGCCGTATTCTCTCGTAATCTTTTTCAAAAATCAAATAGGATTCCTATATTTTTTCTGAGTGGTTTGATTCTCTGCGGGATAGAAAAGCAAAGGCTAAAATCAGAGCAAGGCTTGACCGAGTAGAGGAGGGTAATTTAGGTGATTGTAAATCAGTTGGTGATGGTGTTTTTGAACTCAGAATAGACTATGGTTCTGGCTACCGCATATACTTTGGGCAGGAAGGGTCAACAATTATTATTCTTTTGTGTGGTGGTGATAAAAGCACTCAAGATAAAGATATTGCTAAAGCCAAGGAATATTGGAAAGACTATAGGAGTAGAGATGATGCCTAGAAGTACAAGCTATCATGAAAAACTGATTCAAGACTTAAAAAATCCACTAGAAGCAGCAGTTTATATCGAAGTTGTTTTAGAAGAAAGCGATCCAAAAATGTTAAGTAAGGCATTGAAAAATGTCATAGAAGCGCATGGTGGAGTTGATCAGCTTTCTGCACAAGTCAAGGAACTCTACAATAAACTTGACCAGATGCTATTAGAGAAAGGCGAAATTGAGTTTTACAGTCTAAATTCTTTGTTGGATGCTTTAGGGTTACATTTGGCAGTAACAGTAAAGCCATAATTGAAGTTTTTTATTACTGAATAATGGCGATCGCTCTTTAGGTTTACAATTAAAATGCGTAGCTGTAACTCACCCTTAGCCCCAAGAAAGTCATGTCAGTTGCCCAAGAATTAGAACCAGGAGAAGATATAATATTTCCGCTAGGAGATATAGAAAGTCACGAACCACCATTGGAAAGCGATTTACATCTACGCCAAATTATTCTGTTATTACAATGCTTAGAATTGTCGTGGCAAAATCGCAATGACTTTTATACAGCGGTAAATTTGACAATTTACTACAGCCAATGTCAGCTAAAATCAGAAGAATTTCGCGGACCAGACTTTTTTGTGGTGCTAGGATGCGATCGTAAACCGCGCAAAAGTTGGGTGATTTGGCAAGAAGATGGTAAATATCCGAATATCATTGTCGAGTTGCTTTCACCTTCCACAAAAGCCACAGATAAAGGCTTAAAAAAACAAATCTACCAAGATATCTTTCGCACCCCAGAATATTTTTGGTTTGACCCGGATAATTTGGAATTTGTGGGGTTTCATTTAGTAGACGCTCATTACCAACCAATAGAAGCGAATCCCCAAGGTTGGTTATGGAGTCAGCAGTTAGATTTATACTTAGGTGTGCAGGACAATCAATTACGCTATTTTACGGCACAAGGGCAGTTAGTGCCGACACCGCAAGAATTAGCAGAACAGGAGAAGCAACGTGCGGACGAGGAAAAACAGCGTGCAGAGCAAGAAAAGCAACGGGCAGAACGCCTAGCCGCTAAGTTACGAGAATTAAACATTGACCCTGATAATCTATAAAGACAATTCGCAATCTTAACCCATTATTCAACACAGCGATTGCAATTCCCGCCACAGAATCACTCTTTAACCTAAAGTTTTATGGTAGTATCTAGATATTTTTAACTAATTCGGATAATATAATACGTTTGTCCGTTGCATCACCCGATGATTGTATATGCCTAAAACTTACACCGTTGAAATTTTACACCAAGGCAAAACTCACACTTTGCAAGTTCCTGAGAATGAAACCGTCTTATCAGTTGCCGATGCTGCTGGTTTAGATTTACCAAGTTCTTGTCATGCAGGTGTTTGCACAACTTGTGCAGGTCAAATTACTCAAGGAACTGTAGATCAAACTGATGGCATGGGTGTTAGTCCAGAATTACAAAAACAAGGTTATGCTCTACTTTGTGTCGCTTATCCCCGTTCGGATTTGAAAATTGAAACAGGAAAAGAAGATATCGTTTATCAGTTACAATTTGGGAAAGAATGATAAATTTCAACAGTATTGTAGTTAAGTCATAATTAAGCTATTCACGCTCAAACTCTAAACAAAAGGAACTGAGATGACTACACATTTTATAACCGCAGAAATTGACTTACAAGAAACTCCTTCAGAATTACAAAAAGCAATTGAAACAGAGTTACAAAAAGAGGGAGAACCTCTGCGATGGGCAATTACTTCTGTAGATGTTGAAAAAGAATCATGCACTGTTGAAGCTGTTGTAACTAAAGTTAGTTGTTAGTGGTTAGTGGTTAGTTGGAGCGTTGTTAGTTGTCAAAAATTACTACTATCCACTATCCACTAACTCTTAACTCCTCAGTCCTAATTAAAGTGAAGCGATTAATGCGTCCATATACTGCTATTTTAATTGTACCAACTGGTATTGGGGCAGAAATAGGCGGTTATGCAGGTGATGCATTGCCAGTTGCTTCATGTGTATCTCAAGTTTGCGATCGCCTAATTACTCACCCCAATGTCCTTAATGGTGCAAGCTTATATCGGAATTTGCCCAATACTTTCTATGTTGAAGGTTATGGACTTGACAAATTTGCTGCCGGATGCTGGGGTTTGCGTCCCGTTCATCAAAATCGCATAGGTTTGCTTTTAGACCAAGGAATTGAGCCAGAGTTGCGACTGCGACATTTGCAAGCAGCCGATGCCGCTAGAGCCACCTTAGGATTATCATTGACAGATTATGTAATTACAGATGCACCTTTAGAGGTAGAATTGCGGTCATCGGCATCGGGGGCAAGTTGGGGGACAATTGGCAACCCAGATAGCTTATTAAGGGCAGCGGAAGTACTAATTAATAAAGCTGGGGCGGAAGCGATCGCAGTTGTTGCCCGTTTCCCTGATAATATTGATCAAGAAGCCGATCAAAATTACCGCCACGGTAAAGGAGTCGATGCGATCGCTGGAGCAGAGGCGGTGATTAGTCATTTGATCGTGCGAACCTTTCAAATTCCTTGCGCTCATTCCCCCGCACTTTCTCCCGTACCGATAGATCCAGATTTATCTCCACGTTCCGCCGCCGAAGAATTAGGTTATACTTTCTTACCATGCGTGCTTGTCGGTTTGAGTCAAGCACCCCAATTTATTGTTGGAGAAACTCATCAATTGTCCGAACCGACTGACATTTGGGCTAATCAAGTTGATGCCGTCATCGTACCTGCAACCGCTTGTGGTGGCAGCACTCTGTTAAGCTTGAATAGTAGACGATGCCAAATCATCACCGTCCTTGAAAACAAAACTCAGATGCAAGTTCCTCCCGAACCCTTGGGAATCAAGTGCATACAAGTAAACTCATATTTAGAGGCAGTAGGTGCATTAGTCGCACACAAAGCAGGCATTGACCCATCTGCCCTAAGCTCAAAAATATCGTCTTTGCAGTTATTTGTTAATTGTTAGTAGTTATTAGTTAGTTGTTAGTTGTTAGTTGAGGGGACATTTGTCCCCCTTGTCCCCCTTGTCCCCCTGTCCCCTTGTCCCCCCTCCCTCCCGTGGAACAACAGCAAAAGCAAGAACCAGAAATTCCCTACTTGACACGCACCCAAGTGCTTGTGGCAATGGGTGTGACTGCAATAATTTTATGGATAATTGCCAAGTTGTGGTTACGCTTTGGCAATGTAGTGATATTTTCCTGGCATTGGCAGGAAAGAGATTTACTTTTAGGAATAGCCTTAGGATTAATCATCACCGCTGTGAGTGGATTAGCTTATCGTTTTTTCCCTGCTTACCGCAAAAGCGCAGATTATTACTTAGAAATAGTACTTAAACCCTTAGCTTTACCAGACATAATTTGGCTGGGGTTGCTACCAGGATTAAGTGAAGAATTGTTATTTCGGGGTGTAATGTTGCCAGCTTTGGGAGCAGATCATGTAGCGGTAATTGTATCAAGTCTCTGTTTTGGCATTTTACACCTTAGCAGTCCCCAACAATGGACTTATGTAATTTGGGCAACTATTGTCGGATTAATATTCGGGTACAGCGCTTTAATTACTGGTAATTTGTTAGTGCCGATTGTTGCTCATATGTTGACGAATTTGATTTCTAGTTATTTCTGGAAAATTCGACGATTAAATTAAAGTAGAGACGTTCCAATACCATTAGACATTTCCAGATTCATACGTAGAGGCTATTCTGTGCTACGTCTCTACAAGGTTTTCGGGCAACGCATAATTAGTTTCTGGAGATGTCTATTCGGATAACATCGCCCCTTAAAAGTGACAAATAATTAGGGCTTGCTGAAAAAAAGAAAAGGTTACAGCTTCTAGATTCTCAGACCAAAGAAGTATATTCAGGTGC
>NZ_KK073769.1:845843-850085 GCF_000582685.1 [Scytonema hofmanni] UTEX 2349
CTATTACTTTTTTAGTAATGAATCTTTCTACTCAACTGTCACGCTCTAAGAGTGCTTTTTTATGTCTATTAACGATGAGAATTTTCGGCAATGCTTTGCGGTAGTCTTCGTAAAGTTGGCGAATTTTTGTCACAGCATCAGCATCGCCACCGCAAAGAATTTCTAAATTTTGGGCATCTTCAGCAGAACAATGACCTGTAAAAGTTAGGGTTTTGGTAGTGTAGTTAAAATCTTTGGGTCGCAATCCGATAAAGTCGATTACTGCATCCGGTAAGGATATTCTGGCAGAAACGACGGATTTTTTAATAAAGGCTTTGCGGAATTCTTTCTCTTCGGCATCAGTCAGGTTGTACTCGCGCAGTCCTTCGGCTGTAGTTCGGGAATAGACGACTGTATTCCCAGCCAATTTGATAGGCATATTTTAGCATCGGTCTTTGCACGGCGGAACTTTCGCTCATACGTAAGTCTCAGTTAAGGGTTGGGTGGAAATTTTACCTGTCATCAGTTGTTCTAGCATGGCGTGAAAGAGTTCGTCGATAAGGGCGATTTCTTTTTCCAGGGCTTGAATTTTGCGATCGCATATTTGTAAAATAGTGACAATTCTCTTTTGTTCGCTGATATTTGGCACAAGTGTTGGAAACGCTTTAAGCTTTGTACTATTAATAGAAGCTAAATTTGTAGTTCGATGGGCTACAGATAGAAAATAAGCTTTTCCATAATCACTTTGAACCAAGTAAGCTAAATATTCAGGTAAAAGTATCTCTCGGTAAGTTCTAACTGCAAAAATGTGATTTTGATGAATACAGTTAGGAATCTGTCCCTCCCAAATAAAGCCACGACCTAGTTTATCAGGATCTCCGCCTTCTGTTAAAACCACATCATTTACTTGTAAGCTAAATTAGCAACTTCTTGAGTAGCCCAACTATGATATTGTTCACGATTATTAATTAAAGCAACTAGGGGAGCAGTATCAATAATGATATTTTGCTTCACTATTTACCGTACCCTTCTAAATATTTTTTATTAGTCGCCAAATCTCCGGGTCCTGCATCTATACATCCAATAAACTCCTTAGCAGCTTCTAAAAAGGAAACTTGTTTTTCCTTGCCTGTATCCTCAAGTGTCTCCTGCTTTTGCATCTCCTTATATTGTAAAAATTCAATAAAGTTTAATACCTCCTGTTGCTTCTCAGGAGATAATTTTTTAAATCCATCAATCACTATTTGTTCCTTATCAATTGCTTGAGTCATAGGTTTCTCCTCGATGAAAATCAAAACAATAAGAGCCTTGTAGCTGATTGAAACTTTAGCAATTTACACTATACTACTCATTGCAGACAAATTTAAATACTCAAAGATCGGCTAGCGTAAAATGTGTAGGTAGGTTTGAGGAACGAAATCTAACATTTTGCAGGGTTTGTTGGGTTTCGCATTGCCTCAACCCAACCTACGAATATTCTAACCCCCAACCCCTTCCCTATTAGCGTTGAGGAGTAAGCCTTAAAGCCTCTCTCTTTGTAGGCTAGGGTTTACACACAAGTATGATCAGCATAGGTTTCAACTCTTTTAGTAGTTTTTTAGGGTGCGTTCTGACTTTTCATGTTATTAGGACTTACGCACTTGTTACGAGAAAACAAGACTTTGAGATTGCTTCCTTGCGTCGCAATGACGGAAATACGTAGTCCGTGCGTAAGTCCTGGTTATGTGGGAAAGTCCACGAAAACCTAACCCCCTAACCCCCTTCCCGACACGGGAAGGAAAATTCAAAGTCTCTCTCCTTTTAGGCTACGGTGTACACACAAGTGGTAGCTGTAAGGGTTTCAGGCGTTATAGACCCCTTAAATTGTCATTACGAGCGCAGCGATAGCGGAGCGAAGTAATCGCATAGTCCCGTGGTTTTTGCGATTGCTTCGTCGCTCCTCCTCGCAATGACGGGTTTTTGAGGTTGAAGCTCGAAGAGTACGCCAAATCAACAAATGCGATCGCCAAATCAACAAATGCGATCGCCAAATCAACAAATGCGATCGCCAAATCAACAAATGCGATCGCCAAATCAACAAATGCGATCGCCAAATCAACAAATGCGATCGCCAAATCAACAAATGCGATCGCCGAATCAACAAATGCGAACGCCGAATCAACAAATGCGAACGCCGAATCAACAAATGAGTACGCCGAATCAACAAATGCGAACGCCGAATCAACAAATGAGTACGCCGAATCAACAAATGAGTACGCCGAATCAACAAATGAGTACGCCGAAGTAACAAATGCGTAGGCGTAGCCAGCCGTAGGTATCGCCGAAGTAACAACGCTATAAATTCAACTTTGCTAACACCTCAGCTAAATCTTTATCCGCCCATTCTCTCTCTTGTCTGGCTGCTGCCAAATCTGTCAAAATATCCTCAATGGAACGATGCACAACTTTATCGCTAACATCCACAAACTGCGACGGACTAAGTACAGAAGAGCATTAATTCGTAGCGAATTTTTCCATCATCTGCGCGACTGTATATGACCATTTTATTGGTTGTGCAGAATCATTGTGGCGGATAATAAAATCGGTGATACGTTGCTGCAATGTATTAAGGTCAGGAAAATCATTCGGAGTCAGTAGTTTACGCTGTAGAATGCACAAAGCTAATTTCGATTTGGTCTAACCAAGAAGCGTATTTTGGCAGCCAAACAACTTCGACTGTAAAGCTCCAACCTTCTTCTTTTTGTTTCTGATTCAACCAAGCCTGTAATTGTTTTGGGGCATGAGTAGAGCCATTGTCAAGGATTAAATAGATGTGGCGTACACGACGACGAATTGCTTCTGGGATTAATGCGGATAGTAGAAATGTCTGGAAATCGAGAAATGTTTTTGTCGGACTACAACAGCCATAGATTAAACCCTCGGCAACACTTAAAGCTGCGAAAAGATGCGTTGCTCCTTCCCTGACGTATCTGGCAGCAAAGTGAATTGGCTGCTTTGCACCTGCTGCTTTGTTAGGATGTAAGCATGAGTCGTGCTTGGATTGAAGTTTTCTCATCTACACACACTACCCAAAATCCAGGAGAAAGTAAAAATTTCGCTTGGGCATACAATCTGAGTACAGGTGTTGCTTTTTCAACAAAATTATCATCAATCCGATGCATCCAAGCATGGAAGCGCCAAGGTTTGATCCGTTCAGATTTTAACCATCGCCAAACTGTTGAAGTTGCGATGGAAACTACAATACCTAGTGTTACTAGGTGTGCAGCAATATCGCTACAACTCCATCTTGCTAAAGGTATGTCAAAATCTGTTGGTTTGCTACAGGCAATCGCTGTGACTTGTGCTTTTACGATCGCTTGAAACAAACAAGGACGACCAGGACGTAGTGCTTCTTCCAGGCTACGGGTTTGACACCAACGTTTACGCCACTTACGTACAAGACCTGATGAACACCCTATTTCTCCAGCTATTTGAGCATCCGTCCAATCTGGATTTTCGTCAACTTTTATTATAATTTTTGCTCGCCTGGCTTTACTTTGACCTGTTTTACGCGCAAGCGCTTGTTGCTGCAACAGCTTTTTTTCCTCTTCCGTTAGCTGCACCTTGTAAGTTTTTTGCCGACCAATCATAGTACTGAATGGTTGAGGGATGTTTGTATATGCTTACCCTACACTTAAAAATTTTCCCTTGTCAATTCGCTACGAACTTATGCGATCGCTGTACTAAGCCTTTACATAAAGGTCAATCTCATATAGGAATCATATTTGATTTTTGAAAAAAACTAAGAGATAATACGGAGATGAGTGATAAGTATAATGAGGAACGATGATGAATCAGCACTTACAGCAGGCGATCGCAGAACTAGAGGAATTTATAGTTCAAAATATAAATGCCCGTGAAGTGAGAAAAGGGTTAGCAGTAAAGCTGGTTTATCAAGGTTACTTATATGAGGAAATCCAGAGAATTCTTGGCGTTTCACTTGGTTCGATAACAGGTTGGAAACAAGTATATGAGGATAATGGAATTGATGGTCTAAGACTAAATTATAAAGGAAGAAAAAGCTATTTGAGTACTGAGCAGCGAGAGGAAGTATTGAGTTGGCTTCAAACAAAGGATTATTGGGAAATAGGAGAATTAGAGTATAAACTAGCTTTTGAATATGATGTAGTTTACGAAACGAAAAAAAGTTACTACGATTTGTTTAAAGCAGCAGGAATCAGTTGGAAGAAAACCACAAAATTAAACCCAAAAGCTGACCCAGAT
>NZ_KK073769.1:850185-1004790 GCF_000582685.1 [Scytonema hofmanni] UTEX 2349
AGGACTTTCAACTGACCAGTGGAAAATACACTGCGTTCGTTTTGCTCCCAATTGTCCGGTACAAAACCCCATTGAGGATGTTTGGTTGCAAGCCAAAACCTGGGTTCGACGTTTTTGTGCTTTGCTCCCTTCATTCTCTCATTTAAAATGGATGTTTGAATGGTTTATCCGTCACACTACCTTTGATTTTCCCACTCTTCAGATGTACGGAGCTTTTTCAAAAATCAAATATTAGTCCTATATTCTTGTTGGTATTAGCCTCGGCTTAGAAAAACCTGCAACTGTTGCAGTAGTAAACGGCACTACAGGTCAAGTCCTTACCTATCGCAGCATAAAACAACTACTGGGTGATAATTACAAACTGCTAAATCGACAGCGACAGCAAAAGCATTTTTTATCCCACCAACGCCAAATAGCTCAAACGCTTGCTGCACCAAATCAGTTTGGAGAATCGGAGTTAGGTCAGTATGTAGACAGCTTGCTGGCGAAAGAGATTATTGCGATCGCACTGAACTACTCTGCTGGAAGTATTGTTTTACCTAACTTGGACAATATGCGAGAACAAGTTCAAAGTGAGGTTCAAGCCAAAGCTGAACAAAAATCAGACTTAATAGAAGTTCAAAAACAGTATGCTAAACAATACCGAGTTAGCGTCCATCAGTGGAGTTACGGCAGATTGATGGCAAATATTCACTCGT
The DNA here is from genome assembly GCF_000582685.1 of [Scytonema hofmanni] UTEX 2349. GTDB lineage: Bacteria > Cyanobacteriota > Cyanobacteriia > Cyanobacteriales > Nostocaceae > Hassallia > Hassallia hofmanni. Next base: position 850,884 of record NZ_KK073769.1, read on the forward strand.
CAGCTGCTAAAGTTGGAATTGTTATAGAGGAGTCAAAACAGCCAATTCGAGGTAGTCCACAGGAGAAAGCGAAAGAATTAGCGATCGCAGCTTACCATTCCCGCAAAATAAACTGATTGACAAAACACCGAACCTTGACAATAAAATAATCAGTAATAGCGCCGCAGTTCATGCTTGTTACAAGCCTCTGTGCTGTGTAAATTTGGGTTAGTTTGACTGCTGTTAAACAGTCTTGCTTTCTGACCCTGGTAGCTGCCCACCTTGATGCTGCTGTCCCTTGCGGACAGGAATTAGGTGCGCCCCCAGTAATAGAGGTGCGGGTTTACCGCAGTGGTGGCTACCCAATCACCTCCGACCAAGGAGGAACCCACCTTAATTATTTTTTGGCATGGTAAAGCGGGAGCGATTTCCCTGGGACTCCTGCCAAATCTTCAAATCCCTTTATTAGCATACTTTCTAGGTTTTTAGTTGTCACTGGATTTACTTTTTTCAGTTTCAACTAGTGAGTAATTTTGGTAGTCCTGCCAAAAGTGCCTCTAGGAAGCTTGATAAATAAAGGGTTTCAAGCACGGAGTTTCAATGCGCCTCCTAGCTTGAGGCGGGTTGAAAGCGTTGATTCATGGCATTGAAGTTATCCATCTTGGTGGTTTCAATGCGCCTCCTAGCTTGAGGCGGGTTGAAAGGTTGGGTTACGAGTCGTGATGCGTAAAGCCCCCGTCATTCATGCGGGGGATATAAGCGAATAAGCCAAATTTATTTGGCTTTAAAAACAGTTTATTCATTTTTAAGATACAATGGATAAATGCTAAATCTAACGTATACCTATCGCCTAAAACTAACACAACTGCAATCCCTAACCTATGAGACGTGGCTAGAAACCTCTCGCAGGGTTTGGAATTTTGCGTTGGCAGAAAGGAAAGATTGGTATCAGTCTAGATCATGCAGAATTGATGCTTGCAGTCTAAAAAATGAGTACATCATTCCGGCTGATGCGCCTCGACCGACCTTCGCTTCTCAATGCAAAGCTTTAACTCAAGCAAGAATTACTAATCCTGACCTCAATGCAGCACATTCTCAAATGTTGCAGCAAGTGTTAAGAAGATTAGAAAAAGCATTTATTGGAATGTGGGAGACGGGTAGAGGTTTCCCCCGATTCAAGAAAAAAGGGAGAATGCGCTCTTTATTGTTTCCACAATTAGGGGTTAATCCAATCCAAGGAAGCAAAGTTAAACTTCCTGGTGTTGGCTGGGTGAAAATGCAACTATCCCGACCTATCCCAGATGGGTTTGCGGCAAAGCAAGCCCAAGTGGTGAGGAAAGCTTCGGGGTGGTATGTAATGCTCACACTGCAATGCTTAGTTGATGTTCCAAGTTTTGCGCCACACGGTCAACCTATTGGTATTGACTTAGGGCTAAAAAGTTTCTTAGCTACATCCACTGGTGAACAAATCGCTAGACCAAGATTTTTTGTGGATCTCCAACGCAAGCTGAAATTGCTGCAACGCATGGTTAGTCATAAGAAATTAGGATCAAATAACTGGCGAAAAGCTCAACTGAGGGTATCACGGATACACGAATATATTCACAACACTCGCAAGGATTTTCATTTCAAGTTAGCACATCATTTATGCGACCAAAGTGGAATGATATTTGCTGAGGATTTGAATTTTAAAGCGTGGGCTAAAGGGATGTTTTCAAAGCATACTTTAGACGCAGGTTTTGGTGAATTTCTCTCAATCTTAGAATGGGTGTGTTGGAAGCGCGGGGTTTATTTTGCTAAGGTCAACCCCAATGGAACCAGTCAAACTTGCCCCAATTGCAGCCACCACACCGGAAAGAAAGATTTAAGCGAGCGGATACATTCTTGTGGTGAATGTGGATTTCAAACTGATAGAGATGTTGCAGCTGCTATGGTGGTGATGCAGCGTGGTCTTGCAGCCGTAGGGCATACGGTCAAGATGCTTGGCGAGGGGTTAAGCAATAGCACCCTTTTGACCCAAGAATCCCCCGTTTTATAAACGGGGGAGTGTCAATCCGCTACCGTCTACCAAGGCTCTAGTTTCAATGCGCCTCCTAGCTTGAGGCGGGTTGAAAGCAACAACTGGTAATGCTTGCCCTAAATTTATAGGAGGTTTCAATGCGCCTCCTAGCTTGAGGCGTGTACAAGCGGCAATGGGTGACCTGGGACTCGAACCCAGAACCAACAGATTAAGAGTCTGATGCTCTACCATTGAGCTAGTCACCCGCATAGTCATCTACTATAGCCTACTTCTGAAGCATACGCCAGCATTTGCGAAAAAATCAAATTTCCGACTTCTTCAAGGATACTGGGCAAATCAGGCGTATTACCTTTTATATAACGATTTTTCCTTATTCCACACGATTGATTGTAGAGACGTTCCGCACCGAACGTCTCATAGTAATGCATCTTGGCGCCAAATTTAAAACAGTTCTACACCTTCAAACTGCTGCTTACTTGCAGACGCAGCTTCTCCACAAGTACGTGGGGTGGGAAAAATCTTTCCAGGATTTGCTAAACCTTGAGGATTAAAAACTTGCCGAACCCATTGCATAGTTTCTAAATCAATTTCGCTAAACATATCTGGCATGTAACATTTTTTATCTGCACCAATGCCATGTTCACCAGAAATACTCCCACCTACTTTAACACAAAGTTTCAGAATTTCTCCGCCGACTTCTTCCACCTTTTCTAATGCTCCTTCAACGGAGTTGTCAAAGAGAATTAGTGGGTGAAGATTGCCATCTCCTGCGTGAAACACATTTGCAATTTTATAACCAAATTTTTGACTTAATGCCTCAATTTCTTGCAAGACGTAAGGTAATTGCGTGCGGGGAATTACGCCATCTTGAACATAATAATCAGGACTTAAATGTCCAGCAGCAGCAAAAGCAGCTTTGCGTCCTTTCCACAATTTTAATCGCGTTTCTAAGTCACTAGCAGAAGTAATGTTACGCGCACCATTCTTGAGACAAATTTCCGCAACCCGCTGTTTATTTGCGGCAACTTCTACTTCTAAACCATCGATTTCTACTAACAAAATTGCCGTAGCATCGCGGGGATAACAATTAGTAGCAACTACATCTTCCACAGCATTGATGCTGATATTATCCATCATTTCCATACCACCAGGAATAATTCCGGCGCTGATGATGTCAGAAACACTTTCTGCTGCTGCTTCAACTGTGGTAAAATCTGCTAAAAGAACGCAAATTGATTCTGCACTTTTGAGAATTCGCAAAGTAATTTCTGTAGCAATTCCTAATGTGCCTTCGGAACCAACGAATATACCTGTTAAATCATAACCAGGCATTTCCGGAATTTGTCCGCCAATATCGACAATTGAACCATCAGGTGTGACAATTTTCAATCCGAGAACGTGGTTAGTGGTGACACCGTACTTCAAGCAATGCACACCTCCAGAATTTTCTGCGACATTGCCACCAATTGAGCAGATAATTTGACTGGAAGGATCGGGAGCGTAGTAAAATCCAGCACCAGATACGGTTTGAGTTACCCAATTGTTAATTACCCCAGGCTGAACGACTACCCGCTGATTCTCTAAATCTACGCTGAGTATTTGCCGCATTAAAGAAGTGACAATTAAAACACAATTTTCAATTGGCAAAGCACCACCAGATAAACCGGTGCCAGAGCCACGGGCGATAAAAGGGATAGAATAGCGATCGCATATCTTCACCAATTGGGCAACTTGTTCTGTAGTTCTTGGCAAAACTACCACAGCAGGACGTTGACGATAGCTAGTTAAACCATCACACTCATAGGTGATCAGTTCTTCACGACGCTGTACTACCCCATTTTTGCCCAATACAGCCTCAAATTCTTTGATTATGGGTTTCCAGTTGCGTTGTTGTTTTTCTTGAGTAATCATGAGTAGTTAAAAAGAAAAGCGTTATTTGCTATTAATTAGATCGTATCCGCGTAAACAGTTATCCAATAAAATTACTTCACTATGCGATCGCAACGTACCCTTATACATCACGGAAACACTGCGCTAACGGGATTTAGATGCGTTTCAGACTGTATATTGCCCGCTTCACAATTACTTTACAAAATAGCGCAAAATTATAAAAAACTGCTAAAGACAAATCTGGGTACTAACTGTATTTGCTATGCTGGAAGGTATACTCTAAAGAAATAGTGAGCGTGAGATTACGCAAAAGAATCTAATTTCCTCATTAGATTGCTGAACATTGCAGAAATATAAGCCTTAATTTCACACTTATTTTTTCCACTTACAAAATATTAAATAAGCCATGAAAAAAGAACTTGTAGCTACAGGATTTGCCCTTTTCTGTTTTACTTTGCCAGAGAAAGCGATCGCTGCCAAGTTTGATGCGCTTTATGTATTCGGTGATAGTCTTTCTGATACGGGTAATACTTTCACAGCTACACAAGGACAAATACCCGTCCCTAGAGTCAATAATTCCAACCTTCCGGCTTATTTTCCTGGACGTTTTTCTAACGGTCCAATTTGGGTAGATTATTTCGGTTCGCAGACAGGATTAATACCCACACCTTTTGTTGCCCTCCAAACTATTCCGAATACTATTCCTAAAGATGGGGTTAATTTCGCCTTAGGTGGTGCTCAAACAGGTATAGTTAGTTCTTTTCCCGGTTTTCAAGATAATATACCAGGAGTGCTGGGGCAAGTTGCTTTGTTGAGGCAAAATTTGCCAGTTGATTCAAATGGTCTCTACTCAATTTTTGGTGGGGGAAATGATTATTTTGCAGGCAATACAAACGTTAATCAAGTAATTCAGAATTTAACTAATTCAATCGGCTCTTTGGCTCAAGGTGGAGCGACAAATTTCTTAGTATTTAACTTACCTGATTTGGGGGAAAGTCCTTTTGGAAAAATTTTAGGCTTTCCCAGTCAATTAAATCAATTGACACAAGAGCATAATAGACAATTAGCATTAGCTATCAGCAGTCTTCGCACCAGCAACCCGGATTTAAATATCTATTCTGTTGACATTAATACTCTTTTTAATACAATAAGAGCTACTCCAGCTAAATTTGGTTTTAAGGATGTAACCACTCCTTGTGTAACAGGTAACTTTCAGCAAGTCACAAATATCTGTGATAACCCAGATGATTTCTTGTTCTTTGATAATGTCCATCCCTCCTCACGCGCTCAGAACTTAATCGCACAAGCAGCACTGGCAGCAATTAATGGTAAAACCATTCCCGAACCTTCGGCAGCGTTGGGGATGTTAGCGCTTGGTGCTTTGGGTGCAGCAAAAGTGCGGAAGCGGAAAGTAACTTCACGAAATCGGGTTGTTGAGGCAGAACCTTCTAGAGAGCCGGTTCACTAATACAGTAGATTGCGTTGTTATTAAATACACGTAGAGACATAGCATTATCCTTACTGGGTGTGGGTATACGGTATTATCCAATTATATAAAGTGCGATCGCTAAAGCTTAAAGGCTGATCGCACTTTTTATGGGAGCAATCATCTAACCTAGAAATAAGACTTGAAATTTGTAGATAAATTTATGGTTGAGCAACTTTTGATCAATAATGATGATTACTACGTGCCAGATGCTAACCAACTAGTCACTGAAGATGATACGCCTATGGACAATTTCGCCTCTGCTAAACAACAACGTCTTTCAGTCACTTCTCTTTACAGTTCTCGACAAAATCAAACTTTCCTAGCCGAGGCTAATGTTGGCATTTATCATACAGATGGTGAGCCTCCCATTGTACCCGATATTTTCCTCAGCTTAGATGTAGAAGTGCCTCAAAATTGGTGGGAAAAGCAAAATCGTTGTTACATGGTTTGGCGTTTTGGTAAACCACCAGAAGTGGCAATTGAAATTGTCTCAAATAAAGAAGGTGGTGAACTGGGGAAAAAACTAGAAATTTATGAACACATGCGAGTGAGTTACTACATTGTATATGACCCCACTCAGCAATTAGGACAACCGCTACGCATTTATGAACTTAGAGGAAGGCGTTATTTTGAAACTACAGAAACTTGGTTAGAACAAGTTGATTTAGGTTTGACTCTCTGGGAAGGAGAATTTGAAGGTAGACAAGATATTTGGTTGCGTTGGTGTTACAAAGATGGGAACATTTTGCTAACTGGTGATGAACGTGCTTCCCAAGCTGAACAACGTGCTTCCGAAGCTGAACAACGTGCCCAATTACTTGCAGAAAGGCTCCTGGCTATGGGCGTAGATCCAAATAGCCTTTAGAGACATTACAAAGGCAGTTTACAAGCTTTTATCTGGCTAAGGGAAAATCAGATCATTTTATCACTTACGCACTCAGTCGCGAGAAAATAAGACTTAGAGATTGCAACCGAAGCGTCGATAGGGACGGAAATACGTAGTCCGTGCGTAAGTCCTGATTTTTTCGGTTTGCGTTGATGTTACGATAAAATGCAAATCTAAATTAAATTCTCGATGTCGGATTACGACAATTTATTTCAAATAATTGAAGAATTGGTAATGCACCATTCCCCCAGTGGTGTAGAAGTGTGGAGCGATTCTCCGCAGGAGACGCTACGCGATCGCGCAGATAATCTTATTGCCAAAATACCGGGGAAAAATTCAGAGCGAGCGATCGCTAACTGTATAGATTTACTACAAAAATTTTGCACAACAGAATTTGACTATTGACTCTTGATTATTTTGAGAAGTAACAATCTATTAACACCGTCCGGTTGATACCCGTAATTTTCTACAATGAACCAAAGAGATTGAAAAAAAGGTTAACAAGCGCAAATGCCGAAAACCGTTGCCGATGTGATGAGCCGTGACCCGATTGTTGTCCGCTCAGAAACTTCCTTAAATGAAGCGATCCAAATTCTGGCAGAACGACGCATCAGTGGATTACCTGTTGTAGATGATGCAGGTAAATTGGTAGGTATTATATCGGAAACGGATTTGATGTGGCAAGAAACTGGTGTAACTCCACCGGCATACATCATGTTTCTCGATAGCGTCATCTATTTACAAAATCCTGCCACCTACGAACGCGATCTGCATAAAGCACTGGGACAAACTGTTGGGGAAGTTATGAGCAAAGATCCCATCACTATTAAGGCGGAAAAAACTTTAGCACAAGCAGCCAGAGTTATGCACGATAAGAAGGTTCACCGCTTGCCAGTCCTTGACGAATCGGGTCAAGTGATTGGTATTCTCACTCGTGGTGACATTGTTCGGGCAATGGCAGCAAATCAAGATTAGTTGTTGGTTGTTGGTCAATGGTCAATGGTCAATGGTTATCCACTATCAACTATCAACCATCTACCAACCACTATCAACTATCAACCATCTACTATCAACTATCCATTATCAACAATGAGTATAACTCCTGAGTCTGTTAAGGAAATGCTTAGTTCTGAGGATTTGGGCGATCGCTTGCGTGCGGTTAATCAAATTCGCAATTTGGAACCTGGGATTGGTTTTGAGTTGGCTCAAAGTGCGGTTACTGACAGTAATTCCCGCGTGCGCTATTCAGCGGTGAGTCTGTTTGATACTTTGGGCAAACAAGATTTAGACGCATCTTTGAATATATTGCGCGATCGCTTGCTCAAAGATCCTGAACCTGATGTGCAAGCTGCTGCTGCTGACTGTTTGGGTGCCCTGAAACTACATGCAGCTTTTGAAGATATGCAGCAGGTTTACCGTACAACACCCGAATGGCTGGTAAAATTCAGTATTATTGCCACATTAGGAGAGTTAGGTGATCCACGAGCGTTTGAGCTACTCAAAGAAGCGCTCTCTTCAGATAACGAGTTAGTAAAAACGGCTGCTATTAGTTCTTTTGGGGAATTGGGAGACGCACAAGCAGTTCCCTTATTGGCACCGTATGCGAGTAATCCAGATTGGCAAGTACGCTATAGACTAGTGCAATCTTTGAATCTTCTAGGTGGTGCAGATGCCAAATCTATATTAGAAACTTTGGCTACTGATCAAGTAGAGGCGATCGCTGCTGAGGCTAAAAAATCTTTGCAGTCAACTTAAGGCAGTATGAGTTTGGATAATCTCTGGTAACACAGTACTTTCAAATCCCCATCTATTATTAGATGGGGATTTTTTGGTTGTTAATAACAGTAGTAAGCGTTTCAACGCTTATATTTCAATACCGTTGGTGTTTAGCCCCAAATCCTCGTCGAGACGTAGCAATGCTAGGTCTCTACATTCTGCAAATACGCAAAGTCTAAGAAATGCTTTCCTAATAGATGACAGGCAATGCTTGCTTTGAGCTTGATGTTTCCTGCTCATTTTTTCATGAAAAGCTTTTCATTTCTTTGTAAAGAGTCTGTAAAAAGCTGGAAACCATCACACTTTATTTTTACACAACATCAGTATATTGTTGTAATTTATTATTGTTCATAATCTGTATTTTTACTATTAGGCTTTACATAAACAAATTGACTAATAAAGTTTAAATGAATGTGTGGGTCTACCAGATGACACCTCAGTGAATACCGCATAACATACGAATATACACGCAGAGGAGGCACAACAAATTAGTTGCCTCAAGCATTAAAAAATACCTGAGATTGAGAGACAGAATCATGAAATTAAACAAACAATTTACCGCGACAGCTATTTCACTAACAGTATCCAACCTCACCAAAGAAATGATGAATTACAAAAAATCCTTCGCTTTTATCGGTTTAATTACAAGCAGCGCTCTGGCTCTTTCTTCTAATCCCGCTCAAGCTTTTAATTTCAACACAAGTACTGATTTAGGAAGTTGCTCTGCTCTCGCTGGTCCTTTCACAAGCAGCGGGTTAAGTTCTACTACTATTAAGCCAAACTGTAAAACTGGTGACGGTTTCACAATTACACCTAATCCTGAAGGTAAAGAACTTCAAGGTAAAAAAGTTAACGGTGTCATTGGTGTAGGTGTATCCGGTAACAAACCTGTTCGCGATGTCGTTGGTGGTGAAATTAACTACGGAGAGTCGATTGTATTAACTCTTCCCAATCCTGGAGATGTTCTCAAAAATATCGGTTTAAGCTTCTTATACCGACCCGGTGTGTTTGCAGATACAGTGTGGGAGGCTGCGAAAATCAAAACTAATACTGGGCTTGAGGGCATTCTTACAGTAACAGGTAAAGACACTGCTAGCTGGAGTTTTATTGGTGGTTTAGTTACAAATCTCAGCTTTTCTAAGGGTAATGGTGGTGGTTATTACGATATTGCAAATCCTTTCGGAAATGCCAAATTTGATTTCCTAACCCTCACTCCTTATACCTATGATTCAGTAGCAGAAAAAAGTAATGCTAACAGTGACTTTGCTCTCACTCATGCAACATCAGTTCCCGAACCAACAGCGATCGCTGGTTTAGCTTTAGTTGGTGGATTGTTGGTAGCAACTCGTCGTCGTAAAGCTATCCAATTTTAATTACCAAGGAAGAGTGTGGTTGGTTGGCATGTTTGACTTGCGGCAAAGCAATAATCATGCCTTACAGCTTTCAATTATCAGTTTTAGCTTTTTCATCCTATCTACAAGTGAGGCTCCAACATTAAAACACATTAATTATATGATTTTTTATTGAAGTAAGTCGTTTTCCAATGTCTTTTAAATGAGTATAAGAAGTAATTAATTACTTTCGTATACTCATTTTTTATTGATAATTACAGCAGATTTCAGTATTCCTTGTTCCATGTTCTCTGTTCCCTGTTACAGACTGCCAGGGCAAGGGCATCTCAAATACTATTGACATAATCATTATTTTGTGAATCTTAGGTATTTCCGTTCTTTCAGGCTATTGGAAGACAGGATAATTGTAAATTTAGCGTAATAATTATCCTGTCGTATCTTAACAATTCAATAGATAAACTCTGGTTGATTTAGCGGTAAACGCTTACGGCGCAAACAACTCATAAATTCATATTCTTGTCAATGAATGTTAAGATGCGCTGACCCTGTACAGACTGCTTATTTAGCATAACAAGTGCGATAGAGCTAAAATAAAAAAGCTGATTACTCAAAATAGGCTCAACCAGTACCATTTTCAAATCTTAGTTGAATACATTAATTTGATGATGACTAACTTTTCTTGGACTAAACAGTGGTATCCAATAACTCCTATCAGCTATCTGGAATGGGAGCATCCAACCCCAATTAATTTGTTGGGAAAAAAACTGGTAATCTGGAGAGATAAAAATCAAAAATGGGTAGCAATGGATGATACTTGCCCCCATAAATTGGCGCAGTTATCTTTAGGAAGTATCAATAAAAATGGAAACCTAATGTGTCGTCATCATGGTTGGTGTTTTGATGAGACAGGAAAATGTATAAATATTCCCATGCTGAGTGATGAAAAGGCTTTAGAAACTGCTTGTAATAGTGAGCGATCGCAAGTAACAACATATCCTACTCAAGTGCTACAAGGATTACTATGGATATGGGCAGATAATAGTCCTACTGCTTTTGAAGATAGCACTTCAAAGCAAGCTGCGGTGATGCCAGAATATAAGGTTGATAGCTCTGCGACAGATTGGTTTATGTCAGAAGTTCCTGTTGGTTACACTATCTCTGTTGAAAGTAGTTTTGACCCTTCTCATGCCCAATTTTTACATGAAGGAATTGCTGGATTTTCTCCGGAAAGAGCTATTCCCATTCAACATTTTGAAGTGTTTGGAGAAATGTCTGCTGAAGATGGTTTTACTTTAAAGCATTCTGGCTACAATATTTTTAACAAAGATATGGATGCGACGCGCAAGTTCACTCCACCCTGTTCTAACACAACAATTTACAAATATTCTAACGGTAAATCTGCTTTATTTCAGTTATATTTTGTGCCCACAAAACCAGGTTATTGTAAACACATTGGTAAGTTTATTGTTGATAGTCCTAAGCAAAAAGGTAATTTCTGGTTTGAACTATTGCCCAAATATTTACAAACTGGGTTAAAACATTCATCTAGTTATAAGTTAAGTAACCAAGATTTATCAATGATGCACTCCCAAGCTGTTAACGAATCTACAGGAGATAAAACTTGGCAGAAGTCATATTTTATGCCTTCAGTAGCTGACGTTGGCATCGTTAATTTTCGCAAATGGTTAGATGAGTTTGCTGGTGGTAAACCGGCATGGCAGTCAGTAGTAGAAGCACCTTTTCAAGAATTAAGTGATAAGCAATTATACGATATCTGGCACAGACATACAAAGCATTGCCCTAGTTGTCGGCAATCTCTAGTGCTGATAGATAAAGTCAAAGATTTTTGTCAAAATTTTACGGCAGTCTTGGCAATACTAGCGTTGTTATTAATAGCAATTAATCTGCCGACAAGAATAGTTTTGATACCGCTTTTGTTTGGCATATTCAGTTTAATTTGCTCCTATAAACTAGGCTCAATTCGGGAAAGATTTATGAGCAGCATTCCTAAAAAAGGTTTACCCGTAGTAAAACTATAGGACTAATATAGCGCTTCTCGGTTGCTTGCAATACGCGGTGTAGAGACGCGAAATTTCGCGTCTCTACATTTATTTATAGTGCAAATTCTACCCACCAAATACCTGCGACCAAGTTGTGAATAAAAAAACTGCAACCGCAGCGATCGCTAATATTCCCTGAATCAAATTTCCAATTAACGTTCCTGCTACAATCCCTAAACCAGCTTTCACCGCTAACTGAAAGTTTCGTTGATATATATACTCGCCGATAATTGCACCTAACAACGGTCCTAATAATATCCCTAACAACGGACCTCCAAAAGGCAAAGTCGGCAATAATCCAAAAAATCCCAGCAATAAACCAACTACCGCTCCAATTTGTCCGTATTTACTAGCACCTGCTTGTTTTGCTCCTAAATAACCTCCTAAGAAATCTACTCCAATACTTAAAATTAAAACAATAATTGTCACAATTAGTGGTATTTTAATTGCTGCAAAGGAACCACTAACAAATCCCCAAACAATAATCGAAATTAAAATTAAACTGGTTCCCGGAATTGCCGGAACCACAGCACCAATGATACCGAAAATCATCACCGCAACAAGTAACCAATAAATAATTTGCATTTCTTTGTAATTGTTAATTGTTAATTGTTAATTGTTAATTGGGAATAGGGCATTGGGAATAGGGCATTGGTAATAATTCTTTTTCTAGTCCCTAGTCCCTAGTTCCCAGTCCCCAGTCCCTAGTCCCCAGTCCCTTTTAAAGTAACAGCTAACTTGTCAGCAATACCGGCAATCCATTTTTCATCTTGTTTGGTATAACTGCGAGGAGAATTTGCTGCTAAAATCAAAACTCCTTGATTGCCGATAGGTTGACAAATTACACCTTGAGTGTTTTCTGGCAAATAATCAAATTCAATTTGTCCTGGGTATACTTTTAAAGCAACTAGATAAATTGCTTTTTGCGTTTCTAGCACTCGCTTTAAAATTGGTCCTGGTGTTACTTCCGATTTAGGAGCGAGAATACCGCGACGCAACAAAACTTTACCTTGAGAGAAAACTATAAGCGATCGCGTGACTGTATTAGTCAACAATAAATGAGATGCCCAAGCTAATTCGGTTTTTACAGCTTCAGGTAAATCTGACGCAAGTATAAAACCTTCTTCACCAATCAATTCTACAGTTTCTGGCGATCGCGGCTGTACCTGCTGCCAAATTAAACCCGTTAAAATTAAAACCGCACTCAAAATCACACCCAGCACATCCCCACGGGATTGAGACTGAGTTAGTTCTGTTGTAAACAAACGGTTAATCAACAAAAGTATAGCGCCTAAACCACCAACAACGATGGGTAGACGCCGCAGAACTCGATTAGGATCGGTACTCATTGGTCAAAAGTCAATAGTCAATAGTCAACAGTCAAAGAGTCAAAGAGTCAACTTCCCTGTCCCCCTTGTCCCCTTGTCTCCTTGTCTCCCTTGTCCCCTCTTCCCCTCTCACTCATCACCTGGTTCAATTATCCGTTGAAACAAATAACCAGTACCTCGTGCGGTGAGAATCAACTCTGGGTTACTGGGGTCATCTTCCAATTTTGCCCGCAAACGGGATATATGCACATCAACTACACGGGTATCTACATGACGTTCTGGTGTGTATCCCCACACTTCCTGTAAAATTTCTGAACGAGAAAAAGCTTCTCCAGAGCGACTGACTAACAATTCTAGTAAGCTAAACTCCATACCTGTCAAGCGAATACGCTCATCACCTTTGTATACTTGTCGCTTATTAGTATCAATTCTGATATTGGCAACATGTATTACTCCAGAACTGGGAATTCCCGAACCACCTGTTTTGTCTACTCGTCGTAGCACTGAGCGAATGCGAGCTTCTAGTTCTTTGGGGGAAAATGGTTTAACTACATAGTCGTCTGCACCCAACTCTAAGCCGGTGATGCGATCGGCAACATCGCCCAAAGCTGTTAGCATAATAATGGGTACATCAGATTCTTTACGTAATTCTTGGCATACGCCGTAGCCATCCAACTTTGGCATCATGACATCTAAGACAACCAAGTCAGGTTCTGCTTTGCGAAAAGTTTCCAAAGCTTCTTCACCATCCCCTGCTGTCACTACATCGTAGCCAATCATCGAAAGGCGGGTTTCCAAAATTCGGCGAATACTAGCTTCATCGTCTACTACTAGAATTTTTTCTTTATGACTTTCCAACTTTCTCGAGGCTCCTTAACTAAAATTTTTCAGATTAATTTTTAATACCATAATATTAAGATATCATTCCCTGAATTCATTTGGAAAAAGCTAGAAGCACTACTATTATTCAACTTTCATCGTGGGAAAAATTATTAAATGATTAAGATTAATTAATAAGATTTAAGAATGGCTAAGTCAAAAACCGTTTTCGTTTGTAGTCAGTGTGGGTCAGAATCACCTCAGTGGTATGGTAAATGTCCAGCCTGCGGCACTTACAACTCTTTGGAGGAGCAGATTACTAAACAATCTGCGGTGGATGTCCCCAGTCGGGGGGGAGTAAGTAGTTGGCAAAACAGTCACAACAATAGTAAATCTGGTGTTAGGGCACCCAAAGCACGAGCTTCTTTAACTTTTGATCAAATTAGCGATCGCCAAGTAGCACGCTGGGAATCTGGTTACGGTGAACTTGATCGGGTGCTTGGTGGTGGAATAGTTCCCGGTTCGATGGTGTTAATTGGTGGCGATCCCGGAATCGGTAAATCTACGCTATTGCTGCAAGTATCAAATGCCTTAGCGCAGAGATACCGGATTCTCTACATTTCTGGGGAAGAATCAGGACAGCAAATTAAATTAAGAGCTTCTCGCTTAGGTGTATCAAAAGATGCAAATGAAGTTGTAGAGGAAGCACCACAACCAAAAAACTCCGAAAGTATAGGAGTATTAAAAGATGTAATTGAAGTTGTAGAGGAAAATGGCAAAGTAGTATTAGTAGTAGAAGAAGCACCACAACCAAAAAACTCCGAAAGTATCGGTGCTGATTTATATGTTTTGCCAGAAACAGATTTAGAAGAGATTTTGCGGGAGATAGACTCTTTAAAACCAAATGTGGCAGTAATTGATAGTATTCAAACAATATTTTTACCAGCGTTAACTTCGGCACCTGGTTCAGTAGCGCAAGTACGGGAATGTACTGCGGCATTAATGAAAGTGGCGAAACACGAAGATATTACCATGTTAATTGTGGGACACGTCACCAAAGAAGGAGCGATCGCAGGTCCGAAAGTATTAGAACACTTGGTAGATACAGTATTGTATTTTGAAGGCGATCGCTTTGCCTCCCATCGATTGTTAAGAACAGTGAAAAACCGCTTTGGTGCAACTCACGAAATCGGCATCTTTGAAATGGTGGCACAGGGATTGCGAGAAGTTGCTAACCCCTCAGAATTATTTTTAGGTAATCGTGACGATCCAGCACCTGGTACAGCAATTGTCGTTGCTTGCGAAGGAACTCGCCCAATTGTGGTAGAATTACAAGCTTTGGTAAGTCCTACGAGCTATACTTCACCGCGTCGATCTACCACCGGCATAGATTACAATCGCTTAGTACAAATACTTGCGGTGTTAGAAAAACGGGTAGGGATTCCCATGTCGAAGTTGGATTCTTACGTTGCTTCTGCCGGTGGGTTGAATGTCGAGGAACCTGCGGTAGATTTGGGAGTAGCGATCGCTATTGTTGCCAGTTTCCGCGATCGCATTGTCGATCCGGGTACAGTGTTGATCGGGGAAGTGGGTTTAGGGGGACAAGTGCGATCGGTTTCCCAAATGGAACTGCGTTTAAAAGAAGCTGCAAAATTGGGGTTTAAAAGAGCGATCGTACCCAAAGGGCAAAAATTTCCCGATCTTGATATTGAGATTTTACCAGTTTCCAAAGTCATAGATGCAATTATTGCCGCCCTTCCCCAACAAGGATTGACAGAAGAAGATTTGATGCCAGATGATGAGGACGAGTAAAATTTCATCAATCCTTGATTAGACGTAGCATTGCTACGTCTCTACATCATATGTAATGTACTGGACATGATATAACTTACATTTTGCGCCTTTGTGTGATATCATGTGCCTCAATATCCTATGTCTCTTCTAATCCCAAGCTGAGAATACCTAAAATTTTACCAACTTGGTTCAAAAAGTATTCATCTAAACCTCCAGGAGACTCCCACCAAAACTGTACTCAGTTTGGTGGCGAGAGGAATGGAGGGCTAATTGCGAAACGTCCCCTGAGTGAATTTCTGCGTCAGCACAAACAATGAGGGGGACAGTTGAGCAATTAGCAAATATTTTCCAATCCAAAGGTTTGTGCATTGTATTTTCTGATATAATTGGATGAGTTTTGATACGAATGCAATGCAAACAATATCGGTAAAATGCAAGATTCAAGTCCCTGTAGAGTTGCGCTCTGAGATAGACCGCACCTTGCAGGGGTTTGCTGATGCTTGCAATCAGATATTGGAGGAAGCACGCCGCTCGAAATGCTGGAATACTACCAAGCTTCACCACTTGGTTTACAAGCCAGTACGCGCATCTACAGGCATCAAAGCAAATCACGTTTGCCAAGCTATTCGCCGCGTGATTGGCAACGCTAAAGCAGTTAAGCAAATTCACAAGTTCAGACCAACATCTTTGAGCTTGGATGCTCGGACTTTTCAATACTTGGAAGAACTGCAAACTGTAGGCGTTACTTTGATGTGTGGTCGCAAAAAGTTTAAGTTGTTGATTGGTAACTACCAGTTGGCATTGCTCAAAGGGCAGTCCCCAACGGCTGCTACCCTCAACAAAACGAAACACGGCAACTACTACATCAATATCTGTGTTGACTTGCCTACCAGCCCTACAGGTAAAACACCCAAGGTGATTGGGGTTGATCTGGGACGGCGCAACATAGCCACCACTTCCAATGGTGACTCTTGGAGTGGTGAGCAGATTCAATCGGTTCGTGACCGATATAGTAAGGTCAGATCCAATGTTCAAAGCAAACGCACGCGCAGTTCCAGGAAATTGTTGCGAAGGCTCTCTGGTAGAGAACAAAGGTTCCAAAAGTGGTTGAATCACAATATCTCGAAACAGTTGGTTCAAGATGCGCTCGCAAGTAATTCTGCTTTGGCTTTTGAAGACTTGATCAATATCAGGCAATCGCTTAACCAGCAACGTAGAAGCAAGACTGAACGCCGGAGAACTAATAATTGGGCTTTTTACCAATTGCGAATATTTGTTGATTACAAGGCAAATATTGCTGGTGTGCGAGTCGTCTTCGTCCCACCTGCCTATACCAGCCAGACTTGTTCGCGGTGTCACCATGTACACCCCATCAAAGGTAAATCCTATCGTTCTAATAAGTCTTTCAAGTGTGGGCATTGTGGTTTTGAGCATGATGCTGATATAAATGCTGCGCTAAACATTGCAGCTTTGGGGGTTTCCGTAAACAACCCTGAAGTTCCGGGGATTGCTTGCTTGTTGGAAGGACAACTCAGCTTGTTTCCGACTGGTGGCGAAATCTGGGACAAAGCCTACTCCGCATTTGGTACTCCAAATCGGTGTAGGTAGTTTACTCAAATCAACTTCTATCGTTGTTTCTTGTAACTGCATAAACTTCCAACTACTGCCGGTAGTTACCGCACCAAGTATTTTACTAATTTGTCTTCCTTTTTGCTGGTTAAAAATCACCAGACGCGATCATTTCTGCCATACACTGTCTTAAACCAGCTTCAATATTCTCATTTTTTGCTTCCACCACTGCGATCGCTGGTGATGTGATGATTAACTGTTCTGGAGAACGACTGATAAGAAAGTCACAATAACCATTCAGACCCTTTTCTATATCGACGGTAAAATCTTTACCCGAAAATAAACTTACTTTTTCAGGGTATAGCCGCTTTAATTCTAATAATATTGGTGCGATAATCATTTCCGAACGAGATTTTTCTGAGTTAATTGCTAAAGCGATCGGTGTATTAAAACGAAGCGTTTCTACAAGATAATCGCTATAGCTAATTTCTGGTACATCAGCAAATTTACTGTTTTTTTCGATGAGAGTAATATTAAAGTTGACTCTGATTGATTCAATATCAAACTGGCTGTAAGGCATTATTTAATCCCGTTGTATTATGTCCATTTAATTAACAGTAATAAAAATATCGTAACCATCGTAGAGACGTTCCGTCGGAACGTCTTTACTAGAACATGATATAATATTAAGTCCGGATAATCCGATTTGTGTGTACACGGTAGTCCCCCTGCCTTTTTCTAAATATCCCCACTTTGAAATATCCATTAAGATTCATTACAGCGATCGCTTTAAATTTAGTACACCAAACTAGAGATAATCAAATTGATACAGCTATGCGCTGTATGGCTGTAAGATTATACTTTGGTTAAAAAACTATGTTTTTGCGCCGTTTTCTGCTATTAGGGACTCTAATGGTAATTCTGCTACTTACGGTAGGATGTAATTTACAACAAGAAACTGTCATTCCCAAAAAACTGACTATTGGTGTGGTGAGCTATGAACAAGGAGCGGTTTCTCTAGACAAATACAATCGCTTCAAAGAGTACATAGCAGAAAAAACTCATTCAGTTGTAGAGCTAGAACCTACATACAACGAATTGCGGGCTATTGAGCAAATTCAACGCAAACAGTGGGATATTGTATTTGCACCTCCCGGTTTAGCAGCGATCGCAATCGACAAAGAACTTTACACTCCTTTATTTTCAACGGGAGGAGTCAGTAGCCGACAACGTTCTTTGCTTGTAGTCTTAGATAATAAACCAATTCAAAAGATAGCCGACTTAGCCAATAAGACCGTCGCTTTAGGACAAATAGGTTCCGCAGCTGGTTACTACGTTCCCTTGTATGACCTTTATGGTTTAACCCTCGCGCAAATCCGGTTTGCCCCGACTCCGAAAACAATACTACAATGGCTTAGTGAAGACAGCGTTGATGCTGGTGCTTTATCAGAGATGGATTTCGAGCTTTATCACAGTCAATTTACCACAATAAAGTTTAGAATTTTACACACAAGTAGATGGATTCCTTCAGGTGTTGTGCTGTTAGGATCAACTGTAGAACTTAATTTACAACAGCAAATTCAAAAAGCGATGAGTGAAGCACCAGCAGATATTACAGCAGATGCTGGTTATGTTCCTACTGCTAAAATACCTAACTACCAGCAGTTCATTAAATTAGTTGAAAAAGTTATACCATTGGAACAGCGAGTCAAGCAAACACCGGCAGTTCTACGCCATCCAGAACAATTTTAAAAAGAAAATGTTAGTCAGCAATAAGTTAACTAAGTATCATAAAAATTAACACTTGTCTTTTTTATCAACATACAGCAGATTTGAGGTAAATGAAGTACATATATAAAACCCCTCTCCTTGATTAGACGTAGCACAGAATAGTCTCTTGTATTCGATGAAAGCGGAATCTGCTGTAACTTAGTTAAAGATTTAATACTAATTTATGTAAATAAAAATTAATATCTGGAAATATTCTTTACTTTTGCCTTACTTCAACGACAAAAATTTATATATATCTATTTTCCCAAAAATCGCTAGGAGTGCGATGAGATGTCACAGTCTCCTTTAACAAAACCAGAAATAAGTTCTGGAACTCTAATTGATAATCGCTATACGATCCAAAAACTTCTTGGACAAGGAGGATTAGGACGAACTTACTTAGCCTTTGATACTCGTCGCTTTAATGAACCTTGTGTGCTCAAAGAATTTGCACCCATTGGTACAGGAGAGAGCGGACTAGAAAAATGTCGCGATTTATTCAAAAGAGAAGCAAAAATTCTTCATCAACTACAACACCCTCAAATTCCTAAATTCTTGGCTTGTTTTGAAGGAGATGGACGGCTGTTTTTGGTACAAGAATATGTTGACGGGCAAACATATTCAAAGCTGCTACAAAAGCTTCAAAAAGAGGGACGGAATTTTTCCGAAGACGAGATTATAAACTGGTTAAAAAACCTCTTGCTTATTTTGGAATATATTCACGAACATAACATTATTCATCGAGATATTTCTCCTGACAACGTTATGTTACCTGACAGCAAAAATGTCCCAGTGCTGATTGATTTTGGTGTAGGAAAACAAATTGCTGGGGAACTGAACAATACTATAAATTCAGACCAGGCGACCTTTGTTGGTAAAATGTCTCTTGTAGGAAAAGTGGGATATGCTCCCCGCGAACAAATTAGCTTAGGATTGTGTTCTCCTAGTAGCGACCTTTATGCTTTGGGAGTAACAGCTGCGGTGCTGCTAACAGGTCGAGATCCATGTCTACTAATGGATCAGTATTCTCTAGAATGGAAATGGCGTCTCTACAGCGATGTCAGCGATGCTTTTGCTGAAGTACTTGATAAAATGTTAGCAGATACGCCTAAAAACCGATACCAAACAGCAAAAGAAGTTCTCACCGATTTACAGTGTTTAAAACCGGAAGAGTTACAAAAAGAGATGAATAATGCACCTTCTGGGGTATTTGTGAAGGAACTTCTCACTGATTTACAGTGTTTAGAACCTGAAGAATTAGAAGGAGAGATGAATAATGCACCTACTGGGGTAACTGAACTTTACTCTTCTGAATTAAAAAGCCCGGATACCATCGACCAATCAGTAGTAAATTTTGATAGTTTGCTTATTCCCCCAAAAAAATCTCAACCTCAACCAGTAAACTCATTCAAACAGGGATTCATTAAGCTTTGTCAGGAACAGCTAGCTTACCACATCGGACCGATCGCCAGTTTGATTATAGAAGAGACATTAGCTGAAAATTCTGATATTTTGCCCGATGAATTGGTTAAATTGTTAGCGAAAGAAATTCCTGATTCGCAGACAGCATTTGAATTTCAACAATCATTTTTTTCTGATTATTAATAGTCAAGGATTAAGGAAACAACAGCTAACACTGAACTTTAAAGAGTTCAAGCATTAATTTGAATACTTTTCTTTCCGGTTCCTATATATTAATTAACTACCTGTATTTTCCGAACGACGTTTAATTCTTTTCATTGCCATTTCCAAACTTAATTGCATCCGTCTGAAAGCTCTGGCAAGTTGACCGATTTCATCATTAGATAATTGCTCAAATTGTACATCCATATGCCCTATACTGACTTCTTCCGCTATGCGAGTTATCCGTTTGAGAGGACGAACAACTTTTTGAGTCAAAAAGAGATTGACTAAAAAGATAACAGCAATAAAAACACTTGATACAATTAAGAGAATGACAAAAGAAGATTGATTAGCTTTGTTAATTACTTTACTTGCTGGTATTGAGATAATTTGAGAGCCAATAATTTCATTCATGTGCCACCCAAATCCATTAGCTGTGCCATAACGCTCAACCATACTTTTAGGTGCAATATCGGCTGAGGTATGACACTTCAGGCAGCTTTCTTGAGTAATAATCAGTGGACGAGCCATATAGAAGATATCCCCACCTGGCATTGAGCGGAATCCGCTTAATTCTTTGAGATCGCGTTTGTTTTTGAAATTGTTTATAGTTGTAGTCTCAAAATTATCAGCTTTATCTCGAAGATTAGTGGGATTAAGCGTGGCTTCTTTATAGAAAAAGTCCCTATACTTCGGATTTTTTCGCAGATGATCAAAAATCTCCCGTGCAGAGTACGCAGGCACACTTTGGGGCAAAAACTCAGCTTCTAGTTGATTGTCCAAAAGTGGCTTAACTTGAGTGTTAGTGTACTCACGTACAGAACTCATTGTTTCCATAAGCATGAAAGCGGTTGAATTAATATCATGTATCGCATTCTGCTTCAGGACAGAAGACAGAGCAAATCCACTTAAACTCATACCTAATACGAGAATTACAATAAGCAGAATTGTAAATTGTTGTTTCAAATTGAGATTTTTTAACATAATTGTGGCTCACTTGCAATTCAAATTTTTATTACCGAAGTACTTAAAGTTACATTTTACCTTTGACAGTAATTTATGTAGCTACAAAAGCGAAATGCACGATTCCGGACTATACCTCGATAAGTCGGTAAATAAGGTAGGGGGAAAAGTTATTATAATTTGAAATTTGGGATGGGTGGATTTTCTACTATAAAACCCTTATCCTCAAAGAGATTGAATAATTGAACTGTTAGAAGCCGAAAGTAAAATGGTGTGAAAGAAGTGAAAAATTATCTACCCTTCTACTCTAGGATGTATTCCAAAAACAAATAACAGTATTTGGTAATTGTTAACAATGGTGTGGAAACCGGGGCAGCCTTTATTTGGAGGGCGCTACATTATCGAAAGCAAACTAGGCGAAGGTGGAATTGGCATTACCTATCTTGCCAGAAACCAACGCAATGAATTACGAGTAATTAAAACCCTCAAAGAAGAAATTCTTAATCACCCGGTTTGGAAACAGCACCGCGACAAATTACGACAAGACTTTCGCAATGAAGCTGTTCACCTAGCTGTGTGTCGCCATCCTCATGTAGTGGAGGTGGAAACTATCTTCGATGAGGACAAATTTCCTTGCATGGTAATGGAATACGTTGAAGGAGAAGATTTAGGTCAGCGTTTGCGAAGGATGAGGTTGCTATCAGAAGCAGAAGCCTTATTATATATTCGACAAATTGGTGATGCGTTGACAGTAATTCACAATAAAGGCTTGCTGCATCGTGACCTCAAGCCGCGTAACATTATGCTTCGTTCTGGCAAATCAGAAGCAGTGTTGATTGACTTTGGTATTGCTAGAGATTTTATTCCTAATGTTATTCAAAAACATACAGTGTATCGCACTCCTGGTTTTGCCCCACCAGAACAATATGATTTAGTTGCACTACGGGGAGAATTTATTGATATTTACGCCCTTGCCGCTACTTTATATAACTTATTAACCGGAGTTGTGCCGACGAGTGCAGAAGACAGACGCAACAATATTCTCCTGCAACAACCGCAACACTTAAATCCGAATATAAGTGACAAAGTAAATCAGGCAATTATGCACGGTATGGATTTGCAGGCAAATTATCGCCCTCAATCCGTGCAGGAGTGGTTGAATTTATTGGTTGCTGGTGTTGGAGCACATGTACCATCAACAGTTAAAATATCTAGTCCACAAATCCCAAAACCTGCTGTAGTAGCTCCACTAGAGTGGCAATGCGTACACACTCTCAAAGGTCATACTAGCATGGTTCAGGCGATCGCTATTAGTCCTGATGGGCAACTAATTGCCAGTGGCAGTAATGATAATACTATCAAATTATGGCAACTAACAACCGGCAAATTATTACGTGATTTTAATCGTTGGTTTTCTGGACATTCCAGCATGGTTGATTCTCTCGCCTTTAGCCCAGACGGACAACTTCTTGCTAGCGGCAGTTGGGATGACACTATTAAATTATGGCAAGTAAATACAGGCAAACAAATCTCTACTTTCACAGGTCATTCTAACTGGGTTAATTCTGTCGCCTTTAGTCCAGACGGACAGATACTTGCTAGTGGTAGTGCTGACAACAGTATTAAATTATGGCAAGTAAATACAGGCAGACAAATCTCTACTCTCACAGGTCATTCCGATTTAGTTGGGTCAGTCGCCTTTAGCCAAGATGGAGAAATTCTCGCAAGTGGTAGTGCTGATTACACTATCAAACTTTGGCAAGTACACACAGGTAGAGAAATTTGCACTTTTACAAGTCATTTTTTCTATGTTAACTCTGTCGCCTTTAGTCCAGATGGACAATTACTTGCTAGTGGTAGTGGTGACAACACTGTCAAATTATGGCAAGTAAGTACAAATAAAGAACTTAGCACTCTCACTGGGCATTCCGACTCAGTTTGGTCAGTCGCTTTTAGTCCAGATAGGCAACTTCTTGCTAGTGCTAGTTGGGATAAAACTATCAAAATTTGGCACGCAAGTACAGCTAGAGAAATCTGCACTCTCACTGGTCATCTCAACTATGTCAGAACCGTTGCCTTCAGTCCAGATGGGCGAACCCTAGTTAGTGGTAGTGATGACGACACCATCAAGATTTGGCGACGAAAATAATATTAATATCTTATCGAAAATTTGAAGGAGCTTCCCATGATTCAGTAGGAGGGATTGCGATGGCGTACCCGCCGTAGGCGATCGCAGCGCTGAATAATGGTTTGCGTCCCTTCCTTGCCAAGTGGCATCCGCTATAGTCCGAGGGATAAAAATAGTTCACAACAACAGCATCAAAGTACTACAAAAGGAAATAAAATGAGTCTAAAAAATCGTATTTACTGAACAGGGGAAATTATGATCTTCGCTGCAATCGGTGCATCTTTGGAAGAGGTTTGGAGTACATTTTTTGCTATTTCTTGTAACTGTTGCTGGTTGATTTTGCCTTGAGTATTACGAGGTAATGTTGGGACGGAAATCCAGTGTTTAGG
This sequence comes from [Scytonema hofmanni] UTEX 2349, assembly GCF_000582685.1. Taxonomy (GTDB): domain Bacteria; phylum Cyanobacteriota; class Cyanobacteriia; order Cyanobacteriales; family Nostocaceae; genus Hassallia; species Hassallia hofmanni. The sequence goes on from NZ_KK073769.1 coordinate 874,719, forward strand.
AATTTTGAATTTACAAAGTTGCTCTTTGAGTATGTTTTGAATTTCTAAGCTAGATATTTCTGCTTTTTTGGGAATATAAATGGCTGTTATCGCTTGTCCCCATTGTTCATCTGGGATGCCAATTACACAAACATCGTTTACCATTTGAGTTGCTCTGATGGCTGATTCAATTTCGATTGGATAGACGTTTTCACCACCGGAAATGATTTTATTACTGCTGCGTCCAAGAATATTTAAATGACCGTCGTTATCTATAAAGCCTAAATCATCAACTTGTAAATAATCTTGATTATTCCATATTTCTGGATAGTAACCAAGGGCTAGAGATTTAGACTTTATAATAATATTTCCTTTTTGGTTTGAATTCAAAACCTCGCCTTTTTCATTACAAATTGTTATTTGGGCATGAGGGAGGATTTGACCGCTGCTATTTTTACCCTTAAGGAAATCGTCGGGTTTGACTGTGGCAATTTGCGAAGCGGTTTCTGTCATTCCGTAAGTAGGTGCTAATCGAATACGGTAAAATCTCGCTTTTTCTAAAAGTTCATTCCAAGCTGGGGCACCTCCTAAAAGTACAGTTTTAAATTGGGATAGCCACGTTGTTAAATCTAGATTTTGTAGAAGACGTTGTAATTGTGTTGGAACTAAAGATATAAAAAATTGCGATGGTTCAATATCAGATATTTGATTTGATTCTATTTGTTTAAAGGGAAAAATAGCGAGTTTGCCACCAGTGGTAAAGGAACGCATAAATTGCATTAAACCGCTGACGTGATATAACGGTAATACACAAAATGAATTAACTTGATTTAACTGAAAATATTCGGTAAATCCTTTCACAGATGCCATGAGTGTATCCCAAGTATGGATGGCAAATTTAATCTTTCCCGATGAACCACCTGTGGGAATCATAATTGTATTGGAAATCGGTAATTGAGAATCAGAAACAATTCTGTTCCATCCTCCCGAATTGCCATCTCCTAAAATGAGGTTTGGTTGTACTAAATTAAATACTTCTTCCCATTCTTGTTTTCCCCAGTCGGGGTTACAAAGAAAAACTGGGCAATTAGCTGCACAAGCGGCAAGAAAGCCTGCTAAAAATCGCGTAGGTTCGCGTTCAGCTAAAAGGATTTTTTGTGGTGTTTTATATGCTGATAGTTCTAAATACAAGCTTTCAAATAATTGCTGAAAATCAAAGCGATCGCCTTTGAAAAGCCAATTATCATTTTGACCTTTGATATAATCTAAAATTTCCATAGATTTTCAAGCCAATTATCCTTCTCTTGTTCAAGTAAATGGTTAACACCAAACCCAACTGCGCGATGATGTTGAGATAATTCCGCAGCTAACTTAAGTGCAGCTTGTCTACCAATTTCAGTTTCAAATACTGATGAAAATACAGCATCAATTTTACAATCAAGGCAAAACTGACGCAGACGAGATGGTGAACCAACTATCCCAGGTTTAATTACAAAAATGTCTCGCCAACCTTGTTTGAAGCAGCATTCAAGTTGTTTGAGTGTGGCGACAGATTCATCTAAAGCTATCTTTGTTTGATGGAAATAAGACAATTCCAACATTCTTTGAAATTGATCTACAGATAGCGGTTGTTCGATAAATTCAATTGACACTCGGTTTTGATTTGCCTGAATATTATCACAAGTCCACAGCCATAAATTTGCATCTTCATAGCTGAGTCCCCCGTTTGCATCTAATCGCAGTTTTGCATCTGGTGGTAAAGCTTGAGTGAGTAACTCAAAAATTTTCAGTTCACAGGCGATCGCATACACTCCAATTTTCCATTTAAACGTGCGATATCCCTCTTCCCATAACGTCTGCCATTGTTCCAAAGCAGCCTCTCCTGCTGGTAATAAAGCACTGTAGGTGAGGGATGAGGGAGAGGGGAGGACAGGGAGACAAGGAGACAGGGGGACAAGGGGACAAGGAGAATAATTCTTCTTTCCCCCACTCCCTAGTCCCCGAAGCGCAGACTCAAAGCCAAATTGACAAGCGGGTAATTCATCTGGAATCGAGAAAACCGTCTCCTCAGTAATTTCCGTTGGTAGCTGACGACAAAATGATAAAGCTTGTTCTATGGTTTCGGAATCAAACCAGCTAATAGGGGCAATTTCTCCCCAGCCAATATTAGTTTCATCTCTGAGGCAAAGAATAATACCCTCGCGGATATCCCAAGTACCGTGACTCGTAGCGAGGGGACGTATGAATCTCCGTTGATAAGGACGAAACTCAAATTGATAGCGCATCAATTGTAAGTTGTTGGTGGGTAATGGGTAATGGGCAATGGGCATTGGGCATTGGTAATAATTCTTTTCCTTTCCCCCCTTCCCCTTTCCCCCTCTTCAAATTCCACTAAAGCATAAAACCCAAACCGAACAGCAAGCAACTCCAAAAATGCACGGCAACAGCGATGAATTTACAGTTGCTGACTTTTTCTGGCTGGTTATGATTTTGCAAAACGTGTTTGCATAGTTTGAGGGCAAAGGGTAAACTCAGCCAACTCAGTAATGTCCACACGGGGAACATCCCCAACAGTACAAACACCAAGCTGAGGGGATAAATACTTGCTGTAAACCAGGTTAAAACCTTGGCACCTCTGGCAGTACCGAGACGAACAATAGGCGATCGCTTGCCGGCAGCTATGTCATCCTTAACTTGGTGAAAGTGTGAACAAAATAAAATTAAACTCGTGGCAATCCCCACCAACACCGAAGCTGCTAAACTTGTCATGTTCCAGCTTTGGGTTTGACTGTAGTATGCTGCCGTCACTGCTAATGGACCAAAGGCGAAAAAGCAAAGAATTTCTCCTAAGCCCTGGTATCCTAAACGAAAGGGAGGTCCTTGGTACATGTAGCCTAAGGCACAGCACAACAAAATTATCCCTATCACAGTTAGGTCTTGCTGCCACCAAGCTATTCCTAGTATCCCCAGCAAACCTAATCCCAAACAAGAATTTCCTAACCAAAATATTAATGCTTTATTTGCTGTTAAATTTACCAGAGAATGATGTTTGTTTTTATCAATCCCCGTTTCGGAATCAAAGACATCATTACTGATATTTTCCCACGCCAAAATTAAAATTGCAGATGCTAAAAAAGTAGAAAAAACTACTCCATGAAAAATCTTGGTTTCCGCAAAAGCTACAGCAGTTCCTACCCAGATAGGCATAATCGCAACGCTGTACATCGGCGGTTTAATTGCCGCCATCCATAATTTTTTGTTGGGATATGAAATCAGCTTTGTAGTCATCTTGTGTAAGCAATTATGGTTTCAATCTTATACCAGAACAAAAGTCAGATGTGCAGCGATCGCTATTTTTTCTGTGACTGATTTGCCTTAAACTAGTCATGACCTGAAATGGTATTGCAACATCGTTATTTGCACTTAGCCACTACGCTGGTTAAACAGCGTCTGAATATGTTACCTGTAAAAATACGACCACGAAATATTGCACTTTAGGAAGATAACTTCAAAAAAGTTTACTAAATTTAGATCCATGACAGTTTCACCATGTCGCACCAACTTCAAAGTATATAACAAAGACCTATACGAATTTCTGTTAGCGGTTCAGGAGAATTGCCGTCAAAATCATTGTCGGCAGATTGTCAGTATTTCCCTGGAGATTGACTATGTTGATCCTTTGATAGTACTTCAACAATTTAATCAAGCAAATGAAATAAATTTTTACTTTGAGAATAGAGGCAAAAAAGAAGCGATCGCTGCCATCGATGCGATCGCCAAATTAGAAATCGCCGACAAAGAGCGTTTTCTTATAGCTGAAAATTTTATCAAAGATTGTCTCAAAAATATAATTAATTTCGGTAATACAAATTTACCTTTTTCTCGCGCTCACTTTTTTTGTTGCTTCAGTTTTTTTGATAAAAATGCCCAACTTGATTATCCATTTCCTGCGGCTAGCATTTTTCTACCCCGTTGGCAAGTAGCTGTGAAAAATGAACGGTGTATATTAGTTGCTAATACAATCATCAATGCCAGTGTCAATATTGAAAAAGTATTACATAACCTTTGTGAACAAGTCGAGAAAATTCAATCTTTAGAAGTAAGTACAATAAATCTTGATTTTTCTCGACGTAAATACAGTAAAAAAACTCTACCCAATCCTGATAAATTTAAACTTTCAGTTTTATCGGTATTGTCAAAAATCCGCTCTAATCACTTGAGTAAAGTTGTTTTAGCAGATGTCCTAGATGTCAAATCAAATCATAAATTTAATTTAGTTCAATCTTTAAACAATCTTCGACAATTACATCCTAATTGTTATGTATTTTCTACAAGTAATGGTAAGGGACAAAACTTTATTGGTGCAAGCCCAGAACGGTTAATTAGTATTCACCAACAACAATTAATTACTGATGCTTTGGCAGGTTCTGCACCTAGAGGTAAAACACCTGCTGAAGATGCAGCAAATGGCGATCGCTTGCTAAATAACGAAAAAGAAAGGCACGAACATTCACTAGTAATTGATTTTATCACGCAACGCCTATCTGAACTAGGTTTATTACCGCAAATGTTATCACCGCGTCTGCGACAATTATCTAACATTCAGCATTTATGGACACCAATTAGTGCTATAGTTCCCACTAACGTACACCCGTTAAAAATAGTCGCGCAATTGCATCCTACACCAGCCGTTGCTGGTGCAGCTAGAGATATTGCCTGTGCAGAAATTCTTCGTCATGAAAGCTTTGAGAGGGGTTTGTATGCGGCACCACTGGGTTGGGTTGATTCTGAGGGTAACTGTGAGTTTATTGTCGGAATTCGTTCGGCGCTGATTGATGGCGATCGCGCTAGACTTTATGCAGGTGCAGGTATCGTCGCCGGTTCCGATCCCGACAAAGAACTAGCAGAAATTCAACTTAAACTTCAGGCTTTATTGAAAGCATTAGTTTAAATAAAAACGCCACAATCGTCGTAGAGACGTTCCGTCGGAACGTCTTTACAATAGTAGGGTGCGTTAACGAAGTAACGCACCTTGTAAATGCACATCGACCGCTATGCTTATAATGCGTTACCCAAAACCCTTGATTAGATGTAGTAGTGCTACGTCTCTACATTCATTTTCACTCCTATGTCTAACCAATTCTGGTGCGTTACACTTCGTTAACACACCCTACATTTAAAGTTTAGCTAGCTACTGATTATTCATAGGAACCGTAAAGCCAATTACCAGAACTATTGACATCTTCACTGATATGAAACTCTTTGGAGGCTTGAACATATTCATCGCGTGAAATATGTCCATCAGCGTTGCTATCTAAATGCACAAAAGCTGTTTCAGCATCTTTTTCAGTCAGACCAATGGCTACAAAAAAATGGTTATATTCGCTCTTGCTAATTTGATCGTTATTATTAGCATCCAAAATGTCGAATATCACATTAGCTTTAGCAGTGTGAGCGTTTTGAAGTTCTGTTGAATTAGAAAAATTATTAATTGAATTCTCTACCACCTTCAAGTATTCTTCTAAGCTAACTTTACCATCGCCATTAATATCAGCCGGTTGCCAAAAATTCGTCCATATTGCTGAATATTTTGCTTGTAAGTCTAGAAATTCTGATGAGTCTGGTTGCCAATTACGCAGTTTAGCAAGATTGCTAGCACAACGTTCTAGATCAATTGGTTCTACAAAACCACTTCCATCTAAATCGTATACCTGAAAATTTTTAGTGTGTTTTTTTTGCAATAGTTGACTTAACATTTGTATTAGTCCTGCTATTTTTACATATCGAATTATACCTCTACAGGGCAAACACACCATGTCAAAAAAAGGATTTTATTCTCAATCGACTCTAAAATAGTCGCATTAATGCCTGCTTATTGACACAAGTTTAGCGTAGGTGTAGCCCGTCGTAGCGATCGCTTTGAGTCTTGGAAACTAAACCAATTTAAGACCAAATTTTTGTGTAATTAATTTTGTCCGACTACTTAACTAGCAACTTGGGTTACTATTTCAAATCTCTATGAGTAAAAGATTTAGCATTCTTCCCAGTGTAAGTATTTACAACATGACCATCGCCAATCATTTGATATTTGTATGTTATCAAACCTTCTAAACCGACGGGACCCCGAGGTGGCATTTGTTGAGTACTAATTCCCACTTCTGCACCGAAACCATAGCGGAAACCATCAGCAAAGCGAGTAGAACAGTTGTGGTAAACTCCAGCTGCATTTACTAGCGCTAAGAAACTTTTTGCTGCTTCTACATCTTCAGTAATAATCGCTTCGGTATGACGAGAACCATAATCGTTAATATGTGCGATCGCATCTCCTAAAGAATCAACAATCTTAATTGACAAAATCAAATCACTGTATTCTGTTTCCCAGTCTTCTTCTGTTGCCGCTACAATATCAGGCAAAATTTCCCGGCTGCGTTCATCTCCTCTTAATTCCACATTAACTTTTTGTAACGCATCAGCAACTTTTGGTAAAAATGTTGTCGCAATATCCGAGTGAATTAACAAGGTTTCAATGGCATTGCAAGCAGCCGGATATTGAATTTTAGAATCAATTGTAATCGTCACAGCTTTGGCAATATCAGCAACTTTATCTATATAAAGATGACAAATTCCATCCGCGTGACCTAATACAGAAATGCGGGTATTTTCCTGGACAAATCGCACAAAAGAATTAGAACCTCTAGGAATAATTAAATCTACATATTTATCTAACTTCAAAAGTTCTAAAGTTTCTTCTCTCGTTGTCAGCAACTGCACCGCATCCGGGTTAACAGCAGTTTGGGATAAACCTTGTTTAATTGCTTTAACTATCGCTTCGCAAGAACGAATCGCTTCTTTTCCACCTTTGAGAATAACACCATTTCCCGACTTAATAGCTAAAGAAGCAATTTGAATTGCTGCTTCTGGACGCGCTTCAAAAATAACACCCAAAACGCCTAAAGGACAAGTAATTCGCTTGAGAATTAAGTTCGTATCAATTTCGCGATGAATCTGCACCGCACCAACTGGATCGTCTAGTTTACCTACATCTCGTACCCCAGCGATCGCATCTCTTAACTTATGTTCATCCAACTGCAAGCGCTTGTAAAGCGGTTTGGCAATTCCTTCAGTAGCTGCCGCTTCACAATCTGTAATATTCGCTTGTAAAATTTCATCTTTCGCCGATTCTAAAGCAATAGCGATCGCTTCAATCGCTTGATTCTTCACTTCGCTAGAGAGAATCCCTAACTTACTAGCAGCAAGTCGGGTTTTTTGAGCGATCGTAATTAAATCCGAGGTATCAACTTGGGAAATACTCATACCACAAAACTTTTTGCATTTACCCAATTTTATCAATCTTAGGCGATTTTGAAGCTGCATCAAAAACATCGTTTATTAGAGTAGTGTTTGATGCGTGTTGTCGCATCGCATATTTCCCTACGTCAGTTTTCACTTTTATTAGACTATACTAATCCCGTAGAGACGTTCCACCGGAACGTCTCTCAATGGTCAGTGAAATTTATGACATTTGCCGCTAAAAATAAATGTGGCATAACTATGATTTTGCTTACTGTCAGAGCATTTCGCAATTATTGATTTTTGAATTAATCCTTTAATTGCATAATTGGACTTCACTCACACCTATTAAAAATATAGATCAAGGTTACAGTATAAGCCTTGTTTCGCTTGTGCCTGATACGCTTTTCTAACTTTCGATTTTCCCCCAACATTTACTTTTTTTGGAGAATTATAATGGAATCTACCAACGATGTTTCTGCTAAACTCAACAAACCTGTATTGAAAGAAGGTTCCACAGGTGATGCAGTCAAAGAACTGCAAGAACTTCTCAAAAAATACAATACTTACGCAGGTGCCATTGATGGTTTATTTGGTGCTCTGACGAAAAAAGGTGTCATAGCCTTTCAACATCGCGTATTTCTCGAAGAAGATGGTATTGTTGACGATAATGCTTGGAGAGCTTTGTTTAAAGGTGCGCCAGTCGATATGCCAATTTTGAAGAAAGGCAGCAAAGGCGACTTGGTGATAATTGTTCAGAATATTCTCAAGTCTACCAAAGATTATAACGGTGCGATCGACGGTGAATTTGCTTCTAAGCTAGAACGTGCGGTGAAGCACCTGCAAAGACGTACTGAGTTGCCTGATGATGGCATTGTTGAAGATCGCACTTGGTTCGAGTTAAGCAAAATTCCGCATTAAACCGTCACAAGAGACGTAGCAATGCTACGTCTCTACAAGACGTTTCACCGAAACGTCTCTACAATATGTGATTTGTCGGACATGATATAAAAACACTCCCCTCCCCTACTTACGCGATTCACAGATAAAAATTAAAGAAACTTTATATAAATAGTGAAAACACATATCTACATATGTGTCGAAAAATTTTTCCGTAATTGCGGTGGCGATCGCTGTATCTATTGAGTATTGATAGATAAATACTACTCCTCCTAAAGGGAGACACTATGTCACTGCAATCTGGAATAGATGCCTTTAAAATCGGACGTTATCAAGAAGCGATCGAATTACTAGAAGAATTCAGTCGAAATTGTGTTGATGAAATTTCTCCAGGCTATTTAAACGCGCAGATGTGGCTGTTGAAAGCGTATCAAGCCACTGGAAAAATTGAAAAAGCTAGGGAACTGTGTCAGCAGTTAATGAGCAGCGATAATTTAGAGATACGCGCTTGGGCAGAAAAAGCTTACCCTACTTTACCTCAGCCTTTAAAAACGCCATCTCGCAGCGATCGCGCTCCTACATCTGGTGTTAACTTAGCGATGAAGGGTGTCGGTGGTAGTTTAGCACTAGCATCTGGTGTCACCCTCACCTTGCTGTTTGGCATGGTGTTCGTTTTAGGTTTAGCCCTGGTATTCATTGTCAACAGCGATGCACCTGTAAATGGACTAGCGATCGCTCTAGCGATCGCTGTTATTTTCAACCTCGCTGCCTTCTTTCTGTCTCCCTTTTTGATGGACTTAACCCAAAATTGGCTCTACCATACTCGTTGGGTAGACTTGGCAGAAGTTGAAAATCTCAGTCCAGAAACAGCCAGAGTAATTCGTCGCGTTTGTCAGCAGAAAAAATTAAAAATTCCCCGTTTGGGAATCATTGACGACGAAAACCCCACGGCTTTTACTTACGGATCATTACCCAATAGCGCTCGCTTAGTAGTTAGTCACGGACTTTTCACCTATTTAGATGATGATGAAATTGCTACCGTCTACGCCCACGAATTAGGACACATCGTCCACTGGGACTTTGCGGTAATGACAGTAGCTTCCACCCTAGTGCAAATTTGCTATTTGATTTACATCACAGCTAGAAACCTTGGGCGTGGGGGCGGTGATAGTAAAATCAAAGATGCGGCACAAACTGCTGCTCTAGCGGCATATGTGTTTTACTTTATCGGTACATATTTAGTACTGTACCTCTCCCGCACACGAGAATACTTTGCTGACCACTTTGCCGCAGAAACCACCGGCAACCCCAACGGACTTTCCCGCGCTTTAGTGAAAATAGCCTACGGCATTTTAGAAGAAGGTTCGCGATCAAAAGAACCCAGCCGCTTAATTGAAGGTACTCGCGCTTTGGGTATTTACGATCATAAAGCGGCTGCGTCTACCGGAACCGCTTACCGCATTGCTTCCGATCCGCAAAAAATCGGTCGCGTCTTTTTGTGGGATATGTTTAATCCGTGGGGTTGGTGGATGGAGTTAAATTCCACTCATCCCCTGACTGGAAAACGAGTCCGCGCTCTGAGCACCTATGCAGAACAGCTAGGTTTACCAACTGAGTTCGATATGGGACGAGTTATTGGTGAAGGCAAAACTCTGAATAAAAGTAAGCTTTATGGCAGCTTCTTCTTAGATGTTATCCTGTACGGTGCTGAAACCATTGGGTTTGTCGCCGGCTTAGTTATTGGGGCTATTCTTTGGTCAAGTTCACAAAACCCAGGTTTGATGCTGGGTATACCATTCATCGGCTTAGGTGTAGGAGTGGTAATCAAAGCCTTTATTATGTTCCCTAGCTACAGCCAAGCCCCAGAAACTGACGTTCTCACCTTGATGTCAGATCCTTATGCTAGTCCGTTGCGTGGAAGACCTGCGAAACTGGAAGGTAGACTAATTGGTCGTGGTGATTCCGGTTATAAATTTGGTTCTGACTTGAAAATCCAAGACCGTAGCGGAATGCTTTATTTGCATTATGCTTCGCGCTTTGGTCCGATTGGTAACTTCTTGTTTGGAATGAAACGAGTTGAAAGCTTGATTGGTGAATCAGTTGGTGCGGTAGGTTGGTTCCGTCGAGGTGTGGCACCGTGGATGGATTTAAGTCAACTTAACAGTGAAAGCGGCACCATTGTCAACAGTTACCATCGCTTTTGGTCATTCGTCTTCGGTGGCGGATCGATTATCTTAGGAGTGGTCATTACATTGTTTATGACCGGCAGATAGCTAAATTTTAGCTTGCTGTCAGAGCATTTCTAATTTATCCAAGCTGTAATTACAAAGGAGGTGGTGAGTCAATACGGTTCGGTTAAGGTGCATAGTCCTTAAAGATCCCCCTTACTCCCCCTTAAAAAGCTACGGTGTACACACAAATCGCAAAAACCTCACCCTCGCTTTTAGCTACGCTAAAATCTTTCCCTCTCCTTGTTAAGGAGAGGGATGTCCGGAACGGACAGGGTGAGGTTTTTAAGATTTTGGGTAATTTGATGAGTTGTGTATACACCGTAGCCTTAAAAAGGGGGAAATAGAGCTATTCTTAGCCTGCCTTAAAAAGGGGGGTTGGGGGGATCGAGTCTTATCCGAAACGTATTGGGTGGTGAGTAACTGCCTCCTTTTATTGTGTGGGTTAGATTGCAATATGCTTGGTGTTATATCATCTCAGGTAAATTAACTATGCGTTATCACAAAGCCAAGAGACGTAGCACTGCTACGTCTCTACATTTATTTTCAAATTGAGACGCTTTCTGTTTGTTGTGCATCTTCAGTTTTTTTCGCAACGATTGGAAGATGCACAATATGGACTGAACAAGGTGCATGGTGAAGAACATAGTTACTGACGCTGCCTAAAAATAGTTCTTTTAAACCAGTGTTACCCCGACGCCCCATAATAATTAAGTCAGCACCCCAACTACGGCTGACATCACAAATGCAGCGACCAGGATTGCCAGAATTTTGGCTAAATTCAGTAGTGACACCTGCTATGTCTGCTTGGGCATAATAAGATTTTAACATCTCTAGACTTTGGTGTTTAAAAGCGTTCCATTGCTCTTGGTAAACTTCCAAGGTTTGACTCTGCACTGCTGAATAGTAGTTCAAACCAGAGTATCCGGAGTATACAATAGGCACATATGGACTGCCTTCTTCTTCAGTAGAAAGAACGTGTAACAGCATTAAGCTAGCTTGTGTAACCTTCGCTAAAGCCAACGCTTGTTCAAAAATCTGCTTGCTCAATTCAGAGCGATCTAATGCAACGAGAATTTTGTTAATAAACATATAGACACCGTTTTTTTAGCAATAGTTATCATTTATTAGAGGGGGCAGGCGATCGCCCGGACAGCATGTCTTTCCTCTTATACTTATGTTATAGACAAACAATTTGAGGATCTTGTGAGGAAAGGGGGACAAGGCGACAAGGCGACAAGGGGACAAGGCGACAAGGGGGAGATGAGAAACTGTCAGACTCTTGAACTTTCTTGTGGTGCGATCGCGCGTTGATGAAAGCTCAAAACCTAGTACTATATACATCAGTACTTTCTCATGCCACACGGAAAGCAAAAATAGCTTTATGTCAGAGCTCACTCCACCTACAATCAAGCCAAACGTTGCTCATTTCTCCTCTGGACCTTGTGCGAAACGACCGGGTTGGTCTGTTTCCCAACTTGAAAAAGCCTGTGTAGGTCGCTCTCATCGCTCTGAAGCTGGTAAAGCCAAATTAGCAGAAGTGATTGAGCGTTCTAAAAAAATCCTCGGTGTTCCCGCAGATTATCGCTTGGGTATCGTTCCGGCTTCGGATACAGGCGCTGTGGAAATGGCGTTATGGTCGCTCTTGGGAAAACTTCCCGTAGATATTTTAGCATGGGAAAGCTTCGGGCAGGAATGGGTTAAAGATGTTTTAGATGAGTTGAAATTGCCAGAAACTCGTCATTTGAAAGCAGATTATGGTAAATTACCAGACTTAAACGAAGTTGACTTTCAAAAAGATATTGTGTTTTTGTGGAATGGTACCACCTCTGGTGTCAGGGTAGAAAATGGTGATTGGATTAAAAGCGATCGCTCCGGATTGACAATTTGTGATGCGACTTCTGCGGTTTTCGCAATGGAAGTACCTTGGGAAAAGCTCGATGTAGTGACTTACTCCTGGCAAAAAGTATTGGGAGGAGAAGCTCAACATGGAGTAATTGTCCTTTCTCCCCGTGCAGTGGAACGTTTAGAAAGTTATAATCCTGAACGCGCAATACCTAAGTTATTTCGCCTGACACAAAAAGGTAAACTAATTGAAGGCATTTTCAAAGGTGACACCATCAACACACCATCGATGTTGTGTGTCGAAGATGCCCTGGATGGGTTGAAATGGGCTGAGAGCATTGGTGGACTTCCTGGTTTAATTAGCCGCAGTGAAGCAAATTTGCAAGCGATCGCTAAATGGGTTGAACAAAGTTCTTGGGCAGGTTTCTTAGCAGAAAAGGTAGAAAATCGCTCTTGTACCTCAATTTGTCTGAAGATAGTGGATTCCTGGTTTACCGGCTTAACTCCAGAAGAACAAGCAAAATGCGCGAAGAAATTAGCGAAACTTTTAGAAAAGCAAGAAGTAGCTTTTGATATCGCTTCCTATCGCTCCGCACCTCCCGGATTGCGGATTTGGGGTGGTGCCACAGTCGAAACCGCAGACATTGAAGCTTTGCTTCCCTGGTTGGATTGGGGATACGCTACCGTCAAAGCCGAACTTGAGAAAGCAGTGTAATTTGGGCATGGAGTAATGGGCAATGGGCATAGGGCAAGAGAATTGAGTAAAAGGTTATTTAATACGCTCAATTTGTGATTAAAAATCTGACTCTTCTTTCCATGCCCAATGCCCGATGCCCATTACTCCAATCCCTATTTCAACAACCTCAAACCACTCAGAGTAACCAATACTGTAGAACCTTCGTGTCCAATTACACCAAGGGGTAAGTTAACATTACCGAGAAAATTACCTACCAAAAGCAGAATAATAAAAGATAGAGCAACTGTTATATTCTGCTTAATTATGCCATGCGATCGCCTCCCCAAAGCGATCGCCACTGCAAGCTTCTCCAGTCGGTCTGCCATCAATACAATATCTGCGGTTTCCAATACTACATCACTTCCCGCAACTCCCATCGCAATACCTACAGATGCCTGAGCTAATGCTGGTGCATCATTAATACCATCACCCACCATTGCCACTGTTTTATACTGCTTTTGCAAACGTCGGATTACATCCAATTTATCCTCTGGCAAAAGTTCTGCATATACTTGATTTATACCCACAGCTTGCGCCACACTATCAGCAGTGCGCTGATTATCGCCAGTTAACATAACGATTTGTTCAACTCCCAAAGCCTTTAAGCGAGCGATGGTTGCAGCAGCTTCTGATCTCAATTCGTCGGCGATCGCTATTAATCCTATCACGTCAAATGCAGGACAAGGGGACAAGGGGACAAGGTGATAAGGGGACAAGGAGAATAATTCTTTCCCCCCATCTCCTTGTCCCCCCATCCCCCCATCTCCCCATCCCCCCTGCGCTACCCAAACGACTGTCTTACCTTGTTGCTCCAACACAGAAGCAGATTTTTGCAACTCTTCCGGTAAACTTATGACATGCTTCTGCACAAAAGCAGCATTCCCGACAATTACCTTTTGGTCTTGGTTGATACCGACAATTCCCTGTCCGGGAATAGCTTGCACTTCAACGGCACTCACCCAATTTAAATCAGCAGCGGCTTTGACAATCGCTTTACCGATCGCATGTTCGGAAACTGATTCTACGGTTGCGGCAACTTTCAATACATCAGCTTGCGAATAATTACCAGCAGGAATAACTTGAAATACTTCGACAATTCCTGTAGTTAGAGTACCAGTTTTATCGAAAGCGATCGCTCTCACTTTCCCCATCATTTCTAATTGACTACCATTTTTAAACAAAATCCCCTGTTTTGCACCATTTGCAATTCCCGACAACAGCGTTGGCATTATTGCTGCCATCAATGCACAAGGAGAAGCTACCACCAAAAAAGTCAGCGCTCGATAAATCGTTGTTTCCCAATCCCAACCTAAAAGAAACGGTGGTAAAGTAGCTAGCAACACCCCAGCAATCACAATGAAGCGTGCATAACCTCGTTCAAATCTCTCAATAAACTGTTGGGAAGGTGGTTCTTCTGTTTGCGCTTGCTCTACTAATTTAATCACACGTTGAATCAAACTACTTTCCGGTGGTTGATGCACCTTCAACTTCAGCGCACCATAACCATTAAGTGTACCTGCAAACACTTCCTCACCCACCGTCTTTTCTACAGGTAAAGATTCCCCGGTAATCGCAGCTTGATTGATGCTGCTGTAACCTGATAAAATCACTGCATCGGTAGGAATTAACTCTCCCGGTTTCACGACAATTTCATCCCCTACCTTTAACTGGGAAATCAAAACTTCTTCTTCCCTTCCCTGACGCAAAACCATTGCGATATCTGGTGTCAAACTCATCAAACTGCGGATACTCCGCTCAGTGTGTCGCATTGCGTAACCTTCGAGGGTGCCACTTATGGCAAAGATGAGAATCAAAATTGCCCCATCAACAATTAGGTGGTATTCCCGTTGCCATAAACCTAAACTAGCAGCGCCCACAGCCGCCACAATCATGAGTAAATCTACATCGAGTTCTTTTTCTTTAAAAAGTGTAGTTAATCCCTCCCGCGCACTTTCGTAGCCACCAATCACATAAGCTGCGGGGAGTAGCAGCAATGCCAATCCTAAAAAATTGAGATGTAAGGCGATCGCACCAACAAGTAATAATAGACCACAAGCGATCGCGGCTACGGTATCTGAATGTTCTTTGGTGAATTGAGTTAAGCGTTCTGGGTAGAGCATGAAAGTTGAATCAACACATACTCTCTCACCCTAAACCTTGACATTAGTGTTAATGTCAATAGTGCTGAGGATTTGCGATATGGCTTGCATTGTGAATGCAGAGCCTCGTTATGTTAATGCAGAGCCTCGTTATGTTAATGCAGAGCCTCGTTATGTTAATGCAGAGCCTCGTTATGTTAATGCAGAGCCTCTGTTATGTTAATGCAGAGCCTCGTTATGTTAATGCAGAGCCTCGTTATGTTAATGCAGAGCCTCGTTATGTTAATGCAGAGCCTCGTTATGTTAATGCAGAGCCTCGTTATGTTAATGCAGAGCCTCGTTATGTTAATGCAGAGCCTCGTTATGTTAATGCAGAGCCTCGTTATGTTAATGCAGAGCCTCGTTATGTTAATGCAGAGCCTCGTTATGTTAATGCAGAGCCTCGTTATGTTAATGCACGGGCTTGCATCGCTTGTGTGTACACGGTAGACATCAAGGGAGAGTTCAGGGGGAGATATTCCCTAGTTGAATACCCTCCGGCACTTACCATTGTATAATTTGTAGCCTGGTTCACAATACGTTGGGGCAGAGATAACATTAGCCGGGGTAGGAGCTTGGGTAGAAGAAGTAGGAGTGGGGGTAGGAGCTTGGGTAGAAGTAGGCGTCTGGGTAGAAGTAGAAGTTGGGGCAGCAGAAGCTAAAGACACAGTGCCGAACCACAATAAAGTAGCTAAAACTAAACTTGTAAGTCTTTTCATCTTTTTTAAAGCGATCGTACAAACTGATCTAATCGCCCAAATTATATCAATAGATGTGTTATGATAAACCCTGGTTGCTTAACTATTAAAGAATTTACTGATGCAGTTGGTGGGGGAATTACTCCGCGCATGGTGCGACACTATCATCAATTGGGATTATTGCCGCAACCAGAGCGAAGCCAAAGTAATTATCGCCTTTACACCGAAAAAGATGTCAGTCGGTTGCAACGGATTGTTGCCCTGAAGCAGCAGGGATTTCAGTTAAACCACATCCGGCAAATTTTGAAGGTGGAACCGGAAGCGGATACTAGCATTACTCTGATGTCGCAACTTCAGCAGCAATATCGAACAGTTATGCAGCAAATTTCTCAACTGCGGCAAACTGCATCAGCTTTAGAAGGATTGTTGGGACGAGATCGAGATTGTCAAATCATGCAAGCGGAAGTTTTTTCTCAACTCAAGTTATTAGAAGTCGAAACTCAAGCAGGGGTTGGAGAATTAAACAATCTGTGGGATAAATTGGATGGAGAAGTTCATACTCATCCAGAAGTCTTTCAAGAATCTTTACAATGGTTGCTGCCTGATTTATCTGACCGTTCGGAAATTGAACAACATTTAATTTCGCAGATGGTTTTGGCTTGTGGGGACGTTAGTTTAGTTTCGTTTTTGAGGTTGGGGAATAAAGCGATCGCCTCCACTCGTGAAGCTCTAAAATCAGGTTGTCAGGTTGTTGTCGATACTTTATCAGTGGCAGCAGCTTTAGATAATACTCGATTAGCTCACTTGGGATGTAAAATTGCAACTTTAATTGACAATCCCCACGTCACAACCGCTAAAGAAGCCGAAATTGCTTTTTGGCAACATCAAGAATGGCGAGAAAATTTACTGCAACTAACTAAAGGTTGTGTGCTAGTTATTGGTTATGCTCCCTCAGTACTTTTAGAAGTTTGTGAAGCTATTCAAAATCAACAAATTCAGCCTGCGCTAGTGATTGCAATGCCGATTGGTTTTAGTCATGCACCCGCAGCAAAGCGACAATTAATGCAAACATCTGTGCCTTTTATCACAATTGAAGGCACTTTGGGTGGTGGATTGTTAGCAGCTACTGCGCTCAATGCTTTAGTTGAATCGCTGTTAGACAAACCTGATTGCCACTGTTATTTAAGTTAAAATTTTTGTTAATAAATTATTTTATGACTCGATTATTATGATTTGACGACATTATATATACAGCATATTTTAGGTAATTGAGGTACATGCATAAAACCCAAAACTCTGTAAAGACGTTCCGCCGGAACGTCTCTACGTGTATTCATTAAAAACGCAATCTGCTATAAGAATTCGGTTTGATTTTTGAACCAAATTAGATATTTGTCGGATGCGTTACAGAGTTCGTAACACATCAAAGCATAAAGGACGATGCCATACTCTCGTGTAACGCAACAGCAATAAAGTGATGTGATATTATATCGGGTAAATTACTTACAATTGTTTAGACGTTCCAGTGGGATGTCTCTACGAAGGTAGTAGTCTGTCAAGATAAAGAAGATTTCTTTCCTTCTGCCTTCTGCCTTCATGCAGTCGGTATGCTTTTATGAGTGTTAATTCAACGGAGGTGATGTGAAAGACCTCAAATAAACATACAATCAACATGGCTTCCACGCAATATAGAGTAAAGATAAAGTATAGTTGAATACTAATATATAGAAAAAGTTCTGAGATAGATGGCACAGATGTATAATTAGCGCGTCTGCTCTATAAAAAGATAACGATTAAGACTTGCTGGTAAAATAATATTCCTTTACCTTGATAAGGGGCATATGTGGCAAAAAGAGAAAAAAGATAATTCGATAGTCAGTTTGGCATTACTGTTGGCATTAACTTCCCCAGCAGTAACTCTCTTCGTCTTACCAAACTGCGTACAAGCAGCACAAGCTGCAACTGAAGATCCTTCATTTCCTCTGCCGAAAACGGTGGAGAATAATACTAAAATCAGGATTGATGGTTCAAGTGGGATGATGCCAATCAATCAAAGCCTGAAAGAAAGCTTTGAAAAACAATTTTCGGGCAGTTCAGTTGAATTAGCGGCAAACGGTGCAGATTCTGGTCTGAAAGCTTTGCAAGATGGTAAAATCGATATAGCAACAATTGCTCGTGACTTAACACCACAAGAAAAAGCGCAAGGTTTAGAACAATTGCATGTGCGTCGCGAAAAAATAGCCATCGTAGTTGGTGCTGGTAATGCTTTTAAAGGCAATTTGACAAGTAGGCAATTTGCAAAGATTTTTCGAGGGGAAATTACCAATTGGTCTGAGGTAGGAGGACGTGATGGTAAAATTCGCTTTATTGACCGTCCGTCAACAAGCGACACTCGTGAGTCTTTACGCGATTATCCAGTCTTCAAATCGGATAAATTTGCTACAGGCTCTACAGCTACTCAATTAGCAGATGATAATACAGCAGAAGTTATCAAGCAACTGGGTAAAAACGGCATCAGTTATGTCCTGGTTAATCAAATATCAAAGTTGCAAGATGTGCGATCGCTCAAATTGCATAATACCTCACCAGATGACGCGAGATATCCATTCTCCCAGCCTTTGGTATACGTTTACAAGAAAAATCCTAGTTTAGGTATTGCAGCTTATCTTGGTTTTGCAACCGCCAAACCAGGTATTGAAGCGATAGAAGAAGCCAGAACTAGCGAAGCTAATGCGATCGCTGCCAGTATACTACAAACAATCCCCCCAAATCCAATTACCTCAGCAACTACTGCACCTTCTGTCGCTGCAACTTCACCGCTTGGGGAAGCTACCAACCCCACAACAACAACAACAACTAATCAAAATAATTCCCCAATACCTGTAGCTGCTACCGATAACATTGGAAACGTTAATAATGAGACAATATCACCTTGGTGGTGGTTGTTAGCTTTGCCTGTCATCGGTGGTTTCTTATGGTGGTTGCTAGGAAAAAGACGGACAAAACCTCAACCAACAGATAACGTAACAGAATCCTTAGAAGAAACTATACCAACACCAACAAGCGCAAGTGTTGCTACCCCTCCTGTTAGCGAGGCTTTATCTGATAACCAGTTACTTCGCGCTTACGCGCAAACACAATCTGGCACAGTAGAAAATACTACCCACATCTCTGACAATTTGCCACAAGGAGTAACTAACACCGCAGATCATTTAGCTGAAGACACAACATCTCCAGTATCCAACATTACCCCCGGTGGTAGCGCAGCCCTAGCAGGGGTTACAGCAGCAGGGATAGGAACAAGCGTTTGGTTTCCACCCTCAAAGACAGAAGCGGTAGATGATATTACAGACATTCCCCAACTAGAAACACCAAATGATATTACAGACATTCCCCAACTAGAAACATCAGCAACCGACCAAACGCCAGAAGCACAATCAAACACCTCTGGGGGTGGTACAATAGCACCAAGCGAGTCAACACTTTGGTCGCGATTAACTGGCAGTTCACCAAGAGAAGTTATTGCCGAAAGTACAGAAAGCGACGACCTTGAAGAAGATGTCTGGAATATTGAAACTCCACCAACGGAAGTCACAACCCCCAAACTGCAATATTCTACAACAGTAGATGCATCGGCAATTGAAGTTAGAGATTCTCTCCCCCTTGCATTTGATGAAGTTGAAAATTCTCCCTTGGTTGCATCAAATCCAGAAGCATCGATAATTGAAATTACACCCGCAGAAACGCAAATTCCTACAAGTGCATCTAATGAAGTTGAAAATTCTCCCTTGGTTGCATCAAATCCACAAGCGCAAATTCCTACAGGTGGATCTGATGTAAATATCGAAACATCGACTTCCGAACAGCCAGATGTTTCTGATGAAGATGTAGAAACATCGACAAGAGAAATTACAGCTTCATTTCCCGAACTTGCATCACCTGAAGATGACTGGGATATGGAATTTGCCCAAGACGATACAGAAGCACAACCAGCAGCACAATTTAACTGGTTACAGAATATCACTTCTGCTGGTGGTGCAGTAGCAGCAGGAACTGGGGCAGTACTTTGGTCGCGATCGCCAAATAGAAATTCACAAACAGAAGCTACCAACCAAACCACACAAATCAACGATGCTGAGGAAGATTTCTGGGATATTGAAACACCACCAATTGAATCACCAGATGTGGCAGAACTTGCAAATGTAGAATCACCAACTGGTACGCAAATTACCGATTCTGTACCCGAATTGCCAAATGTCCCAGAACTTTTATCTGACGAAGACGATTGGGACATGGAATTTGCCCAAGACGAGACAGAAGTACAACCAGCACAATCTAACTGGTTAGATAGTATAATATCTCCGCGTAGTGGAGTAGTAGCAGGTGGGGCAGTACTTTGGTCACGACTGTCTGGTAAAGGTTCGCAAACAGAAGCCGATGATACCACCACAGAAAGCAGCAATATTGACGAAGATTTCGGGGATATCGAAACACCTGTAACTCAACAGGCAGATGTTCCTTTATCTGTTTTGAATTCAGAGTTGCCGACTGTGGAAATTATACCTGCAACTCAACAGCCAGATGTTGCTTTATCTGCTTTGAATTCAGAGTTGCCGACTGTGGAAATTATACCTGCAACTCAACAGCCAGATGTTGCTTTATCTGTTTTGAATCCAGAGTTGCCGACTGTGGAAATTATACCTGCAATGCCGGAATTACTAGATGTTCCGGAAGCTGCTTTAGATGTGGTTGCAGATGCAGCTGAGGAAGATTTATCTGATGAATCAAACTGGCTAGAAAATACGACCTCTGCCGATGATGCAACTATGGAAGATGATGTATCATCAGATTGGTTTGATATAGGCGAGACAACTTCTTTAAGCTCACCAGAATCAAGGGAAACATCGGCAGAAGTTACAGATACCAGCTTAGAACTAACAGCCAACCTACCCATCACCGAAGACATAAACGAGACTGTAACTCAAGTTCCAGAACCTGTAGAAAATGTTACAATACCGCGACCATTAGACCTAGCGGCTGGTGCGGCTTTTGTAGGAGTTGGAGCTTGGTCTCGGATATATGGCATTAGGGAACATACTGAAAAGATAGTTAATGAAGTTACAAATGATGTAGAAAGCAGCATTGCGATCGCACCTCGCACGGCAAAATGGGCTTATGTATCTTGGAACGTTTCCGAAGAAGAGAAAAAATCAGTTCAGCAAGAGGGAGTTTGTCAATTAGCCTTGCGGTTGTATGATGTGACTGATATTGACTTAAGTTATCAGACTCCCACATTGGTTCAGCAGTATGAATGTGAGGAAATCACACACGATCGCTATGTAGCGATTCCGGTGAGCGATCGCGATTATATAGCAGAAATAGGCTATCTAATTAATAGCGATCGCTGGTTTTTACTCGCTCGTTCAGCCACAGTTCGCGTATCTAACCGTCCCCAGCAAGGTTTTTGGTTCCAAGCGGATGCTGAGTTAATTATCCACGGAGCAACAGAACCAGGTGCAACTGTGACAATCGGTGGTCATTCCATCAAACTAAAACCCGATGGAACTTTCCACTTGCGTGTCCCTTTTACAGACAAATTGATTGATTATCTCATGACCGCAGTTACTTCTGATGAGCAAGAGACTAAAATTATTCACAAGAAGTTTTTCCAGGAAAGTCAAGAATAATTAATAATGGGGCATTGGGCATTGGGCAATGGGCAGCAGGAAGGGGAAAGGGGAAAGGGGAACGGGAAAAGGGAAAAACTTTTCTTCTTTTACCCTTTACCCTTTAACCTTTTCCCCTCATGAAATTCCCCCTTGTCCCCCTTGTCTCCCCATCTCCCCTTAACATCAAAACCGCTGACCGGTGGTAACTTCAAAGTTGACTTCTCCTTGGTCGCTAATTCCCAAGTCACCGCGAATCAACCCAAACGGTGACTTAACTCGCAATCCTAACCCGTAACCAAACCCACTTCCCGGTTTACCTCGCACTATACCCGGTTCCCCTAATACCGTTTGGCTAGATCCAAAATCTGAAGCGAAGTCTGCAAATAAAACTCCTCCCACTGTCCGCAGAATCGGGAAACGATATTCTACAGAAGCTAAACCATAACTACGTGCGCTAGCTACTCTACCACCTCCGTAACCTCTAACAGAATTCTGTCCACCCAAATTAAATGCGTTTGCAGGTGGAAATTCGCCGATATTTGTTCCAGCTTGCAAATTCAAAGCGATCATTTCTGTATTTTCTGTTGACCCATTACTACCGATAAAAGCAACTGGTACATATAAAATATAGTTACCTTGCAAGCGATTGCTAGCAATTTTACCAAGTCCGATGGGAATTGCTTGGTCGGTACGAAGAGTGAGAAGCGATCCTTTAGTTGGATAGTTGCGGCGATCGCGTTCATCTTTGCTGACAGTAAAAGACACTGTAACTAAATCATCAATACCAGTCCCGCTTACCGAAAGTGGATTTCCCAATCTATCCACTTGTGCCACATTATAATCGCGATCGCGCAGGCTAATTCTCGTGTAGTTTAGACCTAAAGCTGCATCCCAATCATCAAAAGATTTTAAAACAGCTACAGAACCCCCAAATCTTCCTTCTCGTGCGGTGCTACCATTTGACAACTTGATTTCATCGTTAAAAGTTCGAGATAAATCTCGTTCGCGAAAAGCTCGAAAGCTATAGCCTAAGCGGTTTGGTTCTCCTCGACGATAAGGGCTAATAAAAGAAGTGTCAAATTGAACATCTTTACCGCTGACTTGAATGCTACTATCTACTTGTTCATTCAGTCCGCTAATATTTGCATCTCGATAACCTACCTGACCGTAAAGCCCAACATCACCGTTATCACCACCACCAAAGTTCCAAGAAGGAAATTTATTTTCTTTAATGTAATAGACGATGGTAAGACTTGTATCATCATCTTCTTCTAAAACAAAATTGACTTTATCAAACGAATTTAATCTCCTTAATCTTTCTACGTCTTTTTGAAATAAATCGTTACGAAATATTTGACCTGGCTTTAATCTCAGATTGTCAATGATAAAATTTTTCTGAGTCCGTCCTTCGATGAGCCTACCTTTTTCATCTACCCAGTTATCCTTATTATTGAGAAAACGGATTTGGATATCTTTAACAATTTTCTCCTTAACCTCACTCTGCTCAACACCTGGTAAAGATGTAGGGAGTGGTTGGGAAATATTCTCTATGTCAGTTTCCCCGATTGACGGCAAGTTAGTACCATTAGTAGGTTCGGATTCTGCACGCACCTTGTAACTCAAACTCAGCAACATCCCGACAATCAAAATCACAATTTGAATACGCATATCTAAAACTTTATTATTCCCCACATCTTAATAACACAATACGGTTCAGTTAAGCCTAAAATCCGAGCGTAGAGACGCGAAATTTCGCGTCTCTACAGGTCTTGATAACAGTTAAATTGTCCCATTACAAGAGATCCGACTTGATTTAGAAAGATTTCTCCTACTGCCCTTTATAGAGTGTCGGGTATAAAATTGGAATGCTGACAGCCTCTTTTTTACAGGAGCGATCGCGGTGACTGTTGAAATTGACCAACTAATAGCCGATTGGAAGAATAAAGTCAATATTGCAGGTCAAAATCTTCTTGAACTTCAAGAACTACCAACTTATCAGCGAATGAGCGGTGGTTTTGGTTTTCCTCCAGTCAAGTTAACCGGAATCACCGCAACACGGGTAACACCAGCACTGGAGGCAATGAACGATTTATTTCAACACTTCGATTTATTGGTGCAGACAATTGATAAAGCAATCAAGTTGCGAGATCAGTTACCGCGTTTTTTGTCAACTCAAAAAACTAGCGAAATTGCACAATTACTCACAGGTGCTTCAATTAAGTTACCGATGGTGCAAACACCCCTAGCACAAAGAGAACTTTTAACTGGTGCTAACACAACTAAAATCACTCCCGCACAGCTACTTGAAGTGATGCAAAATGCTTTCTGTGTAGCTAGGGAAGCAGTTCTAGCTGTTGATGACGCTTGGACGCATTTGGATATGATGCTTGGGGATGCAGAAGCGGAAATTTTCTTCTTGCAAAATTTAGCTGCATCGCTGAATCAAGATTGCCAAAGTGAATTAATTCAAGTTGCGAGTGCGTTAGCTTCTTTACACCAAAGTATAGAACAAGACCCTCTAGGAACGAGTGCGGTGTTTCAACAGCAAGTCCAGCCGATATTAGCTCAGGTAAAAGCGACTTTAGACCAAGTTATCAAACAACAAAATCAAATTCGCGAAAAAATGGCGACAGCGAGGAATTTGTTACAACAGTTAAAAGAAATTCACACTAAAGCGATCGCAGCTTTTGCGGAATGTCAGGATAAAGTCTTGGATCACTCTATATTGCTACCTCCCTTACGGTCGGAACAAATTGAAGCGCTTAGACAATGGTTTATGAAGTTAGAAACTAAGTTTGCCGAAGGTTTAGTGAATCCAATTATTGTTGGTTTAGACAATTGGACTATTAAAGCTAGAGAATATATAGCATCAGAACAACAAGCATATGCAGTTAATAACGCTCCCCTACAAACTCGTCAAGAGTTACGTGGAAGGCTCGACGCACTCCAGGCAAAAGCGCTAGCACGGCGATTAATTGAAGATACAATTTTAACAGAACTGGCTTTACAAGCGAAGCAACTTCTTTACAGTCGTCCAACTCCTTTAAATAAAGCCGCTGAATTGATTTCTCAATATGAAAAACGTTTAAATGGCAAGTACAGACGCGATTAATCGCGTCTCTACAACTTTCGTATTTAATATAGGAGAGTCATAATGGACGGCGATGTCTACGACAAGAGCAAAGCTCTACGCTGCACAAAAAATGGCTGTACTGGTACTATTGAAGATGGTTATTGTAACGTCTGCGGACTAGCTGCGGTGAAATCACAGCCGAGTAGCCAAAGACAAAGTAGAGACGCGATTAATCGCGTCTCTACTATTACAGCAAGAACTTCATCTGTCACCACAGGAACAGGTTCTTCCCCACTAACCAATCGTTCTAAAGGTTCGCGACGTAGTAGTTCAACATCAACTAGAAGTAGCCGCAAGCACTTGGGAGCGGGGTTGATATCCGTACCCGAACTGCCTTCAACCGAGCCAGAAAAAGCCATCATCCCTAACCCGATGGTGCCGGAAAATAAACGCTTTTGCGCGAATTGTAATAACTCGTTGCGACGAGAAAAGGGATTTTGCAGCAAGTGTGGACAGAAGTATTCATTTATTCCTTCGCTTTCTCCGGGTGATTTAGTTATTGGGCAATATGAAGTTAAAGGAGCGATCGCTTACGGTGGTTTAGGTTGGATATATTTAGGCTTCGATAAAATTCTCTCTCGCTACGTAGTCCTCAAAGGATTGCTCAACACCGAAGATGCAGCAAGTGCTGCCGTTGCCGTTGCTGAAAGACAATTTTTAGCAGTAGTGAAGCACCCGAATATTGTCGGGATTTACAACTTCGTGAACCACGGTAGCGAAGGTTTCATTATTATGGAATATGTCGGCGGCAAAACCCTGAGAGAAATTCGCAAAAGTCGCGGATCACTACCAGTTGCAGAAGCGATCGCTTACATTCACCGCATCCTCAGCGCATTTGCTTATTTACATTCCTTAGGTTTAGTTTACTGCGACTTCAAGCCAGATAACATCATGATTGAAGGCAGAGATGTGAAGTTAATTGACTTAGGTGGAGTCCGCAGAATTGATGACCCTAATGGTGATATTTATGGCACAGTCGGCTACAGCGCTCCGGAAGCTGGCGAAGGTCCAACCGCTGTATCAGATTTATTTACCGTTGGTAGAACCTTGGCAGTTTTACTGACTGATATTAAAGGTTTTAATAAACAACATTTATACACTCTACCCAGTGCTGAAGAAGAACCAATATTTGCCGACCAAGAATCACTTTATCGCTTTTTAATTAAAGCCACCGCCGAAAACCCTGACGATCGCTTTCAATCGGCAGATGAAATGGCAGATCAACTGCTGGGTGTGCTGCGGGAAGTAGTAGCAATTAGTACAAATATTCCGCGTCCATCTGCGAGTAACGTCTTTAGTGGAGATATGCTAGCGCTGGGTAACGGTAATGACTTTGAACCGATAAAAGCCGATTATCAGCAATTGCCCGTACCGATGTTAGATTCAGAAGATTCTGGCTTTAATACAGTCGTCAATGCGAGTGCGATCGCCGATCCCGTGAAACGAGCAGCCAGTTTAAGAATGGCAGTTAAGCTATGTCCCAATTCCGCCGAAGCATTGCTGCGATTGGCAAACAGCCTAATTGACACTTTGGAATACGACGAAGCAAAGAATATTATAGCACAAGTTGAGGCGAAAGATGCTTGGGACTGGCGAATTTTTTGGTATCGTGGGCGATCGCTAATGCGACAAAGCAAACCTAAAGAAGCTCAAGCAGCATTCGACCAAGTTTATTTTGACCTACCGGGGGAACTTGCGCCCAAATTGGCGCTAGCGCTTGCGGCAGAACAAGGGGCAAATTATCAACTCGCAATTAAGATGTATAACTTGGTATCTCGTACCGATCCGAGTTATGTATCAGCGGCATTTGGGTTAGCTCGATGTCTTTGTGCAGTTGGCGATCGTAACGGTGCGGTAGCGGCTTTAGAAAGAGTGCCGCAAAGTTCAAATTTATTTACGCGATCGCGTGTAGAAATTGCCCGAACCTTAATTAATCGCGAACAATCTGCCCCCGGAACGCAAGAATTACAAGCTGCTTCTACCGCAATTGAAGCCCTCACTTTAGAAGGAATGGATCGCCATAAATTAACTAAGCAACTGTTAGAAACGGCACTAAATCTGCTTATCTCGAAGACAGTTAAAGCTGCTAACGATATGCAAATTTTAGGACAGCCATTTCAAGAAATGCATTTAAGAAAAGGATTAGAAAAAGCCTTGCGTGACATGGCACACCTCGTCAACAAAGAAGAAAAGATTCGCTTAGTCGATGAAGCAAATCGCGTGCGTCCAAGGACTATTTTTTAATTAGAAAATATGACAAACTTTATAGTCTTAACAAAAAACTTGCAACTAATTGCTTCTACTTTGGAAATTCTCCAAGCGGAAATTAGTGATAAATCAAAATTTTCTGAGCTACTAAATGCATCTGTACCCAGTAGTTGGCCACCGGGATTTAACGACGATGAAACGATGTTATTTTTTCTAAATAAATTACAAGCAGATCCTGAGGAATCAGGATGGTGGAACTGGTATTTTGTACTAAAAGATGTAGTTACAAATGCATCTATTCTTATTGGTAATGGCGGTTTTAAAGGTAAGCCAACATCTGATGGCATCGTCGAAATTGGCTATTCAGTTTTACTAGAGTTTCAAAACTTGGGATACGGTACAGAAGCGATCAAAGCACTTATATCTTGGGCATTTGCTCATCCTGAAGTTCGGCAAGTAATAGCAGAAACTCTGCCAGAACTCAAAGCTTCACAACGGGTTTTGGAAAAATGCCATTTTACATATGTTGGGCAAGGTTCGGAGGAGGGAATAATTCGTTATGAGCTTTCTCGTAATCGCCAAATGAATTTAGGAACAGCAAATTAAACTTATGGAATGTCCAAACTGTGGAACGGCAGTACTGGTAAACGATCAATTTTGCGAAGAATGCGGTACATCCCTCACAGCAGTGGGATGTGAAAAATGTGGTGCCGACCCAAAAGCGATTGATGATGAGGGATTCTGCTCAGTTTGTGGATTTCGCAAAGAACTTCAAGACCGACTTGAGATAACCATTGATTCGCATTTAGCCGGTGTAAGCGATCGCGGACTCAGACACCACCGTAACGAAGATTACCTTGCCCTGCAAACCGTCAATAACACCCATATCCTGATCGTTTGTGATGGAGTTTCCAGTTCTAGCAATCCTCATATAGCCGCTCAAACAGCCACCGAAAGCGCTTGTACAGCATTAATTACCGCTATCAAACAAAAAGAAAATCCCGAATCAGCCATCAAATCAGCCGTAGCTACTGCCCTTTTATGTCTAAGTAATATTGCTTATACTAAAAATATTAATTCCGAACCACCATCAACCACCATTGTCGCTGCCGTTGTCCAACAGAACACCGCTACCATAGGTTGGCTCGGTGATAGCCGCGCTTATTGGATTTCCGGCAATAATTCGCGACAACTAACTAAAGACCATTCCTGGCTCAGTGAAGTAGTAGCAGCCGGCGAAATGACACCAGCCGAAGCAAGACAATCTCCCCAAGCCAACGCCATTACCCGCTGGTTAGGCGCAGATGCCATTGACGACGCCACCCCCTCGATCATAAACTTCACCATTCCCAGTTCCGGATACCTGCTGCTATGTAGCGATGGACTGTGGAACTACGCAGAAAAACCACAACAACTCGCCAATCTTATACAGCAGACATCAAATACACATGCGATCGCCATCTGCCAATCACTAGTCGAATTCGCCCGTCACTGCGGCGGACACGACAACATCACAGTCGCCCTCCTCTCCTTGTAAAGGGTGTGGTGTGTGGGGTTAAGAAAAACTTCTTTTATTTCCTGCTCTTGCCCTGTTCTCCCCTACACCCTACACCCCACCCCCTACACCCTTTTCATTTTACCAAACACCATGCCCAACCAATTCAAAGCCGAAGTCTTCCAAAACCAATTTTTACCCGAAGGCGCCAGAGAAATTCACGCCATCATGACAGTCACCGTCCAAACCGATGACAGCATCGCCGCAACCCCCAATAACGCCAGACTATTCGGTATCATCTGCGACACATCCGGCTCAATGGGAGGTGGAAAAATCCACGCGGCAAGAGATGCAATGGTCAAAGTCGTAAATCTGCTCCCAGACGATGCCTACTTCTTCATCGTCACTGGTGCAAGTAAAGCCAGCGTCATTTGTCCAGTGTCAAAAGCTACACCAGAGAAAAAAAACTTGGCGATCGCTGCCATCAAAGAAATTTACTCTAACGGCGGTACACTCATGTCAACCTGGCTGAGTGAAGCTTTAGAACAATTCAAAAAAATGCCAAACGCTGTTCGTCAAGCATTACTACTTACAGACGGACAAAACGACGATTCAGACGAATCTAAACTAAATCGCGTTCTCCAAGCTTGTGAAGGAGTCTTTCAATGTGATTGTCGAGGTGTCGGTACTGATTGGAGAGTTGCCCAACTCCAAAAAATCGCGAATAAACTACTCGGTACAACTGACATCATCCCCAACCCCGAAATGATTGAAGTTGACTTTCAAGCGATTTTAGAGAAAGCCATGAGCAAAGATGTCAGCGATGTCGCTATGCGCTTGTGGACTCCCCAAGGTGCAAAAATACTGTTTTGCAAACAAGTTAGTCCCGACATAGTTGACCTTACACACCGCGCCAAAATTGTCAAGACCCAAGTTGTAGATTATCCCACCGGCGCTTGGGGAAAACAAGAATCCCGTGATTACCACTTCTGCATCGAAGTTAATCCCGGCAACGTTGGTGATGAAATGTTAGCAGGTCGCGCAAGTTTAGTTTACATAAACAACGGTGTAGAAACTAAAATTGTTGAGGCACGCATTTTAGCAACTTGGACTGACGACGATGCCAAATCCACCAAAATTGACAGACGAGTTGCTCACTACAGTGGACAAGCAGAACTTGCCCAATCGATTCAAGAAGGATTAGAAGCGCGTGCCAAAGGTAATATTGAAATCGCCACCGCCAAGTTAGGCAAAGCAGTAAAACTTGCCCATGAATCTGGTAACGAAGCAACAGCTAAACTCTTAAAAACTGTAGTTGATATAGAAGATGCACCCACAGGAACAGTGCTATTAAAAAAAGCTGTTGCCAAAGAAGACGAAATGGCGTTAGAAACTCGTTCTACCAAAACTACCCGCATTCAAAAACCGCAAAATTAGTCAAAATGTAGAGACGTTCCGCCGGAACGTCTCTACAGGGATTTTGGGTAACGCATATTTAAATTTGGTCGATGTCAAATTTGCAAATATAAGGACAAAGGACAAATGAAAAATGATATCTCTATTTATAAATGTCTCAAAGGTCACGACTCAACCGAATCTGATTATTGTTCAGAGTGTGGAGTGAAAATTCTCGGTGTAGGTGAAGCGATGTCTGACGACAAGCCGCTGCGCGTCTACGCCCCAAAAATACCACAAGTACCACAAAACATAACTCTCGAAACCTGCCCAGCTTGCAGTGTAAAGCGTGAACCCAACAGCGGCGACTTTTGCGAAATTTGCGGTTACAATTTCGTCACCGGCGCACATGGGGAAGTGCCGATCGCTATTGAAGAGGCAAGGGGACAAGGGGAAATTTCTCCCTCATCCCCCTCATCTCCCTCATCCCTCACCTGGGAACTTGCGATCGCAATCGATCCATCCCTACGGCATCCAGAAAGCCCAGAAGCGCCGACAAATCAACAGGCGATCGCTTTTCGTCTAGATAAGGCAAATAACCTTATTGGTCGCAATAGCCAAGCGAGAGCAATTGAACCAGAAATTGCTCTGGATTTCGACAATGCTGTTTCTCACCGTCATGCTT
Source organism: [Scytonema hofmanni] UTEX 2349 (assembly GCF_000582685.1). Classification (GTDB taxonomy): domain Bacteria; phylum Cyanobacteriota; class Cyanobacteriia; order Cyanobacteriales; family Nostocaceae; genus Hassallia; species Hassallia hofmanni. Next base: position 905,118 of record NZ_KK073769.1, read on the forward strand.
TATTAAACCTTCAGTCAGACGGTTCTTTAACTCTGCGCGATATTAACTCTTCTAACGGTACCAAGCTTAACGGGGTGGAATTGAAGCCGATGGTAGATGCACCTCTACAAGATGGAGACGAATTTACTTTAGGACACTGGACTCGAATTACTGTCAAAGCCGTCCGCCAACCATAAAAAATATGAGTAAGATAATCACAGCTTCAAGTAAAGCAATTAAGAAACTAAATACTCCACAACTGCTTCAAGGTGGTTTGTACTTAACTTGGGCTACAAGTTTACTAGTATTAGTTTCTACCATTAGCGGCATCCAAGGACAGCGCCACGCTATTAACACAATCGGTAAAGATGCTACACCAAGTATTACTACTGCCCAGCGTCTCAAGGATGCAGCAGCAGGTATGGATGCTTACGTTACCAAAGAATTGCTTGCTTTACCCGGACAAAACCAAGATGCTGTTAAGGGTTACAAGGAGCGATATGAGAAACTAACTCAAAGGCTGGTTGCTGCTGCGGAGAGTATTAGCTACGGGGATAAAGAGCGAAAACCGATTGAAACTTTGCAACTAGAACTTGGTAATTACATTGCCAAGATTCAGCAAGCGCGTGATTTTCACGAACGCGGTGACACTAATAATATGCTGGTTGCTTATCGAAGTGCTGCGGAAATTATGGATCAAAAGCTATTACCGGCATCTGACGCACTGGATAAGGTAAATGTAGACGCTTTAAATGTTACATACAATAAAGTAAAATTTGACTCTGGCAAATGGCTATTTTTTATAGTAATTTCTGGTGCCGCACTCATCACCGTATTACTAGGCTTACAGATTTTTCTCAGTCAGCGGATGCGCCGTACTTTCAATCCTATGTTGTTGGCGGCGACTGCGATCGCTATTGCTTTTTTAAATTACACCACAGGTGCGTTTCTTTCTGCTTCCCAAAATCTCCGAATTGCTAAGGAAGATGCCTTCAATTCTATGTACGCATTGCGACAAGCCCGCGCTTTAGGTTACATGGCTAATGCCACTCAAAGTCGCTATTTGTTAGATTCCGCTTTTGCTTTGAATCACGAACAGGCTTTTTTCAACAATATAGCCAAAATTGCTCAATTGCCTGATAGTGAGGCTTTTAAAACAGTCGCTGCTGCCGCATCAGCATCAAGCTACAAACCGAATTTTACAGGCTTATTAGCTGACCAACTAAAAAATATTACCTTTGCTGGTGAACGAGAAGCAACGGTCAAAAATTTGACAAATTTAGGGATTTATGTTGCGATTGATAAACAAATCCGCCAACTCGAACGCAGTGGTAAACATACTGAAGCGATCGCACTTTGTTTAGGTAATCAACCAGGACAATCTAATTGGGCATTTGATGAATTCAGATTAAAAGCCAATCAAAAGAGCTTTGATATTAACCAAGCAGCTTTCGACAAAGCAATTAAGCAAGGCTTTAAAGAAGTGGATGGTTTTGAGTATATCACCCCAGTGGCGCTGAGTGCGATCGCTCTTTTAACTTTATTTGGATTGCTCCCACGTCTGAAAGAGTATTCTACCTAATCCCAAATGTATAGTTCATCTGTTCTGTTTTCAGATTATTCACCCTATCTGGTGATGTCGCTCAAAGCTTCTGAACGATATCTTAAAAGTACCAGGAGTGATTGAACTCTGGAAACTGCAACTATGAAAAAAATTATTTCCGCTAGTTTAGTAGTTTTGGCTGCTGCTACTGGTTTTTTACTCAATAATCAGCCTGTTGAAGCTCATAGGCGTTACAATTATCGTCGGTATCCCTACTCCCGTGGGTATCCTTATTACCGTCGCTATCCTTACCCCATAGAGCCAGCAAGATACTGCTTTCCTACAACTCAATGGCAGGTTAACCAAGACCCAGGATATCACCCTCATGCTTACTCCGACGGCTACCGTCAAGGACAAAACAGCGCTAAAAAAGGTGATAAATATAAACCGCGTACTGCTGGGGGTGAATTCGCTCGCGGTTTCGATGATGGTTATTACGGAAAGGAATTTGCGGGTCAAAAAAACATTGTTCAGAACGTTATTAGACCATACACTACAACAGAATGTAGTTTGTATTAACTTCGTAGTGAGGACTTCAGTGCTCTCATACCATGTCCGGGGGCTTGGGCGAAATTCATGAAGAACCCCACCCGCCTGTGGCACCCTCCCCGCTTGCGGGGAGGGTTGGGGAGGGGTTCTTTTATTATGGCTGTTTGACCGGACATCATATCATATAAGGACTGAAGTCCTTACTACGATGTTAAATTAAGATATCTGTAGTTTTGTTAACCTGTGATTTCTTCTCAAATACCCACAATTAACGTCCTCAAACAACCTACCAGTTCTGCTTGGATAGAACAAGCGATCGCTAACTTAGATATCATTCTTCTTGACCACTCCCATTGCGAGCGCAAAGCAGCGGGTGTGGCTTTAAACATGATGTTTCGTTATCCTTCCAATACTAAAATGGTACGTGAATTAACTGCGATCGCTCGTGAAGAATTAGAACATTTTGAACTAGTCAATCAATGGCTAGAACGTCGCAATATCCCCCTTGCCCCATTATCCCCACCACCCTACGGTGCTGGTTTAAAAGCACAAGTTCGACCCAAAGAACCAGAACGATTTTTAGATTCTTTATTAGTCACCGGTTTAATTGAAGCTCGCAGTCACGAACGTTTAGGATTATTAGCTACCCATTGTCCAGAACCAGAACTAGCCAAATTTTATCGTGGTTTGATGGCATCCGAAGCGCGTCACTTCGGTACATATTGGGTTTTAGCTGATACTTACTTTGACCGGGAAATTGTCATGCAGCGGTTAGATGAATTAGCGATCGCCGAAAGTGAATTATTATTAACTTTACACCCAGAACCAAGAATTCATAGTTAACCGTAGTAAGCACTTCAGTGCTTAAAACAGGCGTTTCAACGCCTACTAGAAACTTTTATATTATATTTAAGCGAGATTTGTGCAAACGCTGGCTAATATGTCCAAATCGTGTATAGTACATATGTACAACACATAAGTCCTAAATATGACCCTCCAGTTCACATATGTAAGACTGCTAGTCTCCAATTTCGAGGCTTGCTTTATTTTTTATCGAGATGTCATGGGATTTGATATCGGTTGGGGCGATGAGAATGGTGTGTATGTTGAGTTTAAAACTGGAGATACCAAGCTTGCTTTATTTAAACAATACTTAATGGCTGAAGCAGTTGGAAACGCCAATCAACCGTCTTTTCTGGAATGCCAAGATAGAAGTGCCTTGATTTTTGCAGTAGATAATGTGGATGAAACATATCAACAACTTATAAAAAAAGATGTAAGATTTGTGACTGAGCCATGCGATCGCCCAGACTGGGGAACTAGAACAGCGCACTTTCGCGATCCTGATGGAAATCTGATTGAAATTAATAGTAATTTAGGTTCCTAATTTCATGAGAACCACTTATAAAGATTTTCTAATTCGTAACTGGGAACAAAGCGATCGCACTCCCGCATCTGAAATTATTCGCTCTGTATTATCAGAATACGGTTTGGGCTGGGAGCCAAACGGTGCAGATCGAGATGTGTTGCAAGTCGAAGAATGCTACTTAGAAACAGGTGGCGAATTTTGGGTAATTGAACACCTCGCATCCACCAAAGATTCAAGTGAAATAACAAATCTTCAAGCCTCCGAAGGGAGGCTTCGTTCGTTTAGCCGCGACTTTAGTCGTCAGGCTAATATAATTGAACACCAAAATCAAATAATAGGTACTGGTGCATACTACCCCATACATCGTGGTGAAAAAGCCGTAGAAATCAGGAAAATGTACCTTTTACCCAGCGCGAGGGGTTTAGGATTGGGGAAATATTTATTACAACAGCTAGAAAAAGCGATCGCTTCCCGTGGTTTCCAGCAAATTTGGATTGAAACCGCCAGCGTATTAGCCGAAGCTGTCAAACTGTATGAAAACAACGGCTATCAACCAGCAACCGGTGTAGAAACCGCAAGATGCGATCGCGTTTACGTTAAAAATTTATCCCCTCTTTTTTAAGCATCAGTACCCGCTAACACCATGCCAGGTAGAAAACTTGCCATATATTTCTCAGCACCTTTGGGATCGCTTAGTAATAGTGCGGAAACCTGTATAGCTTGTTCCCCAGGATAAACATCCTCCACACCGTCAATAACTGCTTGGAGAGCAGCCCTGGCGACTTCCCCAGGTGCTACCTTGGGATTGGGCCATTCCTTCGCTAAATCAGTATCCACAGTTCCAGGCATCACGCTAACTACCAGGGTATCCTGTGCTGCAAGCTCTGCCCGCACGCCTTGAGTCATCGAGATAGCAGCAGCTTTAGAAGCGCTGTAAGAACCACTGAACGGCAAATTTACTTTTCCCAGCAGTGACAAAACATTGACGATCGCACCCCCACCATGTTCTTTGAGAATAGGTGCAAAAGCACGACACATAGACAACATCCCAAAGTAATTGACCTCCATTTCTGCTCGCGCACTATCGATATCTGATGCAGCAATCAGTCCCTGATTGAGAGAGGTTCCCGCATTATTAATTACAAGAGTAACATCTTGACACTGAGTTGCAGCAGCAGTAACTGATTGAGGATTCGTTACGTCCAATTCAATTGGGAAAACGCGAGCAGGATCAACTGAAACCAGAGGGTTGAGTTTGCCAATGCTACGAGCGCAGACATATATTTTTGCTACACCCAAATTCAATAATTGCTCTACAAAGTGAGAACCGATCCCACCATTTGCACCTGTGACTAATGCAACTACACCGTTAATTTGCATTGGAGTTCTCCTTAAGGTATTTTGCCATATGTTCAACACCAGCAATTTTGGTTTTGGTGTCTTCAACGAGCCGATAAATTATAATATGCAAGGGTTAAAAGTTACCAAATGGATACTAACATCAAAAACTATTCCTGCCCTGTAGAAGTAACGATTAAAGCGGTTGGTGGTAAGTGGAAATGTCTTATCCTTTGGTGGCTAAGACGGGATGCGAGGCGTTTTGGTGAGTTAAAGTTATTAATTTCTAACATTAGCCAGAAAGTCTTGACTCAACAATTGAGAGAATTAGAAAAAGAGGGTTTAATTTACAGAGAATCATTCCCAGAGTCACCACCTCGTGTAGAATATGCTCTCACTCCTCATGGTCAAACTTTTACTCCCATCACCGAATTAATGTGCGAATGGGGGAAAGTACATCAAGTAGGGTATCAATTTAGTTACTGTCGCTTGGAAAACACGAAAATTTTAGTTGTATCTTCTGATGCTACAGCTCTTTGCACCAGTCTTGAAGAACGCCTGGGTGTAGCGATCGCTGTAACAAATATTCACGAGATACCCGATTTACTCAATCGGGTTCAACCCGATGCTATGCTAATCGATTTAACTTCCCTAAATGACAATGAAGCTCATTTACTGACAACTCAAGTCAAACTCAAACAAGTTGAGCAAAAAATGGCAATGGTTGCGATCGTTCTTGGTAATAATTCTGGAGAACGTGGGCGAGCATTTAAAATGGGGTTTGCTGTTCATATTCCCAAACCCGTTGAAACTATAGAAATGGTGTCCACCTTGGCTAGCTTAATTGTGAAAGATGTGTAAAGGTTTGGTTTAAACCCGGTAGCATCGGAATTAATAAATTAACCGCAGATCAACACAGATGAACACGGAGTTAGAGGATGTTTGAAAAGTCCTTAATGATGCATCAAATCAAACCAGCACGTTGAAATACTTCATTGGGAGTAATTTTTAATCCTGGTAGCAAATCATCGCTAATTAGTTGATTGTCTCGATAGGTGATAGGAACAGAAGCGGGTGCAAATATAGTAATGGTTCTGGCTTTTGTATCTACAACCCAAACACGAGAAACACCAGCTTTGATATAATCGGCAGCTTTTTCGCTCATCTCGCCAAAAGTTTGACCGGGTGAGATAATTTCAATAACTAATTCTGGAGGAACAGGACAAGCTTCGTCTTGTAACCAATCAGCAGGAAGCAGATCGTAAGAAACATAGGTCAAATCAGGTACAGGAAGCCAATCTTGTTGATTTGGTGTTAATTTGATTGCCCATTCAATTACAACCCGTCCCCTTTCTTGTGCCCATGCAGACAATAATATAAATAATGCACCAGTAGTCGAGCCATGAAAAAATTTGGGAGACATTTCTTCAGTTTTATATTTGGGAACAGCTTCACCGTTAACAAACTCGTAGGTAACATCACCTTCGGGGAGGGCAAGAAATTCTTCCAAGGTTAGGTGTTGATTAGGGGACTGAACCATATTTAGTTAAGATGGAAGGGATTTTATTTTAAGTTTAGGCGATCGCGTTTATGTTAAATTACTCCGGCACAGTTAGGAGTTATATCATGGGAGCGCAAATCACACATACTGTAGAGACGTTCCCCATACCGTAGAGACGTTCCGACGGAACGTCTCTACGACAGTTGTAATGCTCCATATATAATTGACGGGCTACTACTCTTTTATCGTTAACTTTCTGTTACAGTAATTTTCGCTTATATTTATCACAAAGTTACGTTTATTTATGCCCACTTATTTAGTTATCTAATAAATGAGTAATTTTATCAAAGGCTTACTCAGGCTCTTTCTTGAATCCAATTGTCCTCTTTGCCAGCGCCAAACAAACGAAGAATTTTGTCAATACTGTCTTAAACAGTTACATAGCTGTCACTTAGCTAATCCTAATAGCCGTTGGCAAGAATCAATACCAGTTTTTGCTTGGGGTAAGTATAGCGGTTCTTTAAAAAGAGCGATCGCTGTCATGAAATACGAAAATCAACCTCAAATCGCTCGCCCTTTGGGACAATGGTTAGGCGAAGCATGGTTAAATTCCCTCTCTACAAACCGACGCTTAATAGTTGTTCCTATTCCACTTCACCCCAGCAAGCAAAAAAAACGCGGTTACAACCAAGCCGCGCTCATAGCAGAAAGCTTTTGCCAAACAACTGGGTTAAAATTGAAACAAAATGGTTTGGCAAGAATACAAGAAACTGAAGCACAATTCGGTTTATCTCCTCTTGAGCGAGAAAAAAACTTAGCAAAAGCTTTTGGTTTAGGGAAAGATTTTTCTCAGTGTCGTCCAGATGTGCCAGTATTGTTAATTGACGACATTTGCACTAGTGGTGCTACTGCTAAATCTGCGGTGGAAGTACTTCATCAATGTGGAATTGCCGTAGAGGGAATAGCAGCGATCGCTACTCCTGTAAAAGAAAGATAAACAAAGAATATGTAGGCAAGCTATGCTTGAGAAATCTATAATTAACCAGATTATACTGTTTTTGTGGGAACACTGCTGGGAATGAGAAGTAAAGCTTTCGGGACAAGTTTGAGGCAAGTAATAATTGTTCCTGCTACATTGCTGGCAATTGGTATGAGTACAACAGCAGCTTTTGCTCAAAATAAGTTGTATACTCCTATACCTTTACCTAATAGCGCGGAAATTTCTGATACGCTTTCAGATAAAGACATTCCCACCGGTCAAGGTGGCTTTGCCCGTGATTACCTTGTGAGACTGACCAAGGGTGATAATCTCGCAGTTGATCTGTCATCTGACAGCTTTGATGCCATCATCACCCTGCTAGCACCTGATGGATCGACAGTAGCAGAAAATGATGACGGTCCCGATGGTAGCAGTAATTCCCTGCTGTTCACCCGCATTACACAAACAGGAAATTATATCATTCGTGTCAGGTCTTTCGGAGAAACTGGAGTTGGCGTCTATAAACTGAAAGTGACAAAGTTGCAACCAATTAAATAGACATCTCCAGAATTTAATTATGCGTTGCCCTGAAACCCTCGTAGAGACGTTCCACCGGAACGTCTTTACATTATGCGTTGCCCGAAACCTTTTCGCAAAACCCAAAATCGTTCACAGTGCCGTTAGCATACAGAGAAATAAAGCTTCAGTCCATTCAACCACTGCACCGTATGTATCTCCTGTATGTCCCCCTAATTTGTAATTAAACCAAGCACCAGTCACAAAAGCGATCGCACTTCCTGTCAGTGTCATCCCTAATGCAAAAAGTAGGCGTTTGTCTGTTAAAATTTCTAAACCACTTAAACTCAACAGCAGCAATAATCCTGGTAAGCAATCTTTATAAGAACGAATTGCTTCTTTATGAAATGCACCTTTACCAGTTAATTTGAGGTAAGGATATTGAGCGATCGCCAAAATTTGACCCCAACGTCCCCATCCACAAGCAGCCATCAAAACTAACCAGCGGTTTTGGTGGATGTCTGTCAATGCGGTTGTTTTTAATAATAGCAAGGCGATCGCTGCCATTGCCCCAAACGCACCTGTCGCACTATCTGTCATCACCTCCAATCGTCGTTCTTTGTCACCTACCGCTAACCCATCAGCAGTATCCATTACCCCATCTAAATGCAGTCCTCCCGTAATCGCAATCCAAACACTGACAACTAAGGCACTACGAGTTAATACTGGCATACCCAGATAATTCATTCCAGTATCAAATAGCCCCAAAATTCCCCCAATCATCAACCCGATCGCCGGCGCAAAGCGTGCAACCTGGGAAAAGTCTAAATTGTCCAGATATGGCAAAGGTATCGCAGTATAAAATATTACGGAAGCTGCTATTTGGGACAAACTTTTTTTCCACCACTGCTCTTCATTGGTCATATTTGTTACCTTATTTCTCAGTCATTAGTCATTAGCATTTTTACAGATGACAAATAACAAAAAATAAAGCACAAATGAAGAATGAGGCTGAAAATTCCCGCACAGGGAGCAGCATCAAATTTTAAAGCTTAAAATAAGATTTACTAGCATGATAAATTCTCCCGGAAAATTTTGTTATCCTTATCTCAGTTCTTAACTAAAAATGCATAGCATAAAAATAAACTTCATAATTATTTCCCGAAGTAGCAATTTAATCAGTGGCAGTTCCGTTGTACCGATTTTTCACTAATAACTTATCTCAAATTATTAGTTACTCGCCCGACAAATAAGTTGATAATTATTTAAATGTAGGGTTTAGCTCTATCTGTTCAATTGACTGTTTAGCTGTGTTGTACTTCACCTTCGCGCACTCAAGCTATTTAATTATGAGCCACCATCTACCCGACACCAAGATCCCAGCACCGTGCATCATTAACACGGGCGTAATTGTAAATAAGCTCGATATACGACGATTGTTGACGGATTTAGGTCGCGTCCACTACATTTACACCCAAGATGGCAAATTGCAGAGCGAGGGTGACGGGGACGTAATGGAAGTGTTTGCGAATCCACGACGGTCTACACTCGTAGCTAACCATGCTCTTTATTTAAATGTTTCTAGCTTCGATTATTTGGAATTAAAACAGTCTCCGCAGCAGCAAAGCTTTTTTGATTTGGTGCAAGAAGGAACCTGTCTGCGACTTATTCCTTTGTCTACCCCTTTACAAGAGCGACGCGATCGCAACTTGAATGTCACCACCATTGAAGCCATGATGGAGCAGGTACTATCAGCTAGGTGGGATGCAGAAATTGACGATGACGGTTCTGATTCGTTTTAAAGTCAAGAGTCAAGAGTCAAGACTTAAATCCTCCTTGTCTCCTTGTCTCCTTGTCTCCTTGTCCCCTTGTCTCCCCATCCCCCCCTCTCCCCATCACCCCATCTGTTTTATTTTGAGTTCTACATTCTCTTTTCAATGCCTTGCTTGCTGTAGCCAGACAAAAGCGCGGGCTGGGGTGTTTTTTACGCCTCATGGTATCGTTGAAACTCCACGGTTTATGCCGGTGGGAACCCTCGCAAATGTCAAAACTTTGACACCTGCCCAATTAAAAGACACTGGGGCGCAAATGGTGTTATCAAATACTTATCATCTCCATCTGCAACCGGGTGAAGCGATTGTGGCTGGGGGTGGAGGGTTACATAAGTTTATGGGTTGGAATGGTCCAATGCTGACAGATTCTGGTGGGTTTCAAGTTTTCAGCTTGAGCGAAATGCGAAAAATCACTGAAGAGGGTGTAGTATTTCGTTCACCTCATGATGGTCAGATTATTAACTTAACACCAGAGCGCTCAATTGAGATTCAGAATACTCTGGGGGCAGATGTGATTATGGCGTTTGATGAATGTCCGCCTTATCCAGCTACTCGCGAAGAGGTGGAAGCAGCTACATCGCGTACTTATCGCTGGTTACAACGTTGTATTGCGGCGCATCAACGCAGCGATCAGGCGTTGTTTGGTATTGTACAGGGAGGCGTGTATTTAGATTTGCGTTCTCAGGCTGCTGTGGCTTTGGCTGAGTTAGATTTGCCCGGATATGCGATTGGTGGTGTGAGTGTGGGAGAACCGCCAGAATTAATTGCGAATATTGTCCAAGCGACAGCCCCACTTTTACCACCAAATAAGCCGCGTTATTTGATGGGTGTAGGTACTTATCGAGAGATGGCGATCGCCATCGCTTCTGGCATAGATTTATTTGATTGCGTAATTCCTACTCGTTGGGCGAGACATGGTACAGCGATGGTACAAGGCGATCGCTGGAATTTGAAAAATGCTAAATTTCGTGAAGATTTTACGCCATTAGATGAAACTTGTGGTTGTTACACTTGCCAAAACTTCAGCCGTGCGTACATATCTCATTTAGTGCGATCGCAAGAAATTTTGGCTTACACTTTGTTGAGTATTCACAACATCACCGAACTGATAGGTTTTACGCAAAAGATAAGAGAGGCTATTTTAGGCGATCGCTTCGCCACAGAATTCGCTCACTGGCTTACTCCACCAGATGGAGTGATGGGAGATGGGAAGATAGGGAAAGGTTATTACTAATTCCCAATGCCCAATGCCCAATGCCCAATGCCCAATGCCCAATGCCCAATGCCCAATGCACTAAGAATTAACAACGTCACCAATGCGTGTTAAGATACTTCTCAATTATGAAAGCTGTGTTGGATAGGTGGATTTAAACGAACATGGAAGCTGCACTCTTATTAGCAAAATTGCCGGAAGCGTACCAAATTTTCGATCCATTGGTAGACGTTCTACCAATCATTCCCGTTTTCTTTTTGTTGCTAGCTTTCGTTTGGCAAGCAGCAGTAGGTTTTAGGTAAGCTAAATATTTGGCTTTGGTGGTAACGCCACAATTGAGTTAAATTTTACGGGACAGGCATGTTGCCTGTCTTATTTTTTGGATCAGCATGTTTTATTAAATTTATATTTATTAATATTTTGTAATATTTTCATATAATGAGTTAAGATACCGAATCAAGCCAAATCAAGACTCAGCCTGAAAAATCACTAAACAGCAATGGGTAACATCAAATTCGTTAAAGAAAATAAAGAAGTAATAGCAGCAAATGGTGCTAATTTGCGGCTTAAAGCCATGCAAAACAATATTGATATCTATAAACTTATCGGCAAGATGACGAATTGTGGCGGTGGTGGTAATTGTGGCACTTGTATTGTTGAGATAGCCGAAGGAATGGAAAATCTTTCCCAGCGCACAGATACAGAAAACCGGATGTTGAAGAAAAAGCCGGAAAATTATCGCCTTGCTTGTCAAACTGTGGTTAATGGTGCAGTCAGCGTAGTCACAAAGCCGTGAACTACCCAACACTGACAGGAGTACCTGTACAGTGTGGGCTTCCAGCTTCACGGACAGTCGCCTCTACGGAGGTCTTGCGATCCCGCTTTGGTCTTACAGTCCACTTACCATAATTAGTTTCCCAATCATGCCAGAGGTGGGTCTGTCCGCAAGCTTTTGCTACATTACAGAAGCCAGATCCGGTATGCCCTACCGTACTGTTTCGACCATATATCTTGGTTTTCTGGTACTTGATGCTTAAAGATTTTACCCGTGCAAGCATTCCTGCACAGAACCCCCTATCTTCAGTTTTCAAGGTGCGATGCCTCTCGGCTCTGGGTTTTTAAAGTGGTTGAATACCCTACCCACTAAAATAATGATAGCATTTGTGAGTAGAATTTACTCACAAAATGGAAGAAGTTCGGTTAAACGTTAGACTACCAAAGGATGAGATGCAGATTTTGGAAAAGTACGCCAAGGAAACAAGACGAACAAAAACAGACTTAGTTCGTGAATGGATACGCTCATTAGAAAAGAAGGACTGCACCTAAAGGTGCTACGCATTCATCCCACGGCTAAAAGCCGATGGGCTTTCTGCTCCCAAATCTGTAAAATATTTGGGCTGACTCGGACAACTATAATGCTATTCTAAAGTTGTTAACTGGAAATAAAAGAGAGGCTATCTTGCCATGCAAGTTAATGAGCTTGGGTTCGTAGCGAGCATTTTGTTCGTACTAGTTCCCGCTGTGTTTTTACTGATTCTTTACATCCAAACTGCCAGCCGCGAAGGTGGAAAAGATAATTAATTTCGGTATAAAATAAAGAACCCCTGCACTTGTAGTGTAGGGGTTTTTATCGTCGCTTCGCTCCTGGGTGTGGGGTATAGGGTGTCGGGTGTGGGGAAAGAAATATAGAGTTATTTGAACAAATTTGTATTTTATTTCCATACCCTACACCCCACACCGTACCCCCTACACCCTGTTCAATTATGGTTAAGCTTCGGTTCTGGCTAGCAATACCGGACAAGTAGCATTAACACGAACGTAGTCAGATAAAGAAGAACCTATTAGTCTGTCTATATCTACAAAACTCTTGGCAATTGAAGGACGGCGATCAGGCGAACCGAGTAATAATAAGTCTATATTCAATTCTTCTGCCAAACGACAAATTTCTTCACCGGTTTTGCCACTACTACTGTAACAACGAACTGGTACACTAGATTTTTTCGCTTCTGCAACTGCTGCTGCTAAAACTGGATTTTTTTCGGAACTAACTTCGGTTATTTCCGATTGTTTGCCGCGTAAATCTGTATCAACATTAGCAAGAATTAACTGCCCGCTGGCAATACCTTGCAATAAGAATGTAGCCAATTTTAAACAGTATTTTGCAGCATCAGATTCATCCATTGCCACCATAATGCGCTTAATATTTTTGACATAAATGTCATCTTTTACCAGCAACATCGGACGAGAAGATAACTGAAAAACGTACTGACTAACTGAGTTCGATAAAATTGATTGCAGTCGCTTAAGTCCGCGTGAACCCATGATGATCAAATCAGCATCGATTTCATCAGCGACTTGACAAACTACATCTTTGGGATCTCCTTGCCGCAAAATTGAAGAAATCTGGCTAGGATCTAAGTTTAAAATTTGAATTGCATTAGCTAATATTCTACCACCTTCTTCCCACTTAGCTGTCATTGCTTCACTGCTCGTTTTCCCAGATACAACGTGCAAAACTGTAACTTTTGCCTTTTGGATGGATGGCAATTGTGTTAAAGTTTTTAACATTTCTTCAGCGTGTCCCAATCCAGAGACAGCGAGCAAAATTTTTTGGATCATGTTACCTTCTGTTGTTAAGTTTGCTATGGTTTTCATCGCTTTGCTCAACAACCTAGCAAGTAAATGGCTACAAATAAACTTTTGTAATTGTTTTTTAACTACATGACAAATATAAACAAGTTACATTTATTTGCACCAAGTTACTTAAATTATCATCTAGGCTCCTAAGGATTAAGCATACTTCCAATTTTGCACTTTTAAGTTAACTATTTATGATTATTTTTATTAGTTTTAATCTATGTTAATTATTCTTAATTAAAGAACGATTAAGTATTGCAAAAAAGTAGGATAAATAATGAATAATTTTTATCCGTTGAATTAAACCTCGTCTACCTTGAGAACCGTAGTTTTCTGCCAAGACTTAAATAGGTGCAACCGAAGCGTCAATTGGGACACATCTGAATAAGAGTGAAACTCCTTCTTTTCAACATGGACGACGATCATTTTGATTGGCTACAGGTTCAGCTTAATAATATAAATTTTTATTTAGCTCTAGTAAACTCTCCTGTTTACTAGTTCTTTTGTACTAAATATGTCCGTTTCCTTGGAGTGTGATAGTTTGGGGTGCGGAATAAGGGAACTATAGCGCTTCTCGTTTGAATCAAATACAGATTTATCTGCGTCCATCTGCGTTCATCTGCGTTTCCTTAATTCTTTGATGTATTGCACCCAACTGAGAAGCGCTATATTTATTACCCCTGAAGAAATCCAGGGTAACTAATTTATAATCCGATAAATTTTAAGTATTGCGAAAGTTTCACCTACTAAAATTAAGGATTTTTTTGCAAATTGAGTAGTGTATTGTAAATTTCAGCTTTTAATTTTTCATTACTTTGTAGGTCTCTAGTAATCTTGTTAAAATTATCAATGCTGAGACCATTTTGTTCAACTATTTTTTGAGAGCGATTACAATAATTTACCGCAATATCTCGCGCCTTATTTGGCAGACTGCTGAGGCTGTTGGAGTCGCTACAAACAATCTGGGGAATTTCCCTACCACCAATAAGTTTTTTAATTTCTTCAAATGCTTGGCGTCGCTCAGGTTCCATTGCTAAGACTGATTTGGCATAATTTCTAATTTCAGTTGGAGTTTGGGCGTCAACTTGGGAACTTAAGGCAAAAGCGCTAGAAGCAAGACCCACAGCGGCTATAGCGCCAAATAAAAACGATTTATCAAGCATTCGTAGCTTTCTTGGTCGAAAAAAGAAATAGGAAATAATCTTCATATGCGAGATGACACAGAAATACAGTAGGGACAACTTAATAACTTTGAATTATTTTATAAGTTAGAAGTTCCAAGAAAAGAGATAATCGATATATTTATTGGTATAACTGACATAGTTCGATAACTTTAGTTTGCAGTATTGATATCTCGGAAGCTCCTTGTTTGATACTAACTTCTAACTCTAGCAGTACGGGTAAAGTAGAAATAAGTTGTGGCAAAGAAACAGACTTTATTTCTTGCTGTAAAAAGTAAATACGCTTGGGATTGCCTATCTCAGCGGCTTGAGCGATCGCTTGTTGATTCCGTTCTCCACTTGAAATCATAATTTTTACCCACAACCATGTGCGAAATCGACTAATTAGTGTAGCCACTATCCGCAAACCAGGTTCAGAAGCATTCATCAGATCGGCTAACGTTATTAAAGCTTTGGCTGTGTCCCCCATAATGATTGCATCCGCCAATTGAAAGCTGTTGTGTGTAGTGTTTCTGACTAGCCGAGCAACTATGTCAACCTCTAAAGGCTGATTGCTGCCTTCAGTATAAAGCCGTAACTTCTCCAACTCATTGTATAGCAGACGTGTATCGTTACCTACAGACTCTGCTAAAAGTTCTGCACATTCGGGACTTAATTTCACACCAACGATTTCAGCCGCTTGATTCACTGATTGCAGCAGTAATTCCGTCTTCCAAGTTGGTATCAGCGGAAATTCCCGGAATTCTTGAGCATATTGTTTCAGCAATTTTGTCGATTTCAGGCGTTCATCTAGTTTATTGCGACTAGTGAGCAATAAAAATGAATCTTGGGGAATTACTGGCAGCGTTCTCTGTAATTCCGTGAAGACATTATCTGGGCAGTTTTGACTGATAGTAGTATTCATCAGCCATACCAAGCGTCCACCGGCACCAAAAGTTGGTGTCATAACTTGATTTAGCGCTATTATCGCCGCATCCGGCTGCTCTGGGGAAATTGTGGTGTAATTAAAACTGATCCAATTGGGATCGAGGATGCGCGATCGCAACATAGCGATCGCCTTTTCGATAGAAAAATCATCCTCACCCCAGTAAATGTAAACTGGCATAGAGCAACCTCAACTGAAAATATCATCGCTTCTGAGCGTGCAAGAAAAGCTAAATACTTTTTAAATCACAATAAAGTTCCCTAAAATCAATAAACGTGAGCGCGGGAGGCATCAAAGATTGGACGACAATTATCAAACTTACTTAAATCGGGTAGCAAGAATGACGCTGCCAGAAGCTTACAGATCCCAAATCCAGCATATCCAGGAATCTTTCAAATTTCAGCCGTATGTTGAGGGAGCAAGACAAGCTGTACCCTTTCCTGGATATACGATAATTACCCCACCGTCGGAGGAAGAATCGGAAAACTCTGCTTTCTATACCAAATTACAAACTTACCAACACCAACTGTTGCAGCTGCCAAAAAACCCTAATTTGATTGTTCCTGTACCTACTAGCAGCTTTCATCTAACTTTGGCAGACTTAATTTGGGATAGTGCTTACCGCGATGCCTGTGAAAAAAATCCCGAATTTGAACAAGAATTAAGCTCTTGCATTGCGGAAATCTTTCAGCAATATCAACAATCCATCACAAAAGGGAATAATCTGATTTGCTGGCAGATGTTAGGACTGATTATAATGCCAAGATCCATAGGCGTTTGTTTAGTACCCCAAGATGAAAACTGTTATGAGCAGATTATTAACTTACGCCGGACAATTTATCAAAATTCCCAGCTAATTGCTTTAGGCATTGAACAGCATTATCACTTTACAGCACACATTACATTAGGCTATTTTGGCGAGATATCGCCCGATTTAGACCGCATAAGTTTAAGTACAATGCTTTCTGAGTTAAATCAACAATGGTTAGGAAATTCACCAGAATTTTTGGTAAGTCGTGCCGAATTGCGAAAGTTTGACGACATGACACGCTATTATCGGCAACCAGACTCACCAGTTTTAGTTATTAGTCCAGGATAGTATTTAGCGAAAGGGGTAATATAGCAGCCTATCGCTCTAATCCAATACATGTAGAGACGTAGCAGTGCTACGTCTCTACAAAGTTTTGGATTTTATATATGTACTTCCTAAGGAGTGAAATCTGCTGTAATTCCTTTTCTAGTTCCCAGTCCCCAGTACAACACGGTGGAAATAAAGCTACCATTCACTCATCAACGAAAGGCTTGTTTTATAAGCTTTTTGACTTTTGACTTCCGCGAAGCGGTACTAGTCCCCAATTTTAGGAAGTACATACTCTAAAATATTTAAAACTTTTCCACTCAAATTTGTCTTCTTATATTCTCTAATAATTTTGCCCCCAAGCTTTTCCGGAATTCGACGGCTGGGAATATTCGCTTTATCAGCACAATAGACAAGGTGTTGAAAATCTAAGTTTTCCTCAGCCCATGTTTTAAGTCCGATGATAGCCTCTAATCCGTAACCTTTGCCATGTGCTGATTTCTTCAGCCAAATACCAAGTTCTGGCTCGTTACTATTTATTTCGTGGATTCCCGTACAACCTAAAAATTTCAAAGAATTTTTATTTAAAATAACAAGTACAAGGTTTTCACGTTTTTTTATTTCTAAGAGTGAGTCGTTAATAAAATTTTCTGTATCCGAAATATTTTTTGGCGGATTGGTATACATATAAGTAGTAATTTCTTGATTAAATTCCCGAAAAATATCTTCTTGATATTTCATTGAAATAGTTTGTAAGAATAAACGACTTGTAGATATTTCTAACTGTAATAGTTCCATTTTTCGGTTTTTCTCGCTTGACATTATTGAGTTGACTAATTAATAAAATCATTTATACGGCAGTATCAGGCGACGTAATTTTTACTAAAATAACTTTCAGTATTGAATTTTACCAAATCATGCTATAAATTCATCCAATCTTCAAAAAGAAAAAGTTCTAGACGCATCATCAATAAGCTAAAGTTTTGTTAAGATGCAAATGTTAGTAGTTTCTCAACGAAAAACATCAATCAGGATGTGAAGAAAGAAATAGCACTAACAAGATAGAGTTCAGGAGAAAAAGCAATGAACACCTACATTTTTTTTGACGACGCCCTCCATATCCTTGTCAACGCTTACTTAGTATCATCTGTATTGCTAATCGCAGCTTCTGGTATCGGGTTAGCAGTCATCGAAACGATTGAAAAATCAGGGGAACGCTAACCCCAATCCCTCTTGTAGACTTGTTTCTGACATCTTTTAGGTCAGGTGTTCACTACTGAGAATTCTTGGGAACACTAAGAACACGAAGGTTGAAATTAGTTATTTAAGCTACCTAAGTATTACATAGGAAAAAGGTAACGATATGGCTAGTCAGACCTAAGTAAAGAAACAAACTACAATGGGTTTAGTCAAGAAAATGTTTAGCGGACATACTCAAGTTCAAGAAGCATTCAGTCCAGCAGAAGCCTTTGCTGCTATTATGCTAGCGGCGATCGCCTCCGACGGTTATCTTTCCCAAGAAGAAGTAACACGTATTACAGCTACTCTGTCTGGGATGAAGCTTTTCAGAAGTTATCCCAATGATGTAATGAACAGGCTGTTTGACAAACTCCTGGGAATTCTCCAGCGGGATGGTATCAATAGTTTATTTGATACAGCTAAAGAATCTCTGCCCCCCGACTTACGGGAAGCGGCTTTTGCAGTAACTGCGGATCTAATACTAGCTGATGGTATCCTTACTGAAGAAGAAAATAGTTTTTTAAATGATTTATATCATGCTTTGGGTATATCAACGGACATTGCCATACAAATTGTGCAGGTGATGATGATCAAAAACCGGGGATAAAAATAGAAAATCAGTTATAACTTATAAATTAAGTGTGCCAAAGGAGCGATAGCTTCTTTGGCATTGTTTTTGGTGTGAGTAGTAATATGCCCTGTTCTGCTACCTTAACTCAACTGATTGCAGTTCTTTCTGCCCAGCCTGTAAACTTATCTGAAGCTGCTCTAAAACAATTG
This sequence comes from [Scytonema hofmanni] UTEX 2349, assembly GCF_000582685.1. Lineage (GTDB taxonomy): Bacteria > Cyanobacteriota > Cyanobacteriia > Cyanobacteriales > Nostocaceae > Hassallia > Hassallia hofmanni. The sequence goes on from NZ_KK073769.1 coordinate 923,777, forward strand.
GGTAGCGCTATTCAAACTGATACCCGTTTTTTGCAACCTGGTGAAGTATTTGTAGCTTTACGAGGGGAAAAGTTTGATGGACATGATTTTGTACCAATGGCGATCGCTAAAAATGCAATAGCTGCGATCGTTGATTTTGAGTACCTGAATCCGGGATTTCCTGTCTTGCAGGTCAAAGATACCCTCAAAGCATATCAACAAATCGCTTCTTGGTGGCGCGATCGCTTTCAAATTCCTGTAATTGGGGTAACGGGTTCTGTAGGTAAAACTACCACCAAGGAACTCATCGCTGCTGTTTTAGGAACTCAAGGACGAGTTCACAAAACTTATGGAAATTTCAATAATGAAATCGGTGTCCCAAAAACTCTTCTAGAACTAAGTTCAGAAGATGATTATGCCGTAATTGAAATGGCGATGCGCGGTAAGGGACAAATTGCCGAACTGACAGAAATTGCTCATCCGACAATCGCCGTAATTACTAATGTGGGAACAGCGCATATTGAGCTGCTCGGTTCTACCGAAGCGATCGCCGAAGCAAAATGTGAGTTATTAGCGCAAATGCCGTCATCTGGTGTGGCAATTCTCAATCATGATAACCCGTTATTAATGGCAACGGCGGCGCAAGTTTGGCAAGGTGAAACTTTGACTTACGGCTTGTCTGGAGGTGATATTCACGGGCTTTTAATTGATAACGATACTGTAAAAGTCGGGGGGATGGAACTTCCTTTACCTTTGCCTGGACGCCATAATGCAAGCAATTTCATGGCAGCTTTGGCAGTGGCGAAAGCCGTAGGTATTGATTGGTCGTGCTTGAAAGGTGGTGTTTTAGTTGATATGCCTTCCGGGCGATCGCAACGTTTTGTTTTGCCCAATGATGTGATAATATTAGATGAGACTTATAATGCTGCACCAGAAGCTATGATGGCAGCACTGCAATTATTAGCAGATACACCCGGAAAACGGAAGATTGCCGTATTGGGTGCAATGAAAGAATTAGGAGAGCGATCGCCACAATTACACTCCTCTGTGGGAGAAATGGTGGGAAAGTTGAATTTAGACGGTTTGCTGGTGTTGGTTGACGGACAAGATGCCCAAGAATACGCACTCAGCGCCAAAGGTATTCCATCCGAGTGCTTTGCAACTCATGCTGATTTAGTTGCTCGATTGAAAGAGTTTGTCACAGAAGGCGATCGTTTACTTTTCAAAGCTGCACATTCGGTAGGTTTAGATCGCGTTGTCAATCAGTTTCGGGCTGAATTTAATAGTTGATATTAAGCACAAATTTGCATTAATTCATGACGAAAATTTATCACAGAAACTCTGTGTCACTCTGCGCTTACCTCCTTTCCTCCTCTGCGTTAAAAAACGCGCTTGTTCTTACGCAAAACTGTACTAAGCGTAAAGACGTTCCGTGTAGAGACGTTCCGGCAAAACGTCTCTACATATGACGCGAATATAGCTCAATTAACTTGACGAAGCCAAGATTCGCTTGAAATTAGCTCGGCGATCGGATGTTTTGTCGTTAATCCAGGTTCAGATGTATCACCATCCGTTGAGTTAAAGCAATACGTAATGCATAGTGGACTGCTCTCAGAAAATATTCTCCGGCTTTTTCAAGAGTATTTTTATCATCACAAAGGTAAAACTCTATCCGCGCGATATTTCCATAAATTTCAGACAAGGCTTTATATCCTGATAAAATGCTTCAGAATAAGGCGATCGCCTGACAACTTGAGGTCTTTTGAAAGGAGAAGAATACTAAAAACGTGAAATGAACATATATCCTTATACACATAATTGGACATTTTTTACAGTACTAAAGTACTAATGTTTGAAACGATGTTTTGGCTTACAACGTTGTTTATATAAGGGAGAGTTGGGATTTTGTCGTTGGGTTGGTTGGGGAATTATCGCTCATAATTTAACTATTATTAGTCGAAAAACTCTCAGAACTCAAATAAATTGTCGAGTTTTTACTATCAACTAAATTTGAGTTTAATCAAATATTTTGTTATCATTAATCGCAGATAAAATACTGAAAATAAACTTTATTATAATATAGTTGAAACATACAACTATTGATTATTAACAAAGTTTTATATCTGATTTTTTGAACAGTTTCGCACTCCTGACTAGTCTAAACTCCAGTTGTTAGTTGATGGTGGTTAGTTGTTTGATTCACCAGTCCCCAATGCCCAATGCCCAATGCCCCAATAAATAATATGAATCAAGCTGTAATTCGCACAGAGTTTCTTTATAAATCTTTTGGGAAACTCGATGTCCTCAAAGATATTTCGACGGAGATTTATCAAGGTGAAGTAGTGGCTATTCTTGGTCCTTCGGGTTCGGGTAAGTCTACTTTTCTCCGATGTATGAATTTATTAGAACGTCCGACTAAAGGACGAGTTTACTTTAATGAACAAGAAATTACTCAGCCGAAGACAAATATTCTCAAAGTTCGGTCTTCTTTGGTGATGGTGTTTCAACACTTTAATTTGTTTCCTCACATGACAGTGCTGCAAAATGTCACTTATGCACCGATTAAAGTGAAAAAAGTTGATAAGCAACAAGCGCTTCAGAAGGGGTTGGAGTTACTTAATAAAGTGGGTTTGGCAGAAAAAGCCGATGTTTACCCATCTAAATTATCAGGGGGACAAAAACAACGAGTTGCGATCGCTCGTGCATTAGCGATGGAACCGCAAATGATTTTGTTTGATGAACCAACCTCAGCTTTAGATCCAGAAATGGTCAAAGATGTGTTAGAAGTGATGAAAGGTTTGGCACAATCGGGAATGACGATGGCAATTGTGACCCATGAAATGGGATTTGCTAGAGAAGTTGCCAGTCGAATTATGTTTCTCGATCAAGGAAGTTTGGCAGAGGATACTACACCAAGGGAATTTTTCCAAAATCCTCAATGCGATCGCGCAAAGCAATTTCTCGAAAAGATGCTTTAGTCTTCCTTATATAAACGTAGTAAGCGCTTCAGCGCTTTATTTAAGCACTTTAGTGCTTACTACACACAAAAACTCTAAAGGCTGACTGATGGAGGTAACAGTACGCTGTCAATTACATGAATAACTCCATTGTCAGTTTCGATATCCGGCTGAACGACTGTGGCATCATTCACCTTGACACCATTTGAGGCATCAATTTTGACATCGGAACCTTCAACCGTCGTGGCTTTAGTGAGCTTAACGACATCAGCCGCCGTGACTTTGCCAGAAACCACATGATATTCTAAGATTTTTCTCAGGGTAAGGATATCTTGAAGCAGTGCTTCGACTGTTCCCGATGGCAACTTAGAAAAGGCATCATCACTTGGCGCAAAAACAGTGAATGGACCGGGACTCTTGAGTGTATCTGCAAGACCAGCAGCCGTAACTGCCGCGACTAAGGTAGAGAAAATCCCCGCACTCATGGCAGTATCAACAATATCAGGCATAATTTTGATGCTATTTATGATAAATTGACAAAAAATGTCAAACATCCTCTAGCCTATGTCGGAAGTAGATTTACACTCTCTATCGGTGGGAGGAAATCGCCAGGTTTTTTGTAACCCCTGCTACTCTTGTTCTAAACAATTTTGCCTGTAGTGCCGTTGATTCCCCTACATTTGACACTCTCAGGTCTAAAGACACTGAGATTCTGCGGACAGAGTAGTTTTAGGCAGTACCCAAAGTCTAACTCTCGCTACGGTCGTCAAACACCGTCTACCCAGTTGGCTAGATTTAAACCTAGCTGTATGGCTAGTCGGGTAGCATTGGGATGTCACCATCCCGCAGCCCCCTAAGAACCGGACTTGACTGTTACCAATCATCCGGCTCAAGCCTTGGATTCCATTGTGGTCTTAGCTTTCCTTCCACCATGTAACACTGAAAGTCAGTAAACCAAAAAGTTTTTTCTAAACGGATAATATAGAGAAGACCACGGCGACTAAAGTCGCTCGTGTCGCTTCCCACGAGCGCACTGAAGTGACTGAGTTTCCCGCTTCCCGCGAGGTCTTATGAGCTAGTTGGGACTGTTAGGCGTTCACGCAATTGAACCTGCCCTGACTTTATATAATAGCCAAGTACCCCACAAACAAATTACATATTTGAGTCAAACTCAATATGAACGAGTTACAAGCAATTCTTAACGCCTTCGACGAAAGCCAAAAAAGCGGTGAAACCTCATATCTGGCAACTGTAGTCAACACCTTTGGTTCAACCTACCGACGTCCGGGTGCGAAAATGTTGATGACAAATACCGGAAAAATAATTGGCGCCATTAGCGGCGGTTGCTTAGAAAATGATGTTTTTCAACATACTCGCCAAAACACCAATTTCTTGGAACCGATTGTAGTCACCTACGATAACACTGCCGATGAAGATATTGTCTGGGGATTTGGGCTGGGCTGCAACGGCGTTGTGCAAGTACTTATTGAACGCTTGGATGTAAAAAGCGAACTTAATGCGATCGCATTTATTGCTCGGTGCTTAAATAATCAACAGCGCGGCGTTATCGCTACCGTTTTTAGTGTAGAGGATGCGCTGAATGTCAAAGTCGGCTCACGCCTAATTCTTAATTCTGACAATACTGTAATAACTGATATTGAACAAGCAAACTTAACAAAACTTCTTATTAAAGATGCTCAAACTGCTTTGGACAATCAACTTTCAACAGTCCACAAGTACCAATTATCAGGCAGCATAGAAGTCTTAATCGAAGTTATCCAACCACCAACACCACTGATTGTATATGGTGCAGGACGGGATGCTGTACCTGTAGTGAACTTTGCCAAAGCATTAGGCTGGGATGTTACAGTAGTTGATTGCCGATCGCATGAAGCAACAAAAGAGCGATTAGCGATCGCTGATAAGGTGATTCTCAGCCGTCGCGAAATTGTCCACAAAGAAATATCTATAGATGAAAATGCGATCGCTGTGGTGATGACGCATAATTATCTCGACGATTTAGAAATTCTGAAAACGCTTTTACCATCAAGAGCACGTTATCTAGGTATTTTAGGTCCCAAGCAGCGCACAGAAAAACTACTTCAAGATTTACAGGCAGAAAAAATAACTTATAGCAAACAACAATTAGAAAAATTATACGCCCCAATTGGCATCGATACAGGAGCAGACACCCCCGAAGAAATAGCCCTATCAATCATCGCCGAAATTCAAACAGTTTTAGCAAAACGTAGTGGAGGCTTTTTAAGGAACCGTAACGAACCAATTCATCAACGAAGTCACATAACTTGAATTGTTCTTTCGTAGTAAGCAATTCATTGCTTATAGGACTTACGCACTCGTTACCAGAAAACAAGACTTTGAGATTGCTTCCTTGCGTCGCAATGACGGAAATATGTAGTCCGTGCGTAAGTCCTGGCTTAAAATAAGCACGAAGAGTGCTTACTACATTTAGATGCGTTTACCCTGCTAGGTGATTAAAAATAATCAAAACATAAAAAAAGGCAGACTTATGTGGTCTGCCTTTTCTATTTCCATCTTATTATTATGTCTGTGGGCAAATAGAAACTAAATTATCTAAAAGCGAGAAGGGGGTGGAAGACACCCCAACAAAGTGGTGATTAAATCAACTTAGCCCAAATTAAGAGCCTTTTGATTTTTGCGTTTGAGGAGGAGCATACCACCACCTATAGCCAGCATACCTAAAGCAAGGCTAGGCTCAGGCACAGTGCGGAAGGAGTGGTTATCGCTTTCAAATCCACCCGCTCCTTTTTGGGAAATCACAATTTTGTTGAAGTATTCATCTGCGTTATCTGCAAAGAACTGAACGTAGCCATTGCCTTGATAGTACGTATTGCTTCCGGGTGCTGATTGTATAGAACTATCACCTGCCTTTGGTCCAGGATGTTGTTCAGAGTACAGGGCAAACTTACCTATGTCCGCAGTTTCAAAGGTCTTGATCAGGGTGTCTCCCTTAAAAAAGGAAAGAGTATTACCAGGGTGAGCAGCACCCCAATCTAAACCAAAAGATTTTGTCAGACTCTCTAAGCTAATTGTGACGGAGCTATTAGCGAAAACTTGCAAATATTTAGAGGTATTTTTCTCGTCAACAGTACCAACTGGTGCCCAAGTGTTGCTTAAAACTTTACTTGCTGGGTTAACTGTTAAGTTATTGAATGTGTACTGAGCAAATCCAGTAGTTGGTGCTGTACCGTCTACTTTTTTGCCTTTTGCGTCTACTGTATTGTTGAAGTCAACAGTGATTGCGTTTTTGTCTTTGGTATACGCACCTTGATTAGTTTCTCCGTTAGGACCTGTAGTACCTGTACTCATGGTAAAGGACATCGCGTGAGCAGCATCTGCGTAGGAGAAGGAAGCGATCGCAGATAAAGATAAAGCAGCAATTGAGGCAAATTTCCTGATAAACATGATTGTAAGCTCGTGTCGTTTTCCGTGTCTTGAGCCAATTATCTGATGCATTATTGACTAAATGTCAGGATATATTTACTGAAATATTATTTTTATTTAAATAGCCATAAATTGTGACTGATTTAACCAGCTTACAGAGAAAAAACAGTGATTTTACTTTCACAAACGTGAAGATAAACAAGTTAAAGGAACTAATTTTTATGAAGAAACGAATTATTAATAAAGAAGTTGTATACTTGTCCAGTGTTATTTTTAAGGAGTGATGAAGTAAAGAGAATTTTTTCTGTGTATAGGGTGTCTCTAAAAAATATAACGAGGGTGAATTAGGCGATCGCTTTTTTAGAATGACAGGGAAAGCGTATCAAATTGCCGTAAATAACAGTTTGATCATTTCCCGCATTAGGGCATACTGTATTAATCTGGTAAAAAAATGTAGAGACGTAGCAATGCTAGGTGTTTAAAAGCAATGCTACGTCTCTACAAGGGTTCTGGATAACGCATATTTAATTGTTATATGTAAAAATGCAGTAGAGGGGATAGACGCACCCCTAGAAAGTTCTAATTAACCGAGTTTATCCCAAGTTGACAGACTTCTGATTTTTGCGCTTGCGGAGGAAGATACCACCAACAGCTAGCAATCCTAAAGCTACACCTGGCTCAGGTACTTTGGCAGCGTCGTACTTGCCTGTACCTGTACGGAATGTGTGGTTGTCAGATTCAAAGCCGCCGCCATCATTCTGAGAAAGGACAATCTTATCAAAGTTATCATTTACACCTTCGGAGAAAAACTCGAAGAAGCCATTCAATTGACCACCGTGTGTCGAAGATGAAACTTTTGCAGCCGCGTTCATGATGTCATAGGTCAATTCTTTAACTAAGGTTCCACCCTTGAAGAATGACAAAGTATTACCTCCACTCAAAGCACCTGCATCAAAACCGAAGTAGTTGAAAACCTTATTTTTTGTGTTTTCGATGGTGACAGTGTTACCTTTGAAAACAGCTAAATAGTTGGAGTAATTTACGTCTGTTCCCACAACACCAGAAGGTGCCCACTTGTCACTGTAAATACCAGTTTGCCCAGAAAGAGCTGTCGTAGAATAAGTACCTTGAGAGAAAGTATATTTTACTCCATCGCTGTTCGGTGCTTTGCCATCATTGAAATCAAGGGTTGTATAACCTTTGTTGTTTACTTGTTCAGAAAAAGCACCTTGATTTTTAACTGCACTATCGCGGTAAGCACCAGCACTGTAGGTAAATCCGAGAGCGTGAGCTGAACCGGCGTAGGAAATGGAAGCGATCGCACTTAAAGATAAAGCAGCAATTGAAGCAATTTTTTTGATAAACATCATGTTTGGCTCTTGTCGTTTTCCGTGTCTTGAGCCTATTATGTGACTTAGTAAATACAAAAAATAGGCTATATTTACGGAATTTGCTTTTTTGCTTAAAATGTTACATATCTAACTAACTTAATATAAAAGTGAGTACTTTTACTTCCGTAAAGGTAAAGATAAACAAGGTATACGAACTAATATTTGTGAAGAAACGAATTATTGATAAAGAAGTGGTGTATTTGTCCTTCGTTTTTTAAAGAGTAATGAAGAGCTGGGAAATTTGTTTTTGTGTTTGAGAAAAAGGCAGGTGGGGCAAACCTGCCAAAGACTTGATATTAAAGCATAATCAAACCCAGTCGGACACCAACAGTTACAGCCTCGGTGCGAGACGAAACCCCTAGCTTGCCAAATATGGATGAGACATGAAACTTGACGGTATGCTCGGAGATATGCAAACGCTTGGCGATCGCTTTATTTCCCAAACCAGAACCGAGCATTTCTAAAACCTCTATCTCTCTTGGTGTCAATGTTTGCATCGGTGTGAGCGTCACTTTTTCCCGCATCAACTCTTTGAGAGGAAGCAACTCAACTGCATCGGGGTGTAAGACAATTAAACCAAAAGCGATCGCCTCGACAGCCGCGATAATCTCTGACTCTGTGCTGCTATCTGGTAAAATGCCCCGTATACCAGAACGCAGTGCTACTTCTAAGTTGATGCTGTCAAGTTCGTCAGCAATAACAATAATTGGTGATGAGTATTGCTCCTCTTGCATGGAAAGCAATTTTTCCCAGACTGATTGTTGAAGGTTGCCGCTCAAATCTAACAGCACCACCTGTGGTTGTAATTGCCCAACTTCCCCCAAGAGTGCATCCAAGTCAGATACACTACCTACTACCGTCAGTTGAGGGTTGCTTGTCAGCACAGCTGACAAACCTGCCCGCACCACGGGGGAAGGTGCAACTACCATCACCCGAATCATGTTACCTCCACAGCAGTTTTCCCATCTTGCAACACAACATAAAAAATGTATTGTTGCCCACCACGCAGAACTTGTAATGGTAGTGATTTACTGTCGCTTTGATTAAGATAGTTGCTTAAATCATTCGGTTGAGAGAATAATTGCCCCGAAACCCCAATCAACACATCACCAACTCGCAAACCAGCAGCTTCAGCAACACTTTGAGAATGCACAGATAAAATTAATAAGCCCAAGCTGCGTTTTACCAGTACAGGTTGTAAAGTCACCCCCAGCTTTCGACGATTTCCATCTAGAAAACGCTTGACAGTTGAGCTTGATATTGCCACAGCCAAATTGTTGGCAATCATGGTATTAATTCCGACAACGCGACCGAGACAATCGGCAAGCGGACCGCCAGAATTGCCAGGATACAGTTGAATATCAGCCATTACCAAACGCTGATTATTTGTGTGGATAATGCCGATTGTGACTGCACCACTGTCACCAAAAGGATTACCCACAGAAGAGACTAATTCACCCACTCGTAGGGCATCTGCATCACCAATGGTTGCGGCATTTAAGTCAGTAGCAGCAATTTTCAAAGCTGCTAAATCCTGCTGTGGATCGAAGTGTGTCCGTACTGCATCAAATATGCGTCCATCTGACAATTCGACAGTCGTCTTGTTGCTGGTAGCGACATGGGCATTAGTGATGATTAAGCCGTCAGGTTGCCAGATGACACCGGAACCGCTTCCTAAAGAACCGCTACGCACTTTTACAGTAATATTACGTAGTTTAGCAGCTAGGAGTGCTAATTCATCAGTTATTGCTGTGATAGTCATATTGGGGAAATTGTGATTTTTGAAGTTGGAATAGTTACTCAACCGGTTTTTCGCCGATCGCGATCGCTATCTCTTGCAAAACTCCACCGCGTACAATTTGCACAGAAACAGTTTTACCAACGCGATCGCTATTATTCAGCAATGCCAGCACATCACCGGTATCGCTGACAGAAGTATTATCGAAAGCTACCAATACATCCCCAAGCAGCACACCTGCCTTGTCAGCAGGTCCGTTTGTCTCAACATTGACGACAATCACCCCACCAGCAGAAGTTAAATTTAAGGCGCTTTTCAAGTTTGCAGGTAAACGTACAGGTTGCATTCCCAATCCCAAATAGCCCCGTGGAATGCGTCCTTTGGCAATTAATTGGTCAACCACACGATTTACTGTAGAAGCGGGGATAGTTAAAGCAGTACCACGCCGCCCCGATGTATTCATTCCTACCACGAAACCAGCAGCATCTACGAGGGGTCCACCTGCAAAGCCAGCGTAGAAAGTGATATCTGGACGGATGAACGAGTCAATATTACCACCGCTCATGCTTCGCCAAGCACCACTAACAACACTCACTGCACCCATAGCCGCTTTTAAGTCACCCTCGCTACTTCTTGCTAATCCAAGTACTAAATGACCAACTTTGAGTGTTGTTGCGTCGCCAATTTTCGCCACTGGGATTTCTACGTTTTGTAGCTGAAAGACAGCTACATCGGTGCTGGAATCATGACCCAAGATTTTAGCTGCAACTGTTCGATTATCTGTAGTGGTGACAGTAATTTCTTCATAGCGTTGTAGCGACTCGTCAGAGGTAACGATGATACCATCTCGCCAGTGAATTCCGCTAGGGGAAATGCGGGCGCCAGCGTTCACAGCAACAACAGCACTCCCAACCTGCTCTACGATATCGGCTAAATTGTTGGACAGAGCCACTAATGAAGACATCCAATTTCTCCTTTAAACGTTCCTAGATGCTCATATTTTGCCGTTTTGTTTTCGCAGGTGGCATCAGAAAAATGGGGAGAATCTATCCTAGAAAAATGGCTAGTAGTCTGCCAAGCCCGAAGTCACGCATTCAAAAAGCTTATAATTCAGGCTTTTTGACGATTTTAATAGAACTTACGGTTTCTTAATGAAAAAACGAACTGCACTCCTACGCAGAGTTGACAAAGGAATGAGGAAGAGAGAGAACTTTTGCGTAAGTCCTACAAAAATAAAATCTGATTTCTATATCTACACTGATGTGGTAGTATCACAATACATAATAGCCTTAATGTCATCATGCAAAATACATAATTAGAATTTGTTTTGGCAATTTATAAGTAATTTACCTTGACCATAGTTGCCTTCTGCCCTCTGTCTTTCTTGATAAAATCAGAAACCTTAAGTAAACATATTGTGCCAATAGTCAACTACAATGATGAATAATTTCTCAAACTTTCAAAATATCATTGCACAGGTTAAACAAGATTTGCCTTCAATTCCGCTTGCGAGTCCTTGGAAGACATTAGTAATCAATGCAATTGTAATCCTTGTATCGTATATTTTTATCTTTTATATTCTTCGCATCTGGTTTCGTCGATTCCGCTCAGATGCAGCGATTATGACGCTGAATGTCTCTAAAATCCCCGCCTTAATTATTAGTATTCTTCTAAGCCTGAAACTCTTTTTAGTGTCACTAGGAACAACTACATTCCTGACAACAGTTCAGAAAAGTTTCTCTGCAATCATCATCATTACACTAACTTTCTGGCTAGTTAGTTTTCTGACCGAAGTAGTTGTTTACTATCTAGTGGAATTTGCCGAGAAAAGTGAGGCGCAGTGGGATGATGTCTTAGTACCACTCCTGCAAAATATCTTGCCAGTGATTGTCTATCTAACTGGAGGTTTATTATCACTTCAAGCTTTTGGTCTAAATTTAACTGGATTGTGGGTTGCTGTGGGAGGAGTAGCCTTTATTCTCGGTTTTGCCCTACAAGATATCTTGGGGAATTTTTTTGCTGGTGTGGTGTTATTGATTGATTCTCCCTTCCGCTTTGGTGATGTCGTGACTCTTGGGGATGGAAAATCAGCAATCATCAAAAAAGTTGGGTTACGGTTGACTACTTTGTATGTAATTGATCAACACTGCGATTTATATGTACCCAACAATTCAATTCAAACTAAATCGATTCTTAACTTAAGTCGTCCCACAGCCCATTACTACTACACCCTTTCTTTTCCTGTAAAGAGTGATGCCGATCCAGCTCGTGTGATTGAACTGATGCAGTCAGTTATTCTTGCTCATCCGGATACATTAGGCAATGTGGATCGCAAGCTTCAAATGCTGAATGAATATTTTGGAATGTCAGAGGAGCCGACTAAAGCAATTCAGAAGCGAGAAGCTGGGCAGTTGCGATTATTGGCTGAGAAGCAGGTCAATACTTTGTTAGCAAAGGTGGAACAAGCATTTGATGATCTTTCAGATAAAATTAGTCGCATGGAAGATGGAGGTTTAGATAAAGAAGAGATTAGAAACCTTCAACGCATTTTTATGGATGTTTGTCAAATGATTGGGATGGAGGTATTGTCTGACCGCTTAGTGAGGAGCAAACGTGTGTGGTTGGAGGAATCCCCCGAAGCAGTTGCTGCCGAAGGAGCGCTGATTGGTTTAATCCGCTGTTGGTATCAATCTTGGTTAAAAGATCCGGATTTACTCCATGAGGATCGAATTCAGCTACCAAAGTATTGGGAGCAAAAGATTAATCTGCTGAAGATCAAGATGAACAAACTTTTTGTGAAAGTTAGTAAGACTTCATCAGACGATACTCGCTTGGATAATGCCATGACATCTCTACGGATGTGGATGCAGGAAAATTTCAAAACTACCCGCAATGAATGGCAAGAACCTAAAATTTGGGTTAGCGAAATTCAGCAATCAGAGCGAAATTTTAGCGTGAAGTTCTACGTGGACGATATTACCTTAGAACACTGCGAACGGGGTGTGCGAATTAAGAGTGAAGTCAATCGAGAACTGACCTGGCAATTGAGACGGTCTTACCTTTCTATATAGGGTCAGTTGTTCTCATTAGACATAGGAGTGAAAATGAATGTAGAGACGTAGCACTTGGTAGTCTCTACAAGGGTTGTGGACAACGCATAGTTCATTTTCACTTTTATGTCTATTTGTAGTCAACCCCCCAACGAAAACAGTGGGAAATCTCCACTGATATCTGCATGATGGACTGGGAATCATAACTAATTATCCGGACTTGATATTACGCAACTGTCACAGGCGATCGCCACCAAAATTTGACAACACCCAGAATAATTAAGGTACGATAAATTGGTATTTGCAAACAAAATTATGCAATTATTAACAGGTAAAAATGAATGCAGATGAACTTAAACGGCGTTATATCGCAGGCGAGAGAGATTTCTCTATAGCAGATTTAAGTGGAGTTAAGCTAATTAAAGCTTATTTACCCGGAATCAATTTATGGGCTGCAAACTTAAGTGGAGCTGTGCGAATCGTTGGTTAGAAACCAATCCTAGTAAAGGATTAGGGGGATTAGCCGCAAGGTATGAACCTTGACAACTGAATGTCCATGTAGGTGAAAAACCTACCCCGCAGGTGCAGCGGTGAAAGCACTTCCCCCAGGTTCGAGACTAGCCATCAACGCCTGAAGCGGGGATGAAAGGTGGTAATACTGAAAGCCTAATTCGGTATCCATCGAGCAAAAGTACCCATGAGTAAAGCCTCGGCTTGAAGATGCGTTTGAATCGTCGTTATTAAGAACCAGCGAAATAAGGCTGAAGCGCTGGAGCCAAAAGGCAAAGGATAAGGAGTTGGCAAGTAGTTCTTTGACCAATAAGCACCTCCAATAAACCCGGCGAATAGCATCACTCTAAAGGTACACAATATGGATATTCGGAACGAGATAACCTCTCGCTTACTCTCAAGAGGTCGAATACTTGAGTAGGTGCTAACCGTATGTAGCGAGGAGGAGAGATCGAGTCAGAAGCGAATGCTTGGGGTAACGCCCAGGATATGCAGACAGACTCACGATGATTTGGAAGATAAAGTCTCAAGTAATGAGTATATATGTCTAAAACGAGTTTAAAGACTACGGTGGAATGGAACCAAGTGAATTGGCGAAAGCTAGAACGCAAGGTTTACAAGCTCCAAAAGAGAATTTATCGAGCCTCAATTCGTGGCGATGTGAAAGCATTTCGCAGACTCCAAAAGACGTTGATGAAGTCTTGGGCAGCAAAGGTATTAGCGGTCAGACGGGTTACACAAGACAATCAAGGTAAGAAGACGGCTGGAGTGGATGGGTTGAAAAGCCTGACCCCAAAGCAACGCCTCACCCTGGTTGCCAATCTCAAATTAAGCTCAAAAGTCGCACCAACCCGGAGAGTATGGATACCAAAACCGGGGACAGAGGAGAAACGACCATTAGGCATCCCGACAATGAACGACCGAGCCTTGCAAGCACTTGTCAAAATGGCAATAGAGCCAGAATGGGAAGCGCGATTTGAACCCAATTCATACGGGTTTAGACCAGGACGCTCGTGCCATGATGCAGTTGGAGCAATATATGTCGCAATTAACCACAAACCTAAATTTGTGCTAGATGCTGATATTGCTAAATGCTTCGACCGCATTGACCATGAAGCACTGCTAATAAAATTAAATACATTCCCCACCTTACGCCGACAAGTTCAAGCGTGGTTAAAAGCGGGAGTGATGGATGGAAAGCAGTTGTTTCCAACATCTGAGGGAACGCCACAGGGAGGGGTCATTTCTCCTCTATTGGCAAATATAGCCCTCCACGGGATGGAAAAACGGATTAAGCAATACGCGGAAACGCTAAAAGGAAGAAAGCGAAATAATCGCAGGAGCCTTAGCCTAATCCGTTACGCCGATGACTTCGTAATTCTCCACGAAGACATAACCGTTGTTCAAAGATGCAGAGAGATTATCTCTGAATGGTTACAAGGCATGGGGTTGGAATTAAAACCGAGTAAAACGAGACTTGCTCACACTCTCAACCAGTATGAGCAAGAAAAGCCGGGATTCGATTTTCTTGGCTTTACGATACAACAATTTCCCATAGGAAAGTATCACTCGAAACAAGGTTTTAAAACAATCATCACCCCAAGTAAGCAGAAGCAAAAGGTACATTACGACCAAATCGCTAGTTTAATTGACGCTCATAAGGCAGCACCGCAAGCGGCGCTAATCAGCCGATTAAACCCAATCATTAGGGGGTGGGCTAACTACTACGCGACTGTAGTAAGCAAGATGGCTTACTCAGATATCGATGACCTCACGCACCAAAAGCTTGTAGCTTGGGCAAAACGCCGTCACCCCTTAAAAAGCGGGGCATGGGTGTCAAAGAAATATTGGCACCATATAAACGGTGATAACTGGGTATTCGCAACCAGGGAGGAAGGGACAAACCCACTCCGGTTATTAGACCATGCCGACACCCCAATAGTGCGTCATGTAAAAGTTAAAGACGAATCGTCTCCATACGACGGAAACCTAGTTTATTGGAGTAAAAGAATGGGAAAAAACCCCGAAATGCCAAGTAAGGTATCAAAACTCCTGAAAATGCAAGAAGGGAAGTGCGCCCACTGCGGACTATTTTTCCGCGAAAACGATGTTATGGAAGTTGACCACAGAATCCCAAAATCGCAAGGTGGAAAGGATTCTTACGAGAACTGGCAACTCCTACACAGACATTGCCATGATACAAAGACAGCCAGCGATGGCAGTCTTGGCACAAAATCCGGCTGTAATAGTGCCGAGCCTAAACCCACCAGAAGACTTGAGAAAGTTGAGGATAAATGGGTAATGAGGTACGCATGACAAAGCGCCAAAATCATTGAGGAGCCGTGTGAGGTGAAAGTCTCAAGCACGGTTTTGAAGACCAGCGGGGCTGGTGACAGTCTCGCTGAGTTTAATAATTTAGCCAAAGCAAAATTATGGGGAGCCAATTTTGAGGGAGCTAATTTATCCAGAGCTAACTTAACTGGAGCTAACCTCAGCGGAGCGAATTTAAGTCAAGCTAATCTGCGAGGAGCCAAACTAAATAATGTTAAGCTGTACGGTGCTAATTTTAGTGGTGCTTTTTACGACGAAAGTACCCGATTTGCTAGAGGTTTTGACCCCATCAGTCAAAATATGTGCTTAATTTGATTTTGTTTAACTGAGCAGATATCGATTAGACATAGGTGTGAAAAATAATAGACATCTCCAGAGTCATAGGTAGAGACTACCAAGTGCTACGTCTAATCAATGGTTTCGGGCAACGCATAATTAGTTTCTACCAGATGTCTAATGTAGAGACTACCAAGTGCTACGTCTTTACAATGGTTTTAGATAACGCATATTTAATTTCTATGCCTATGTCTATTAGACATCTCCAGAGTCATACGTAGAGACTACCAAGTGCTACGTCTAATCAAGGGTTCGGGCAACGCATATTTAAATTCGGTCGATGTCTATTAATTCGAGAAAAATCTCGGAACTATAGCGATCGCCTTTCTCGTCTATTTATAAACTATCTCAAAATTACCAGCTTTATTATACCATCTGTGTGAGTAGTCTTTGCGACTGGAATCGGCAAATAATTATGGTTTTAATCAAATTACTGCCTAAAATTGTAGTGTTTTATATAGGAGTCAATAAAGATGCAACGTAGTTTGAAAAGCCTTTTACTTCTAACCGCTGTTATCAGCTTGACAGCTTTACAAGAAGCAAAAGCAGTGTCAAATAGTAGCCTGACTGTGACGATTAACGGATTTAAAAGCCAGCGGGGACAAGTTTGCTTGAGTTTGTTTTCAGGTGGACGAGGATTTCCTAGCAGCAGCGATCGCGCGGTGGCTGCCCGTTGTGTCAAACTAGAAAAAATACCCCTGACAGTTAAATTTGACAACTTAAAAGCCGGAAATTATGCGATCGCTGCTTTTCATGATGCCAACGGTGACGGTATTCTCAATCGAAATCCGTTCGGTATTCCCACAGAAGAGTTTGGCTTTTCTCAAAACCCAAAAATTCTCACAGGTGCGCCAAAATTTGCCGATTCTGCGTTTCTAGTCGCAGGTCCTGAGACTAACATTCAAATTAAGTTGCTGAACTTTTTCGGCTAAAGTAAACGCTAAGTAAGTAGGTGTGAAAATTTCAAGGTATGTCCGAAGCGAGTGGAACGAAGCAATCCCAAGGATTTTGATTTTTTTACATTCTCTTATATAGTTCGGTTTATTTGTGCCGACTTACTTGTAGCATTACTTTGTTGTTATTCTACAGTGAATTCCCACTATGAGCGTTTAGTTGCACGACTGCTGCATTTGACCCAAATAAGCCACCCACATCAACTGAGTGCCAAGTCTCCACCTGAAGGGGCGAAACGCTACTATTTAAGAAATTAGTTAAAGTTCTAGAGTGAATTTATCAAATTCTTTAGAATAGCAATAAGGGTCTAAAGTTGAGGATTGAGTTTGTATATTATATAGGTTTGTTTGCTTGGTGGAAAGTATCAGTAATAAAGCTAACACTGGATCAACATTTTTCCTGGTAGTCTCACTGAACATATCCAATAATGCCATTTAATTAAAATGGTAAAAACAACCGAATTTTATTTTATTAAACCTCTTCCAGTACAAATGGTGACAAAAGTAAAGGTTAAAAGAGAAAGATTTTTCTTACTTCTTTTCCCTTTTTCCGAATAAGTGAAAGAAGTCTATTTTATTAGTCGTTGAGAGTAATTTACAGAAATTGATGAAACCCGATACCACAACAGAATTTAACTCAGACCCAGAGATTGACCGTTTAATCGATGAAGTAATAACTTCTTCTTTAACGGATGAGCAGTATCGTCAAAAAATGCAGCGCCGTAAGGAAGTTCAAGATAAACGAATCGCAAATGCTGTCCCAGAAAAAGGCTTAGTTATTATTAATACCGGCAATGGTAAGGGAAAAACGACTGCGGCGTTGGGGATGGTATTACGATCGCTCGGTCATGGATATAAAGTAGCGATCGTCCAATTTATCAAAGGTGCCTGGGAACCTTCAGAAAAAAAGGTTTTCAGTATGTGGCAAGACCAGTTAGAATTTCATGCTATGGGCGAAGGTTTTACCTGGGAAACTCAAGACCGCGATCGCGACCTCGATAAAGCTTATGAAGCTTGGCAAAAATCATTAGAATACATCCGCCATCCAGACTTTAAGCTGGTGCTGTTAGATGAAATTAATATCGCTGTGAAAATGGGTTATTTACAAGTTGACGAAATTTTAAGAGGTTTGCAGGAAAAACCACTCGACAAACACGTTATTCTTACAGGTAGAGGCGCACCAGCGGCTTTAATTGAACGAGCCGATTTAGTCACAGAAATGACTTTAGTAAAGCATCCTTTTCGCGATCAAGGCATAAAAGCGCAAGCGGGAATTGAGTTTTGATGAGTAAGTGATGAACGATCAATGATGCCAAAACTAATTATTCATCGTTCATTCAATGAACCATATCCGCCATTTAAAGCTTGATTGCACTTCTGCAAAATTTGGCGATCGCCTTCACTGACAGTATTTAATTGATGATAGTCTTGTAATGCTACTGAGTAGGCATAAGTCATTGGCTGATCTACATCTAGTTTCGGTAGTATATTTGCCGTAGCTACCTCTTCTATACCTCCTCCACCAGGTGCAGTCACCGTCATTGCCAACTCTCCTGAGGAGTCAATATTGCCCTGAAAACAACTAAACTCAGAACTCGGCATATACAACGCACCCATCACCTGATTTTGGCGCTTCTGAAATACAATATATCCTTGCCCAAGTTGGTTTGGTTGTAGCGACTGACCGTAGAGATAAACGCCATCTTGTTTGGGAAACTTCGTGGTGGGAACTGCAGCCTTTTTTGTTGCTTTTTGAGTTTCGGTAAGTTGTGTAGTAGTTCCAGATAAAGAAACTTTTTCGTCATCAGCCTGGATTTGTCTTTGTTGCAAAACAGCGTTTCTGGAAACAAGCAGCAAATCCGTAGCCAACGTTGATGTTTGTACTGTTTCTATTTGGTTACTCAAAGCTGGTTTAGCCTGTTCAGCAATAACACCAGCCGTTATAACTAAACCAACGAGGGGAATTGTCCATTTGCCAGGGTAAAGAAATTTATTCATATATATAGCACCCAAATTCTCCTGTTAAAATAACTACTTATTTCGCCACCTATTTAAACCGTAACCAAGTATTTAGGCATCAAGGCTCTGTCAAAGGATTGATTTATATTGTGCGGAACAATACACTTTGATGAAATATTTTTTAGTTTTAATCAGAAAATACCATCGTTTAAGCGATTTTCACTTCACTTGTGTAAATTCACTCGCTGGGGTGAGGTTTACGGAAAATCCCTGATATTTTTTTCTTTTCTATTTTTTAGCTAAAAAAATCGCCCCCTGAATTCAGGAGGCGCGTCGCCTAGAGCGATGAGCTTATAACTAGCTAGCAACGTACTCTTTAACATTTGCGCGACGACGACGCAGATGAGCAAGGGCTTGATGCTCTAATTGGCGGACGCGCTCACGGCTAAGACTTAAGCGTTCGCCAACTTTCGCCAGAGACATTTCGTTACCATCTTCTAAACCAAAGCGCAAAGCTAAAACTTCTCGCTGTTGGGGGGTGAGTTCAGCCAGAAGAGTGTTCAAGTCTTGACGCAAGAATTCTTGCGTCATGTAATACTCAGGTGATGGTCCATCATCTTCGAGCATTTCTTGCAACTCAGTATCTTGATTATCGCCGACGCGTACATCCAAAGAAACTGGCTGACGTGCCATATTCAGGTATTCGCGAATTTGAGCCGGTTCTAGCTCAAGTTCTTTGGCAATTTCTGCTGGTGTTGGCGATCGCCCATATTTTTGAGCTAGTTCGCGCTGTACCTTTTTGATTTTGTTCAGCTTTTCGGTGATGTGGATCGGTAAGCGAATTGTCCGACCTTGTTGAGCGATCGCCCGCGTAATCGCTTGACGAATCCACCAGTAAGCGTAAGTCGAGAACTTATAACCCCGTGTCGGGTCAAACTTCTCTACACCTCTTTCTAGTCCTAGAGTTCCTTCTTGGATCAAATCCAGAAACTCCATATTCCGCTTTTGGTATTTTTTCGCAATAGCAACGACTAAGCGCAAATTCGCTTCAATCATCTTTTGCTTTGCTCGCTTACCTTGATGCACAAGCTGTGTAACCTCTCCCTCTGGGAGATTAACATGGCTTGCCCACTCTTCTAAGCTAATTTCACGTTGCTGTTTCTTTTCTAAAGCCTCTTTGGCTTCCACTAACTTCATCATGTGTTGCACCTGCTTCCCAAAGATGATTTCTTGGTCACGGGTTAGCAGTGGTACACGACCAATCTCGCGGAGATAGGTTCGCACCATATCAGCCGTGAATTTGGTGTTAGTGTTTTCAGTTTGGGTGTTAACAGTAGGCATTGGTGCGTGGTCCTCTCGTCCGTAAACACAATGAATATTTAATTACTAGGGTTGATGGGGAAAGATTGTGTTTTGATCTCACCACATTATGAACTACCGAAGACAATCATATTAGTACAAGTTTTGTCAAGACGGTGCTCCCTTTAGATAGGTTTTCCTATCCTCCCTAAACATTTAAGTCGTTAGAAGTACGCGCTCTTTATTTCCCTTGATTTCTTTTCGTCCTCACTCCTTAGCAGCGACCCGAAAAATACGAAGTCAGTATGAGTTCTACTTATTTAATATTACGACAAATTAGTCGGATAGTAAAGTAGCTCAGATAAATCTTTCTATTATAATGCAAAACTGCTTATTTGCCAAAAAAATGGCGAAAAATTGTTTTGTGCCCTTACTATATATATAGTGACGCTAAAACCCCTCTCGCGAGTGCCTGAAATTAGCCGGATAACCGAACTGATTAATTGTAATATTACGAAATGGGGCAATGGGCACGCTTGATTGGGGGAATTAAAGAAGTCCTTTGAAACAATACCTTCGCCAAAATAAAGACGGCTGGACGTAGTAGAGTTATTGTTTACCACAACTACAACTCAATCGCCACAGAAAGCCCATGCCAGATATATTAGCACTGTTGGAATGCTTGCAACGATATACGACTTGAACTTCTTTGAGGCGTTGGAGGCGATATTAATACTAATTATTCCCAAGCGTCTTAGCATCCAATTCATCCCGCATTTATGCAGTGCCAATCTTGCACTGTTATTAATCGCCAGCTAGAATCATTAAATATCTCTAAAACTCGCTGGTGATAGTTCACTAAACTCTGACGATGACCAACAGTGATAAAGGTTATCTTAGTTTTTTGTAGCTGTTGGTAAAGATGCTTCTCATTTTGCTGATCCAAAGCGCTGGTTGCTTCATCCAAAAAGGCATAACGAGGTTGATTAAGTAAAAGTCTTGCGAAAACAAGACGCTGTTGCTCTCCTATAGAACCCATTTGGGATCTTTACGTTCTAAGGTAGAATAATCGAACTTACTGGTTATCAAACGAAGATATTGTTGAAAGTAATGCGCGTTATGATAGGATTTTTTCATGCCCACTTGGACGATGCCCATTGCCCCAAATTAAAACCCAAGATCGGCTTTAGCTAGTTCAGCAGCAGCAAAGACTTCTGCGTCTGGCTTTTCTTCCCAAGCGATATCACCAATTTCTGCATAGAAAGTTGAATCATAAGGACGGGTACGCACCACTACAGGCATGGGTACGGCGTGTCCTAAAATTAAAGCTTGTTGCTTTGAGTCTAACTTGGCTAAGACCGATCGCAAACCACCACCACCAGAGACACCTGTAAAAATCGCGTCGATGTCTTTTTCATCATTGAGCAAAGCGGTGATGCGGGTGCCAATTTGAGACATAACTTCATTATCTATGCCTGAAGGACGTTGATCGACCACCAGAAGTGTAACGAAATATTTCCGCAATTCGCGGGCGATGGTGCCAAAGATGGTACTTTGGACAATAGCCGGGTCAAGAAAGCGGTGTGCTTCCTCAATGGTAATCATTAATGGCATTGGGCGATCGCATGGATTTTTACTTTGCAAGAACTTGTCAGCTTTTTTGACATACTTCTCGTGAATGCGTTTGGTAATCATGTTCGTCACCAACATGTAAGAAAGCATGTTGGATTGGGAACCAAATTCTATCACAACATTTTTCCCTGCTTCCAAACATTGCAAAATCTTGTCGATGTAGTTTTGCGGGCAAGCCGCTCGGATATACTTTAAACTGTCCATCCGCAAAAGTTTGCGTTGCAAAGCCATAATCGAACCTTTATGTCCGCGCTTTTCATCGCAGAACATCTCGATTTCGTCATTCGTCATGCTCAGTAATTGGACAATCCAAGATTTCCCGAATTCGGAGTACAAAATATTAGCATTATCTAATGCTGCATCCGACAGCCCTAAATCCCGACTGCATAACTTAATATCTTCGACATCGATTTGGTCGTAACTTAAATATAGTTCTTGTGCATCCCTTACACCCCGACGTTTTGTAGATTCTGGATCAAGAGTGTAAACTTCAACTTGAGATGGAAATAACTGTTTTAAACCTTTAACAGTATTGACATTTTTACCTTCTGCTACAGCTTCCCAACCATACTCAGAATGCATATCAAAAATTAAGTTAACTGCTGCGCTTTTGCGAATTACACCAGCTAAAAGTAAGCGTGTTAAAAACGATTTTCCAGTACCAGATTTACCAAAAACGCCATTACTGCGTTCAACAAAACGATTTAAATCGATGCAAACTGGAACATCCATATCCAGGGGTTTCCCAATGGAGAAATTTTTTCTTTGCGGATCGTCTTCCCAACCAAATACTCGACGAAAATCGTCTTCATTCGCTTCGTAAACTTGGCTAAAGTGACTGGGAATAGTTTTAACTGGTAACAGTTCCATCGTCGTGCTGGTTTGGGGTTGAAAAGATGCTAAACCCGTCGTCGATGGTACAAAGGGATTAACAGATTTGCCATTTGTAGCTGAATAAGTTTCATTATTTTCGGGAGTGAACATCAACATCGGTGAGAGGTTGATAGTTCCATAAGTACCACTTCCAGCTAAAACTTCTCTTAAAAATGTATCTTCCCAATTTGGAGGATTAGCGATAATTCTTTGGTTAGCAGTTCCTAGCGCTACATCTGTCAGCATACAGAAAAAACGCGATCGCATTCCTTGCACGACTAAAAATTTACCTACCCGCATATCTTCAACCGAAATATCCGGATGTAATCTTACTTCTAATCCATCTGTGAGAGAACCTTCTATTACTGAACCTAACGGTTGTCCCAAATTCATATCTTATTTGTTGGTGGATAGTGGATATTTGTTGATGGATAGTGGATAGTTGTTGATGGATAGTGGATAGTTGGAGCGTTGTTGGGTGTTGAGTGTTGGTTGCTGATTGTCAAAAAGTACTACTAACTCTTAACTCCTAACTCTTAACAACTATCCACTAACAACTAACTCTTAACAACTATCCACTAACACCTATCCACTAACTTTTAATCAATTTCAATTGAAGTTGGGGCACTACCTGTGGTAGTAGTAAATATTAATGGTGTGCGATATTGACTATAAAGGCGATCGCGCCAAATGAAGAATGGTTCGTAAAGGGGATTATTTGCTAATTCTGGGACACCTTTACCTCTCAGGTTGACTGGTAAATCTAGATAGGGACCATCGGGAAACTTCAGCAAAATCGACAATCCCGCCACGGCAAAGTCTGCTAAAGTAGGTTCGTCTCCGACTAAATAAGGACTCTCAGCTAATATTAGCGTCAGTGCTTCTAAGTCTTGCTTTAAGTCGGTCATGGCGCTACGTACCACATCTGGAGTATAACCTACTCCAACACCCAAAACTTTTAGTAAATCGTTTGGTACTCCTTGAACCAGACTTTTGAATACATCTGGTGTCGAACTCGGTAATAGAGACTTGCGGAAATTTTGGTCTTGACTAATCGCGGAAAATAAGGCTTTGCGACTTTTGATACCAATTGACTCATCAGCCCATTCTTCCATCATTAAGCATAAACCACGTTGCTTTGAATCTTTCGGTATCAGTGGGCGATCGGGATATTCTAAATCTAAATACTTAGCGATCGCTGTGGAATCTGAGATATATCTATTACCATCTTTCAGCACTGGTACTTGTCGCTGACCACTTAATCGGAAGAGGTCTACTTGTCCAATCCCAGGTGTAATTTCAATTTTGCGGTACGCTAATCCTTTATAATCAAGGAGGAGGCGTACTTTCTCTGAGTAATGAGATAGTTCAAATTGGTATAATTCCAGCATCTTCCCTACCTTATAATTGGTGCGTTTATCAACTTTACAATTGTATCTTTAGTAATATAAATTTTCATTACTAATTAATTTATTTTGCGCCAAACTAATCGAGACTAACGCTGATTTTTGAATGAGATTTCTGTGGAGATTGCTATCAGGCAAAGTCTTTTATCTTAAATACTTGCTTTTTGTTTGGGTGATGTGGTATTAGCCGAAGGGGAAAATTCGGTGGGGCGATCGCCTACACAAAAGTCGTGATAAACTTAATTTGATTAATATTATATTTGCTACAAGCGATACCTTCTAACCTTCAGTGTAATAATTTCCGGATTAAGGAAATCCTATCACCACCGCATATTTTCAACAGAAAATCTTACTTCTTTAGTTAGTTTTATCTGTAGGGAAGTGTTATAAGTCTTTATGTAATGTGTGAAAATAAAGCCAAACAAAATTTATGAAGGTTGATTATAACATAAAATTGCTGACCAAGTTAGCAGGACTAGTAGGAGCAACCGGCGCTAGTTTCCTCATGATTTTTTCGGCTAGAGCCAATGAGGTACTAAATCCTAACCCTGGCGTTTTCTCACAGGCACCCTACAATCGGGGTCAACGTGTTTTGGTAAACGCTGAATATACACCGACTAAGCCAGAATTAGCGAAACAGGGGAAGAAGCCTGCACCAGGGAAAAACACGGTATCTCAGAGTAACCAAAGAGGCGGTATAAATCCTAGCCCTAGTATTTTCAACGAGGCTCCTTATAATCGTAGCGGTCGCACCGCACCTGGTCAAACTAACCCCACTGTACCTACCCCTACCACCCCGGAAGCTACACCTACACCAGAGCCAACACAAGTACCGACTACGGAAACACCACCCGTACCCGAAAATCAAAAACCCCCAACCGACAAACCCACCCCAACTAATCCACCTGGAGGAAGTTCCAGCACTCAAGGTAAGAATTTGGTAGCGTTGGCAGAAGCAGACGGCTCTTTTAAAACTTTAACTCAGGCTTTAAAAGCAGCTGGATTGACAGAGATTTTACAAGGTAAAGATAACTACACCATTTTTGCGCCCACGGATGCGGCATTTGCTAAATTACCACAAGATGCGGTGCGCGATTTGTTGAAGCCAGAAAACAAAGAAGTATTGGTCAAGCTTTTGACTTACCATGTGGTCAAAGGTCAAGTATTATCTGCTGATTTGAAATCTGGCGAAGTGAAAAGCGTTGAAGGCGGTGCAATTAACGTTAAAGTTGATCCGAAAGCTGGCGTAACCGTTAATGAAGCTAAGGTGACGAAGGCAGATATCATAGGTAGTAACGGCGTTATTCATGCGATCGATCAAGTGATTTTACCTCCTGATTTGTAATCTCAGAAGTTTTCACAAGAAGAACGCAGGTCGTGTTTCCTCCACTTGACTTTCAGTCAGTTGTGAATAATAATAACCCGTTCAAATATTAGTTTGGACGGGTTTTTTAGTTTTCTCTATTGCATTACATTATATAACGTTGCACTACAGTGTTATATAATGTGATGCAAATGTATTTTTAGGAAATAAAGCGATGAGTAAAGAAAACATTACCTTTCGGATAGATAGTGATAAAAAGCTGGCGCTTGATGCAATTGCAGCCGGAATAAATCGTGATAGAAGTTATGTACTGAATGAGGCAGTAACCGCTTATGTAGAGATGTACCAGTGGCAAATTGCAGAAATTACTAAGGGGATTGCTGAAGCGGATGCAGGAGACTTTGCAAGCGATGAGGAAGTAAAAGCTACATTTGCAAGGCTAACTAATGCAGATTAAATGGCTACGTCGTGCGCTGCGTAATCTGGAACAAGCCCATAATTACATCCTAAAAGACAGTCCAAAAGCTGCACAAGAAGCAATTTTCAGGATTCAAAGTGCAGTGAGTCAACTTGAGAACTATCCTTTTATGGGGCGAGTTGGACGTGTAATTGCTAAATTCAAATTTGCTTTATTCAATAAAATCCAATATTTCGATTTTGACAAAAATCTTAAATTGTCATACAAAAATTTACACCGAATAATGCCAAGACTGCTAATTCACTTTTAGTGCTTTTAGTATCAGCTTTTGCGAAAATTGCTACTTGCGTGTATAACGATGCTTCACACCAACGGGGAAATATTCCGGATCGCCAAGTGGTGCTAATATCACTTTTGGCATTTGATATTCTGGGGGGACGTAGTTAGCAAACTCGCTATTGAGGCGCTTTAATTGTGAGAGAATTGAATGAGCGATCGCCTCACTTTTCTCTTCACTTCCTTCCACCTCAGGCGCCAACTCCACAACCACAGATAAAAAGCGGTTCTTGTCTGCATCTTCCTTCACCTGCAATACAAACTTACCCGTTACCCACTCTTTAATTACAGGTTGCTCTAATCCTACCGTGACATTTTCTGGGTAAATATTCGCCCCAAAATAAGAAACCGTAAAATTAGAACGTCCGAAAACATAAACAAAAGGTAATTGATGAATCCCTCTCAGTATAGCCCGCGAAGGCGGGCTTTGTTCGTGTAGCCCCAGGCTTCCAGCCTGCGGGTTCATTTTAACACCTTGATTTTCTAACTCTGCCACAGGGTTAAATCCCCACTCCGCCAAAAATTCCAACATGGCATCATAACTAATTATCCCCCCAGTATCTAAAATGTTATAACGCACCAAGGGAATACCATTATCTCCCGAAAAAAACAACGTGCCATTTTCAACTTCAAAAAAGCGGCTGATCGGGTCATACTGTAGCAAAGTAGGTAAACGAGATTCCCCAAATAAAGCTTTCGCAGCATCAGGATTTTCTGCCAAAAAACGACGAATACAAATACTTAAAGGTGTTTCATTAGCCAAAACACCCGCATCCGCAGTTCCATAAAGTGATGCTGAATCGTAACAGAAATTTTGTGAACCAATTCTTTCACCAACTAAACTGCGCCATTCTTCACTAAATACTTCTCCTGCCATAACTAGTTTAACTTGATATTGCTGCCATTCCACACCACGAGCAATACCACTATCAATTACATCTTTCAAAAATGGCGGATATCCTAATAATACAACTTGCTCGAAAGCTGAACCAAGTTCTTGCACAACTCGCAATATTTCTTCTTTCTTGTTACCAGGTGTAATTACAGTGATAGGATAACCTTTGCTGGCAAGATAGCGACAACAATTAGTTGTAAACATTCCACCTACCCAGGTTCCTAAAGTGAAACAAACCACAGCTAAAGTGCTTTTGGAATCTGCATGAAAGCTGTCATGAAATATCTGCTCAAACCGGCTCGCAATTTGTAGCTCATCTGTGAAGAAACGTGTCCAAAATGTCGGTTTACCTGTGGAACCTGAAGAAGCCGCTATCATGTCACATGCTTGTAACTGCCCATTACGACACAAATCAGTTAAAGGATGACGCGAGATATAATTTTCTTTGGTAATCAAAGGTAGTTTTTGGAAATCCTCAAAGGTTTGGATGGAAGCGGGATTTATATTCTGTTGTGCTAAAAAAGTCTTGTAAGCCGGTACGTTACCAGCGATTTCGTGAAATAATGCCAAAGCTGCTGATTCGCTTTTACTATTTATATGGCGTTGTAGTAGGGTTTCTAAAGGTGTAGTTATAAACTCTTGAAAAGCTTTTACTGCCCGCTGCTGTTGTGATTCGCTGTTCATGATACTTATATTTTTAGGATTATTCGTTTGGGGGAGATGGGGAGAGGGGGGGACAAGGGGACAAGGGGACAAGGGGGAATTTATTCTTTGTTTTCCCACTCCCCCATTCTTGTACAGACGCGATTAATCGCGTCTCCCCCATTTTCATAATTTTGCGTAAATGGGACTTTTCTCGTTGTAGCAATAAAGAAAACCCTTCATTCATACTTGGGCACTATGCAAGTCTATTGCAGTAAACAACACGCAAATGATCAGAGTAACCGATTTTGCATCCACTGCGGTGAACCGTTACCTCTTGCTACGGGGAAGGTGGTGGAGAATCGCTATCATATTTTACGACAATTGGGGCAGGGTGGTTTTGGACGCACTTATTTGGCTGAGGACAAAAATCAATCAAATGAAAATTGCGTGCTGAAGGAGTTTGCACCCCAAGTTGAAGCACAACAAGATTTATTAAAAGCGAAAGAATTATTTGAACGCGAAGCAAGTGTTTTAAAGAAACTTCAGCATCCGCAAATTCCCCGTTTTCACGCTTCTTTGCAAGCGAAGTTAGGTAATAAAGATTTTTTCTTTTTGGTGCAAGATTATGTGGAGGGTGAAAATTATTATCAGTTGTTAGAACGTCAAACTTTTAGTGAGGAAGAAGTAATTAAGCTTCTGCAAGAAATATTACCTGTGTTGTCATATATTCACTCACTAGATGTCGTTCACCGCGATATTTCTCCTGATAATCTGATTTTGAGGAGTTCTGATAAATTGCCGGTGTTGATTGATTTTGGAGGAGTGAAGCAATTACCTGCGAGTAAGGGTTTTTGGTTTACTCAGTTGGGTGGAAATCGCACATTGTTGGGTAAAAAGGGTTACGCACCAGAAGAACAGTTACGTCAGGGAAAAGCGTTTCCTAGTAGCGATTTGTACTCTTTGGCGGTGACATCCCTGGTATTATTTACAGGTAAGGAACCGCAACATCTTTATGATAGCTATCAAGGTGTTTGGCGTTGGGGAAAGGAAATTAAAGTCAGTTCGCAACTAGAAGCTGTGTTAAAAAGGATGCTTGCTTATAAACCAAGCGATCGCTATCAAACAGCCAATGAAGTTCTCAAAGATTTAAAGTTTTCTATGGCTGTCAAAGCTGCAAATCCACACATCACCAAGCTGAAAACTATGATAGCCGCTCCTGGGCGACAACGCGCTGGTGCTGTGGTTAGTAATCTTCACAAAAGAACGCAATTAGTCGCCGGTGCTTTACCTTTACCTATTTGGCTTCGTCCTTTTGCTGTTAGTCTTATAGGCACAACTGCGGTTGTTTTAGTTTTCGCTGGGACTTGGGCAGTAGTAAATGCCGTTGCTCGTACTGTATCATCATTTTCTGTATCTGTCCCTTCAATTTCTCTACCAAAATTACCGGGGGGAGGAAATCCAGAAAATAAACCCGCAAATAATAAAGATATAAGTCAAATTGTTAATCGCCGTCAAGAATTAGAAATTCCTGAAGGATTTTTTACTCGAACTGTAGATAATTTATTTTATACTGAAAAGCCAGAATTACAAGGACGCGCTCTGACTTCTAGCTCAGAAGATGCTGCTTTACGCAAAGAATGGTACGGTGTAGCTGATGACTTGCTAGATAAATTAGAACAAGCTAAACTCAGTAACGCATCGCGTCGGAAGTTAGGCAATTACAGTTCTCAAGATTACGACGTTTGGAGACGCAAAACCCAAGCAGGACAGTTAGGTGATTATACAATCAGTCAATTGAACAGAGACACAAATCAAAAATTCGATCGCTTGTTTCCCGGTCAGCGACGTGGGAAACTCAATCAAAAGACTCTTGGTCAAATTTGGTATGCGATCGCTGCCGATCAAGTTAGTAAAATACAACAATAGTCGGGAGTTGATAGTGGTTAGTGGATGGTGGTTAGTGGATGGTGGATGGTGGATGGTGGTTAGTGGATGGTGGATGGTGGATGGTGGATGGTGGTTAGTGGATGGTGGTTAGTGGATGGTGGATGGGCAGAAATAAATATAAAATGTTTTGTCATTGCGTTCGCGTAGCGTCTCGTAGAGAGGAACGAAGCAATCCCAATCACTGCGATTGCTTCGTCGTTCCTCCTCGCTTCGGACATCTTACAAGAAAGGCAGAAGTTCGAGGGCAGAAGGCACTTATGTTAGGAGTATCAATTAAAACTTACTTTGTGGGTTTAAAGCCCAGTTGAAACAAATAATTATACTCAAGATGGCTTGCAGCGAGGTATAAAACGTCCTTGTTTCAATCCCACTATGAGTAAGGGTGGGTTGCCTTCTGCCTTCTGCCTCCTGCCTTCTGCCTTCTGAAATTTAATTACGCCTACCTACTTAGTGGATGGTGGTTAATCCTCGATCAACAACTATCAACCATCAACTATCAACTATCAACCATCAACCATCAACTATCAACCATCAACTATCAACTATCAACTATCAACTATCAACTATCAACTATCAACTAACAACTAACAAGCAACTAAATTATTATGAATCTCGTTTATTGTTCTAAGGGACACGAAAACCCTGCTGGTAGTAGCTTTTGTCTCCATTGTGGTGAAAAGATAAATCAAAATCTGGTGAGTCAGGGTATCCAAGCGGGACAAACTCTAGGCGATCGCTATGTTATTGTACGTCTACTCGGTCAAGGTGGATTCGGACGCACTCATTTAGCTGAAGATATCAACCGCTTTCGGGAACTTTGTGTTTTAAAAGAATTCTCTCCCCAAGTTCAAACTCCTTACGTTTTACAAAAAGCTGAAGAATTGTTTCAGCGAGAAGCAACTGTTCTTTACAAATTGCAACATCCGCAAATTCCCCGCTTCCGCGAATTGTTTCGCAGCAATTTGGGGGGTAAAGAATACCTGTTTTTGGTGCAAGATTATGTAGAAGGGCAACCTTACAACGCTTTATTAAATACTCGCTTACAGCAAGGTTTACGGTTTAGTGAAGCGGAAGTGCGTCAATTATTACTGCAACTTCTGCCAGTTTTGGATTACATCCACTCTTTGGGAGTCATTCACCGCGATATTTCCCCCGATAACTTAATTCTTCGCAACGTTGACCAATTACCAATCTTAATTGACTTTGGCGGGGTGAAACAAGTAGTCGCAGCCGTCGCTTCTGAATATTATCAACACGGTGCAGGTGCGACACCACCTGCAACACTACTGGGGAAGGTGGGATATGCACCCTCTGAACAGATGCAAACCGGGCTGGTATCTCCTCACAGCGATTTGTATGCTTTAGCGGCGACGGTGTTAGTTTTACTGACAGGTAGACAACCGCAAGAATTAATTGATACTCATACTTTAACTTGGAAATGGCGAAGGGAAGTTACTGTTAGTCCGAATTTAGAACAGGTGTTAGAGAGAATGCTATCACCCATACCAGGCGATCGCTTTCAATCAGCGCGTCAAGTTTTGAATTCATTAAACACTTCACCTGTC
Source organism: [Scytonema hofmanni] UTEX 2349 (assembly GCF_000582685.1). Taxonomy (GTDB): domain Bacteria; phylum Cyanobacteriota; class Cyanobacteriia; order Cyanobacteriales; family Nostocaceae; genus Hassallia; species Hassallia hofmanni. Next base: position 954,747 of record NZ_KK073769.1, read on the forward strand.
AACTATCCGCCGACTCAACAAACTCAAGGTACTGTAGCCGTATCCCCCTCTCCTCCCCTCTCCCCCGATATTCCCCAGCCAAAAAACTCATGGACATCAGGCAAAAGTTTGCTGGTAGGATTGGCTTTAGCTGGGGTTGTTGGTGTTGGTTGGTTGGGAACAAACTTGATATTATCTCGTGGTGGAGATTCTTTACAAGATATCGCGCAACCTACACCCAGCGTTACACCAAAGGATAATCAGCCAACCGATCCCCTAGCGCAATATTCAACCGAAGAACGCGCACGTAAAGAAAAATTAAGCGATCGCCGTCAACAGTTGGGTATAGATTTCAACTTTTACGTTAACTTGGTAAATCAAGTCTTTTGGGAGAAAAATCCCAGTTTAAAAGGGCGCAAACTGAGCGATAATGTTGAAGATGAGAGTTTGCGTGCCGAGTGGGATAAAACAGCCGCAGAATTGTTAGATAAGCTTGCGCCACTGAGTAAAAATGCCCGTCAAAAATTAGGAAATTATACAGCTGCACAACGCGATCGCGATAAAGCCCAAGTCAATAAAATCAACGTTGGTAGCCGTTCATTATATGATTTAGGCGATGCGGCATTTTATCAGCAATTTCCCGAACAGCGAGGTAAAAAGTTTACTAATACATACATCGGACAAGTTTGGCAAGGATTTGTTAGTGATAAAGTTCAAGCGATCGTTTCAGGTAGGGCTTTGCAGAAACTTGTATTTGATAAAGGTGCGAACAGCAAAACAGTTAGCGGTACTCTTAAAGCTGCTGATGGCAAAGTATTCATTGCCGAACTTGCCAAGAATCAATTAATGGATATTAAACTACAAGCAAATTCCCAAGTTTTGCTATCAATTTATTCCCCCTCTGGCAAAATCATATTTTTAGAAGATTCGACAAAACGCACCTTGTCAACCGAACTACCAGAAGACGGATATTATGAGTTTGTCGTCGTTTCCACCGCATTAAAACCACTAGATTATCAACTTAGCATCACCGCCGAAAATCCCGCACCACCACCATCCCCCACACCAACACCCACCGAAACTTCTACCCCAATATTAACACCCACACCAACACCCACACCAACATCAACACCCACATTAAAACCAACATCTATACCCACACCCACGCCGATAATAACACCTTAGCAAAGATTAATTCATAGTGAAACTCTGCGAACCTCTGCGTCTTCCTCAGCGTCTCTTTGCGTTTAAAATTCAATCCATTTAGGCATCACCGGAAAAATTAGGGTGACTGACCATCAATAATATTTAGAAAATCTTCAGCCGTGATAATCGGGCAAGAAAAATTATCTTTTAGACTGAGTAAATCGCGATCGCCCGTCACGAGATAATCAGCCTCACTGACCACAGCCAAAAGTAAAAAAGGCAGATCAAACGGATCACGACATTCAGGAATTACAGGCAAGCGGTCAGGCATCGCTACAGCTTCACAAAAGAGTATGTAATCCGATAGTAAATCTTCTTGCTCAGTTGGCGTGAGCTTAAACTTTGGATAAGCCAGCACTCGGATTAACTCAGTTGTTGTCGCTTTAGAAACCAGCGGAGTGAAGAGATCGTCCTGCCATGCCAAACGAAGCCTAGATACTCTGCCCCCAAATATCAGCGCCTAGATAATGATATTAGTATCAATTACCACCCGTGGACAAACCATTACGATTGACGCGCCCAAGCCACTGCATCAGCCACATCCTGCTCACTCAGTCCTAAATCTGCCAGCTTAGATCGAACCGCATCAGCCCGCTGAATTTTTACAGGAGTCAGAATAATTTGCCCCCCCTCCACCTTTACCTCAAAATACTCAGCCTCACCGATTTCACGAGTAATACTTTTAGGCAGCGTTAGTTGATTTTTAGAAGTTAACTTGGCGAGCATGACTTGCCTCCTAGCCTTTGCGATCAAATGTAAGGATTCCTTACTTGAGTATATACATCCTACCTTACCTGGTTGAACGGAGAATCCCACCCCTTGAAGGGGTGGGAGCGTCAATAAATCTAAAACCCAATCACAGAAACAGCTTTTTTGTACGGCACAGTTTCAAACAGGCAAAAGCCTTGACATATAAGACTTTTGAATGCGTGACTTCCGCGCAGCGGTACTAGCACTTTACTAAGTCTTGTCGTAGTAAGCGCTTAAAAAGCGATAAATCGCTTACTACGAGAGTTCTGATTACGGTCTTGGCGGAATGCGAAGTACTTGCCCAGGTACAAGCACAGTTGGGTCGAGTCCAATCACATCTCGATTAGCCTCGTAGATGACATTGAGCAGATTGCCATCTCCATAAGCTCTCTCAGCTATCAAAAATAGATAGTCACCTTGTTGCACAAGATATGTTTGACCAGGTACGGGTGTAGTGTTTCCTTCCAGTATGGGAATGTAAAGTATCTGCCCTGCGAAGATCGCATTAGGGTTAGATCCAATCACATTTTTGTTAGCGTTGTAAATTACGTTGAAGAAACTCTCATTTCCGTAAGCTCTTTGAGCTATCTTCGACAGATCGTCACCTTGCCCCACAACATATGTTCTGCTAGGTATGGGTTGTTGAATTGGCGGGGTGGGGAAATTTCGAGGTTGGTTAGGCAAGTTCTTCAGGAAACTGATACTTGGCGAGAAAAAGTACTCACCCCCCTTGAGTGTGACAAAGTTTGCAAAGTTGACATCGGCTTTCTTGGTTGGTTGATCCCGGTCTTTTAACCAATTTTGCGCTGGCTTCGGCTCTTCTTTAATCAGCGGATCGCTCTGACCAGGTAAGCTTTGACCACTCACTGCATCCAATCCAGTTCTGTCGTAATTTTTATTTTCTACATTGCGGGACTTGGACATATCGGGTTCAAGGAATCTGGGATTATTGCTCCAGAAGCGCTGAATAAACTCAAACTGTTCCCAGATATCGGATTGATAGCACATAAATAGCAACCCAACACCACCCTTAGGTAGATTATCGAGGTTGCCAGAGAAGTTGCTGAGTGGTCCATAGGTCATTCCGCGTCGTGTAATGCGATGTCCTAGCTCTTGTTCTTTGCTCTGGGCAAAAGGTCCACCTTTTCTGACCGATTCGTTTCGGGGATTGGTCGTGCGAAGATGCGACTGGAATGGGCATTTTAGTCCAACAGGATCGCTAGAATAGCTAAAGTTATTTAAGTTAGTACCCCCGTCACTAGACTTGATAACAAGTGGAGTGCCATCTTCAAAACGTCCCACTGCCATTGCACCAGCCTGCTTAGGAGAAACCCCTAATGCTTGACCCAAGGCAACTTCAGCCTTCTTGAATCCTTGAACATTTTGCTCAAGTTTGCGAAAGACAAGAAAACTACCAAAGCTAACATTTGGAGTGCCAAAAGGATCTGGAACCAAGACAAGATTGAGTCTAGCACTGAATAGTTTCTTGGCGGTATCGCCGTTTTCCCGATCTACGTCTTTCTTGAGGAAAAGCGGTTGACCGATACCATCTGTAAAGCCAAAATGCTCAACAACACTCTCTTCTTGACTATTTTGAAACTTTCGACGTACTGTATTGGCTCGTTCGATAGTGGCGATCGCCGCAATATTATTCAGCTTTTGAACAACTTCTGATTCTTTGTTTTTCAGAGATGTCGGATCGTTAGCTGCTATGATTATCAATGCATCAATTTCCTTAAATCCCGGCTCCCAAGTGCTAACTGGTGGGTCTATAAGTGCATACTGTCGCGTCTTCATACCGTTCTGGAAGACATCAGCGTAATCATCGTTAAGTTGGTTTTCGGTAGGATTAGGTTTTTTTCGATTCTGAAGATTGGCACCCTTCGGTTGAATAGAATCAGGGAAACCTAGTTTTTCATAGCCTGAGGAAGATAAAGAGAAGTGTACAAATACACCACCATCAATTTTTTGCTCCCTCCAAGCAACAGCATCATCTAACTGCTTTTTGGCTGATGTAATATCTTGAGCGGCAAATTGAGCAATCCATTGCCTAAGTGCAGCAAGTTTGCCTGAATCTTCCCTGGTATTGGAAAAAGTTAAGAAAATCTGTACAGAGTTGTTTCTTCCATGTCCTGTAAGAATGTTACCTTGCAAATCTTGAAGAACATCTTGATATTGTTGATCGTTCTGGTCAATTGGTTCTTTGTTTGAATTGAGGTCTAATGGCATTATTTGCTCCTGAAATATTTTGTGTGCTTTCCCGAAAGCGCGATCGCTTGCTGTTCTGGTTAGATTCCCGACTTCGCTTTAAAAAGTCGGGAAGGAAAGCAGCGAGCGATCGCACATCTTTCTGTTCAAAGTCTTTAGTCTAGTCGAGGTCTTTTACTGAATCACAAGTCCTGTTCGGACTTAAATTTCCAGAATCGATATTGGAAATGGGTATACCAACTACATTGAGATTACAGTTCCTTAATGCAAATATTACGGAACTGAACGACCTCGGTATGGCACTGCAAGCCAATGAAACCTTCTGAACGCTTCTTCTTACCGTCACTAGGATCGGCAAATCCTAAGAGTTCCGGGAAGGTTCCTGCACTAACCAATTGGTTATTCAGTTTGACCTCAATCTCATTGCCTTGAACTCTGATTTCATAGCTGTTCCAGTAGCCAGGATTACTAGAGTTGCGCGGGCTGATTACCTTGGCAGCCCATCGTTGAGCAGGGAAAACCTCGTATACTGCACCGGTCTTGTGTAAGGGGCTACCGTAGATGTTGTTGGGAAAATCGTAACCGCGATCGTCAATTTGGATTTCGGTGCTGGAGTGATAGAAGTTATCATCAAGAGCCTTGGGTTCTAGTGTTCTTAGGAAGATACCAGAATTGGCTTCAATGTCAAAAGCTTTCCACTCCAACTTGAGAATGAAATTTTTGAATTTTTTGCGAGTAAACCAAAGAACGCCAAGTCCGACATTCTTATTACCAACACCTGCACCTAGCACTGGGACACTCTGATTTTGGACATCAAAGAAGTTTTGGCTACCTGATGCCGCAATTTCCCAGCCATCTGCCTTGAAGTTGCCCTTATAAAGGTTTTCAAAGCCTTGTTCGTCCCTGACAGCCTCAACTGAGGTGTAGCGTTCAATAATTGAGCGAGCAATCTTACGGGATAAAGCTAATCCTGTGGGTACGGGATTCGCAGAACCAACAGTGGGGAAAATCGACTGATCTACACAATAGGCATTGGATACATGGTGAAAACGACCATTAGCATCCGTGACGGATTTGGTATAGTCAGTCCCCATCCAGAGGGTGCCAGATTCATGATAAGTAGTTCCAGATGGATCTTCGCCTCCACTAAAGAACTGAATTGGAGCGTTAGGATCGCGACTAGTTGCACTTCCTGGGGGCTGGTTAGCTAACGCCTCAATGAAGGCAAAAGCTGCTTGAGCCTGAGCCACTCGAACAGCCCTGTCATCAGGCGTTTCAACCGAATTCACAAAGGCTTTAGGTATCCGCAGGGGTTGACCGTTCTCAAAGTACACATCATCCCCAGTGCCGCCGAAAGTATTAACATTCATCCAACTGACGTTGTTATTGCTACCAATGGGGCTGGTTCTGTTACCAAAAGTCTCCCCACAGGTGCGAATGCCGATAACAACTCTGTCCCCCAATCCTTTCTGGGCTTCGAGAATCGACTGCACATCATCTAAATTGGGTACCATCCGGTACAGAAACTCTTCTGGGTTGTTAGCGGCACCGGGGAAGGCTCCTGTATTCACATTGGGAGCAGCATAAAATTGAAAATGGAATTGCCCTGCTCCCTGTGATGTCTGAGTTGAACCTTGAACATGCAACGCAGCAGTCCTCAACGTGTTATCAGTTGCTGGGATTCCTAGAGCATTTCGGGAGACTTTCCAGACAAAGTTACCGCGAACGTGGGACATCAGGTTTCGCCCCATTAACTCTCCACCAGGCGCTAATTGACGGGGACGAGGGAAGGAATTTAAAGCTAGACGTGTGGAGTTGATGGTATTACCGGCGATGATCACCACAGCACTAGGCTTGAGATTCAACCTCACCACACGAGCTTTGCTCTTATCCTTTGGTGCAGAGGGATCGACCAGAGCAACCACAACCTGGGTTACAACGCCATTGACTGTTTCTAGTTTGATAACTTCAGCGTAAGGAACTAGGAATAGCTTACTTGATTGATCTGGTTTCTCTTTGGCTTCGCGGATGGAGTCGAGTAATAAGGGCAGGCTGCTGAACTTATCGATGCTGAACAAGCCAGAAACCGGTGACTCACCCTGCACGGCGATTGGCGGTGGCAGTACTGCTTTGAGAGATGGGACACGCTGCTTTTCGATAATGTTCTTGCCGCTTTTGAACAACGCATCATACAAAGAGCCGTTGATAAAGTCTTGGACAGGATAGGCACCGATTTCTCGCTCAATAAACTCATATCCATCAAACACAGACCCATCTGGCTGAGATTTGCGGAATAGATACTCCTGAACATCCAAAGACCAGAGCCTATCGCCATTTTCATCGACTTTCTCAACATCAGCATCGACTAAACGTGGTGTCCATCCTCCCCAGAAGAGTGATTTGCCACCTATGCAGCGATGGTGTGGGACAAAAGAAGAACCCCGCACTTGACCTGGATCAACCAAGTTTTCTTGCACAAGCGAACCGATATCGCCTACACGAGTTAGGCTTTGAACATGTTCGCTAATCAGAAATGGACCAGATTCTAAAACCAAAACTCGTGGGGCTTGGTCTGGATTTGCTGTCCTCCGACCAAACTCGAATAGCTTGGTAGCGGTGTATGCACCATACATACCTGAGCCAATTACCACGGCATCGAATTGACCACCTGCTTGTGCTGCGAGGATTTCTTCCCAGGTATTGCACACAAAGCGAGCGATCGCATCCAAAGAAAAAGTTGTTCTCTGAATGTCTGGAGGTGGCTGAATTTGCTGCCCAGAATCCACTAATCTATTCAATGGCATGATGCTTTATTCTCCATTACTACGTTTTCGCACTTACGAGGCTTTTCTTTTCATCCAGAGCGATCGGTTTCCAGTAACCAGAACTTACGCAGAACCTTTATAAGCAAGATAAACATTGTCCTTTACGCTTTTAGGTTTAGCGCTTGAAGAACTAATTTGCGTAAGTTCAAAAAAACATATTCACAAGATGCGATTTTTTGCTCGCTCCCTTTCATTTACTTAATAGGTAAAGCTCTTTTTGATTTATGCACTTAGTGGGGAAGTTATAGCTAAAAATTTAGTAAATAATCTAAAAATACAATAAATTTATAATATTTGAAAATTAAACATCTATCAAAAGATATATTTTTTTGATAGCACTGTTACTGAATATGAAAAAATTACTATAAAAGTACTAAATATGACACTAGTACCGCTGCGCGGAAGTCACTCATTCAAAAGTCACTCATTCAAAAGTATTATGGAATGGGCTTTTTACAGATTTTAAATGGTCTGCTTATTTCCGCGCCCGCTGTAATAGTGGTTTATCGCATTAATTTTGAGAAGCTACGAGTGGTCAGATCCCCGACTTCTTGGAGAAGTCGGGGATCTTGCAGACCATCAGAATTAATGACATGAAACACTAGAGAGCCGGTCTAGTAGAAGTGCTTGACCTAAAACACAAGATATGAATGTTGTGAAAATCGGGGATTTTAGTGTTTTGTTTTTATGCGTAGGCGTAGCCCGTCGTAGACATCGCTAAAAATCATACCCAAATATTTTCCCAAAATAGGCGTTTTATCCTAATTCACATACCTTCTATTTTGTCAACATATATTAGTAGACCGGCGCTCTAGTACTGCAAGATGGAAGTGAAAAAGTTTATAGATCAAGGCTTGTGCCTGTTTGAAATGGTTGCTTTATTTATTTACCGAAGAAAGGCAGAGGGCAGGAGGCAGAAGGCAGAAGGAAGAAAATGCAATTTTTGCCCTCAGCAAGCGTGGGTTTAAAGCCCCTAAATTTATTTATGAACAAATGTAAAAAGATTTTTTTGAGACGCAAGGCGCGAGAAAAAAGGTGTCCTTATTGAAACCCCTCAATTTATTTATGGGGTTTCCCTTCTGCCCTCTGCCCTCTGCCTTCTGCCTTTTCATGCACCCGCTGTAATAGTTGGACTAATGCCATTCGTGCGATCGCACGAATGGCATTTAATCGAAATCTGTCGGCAAATTTGGATCGCGATGATGTTGAAAAAGTCGCGTAATTTGCGCTGGTGTTACGCGTCCCAAAGATAATTCAGGAATATTATCTTCTGCAAAAAATCCTACTTCCTCAGTTTCAATACTTGGTGAAGCAGAACCACCAATTAATTAATTCGCATAGAAAAAACAGCTTGTAAACGTAATGTAGAAAAGGAGGATGTCCTTGTCTGTTTCTATTACCACCCGTGGACAACCCATTACTATGTCCCGGAAGTTAAATCCTTATTTTTAAATATGGGGTTTATGAGTCCCCAAGAATCACTAATTGATAGAACATTGATTACGACTCATTTTTAAGCGTTTCTGTTATATCCAACTCAGTTTAAATTGCTACGATTTTACCTAAAAATTTAGTTATTTAAAACATCAAATCTGCGTATCTACCACTCCTAAACGTAATGCAATACGTTGATACTTTGTCGCATCATAAAAAGTACCTCTATGCATCAGTTGTGAATTGTCCCAAAATATAACATCTCCTGGATGCCAAACATAAGAATAAACAGGAGTGCAATTTAAAACAGTTTGAAATAAATCATTCCAAAAATGTTTTCCCTCCTCTGGTTTATCTTCCATACCGACAGGAATAGCTGTATCTGAACCTAAATATAATCCTTTTTGACCAGTAACTTTGTGAGTAGACACAATTGGATGCACTTTCTGAGGAATATCAACAGTCGTTTTGTTACTTTTAGAAAACATTGGTGGTGCGTGATACATAAACATCTTTTCTAATTGCTGCTGATGTTCACGATCCAAATTATTATACGCTTCCACCATGTCGATAAACTCAGTTGTATGGGGTTCCCCATCCATCCCTTCCGGAGGTACTTCTACGCAATAAAGCATCACCACATAGAGTGCATTCATATCCAGTTTCTCTGTACGTGGGATGCCATCTTTATCATGATGCCATTCCCAAGCAAACTTTCCTATCACTTCTTGAGCAAGTCCTTTTGGATTACCCAAAATACTCACATATTGACTTTGTAAATCTGGGCTAATATCAGGATCTAATGTCTTAGAATAGCCACCGAACATTAAATCACCAAACGTATTTCTAGCAAATTCTTCCAGCTGCGAAGCGGTAAGATGTTGCTGTCTAACTACAACAACACCGTGTTCCCAAAGTGATTGCTTAAATTCACGTATTTGTAAGTTTGTCAGGTTAATTAAATTGCAACCCTGTAACACTTCAACTCCGAGTCTCGGATGCTGCTGTACTTGTTTATAATGAGTGATTGAAGTCATATATACTCCTTTTAATCGAAATCCGTCGGCAAATTTGGATCGCGGTGATGTTGAAAAAATCGCGTAATTTGCTCTGGTGTTACGCGTCCTAAAGATAATTCAGGAATATTATCTTCTGCAAAAAATCCTACTTCCTCAGTTTCGATACTTGGTGAAGCAGAACCACCAATTAATTCACATAAAAAAAACAGCTTGTAAACGTAATGTAGAAAAGGAGGATGTCCTTGTTTGTTTCTATCATAGATAGCCAAAACTTTCACAGCGCGGGTTAAATAACCGGATTCTTCATAAGTTTCTCTCACACTTACTTCACTTGGAGAATCACCGATATCAGCCCATCCACCAGGTAAAGTCCAACAGCCATCAGATCGTTCTTTAACTAATAATATCGTATCGCCTTGAAAGACAACTCCGCGCACATCAACTTTCGGAGTAGCATAGCCAACATTACGAGCGAATAAATCCAGAATATAGCTTTCTTCTGTATTTGAATAAGTGGATAAAATTTCCGCCGCAATTTGTTGCACTTGTTGAAAGCGTTGAAGATCAAAAGGATTTTCCGAATAAGTCAAACCATTTTGAGCGATCGCTTCTAACTTTTGCGCCCATTCTAGCCATTTTGGTTGCACAATTATCTCCTATAAATTCGCCCTTACCCTCGAAAGCTACGGTGTACGCACAAGTCCTGTTTGCCCTCAAGCTAAAGCTTGGGGCTACACAAACAAAGCCCATCTTCATGGGCTAAATACAGAAAAAACTAATTCTAGCAGGCACATGCAGGCTTTATGAAGTCCGCGAAGGCGGACTTTGTTCGTATAGCCGAGCCAGTGCGTTGCGGAGGTTCCCTCCGTTGTAGCAACTGGCGTGCGACTTTAGTCGTCAGGCTTGATTACGCGTCATCTAAAGCGACAATTCCGGGTAATTCCTTACCTTCGAGTAACTCCAAGCTGGCACCACCACCTGTGGAAATGTGGCTCATTTGATCGGCTAAACCGACCTTTTCCACTGCCGCTACAGAGTCGCCACCGCCGATAATGGTGATAGCGCCTTTTTTGCTGATATCGGCTAAAGTGTGAGCGATCGCTTCTGTACCTGCGGCAAATTTATCAAACTCAAAAACGCCCATTGGACCATTCCAAATCACCGTCTTGCAGTCTGCAAGAGCTTCTTGGAACACTTTTATTGAGTCGGGACCAATATCCAAACCCATCCAACCATCGGGGATATTTTCAATGCTGACGGTTTGAGAATTGGCATCAGGGGCAAATTTATCTGCTACCACTACATCTGTCGGAAGCAGCAAATCAACACCACGTTCTTTCGCTTTAGCTTCCAAAGACTTCGCTAACTCTATCTTGTCTTCTTCCACCAACGACTTACCGACATTTAAACCACGGGCTTTGTAGAAGGTGAAAATCATTCCCCCACCGATGATTAGCTTGTCGCATTTTTCCAGTAATGCTTCAATTACACCGATTTTACTGGAAACTTTAGAACCGCCGATAATTGCTGCTAAAGGACGTTGAGGATTTGCGATCGCACTTTGCAAATACTGCAATTCTTTCTCAATTAAATATCCCCCAACCGAAGGACTGAGATAATTAGTCACACCTTCGGTAGATGCGTGGGCGCGGTGTGCCGTGCCAAAAGCATCGTTAACATACAAATCAGCATTTGCGGCGAGTTTTTGGGCAAATTCTGGATCGTTTTGCTCTTCTTCTTTGTAGAAGCGGACATTTTCTAGCAACAGAACTTGTCCATTTTGCAATGCTCCCACTGTTGCTGCAACTTCATCGCCGATGGAGTCATCAGTTTTGACGACTTCTTGCCCTAGCAACTCCGACAAGCGCTTTGCAACTGGTGTTAGGCGCAATTTGTCATCCACGCCTTTAGGACGCCCAAAATGGCTAACTAGAATCACTTTAGCGCCCTTCTGTGTTAAATCCTGGATAGTTGGCAGCGCAGCCCGAATGCGGGTATCGTCTGTAATGTTGCCACTGTCGTCTAGAGGCACATTAAAGTCAACCCGCACCAAAGCGCGTTTGCCGGATAAGTCAGAAGCGGATAAATTTGCTAAAGTTTTTTTGGACATAATACAAACCTCGCGATCGCCTTTTTGTTATTTTTTGTAAGTAGAGCCATTCCAGATTTTACCGGAGTAAGGGCTACGCAGGTTAATCAGATGTTCAAAACAGTTTTATTTCCACTCGATCAAAGCCGGGAAGCGCGGGAAGCCGCTGATGTGGTTGCCAACGTCGTCCAAAAGTACGGTAGTCGCTTAGTGCTGCTGTCTGTTGTCGAAGAACCCAACCCAGAAGCACCAACTACAGATCCCATGATGTCACCCGAAGCGGTTGCCAAACTGCTGCAAGGTGCCCAAGCTTTATTTGCTCAACAAGGCATTCAAGCCGAAACCATCGAAAGAAAAGGCAACCCTGCCTTTACAATTTGTGACGTTGCCGATGAAATTAATGCCAATTTAATCATCATGGGCTGTCGCGGACTAGGCTTGACTGAAGAAGGAGCGACAGATAGCGTCACCACTCGCGTGACAAATCTTTCACCTTGTCCTGTGTTGATTGTTCCTTAATCAAGAGACGCGATTTATCGCGTCTTTATAGAATTATGAATTAAAAATTAGTTAATTTTGTAGGGTGCGTTAACGCAGTGTAACGCACCAATTTTACTCATAAGTATGAAAATCACCTAACACCAACACGCGCAATTTTGTAACGCGCTTAAATGTGACATCATTTGTTAAAAAAGCTTCACACTCTGCTGCTAAAGCGACAGTAATTTGAAAAGCATCCGGTAATTGTAGATTATATCTAGCTCTGATTTTAGCAGCTTCTCAAGCGTCTTATACCAAATTAAGATGAAGCTGCATAGAATTTGATTTCTAGAATAATTGACCGCAGATAAACGCAGATAAACGCAGATAAATACGGATGATTATTATTCTGTGCAGCCTCACATAAAATTGGTATTACACCCTGTAAACTTTCCTCAATAGTCACTCTTGTTTCTTGATTCGATTTCTTCAATTTCTAACTCTGGAAACTCCCCACATCTCAAACGTGTGATATATTCCTGAGCATCCATACCCCCTAAGTGATTGGGAGCGATTCCGGCAAATTCCATTACATTATGGCGTGGCTTAGGTGTAATATCATAAAGGCTAAATCTTTGTATTAAATATGAGATTAAATTCAATTGCTCGTCAGGTGTGAGTGCTTCTGCTAATCTCATTAACTCAATTAATTCTTTAGACATTTGGGTTTATCCTGCGTATCTCAATAGTCAGTCTTGTTTCCTTAATTGCTTTTCTGCAATTTCTAAATCGGGAAATTCGCCCCGTCGCATTCGAGTGACATATTCTTGAGCATCCATACCTCCTAACATATTTGGCGCTATTCCTGCAAATTCCATAATATTGCGGCTTGGTTTGCGTTTGATTTCGCAGCGTTGTAGTCTTTGTGTTAAATAAGCGATGAGACGCAATTGGTCATCCGGTGTAAGTGCGTCTGCTTGCTTCATTAATTCTCGTAATTCTTGAGACATTTTCTATATTTTGCTTGCGTTTACTTTGTTTAATCTTATCAATTTTTGACAGAATTATACTGCCGGACGATTGACTCTAATTAATTTTGCTTTTAAGCTTTCTTCCGCATAAATCGCTTCATTGATACGTGTTGCTAGTTGTTCAAAATTTGGGTTTTCTGTGCAGATAATTATGCCAGCATGGTTTGGTTGTAAGCGGTGCAATCGAATAAAATCACGACGATTACGCGTCAAAACTGCTCTTTGATTACTTGCGGCAAAATCTAACACGCTTTCATCGGGAATTCTCAGATTTGCATTCCCGGCTTCGCTAGCTGTTAAAATATCGTGACCAAAAGCGCGTAATAATTCCACTACTGGTAATGGGAAGTTTTCATCTGTATAAAGACGTGCCAATTTTCAATATTCCAGATTTTCTAGCTGTTAAAATATCGTGACCAAAAGCGCGTAATAATTCCACTACTGGTAATGGGAAGTTTTCATCTGTATAAAGACGTGCCAATTTTCAATATTCCAGATTTTCTAGCATTGCTTCCTCATTTTCTCTGATTGCTTGTTCAATTTCTTCTGGGTTTGCATCTGCATAAGCCCATACGTTTACTAAGTCAGCAGCGGTAAGATGGGGAAATGCTTCTAAAATACGAGCATCACTCATTCCCAAACAGCGATCGCTTACCAACGACCAAACTGGAATACGAGTATTCGCAACACAAGCATCACCACCACACACACCAGGAGTTTTGGTAATTCCTTGCGAACCATTACTTAAACTTTTGGTCAATATTTGTATTGCCTCTGCTTTATCACTCAGATTTAATGCTAATAATTGTGCTTCTAACTCTTTAAGTGTCATAAGAAATACTTTTTCCTATTAATTACTATTTCGTAGTAAGCGGTTCACCGCTCGTCGAGTCAGGATTTTAACGGCTTAAGCCGTTACTACGTTAAGGAGCATTTATTTAAATTTAATTTCATCCCATTTTATCCTTTCAATTAGACGGTGAAAAACTTGCTCGATATCTTCTACTGAAATTCTCATGTTTATTTACCTGTCATCCGTATGTACCTCTGTTACATTTTTATTCCCCCAACTTCTCAAACAACTCCGCCAAAACCACATTAGAAAACAAAAAACCATCGGGATCGCTTAACTTTAACCTTCCCTCGACAACTTCCACCCAATGTTTCTCAAAGTAGGGTTGCAAACACTTGTAAATCTCTTTTACCTTCTCTTCTCCAAACTGTGCCGTTAACGCATCCAAACTCACACCCTCAGCCAGACGCAACCCCAGCATTAAAGTGTCTAACAATATTTCTTCCCTTGGTGTCACATCACAATCAATTAAACCCCCAGTTTCCACCCAAGAATAATATTCCTTGGTTTTACGCGGACGAGTAAAGCGTTTCCCCTCAAGATAACTCGCTGCTCCCATACCGAAGCCATAATAAGGGCGATTTTCCCAATAAACTCGATTATGGCGGCATTGATGTCCTGGCTGGGCATAATTAGAAATTTCATAATGTTCGTAACCCGCCATTGTTAAAATTTGCTGTGCCAACCTATACATTTGAACTGTGGTTTCATCTGTTGGTAAAGGTTGATCCCCAGGTTTGTAGAAACGCCCGAAAGCCGTACCAGGCTCAATGGTCAGGTCATATATAGATATGTGCGTTGGTGCGATCGCCACCGCTTTTTCTAAAGAATATTGCCACCTATCTAAAGTTTGATGCGGTAAACCTGAAATTAAGTCTATGCTAAATTCGGGAACCCGCACCTGGCGAATTAAATCTACAGCTGCAAAGATATCAGTAATATTGTGCGATCGCCCCGCAACTTGCAATAATTCTGACTCAAACGCTTGCACACCCAAACTTACCCGATTCACTCCTACGCGGCAATAGCCTTGAAGATGTTCTAAATCAAACGTTCCTGGGTCCATTTCCATAGAAATTTCTGCCCCTGGAGAGATACCAAAACGCTGTTCTAGCGCTTCTAATATCCGCCGTAACTGCTCGATTGACAAAAGGGAAGGAGTCCCCCCACCAAAGAAAATTGTCTTCAAAGGTAAACCAAAAGTCGCTGTAGCAGCAATTTCTGCAATTAATACATCAACATAGTGGGATATACCGACAGATGTTTCACCCCGCAAGCGATCGCCTACCACAGACACCGGAAAATCACAATAAAAACACCGTCGTCTGCAAAAGGGAATATGTACGTAAGCAGAACTCGGCATCCCAAAAAAGATCACTTTTTCAGCCATTTTTACAGACAATTAAATTATTATTCCTATAGTTACAAACTATGAAAATTAATAGAGTTTTTACAACTTTTTATATTTATTGCAACAAAACGATCAAAAATATGAATATAAAACTCTTTGGTTATAATAATTGCAGATATTCCCTGCTTAAATCCTTAGAGTAAGTAAATATTTATAATTTTATCTTACCGATGAAATAAAAAATACTGGACTCTTGCGGTTAACACAGTTGCAGGAAAACAACACAGCTTATGCTTGATGCAATTATCATTTTCTCATTCATCCTCTTAGCGGCGGGTATAGGGTACTACAGCACCGATATCATACCCAATGTTACACTAGACCGCGTTACGAATCTTGAGGCTTTACGCTTGATTGTTGCCGTTTTTGCTGCAATCATTGGCGGTGCATTCGGATTGCGATTTCAGACGGGATATCGCCGTCTAGAAGCACAAGTTAAAGAATTGCCTCTAGAAGTGATCTTAACTCGTGCCATCGGCTTGGTCATTGGGTTATTGATAGCAAACTTAATGCTGGCGCCTTTGTTCTTGTTGCCAATTCCAGCAGATTTCGGCTTTATTAAGCCACTAGTTGCCGTTGTCGGCAGCATCGTGCTGGCTTATACAGGCATGAATTTAGCAGATACTCACGGACGTGGGTTATTACGGCTGATTAATCCTAATACTGTGGAAACAATGGTAGTAGAAGGAACTCTAAAACCTGCCAATACCAAAGTTTTAGACACCAGCTGCATTATTGATGGTCGCATTGAAATGCTGTTAGAAACAGGATTTCTCGAAGGGCAAATTCTCGTACCGCAATTTGTCTTGCAAGAATTGCAACAAGTAGCTGATGCTAATAAAGACCTAAAGCGAGTGCGGGGAAGACGAGGACTAGAAATTCTCAACCGAATTAAAGAAGCGTACCCCGATCGCATTTTAATCAACCCAGCAGATTACGAAGATATTCCCACGGTAGATGCGAAATTAGTGCGATTTGCTCAAGAAATCAGCGGTACACTGCTAACTAATGACTACAACTTGTCGAAAGTAGCTAGCGTTCAAAAAGTGCCTGTTTTGAATGTTAACGATTTAGTTAACGCGGTTCGTCCCTCGTATTTACCTGGGGACTATATAGACTTGAAGATTCTCAAAGAAGGTAAAGAACCTAGTCAGGGTATCGGCTACCTCGACGACGGTACAATGGTTGTCGTTGAAGAAGGCAGTCCTTATGTCGGTGGTGAAATCCGAGTGGTAGTCACCAGTGCTTTGCAAACTTCAGCCGGAAGGATGATTTTTGCGAAACCCCAAGCTTCCGCATTAGCCTAAGTTAAATGGCTGGAAAAATTGGCTTAAATTGTGCGATCGGTGCAGGTTGACTGCACCGATTTTTGATTAAATAAAAAACTTTTCCCGTTCCTGAATTCAGGACGTCAAAATGATTTTTGTAGAGACGTAGCACTGCTACGTCTCTAAAATTCATCCCATCATACAGCAAATTTCGGGTATATGAGGTACATAGGTAAAACCCAAAACCCTATAGAGACGTAGCATTGCTACGTCTCTACATGTATTTCATGACAACGCAATCTGCTGTATGATGTCCGGTAAATTACTTGTAATGTAAAGACGTTCCGACGGAACGTCTCTACGACGGTAGGTAGGTTTTTATTCCTGTTAATTAAACGGACATGATATCAATCAGACGTTCCGACGGAACGTCTTTACGACGGTAGGTAGGGTTTTATTCCTCTTAATTAAACGGACATGATATCAATCAGATGTTCCGACGGAACGTCTCTAGGACGGTAGGTAGGGTTTTATTCCTGTTAATTAAACGGACATGATATCAATCAGCAACACCAAACTTTTAGCTCAAAATTTATTGCTACTCCTCACTTTCTCCTTGGGTTTGTAATTGTTGCAACTGCTCAACAGTTAATCCTGTCACCCTTGCGACTTCCTCTAATGGCATATTAGTATTGAGCAGATTTCTTGCCACTTCAAGTAGAGCTTCAGTTCTCCCTTCAGTTTTACCTTCAGTTTTACCTTCAGTTCTACCTTCTTCTAAAATCTCTTGATAAATTACTGATTCGCGCATAATATCAGACCTCAAAACTCGTTTTATGACCTCTTGATTTAATACTAAACCAGCTAAAATCGCCGTGGAAGCAGCAACATTACTTTGAGTTATTGATTCTGTAATATTGTTAATTTGTTGTGCTACTTGGTTAAGTACAGCTTCTCGATCAATTGTACTACTTAACACCGCCAAAGGTAACAGTCCTGGAGTTCTCAGAAATACCTCAGTCGGTTGTTCCCACAGTCTGATAACTTCAAACTCATGACGAGTGCGAGTCAAAATAAATCTATTTTGCTGCACCAAATCGGAATTTGTTTGCTTGAGATAAATCACGACTTGATGCATTTCCTTTTGGGGAAAGCGACGATAAACACGAACGCGATAATCTAGCATCCGAAAAGGAATTTCTGCATCGGCTTGAGTTTGAAACTCCAAATGCAGTACCTGTTCTTCTGACTGTAGCAAAATTAAGGCATCAGCCCGAATCGGTTCTAAGGATAATTCCTTGGGACTAAGTTGAGTTAAGATTATTGGTTCTCCTAACAACCAAGTAGCGAAGTCAGTAGAGAAGTTCTCAGCTAAAAATTTACAGATGTTGTCAAACATGCTCTAATTTTAGCAAGCGATCGCCTCCTTTCTTTCCGTCACACAAGTACAGCAGATTGCATTGTTATTAAATACATGTAGAGACGTAGCAATGCTACGTCTTGTGAGCGGGTTTTGGGTTTTCAGATAAAATTGCTTTGCTTTATTAAATTATTCTACAATAATCACCAAAAATATTGCTAATTTCAAAAGACAATCCATCAAACTTATATAATCTCAAGTGTGTTATGCTTTGAGCGTAAATGTAGCTTAACAAGACAAGCTGTCAAAGTATTACTGCTATTTTAGTAATTTACTTGTAGGGCAAAATACAAATAAAACTAACTTATTTAACTTTCCAGCAAATTAGACTCTCAAATTTTCACAAAGCAAATATATATCAATCAAAAAACTTCCAAATCAAGAATTTATTTGCTATATTCAACCTGGGTTTTGCCTAACTAATAGAGGGTAGTAATGGATTTTTTATCTAATACAGTTGTGCTATCGCGGATGCAGTTTGCGCTAACTGCAATATTCCATATGCTATGGCCCGTCTTAACTACAGGCATGGGAATATATTTAGTAATTGTTGAGGGAATGTGGCTGAAAACTCGCAATCCTGACTATTATCTTCATGCCCGTTTTTGGTCAAAGCTTTATGTTCTGAACTTTGGGATCGGTGTGGCATCGGGTATCCCGATGGAATTCCAGTTTGGAACCAACTGGGCACCTTTTGCTGAAGCTACAGGAGACTTTTTTGGTAGTATTTTAGGATTTGAAGCTTCAATGGCATTCATGCTAGAAGCTGGTTTTTTGGGGATCATGTTGTTTGGCTGGGAGCGGGTTCATCCGGTAATTCACTATTTCGCCACAATCATGGTTGCCTTTGGCGCAAATTTATCGATATTCTGGATTTTGAGCGCTAATTCTTGGTTGCAAACTCCAGCCGGTGGAGAAATGGTTAATGGCAAGTTTGTTGTCCACGATTATTTTCAAGCCATTCTCAACCCGTTTATGGCAAAAAGTGTTTTACATATGTTTTTTGCCACATTAGAAACTTCATTGTTTGTAATTGGTGGAATCAGCGCTTGGTATATTCTTAGAAATCGCCATCAAGCCTTTTTTAGCAAATCTTTGAAAATAGCTTTAGCAGCTGCGATCGCAGTCGCACCGATACAAATCTACATGGGGCATTTAAGCGCCGAACAAGTATATCACTATCAGCCTACAAAACTC
Organism: [Scytonema hofmanni] UTEX 2349; assembly: GCF_000582685.1. Taxonomy (GTDB): domain Bacteria; phylum Cyanobacteriota; class Cyanobacteriia; order Cyanobacteriales; family Nostocaceae; genus Hassallia; species Hassallia hofmanni. The sequence continues at coordinate 973,917 of NZ_KK073769.1, forward strand.
GCAGCAATGGAAGCTCGTTGGGAAACAATCCCAGCAGGAGAGTCTGGTGATTGGACTGTTGTCGCGTTACCTAACGAAAAAGCGCAAAAAAATGATTGGGAAATTGCCATTCCAAAAGCATTAGGATACATTCTCGAATTTAAACCAAAACTCTCTGAACCAGTCCTTGGTTTGAAGGAATGGAAACCAGAGGATCGTCCTCATTTAGTCGGTTTAATTTATTATGCTTTCCGCATCATGAGCGGTATCGGTTTCTTCTTAGCAGCATTAATGTTGTGGAGCGTGCTTCAATGGTTGCGTGGTAAACTATCAGCCGAAAATATTACTCAGCAACGTTGGTTATTGCGTACCTGGATGTTCGCAGCACCTCTGGGATATATAGCCATTGAAGCGGGTTGGATTGTCCGCTGTGTTGGACGTCAACCGTGGACTGTTTACGGGCAGATTCGTACAGTTGATGCTGCTTCTCATATACCAGCTAGCAACGTCTTAACCTCACTAATTAGCTTTGCAATTGTTTACACCATTTTGTTTATTTCTGCTATGTATTTTGGCAGCCGAATTATCCGTATTGGACCCAATTTAAACTTGCCGATACCGGGAATTGAAAATGAATCCGCAGTAAATACTACCCCTGCGGAATTTATCCCCGATCAGCGTCCAGTAGAAGCACAACAATAGGAGATTTTATGGAGGCTTTAGAGCATTTTCTTCCTGAGGTATGGTTTGTCATTTTGGCTCTTTTCCTCTTCCTCTACGTCATGCTGGATGGTTTTGACTTAGGGGTAGGAATATTATCTTTAACTTCCGACGATGACGATCGCCGGGGCATTTTAATGACTAGTTTGGGCAACGTTTGGGATGCTAACGAAACCTGGCTAGTTCTCATGGGAGGTGCTTTATTTGGGGCATTTCCCCTCGCTTATGGGACGATTTTGAGTGCTTTATACATCCCAATTATGGGTATGGTTTTTGGGCTAATTTTTCGTGCAGTAGCGTTTGAATTTCGCGAACATTCAAACCGAAAATACTTTTGGAATTTAGCTTTTGGTGCGGGGAGTTTTTTAGCGTCTCTTGGTCAAGGATTTGCCCTTGGTAGTGTACTATCAGGTATTTCAGTTGATGATTCAGGTCACTTTATTGGTACTACTTGGGATTGGTTGAATTGGAAGTCAATATTGGTAGCTTTGACTTTGATTCAAGGCTACGTTTTGATTGGTTCAACTTATCTAATTATGAAAACAGATGGTGAATTACAAAGAACCCATTACCGAACTGCCAAAATAGCGACTGTGACAACGTTGATTGGAGCAATTTTGATTACGATTTCGACTCCTGTGTTTTATGAGAATACGCGATCGCGTTTATTTCATCAACCAGAAATTTATATCTTTGCATTAATTCCCATATTAGGAGTTTTGCTAATCTGGCAACTCTTCAGAAGCCTCCAACGTGAAGAAGAACGCGCACCTTTTATTTGGACTATCCTCATTTTCTTACTCAGTTTTATTGGGCTGGGGTTAATCGTTTTTCCTTATGTTATCCCCACTCATATCACCATTTATCAAGCCGCTGCTTCATCAAGTGCGCTGGTTTTCATGATTATCTTCATTGGTTTTCTTATTCCCATCATGCTGTTTTACAACATTTACCAGTACATTGTTTTTCGAGGTAAAGTCACTGGTGGTCACTATGAAGCATAGGAAAGAATTAGGATTGTAAAATTGTAAAGACGTTCCGTCGGAACGTCTCTACGTCGGGATTTCTAGCACAATCAAAATAAAAGGTTTCATATCTCGCAAATGACATATATTGTAGAGACGTTCCAGCGGAACGTCTATTAAATATTATAAAGACGTTCCGTCGGAACGTCTCTACATCATATTTTGTGGCACTATCAAAATAATTTGATATTTTATCTGTATAAAATCACAGATATTTTTCCATTACATAGTTTTTAAACGTAATTCCTCGTCGTTCTACTTGCTGTTCCTTAACTATGCAAAATCCCTTGCTTATAAAAAATGGCTTTGCAGTAATACTTGCTTCTGTATATAGTCGTTTAATTCCTTGCAGTTTTGCAGCATTTTCTATATGACTTAAAAGCTTTGAACCAATACCCATTCTTTGATACTTACTATGACAATAAAAACAATCAATATGACCATCCGCTTCTAACTCTCCAAACCCAACTATCTCACCATTATCTTCAGCAATATAGGGAAGCTTGGTTTGTAACCTTTTGTGCCAAACTTCGTAATCCATATTTTCCGGTGCCCAAGCATTTACTTGTTGTTGAGTGTAATCTTGAATATTAATTTCATGAATTGTATCGTAAAACAGTTTCATGATTGCCTGAGTGTCAGATAGTATATATTCTCTAATTATCATATTGAATTTGACTAACGTTCATAAATCTCTAACGGCAAATTATCTGGGTCTTTAAAGAAAGTAAATCGCTTGCCTGTAATTTCATCAATCCTAATATTTTCTACCTCTACACCTTTTGATTTTAATTCCAAAACAGTTTGCTCTATATCTTCAACTTCAAAAGCCAGATGTCTTAATCCACAAGCTTCGGGATTATTAACTCTTTTAGGTGGATTAGGAAAAGAAAATAACTCAATTTGCTGGTTTTCTCCCACTTGCAAATCTAATTTATAAGAATTTCTCTCAGCGCGAAAAGTCTCTTCAATTATAGAAAAGCCCAAAACTTCTACATAAAACCCTTTGGAACGTTCATAATCAGAACAAATAATCGCTATATGATGAATTCCAGTGGTTTTCATTAAATTAGTAGGGGATAGTGGTTAGTGGATGGTGGTTAGTGGTTAGTGGTTAGTGGATAACTATTGACTGTTAACCAACAACTAACAACTAACAACCAACAACCAACACTTAATATTAAGGATCTTGCAAAACTGTTTTAGATACAATCCTGGTTTTCTTACGATCGCTTTCCGATAATTCTTCCCCAGATTGCAACCTCGTGGCAGAAGTTTGTAACACCGTCGCTGCACTAGTATCGCCCATTTGCAAAGCGGTTTTTGCCGCAGTTTGCAGCATTGTTGCGGCACCAGCGCGATCGCCTTGTTGTAATTTCGCTTCCGCTAGTTGAGTTTGGCGATATTTCGCTAATGCGAGAACATGTTGCTGCACTTGCGGATCGTTCGCGGCTTGATAAGTCCGAACTACATTAGCATAAATTGGGATATTTGGCGAAAATAATCCAGTTTGGTTGTCGGTGGGATCGTCGTAGCGGACTTGTACATTAGCGATCGCTTGTTTACCTTCGGGCAATTGTCCCAGATAAATATTCGCTAAAATCACTCGTTCCACATCTTTCATTAAATCACCCAAACGCACCGCGAAACGTCCATCAGCTTCGTATTGTATAGGTAACTCAATTGTGTCTGGGGCAACTTGAGCGATCGGTTTGAGTTCTGCTAATCGCACTTTCGGCATCAAAGAAAATAGTAAATAAGCATTCGTCAATCCCACCGTTTGCATCCGGGTAAAAAGCCGACTAAATTCTTCTACTGCCCGTTCTGGTTGTTGAATGTAAGACAAAGTACCCAAACCAGCATCAGCAATTTTTTCTAAAACATCTTGATTCCAATTGTCGCCAAATCCCAAAGTATTTAAAGTCAAATTGTAACTAGCAGACAATTGAGCAAATTTCAAACAACGGTTGTTATCACCGTGTTCATTTTCGCCATCAGTTAACAGAAAAGCTTGAGAAATAGTTTCTTTTTTTCCCTTTGCTAATTCTTCAATCCCCAAACGCAAACCTTCATCAATTGCCGTTCCTCCATCTGCCGAAAGTCGGTTAATATCCCTTTTGATTTGTTCGGGATTTTCGAGAAATTGATTCGGGACTAAAACCTTAGCACGGTGATCGAAAACTACAATACTCAGGCGATCGCCTTTTTTGAGTTTGTCAACCAAACCAATCGCCGCTTTTTTCACAGTTTCTAGTGGTCGCCCATTCATCGAGCCACTATGGTCTAAAATTAGACATAAATTCAAAGGGACATTGCGATCTAGATTTTCCGCGATCGCCGAAATCGAAATTGACAACTGACGTTGACTGTTTTGCTGATTTGCGTCCAAACTATCATCATTCAGAGTTGGCTGCAAGCTAACCTTCATAATCCAGGTTTCCTATCTAGACATACATATTTATAAATAACTTCAATTTGCACGCATCGCGCTACGGAAAATTTACCCCACACAGATACCTTAACAATATTCACATTCCCTTGAGCACGGGACAAGGAGGACAAGGGGCAGGGGAGTTTGTCTCCTTATCTCCCCCCTCTCCCTTGTCCCCCTTGTCTCCCCCCTCTCCCCCTCTCACGAGTGCATAGCGAGAAATCCACACCTTTAACGCACCTAGCATCGCGCTAGTATGTATTACAGTTAACGGCATTATTTCAGGCAACAGTTGCTATGGATATATCCCCCATCAAGGCTGTTCAAGCCCCATACGGCGGCGGTGATAACTTCTACCGGACACCTCCGCCAGATTTACCTTCATTATTGTTAAAAGAGCGAATTGTCTATCTTGGGATGCCACTGGTGCCTGCTGTCACGGAACTGATAGTCGCCGAATTGCTGTATTTACAGTCTGACGACCCAGAGAAACCAATTAAAATCTACATAAACTCTACCGGCACTTCCGGTTACAGTGGCGATCCCGTCGGCTTTGAAACCGAAGCCTTCGCCATCTATGACACGATGAAATACATCAAGCCCATCATCCACACCATCTGCATTGGTTCAGCGATGGGTATGGCAGCGATGCTTCTCAGTGCTGGAACAAAAGGTTGCCGCGCCAGTTTGCCCAACGCCTCCATTATCCTACACCAGCCTAAGAGTTACGCTCAAGGTCAAGCAACCGATATTCAAATTCGGGCGAAAGAAGTTCTGGCAAATAAAGCATCGCTGGTTGATATTTTGTCTAAAACCACCGAACAGCCTCGAGAAAGAATTATCAAGGACATGGATCGGCTGTTATACATGACACCCTATCAAGCGAAGGAATACGGTTTGATTGACCGAGTTTTTGAGAAAGAAGAACTCGCCAATCCGCCATTACCAGCTAGCGTCCTTTAATTTGTCTTTAGTTATTTGTCCTTGGTATTAGACAAATGACTCTTGACTATTGACCCTTGACTCTTGACTATTGACTATTAATTATTGACAAACGGAGAAAAATATGCCTATAGGCGTTCCTAAAGTTCCCTACCGGATGCCAGGGGAACAATATACACAGTGGGTTGATATTTACAATCGTCTTTACCGCGAACGGATTATTTTCCTGGGACGAGACATTGATGATGAAATTGCGAACCAAATCATCGCCGTCATGCTGTATCTTGATTCGGAAGATCCAGGTAAGGATATTCAACTGTACATCAATTCCCCAGGTGGAATGGTGACGTCTGGTTTGGCGATATATGATACAATGCAGCACATCAAATCAGATGTGGTAACGATTTGTGTCGGTTTAGCAGCCTCGATGGGTTCATTTCTGCTAGCGGCTGGCGCCAAAGGCAAACGGCTGGCATTGCCTCATTCCCGCATCATGATTCACCAACCTTCAGGTGGAACTCGTGGGCAAGCATCCGATATCGAAATTGAGGCAAGAGAAATTCTCCGGATTCGTCATCAGCTAAATAATATTTACGCTGATAACACCGGTCAGACTTTGGCAAAGATTGAAAAAGACATGGATCGCGACTTTTTCCTGTCTGCTGCGGAAGCGAAAGAGTACGGTTTAATTGACCGTGTAATTGAAGACCGACCGTAGAAGAGGAGGGGGACAAGGGGACAAGGGGGACAAGGGGGACAAGGAGGACAATTCTTTCCCCCCATCCTCCCCTCCCCCACTCCCCCACTCCTCCCCTTCCCTGCCCGATAATTGTGAAGTATGAACTTTAAATTAAAAATTTAGTCTTTATGATTTATAATTCAGGCTTTAAGCTAATAGCTGATATTCTTGCTTCTGATGGCTCAAGATGGATTTTGGAGATTGTTACCGTGTATTAGGTTTAAGGTCGGGAGCATCGTTTGTTGACATCAAAACGTCTTATCGACGGCTGGCGCAGCAATATCATCCCGATATCAATCCAGGTGATAAAAAGGCTCAAGACAAATTTATTGCTTTGACAGAGGCTTACAAGTTGCTTTTGACGGTTGTACCGCCAGAGGAAATGGCTCAACAACGGTCAAGCCAGTCGCAAGAAAAGGCGGCTCAGTCAACTCATACAGCGCGTCCAGAACCTGTAGTTACGGTGACACAGGAGAAACCGACGCCAAAAGCGCCATCAAAGCCGACACCAAAGCCGCCTAATTTGGTGGAAATAGAACAGCGGCTGAAGTGGAAGACTTATGAGCAGTTGCAGCGATTTTTGAAAGAAAGACGATTTCCCCAAGCGATCGCTCTCGCGGAAGCTTTAGCAGAACGTTTACCTGAAGATGCCGAAGTGCGACAATGGCAAGCGATCGCCTATCAAATTTGGGGACGAGCGCTAATTAAAGAAAAACAACTGCTCAAAGCCAGAATTTATCTGAAAAAAGCCTTAAAGACTGACCCTAATAACAAGTCTCTTTCCCAAGAAGTCCAGCGCGACTTCCAGAAGCTAGAGCAGGCTTTTTGAATTTTGTTCAATTTTTGCGGATAACGTTGAAGATGGGTTCTCTCTTGATTTCCGGTAATTCAAATTCTCCCAAGTTCGCAAAACGCTGCTCAATCATAGTCGCTAGGTTTAAGGAATGTTCGTTATTTTCTAACAAAGCGATGCGGAGAATTTCTTTGACTTCTTTTTCAAGGGAACGACTATGTTTTTCGGCTCGTTTTTGGAGACGAGATTTGATGTCATCATCAAGATTAGAGATAATGATATTAGTCATAAGCAATTAATAGCAATTCTATAAAATTACGTCGGCAAGCCGCAGAAAAAGAACTTATACCATTTCTCTATGAAGATGCGCCTAATTTAGCCCACGCAGGTGGGCTTAGTTCGTTTAGCCCCAGGCTTCCAGCCTGAGGGCGTTATGTGCAGCCTCACATAGAATTGGTATTAAGGGATTGCTTGTTTTCCACAAAGCTGAAGCGGGAGACACTCACAATACTAACACTTTAGCGTTTTTCTAAGATACAAAGTTGGGTTACGCGATCGCCCATACCTAACAAAAAGCTGGTAAATATTGCGTTGTACTTTTTCCCCAAGCGATCGCCCTCGCGGAAGCTTTGGCAGAACGTTTACCTGAAGATGCCGAAGTGCGACAATGGCAAGCGATCGCCATTTGTCATTCGTAGTGAGCGGTTTACCGCTCGTCGCTCTTGGATTTTAACGGCTTAAGGCGTTACTACGTTAAGGAGCGTTTATTTATGCCCATCTACTTAGGTATGTTTTTATTACTGTTAATTAAATGGACATGATATAACTAAACTGCTGGAAAGTTTGGAAGAAGTATTAAAAATGAAAACCGAACACCAAAGAGAAGAAATAATCAAAGCTATCAACGTACTGCTAAACCAGGCTTATGACAGTACTTTAGATGAAATTTATGCTTTATTGAAAAAAATTGATGATGAAGAAGATGAAGAAGATTTAAAAGCTATTAAAGAAGCTAGAGAAGATATACGTATGAACGGTACTGTCCCGTGGAAAGAAATACAAAATGAGATGAAAAAGGATGTTGCGTGACTTACAGTGTAGAGTTTTCAAAGGGTGCAAGAAAACAATTTATAAAATTACCTATAGATGTAAAAAAACGCATACAAATTAAAATTAATGACTTAGCAATAGAACCCCGTCCGAACGGAATTAAAAAATTACAAGGTGATGATAATTCATATCGTATTCGAGTAGGTGAGTACCGAGTAGTTTATGAAATAGAGGATGATGTTTTGATAGTAACAATAATTAAGGTAAAACATCGGAGTGAGGTTTATCAAGATGAAAGTTGACAACCAACAAAATCTAATATAGTGGTTTTCATTTGAATCACATACATATTCAAAAAATAAATGTAAAGACGCGAAATTTCGCGTCTCTACACCGCGTATTGCAGGCAACCGAGAAGTTATAGTACCCGACGACTAAAGTCGCGGCTAAACAAACAAAGCCTACGCAGGTAGGCTTTTAAAATAATTAGGACTTACGCAAGCGTTACCAGAAAACAAGACTTTGAGATTGCTTCCTTGCGTCGCAATGACGGAAATATATAGTCCGTGCGTAAGTCCTAATAATTAGTCCGCGTAGGCGGACTTCGTTTGTGTAGCCGCGATTTTAATCGTCGGGCAGTATTGATTTCAAGATAACTTTATATAAATACGCCGAAAATCGGTATTTTGACGCAGTTTATTTCACTGCGTTAATTTTCCGTATTAACACTGTTTGCTTTGTATCTTTTATTAGTTAATTTAGTAACAGGTTCAGAGAGATTTCATTTAAAGCTGACTAACTTGGGATTTGCTTATTCATACTATCCAAATAGCACAGCAAAGGTTGGTTTTTTAACTTTGGATTTAACCAACTTCAAAAGTAATTAGGGCAATGTCACTACTACTTAATTATCTTAGGTTGCGCGTAGAATCTGCTGTGGCATTCTGCACAGAAATTTTCAATTATGCTCTCAACTTTAATATCGCAATCTAAGTTGTTTCTCGATTGATCGCTTTTCAAAAGTAATTTAAATTCCTGAGGACTTTAGTATGTTACGTCGTTCTTTATTCGCTTGTGCTTTGATGTTGGCTGGCGTCGTTGGTTTCGCTTCTAGTGCTAAGGCTCAAATCGTCTCTCCAAATCTAGTTTTCGGTGGGGCAGTTCCTGATACATGCGATTTTGGTGTTAAAACAGATGGAAGTTTGGTTGCAAGTAATGATAAGACAACTTTAAGCACTACTACTCCTGCTACGGTTATTGTTAATTGTCCTGGTGGAACGCTAAAGGTATCTACCCCTATAAAGGATGTTATTAGCACTGGAACTACTACCGCAGCTAATTTAAAAACAGTAGCAACATTGACAGCTGAAGGTGTTACTGGTAATGCTGACTCTGATTTAGCAAATTCAATTGCTGCTCCTGCCTCAGGTGCAAAAGCGAATGTAAGCATGACAGCTAATGATGTTACTCCTGCTACTCCTTTGGGTACTGGAAGTTACATTTTCAACGTTACTGTCACCGCAACTAAATAGGCAGTAGTTATTGTCGATTGGGTTGAACAAAGTAAACCCAATCAATTCAAGTATTATCTTGAGTTTCATTACCTCAACTTAACCTAAGAAAATCTGAAACTACCCCTTCCCGCTTGCGAGGAGGGGGAATTTTTCATAAGTATTGTATATTTGCTCTCGCTATTCTCTCATAAAATTAAGACTTACCGGGACTTAAACATTGATTTACCGTAGGGGCAATTCATGAATTGCCCCTACATTTTGTACTCGATGCGTAAGTCCTAAAAATGTATAAATATTTTTGCGTAACTACTTATGAACAAAGCCCACCTGGGTGGGCTACAATTTATTTCGCCTGGGTCGGCAGGCTTAGTACGCACAAAGCTGCACCCTAGAAGAGTGCAGGTGCTTTTATTTGGATGCTACTGCCTCGGCTTTTGCCTCAACTTTCACCTCATAGGGCTTTTCTTTGCCTTGTGCTAAATACTCAGCCAACTGAGATTCAATTTCATCGCGCACAATTTGACGATACTCAAAGAAATGTTCGATATGAGCGCAAGCTGAGAGATAATGCTCTAAAGCTCTTGGATTACGCTTGATGATGCTAAACAAGTGATGCCAGAATTTCCACCGAGTTTCGCGCTTGATTCCTTGTCGCCAGATAATAATTAGGAATGCTCTCACAAGTATTAACTCTGGCATTTTCGCTGGTCGTGTCCAACTTGGACCACCCATCATCAAGAAGCAGCGATAGGTGCGGTCTAAATATTTAACGGGGTCATATAAAGCACAAAATGCCTCAATATATTCTCTAGCAATATCTTCTAAAGGACGGGTGGCGACAAAGTTCATCAAAGTAGTTTGATTGATGTTGCCGTCTTGATTTTCGCGCAGTCTTCCTTCTTTTTTCAGGCGATGCCACAACGCTGTATTGGGTAGCGCTTGCAACATGGCGAAGGTAGTAGAGGGAATTGCTGCTAATTCGGCAAAACGGACAATGCGATCGCCTGCACCTGCTTTTTCGTTATCAAAACCAATAATAAAGCCAGCCATCGGTCGCAATCCAGCTTTAATAATGCTTTCCACGGCTTCAGTCAGCGAACTGCGGGTATTTTGAAACTTCTTCGTTAGTTGCAGACTGTCTTCATCTGGTGTTTCAATTCCCAAGAATACGGCAGCGAAACCGCACTCAACCATCAACTCCATCATTTCTGCATCTTCGGCTAAATCAATTGAAGCTTCGGTGTCAAATGCAAAGGGATATTGATGTTCTGCCATCCAAACTTTTAACTCTTTCAGCAACAATTTAACGTTACGTTTGTTGCCGATAAAGTTGTCATCTACCATGAACACACCACGGCGCCAACCCAATTTATAAAGACAATCTAATTCTGCTAATAGTTGTGCTGGTGTTTTGGTGCGCGGTTTGCGACCATAAAGAACAATGATGTCACAAAATTCGCACTGAAAAGGGCAACCCCGCGAAAACTGAACTGACATCATGTCATAAGCATTAAGTTCTAGTAAATCAAAGCGGGGTATGGGTGTAAATGTCACATCGGGTTTTTCAGTAGCGCGAAAAACGCCTGATGTTTCTCCCCGCTTGATTGCATCGATAAACATTGGCAGAGTAATTTCTCCTTCATCGAGAATGAGAAAATCTGCACCTACATTTTCAACTTCGTGGGGTACGGAAGTTGGGTAAGGACCACCCACGGCAACTAACTTACCACGTCTTTTTGCTTCTTTAATTTGGTCGAGTAAATCTGCTTTTTGGACAATCATCGCAGATAAAATTACTATATCTGCCCATGCCCATTCTTCTTCGGTTGCGGTGCGAATATTGCGATCTACAAGTTTGAATTCCCATTCTTGGGGCAAAATCGCTGCTACTGTTACTAAACCTAAAGGTGGTAATAAAACCTTGCGATTAACTAATTCCAAGATTTTTTCGTATGACCAAAAGGTTTTGGGAAATATAGGATACACCAGTAAAATTCGCATTTAGTAGAAATCCTCACGTTATGGTTATTTTTTTTAACTGTAATTAATGTAGCTAAAACTAAGAGTAATTGATTTATTGCTAGTTTTATTTTCTTTTAACAATGATTGATGAGACGCTATTAGCGATCGCCTAGTTCCTTATGAATATATACTTGTGTAATTTGTTGCTAAAATTCTCTAGTTGCGGTCAATTATAGCGCTTCTCGGTTCGTGCAATACGTGGTCTAGAGACGCGAAATTTCGCGTCTCTACATTTATTTTTTAACGTAAAGGAACGCTAAGGGAAGCGCAAAGGTACGCAGAGTTTTCATTCAGATTTTCTGAGCTTACCTGGGTGGGCTAATTGAGATTATTGTTACATAGAACTGGTATTAGCAGGTTTAACACCGCTTATTTTCAAAACATCGCTCATGGTAGCGCAGTAATTTGGTAAGTCGAAAGTGGCAGGATTGATGGCATTTTTGTAAGTAAAATGGCGATAGTTCATGCAAAATCGACTCCAAGCATCCATTTGAATGCGAAAGACAGCGATTATGACATTAGCTAAGGATAAAGATAGGGGAAGACGAAAGATTATTTTTTTACCAAGATAAGCGCAAACATCTTCAATTGCTTGGTTTGCTGTTAACTGCGGTTGACCTAAAACTAACTTTCGCGATTGGTTTTCTTTGGGTGGATTATCTATTAAATATCCCACCACTGTAGCAATATCTCGCCCGTGAATGAAGTGGAAGCTACCATCTACTTGCAAAAAACGAATTAAATCAATATATTTTGTAACTTCTAAAATACCCGGCGAAACATGAGAATAAGGTTTGTCAACTTCGCCACCTAAAACTAAAGTAGGAAAAACTGTGGTAACTTTGGGTGCGATCGCTAATTTTGGTACTTTATGTAAACATTCGTACTTAGACCGGACATAATCTATCCCTAGTTCTCCAGCTTCCTTTAATGGTTGTTCGTTGCGACCTAAAACGCTAGCGGTAGAAAAATAAATTACCTGTTCGCATCTATCTGCATTTAACAAACTCATTAATTCTAGGGTTTTGTCTACATTAATCTCAAATGTGTTGTCTCCACCCCAAGCCGTCGCCGTTAACACCGCAGTATCAATTGTTTTCAGCAATTCTGCAAATAAGCCAATTTCTTGCATATCACCTTGCAAAACTGTGATACCAGGACGTGCTTGAGTATCGACTTTCAGTTTATCTGGGTTTCTAACCAGTAAATACAACTCGTGATTTGTCTCTTTAATTAAAGTTTCGCTCAGGTAGTGTCCGACACAGCCACTTGCACCAGTCACAAAAATCCGTTTCTGGCTCATAAATATTTTTTAGATTGTAGTTGTTAAATAGCTTAACTATTTTGAATGCATATCTAGCAATTAACAACTACAACTAATGAATAACTGGGTCGGGACATAAATGTGGAAATTATATCATGTCCAGTGTATTACTTACAATGGAAAGACGTTCCACGTAAAGACGTTCCGGTGGAACGTCTCTACGACCGTTGCAATGGGACAGAAAATTCTGTCCGTTGATCTTTGGTGGAAACTCCTAAGAGAATATGTTACCTAGAAGACAAAATTATTGACATTATTCAGGGCTGCAACTGAAACATTATCTACTCTGATAAACGGTCGAGCGGGAAGATTTCCAGAACCATCACTGTCAATCAGAATCTCAGTATCTCGTCCTCTTGCACCAAAAGATATGTAGCCATCAGCGATCGCATTAGTTCCGTTGTAGCCACCTGGGACAATACTATCAAGCAAGTCAGTAAAAACAAACTTGTCAGCACCTACTGTAAAGTCCAGGATATCGTCGCCTTCATTAATACTGTTGCCGTTACCATATAAGCTGGTGTAGACAATCAAATCATTACCAGCACCGGTGGTGATATCGTCTTGACCATCAAAACCAGTAATTCTGTCACCAAAGGCAGTTCCGATTAAAGTATCCCGACCAGATGTGCCATTAAGCACATTTATCAAGTCAAACCGAGCGAGAACGGGGTCATGGTCACTGTCTTGATCGGCAAACTCTGAGTTGATGTGAACTACATCAAATCCATTCAGTCTAGTAAACAAATTGTTACTGACCAGAATGTGATCGAGTGTTTGAGCATTGCCCTGAAAGTTGAAGGTATAACGCTCGTTCTCAGGTAGCGTTTCAATCAGGGTATTCAGTCCCCCAGCTTCTAAAATACTCAGGGGGTTAGAAAACTCAAAGTCATTCAAGTCACCCGCTACAACCACGTTGGCATTGGGGTTAATTGTTAGGATGTTTTGAACAAAGTCTCTTACCTCCGTAGCTTGCTGGTTGCGCTGCACCTCAGTAGAGACGACTGGGGGTTGAGTCGGTCCAAATAGGGGATCGTCACCACCTTTGGAGTTAAAGTGGTTGCCAACCACAAATACGGTCTGACCATTGAAAATAAATTCACCAACCAGAGGTTTGCGACTGCTGACGAAGGCACTGCCATTGGAGGGGTCAGTATCAAGTATCCGACCAGGACTAGCAGAAAGCTGGGGAACACCACCGACGTTGTTAACTGTGGTGTCAGTAGTCGAGCCACCACCTGGGCGATCTACAAATTGTACTCGGTCGGGGTTGAATAGGAAACCGACGCGGATATTACCACCAGGTTCACCACCGTCCTGGTTATTTTCTGGGTCAATCTGACGAAATTGATAGGTAGGACCACCAGCTGCTGCGATCGCAGTAATCAATGTGTTGTAGGTTGTGGTAGCATCTACTACACCGTTATTCGTCGCGCCATTGTTATCTTGAATTTCTTCCAGGTTGATGATATCGGGGGATCTGAGGTTATTAACAATCCGGTTTGCGAGGTTGTTGAAGCTGGTCGCACCATCACCAGGATCAAGGTTTTCTACGTTGAAGGTCGCAAGGGTGAGTTGGTTAGCGAGGGGAGTCAGGTTGCTAACTTCTCTTTGCAGAGTAGATGCCTGTACAACTGTTGGTGCTGTGGAAACCAAAACTTCGTAGTTGTTAAAGTCGTAATTAACAACCCCGGTAATTGTGCTGAGTTGGGCACCCACATCGACAGTTGGTAATACCAAGGAATTGTTCAAATCATCGATCTGAATTCGCTCTGGGTTGAAATCGCTCTCTGTAATCAGGCTACCACCACGGGCAGTGCGGCTGGTGGCGTTAGCTCCGTTGTCTGCTAGTACCCAAATTTCTTGAGAAGTACCAAAGACACTGGTTGGAGATGTTGTTACCGGATTGTTGACCTGTACAAGCATCCCTTCTAGGCTTTCGTAGAAGTCGATACCGTCTTGAGCAGGGTCAAATACTGTACCAGCATTTTCGACATTGTTACCCACTTGATCATTACTAATTACCGTAGTGGGAATTGTTCTTCCGCCGTTACCAAGAATAGTAGCTGTTGGGAGAGCATTGCCAGTTGACAGTGTGGTAATCGTTGGGCTGGTAATCTGAGTGGTGGTGAGGTTATCAACGGAACCACCAGGACGGAATTCACTTACTGTACCGTTAACTAAAATTGAGCTGCCGACACTTACTGTTGGTGCAGAGGAGGTGAAGACAAAAATGCCCTCTGAGGTGGCATCATTATTATCGGGGTTGGGGTCTTGCAGGTAGAAGCCGTTGGAGGCGATCGCTGTTACGATACCAGGAACGTTGTTTACTGCTTGACCATTCAATGGGGAGATATGCGCGGTACCTTGAATGTCACGAATCCGAATGTTTCCGGCAACCACATCATTATCGGCGATCGTCACCGTGGCTGTGGCAGTTCCCAAGGTGTAATTCGCACTACCAGCAAGAGTTAGGGTAACGGTTTCATTCCCTTCTCCTAGAAGGTCATCAACGGGTGTAATAGTGATATCGACAAAGGTTTGCCCAGCAGGGATTGTAGCCGTATTCGTCAGGTTTGGCGTGTAGTCCGTCCCGTTGGTTGCCTGACCTGCTCCAGTGGCAACCGTGTAACTGATGGACAGAGCATTGGTTGTATCACCAGTGCGGGTAATACGGAAGGTGCCTGGGTCTGTTCCTGCTTCGGCAGCATTGGCATCGGTGGCAGCGATCGCTACTGTAGGACCCGTAGGAGGTGTAACAGTAGTGGAAAGGGAAAAGTCGTCGATCGACAGTCCATCATCTGAGCCAGTGACATCAAAGTCAAGCCAACGGAACCAAAAGGTTGCTCCATTTGGGATGTTTAGCCCCGTAATAGTTCCTGGGACGGTGGTGTTATTGGTATTTCCATTCAGTGCTCCTAGGGCTTGATTTGTCACAGGAGAACTGAAATCCAGAGCATCGACATCTACCCAAGTTCCGGTCGCTAAGGATGTTGCATTCAGGCTGTATTGAAAATCCAGGCGATCGGCAGCCGCTCTGCCGGTTGCACCTAAACGCCATTGCTCACCCCTGTAGGACACATTCAACGTTGTAATTGTGTCACCTGTTGTATTGGTAAAGCTTACGCCGATTGTGGGAGTTAGAGTACCTGACAATAAAGTTCCTAAAGCTCTCTCAGTAGAACCTGCTGCTCCAAAACTATATATATCACCTGCATTACCAGAGCCAGTTCCTGCTGTGTACTGTTGGTTTACATTTGCACTGGTTCCAGTCTCCGACAATGCCCAGCCTAGGGGAAGTTGGCTACTGGTACCTGAACCTGCCAGAGTATCAAAATTCTCCGAATATGAGCCATTAAATTGAATCGCCATTGCTGTTTGTCCTTAAAGGGATAATTGTTTGCAGAAACATCTGCGCTTCGCTCGTAAACTTGGAATTACGCATGTGAGTTGAGGTGCGGTTGCTAGAATTCGCAAATTGACATCAGCGACAGAAAATGCATATCGCACCACTATATTTCTCTCGCTTTCATGCACAAGGTATCGAGCCATCTTCAATGGGATCTATCGTGCAAAAACCCTGGCGTTAAAAGCAGAAGTTTATTAGACTACACAGATTTCATGTGTAATCTAATACTTTGCCTAACTATATTTAAGGCTACTAGTTAAAGATTAAAAGAATATTAAGTAAATATTAATCGTCGAATTCCCTCTGCAAATTTACGGTATCTTTATAAAAGATTATTGATAATCTAAATGCAAAAAGGCTTATTACATAGTAATTAGTACATTTTTGCATAAGTTCGTAGCGTTTTTTAACGCAGAGGAGCAAAGGAGGTAAGCGCAAAGTGACGCAGAGTTTTTGTGATAAATTTTCGTCATGAATTAATGCGATCGCTGTACTTAGTACAAAATTGAAACGAAAACTCCGCGTGAAAATAACCCATCCCCGTCCGGGTAAATTACGATTTCTATATAAAATTATTTTTAGCGATCGCCATTTCTCGTCAATTGCCCCAGACGCTTCAACACACTCAAAACCGTATATAATTCATTTCCCGGATTGAATATGTAGAACAAACGAGACAAAACATATTTTGGTGTTTCTTGTTTGATCAATTTAACAAAAATAAAACTACTGCCATTGCAGATTAGTCCGTATACTGGTTTATCTGAGTTAGAGACTGCCAGCATATAAGCTAGGAACTGTGGTTTGCCCACCTCCACAGAAAAAGCTGCTTGTTTAGACTCTATAACTACTACTACTAGCTGTTCAAACAAAACTAAGATATCAATCTGCCCTTTGACTTTTACACCTTCATCTTCAGCAGAAACTTCTACAGATTTTTCAGATTTGACATGAAACGGAGATAGATAAAAGTCTGCTAAATCCAACAAGGGAGACAACACCACCATCTTGACAGTGTTTTCCAGCAGAGGAGAGTACTTGAGCAAATTGGCATAACTTGCCTTAACTCGGTCGAGCTGTTGTTTTTGGGAGTTGGTAATTTCTGGTAAGTTATCTTGCCACTCTCTAAAAAATTGCTCATTCTCAACTAATTCGAGTCCAAAGCTGGTTTCTAAATCAAGTAGGGTAATTTCTTTAGCTTGTATTGTTTGAACCATAATCCGTTCTGTAATACCTACCCAACTCTGTACAACACTGGAATTAGCTTACCAAAACCAGATTTCTCTGTATCCTGGGAAGACCAAAACCACATGTCATACTCATTGGTGCTTACTTCCTGTTTCACAGTTGTCTTAGGATGACTCCTAAGAGGTTTGTCAACTCCACAGGCTATCTTGGTGGAACTCACCATTTCTGACCATTCAGGAATAAAAATATTCTCAAACCATCGGTCTATATTTTTTGCCGCGTTCAAGTCTCTGTCTTCTGTATGACCACAGTCAGGACAGATATAAACTCGGTTTTTTAATGGCATTTTATGACGATGATTAAAGCAGTTAGAGCAAATCTGAGAACTAGGATAGAATCTATCAACTAAAATTAATTTGCTATCAAATTTCTCAGTTTTGTACTCTAACTGGCGTTTAAATTCGTACATTCCACAATCAGCAATCGCACCAGCTAATTTATGGTTTTTTAAAAATGCCTTAATTTGCAAATCTTCAATACTAACTACGCTGTGGTTTTTAGCGAGGTAATTAGTTAGTTTGTGAATTGCATCTTTGCGAATATTTGAAACTTTGGCGTGAATCTTTGCCAGTTTTCTAATCGCTTTTATCCGATTTTTTGAACCTTTAATACGCCTACTAACACGACGTTGTGAGCGCTTTAGACTCTTGCTCATTCTTCGATAAGCTTTCGGATTAGAAAAAACTTTACCATTACTACAAACAGCTAATTCATTAATCCCAATATCAACGCCAATAGTCGGTCTATCGATGGATACAGTAGGCTTTTCGATCTCGTATTTAATGGCAATAAACCACCTATCAGCTTGTCTGGAAATTACACAATTATGAGTAGCCGTAATTGGTAATGGTTCTGATAAACGCACCCATCCGATAGTAGGAAGTTTGATACGTTTGCCATCATTTTTGATTTGTGGTTTAGCTTTAGTTCCTGATTCTAAGTAGAAAGAATCGCGTTGACCTTTCTTTTTAAATCTGGCTTGAAAAGATGTTTTAGTCAAGCATCTATCCCAAGCTTGGCGCAAAGAAGCAATAGCTTTTTGAGGAACATTTTTACTAACTTCGTAATACCAAGGGTAGATTGATTTAACCTCTGCCACTAACCTTTTATGCAGGTCAATGGCTGAAGGTAGTTTCAATTTATCTTCTGGTTTTTTAGTTTTCAAAATGTCTATAATTACAGCGTTCGCCCAATTATAAGCGTGTCTAGCAACACCGGAAGATTTCCTAAATGCTGTGACTTGCCTATTATTTGGGATTAATTGAGTTTTGAAAGAAAGTAGCATTGTTTCGACCTACAATGTTGCTTATACTACTAGTATACCAGGTTTTTAGGACTTTTTACTATGTCAGATGTTAAATTTAAACCAGATAATAAAGTGGCTTACGACAAAACGCCTATACAATTTAAAGCACTGCCCGGTGTTAGAGAAAAGTTAAAAACCATCCCTGACTGGCAGAAACGGTTAAGAGAATTTGTAGATAGCATGATTGTCGATGTTGACAAAAAGTAAGACTTGTCTAGATATGGGTAGAAATTATCGAACAGTTTCTACCCCAAAACATTTTTCGTAAATGATACTGAAAGGAAATGCGAAGAGTGGGTTTATGACTGCAAATATTTAGCTTTCATAATAGACATCTGGTAGAAAAGACATGAAAAGGCAGAAGGCAGAGGGCAGAGGGCAGAAGGGAAACCCCATAAATAAATTGAGGGGTTTCAATAAGGACACCTTTTTTCTCGCGCTTTGCGTCTCGAAAAAAATCTTTTTACATTTGTTCATAAATAAATTTAGGGGCTTTAAACCCACGCTTGCTGAGGGCAAAGATTGCATTTTCTTCCTTCAGCATAAGTGCCTCCTGCCCTCTGCCTTTCTTCGGTAAATACGTTCCAGTAAAGACGTTCCAGTGGAACGTCTCTACAAGGGTTTCGGGCAACGCATAATTAATTTCTACTCCTTGTCTAATGATAATCGCTAATGACTAATCGCATTTTCACTATTAGCCATTAGCGACAAACAACCTTAAGTAACCGCTGTTAAACTGAGTTGTTTTGCTGTTTCAAAGAAGAAAGCAACATTTTCTTCTGGGGTTGTGGGTAGCACACCATGACCAAGGTTGAGAATATGACCCCAATTACCAGCTTTGCGAACGGTATCATGAATGCGATCGCGAATAAATGCTTGGGAACCAAATAGTACACCAGGATCGAGGTTTCCTTGCACTTTCACTTCTTTGCCCAATCTTGCCCGTGCATCTGCCATGTCTACTGACCAGTCTACAGTGACAATATCCGCACCAGATTTTCCCATCCTCTCCAGCACACCGGCACTACCGCTAACTAACAAAATTAACGGTGTATCTGGATGAGTTTGCTTGACTTGTTCAAACACTCTTTGTTGATAGGGTAAAGCAAAAACGTCATAATCTTGGGGGCTGAGTTGACCTGCCCAAGAATCGAACATTTGTACTACTTGAGCGCCACAATCAATTTGGTAACGGGCATAAATAGCGATCGCATCGGCAAATTTTGACAACAATTGATGCAAAACTGTAGGATCGGAGAACGCCATATTTTTAATTACGGAATAGGTTTTAGAACCTTTTCCTTCCACAGCATAAGCTGCCAAAGTCCACGGTGCCCCGACAAAGCCCAACACAGTTGATTGATTGTTGACTTCAGTACGCAATGCCTGCAAAATTGTTTTGATAAATGGCAGGGATGCTTCTGGTTCTAAAGGACGCAGTTGATCGATTTGGGCTTGAGTGCGAAGGGGTGATTGAATAATTGGACCTTTGCCTTCAGCAATATCCATTTCAATGCCCAAACCAGGTAAAGGCGTCACAATATCGGAAAATAGAATTACTCCATCTGGCTGGAAAGCTCGCCAAGGTTGTAAAGAAATTTCAATCGCTACTTCGGGAATTTCCGAGCGATCGCGAAACGATGGATACTTTTCGCGTAAATCTCGATACGCCTTCATGTATCGTCCAGCTTGACGCATCATCCATACTGGAGGACGATCTAACACTTCACCACGAGCAGCCCGTAGGAGATGAGGAGCGCTTAAGGAAAGACCCATTTAACACTTTATCCTAAGTCATTTTTTTATGTCACTGTTTAGCTTATCATTCTGGGATTACGCTTTGTCAGCTTTGTTTTCCCCTTTTGGTGGAGATGGGGGGATGGGGGGGAAAAATGTCCATTGCCCATTGCCCATTGCCCAATTTGATATGCAAACCGATAATTCTGATTTTACCTTCGATTCTCAGCGGCAAATGCTTTTAATAAAACGATCGCAACGTCAAAGTTTCTTTATCCAGTTTCTGATTTTGACACTTTTAGGATGGGTGGTAGGTGGAGTTGCCAGCATCGCTTTAGAAAAAACTATTACCGAAAGTATACCACCAAGCATTTTCCAGCAACATCTGACGTGGTACTCTTTGGGCAAAAGCTTCAGCAGTAATTTAATTTTTGCCTTAATTTTTGGCGCAGATCAAGCGATCGTTGTGCGACAATATATATCCGGTTGGTTGTGGTTGCTTGCGACTAGTTTCGGTTGGCTGATTGCTAATAGTGTTTCTACAGCATGGATTGCCTACATTAATGCGATCGCTGCATCATTAAATTTAAGTTTATCTGCTAATCAAACTGTTATTTTGGGCATTTTGTCAACTTTTTTATACATTTTTTCGGGGATTTGGCTGGGGTTTTGCCAATTTATCGTATTGCGACGCTACACAAAAAATGCTTGGTGGTGGACTTTTTTACCCTCAGTTTCATTTTTCTTTATCAGTATCTCGATTTGGTTGCTTTCGCTAGTGCAAGATTTTATTCCCGAAGAAAACCGGACTCAGATATTGTATTTGAGTGGACAAGGTTTAACTGCGGTGATTCTGGGAGTTGTTCCAGCCATTGGGTTGTGTAGGCTGAAAAAATCGCGCCATAATGATATTTCTAGTTCATCATAACTAGAGTTGTAATTGCTGCATATTCAGATCGAGGTAAAAAAATATGAATAAAGATAATAATTTACAATATGATATTGTCAAGCCACCGATTGCTGAGAAACAATCGCAAGTTTTGGAGTTACACGGCGATCGTCGAATTGACGATTATTTTTGGCTGCGGGATATTGAAAACGATAAAGCGATCGCTTATTTGGAAGCCGAAAACGCTTACACACAAAGCATGATGCAACATACTGAAGCTTTGCAAACAAAGCTTTATGATGAAATGCTAGCGCGGATTCAAGAAACTGACTTATCACTGCCATTCCGCAAAGATGATTATTACTATTATTCTCGCACCGAAGAAGGAAAAGCTTACCCAATTCACTGTCGGAAAAAAGGTAGTCTCGACGCAACAGAAGAAGTGCTGTTAGATCAAAATGAACTAGCACAAGGACATGATTTTTTTAGCTTAGGTGTATTTGAAATCAGTCCTAATCATCAAATTTTAGCTTATTCAACTGATACTAGCGGTTCGGAACAATACACACTTTTCTTTCTTAATTTGAACACATTTGAATTGTATTCCGAAACTATACCGGAAACTTCTTTTTCTTTAACTTGGGCAAACGATAATCAAACGGTATTCTACACGAAAATCAACGCGGCAAATCGTCCTTATCAATTATTTCGCCATACTTTACAAACACCGACAACTGAAGATATTTTAATTTACCACGAAAAAGATGATATTTACAATTTAGATGTAGGCAAAACCCGTAGTGAAGCATACATCTTGATGGTTTTGTCAAGTAGCATCACCACGGAAATTCATTATTTAGATGCGAATAATCCTAGAGGTGATTTTCAGATTATTCACCCCCGCACTACAGGGATGGAATACGATGTTGAACACCACAGCGATTATTTTTACATCGTTACTAATGACGAAGCGACTAACTTTAAATTGGTGAAAACCCCGGTAAAAATGCCAAATAAAGAAAATTGGGAAACTGTCATTCCTCATCGCGAAGATGTGATGCTATCAGGAGTGAGTTTGTTTACCAATCATTTGGTAATTTATGAAAGAAAAGCGGGATTGCAAACAGCAAGAGTACAAAACTTATCTACAGGTAAGGAAAATAATATAACTTTTCCAGAGCCTACATATACCTTTTATGAAGGAAACAACCCAGAATTTAACACGAATATTCTGCGCTTCAATTACACATCTTTAATCACACCGTTATCTGTGTTCGATTACGACATGGAAACAGATAAGCGAGAATTGAAAAAAGAGACAGAAGTTCTCGGTGACTATGATAAAAGCCATTATAAAAGTGAGTGGCTGATGGCTACAGCGGAAGATGGAACACAAATCCCCATATCTATTGTTTATAAACAAGGAACCAACAAAGATGGTAAAAATCCCTTGTTTCTCACAGGATATGGTTCTTACGGTTATTCTTATCCGGTGATGTTTTCATCAACTCGATTAACGCTGTTAGATCGTTCTATAGTTTATGCGATCGCTCATATTCGTGGTGGTGAAGAAATGGGACGCAAGTGGTATGAAGATGGTAAATTTTTGCAGAAAAAGAATACCTTTACAGATTTTATCGCATGTGCGGAATATCTGATTACCGAAAAATGGACTCAAAGCGATCGCTTAGTTATTTCTGGTGGTAGCGCAGGTGGTTTATTGATGGGAGCAGTAATTAATATGCGTCCCGAACTGTTTAAAGTAGTAGTTGCTGATGTCCCATTTGTAGATGTCGTAACTACTATTTTAGATACTTCCTTGCCCCTTTCAGCGATGGAATGGGAAGAATGGGGTAATCCTAACGACAAAGTTTATTACGACTACATGAAATCTTACTCGCCTTATGATAACGTTGAGGCGAAAGATTACCCAGATATGCTGATTACTGCGGGTTTAAATGATTCTCGCGTCAAATATTGGGAACCAGCCAAATGGACAGCAAAATTACGAGAATTGAAGACAGATAACAACATTCTCTTACTTAAAACTAACATGAGTGCTGGACATGGTGGTGCATCTGGACGTTATGAAAGCTTAAAAGAATTAGCTTTTGACTACGCTTTTATTTTGGATCGCTTAGGTTTGGGAGATATTTAATTCTTTTTTGACGCAGAGGACATTATTCCTCTGCGTATTTAATTTGAAGGCACACTTACAGCAGATTGCGTTATTATTAAATACACGTAGAGACGTTCCGTCGGAACGTCTTTACAGGGTTTTGGGTTTTACGCATGTACCTCCTAAGGAGTGAAATCTACTGTAAAGAGAATATTGACATCTTGTATCGTTTATCAAGTTTTAGTTATCGAAATAATAGAATGCCGCAATAACTATTCTGCGCTTTCAGCCTCGAAATCATCAAGCTCTAATGTGTATTTTAATGCTTCCTTTAGCATCAATAAATAATTAGGGGAAATAGTTCCTAATTTTCTCATTAATCGTTGCCTATCGATAACAACAATTTGATAACAAAGCACTACTGATTCTTGTGTAAAGCCACCTTCACCTAAAGGTATGACAATTGTACCTGGAATTTTAGCACGTCGCAGATTACTGGTTAAGGGAACTACTACTACTGTTGTCGTAAATCGATCAAGTGTATTTCGTTGAATAATAATAACTGGTCGAATACCTGCTTGTTCTGAACCTCGACTCGGATTTAAATCTGCTAAATAAACATCTCCCCGCATCAAATATCCTCTTGCTGAAGGAGAGGCAGATAATCAGCTAAAGCTGCTTCTGCAAACGCTAAATCTTCGCGTAAAAACTCCGCTTTTAGGGCAGCAGCTTCTTCATCAGAAATAGCATTCCATTGCTGAGTGAGTTTTTTTTGATGTAAAGAAATAGCAAATTCTAAAACTTTCTCTTGCCAAGACAGAGGCAATTCGGACAATATTTCAAACAATTCAGAGTGAATAGTGTCTGTTGTTTTTTTTGTCATTGATACACTTTTTCCTATATTTGAATGAAAAAATAAGCCGCAACTCCTTTCCCCTTATTTCCTACTCCTCAATTACAATTTTATCAAATTTTGAACTTGTTTCCATCTGGTTTGGATATAATTAGTTAGTACCCTAGCACCCCTTATATGTTGGTAGGGTGTAATTTTTTTGAGGTGCTGTAATGGCTTCATTCTCCGAATTCGGCAGTCCCCTATCTCCAGAAACCGCTAATACGGGGGCTGTTTCACCATTTCCAGGAATGAATCCATATTTAGAAAATCCACTATTTTGGTCAGAAATTCATAATCTTCTCATAGCAGCAATTTTCCGGAGATTAAATCCTCAATTACGTCCAAAGTACAGAGTTGCTATTGAAAAACGAGTATATCAAACAATAGATGAAGGTTCGCTTTTGGTAGGTGTTGCAGATGTAGCAGTCCAAAGTATACAAAAAATGCCATTACCAGAACCAGCGAGTGTTGCTGTTGCATCTCCAGTAGTCGAAGCTGTAACAGTTGATGTTACGATGCCGGAAACAGTCAAAGAGACTTACTTGGAAGTGCGAGATGTCGCGACGCAAGAAGTTGTAACTGTAATTGAAATCCTTTATCCTAAAAATAAACGTCCAGGAGAAGGACGAAATGCCTATATAAAAAAACGGTTACAGGTGTTAGGAAGTTATACGAATTTAGTTGAAGTTGATTTACTGCGAGATGGCAAGCCAATTCAACAACTACAAAATAATATTCAAACTGACTATAGGATTTTGGTTAGCCGTGCATCCAAGCGTCCCAAAGCAGATTTATATGCTTTTAATTTGCAAAATCCCATACCTTTTTTTCCCTTACCTTTACGTGAAGGCGATACAGAACCATTAGTTGAAATACAAACATTAATTAGTGAATTATACAACGAAGGTAACTATGATTTGGTAATTGACTACGCTCAAGAACCTGTACCTGCCATGTCAGTAAACAGTATTGCTTGGGTAGATCAACTTTTGAAACAGCAAGGATTAAGGTAAGTCCCAATACAATACCATCAAAAATCTTAATCTGTCACCGATTCTCCTATACTCAAAACACCATGCTCTGCATCCAAAGTCGCCATGACCCCAACTGGTAAAGCCGCATTGGGTGCTTCGTGACCGAATGGTAAATTGGAAACAACCGGAATATTTAAATCGCTCAGGCGATCGCGCAAAACTTCCTCTACACTCAAACTGGGAACATTATCAGGTGCTTCACATTTCGTAAAGCTACCCAATGCAATTCCACTAACTTTTGATAAAGCTCCACTCATCCGCCATTGTGTCAGCATTCTATCAATGCGGTAAGGTGCTTCTGTCACATCTTCAAATGCCAAAATCACATTATCTAAATTTGGTTGAAATGGTGTACTCAAAAGATGAGTCGCTACCGTCAAGTTAGCTGGTAGTAAAATTCCACTTTTCACACCTCTACCCCATCCAAAACCTTTTAAAGGGGCAATAGGACGACCTTCCACCCAATCGAACAAACGCTGAACTGACCAATCTGGTTCTGATGATAAAGTTGTCAGTACAGGTGCATGGACGCTGGAAATTCCAACTTTTTCCAAGCTCCACAATAGCGCTGTGATGTCAGAAAAGCCAATTAGCCATTTGGGAGATGAGGGGGATGAGGGGGATGAGGGGGATGAGGGAGAAATTCCTCCTTGTCCCCTTGTCTCCCTGTCTCCTTGTCTCCCTATCTCTCCCACTCCCCAATTCCAATTTTCTAAAATGCGGGTACTACCGAAACCACCTCTAGCGCAGAGGATACCGCGACATTCTGGATCTTGCCATGCTGCTGCTAATTCGTTTCGCCGCTTATTATCTTTTCCCGCTAAATAGCCCCACTTGTCATCTATCTGGGGAGATATTTCTACTTTGTAACCACGCGATCGCCAAATTTCTACCCCGCGTTCAAAGGTCGCAAATTCTCGCAAAGCACCGCTAGGCGCAATTACTCGCAGTAAATCACCAGGTTTGAGATAAGGTGGAACAATTTTGGATTGGGAATTTTCGATTTGAGATTGCATTAATAATTATCTATTTGTCAACAATAAAGAACTTTTTCCCAATTAGACATTTGCGAAAATGTTTATTACCTAAAATCACGCCGTATGCAACTTTCTCTCAAACCTAACCCCCAACCCCTTCCCGGAATAGGGAAGGGGAGCAAGAATCAAAGCCTCTTGGACTGTGGGGGAGAGGAATGGGAAGCGAGGTTCTAAAAATAAGTTGCACATCGCGTTAAAATCTCTTGAAACCATTTTTCAAAGCGTGAACCTAAAGCTTCTAAAGAAAATTGAGCTTCTGCGGAACTACGACAAGTTTGACGGTCAATTTCATCGATACGCTGGATAGCATTTACCAACTCAGAAATGCTATCCGGTTCTACCAAAAAGCCAGTTTTGCCATCTTGGATAATTTCCGCAGGTCCACCGCGACGGTACGATATTACAGGCACTCCACAAGCTAAACTTTCAATTACAACATTACCGAAAGCTTCTACCCAATGAGGTGTCATTAATAATGCCCGACACTCACCTAATACCTGCTGCATTTCATTTGTTGGTAAAAATCCCAGATATTCAAACATATCATTTGGGTACTTTTCACAAATTTGCTGCCAGTATAATTCATCTTGAATTTTACCCATAATTTTTAAGGGAATTTGGGTAATTTGCGCGACTGCGATCGCATCTGCTAAACCTTTTTCTGGGGAAATGCGACCTAACCAGGCTAATTGTTGTTTTGGGCGATCGCAAAACTGATAAAGTGATAAATCAATTCCATTACTCAAACAAGAATACGGCTTCTCAAGGGCAAAAGTGGCAGCTTGTACTTGTGTATGAAAACCAATTGTTAGAGGAAAATGTTCTGCAACTTGTTTTATAATCTTGTCTAGGGCGTTATTGAGTGAACCCATACTCACTAAGTGAGCGATCGGACAAGTGAAAAAAGGTGTCAGGTAAAATGGCAACCAATCGTAAGCAAAATTTACAATCAAGTCATAATTAGTTTGAACCTGACGAGCATAATCCCACATATTTGCCAAAACAGAATTTTCTGGCATCATAGCCGGGTCTGTGCGTTCTTGGCTTTGAGCAATAATCTGTAAATTACCAGGAATTTGCACTATTGGCAGGTTATCCCATGTTGAACCTGCGGGAGCAACGATTTGCACTTCATGACCCCGCTGGATCATTTGTTGAGCTACATTATACAGGGTTAATTCCACACCACCGCCGAGTCCAGTGCCAAGGGGTCCAACGGAAGTGGAAACGAAAAGTAATTTCATCGGTTTGCTAAAATAAGTACTCTCTAATGTAGTAAGCGCTTTAGCGCTTGAAATGGTTGCTTTGAGCGCTGAAGCGCTCACTACGAAGCAAGAGACTTTAATATGAAAGCGATCGCGCTTCATCACCCGATCGGGTGATTTTGAGTTTATTTTGAGTCGGCAAGAACTACTACGATAAACCGAAATTTGGTGTCTTTACCAAACTAATTATAGTTACAAATAAATTGCTGGTAAGCTTTATATTAGCGCCAAGATCATGAAAAATATTTATTTTAAGTGACAAGCATTTCTAGAAAGTGAAGATTAGAACAGACCAATCTGATTTTGCTATTAGGAGCTAGTGGTAATTGGTAATCGAGGGGAATTAACCGAGATTTCGCCATCAAAAGGTTTTCATCTGGCATTTGTGGCAAGCGATCGCTCAACTGTAGATGCTTTTTATGCACCAGCAATGGGAATTGGAGCTAAAGACGATGGCAAACCTGGATTGCGTCCACAATACCAGCTTCAAACCCCAGTAGAATCAATCTTAATTATCACTCTAGCTGCGAATCTTCCTCTTGACTTTTTTCACCATGTGACAAAGTGCGGATACGATTCATTTGTGAAAGAGCATAACGCGCTGTTGCTTGCACCTCTGCATTTGGGTCTTCCGTTGCCAAACACAACATCTGACTAATTTGAGCCATCATATCATAAACGCGAGTCAAATCACGGATGGCATTTTGTCGCACTTCTGGACTTTCATCTTGCAGTGAAATCGCCAAAGCACGATTCATTGGTTTAAGTGTGCGCGTACCAATTTCCGCCAAAGCTGCTAGAATTAAGCTGCGTTGTTGAGAATCAGCGTCAATCATCACCTCTATCAGTGGCTGAATTGCGCGGGAATCTCCCTGCTGTCCCAAATCCCAGATAGCTTTGCGTCGTTTCGTCGGATCAGGACTACGTAAGTCTTTCATCAACTCCTCAACGATATTGACTTTCGCCAAACGGGAAGTTTTTTCTAGTGGTAGTACTTCTTTTGCAGATGGTGCAGTTGCTTCTTCTGTGTTTGTTATATCTGCATTTTTATCTGCTGCGCTGTCCAAGGATAACAAACCAGGAACCGGCTTTGTCTGAGATGGTGTCAAAACTTTAAAATCAAAGTTTTCCGGTTGAACTTGCTTGACTTTTCTCGACCTTCTCAGCAAATAAAGCAATGCACCAACACCACCTAAAATTCCTATCCCAACTAGCGACCACCATAATAAACTTTTTTGCGGAGATGCCTTGGTACTTGTTTTCTCATTTTTCGCGTTAGGAGCGATCGTAGCAAGAGATAATGATTGCTTTTGCTTAACTGCTGTCAGCAGTATATTTCTAGTTGTCACACCAGCAATCCCGTCTGGGATCAAGTTTTTTGCTTTCTGAAATTTAGAGACGGCGAGTTTGGTGCGATCGCCATAATCTCCATTTACCACACCATAGTAATATCCTAACTCTTTGAGTTGTTTTTGTAGTGCCTCCACTTCCACACCTCTACTACCAAGTTCGAGAATAGAAGACTGTGCCGGCTGTGTGGAATTTACGATTTGGAGTTGGAATTCCGGTGCTAGGTTAGGTGTTGCTGTGCTTGCTGGATTGGGGTCAAAACCCAAGCAAGTCAGACAGGTAATTACCAGGATGGAGGAATGGCGTAGCCTCATATACAAAGTTGCAGCCAGAACGTAGATTCTAAGTTATCGATATTACAAGAACTTCAACCTGGCTTTATGTTAACTTTTATCTTGACAAAAATATTTTGAAGAAGCTTTAAAGGTGATAAAATTCTCATAAGTCAGAAATTAGGCAATTTTCCGATGTTAGTGGTCAGCGCTCAGATAACACTATAATTGCTGCTACAGTCTTGCTTAATTAGGGCATAATTTCTGGTTCAGATTCCCTAATTGATAGGCTTACTGGGTTGAGCTTTTTCCCTGATGCTTCCAAAAGTGCTTGTTGCTGTGTATTGTTTTCTTCTGTGACTGCAACCTTCTGATTTGTTTGCGCTAAGGTGTCACGTTGGTTGATTAGATAAATGCTGACTAAAGTCAGACAGACTCCCACCCACTGTACAGGGCTGAGGACTTCGTTGAGCAACAAATTGCCAAATAGGAGGGCAAATACCGGTGTGAGGAAGGTGAGAGAACTGAGACTGGTGAGATTGCCGCTAGAAGCAAAATAGAAAAATAATCCGTAGGCGATCGCACTCCCAAAGATTGTGGCATATAACAGCCCCATCCAATCAGATATTACAAGATTTTGCCACTGCTGGGATTCTGTCAAAAATGAAATTCCCCACAAAGGCAATCCACCTATAATCATGTGCCATCCTGTAGCGCTTACCGGATCGGCATATTGACATACATACCTAATCAACACCGTTCCCACTGCCATTGACAGCGCAGCAAATAACATCAACCACTCACCGCTTTCTAAAAAGGAGAGGGGGGGAATGGAGGGGGGGAATGAATGATTTGAGAAAACACTCAAAATCAATTCGTCGGGCAAACCAATTAAACTAATACCTGTCACTCCGAATCCTAGTCCCAGCCATCCCCACAAACCAATACGTTCTTGAAATAGCCACAACGACATTAAAGCAACAGCCAACGGTTGAGAGTCAATCATTACAGACCCCAACCCTGCGCTAGTTCTGACTAATCCCTCTGCCAAAAAGCCTTGAAATAACGTCCCATCCACCAACGCAAATAACGCAATCCACAACCATGCTGCCCAACCCTTGGGCTGAGGTTTACCCATGAATGCAGTTGCAATTAAGATTAGCACCCCAGCAGGCACTAGACGCACTCCTGCCATAAATAGCGGTGTGGTATGAGGAATTACTCCTTTCATTGCCACCATTGCCGTACCCCACAAGAAAAAGGGTGCGATTAACAGTAGCGGGGCAAAGGGAAGTTTGGATGCACGCTCGTTCATTTGCATGGAATAGAAAAATGCCTTTGTTTCAAAAACGCAGAAATTAGTTTACCTAATTTTACCGAATTATGTCGTTTTGTGAACTAAATAATACTCAAAGCGATTTAAATCGCAGCTACACAGATTAAACTAACCTACGCAAGTTTCAACTTTCCTTAAGTCCGCGACCATCCGGACTTTGGGGAGCATCCCAATGAATGCAAAATCTAACAATATAAGCGTCATTGCGATCGCGAGTGCGTCATTGCGAGGAACGAAGCAATCCCAGCCATTGCAATTGCTTCGTTCCTCTCTACGAGACGCGCAACGCGAACGCAATGACATATTAATTTTTATTATTTCATCGAATAATAAAAGCTTGGATGCACCCCGGACTTTGTTTGTATAGCTGCGATTTGAATCGTTGAGCAATCAGATGTACCGAACCTGATTTTCCATTTCATCCGCTGTTACTTGATT
>NZ_KK073769.1:1004890-1079854 GCF_000582685.1 [Scytonema hofmanni] UTEX 2349
TGTCTTGATTTTCATCCCATTTCCAGAAATTGCTGCTACAAATACGTTGCTAGTGGCGTACATCTGCGGCAAATCTTTTTGGAACTGGATCGGAGGATATTTGATAATTATCAGATATTTGGCTTGTTACCCGTAGCTTTAGAGAGTTGATTCAGGAGAGTCTCAATCCATTTTGTCGGTATGTTACCAAATACTTTCACACATATCCTTTAAAGTCTAAAGTTGAGAATATACATACCTGTTAATTCTATATTCTCAATCATCAAATTATTTCAGTGATATCACTTAATTATTTTCTTGATGATTGCTTTAAAATGAGAATATTTTTCCCACTTTTTCGAGCAACTATAGCGTTTTTCGGGGGAGCATCCCAATGAATGCAAAATCTAACAATATAAGCGTCATTGCGTCCGCGAACGTTCCTCTCTACGAGACGCGCAACGCGAACGCAATGACATATTAATTTTTATTATTTCATCGAATAATAAAAGCTTGGATGCACCCCGGACTTTGTTTGTATAGCTGCGATTTGAATCGTTGAGCAATCAGATGTACCGAACCTGATTTTCCATTTCATCCGCTGTTACTTGATTCAAAATTGCTAATAATCTTTGCGTGATGTCTTGAGGTGAACGACGAACAGCCAAAATTACGCCGTAATGAATTTGTCCGGTATCAAAGTACGCCTGTATAAGTTCTTCAAAGTCGGTTCGATTGTGCGTAACCAGCGTTCTTTCCTAGCTGACAGCATAAGCAAACTGTTCTTCATCGCTTGCATGAAGTTGTCCTGCGTCTCTTACAGTTAGAGCATCGAAGCCCCTCGCTTTCAGCAAATCTGCTACCAACACATTGACATCTTCATCTAAGTACAAGCGAATGAACAAATTACTCATAAACCTCGTACTAACGGGTCAATTAAATCATCGGGAATTCGGTTACGTTCGATATAAGCGTTAATCTCATCTTGATGATCGCTGTAATAGCTCAACGCATCAAATACTTGCGCCAGCCTTAGATGAGGCAAACCCTTTAGGATTTCTTCAGGAGCAATTCCCATCCGCCAGGTTTCAACAATTGCCCTAACTGATGTGCGTGTTCCTTTAATAATCGGCTCACCACTTAGAATATGCTCATCTTTAACAATGTAAAGATGTTCTGTTGATTGAACCATAGCTGCTTCTATCACCTAAAATATCACCAACACCAATTCTAGCGAATAGATGAGTTAATTAGAGGTTGATATGACAGCGCTTACATTAAACCTCAATTCTATAATTAAACTGACAAGAGAGCAGTTTTATCAATTGTGTGAAGAAAATGCCGATTTAAAATTAGAACGTAATGCCCAAGGAGAATTGATTATAATGCCACCTACGGGAGGAGAAACAGGGAGAAGTAATGTTAATTTAATTCTTCAAGTAGCATCATGGAATGAACAAAATCAATTGGGCGAAGTTTTTGATTCATCAACTGGGTTGACTTTACCTTCAGGGGCTGACCGTTCTCCAGATGTTTCTTGGGTAGAAAAATCTCGTTGGGATGCTTTGACTAAAGAGCAAAAAGAAAAGTTTATTCCCCTATGTCCTGATTTTGTCATTGAAATAATGTCACCATCCGACACTTTGAAAAAAGTTCAAGACCAAATAGATGAATATATGAAAAATGGGTGCCGATTCGGTTGGTTGATCAACCGAAAAAAACAGGAAGTAGAAATTTATCGTCCAGGACAAAATGTGGAAGTTTTAAAGTTTCCTCAAAGTATTACCGGGGAAAATGTTTTACCTGGTTTTGTACTCAATCTGCAACGAATTTGGGGATAATGTCATTGCTTTCGCGTAGCGTCTCGTAGAGAGGCAGATATTAATTGCAATACGAAAGCGCTCTTCGGGCTAGATGGATAAGTCAGGTGTTTTTCGCCCTTGCATAGTAAACGCTAATTTTTTATGATGATACAAACCTTAAACAAGCAAGTTACATTTGATGAATTCATCGAATGGTATCCAGAAAAATCTGACATAAAATACGAACTGCATAATGGAGTGATTATCGAGATGCCTAAGGCTACCGGGAAACATTCAAAAGTAGCTGGATTTATTTCGGGAGAATTATTTTTAGAAATTAGAAGATGCAAATTACCTTACTTCATTCCAAAAGAATGTGTTGTCAAAGCAGCGATGGAAACTGGTTACGAGCCAGATACAATTGTCTTAGATGAAAGAAAAGTTGCCAATAATGAATCTCGATGGGAAAAGGAATCAATCATTACGCAAGGTACTTCCGTTCGCTTGATTGTAGAGGTGATTTCAACAAATTGGAGTGATGATTATGCTTTGAAATTAGAAGATTATGAGCTATTAGGCATCCAAGAATATTGGATTGTTGATTATTTAGGTTTGGGCGGGAGAAAGTTTATTGGTAATCCGAAACAACCCACTATCTCCGTTTACACATTGATTGAAGGTGAATATCGAGTTAACCAATTTAGGGGGAGTGACCGCGTTGTATCGCCTACTTTCCCAGAATTGAATTTGACCGCGCAACAGATTTTTAATGCTGCTATTTAGCCCAAGCACTTAAATTTTGCTTAAAATTAAGCGATGAATCGCTTACTACTGTTATTAAGCGTTACTAGCACTATTAATTAGCTTTTCTCCTTTCAGCATCCGCAAAGCAGCTTCGAGTAAAGCTTCTTCCAGATAAGGTTTAGTGAAGTAACCACTAGCACCTAGTTGCACTGCCATTTGTCGGTGTTTATCTGCACCACGGGAGGTGAGCATGGCGATGGGTAAATGGTTGAGGGTAGAATCTTTCTGGATGCGAGAAAGCAACTCCAGACCATCGCAACGGGGCATCTCAATGTCGCAAAATACGATATCGCAGGGGAGACCGGAGCGCAGTTTATCCCAAGCTTCCTGACCATCACGGGCTTGTTCTACGCGATAACCGGCTTTGTTAAAGGTGAGAGAAAGCAACTCTCGGACTGTAATTGAGTCATCGACAATCAAGACTGTCGGGTCAATCTTAGTAGGTGTTTCTGCGGGAGTGGAAATATTTTTTTGTTCCCAAAGACTCATACCACTTTGTTTTGCCGTGCGTCCTTGGAAGATGTCAATTATTTCTAGGACATCAGCGATGGGCATAATTCGACCATCACCGAGGACGGTAGCACCGGCTACACCAATCGGTTTTGGTGCCGGTCTTTCAAACTGCTTAATGACTATTTCTTGTTCGCTGAGTACCTGATCTATTTGCAGAGCAATCAAGGTATTTGCCGATCGCACCACAATCACAGAAACCATATCATCGTCGCGATTTCCCCCGTAAACGTTACCTCGGCTGAGTAACCGATTAAAAGTTAAAAGTTCTTTCAGTGGTCGGAATGGTAAAGTTGTATCGCGCCAAGATATAAATGATTGTCCTTCGGCATTGGTGTGAATATTTTTGGCAGGTATATCTAAAGTATCTTCCACACCATCCATCGGGAAGGCAATTCTCGCTTTGTCGGAGACGCAGCACAAAGCTTTACAAATACTCAAAGTTAGTGGCAAACGAATTGTGAAAATGGTTCCCTTGCCTAAGGTAGAATCAGTAGTAATTGTACCGCGAATTTCACTGATAGAAGTGCGAACTACGTCCATACCGACACCGCGACCTGATAATTCATCAGCTTGGTCTTTGGTGCTAAAATTCGGTTCAAACAGCAAGTCATACACCTCAATGGGAGACATGCTTTTAGCTTCTTCAGTGCTAATTAAATTTTGAGCGATCGCCTTTGCTTTCACTTGATCTATATTAATACCCGCACCGTCATCCTTAACAGAAATAATCGTTTGGTTTCCTTGGTGGAAAGCACGGACGGTGATTGTTCCCACAGGTGGTTTACCTTGCTGTTGCCGGATTTGTGGGGTTTCAATGCCGTGAGCGATCGCATTATTGAGCATATGATTTAAAGGAGTCTTCAAATGCTCTACAATCATTTTGTCAATAAAAGTCTCTCCACCTTCAATTACAAGTTCCACTTGTCTGCCATGCTTGATCGCAGTGTCGCGCACTCCTCGTTGCAAACCATCGGTAGCTTGAGAAAAAGGCTCCATTCGCGCTTTTGTCAGTCCTTCTTGCAATTGAGTAGTTACTTGTCGAAACTGTCGCGCTACCCGTTCGGTTTCATCAGTAACAAAGTCAATGTCACTCGCTGACTCTCGTACCCGCACGATCAATTCAATCATTTCTTGAGAAAGCGTGTGGAAAGGAGTAAAGCGATCCATTTCCAGTTCGCTAAATCCTCTGTCGGTATTTGAATCACTAACTATCGGAAAAGATTCTTTGTGTTTGCGACTAGCTAATAAAGAAGCTTCCAGAAGCGATCGCTCATATAATTCTTGCATCCTCGCTCCCACACCCGATAATTGTTGTATCTGATGCAACAAGTTATCTAGGGATTGTCGCTGTCGTCCTTGATCCTCTTCTAAGGTGTTGCGATTTACTACCAACTCCCCAACTAAGTTACTCATATCGTCTAGATGCTTCACCGGTACCCGCATTGTTTCTTCAAATCTCGCACCCCGACGCGGCTGACGTTGATTTTTGCCTGTGCTTGATGTTACCGTTGGTGAATGCGATATCGTTTGATCTGCTTCTTTCAGTAGTTTCTCTAAATCACCAAATTCATCTGGTAGTTCTGAGGATACACTCGAACTTGTAACATGATTAACAGTCGGTGTTACCGTTGATGCTTTTTCCTCACCTAGCAACGCTTCTAAGTCAGCAAAATCCATGTCTGATATCTCGATATCAGGGGTAGATGTTACTTCATCTTCTAGTAGTGTTTCTAAGTCGGCAAATTCATCTAAAACAGAGGCATTATTTGCCGTATCTACATCTTCTATAACTTTAGCTTCTGCTCTGATATACTCTAATGCAACAGATTCATTCTCGATTATCTCATTAAAAGCAACTTCAGATTCTCGTATCTCCAACAAATCTTCATCGTCTGCTACTTCCAAGGCAGTTTCTACAGTTTTTGAGAGAAATTCCTGATTCGGATCTAGCAGTAAATTTTCTCCGGAAAATAAATCATTAATTAAATTCAGTTCTGAGTCTCCTAAATTTTCATTTGGAGAAAAAGACGTTTCTGTGAAGTTAAAGGCAGGTTGTAAGCTCTTATTTCCCTTCGCAACTTCTATATCTGTCTCTAACTGTGGTGAAGAAGAAGTTTCTGGCAAACCGATATCTACTGCAATTTCTCTAGCAAATAAATCTTGTGATTCTACTAAAGAACTTTCTGTAGTGTCAAGCTGGACATCAGTTAAGTCATTTTTGGGTGTATCTTCTACATTTAGCGAATTACGATCAAAAGCAGTATCTAAGAAATTACTTTCTTCTTCAAATATTTTAATAAAAGTGTCAGATGTAGTAAATTCGGGAACGACATCAACAGTTTCTGGAAGCATCGTTACCGATGTTTGTTCTGGCTCTAATTGGGTATCTTCTTGGGTAAAATCGTGAATATCTTGAGGAGATTCGCTAAATAGATCCCCTGACTCGGTTAATGTAAATTGAGCAAAGAAATCATCAGCCACATCCGATGAAAATGTCAAATCTGAGTCTAGGAAAGTTATATCTTCATCTTCTATCTCAAAACTTTCTTCTGACGATTCTTCACTGCTGCCAAAAATGTCACCTGAAGCAGCAGCAGCAAACAAACTTGCTTCTAACGCTCTGACTGCATCCTGCTCAACTTGTGGATTAAATTCCTGCTTTTGTTCTTCTTCGGTTTCCTGATTCCAAAAGTCGTTAAAATCCTCTATTGATTGAGAAGTTTTTTCTGGTGTTGGCAAGTTTAAAAATTCAAATAAATCACCTGATTCTGATTTTTTAGGAGATGATATTATCTCTTCTTCCGCAGCAAACAGACTATCTAAATAAAAGCTTTTTTCCTTTCCTTCAGCAATTTGGGGGAGATGACTAATTGGAGGATTTTCCTCTACCAAATTTGCATTCGCTGTTTCTGGAAAAACTTGCTCAAAATTATTATCCTGCTCAGGGGATAGTTCTTCTATGCTATCAAGGTCATTCAAGGAGGAAGTTTTCGCTGAGGTAAAAGTTCCATTGATATTCTCAGTTTCTGGTTGAGTTACTTCTCCTAAGTCAAATAATTCATTTTCATTGAGTGTTAATACAAATAAATCGTCTACCACATCTTCTGGTGGTTCATTATTTAAGGTAATATCGTTAGAACTAGTTGCAAGTTCTGGCAAAATAGAGTTATCACTCAACTCAAGGTTTGTTATAACTGTTTCTGAAAATTGCGATACTTGTTCTGGTAAATTATCGTCAAATAACTGCAAAAGAGTTAAATTTACGGTTGCAGTGGTGTTGATTTGACGATGTTCGCTGCTACCTTCTTTTTCAAAAGAAAGTAAATCGGCAAAATCCTTATCAGCATCTTCAGTGTCGTTGCTGATATCAATTTCCAATTCACCATCTGAAGTATCATCTAACATTTCAATTTTTTGCCAAGTTTCATCCAAGTCAGGACTTTCACCTTCAAAAAAGTCTGCAAGAGCATTTAACTCAGCTATTCCTACCTCTGGTCCATTCAAATCAATGTTTTTATGATTCAGCAGTTTGTCGTCTTGACTACTGTTGCGATCGCTTGAGAATATATCCGCAAAATCATCTTGGTCTAGGTTCACAGATGCGGATAACTCAGTTAAACTGTTGATACTGTCTTGACTATCAAAGTTTAATGGTGTTGATAACTCAGTTAAACTGTTGATGCTGTCTTGACTATCAAAGTTTAATGGTGTTGATAACTCAGTTAAACTGTTGATGCTGTCTTGACTATCAAAGTTTAATGGTGTTGATAACTCAGTTAAACTACTTATACTATCTTCTGGCTCAAACTCGAAAAGCTGTAAATTTACAGCATCATCGGCTAAATTATTTTCTGTCTCTACAGCTATATCAAGATTATTAGTGGTAGCTGATATTAAATTTTTATCTGTCGATGGTTCAAAAATAGAATCATCACTTACACTTATTTCTAAGACACCCAAAAGTACTTTGAGTTGCGGACTAATGGCAATTTCGCTGTCTCTGTTTTGTGTAGCTAATTCCAGAGCTTGTTTAATTTCGGTAATAACAGTTTTTGCTAAACTTAGAAAGCTGTTTTCTGGAAGTGCGATCGCACTTCCAGCCGAACGGCACAAACTACACCAATTTAAAAAATTCAACGACCCACCGAATCTCGCTAACTCATAACAACAATCTTGCAGTTGTTGTCGAGTTTCAAGTGTTGGCATTCGCTTAAATAATTGCAACATCTCGCGTAGTTTTTGCAACACCAGAACCTGAAACTCATCCACGCTTTTAGTTTCTGGTGCTACATGTAATGTCGAAATTTTCTGTGACTGAAATTTGTTATCTGAGCCAGTTATTTCTGTATTACTTGTTCCTTGATTACTACCTTGTTGTACAAGCATTTCCAAATGCTCGTACAACCATTCAAAGACCGGCTCGGTTTCTGACATCAAAGTGTTAGCAGCATCTTCTGTTAAACCAAAAGGTCCAGTCAAATGCTCTAACAGCACTTTCAAAGTATCAGAAACACCGAGAAACAAAGATTCTAACTTTTGGTCAATTTGAACCGGATGCTCTTTGAGAATTTTGAAACAGTCTTCCAAGCGGTGAGAGGTGTGCTGAATGCTACTCAGACCAAGCATCGCTGCTCCTCCTTTGATAGAGTGAGCTGCCCGAAAAACTTCGTTAATCATTTCCGGGTCGTTCAGGGTACTCTGGAGATTTAACAACCCCTGCTCAATCGTATTCAGGTGGTCTCTTGCTTCTTCAATAAAGTAACCTAAAATGCGCTGTTGTTGTTCCGGCAGCATAGTACAAAGTTAGGAGTTAGGAGTTAGGAGTTAGGAGTTAGGAGTAGGAGTTAGGAGTTAGGAGTAGGAGTTAGGAGTTAGGAATTAATAACTCATCACTCATTACTCATAACTTTTTTTACCTTGTTTCCATCGTTTCCACTCGGAAACGTTCAACGGAGGAAATTAAATCGCGGGATACACCGACAAGGTGTTGTAAAGCACCAGACACTCTCTGTGCTTCTTGGGAGGTTTCTTGCGCTGTGAGTTCCACGGACTGCATTACATGAGCCACAGCGCGGGAGGTTTCCGTTTGTTCTACAGTGTCAGTAGTGATAGAACGTACAAGAATATCAATGCGATTTGCGACTTGAATGATATTTTCAAGCGATCGCTTGGCTTCTTCTGCTAATTTTGTACCTTGAATAACCTGTTGCGTGCCTTCTTCCATTGCCGTCATTACAGAACTTGTTTCGCTCTGAATTTGCCGGACAATTTCTTCAATTTCTTTCAAAGATTTAGCCGATCTATCTGCAAGCTGACGCACCTCATCAGCAACGATCGCAAATCCTCTTCCAGCTTCTCCGGCTCGCGCTGCCTCAATACTAGCATTCAGCGCTAACAGATTGGTTCTAGAGGCAATTTGCGAAATCAAAGCGACAATTTTAGAAATTTCTTGGGAAGATTCCGCCAACCGCTTGACTTTTCGAGTAGTTTCTGCAACAGTTTCGCGAATTTCCAAAATCCCCGCCACGGTGTTTTCTACCGCTTCTCCACCTTTAAGGGCAAAAGCGCTAGCTTCACGGGTGACAGTTTCGGCTTCTCGCGCTGCTTCCGCTACCCGCTGAATCGAATCTGTCATTACCTGCACGGAATTTAAAGTCACTGCCAACTCTTCAGCTTGGTGCAAAGCATCACTAGATAATGCTCTAGCAAAAGTTTCTGAATTGGTTGCTCCTTTTGTCACTTCCCGCGCTGCCACTTTCACCTGTTGGACGATATCCCGCAAATTTTGAATTGTTAAGTTAAAAGCGTCCGCAACTGCTCCCAAGACATCAGCCGTCACCTCAGCTTGCACGGTCAAATCTCCCCTTGCAGCTCCTTCCACATCGTCCAACAACCGAATTACTTGGCGTTGAAGATTTTCTTTTGCTTCTTCTTGTTCATCAGCTTTGCGTTGAGCTTCGTTTGTGGTGGTGAAAATTACCCTCGCCATTTCGTTGAAGCTAGCAGCTAACTGTCCTAATTGATCTTCAGAATACACCGTGGCTTGGGCATTGAGATTTCCTTGACGCACCGCATCAAACTGAGTTTGCAGATCCTTAGTTGTGCGACGAATTTGTTTGACTGTGACATTTCCCATAAAGCCAGCGGTACCAAAACTAGCAAGTCCGGCAGCTAGAGCCATTACCCAGCCTGTATTTCGCACTCCTTCGCGTTGTTGTGGGGTTGACAAATTAGCGGCGCCGAAACTAACTACAGCCACAACTACAGCCGAAACAATACCGACAGTCCCAGCAATGATCCATTGTTTTTGTTCCAGGGGAGCATTTTCTAATGGTGCTAATAACCCTTGTTCGACATTAACAACAGGTTCTAGTTTTGAGACATCTGTTTGGGTAAAAATGGGGACTGCTTCTTGGGAACCAGTCATGCTGAAGAGTTCCGAATCGCGATCGCGTAGCGTCTCCGACAGGAGATCGTTTGTTTCCGTGCTTTGTGGAACTTTTTTGCCTATTTTACTACTGGTTTCCAATGAACCAGAAGGTGTTGACATTTCCCCGAAATTAGAAGTTCCTCCTGTGAGATCAAAACCAGGAATGTTTCCTAAATCGTCAAAGGCATCAAAGTCGTCTAAAAAGTCGATGTTATTATTTTTGGAAGTATTTGCACTAATTACACTGTTTGTATTTTCCTCATCTATTAACGCATCTGAGCCAAAGGCAGACTCAAAAGCCTCAAAGTCAAAACTATCCTCATCATCTAACCCGTTTTGCTTTTTGTCAGTTGAGTCTAAATATTCAGACTTTTCCTCTAAAGCAAAATTACCATTTAATGATGAAGTTTTTAAATTATTTTCTGGACTGCTGTATACCGAATTATTTATTGGTTTTGATCCATTTTTGCTAAAAATCTCGCTCATAAATAAAGTTTCGTCTTCAACATTATTTAGTTGAGACTGAAACTCTTCACTAATTAATGCTTGGGTATTTTCAACCATCAAAAAATCCGCAGGTTTTTCTAAACT
The DNA here is from genome assembly GCF_000582685.1 of [Scytonema hofmanni] UTEX 2349. Classification (GTDB taxonomy): domain Bacteria; phylum Cyanobacteriota; class Cyanobacteriia; order Cyanobacteriales; family Nostocaceae; genus Hassallia; species Hassallia hofmanni. The sequence continues at coordinate 1,015,010 of NZ_KK073769.1, forward strand.
ATTGTCTGTTGATGGTAGAAACTCTTCAAAAGGCGAACCGCTATCGCTATTGCTGTTAATTGGGGAATTTTTCTCAGTATAATTTGCGCCACCTCCTAGCTCTTGACTAGCTTGTAAGGCATCTTCTGGGGAGAAAGCTGGCAAATCTAACTTTGATTTTTCCTCCAAATTACTTGAATCTAATTCTGATTCTGCATTCAAGGCAAAAGGATTATTGCCAGCAGGATCTGAAGATTCTAGTGACGTACCAAATACAGTACTGTCTTCGAGCATTTCAAATGGGCTACTAAAAGATACTTCTTCGATCGCGTCCACAGCTTGTGGATGCTCACTATAAGAGCTTAAATCAAAGTGATTATCTTCATTGCCTGTGCCCAAAGCCACAACTTCAGGCTCGCTAAAATTCATCCGCTCATCATCTACCTCGGCGATTTGTTCTTCTTGCTGTCGGTATTGATTGACATTTTCAAGACCATTACGAGCAAAAGTAATAAGTTCTTCATCGTCACTTAACTGCAAAACTTTTTGGTATTCTGATAATGCCACGTCATATTGTTGCAAAACATAGTAAACGTGACCCCGCAACAAATGGCAGTTAGCGTCATCGGGTAAATTTTTTACCACAGAGTCAACTAAGGTGGCGGCAAGTTCATAGTTTTGTTGCGCGTATGCCGTACAAGCTTGTTTATAAATTTCTAAGTATTCGTCTATATTTGCTTCCATTTCCTGCCTCCCAATTTCATCCTGCCCACCGTGCGCTCCGCAAAATAGCTATTTGATCTAGCAGTCGCAGACACTGATTTTTTTGAGCATCTAATAACCACTCTCCCCGCAAAAAGGGAGCCATAGCGTCTGGCACGTTATTTGGTGCAATTAGATGCTGTACGTCAAGCCAGTCCATGCCACCAATTTGTTCTACTGCTAAACCAACTATTGTGTCTTGCTCTTCTATAGCAATCACCGGAATTTCTGCTTTGTCGGTATTTAACGGAGTTACTTCTCCTAAAAATTGACCCAAATCAGCCACCCAAATTACTCGACCTCGTAAATTTAGAGTACCCAAAAGTAAAGGAGAAGCATTAGGAATTGGAGTAATTCTATCGGGACTTAGTTCAATTACCTCGCGGATGCCTGTGGCTGGTAATGCAAACTCCTGATGCAAGGGAATATAAAACCGTAAATGTAACTCACCTTCAGGACTTTCTACTTGAAATTCAGGACGGAAGTGGTCTTGACCGCTGCCTCCTAAAAAGTCCGGTAACTTAACCATGTTTTTTCCATCCTTATCCTCGCAGCAGTTGTTTGACTGTTCCTACCAACTCGGTTGGCTGAAACGGTTTGGCTATGTACGCATCGGCGCCTTGTTTCATACCCCAGTAGCGATCGAATTCTTCCCCTTTGGAAGAACACATGACTACAGGCACGTTTTGGGTTTTTGGATCTGACTTTAGCCGACGACAAACTTCGTAGCCATTCATCCTGGGCATGACAATATCCAATACCACTAGATCGGGAGCTGTGGTTTGAATTGCTTCTAACGCTTCTAATCCGTCACTTGCGTGGGTGACTGTTAAGCCACTCGCTTTTAGGAGGTCTGTAATCATCTCCCTTTGTGCCACACTGTCTTCCACAATCAGAACTGTACTCATAAATGCCTAATTTACCTCCTGAGGTAGACGTTTCCCTATCTGGAGCATTCCCTGAGTTAAGCGCAAGCATTTAGTGTATAAATTTATTCTATTTTTCACTAATGTACTAGATAATATCGTTTTACTGGGGCATTGGGCATTGGGCATTGGGCATTGGGCATTGGGCATTGGGCATTGGGCATTGGGCATTGGGAATTTTTCTTTCTCCCCATCTCCCTATCTCCCCCATCTCCCCATCTCCCCATCTCCCCATCTCCCCATCCCCCCATCTCCCTATCTCCCCATCTCCCCATCCCCCCATCTCCCTATCTCCCTATCTCCCCAGCCCCCAATACTGCTGATTCTGTGATATTATCTTTTACTCGATCTAGTAGGGTGTCAACAACTCTTACGTTTTGGTTGTGTCGCCAAACAAGACTATAGTTGAGATATTTTTCTACAAGCATCAGCAATTCTGTGTCTGTAAATGGTTTTGTTAAATAATCTGTTGCTCCAACCATCCTTGCTCTAACGCGATCAATAAATGCATTTTTACTACTTAGCATGATAATCGGCACGAGACGAAATGCTGTTGAATGTCGCAGCATTCCACAAATTTCGTAACCATCTAACTCTGGCATGGTTATATCGCATAAAATTAGATTTGGCTTGATTTGAAAAACACAGGCGATCGCTTCAAGGGGATTGGTGAAGGCGATCGCTTCATAACCTTTTGGTTTCAAAATAGACTCTACAGTTTCACAAATCGTAGCCGTATCGTCAATACACACTATGCGTGCCTTTTGTAATAACTCTTGTTTCCTCTGTTGGATTTCTGTAACCGTAGATATACTTGAATATACTAAATGCACGCAACCTTGTTGCACGTATGGATATATTGCTTTAGCAACTGTCAAAACGTCTCGATTCAGATACCGAGCCAATTGACGCAAAGATGTTTTACCATCGACCCACTGCTGTAACTTATTCACTGTTGCTGCTGGCAATGAGGAACGTAGTTCAGTTATATCAGCAAGCACGGGAAATTGATCGGGAGATTGAATATGCGGATAAAGCAACTTCCACTCTTGCACCTGCTTCATAATTGTAGTGACAAGCGGACCAATCTCTAAGGTAGTTAATTGCGGGGCAAATGCCGAACCCAAATCGAAAATGAAGCTACCTTGATGTAAACTCAGCAAATCAAACAAAGTCTCATGCACCAAGCGGTGGATAATAGTTTGCGCCACTTTTGGTTGAATAATATTCCGCTCTAAAAGCGTCCAAAGATAGCCGTATTCTGGAGCATTTAGTGTTTCTAGATAAGCAAGTTGCACTTTGTCAAGTGGTTTCTGAATTTGGTAATGACGCAAGTAATCGGCAATTCTTGTCAAACTGCTGTCGCTATCTTGGCAATAAATAATTTGACCATTGAAAAAAAATACGTACCAAGACTGTTGTTTAAACTCAGACCAAGAACCCTGTCTAATTACTTCATCTACACTCAGTTTGTTGCTATTGTGACAGCTACGGGCTTCTACAAATAATTGCCCTGTTCGCTGCCCCAACTCAATCAATTGGAGAATACTACGAATATCAATTTCATTTAAATTTCCGTACATTTAGCTAAAAGGCGCTCCAAGTCATTTTATTTAGATTCAATGTTAATTTTGCCCTTCTTTTCCACGATACCCTCACTTCAAACTTTAACTTTGTTTAATATACTTTTACAATGCTAGTGATAACACGGTCGTCATCACAACTGCTACCAGTACAAAATGTAAAAACGCGACAAGTTGATTTTATAAATATCAAGACGAAATCTCGCGTCTATAAGTAGTTTTGTTTGTCTTATTTTCCTATATAGGTGAAATAAGATAAATTTACGCAATTATTTAAGGTATAGCCCAATATAGGGCGTTAAGTACATCAAAAGGAATAGCGGTGTGCTGTATTTAGCAGAAGTACAAAAACAAAAAGGCGGCTTACTCGGTGGTGGTTCTAAAGCAGAACTGAAATTACTGGCTTGTCAACGGACAGACCAAAATTGGAGTAATGTTTCAGAAGAAGTGATTGCAGCTGAAGACGCTAACAAATTAAACGATGGCGCTTTAGTGCTGGTTGAATTGAATCCTCAGCGTCAAGTGCAGAGAATTCAAGAAGCAGGGCGTCCGCTAGTTAATATTTTGCAGAATTTTTCTCGTCAAGTAGAAAAATTCAAGCTCAAAGAAGAAGAAATTGATCAGTGGAAAGAGTCACTGACATTTCAGGCACAAGAGTTAAATCGCCGCGAAATGGAAATGGAAGCGCGTGCGGAACAACTGCAACACATGGATGATGATTTTCAACATCTAGAAGCCGAAAAGCAAGAAGTTGATACTTCAAAACAGGAAATAGAACGGTTGCGAGAAGAATTTGAACGCAATCGCCAAGAACTAGAAGGTGCTTGGGAGCATTTGCGCGGTGAGCAACGCCGTTTTGAGGAACATCAAGCAGAATTTCAGCAAGGGAATGTTTTAGATGAGGAGCAAAGCCGGGTGTTGAGAGAGTTGCTCGATCGCCTTTCCAGTCAAGTCGCTCCCACTGAAACGGTGCGAGAGCATCTTAATTTTGCCTTAGAAATGGTGGAAAGCCAACAAGCTACTCTTAATCCACGCTGGCAAGAATTAGAATCTTTAAGAACTACGGCTACTCAACAGCAAGCGGAAATTGACCAACTAGAGCAAACAAAATGCGATCGCCAAACTGAATGGCAACAAGCCCAAAATGCTTTAGAGCAGCAAACAGCAGAGTTGAAAATAAATACAACATCTCTGACCACCAAACTTGAATGCGCTCGAATGCTTCATGTGCAGTTACAACACCAAGAAGATTTACACCAGCAAATTGAATTTTTGGTGGCTATTTCTGGAGATGTGGTTTTTGGAGAGCAGGTTGATGTCGAAGCTTTGGAAAAAATGCCACTAGAAGAACTGCAACAAACTGTGCAGGACTTACACGAAAAGTTGCAAATTGACTCTAGCTTTGTCCACGAGCAAGAAGTAGAACTGAAATTCAAACAAGACTTTATAGACGAACTGCAAAATAAGTTAAATCAAGCATCTGACAATGACCATATCAATTTAGAAATGGAATTGGCAGATGAAAAAGACTTATACCAAATGTTAAATGAAACATTGGTAGGACAACGCCGCAGTTTATTACACCGGCAAGAGTCTTTTAAGCAACACCAAGCGGTATTGCATCGCCGACAAGGATATTCATCTACTAATGAAGATGAGTACAAAATAGATTTAGTACCAATTTTGCGGCAATTTGAGGCGCAACAACAACAACAGTCGGAGGAACTGCAAAACTTAGAACGTGAGATTGAAGAGATTCGTTCTCAAATTGAGCTAGCTGAAAAAACGTTCAACAATCAAATTCACTTCACAGAACAGAAGCGCCAAGAAGTAAAAGTCTTGGAAGAAAACTTGCAGTCGTTGCGAATAGCCACTGCTGAATACTGGGCTAAAGCTAATGTTTATCAAGAAACGCTACAACCAACTCAGGATTCCCTCGACGGTTTACGCCACAAGCTGCAAGGCATAGCTGAATCTTTGGCTACAGTACAGGAAACTGGTGATTATCAACTTCAGACTATTACCCAGATGCGTCAAACTATTTTAAGTTTGATTCAACCACAATTGTTGGCGTCTTAGGGACTGGGGACTGGGAAGAAACAGATCGATGTGAATAATCCCTAATCCCTAGTCCCTAATCCCTAGTCCCTAATTAATATCCAGTCGTTTTCTACTTTGGCGATCGCACCCCCAGGAAATGGATCGGTTTGCGATCGGTTTGGTGCTGTAATTAAAGCTGTTAGTTTTTCGATTTGCTCAAAACTAGGCGCACATGGAAGTATTTGTTGTAAACAGTAACGCATGACGCGACGCTGCAACGCCAATGGTGCTTTCTGCAAAATGCGACGATTTAGTTTTAGGGGGAGTATCTCCTCTTGTCTCTCCATCTCCCCATCTCCCCCACTCATCGCCTCACAACGCAAGCGATCGGCTGCTTGTTCTAAATATTCCACTTCAGCTTGGAGAAGTTCGGCGGTTTGAGCTAAAGCTGATTCAACTTGGGGGTTGAAATTTTCTTGCAAATATGGTAATAATTCTAGTCGGATGCGGTTACGGGTGTACTTCAAATCTTCATTTGTGCAATCTTCCCAAATTGGTAGTTGAAAGTCTTGACAAAAATCTCCCGTTTGGGTACGAGTGATTTCTAAAAGTGGACGCACTAGCAGAATGTTATCAGTTAATGGGCGTTGCCAAGTTAAAGCTTGCAAACCATCAGCACCAGTACCACGCATTAAGTTGTAAAGAAGAGTTTCCGCGCGATCGCTCTTTGTGTGACCTGTAACGATATAGTTATAATTATGTTCAAGTGCGATCGCTCTCATTGCTTGATACCGCCAGTTGCGAGCCGCAGCTTCACTATTTAAAGCTTCGTTAGCGGTTTCTAAATAAAAGAATATTTCCCAACTTTCGGCTAAATTTTTTACATGATTGGCATTAGTTTGCGAGTCAGGACGCCAGCGATGATCGCAGTGAGCAATACCTAAATGCCATCCCCATTTTGGTTGTAAATCTAACAGTAATTTGATTAAACACAGAGAATCCTGCCCACCGGAAACCGCAACTAATAAGCGTTGATTGCGTTCAAATAAATGACGCGATCGGATGGTGCGATGTATTTTTGCATGGAGAGGAGTCCAAAAAGAGCGGCTCATTGTTGATTAATACCCGACGATTAAAATCGCGGCTCATTGTTAATTAATACCCGACGATTAAAATCGCGGCTCATTGTTAATTAATACCCGACGATTAAAATCGCAGCTACACAAACAAAGTCCGCCTTCGCGGACTAAACTAACCATATGATTTACATAAGATAGCCAAATAAATTTGGCTTATTCGCTTATATCCCCCGGTTAGAAACCGGGGGTTTTACGCATCACGACTCTACCAAAAAACGCATTTAGCCCACGCAGGTGGGCTTTGTTCCTATAGCCCCAGACTTCCAGTCTGAGGGCATTATGACCTACATTCCGCACTTGGTTGTTAAAAATTTCCCCTCTTATGTGAGAGGGGAAAAACAATAATATTCCTAAAAAAACCAACCGTAAGAATGCAAACCTTTACCCAAAAGATTCACACCCAGATAGCAAATCCAAACAATAACAAAGCCAATAGCAGCTAAAATTGCTGGACGACGCCCTTGCCAACCACGAGTAATTCTAGAGTGAAGATATGCCGCAAACACTAACCAAGTAATTAGTGCCCAAGTTTCTTTCGGGTCCCAACTCCAATAAGTACCCCAAGCTTCATTTGCCCAAACTCCACCAGCAATAATGCCAATTGTAAGCAGGGGAAATCCTAAGCCAATGATGCGATAACTAATATTATCTAAGGTTTCGGCAAGGCTGAGGCGCTGGGGTGTAAGAGTTTCTTGGGAATTTTGGATTGGTGTTGCAAGTACTGTATCCAAAACTGCTGTTTTGCCGTTGCCGTTGTTATTAATTTCAAAACGAGCAAAGCTATTATTTTCCGCAGCGGGTGTTGATTGTTCAGAAACTAGTTCACCAGCTTTACGCAAGCGGTAGCCGTTGCTGCGATAACCACCAGCACCGACAGAACTACCTTGTAGTTGAATATTTTGACCGCTAGTCACGAAAAGAAAGGCGATCGCTAGCAGCGAACCTACCATCAAAGCCGAATAACTAAACATCATCACACTAACGTGCATCATCAACCAATTAGACTTCAGTGCAGGCACTAAAGGTTCTGACAATCGCATTCCTGATGGCAGTGTCAGGGTGGCAAAAGCGCTGATACACATCGCCACAGGTGCTGTAAAAACCCCCACCAAGCGGCTGCGGCTAGTGTTTTCCGCAATTAAATGGACGGTGGTAATTCCCCAAGTTAAGAAAAATAACGATTCATAAAGATTACTTAGAGGAAAATAACCCGCTTCGATCCATCGCGCTCCTAGTAGCGTGGCTATACACAAATTAGCGATCGCCATACCAGATGTCCCCAAAGCGGCAGTTGCGGACAAATTCGGAAAAGCTGCCCCAACCCAATAAACCAGCATCGTGAGAAATAAAACGGCAAAGGAAGCATTGTCCAGCCAGTTCTGGAGTACAACCAGATTCATACAGTGTTCTCCCCAGTGGATTTAAATAAAAAATGGATTCTGACTTTATTGATCGTATCTGTTTCTGGGGAATATGGGGACGAGGAGAGAAGGGGACAAGGGGACAGGGAGATAAGGGGAGGGGGGGAGGGGGAGAGTGGGAGAAAGAATAATTCTTCTTTTTGTCTCCCTTGTCCCCTTGTCTCCCTTGTCCCCTTGTCCCCTGTCCCCCCTCTCCCCTTACGGAGTGAGTGTAGTTGTTGGAGTCGGAAGAGGTGCTGACTTATCACCTTTTTTTAACTCGATAAAAATGTCGTAGCGGTTACTACGACTGTCACTGACGGCAGATGTTATGCCAATTGAGCGCGTTGCTTCGAGTACAATTTCTTGATTGGAGAACAACGTTGGTAAAGGAAAATTTTTCACGGTGCGTTCCACATCCAAGAAAAATTGACCGTTTGTCGGATTAGGATCTGAAGGAACTGTTTTTTGGAATGGGAAACTACTAGCTAATGTGTTGTTTGGTTTAGGAACAATTTTATTGGTGACAGGAGCACCCATAATTAAGTAAGCGACATCATTATCTAACCAGCCGTGGGTAGCAGTTAAGGTTCCATAAGGTCCAATCCAGTTGACAGCGGGTTTATCTGCTATGGTCGTAGGTTGAATCTGGAATTGATATTGATTTCTCATAACGTCATCCAGACGTTTGATTGATGCTTCGGCATAAGTGCGATCGCTTGTTTGTACCATGAATACAAATGCCGCACGAAAGTCTTCTTTATAACGTTCTTTCGCAATTGATGGCATTATCGAAATTGAAAACTCACCACCCATCCACCTTAATAAATCACGATCTAAATCAAGTTCATTATTGCTGAGTGATTTTACTCCACTTCTAATTGTTTCTGGCGGTATAGGCGAAAGTGGATTAGAGTGAGATGTTAAAACGTAATCTGCCCACAACCGTTTGAGATTACCCCCAGAAAGCATCATTAAGGTTTCTGCTGGTAAGCGCTTTTGCATATTCCCAGCGTTGTTTTCTACCGCTAGGGTACGTTGACTATTCGGATTTAGCCAAGAAACGCCTTTTAAGCGTATTCCTTCTGACTCTAAAGTAATTGTCCCCGCTAAACCTTGGTTATTCTGAAGTTGAGCCAAAACTTGAGCGGGTAAAGGACGATTTGGAGAGGCGGCTGCTATTTTAGCAGCTATTGGCACATTTACATAAAACTGGGCGAAGGGTTGGTAATTAGCGATTTTCGGGAAATTATCTGCAAATCCACCTGTTGTAGCAAGTGTTGTTTGATTTTTATAAGCATCAATCGCTCTTTCTGTGGCTTTAGGATTATCGGTGATAACTAAGAAACGCTGATCTAGTACTGTAGCCGAAAAGTTTTCTCCTATTTGCCCTTCAGTTTCTTTGATGGCAATTCCTTGATAGCTGCGATCAACTAATTTGCCACCTTTGAGCATTTTGGGTTGTGCCAAGATGGTTTTAGCACTTTGTGGGTTTTTTATTGGCAAAACCATCACCATCGACTGCTCTTTAGTCGCAACTTCATTAGAAGCTATGGATTTAGGTGCAACTTTTTTCATGTCTGGGGCAAGAATGGCAATTGTAACTTCATTGCCTACCCAAGGACTGATATCTTTTTGGAAATTGTAGCCGTTATTAGTGAGAAAGCGATCGCGCAACTCCACTAAATACTTATCTAGCTCTCCTTGGGTTTCTTTTGTGCCAAAAGAGCGCAATTTCTGCCATTGACTGGCATCGGTGGTTAAAGAAACCGCAAATAAGGCATCTTGTGGGATAATATTTGCACCCACTGGCAAATCTCTGGAAAATAATTTTCCCTGAGTTAAAAACCAGAATGCTGCACTCCCCACACCAATCAACAACCCGGCAGATGAAAGCGTCAGCACTAAAGACGGTTTCTTTTTTTTCTGCGTTGATAAGATAGATATAATAGGTAGTGCCATTGAAACCTAACACCTCATAATTGCGAACTCATTATTTGCTTGATTAGTACATTAAACTAAAAAGTCTACCCTTCTTCAGGACACTGAATTAGATTAGTTTCTTTTTACTGAGAGTTATTAATACTTTGGTAATTGACATAAAGCATTGTTTTCTCAAATTACTACTGTTTCATTAGTGCTGCTTTTGTAGCGAGTTAGCCTTTTTTACAGTATGCACTTAATTAGAGACCACGGTTGCGCTTTTTGCCCTATAGATACCCGCAGCGTAAAACCAGCTTTCATCCCTCCAACAGGTAGATTCTCGTAGGTTGGACGGTGAGAGTCATTATAAAGTGTCCGGGCGAGAAATTCGTCGCCTCAAGCGCTAAGAATATATACTTAACTTGACCAAGCTGCAAGTGTTTAGCTGCTTCATGCCCTATTTTGATAGAGACTAACGCGAAAAGCTGTCAAGCGATGGTGTATGCGCGACCTTCGTTGTGGCTGACGGCAGTTTTAACTGCCTTCAATATTTAACCTTGCCTATAGTTCAAAGGTCAACAATTCAATATTTTTTGACCTTTGACTATTGACTACTAACTAAAAATGCGGATGGCGAGACTCGAACTCGCAAGGGCAGTGCCCACACGCACCTCAAGCGTGCGCGTATACCAATTCCGCCACATCCGCATAACTTCTCTGAAGATAGAATATAGCATAAAAAAACAAATATAGTAAAGTAAGAGCTAATTTCCGCTCAAATTTAATTTATTTAAGTGTACGAATTCAGAAATTTTCCGAATGCGGATATCAGACTGACAGAAATTTAGCAGTTGCACAAGAGATATTAAATGGTGTGCGGGGAGAACTACTCCCAAAAAAAGCTTCCACTTCAGAAGTGGAACCGCACAAAAAGCGCTCTTACTGCCTGGACTCGGCAAACTGACATAGATTAATAACATTTGTGTTGCTAGTCTAGTTAAGACCTGTAGAGGTAGGCAGCCAGATCCTTCAAAGCAACGCTCACAACGGAATGAGGCTTGGGAATCTCCTGTGATAATTTGCAATAACACGAAAGCGTTGTTTCAAGTTGGATAGGAGAGAATGTCAATCTACTGGTACTGATATCGAAGCTAGAAGATGAAGTTTGATAAAATATTAATTGCCAATCGGGGAGAAATTGCGCTTCGCATTCTCCGTGCCTGTGAGGAAATGGGGATTGCTACTGTTGCAGTTCACTCTACAGTTGATCGTAATGCTCTCCACGTCCAACTTGCCGACGAAGCGGTTTGCATTGGCGAACCTGCCAGCGGTAAAAGTTATTTGAATATTCCCAATATTATTGCTGCGGCACTGACGCGCAATGCGACTGCGATTCATCCGGGTTATGGCTTTTTGTCAGAAAATGCTAGGTTTGCAGAAATTTGTGCAGATCATCATATTGCATTTATTGGTCCATCTCCCGAAGCGATTCGCTTAATGGGGGATAAATCAACGGCAAAAGAAACCATGCAAAAAGCCGGGGTTCCGACTGTACCGGGAAGTGATGGGTTGGTAGAGTCTGAGGAAGAAGGATTAGCTGTAGCCAAAGATATCGGCTATCCAGTCATGGTCAAAGCCACCGCAGGTGGTGGTGGACGCGGTATGCGTTTGGTAAAAGATCAAAGCGAATTTGTCAAGCTTTTCAAAGCAGCCCAAGGTGAAGCCGGAGCCGCTTTTGGTAACTCTGGCGTTTATATAGAAAAATTTATCGAACGTCCGCGCCACATTGAATTTCAAATTTTGGCGGATAATTACGGTAATGTCATCCATCTAGGCGAACGGGATTGCTCAATTCAGCGTCGCAATCAAAAGCTACTAGAAGAAGCTCCCAGCCCTGGTCTAGACCCAGATTTGCGAGAAAAAATGGGACAAGCTGCCGTCAAAGCTGCCCAGTTTATCAACTTCACTGGAGCAGGTACAATCGAGTTTCTCTTGGATAAATCCGGTAAATTCTACTTTATGGAAATGAACACCCGGATTCAAGTTGAACATCCAGTTACGGAGATGATTACCGGCATAGATTTGGTTTGCGAACAAATTCGCATTGCTCAAGGGGAAAGACTCAAAATTAATCAAGAGCAAGTAGTCTTGCGGGGTCATGCGATCGAATGTCGCATCAACGCTGAAGATCCCGACCATGATTTTCGCCCAGCCCCCGGACGTATCAGCGGCTATCTTCCCCCAGGAGGTCCCGGTGTTCGCATTGATTCCCACGTTTACACCGATTACCAAATTCCTCCCTACTACGATTCGCTCATCGGCAAATTAATTGTTTGGGGACCAGATCGCCAAACAGCTATTAACCGCATGAAACGCGCACTACGCGAATGTGCAATTACCGGATTACCTACAACTATCAGCTTTCATCAAAAAATTATGGAAAATCCCCAGTTTTTGGCAGGTAATGTTTACACCAGTTTTGTGCAGGAGATGAATAATAGTTAAAAAATGGGCATAGGGCAATGGGCATTGGGCATTGGGCTTTTCCCTTTTGCCTTTCCCCTTTACCCCTCTTTAAAATCCCTATGCCCTATGCCCTATTTTCTATACACGAGACATCATGGTCAGCAACCCTTGCTGACCTAAAAGAATTTCTCTTAGCAAACTGAGAATTCCGACCCAGATGATCGGGGTAATGTCTACTCCGCCGATAGGTTGTACAATATGACGCAATGGCACTAAGAACGGTTCGGTGGGCCAAGCAATCAGATTAAAGGGCAAACGATTTAAATCTACTTGGGGATACCAGGTGAGAATTATCCGGAAAATAAACAACAATATCATCAGTCCCAGTAGTAGACTGAAAATTAAATCAGTAAGGTTAACGCCAGTCATTGGTTTAAGCTACTCTCCGTGCAGATAGAAAAAATTTTAAGCTTTGTAAAGCAGTGTTTATAATTTTATTTCAATAATTATAAAGTATTTATACTCACTTATTCTGAGTTTGTAATCTAAAGCCCTTATGGATACTCAGTTGATTGTGTACTGTTAGCGCTCCCTTGTTTATAATATTTTATCTGAATGCGATCGCGCTATAACCACAAGCTTTGACTAGCCTGCGTGGTTAGATAACCGAACATCGAAGCGCAGTTGATTTAATTGTTTGTTAACTTGGTCACTAAGTTGAGGAGTTAATGCTTGGAAGCTTTTCAAGGAACTGATACAACATTAGAATTATGATGAAGAGTGTAAATTAATTTTGAAATCTATGACGCCTTCTTTAGCAAATTTCCTTTGGAGTCTTCTGTTGGGTGGAATAATTGTCGTTGTTCCGACGACTGTTGGTCTGATTTTTATTAGCCAAAAAGATAAAATCCAGCGTTAAGAACAATTGCAGGAGTAGAGACTTGGTTTGATCGCGTCTCTACTCTCACTAAATACTTGGTTGCAACTCGAACAGCGAGTCTGAAATGGTAGTCAAAGGTATACTTAGCTAGCAGACAGATATTCTAAATGTAGAGACGTGACCTGATCGCGTCTCTAGATTAATATTTTGTCTCTCATTAGAGTAGTGATTTTAATCGCTAACATAGATGTCATATTAGGAAAATAGCAGTCAGGAACCCTAGCTATCAGGGCATAGGGCTTGAAAGAGAAATCTAACAAGCCATTCTGACCCGCCTAAGTCTTAACTGACTACGTTTTTTGAGTCACGACACCTTGGGATACGTTCGCGTAAGCGTGTCGCAAGACAAGCCAGTCCCCTGCCCTGTCGCTTGTGATTAAACAGTTCTAAGGTCAATGGAACAGTGTTGCACTTTCCTACAAGCTCTTAAAACATTGGCAAGGCTAACATCACCCCGAAAGGGAGGGACGCAAGTCCAAACATTATGCGTACAGGGTTGTGAGATTTGAAATGGTAATTGTCAAGCGCGAAAGTGCAATACAACGGCACACCTAATCAAACAACTCCAAGGCGGTAATGGTGTAAATATAAAGCCGTCCTACAAAGACGGGGTTTCAGACCGCAAGGAGTTTCGATGATAAATTTTGGGCTGAACTCAGCCAGTTTCCTGGCTCAGGTAAATGTGGGAGCAACTCCAGCCACTTTCCTAGGAATTTTCCTGGCTGTGGCTGGGGCAGCTCTGTATTTTCTCCGCTCTGTGCGTCCAGAACTGTCAAGAGACCAAGATATCTTTTTTGCAGCGGTGGGCTTACTGTGCGGCTTTATTCTTATCTTTCAAGGATGGCGTCTAGACCCGATTTTGCAATTTGGTCAGCTACTTCTGGTTGGGACAACTGTGTTTTTCGCAGTTGAAAGTATTCGTTTGCGGGGTATTGCGACTGAGCAAGCCAAGCGGAATACGAAAATTGTGGATGATGGTCGAGATGTCAGCGAAAACTATTCTTATAATCGGCGCTATAAGGCTGAGGTGGATGCAGAGCTAGAACCACTACCTTATGATGACTATGAATCAGAACGTCCGCGTGCTCGGATTCGAGGTAGTAGGGACGATCGCTCTAGAAGCGATGATTATTACACTGATGAAGCACCACGTCGTTCAGAACGTCGTAATACTCGCGAAAGACCAGAAACCACAGACAAACCACGTCGTCCTAGTTCGCGGCGCCCTGTGAATCCTAACCCAGAAAGAACTGATGATGAATGGGGTTCTTCTTCTCGGCAACAAGTGGATGATTGGGACAATTCTGAGGAGGGGAGAAAACCTGCGCGTCGTGGTGGTAATGGTAATTCTCGCCCAGAAACTCGCACTGAAGATGAGACTCCCAGAGCAAGAAGAAGACGAACTTCCGGAGGAGTTTCTTCTGAGGGAGACGCTAGGCGAATGCGATCGCCTAATGACTCTCCTGTGCGTAGAGAACGCGAAGATGATGCAACGCCGACTGAATACGTAGATTACAAACCTCTTGAACAGCCAGATGAAGAGTCGGATAATTCGACTAAATTTGATGATATTTAATAAAGCTTAGGTGAATGTCGCAAAAATTGCGATGAAAAACATTTGAGGTGACAAAATTTACACCTAAAAATTGGCTCCAAAGACCGTTTTATTGGAGTTTTATCTTTAGCTTCACAAGCTTACTTGTATCCTGTGATTCCGGCGTTATCCCGTTTGCTTCCAATTCTCTCAACAGTCGCTACACTGAAGAGCAACCAAGTTTGAGTGGAAATGGTCGCTTTTTAGCGTTTGTCTCAAATCGCAATAGTATTCATCAGTTATTGGTGTATGACTTACAACAGCAACAGTTTATTCCGACACCCCGTTTAAACCGAGCGGATACAATTGCCGAAAGTCCAAGTCTGAGCTACACAGGGCGTTATATTGCTTACATTACTAGCGACCAAGGTAGACCAGTTGTGGCACTTTACGATCGCGCTACGCAACAATCGCAAATCCTCACCCCAATTTATCGCGGCTGGATCAGAAATCCTCATATCAGCCCAGACGGACGTTATGTTGTATTTGAAACTGCCAGTCGTGGTCAGTGGGATATTGAAGTACTAGACAGGGGACCAAATATTGAGTTAGATATTCCTAATGGTGCAATTGTGCCTTGAGGGGCATTGGGCATAGGGCATAGGGCATGGGGCATGGGGCAGAAAAAGATTTGGATTTCCAGTGTTTAATTCCTAATTTCCAATGCCCATTGCCCATTGCCCATTGCCCATTGCCCATTGCCCAATGACTCTTGATTAATATATGAAACGCTTTATTTTTATACCTGTGTTGGCATTAACGGGCTTGTTAAGTGGCTGTGTTGGCTATCCTCGTCTGTTAAGTTACCCTTTTGATCCGGGGGGTAGAAGTCTTAATAGTTCAGCTTCGGAATTAAATCCGCAAATTTCGGGTAGGTATATTGTTTTTACTAGCGATCGCCGGGGCAGCCAGGATGTGTATATGTTTGATATGGTGACTCGTAATTTAATTGATTTGCCTGGTTTAAATTCTTTGGATGCGATCGCTTCACATCCTAGTGCTGACGGTGATGGTCGTTATATTGTCTTTGCGGCTTCTCGTCAAGGGCGATCGGCTATATTTCTTTATGACCGGGAAACGCGACAATCACGCAATTTGACTGCCGATCTTCAAGCGGAAGTCCGCAACCCGACAATTAGCGCTGATGCAAGTAGAATCTCTTTTGAGTCTAGTTTCAATGGACAGTGGGATCTTTTAGTCTATAACCGTTCTGGACAGCGTTTGAATTTACCTTAAGGGGACAAGGGAGACAAGGGAGACAAGGGGGATAAAGAAAAATTTCTTCCTTATCTCCCCCATCTCCCCCATCTCCCCTAGTCCCTAGTCCCCAGTCCCTAGTCCCTCTTGTTGAACAGCTTCGATAAGCGATCGCACTTGTTGAGTTCCTTGTGAAGATTCAAATGAAAGTGGGAATTTACCTTTAGAAATCATCCGTAAACCTAAGGGGGCAATATTCAGCAATCCTCTTAAGTCTTTGAAGTAATTACCAACTACATGTAAGCCAAATTTACGTTCATCAATCCAGCCACCTTCTTTAACTAAGTCTATCAGTACCTTGCGGTGGCGAATTGAACGGCTGTCACTTGCTTGTTTGCGATCAATAATTTCTTGTTTAATTTTAGTGATTTGTTCGAGTGGCTCTACATCCATCGGACAAACACTATTGCAGTAAAGACAACGAGTGCAACCCCAAACTCCTTTAGTATCTTCGTTGTAATTTTCTAATCGACTTTCATTTAGTCCATCGCGGGAGTCTGCCACCATGCGGTAAGCTTTGGCAAGAGCATGGGGACCGACAAAATCTGAGTTGACTTCACGGGCATTGCATTCAGAGTAACAAGCTCCACACATAATACAATTGCCCGTTTGATCGAGAAGCGATCGCTCTTGTGGTGTTTGCAAAAATTCTCTTTCTGGAACTTGTCGCCCTGCTGTGCTGACATAAGGAGCAACTGCCTCTAGATTATCCCAAAAACTGCTCATATCGACAACTAAATCTTTAATCACCGGCATATTACCCAATGGGGCGATCGTGATTTCGGGAATAGCATTTGCGTTACTTCCCGATGCTGGGATATTTTCTCTTCTTTGTATTTCACTTCTGAGATTTTCCTTACATGCTAAAGCTGAACGTCCATTGATTCGCATAGCGCAGCTACCACAAATAGTATTGCGACAATTTTTGCGATACGCTAAAGTCCCATCTTGCTCCCACTTAATCTGATTGAGACAATCCAGGATTGTATTGCCCGGTTCTGCCTCTAAACGGTAAATTTGTACAACAGGGGATGAATTTTCTGTCTGCCGAATGACCTTAAAAAGAACTTCCATTTCCACCAACCAAAATTTTTAAATTATCTCACTACTAAATCATGAGTACGTGCATATTCCTTGTACTCATTGACCCATACTCATATTGCCCTTAATTCAAAGCCATCTGTAAATTGACTAATGATAAAAGAGCTACTGATTCTAGTTCAAGGATAACCAGAAAAATCTTAGTTCTCTAAATGCCGAATCGGTTGGGCGATCGCCCGAACCCCTATACCTAGTTGCAAAATCGAGATATAACTATATGTTAATGTCCAGCAAAGACAATCCTGACATCGAAATATCCCTCTTAGGATGGCTAAACGATATTTTTTTGGTTATATAGAATTGTTAAAGCTTGTAATAAACTTCTTGGGTTTCACAAAGGATAGACAGGTTTAGTCTAGCGGCATAATTCTTTTCCAGGATTGGAGCGCAGAACACTCAAACTGCGGTGTTGCCTTTCCCAAATCAAGGAAACGCCGTAACTACGTCAGTTGTCAAAATTCCGTCTTTAAATTAGATGAATTTTTCTAAAAGTTGTGCAGTAATAAGGAATCATTGGTAATCAAGCTGGAAGACCGCAGTTTTGCCTTGAGGAAATCACCACTGCAAAGTTTCTCAAAATCATATCATTTTTACCTCACGGTAATAAAGCACTCCTGAAAATCCTCACCGTTTTTTGTTTTCCCAGGGGGAGGCATTTAAATAAAAGTAACTTTGCAACTTTAATTCAAAAATAAACAACTATTTTGCTATTATTAGTCCATGCTAGTATTTAATATAAAATTAGGAGGCAACAAAACCAGTATAAATAGTCGTCCATTCTCTGGCTATTATTATAGTTTTGTTTCTTTATAATGTAGAAAGATGAAATTTTTCGTCTATACTGGCAGGATAAAAGGGTGTATGCCACAAGAACCGTATGCAAATACTATGCTGTTTTAAGAAACGCTCAGATGAGGAAGAGGAAAACCTTACTAATCAAGAGTACCAAAGGCACTTCGCCGAAACTTAAAAGCCTGCATTCTCCGTTGGTCTACAACTTATTTCTAGTAGTAGAAGCCACACAATTTGTTAAGGTATCTTAAGATTACACCGCCGTATTAGCGCTTAAAGAGAAAATTAATTCACTCTCTTGATGGCAAAGAATGCTTAAAAATGCCGTACACTCACCGAAATGAATGTTTGTGACAACCATGACCTCTAATCTATTGTGGGCGACATAATAGAAGGAATATAAACAAATAACTCCCACTACTCAGATACAAGCTGTTCGTCTGTTGATGGTGAAAACAAGAGTTAAGTGTGAATAACATCTACACTGCCAACTCTTTGGAGAATAGACACTACTTTTTACCTGGGATCTTATGGCTTTTATAAGCAGGAATTCATATCTTATCCTAAGGTCTTAAGTAGGTTTGACAGGTGTCAAAAAGCCAAATACTGGCATGAGACAATATCGTTTATCAGTTTGGAGAGACTAAGGATAATTTGAGCGTAATGACTGAAACCGCAACCGCACCATTAACTGGAAAAACACTGCTTGCTAAGGTAAAAGAACTTTCTACTTTACCACGAAGAGAAAGAGCCAGACAATGTGGCTACTACACAACTACTAAAGGTGGTCAGGTACGAGTAAACCTGACCGATTTCTACGATGCTTTGCTATCAGCTAGAGGAATTCCTCTCAGTCCAGAGGCACCAAAAGATGGGCGTGGGCGTGAACCGACCTATCGTGTTAGCGTACATCAAAATGGTCAGATTGTGATTGGAGCCACCTACACCAAAGCAATGGGCTTAAAGTCAGGTGATGAGTTTGAAATTAAGCTGGGATATAAGCATATTCACCTGATTCAAGTTGGTGAAGGTGATAAAAAATTGACCGAGGTAGATGAAGACTTAGAATTAGACGAAGATGAAGACGAAGAAGATGAAGATGAAGACGACGAGGAATAAATTTTTCGGATTTAGGTATAGGTTCAAGCTAAATGCTTGACAACTTGTTCTCTATGTAAGAAAAATTAACACATTCTGTTTAACAATTGTGTCAAATCAAAAAAATACGATTAGACATCTTGTAGAGATAGCCATTTTGGTAGAAACTTGATTAAAAAACAAGAAATCTATGTTTGCAAGAAGTGTGTCGTATTTGTTGTCTGTTTCGTTATCATCATTTGAGCCATCAATCAACACTTTATTGTCATTTATTGAAAATGCACCAGTAATAGTTGTAGTGATGGCTTTTTTTATTGGCTGGATAGGATGCTGGTTCCCTGTAGCAATAGTATCGGCATTAGCACTGAATTTGGAACTGGGCAAACCTTTGCAGTCAGAACAAAAATTGCCTTTATTAATCTCCCTTTATTTATTAGCACCTTTTATTCTCTGGGGTATAAATTGGCTCACTAATACATCTTTTTCAAATTATGGCTTTAATGTAAATATTTCCCTTCTGGGTTCTTTAGGACTGGGTTTTGTTTTGGGAGTCTTCAGTTTAGCTGTTGTATTTGGTGGGCAACTTTGGCTTTCGTGGTGCAGTTGGCAAGAGTCCCAGACAAAGCAATTGCAATCTATCTTGCTACCTATTTTTTTGGTTGCTTTGTTTGTTGGTGGTATAGAAGAATTGGTTTTTCGGGGTTTTTTATTCACTCAACTAGCAGAGGATTACCCAGTTTGGTTAGCAGCAGTTATTTCTAGCTTGATTTTTGCTTTACTACATTTAGTTTGGGAACGACATGATACTATACCTCAATTACCTGGACTGTGGTTAATGGGAATGGTGCTAGTATTGGCACGGTTTAGCGATCGCGGTAATTTAGGTTTAGCTTGGGGACTGCACGCTGGATGGGTATGGGCGATCGCTTGCCTGGATACAGCAGAGTTAATTAGTTATACTGGTAAAGTCCCTGAATGGTTGACTGGTAAAAATAAAAAACCCCTAGCTGGTGCTACGGGAATTGTTTGTTTACTACTAACAGCACTGATTCTCTGGGTTTTCTCTGGCTATATTTAATAAATTAAAAGAGCTAGATTAAATCGTCAAAATTTAATCTCGATTAGGCTCGGCTAGAGCCGAATTTACGCCTGTGGACAAGAACCCGCCGACGGGCTTGAAGGAGAGGGCGATTGCACTTGACATTCAAGACAGTCGCTACAAGATTAGGCGATCGCACTGTCGTTACAAGATTGGCGATCGCTATTGATAATCGGACTACAAAATTAGCGATCGCTCACTCGTGTTTTGATCAGCTGCTCTAGTTGGTTGAGATCCTCTTCATTCAGTCCACCGCTTTGTCGAATTACACCAGGCTCGTTGTGCAATCGCGCCATATAGATACGTATTGCTTCTTCATCTTCGCGGTGAGTAAGTACATAAGTTCTGAGTTCTTTTCGACTCATCTGTTGAAAATCAGGCTTCTGTGTCATCATCAAACTCCCAATGTCCGTTTCCTTTGATAGTGGTACCGATTGTGTCGCCAGCCAGAATGTAAATTTCCTTACGCTTTTCGTCGTAGCGGAATAGGTGGATGTCGGTATAGAAGTTAGACAATGTTTGGCAGACTCGCACACAGACAAGCATTTGCTCGACAGTTGGTATCATCTTTGATCTACTTCCATCCGCAGTAATTGCTTCCCGAACTTGCCAGCATTATAATCCTATCGTATGTGCGATCGCCCTGGCTCAAAACCATTGATGGCGAGCGGCGATCGCACTATATTGTTTTCGTCATAGGAGCGATCGCATTTTGAGGGAGAGTGCGATCGCCTAACCTAAGAGGCTTGATCTGCGTTCCAAGATAAAGGATTTGTCTGCACATGAAGCCAATTAATCGGATACCCATGCTTTTAGAAATATTACCAAGTTGGATTATATTTTTTCAATGTCTTCATATCCGCTCCTCCTTTATTTGCCGCATCAACCGTGTTATACACTTTATTTTGTGCTGGGTCATAAATCCTCCATCCAGTGTATTTGCCCCACGGATATTTATCTCCCTTAGACGAGTTTTTTTCCTGCGATATTATTTGTGCATTACGGGGGTGATTTCCGCCCCCCCACGCCTTCGGGTAAATATGATCTACTGCTGCTATGTGTGGGGTAATTGTACTTGGATCTATTAGTTGCTTGCCATCCTCGTCATCAACCTGAAGATCGGCATTTTTTGAGAATGTAACAGACTTTTGGGTTTTTAAGAAATTCTCCTTCAAAATCGTGAATCGTTGATTGCTATCGAAGTTTTCATAGGGACCTACTCCTCCAGGAGAGTCTAAGTTAGCATACGGAGAGTCTATGTCAGGTATTATGCAGGCGTCGCGCTGTAAGACTGCTCTTGCTTTAGCATAAGGCGTTATTTGCTTGTTGGTAGCGTTGTGGCTAAGGTATGGTACTTGAGATTCTCCCGTATCCCTAGTTTGCGATCGCTGCACTACCCCCCCATTCTGCTGCACCACATGGGTCAACTCATGGGCAATCAGCTCCTGCCCCCCCCGACTCCCCGGCTGATACGCCCCCTGCCGAAAGAACACATCCTTCCCTGTTGTAAACGCCTTCGCCTGGATCGATTGATTCAACTGGTCAGACTGAGTATTCGTATGTACTCTCACCCCGCTGAAATCAGCTCCCATCGCCTGCCCCATTGACCGTTGCAGACCCGCATCTAAGGGCTGCCCACCCCCCCTTGCACTGTTTATGGCAAATGTCAAATCCGTTGAAGCTTCCCCTCCGGCGATCGCACGCTGTTGGGTTGATTTCGCTTGAAGTTCCTCTGGCTTTTCTTCTTGCCTTTGGAGTGCCGTAATCTCAGATTTCGCCTGAAGTTCCTCTGGCTTTTCTTCCTGACGCTGTACCGATCGCCCTTGAGTTGACTGGGCTGAAGCGGGTGCATTGATCTGTCCCACCACCTGGGATGCAACCCGATCTGCCTCCTGTTCGTACTTGTCTCCTGGCTCCCCAATGGTCAGCTTTGCTTGGATGGGTGATGCTGAGGACTGTTGGGGGGAGTTCAAGAGCGATCGCTGTACCTCCCTGTTGTCGTTGACTTCGCTTTCAAACGCGGGCATCAGTTGCACCACTGGCTGACTTCTGCTACCAGCCTCGCTGGTAACAGATTTAGCTTGCAGGGCTGATGGTGAGACAGCCTTGGGTTGGAAAAACGGTGTAGAAGGTGCCCTTTCTGTCGAGAAGAAAGCATGTTCCGTCCCTGCCCCGAAAAAAGGTTTTTGCGCTGCTGGCTGATGATTTGTGCTTTTTTGGTTCTCGTTCGTTTTCATCGGTTTTCCTCAGGCAGAAAAGTAATGGTGAATTCCTTTTCGATAATTTGCAGGCTAATGCCATTGCACAATCAAAAGTTGGTTCATCCAGGGCAACGTCACCATGCTTAGTCCCCAAGGCAATCGACTCAGCAAAATATCGATCGCCTGTTGTTCGACCTGGAGTTTCCAGTTACCGTCCCCACTGCGGGTGAGTTTGCCCTCCCGTTGTAAAAAGCCCTCCCGCAGCCCTGATGGGCTAGTATTTTTCAGGGCTTCCCAATAGGCGATCGCCGTTTCTAACAGGTGTTCCCCTTCGCTCAGAGCCGCTTCTGGTAAATCCAGTCCCCGCACCACCGGCTCATTCAGCGACCAGCCACAGAGCAATTTGGGCAACACCAGTTCATATTCGGGCGCATCGGTTTGTTTTGTCGCCAGATAATACAGTAAGTATATCGCCATTTGTTGGGCGGATTCGTCCCGAAAAGATTTGCCCGACCACAACCCGACTGCTTCGAGATAGAATCGTAAAAACGGATGCAACAACACCAGCCCTGCCTGGGTAACATACAGTCCTGCTGTCTCCTCTTCCCTCGATAATGTTGAGTTGGGAGCCAGTTGGGGGGGAGGCGCTGCATCGATTTGAGTCTGCAAGATGGACATTTGCCTCCAATTTTGCGATGGGGCGATCGCTTGAGCATATGTAGCAGTTAGCACTTGATCGAGGGCAGTCAACCAAAGGGAACTTTCGGCAATTGGGAATGCGGCGATGATAGTATGCAGGCGTTGGCGATCGCTTTCATTGGTGGTTTCCTGGTAATTATAACGCTTATCCTGCTTCAGTTCTGTTGCTTCAGTGCGGGATGTTTCTGTTAATGTCATCGGGGATCGCTGCTGCGAATCGGCTGCTGGGTCAGATTGATTCTGTTGCCAAGTCTGCACTAGTTGAGCTAGCCAGTTGCGAGTCCAGGTTCCGGGAAATGGTCTTGTCGGCGCGTTATCTAAAGTGATTTCGGCAAAAAGCAGTAACCAAGCAAACCTTTCCAATTCCTGGAAGCTGTCGCTGCTCAGGCTCAGGGAGTGCATCAGAACTCTTGCTTGTGCCAGCAAGGTGTGCCAGATCGTCCAAGCTGGCTGTAACTGCAATACTAGCTGATGCCGCAAGCCTTCGGGTAACTGTGTCACGATACGCTGTTGCGTTGCTACATTATTTCTCAGCGATTCCCGCAAAGGCATCTGCCACACGGTTTCAGTCAAGATGACAGTTTCCCAACGGGGTAGCCAGGTCAGCAAGTCCTCTGATGCTTGCTCGCTGGGCAGACGACCAGACTGCAAAAAGTACAGCAAAACTTCCCAATTTGCCTCAGGGGTGCTGGTGATGTCACTAGGCTCTATCTGCTTGAGGACAAATTCCTCAGCGCAATCCGGTTCCTCTGTTTGTCTATCCGTTGTAGTAGTTAGCACAAAGTCGAGGGCAGTCAACCAAAGGGAACTTTCGGCAATTGATAGAGCTTCAAAAATGGCGCGTAGTTGTTGATGAGCAATTTCATTAGGGTTTTCCCGGATGTATGGAATAATTTGGTCTTTTTTATTACCTTTTTCTAAGGAAGTCGGGGCTTGCTGTGGCGAATCGCCTGCTGGGTCAGATTGATTCTCTCGCCAAGTCTGCACCAATTGAGCTAGCCAGTTGCGAGTCCAAGTTGCGGGGAATGGTCTTGTCGTCGCATGATCTGAAGTGATTTCGGCAAAAAGCAGTAACCAAGCTTGTCGCTCTAGGTATCGAACAGCACCGCTACCCAATTCCAAGGACTGCATCAGTTGTCTCGCTTGGGTCAGCAGGGTGTGCCAAGTTATCCAGGCTGGCTGTACCTGCAATATCAACTGGTGCAGGAAGGGTTCTGGCAACTGCTCAACTAGGCGTTGCTTTGCTGCTTGGTTTATAATCAGTAATTCCCGCAATGTTTGCCGATAAATAGTATTATTTTGCATCGCGGACTCCCAACGCCGGAACCAGGACTGCCAGTTGTCATTTGGACACCACCAAGGCAATCGCCCATAGCGTAAAAAGTACAGCAACACCTCCCAATCGGAGCCAATGCGATCGCGGGTGATTTTTTCGGTTTTTGCACCAGCAACCAAGCGATCGCCTAAAGTCTGGCTGAGGGCGTCCAACAACTTGTGTATAAATTCATCCGCTAAAAATCGGCGATCAATGGTGCCTACCTCCACCACCACCCGATCCAGCCGCACAACCTCCTCATCCCCTACCAGTTGGTCAAAGAGACGCTCTATTGCCGGCACCCCCTGCTGCTGAAACAAGCGGATCGCGTCTTCCTGTAAGCTCCATACATCAGCTATTTGCCCAGTATCGAGTTCTAATACAGTCCGTCCAATAATGTGGCGTTGTTTGCTCATGGCAGATTTAAGAAGGCACAAGTCAAGAGTCAAAAGTGAACGGTTAATTAGTAGACATTTCCATAAATTAATTATGCCTTGCCCGAAACCCTTGTAGAGACGTTCCGCCGAAACGTCTTTACATTTTTAACCGGACACGATAAGTAGTCAGACAAAAATATTTACAGTCATTGCGTAATTAATTCTGTCTGAGTACTTATCACTCCCCATTTCAGCCGCTATTGGTTTTGAGCGATGGTGAGTTCTGTTGATGCTGAGGCTGTTTTGATGAAGTGTAAGTCCAACCCACTATTAAAAGCAGGCTAGCTACACTTAAAACTAGTACCTGGGTCGGCTTTATTTTGTACTCATACCTAATGGCTTTGGATTCGGCGATATTCTTACCACTCGTCTGAAATAAGACACGCAGTCGGTTGAGTAGTGTAGCGGAGTTGGGTGTGGGTTGGGTAGGTTTATCCGTGTCGGTTTCGCTGTCATTGATGCGAAGAATCACGGACGAAGCGGTTCCTTCCAAGCGATCGCCGTTTATTTCCCTGAAAGCTTGTGCTGTAATTCGATGGATGCCTACAATTGGTTGCCAGTTAGGCAGATGGTAGGGTCTACCATTAACTGGTAGACTTACCTCGGTGCTAGCATTAGGAGCAGTATAAGTAAATATTACACTGCCTAAAGTAGCAGGGATAGTTACAGCTGCGATCGCGTATTCATTGTTTCGGTTGAAGTCAGATATCCTGAAGATGCAATCGCTCTCCAGTGTGGTACTATCAAGAACTTGATTATTGCTGATGGTTAACAAATTAAACCCCACCACACCACCAAAGGGAATGGCAATGCGTTTCGTGACTGGCTCACTGCTACAATTACCGAGAGTTGGTGGGGTGTTAACCCTCAGCGTGATAGATACCTCAGCACCAGCTACCCAAGTATTGAAATCAAAGTTATAGGTAATAATGAACTCACTGTTGGGATTACTGATATTGCTGCTACCACCAAGGTGTTCCCAGACAAAGCGAAAAGATTTCTCTGTCGGTTGAATATTGAATACGCGAATAGAGAAGCCTTGCCCGTTGATATTGGCAATCTCTGCCTGAAAGTCAGCTTCAGGTACGGGGTTAATTGTTACTGTGCGGCTGAGGGTATTTTCGCATTGAGTTTGCGTACTGCCAATCAGTGCTTCAATTTTCACCAATTCTGGTTGACCCCCTTTTGCATATTGCCTGGGATTCAAAATCCGAGTTTGGATGTCGTTAATGCTCACCTGAATTAACTCTACCTCTTCAGATGTTCCCTTAGCCAAGGTAATCTCTACAGATGCTGCATTCTGACAGAAGTTTTCACCTTCACTGATTGATAAATCAGCTTCAGGTACGGGGTTAATTGTTACTGTGCGGCTGAGGGTATTTTCGCATTGAGTTTGGCGATCGCGAATCAGTGCTTCAATTTTCACCAATTCTGGCTGACCCCCTTTTGCATATTGCCTGGGATTCAAAATCCGAGTTTGGATGTCGTTGATGCTCACCTGAATTAACTCTACCTCTTCAGATGTTCCCTTAGCCAAGGTAATCTCTACAGATGCTGCATTCTGACAGAAGTTTTTACCTTCACTGATTGATAAATCAGCCTCAGGTACGGGGTTAATTGTTACTGTGCGGCTGAGGGTATTTTCGCATTGAGTTTGGCGATCGCGAATCAGTGCTTCAATTTTCACCAATTCTGGCTGACCCCCTTTTGCATATTGCCTGGGATTCAAAATCCGAGTTTGGATGTCGTTGATACTCACCTGAATTAACTCTACCTCTTCAGATGTTCCCTTAGCCAAGGTAATCTCTACAGATGCTGCATTCTGACAGAAGTTTTTACCTTCACTGATTGATAAATCAGCCTCAGGTACGGGGTTAATTGTTACTGTGCGGCTGAGGGTATTTTCGCATTGAGTTTGGCGATCGCGAATTAGTGCTTCAATTCTCACACCTTCTGGCTGACCCCCTTTTGCATATTGCCTGGGATTCAAAATCCGAGTTTGGATGTCGTTGATACTCACCTGAATTAACTCTACATTCTCAGGTGTTCCCTCAGTCAGCGTAATTTCTATAACATCTGCATTCTGACAGAAGTTTTCACCTTCAGTGATTGATAGATTGGGTCTCGGCTTAGGATAAATGGTTACAGTTAGGGTATCATAGGTGTCGTCTACCGCGTAGGCGAAAGTGATTGCCACTTCTAACCCCTTAGCCAAATCATCAATACTTGCTTGGTCAATGCTACTGGGTTGGAAGAGTTGTTTGATTCCCTCAAATATGACTCCTTCTCCCTTGACTGTTCCACCTTCTGGTTCTAGAGTGAATTGGTACTTTTTGCGATCGCCTTCACAAAATACTGTTTTTTCCAGTATAATTATAGGGCGTGGTCGGGCTACTACATAATTGACTGCGGGTGTATCGCTACCGCAGCGATAGGGGAGACAAAAATCCCCGACAACAATATCTTTCCGCTTCTGCAATTCTTGGAATAGCTTCTGTGAACTACTGATTACCTCTTGATACAAATCTGGTGGCAACGCAGCAGATTTTTGAATAGTCTCAGTGCGTAAAGTACTTAATTTATAATAGATTTCCGAATTTTTGTCTTCCCTGAGAAGCTCATCAACCTCTTCTCCATCTACGTACACCAAGATAAAAGTGCCACCTTTGGGAACTCCACCCAAATGTTCCATACCGGGATGCTGTTCGGAAAATTTATGGAACAAATGCAGCTTCATCAGTTGCTCTAGTCGCTGCTGATAAGCGTTTATTAGTCCTTTGATTTCAAAGTAATTGAGTTCCTCAGCTGCGTGTGAGTTACCCATGTGGTAACTTTCGGTATTAAATTCTTGAGGCACATCTCGTAACAAACTGTAAAGAGTCTCGAAGTCCTGAAACTCCGACTGTTTGATGGCTGGGTAATTGTTGTTATCAATACTAACGGCAAAATGATTCAACGAAAGTAAAACAAGGGAATACTGGGGAGTAGGGGACGGTAGGTTAACTACATCCTTTGTTGAAAGCTTGAGGTGATACTTTGCTGCGTTACTAGATGAATCAATTACTATGCCATAAGTGACTTTACCTAGGGATAGGCAGAGCGCTATTTCATTTGCAATGCGCAGCTTTTCCTCTGCAATTGCATCATTAGCAAGTCCTGAAAAGTCAATGATTAGGTCATTAAAGTCGTTGAGGCTATTTCCCTCAGTGCTGGGAATTTGCGTAACGAAGCGGGCAATGTGCGTGTTCGTTTCGTCGCGGACAAAAAGCCGAAAGTGAAGGTCTGTATCACCTTTTACAAATTCATGTGCCTCTGGTTTCCGAGCAATCTCCAGAATCGGATTAAATAGTTGGCTGCTAGTGATGACAGTTAGACCAGGTTTATCAAAGAAAACCTGCTTCAGTGTGTTTAGCAAGACATTTTTTGGTTCGCTTGCATACTTAGTCCAAAGTTTCTGGAAAGTATCCTTTATCCGGCTAAAGTCTGATTCTAGGTCATCAAACTGACCAGAGATGTTAAGATCCTGGAGACTGGCTACACTACCAAGCTTGAGGGTAATGACATCAAATGCTAGGTTGTAGCGTTGCCGATAATCCTTGATGTGTTTGAGTGCATCGCCGTTAGCCTTGCCGATATGCCCCTCAATTCTGTAAAAATTATAGGCATCCAGCCGATAGGTCAGATCGTTGAAGACATGAGGATTTTCTTGTGAATCCTGCTTCGGGTAAAAATAAGCAGGATGGCGATCGCTCCGTCCTTTACGATAGACATCGTAGTTCCAGTATTGATATAAGTTTGGATAATTCAGGTAGTAAGGGATTGCTTGCTCGCTGAGTGGTGCCGATTGGTCTTTACTGGGAGTGATTTTAAGTGGTGTATTGTAAAACGGTAGTAGGTAAAAACTATCTTCTGCACACAATTTTAAAAGACGTTCATAAAGGTAGCGAACTTGCTTAACGCGAACCTGATTGCCGTTGTAGATAGGGGGTTGGGTAAAATCACTACGATATCCAGTTTTCGGTTGACTTGATATTGCAGGAACTAGCCCCAGCATGAGAAACTTAGGAAAACGTCGAGTATCAGGTGTGCAATCATCCATCAAGTCAAAAGCTCCCTCAGCCAATTCATAGTAAGCAGCAACCAGCAGACTGAGATAATCATAAAAATATTGCAGCGTATAGATCGCTTCTGGAGTTTCGACCTTTTCAGATAAAAGCGTTGTTTCCTTCTTCTTAAAGCTGTTTAGTCGTTTTTCCAGGTTTTCCTTCAGTTGACCGAAGTCATTACCCGAAGACGGCTGGAAAGTAGTAAAAAAAGGTGAGAACAGCCAAAAAAGCTTGGGAAAAGCGTTATCGATCGCAGCGATCGCATTTACACAAATCTGGTAGTAGTTCTCCCGGAAGCTCTTGTAGTCATTAATTTTCGTCAAATCTACGCTATCATCAGCTTCTACATAGCCAAATCGCTGAACCTGGGGAGCAAAATCTTGGAACTTTTTAGCCTCAAGGTCAAACTCTTGGAGAAAGTGGTTACGTGCTTCAAAAATTGCTTCAGTGGCAAATCCTTTCCAAGGTTCCATCAACTGATCGATCTGATAACCTTTGTATAGTAAGGTTTCTGCACTAACCTGCTCAGGAGTTTCCAGTTTCTGCACACGCGGAAGCAGAAAAAACCGCCAGCGAAAATTTCGGAATTTACCCAGGTCATCGTATTCGAGGAAACAAGAGTCACGCTGCTCATCCTGGGTTTCACATACCACCACCAGTACCTGGTCAGCGAGAAATTCTCCAAACCCGTCTGCATTGCGCTCGCTACCTTCGGGAGTTTGGTGCAGAGATATTCGTTTATCCCCGCTTTGCTCGAAAAGTTCTATCACCGTGTATTGCAGAGATGCTCTAGCAGATACGTCTTCGCTGGATGCAAACAACAAAGACTGTACTTTCGCTTCACTTTGATAATGCGTCAGCGTTATCGGGGGAAGGGAAATCACATACCCTTCCGAAGTAATGCCACATCCTGCCGAGATAGATATTTTAGCATCCGCCGTCTGATAGCTGCTGCTTACCTCCATCCCGCAAACGATCCCCATACCAATTAGGTGGGTACGGGTCAGCCGATTTTGACTATCGAGATAAGAGACAAGGCTATTCAGGTCATTGTTCTTCAACACCTGATTGGGCATGAAGATAGGATAGCCGGTTTTGTTGATGATAGTGTTCATGGCTTTATTCATTTGCAGTTCCTAAGGCAGTCTGGTTAAGAATAATCGGTTGATTTTCAGGGATATTTGCCTGGGAGTCGTACAGGATGCCTTTGGGGTAAACACTCCGCAGTTGGGGTATAATTGCCAGTAGACGATTGAGCGTCCCAGTTAGATCGCAGGCGCCACCATCGCAAGCATCCAAAGCTAGTTGCTCCAGCCAGTCGTGATAAGCAACTTCAAACTCGCTCATTTGCCGGACATCCAACCAAGCAATTTTGAGAGCGAGGTGGGCTGGTGCTTCCAGTCGCAGAGTACGTTCAACAAATCGGCGAAAATCTATATTCCGAAAGCGTTCTGTCCAGTATGGTAAAATGACAGTGATCCAGAAAGAATAGGGGTCTTGGTAAGTTAAATTCTTTTGTTCTCCCGTTTTGGTTGTGGTATCATTGGCATTGACGAAGATGGGCAAAAAGTTATCTGAAACTGTTTTCGGACGCAGGAGAATATGCTCCAAGATATGAAACCCTTCATCGTTGATGCGTGTCTGTAGCGCCTCAATGCCTTGTTTTTGCTTTGCTTCACTGCTGTAATATTGGGTAGCTAAAATTGGCTGTTTATCCTTGTTGGTCAATGCCCAGCCAAAGAGTCCATTTTCAGCGGTTATCAACCGGAAATTACCCGAATTTTGAGCGAGTTCGATCAGGATATTGCCGTTCTGCCAAGCGTCTTGTATGTTGTCGTAGTATTGCTTGCTTTGGAGGAGGATCTGCTCATCCTCTCCATAAATTTGCCCGATATTATATTGTTGCTGTATATTGATGCTGAGGCGAGTAGTGCGTATTAATAAAAATAGGCGGTTGATGACAGCATCTCGCTCGGCAGCTGTCCTGTATATTTGTGGGTGGATAGCAACTTCACTTTTTTGATCGGGGGGACGACTCAGTACCCGGAACCCAAAACCGTCTGGGGTAGCTGTGGGATAAATTGCTCCCGGTTCCAAGATACCCAATAGGTCATGATAAAAGCGATCGCCTGCTGCACTTTCATTATCGAATAATTGGGTGCTTTCCAACAGGGTGACTCCATTGTAATCTACTAACCGGAAGCGATCGCCAGAGGTTGTCTCTGTCACTGCTTCAATTCGCAAAAACGGCTCAACTGAGTTTAGCAGTTTAAAGGTGCCAAAGTGATTGCTCTGTGTTGCAGACATCGCTAGCAGGTTGCCACTTTGATCGACGATTCCCAACCAACGTTGTAAGGCGATTTCCCGTTCTTGTTCTGTGGGGAAACGTTCGGTGCTTTCAGCGAGGACTTTCCCTTCGTTATCTACTAATACATAGCCGTAGGTAGTCAATTTATTGATACCATCATCATAGCGATCGCAAAGACGCTTGTAAAAATCAGTATGGAGGGCAAACAGCAACAACTTTTCCATAGCTGCCTGAGCTTCTTCCTGGGTAGCGTAGGTTTGTGAGCTTTCTAAGAGAATATCATCTGAGCTACCGCTCAAAGAAATTATCCAGCCACCAGGAGCAATCCGATAATGGCTCAGGTTGCGCCGTCGCACGTCTTCAATGCCCAGTAAACGAGAAACCCGCTTTTTGAAGCCTGACACATTTTCAGTGTCCCATACGGCTTTGCAGTTGCAGTAATTAAAAGCGCGGAAGCGATCGCGACTTAGTGATGGATAATCATGTAAAAAGTGGGCTTTGTCGTGAATAATCTCGGTTTTATGCTTAACTTTATCCATCCGGTAGTTGAGCAGCACATAATCACCAAAGGACTCAGCAAAGCGTCCTAGCAGATGGTCGAGAAAACGGTTGCGGCGATCGCGGGAAGTCTCAGGATCTTCGATAATGGAGTTGAGATACTGCTGACCATCCCCGATGATGGCGGAGCTTTCTGGAAAATCAAGCATCTCGGTGAAGTAAGTATGCCATTTACCGTTAACTTCGTCAATTTCCCAAGAAAACAGCTCCCGCACATGGGCAAGTTGGGACAAGTAGTTGGCTAGCAACTGATCGAAAAAGACCAGGTATCCTTTCAATTGATGGGCTTGAGCCTTACGTAATTCCGAAGCCGTTTCTGGCAGCCCATCTTCACTGATGCCATAGGTTAGGGGAAAATCGTGCTGAATCGAATAGTGGTCGGCGAGGTTATAATAACTACCCTTTGGTACAGATAGATCCAGTTCATAATCTTCGCGGAACGCTTTGATATTGGCAGCCTGTTGTTCATTATAACGGCGCTTTACCTCATCGACATTGGTCGAAATTGGTAAGGTACCCTTGAAAAGCTTGACCTTGGAAGATTCAACCCCCACCACCGGACTGTAGCCTTTGGTCAGTTGCAGATACCAGGGATGTTGCGACTGGGGTAAACCATTGATATAGTTGATAATGCTCAGTTTCCTGACTGCCGCTACACCAGGCACTTTTAATATTTCTTGGTATAAATCTGAGGTGTGGATCACCTCCGGCTGGGTAAGTGCTTCCAGTTCGGCAGTATCAATAAAGCCATGACTGTCGTAAGGTTCATTATGAAGAACCGCAGGTCTGCCAGCAAAAATTTCGGCTGGGCTTTTGCCTTTGTCTAGCAATTCTTCTAAAGTATAAAAATGCAAGCGTGGCGAAATAAATGCATATAATTTTACATAAACTTCTACCAGTACATCCTCAGCATCAGCATCAGCTTCTAGCTCAATATCGGCACAAAGCGCAATTTCTTCTTTACCCAAAACGACGATATCGTGAACATCTTCGCAGAGGTTACGGTAGTTACACAGCACAGCTTTAACTTGATCGAGGGTATCAGACCAGGAACGGGAAATCTGCCCACAGGCATTTTTGCGATATCCCACATCAAGGTCAATATAGACAGTATAAAGTCCACGGGGATGAAGACGTGGGGCGTTGTCCGCCGCTGGGGGAGTAGATTGCAGATGGCTACTAGTATAATCTACGTAGATGGCTGGATTATAGGTTGTCAATTTTTCCAGCCGAGCGTTGCGGACACCTGGAATGTCGATCAGACGCTTGCGTAAGTCCAATTCCGTGACTGGATTACAAGTCAGTATTTCATCGGGGGTAAAAAAGTTGTTCTCCCGACGATGAGAATCGGCTGGATTTGAAGTCAGCAAATCCTGAATATCTAGGTTGTTGCGGTAGCCCAAATCCGTGACAGCATAACATAACACCTCCAGAATAGTCACACCCGGATCGTGCAGATTGTAGTCTGTCCAGAGTTTACCAGACAGAGCTTGTAGGTGTGCGATGCCGATATCCCGCAAGGTTTGAAAATTTAGATAATTGGGAAATTCGGGGTTAAGCTTCGAGATGCTTGGGTATTCCAGCATGGACTTCAGACGCCTTTAACATATAGAATACTACGAAAAAATACTGATTTTATGATGCTGCACCAGTGAAGAGGTGATAAATAGAGCCACCAAACAACCACACAAGTGCGATCGCTATTCCCAGAGTCAGTAATGTGAGATACTTGAGCAGTTGTTGCAGACGCAATTCCATCTGCTGCTTATACTCAGTAAATTCCTTGCTCAAAGCTTCCAGATTGTGCTGGATCTTGTCTACTTTCTCTTCCAGTTCCTTGAGACGGGATTTCCAATCGGCACTTTTGCCCGGTTGCTGTCCATCTTGAGCGCAAATTTCTTTTTCAGCTTTCATTTCCCATAATGCACCTTCGTAATAGACCACATCACCTTTTTGGTACGTCTGTCCAGGTTTCCACACACCATAAAATTGATCGTCTTTTTTATTCAGGAGCGAGGTAATCAACTCGGCAAACTGGGATGCGGAGAGATGACTATTATTTTGGAATAAACTCTTAAGTTCGGTACGATTTTTCAGAGTCATCTAAACCTCCAGGAGACCCCCACCAAAGCTGTACTCAGCTTGGTGGTGGGAGGAATGGGGGTTTGATTTCAAAACAGTCTTTAAGTGTTTTTGTGGGTAAGCACAAACAAGGAGAAGACTAGTTTTGAAATCAACAAATCTTTTATTGTCCATACGAGTAACCATCCTTTGAATGAATGCGTTTACAAAACTTGTACGATATCCCCTGAGCTAATCCGTTTTTGGCAGTAATATTGAAACTACC
Organism: [Scytonema hofmanni] UTEX 2349; assembly: GCF_000582685.1. GTDB lineage: Bacteria > Cyanobacteriota > Cyanobacteriia > Cyanobacteriales > Nostocaceae > Hassallia > Hassallia hofmanni. Next base: position 1,049,080 of record NZ_KK073769.1, read on the forward strand.
TGATGAACGAATAGCTACTTTTCCAACGTAACAGCCAACTTTTTTACCAGTCGTGACAACCGCTTTAACGATGTCCCCAGTTTGAAAACCAAAATGGATTTTATTGCTAGGCACATATCGATTTGGGAAACCGTATTTGTCGGTTCTACACGATTGCCTAGAACCATGACCTACTGTTTTAATTAACAAAGGCTTGGTTGTTAATATTTCCAAACTTTCAACATTGCCAACACATGCAGCATCTAACCAATGGGTTTTAGAAAGTTTGAGTCTAGTTCTATTGAATTTAGTTTTCCCTCCAGAACCCGTGCTAACTGGCAGACATGTTGTGTTCAATGCGTTAAATAATGCCCATCTAGTAGAATTCACGGCAGCCGCATCTTTTAATGGACGTTTGGCTGAAAAAAGAATTTTCTTTAGAAGCTCCGGTTTTTTGGATAAAAATGTTTTAATATCCTGAGTACCTTTTTTCTTATTACATTTGTCGCAAGCTAGGCAAAGGTTTGATATTTTATTACTACCTCCTTTGGCTTTTGGATGGATATGTTCTACTTGTAGTGCGACATTTTCTATCCCACAGTAGGTGCATTTTCTATCCCATTTGTTGAGTAAATATTCTCTAACTTCGTAGCCTAAAAGTTTACCTTGCTGATACTCAATACCCGATATCTCCGGATTCTCTAGTTGTTGTAAATCGAATCTTACTAACTCTTGAGATATGCCAGTTACAGGAGACAATTTAATAAATTTTTTGACCCAAGTTAATACAGTTTCTACCCGATGCTGCAAAGACGGTGCTAACCACCCTTTAGGTCTAGCTCTATTTGAAAATCTCGGTTTACGGTATTTAGTATGTCTTGCCCTCCTACCACGTCTTAATGATTTTCTAGATTCTAAAGAGGCTTTGATAGCAGAACCTCTATGCGATAATTCCGCACCAAAAACAACTTTACTGTCTTGAACTAAAGCTAGTCCTGTTACTTTTGAACCAGGGTCAATTTTTATTTGAACAGGTTTTGTTTCTTTGGTCGAAACACTTTTTAAAATGATTGTGAACGGGTAAGTCCGGTATACAGCAGCTTTTTTTGAACTTAATAATTTTCTAGCTGTGACAGGGTGTATTGGGTTACAAGGCTTTTTATCGGTATCGATTACAAAAACGAAATTGGACATAAAGTCCCTCCTTTACAGGGTAATGTTAGCTCGGTATCGATTACAAAAACGAAATTGGACATAAAGTCCCTCCTTTACAGGGTAATGTTAGCTTCGACAAAGTTAATAGTCGGTACTTTCCAAACAATACTTACTTAACCCCTTAAATATGTTTAATTGTTCGGTTCTAGTGCAATGGACTAGCTTCGCATCCATTGGTAGGTCTCTTAACACTTGCTATTAACGTAGTACTCGCTCGCGTAGCGGACGCACCAGAAGTACTTAGTCTGGTAAACATCAGGCTTTTAAAGCCCCCACCATATTGCTTGATTGCAATTGGTGGTGGGTAGTTTACATTATCAGTAGATATGGTTGCCATAGTTAAAAATTTGGTTTATAGTTATGGGTTTTCTTGTAAAATAATATCCGCTAATGCCTCATAGCCAAGGATGCCAGATGCAAGTTTTTGATTAGCAGCGAGGGTAGTTGCTTGATTAATAATGTGGGTTTGACCAGTGGTTGCAACCGACACCGAGGTGAGTACCGATCGCGCAGTTGAAGCGATCGCTTCCCGGACATCCCGCTGATTGTCATGATGCATTTTGAAATTCACAACATAGTCAACGTAATATTGCTGTTCGATGAAATTGAGAATAGAAGAACCGTAAATAGTACCTCCGAAATGAATTTCCGCTCCTTTATCGACCGTCCAGGGTGTGAGAAAGTCGGCGATCGCTTGCTGCAAATCCCGGCGATAATAACCAAAGTTGCCGTTATAAGGAGATTTAAACTGCACCTCACACTCCACCTGGATATGCTCGTATGCAGGATTTACAACTTTGATATCTGCCCAAGGAGAACTAACACTGACCAAATATTTCTCAATTTTCTCTAGCAGATTAATGTTGACTTTGGGTTCCAAGTCATTGGTGGTGCTACGCTGAGACAAATCGGGAATCACAACTAAGGTAACAGCCCCAGGCACCAGTTCCTGAAATTGTTTGTCTTGATTCACCTGTCCGTGGTTGATGCAGCGAACCTTATAAATTTCGGGGAATTTTTCCAACACCAACCGTTCATAATCGAAGATAGTAACAGCCCGACCTTTATGGCGCAGATGTTCGCTGATTCGGGTATAAAAATGATCTGGCTGCTCTTTAACCTTGCCACCAAAGGAATTATATAGTTGCTCTACTTTTTTGACTTCCGGTGTGGGTACAGCTAATTTCGCGATGGTACCAGGTGCTAAGGCAACAGCCAAATGGTTAGGATCGTTACCAAGGTCAGTAAAACTCACCCGTGCGGCTTGGGTATGAACACCAATTATTTGACAAATAGCCCCGCTACGTGCTTTGACACTGGCTTTGAGCCAATACAAGCTCGGATCGAGGATTGTAGTTTTATCCTTGCTAATGTCCTCCGGAATCCCTAAGTTGACGATGCCAGAAGTAATTAGCCCATTAGTACTATCGCTGACAATGCGATCGCTCAGAGATTCCCAGTTATTATCTTTTAGGTAATGCCAATTTATTTCTGCCTTTGCTAAATCCGTATTAGCGGTTTCTTCCGCTACCTGGAAAAGCAACGGTAAAGCTGTGGGGGGGTCGAGGTTCTGCAATCCAATCAGTAATTCGCCCTCATTGGTAAATTGCGGTAGAAAATAGGGTAATTCCTCCTGCAATTGGGCAAACCCGTCAAATGGGTGAAGATGAAAAAGTGTATAATCTTTTTGGTCTGCGACTGCTGTGTAGCTCAGAGAAAGCGATTGAATAACAGGCGTATAAGGTTCGTTAATCGCAATTGGTGCTACTGTTTGGGGAAAGTTAACACTTGGATTCCATCGCGTTAAGGTGCGGGTTTGATTTGCACCTTCACCTGTTACCACTTCATACACAGCTCCGTTAACATATTCCCCAGTCTGAAAATTTTTCGCTGAGGCTAATGTCTGTAGAGCAAATTTACTGGGAAACTCATTATGCAAGAAATCTTGATTGAGTACAAATTTGAGAAAACCGCTATGAGTTTGGACATTGAAGCTGGTTAAATTGTCGATTTCCTCCCCAGGCAGCGGAGTTTGAGGGGGAGTTCTATCTATAAGCCGATCGCTATCTGGATTGAAAAGATTATAGTTGTTGGGTTCTGATGACCAAGTGTGTTGAGTGAGTCTCTTTACCTGTGCCGAAAAGTTGTTAAAGTTGGGCGCATTTTGATCTCCCTCTACATAGTACCCACGATAATAGTTTACTAGATTGGCAGGTAATCCTTGCCATGCAATTTTAATCTTGAGAAGAGAGAGATTTTTCTGAAAAATTTCTTTACTGCCAACATAAAATGTCGATCCCACCGCTGGTTTTGCTCCAAAGGGTTGGAAGGGTTTTGTCGGATCGATGGTGGATAAATCGTTTTGCAGTACCAAGTCGCGGACTTCTATTTCCTTGGTGCTGATAGTGAGTTTGGTAAGTTTTAGGTTGCGGAAATAACTGTAAGGTGAAAAATTATTGACCCGTGCCTCATCTTTTAAATAGAGTCGAGCGACGGGCAGATTTGTAGACAGAGCAGCACCAGGTAGTTCGGGATGATAAATACCGATTGGCTCCTGGTCAGCAGTTAAACTCACTTCCAATTTGAGAGTTTTTTCTTCTTCCAAGCTGCTTTCGTTGTTAGTCTCTGACTGGCGAATTTTCCCCACTATCCAATCTTTTTTGCCGCTAAAATCAACAGTAAAAATATTAGGTAAATCGCTGGCTTTCACCGCAGTGGGTGCTTTATCAAAAGTTAGGGTAAAAATGACAGTACGCGTCCCTTCCTGGAGATAAAAAATATTTGAAGCGATCGCTAATCCTAAGTTAGCGCGATCGCGTTTTTTATCGCCAAAAGGCAACCAAGCTTTAACCGCAAGTTCTTTGGGAAAATCTCCACCTTTCCCATCAAAGGAGTTTGCTTGGGGTGAGGTATACAAACCCAGAAAATTATCGATTCCTTTTGAGTCCAAAAACAACCCTTTCAGGCTGGCTATCTGGGCTTTGTGGAGGATAGTTTCTGTATCAATTTTGTAAAATAGCTCGATGCCACTGGCATCTTTACCAGCTTTGAAGCGAGTTTCGACATCTAGCTTATATTCTGTTTGGGATTTAGCCAGTTCAAATATTAAGTGAGCATGGTCTGGTTCCGCTGGGCGATCGCTTAGGCGCAGCACATGACGGTAGAAAAAGTCAAGGTGTCGCTGGGTCATGCGATTCAGGTCATCGCGGGCTGGTTGCATCACCTCCCAAAAGGCGAAATACAGGGATAGGTGGGGTGGATGATCCTGTCTGGCTGTCAGGCTGTCTTTGAGATGCTTCTGTGATTCCTTGATGATTTGATGGTAAGTTTGAAACAACGCCTGAAAAACAGGGTCAAGTTCGGTACGTGCTTCAGATTTACTGCTCATCACAGTGCAATCATTTGTTGGCGTTGAGCTGAGATCAAGCCCAAATACTGTAACAAATTTGTCGTATAGTTCTGTGGTTACATCCCCGTAAATCCTTTCAAAAGACTGCATACGTCTTAAAGGTTCTGTGAGGTTGGTCTTGACCAGTCCTTTAATGATGGATTTTAGGGGAGTGTAAGGTTCTAACACCTCATACCACTCCGGGATTGGCTTTAATAACTCTTCTTTCCAGAGATTCAGAATCGGTGCAAGAGTCTCCCGTGAAAGATTTTCCAGGAACTTATCCAACTTCAGCTTATACTCGTCTTTGATTCTTTGGGGGCGAATTTTGCTGATTAGGGCGATTTGCACCGGTGTGCTGCTAGCAAAAAAATCTTGCCAGTTACCATCTTTTTGGTTGTCAGCGTCGTAGTAAATAACCTGCTGACTGAGTTTGTGAGCAAAAACCAGAAAGTCGCCCAGGTCGCCTTCATCAATCTTGACATAATCGGGTGACAGGGCTGAAACCTGTCGCTGACGCTGGCTCACCCCATCGCGGATTAAGGGATTTTTCGGTATGTCGCGGCGGATGTTCATGATTTTCTGGGAACTGAAAGCAGGTTTGCAATACCTTCTTGCAGGTAGAAAGGATAGACAAAACTGAAGCGAGAATTTGTACTAATGATGGTATAATCCACCGTGATGTTCACCACACCACTTAACTGTTCATCAGAATTGAGATCCAGGCGATTCAGGAGGATGCGGGGTTCGTGATACAAAATGGCAATACGTATTAGTTCTTTGATATTACTGGCGACAGTGGGGCTAAGAGGTTCAAAGAGCAAATCTTGGAGATTACAGCCATAAGTCGGTTGCATCACCCGTTCACCCTGGCTAGTGGACAGCAGAATCTGCAAACTCTCGCGGATATCATCTTCAGCCCTCACCAGTCCCACGCTTTGAGACTTTTTAGAAAAAGTGGGTGGAAATCCCCAGCCAGTACCCAGGTAGGCTTTATCGTTGTTTTCCATGTCAGCCTCCGATCAAGACAGTAAATGCTCCCAAAACAATGGAGCCTCCGTGTGCCGTGGTATCACCCAGACGAGCAGCGGGTTTTCCCCCGATGAACACAGTTGCTGACCCTAAGACGATGGAATCTGGTGGTCCAGTACAGATGCAGATATCACCCACAACAGCGGCTGGTATGCCAGCAATTAAAACAGTTGGTACTCCTGGACTAGCGATCGGTCCGCCAACATGGGGGACAATGCCAGTTACCATCGGACAGACATGCATATCAGTAAGACGTGCCGCAGGTTTTCCCATAAAATTCTCCTTTCTTAGTATAAAACTCCACAAGTTAATCACGAAATTTCTAACAAATACTCTGCGTTACCTGGTGCGTCCCTCTGCGTTTAAAGATATAGCGCTTCTCGTTTGAATCAAGTACAGATTTATCTGCGTCCATCTGCGTTCATCTGCGGTTCCTTAATTCTTTGATGTATTGCACCCAACTGATAACCGCTATAATTCTGCGTAAGTCCTAATTAATCTGTACTAACGATCCTTTCAGCACCGCGATCGCACTTGTGGAAACTTCAGCCCCAGCATTACCTGAAGCCTTAAATTGAGCATTGGCTTTGGCATTCACATTTAAACCCTCAATACTGGTATCTTGTGTAGCTTTAAGTGTCAACTTGCCTGTAGCCTCCAAAGTGATGTCTTTAGGACTTTTCATGGTGATGCCGCGATCGTTCATGGTAATGGTATTACCGTTTTGGTCTTTCAACGCAATACCCTTATCTTCGTCAGAAATAATCATCTTATTACCCCCCGGTGTTTCCAGCGTGATGATTTTCTTTTCGTCATCGAAGCTCACCTTCATTTGGGAACGGGTAAAAAAGCCTTTGTGATGGTTTACGTCAAAGGCTTTCAGGGGTGCTGGTTTGGCACTACTATTGAGCATTCCCAGCACAATCGGGTCGCGGGGATCGTCGTTGAGAAAGCCCAAAATCACCTCGTCACCAATTTCGGGGCGAAAGAAGGAACCGCGATTGTTACCGGCGTCTAAGGTGGCAATCCTTGACCAAATGCCGTCACTTTGAAAGTCAATTGTGGGGACTTTGACTAAGATCCGGTCTTCGCCGTTGGGGTCGTCCTGCAACTGTACCACCACCCCAATTTGCAAGCCGTTGACACCGGGAAGCAGTCCCGATGCTGGTCTGTCTACGATGTCTGTTTCCTGGTAAAACCACTGAGGTGCAAGCCCAAGCTGCATATGAGTATACCAGGCTCCACCATTCAACTCGTGTCGAATACCGGAAACGTAGGCTAACCCATTGAAGCGTTTACCTACCCCTTTGAGTTCGATCAACGTGTCAGGTTTCGCGTCGGGGTAGCCGATGGTCTTTACCCGTCCCTGAATCTTGGCTAACCGACTTTTCAGCAGTTGGGCATCAGCCCAAGCTTTGAGTTCCGGCTCTTGTACCCGACCACTGTGGTGTAGTTCCCAAGCCTTTAGGGCGATCGCATTCGCCAAATTTTCCCCTGATAGGTTGCCCTGTTTATTCACCGTCGGCTCAGACCCCTCAACCTCCACCAACGCCTGATCGGTGTAGCTCCAAGCCTTTGCGTTTACAGCTTTATACTGAGAGCGAGCGTCCATTTCGGCTTCAAATTCTAGCAGATTAACGCCATAGGTGAGGGTAACTAAAGGGCTACCACTGGTGCTAGGAGCTTTAATTTTGAGCTTGCCACTTTCTGCTAGGACAATCTGCCCATTCATTTGCGATCGCGACAGAATAAAGTCCCAATCGGTAGCGTAGTATTGGACAATTTGCGGATGTTTACCTTTAGTGCTTTCTACATCCTGGGATATACCACTATAACTGCTAATAATTTGTGCGATCGCATCGCTGTCTGTAACTTCATTAAAGTATCGGCTGTGCCGACCGATAGTTAATTTAGTCACCGCATCCTTACACTCCAGAATCAGCCTAGAGTCACCATTAGCCCCGACTTTCAAAGAATGCTTGACAATCAGCCCTTTAAAGATTGTTTTGTTATGCCCATCGTAGCCCAGAGCAATTTCCAGTTCTTTCCCTGGAATCAGGTCATTCCCCTCGCTTGCAGCAAAGGTTTCTTCAGCAGCCTCACCATCTTGCAACACCACCCGCGCCGTTGGTACTCGGTTCACCTCCTGGGTAACTGTCAAAGACAACACCTCATAAATATTTGTGATGTCCTTGCCATCAGAAAGTAACTTAAAAGTGGCGACTTCATAGAGCGCATTTTGGGGGATGATGAGGTCAGTCATAGTTCTGTTTTCTCCAGCGGTGGAAACCTCAAATCAGTGTTAGTAGCCAGACGGCGAAAATTGACCAGTCCATTCACTTTGGCAACCTGTAGATAATAAGATTGGTCGCCGTAAATGCGGTGAGTCATCAGGGGTAGTGTATCACCAGCCGTTACCTTACGGATATGGGTGACATCAGGCGATTGTTTCCCTTCTTCGCGAAGACGTCGTTCCTGCTCAATGTAGTTGACAAAGGTAGCGCTAATCTTTGCCCTCAGGGGCTTACCATCGGGAGAAAACAGGGTGTAGTTGATTTGTAAGTCTTTGAGGATGCAGTCAAAGCCGTTTTTATTGCCAAAGGAAAAATTTCCCCACAGCAGCCGCAGAAAATTGGGCTTGTGGGTATTGTTTTTCATTGTGTAAACCACATTGAGAAACTCCTGCACCTGTCCTGCTACATCCTTATAGAATGTGTTAGCCTTCCCTTTGATTGGTACTACACCGGTGCCATCGAAGGTGAAATCAAGCTTGAGTTCTTCAGGACGGGTGAATTTAAATCGCGGATCGTTGCCTTGGGAGCCTTGAGCCTGGGCTAAATCGTATTCTACTTTAAAGGCTTGGGAAAATTGCTCCGGATTGATCGGCAGATCGAATTCTCCGTGCTTACTCTGAAATCGCTTATCCTCATAAGCCAGAATTTTAACTTTAGTGAGTTCGCCTGTCATAACTTATCGCTCTGACTTTTCCTTGAGGATGGCTAGAACCTGCTCCACACAAGCCGCAATAATGGCAGCCTGGGCATCAGCATCAAAATTGCCTCCCGCTTCACCTGGGTTGACATTTTGACCTTGACCATCCTCGTTAATTGAGGTCTTAATGACCAGTTCTCTAATTTCCAGTGGCATAGGCTCGTTTTCCGTAGAATGTTTTCCGGCTCAGGTTAGAGAAAATAGCTATAAGCACTAAAGTGCTTACTACGAACCGAATTTATGTCAGTGTCTCGAAGTAGCTGTAATTCAACTCCAGCGATTCGATCGCAATAGAGTTTTGTTCGGCATTAAATTCCGAGACCGACCACTTCTTGGGCCACGCATTAATCACCTTCCAAGTAATTAACGGTGCAGGATTTTGAGGTGGCTTGTTCCCCCCGCTAGGCGGGATGTGCAGCAAGTTGACCAGCAGATTCATCGGGCGGATGTCAAAATTGAGCATCGCATCCATGCACCACTTCACCATCTGGGAATTTTTCACTACACCGCGCTTCAGCATCAGCGGACTGTACTTTGTACGCACTGGCAGGATATGCTCAAAACGGTTTTCGCCCCCCTCCTTCAGGGTTTCGGTCTGCATGTCTACACTCAGACCGGTAACGCTTTGAAAGCGAGTTTCTACCACATTTTGGATCAGGTTTTCGCCCTGAAAACTGACATCAAAAAAGAAACCGACCGGGGGATAAGTGTATACCATCGCTAACGTTATTTCATAAATGAGCAATCAAAAGTTACAGTTTCTGACCCTGAGAGGAATGAGCGCAAAAACCGAGATCGCTCCTCTTATTTCTCTGTGTTCTCTGTGCCTCTGCGGTTCGTTTTTCTATAATAGGACTTACGCACTCAGCCTTTGAGAAAACAAGACTTTGAGATTGCTTCCTTACGTCGCAATGACGGAAATACGTAGTCCGTGCGTAAGTCCTGTGAAAAACTAACCGTTCTGAATAGTCAATCCTTCGTGGACAATCTCAATAGTTTCGATCGCAACCTCATTGCCATCACTTTTGAGATCGGTAGAATTTGCCTTCGTGGGCCAAGCCCGATTCACCTTCCAAACCACGACTGGCTCATGCTTCTCATTCAAGAGACTAATCGTCAGATCGCGACGCTCAATTGTGTTCAGAGCTACGGTATTCCACCACTTGAAGAAATCGTTGTCCCCCTTGACAGTCCCCCGTTTCATCGTGATCGGTCCAAATTTCTGCATCCCCGGCATCTGTAACTTGTTATATTGGGGCATATTTCCTTCACGGTATTCAATTGGCTGGGTTTCCACATTCAGCCCGGAAACTTCGGTGAATCCGAGACGTTTGCCGCCCCACTCTACCTGAAAATGAAACTTGGGTAATGGATAGTTGTCAGCCATGATTAGTTAATAAGTAAAAGAGTAATTTCGATCATTGGTCTTTGTGATTATGGGCTAATTCGCCCATCAGCTTTCCTGCATCTTGTGGGAGAACTTGAGGATGATGAATTCAGCCGGACGCACCACAGCCATGCCAATCTCAATAATCATGCGACCTTCGAGAATGTCTAGGGCAGTCATGGTTTCATTCAGCCCCACTTTGACATAGAAAGCTTGCTCCGGCTTGGCTCCGGCTAATGCACCAGCTCGCCATTGTAGAATGAGGAAGTTTTCGATCATCGCCCGTACTTTCACCCAGGTGTTGGCATCGTTAGGCTCGAAGACAAAGCCCTCGGTGGCTTTCTTGATCGATTCTTCTGCCATGTTGAAGAAGCGACGTACTGGTATATACCGCCATTCATTGGAATTACCGTCTAGGGTACGGGAACCCCAAATCAAGGTACCTTTGCCAGTAAAAGCGCGGATGGCGTTGATCGACTTACCAGAGGTATCGACATTTAGGTTTTCCTGATCGGCACTCGTGATTTTAATCGTCGGCTTGATCGCCGAACTCAATGCCACATTTGCAGGAGCTTTAAACACTCCTCTGGTACTATCAACAAAGGCATACTGACCGGCTACTAATGGACTAGGTGGCAGAATCAGGGGAATCGCATCGATCGCTGCTTTCGCTAAGTTCAATAAAACGGCATCTCCTGCCATCTTGTCGTCCTGTTTCGGAGCCAAGTCGGACATGGGTTTATTATTAAAATCACCAACTTTGGTAGTTCCATTAGAGAGAGCTTGGGAATAAACCAGTGTTACGGTAGCTTGGTCATATTCATAATTGAAAATAGTCTCAATATTAGGCGTATAAACGGCGGAGTACTTTAGAGCATCCAGATTCAAGCTGAGATTCCGAAATTCCCCTGCGGCATCAAAGATACTTTGCCCTTCTGTGGGCATCTGCATATCCAAAATCGCAAAGCGGTCTTGCAAATTAAAACATTGTTTGATTGCGTCATCGAAAACCCCCGCTCTATCATCAGAACTTAGGGCTTGGGATTCAGGTAAGACAAATAGCGTCACCTCATCTTCTTTGGCAACCTGTGCAATCCCAGCCTGGAGATCTGAAGCCGTAATTATTTCCGCAGCAGTCTTTATCTTGCCAACGGACACGATATAGCAAGGTCCTCCCCCATTGGCAAAATATGCTTGTAGGGCATAGTACATATTGTGTTTGGAGGGGTTATCGTTCTTCGCTGACACCTTGCGATCTGTAACTATGTTTTTCTCGTTAAGAGTTTCTTCAATCGTGACAACAATTCCAGTCTCAGGTTCGGTTTTTCCAAAGTACAGTTCGTACTCTAATAACGAAGTAATCCTGACTGTTACAGGCAATTTTGCGGCATCTGCTTTTGCCAAAGCTGTTTTTGCGGCATCTGCTTTTGTTTTATCGTCTGGTGCTTCATTGGCTGCTTTTTGTGCTGCCTCTGCTGCTGCTGTTGCATCTGCCGCGACTTTATGGTAATCAACCCCTCTGACTACAGCCATTTGTGTATAGCCAATAAAGGCAGGAATGGCGGTTTCAACTTCAGCTACAGAAGGGGGAAACTTGGAAATTTCCTCGATATAAACCCCTGGAGTTTTGTAGGTACTTGCCATAGTTGTGTGATTGGTAATGGGTTATTTTTTACAGATGGATATCAGAAAAGATGGTGGTGATGCGTTCCTTGGCATCGGTTACGGGCTTGATTAACGCGATCGCAGGAGCTGGTAGCATCTGGTCTTTGCCATCAGTGAGCAAACTGTCTGGTTGCAAGCGCAGACCCAGTAACCCTTTGGTAGCATAAGTTTTGGCATCTATTAATTCAAAGTTAGGTAAATCGTCTTTGGTGAAGCCATGAGGCTTATCGTAGCGATAACGCCAGCGGGTTGCCCGATTTTTCCAGCGAATAACGTAGGTTTTCGGTTTTATCAGGGTATTTTGCAAGAAGGAGAAAGCTGGTGGTACGAGGCTTTGATTCAGAACAATTTCGACCAGAGCAAATGCATCGCGAGCGATCATCGGGTCACACAGCACAAACTCGTCTACTTGGGTATTATTTAGGCATAGCTTGTAGCGTCCGGGGATAAGTCCTGAAAAATTCAGACTACAGGCGATCGCATCACCCGCAGTATGAGTCTTTGAGGCTGTAACCTCCAACGCAAAGGTTTTTTGCTCATTTGCATCTACCAAGATAAAGCGAAAGGTATCGCCAGGATTAGCTTTAGGGATAGTATATATTCGAGAAAGTCCCTGTTGGGGGAACCTATCTAATTCTGAGACATATTGGCTACTAGGCAAGATACCCCAATTATCAGCGTTAGGGTTCGCGCTGGCAGAAGACTGGTAAAGCAACGCTTCTAAAGTCTTGCCATCGTGATTTACTAATTGCCCTAGATGATATTCGCTCTTACCAGTGTAAAGCGACAGGGGTTGAGTCAGGAATAAGGCATGACCCTGATTACCCGATAAGTTTGAGAAATAATAAATTTGATGGCGAGGTGCGTTTAGGGGAAGATTTGTAAAATTGGCAAAATAGCGATCGCGCACTATTAACCAGAATGTCAGCCGTTCAGGACGATTAACTGGTAGCACAGTGGCAAAATCACCGTCCGATGCAGGCTCGACATGAGCAAAAATACTTGCTCCCCGTGGCTGTGGACGGAACAGCCAACGTAGATTTCGCAGTATCCGCATACATTCTGGGGTCGGCACTAAAGTCAAAATGTCAGAGATATCATAACCAATCGGTGGTGACTTAGGAGGATCGGGCTGTCCCAAGTAATAGTCGTGCCATATCTCCAGATCGAGGATTTTTTTATATAAAACCTTCATAGCTGGTTATTCCTCATTCATAGAAATTCCGGAGATAACTTCGCTTTCAGCCTGCCGTTTTTGTGCCTCTATGGCTACAAGACGGGCACGATAAAGTACAAAAGGTACTTGTTTGCCACCTAGAGATCCCCAGAGGTGATTAACTTGCTCGAAGGTGAGAGAATATAGGTCTGGTATCACCCGCACATTATGCGATATGCTGCCATTTACAGGCGTAGAAGTAAATGAGATTTCCTGTTGCGACTGAAAAAACTCTACTACCCGCGAAAGCAGTCTGAGGGCTGTTTCGTACTGATTGTGTAATGAGGAAAAAAGAATAAATAGGTTGAGGTTTACGGGAGGGTTTTGGTAAATAGTACGCCCGTTCTCCAAGCGATAGTGACTAACATTTTTGAGGGTAGTTTCTTCTTGGAGATTGACCAAGCTCATCACCACATGCCCATTGAGCTGATTGTTTGACCCACCGAGTTCTTCAGCCATACCAATATTATCTATCAGCACAATCTGTCCCAGACTAAGTTCTGGCTCAAGTTCCAAGATGTAACGCTGCAAACCAACCTGTATCAACCTCATTGCATCAAATATCATAAATTTGTCGGCGAATCAATCAACCGGATCTGAGTTTGATCTATTGGAGTAGTAGTCCCAAGGGAAACATGAAGCAATTGACGAGTAGATCCATCTGTTGCTCAAGTTTTACCAATTACAAAAGTATTTTTTTGTCTGAAACTATTAAACTTTTTGCAAAAGTCCCATATTAATGAATAACTAATAGATGCAGTTGAGACGGCTTCCCGCAGAGTAAGCCGACGAAATCCACTTATGCAAAAAGTATATTGATATATTGTTGCAACACTAATATTTTTGAATTTCTGCAAAGCCCTGAGGGGACTTGGCGACGGTTGGGCATTTTATCTGAACTGTATAGGACTGTGTTCTAATTTTTAACTTTATTGGTTAAAAATTAGGAAATTGTGTTATTTTTAGCTATTTTTTCTGAACCCTGCTGCCCAATAAAAACAATAAACTTTTTTTGTCTTTGTTTTGTTGAATGTAATAAATATTTTTATTTTATGTATTTTGACTCCATAGGTTCTGTTGCCAAAACTCACTATGGATGAGCCTTCTTTTGGGCGATCGCTCTTTAACTTTAACTTTGCCCGCTACATCATCTTTCCGGCTTTGCTAAATTCCCGCTTGATCGCGTTGAGTATATTCTGTTGATGAATAACTGCATCACCATACTGTAATGCTTGCAAGCAGCAGTGTTGCACCACATTCATAATGTCGGAACCAGTCAGATCGTAGGTAGTCGAAAGCTGAGTTAAGTCTACATCCTCAGCCAGCCTCAACTGGGATGGGAAAGCCATTTGCCACAGTTGCAGCCGCTCTTTGGAGTTGGGCATAGGAAATTGGATGAGGGATTGAAATCTGCGGAGGAAAGCCTCATCGATGTTGCTCTTGAAATTGGAGGAGAGAATCACCAGCCCGTCGTAGTTTTCTACCCGCTGCAATAAATAGCTTACCTCTTGATTGGCGTACTTATCATGGGCATCACGTACATTGGTGCGCTTGCCAAATAGAGCATCAGCCTCATCAAAAAACAGAATCCAATCCTTACTTTCGGCTCGTGCGAAAAGATTGGCTAGGTTTTTTTCCGTCTCACCGATAAATTTTGACACCATCATTGAGAGGTCTATTTTGTAAACATCTTTACCAGTATATTTACCCAAGAGGGTGGCTGTGAGGGTCTTACCAGTACCAGGGGGACCATGAAAGAGAACCCGATAGCCCAGCTTGAGCTTCTTTTTCATGCCCCATTCATAGAGAATGGTTGAACCATGAGTAATCCAGCCTTCCAAGTCGCGAATCTGTTGTAAAGTCTGGGCATTGAGAACTAGATCCTCCCACTCCATCTCGGTGGTGATGCGCTGTGCGGGAAAACCCATGCTGAAATGGGGACGGGAAAAGTGTCCTTGGGTAAAGAGGTCGATGTAATCCTGAGTCATCACTAGTTTACCACTCATCAGGGGTTCACCCTCTGCTGGTGGATCGAGGTAAAGTACGCGATCGCGTGCAAAGGGGTGTTCCTCACTGAAAACTTCCTGGAAACGCAGGCGATCGCGAAGCAGCTCAGAAGGAGTATCGGCAAACTGGCTATTTCCCAAAATGAACAGCACCGTCTCACCGGTCGGCAGAAAGCCGCGATGGGATTTGCCGCGCCAACCGCCAATTTGGGGATAGTCACCTGCCTGGGGCAACTGAGCCACGATCAGCCGATCAAAAAAATCAGGTTGTAGATGCGGGACTAGGGCAATCAATAGGGTCAGCTGTGCGGCAGTATCTAATTGATACCTACGAATAAACCAGGGCAGGGGAGTTTCTGCAGTCAACCATTCATCCGGTGGACTGGGCATTGCAACCCTTGCCTGTCCGTTATCGCTGAAGTAAGAGTCCATGCGCCACTGGATCACCTGTGTCAGGTAGTTGAGCGCTGTTTGTAGGGTTAAAAACTGTAAGTTAATTTCTGTACACATTAGTGCCGATTATGTCATTTCATAATAAATTAGATTTGTGATGTAAGAAGAGAGCATATTTTAGCCACGTAGTACAGATTAATCTTAAGCGGTTCCAAAACTAGACATAATTAGTTTTTCTGACTCAGATTATTTCGTATAAAATATCACTAATAAATCAAAATATGAATTGAGTGTAGCGGTATCAAACGAAAAGATTGACTAAAATTTATGCAAGAAACTGTGGTTAAGCAAAGTCAGGAAGGGAGTAGTAGCCTTCCAGTCCTCTACAAAAGGGATGATTTTCAGTCTATACAGTGCAATCCCATTGAAGGAGCTATACAACTATGGGCTACTCTTAATGAAAAGGATACTGTAGTTATCTACCAACAAGCTTTTGGTAAAACTTGGGAAATTTTCAAGCAAGCGATCGCCGTCCTGTTCTTTTTATTTCGTTTACTAATTGCCTTGATAATCTGGGTGTGCGGCATCGCTTTTCAAAGTGGACTGAATTTTCGGAATTGGCTTGAGGTTAAACAACCCACTCTCGATGAAATTGTGTCTGCGTTATTCCAAGTCGTCACGTGGTCTCTAAATCATGCATACGAATGGGCTGCCTCGTTCATTAAAAAATATTTAGGATGGGAAATCAAATTTGACCCTCTCACGCCGAAATCGCCTGCAACGAACCCCGAAGAGACTACTGCTTCTGTTGCACCATCATCAGAAAGTTTATAAGAAAAATGAAAAAACCGCTGGAAACCACTAGTAGTCCATGTCATAAGTTTTGATGGGTTTCAACTTACCAAAATAATTGATTTTTAAGGCTTTGGAAATTTGATTACCCATCAAAATTAATTACATGGACTACTAGTCTGTCAAGATAAAAATGATGGTTGTAGAGACGTAGCACTGCTACGTCTTTACAGGGTTTTGGATGTATACATAACACCTCAAAATATAATTGACAGGCTACTAAAGGTTGGCGAGAGTTTAGGACCTTTTGCGAAGCTAAGTCTGATAAGTTTCGCAGAGATTTTCGGGTAATAAGCAGATGGGAGCCTAGTAGCCAAATTTGCTCAGACTGCGGTTTTAAGTGGGGTAAGCTTGATTTAAAAATTCGGTCGGTTCAATGCTTGGGTTGTGGCACTCAACAGGACCGAGACGAGAATGCCGCTAAAAATATAGAACAAGTCGGGATGGGGAATCGCCACGACTCTAAACGGACGCCGAGGAATTGTAAGACTACTCCGGTAGCCGAATCTGTTGAAGCGTCAAGAATCACCGTCTCGTGACTAGCGGTGAGTATTTCAATAATAATTTCCCATATCTAATTCAAAATGTTATAACGTCATCAGCGCCCTCATACGGGAAAATAAATAACACGGATTGATGACAAATGACTCGTGTTTGGCAGAGGTGCACTTTTCTTCTAAAGTAAACTTGGATCAGACCGTATACATGAGTAATTATACTGTGTTAGTGCTGAACAGTTTGAAGCTGCTGGGTGGTGGAGAGTAATGAATCAAGCGGACAACATAAATAACGAAACTTTTATTGAACCAGAAAATTTGACAAATTCGCCACAATCAGATCCGGAGAATTGTCCTTTTGATTCAGTTTTGCCCAATAACAATATGGCAATCATGAAATTGCCACTTTTGATGCCAGCAGAAGACAAGTTATGCGAAGCTAATGTCAGCCTAGCGTCGGATTCTGTATCGCAAGATTGGGTAGCAGAACCTGACAGCGACAAACAAGCACTGATTGATGACGAATTTAATAAGCTGCTGGAATTGAATGAAGAATTGCGTTCGGCTAACACCAGTTTGTATGAACAGGTGGAGGTGTTAAAAGGTGACTTATCTGAGTCAGAAAAAGCATTGCAGTGGCAGAAAAAGCGCTCAAGCGTTGCCGAGTCGATGCTTGGGCAACAAACTCAGGAACTATCCGCAGCAGGTGAGCAAATAAAGTCTTTATTCCAACAGTTAGAAACGGCTGTGCAGACTGTTCAACGTCAGGAAAATTTAATAAGTAATTATAAATCACAGCTAGAAATTAGTCAACAACGGCTTGCCCAGCTAGAGCGGGAATGTGCCAAAGTTCAAACTAGCTACAACGAACAGTCTCACCAGATATTACAATCAGAAACTACTTGTCGAGAGCTACGTAGTCGGTTAATGCGACAACAGCGTCAGACTCTGCAATTTAAAGCAGCTTTGGAAAAGTGTCTGGAAAGTCCTGTCCCCAGCTATGATGATTGTTTAGATGATAGCGCCAATAAGTTAGACGACATCAACATCTGCCAACCAAGAAACTCTAAACAAGCTTCGTCTTCATTTTCTAACGCCGAGCCGATTAAACCTTGGTCGGCACAGATAGATTCTTTGACTAACGAGCTAAACTATCCGTGGGGAGAATCTTTATTATCAGACACAAGCCAAGGATCTGATTCTACTTCATCTACCTGGGAATTCTCAACTTCACAACCAGCAACCATCGACCTAAGCACCGAGTCAGAATCGCGCTCAATTGATGATGAAGCTAACGCACCAAAAAACCCTCCTTCATCAAATAATATAGACGAGCAGATGGATGATGTAATCCAAATGTTTTTCGCGGGAAAACCTGCTGATAAAAAATATACAGAAAAAACTCAGCCGATTCCGCCAATATGGGAAGCGATCGCCCCACCGATTTCAAACGATGAAAAAACAATAAATTCCCAAGATGCATTTCCAGAAAGACATTTTCCGCTTCGGGATGCATCCCCAATGTCATCAAATCTACCTCTTACCGAAACTACGGCTGAAGAACCAGAAGATTATTGGTCAGAAGTGACACCATTTAACTCCTTGGAATTACAGTCAAATGATTTTTCCCAAGAACCATTGACAGACTACACCGTTGATACCAACTCACCCTCACCAGTGATTTATCCCCAGCGTCCACCCAAAGGAAGAAAGTCATTGGCATCAGTAGAATTACCGAATTTTCGTCGCAATAAGAAGTAGTTATTGGTTGGTGGATATTGGGCATTGGGTAATGGGCATTGGGCAATGGGTATTGGGCATTACGGAATAACCTTCTTACCTAGTCCCTAGTCCCTAGTCCCTAGTCCCTAGTCCCTAGTCCCTAGTCCCTAGTCCCTAGTCCCTAGTCCCTAGTCCCTAGTCCCCCTAGTCCCCCTTGTCCCCCCAATCCCCAGTATGGATTCTAATCCAGCGTTATGTAAAATCATCAGATCGCGCATTTCCTCAAGTCCCCAACGGCGAATTACTTTTGCCGAATATATGGACATGGCGCTGTATCATCCAGAATACGGCTATTATTCCACCAAAGCTGTGAATCTGGGAAAACGAGGAGATTTTTTCACCTCTGTTCACCTTGGTGCTGATTTTGGTGAGTTGCTTGCTGAACAATTTTTCCAGATGTGGGAGATTTTAGGGCGACCAAAACCATTTACTCTATTAGAAATGGGAGCCGGTCAAGGATTGTTAGCAGCAGATATTCTTAACTATTTACAACGGCAATATCTTGACTTTTTTCTCTCATTAGAGTATGTGATTGTAGAGAAATCCCTAGCCTTAAGGCAAGAACAACAGCAACGCTTGCAAGATTTCCCTTTACGTTGGTGCAATTTAGAGGACATACCACCATTATCAATCACTGGCTGCTTTTTTTCTAACGAATTAGTGGATGCCTTCCCAGTGCATCAATTTATCTTAGAGGCAGGGGAACTGCGAGAAATTTATGTAACAACGCGGGAAGAGTGGGGGAGACAAGGAGACAAGGAGACAAGGAGACAAGGAGATAAGGAGACAAGGAGACAAGGAGACAAGGAGGAATTTCTCCGCATCCCCCCCTCCCCCGAACCCCTGAACCCGTTTGTCGAAGTAATTGGGGAAGTTTCATCGCTGAAGATAGCTGAATATTTTGATTTATTAGGAATAGATTTTGCTCAAAGTGCTTATCCAGATGGCTACCGTAGTGAAATTAATTTAGCGGCTGTAGACTGGCTAAGTATAGTGGCAGACCGATTGAAGCGCGGTTATCTGTTAACAATAGATTATGGCTATCCTGCCAATCGTTACTATAACCCCAGGCGATTCTCCTTTGGAGACGCTACGCGATTCTCCTTTGGAGACGCTACGCGAACGCAAGGAACTTTACAGTGCTACTATCAGCATCGGCACCATGACAACCCTTATATAAACATTGGACGACAGGATATTACGGCACATGTTGATTTTACCGCTTTGGAAAAATCAGGCGATCGCTCTGGTTTGCAAAAAGTTGGTTTTACCCAGCAGGGATTGTTTTTGATGGCATTGGGGTTAGGTTCGCGTATTGCTAACCTTTCTCATCAACAGCAACCCATCTCCCAGATGCTGCAACGACGAGATGCACTACACCAGCTTTTAGATCCTATGGGATTAGGTGGGTTTGGTGTCTTAGTTCAAAGCAAAGGACTCAAAGAAGCAGAAATTTCTCAACCGCTCAAGGGACTCTTTACTGGGGACTAGGGGGATTTTAAGAGGGGAAAAGGTTAAGGGGTAAAGGGTAAAGGTATGGAAATAAAGCGCCTTCCTCAGCGGGGTCGGTTTCCGTCCCGTTGAAGTTTGTAAGAAGAGTTATTTAAATCACTCCGAGAATATTTTTCCCCCTTTCCCTTTCCCCCTTCCCCTTCTTCAAATTGCCCAATGCCCTAATAAATCTAAAAGTTAAAACTATATTAATACTGTATGTTTGGATGGATAGTCTACCATAACATTGATTGCAGTTAAGATAAAAACATTCGCAATTAATAAAAATTATGTCTACTCATGACTTGTTGATGTTAGTGACACTACTCACCCCCGGTATTTTACTTTCAGTTTTGATTATGGCTACTTTTGCTGCTGGTGGTTAATCATCTTAACTGAAGAACCGAAGATACTCAAATTATCAGCTAAGTAAGTGGGCGAAATTAAACGTAAAATACTCTCCTGGTTCGTAATCAGCGGTTTACCGCTCAAATAACGGCTTTAGCCGTTACTACGTTAAAGAGCGTTTATTTTGCCCATCTACTTAATAGCTATTAGCAATTTTATGCATATTGAAAAGCGATCGCGTGTGCGAAAGGAAGAATAATAATGAAGGTAGCATTTCTGGGAACTGGATTAATGGGGCTACCGATGGCTCAAAGGTTATTAGCAGCAAATATACAGCTAATCGCGTACAACCGCACCCCAGAAAAATTAGCACCATTACAAGCAGCTGGGGCTGAAATTGCAGCGCATCCCCGTCACGCAATTCGCGCTGCTGATTGTATAATTCTCATGCTCACCAATGCTGGAGCAATTTATAGTGTACTACTTTCGGACACTTCTTGGCGAACTCTGGCTGGGCGCACCGTCATTCAAATGGGGACAATTACTCCTTCTGAAAGCAAAGAAATTAGAGATTCAGTAGTTAATGCAGGTGGTGAGTATTTAGAAGCACCTGTTTTAGGTAGCATTCCCGAAGCAACAGATGGCAAACTGGTTGTCATGGTAGGTGCTTACCGCGAACAATATCAACGCTACGTAGAGTTATTACAACATTTTGGTTCACAAACCGTACATGTGGGTGCCGTGGGAACCGCTTCTGCACTCAAATTAGCGTTAAATCAACTAATTGCTTCTTTAACTACCAGCTTTGCTCTGAGTCTGGGTTTCGTTCAGCGTTACGGTGTCGATGTGGACTTGTTTATGCAAATTTTGCGAGACAGTGCGCTTTACGCACCGACATTTGACAAAAAGCTGGAACGAATGCTGGATGGTAATTATACCAATCCTAATTTTCCGACAAAATACTTGCTCAAAGACACAGATTTATTTATCGATGAAGCGAAATCAGTGG
Source organism: [Scytonema hofmanni] UTEX 2349 (assembly GCF_000582685.1). Taxonomy (GTDB): domain Bacteria; phylum Cyanobacteriota; class Cyanobacteriia; order Cyanobacteriales; family Nostocaceae; genus Hassallia; species Hassallia hofmanni. The sequence continues at coordinate 1,070,331 of NZ_KK073769.1, forward strand.
GTTTGAATGTTAGTAGTATCGAAGGTGTGCGAGAAATTTTGCAAACGGCAATAGAAATGTCATTGGGTCAAGCTGATTATTCATCACTATTTTCGGCACTTAATTACGAACATACAGAAGGTTAAGTTTGTAATGCTGATAATATGCGATCGCTTATAATCCAGCGATTAGAATCAGGTTTAATCCAACGCTTTTGTTCTGGATTATAATTACGCTGCTCAATTAGTGCTGCTTCCAAGTCTTTCTTCTGTTGAGCATCCAGACTGGAAAGCATCTTTTCCACCGCTCGCAATGCAACAGTTTGCTCAAATGCTGTTTTGGAATCAGTGATGAAATTTAGAACTAAATCAAAATAAATGGCATCTCTAGACCACTCTACAATCGAAAGTCCCAGCAATCGCTTACCTTCATCCTTTGATTGCAACAAATCCTTAACTTCCTTGACAGAAAAGTTAACATCTGGCGCTAATGCCCGCATCCGTCCAGCGATAGATTCCATCTCAAATGTTCGTTGCGCTCCAGAAGGTGCTGAATTTCTGATAATCTTATAGCGTTGAGCTAAACGCTCCATTAGTTCATGAGTTTCAGATAATGGAACCTTTGATGCGTAGGCTTTTTGCCATTCGTGCCGAATTTGTCGCAACTCTAATTGCTGTTGTGGGGGAGCGACATCTTCGGCTAACTTAGTCTGTTCAATGAGAAAGCCGAGTGAATCAGGATCGAGCGATCGCAGCATACTAAGTGTACCTGAGCCAGTAATTTCTCCGGCTGGTGTCTTTACCGCTCCCCCACTCAAAGCAAAAATTTTCAAGACAGATGGCAACCAAGTCAGTGCTAAAAAAACGGCTGTAGTATTATTTACTTGAAATTTAAAGGAATTTTCTTTACCCACATTGACTTGAATAGTGCTTAAAATTATAAAAATAGTACTAATAATTAACCAGCTTTTAGGAATATCAATCATTTGTTTCAGCAACCATTCTACAGCTTGGCGCGAAATTTGACCGTTTCCTACATCTGGGTTTGGTTTGCTTAGTATACTCTGACTTTTATATTCTGGTTCCATAACTATAAATCACCCTTTTAAAATGCTGTAAATCTGTAGATTCTGACCATTCGGGAAAAATCACCTTGAGATTATTATCCTTTGCAGCGCTAAGAACATAGCGACGTAAATCTGGATCTGCCAGTGACAATACATCTTCTTGTTTACAGTTGAAGTGCTTTTTTCCACGCTCATAAAAGGCGATCGCATCTTCATTATTGTGAGCATTTCCGTAAATAATGCCGTAAATTTCCGGATATTTTGCTTCATACTCATAAAATAAACGCGACCAAGCTTGAGTGACAATACGTCTATTCGTCTTTGCTAAGGTTGCATCGTTCGCACCAGCTCGCATTGCACCATTATTGCGTATATCTAGTAATTTTAAATCTCTTTTAGCAGTGAGTATAGCAAATAAGTGTTCTTCCGTAATTTCCGCAGCTTCGGGAATATCACCAAAAACTTCAACTAGACAACTCGAAAATTTCGGTGCTACGTAACAAATACCACGTTCTCTATCTTCACACGGTTGACATTTACGTGCTTTATAGTCACTTCTGGGAGGGTTGCCGCGTTGATGATCGAAGCGATGCAACGGACCCCAATAACGGAAGGAAAGCGCACTAGAATAATATTTTTTGGTGAAAATTCTGTAAATTTTCGTGTCCTTTTCTAAAGTGTAAAATATAGGATCAGCTTGGTTAGCGCGAGAAAGTGAAGGCAGAATTATTTTTACCAACTTTATCACTCCTAAATCTAATTAACTAACAAAATTCACATAAATAACCCCTGATTAGCTTTGAGGCTTCTTTTGACCTTGACTTGAAAGTCGTGTCTGATGTTAGCTTCAAAAGCTGTTTAAGCAATTCCGGAGTCTTATATGGAAATTAGGTAAATTAATCAGTGTAATTTCGGAATGTTTTGGAAGTAGCTTAGTTTCCTATATGTCTCGTTCTACGGTAAGATTCCCGACTTATTCAAAAAGTCGGGAATCTTGGAATCTTGCGTTACATGACTCCTACTGCTTGTGCTTCATTAATCACTCTGTCTTTTTGACCTTTTTTCAAAACTTGTATCGGGGTACAGCCATTTAATTCTGGGTTGGGTCGAGTTAGCCAACTAATTTTGGAGAAATCGGGAACATCAAGGGCTTTCAATACTTCTGGTAATCCTGGAATGACACCATCTGGTCCTGTTGGATCAAATTGCCATTTAGGAAACTTCCATACACTATTGTCTTGAATTGCAATTAAGCTCTTATTTTTTCGGCGATCGTGTGGTGTCTGTCGGCTTTTTGTACCTAGCAGTTTACCTACTTCAGATGCAGTATATGAAGTAGCTAGTAACTCTTGTCTCCATTCAAAGAAATTTTTGAGAGCAGCATTTTCTAATTCTCTTTGTTCTTCGTCATTGATTGGATCAACACCCAGCTTTGCAGCTAAGTCAGAATTAGCCTTGGATATCTTCGGCTTGTTCATTTTAAGTCCCTCAACGAAGTCTTTGATTTCCTCAGACCTTAAGGAGTTGAGTGCCTGCACTGCCTCGATTATTAGTTGTAATCTTTGTTGAGTTACAGGTTTTGCTGAACTAGTATGTATTTTTGTGGTTACAGTTTTTGTTGAAGGAGCATCTAGTGTAAGAGTTATCGCGTTCATAAGTTGACCTTAGTTAATGGACAAGAAACTATATAAATTGATTAAGGTATTTCGACATGTAAGAGATGTCCAATAATCATATCTCTAGTTTCACATTTTCATGTGTGATTTTCCGTCAAAGTTATGATTGACTTCTGTATGAGTTGTGTATGAGTTATGCTCAATAAAGCGCCTGTAACCATGAGAATTGTTTGAAAATTTGTATGACTTATCGTCAAGACAGGTGCTAGACCCACTCTTATTAGTTCCCATAAAGTATAATGACAAGGCGATCGCTCCAAGCGTCTTCTGAAGGCATTAAAAAAGCAAAAGCTGCTCTCATTCGTAATTCCCTGACGCAGCAGCAGTTAGCAGACGAACTGAACATTAGTCGTCAACCAGTTAGCAAGTTTTTTCAAGGTAAATCCATTGAACGCTATATTTTTCAGGAAATCTGCATCAGACTAGACCTAGACTGGGAAATGCTTGTATCCTCACTTTGGGATACAGACGACACAGCGAGCATTTCCGAGCTTGATAATCTAGTACAACAAATACGCGAAAAGATAAAACCCAGCATTTTAAAACGCTGTGGCATCATGCGGGTATTAGATATGACTCAGCCTATGCAGTTGAATGATATTTACACTGATGTCAACATCCTAGAAAAAATTACTGGAGAACGCTGGATAGGAAATGAACTACTTCAAGAAACTAACTTTGAGCGCTTTGGACTCTCACGAATTACTGAAGAAAGAGTACCAGCATTAAAAGCGGTTGAAAAATATTCCAAATTGATGATTTTGGGTAAAGCTGGATCGGGTAAAACTACCTTTTTAAAGTATCTAGCAATTCAATGTATTAACCGTGAATTTCTGTCTTGTATGGTGCCAATTTTTGTCAATCTTAAGGACTTTGCGGAAGTTGACGATCAACAGGAATTACTAGAATATATCATCCAAGCATCTTCCCTTTCACTAGAGAGCCAAGAAAATGCAAATATCAAACAATTATTGATTTCCGGGAGAATGTTGATTCTACTCGATGGATTAGATGAAGTTAAAGAAGAGTACACAAGTCGCGTATTCAAAGATATTCGTGAGTTTTCTGACCGCTTTCAAGACAATTATTTTGTCATAACTTCTCGAATTGCGGCAGTAGAATATACTTTTGAACAGTTCACTGAAGTAGAAATTGCTGATTTTGACGATAAGCAAATTGCTCTGTTTGTTATGAATTGGTTTCAAAACAAAGATTTAACAAAATTAGAAAAATTTCTCCAAAAACTGCAAGAAAATCAACGCATCAAAGAACTGGCAAATAGTCCCTTACTTTTAACATTGCTATGTTTGGTATTTGAAGAAATAGCTGATTTTCCAGTTAATCGGTCAGAGCTTTATAAAGAAGCAGTAGATATTTTGTTGAAAAAATGGGATGCAATGCGTGGTATAGAGCGAGATAAATACAAACAACTTTCTCTACAACGTAAGCAAGATTTACTCAGGCAAATTGCTTGGAATAGTTTTGTAGCTGGTGAGTATTTTTTCAAGCAAAAATTTGTTACGCAACAAATTACCGATTACATTCGTAGTTTACCTGATTTGGAAGGACTGCAACTTGACAGCGAAGCTATTTTGAAGTCTATTGAAGTTCAGCATAGTTTACTGATTGAGCGGGCAAAAGGAATTTACTCTTTCTCTCATATTTCTTTACATGAATATTTTGTTGCTCAAAAATTTGTTTTTAGTTCATTTACACAAACTGAAGAAGTCTTTCAAAATTTACTTAATCACATCACAGATAACCGATGGAGAGAAATCTTTTTGCTAATAGTAGAAATGTTACCGAATGCGGATGATTTTTTGCTGTTAATGAAAGACAAAATAGAAAGTTTATCGTTAGTTGACGAAAAATTGTGTATCTTACTCAAAGATTGCCTTAATAGTGATTGTTACGTTAGTCGTCAAGTCAGAAAAGAAATTGAAGATGCCTTTTAAAATCTACAACTTTGGTAAAATTTCTGGTAACAACTGACCTGGAACTTTAGATAAAGCAAGATTTTGTCCTTGTATTCCTAATTGATTGTGGAATTCACGAACTGTTTTTACCACATAATTGAAGGTTGTTTGATAAGGCTCTGGTTGTTTGCTGAAGCCATTTAAAGCTTGTAAATGGTTATCTAATGCGGCTTCTAAGTGTTGCGAACGAACTGCTTTGTCGGAATCAAAATACTGGTCTGTTGCTAATTGATAATGTGCTAAACCGAGGTTATTGTGAGTAGCAAAGATATCAAAAGTTAAAGATAAAGCATTAAGTGAATGACCAAGTGCAACGGCTTCTTCGTATGCGGTGATGCAAAGAGAGAGAAACTTGTGCCGCGCTTCTTTTGTTGTTTGAGATAGATTTGCCAGATGCCAATAAGCGGTACCAAGATTATTTTGTGTAGCGGCAGCTGCTGTGGGAACATTCGCAGGTGTACGATATTTTAAAGCTTCATTGTAGGCAGCGATCGCTTGTTGTAAATTCTCTGCCGGATTTTCATATTGTGCCAAATTCCAGTTAGCAGTGCCGATGTTATTTTGAATCATGCCATATTTGAGCGGTTCCTTGTCGCTAGTGTAAAGAGCTAGTGCTTCGTTGTAAGATGCGATCGCCTGCTTCAAATGCACCATCGGTTGATTATATTGCGCTAAATGCCAATAAGCAGTACCTAAATTATTCTGGCAAGCAGCATACTTCAAAGGCTCCATTTGGGCTGTACGATAGCGCAAAGCCTCGTTGTAAGCTGAAACTGCTTGCATCCAACTTTCCGAAGGATTAGAAAAACGAGCTAAATCACCATAAGCTGTCCCCAAATTATTTTGCACCCTTGCATAAGTATCTGGGTGTGTTTGGGGTGCAATCATGTTTAAAGCTAATTGATAAAATTTAATTCCCTGTTCTATATAAGTTTGTCCCTCCTCAGAATTGGGAGGTGTGCGGTACAACATCCAATAAAGTGTACCTAAGTCATTTAATATATCTGGTACTTGGGGTGAGGTTTCATCATAGGTAACAGCCTCCTGATAAGCGAGAATTGCTACCATCAAGTTTTCTAACGTTGACTGTCCTTCCTCAATACTAATCCGATATAAATTTCCTAAGCGATGATAAGCTGCTGCCAGTTCCTCATTCGCTTCTGGTCGTGAGTGTAATTCCTCAATTTCCAAAAGCATTTGCTGGGGTTGCAAACTATCATCTTCTTGAGCGATTTTATTATTCATTGTTGCCAGTACTAAGTCCCTTAACTCTTTGCTAATATGAGGCAAATTCGGCAGCAATGGGGTATCACTCTGGCTGGATATAGGAGTATTTTCCTTTGGTGGAGGAGTGATGAATAATTCTGATTTTGGCTCTTGAACTTCTGGTGGTTTGTCTCCTCGATTGAGGGGTGTTTCTGTCTGTAAATCGAAATCTTCCCCAAAAGTTAAATTGCTAGAAGCTGCTTCTGTGATTTCTCTTTGGGTAACTGATTCTTCAAGAATCGGATTTTCAAAACTGACTAAATCCAAATTTCTCGAATTGGGAAAACGTTCTGGAGAAGTTTGCTTTTGTGTTGTTGGGGTGGGTTCGCCGGCGAACATAAATACACCAGTACGACAACGCCAAAACTGCGGTGCTGACTGCTGGATAGCGTGTAACCAAGGACGTGGTACCCACAGCAACAAACTAGATTCTAAGAATCGATTCGATTCTGTTTGAGATAAATGCTGCTCAGTTAAGCGCAGATAGTGCAAAAATAAACGTTGTACTGTTACTGGTTGCTTGGTTAACTGCTCTACTCCGACAATTTGAAATGCCGGAATTGGCAAAGGTCGTCCAGGTGAGTCAATTGAAGCTCCAATAATTGGTGGTGGATAATTAGTTAACCATTGATTTATTTGAGCCATGGGATTGGGGTCGCTTAAATTCAACCGCAATGTTACTAATCGCGGATAAGCTGGTGTGCTGCTTTCTTGCCAATCTGATGGCTGATACAGTACTTGTCCAACTGGATAAGCCAAAGTTGAATGCAAACGAGCTGCAACCTGATTTCTCAAGTTTAAATCATCACATACCGCCAAAAAGATTTGTCGTCGCAAGCGAAGACTAAGGGCAAGTTTCAGACGGTGATATACTTGCCGATTCCAGGCTGAATTATTGGTGTGTGCTGTATCATTCACGCTCATGGTGGCATCATAGCCAAAACACTGTTTACATTAGCTGACAATTGCTTGCGGCAAAGACCGTACTTAGAACTGTCGTTTATGCAAGCAGCTTAAAAGTCTAGCTATGACTATGATTTTCAAGTGGTTGTGATACTGTTCAGGATAAATCGGGCGACTAAGGATTAGACTGGGGACTGGAGATGAGAAAAAAATTATTAGCGATCGCCTTCTACCCAATCGGGCAAAACTAAATTATATCATGTAAAGACGTTCCGCCGGAACGTCTCTACGATGACGACGACGGTAGATAGGTTTTTATTACTGTTAATTAAACGGACATGATATTATTAACCTGATTCAGAATTATCTTTCGGATAAGTCAAACTCCAGTTATATTTATCATTGAGTTGGAAATACAAACCTTGGATAATTAATCGCAGAGCCACTCTAGTTCTGATGTAATCTCTAACAAGATGCGTTCCCGGTTCCGCCAAAGTATCATCATAGAATTGACTATTGCCAAAAGGCTTTTCACAGAAGTTGCCAATACCTTTAACTGTTAAAATAAAGAATGGCGCTTCCTCGTATTTATCTGGAACCATAAATATACCATATACGTGGTGTTCGCCAAGCCACGGTTTAACGACAACTTCACTAGCATGTACTTGAAACTTTTGCCTTTTTGATTTCAGAAAAGGTTCTGCATTGCAATCAGTATCCTGTAACGGCATCCACAGTGTAATAAACCAAAGCGAAAATAAGAAAATTATAATATAAGTAACGAGGCGGCGTATAAACTTAAAAGAAAGCATTTTTGTGAACATTTTGGCAATTAAAATTACCGAAAAGCAAAATAAAAGTTAGCGATCGCCTATATTCAATTTATATCACAGGAGCGCAAATCATACATATTGTAGAGACGTTCCGTCGGAACGTCTCTAACAAAAATCCCATTTATGCACATAATACTGATGCAAGGTGGGCAGGACGAGACAAATATGGGCAATGTCCCCCAGGTAATTCTATCGCATCAACTCCCAAGCGCTTGCGTGCTGCATAACGCGACCATATAGGGGAAATTATCCGGTCATCAGCGCAGACAATATACACGCACTCGACATCAGGCAAAGCTTGTAGGGGACTGACTTCAAAAATATATACCATTGATTTCTGCTGCCGCATTTTGGAAACTGCCCAACGTGCTATATCTGGTTCACAGTCATGAAAGAAAAGTTCCATTGCATCTGCTTCGCTTAGGACAGGATTTTTCCCTAGAGAAGCGGGAACGAACATATCAGGTTCATCACGGAACTTTTCTAATTTACCCTCTTCTGGGCGATCGCAACCTGCTGCTTTCATCATATCAGGCATATCTTCATAAAACTGGTCAGCCGTACTAGTTCCGGGGTATGGAATCAGCGCAGTGAGAAACACAAGTTTACGTACAGGACGTTTGCTGGCAACAATGGGGATAACAGTACCAGCCATTGAATGACCAACTAATATAATATCGTCTTCATCTTGGGGAAGCGATCGCAGTACTGCATCGGCAAAGTCAGACAAACTAGCGGATGGATCTTCAATTGGCAAATCCATCGCTACTGCTTTGTGTCCCCGTGCTTCCAGTTCGGGAATTAGCAAATCCCAACACCATGCACCTTGACCGGCGCCGTGAACTAAGCAGAAAATACTCATATCGTAGTAAGCACTTCAGTGTTCTATTTTATTAATAATGCTGTCAATTAATCCGTAATTAAGTGCTTCCTCAGCACTCATAAAAAAGTCCCGTTCTGAATCACGATCAATTTGCTCTTTTGATTGACCAGTATTTGCAGCAAATATCCGATTAATTGATTCTCTCAAAAACAGAACTTCTTTCGCCGCTACTTCAATATCTGTCGCTTTTCCTTCACTGCTTCCTGATAATTGACGGATGGTAATTCTCGCGTTTGGCAAAGCTAATCTTTTGCCCTTAGTTCCTGATGAAAGTAATAATGCTCCCATTGCAGAAGCATTACTAAGGCAAAGCGTACATACATCTGTTCTAATTTGGCTCATAGTATCATAAACAGCCATTGCCGCAGTTACTGAATTTCCAGAACTGTTGATATATAAAGTGATGTCTTTTTCTGGATCTTCATGGTCTAGAAACAGCATTTGGGCAACGATTAGGTTAGCTGTTTCTTCGGTAAGTTCGCCTTTAATAAAGATAATTCGCTCTGCTAGCAAACGCGAATAAATATCAAAGCTGTTTTCTTTATCTTTTGTCGGGAACACGGTTGCTAGACCAAGTTGATAAGGAAGGTTCATTTTTGATAACTCTCCTAATTTAAATGTTTTTAAGCACGGAGAGTGCTTATAGCGATTTCCACATTCATGAGGTACAGAATATTGAATTAACCGCAGATGAAGATAGATACTCCCTTCCTGCCAGAAGACTCCCTAAACTGTAAGATAGTAATTTACATATTACATAAATCTAGCTGAGGTTGATATTTGGGTAAATTTATACTTAACACTACCTTTAAATTAGATTAGGCGATCGCGCTGAATAGCCATAANAGCGAGCGATCACCTGGGGTGTCCGTTCAGACTGTCACTAATTAACTTCTTTATTGGTGGCAAAAAAGACTCTTCTTCAACGATGGGAGATTACAA
>NZ_KK073769.1:1079954-1146139 GCF_000582685.1 [Scytonema hofmanni] UTEX 2349
TCGTAAAAGGTGTATAAGATATTCTACTAAATTAAAATTTGGTGAATAGGGAGGAGTATAGAAAAATTCTACATGAATTTTATCTTGAATATTCAAATCGGATAAATGAGATTGTAAATATGTTTGCATTTTTTGCTTATGAGTTGAGTTATTATCTAAAATCACACTAAGTTTTTGAACACCCTGCTCAATACAATCGCTAATTAGTTCAGCCAAATAACTAGACACATCTTCCGACTTGGATTTTTCTTTTAATTTTAAGTATTCTTCACCCGTAACCGGCATCTACACAGAGCATTCCATTTAATTTATTTCGACGTTTCTTTTCATTACTTGGTACTTGAGGACGAGTATTTTTTTCACCCCAACCGTAAAAAATACTTGGGCGCTCATAAACTGCAAATTCATCAAAAAATACTATTTTCTCCTTCTCTTCTCGGCACTCCAGTTTTTTTTAAAGTAGATACAAATTGTTTCTGTTGCTCTTTATCTGCGTTAGCATAGTCTCGATGAGCTTTTTGGTAAGATAAGTTTAATTCTGCTAAAATTTCATAAATTCGGGCTGATTTCAATTCAATGTTCCATCGATATTTAATTACATTACTTAAAATTTCTCCTGTCCAAATATTTCTATCTATTCCATATTTGATAGGTTTTTGTTCTAAAATCATCCTTTTTAATTCTTGTTTTTGTTCCCTGCTTAATCTGGTCTTTACTTGATGTTTTATTGGTTTTAATAATTCTGATAATCCTCCAGAGATAAACTTATCTATCCAATTTGATAAAGTTTTATATGAACAATTAACCAATTGTGTTACCTCTTCTCTACTTTGTCCTTCATATAAATATTTAATTGCCCATAATCGTTGTCGTTGATATTCTTTTTGATGTAGATAGTATAACTTTTGCCACAAATCTAAATCTAATTGGCATACTTCTAGTCGGAATGTGCGGTTAGCCATAGAGAAAACTGAAAATCCTATTGAGCGTTAATGTGATGGAATATCTTAGTTTTTATTATAAAAAGTCCAATGAGACAAAGGAAGTAATTAGCGATCGCCCTATAGTACAGGTATGAACAAACGGCCATAGCCATCTCCCTTCCCGGACACCCCCTTTGCCTAATTCACAGTCTTTATTGAGTATAAACTCTATTAAGTACTAACCTCAGCTAGATTTATGTAATATGTAAATTACTATCTTACAGTTTAGGGAGTCTTCTGGCAGGAAGGGAGTAAACGCCGATGAACGCAGATAAATTTGTACCTCACCAGACTAGGAAGTGCTATACTACGGTTTTTAAGATTTGTGGTAGTGTTTCGTTTAGTTTGTAGTTCCAACCATTATGAAAAAAGGAATTGAGGATTATGCTATTTAATGGTTCATATCTACCGACGGGTATTGTTTGAGTTACTGTGTTTGATTTGGGTGTAAATTGATTTTGCCAAGTTTCAGCAGAATGCTGTGGCTTTTCTAATTTGATAACTTCGTGCTGCAATATTTGATGTTTTAGTTGTAGTCGAGTTCCACCATCAACAGGTGTTAGCGTCCAAGTAACAATTGATGGCTGATACATCAATTTGTCTTGCCAAGTGTAGGAAAGTCGCTTTGGTTCGTCAAGTTCAATTACTTCGCAATCAATGCTTCCGTCTATTCCTGGTAATGTCGAATACTGAAATTGAAATTTGTGTCCAACACGCGGTTCAAAGTCGTTTTCCATCAGCCATGCTGCCAGTGATTTGGGATTAGTAATAACTTGCCAAACTCGCTGCGGGGGATAAGCATAAAAAACTTCTATATTCAAGTTTCGGAGCATGAATCTTCCTCCAGATAGGTGCCAAGGGCATTGAGTTTTTCTTGCCAGAAATGCTCGTAATGGGCAATCCAATCAGATATCTGCTTTAGTGGTTCTGGGTTGAGTCGATACAAACGCTGTCGTCCTGCTTTTCGCATTTGGACTAAACCAGCTTCACAAAGTACCTGCAAGTGCTGAGATATGGCTGGTAAGCTCATGGCAAATGGTTCAGCCAACTTTTTGACGGGTTGTTCACCACTACGTAACCGATCTAATAACGCTCGTCGAGTCGGATCGGCGATCGCCATAAATATATCCGCACTGGCAGCATGTCTACTCATACCGATTTTCGATGCTTCCTGTACAAGCTTCCAGATGTTTTCCTCGTTATTTAAGTATTTGCTTAAATAATATATTAATTAAACATTCGCTTAAATGTCAAGTCTTGCGCTAGGGAAAATTTAAGGATTTATTAGTAGAGACGTTCCGGTGGAAGGTCTCTAAATGTAGATACATAATTAAGTAAGGCGATCGCGATATTGTAAATAGCAAATTGATGGTCTAATAGCGGGACTAAGAGCGTGAAGTACTTCTTTCTATCAGAGGGATGGATAATTGGCAGAGTTTGGGCATCTGAGGGATTATGGCAGATAACCGCATGGCGACGCCAACCAGATATTCAGCAAATGAATATTTGTCTAGTTGAAGAAAATGAATTGTTATGGCTTTACCGAGTCGAAGAAGCCGTTTTAACCGTTGAAGTTAAGCCCACAGCATCGGTACAAGTAGCCCCCATTGGTCAAGTCGTGCTCAAGCGTCTAATGAGTGCCGAGCAGGTAATTGAGCGCTTAGGTAGCGCTGAAACGAGGTGCCATCTGCAAAATATCGATTTGGTTGTGCGGTAGGGATAGGGGAGTGGGGGAGTGGGGGGACAAGGAAGATAAGGGAGCAATATCTTCCTCATCTCCCTCATCTTCCTCATTTTCCTCATCTTCCTAATCTTCCAATACGGTTCGGATAAGAAAATTCGATAAACCAAAAATCTTGTAGAGACGCAAGGGTATCGCGTCTCTACATACCCTAAATCACCACGAAAAATCCTTAACCGAACCGTATTGCCTCATCTCCCCCATCCCTTCTTTTTCACAAGACTTCCCAGCCGGTTCCTTTGTAACCATATTGGAAAATTTCCGGATGCAGAATTTCTGCCAAAATTTCTAAAGAATCTGCTAATCGCGGTCCGGGACGGTTGAAATAGGCATTGCCATCAGTAATATAGACCCTACCACTTTGGGTGGCGTGGAGTTTTTGCCATTCTGGATTTTGAGTTAATAGCTGCGCTTCTTGACGAGTGCGATTTAAATCAAAACCGCAAGGCATAAAAATAATCGCATCTGGATCGCTAGCTATGAGCGCTTCCCACTGCAACTGACATGAAGGCTGACCGGCAACGCTAAAGAGTGATTGTCCTCCTGCTAAGTTCACTAATTCGGGAATCCAATTGCAAGCAGTCATTAAAGGGTCAGTCCATTCAATACAAGCGACTTTGGGCAGTTCTGTTAAAGAAAGTCCTTGGACTTTTTGCTTGACAATTTGGACGCGAGCTTCTAGGTTTTCTAACACCTTGACTGAATCAACGTTGAAGGCTTTGCTGACTCGCTCAATGTCCGTCCAAACATCCTTTAGAAGATTGGGTTGCAAGGAAATAATTTGGGGTGAACTATTGGTTATAGTGGCAACTGCCTTTTCCACATCGCCCAGACTGACCGCACAAACATCACACTGGTCTTGTGTGACAATGTGAGTGGGGTGCAATTTTTCTAAAACATCTGTTTTAATTTCATAAATGCTGAGGGCAGATTGCAACAAATTGTTAACTTTATCATGAATTTCGCCACTTGATGCATTGGTGTTTAGCCTTGCTTGGGTGCAAATAGGGCGATCTGTAATTTCTGGGGGATAGTCACATTCATGCGATCGCCCCACAATCATATCAGTTAAACCCAATGCGGCTAAAATCTCCGTTCCACTGGGAATTAGGGAGACAATTCTCACGTTACTCTCTCTCATTGCTCCACCTTCGCAACAGCTTACCATTTCAATTGTTGCAAAATTTGACCTTATTATATATCTTCCTTCCGGATCATGGACAAGTGCTAATGGGAAGATAAAAATATAGGTAGAGGGTAAATGGACATTTTTTTACAGTGAATGATCATTTGGATTAATTAAATTCACTTGTGTTATGTCAACTAATTAATTTGTTTTGTGTTTGGGAGCATTTAGAAAGTTGATATTATAAATATATTATCATTCCAAGATAAAAATTGAAACTTGTGTACTATAAAGAACTCAGTATGTATTGCTTCCCTGGGACAAGGTTTGAAAGAATAGTATTACATAATTATGAAAAACTTGATGAACTCATTGTAGTTAAAAAACACTTCTACTTTGACCATTAAACTGCAAAGTAGAGTTATTCCCAGGAGCAATAAATGCGAATGTTGGCAGTGAGAGATGTTAGAGAACGTGAGCAAACGGAAGAAAATTTGCTCAGACTGGAAAATTATCTGCGATCGCAAAGTCAAACACTGATGCGACTGGCAAAAAGCAATACATTCAATCAAGGCAATCTGAACGCAACATTAAGGGAAATCACTGAAGCAGCAGCGCGATCGCTTTTAGTGCAGCGAGTTGGGGTATGGTTATACAACTCAGACCAATCAAAAATTGAATGCATTGATTTATATGATGTCGGCACAAACCAACATACCGCCGGTCTTTCTGTTTTAAAAGCAAATTGTCCAGCTTATTTTCAAGCTCTGGAAGAGGAACGTAGCATTGCAGTAAATGATGTTTACAACGACAAAAGAACCCAAGAATTTGCCGAATCTTATCTTTCTATGTTTGGGGTTAGATCGGTGCTGTATGCACCGATTTGGTTAGGAAGTCGATTGGTGGGGGTAGTTTGCCACCAACACGTTGGAGGTATTCGGCAGTGGACAATGGAAGAAGAGAATTTTGCTGCCTCCATTGCAGATTTAGTCAAACTAGCAATGGAAACGAGCGAGCGACATGCTGCACAATTAACACTAAGAAATAGTGAGGCAAAATTTCGACCTGTGTTTGAGCATTCTTCTATTGGTATTGGCTTGGCAAATATGGATGAACGGATAATAGATAGTAATCCAGCGTTATATCAGATGCTAGGTTACAATCAAGAACAACTATGCGAAAAACGCCTCAGCGATTATATTTATCCGGAAGATTTGACTACATATTTAGAGTGCCAACAAATATTAGCAAAAAATCGTGATTGCTTCAAGAAAGAATTGCGCTTTCAACATAAAAATGGTAGTTTAGTTTGGACTAACATTTCGGTTTCTTTAATTTGCGACACAAATAATCAACCTGAGTTTTTCCTGACCTTTATAGAAGATATTACAGAACGCAAGCGAACTGAGTTGAAATTGCTTGAAACTAAAGAAGCCGCAGAAGCAAGCAGTCGGGCAAAAAGTGAATTTTTAGCAACTATGAGCCATGAATTGCGTACACCTCTAAATGCAATTATGGGTTTATCTCAGTTGCTGCAACAAAAAATAGTTGGCACACTCAATGATAAGCAAGAAGAATATATAAATTATATATATAGTAGTGGTGAACAGCTGCTGGCACTGATTAATGATATTCTTGATTTGTCTAAGGTAGAAGCCGATAAAGAAGAACTAATGCTGTTGCCTTTGCAAGTGCAAGATATTTGTAAGTCTGTAATATCCACAGTGTGCGATCGCGCTTTAGAAAAAAAATTGCAACTCACAACCAAAATAGATTTAGAGGCAGATGTTTGTATTGCTGACGAGGAACGAATTAAACAAATGCTACTAAATTTGCTGACGAATGCGATAAAATTTACCCCAGCGGGTAAAGTCTCCCTGATAGTGGAAAAAGTACCGCAAGGCATAATATTTACAGTTTCTGATACGGGTATTGGTATTGACTCAAGTCAATTTCAATTTTTGTTTGAACCATTTAAACAGCTTGACAGTCGCTTAAATCGGGAGTACGAAGGAACTGGTTTAGGTTTAGCTTTGACACGTAAGTTAGCACGAATGCATGGTGGAGATGTGACAGTAGAATCGACTTTGGGAGAAGGTAGTCGATTTATGCTATTTCTGCCAGATCAAACCTCAGTAGAAGAGAGGGGAAGTAGAGACGCGATTAATCGCGTCTGTACAAAAGTGGGGAAGCGGGGGAAAGAAAATAATTCTTCATTTTCTAGTTTGAATGTCCCGGTTAGTACAACCAATAAACGCATCTTGCTGGTAGAAGAGGAGGAAAACACTGCCATATTGCAAGATTATCTTCAGACAATTGGTTATGAGGTGCAGAAAACTTGCGACTCAAAAAGCTTCTTGCATGGGGTAAGAAATTTTCAACCAGATTTAATTTTGTTGGATGTGGATTTAAACGGAGATATCAGCGGATGGGATTTACTCAAACTTGTGCGACAAATATCTTCTTGGCAAGATTTGCCAGTGGTAATTATGACACCAATGGAAATGATTGTAGATCGCGATGCTGAGTACCGCAACCTTAGGGAACGCTTGTGGGAAGCTGGTGCTAACGACTATCTCAGCAAACCGATTGGTATCGTTAAATTAGAGTCAATATTGATGCAATATTTAAGTTAAGTTGGGCAATGGGCAATGGGCATTGGGCATTGGGCATTGGGCATTGGTAATAATTCTTTTCCTAATCCCCAGTCCCTTGTCCCCAGTCCCCAGTCCCTAGTCCCTATAAATCTGCCATGCTTTAATTATATTTCCTTGCATGAGATAGGCAGCGGCTGAAAGTCCCTTTAATTCAGTGATGTTAGGGTTTTTGGCTAAACCAGGTTCTAGGGATTTTTGTGCTGCTGCTGGTTGCCAATTGTAAAGATGGACAAATGCTAGATACCCGTAAGCATAAGGATTTTCTGGGTCTAATTGAGTTACTTTAGTAAAAGATGCGATCGCATCATTGACTCTTGTTTGCAATACGTTTGCTAAACCTAAAGCATACGCCCAATCACGATTTTCAGCAATATGCTCTAATCTATATTCTAAAGTTAATCTTCCTTGTACCAAATAATCCTGATTTGGGTCGTACTGATTGATACGTCCTACTTCATCAAATACTTTTTCCAGTGCTGATTCACCCTTGGATAAATTAGCTCCTAATATTCGTAATTGCGTTACTAAATCTAACTCTGGTGCAGCTATGGCAGTGGCTTTGGGGTCAATTTGCAAAGTAACTTTTGGCACTTTAATCGGATAACTTTCGCCAGAAATTCGGTTGAGATAAGTTGCTTTTAAGGTGTAAGTTCCTGGTACTGTATCAGCACTTGGTAGCATCGCCATTCTTTCAGTAACTGATAAATGCTCATTTGAGGTGGAATACAAACTCCCCATCCCGATACCGTGATCGTGTAACCATTTGAGCTTTGGGGTTTGGGATTTGGGATTATTTATATTTTGCCAAGTTAATAATACCAAACCTTGTTGTAACTCTTGCGAAAAGCCAGACCACTCATAAGTCACTCTTACAGGTATTCCTGGCGGCGCTTTTTCTGGAACTGTGACTCGTGATAGAATAATCCCAGGGGGAGTCTTTGTGGAGAGAGATTTTACTTCTACTGGTGGCAGCTTTTGATGATAAAGTTTCAGAATACTGCTATCGGGCAACTTCCAAGACTTATTTAGCTGGAAATCTGGTGATGTTTGCACAGCTTCAACTATGGCAGCTTGGTTTGGTGGGATTGAACCTTGATTGCCGGTTTTGGTGAGAAACCAAGAAAGCGATCGCCTATCTTGTTCAAGAAACTTTTTCCTTGTTCCTACCTGTCGTCCATAAACTCGAAAGTTCTCTAATGCCCCATAATAATTGAAATTGTGTTGGTTAATTTCTCCGGTTGAAGGCAAAACTCCCAGGGTAGAATGCAGATATGGTTCTGTTTGGATAATTTGGGCTATTACTTGTTGGTGTGGGAACTCTTGTCCCATATAAGGATAAAATTGCGATCGCGGACTTAAAGTTTGCGTCATCCAACCACCAAAAGCACCTCCTACAGGAAACAAGTTGAATAACATCAAAATTATTGCCAAACCAACAGTAAAAATGCGGGTACGCTTTCCCCAAAGATGACGAGAACAAGTTAACCCGTAAGCCAACAACAATGAGAGTACTGGTAAGTAGGGTAAGACATAGCGCTCTTGTTTGTTCGGGTTAAGGCATGATAACAGATAACTTCCCACCCAAAATATTGCGATCCATTTTAGGGAATAGGAGAGGGGAGGAGTGGAAGAGGGGGGAGATGGGGAAGCAGGGGAAGCAGGGGGAGAAAAAGAATTATCCTCTAAGGACTCTCTTTGTCTCCTTGTCTCCAAGTCTCCTTGTCTCCAAGTCTCCTTGTCTCCAAGTCTTTCTTCCTTAATATGTCCCCAATAGAGTAGTAAAGCAAATATGGGTACAAGTAATAAAGGTAAAGAAACTTGACTTGGTAATTGGCGCCAGTAATAAGTCCAAGCTTCGATTGTATTTATGGGAGCTTGATTTTCAGCGATCGCAGAATCTATTGTTGCTCGTTTACCAGAAGTGAGGATAACTAACCAATTGGTGCGATACCAGGGAGCAAACACCAAAAAAGACAAGCATAAACTACCTAGTAGCTGTGCTAAACGTCCCCACCGTTGTTGACTTAGCGTTGCAAATCCTACCCAAGCGATCGGCGTTAATAAAAAGAATAACGCAGTTTGCTTCACTAAAAACGCTAATCCTAAAGATAAACCAAAAGCAAAGGCACAGAGGAGGGAGGGGAGGAGGGGGGGAGGAGAGGAGGGGGGGAGGAGAGGAGGGGGGGATGGGGAGAAAGAAGAATTATTCTCCTTGTCTCCTTGTCCCCAAGTCTCCCTATCTCCCATAACTTTCCAAACTGTGAGGCAATAAAAACTTAGGGTAACGATAGATGTCAGAGGATAATCTAAGAGAAATTCTAAACGCAGGCGATAAAGACCTGGTAAAATTTGACATAATGCAGCTGCACATAAACCTACAAAATCATTAAATAGCAGTTTACCCAAGCCATAAACTGACCAGAGCAAAATCGCACTAAATAACAGCATTACTAAAGTGGCTTGATCTGGACCAGTACCAAAGATATTCTGAACAATAGCAGTAATAATATAAGTTAAAGGCGGTATTTTAGAAGATAGTAGCCAAAAACTTCGCCACCATTCTACATCCCACCATTGAGCATTTTGTAAAGCTTGCAAATAGGTTAACGTGCCGGTTAAGTAATCTGCTTGATCCCAACCTGGAATTGAGCGATCTAGTGTCAGCCAAATGCGATCGCATAAAGCACCTAACAGCCAAATTATCCCCAGAATCAGCAGACTATTATATTTATATCGCTTTTTTTTGGCAGTCATAAATTGCTTTGCTTCTGCGATCGGTTAAAAGTGAAGAATTATAAATTATAAATTTACAGGAGATTGCGCTTTAATCGAATACACGTAACAGACTATTCTGTGCTACGTCTCTACAAGGTTTTGGATTTTATATACTTTCTAAACCTAAAATCTGCTGTATATAAAATCTTAACTCTGTAGAGACGCGAAATTTCGCGTCTCTACAACTTTTTCCTCATTTTGACATGAGGAATACCCGCTTCTATAAATATTTCTCCCTCTTCGACAAAACCGAATTTGTAGTATAAACCTTTTATATACACTTGGGCGTTAATTACAACTTCCGGAATCTTTTTGTTTGCTATAATCAACAACGCCTCATTTATAATTTTTTTACCAATACCTTGACCTCTAACCGTAGATAAAACAGCAAGCCTTTCTATCTTGACAGTTTTCTCATCCAAATATCTTATCCTCGCCGTTCCCACAGCTTTATTATCTAAATAAGCAATCAAATGATCGCATATTTCATCTTTACCGTCAAACTCTAAAGCTTCTTCAACCCCTTGTTCTTCTTGAAAAACGACCCTTCTAATAGCCTTAATCTGCGAAAAATCCTCAGAAAAATCCGCTAACCTAACCACTAAATCCCTCATCAAACTCTCTCTGCGCCCTCTGCGCCTCTGCGGTTCGATATAAAATTAAGCTGGGGAAACCTCAGCTATACCAAATAAACATAGGAGTGAAAATGAATTATGCGTTGTCCGAAACCCTTGTAGAGACGTAGCAGTGCTACGTCTCTACGTATTTTCGGGAGATGTTTAATTAATCAGCACCTTCAATCGGAGCAAAACCTTGACGTTGAATATTTTCCGTTATCGTGCGTGGTTCCAAGAATTGTAACAGATAATCGGGACCTCCAGCCTTAGAACCTACCCCCGAAAGCTTAAACCCACCAAACGGTTGACGAGCAACGATCGCACCTGTAATATTGCGATTAACGTACAAATTACCGACTTCAAACTCTGACTGCGCTTGTTCAATGTGCGAAGGAGTTCTGGAATAAAGACCTCCAGTCAAAGCATAATTTGTTCCGTTCGCAACTTCCAACGCTTCCTGAAAATCTTTTACGCGAATTACAGCCACAACTGGACCAAAAATTTCTTGTTGAGCGATCGTTGAATCTGCCGATACTTCACTAAAAATCACAGGTCCGATAAAATAGCCTTGATTAGGCGCTGGCATTTGTAAAGCAGCTTTCGCTTCAGCGTGTCCTATTTCAATATACTCCCGGATGCGATCGCGTGCCGCAGCATCAATCACAGGTCCAACTTGAGTACTTGGTAACTCCGCTTCCCCAATATTTAGCGATTTCGTCGCTTCGACAAAGCGCTCCACAAAGGTATTATAAATCGACTCAACCACAATTACACGCGAACAAGCAGAACATTTTTGTCCGCTGTAACCAAACGCCGATTGGACAACTCCCACCACAGCCGCGTCTAAATCAGCACTTTCATCCACAATAATTGCATTCTTCCCGCCCATCTCTGCAATTACCCGTTTCATATGCTTTTGACCTGGTTTGAGAATTGCCGCTTCTGCGTAAATCCTACAACCAACTTCTTGCGAACCTGTAAAAGCGATGACATGAGTATCAACATGATTCACCAAATAAGCACCAACTTGGGAACCCTTACCCGGAACGTATTGAAAAACACCTTTAGGAATTCCCGCTTCCACCAAAACTTCTGTAAATTTAGCTGTAATCACAGAAGAAGTTTCCGCCGGTTTGAGGAGAGTACAATTCCCTGCAACCAAAGCAGCAACCGTCATCCCGCAAGCGATCGCCAACGGAAAATTCCAAGGAGAAATCACCACCGCAATTCCCCGTGGGAAGTAAATATAACGATTATTTTCCCCAGAAACGTCATAATTAACACCCTCATCCAGCCGTTCCATCTCGTCCGCATAGTAGCGACAAAAATCAATCGCCTCAGAAACCTCCCCATCCGCTTCCCGCACAGGCTTACCGACTTCCAAAACAATCCAAGCGGAAAACTCAGCACGGCGTTCTTCCATTAAATCCCCAGCCTTCCGCAAAATCGCCGCACGTTCTTTAACTGGAGTTTTCCTCCAACCAGGAAAAGCAGATTTTGCAGCTTTCATCGCTTCTTCTGCTTGTTCCACACTCAGAAGCCCAACTTTCCCCACAATTTCCCTGTAATTCGACGGATTAACAGAATCAACAACATCCTGAGTTTGGACATATTCCCCATTCACCAAAGGTAAATACGTCTTCCCAAACTGCCGACGAACACTTTGCAAAGCTTCCTGAGAAAGCTTTATTTTCTCCTCCTCAGCATAATCTGTATCTGCTACACCGAGGAAAGAGGAGTGGGGGAGGGGGGGAGTGGGGGAGGGGGGGAAGTCTTGTTGTTTTTCTTTTAATTTGACAACTGGGGGTGCAATTAACTCCTCAACTGGACGATTCTCCAAATTTTGCCGTAAAAAGGAACTATTTGCGGTATTTTCCAACAAACGGCGAATTAAATACGCCATTCCCGGCAGCAACTCCCCATAAGGACAGTAAACTCGAACTCGATAACCCCTATCAACCAACGCTGAAGCTAGTTTATCACCCATACCGTACAGCACTTGCATTTCAAAGCAACGCCGGGGGACATTTAAACTTTCAGCTATAGCGATCGCTCTTGCTTGCGATCGCACATTATGACTACCAATTGCCGCATACACATATTCATGATTCTCCAGCAACAACTGCGTTATCGTTTCAAAATTCGCATCCGTTGCCGCCTTATCATTGTAAACTGGTTGTTGCCAGTGTTTTTGTGCAGCTTTAATCGTTTCCTGATCCCAATACGCGCCTTTTACCAAACGAATTGTAATTGGATAACCGCGCTCTTTTGCCCAGGCAATCAAATTACGTGCATCTTCCTCACTATCCCGCAGATAAGCTTGAATAGTCATCCCAATATCTGTGCGTTGCTGAAACTCATCTTCCAACAAGACTTTTTTCAAAATACCGAAAGTTAAGTTTTTATAAGCGTACTGTTCCATATCAAAGTGAACAGCAGCACCCAACTCTTTCGCACGACGCAACAAAGTACGAATCCGCGAACTTACTCTCTCCTCACTACCTATAGCATCTAACGGGTCAAATTGCGAATAAAACGCAGTTAACTTTACAGAAACCTGGACTTTTGCCACATCAGCTTCATCAATTGCCGGAACTTTACTCCAACCCTTAGACGCTTCCACAAGTTGTTGCATCAATTCCAAATAACGTTCCAGATAAGATTGCGCTTCAGTTTCAGTAATTACCGCTTCACCAAGCAAATCGATGGTGAAAGCCATTTTTTCCTTACGCAGTCTCTCAACCGTTTTGATGACTTGTTTAATATTTTCCCCAGAAATATATTTATGCGCTAGAGTTTCAACCGCAGTCCCTACGGTTGTCGCAGCAACTTGTCCCGGCATAGAATCAGGATTAGCAAAATTTAGCATCCCCTTCAAAGCAGCCGGTAACTCTACAGACTCATCCCCTAAATATTCTTGTAAATGCGCCGCAATTTCTGCTTTACTATTTAAAGCAGGTAAAGTATCAATAAACCGAAATAGCTGCACCCGCAACCCAGGATTACTCATAGCCCAAGCTAGCAATTTATCATCCCAGCGCATTTGATCGCGCAAAGCAGCGAAAAAAGAACGATTTTCTGACGTCGCAGCTAAAAGCTGTTTGGCAATTTCTTGAGTTTTCGCTTCGTAAGCACTTTTTTCTACTTGTAATACCACTCTCTACAGACTCCAATTTTAACGCGAGGCTTTCTTAACAAAGCTTATGTCTTCTATTTTCGCTCTTGGATTCTGTGAATACCACATATATATATGATGCACGAATCATACAAATAGTCAAGATTCATCAGGAATAAAACCTCAAAAAAACTCTGCGTACCTTTGCGCTTACCTTAGCGTTCCTTTGCGTTAAAAAAAGCTAAGAATCAACCTCATCCCGATAAAATAAAAGCAATTCCACCAAAAGGCAGCAATTATGGCAACCCAAATCGGTGAAGGAAAATCTTTGACTGAACTGGTAATTTCTTGGGAAGCTTTACCAGAAAGTTTTCAACTTGAGGATGAACCTGTGGAAAATACATCACAGCCAATTTTAGCTGGTGCGTTGCGTGAAAGCTTAGAAATTGCCGGATTTATTCAACCTCAAATGTTGATTGCGTCAAACTTTGCTCTTTGTGCTACTTTAAACGAGCAATTTATCGCTAAAGCACCAGATTGGGTTTATGTTCCAACTATGAATCAAAATCTCGGAGAACGCAAAAGCTATACACCCAATTTAGAAGGTGATATTCCCGCAATTGTGATGGAATTTCTTTCCGATAACGATGGGGGAGAGTATTCAGTTAAACGAACTTATCCACCTGGAAAATGGTTTTTCTACGAGCAAATTCTCAAAGTTCCCATTTACATAATTTTTGACCAAAATGGAGGGTTATTAGAATTTTACCAACTGGAAAATGGACGATATGAATTGCAACAACCTAATTCAGATGGACTTCATTGGATTGATTCAATGAGCTTATTTTTAGGGACTTGGCAAGGAACAAAAGAAGCGAGAACGGGTTATTTATTGGTTGCGCTGGTGGGATGAGTCAGGTAATTTGTTGCCGTGGGCAATAGAAAGGGTAGAACAAGAGCGTAAACGTGCTGAAATTGAACACCAACGTGCTGAACAAGAACGTCAGGAGAAAGAAAAACTGATTGCCTATTTGCAATCTCAAGGCATCGATCCTAATACTTTACTTTCAGAATAAATCGATTCAAAAATGATATTAAGAGACGTTCCGCCGGAACGTCTCTACGACGATCGCTTTTTATTAATGTTAATTAAACCGACATGATATGAAATATTATTACGCACTTTCACCCCTACTTTTTGGCGTATGTTTATTAAAGATAGGACTTACGCAAAAAGACCAAAAAGTGATAGCCAAAACCGACAAATCGAGAACATTTCACAGGAATTACTCAGAAGTGAAAGTGAAGGTGAAATTTAGTCACAGATGGTCGAAGCAATTGGAGAAGCACTCCTTGTCTGATTCAATCTGGGTTAGCGTGGGAGATCGAGGCAGTGACATTTTTTCCTACAGCTGACAGCATACTTTCCGAATTGACTACAACTTGCTCAATTTAATCTGACACGGAAGCGAACAAAACCGAAGTTGCTACCAGTTGCTTGTGGTAAATTCCCAACGTTGACAATCACAGCACCGTTGCGATTAGTTTGATCAATGCAAGAATTACCCGCAGGTAAAGGTGAAAGAACTGGGGAAAAGCTGCCTCTATCTGTATCTGCCGCATTCGTTACAGATGTATTTGTCCCAGCTAAACCTAATAGTACACCACTGCCCACCCCGAAACTATCGGGTACAAAGACGGTATCATCGGGAATTAAATCGCAAAATCTAGCGTTTTGAATTGACTGTGTACCATCGCTGAGAAAATACAGAGTATATTCAACTTCATCACCACTCAACAAACCAGATTGAGAACTTAAACTGATAACTCCCAATGGTGATAATTGCGACCATCCGGCAGCATTATCGTTGCTGTCGTTGGGGTCATCAATAAAACTATTAAAGTTAGCTATTCTCAGCGGTGCGTTGTTGCGGAATGCGTTGGAAATCCGCTTGACAAAACGCAGATTTGGTGTTCCATTTAAGCTGACTGGTGTCGGCACATTATTGTTAGTGGGATCGCCATCATTATTATTTGCTCCAACTGTACCACCAAAATCTGGGTTTACACCATCGGTTGAGTCATCAGTTACAGGTGTGGTGTTACCAGGACTAGTTGCACTAGCTCTTGCAGTATTGTTAAATGGACCGAGATTACTACCCGGTGTAACTCTAACACTAAAATTAATTGTGGCACTACCACCTATAGGTAGAGTTTCTGTACCTGGGAGCAAATTGCGATCGCTATTCCCGTTAAAGTTAACATTAGCTGCTGTCAGCGCACCACTCACAGTTACAGGACTGGAAATAGCCACAGCAGTAGCCCCATTAAATGTACTATTAGCATTACCAAATAAATCTTCGCTGACTTGGACGTTATTTAAGGGGACAGTTCCAAAGTTGCGGACAATGATGGTGTAAGGTACTGTGTAGGTGCGATCGCTATTATTCACCACACTACCAGCTTGCTTGGCAACACCAATACGCCGTCCAGGAGTCAGGCTGACAGAGGTAGGACTAGTATTGTTATTGGGGTCTAAATCGCCGTCGGGGTCAGTATTAGTACCGTTGTTAGAAACATCTGTAATCGTTACTCCCGGAGGACTAGCCGGGTAAATAGCTGATACGGTGGCAGTATTATTAAATGGACCAAAATTACCATTAGGAGTGATGTTGACATTAAAAGTAATAGTGGCAGTTTCTCCACCACTAAGTCTGTCGTTCGTAGTTCCCTGCAAAAGATTTTGGTTGCTCTGACCGTTGAAGCTAGGATTAACTGTTAAGCTGGGACTAGAGCTTTGAATATTACTAACAGAATTAATCGTTGCACCAGCAAAGGTAGTTGCCAGATTGTCTGTTACTTGGACGTTTGTCACCGTGTAAGGAACATTCGGATCTACGGGGGCGAGGTTCTGCACCGTCATGGTGTAAGGTATAGTGAAGCTACCATTGGCTCCAGGAACGGGAGCACCTACACTTTTGGCGATACCGATATTCGGTCTACAAGCTTCAGCACCAATTGCAACAATACCAAAGTCATCACCATTGTCTCCAGTTGCCGCATCTAAAATTGATATTGTAAAAGGGTTGGGTAGAGTTGCTGGGGTGGTGAAACGAATTACTGTTCTATCCCACAAATCTTGACCATTGTGTCCGGAAGCGGGGTCAGAGTCATCAAATACGGTGAATCTTTCACCAATGGGTATACCATTAACTAAAAACTGGATGACGGGATCATCCGGTGCAGATCTATCAGTAGCAATGGCATTACTAACATAGGCATAAAAAACATAAGTAGTATTTGGCTGTAATGATGTAGTGGGAATGTTTTGCTGCCAAATTGTATATGGTGCTCCTGTAGTGTTACCGTTGGAATATAACCAAGTGTTAGAAGCCG
Organism: [Scytonema hofmanni] UTEX 2349; assembly: GCF_000582685.1. Classification (GTDB taxonomy): domain Bacteria; phylum Cyanobacteriota; class Cyanobacteriia; order Cyanobacteriales; family Nostocaceae; genus Hassallia; species Hassallia hofmanni. Next base: position 1,096,365 of record NZ_KK073769.1, read on the forward strand.
GCACACCATTTGCCGCATCTCCAGGAAAAGGCACTTGCTGGACAACACCATCAAAGTAATTCACTGCTCCTGTTTGAATAGCTACATTTGTATCGGGAGGGTAAACGTTATTACCAACATAAGGAACGCTACTACTCCAGTTACCAGGTAATAAAGTATTCGGATCAGCAGCACCACCTGGTTGCTGAGTAAAGTAACCGTTGGTAATTACAGAATTTGTTACACCTTCTATTTTTGTGCCGGCGGGACAACCAGTACCTCTATTTTGTTGAGCTTTTGCAGTTTCTAAAGGTATCAGACTGAAAAACCAAAAAGGCGACAATAACGTAGCCAAAGAAATAGCCCGGAGTCGAAATTTTAATGACTGAGATTTATCAAACATTTCATGCATTAGGAGTGAAAATAAGGGCACTTTAACTGGCGAATAGTACTTTACCTGCCGTTTTGGTATAAATTAATTTGACTTGTCTATAAAAATGCCTGCTTTCTCATTCAGTTACTTAAAATTGTCACGCGAAATTTTTACACGCAAAAGTTACCTGCTGCAATCAGCAACAGATAGGGAAGACAAATATGTCTTCACCAATCAACTCTAAGATAGATGAAGATATCAGTTTTTTGTGGCAACCAATTTTAGACAAGAATCAGTATAACCAGTTGCGGTGACAGTACTTAAAATATTTCCTGAATTTATAAAAATTTTATATAAATTGGTATGAGAATATACATTAAGTTAATGATGAGCTTAATGTTTTTCTATACGTAGTAAGCGCTGAAGCGCTTATAAAGCACTCTTCGTGCTTACTACGAAACTTTTTTTACATCTCGACGAGTTCACGCACCAACTGTGCCAATTTTTCTGCGCTGTCGGGAACTGCGATCGCTTTGCTTTTTGAAGCCATATCAGCTAATGCTTCGGGTGACTGCAACAAAGACAAAACTTTACTTTGCAATACTTGTGCGGTTAACTCTGATTGCTTGAAAGCGATCGCCGCACCGACTGAGGTAAATACTTGGGCATTGTAAGTTTGATGATCTTCTGCTGCAAATGGATAAGGAATCAAAATTGAAGGCAAACCACATACTGCCATTTCTGTCAAGCTTCCCGCACCAGAACGACTAATTGCTAAATTAGCACGTTTCAACAATCCCGCCATATTGTCATAAAACGCTAAGGCAATATATTGCGGATGCTGCAAATTTTCGGCTTCTGGGTCGTTATCTCCGGTTAAATGGACAACCCAAGCACCAGCATCAAACCAAGCTGTAGCGCATTGACGCACCAACTTATTAACCGCGACGGCACCTTGGCTACCACCAAAGACAACAATTAAAGGAACATTCTCAGGAATGGGTAAATCTAGCGAGACAATTCCCGAATTTAGGAATGGCGATCGCACCGGAGTATTGGTATAAATAGTTTTGGCACGAGGTAAATATTTAGCTGCAACTTCAAACCCGATTGCTACAGCATTACACCAGGGACCAAAAAAGCGTGTTACTTTACCAGGTAAGGCGTTTGACTCGTGGAGAATCACAGGTAAACCAAGCGATCGCGCGGCAATTACAGCCGGTCCTGCAATATAACCACCGGTAGTGAAAACGCCTTGAAAATTGCCTTTTTTCAGCAGTTTTCTCACTTGGAGAATCGAACCGACGAGTTTAGCCAAAATCCGTAAAGATGAAAATCCCAACCCTTGCTGAAACCCCTCAACTGCAATAGTATTCAAGGGGTACTGCTTGGGAACAAGCGATCGCTCTAGCCGATTTGGGACACCAAGCCACTCAATTTGATAATCTGGCAATTGTTCGGCAAGTGCGATCGCCGGAAATAAGTGTCCACCAGTCCCACTAGCTGCTATTAATAATCGTATCGGTGCGTTTGCCATCAACCCTCTAGCGTTCTGAAGAGAAGCTTAACTAAGATAAAACAATTTACGAGCCTTCTGTAACTAAATCCTGAACCTATCAACAATGCATAACCTAATTGTCTTACTACTTAAACGCCAAAGAAAATTTCCAGCTTCAAACTGGCTAATTTTATTTTTACTGACACTTGGTTTATTATCCGGTTGGAAATGCGCTCAAGCCATTACCCCAGATAATGCACCGACAGAACTGAAAAATTTATTGACGCAAATTGATACAGCAGCAAGTCAAGGTAATGTGACAAAAGTTATGCAGTTTTATAGTCCCAATTTTACTACTGGGGATGGCTTAACTCACGCCAATATGGAAAAAGCCTTGGTTGGACTGTGGAAACGATATCCACAATTAAAATACACTACGCAACTGCAATCTTGGAAATCAGAAGGTAATGTCATTATCGCCGAAACGATGACTAATATAACTGGCTCACCCTCTGCTAACAACAATAATTTAGCTTTGAAAGCGACAATTACATCTCGTCAGCGCATTTTGGGTACACAAATTGTTCGTCAAGACATTTTGACCGAACGCACTCAACTTACCTCTGGTGCTAAACCACCCGAAATTAAAATTAATCTACCACAGCAAGTGCGAGTCGGACAGCAATATAATTTTGATGCGATCGTTACTGAACCAATCGGTGATGATTTTCTTTTAGGCACCGCTTTAGAAGAACCGATTAAACCAGAAAAATATCTATCCCCCACATCGGTAGATTTAGAATTGCTAACAACAGGTGGACTTTTCAAAATTGGACGCGCACCAGCTACTCCTGGTAATCAATGGGTTTCTGCCGTAATTTTACGCGGACAAGGCGTGACAATGATAACTCAACGATTGCAAGTTGTGAAATAAGTAGATGGTTGGTTGTTGGTTGTTGGTTGATAGTTGTTGGTTGTTGGTTGTTGGTTGTGAAAAAATACTCCTATCCACTATCCACTAACATTGTACAGACGCGATTAATCGCGTCTCTACCACTACCCACTACCCAATAATGATTCAAAATCAAATTGTTTTAATTACCGGTGCAAGCAGTGGTATTGGTGCAGCTTGTGCAAGAATTTTTGCTCCAACGGGTGCAAAATTGATTTTAGCAGCGCGTCGCCAAGAACGTTTGCTTTCATTAGCTGCGGAACTTGTAGAGAGGTTTGATGAAACGTCTCCACAAATTCATTTATTACAGTTAGATGTACGCGATCGCTCTGCTGTAGAATTAGCCATATCTAATTTACCTGCTGAGTGGTCAGACATTGACATTTTAATTAACAATGCTGGTTTGAGTCGCGGTTTAGACAAACTCCACGAAGGCGATACTCAAGATTGGGATGAAATGATTGATACCAATATTAAAGGTTTACTTTACCTCACCCGTTATATTGTCCCCGGAATGGTGAAACGCGATCGCGGTCATGTGGTAAATATTGGTTCCATTGCCGGACATCAAACTTATCCCAAAGGCAATGTATATTGTGGCACTAAAGCCGCAGTGAAAGCAATTTCTGAAGGCTTGAAACAAGACCTTTTAGGAACTCCTATACGTGTAACTTCTGTCGATCCTGGTATGGTAGAAACAGAATTTAGTCAAGTACGATTTCATGGGGATAGCGATCGCGGTAAACTTGTTTACCAAGGAGTAATTCCCCTGACACCAGATGATGTGGCTGAGGTGATATTTTTCTGCGTTACTCGACCAACTCATGTAAATATTAATGAAGTTATATTAATGCCAGTTGACCAAGCTAGCGCCACCCTAGTTAATCGCCGAACTTAAAATGGTAGGCATTGCTGAATTGATGTATGAATCCGGATGTAAAGACGTTCCGGCGGAACGTCTCTACATGCCCTAAATCACCACAAAAAATCCGATTGCGAACCGTATTGCTACGTCTCTTGGGTAGGCAAATATTTCCAAGTATTTATTAGTTGTATAATTTTTTATCGACAACAAACCGGTTATTTTCAACTTTAACTAAGACACCAATACCGGGTAATGGTTAGCGATCGCGTAAATCGTTAAATTGCACCTTTGCACTCACACCATCGGCTGAAAAACCACGCTCATTCAACACTTCGTACAGCTTTTGACGAGTATAATTTCCCTTAGTGCGTGTGAGTGCTTCAACCATCGCCATCGTAGCATCATAAGACATTGCAGTTCGCCAATTCACGTCTCCAGTTCCCCAAAGCTTCACAGATTCCTGCTCAAACTTCGAGTTAGGACTATTACTTCTGTGCCAACGAACGGCAATTCTCAGTTTATCAACTGGAATATTAGCTTGACTTACAGTTTCCAGATATGGAGTATCTGCACCGAGTATGGTGATATTTTCGCTTTGGTTAATGATCAGTAGTGCCGCAATTCTTGCCACTTTATCGCTAAAGGCTAACATGATTACTTCTGCATTACTTTCTTTTGCGTGTTGTAAACAATCTAATACTTCAGATGTGCTTTGAATTACCGCACACTCGTTAACAAGCTGTTTTCTATTTAGAAAGACAACACTTTCAAATTCTTTCTTTAAAGATGCAGCAAATGTTTCATTAGGTTCATAAAAAATAGCTACTTTATTCAATTTTTGATAACCGATATATTTGATTAGTTTATCAGCCGCAGCCGAGTTATCTGGAGATACGCGAAAAATGTAGTTATTTAGTTGAAAAGCAGAATCTCTAACAGCAGTGCTTGTAGGAGATATAGCCACCATTTTTCCATCATAAGCTGGGGCAGCTTCTTGTATACTATCACTGGTATAATAACCGATGACTCCTAAAATATTTTCTTGAGTAGCGATCGCATCAGCTATTTGCCTAATTTTATTCTTCTGCCAACTTGTACTCACAATTTCTAGAAACAAAAGTCTTCCGTTAATGCCCTGATTCTGATTAAAATTATCTTGAACGTGAGCAAATCCGCGCAACATTTGTTCGGCAATGTCATTTGAACCATTAAGCTGATCGTCAACAATGGGAACAGTAACGGCAATTTTTAGAGGATTTTTTGCTATAGCTGCTTTCGCATTGTTTAGATAAATTCGTGCTTCTGGATCATTTTGATTAGAAGCAAGGTAGCTTTTAAAATATGCAATAGCTTGGTTGAACTTCTTTTGCCCAAATGCAGTAGTTCCTCTGATCTTGTCGGCAAAAATGGCGTCAGCAATCTTGGGATTTTGGGGAATCAGAATTTGTTCTCCACAGCTAAAGCCTGATTGATTTTGAAAATCGCAAATAGGGGGATGTGTCAACCAGGGAATTAAGAATGCGATCGCACTTCCTAATAAAACTAATCCTACTGGTAAAAAGACTTTCTTTCTCAGCCTCTTCAGTCTCAAATAAAAACTTGTTGTATTGCGAATTGTCGTCTGACTAAATTCTTCAGATTCACGCGGATTTTCCCTATTACCAGAAGGCTTTGAATTTAGCGATATTTGCCCAGAAAGAGCAGTAATTACTGATTCAGCAGACTCATAACGATCCTTTGGTTGATATGACAACATCCGATCTAAAATGTCTGCCAGATTATCGTTTACATTAACGTATTCTCTCCAAATCCACCTATTTTGATTCCAAAGCTCATTGACATTTTTACCTGTAAGCAAACAAATACAGGTTACAGCTAAAGAATATAAATCTGAGGAAAAAAATATTCCTTGACCAGCTAGTTGCTCTGGTGGTGCAAATATTGGAGTTCCCATTGCCATTGATTGCTCAACAGGGATTTTTGGCTCTAATTTACGCTTCACCGCAGCACCAAAATCTATCAAATAAAGCGTTCCATTTTCGTGACGAATGATATTAGAAAGCTTGATATCTCTATGAATAACTTGTCTTTTTTCATGTATGTACTTCAGGACGTTCAGGAGTTGACCTAAATCCTGTAAAACTTCAGTTTCTGAAAAACGACCTTTCTTGTTAAGTTCCTTATCCAAAGTTTCACCTTGGACATATTCTTGCACCAAATAAAATAATTCTTTGGGGAATTCTTCTTGTGATTCATTTGGTACTCGCAATTCAAAGTAATCATACAATTGAGGAATTTGTTCATGCTTAATATCTCTCAAGGCTTTTGCCTCTTCCTCAAAAGACTTTTTTATCAATTCAAGCTCGGAGTCTGAAAAAGGCTTTCTAGAAGTATTTCTCGGCTGCAATTGCTTTACAACACACTGCTGCTGAAGATGAGCATCCCATGCACGAAATGTCTTGCCAAATCCTCCCCATCCTATTTGCTCTAAGGGTAGGTAGCGAGTCTTCAGAATTAAAGTCATTCCACAGCTACTACAGTATCTCTGCTGGTGGTTCCTCTGATTGAGGTACTCATCATGGACTTGGTTTTCTGGATGCGGACAGTTAGGATTAGTGCAGTAAATATTCATTTGAACTGAGTATTATTTCAGTATAATAAGCCATTTTATCTAGGATGTAACACGGAAAGTAATAAAAAAATTAGGCGTTGCATTTATTTAGCTACAAGTCTAAATTTACACCCGCTATCAATCCGAAATTACAGACGAACAGTTGCGTAAGTCTTGGGGAAGTCAAGGTTGATATAGCTATTAATCAAACCGAATTCTTAAGTCTTCACGCTCCTATTCCAGAATACTGCTTTAATCCCCGATGTCACAGTAACCGATTTACACCTTACTTTTGAGGGTAACTAAGTACAGAGGCACAACTAAATATAAGATAAAACCTCACCCTTAAGAAGGAGAGGGAAACGGTTGGTAGGGTGAGGTTTTATATTTAATTTGACCCGCTTATTTGGTAACACTTTTATTATTAAACACTTAATCTGTTAGATACAGGCGATCGCTTGCTGAAATCAATAAGAGCGATCGCTCTTTTCCTTGTATGGTAAATTTCAAATATTGCCGTATTTGTACTGAGCTAAAAATATATACATAGTGCATATCTTAAAATATCCTGTTTGTGTCAAAAGAAGCAAAGTATCTCCTTATTGGATTGAGAAACTTCACCAATCTGGGAGGGGGAAAGGAAAAAAGGGGAAAGGTTAAGAATATGCAAAAGCAAAAAAACAAATTCAGTCACCTCACTGCAATAGAAAGAATTTATCTATCATTTCCGGCAAAGTTTTTATTAGAAAAAGACCTGCTGAAAGGTAAAATATTAGATTTTGGTTGTGGCTTGGGGAATGATGTTAAATTATTACAACAAAAAGGCTTCGATATTACAGGATACGATCCTTATTATTTTCCAGAACATCCTCATGAAAAATTCGATACAATAATTTGTTTTTATGTTTTAAATGTTTTGTTTCCCGAAGAACAAGCAAATGTTCTCATGGGAGTATCACACCTATTGAAACCGGAGGGCAAAGCGTATTATGCTGTTATAAGAGATATAAAAAGAGAAGGTTTTCGAGAACATTATATCCATAAGAAACCTACCTATCAGTGTAGTGTGAAACTTCCCTTTAATTCTCTTAAATTAGACGATAACTGTGAGATTTACGAGTATGTTCATTATAATCGTCAAAGAAATTCAAGCAATAATTGTATATTTTGTAATCCTTATACTCATCTAACTTTTTTAACCGAATCTGCTACTGCTTATGCAATGTTTGACGGTTATCCTGTAAATAAAGGTCACGTTTTAGTTATTCCTAAACGCCATGTGAGTAATTATTTTGAGCTACCATTGAAAGAGCAATCTGCTTGCTGGCTGATGGTTAATAAAGTACAAGAAATTCTCACCCAAAAATTTAAACCTGATGGTTTTAATGTGGGGATGAATATTAATCGAGATGCGGGTCAAAATATGATGCACGCAAGTATTCATATCATCCCTCGTTACAAAAGTGATACCGTTGGTGCTAAAGGTGGGATGAGAAATGTGATTCCCAAAAGTAAATAGTTTGTAAGTTGAGTGCGATCGCGCTTCGCTTTTCCATGACTCGTGCGTAAGTCCTGAACCAAGAACCGCTATAAATACGTAGTAAGCGCTTCAGCGCTTAATAAAGAAAGCACTCTTCGTGCTTACTACGTATTTATAATGCGATCGCCACAAGAATAAATATTTATATCATTAACTATACAAAACCTCCGCGTACCTTTGCGCTTCCCTTTGCGTACCTTTGCGTTTAAAATTATCTAGAGCGCAACAACTGCACAAACGTATCACTCACTGTATGATCCTTCGTGTTGGCAGCGTATTGAATCAAATCTTCTCGCAGAGCTTTAGCTTTATCCAACGGTAGCAAAGTTGCTAATAAGAAGTATACACCACGAAAGCGCGGATCGCTCATGTGGTCAACCAGGCGTTGTTCTGCTGCGTCACCATCGCCGAGAAAGGTTTGTACTAGAAAGAAGTCCATAATTTTATCATGGCGGAAGTAGCATTCTTTCTTCGGTTCTCCTTTTTCATCTAGCCACTGACGGCTAACAACCATTTTATATTTCTCATCTTCCATCGATTGTAATTCTTGGTGGAAAAGTTCACCAGATAAAGCTTTCTCATCATTGAGTCGCATTTGGTAGACAGCTTCGGAGAACTTTTTCAAGGGAAATTCATGCTTCCATTCTTGCAAGTATTCTGCTGCCATTTCTTTATATTGCTGTTCTTGCAGGCGAAACAAATCAGGTTGCTTGCCTTGTGATAACATTTGAGCAACCAAAGTTAAATCCATCGGATTGGAAAGAGTTCGTTGTGCTGCTTCTAACTCTTCGCGAGATTGCTGTTGGTTGAAGGCTTCTTTCAAGTAGTTTTTGCAAGCTTGCTCGTAAGCAGTACCTTGTATTTTCGCATCTTTAGGTAGTCGCTGCTGTCGGGTAATCAAAAATTGTTCAATTTGTTGACGTTCTAAAGGTTGCAAGTAATACATTTTTGCCGTTGAGGGGGGTATCCACTCTAGCGGCTGGGTAGTCATAATGATGTTACCGCGAAAGTAGCTCTCGACGAACTGGGTAATTTTGGCGCGTGTGTCTGCTGTAACTTCGTTCAGTCCATCGATGCAAATATCTATGGCACCGCTGTAAATCAGGTTTTTCAGAAACTCGGCGTCTTGTGCTTGTCCGTGCAGCTTTGCTTGAATTGCCTCAATTACACCTTTATCGCATTTGTGCGCCGGCAGATAAACGACAATTGTTTGAGAAGATTTTACCAGATGGCGGAGAAACATTGACTTGCCTAATCCAGAATCGCCTTCTAGGACGATTTGCCCTTTGATGCTGGGAATTTCTTGGGTAATTAATGGGATTTGTTTTTGTTGGGATGAAGACGCGATGTTTTGGGATGAAGACGCGATGAATCGCGTCTCTACAATGCCGGATTGGGGGAAATATGCTTGGGAATTAAAATTGTTTAATCCTGCATCTGCTAGGAGGGAAAATTTAAATGGTTCAAATAGTTTGCGACGTAAGAAGGGAACCCAAGCAAGGATAAAGCCGACGTAACCCATACCAAGAATGCGACGTACCCAAGGGTTCCAGAAGAAGATTGCTTGAACTTGGGGAAATTTTGGGTAAGCAAAGATAAGGGCAAGCCAAAAGGTAATATGAATAAGGATAATGTTTCTCGCACCGAAGAACCACTTCCAATATTCGAGCTCATTAATCACCGACTGCACCGTATCCGCTTCGTTATATCTGTCTTTTTTCAGGTTGTCGTGGTGACTTTGAAGTAAGATAATATCTTGTGCTTTCCATGAGACTTTTTTGTTAGCAACAACATTGCCTATTTGCTTTGCTAAGTCGTTTTGTAATCGCTGAAGCTTCTGAGTCTTACTTGCTTCCCAAGCTTTGAGAAAGACATTGAGAGTTTTAACGCCTTTGTCGTGATTCAATTGGGTGGGGGTAGGTTTGTTGTCAGGATTGCCAAGCCATGTCAGCAGCGTTTTCACTTCATTAGTACCACCACCAAGGAAGTAGGTTAAGAAACGCCAATTCAAGTATTTTTCATTTGGCTCATAGACATTATTTAGAATTACAACAACCTCTGTCAACTCTAGTTGTTTGATTTTCCCTAATGCTGACGCTGCACTGCTACGAACGTTAGTGTCAACTTTTTCATCTTTGAGGATGTTGAGGATTTCGGGAGCGTACTTTGCCCCCGCTTCTCCCAAGTTCCCTAATGCTTCTGCTGCACTGCCACGAACGTAAGCGTCAACTTTTTCATCTTTGAGGAAGTTGAGGATTTCGGGTGCGTACTTTGCCCCCGCTTCTCCCAAGTTCCCTAATGCTGACGCTGCACGGTAACGAACGATAGCGTCAACTTTTTCATCTTTGAGGAAGTTGAGGATTTCGGGTGCGTACTTTGCCCCCGCTTCTCCCAAGTTCCCTAATGCTGACGCTGCACTGCCACGAACGATAGCGTCAACTTTTTCATCTTTGAGGAAGTTGAGGATTTCGGGTGCGTACTTTGCCCCCGCTTCTCCCAAGTTCCCTAATGCTGACGCTGCACTGCCACGAACGTAAGCGTTAACTTTTTCATCTTTGAGGATGTTGAGGATTTCGGGTGCGTACTTTGCCCCCGCTTCTCCCAACTTCCCTAATGCTAACGCTGCATAGCGACGAACGTCAGCGTCAACTTTTTCATCTTTGAGGAAGTTGAGGATTTCGGGAGCGTACTTTGCCCCCGCTTCTCCAAAGTTCCCTAATGCTGACGCTGCACTGCCACGAACGGATGCCTCAACTTTATCATCTTTGATGAAGTTGAGGATTTCGGGAATATACTTTGCCCCCGCTTCTCCCAAGTTCCCTAATGCTGACGCTGCACTGCTACGAACGCGAGCGTCAACTTTTTCATCTTTGAGGAAGTTGAGGATTTCGGGTGCGTACTTTGCCCCCGCTTCTCCCAAGTTCCCTAATGCTTCTGCTGCACTGCCACGAACGTAAGCGTTAACTTTTTCATCTTTGAGGATGTTGAGGATTTCGGGAATATACTTTGCCCCCGCTTCTCCCAAGTTCCCTAATGCTGACGCTGCACTGCTACGAACGCGAGCGTCAACTTTTTCATCTTTGAGGAAGTTGAGGATTTCGGGTGCGTACTTTGCCCCCGCTTCTCCCAAGTTCCCTAATGCTTCTGCTGCACTGCCACGAACGTAAGCGTTAACTTTTTCATCTTTGAGGATGTTGAGGATTTCGGGTGCGTACTTTGCCCCCGCTTCTCCCAAGTTCCCTAATGCTGACGCTGCACTGCCACGAACGTAAGCGTTAACTTTTTCATCTTTGAGGATGTTGAGGATTTCGGGTGCGTACTTTGCCCCCGCTTCTCCCAAGTTCCCTAATGCTGACGCTGCACTGCCACGAACGTCAGAGTTAACTTTTTCATCTTTGAGGATTTTGGCAGCTTTCTGGGCAATATCCTCCGGTTTCTTTGGCAGAGCTTTCAAATCTTTCGCTTCATATTCAGCTAATTGTCTGAAAGCAAGTTTCTGCACTTTCGGATAGCCATCGTCAAGAGCCGCTAATATACCATCAATATGCCACGGTTGCGGCTTCGGTTTGGGTGCTTCTTTGGCACTTACCCAAGAGAAGGAGAGGAGGAGAACAAGGAATAATGTAAAAGGGAAAAGGAAAAAGGGGGAAAGCTTGCTAATTTTGCGGGCAGTTTTGAGCATGGGAGAAAGCACAAGATGATGATACGCCGCTGTTGATATAATATAAGTTGGTTAAATATCTTCTGTTGTTCAGGAAACAATTGTATTAACCACAGAGCAATCACCCTCAGGCTGGAAGCCTGGGGCTACAGGAACGAAGCCCACCTACGTGGGCTAATTAGCGCTCTTTTATTACTCTCGCCAGATGATATTTGAAACCATCTTTTCAGATTAGTCCGCGCAGGCGGACTTTGTTTATGTAGCCGCGATTTTAATCGTCGGGGTTTCTACGAGTTTATAATGCGATCGCATATAACAGTTATCAGTTGGGTGCCATACATCAAAGAATTAAGCAAACGCAGATGAACGCAGATGGACGCAGATAAAGAAGAATGACGACGACTCGTTATTTTATAAAGATGTTGGCTGAAAACCCCGAAATTAGAACCTAAAAACTTTTTGGGTTTTTAGGTTCTAATGTCTTTTAAGTCGGGGATGAAAGCCATGTGGGGGATTTATCCCCCAGTGACATTATGTGTTATCTTATTTCCAACAGGAATGGTAATCAACCTGTATAAAAACCTAACTGCCTAACGGCAATCTGTACCTTGATAACTGAATCTATGCGGTTCTACTGCATTGTTCTAGTTTCTTCCTAGCAGTAGGTAAAAGATTCATAGGAACTAGACGACTCAGAATTTTGGAACAAATCGTTTCAATTAAATAGGACTTGCAGCAATGCAACTAGGGTAGGGCATACCCAAAGTTAACGCTTGGGGAGAGTCCCACCTCTATCTTTAGGTAACGCAAGGAACCTAGTTTAAGTGGTCTCGTTGAACCAAGAATCCCCGTCGATTTATCGCGGGGAGTGTCAATAAGTCACTTATCTGCTGAGAACAAACGCTTACTCAATAATTTCGTCATATTGACTGGTGTTGTCTTCGGATAACTGTTTCATTTCTACCAGCACATCCGTCAAAGTTTTTTCATCTAGCCATTGATGACGTTCTTTGGTATAATCTCCTTTACCTGGATTGAAGTATTGAATAAACCGAATAGTATCGGCAATTCCCAGAGAATTGATTAACGCATCGTAGCCCTGTTTGATAATTTCATTTTGGGTTTTCATCATTGTTTTCCTCGGCTTGTATTACGAATGCTAGCCATTGAATGGGATTATTAATCAATACGTTAATTAATTGAGAGTTTTTTTTAGCTTTGTTGAAGAGTCTGTCATCTGTTGTGAGAAATACATCACCCTGACTTCTCTCTGCGCTAGCGATGTGGGTGGCATCATAGCTTGAGAATCCTAATCTTTGGAGTTGGGCTGCTCTGTCTTCAATGAAGCCGCTATTAATAACTTTTATTTTAGCAATGTCGAGTAATTTTTTGACGTTTTGTAGTCTTTCTAAATCAGGTATTTGGTTCAATTCGGCAATTAAAACACTGCTGTTGATAAGTTTCCAAGTCCCTGATTGACATTTACTCAGAATTGTCATCACTGCCTGTGCTTCTAAATAAATACGGGATTGCGTCTGATCATCAAACGGACGATTAAAACAACAAGCATCAAGATAAATTTTATATTGTTTGCTCATGGTGTTTACTCATTGGTAATACCCTGCAATGCGATCGCATCCCCATACAATTCGATTGGATCGCGATCCGATGCCATTGGATCGCGATCCGATGCCATTGCATCCCGATCCAATTCGATTGTCACCCGATCCAATGCGATGCGATCGCGATACAATACGATTGTCACCCGATACAATGCGATTGTGACTCGATACAATGCGATCGCCACATTTTCTCAAGACGCGATTAATCGCGTCTCTACAAGGATTTCGGGCTTAACTGAAGGGTATTGTAATATAGTTAAGCCACGGTTTCCTTGACAATAGTGTTCTATGCCTAATTTTTTATTAGAAGTCGGTACAGAAGAATTACCCGCAAGCTTTGTCAGTAGCGCTGTTAAGCAGTGGAAACAGCGCATCCCCCAAAGTTTGGAAACACACAACCTAACTAGCGATGCGGTGGAAGTTTACGGTACTCCCCGACGTTTGGCTGTGTTAATTACAAATCTACCAGCGCAGCAACCAGACAAAGAAGAAGAAGTTAAGGGTCCCCCTGCACAAGCTGCATTTAAAGATGGTAAACCAACACCGGCAGCGTCAGGGTTTGCAAAAAAGCAAGGTGTAGATGTTGCTGATTTTGAAATTCGTCCCACAGAGAAGGGGGAATTTATCTTTGTGAGAAAAAAGACTCCCGGACGTCCGGTAGCAGAAATCTTGACGGAATTTGTCAAGGAGTGGATTTTCAACTTGGAAGGTAAGCGGTTGATGCGCTGGGGTGATGGTGATGTGAGGTTTTCCCGTCCGATTCGTTGGTTGGTGGCTTTGTTGGATGATGCGGTGCTACCAATTGAGTTGGATAATGGATCTGAGGTGATTAAGAGCGATCGCTTAACCCATACTCATCGTGTCTTACATCCACAACCAGTCACTATTCCCCAAGCTAGTGATTATCTTACCACGTTACGTTCGGCTTTTGTGATTGTTGATGCCGATGAACGCGCAACTACAATTAAAGAGAAAGTTCTTTCATCTGTACAAAATCTCGATGGACACGTAGAAATCTACCCCGATTTGTTAGAAGAAGTCACAAATCTGGTGGAATTCCCCTCAGCGGTTGTCGGTAAATTTGAAGCTGATTTTTTAGAACTTCCTACAGAAGTGATTACCACGGTGATGGTGAGTCATCAACGTTATTTCCCTGTCTTCAAATCAGCCAACAGCAAAGAGTTACTTCCTTATTTCGTCACGATTTCCAACGGCGATCCCGCGAAATCAGATATTATTGCTGTGGGGAACGAAAGAGTTATTCGCGCTCGTTTAGCTGATGGGAAGTTCTTCTACGACAGCGATTTAAAGAAGCCTTTAGAAAGCTTTTTACCGCAATTGGAAAAAGTCACCTTTCAAGAAGATTTAGGTTCGGTGCGTGCCAAGGTTGATCGAATCTGTCAAAATGCCGCAGCAATTACAACCCAACTGCAATTAACTCCAGAAGAAACTAACAACATTCAAAGAGCAGCTTTGCTTTGTAAAGCCGATTTGGTAAGCCAAATGGTGTATGAGTTCCCAGAATTGCAAGGCATTATGGGAGAAAAATATGCAGCGAAAAGCGGAGAATCTCCAGAAGTCGCAACCGCAATTATTGAACATTATTTACCAAAAGGTGCAGGTGATAACTTACCTGAAACTCTCACAGGTCAAATTGTCGGTTTGGCAGACAGACTAGATACTTTGGTAAGTATATTCGGTTTGGGAATGATACCCACAAGTTCATCTGATCCCTTTGCTTTGCGAAGAGCAGCAAATGCGATAGTTAATATTACTTGGTTTGCAAATTTGGCAATTAACTTGCAAGAATTAATTGAGGTGATAGCAAGTAACTTTGCCACAACTTACAATAAAGATGCAGGGAAGTTAGTTACAGCATTAAAAGACTTTTTTCGGCAACGCATACGCACACTGTTACAAGAAGAAAAATCTATTGATTACGACTTAGTGAATGCAGTGTTGGGAGAAAACGACGCAGAATATGCCGATCGCGCTTTAATAGATTTATTGGATGTACGCGATCGCGCTTTATTTTTGCAACAAATTCGCAACGATGGCACATTAGATCAAATCTATGAAACTGTGAACCGTTCAACTCGGTTAGCAGCACAAGGCGATTTGGACTTTATCCAGCTTAATCCTACAGCTACAATCAACCCAGAACTATTTCAAAAATCCTCAGAACAAGCTTTGTATAATGGTTTAATCGAGTTAGTGCCAGAAACAGAATCCGCAAAGCGATCGCGCAACTATCGACAGCTAGTAACAGAACTCGAAAAGATTGCTCCTGCTGTTACCAACTTTTTTGATGGTGCAGAAAGTGTCTTAGTAATGGATTCAAATCCCGAAATCAAGCGCAACCGATTACATTTGCTGGGATTACTTCGCAATCATGCTCGTGTTTTAGCTGATTTTGGCGCCGTCGTCAAAAATTTATAGTTTAGGCAACAAAATTTTGTGTAAAATGTGCCAATAAACGCTACCATAGTGACACTTAACCAGGGATAACTGCTACAGTCTATGTCCAAAGCTCATGTAATTGGATTCGGAAAGTCCGGTGTTGCTGCGGCGAGATTGTTGAAAAAGGAAGATTGGGAGGTGGTGATTAGTGATTCTGCTAATGCGGATATCCTTGCTTCACGTAATACCTCCGAAAACTTCCTTCACCAGCAACAAGAACTTGCCGCCCTAGCAATAACTGTTAAACTGGGGTATTCCCTCGACTTGAATGATGCAGATTTACCAGAGTTAATTGTTGTTAGTCCTGGTGTACCTTGGGATATTCCGCTATTAGTCAAAGCGCGAGAATTGGGAATTGAAACTATCGGCGAAATGGAACTCGCTTGGCGTCATTTACAATCTATACCTTGGGTAGGAATTACTGGCACTAATGGTAAAACTACCACCACAGCCTTAACAGCCGCAATTTTTCAAGCCGCCGGTTTTAACGCCCCCGCTTGCGGTAACATCGGCTTGGCAGCTTGCGAAGTTGCACTTTCTCAAGATGGGGCACAAGGGGAAAGACGTTCCACTGGAACGTCTCTACCAATTGACTGGGTAATTGCTGAATTTAGCAGTTATCAAATAGAATCTTCTAATACTGTTGCTCCCCGCATCGGTGTTTGGACGACTTTTACACCAGATCACCTTGCTCGTCATAAAACTTTAGAGAAATATTACGATATCAAAGCTAAATTGTTGCATCAATCTCAGTTACAAGTCTTGAATGGGGATGACGCATATTTAAGCAAGATTGGTTTAAGTCAGTGGAGTAACGCTTATTGGACAAGTGTTAAAGGTAAAGAGCATCTAATTGGTGAAAAAGGCTTTTATATAGAAGATGGTTGGGTTGTAGAGACGCGATTAATCGCGTCTCTACAAGAAGATGAACGCATAGTTGAAGTATCAGCTTTGCGGATGGTAGGCGAACACAATCAGCAAAATCTGCTAATGTCTGTAGCAGCAGCGCGGTTGGCAGGAATTGAAAAAGAGGCTATATCTGCTGCAATTCGTGAATTCCCTGGCGTTCCTCATCGTCTTGAGCATATCTGCACTTGGGAAAATATCGATTTTATCAATGACAGCAAAGCAACTAACTACGACGCTGCGGAAGTTGGTTTAGCATCGGTGCAAGCTCCGGTGATTTTGATTGCCGGTGGGGAAGCGAAAGCTGGGGATGATACAGCGTGGCTGGCAAAAATTAAGGCGAAAGCTTCTGTAGTATTACTTATAGGTAGTGCGGCAGAAAGTTTTGCTAAACGTTTAGAAGAGGTGGGGTATGATAGTTACGAAGTTGTGGAAACAATGGAAAATGCGGTTAAGCGATCGCCATCCTTAGCACTCACACATCAAGCGTCTGTTGTACTACTATCTCCAGCTTGTGCAAGTTTTGACCAGTATCCTAATTTTGAAGCCCGTGGTGATGATTTTCGCGTGTTGTGTTTGAAGTGGGTAGGGACTAGGGACTAGGGACTAGGGACTAGGGACTGGGAAAGAGATTTTTATATTTCTTGCTTCTGTCCTTTTCCTTTTTTTGCGTAAATATAAAGTAGGATTCTTTGTCCCGATCCCCTAGTCCCTAGTCCCTAATCCCCAGTCCCCATTTTATGGTTAGCGATCGCTTAAACAACACAAATAACTTGACTCCTAAGTTTGAAGGCTTTTTTATTGAGATGGTAATGCCAGGACAAAAGAAAAGAGTCCAGGAAGTTGTGACTCAAGCTTTTGGTTTAGATGGTCAGGTGAAATCAGTTGGTGACAATCAGACTGAGTTTCAAGTCACTCTCAAGAAGAAAGTTTTATCGGTGAAGGATGCTTGGGATAAATCATATCATCTGCGATCGCAACCAGGAGTGGTGGATGCACAGCCATTGTTTGCGGTTCCCCTAGCTGATAATTCCCAATCAGAACCGATAGGTGACACTCAAGGTCAAATAGAAGAACAAAGCAGTGATGTAGAATGGAGTCTCAAACAAATTCGCGTTTTTGAAGCATGGTCGCGCTTTTTCCCTGACCCGCAGCGACCGCCAGGACATGATATTATTATCGGGCTGCCGGATACAGGTTATTCAGAACATCCAGAAATTATTCGTAATCTGCTTTTGGCAAAAGGCTACGATTTTCTAAAGAAAGACAAAGACCCAAAAGATGAATTAGAAAGACCTTTTGGTCAAGTTGTAAATAATCCCGGTCACGGGACATCAACAGCAAGTGTACTTATCAGTCCCAGAGGAGCGCAAGGCGATTATCTGAGTGGGAAAGCTGTTACAGGAGTTGCACCTGGTGCAAAAGTAGTACCTCTGCGAGTTTCTTATTCAGTGGTATTATTAAGTGTGCAAAATCTTGCTGAAGCGATCGAGTATGCGGCAGATAATAATATTCATGTTTTGTCAATCAGTCTAGGGACTGGTTTCTTTAACCAACGTCTGCGGACTGCGATAATTTATGCTCAAAAACGAGGCGTAATTATAGTAGCAGCATCTGGGACTTATATTCCCTACGTAGTTTGGCCCGCTGCCTATGATGAAGTGATTGCTGTAACTGGTAGCAATGTACTGCGTGAGATTTGGTCAGGTGCATCCCAAGGACATCAAGTTGATGTTACCGCACCTGCTGAGAAAGTTTGGTATGCGAAAGTTGATAAGATAGATAATGAATTTAGATATAATATACTTCAAGGCTCCGGGACTTCATTTTCGGCGCCAATAGTTGCGGGTGTAGCGGCTTTATGGCTATCGTATCATGGACGACAGGAGTTAATTAAGCGCTATGGTGCCGAAAAGATTCCTTTTATCTTTAATCAGATTCTGCGGGATAGTTGCGAAAAGTTCCCGACATGGAAGCCGGATAAATTTGGTGCAGGAATTGTCAATACAGAGAAAGTTCTTGCCGCACCATTACCTGATAATGTTAGTGGTACTAATTTTGCACCAGCGATCGCCTTACAACAACATCCAGCTATAGACAACGGTAGGCTAGAAACTTTCACCCATCTGTTTGAAAACCAACTAACCGACAGTCAACCAAAAGATAATTTTATCGCGGTAGCTGGCGATCGCAATAAACTTCTTGCAACTCTGGCAGAACTGTTACAAACAACAGAAACTCAGTTACCACAACGATTGAAAGAGGTAGGACAAGAGTTAGCCTTTCATATTACCACAAATCCAACGCTTTATCAGCAATTAGCAAAGGCTTTATCTATTGAAAAGCCCGATGCAAATCAGTTGAAAACAAAATCTCTCACTGAGTCATCAAAGTCAAACAATTTGGATTCAGTACGCGAGATTTTGTTGCAGAATGTATCTGAAGTTTTGAAGACAAAGTTGAGATAAAATAATGGTCTATAATCTCACTTCCCAACTATGTATTCCAAGCTCATAATAAGCGGTAATCCACTCATAGCAAGGCTTTCAATGATTAGAGCCGTCTTAAGTATTAGTGTAAATACATATAAGTGACTAAATAGGCAATCCGAAATAATGCTCATGACATTCTGTGTATCTACCAAATATATTGAACTTTGGAAACACAAGATAGACTATTTCATGAGCTTTTTTCCCTATTTGATCAGGCGCTTGCAGTTATCTACTTTACTGATATTCTTAGCGAGTGTAATTGTCACTCTTGCTCTCGGTTGTCTGCCAACTCCCAGCCAGACTCTTACACGAGACAAGTTTCTCCAACCCTTTTCATCCACATCCCCTTGGAATATGCCCATAGGCTCAAATGCCCAATACATACCTGCCGGCATCGATAAGGCAGGTTATACTGCGGCAGATGAGGAGTACTTCTACAAACTCAAAGCAAACGACCCCTACCATCCAATTTATAGTCCTGGTGCTTGGGGTGAAGGGCGCTGTACAGGCACTAAACCTATGGAATTGTGGCTACCCATTCCACACGATTTAATTGTTCAAGATGCCACGAGTCAGCCTTACAGCACTCCCAATAATGCGAGTGCTTTTTTAATGCCAAATGGTAAAACTTTAGTGCAGCTTGAACCCCTGGCTCGTTGTCAACCCGGAGGTTCAATTTATGGTTGGCGTTATCCGGACGTTGACATTTACGGAGAAGGAATAGGTGGAGCGCATTTTGGTTCTGGTCTTTCTGCGATTGGTGGCTCTGTTCGCAAAGGTGAACTCACCAGCAATCAGCCAATTCATCATGCATTGAAAATTCTTCTTTGGGGAGAAAAATATTATTATTACTCTCAGTCTAATCCTGGGTATCGCTGGCCCGCAGATCGTGCAGATGCCAATGCCGCCAAGCAGTATCATGGTAAAAACCCCGCCCTTGTCCAAGGAGCGCTTTTAGCAATTCTTCCCAGCCAAACCGAAGAAAGTCTTAACTTGCAAACACCTGCGGCTAAAAAACTATTTCATGCCTTGCAAGATTACGGTGCTTATATTGTTGATGATGCCGGTTGGGACGCTCATTACCTCGCAATGGAAAGAGGAGTTGTGGATGAGTTTCGCAACACCTTCGGCTATGATTTCGAGGGTAAAAGCGGACAATTTCAGGACGACTTTATGAAGCTATTTCAAGCGTTGCAAATTGTCGATAACAATACAGCAAGCAGTGTTGGTGGCGGTGGAATTCCCCGTGTTGCTCTTGCTCCCCCGATTGGAAACTGAAGAATTAGTTTAGACGTTCCAGTGTAAAGACATTCCGCTGTAAAGACGTTCCGCTGTAAAGACGTTCCGGCGGAACGTCTCTACGATGGTTGCACACTAAAGACGTTCCAGCGGAACGTCTCTACGACGGTTGCAATATTTTTATTAACGTTAATTAAACGGACATCATATAATAAACGAGATTGTAGCTAATTGTTCCCCAAGATATAACGGTGAACTCGAAGAATTCATGGTGTTTCGTTGTCAAGAGATTATGAAACACCACGACTTTGTTTGACTTTTTATTTGAGCGATCGCATTGCTTCTTCACAAAAATATATATATAAAAGTCCTGTTTGATTATAAACTTTCTGATGTCAGTATAAGTGATTTAACTTGACTAGGCTGTGCCTTTATAGGTTCAAATTTTTTCTCAAATACTGCTCATAAAGAAGGAGATTGATCGTGTTTCGTAAATCTATGTTTATATCTTTTGGTTTGGGTTGTAGCTTGCTTACCTGTGGTATCGCTCAGGCTTTACCCAAACCCATTGCAAAACCAAATTCAGTAGCGCAAAGTTCTAAAGATAATAAACCTTCTGGTTCCCCTTTTGGCTTCGTAAATATAAAAGGTGCAGTAGTCCGCAGTGATGGCACTCTTGCTCGTAGCTTAGGAGCAGTATCATCAAGCTTGCTTGATACAGGAGCATATGAGGTAGAATTTCCACAAAATGTAAGCAATTGCATCTACAATGCAACTCTTGGAGAACCTGCTCTAGAAAATCCGGAAACAGGAGAAATTGTAGTGGGTCTGCGCCGTGGTAATCCTAACGCTGTGTTTGTTGGAACATTTAACAGCAGTGGAGAAAGCTCCAACAAAGCATTCCATTTAACAGTTACTTGCCCGGTAAATCGTGGTGGGTATCGGTAAACCATGAGAAAGAGGGGGAAAGGGGAAAGGTTAAGAAGTTATTCACAACACGCATAAACTTTTTTCTTTCCTTTCCTACTATACGGGTTCAAAGCCCCCTCCTTATGATTGAGGTCTCCCCCAAGGGGAGGTCACAATCCTCCTCTAAATTCTTTCCCCTTTCCCCTTTCCCCTTTAACCTTTTCCCCTCTTCGTGAACCTTTACCCCTCTTAAAAAAACCCTTTTTTCCTTTCCCCTTTCACCCAAACAAATTGGTGAGATTATATCAAGAACCAAAAGTGAATAATTTTCTTATTTTTGCAGCTATGTATGGTCGCCTTATTTGGGCATCTTTTAAAAGAAAGATAAAATCTTTAATTGATATTTTTTCTTTTTTAACAAACTCCATTGGTTTAAACTTAAAAAATGTTTTTTGACTATACCAAGTCATTAACATTTTCTTTTCTAAAAAGAGAAAAGGTGTCTGATTAGCAAATTTTAAATTGGACTTTAAATGAGTAGGAAAAACATCATAAACAGCAGAAAATGCTTCTGTAATTATGGTGATGCCGGAAGTTTTCAGCATAGAGTTAATATCTCTAATAGCGGTAATGGGGTCAGTCAAATGTTCTAAAACTTCAAAAGAAAGCACAACATCATATTGAGATGTAAGACAAGAATTATAATCAGAGATAATATTTACGCGATCGCCGATCAAATCGTAATGGGCAAACCGCTTTGTCGCAAATTCGTATGTTTTACTTCCAGGGATGTCGAAATAGTTAATTTTAAATCCATTATTAACAAGTTCTAAAGAATCATTGCCGGTGCCGTCACCCAACATGAGAATTGTTAAATCATCAAGTGATCGAGCATTCTTTTGGGCGTATAAGCGAATCCTTTCAATCGCTTGTTGAATCCAAAGCTGTCTTTCTTTTGTTGCCCAAAAAACCATAGTCTCAATTATTAATCCATGTCCTTCTTTGTAGAGTTTTTCCATCTTGTCGTCATATTGATGGGGAGTTACTCCAAAATGCTTTGCTTCTTGAATTACGGTTCCTTCACCTATAGCCTGCATCCACACTCTATGTTCTACTTCCTGTCTGGGCAAATCGGTAAAATTAACTAGTTCATCAACAATTTCTTGATAACTGAAAGGAAGTTTAATGTTCATAGTTTTGTTTTGTACTGATTTTTGACCTGTAGAGACGCGTTAGCGAAGCGGGACGAAGTTCAATTTCGCGTCTCTACACTCGGATTTTAGGCTTAACACCAAGCGTATTGGGGCATAACCAAATCTCAGTAGATTGAAAACTTTTGTAATCTAAGCGTCCTAACTTCAATTACATTGTAGCTAGGACGCTTAGATTAACCTAAGCGCCTTTTTTGTCAAGACCTCAAAATTTGTAAATAGCCGACAAGGGTATTTCTCTCTTTGGTTGATAATAGTGGAAGCAGTAGCAACAAGCAAGACAGGTAACGAGCTGAACCAGGTAATGTACTTAAAACTAAAACAGCGATGGTGATGCCGTACCAAATAAGAGCTTTAGTGTAATTTAAATTGCCCAATTCTTTGACTATATATATATGAAGTAGTAGGTAACTAGCTAATGCACATATTTCAGCCCAGCCATAACCAATTATTCCCATTTGCGGTACTAGGAAAAATGCACCACCGGCAAAAAGTGCAACATGAGCTGCATGAAACCAAGCAACTAATAAATTTTTACCCAGCAGATAAAGTACTGAGCAATGTAAATTGAAGATGGAATTGGAAAGATAGCCAACGGCAATATATGGAAAGACTTGCAGCACTGGAGTCCAATTTTTCCCAAAAATCAGTAATAATACCATCGGACCGAGTAGCGCAAAACCTGCCAATGGAACGCCAACTGCTAACGCTTGCAAACGCATTCCCTCTTCAATACTATGACGCAGGCGAGTTTTGTCATTTTCGAGTTTAGCAAGGGCTGCCATAGCTAAACGCCAAGTTACTGACTTAGCAAAAGAAAGCATTTCGACTAAACGAATGGCAAGAGAAACAAAACCCACAGCTTCAGCACCGGCAAAACGTCCGACAATGACTGGATTGACAAGCGATCGCAATTGCCATAACCAAGTTGAACTAGAATAGCTTAAACCATACTTCAACATCTCCCGAATCAAACTTGGCTTCCAGCATAAGCGCGGACGAAGTTTAGTACTCGAATAAGTCAGCGCAACCATGCTGATTTGCTGAAGCCACAAACCAGCAGTTGGCGCCCAAGCACCAGATCCTTGATGCGCTAGTGGCAGCGCGATCGCATAGTAGCTAATTTGACTGATTAACTCGATATATGCCACCCGCTGAAAATTTAAGTCGCGGTCGAGTTTAATTGTTAAAGGTATATTTAACAATGATAAAGGTAAAGTCAAACCCAAAGCCGCCAAAAAGGGTGCTGCTTCTGGAAGGTTAAGCATTTGAGCAATAATATGTTGCCCTAATACCAAACTCAGTGCAGAGGTTCCACCAAAACATAGCAATAGAGTAAACGCTTGGTCATAATCTTCTTGCTCTGGGTTGCTGGTTTTGCGTAATAAATAAACATCCAAACCCCATATACCCAAACCACCTATAAAACTGACAATTCCATAACCTACTCCATACAAACCGTACTGGGCAGGTCCAATAACTCTCGTAATAAATATTACTCCTATCAGGCTGAGTAATATTCCCAGAGCTTGTCTTATAACCAGTAAAGCTCCACCCTTAATAACTTGATTTCGCAGTCCCACAGTTACTCCAAAAAGCGATTAGATATTAGGAATTGGGCATGGGGCATGGGGCATGGGGCATTGGGCATGGGGCATTGGGGTTTCTCCCCCTTGTCCCCCCTTGTCTCCCCATTCCCCAATTCCTTAAATTGCACGAAATGACAAACGCCGACGTAAAGAACGATTAAACGATCGCACTTTTTCATAACCTTCAGATCCCAGCCATTTTAGTGCGGCGATCGCTACACTCAAACGCATAAACCAAGGTCGTAAAAGTAGTTGCGGATAGTTGGCGATCGCTAAGTTGCGATAATGTGCCGCTTGTTGGAAATCTTTGTTATCTATAGACCTCCAAGCAAGAAAGACATACAATCTTCCATAGCTTTGCGGTCTTAAATACAACACTTCTGTTGGCAAAGTTCGATATGTTTTCTCGATCAATCGCCGGAAACCTTCTAACATCGACTGGCAATCTTTTGATTTATTATGAGGATGTTGTCGATATCTAACCAAGGGTTCTTTGATCACTCCATAGTAATAACGAGCGGCGATTCTAATCCACATATCCACATCTTCGATGTAGCTATTTTCATCAAATAAGCCAAGAGTTTCAAAACAAGAACGGCGAATCATGGGTGAACTTCCACAGCAAACCGAGCTATCACATGTTTCAAAAACCTTTTTGTAGACATCACCTTCTTCAGTGTGCCTCATAACTATGCCTGTGAGCTTACCACTTTCATCCATGTAAGCTGTCCAAGCATCAACTAGACCAACTAAAAGATTATTATCTAAACAATTTGCTTGTTTTTCTAACTTAGTCGGTTCCCAAATATCATCAGCATCTAAAAAGGCAATATACTCACCTTGAGATTCAGTAATTCCTTTATTTCGTGCCGCAGCCGTACCTTGATTTTCCTGGGAAATAACCTTGATTCTGGGGTCAGTTATTTGAGAACCCCATTCCACAATTTCATCGGAACTACCATCATTAACAATCAATACTTCAAAATCAGTCAAAGTTTGCTGCAAGACGCTCTCCACGGTTTCCGGGAGGTATTTCATTGCATTATATGCGGGAACAACAACAGATACTTTTGGCATGTTTTTATCTCTCAAATTGTCTACTTTGGTAATTAATACCAAATCAAGTTGAAATTACTGTTTTTTCTTAAGTCCGCGCACCATCCGGACTTTGTTTGTGTGCGCGTAAACTCCGGGAATTCCATTTGCCAGGGCTGCATCGGATTGTTTGCACAAGCGATCGCACTCTGTCATAAGTTTGTGAACCTAGCAATTTGAGCAGCGACAAAGCAATACTTTGACGGATAAAATCCCAAGATAAAATTAGTTGTGGATGATGAGCGATCGCTTGATGATTATAATGACTTGCCTGTGCAAAATCCTGATTATTAATCGCTTTCCAAGCTAAATAAAGATTAAGGCGACCATATCCTTTCTCTCTTAAAGGTAGGACTTCAGCGGGTACAAATTCAAAAGCTTGTTCTATAATTGTCCGAAAAGCTTCTAAAGTTCCTTTACAGTTACTAGACTTACTTTGAGGATGTTGTCGATAACGAACCAAAGGTTCTTTTATTGCGGCAAATTCATAACGAGCCGCAAGACGAATCCACATATCTAAGTCTTCGAGAAAAGGTAAATCTGGATTAAATAATCCAACATTATCAAAACAACTACGACGAATCAAAGGTGTACTATCACAACAGCAAACAGGTTTAAATTGTACAAGTTGTTTCCAAACATCACCCTCAGCAGAAGAAACAATTATTCTTCCTGTAGATTTACCTTTTTGGTTAATTAAAATCGTCCAGGTATCTACTAAACCTATTGAGGGATTTTGTTCTAAAAAACGTACCTGCTTTTCTAACTTGGTTGGTTCCCATAAATCATCAGCATCCAAAAGCGCGATATATTCACCTTTCGCGGCAGTAATACCTGTATTTCTCGCAACAGATGAACCTTGATTTTTTTGGTAAATTACTCTCACTCGTGGATCTGTGATTTGCGTTGCCCATCCAGCAGTTCCATCGGAACTACCATCATCAACTATTAACACTTCAAAATCAGAAAAAGTCTGTTTAAAAAGGCTCTCTATTGTTTCTGGAAGATAAGCAAGAGCATTGTAAGCCGGGATAATTACAGAAACTTTAGGCATATAAGATCCTTCATTTAATTTGAAAACGCTCTCCATTGTTTCTGGAAGATAAACAAGAGCATTATAAAACGGAATCATTACAGAAACATGAGGCATATCAAACCCTCCATTTAATAAGTTTGTTTTGATTGTGCAATCGTTTCTAAAATCGCGTCGCGGTAGCTTAATGTCACCCCATCCCAGCTAAAGCGCATAGCGTTCAGTCGTGGTTGTATTTCTTTTTTTGAATCGAGAACTTTTGCCAGTGCAGCCGCGTAAATATCTGGGTTAGTTACGTCACACAAGATCCCACCATCAGCGACAATGTAACGTCGCATTTCGTCGTCAGTAGCCACCACAGGTAAACCACTTGCCATTGCTTCTATATAAGCCAATCCGAATGGCTCATCAATAGAAGGTAGAGTAAATACATCTGCACTGCGATAGATTTCTGGCATTCGCTCATAGGGAAATGTGCAGATAGCAAAGCGTTGGGAACCGAGTAACTCGTCACCGAGAGATTGAAAGTAAGAGCGATCGCATCCATCACCACACAATAAAAGGCTAGCGTGGGGTAGTCGCGCTACTGCTTGCATGGCAAGTTCAATGCGTTTATGGCTGTTGCGCTTTAAAGAAGCTACACACAATATGATTGGTTTCGCCAAATTAAAATCGATGGTAGTTCCTAACGGTGTAAATTGATTAAGGTCTACACCGTTAGGAATAACGTTAACAACTTGCTTCGGTTTTTGACTATGAACAAAATCTGCCATTGCTTGGGAAAAAACCACCAAGCGATCGGGTTGAAAACGCAGGTTGCGTTTTAATGAAAGTCCATCCCCCATTAATCCCACATGTTCGGTAAAAAGAATCGGTGTACCAATTAAAGCTCTAACAAAAGCCGCCATCCCTAACCCACCATAATCATTACAGGGAAATATTACATCTGCGCGGCGACGTAATAAATGAAAAGCACAAGGTAGAAAATTGGTAAGATGCTCGATAACGATTTCCGGATGAGTGGCAAATCGATGCACTAATGATGCAATTAACGGATGTCGTACCGCACTATAAGCTTGAACGCGAGAAATACCACCAGTAGGATGACAAAAAGAACCGCAGTCAGCTCCACTTAACAGTTCAACGTCAAAGTAGGCACTCAATCGCTTGGTTAATTCTATCGCAAAAATCTCAGATCCACCACTCCAATTAATTCCCGCACTCGGATGAACTAATACAACTCGATGACACCTTTCATGTGACGTTATTGCGGCATTATTAGTATCAAGTATTTCCTGGTTCATAATTTTCATATATTTGAAAAATTGAATTCGTAGTGAGCGCTTCAGCGCTCTCCTTACCCCTA
Organism: [Scytonema hofmanni] UTEX 2349; assembly: GCF_000582685.1. GTDB lineage: Bacteria > Cyanobacteriota > Cyanobacteriia > Cyanobacteriales > Nostocaceae > Hassallia > Hassallia hofmanni. The sequence continues at coordinate 1,123,766 of NZ_KK073769.1, forward strand.
ATATCAAATCTATAATTTAACGAAATGATTTTTTAAAGCACTGTTAGCGTTTCTAAGAAAAGCTTTCCCGTAGGGTAGCGCTTAATACGGTTCGTTTAAGGATTTTTCGTAGTGATTTAGGGTATGTAGAGACGCGATACCCTTGCGTCTCTACAAGGTTTTTGGTTTATCGAATTTTCTTATCCGAACCGTATTGGGGTAGCGCTGACTACGTTGTCGCTAATTTCGGTTTCACAATTGAAAGCAATGGTTTCTCAATATAAGAATAAACAGCACATCCAAATAAAAGAGCTATGAAAGCAATTATCAATCCCAGTATATTTAAAATCAGAAGATTTTGAGTAATATCAGGAGCAACTTTCAGGAAAAACTTGGTAATATTATTGATAACAAATCCGTGTATTAAATAAATAGAATATGATGCATTTCCTATATAAATCAAAAACTTATTTACATGTACATTTTTCCTCATTTCTAGAGATGTAGAACCAACTACCAAAAGCATCGAAGGAATACCAAAGGAAATTACAGACGATATATCTACAAGTTTGTAGTAATAATTGATTGCTCCTAAAGTATATAAAAAAGCCCCCACACAAATTAAAGTCATTTCTTGAGGAATTTTATGTTTAGATACAACGTAAGCTGCTAGGCAACCGAGAAAAAACTCAAGATTATGTTCGTTGAAAAGAAAACCAAGCATAAAGCTGTCTTTGGGCAAATCAAAAATTCCGAGAAAATGTGAAAATGTCAATAATAACCATGTGAAAACTATGGGAAAACAGAATTTTGGTTTTAAGGCAATTAATAAACCAAATACGATATAAAAGAAAACCTCAAAACTCAATGTCCAGCTAACACCGAGAAAGCTACTTGAGAGAATTTCTTGACTTTGAGGAAATAAGATAAAAGCTTTGAATATTTCTAGAATACTTCTCTGACTGGTGTCAGGATCATAAGCAAAGAATAAAGAAGCGGATAACTTGAGTGTCAAAACTACCCAATAAATCGGGTAAATTCGGGTAACTCGCTTAAGAAAAAAAGACTTCAGCTTGCTTCTATTCCCAATATCTGATTGATGAATATATAAGATAATAAATCCACTCAAAACAAAGAAGAAATCTACACCTGAACCACCAAAATTAAAGATTTTGCCGAAAAAGTCTTTTTGGAAATTTTGATTAAATATCAAGTCGCAGTGAGCAAGTATTACCATGACTGCGGCAAGTCCTCGAAACACCTGGAGGAGATTTAGTTTTTGATGTTTTGTAGTTTTTTGCATGAAAAATCTCCTTTGTTAATAAGGTTTGGTGAATAAAGGAGTTTGTGGTTGAAGTTTATGCCAATTCCAATCAGCAACTGCTGATACAGTCCACCAGTAAAAAAACAGAGTTGTATGAGTCCAAATGTTTTCGGTAATCATCCCCACAGGGATAGCTAAAAAAACAGCTAAAAGAGTTAAACAAAAATCATGTTGAGCGGTGCCGCTAGGTGTATCTTTAATTAAGCGGATCAAACGCACAATTTGAGCTATAAAAAAGGCAATAAAACTCACCATCCCCACAATTCCTTGTTCTACCAAGGTTCGGATATAATCATTGTGGGGAAGAAATCCATTACCAGCTACTTGTTTACTCAACCCCAAACCATAACCTAAGATTGGGTATTCTTGCCAAGCTTTTAGTAGCATATACCATTGAGAAAGTCGCCAGTTGAAGCTGTTATTATCGCCTTGTGATAAGAGAATTGCTCGCGATATATCTATATCTGGATTGAGAAGCGGTGTATTCCCAATTGATGCCAAACGTTCTTGTCCGAATTCGGTACTAGCAAATAAGCCGATGACAATTGCTAAAAAAACTATCCCACCAAGTAACTTGATAATATTCAATTTTGGCGAAATCAAAACTAGCACAAAAACGGCAAGCATGAGCAAACTAAATAAAGCTTTAGTACTCACATAAAAAAATGCCAGTAGGGACAGCAATATCAGCCAACGCCAACGTTGTTTTGAGTGACTTAATTTCCACCAAGTAAGACCAATGAACAGCAATAAAAAGGTGGCGAAGGTATTAGGATGACCTAATGTTCCATTAATGCGAGAGGCTTTTTCAAATGAAACTTCATCACCTCCCCCAAACACAAATATTGGCGGTAAAAGCGAAGGTGGTAAAACTGTCTGCATCAATGCTACTGTGAGGGGAAAAATCAGCGCTAACAGTAAAGCAGAAACAATTTTTTCTGGATGAAGTCGGTCTTTAAGCTGCATGACTATCAGGTAGACCATCAGCCAGGAAAAAATACGTACCCATTCGCGAATGCTGTCTGACAAAAAGGCAGCATTTAGCCCCAATCCTCCCAAAGGCAAAAGTATCACCCATACGCCTTGTAGCGCTACCCAAGCGGCAAATAGCCACCAAAATTTATTGGTGCGTACAGTTTGCCCTGTTAACAACATTACTGTGACATAAAGTATAGTCAGGGCATCTAGACCAATGGCAAACGCGGCTGGTAACTGTTGACCAGAAAACGGATCTAAAGCCGATCGCAAGATTAATAGACCGAGTACAGCTTGCTCAAAGAAGGAAAAAAAGCAGATAATTGCTGCGATCGCTCCCAACGCTACACCCAGATAAAAGGGTTGAGCACCTGCCGCGAAGCCTACAACTATACCACTTGCTGCGCCTAGGAAGCTAATCAATAGCGCTAGACGCAAACCACGTCTTGAACCTTGATTATTCAGCATTTTTACGACCACCTTCGACTGCGATTAAACGCTTTAGCGATCGCCCCCCTACCGGTCGTTCATTATCAACTGGATAGCGTAAATACTTTTCTGTCTGCTGTGTCATTCCATTGACGACTACTCCCAATACTGGTATTTGATTATGCTCTAATTCTGATACCGCTCTTTGCAGTACCTCTTTGATGGTGATGCTAGGACGTGTTACCAGCATGATTCCATCACTCTGTCTCGCCAATGTAGCGGCATCTGCACAAGCGCTGATAGGTGCAGTGTCTATTATAACCATATCGTAATTTGCCGCCGCTTCTGCTACCAATGACTTCATCGCCAGTGACTCTAATAACTGCGAGGGACGTCCGTGGAATTCGCCACCAGTTAACACATGCAAATTGTCAATTTCTGTGGGCTGCACTGCTTGTTTTAGGCTTCTGCGCTTCTCAATTACATCTGTAATTCCCGGCTTTGGCGCTAAGTTAAATAGTGTATGCTGCATCGGGCGACGCAAATCTGCATCTATGATTAATGTCCGCCGAGATAACATGGCGGAAATGGCGGCTAGGTGCGATGCAACTATTGACTTACCTTCTCCAGAAAGTGTGCTACTGACAACAATAATCTGCACCTTATCGTTACTGCGAAACTCCAAGGTTTTCAGGAGCATTCGGTAAGGCTCAACTAAGCTGATATCATCTAAAAAGCGATCGGCTGGCTCCAAAACGAGAGTTTTAGCAGGCAGACGCGGCAACACTCCAAGTAATGGCAAGCTCAGTAGTTCCTCGGCTTCTGAGGCATCTTTTAAGGTGTTATCCAACACCTCTAAAAGCAACATCACACCAGTACCTAAAACAGTTCCGAACACCACAGCTAGCGCCAGTACTGCTGAACGATGTGGAGAAGAAGCGATGATTGGTGGTTTCGCGGCTTCGATCAAACGGAGATTGCTAACCTTTTGAGCTTCAGTGATGCGTGCTTCCTCTAGTTTGCTTTGTAGCGATTTTAACGAAGCAGTAGCGTCTTCGCGTTCGCGGGTTAGTGCAATGAGGGGTTGCTGTTGAATCGGTAGCCTTGTGAGGCTAATTTGCAGTTGAGTTCTTTGAGCTTTTACTGTCTTAAGTTTATTTTCAATTGCCGATCGCTCTGTCTCATTCGCCAGAAATTTGGAAGTCAAGTCTTGACTAATTTGATCGCCGGCGACACTGTTTGTCGCAACCGATGAATTTGCCGGCGACACGCGAGCAAGTTGCTCTGTGTACAATTTATTGACCTGATCTCTTTCCCCAACCAGCGCAATTACACTTGGGTGGTTTTCTGTTAAACGCAAACGCGCTTCAATTAACTTTGTATTTAACTCTGTTAACTTAGCCCGTAAAGTTTTTAGTTGTTCATCTTGTCCACCGCGTACAGATGCGTAAGCTTTATCTAGGCTTTTAGCGTTGGTGATTTGCCGCAAAGATGCATCTCGTCCTTTTGCTTCTTGCAGTTGAGCTGTCAGACTGCGCTCTTGGTCTTCTAAAGTGGCTAAACTCTCAACTGCGCTTTTAGTTTGCTCTTCAAAAGAGATGATGCCGCTGGTATACCTATACTGGCTTTCTTTTCGTTCAGCTGTTGCTACACGCTTACGAGCGTTAGGTATTTCGCTATTTTCTAAAAATTCCCGTACTTTCGTCGCTTCCGAACTGATTGTTTTGGTATTTTCCTCAATCATTGCTTGAGAAACGGCATTCAACAATTGGGCTGCAAGTTCGGGATCTTTCGATTTGTAGCTCAGTTCCAGAATGTTGGTAGCGGGAACAATTTTCACACCCAATCCTTTATTAAGTTCTGCGGATGTGATTTTGCTTGTGGGTGAACCATTGTTGCTGGATTTGAGAGAAGCCAGGGCGATCGCTCTTTCCAAAACACGTTCGGATTTGACTAATTCGGCTTGGTTAGCCAGGGGACTCGGACCACCAGGGGCGCCCGAAGATACAGAAGTCAAGTCGCGACCCAATTCAGAGACGCTCACCCTTCTATCATCCTGTATCAGTCGCGCTGATGCTTGATACAAACGCGGAGTAACGGTGAGGTAAGCAAAAGCCCCACCAATTACTGCCGTAAATGTCACTAATGCGGGCAATGCACGCCGTTTTAGAACCGCTAATAATGAGGATATACCCTTCTCCATCACACAAAACCTTGTTTCATTGGTGATTTTTTCATTTGTTATTAATTGGTAGAGCACCTAACAACTTAAACAAATGTTATTTTTTGCCCATTACCTCAGCCAGCTTGCTTTCACGCTGGGAAATACCGACTGCTTGACTTGGTGCAGGGGATTTCAACAGCGTGGTATACAATTTTAAGGTTTCAGAGGTAATGCGATCCCAACTGTAGTTGTTTTGTATGTGCTTTTGGGCATTTTTAGCCATTATTGCTAGTTCTTGGGGGTGATTAATTGCCCAATCTAAAGATTTAACGCAGGATTTAACGTTTCCAGCTTCAAAAAGCATTCCCCGTCCATTATTAATTAATTGTTGGTGCGGTGGAATGTCGCTTGCTAGTACGGGAATACCTTCGCGCATTGCTTCTAGCATTGCTAATGGTAGTCCTTCTAAGTCAGAAGGCAGAACAAATAATCCAGCCCCTCGGACAATTTCTGCGAGTCGAGAACCTCTGAGTTCTCCAGCAAAGATGATATTGCGATCGCTTGCTACTTTTTCTAATAAATCGGCGGTGAAGGTTTTGGTATCGCTGACACCACCTGCTAATACTAATTTCCACCCTTTCGGTTTCAGGGCAGAAAAGGCTTCAACCAGCAAGTCGGGACACTTTTCGGGTACAAGTCTGCCCAAAAATACAATATAGCGTCCCCGCTCCAGACCCAAGTCAGTGCCGTAGTCAAAATTGGGGTCAGAATCAGCGTAGCTTGCAGGGGCGTTGGGGATGTATGTTGTTTTGCGATTGTAAGTTTCCCAAAAGTAGTTTTTCAGTGCGTCTGATACAACTATAAATCCGTCGGCGAAACGGACTGCGGCTTTCTCCCCTAGTTGAATTAGCCGAGTCGAAAAACTACCCCATTTGGCACGTTGCCAATCTAATCCCTGACAGGTGACAACTACTTTTGCTTCGGTTGCGATGTTGGGCAAACAAGTAAATAAAGAAGGACCTAGAGCATGAAAATGAACGATATCATATTTTTTGCCACTTGCGGCGATCGCTCCCAATCCAGAAGTAATAAATGCATCTATTCCTCTTAAGTGTCCACCTGGTAGAGGAATGACTCGCACGCCTTTGTAGTCGTAATTCTCAAACCAGGAACTGTCAGTGTAAGAGCAACGGGCGAATAAATCGACACTGTGTCCCTCTGCAACCATGCGCGGATATACTTCTGCACAGTAATGCTCTATACCGCCTTGTTTCGGTGGTAGACCTTTTGCACCAATTACAGCAATTTTCATTTTTATCACTTTTTTTGTAGGTAGTGTACAACTTGATACGCAGACGCTATGAAGGTCTGAAAAACTGCAACGCCGAACGCGCGATTAGGCGCTATTTTTTGTGTTTTACAATGTTTGCATTACTGCCTTAAGGAGTTGCTAAAACGAATTCTTGTACTTGTGGTTGTATTTGAGTTAACTGCATTTTTGGTGTTTAGGCTCTAACAGTCGAGCCAACTCGCTGTTCCCAGCGATTTAACATTTCAATGTAGATATCTCGAACAACCGTTTTGGCTGCATAGGGTCGTGCAGTCCGGATACACGATTCAATCGGATAATCTTCTGGATGCTCTAGTACCTTGCGTAACGCATCAGCGATGCATTCGCTTGTGCGTTGTCCACAAACAACTCCACTGTTAGGAGTTAGCAATTTTGGGGTTTCACCACATTCAGTTGTGACTACTGGGGTTCCGCTAGCTAGCGCTTCTAGGACAACCAAAGGTAAACCTTCATAAGCGCTACTCAGCACAAAAGCATTGCAGATACGATGCAACTGTGCCAGTTCTGCAATTGGAACTGCCCCAAGCATTGTGACTCGACCTGTCAAACCCAATGTATCAATTTCTGTGCGAACTTGAGCGGCTAATTCTCCATCACCCGCTATCAGTAGATGAACGCAAGGATCGTTTAAAGCTGCAATTGCACGTACTAACAATGTTGGATCTTTCTGTGGATGCAGGCGACCAGCAAACAACACAAAGCGTGTATCATCTGATAAACCTAGCTTTTGGGCTAGTTCGCGTTTTTTTACTTTCTTCTCTGGCTGGCTCAGAGGATAAAAAAGCTCGTTGTCATAGGAGTTTTTAATGTATGCAACGCGATCGCTAACACTAGGATAACGCTCTTTATAATGTTTGACCGCATCGCTATTGCATGAAAGAATTTGGCTAAACTGAGGCACTAATAAACTCTCGACAGCGAAATATGCTGCGGGAAATCTTCGCCAAAGAATTGCCTTCTTATCACCCACGCTTTGCATTTGTGTGTGGATATCATTGTGTATGAATAAAGTTTTTTCTCCTTGCCAATTAAGGGCTGCTAAGGTTGGCTCTAGCCGATGAAAATGCATGAAATCTGACTCAAAGCAACGCCCTACAAGCGCTGCTGTATACTTTACCGTCGTTGGTATCAAGTTTCTAACATTATCGTTTTTCAGAGTAAAAAGAGGTAGGAAACTAATTTCTCTACCTGCAAATTCGGCTTCTTGCCATTTGAGAAGAGGCTGGCTTTTATCGTTTCCTGTTCCTACAAGTCGCACCGCAAATTCTGGAGGTGCGTACTTAATAAATGTGTTTATTAGGGTTTGGATACCCCCGATAGTAGTGTTCCAAGGATTGAACTGGTAAAAAATTGTGAGAACTGGTTTACGCATTACTACAATCCGGGACAACTTGTGTAAACACTAATATAAGTTTTAACACAAAATTTTAAAGTAAGTGTAATTTTTACTATATTCTTAGATTCATTTAGTTTCATCTCCACTTCGTAGTATCTCTTAAGTAATATTTTTCTTCTAAGTGAATTAAATGCCGTCAGAGTAATTTTTCGATCTACTTGTCTAATTTATTTAACTTGCGAAAATGGTATGAAAGAACACAACTTTTTGCTCAGTTTTATACATGAATAGCAAAATGCTTGACATGAGCTTAGTCATCAGTTACCCAACTCCAAATTATAGAAAAATTCACTTTCTAAATTTGCAATTAATTATTATCTACTTTAATGAATTCTTAAGATACACTTCAACGTAGTGCTTACTTTTAGGTAGTGAAAAGATGCGCTTACCACGATCCGCCAACAAGCCGCAAGGCTTTTAATTTAACGATTGAGCCTAAGGGGAGTGTAAATTTAGAAGGTGAAAATTTGCAACAGTCTCATGCATACTAACTGATAATATCACGGGAGTGCAAATCATACATACTAGATATCTCCAGAATTTAATTATGCTTTGCCCGAAACCCTTGTAACAGACTTAGCAATGCTACGTCTCTATGTTTTTTCTATGCGTATGTCGTCCTGTAAATACGTTGCTTTCGTCACGTCTCGACGACGGTAGGTAGGTTTTTATTACTCTTAATTTGACATTAAGGAAGTAAGTAGCAACTAACAGCATTTCTTTGCCAAACTAGAATTGAAGATATTAAAACACGGTCAAACAGTATCCAAGGAAACTTCTAATACTTGAATGATATTCTACTTTACAAATATGTACACCGATGTTAAGTCGGTAAATTCATTAACAAAAACTTAACTTTCGCAAAAAGTTTAATTAACTAAAATCCCTTTCAAAAGTTATAAATATAACTCAAATGCCAACCAATATAAAGGGCTTTTGAGGAATAACTTTTGAATAAGAGGAAAATTGCACATCGCGTATCAATAAAATGATCGCTGTTATTTTGAGGATCGGTATTCCTAAATGACATGTTGCACCCAATTAAAAACCGCAATAAGTCGAAACTTCTCCGCGTTTTGGATTAAGGTTTAGGTGCATTAGGCAATAACACCTAAGCACCTAAATGGCGCATCTATTACAGCTTGGATTTGGCTTCTAAATTTTCCAAGCGGCTTTTGAGTTCTTGATTTTGTTGTTTTACTTGGTCGAGTTCTTCGCGTAATTGACGCAGAGTTCCTTCTGGACCGATATGAAGACTCACTTTGCTGATTTCTTCTTCAGCATAACGACGCACGCGTCCATCAGCTGTTTGATCGGCAAGCGATCGCAAAATTGAGATCGCTTTGGGAGTTTCCATTTGTCCAAGTGCGACAACCACTGCAACTTGCGTTAAAAAGAAGCTTTCTTTCGCAAGGCAATTCAATCTATTTAAAATGGTTTCTAAGTTTGCGGCACTTTGACCTACAGAAATTTTTCCCAATGCACGAATTGCCGATAAACGCAAGGGTTGCGGTATACCGATTTTGGTGTATTCGAGAATTAAATTTAAAGCGGCTTCAGAAGTTTTGAGTTCAGCTAAACCAGCGATCGCACCACTGCGGACAACTTCATTCCAACCTGCTTTTTCTGACAAAACTGATTTTAGCAGCTTTAGTGCCTTTTCTTCCTTGGGTTTATCATCCAAGTTAGCAGAAGCGATCGCACCAATTGAGCGAGCTGCCATTGCCTCCACATAATAACTAGGATCGCCATGTTCTAAAAGCGGTTTTAAAGCCTTAAAGCTTTCATTGGTCTTGATTGTACCAAGTGCTTCCACCACAGATCGCCGCACGAAAGAACTTGTATCTTTTAATCCAACAACTAACCTCTCAAAAGCCTGATTTAACTTGACATTTGCTAGTTGCTTGGCTACTTCCGCACGTACTCCCCAGAAGGAGTCATTTTGTAACGCCGCAGACAACGCATTTACCGCTTCTAAACCTCCTTTTTTCGCCAAAGCTTCGGCTGCATATATACGGGAGATAGGATTTGGGTCAAATTCCATCTGTGCTTTTAACTCCGAGACCGCATACTCTAAAGACACAGTTTTCAGATAATTGTTCCCGACATCGAAGCTAATAAAGTTCGGTTTTGACGTAAGTGGAAAATAAAAGCTTTGTTCGCGTTCATTCACACGCACTGTAAAAATTTTCAAATTAGCAGTAGAGACGCGATTAATCGCGTCTGTACGATCCCCGTAAAGACTTTCCTGTGGAACGTCTCGACGATCTTCGTACAGACGTTCCGCCGGAACGTCTCTACCTTCTTGTGGGGTATAACCAAAACCAATGGGAATTTTCAAATCAAATAATTTATTACCATTACTTTCTGTGGTAACTTGGTTTTGAGTAACAGTGACTTTCGCCAGCTTTGCATCTTGATCCCAAGAGTAAGCGACTTTAAAATCAGGATGACCACCCCGATAAACATACTGGTCGAATAAAAACGTCAGATTGCGTCCAGTAGCTTTTTCAATCGCCCTTATTAAGTCGATTGTTTCGACAGTTTTGTGGGCATTATCCCGGACAAATGTCCCAATTGCTTGCCAAAATAGTTCTTCGCCTAATTCTGCCCGAATCATGTGATATACACAAGAACCTTTTTCATAAATGTGGCGATCATAAAGTTCGATCGCTTCTCGGTAAACATGTGTCACCATCGGACGGCGATAACGAGATGCATCTTCAGCTAAATAACTACGTGCTTCCAGTAACCGATAATATGCAGCTTCTTGATCGCCATATTCATGTTCTGTCCACATCACCTCAGAATAGCTTGCCATTCCTTCCTTGACCCAAGCGTGTGACCAATGTTTTATCACCACCAAATCGCCAAACCATTGGTGTGCCAGTTCGTGGACAACTAAACTTTCAGTGTTGCGGTTATCTAATCCAGCACGTTCATCCAACAAACATCGATCAGTTAACAGTGTGGTGGATGTGTTTTCCATCCCACCAAAGATAAAGTCATCAACGCATACTTGATCGTAGTTGGGGAAAGCATAGGTATAACCATATTTTTCGCTTAAAAACTCCATCATGCGCGGAGTTTTGCCCATGCTGCGTTTAGCATCTTCCTCTCGTCCCTTTTCTACATAGTAGGTGACGGGTTTGCCTTGCCACTCATCGCGAATTGCCGCAAAGTTGCCTACAGCCAAAGTCATTAAATAGGTAGGATGAACTTGTTGCTGTAACCAGTGGTATATTTTATCATCGCCGTCTTCTGTGGTGTCAATCAGTTCGCCATTGGAAATGGCTACAAACTGTTTGGGTACTCGGACTTTGATTTCACTGGAAGATAATTGTCCTGGGTAGTCGAAACAGGGAAACCAAAAGCGCGAATCTTCGTCTTCTCCTTGAGTCCAGACTTGGGTAGGTTTGTCAGGGTAATGTTTGTCAGGTTGAATAAAGTAAATACCGCGTTGGGGTTTTTCGACAGAGTAGGCGATCGCCAGAAGCAATCTTACCCCGACTTGCGTCGGTTGAGAAAGCTGAATCAAAAGCTGTTCTCCATCGTAGTCAAACTTGGATGGCACCTCGTTGACTTCGACAGACTTAATGTTCAAATTCACCGCATCCAAAGTCAAGCGATCGACACCATTGCTGATCGGTAATAAGCGAATGCGACAACTACCCTGGTAACTTTGGTTAGGAATATCCAAGCTGAGGTCTAGATAAATATGCTCTACCTGTCCTGGGCGATCGGGGTTATAGTGTGGTTTTGCCCCTGGTAACTCAAAGGATCTGTGATGATTATTCTCGGCATCAAAAGAAAACTGCGACATTGATACTTACTAACCTTTTAGGGAAAGAAAACTCTTACTGAATCTAGATAAGACAAATAGCGAAAGAAGTGTTTTTTGCCCAAGTCAACACATTCACGAAGAAGGGGAAAGGGGAAAGGGGAAGGGGGAAAGGGGAAAATAAATTGAATTCCTGATTGCAACCCCCATCAATTAAAGACCACTTAAAAAGTGGGAGCTTTAAACCCGTATAGGGGGTCATGTAAGAAAAAAAAGTTTTAAGCCTGTTTCACTCTTGTTCCATCCCTTTCTCCTTTTTTCCTTTCCCCTTTCCCCCTCCCATCTGGCAATTTAGGTCGTTAGTTAAGGAGGACAGCTCCACAAGAAGGTTTCCCTCTGGTATCTGTCTTCAATAAATGCACCTGAAAAGCGATCGCACCCCTTTAACACTTTATTAACAGCACTTTACGCTGATCGCGATTCAATACTCTTAAGCGTTTCTATAGCTTAGAATAGTTGACCAAAGACGCGATCGCTTTAAGTTGTGAATTAACAACATAGCATTTACGGATTCATTCCTCACCCCATTGAAGTAATTTTTGGAGGAATTTCCAATTCAATTGAGTTGTTTGCCCTTACATTTATGTATGGGCTTCTCCCCCCAACTCCCCTTCCTCTTCTTGACGCTTGTACAAGCCTCAGTAACAATTTGAGGATAATAGGATAACATCAATGCCCGAAACTAAATCAAAATTTTTAATTCCTGCTATTGGCGCTGCTGTAATTGTGACAGGAAGTATAGCGGCTTATATGTATCTAAAGGGACCGTTTGGCAATAGTTCAGACGCTTTGGCAAGTGCTAAGATAGTTCCTTCTGAAGCATTTATTGCAACTTATATATCTACTGACCCTCAAGCTTGGGCGAAGTTACAGCAATTTGGCACACCAGAAGCACAAAAAATAGTCGCAAAAGGTCTGGATAGCTTAAATAAAGATTTGCTCACAGAAAGTAATATTTCTTATGAAAAAGATTTAAAGCCTTGGGTCGGGGGTGTGATGATTGCTGTGCTACCATCAACCCCAGCAAACCCAACTCCAAATGCTCCCCCAGCGACACGAGAGCCGAATATTTTGATGGTGGTGGGAATTAAGGACAAACTCGCTGCCTTAAATTTTGCGAAAAAATTACAGCAAGAAAAAGGCGTAACTACAAAGGAAATTGACTACAAAGGCGAAAAAATCACCGAAACTACAGGTAAGGGTAAACCTTCCTATAGTGCGGTTTTAAATAATACTTACGTGGTACTTGCTCCATTAAAGGAAACTGTAGAAAATTCTATTGATACGTATAAAGGAGAACCTTCTTTTGTTAGTAAATCAGGTGCGGACAGCGTTTTTGCGAAAAATGTAGATGTAAAAAATACGGTAGCGCAAATTTACGTACCAGACTATAGCGGGATGGTACAGCAATTAGTAGCGACAAATTCCCAAACTACGATACCTCCAGAAACTCTCAAGCAGTTGAAGCAGGTGAAATCGATGGTCGCGGATATTGGTGTTGATGATGCGGGAGTGCGGATGAAAGCGATCGCCAATTTAGATCCGCAAGTCAGCAAATTTCAGTATCAAAACACGAGCGCGAAAATAGTAGCAAACTTTCCCAGTGATACCTTAGCGCTAATTAACGGACAGGGGATCAGCAGTTGGTGGTCAGCAGTAGTCGAACAGTCAAAAGATTATCCAGAATTTAAGCAAGCAGTCGAACAAGCTCGCGGACAGCTCAAAGCAGTAAATTTTGACTTAGATAAAGATATTTTTGGGTGGATGAATGGAGAATTTGGTTTTGCAGCGATTCCTTCTAATCAAGGTATTTTAGCGCAACTTGGTGTTGGTGGAGCCTTTGTCTTTGACACAAGCGATCGCAAAACCGCTGAATCCACCTTCGCTAAACTAGATAACCTCGCCAAAACCCAAAAAATCAAAGTCGCTCAAACAAATATCGGCGGTAAAGATATAACTGAATGGCAAATTCCCCAACAAGGTGCATTGTTAGCACATGGTTGGCTAGATCAGGATACCATATTTGTGGCGTTAGGTGGTCCAATAGGTCAAGCGATCGCTGAACCCAAAAATCAATCTCTCGACAACAGCGACAACTTTAAAGCCGTCACCAGTTCCTTACAAAAACCTAACGGTGGTTTCCTTTACCTAGATATGGATAAAACCGTTTCTCTTGTAAATCGTTATGCCGTCCAAGGTCAAGCCATCCCCCCAGAAGTCGCTGCCATCCTTAGTTCCATTCGCGGACTCGGTTTAACTGCTACCAGTCTCGACAAATCCACCTCTCAAGTAGAAATGTTGTTAGCACTCAAAGCAAAAACTGCCAAATAGGGCATTGGGCATTGGGCATAGGGCATTGGTAAAAATTCTTTTTCTAATCCCCAGTCCCCAGTCCCCTTTCCCCTTTTTCATTACGGATTGTCATTTTGCTCAATAGACTTCTATGATGCCAAAAGTAGACAAACTTGACCTATGACAGCTGCTGTAAAAACTTCTCCTGACTTAATTTCCCGTTTGGTGAATCGCATCCTAGCAATTAAGCCGCTATATAACCTTGCTAAACACCAAGCCAGACAAATGATGATCAAACGCTCTGAAAAAATGGGTGTATCTTGGTTAAAAGAAGTAGAAACACTAAAAGCGCGTAATTGGGAAAGTGATTTAGCGGAAGTCCAAAATCCCCAGCTTTCTTACCCAGAATACTACCTCACCTCATTCCACGCTTACGAAGCGGGAAATTTAAGCTGGCAAGCGGCTTTTGAAGTAGAATCCGCTGCGATCGCTGTCCACTCGAAAATATGGCAGGATGCCGAAGCCCAAGGCGATGCAAAACTACGCCAAAGTTACCACGATATCCTCTCTTCACAAATTACCTATGAACCGCAAGATATTTTAGACATGGGATGCAGCGTCGGTTTGAGTACCTTTGCCCTGCAAAAGATTTATCCCCAAGCCAAAATTACAGGCTTAGACTTATCTCCCTACTTTTTAGCCGTTGCCCACTACCGAGAACAGCAACACAATTGTAAAATTAATTGGGTTAATGCAGCAGCCGAATCAACTGGACTGTCAGATGCATCATTTGATTTAGTCTCAATTTTCCTAATGTGCCATGAATTGCCCCAATCAGCAACCAAAGAGATTTTTACAGAAGCGCGGCGTCTGCTGCGTCCCGGTGGACATTTGGCAATCATGGATATGAATCCCAAATCGGAAATTTATACCCAGATGCCACCTTATATTTTGACACTGCTCAAAAGTACTGAACCGTATTTAGACGAATATTTTGCCTTAGACATCGAACAAACTCTGATTTCGGCAGGTTTTAATGCACCTACCATCACTCGTAACACTCCCCGTCACCGTACCGTAATTGCTCAGTTGAGTGACTGATTTATCTCTACTGCTGTATGCCGTTATACCACCGCTGCTGCTTCTTGCGTACTACTATTGCCGTGTCTTCACTGCCCCATCTTTACTACGGCTACTATTGTTCTTTATTGTCGGGGCAGTATCTGGTTTCATCGCTCTGAGCCTAGAATGGGTTTTTGAAACTGTAGCCAACTCGATTGTAGACTGGCAGCAGATGAATAAATCCATTCCTGGTATCGCCTTGCGGCAGCTTGTGGAGATTGGTCCAATAGAAGAAGGCTGCAAGTTAGCAGCGGTTGTTGCCCCAACTTGCTATTTTAAACGCAGGTATCAATTACGACCGGGTAGCATTTTTCTCTTTAGCATAGCTGTTGCCCTTGGATTCACCGCCGAAGAAAACTGGATTTACTTTGACAATGGCACGGCATCAATTTTTGAGCGGGCGATCGCAACCCCTGTCCATGCTTTATTCTCCGCTCCTTGGGGTTATGCTCTAGGAATATTTATTGGCTCATACATTCCTTTATCTCGATACAAAAAAGTTATTCCCAGCGCTTGGCTAAATTCAGTAATTTGTCATGCTTTAGTAAATTTTTTATCTAGTGCTTGGCGTTTCCCAGCACCGTTAAGCTTCCTCAGCTATGGTTTGTTTCCGTTTCTATTATGGATGTTTTGGCGATTCGAGCAATTATTACGAAAAGTGCAAAGCAAACCACCGATTACTCTGATTTCTGGTTATACACCCAAACTTCGTAACTGGCAACGGGGTTTAGTGCTGTTTGCCCTGATGATAGGTGGAAATGCAATTCTTGGGCTTTTTTTAATGGCAAGAATTATCAGTCCCTTAAGTCCATCACAGCTTTTGTACCCTGATAAATTCTGGTTTATATTTACCCGCTTCCTGCTAAGTCTAATTTTGGGACTGATAGCGTGGCTAATTTATCGGTATTTAAGACGTTCAGCGCGACAGCAATATTTCTAAATTAAATGTAGAGACGTAGCACTGCTACGTCTTGTAGGGGTTTTGGATAACGCATATTGAAATATAAAAAGGGCAGACATTTTGTCTACCCTAATTGTTGACTTTATATGCGATTTGAGCTACACAGGCATTAAAACTTGCTGATTTTCTCCAGCAGTGGTTGAGTTTGATTCTGACTCGGTGCAGTAGATTTCGCACGAGTTATTGGGACTCTCGATGAGTTTAACTTTGTAAAGCTTTGCTCCCAATTCTTGAATAGGCGATCGCAACAAATTACTAATGTAAAGTGCGATATTCTCAGCAGTGGGGACTACTTCACCAAAGTAAGCAATATCTTTGTTTAAAAAGGTGTGGTCAAATGGCTCGATAACGTAATCTTCTATGGCTTGATTCAAAGCAACTAAATCCACAATCATCCCCGTGCGCGTGTCAATTTCTCCTTTTACGGTAACTTCTAAATGGTAGTTGTGTCCATGACCGTGAGGACGAGCGCATTTACCGTAAATCTCCGTGTTCTCTATGTCGCTCAAGTTCGAGTTAGCCAATCTGTGAGCGGCGCTAAAGTGTGTGCTGATAGTGAGGTAAGCTTCCATTGAGTTTCCCGTATAATCTGCCCAAAGTTCAGGATGTTCAAACAACTGCACCCGGACCACAGGCAAGTGTGGTACTAGGCGCTGCCAGATAACTCGTGCGATATTTTCTGTAGTGGGCAGAGTTTGTTGAAATTCTGTCCACACATCATTGAGATAAGAAAAGTCTAGTTGGCTTGTGACTTCCCGCTTAATTACGTGTTTCACATCAGACAAATTTAGCACCATGCCATATTCATCTAATTCCCCAGCTAGGGAGACAAATAGAACATAGTTATGTCCATGTCCGGGAAATCGCGAACAAACGTCAAATTTCTCAATATTCTCTGCTTCACTTAATTCTGGCAACCAATAACGATGACTTGCCGAAAACTGAGCGCGGCGATTAACAATGCATTGCATGAGTATCCTGTCAGCAGAATTTAAAATTTCTTAAACTTTCACTCTTTCCAGGATAAACTAATTCGTTTGTTAGTGGTTAGTTGTTGGTGGTTGGTGGTTAGTTGTTGGTAGTAAGGCACTCCGGTGATATTCTTTACTCTGATAACCACTAACAAACAACTATTAACAGGGAGCATCCCAGTTTTTATTTAGCGACTATAGAAAAATCAAACTGTCATTGCGTTCGCGGAGCGTCTCGTAGAGAGGAGGAACGACGTTCGCGCAGCGTGTCGCAGACAAGCAATCGCATAGACTTGTTCTAAGCTGAAAACCCTGCGATTGCTTCTCCTGTCGGAGACGCTTCGCGAACGCTTCACTTCGTTACGCTCGCAATGACAGAATATTTAAAAAAGTGGGATGCTCCCCTATTAACATGTCACAGGATATTCTTTACTCTGTTGAACAGGGTGTGGGGGGTGGCTGAGTGGGGTGTAGGGTTCGGTAATTATGGGGATTCCGACCCCACAAGAGCCGTAGACACCGCACTTTTTCGGTGGGGTCTTGAACCCAATTGCTCCTGGAGTGGGGTGTTCCCAATCTTCACTTACATTCCCCACACCCCACACCCAGGAGCGAAGAGACGATAACCACTATCCACTATCCACCAACCACTATCCACCAACCACTATCCACCAACAACTCAAACATATACATCTATAGATTCTTGCGCTTCCCGGTGCAATCCTGTAGCGATGCGGAACATTTCGTGCCCGGTATGCAGATAATGTTCATCGTAGTTTAAAGGGAAAAATTCTAACTCGTCAAGTCCATCGGCGATGTGATTCAGGCTGTAGTAAAGGTGAGCCGCAGCTCTTGCTAAACTTGGGGGATTCGGTAGAGAACGAAAACTAATTTGTGCCTGTTTCAGGTCATTTCGACAGGTGTTTAAGTAATCTTGAAATTCTTCTAATAATTCATCATCAAAGGGATCGGCGGCTAGTTGATCAATTTGGTCTTCTAGGGAATCGAGAATGCCACTAACTAAGCGATTGACTGGTTGATAAACTAGGTGCAGCCATGCCTCAATTTGGTCATCAATATCGCGTCCGGTTCGCCTTGTTGCTTTGTAACGTTGTTGAGCTGCTGCTGTGCGTTGTTGGCGATCGCTCTGAGATTTTTGGGACTTGTCGCGCAGTTTTTGGTCATAATTTAGGCGACTTTGTGTGTCGCCTAAAATTTCATATGCTGCATTAATGTGAATAATCTGCTCGCGGTCTGCTATTTGTTGATTAGTATCCGGATGAAATAATTTCACTAAACGGCGATAAGCCTGCTTAATTTCCGCTTGGCTTGCATTCGGATTTACTTTAAGAGTTTCGTAGTAATTAGATGCCATTACTGCTATACAAAACTTGACCAAACTTCTTTAAAGCGAGCCATTCAACTAAAGTTTCCTTTAGAGGGTCTGCTTCTTGCTTCAACCAAGGGAGTCGGCTCCTTCTTGTGAGGCAGTGCGTTGCGGGGGTTCCCCCCGTTGTAGCAACTGCCGTCCCACAAGCGTAAATTCGGGTGTAGCCCACCCTATTTTTTTTATCCAAGCAATTTTTTTTGAAGCTTTTAGCCATTGTTCATTTATTAGCCGCAAATTTAACAGAGCGCGTACTCTCGGTTGACCTTTTTACAGGCTTGCTAGTCAAGAATTATCTGCGGTTTATAAACCAGATTGTTTTAGCCTTGGTTTTCGGCATTAATTTATATCATACACATACAAACAGCAGAATACAATGACCATTGACTAAATGTAGTACATAATATCCAACTGCCGCCGTGCATCTCGTTTCTCACAGAGATCCTGAAGCGTATATTTTTGTAAAACTGCGTTTGCTGCTTGACGTGCTTCAAGCCAGATATCTTCTATAACACCACTGTCTACAGTTTTCGGCTGGACATCTTCATCACACGTCCGCACATCTAACCCTTCTAAACATCCCATAACCTCAAAAATTGTTATTTTCCAAGGTTCTCGCGATAGGGTATAGCCTCCTTTTGATCCGCGTTGGCTTTTGAGTATACCTCCACGTCTTAAAGTTGCCAGCAGTTGTTCCAGATAGCGATCGGGTATATTTTGTTGTGCCGCAATGGTACGAATTTGCAGTGGTTCACCGCTTTGATAATGAGTTGCCAATTCTAATAAGGCAAGAATTGCGTATTCGGATTTACACGATATTTCCACAGGCTGTAATAAGTTAAGAGTTAGGAATTAGGAGTTAGGAGTTTAAGAGGAGGCAAAAAGTTGTGCTAGAAGTCTTGATCTGGAAATGTGTTTAAAAAGCTTGGTCATAAATCGTTGCTCCCCTCATAAGTTATAAGTTAACAATTTAAAACTCCCAACTTGTTCTAGTATACTCCGGTTCACCACTAGGGTTTGATACTTTGTAATCAGCACAGAGAGCGCTAAAGCGCTGACTACGAATAGAAGCATAAAAAACCCCGCTTGACGGCGGGGAGCAATAGGGTTTTAAATTGTAGTCAGATTGTCAATATTCTAGAAGGTGAATGTTGTTCTGAGCGTACCGATAAACGCATCACTGTTATCGCTATTTTGACCAGGAGAGGTCAACCAAATCACACCAGGGGTGATGGAAACGTTATCAGACACGCGATACTTGTAGAAACCTTCAACGTGATAGGGAATATCTCTAGAACCACGACCACCACGACCCAAGGCATAAGGTTCTGCACCACCGAAAATACCTAAAACGTTACCTTTCTTACCAAAGTCAGGTAGGGCTATGCCGGCTCCATAGCTCCAAGCTTCAAAGTTATCATTACTACCGAAGCCTGTCACATCAGAGTAGGAGACAAAGCCGCTGATAGACAGTTTGTCACTTGGTCTAACGGCTGCTGACAGACCGTAGGAGTTACTGGAAGATGGGTTGAGTATAGTGTTGGCTTGTGAAGTACCTACTACAGGAACATTTTGTCCTTGGAATCCACCTGCATCAAATAATGCACTGCCAGCACCGTGATAGCCGTGGACGTAGGTTGCAGCTAATGCCACGCGATCGCCCAAGTTAAAATTTAATTGTCCTAAAGCAGCATAATTGCCATTGAATATACCTTGACCTATGCCAGGATTATTCGGTTCCGATCCCAAGTAACCTAAAGTTAATCCGCTTGGTTTTAAAATACCGCCGTCTTTACCAAAGTTGAAGTTAAGCGCTGCACCTGCACCACCACCAATCCGGAAGATGGGGTTTTCTGAAGCGAATGTAGACAGAGCGCCATTACCGCCGTCATAGTCCTCAAAGTAAGGGTTGACAGTGGCTGCATAGTCGCTATGAACACCCCCGGTTGCTGAGACGTAAAGTCTTGCAGGTCCAATGGGGACGTAATACGCCAACCAGTCTAGAACCACGGCGTTATCATTTTCTGCTCTACCGGTGAGGTTAAAGGTTTGAAAACCTTGAGCGCCACTGTTGAGTGATCCTAGATCAAATCCCCCAGCATTACCAGTTGCTAGACGGGTGTGTAAAACGTCTTTCCCTGTGAAGCTGGTTTGCAAGTCCAAACGTATTCTTTCTTGGAAGACGGTGTTATTTCTGTCCCCAGCTCGATCGCCAAAAACATCAGAAAGAGCGAAAATAGCTTCACCTACCAACTTGGTGGTAGTAGAGAATTGATTTGACTCTAGTTCAGCAGACCGAGCTTCCAACGCATCTACACGTCCGCGTAGGGTTGCCAGTTCTGCGGAAAATTCTTCTTGCAAACGCTGTAAGGTCGCCAAATCTTCTTTTGTCACCAAGTCAGCGGTGGCTGTGGCAATCAATTCGTTAACGCGATCCAAACAAGCATTTAAACCAGCGGCAAATTCATAACGGGTTAATGCACGGTTCCCGCGATAGGTTCCATTTGGATAACCTGCGATACAACCGTAGCGCTCAACCAAGGACTGCAACGCTTGGAATGCCCAATCTGTCGGTTGTACATCGGAAAACTGGGAAACCGATGTTACTTGCGCCAGAGAATTACCGTTTTTGCCTTCGTTGCCGTACTTATTAACTTGATCTAAAGTGTTAACTTGAGTTTGTTCTACTTGAGCTAATACTTGTGGCTTTTTACCAACTGTGGTGGCGGTAGATGTTGAAAATACTGTACTGTTTTGTACTTGAGCTACTTCTTGCTTTTGGGCAACTTCTGTAGCGGCAGTTGGGAATACTATACCTTTAGAAGTATTTTTTGAAGCTTCTAGTTTATCTACTGTTGGTAGAATTTCTAGTTTGTCCGCTTGTAATGTTACTTCTGATTTTTCAGTTTGTAATGTTTCTGTCTGAATTGCCTTCTGGGTGGTTGTAGTTGGAGCTGCGATCGCTGTTGCGGAAACTAACAACGTTGCTCCTAAAACTGCTGGACTAACCACCAATGATTTCCACAATAAATTAGACATCTTTCCTCTTTTCCTCACACCTTGTATAGATAACGTTGTTTGTTGCACTTATTCCGGAAAATGCCACATCTTTTTTTTAAACCTGTTTATGAGGCTTAATTGTCACCACTACAATTCTAGTTTTTGCCAAGCTAATAACTGATTAATTTTGTATAAAAATTCATGTGATTAACTTAAAGCAGAAACTTACCCTTATACTTTGGTATTATAAAACATCTAACTCATCTGACAAGGTAGGAGCGATCGCCTCATAAACTGTCACACATCCTAGGCGATAAGGAATTTATCATTGTTTGTGAAAAAGGGACTGGGGACTGGGGATTAGGGACTGGGGACTGGGAAAACTCTTCCTTAGTCACCGGTCCCCAGTAAGGCAAGCGCCATTCCTCCCCGACTTGCTGCGCTCCCCGCCGGGGAAACAATCTTGGCGACCTAGTGAAAAAACTTAAAAAACACCCTTAAATAACTATCCGCCCAGAATTAGATCAGATAATCTAATTCTGGGCGGTCTAGCGGGTCTTCAGATTGCAACCAGACTGCCGGAAGGAACTCCGAGCGAGCCTTGCTACTTGAGCTAACTTAGTCTCTCAACAGAGCTAAGGCTAACTATTAGAGAACAGCCCCGGCACACAGCCGGCTAACTGCAATCTGATGACCCATGCGTATACTACTTTCTATCATGGGCATCACCTCCTTGTTGCCTAAGTGGTCTTATTTTCAAAAAGGCAGAGCATTTCACTCTGGGTTTTTACACCTTCAATTAATATAACACATTAAACATAGGCGTGAAAAAGAATGTAGAGACGTAGCAGTGCTACGTCTCATCAAGGGTTCTGGATCAGGTATATCTAAATTCGGTCGATTTATGATAAATAAAAAACCCCCCACCAAAAAAGGCAGGGGATAAATGATGAATGCTAAATGCAGATTAATGCATCACAAAGATCCTTACAGAGCGTTACCGCGAGGTAGTACTTCTTCAGGGAATATAAATTGTTCGTGAGGCTGATCTTGAGGAGCCATCCAAGCGCGGATACCCTCGTTCAGCAAAATGTTCTTGGTATAGAAAGTTTCAAACTCTGGGTCTTCTGCCGCACGCAATTCTTGCGATACAAAGTCATAAGCCCGCAGGTTCAACGCCAA
>NZ_KK073769.1:1146239-1183261 GCF_000582685.1 [Scytonema hofmanni] UTEX 2349
GCTTCTGGTCCCCACAGTAACATTAAAGAGTGTCCCAAGCTATTTGCTGGGGTCGATACTGCTACTGTCAAGAAGTTACAGCCTTCCAGGTATGATGAGGCTAATCCGTGGGTGTACCAAGAAGTGACGAATGTTGTACCGGTGAGCCAACCGCCTAATGCGAGGAAGGCGGTTGGGAATAATAATATCCCTGACCAACCTACGAATACAAAGCGATCGCGCTTCAACCAGTCGTCTAGTACGTCAAACCACCCTCTACTGGGGGCGCGTCCTACTGCGATGGTCATTTCAGAAAATCTCCAAAAGTTTATAAGTTCAGGTTTTCTCTATCTATAGATTGCGATTTTACTGCTATCTATAAGACAGAACACAAACTGGGTTATTAATCCAGTTTACAATTTTTTACTGTGTCTCATTATTCTATAACTATTCTTTCTCATTTTTCTACACAATTTTTAACTGAATGTAATATTTATATTTATTTAAGATTTATAAGGGGCAAGGGGCAATGGGCAATGGGCATTGCCCACACGTTAAAATGATTGCTACAGTTAAATTTCATTAACCGATTCATGTTCACAATCGATTTGACCTTAAGAAATACGCCTTTCCCGGTATCAGTACAACGTAAGACATCTGAGGATGCTGAAGCTGTTTACCAATTGATTTTGGCAGCGATGCGCTCCGGCAATCCTGATATTGTGGAACTAATATGTGAGGGCAAGACAGAGAAAAAAATTGCCGTCCGTGCTAGTGAAATTTCTGGGGTACAAATATCTCAGAAAGATGGTGTAGCTGCTGGTGGTTCTAGACCACCTGGTTTCTTTGCCCTAGCGTCTGAATAAGCCATCGGCGGTATAAAAATGGCGGAATTGGGCATTGAGGTAAAGGATTTAAACTTCAGTTGGACTAATGGAGAGAAAGTTATCAAATCTTGCTCTTTAGAAGTACCTCAAGGTGAATTTTGGATGCTTTTGGGTACTAATGGCAGTGGCAAATCAACTTTGCTTAGATTACTTGCGGGATTATTAGCACCTCAGTCTGGAGAAATTCGGATTTTGCATCCGGTTGGCTTTGTCTTCCAAAATCCGGATCATCAATTGGTAATGCCAACTGTTGGTGCAGATGTGGCTTTTGGATTGGTAGAAGAAAAATTGCCGCCAAAAGTAGTCAGAGCAAGGGTTGAGGAAGCGCTGGGGGCAGTGAATTTGCTTTCATTGCAACGACGCCCCATCTATGCTTTGAGTGGTGGACAGAAGCAGCGAGTGGCAATTGCTGGTGCGATCGCTCGTCGCTGTGAAGTTTTACTATTGGATGAACCTACTGCTTTACTCGATCCAGATAGTCAACTGGACTTAGTAGCTCAAGTACAGCGCTTAGTCAAGAGTCGCAAGATGACGGCTCTTTGGGTAACGCATCGCCTAGACGAGTTAAATTACTGTGATGGCGCTTTTTTGCTAGAAAAAGGCTCTTTAGTGGATAAAGGTGAAGCTTCACGTCTAAAACAACGTTTGATGGAGGATGCTAGCTAGTTGATGTGAAAGCTCTCTTATCTTCAACAAATGCTATAATTTGCGTATAGCTTCAATGCTTGTAAACAGTAAATATCAAGGTTAGAAACCTTTTTGGTAAACCTTACCTCTGTAAAACAAGTAGGTAACAGCGTCAAAAAAAATACTAATATTTACTGTTTCGTCCATGAGTAGCGAAAACCAAGCACCAGGACAAAATATAAAGTGCGCGAGGTGTAAACCTTGTGCATAGTTTGATACGCCCTGGCTAAGAGAGAATCTTAGGTTGAGTATTTGTTAACATGCGTTGGGAATTGTTAACGAAAATGTATCGGTACACGACGAAGCCTCTTAATATCTAGTTGTCCAGCTTTGTTTTATCCCAAGCTAATAATTGATTAGTAATTAAAAACAACTGCAACGCGCCTCTAAAAAGGCGCGTTTTCAGTTTATACAGCAACTTTAGACAATTGATCTACATTTTTTGTTTTCTGTAACATAGAGTTACAAGTACTGCTTCAACTACTATAAAAGTTATGAATGAATTTTGTTAACTCTAGATAATTGTGATTAAAAACCATGCCCCCCTCCTCACTTTCAGCCGTTTTGTTAGTAGACGGCTACAATATAATTGGCACCTGGCATTGCCTGAAAAAAACCCGTGACCATGTTGGATTAGAGGCAGCACGCGGCGAATTGATTGAAACTTTAATCAGTTACACTGCTTTTGAGGGTTATGAGACTCAAATCGTGTTTGATGCCCAATATCAAAATTCCTCTAGCAATAAAGAAGTTATTACACAGCTTTTATCAGTTCATTACACTGATTTTGGACAGACTGCTGACACATACATCGAAAAAACCTGTGCGTCTTTGCGCTCTTCATTATCTCGCGTAATTGTTGCCACATCAGACCGAGCACAACAGTTGATGATACTAGGTTATGGTGCTGAATGGTTGTCCGCTCAAAAACTATGTTGGGAAGTGGAAGCCACGGTGTGTCGATCGCGGCAAAAGTATCAAACAAAAAAACAATCTAAAACTAGATTTCTCGCAAATTCTATTGATCCCAAAGCGCGGCAGCGTCTGGCGCAATTGCGAATGGGAGTAAATTAAATATTAACATTAATTTATCGCCAAGTTACCTCTGTCATTGGGTTTGGATGCAAAGGATTATGGACTCTAAGTATCTTGCAAAAAGTTTTTTGAAAAAATTTCGCTCAGGTACTTGCCAAATCCTATCTTTACCCTTAATATAAAAAAATGTGATCCTCAGTAGCTCAGTGGTAGAGCGATCGACTGTTAATCGATTGGTCGCTGGTTCGAATCCGGCCTGGGGAGTTAAGTAAAGGGTAAAAAGTGAAGGATGAAGGGTGAAAAAAATAATTTCAAACTTCAATCCTCAACCTTTCAGCAGTTATGGTTGCTTGATTCATCGGTAACGTTTCTGAATCATGGTTCCTTTGGTGCTTGTCCTAAAGTTGTGCTGGAAGCGCAACAACGATTACGGGAACAGTTGGAACATGAACCTCTGCGCTTTTTTGGCAGGGAGTGGGAAGGGTTGCTGGATGATGCAAGGAGAAAACTAGCGGTGTTTGTGGGTGCGGATGCCGAAAATTTGGTATTTGTTCCAAATGCGACGACTGGCGTTAATTGTGTATTGCGATCGCTTGTCTTTCATCCAGAAGATGAAATTCTCACAACTAACCACGAATATAACGCTTGCCGTAATGCTTTAGATTTTATCGCTAGTCGCACTGGAGCGCGGGTGGTGGTGGCAAAAATTCCTTTTCCTTTAGAATCGTCAGAACAAATTTTATCAGCGGTAATTGAACAGGTTTCACCAAAAACGCGATTAGCACTTTTGGATCATGTTACCAGCCAAACTGGGTTAATCTTCCCGATTCAGCAGTTGGTAAAAGAGTTGCAACAGCGCGGTGTGGATACCCTTGTAGATGGTGCCCATGCGCCGGGAATGCTTCCTTTAAATTTATCAGAAATTGGGGCGACTTATTACACCGGAAATTGTCATAAATGGTTGTGTGCGCCGAAAGGTGCGGCGTTTTTGTATGTACGATGCGATAAACAGTTAGAAATTCGTCCGTTGACAATTAGCCACGGTACAAACTCACCACGAACTGATAAATCACGCTTTCAGTTGGAATTTGATTGGATGGGTACAGACGATCCTACAGCTTATATGTGCGTACCGGAAGCGATCGCTTTTATGGGTTCTCTGTTACCTGGTGGGTGGAATGAATTAAGACAGCGAAATCATCAGCTAGCATTGCAGGCAAGACAGTTACTTTGTGAAGCGTTGAATGTGTCGATGCCGTGTCCAGATGAGATGATTGGTTCTATGGCAGTTGTTCCCATGCCAGAAGTGTTGGAAAGTCGCAATTTTATGGCTTTGCACGATGAATTATTTGATAGATTTGGGATTCAAGTGCAAGTGATTCCCTGGCAGGAAAAACCGAAGTTATTAGTCAGGGTTTCGGCGCAAATTTACAATACACCAGAACAGTACGAGTATTTGGGTAAAGCGCTGAGAACGTTTCTGTAGCGAAGAGTTAATGACAGAATTTTCTCAAAATCTTCAAAAAAGCCCTGACAAAGCGCAAGCACTGCGACAAGCAATGTTGACGACGATGAAAAAGAGTCCGAATCCCGTTGATTGGGCAGCTTTTACTCTCATTGGGGAAGCGGAGTGAATTTTGTACAGAAAAAAAGAATTAACCGCAGATGAAGATAGATAAACGCCGATGGACGCAGATAAATTTGTACCTCAGGAGACTAGTAAACACTATAATGCGATCGCAACCCGATGCATTTAAAAACGCTACGCTTCTACGCTCATGCTGTACTTGGTACAACAAGAGCATAAATTCCTGATACCAATTCTTTATGAGGCTGCGCTTAATAACCCGACGAGTAAACTCGCGGCTAAACGAACGAAGCTTACCTGCGTGGGCTAAATTAGGCGCATCTTCACACAGAAATGGTATGACGAAAATTTATCACAAAAACTCTGCGTCACTCTGCGCTCCTCTGCGTTAAAAAAACGCTACGCTTTTACGCTCATGCTGTACTATAGCGGTTCTCGGTTGAGTGAGATAAACGTATATGTAAAATTTGGATTCAATATAACGGCACGGAAGAGTCTGTTGCTGAACGACTAGTTAAGATGGGTGATAGAAAGTGCCGATTTATATTATATTATGTCCGGGCAATTAAGCAAACAGACCCGGAACCCCACCCCGCCAAAGCTGCGCTTTAGCTCCCCTCCCCGCTTGCGGGGAGGGGTTGGGGGTGGGGTTCTTTTATTATGGGTAATTTGGCGGACATGATATTACTTAATCGGCACAAATAAAGAAAGTGAACTATTCCGTTGGGTGCATTAAGTTGTATACTCAGCGTTAATTTTCACATAGTCGTAACTCAAATCACAACCCCAAGCTTTACCCGAACCGTGTCCATTACCAACGCTGACTGCAATTATCACGGGATTATCTAGGCTTTGAGCTTTAATTGTACTGCGTTCGCGAAGCGTGTCCGAAGGACTCTCGCCTAACAAATCATTGCTCATATTTGTCTGTGGTTTAAAAGCATTCGCTGCTGCTTCTTTCAAATAAGCACTCGCTGCTGTACGATCAAATGGTATTGGTTGACCATTCTCCATCATCAAGAAATCCCCTAATTTAATTTGCAGATTTTCTTGCTCAAATGGAATACCTGCACGTCCAGCAGCAGCAGCGATGCGTCCCCAGTTTGGATCGCGTCCAAATATGGCAGACTTAACTAAAGATGATCCGACGATGGTTTTGGCGATTTGATTAGCTGCTTGTTCATTACTTGCACCACTAACTTGCACTTCAATTAGACAAGTTGCACCTTCACCATCACGAGCGATCGCTTTCGCTAAATGCTGGCATACTGCTGTTAACATCGCTTCTAATTTTTCCGCTTCTGCACCCATTTCGGTAATTGCTGGAGTGCGAGATTGACCGTTGGCAAGCGCTATCAAGCTATCATTGGTGCTAGTATCGCCATCCACGGTGATTGAATTAAAGCTTCTATCTGCTGCACGACTTAACATTTGTTGCCACAGAGTCGGTGCAACTGCGGCATCACAAGTAACAAATGCTAACATAGTTGCCATATTCGGATGAATCATTCCCGAACCTTTGGCAATGCCACCAATTCGCACCGGGCGATCGCCTATACTTGTTTCTAAAGCAATGGATTTTGTGACTAAATCGGTGGTAATAATCGCGCCGGCGGCTGCATCTGAACCTGTTTCTGATAATGCTGCCACCAGCTTACCAATCCCAGTCCGCAAAGGTTCCATCTTAATTCTTTGACCGATTACACCTGTAGAAGCAAGCAAAATCGATTCTGAAGGCATATTTAACTCTTGCCCTAATAGCATCGCACATTCTAAAGCATCTAACCAGCCTTCATTACCCGTTGCCGCATTTGCTTGTCCCGCATTGCAAAGAATAGCACGAGCGCTATGCTTTGCTTGCAAGCGTTGGCGACAATAATCTACACAGGCAGCTTTTACTTGAGAAGTGGTGAATACACCAGCTGCGATCGCTTCTACATCTGATACTATCAAAGCCAAATCCGGCAAACCCGAAGCTTTTAAACCTGCGGTAATTCCTGCTGCTCGATAACCTCTAGGTGCTGTCACACCACCAGTAATTTCTTGCCAGTCATTCATTATTCTTACCTAACAACTATTACTCTTTGCTTGAGGGGCGATTATATCAAGTCTTCGTCATCTCTAAGCAGTAATTTGTTAGTTATTAATAACTTGCTTATTTGAAACGCTGGCAAGTTTAGGATAAAAACGAAAAAGGAGAGCTACTTGGGTGGCTCTCCAAATCATCAGGGTGCATCTACTTAACATATAGTACCACATATGGGGTGAGGTGCAATACCCCCTATCAATTTTTTTGCAAAAATCTTTTGATGCAATTTCCCCCAAACCACAAAAACGAAAAAGGAGAGCTACTTGGGGTGGCTCTCCAAATCATCAGGGTGCATCTACTTAACATATAGTACCACATGTGGGGTGAGGTGCAATACCCCCTATCAAGTTTTTGGCGAAAATCTTTTGATGCAATTTCCGTTTAATTAACAGTAACAAAAATCTACCTACCGTCGCAGAGAAGTTCCACTCCTTAGGTCTTGACAGTATGTATGATTTGCGTTTCCATGATATGACGCAATTTCTCCCAGAATTATAAAAAAGAAAAAGAAGAGCCACTTGGGTAGCTCTCCAGATCATCAGGGTGCATCTAATTATCACATTATACCATTTTGGGACTGAGGTGTAACACCCATCTTTGATGTAGTTTTTATCAAGCTATTGTGAAGAATTATCCGGGAAAATACAGTGAAGAGGGGGAAGGGGAGATGGGGGAGATGAGGAAGATGGGGGAGGAGGGGGAGAGTATTAAATTCTCCCTGTCCCCCTTGTCCCCCTTGTCTCCCTTGTCCCCCTTGTCCCCCTTGTCCCCCTTGTCTCCTTTACTAGTTATTCAACTTTTGGTCTACTAATTCGTTAGTCAGTTTCGGATCAGCACGTCCACCAGTTTGTTTGAGAACTTGTCCAACAAAAAAGCCTTTGAGGTTGGTTTTACCACTTTTGTATTTTTCTAGTTCTTTGGGATTGGCGGCAATAATTTGGTCGATAATGGGTTCGAGTACGCTAGCGTCAGAGATTTTCTCTTCACCTTTGAATACTTCATCGGGAGAATTACCAGCTAGCAACTCTGGTAATTTCTCTTTCGCTTTGTTACTGCCGATGGTACCCTTTTCAATGAGGGTGATAAGTTTTGCTAAGTTGGTAGGAGTAAGGGCAATTTCGGTGATGCTGAGTTTTTGCTTGTTGAGGTAGGCAGCGATATCACCCATAATCCAGTTAGCAGCTTGTTTAGGATTTGCCCCAAGTGCGATCGCTTCTTCAAAATAAGCAGCAACAGTAGTTTCTTCAGTCAATACCCGTGCATCGTAAGGTGAAAGTCCCAAATCAGATTCATAACGATGGCGTTTTGCTGCTGGTAATTCTGGTAGTGTACTATGCCAAGATGCTAATTGTTCTTTTGTGACTTCAATTGGTGCTAAATCTGGTTCCGGGAAATAGCGATAATCGCTGCTTCCTTCTTTAACACGCATACTAATAGTGCGTTGAGAAGTTTCTTCCCAAAGACGAGTTTCTTGGATGATGCGATCGCCTGCTTCTACTGCGGCTATTTGGCGTTCAATTTCGTATTCTATAGCTCTTTGAATGGCGTTGAAAGAGTTCATGTTCTTAATTTCCACCTTCGTGCCAAACTCTTTTTGTCCAATGGGACGCACAGAGATATTCACATCACAGCGGAGAGAACCTTCTTGCATGTTACCATCACTGACACCGATATAGCGGACAATGCGGCGTAATTCTTGAGCATATTCAGCCGCTTCTTGTCCGGAACGCAAATCTGGTTCGGAGACAATTTCGATCAAAGGTATACCGGCTCGATTGTAGTCTACCAGAGAATAAGTAGAACCAGAAAGGCGATCGCTTCCTGCGTGGACTAATTTTCCCGCATCTTCTTCCATGTGCAGACGAGTGATGCCGATTTTTTTCCGCAGCGGATTCCCATCAGCATCGACTAACTCAATTTCTAACCAACCATGTTCAGCGATCGGTAAGTCATATTGAGAAATTTGGTAATTTTTCGGTAAATCGGGATAAAAATACTGTTTGCGGTCAAACTTGCTATATTTAGCGATTTGGCAATTTAGGGCTAAACCCGCTTTCACAGCATATTCTAATACTTTTTCGTTGAGTACGGGTAATACCCCAGGTAGACCCATACAAACCGGGTCAATGTTAGTATTGGGGTCAGCACCAAAAGCCGTAGAACTATTAGAGAAAATCTTGGTGTTAGTACTTAGTTGACAATGGGTTTCTAGACCAATAATCGCTTCGTACTCAGTTTTTACAAGAGCAGTTGAAGTCATATAATCGCTTGTTTGGGCATAATCCTTCTTTAGGCTACTATTGTAGACTGCTATTTACTTGCCCTGAAGACGGTTATTGGGGGGAAAGCTTAGTTTTGATAAAACAATAATGTAAAGCCGTGCTAGAAGCACGGGGTTTCTACCCATTTTTCTGATGACAACCAAACAAGCCATTTTTGAAGCGATTGAACAACTACCAGAGCAGCAGCTTGCAGACGTGTTGCGGTATGTTCAGCAGCTTGCACGTACCCAGAAATCACCAGATCCCAACCCCCTCCCCAATTCCAGTAGCGATCCCCTGGCAAACTTCATTGGTGCAGTATATCACGGCTCCTTGGCTGCCAACTTAGACGATAAACTTTATGGCGACTAAGCTTTTTATTGATACTTGGGGTTAAAAGTAGCTATATAGTTATATTCGTTCAATATTTATGAAAAGCACTATAGTTTGTGCTTATCTATACTAAATGAGTGTCCTTCGCTGATTTAAATAATAATGCCATAATAAGCGGGTGGCTACTGCTCTCCAAGGTCGCCAAATTTCAGCTATAAGTTCAATTTCTGCTGGTTTTGGACGATGTTCTAATCGTTTCACTTTCTGTATTGCTAATATTAACCCCAAATCACCTTTAGGTAAACTATCTGGTCGCCTGAGTGCCATCATTAAATATATATCAACTGTCCAATCGCCGATACCTTTGAGCTTTTTTAACACAGTGCGTATTTCTTCATCATCCATCATGCTGAAGCTAGATAAATCAAGTTGTCCTGCAATGATAGATTGTGCTAATGTGCGTGCGTAAAGAGCTTTTTGCCGACTAAATCCAATTTGTTTGATTTCCACATCATCAAGTTGCAAAAATAGCTCTGGAGTAATTGGAGATATAGTTGCTTGCAAACGAGTATAAACTGCTTTTGCCGATGCGAGAGAAACTTGTTGTTCTAAAATAATTTGAATAAGTGTGGAAAAACCGGGTTCACGTATCCAAAGCGGTGGTGTACCCAAGCGAGTGAAAATTTTCGCTAAGTCTGGATCTTGTGATATCAGAAAGTTCAAACCGTCAGCAAAATTATCCTCAGTTAAAGTTTCTGGGAATATCATTAGAAAGATACCTTAAGACATTTTTTGTTGTAGTGAGCGGTTAAGGGGTTGAGCGATGAATCGCTCACTACGAAGAAATTCTTAAAATTCTTCGTCGAGTATTAGGGCGTAAAAATGTTCTAGATCATCTGATTGTTTCATTTTGGTAATTAGTTTACCTGCAATTGTGAATGCTGCCCAGTAGTAAGGGTGATTGTAAAGCTTTTCATCTGCTGCGAGTTTTCTAGTTCTATACATTTCTGTTGCTAAATAGGCTTTAATTCTAAATTCATCGGCAGGCAACGTATTTAGTAAATTTTCATACCAATTTTTCAAGTCTTCAACTGTTAGCTCTTTCAGCCAGTTTGCGGCTTCTGCTAAGGCTGTTGCTTCTAATTTATCTGGCTGCCGTCGTCGATAAAACTCAATCATCAATAAGGCATTTGCAGTTGATTCTACAGTCCACAAGGTAGTAATTACATGAGCCGAACCACGAGTTAAAAAAACATTCGCTAAACCTAGATATTCGGTGGTGATATTTTGTTTGGTAGTAATAGCAGTTTCGCAAGCTGATAGAGTAACTAAATTGTAGCTTGCGAGTGTCTTTTGACAGAGGTCTTCTAAGGTTAGTTTATCTTCATCTGATAATACTAGTTGTGATTTTTTCGGCTCAATAAAGTTGTCAGTTACATGACCTGTAAAATGAAATATATTGTAATCACAGGATAACGCATATTCCACTACATCTTTTGTCGCTTGTGCT
The DNA here is from genome assembly GCF_000582685.1 of [Scytonema hofmanni] UTEX 2349. Classification (GTDB taxonomy): domain Bacteria; phylum Cyanobacteriota; class Cyanobacteriia; order Cyanobacteriales; family Nostocaceae; genus Hassallia; species Hassallia hofmanni. The sequence continues at coordinate 1,156,609 of NZ_KK073769.1, forward strand.
CCTTGGTAACGTTTGGAATTATCGAACATTTGGCTAATAGTTTCCGATTCAAGTTTGGCAAATTTTAATGGCGGATAATCCGTACTGTTGGGATGTTCAATACTTAATAACTTCTCTTCATTTGCCTGGGGTTCTAGTTGGCAATTTAGAGACAAGCCAATTTTAGCACTTGGCAAATAGGTAATTGTGTAATTTGCATTTGTCGGCGATTCTTCTTCCTGAGAATAAATATTGAAAAGGGCATGAAGAGGAAATCTGTGTAAGTCGCGGTGAGGAATTAATATTAGTTGGTTGATACCTTCAAGCTCGTGTTCAATAGTGGAAATATTAAGGATATTTTTCAGATATAAAAGCCTCTGTTCCATATCCACTAACCAGGAATGATTATCTTTGCTTTGTTTGTCTTGATCTAAGCTGCGATATTCTTGATATTGTTGATTCCAATCCTCTAGCCAATCTTCTAATTCCACCAAAATTTGCATGGCTTCAGGTACGGGAAAATCATCACTTATTCCGGCACTCATTATGGGTGTAAAGACGGGGACGGGTTCTGGGGCATTATCTTTGATTATGAATGTGCGTAAAGCGCAAGGGCTGATGTGCCAGTAAATGATTGCGGTTGTGGGATTAATAAGTTGTTGAATTTCTGGATAATTGGGTGAGTCGATGTCATCAGTCCAACCAAAAATCAGCCAAGTTAAACAAGCATTTTTGTTGTATTCGGCAATTTCTAAAGCTTGTCGCAATTCGCCAGATTGTGCGGCTAAATCAACTGCTAATTGTCCAAAACTAGCAAATTTCAAAGCTAATTGTTTTTTACTTTCTTCAGAACTTGGTTCATTTAATAAACGTTGCCATACATCTGTAGCGTATTGTAATAAGTCTTGTGCGTATGTGATTTCCCCTAAACCCATAACCGCTTTAATGAAGTTTTGCAATACTTCTAGATGCAGTTGGGGAAAATCTTCTTGTGTGAGGGTTAAAAGCGCCTGATTGTACTCAGATACGGCTTGATGCCAATAATAGCTGGGTGTGGGATATCTTTTTCCTCGGTCGTAATGTGAGTTGGCGATCGCTAAATGTAATCTTCCCCAACCTTCTTGGTGTGTATCTTGGCGAACATAGTCCAATCCAGCTTCGTAACTGATCAATTTTGCATCATAATCGCCTTCTTTCAAAGTCGGATTTACCGCCATTCCTGCGGATGTACCTCTACCAATCCAAGCTTCCCAATAATCTGGTTGAAGTTGCAAAGCACCATCATAAGAGGCGATCGCTTGTACAAATTCTCCGATATGAAATAGCGCTACTGCTTGGTTGTACCAAGCTAAATGAAATTCCGGATTGATTTCTATCGCTTTGTCATAAGAGGCGATCGCTTCAATTCGCCGTCCTAAGTTGTCTAAGGCGATACCTCTATTGAACCAAATTAAGTAAAAATGCGGTTGAATTTCTAAAGCTTTATCCCAAGACTCAATTGCTTCTGACCATTGTCCTAGTTGTCCTAGCACTACCCCTCGGTCGATCCAGACTTCAGGATAATCTGGATCAATTAAAAGTGCATTATCGTAAGAGGCGATCGCTTCGGAGTTTCGTTGATCTACGGCAAGTGCAATTCCTCGGTAATACCAATTTTGAGGGTCGTCTGGTTGCAATTCGAGTGCTTTGTCGTAACTAAAAACAGCTTCTGATAGCCTTCCTAATTTCAGTAGTGCGAAACCTCGGCTAGACCAAGCTTCTTCGTAGTTTGGCTGAATTTCCAGTGCGACATCCAAGGAGGCGATCGCTTCTTCAAATTGTCCTAATTCGCCTAAGATACCGCCTCGATTGTACCAAGCCTTAGGAGAGTCTTGTTTGATTAACAGCGCTCTGTCATAAGAGGCGATCGCTTCTTCAAACTCTCCTAAGTGAAATAATGTCAAACCTCGGTTAAACCAAATATCATACATCGATGGGTTAATTTGTAAAGCTTGATCGTAACAAGCGATCGCCCCTGACAAATCACCAGTTTTGGCTCGCTGAAGTCCTTGATAAAACCATTCTTGCGCTTGAGTATCAGTACTAATTAGTTGTGTTGATTCAGATGGTTGAATTGCCAGTCCGGAAGCAAGTTGCTGGACTAAACTGGTACTTTGGTCTAATCTGACCAACAACTCATCAAGTGTCTGGGCTACATCTGGTTCTAAATGTGCTAACGACTCATCCCAAGTTCTTTCTGCTCCTGCTTCTGGGCTGTTTTCCATCAACGTTTCGCTAATAGATATTAGGCGATCGCTTATTACCTCTTCCACAACAGGTGTTATACTTTCAACTTCTGGCGCTTGATACTCCCATACCAGTTCGCCGAAGTTCTCTATCAATTCTTCTTCGCTTTGAGTTTCCTCTGGTGTAAACGTTCTACTTTCAACTTCTTGTGCTTGAAACTCCCATACTAATTCGCCGTTTTCTATTCTTCCTCCCTTTGCGGAAGCGCTTGGCACATCCTCAGTACTAGTTACAGTTTCAGGTGCTTCATAATCCCATTCCAGTTCTTCAAAGTTTTCCCCAGACCCAATTTCAATAGAGGTGAGAATTGCTGTAGACGTTGTATGTTCAGCATCTTCTTCGTTTTCGTCAAAATAAATTTCCCCTAAGTTCCGCGTCAACAATCGGATACCAATATCATAAGAAAGATCGCCAATTATGCCGACACCAAGTTCACCTAGTTGCACCATTCGCGTTGCTAACTGATTATTCGGTGCAGGTGATGCTAACAATTTTTCGCCAAAACTCAGCAACCAATCAAGCCAGCGATCAATGCTAATCCGATTTTCCATCCGTTGCAGATATTTCTGCGCCCATTCTTGTCCTCGTACCTGATATACGCCTTCTAGCAGTTGGTTATACAAGACTTCAAGATCGGCGTTTGTCAGTTCCGGTGCTTGATGCACCACATTTTGTCTTTTGATCCGGTTTTGAGAACGTGTCCGTTTCCTGGCAAAGACGCGTTTCCAAAATTTATTCAGCCACTGTATTAGCCGCTTGAGCATCTGCCGCACTCTGGATGTTGTTTCTCATAGATTTTAACGAGGGCTATGTTAAAAAAAGCAACCATCACGTAAAAACCTAGTAGATTATAAAAGAGAATCGGGCATCGGGCATTGGGCATTGGGCATTGGCATAGAAAAAATCCTATTAGAATAGAACGCGCATCACTTACAGCCGCTTCTTTATTTTGCATTGCCCATTGCCCATTGCCCAGTCTCCAGTCCTATTTATTACCAGCTTGAAATTGATTAAACAATTCCTGGACAATCAATTGCGGATCGTCTGTCTCAATTCCTAACTGTTGGGAAATTTGCTTACGTAAGCCTTCATCCTGCTGCAACATCACAAACAACTCGTCTAGAGTGACGGTTTGCAACTCTTCCTCCGGCAGAATTTCTGACTCTTCTGGGGGTGCAGGATTGGTTGCTAATTCTTTTTTCGGCAGAGTTTCTAATTCTGCGGTGCTTTCTGTTGCTTGATTCGTTTGTTTGGGTAGAGGAGTGGTCTTGATCCCATCTGGTCCGTCATACTCCCATACTGGTTCACTTACATTGCGTGTCAACAGCCGCATTCCAATATCATAAGCAGCATCGCCGACTCCGCCCACTTCCAACTCACCCAGATCCACCATGCGAGATGCTAATTCATTATTAGGTGCAGGGGAAGCGAGCAATTTTTCACTAAAGTGCTGTAACCATTCCAGCCAACGTTCAGTTGAGATGCGATGTTCAATATTATCTAGCCACTTCAGCGCCCAAGCTTGCCCTCGTGCTTGATGTACACCTTCTAAAAGTTCGCTGAAGAGAAATTCCAGATCCGTATCTGTCAGGGGTGGAGCAGGTTGTTTTTGAACATCAGCCACAGATGACGATGAAGTCTGCTTTTTGCCAAACAAGCGTTGAAAAAACCTTTTAAGCCAGTGAAGGAGCCTATTGAGCATCTGCTACACCCCTGAGTGTTGGTTATTTTAAGATTGTAGCGATGTCTACGACACACTTGATCGCTTAAGCGCTTTGGGAATTAGAATTTCTAAATTAAAAATTAATAAATCGTAACAATCTATATGAAATGAATTTTGTTGCCTGCCTGATTGCCAATGTGCCGGAAAGGAGTAATATCTTGAAAGTTGAAAAAACCACAAGATGATAACAGATTTACCATCAAGAACAGATCCAAGCACAATTTCTGACAGAAAGCTCTGTGTAGTAAACAGCTACAATGAATGGGACACTCTGCAAGAAGTCATTGTCGGTCGAGTTGAAGGCGCTGCCGTACCTCAATTTGAAGCGAATGTTAAGGTGGATGCGCCACCCAGATACTGGAGTTTTTTTCAACAGTATGGAGGTCAACCTTTCTCTGAAGACCTTGTTGAGGCAGCGTCAAAAGAACTCAATGAGTTCTGCAAGATTTTAGAAGCCGAAGGTGTAACCGTGCGGCGACCAGATAGAATTGACTTTTCTCAGTTGTATAAAACTCCAGATTTTGAAGCTTCTGGGTTGTATGCTGCCATGCCTCGCGATGTCCTGATTGTGATCGGCAATGAAATTATCGAGGCTCCGATGGCGTGGCGATCGCGTTTTTTTGAATATCGTGCTTATCGTTCCTTGATGAAAGAGTACCTTTTAGGAGGAGCCAAATGGACAGCAGTTCCAAAACCCTTAATGTCAGATGAACTCTACGATTTTGAGTTTGCTGCCAAATCGCCAGAAGAGCAGGAAGCATTGGTTGAAATTGGACGGTATGTAACCACGGAGTTTGAACCCTGCTTTGATGCTGCTGATATTATCCGTTGTGGGCGCGATCTATTTGTACAGCGCACTCACGTCACGAACGAAATAGGAATTACTTGGCTCAAGCAGCATCTGGGCGACCAGTTTAGGGTTCATATACTCAAGTTCAAGGATTTCAATCCAATGCACATTGATGCAAGCCTTATGCCCCTAAAGCCTGGATTAGCCCTAGTTAACCCGGAAAGACCATGTTATCAAAGTGAAATCTTCAAGAAAGCTGGTTGGGATTTGGTCGAAGCAACACAACCCACCACGCCAGACTCTTGGAAACTTCCCATTGCTAGCAAGTGGATTAGTATGAATCTTCTCTGCTTAGATACAAAACGGGTTGTCGTGGAAAAGCAAGAAGAACCGACGCAGAAACTCCTAAAAGATTTGGGATTTGAGGTGATTCCTGTTGATTTCCGTCATGTGTATACGTTTGGTGGTTCATTTCACTGCGTAACCTGTGATGTGCGGCGGGACAGTCAACTTGAAGAGTACGGATTTAGTGAGCCTTGTGACAATCTTGTCAAAACTTAATCGAAGGCAGCATGTACCAAGCTAGCAAACTACAAAGTTCCTTATACACAAGTACATGGTGACTTCTGGTTTGAGAATATTATGGCAAATGAGAAAAGTTACATCTACTTTCATTAGCCCTGTTTTGTCACAGGATTTCGCTTCGATTATTGTTTTCCGAAAGTGACAAAAGCGGGTTAGTTTGATTGCTTCATATCTCATCCATTTTTCGGGTAACCGTTCACGAGGGGGTCAATTTTCCCCCTGTTCCCTGTTCCCGCCCCAAAGGGCTTGGTAAGAATTTAGAACAAATCCGTTGGAATAATGATTAACTCAAAGCTAATAAATCGAATCAGTGAAGTTATGAATGCTATATGTGTAAATCAGAATATTTGCTCTGAAGTTCTTGAGAAAGGTTTTTCTTGTATTTCTGGCGAAGACTTTTTTTTCGATAAGAGTCTTGAATTTCATAAAGATATATTCATGAAGACCTGGGATGATTTAGTACTTGATGAATGCATGGCAGATAATGGAAAATATCGTTTTCGACGTTTCGGTACTTTCAATTTTCAACCCCTGACTGGTGAATTAGAATACCAGCCTAATACGAGTTACTTTCAAAGCAAGGATTACAATCTAATGAATGGTGGGATAGAGCGAGTATTTGCCCCGCTACATCCTCACACAATTAATAACATTTTCTTTAAAGAATTGATTCTCTTCAACTTTAAGCAATTCTTTATTAAAGAAGAATTTATCGGGCTTCTTTGGAAAGTGGGAATTCATCAGCTTCGTATTATAGCGGAACCAGGTATCGTAGGTTTACCTACACCTGAAGGTATCCATCAAGATGGAGAAATGTTAACTAGTCAACACCTTATTCAACGAGAAAATATTAGTGGAGGAACTTTCCTGATGTATGACGATAGGAAACAACTCTTACATCAATGGACTCAGTTAACTCATTTTGACTCTATTTACTTTGAAGAACCTCGTACCATGCACGCAGTTACTCCAATAGAGTCCGAAGATAACTGCCATCAAGGAAAAAGAGATGTCTTGCTAATAGGCTATGACCCAATACTACTCGATTAAAGGGGCTTGGTAAAAAAATCACGTAGGGCAGTTAGGGACTTCAAGTTTGTTTTGACATACTATTCTAAACCGTGCTGATTGCTGATTGGTTTTCTTTTTAAATTTGGGAGTACCAACTTTTTTACCTTTGCGTTTCCCTTTTAAAGAATCAAAAAAGTTTTTGTATGCAACGCCCAAATCAGCTACAGACTGTTGTAATGGGACGTTAGAAACTTCAGACAACCATTGTCGCTCAACAGTTTTCTTTGCTTGAGTGATTACTAATTTTTGCAAGTCGTTATTGCTTGGCAACTTTTCTGATTGCTTGCAGATAGCCAGGGCATCGTTCCAAACCACACGGACGCAACCAAACAATTGAGACAGCCATGATTGTTGTTGGTCTGTTGGATAGAAACGATATTCATATCTGGCTTTCATTGTTTTTCCTTTAATCCTGCTATTATTGTATATCATATCGACATACAAATACAATGAATAAAAGTGTATTTTTTCGACTAACAGAAGAAGAACTGGCACATCTTGAAGAGTACTGCGAATCGTCTGGGAGGACAAAATCTGATGTGCTTAGAGATTTGATTAGGAAATTAAAAATTAATAAAAAGCCGGCTCATTGAAGGACGGGGCTTGTATCCCATATTTTCGGTCAAATTCTGTTTGTGAGTTTCTGTTAAAGTTAGAAAAAATGAACTCTTAAGTAAAAACATTATCAAACAGTGCAAAAAGCTTCGTATATTCAGGGCTTAATACTGCTAGTTGTTATCACTCTAATCTGGGGTACGACGTTCCCCTTGGTCGAGGATGCTGTCAGGGGCATATCGCCAGCTGCATTAATTGCTGTTCGGTTTGGGATGGCATCTGTGATTTTTACACCCCAGTTACGCAGTATAAACAGTAAACTCTTAAAGGATGGCTTGCTATTAGGACTTCTACTCTTTAGCTCCATTGCTACCCAAGCAGTGGCGCTAGAAACCATACATGCCAACAGAGCAGCATTTATTGCTAGCCTGAGCACAATTTTAGTACCACTACTGGGGTTGCTCCTCGGTCAGCCCTTACGACCTAAGACTTTCCTTGCTGCCTTCCTTGCTTTCAGTGGTATTGGGGTAATGTCTTGGGAAAGTGGAGCTTTAGTTATCGGTGATCTCTTAATGTTCTGCGAAGCCTTCGTCTACTCAATTTACCTGCTGGTACTAGAGTCTGCTACGCGACACCACCCATCTCAAGCACTAACCGCAATTCAGCTATGGGTCATAACATTGCTGGGTGCATTTTGGGTAGGTCCTGAACTAGTTGGGCAGCTTGAGGTAATACATAACAACCTCCCTGCCATCATCTACCTGGGTGTGATTGGTACTGCTGTAAATACTTGGTTGCAAGCGATTGCTCAACGTTCGGTTTCGGCTTCTGAAGCAGCGCTCTTCTACACCCTTGAGCCAGTTTTCGCAGCAATATTCTCGTTTTTGCTGCTTGGCGAGAAGTTAGGAATAAGCGGTCTGATTGGCGGAACTTTTGTGCTGGTGGCAATGGTTTTAAGCCAAACCAAAGTTAAGGATACCCAAGACGATGGCAAGGTAGACAGATGCGAACCAGTTGTTGCGGTCTTGACAGCTTCAGATACCCAAGTGGTTGATCTTTCGGTGAGTATTTTAGAGCCTCAGAAACAATATGAAAATTAACTTTTAGTCTAAAGTCCAGGAAGAAGGAAGACAATTATTAGCGGCAATTTAGGTATCCTAAACATTGGGCGGTAAGTTTAAAATGGTTTCATGCAAACTCTTTTGAGTGCTACTAATTAACCAAGGAAACGCGGTAATTCCCCAATCCCTAGTCCCCAGTACAACCAGTCCCCTAAATTGGCATTGACATTTCAATTCCATGTCTTACGAACCGCTGCACCACAAGTATCGCCCAAAGAGTTTTGCTGAACTGGTGGGTCAAGAGGCGATCGCCTCTACTCTCACTAACGCCATTCGTACAGCTAAAATAGCCCCAGCATATTTATTTACTGGTCCACGAGGTACCGGGAAAACTTCGAGTGCCAGAATTCTCGCCAAATCCCTCAATTGTCTTAATAGTGACAAACCCACAGCAGAACCTTGCGGCATCTGCGATGTCTGTAAGGGTATCACTAAAGGCTATTCTCTAGATGTAATTGAAATTGATGCCGCCAGTAATACTGGTGTCGATAATATCCGCGAACTCATTGAAAAGGCGCAGTTTGCCCCGGTTCAATGTCGCTATAAAGTTTATGTCATTGATGAGTGTTTAACAGGAGACTCTCTAGTTTTAACCAGTGAAGGTCTTGTTAGGATTGATGACTCTAACATTCAGGGTAAAAAGGTTCTCAGTTACAATGATGCAAATCGAAAGTGGGAATTCCAAAAAGTTGTCAGATGGTTAGACCAGGGAAAACGTCAGACTCTGGTTATCAAGACAACAAACCAAGAAATCAGATGTACGGGTAATCATTTAATCAGGACAGTTGACGGATGGATACCAGCAAAACACCTGAAAAAAGGAGCGAAGATACTATCCCCTGCGAGTGTGGATGCTAAATTTAGGCTCGTAGTAGGCACTTTAGTGCCTAAAATAAGCGCTAAAGCGCTTACAACGAATATTCCATACCCGCAATGGACTACAAGTTTGGAAACGGTCGAATCTGTGCACCTCGCTGGAGTTGAGCAAGTTTATGATATTGAAGTTGAGCATAATCACAACTTTGTGGCTAACGGTCTGTTAGTCCATAATTGTCACATGCTCAGTAATGCGGCATTTAATTCGCTACTAAAGACATTAGAAGAACCACCGAGGCACGTTGTCTTTGTCTTAGCGACAACAGACCCGCAAAGAGTTTTACCAACGATTATTTCTCGCTGCCAAAGGTTTGATTTTAGGCGAATTCAAGTAGAAGCAATGGTGAAGCATTTAAAAGCGATCGCCAGCCAAGAAAATATCAATATTTCTGGAGACGCTGTAAAATTAGTTGCCCAAATTGCTCAAGGTGGATTGCGTGATGCAGAAAGTTTGCTCGACCAATTAGCACTATTAGCCGGTGAAGTGACACCAGAGAGAGTTTGGGATTTAGTCGGTTCGGTAAGCGAACAAGATTTGCTGGTATTGGTGAACGCGATCACTGACAATAATCCTGAAGCTGTTCTTGACAGCACCCGCAAAGTCCTTGACCGTGGTCGCGAACCTTTAACTATTCTTCAGAATCTTGCCGCATTCTACCGCGATTTACTCATCGCTAAAAGTGCACCCAAACGCCAAGATTTAGTTACTTGTACAGACCAAACTTGGAAAGCGATCGTTGAATTCGTTCAAAAGTTAGACATAACTACAATCTTGACAGGACAGCAACACCTACGAACCGCTGAAGTGCAAATCAAAAACACCACTCAGCCGCGTTTGTGGTTAGAAGTAACATTGCTAGGCTTATTACCCAGTGCCAACATTCAACCCGCACCTACAAACCTAGCACCCATCGCTACCCCAACAGCATCACCAAGCAATCATCTTTCCCCCACTCCCTCATCCCCCTCAACTCCCTCAACTCCCTCATCTCCCCCACAGCAGGCTTCTCCCAGTCCCCCACCAGAAACCCCTCCGGAATCCAACGATGCTTCACTTGCAGAAACTTGGCAAAAGGTAGTGAGTGACCTACCACTTCCTAAACGTTCATTGCTGAGTCAAATGTGCCATCTGATAGAGTTTGATGGTAATGCTGCCCGGATTGGAATCAAATCTCCGCATTGGTATAAAAAGTTTCAGGCAGAGCCGCAGTTAATTACCACAGCCTTTGAAAAGGCTTTCCAGCGTCAGATAAAAGTAAATCTAGAATTAATCAACGGTTCACCACCTTCTGCCCCCCCAAAGCCTAACAGCGTTAAAGCGGAGCCTCCACCGAATTATCAAACCAAAACTCAAAGCGATAACATAACACCGCCGGCAGCAGAAGTAACGGTGCCAGCAAAACAACCTCCTGCAAAAACTGAATCTCCTTCAGTTCCCCAAGCAGTGCAAATGCCTCCACCGCTTTCCCCATCAGCAACCGTTGATGATATGGAAAATGCTGATAAAGTGGCGATCGCAGCTCGATATATTGCGAATTTTTTTGATGGTCAAATTATCCGCTTCACAGAAGAAGTTGTAGAAGTGTCAGATACAACTACACCTGATTCGTTAGAAGAACCGGAAGTGGATGAAGATTAGGGCATGGGGCATTGGGCATTGGGCATGGGGCATTGGGCATTGGGAAAAAAGAACTATTTGCCTCATCTCCCCCTGCCTCCCCTGCATCCCCTGCCTCCCCTGCTTCCTTGTCCCCAGTCACCAGTCCCTAATCCCCAGTCCCCTGATGCACTGTTTTCACCCATTTGAGCCGCTTTGGTCTGACTGACATACGGGCAGTGGTGCTGCTCATGACTACAAACCAGTGGAACATGTATATAATTCCGCGTAATGTCTGAAGCAAGGGGACAAAGTAGCTGGAAACGCGAAATTTTTTCTCTTTATCTTGACGTATCCGCTTTAGACCTGCGAACATACCCGCCATTGACATGGTAAGTGTCAAGCCGCTGACTGGACTGAGAATTGGTGGACGATGACGAGCGATCGCCATCAATAAATCTGGTACTGCTGCTGTCGGTAAAATATACATAATCAGCAAAAACATCAGCAAATCCCAGGTTTTACTTCTCCCCATGCGGTTACGAACAATCAAATCCCAATAATCTAAATACCGCTGATATCCACCTTCTGCCCAACGGTTGCGCTGATGCCAAAGAGCGATCGCATTCGTGACGCCCTCTTCTTCCACCGCTGAATTAAAAGCACAATCAATATCCCAGTCGTTTAGATGCAAGCGGAATGTCAAATCTAAGTCATCGGTGATGGTTTCTTCATTCCAGCCACCGCAACATTCCAGGGCTTCGCGCCGGACAAATTGACCATTTCCCCGCAGTTCGCCGATTCCACCAATGGCAATCCGTCGCTTTTGGAAAACGGCATCAACTGCCATTTCTGCCATTTGACCTTTTGTCCAAAAGTTTTCTTTGGCGTTGGCGATCGCTTTTCGTACCTGCACCGCGCCCAGCTTTTCTTTGGCAAACAAGGGTATTACCCGCAATAACAAGTCTGGCGACACAATCGCATCAGCGTCAAACACCGCTATAATTTCCCCTTGCGTCAGTGGCAAAACTTGATTTAATGCCCCTGATTTACCGCCACTTGCTTCGGCTGAACGTCTTAATACTTTTAGGTTATTGTATTTTTCCGTTAATTGTGCTAATAGCTGCGGCGTTGTGTCGTTGCTATTATCGTCAATTATCCAGACTTCGTAATCACCTTGCGGGTATTTTAGATTACAAAGATTATTGACTAAATTGGCAATAACTGCTTCTTCATTTTTAGCCGCCACCAACACAGATACTTTTGGTAAATTACCCAGCATTTCCTCTTCATAGGGGAAGAAATTATTTTCCCCTACTAAGTGTTCTTTGCCCGGTCTAGCAAACACAATTCTCAGGGCATGAATTCCTAAGACAGTGGTCAATCCTAGAATAAAAATAGAACCCCAAGAAACTAAATGTAAAGCGATCGTGCCGCTCCAGACAACAGTCAAAACTAGAGCGGCTTTTTTTCTCCGACCTTGAAACCGGGATGGTACAAACACAGGATCGGTTTCTACCTCTTTTATCTCCAACTCATCATCTCCCGATAGGTCAGAAAATAATGAGTTGAGCGGGTCAAGCTCGTTGTAAGAATCGTTTTCGGGCCAGGAATTCGCTGGCATAAGTTACTTGATTCAATAACCAGTATTTGTCTACACCCATAAAGAAGCTAGGTATCAGGTAACACCAAACCGTGCAACCTTCACACACTTTTAGCTTACCTTGAGATTGGCGATACTCTTCCACTTCTTCAGACTCACGATAGAGTTCATAAAGTCGCCCGTTAATCGGAACTCCGGTTTGGGCAAAATGGTAACAAGGTAGTAGCAGCTCGTCATTGGGAGAAATCGCAATTACGGCATCCACCGCCTTACAGCGGGGATTTTTGGTGTCATTGCCCCCAGCTTCAATAAAAGCCAATGCAGCCTTATTGTACCCGACATTTTTATATTTCCTCGCAGCAGCTTCGATTGCCGCTACCATTTCTGGGGTGGGGTTTTTATTAGAGTTGTATTGGTCATAAGCCGTAAAGGCAGGATTTAGCCAGACGCGAGCAGCTAGTTTTTGTCCTAATTCTGCGACTTCTTGAATGCGATCGTAATTTTGGGCAGTAACGGTATGATTTAGTACCGGATACTCTCCCAAGGATTTAGCGATCGCTACCGACTCTACCAAATTGTCAAAAATTTTCACCCCGCGTGAATGATCGTGAGTTTCTGCATCCGCACCATCCAAGGAGAAATTCAAAAAGTCTACTAAACCTTGAATTTCCTTAGCTTTTTTTGGATACAAAATTGTATTCGTCGTCATGCTGGTATAAAAACCCTGACGTTTTGCCTCTGTATAAATCTCCCCGACATCATGTCGTAATAAAGGTTCGCCACCTGTAAAATCTACATATTTAGTCCCCAAACGGCGTAAATCTTCTAAATTACGCTTAATCGTTTCAAAATCAGCTTCTTTGCCCGGTTCTAATGCCCAAATGTTGCAAAAGTGACAGCGAGCATTACAGCGATACGTCAAGTAATAATTTGCAACCAGCGGAGCCATAGTGTAAACCCACTAAAAGTTTTCCTTAAGACATCTTTAAACGGAGTTAACCAACAGTCAACATTCTTTTGGTAATGGTTGTTGGGTGGCTAGTGGTTATTCTACCAACCATTACTGGAAAGGGGGAAAGGGGAAGCGCTAAGAGCGCAGGGGAAAGGGACGGAAATACCGGAAAGGGGTAAGGGGGAAAGGGGAAAGGGGAAGCGCTAAGAGCGCAGGGGAAAGGGATGGAAATAAAATACGGATTTATTCAAATAACTCTATATTTCTCATCCTTTCCCCTTTCCCCCTTCCCCTTTCCCCTTTTCCCCTCCCCATTCGCCCTTTCCCCCTCCCCATAGTTATGCATAACAATTTTTTGGGAACACTATTCACGGGTACTTACATCCCCGGTTGTCAACTAACTTGAGAAGTATTAAATTATGTCTTTTGAGCAACTCCAGCCAGCAACTCAACAACAAGCAAGCGTTTACTTACCTTACGTTCAGGGCAGCAAACGCGATTTTTTGCGTTATGCCATCAGTCTTTATCAAAAAGGGGTTTTGGAGGGAAAACGCAAAATAGAAGGCAGCGAGCATGTTCCCTTTGTCGCTACTTGGAATATTGCCACCCTACCTTCAGATTTAACTCGTTGCCGATTCCAGTTTGATGGCGACGCGGAGTTAAGTTATGAAGTGATGATGGCAAGTTTCGAGTTTATTAATTTTTTAATTGAACTGATGGAAAATTATAAACGTTATCGCATGACTGATTTTTCACAAGCATTTTACCGCAAACTGCTGCGTGTAGAGGAATAAACCAGGCAAAGCGGGGAAATATAATTCAATAATTGTCTGTTTTAGCAACTTCGCCCAAAAAAGGTAGGATTTTGAGCTAGAAAGTGTCCTTGAAATTTGGGCGATCGCATGACTCAACGAATTTAGTAGCAACCGGGAAGTGCAAAGTTCGACCTAGAATTAAAATCTAGCTTGGTTCTACTTTCTTTTGAAATAAGGAGTGCATGTGTGCCAAAATCCGCTAAGTATTTGCTCATTGGCTCAACCGAAACTTACAGTGGCAAATCTGCCACAATTTTAGGTTTGTCGCATCAGCTACAGAAAAAAGGACTAGATATTGCCTACGGTAAACCGCTAGGTACAAGTTTGAGTGAATTTGAAGGAAGCGTAGTTGAGGAAGATGTGCAGTTTATTGCCAACAGCCTCAATTTACCTTCTAACCGAATTGCACCAACAATGCTTGCTTTCAATGAAGTAGCTATACAAAAACGCTTGCGTGGAGAAGACAAAATTGATTATCGTGCCACTTTGGCACAGCAATATTTACAAATATCGAGAGGTGATTTGGTATTGTTGGAAGGTCCTGGCGATTTGTCAGAAGGCAATTTATTTGACTTGTCTTTGCTGCAAGTGGCTGATATTGTTGATGCAGGTGTGTTGTTGGTATGTCGTTATAAATCGTTGCTTTCAGTTGAAGGGCTGTTATCTGCAAAACAGCGTGTAGGCGATCGCTTAATTGGTGTTGTCATCAACGATATCCCCATAGCCGAAATAGAAACTGTTGATACTGTGTTGCGTCCGTTTTTGGAACAACAAAATATTCCCGTACTGGGAATGTTACCAAAAAATGACTTACTACGCAGTGTCAGCGTTGGCGAACTGGTCAAGCAGTTAAATGCCGAAGTTCTTTGTCGTAGCGATCGCCTAGATTTAATGGTCGAAAGTTTAGCAATTGGAGCGATGAATGTCAACTCGGCGGTGAAGTATTTCCGCAAACGGCGAAATATGGCGGTAGTTACAGGAGGCGATCGCGTGGAAATTCAACAAGCAGCTCTGGAAACTTCCACCCAATGTCTCATCCTTACCGGACAACTCCCACCTCCCCCTTTCATCCTCAATCGCGCTGAAGAACTAGAAATCCCCATTTTGTCAGTTGACCTAGATACCCTCACCACTGTGGAAATTATTGATCGCACTTTTGGGCAAGTGCGCGTCCACGAACCAATTAAAGTTCATTGCATTAGTCAATTGATGGCTGAACATTTCGATATTGACCGCTTGCTGTCTCAACTCGGCTTAAATCCAGCAGTGGCTTTACCGTAGATTAATAATTGTGACAATTAGCATAAATGTCACACGCCAACCTTTATTGATGGCAATGCAAGTCATTCAGTTTCTTTATGCACTGGAACCACGAGAAAATAGACTTAGGCGCAATTGACCCTCTGAAACTGCCCTCGCTTCCCTTGGACAAAAAAGCGGATCTCCCTGACTGCCCAGCCATCTATTTTGCTGTTTCGGGTTCTGGGGAAATCCTTTACGTAGGTAGGACTGCTGCCCTCTGCCGTCGTTGGATATCGCATCATAGATTTAAACAACTGAATGATTTAGGAAATGTAAAGCTGGCTTGGCTGCAATGTGAAGAGCCTTCAATTCTCAAAACCCTTGAGGCACGCTTGATTTGTGCGCTCAAGCCAAAGCTCAACGAACAGCTACCATCAAGCAAGACACTTTTTTCTTACTTCGACGTTTCCCGAAAAGACACCAGCCCAATACAACCGCAAGGCAGCAAATTGGGCTGGGCAATTTTGACGGTGTTAATTGAGTCTCCCTGTAGTGGGTATGACTTGGCAAAGCGATTTGATGGCTCTGTGGGCTTTTTCTGGTCAGCTAGTCATCAGCAAATTTATCGGGAGTTGTCCAAACTTGAGGATAACGGCTGGATAACTGCCGAGATAATTCTTCAAGAAGGACGCCCAGATAAAAAGCTTTACCGTGTCACAGAGTCTGGAGAACAGCAGCTTAACGAGTGGATTGCTACTCCTTGTGAACCTACACCAATTAAAGATGATTTACTGGTAAAGCTTTTTGCCGGCTACGTTGCCCCTCGCGAAACAATATTGGCAGAACTAGTAGTCCATGTCATTAATTCTGATGGGTAATCAAATTTCCAAAGCCTTAAAAATCAATTATTTTGGTAAGTTGAAACCCCTCAAAACTTATGACATGAACTACTAGAGCATCACCGCGCTTCTCATCAACAAAAATTGTCAACATACAAAAAATTAGAGCAGCGGTACTTTCAGAATCCTGAACAACTAGCAGAACAAGCAAAGTTTCAGTACCTAACACTACTCAATGGTGTTAATTATGAAACTCATTGGCTAGCTTGGTGTGAGGAAGCCATCAAGCTACTAAGCTGATTAATCCAGTAAATCTAGCAATGTCTAACCATAAGTAGTGTTACATTTACCTTGATTTGGTAGAATAACTGGGTTGTTTAATCTGATTCTGTCCATCTTTGAGTCAGTCCATAGACCTTATTAACCTCGATACATTAGCCCAAGAACTGGCAACTATCCAGCAAACAGGTTCTAAACGAATCGCCTTGCTAGGTTCGCGCCACGTTCCGATTACGCATCAAAGCCTCATTGAGATGATGACCTATGCCCTGGTTTTATCAGGGAATCGAATTATCACCTCTGGTGCCACAGGTACCAATTCAGCTGCCATCCGGGGAGCAATGCGGGCTGATGCCAATTTATTAACGGTGATTCTACCCCAAAGCTTGGAACGCCAGCCCAATGAATCACGCCAGCAATTAGAACAGGTAATGCATCTGGTTGAAAATCCCAGTAACGATCATCTGTCTCTTGGTGAAGCTAGTTACCTGTGTAACAAGGAAATTGTTTCTCGTTGCCAACAATTAATTTGTTTTGCTTTTCACGACAGTCGCACTTTGTTGCAAACTTGTGGTGAAGCGGAAGAACAAAGAAAAGTGGTGACACTGTTCTACTTTGATTAGTCATTAGTTATTGGTACGAGTGTCGTTGGTATGTGTATTTTTGACCACTGACCAATGACTCTTGACTAATGACTAATAACTAATGACTCTGGACTAATAACCAATGACTATTCTTTTGTACTCGATCGCAGCCGCTGCGGTGCTAATTTATCTGCCGTTTTTGGTAGTGGGTTATGCTCGTATGCGTGTGGGATACGATCAGTCTGCTCCCCGCGCTATGTTTGACAAACTTCCTGATTACGCGCAAAGAGCTACTTGGGCACATCAAAATTCTTTTGAAGGATTCATGATTTTTGCTGCCGCAGCTTTGATGGCATACGTAACTGGTGTGAATTCTCCTATTGCAGTAATCGCAGCGATCGCTTTTGTTGCGGCTCGGTTGCTATACTCAATCTTTTATATTTTGAATATACCCCTAATGCGATCGCTCATGTTTGCTGTTGGCTCCCTCAGTTGGGGTACTCTTTTCGCCCTCAGCATAATTCAAGTTAGCTAATAGGGCATGGGGCATTGGGCATAGGGCATTAGGAAAAAAGAATTATTTTGCTCCCCTTGTCCCCCTTGTCCCCCTTGTCCCCCTTGTCCCCTTTGTCCCTAATCCAAAACGTTCTATGGCTTCTACCTATTCCTTTGATATTGTTAGTGATTTTGACAGACAAGAATTGGTCAACGCTATCGATCAAGTTGTCCGAGATGTTAAAAGCCGTTACGATCTTAAAGACTCTCAAACTACTGTCGAATTAGGCGAAGACAAGATTACCATCGGCACCGACAGCGAGTTTACTTTAGAGTCTGTACACACCATCCTGCGCGAAAAAGCCGCCAAGCGCAGTCTTTCTCAAAAAATATTTGATTTTGGCAAAGTTGAATCAGCCAGCGGAAACCGCGTCCGTCAAGAAATCAAACTCCAAAAAGGCATTAGCCAGGAAATTGCCAAGCAAATTTCTAAATTGATTCGTGACGAATTCAAAAAAATACAAGCGTCAATTCAAGGTGACGCTGTGCGGGTTAGCGCTAAAGATAAAGATGACTTGCAAACTGTGATTCAACGATTGAAGCAAGAAGACTACCCCGTGGCTCTACAATTTACAAACTATCGGTAAATAGAGGAGCGTTGGTTGTTGGTGGATAGTGGTTAGTGGATGGTGGTGGTTGGTGGATAGGAGTACTTTTTGACAACCAACAACGCTCCAAATACAGCAGATTGCGTTTTTATTGAATACACGTAGAGACGTTCCGGCGGAACGTCTTTAAAGGGTTTTGGGTTTTATGCATGTACCTCATTTACCTCAAATATGCTGTAACAACCAACAAATAACCACTAACCACTAACAACGAACAACCTTATTGAATCTTTTAAAGAACTTTGTGGGTATGAGAATGTTGTTTAACGTTATCTTCCTTGTTAACAACTCGTTTGGCATTTAGTACCCGCTTGCGATCGGTGGAATACTTAAACTCTGTATAAGTTGTACCCAGAGGAATCAGGGATTTTGCGACTTCGCGACGCTTGTAAGTGCGAGCAGCTGCAAACGCTCTGGGCACAAATTCCTCTCCAAATTGAGCTGAATCCGGAAAGCCATCTGGTAAAGAAAGCGTATCTCCGTCCAACACAGATCCTAAAGTTGTCCCACAAGCCAACTTATACGAGGTGGGAATACCTTTAAAAATTGCTTCTAAAGCCGCAGAGGGAATAGGTTCTATAACTTCAACTTGATGAACTTCTCCATCTTCTTTGATGAAGCATGTAGCCAAGCCGATCGCGATGTAATCATCATCGGCTAAGTCGGGAGCGTTGGCGTAGGAAATTGCGGTTGTCATAAAAAAATCTTCGCTCTTAATTTAAAAATCAGATTCAGAAATGGGGTAGCGGAAAGAAAATTCTTACTTTTCTGGCAAAAATTTCTTTATTGATGTGAATGATCGCAAATTTTCTGGGAATAATAAACCGTCGAGATTTTTAGGTTCCCCTAAAGTCATTGAGAAAGAAGGGTTGTGTAAATTTGGAGTTTTCCATTACCAATTCCCCGTACCCACTACTCCCAAGTCCCGATAAAGGGCTTGTTGGCATTCTACCAAGTTGTCGCTCTCACTTGTGACTAGTCTATTAGATTAAGAGATTGCTGTTTCTGGAATAGGACTTGGGGATGAAGTATCTATTATCAGGTTGAAGCATCAATTATTGGTATAGGGCGAACACTCCCACTTATTCTTATTACTTGTACCCAAGTACTCATAGACACCTTAACAAGTGACACACCGACGAAACCACTCTTCACAAGAAAATTATAAATTTATCTTACAGAGCAAGAGGCTCAGGCAGGAAAATATGAATACAAACCCATTTTTAGCATCTGAGAGTGAGCAAAATTACTTAAAAAAAGCTGTTTTCCAAAATACAGCAAATGCTCAACAGCATCAGGCTAACAGTAGCGGGGAATCTGCTAATAAAGACAGTTACTTACGCTCTTGTGCTTTGAGATTAGCCCAAATTGGAGATTACACCGAAGCGATCGCTCTGTTAAATCAACTAATCAACCGTCATCCCCACAATGCCGTTGACTATAATAACCGGGGGCTGATTTATTTTCAAAGTGGTGAAAGACAAAAAGCATTCTGGGATTACAACAAAGCACTACACCTCAACCCCAAGTTAGCTAGCGCTTATAACAATCGCGCAAATTATTACGCGGCTTGTGGAGAATTAACATCAGCGATCGCCGACTACGATCGGGCAATTGATTTGCACCCCAGCCATGTTCGGGCACAGATTAACCGAGGCATTACCTTACGTGACTTGGAACAATACGAAGAAGCAATTGATGCTTTTGAGATAGCATTGCTTTTCGGTCAACTCGAAGACCATATTTTAGCTGAACGCGGCAGAACTTATCATTTGTGGGGCGATTGGAATTGTGCGATCGCTGATTATCGCCGCGCTTTGAATCAACTACCGCTAAAAAGCACTCGTAAGGATGAACTTAGCTGGCGTTTGCGCTTACAAGTCGAAAATTGGTTGGGTGAGTTGCTGTGTTCTTAGTAGTTACAAGACAAAAGACAGGAGCCTTACAACAGCCTATGGCTAATATCGAATACACATAACAGACGTAGCAGTGCTACGTCTCTACAAGAAGAGGGGTTTTATATATGTACTTCATTGCGAGTATTTTTCGGGCGATGGTGCATCGTGCGTGCCATTCGGCTATACGTTCAAAGCCTGCCTACGCAGGCTTCAAAATTACACTCGCGTGCATATAAAATGAAATGCATCAATTATGCCAATTGAGGTAAGAAAAATTTCCGTCCCAATGCTCGTGCTTTTCATAACAGCTGTCAATCATATTAACGTAACAGTATTTCCCATGAGCATCTAACTTAATTAACGCCTTCCAGGTTTGAGGATTAATCACACCATCGGCGGTCATTTGGCAGGATATCTGAAAATGTTTGACAGCAGCAGCAGTTTTCTGTTGAAAGACACCATCGACTGCACCAAAATAGTAACCAGCGTATCTTAGTGCCTCTTGAACAGCTTTAACTACCGAACTAGCAGTACCAAGATGCAAGCGTGGCAAGCTAACAGGTCCCTCACACAAGAAAGCCCAAGTTTTTGGTCCGACAATGCCATCTATTGGTAAAAAAGTCAGGCATTGCAGGTATTTAACCGCAATTAAAGTGTTTTGATTAAAGTAGCCAGTTTCCGCCACATTTTGGGGAAACGACGATGCGGTATCAAATTCCCTTAGCCGTTCATTGAGAACTATTTGCATTTGTTTGACCTCTTCACGACTTGCACCTAATTCTAGGGTCGGTCTGTTGAGAAGACATGGAATTACCTTCACCATAATCTAGATATCTCATTGATACTTTTTAGCAGATAAAAAAATATCCATATGGTTTATGGTTATTCCGGAGAAACTTAGGGGTAATTTTTTAGGTGTAGCTTGATGTATACAAAAAAGTTAGCTGTTCTTTATTTTTACTCATCTTTCATATCAAGTTCGCTTGATTACTTAGGGCTTGCTGAATAAGTCTTTAAAGCGAATCTAGAAGCCACACAGGTTACAAAATGGTTGTTTCGTTGCTCAGTTTCCTTTCTTTACCTAGCGATCGCGCTTTGATTGTGCAAGGGTTTTGAGACTCTAGATGTTAAACAAGTGCACTTGTTTGGTGAAAAAAGGCTTAAACCCCTTATCTGGACTAGATTACACATTTATTCAGCAAGCCCTACTTATTAAAACCGAAGAACCCCACCCCGCCAAAGCTACGCTTTTGCTCCCCTCCCCGTTAACGGGGAGGGGTTGGGGGTGGGGTGCAATAACTGCGGGAATTATAACTAATTATCCGAACTTGATATCAGCCATATTTTGAGTAGTCAAAATGAAATTAAAAATTTTTATACATTAATCTGTATAAAATACTGAACCTTTAACTTGATACCCAAGCTATATTAATAACTCACGTCATGTAAATGAAGTGTGCAAGGAGAAGGGTGCATTTACCTACCATTAATTATGAATCAACATCAACCCCCAGCTTGGGAAGATGTCCGTGCTGCTTTTCAAAAAATTTGGGGTTATGATGATTTTCGTCCACCACAAGGAGAAATCATCCGCTGTTTGTTGGCAGAAAAAGACGCATTAATTATTATGCCCACAGGTGGCGGAAAGTCTATTTGCTTTCAGTTGCCGGCACTGCTACAAACAGGATTAACGCTAGTAATTTCGCCATTGGTAGCGTTAATGGAAAATCAAGTGCAGGAACTACGCGATCGCAACTTGAGTGCAGCGCTTTTGCATAGTGAATTGCCTTCTAGCCAACGACGTACAGTTTTGCAAGCTTTGGAACGACAACAGCTAAGATTGCTGTATTTATCACCAGAAACTTTACTGAGTCCGCCAGTTTGGGAAAGATTGTGTCAGCCACAATTAAAAATTAACGGATTAATATTAGATGAGGCACATTGTCTGGTACAATGGGGCGATACATTTCGACCAGCTTATCGAAGATTGGAGGCGGTGCGACCAGCGCTGCTAAAATTTAAGCCACAGGGAACACACATCAGCGTAGCCGCTTTTACCGCCACCGCCGATCCTCTGGCTCAAAAGACTATTAAAGAAGTCTTAAAATTAGAGAAACCAGCGTTTTTTCGTGTTAATCCATACCGTTCTAATCTTAACCCTAGTGTTCGCATTGCCTGGACACCAAGAGGCAGAAAGCAACATTTATTAAAGTTTATTCAAGAACGGAAACAAGAACCTGGGTTAGTTTATGTACGTACTCGGCGAGATAGCGAGAATTTAGCTGAGTGGTTGAGAGAAAAAGGTTATTCTACAGCTTCTTATCATGCGGGATTGGGTGCAGAAGAACGCCGTGCAGTAGAAGGGAGTTGGCTAAGTGGAAAAATCATGTTTGTTGTTTGTACTTGTGCGTTTGGGATGGGGATAAATAAGCCAGATGTACGTTGGGTCATTCACTTCCACTCACCACATTTGCTTTCGGAGTATGTGCAAGAAATTGGACGCGCTGGAAGAGATGGGAAACCAGCGCAAGCGTTGATGTTGATTAGTGAACCTACGGGATGGTTAGATCCAGAGGATAAGCAAAGACAAAGATTTTTTGAGGATCAGATGCGATCGCAACAACAAACTGCACAACAATTAATCAAAAAACTCCCGAAAAAAGGGGAAGTAAATGTAATAGCCAAACAATTTCCCGATGGTGCGATCGCTCTTTCTTTGCTACACAGCAGCGGTCAGTTAAACTGGCTTGATCCTTTCAATTACAGTATTGAAGAAAGCAAACCAAAGCAGTTAACGACGCAATTACATGCTGCAAAGCAAATGAATCAATATCTTACAACAAAACAATGCCGCTGGCAATTTTTGTTAAATGCCTTTGGTTTTGACAAAGAAGCTGAAAACTTGCGTTGTGGACATTGCGATAATTGTAAGAAGTAGTTAGTTGATGGTTGATACAGCAGATTGCGTTGTTATGAAATACACGTAGAGACGTTCCGGTGGAACGTCTCAGAGCGGGTTTTGGGTTTTACGCATGTACCTCCTAAACCTGAAATTTGCTGTAGTTGTTAGTTGATGGTTGATAATTGTTAGTTGACGGTTAACATGAAAACTTAGAGACAGTAATTGTAGAGCATGAGGAATAACTATGGATTTAGAATCTCAAATCAGAGTTGAATCAAGTCAAGCTCTTTCCATAGTACGCGCCTACTTGTCTCTCCAAGAAATTGTTGGTGATTTGTACGCAGAAGCAGACAATGCAGCAGCAGCAAGGAAATTATCCAAAAAATAAATCCCCTCTGAGATAACGCAGAGGGGTTGATAACTGTTGCCAGAATATATAGATTTACCTAGAATTATAATAAGTAATTCTGGGTAAAGAGTGGATAGACTGATTAGTATTGGTGAACTAGCAGAGTTAAAAGCCGTAAGTGTTGACACAATTAGGCGCTGGGAGCGTGAAGGCAAAATTAAATCTGTTAGAACAGATGGAGGTCATCGTCGGTATAAACTTGCTGACTTCGCAGAACAAGCTGTTGGAAAAACAATAGCCTATGCAAGAGTTTCAAGTCACGACCAAAAATCAGACCTAGACAGACAAGATGCCGTTTTATCTGCTTATTGCGCTTCTATGGGATGGAGCTACGAGGTGATTCGGGATCTTGGTAGTGGGATGAACTACCGCAAAAAAGGATTGACTAAGCTCATTACAACACTCTTAGATGGTGAGGTTGCAAGACTGGTCATCACTCATAAAGATCGTTTATTGAGATTTGGTTCGGAATTAGTATTTGCAATTTGCGAATATCATGGCGCAGAAATCATAATTCTCAATAGGAAAGAGGATGCAACCTTTGAGGAAGACCTCGCATCAGATGTTTTAGAAGTCATAACAGTTTTTTCTGCACGACTATATGGCTCTCGCTCCAGTAAGAACAAAAAGCTCCTTGAAAATCTTGCAAAATCTCTAGAAGAGTAGTATTGTATAGAGAAATAAACA
Organism: [Scytonema hofmanni] UTEX 2349; assembly: GCF_000582685.1. GTDB lineage: Bacteria > Cyanobacteriota > Cyanobacteriia > Cyanobacteriales > Nostocaceae > Hassallia > Hassallia hofmanni. The sequence continues at coordinate 1,180,565 of NZ_KK073769.1, forward strand.
CATTGAGGGTCGAATCAATGTCAATTCTAACCTACTGTAAAGGATTGCCCACGCCAAAGTCAGAAATGAACTCACTTGGGCAAACCGAATTTGAAATGTTTCTAGAGTCTTACGCACCAATTTTTCGGAGTGCAGCGATTGAAACAGTTAATCATTTGCTTCCAGGTAATGAGTTTAATAAATCTCAATGGAACACGCATTTACAAAAAACTTATGGCATTAACAAACGACACGCTAACGGTGTAATCAGTTTTTCCAAGGGGAGAGTAGATGCTGCTAAGACTCATAGAGAACTGCATATTAAAACTATTGCAGGTAAGATAAAATCAATTGAGAAATGGCTTAAATCATCTGAACGCAAGCTAAAATTAGCACGAAAATTTTACGCTAAAAAGAACTGGCAGTATTCTAAAACAGGGTGCAATTTTCCTCTATCTTGCTCGTTAAAATACCATAATAGCAATTGGAATCATTTAAGGTTCCAGATTCACGGAAAGAAACGTAAACTAGCATTATTTAATAATAAATTAGAATATCTTAAAATCAAACCCCTTAAGGTTTCTGTGCCACACGGCAATATTTTTATAGTTGGATCTAAAGATGAATCCTATGGCAATCAAGTTGCACAGTGGGATAGCCAAGTAATCACAATTCGTGTTCCTCAATGCCTAGAGTCTAGATTTGGTAAAACAGTCAGTTCTAATATTGGTGATTTTGATCGCAATATAAACCGATTGCCGGAATCTGGTTCAAAGACTTGGCACTTTTTCTATAAAAACGGAAGATGGGTGGTAGCAGTTCAGTTCACTCCAAAAGCTGTAAAACAACAGTCACATTCCGTTAGTTATGGTTGTATAGGCATTGATATGAACCCCGGCTCAATTGGCTGGGCTTATGTTGATAACGAGGGAAACCTGAAGGTTAAGGGACAAATCCCGCTACAGATGGGATTGCCAAGTGGTAAACAAGATGCCCAAATTGTTGATGCGTGTCTTCAACTTGCAGCATTAGCTATTTCTTTTGAGTGTCCAGTTGTCTGCGAAGAATTAGATTTTAGTGAGAAAAAGCAGCGATTAGGTGAAGAGTCAGGGAAGTATGCTCGGATGCTATCTAGCTGGGCGTACAGTAGATTTTACGAACTACTTCAATCAATTCTGTCGAATCGCGGTATTGAGCTAATTACAGTAAATCCAGCCTATTCTAGTTTGATTGGATTGGTAAAGTACATGAAAATGTACGGATTGTCTAGCGATTGTGCTGCGGCGTTAGTAATTGCCCGTCGCGGTATGAGACTATCTGAAAAACCGCAAAACTCCATAACCGCCTATGCTTCGGTGAACGAAGACAAGCACGTATGGAGCTTTTGGAGTGAACTAAATAAAAAAATCAAACGTTCCAGTGAAATTAATCGCAGACACGATTATTTTACTGTTTCTAACTGGAGTTTTCTGGACAACCTCAGAGATGGGGAAGTTTAATCGCTAGAAAAGGACGTTTAAACTTACACCGTGGAGTTAAACTAGGTTTACCTAGATTTTTAGAAGCGGCAATAAAGATGCCTTTTTATCAACCAGCTTGACTGATACGCCTTTGTAGTTCAGCTTCAAATTCTTCAACAGTCCGGGTTACAACTTTGTTAGGACGCTGATCAAGTCTGTCCATTAAAAGATGAAACGCCTCGGTGTCTTGCGGATGATACCTTACGTAGTCCCGTAATTCATCATCTGTCATAGCTTGATAATCAGGTTTAGTCATGGAAATATCACTTCCCCATTTTGGTATATCTCTATTTGTATTGTGTCCCCAATCAAAACGTAAATGCGCTTTGTTCTTTCGTCAAGTCGCGCAAGGTTAACAGGCTGAAACATATTACTTGCTCTTACACATAGACTGTAAAACGCTTTCAACTGTTCTGTAGTCGGTTCCATCAAGCCCTCTTACTTCTCTGCTCATTCTTTACTCATGAAGGATAAATCAGAAATAAAGTTTATAAAATAACTAAAGTCTATAAAAGGGAAAAAACCAGTAAAAAATATCTGTTTTTACAGTTCCACTCAAATGTCTTATAGTTAGTAGTTTTAAGTTTTGTATACTTAGCAGTATAAGGCTTTAATGAAACAGGCAATAGAAGCTGGGAGAAGATGTAGAGAACTGATCCAGCAATATAGCCAGTCTAATATCACAACAACACCTTAAAACCTAAGTGCTATCTTTTTATACTCCTGAAGATAGTATTAAAGTCAGCGACTCCATCACGAGAGCCGCTGCTCTACAAAACCGTGCTTGAAACTTTTGCTTCACACGGCTCCTCAATGATTTGGTGTATGTCAAACATACCTCATTACCCATCTTCCTTCAACTATTTCTAGTTTTCTGGGGGCTTAGGCTCGACACTATTACAGTCGGATTGTTTTGCCTGGACTGCCATTGCTGGCGGTCTTTGTGTCGTGGCAATGTCTGTGAAGGAGTTGCCAGTTATCATATTTATCCTTTCCACCTTGCGATTTGGGGATAATGTGGTCAATCTCCATCACATCTTCCTCTCGGAAGTGTAAAATTGCATAAAGTGCATTTCCCTTTCTGCTTTTTCAAGAGTGTTGCCGCTCTGGTGGGCATTTCAGGATTTTCACCTTTTCTTTTGCTCCAATAAACTAGGTTCCCGTCGTATGGAGACGATTCGCCTTTAAATTTTACATG
>NZ_KK073769.1:1183361-1224651 GCF_000582685.1 [Scytonema hofmanni] UTEX 2349
AGGGTTTTGCGCCCTCATGGTCATTCAGTTGTCATGGTTCTGATGGCTTGCGCCTCATTTACCAAGCCTGCCATCCTTGAGATTACTACTCATTTCGACAGAACGAATCGCACATAACTATCTTTATTGAAAGTCCATCCTTTTTGGGAAAATTAATTGGGGCGTTAATAAGCGCACTTATTAACGCTTCAATGTTTTTAATGATTGGTTTTAGTTTGAAACAAAAATAAAGCTAATGAAACTGTGAGATTAGAAAGTGGGTTGATAAGCTCAGTCAAATATGCTTTAGCCCAAAATACTAATAATGCCTTTTTATCAACCAGCTTGACTGATACGCTTTTGCAGTTCAGCCTCTAACTGTTCTGGTGTGCTGACCACAACACCAGGCTTCGCTCTCATAATAGTTAAGTAATACTGAAATGCCTCCTCATCTTGGGGATGAGATATTACGTATTGTCTTAAGTCTGCCTCATTAAGGCTTAAATAGTGAGTCATCTGATAATTTTCTCCCCATTGTTTAAAATTTATACTTGGATGGTTTCACCTATCAAAATCACAATTCTACCTGTTCTTTCATCGTATCGGACTAATGCAATATCTCGGAATAAATTGCTAGCACGAACGCAAAAGTCAAAGAACGCTTTCAGTTGGTCTATGGTCGGTTCCATCCATTTTTCCCATCTACCCAGTTTCTTAACTGGCATTTGTAGTACTATGTATTTGGATTCTAGGGGTTGTAGTTATAATCCGGAATAATTCGCTACACATTCCTTCGCCCAAGCAAAGCTAAGGAATTGCCCCACCTTGAGAGTGCTGGCAGCGGTAGGGCATCTTTTAATAGTGCGATCGCCCCAATAATTTTTTTATTTTGTCCCCCTGCAATGACATTAGCTATCAACTAACCACCAACCAGCCTAAAACTGCTGCAAAAAGCGCAAATCGCTATTGTATAATCGGCGAATATCATCCATTTGGTGTAAAACCATCGCAAAGCGTTCGACACCAAAACCAGCGGCAAATCCAGTATAAACTTCTGGGTCGTAACCCACAGATTTCAGCACATTTGGATCGACCATACCGCAGCCCATAACTTCCAGCCAGCGTCCATTCCACTGCAAATCAACTTCCGCAGAAGGTTCTGTAAACGGGAAATAACTGGCACGGAAACGAATTGGTAACTCCCCAAACATTGCTTCTAAAAACAGCTTAATAGTGCCTTTGAGGTCTGTAAAAGTTAGTCCCTCGTCAATTGCTAAAAGTTCTATTTGATGAAAAACTGCCGAGTGGGTAGCATCTACATTATCTCGTCGATAAACTCGTCCTGGAGCGATAACCCGTATCGGTGGTTCTTCGGTTTCCATATAGCGAATTTGTACCGAGGAAGTATGAGTACGTAGGAGATTTCCGTCTGGGAGGTAGAAAGTATCCTGCATATCACGGGCTGGGTGATCGGGTGGAGTATTCAGAGCCTCGAAATTGTAGTAATCTGTTTCCATCTCTGGACCTTGAGCCACAGTGTAGCCCATACCGACAAAGATATCCAGCGCTTGGTCGATAATACCATTGAGGGGATGAACACGTCCTTGAGGGCTGTAAATTCCCGGCATTGTCACATCTAGAGTTTCTGCTTCTAGCTGTGCGTGAATTTGAGCAGCTTCTAAAAAGGCGCGTTGTCTGTCTAAACTGGTTTGAAGGCTTTCTTTGACTGTATTGCCGATCGCCCCAATTAAGGGTCGTTCTTCAGCACTTAATTGTCCCATACTCCGCAACAGTGTGGACAATTCGCCTTTTTTCCCAAGGTAGCCGACTCGGAGTTCTTCTAGGCGTTCTAAGCTATCGGCAGATGCGATCGCTTTTTCTCCTTCAATTCGCAGTGCTAAAAGTTGAGCCTCTAAATTGCTGGGCTGATTCGTCATTTCTTACAGTTATTGGGCATTGGGCATTGGGCATTGGGCATTGGTTAAAAGACTAATCCCTTAGTTATATGCCATTGATGAGTCAAAGGTTAGGTTAAAGCAAACCTCTTTTTACCAGTTTAAAGGCTATTGTCCAAGGAAAGCATGTTTTTTTGTTCTTTGCCTGTGACGACGGACATTGACAATTGTCTCTTAACTACTAACTATTAACTATTAACTATTAACTATAGACTAATGAAATTACTAATTAGCAATGATGACGGGGTTGCGGCTTTGGGGATTCGGACTTTAGCCAATTGTTTGGCACAAGCCGGTCATGATGTGACTGTAGTGTGTCCGGATCGCGAGCGATCGGCAACCGGACATGGACTAACTTTACACCAACCAATTCGCGCCGAAATTATTGAATCGGTGTTTCATCCTGCTGTCAATGCTTGGGCTTGCGATGGAACTCCTTCCGATTGTGTTAAATTAGCGCTGTGGGCTTTGCTGGAGTCTCCCCCCGATTTGGTTGTTTCTGGCATTAATCAAGGTGCTAATTTGGGAACCGAAATTCTTTATTCCGGAACTGTTTCCGCCGCAATGGAGGGTATAATTGAAGGTATTCCCAGTGTGGCACTGAGTCTTACCAGTCACACTTGCAAAGATTTTCAACCTGCTGCTGACTTTGCAAAAATTTTAGTAGACCAAATATCGGTAAACCCCTTACCAGAATTGATGTTGCTTAACGTCAACGTTCCTGCCGTCAAGTGGTCAGAAATTGCTGGAGTTACTATCACCCGTCAAGGGGTGCGACGGTATGTAGATGTTTTTGACAAGCGCATCGATCCGCGTGGAAAAACATACTACTGGTTAACCGGAGAAGTTCTAGAAGATGTGGAACCGCCATCGGATTTAAACATACCACAAAATGTACCGACTGACGTGCATGTTATCCGTAAAAACTACATCAGTATAACGCCATTACAATATAATCTCACCTATGCAGGTGGCGTTAATCAATTGTCTCAGTGGGAATTTAAGTTGACTTGAATAAGTTTAAATCAACCGAGCTAGTAAAGCTTGTTAAATGCATTACAAGAAAATTTAGGCTATAAAGTAGGAGCACTCTTGAAAACAACTCATACATATACGCCAGAAAAAGTCAAGAAATTTGCCTTGCAGTCTCTAATCAAAAGCAAGAGCAAGATAACCAAATTAAGCAAAATTTTGAAAAGGGTATGCTGTTTTACCAAGAAATTCCCCATCTCACAAAGGGCGGATATACAGCACAAACTGGACAAAATAAGTAACAATTTTTTTTATCGCCCGCTAAGTATGCAGCAAGGCAACACCCATGTCTAGGATAGAGAATCAATTTACCGTACAATTTTGGGGCGTTCGCGGCAGCATCCCCAGTCCAGGACTAAATACCGTTCGTTACGGCGGTAATACCCCTTGCATTGAGATGCAAGTGGGGGGTAAACGCTTAATTTTCGATGGTGGTACGGGACTGCATGTTTTGGGGCAATCATTATTGCGCCAAATGCCGATAGAAGCTCATATATTTTTCACGCACTCGCACTGGGATCATGTGCAGGGATTTCCCTTTTTTACCCCAGGTTTTGTGAGGGGAAATAACTTTCATATTTATGGTGCGATCGCTCCTGATGGTTCCACCGTCGAACAACGGCTAAATGACCAAATGCTGCATCCAAATTTTCCCGTACCTTTGCAAATCATGCAAGCAAATTTGGATTTTTACAATGTCAAAGCCGGAGAACCAATCAAAATTAATGATATTATCGTCGAAACGGCACCTCTGAACCATCCGGGTGAAGCGGTAGGATACCGAGTTAATTGGCGTGATGGTGCGGCTGTATATATTACTGATACTGAGCATTTTCCCGATAAGTTGGATGAAAATGTCATGTGGTTAGCTCGTAACGCCGACATCCTCATTTATGATTCCACTTATACTGACGAGGAATATCATTCGCCAAACTTGCCGAAAATCGGTTGGGGACATTCCACATGGCAAGAAGCTGTGAAAATAGCCAAAGCAGCTAACGTCAAAACTTTGGTAATTTTCCACCACGATCCAGCACACGATGATGTATTTTTGGATCGTGTAGGGAAAGAAGCCGCAGTGCAATTTCCTGGTGCGATCATGGCACGGGAAGGAATGGTACTTCAAGTTCCGATATCCATGCCCTTATCAGAATCTATTCCTGTTAGTGAGTTTTCTGCTTAAAGGTTCCGAATCGACGTGGTAAATCTGTCTCAAAATGGGTGTGCTGTGTGGGTTGCTTCTTCCACCAAATTGGCTTTAACGCCTACTGCTGTTGCATTGGGCAAATTTGATGGTGTCCATCGTGGGCATCAAAAAGTAATTGCACCAATTTTGCAACAAGCTAATAGAGAGAAAGAAAGTAATACTAATTACATTTACTCAACAGTTGTCACCTTTTATCCCCATCCCCAAGAATTTTTTACAGGGATACCTCATGCTTTGTTGACACCAGTGGATGAAAAAGCGCAACAGTTGCGATCGCTTGGCATCGAACAACTGGTACTATTACCCTTTGGCAAAGAATTAGCAGCTTTGACTCCCGAAGAATTCGTAGAACAAATTCTCGTGCAACAATTGCAATGTCAGCAAATTAGCGTCGGGGAAGATTTTTGTTTTGGGAAAAAGCGCAGTGGTACTGCCAAGCATTTACAATTTCTCGCCGCCAAGTATAACATTCCCGTTACCATCGTTCCCATCCAAACTCATACAGGCGACGAGAGTGTCACTTCCACACTAGAGGAGGCTCGTATTAGCACTTCACTGATTCGTCAACATTTGGCAAATGGCAACATCGAACTAGCAAACCAACTTTTAGGACGTCCCTACACCCTAATTGGTTTTGTCGTCCAAGGTCAACAAATTGGCAGAACTATTAACTTTCCCACTGCCAACTTACAATTACCTAAAGAAAAATTTTTGCCCCGTCAAGGTGTTTACGCGGTTCGTGTTTGTATCGAAGAAAACCAAACTTCTACCATCGAAGGCGTAATGAATATAGGCGATCGCCCAACTGTAAACGGCACTCATCTTACCGTAGAAGTACATTTGTTAGATTGGGTTGGCGATTTGTACGGCAAAAATCTAACAGTGGAACTCGCCAAATTTTTGCGACCAGAACAAAAATTTTCTTCTCTAGAAGATCTGAAAACACAAATTAAACTTGACTGCATTGCTGCAAAAGAAGTGCTGAGTGGGAATACTAATGAGAGTTAGGAGTTAGTGGTTAGTGGATAGGAGTTAGTGGTTAGTACACAACCAACAACCAACAACCAACAACCAACAACCAACAACCAACCATTCCCCCCAGTCCATGAGAGAAAAAATTGACGCTCTAACACAAAATCTGGCTCTTACCATCGTTGGCAAAAGTGAAGCAATACGCTTAGTGCTAGTTGCTTTACTCGGTGGTGGTCACGCTTTACTAGAAGATGTCCCCGGAGTCGGTAAAACCCTGCTTGCCAAGTCTCTAGCTCGTTCTATTGATGGCAAATTTCAACGTCTACAATGCACCCCAGATTTACTACCTACTGACATTACTGGTACCAATATTTGGAACCCAAAAAGTGGCGAATTTAGCTTTCTCCCTGGTCCAATATTTGCCAATGTGCTGCTAGCCGATGAAATCAATCGTGCTACACCACGCACTCAGTCGGCTTTGCTGGAAGTTATGGAAGAACAACAAGTCACGGTAGATGGTGTTTCTCGCGCTGTTCCTACACCCTTTTTTGTGATTGCGACTCAAAACCCCATCGAATACCAAGGTACTTTTCCCTTGCCAGAAGCACAGATGGATCGGTTTATGCTTTCCTTAAGTTTGGGCTATCCTTCTGAAGCTGAAGAATTACAGATGCTGCAAAGGGTCGATAAGAATATCAAAGTTGCTGATTTACAACCTTGTATTACTTTGGCAGAGGTGCAAGAATTGCGCCAAATTTGCGCTCAAGTAAGAGTGGAAAGCTCATTGCAACAGTATATTTTGGAATTGGTGCGGGCGACACGCCAAGATGAGGAAATTTCTCTTGGTGTCAGTCCTCGTGGTACAATGGCTCTGCAACGAGCGACTCAGGCGATCGCTTTTCTGTTAGGACGTGATTATGCGATTCCCGATGATGTGAAGTTTCTTGCTCCTTATGTTCTTTGTCATCGTCTGATTCCAGCGGGAGGACGCAAAGCAAGAAGTGTGATGGAGCGGTTATTGCGGGCTGTGCCGATTCCATAACTATGGTTCTGACCGACATTCCGCACTTCAAAATCTAATATATCGATATTCAAGAATATTTCCTAACAATTGTCAAGTATTAATACTGAGAATTATTGGGGATTTGTGATTGCTATTTAACCACCATTAGCGAGATATTGGAAATCATCGTGTATTACACGATGAAGTGCGGAATGTGGGTTAAATGGTTATCTCGTGTACCATTATCCATAACTGAGGCGAAAAACTTAGTTTCAGACATCAGTGATTCAGAATTGATAAAAAGTCAAATAAATGGTTATTCATATGTTGTTAAAAGAAGTAACTACGCTTCTGTTGAACAAAGATGGTTAGTAGTCGAAAGTGAAGCGAGAAAGAAATCTGACCTACGTCAATTAGAAAAAAGAATCCCTAAATTAGAAACAAGTGCAATTTCGCAATTAAAAAAATTGCAGAAAGAAGAGTTTAATTGTCATCAAGATGCGATGAAAGCAGCATTGAAGTTATCTAAAAGTTTTAAATATTATCATTTAGATAATATTCAAATTCACGAAAAAAAATTAAGTGATAAAACTAAATATCAAGAATGCTTTTATCAAGTATCTGCAACATTATTAAAAGATGATGCTGCAATCAATTCAGAAATTCAAAGTGCTGGACGTTTTATTCTTGCTACAAATATCTTAGATGAAAACATACTTAGTAACTCAGAAATGATTTCTGAATATAAAGCGCAACAGTGTTGCGAGCGAGGGTTTGGCTTCCTTAAAGACCCTTTATTCTTCGCAGATAGTATTTTTCTTAAAACTGCAAAAAGAATAGAAGCTTTGGCAATGGTAATGGCGTTATGTTTGTTGGTTTATACTCTTGCACAAAGGCAAATGCGTGCAGCTTTATTATCATCTAAATCAACTGTAAAAAATCAATTGGGTAAACCTACAGAGCGCCCTACATTAAGGTGGATCTTTCAATGCTTTCAATCTATCCATCTTGTTGCATTAAACAATGAAAAAGAAATATCTAATCTGACAGACTATAGGCAATTTATCCTTAGCCTTTTCCCGGAAGAATGTCATTTATATTATCAATCTTAGCTTGATTAATTAACTTTATTATATATTTATTTTTCCGGCTATTTCTTTTATAGCCCTGCATTATCATATTATTTTTCGTAATTTTATTATCTTAACTATCAGTTATATTCCAGAATCAACAAAGTCAACATTGAGTTAATCTATGAATCAAGTATAAATACTTATTTATATTTGAATTGTTCTTAGTTGACTTTTATTGACATTGTTATGCGCCGATTTGAAAGAAACCCTACGGCGTGTCACACAGAAAAATGTGGGTATTAAGTATTATTTTACTCTTTTATAATTAATGTAGCTCAGTTATAACCGCGTACTACAAATTCGGGTGCGGAATATGGGTTGTAAGATTTGAGTTCCTCCACTAATGAGTCTGGTGCACCAAAAGCAGAAGCAAGCCCAACGACCCAGGCTCTTTCTTCAGGGGCTAATGTACCATCACCATTGGCACAAATGAGAACTGACTTCAAGTAACCATTATAGGCTTCACCACTTGGAAGTTTACCAAAGCTGTATTTTTCTTTAAATAGCCATTCAAAACCATCATTGTTAATAGTCATAACTTACCTCTGATGAATAGATTAAAGAAATTATTCTAAATGCAATTATCACATAATAGATGGTCTTTTTGATTATGCTTCCCTAGGGGTGGTTATTATTTGTTTTGCTACTGACCACTGACCACTGACTTTAACTCTATCCCAAGAGTGGGTGGAGTTTTTTATTTAAATAAATTATGATTTTTCTGACTTTTTATAAATAAGTATTTTTGTCAATCCTTTAAATCTTAATTTTAGATGCGTTTGCCCTGTCAATTGCGTCTAGAAGCGTAGTTTTCCGGTAGTTGCTCTGGAGGGCATGCGATATCCAAGTTTTTCGACATTGCTTTGCTCTCTTGTTGTACAAACAATCTCAGGACTTACGCAACTGTCACATATTACCAGCAGAAATATATGCGATCGCATGATGTGAAAATAAACGCACATAACCACGTTTTATGTCTGACTACTTATTAACAACAAATATCTCAAACACCTATTTAATCGTAGAAACTAGCTAATGTAAAGACGTTCCGCCGGAACGTCTTTACGACGGTTGCGACGTTTTTATTAGACATCGACCGCTATGCTTATTATGCGTTGTCCTAAACCCTTGATTAGACGTAGCACTGCTACGTCTCTACGTCTAAGGCTACCAGATGCCTATTACTGTTAATTAAACTGACATGATGTAAGGCTATTAAGTCAATTCTACAAAAACGCCGCTGCGGGAAAACTCTTCTTCTTCAGGAGTGAAATAGGGAGCTTTATCCACAAGATTAGGATCAAAACAGTATGTTTCTTGTAAAAATTGTCCGCTCTCGACAGCCGACTCCAAATCATTGATGTAATCTTGTGCAACTACACACGCTTCCTTGATGCCTTCCCAATCACCTTTTTGCAACAGTTTTTGCAATGTGGTTCTCGCCCCGGCGAGCCGCGATGCTGGCTTGAGCATACCATAAAGGCGGTAGATGCGATCGCTTGCAATACTGATATGTTTAAGTGCTTTAGCTCGTGCCAGCTCAGTATCAAGGCTGGGCCAATAGCGGGTGGTGTAGAAAGCTTTCTCATCTTTGTGATACCATTCCTCTGAGCGAGCAATGGAAGAGGAGACGGTGTTGTGCAGCTTCCAAAAGAATAAGCGCAGGGAGGAGCCATCGACTACGGTGGAGAGTTTTGCCTCCATTGACACCTCAAAGTTAGTCAATTGTGCGTCACGTCCGAGCAGAAGATACTCCATCGGATACATTTCCACCTCTTTATTCTGCACCACATACATATTCAGGTGATGGCGGCAATAGGGGCAGGGGTACATGGTGGCAAATAGTTGGAAGAAATCCTTAAAAGCTGCCACCAGAGCTTTCTGCTGTACGTCGGTCTTGGTAGATATAATTTCCGCAGAGGTGTGGAAAAAGCGCCAGACTCCAGGTCCAATATAGTATGGAAAGCTCACCCGCATTTGCGAATCCTTGATATCACTCCGACCTACATATATGTCAATAAATGCGACATACTGGGAAAGTGCGCCGGACTCCCGTCCAAATTCCTGACGTTCGCGCCGTTTCTGCACTCCATTCAAATAATGGTGTGTCAGACGCCATGCTTGCTTGAGCATCAGCTTTTGTTTTGGGGTGCATTTGGCAAAGTTCTCGGCAACATCTGCCCCATAAAAGCCAAATTCCCCCGAAGCCTTAGTTGTCTGGTACCAATTGTCCAAAGCTGCCTCGTCAGGTACTGTGTTGCTCTGTATGTCTGCGGCAGTGCTGACGCTGAATGCAGCCAGCAGCTTCGGCATGAAATCTTCATACCAATAGTTTACTGGCATCATTGCACCATCCACTTCCTCTGATGCTTGGGAGAGGATGACACGGTTCCACTTGTTCAGGTACTCTTTGGGATGTTCCTCTGATTTGGCTGGTGGTGGAGCCATTTCTTGATTCAGCTCCATCTTCCGCAGTCGATTGAGTTCGTTGATGGCAAGGACACCTTCGGCGATGTCACGCAAGCTGAAATGCTTTTTCTTGAGCGTGATCGCAAACTCGACTCCTGCTGCAAACTTGTCTTTGACATTGGCTGATTTGCGACGCGCTTCTACCATCGCTTTTTCTTCTGCCAACATCTCTGTTGTCTTTTCTATTGTCTTCCAGTTCTTGATGCGCTCTTCTAGTCGGGTATATTCATCTGTAAGGGATTTAACTACTGCATCAAGTACGGGGTTACAAGCGGGTTCCACTACACCTAACCCTTTATAGAGGGCGATCGCTGTCTTTACAAATTCCACGAAATCAGTAATTCTATAAGGTAGGTTTCTCACCCGCAGGTGGGTTTCGTGATTGGCAGAGAAACTTTCGCGGAAGCAACGGTAGGCTGCTCCCTGAATCAAACGGAATAAACCAATCTGCATTTGTAAGCGGGACGTACCCCGCTTTTGCTCGCTTTGGGGGTGTTGCGCTAGTTGTTCTTTTAGCCGCTCAATCTCTGGCTCGATGTCTGTGGCTGCTTTTTCTGTAGTGTCTTCGGTGGGGGCAACTTCATCGTTGCTAGCTGTGACTGGACTATCGGTTGTTTTTGGCGTCACGACGGGAATTGGTGAATCTGTGTAACCGATCGCGGTTTCTGACTTTTCTGGTACTAGCTTACAGAATTCTTCAAAGTCAATTGAAGCATCGCCATCATGATCGACTTCCTTGATAATCTCATCGAGTTCTTGGTCTGTCAATCCAAATTGGCTCATCACCGCTTGCATCTCGTCAGCAGTAATTTGACCGCTGCCATTCTCGTCAAATACACTGAATGCTAGCGCTAAACGACTCTGGCGATCGCCTTGCTGGGACACCATCAGCGCTTTGAACTCTTCAAAATCGATACTGCCTGACAAGTCAACATCTACCTCTTTAATCATGTCGCGCAGCTCTGTGTCACTGGGGTTCTGTCCTAAAGAACGCATTATCTGCCCCAGTTCTTCTGCTGAGATGGTACTGTTGCCGTCCTCGTCAAACATTTGGAAAGCTTCCCATAGCTTCGCTACCTCTGAAGAGGTCATTTCCTTTTTTTCCAGATCCACAGGCATGATTAATAAATCCTCGATAATTGTTGAACTTTGCTATTTAACAGTACTGTGTATTTTATAACGATCATTGATGTAAATTCCGCACTGATTGTAAATCAGGGCAAACGCTGGATAGTCAATAAAAACCCTTTACAGTTATTAGTCTTTACCACGACTGTTAATAGTTTGAAGCCGGACTATCTGGGAACATAATAAGGCTTATTAAGAATTTTTTCAATTATTTTTTCATTAATTTTTACAAGTTTATAGTACTTGCGCCAAAAAGCACCATCTATAAAACTAATATTTTATTTTTGAACAAATTTAAGTATTGTATGGTGTGTTAGACGGAACGTCGTAATGCACTCCTCCCCTTGAAAATGGTGCGATAGCATAACACACCCTACGTATTTTTTGATAAATCAAATATTAGTGATATATAAATTCTAGATAATGCCATCTCTGCTACTGTGAAGATCTGTAGTTAGCTATATATATACTATCAGGACTTACAAGAACAAAACCATGAATACACCTCCTTTGCAGCAGTGGCGAATTACTTTCAAATGGAACTATAATGGCAAGTTAATAAATAAGCAAATCTCTCAAAGAGAAGCTACCAGAGATAATCTTAATGGTGCCATTATTAGAATTGGTCGTGATCAACGATCATGTAACCTATATCTGGAGGACAGTAGCGTATCAGGTGAACATGCTGAAATCTATTTTAATGATCTACAAAAAAAATTTTTTATTAGGAGTTTGCAACCTAAAAATACTCTTAAAGTAGACGGGCAAGACATTGTTGACGGTACAGATTTGCCAGTGCAAGAAAACAGTACTATTGTTTTAGGACGGCAACAAATTGAAGTTAATAAGATTGACATTTACCAGTTTCCACCAACGAATTTACCAAATACAGTCAATCCAAATTCAAATCCAGTCAATCCGAATTCAAATCCAGTCAATTCAAATCCAATTCCAATCAATCTCAACCTAAATTTAAGTAACGTCGATCCAAAACCAGATTCAAATAAATCAAAACATTGGTGGCAAGAGCCTACAATACAGGCAGCAATAATAGGAGCGATAGTAACACTTGTTGGCTCATTACTTACTTGGAATGCAAATAGAGAGACACAGCTAACAGAAAAGAATAAGGCACTAGTACAACAAGATACTGAAATGTACAAAACAAATATAGGAACATTGGCAACAAAACAAGAAAAAGCCGAAGATAGGTATTACAAACATAAGGCTGAAAATTTAAATTTAGAAAAAGATTCAGGTAATTTTACTAAAATTATTAATATGCATAATAAATGTCGTACACCTATCAAGATTGCAATTAATTTCACTGCTTTAAATGATATACAGGAAACTCGAGGTTGGGTCAAACTTGATTCTGAGCAAAAATTCCCAATTATAATAAGTGCAAAAAAAGATACTGATATATTTTTATATGCTTCTACTGTTGATGATAAGTATGAATTGAAAGAAGGAAAAATGAGACGTCAAAAATATACGGTATCTAGAGATTTTGATTATATTTCTGATGATCTTACTCTTTTTTATCCACCAGGTGGGAAAGAACGGAAAGAGTATAAATTGGAAAAGAAGGATTTTTTTATTGTGAATTTTGATAAAGGTGATTCTACCACTAAAACCTTTACTTGTGAGGGAGACAGTTTACAGTTAAAGAATGAATGAATAACCTTGAGAATGCATTCATCCCAAGTTTGGCAAAAGTTATAGGATACAACCGAAATACTTGACGAAATACAATAGTGAAAGACCTAATTCTCCGCAACCGCTATAGAATCGTACAGTTTTTAGGGAGTGGTTCGTTTGGCGACACCTATGTTGCTGAAGATTTAGATTTGCCTAGCAATCCCAAATGTGTCGTGAAACAGCTTAAGCCTAAAACATCCGAGCAGGAAGTTTTGCTGGTTGCTAGACGACTATTCGAGAGCGAAGCAAAATTTTTATACCATTTAGGTAACCTTAGCAACCAAATACCTAAATTATTTGCTCATTTTGAGGAAAATGGCGAATTTTATCTGGTACAAGAATTTGTAGACGGGTATGACTTGAGCGCAGAAATAATACCTGGAAGCCAATGGAGTGAAGGTGAAGTCGTCAAACTTTTGCAAGAAATTCTACAAGTTTTGACTGTCGTTCATCAACAAAATATCATCCACCGTGATATCAAGCCCCAAAACTTGATGCGTCGTCATGATGGCAAGATTGTGCTGATTGACTTTGGCGCAGTTAAAGAAATTAAAGGTTTGGCTACGAATACTCAAGGTCAAGTTACTTCAACTATTGCTATTGGCTCCAATGGTTATATGCCAAATGAACAAGCCAATTCTAAGCCAAAACTATGTAGTGATATCTATGCAGTGGGAGTGATTGGTATCCAAGCTTTGACAGGCAAATTACCTCAAAACTTCCAAGAAGACCCTACCAATGGAGAAATAATTTGGCAACATGAGGCAAAAGTTAGCAATAAAGTGGCTGACGTTTTAACCAAAATGGTACGTTACAACTTTAGTCAGCGATATCAAACAGCAAGCGAGGCTTTGCAAGCACTAAGTTCTATATCTCCAGCGCTATCAAAGTCAACAACGTCGTGGAAATTGCCATTTCGCAGAAAAGTTTTAGTTGCAGCTGGAGTAGGAGCAGGAATATTTGTAATGTTTGTGTTAGCTCCTTTGATTCTGTTATCTACCAAAACGACCGAAAACTTTACTCAACTACCTTGCGATGCTGAACTATCTTCATCATCTTTACCACCATTACCAGAAAAACCAGACAAAGAGTTTGATGAAGGTACTAAATTTTATGGCTCTTTCGATCAGAATAAGAAATTAAGTGGCAAGGGAATCTTGCTCTTTAAAAATGGTAGTAGATATGATGGAAAATTCAAAAATGGTAAGTATGATGGTTGTGGAATATATTCATATCTGATTGAAAATACCTCATATAGATATTATATAGGTCAGTATGTCAACGGTAACCGTAACGGTCTAGGAAGATTAAAATGGAAAAATGGCGATGAGTATAGAGGGAATTTCAAAGATGACAAATGTGAGGGAAACGGAGTATTTAAATCGGCAAATGGAGCTTCTAAGAGTGGACTTTGGCATCAAGATAATTTGTTAGGAGAGAACATATCATGTAATCCAAAGTAAATATAAATATATTCTGTAAATCATAATTTTTAAATTAGTAAATATCAGTTTAGTGATAAAATAACCACAAAACATTACAGATAAAGGAATCAAGTAAAATGAATCAAAAGCAATCTGGAAAATCGAAATTTATATCTAGTGTAATTTCTTTACTCTTTTTCACTTATTATTTCAGTTTTGCTATTTTCCCGCAAATAGTATTAGGACAATTTGAAGAGCAAAAACCACCTACTGATAATACCACACAACAAAATAATACGGAGCAAAAACCACCTACTGATAATACCAAAGACCCAATTAATCCAAATACTGGCAATACCAAAGACCCAATTAATCCAAATACTGGCAATACCAAAGACCCAATTAATCCAAATACTGGCAATACCAAAGACCCAATTAATCCAAATACTGGCAATACCAAAGACCCAACTAATCCAAATACTGGCAATACCAAAGACCCAATTAATCCAAATACTGGCAATACCAAAGACCCAATTAATCCAAATACTGGCAATACCAAAGACCCAATTAATCCAAATACTGGCAATACCAAAGACCCAATTAATCCAAATACTGGCAATACCAAAGACCCAACTAATCCAAATACTGGCAATACCAAAGACCCAATTAATCCAAATACTGGCAATACCAAAGACCCAATTAATCCAAATACTGGTAATACCAAAGACCCAATTAATCCAAATACTGGCAATACCAAAGACCCAATTAATCCAAATACTGGCAATACCACAAAACCAAGTAATCCAAATAATACAAAACCGACTAATCGCGTTCGGGGATGCGGATAAAACTTATTTAATTAGTGAGATTTGGCAAACTAGTTGAGTAGAAATTCAGAATTCAGACTTCAAGATAGTTGAGATTTGAGTTCTGAAATTATTTATTCTGAGTAAAGGCAATCTTAAAAGTTATACAGTTAATGCAGCAGATTATTAGCAGTAGTATGTATTACCGTAGTGTTCTCAAGTTGGGATTGATCTCAATTTCTTTGCTTTTCTGGCTTCAATTACGTGCTATTGCCGAAACTACGGTTGAGCAAGGAGTAACGGAGAAGACAATAATTAGTCAACTGAACTCTTCCCCAGCGCAACCAAATCTCCCTAGCACTTCTGAGAGAATGATGCGTTTACTGCTCAGGCTCAAGCCTCTGGTGCAGCCAATCCCTGCTAACACTTCTGAGCAAAATATCCATTTACTACTCGTTCTCAAGCAACGAAAACTTTATGTTTATCAGGGGGATGTTTTACTAACCAGCTATCCAGTAGCTATTGGTAAACCAAAGTGGGAAACCCCTACAGGTAAATTTAAAGTGCTTAATATGATTGAAAACCCAGCTTGGGAAAACCCTTTCGTATCCAAGACAGAAGTTGTTCCTCCAGGTTTAAAGAATCCTTTAGGAGAGCGCTGGATTGGGTTTTGGACTGATGGAAAAAACGAAATCGGATTTCACGGTACTTATAAAAGAGACTCTGTGGGAAAATCAATTTCTCACGGTTGTGTTAGGTTGTATAACGAGGACGTGCGAAAACTATATGAAATAGTGAAAATAGGAACCTCTGTAACTGTAGTTCCTTAATGGGAATAAATAGTTAATTAAAATGAGAAAAAATCAAATTATTTTCAAATAGTATGTCACATTCGTTATCCCACCATTTCAGGACTTACGCAAAAATTCTCTCTCTTCCTCATTTCTCCGTGAACTCTGCGTTCTCTGCGGTTCGTTTTTCCGTAACTTTGCGTAAGTCCTGCATTTGTTAAAGTTTCTTGTGGCATCTCTAAAAATGAGATTATTCGCACTCACGCTACCAGTGTTGCCGATGGAAACGCGGTAAATTACTGTATATCCAAGTTCATCTTTTGATAATGTGCGATCGCTACAACTGCTGTACCAACTATGAGACACGTTACTTTGAATCTTTGAGAGACTTATGTTTTGAACCATCAGGCATAATCGCACCTTCAATAAAAGCAGCACTCAGTTCAGAAATGCTCACTTTAGCACCTTTTAAATTTGCACCAGTTAAGTAAGTACCATCTAAGTTAGCACCATTCAAAGTAGCATTTTTTAAATTGACACCGCTCAGATTCGCATTACTCAAGTCAGCACAAATCAGGTTAGCACTACTGAGGTTGGCACTACTGAGGTTAGCCTGATTGAACCGAGCAAAACTTAGCTTGGCATGACTGAGATTAGCACCAGAAAGTTTAGCTCCAGAGAGGTTAGCATTATCGAGGTTAGCGTTGCTCAGATTGGCATTAGTGAGATCGCTTTCGTTAAAATTGGCTGCACTCAGATTAGCTTTAGGGAGATTAATATCTACCAACTCTACACCTGAAGCATCTAAACCTCTAAGAGAAACATTATCTTCATTTAAATCTTGGAGTGCTAAAATTCTGGCATAGCTAACTTTTACACCGTGAGATGCATCAATGATACTCCAAGCTTGGTAGTGAAATTGTTTTCTGCGATCGGGAGCTTCTTTAATTACTAGAACTAAGGCAACTACGAGACTAATAGTATCAGCAGCACCCAGAGTCTTTCCCAGCAGAGAATTTTCATCAATGCTGACAAAAAATATTGTGAATATGATGGCTGAAACAGTAGCGACTACCCATGCTGGTAATATCCAGAAAGTATCGATCGCTTTACCCGGAATTTCTGTGACGATTTTAAACCAACGCTGTTCTAATAATTTTGGCTGAAATTCCTGATATTTTTCGGTAATTTTCGCTATGATTTTTTCCAGAATTTGTTTGATAATTTCAATCCACTGTCCAACTGATAATTTGGGTGGAAATTCCTGATATTTTGCGGTGATTTTCGCTATGATTTGGGGGAGATTTTCACCATTCCACTGAATCGATATTAAAGGCTTTTTCTGTTGCTCTACTTCCGGCTTAAATGGCTTAGATTCCTTTAATTCTTTTGGCTTTTGTTCGCTTGCTGCTTTTTCATGTGAGATAACTTTTGATGGGGATTCTGCACTAGCACCTTTTAACATCAAAGCGGTAATCGCTGTGTAAGCATCTTTCCACGCTTTGCTTACTTGAGGTGTCCAATCTTGTTGGAGATACTGCTCAAAAGTGATTAGCAGTGCTTCTCCAACTGGGCGGTAATTTTTGGCAGTTGCTCCATATCCGATGTGTCTGGCTCCTAGTGCGTTGAGAACAGACTCTAAAGCCTCTGGATTGCGGAGATTTTCTACTACTAAAACCAGAGAATTAAGCAGCTTTTTCTGTTGGTTTCCCATATCAGTTGTGGCAAACAATGGTTTAACTTCTGGGTAAATTGTAAACAGGTGTTCGTAAAAACTAGCGGCAAATTCATCGGCACGGGGTTTAATTTTCTCGAAACTGCTTTCGAGTAACTCTACGGGTAATGAAGACTGTTTTTCTGGGACTGATTCTGTTTGTGTTTGTGTGGCTGGTGCAGCAGTTATTTGTTTCTCTAATTGAGCTTCTTTTGGTGCGGATTGTGCACCAGCACCTTTTAACATCAAAGCGGTAATCGCTCTGTAAGCATCTACCCACGCTTGCTTTACTTCGGGTGTCCAATCTTCTTGGAGATACTGCTCAAAAGACATCAGCAGTGCTTCTCCAACTGGACGGTAATTTTTGGCAGTTGCTCCATATCCGATGTGTCTGGCTCCTAAAGCGTTGAGAACAGGCTCTAAAGCCTCCGGATTGCGGAGATTTTCTACTACTAAAACCAGAGCATTAAGGAGCTTTTTCTGTTGCTTTGCCATATCAGTTGTGGCAAACAGCGGTTTCATCTCTGGGTGTCTTGTAAATAGGTGTTCGTAAAAACTAGCGGCAAATTCATCGGCACGAGGTTTAATTTTCTCGAAACTTTGCTCTAAAAGTTCAATATTTAAAGACATATTTTACCCTTTGTGCTTCAGCGAAGCTTTTATATTATAAATTCAAAGAATTTAATTCTTCCTCTATCTTAGCCATAAATTCTGCTGCATCTTTTATGCCCATCTCTCCCAAAGCTTTCCACTCGTCACTACTGTAATCTAAATCTAGTCCCATCACCTCTTGAGTCCAATAAGGCAGATTTGATGGGTTTTCCATTAGTTCACAGGTTATCTTCAAGATTTCTGTTCCTGAAGTATTAGCTCTTACCTTTGTCGCCAAACAAAAGGAGAGCAATTTAGCTAAATTGCTTTCCGGTGAAATCGATATCAGAAAAGCCATATTTTGTGCCAGTACGAACTTATCTAACTTCATTAGTATCTTTTCCTCACAAGTTCTTTATTAGTTGACCGAACAATACTTTCGATGTTACGCAGATTTCAATGTTTTTGAAATTTATTTTTTTTAATATGGGGTTCTCCTTTCTCCTCTTCCTTAATTTGATATTACAGCAGATTGGGTTGTTATTAAATACACGTAGAGACGTTCCGGCGGAACGTCTCAGAGCGGGTTTTGGTTTTTACGCATGTACCTCCTCTGAAATTTGCTGTACTTCACTTCCAATTCCTAATAGGCAATTCAACCTCAGGATTGGACGAAACATCTGCTTGTTGAGCCATACTTACAGCTTTGCTTCGCGCTTCTATAATTTGACCGATCTCACGTCCCAAACTTGGTTGGCGTTCAATCATCGTATTTACAGCATCTGAGTAGATAACAAGAACTTGCAAATCTTCAACTGCGGCAATTGATACTGGACTCGGTTCCCCAGTAAATAGTGCCATCTCGCCAAAAAACTCACCACGCAAGATAGTCATTACCTCCAACTCAGTACCAAACTCGTTTGTGACGGTGACTAGAACCTGACCCGCAATGATAATATACAAAGCATTACCAGGCTCGCCCTGGCGGATGACTTTCTCCCCAGCACCGAACTGCTGTAAAATAGTTCCCTTCGCTAAATCATCCAAATTTTTATGCTCACGAGCTAAAGGCATAAATCCGGGAATTGAGTGCAGGCTTTGGGCTAATTTACTCGAAGCGCTATCTGTCTTATCAGCAGTTTCCACAGCATACTCGTATCGGTAGCGATATAGCGTCAGGTTGTTTCGCTGGGCTGCGTACCAGATTCGCGTCATAAATCTATCAAGTATCTGCTCCACATCCTCAAAGTTTTCGATAAAAAACTCCACCTCATAAATAATTGCAGTCTCATCATAGGATGTGGTTTTGCTCTCTGGTTCGGGTTTGGCTAATATCCCCTGTGTAGCCAGAGCTGTACTTGTTAGTACCTGCTTAACGAGGTTAGGGGGGCTATCGTAGGAAAAGCCAATATTGATGCGTTGGTTATAAATGCGTTCTGGTTGGCTGTAATTATGGATTATTCCTTTGCCAATGAACTGATGAGGAACGATAATCACCTGGCGCTGGAGATTTAGCAGGCGAACCGATCGCCAATTAATATCAATTACTTGCCCTTCGATCGCCTTGTCTTCGCCTTCGCTATTGCCAACGCGCAACCAATCACCCACGCTGAAAGGGCGTTCCAGAAGCAGCGCAATCCCAGACATGATGCTACCCAATGTATCCTGAAGCGCCAAACCGATGACAATCGAGCTAACACCTAATCCGGTAGCAAGACCCGCCAAATCTGCACCCCACACCGCCGCCAACACGATCGCGCTGCCCACAAGCACCAAAAACAACCTGGCAAGGTCGATCAGCAGTTTCGGCATCCTTGCCCGCCATGTATTTGCCTCCGCTTTTTCAAACAAAATCACATTAAACAGCGAGAAAGAGGCGTAGATAACAGATATCCAGAAAAGGGTTTCGACGACCTTGGCAAAATTCCCGTGAACGTCAAGCTTCCAGACATTCCTGATTAAAAGCATCAGGATTAAGACGGGCAGGACAAGGTTTTTTACAACCTGCAGGGTAGCCGCCATCGGTCTACCGCGCCTTTGTAGATGATAAATAACCTCTCCTAGTAAAACTACCACGAGTGGGAACCCTAATCCGACAATTAACGCCCAAATATGCCAGTCCCTTGAAAAGCTTAAATTACTCATAAACTGCTTCCTCTGGAACACTTACTGTCAGGTGAGAACTTTTGAGTTGCCAAGCCACTAGCTTTTCTTTTCCAGGTTGTTGAATTTCACCAATCTGCTCAAAATCGTAGAGATCGTGCAGGCGATCGCAGACATTTTGAGACACGAAGATTGCTCCTGGTGGGCAAGCCGACTTCAACCGATTGGCAATATTTACAGTATTGCCCCAAACGTCGTAGAGCAATTTACTTTTGCCAATGACACCGGCAACGACATCTCCTGAATTGATGCCGATTTCCATCTCTAAATGCAAGCCTTTTTCATAATTAAATCGGCGGAGAAATGCCAGCATTTCTAAAGCAAAATCTACCGTGCGTTTGTCATGATCCAGACGCGGCACACTCAGCCCGCATACAGCCATATAACCGTCACCAATGGTTTTAATCTTCTCCAAACCGTATTTATCTGTCATTTCATCGAAGGCTGTTACCAATTCATTCAGCATACTAACAACCTCTTGAGGGGACATTGATTTCGTTAGCTTGGTGAATTGGTCGATGTCGGAAAACAAGACTGAGACATTAGAAATCTGATCGGCAATTTCTTGATCGCCCTGTTTGAGGCGTTTGGCTACTGCGGGACTAAATATATTTAAGACTAATGCTTCATTTTCCCGATTTTTCTGTTCTATTACTTGAGTTTCGGCACGAAGACTGTCTATCGTTTGGTTAAATGACTTAGCTAAATCTCCAAATTCATCTTGCGAACCCGATTTGACAACCGCATCAAATTCCCCCGCTCCCACCTTGCGAGCGCTTTTGATTAAAGTATTGATGGGTTTGACAAAGATTGCGGTCAGCCACATAGCAACAAGGGTGATTACCGCGATAATTACAGTAGCCCCAATCAAAACTGTTTTTTCAAACGAGTGAATTGGAGCATAAGCTTCAGAAACATCCATCTCTGCCAAGATAACCCACCTCAACCCATCAATATCTAGTGGAGCATAAGAACTCAAAACTGGAATATCACGATAATCGTTGATAATCTGCGTTCCCTGTTTCCCAAACAACGCTTCCTTCACTGCTTTTGTTTGCACTTCCTGTAGGAGGATTGTAGTATTGAACTCTTTAATTTTCTTGATGGTCTTTTCATCAGTACCGATAGAGGCTAGAGTTTTTAGATGACCTTTTGGATCTTCAATCTGGAAACGAGACGCAGAGCGCATTAGATAATCTGACCCGACCAGATAAGTTTCTCCTGAATCGCCCAGACCATTTTGTTTCCAATTTTTGTTGCCAGTCATCACATTGTTAATTTTGTCAACGGGAAGCTGGAACGCCAAAACACCAATGAATTGGGAGCCGTTAAAGATGGGGGACGCGATAAAAGCCGCAGGGGCATTGTAGGAGGGGCTGTAGGGTTTAAAATCTACTATTTTCACATACCCAGTTCCCTTTGCTTGTCGTGCGGCGGCGATCGCTTCTGCTAGGTTACTCTCTTTGTAGGGACCGTTGGTAAAGTTTGTGGTAAAATCGGTTTCTTTAAAAACTGTGTAGACAATGGTTCCTTCGGGATCGATTAAAAACATATCGTAGTAACCATATTTTTCAACTATATTGCGAAAAATCGGGTGGTAGCGGGCGTGAACGCGGCTGTAAGCGCTGCCATCGCCAGGGTTGTCAAGGAGAAGTTTCTTACCAACGGGGTTGGGGTTAGCGGCGGTGTAGTGGTATTGTAGGTAACGGGCAGCAGTTGTTTTTGGCGTGTAAGATGCGAGAACGGGCGAACCCTCGTTAGTTCGCGCCAGTCTAGTTAGAAATTCTGTCCTGTAGTAGGTATCAATTTTTTTGTCAAAATTCGCTGGTATTGTTGATTTTTCCAATTCGCGGTAAGCTGTCTTAAACTCCTGCATGGCAGCGACGACTGTCAGTTCTTCGCTTAAAGTCTGGTTATGGTTGTTAAGGGTTTCAAAATAATCTTGGATTTGATAAGTTTTGGCAGCCCGGAGGCTGGTTAATTGGTTGAAGACTTTTTCCGTCAGAATAGATTTACCAGCACTAGAGCATATATAGGTGCTTGCGAGCATAGCGCAAACGCTGACTACCAGCAACATGACTATGAGTTTTGTTTTTATACTTAATTGGTTAAATAATTGCATGTAAATTTTCTTGATATTTTTTGCCTTATTTCTGGATTTTAGACATTTCCATAAATTGCACTTTAACCCCCAATACGGTTCGGATAAGATTTTTTGATGAAAATTCTAGATCACAAAGACGCGATAAATCGCCGTCTTTACAATAAGAAGCCCTTTGTAGAGACGGCGATTTATCGCGTCTCCTGCCCTAACCGAACCGTATTGCCTTAACCCCCATACTATAAGGTATCCGTTCAGGGGGCGATCGCGTCTTTAGGTGAAAAATCACCTTGAAGAAGATCGGTAATATTCACTAAAAGCTTCTGCATAGGGACGAGTCTGGAAAATTCCGGCAATATAATATAAGCGCGATCGCCTAAAAAGTTAATGCTCATCTTCATTCCTCAACGTAGTACCTGCACCACACTTTGCATACTGCCTAACGATCACTTCGGTTGCTGCGATTATTTCCATATCTTGCTCCCAAACTTCAGACATGAAAAAGACAACGATAGCTAGGATATTTCTCTCTACTATAGGTATCCCAAATCCAGCTTTAGCTCCAAAAGCTTTAGCAATTTGATTACGTAAAAAATAGGATTCGGATTGAGCAGAGACATCGGCAATCCACTCCGAAGTTTGAGTTTCCCAAACTCGTCCAGGCAATCCTTCACCTAATCGCAACATAAAGCTTTCACTACAATACCAGAACTGCGCCCAGGCAACTTGGCGATTGTCCTTCACCCGTGAACTAACGTACCAAGCTGGATTTAGTTCCAAAATTGTGTCTGTTTTAGGAAGCCATACTTCACCATACTCCCACTGTGTTTCTTCACAAACTTGTTTGAGCAAACTTGTGAATATGGCAGAGATTGTTGATGTTTCAGTAGTCGTTATATCAATTGATTCAGTCATATAATTATGGTTTAATAAAGGCAGCGATGCTGGAGAATTAATAGAAAAGATTGCTAGTACAAGTCGGCGTAAATAAACCAACCATTCTCAATCGCTAAAAAGCTTATACCAAATTAAGATGAAGCTGCATAGAATCTGATTTCTAGAATAATTGACCGCAGATAAACGCAGATAAACGCAGATAAATACAGATGATTATTATTCTGTGCAGCCTCACATAAAATTGGTATTACTCCATATCACTTTTGACTTTTGACTTCCGCAAAGCGGTACTAGCTTATATGGGAATTGGGTAAAGCTGTGATGCTACACGATCGCATTGTCATCACCAGCAATTAACTCCTCAATATCGTTATGTAGTTTGCGACAAAGATTATCTAAAGGAATGTCATTGGCATCATAACCAAATGGATTTTCAATCTCTAAGCCAATGGCTTCAATACCAAACAACACAAAAGCGACAACACCAACAACTGCGACTGTCCACCAATGTAAATCTTTCACCATTTGAAAAGGCAAGGCAAAACAATACAAAATCAATAAATGTCGTAAATGTATTGAATAAGCTCTAGGCATTGGTGCATTGAGAATGCGTTCGCAGCGCGATAAACATTCAACTAATTGGTCGAGTAAACGGTTGAGGGCGGCAAATTGAATACTATCTATGTATTGCTGCCTGTATTGTTGAGCTAAATATACCCCAATCAATTGGGTGATTTTTAGTGGCATATTGCTGACGTTTTTCAATTGCAAACAATGTTCTGGAGCTAAAAGAGATTTCAGGCGATCGTCTACTCCTTCTCGCCGCAAATGTTGTGTCATGGCAACAAAAAATGCTGCTATTAACCGCAGATGATAAGCTTTCTTTTCTTGATCTTCAATACTTTTAACGATGATATTCATCCATATTTGCCGAGATAAATTACGACCTGTAAATATTGTCATCCCAGCAATCTGCCAACCTTCCCAAAATCTTTCATAGGCAGTATTCGTGCGGAAAACTAACAGCAAGCCCAGTACAATCCCCGGAATCAAACCTGCTAAACTAGGCTGACTTAATCCTCTGTATCCTCCTTTTTCATAGATCACCGTGATGATCGTTGCTACGATCATAGTTACTGCCACCTGATACTTAATATCCCAAATAACAGAACCTCTGAAACTCAGGACTAATTTAAACCAATTCTTGTCATAGCTCATAACTTTGCACTTATACCAAAAATATTTAGGACTTATATCATGTCCGTTTGATTACTTACTAAACCCCAAGAACCCCACCCCGCCAAAGCTACGCTTTGTCTCCCCTCCCCGCAAGCGAGGAGGGGCTGATCGGGGTGCGATCGCAATCCCCATTCAATTTCTTCCCCTTTCCCCTTCTTCATGAACCCCTTTTGCCTGCTTAAGCCTGATGATGGAATGGACACTTCGCAGATTCTGTTTGCCAGGGGTCACGTTGATAGAAATAATTAGGTTTCAGAAGACGATTTTCAAACTCTATGTTAAACACCGGGGTTGTAGAAGCTGATATTGGTGGAGTTAGCCAAACGCGATCGCCATAAACATGACGACCACACTGTTTTTCCTCATCTACAAACTGCATAAAGGAAGCAGTTAACGCATGGTGATCAAGTATCCTGACACCATATTTTTTGTATGAATACAGAACAGCTACATTCAGTTCTACTAAAGCTAAATCTTTCCACAATGTCATCGTTTCGCTGCAATCCAAGCCGATCTTTTCGGCAATAGTTGGCAGCATATTGTAGCGATCGATATCACTAAAGTTTCTTGCCCCAATTTCTGCACCCATGTAGAAGCCGTTAAACGGTGTGGGGTATTGAATGCCACCCATATCTAGCATCATGTTACTAACCGCAGGCAAAGCGAACCACTTTAGCCCTAATTCCTCAAACCAGTCATAGCGGGGATGAGAAAGAGGAACTTCCATAACAATTTCTGGTGGAATTTCAAACCATTTCGGCTCTCGTTCTTCTACTTGGATGATTAACGGTAGTAAATCAAAGCGGGTTCGAGATTCTTTAGTCCAACCAAATTTCAGTGCTTGCTCAGTCAACTCCACGTTGGCAGGATCGCCTAAAATTGAACCATCTGGTTGTCGATAACCTGCATAGCGCAACATCAGACCGTTCCATAGCCGAATCTTCAGGTAAGGACTGAGGATGGTAATGCTCGATCGCAAGTTGCCATTGTTGGTGGCAAACTTAATGTGTTCCATCAAAGTTTGAAAAATCTCTTCCTCGGTTTGCAGATGTCGCATATCGCGCAATTGCAGACTTTGCCAAAAATTCCTTCCCAAGCAACGGTTACTATTACGCCAAGCTAGTTTTGTGCCGTATGCTAGTTCATCGTAAGTGTGTTCGTAGGTTCCTGTCTGCTCAATGGCAGCTTTTACCTCTTGCCATCGCGGTATAAATACTTGCGCTAACCCTTGTTCTAAGTAACATTGCTTGAGAAATACTTCGGCTTCCTGCATCACTGAGGCGATCGGCTCAACATATATACTGTCTTGCTCAATCGGGGTAATGCCTCCTGCCAGTTGAATTGCCTGCCGGACGGGAGCCTTAGCTTTGCCCTCTTCATCTAACTTCGAGGAGAATAACTCTTGACGAATGGCAGTATCTTGCCAACCAGCTTGCTGCAAATAGTCGCGCATTGCATCCATGAAGGGTTGAGGACCGCACATGAACGCAACTGTTCCCTCAACATAGGGATAGAGATTTTGTACTGCCTCTGGATTCAGTCTGCTACTTGATCGCGTTGCTCGCAGAGTAAAAGTTAAATTCGGGTGAGCAGCAGTGAGTTCTTCTAATTCTGACTTAAAGACGAAATCTTCGTGATAGGGAGCCGAACAATCAAGGTGAAATAAACGAGTATCGCTGCGACGGGCAAGGGTTCGCATCATTGCGATCGCAGGAGTAATACCAATTCCCCCGGCAAAGAAGACAACAGGCTGTTCATCTTCTAAAATAAACTCACCCCGTGGTTGGGAAATTCTAATTAAAGCTTCTCCATCAGCGCGATCGGATAACCACCGCGAAAATAACCCTAATTCTTCACGTTTAACTGTGATTTCATACTGTTCTGTTTGATCGGCAGGCGAACTCAAAGTATAAGCGCGAGTTACCCAATTTCCATCAACCCGCCCTTGAATTAATATATGTTGTCCCGGTTTAGAAGCAACAATTTCTTCATACACCGGACGAAACTGCAAGGACACCATATTTCGTCCTAAGTTTTGTTTCGCAATAAGTTCCGCAACCGCTAGATTCGCCGAACCCAGCATTTCTTCAATTAGGGGTTGGCAACTGCCACAAACCATTGTGACTTGGGTTTGTTCAACAATTCCTTCTAGCGTATCCAGACCTGTATCGATCAGTTCCCGCACCTTCCCACAAGTGGTCTTTGTGCAGTTGCAAACAATATCGCTATCGGAACCCAGCGTTATGGCTTCCTCAATTTGCAATTCTCCCAGTTCTCGGAACAAAGCAACCTGCCAACGTGGTAAAAGCTGATCTTGAAAAAATAATTGAATTGCCAACCGCCGTCCTGCCCAACGTCCTTTAACAGAGAGGCTAAAGAGCTTGCTGTCTCTTAATTTGAGGACTCGTTCACCGCCGTTTTCGGCTGTGTAGCGTACCTCCTCAAGATTGCTGGTATCCTCATCTTCCCAGCGCCATTCCAACAGTTCACCATCAAGGCTGCGCTGACCAATCAGCATTTTGTTATTAGCTTGCAGCAAACGGGTGATGAGTGCAGGTCTTCCTTCGAGCAATCCTTCGCTAATGGTCAGAATGCCTCGCCCTGGCAGAATGTAGACATTGATCAATTCCAAAATATTTTGGCTAGCCCAATCTGTTAGAGAAGGATTGGGTAAATTCAGCCATTCGGTTACGGCTTGTCCCTGCTCTGGCAATCCATACTGATTCAATGTCTTGAGCCACTCTAAGCGGGACTGGGCTGCTTTATCGCTCATACCGCTTACCATCCAGTCGTGCAATGCTGCTCCTGCTGGCACGTCAAAGTAACGCACCTCAGTCGGCACGTCTGCCAAAATTTTGTTGAGATGTTCTTCTAAGCCCTGAATAAATTCCTCAAAATCAATTGTCCCACTGTTGTCTGTATCTGCCTGTTGCAGAATTGTTTGGGCATCGTCGTGGCTGTATCCCAAATCCAGCAGATAGGGAAAAAGTTCTTCTGGATCAATCTGTCCACTTTGATCTAAGTCGATCGCCTGAAATCGTAGTTGAGCAAACTGCCGCGTATTCATAGTTTGCGTCAATACATCCGATAGTCCTTTGGCAATATCCTGTCCGGTGAGTTGCGTTGCACCTGTCAAAAGTTCTGGCGGTTCGTGATTCAATTCACCCAGCGTCCATTTATATAGTGCCTGGGCAATTACCTCTGGTGCTAACCAAGGTAAACTGCTGTTGCCCAGTGGCAGAGATAGGGTACGACGGAATTTTAATTCTTTCTTTTGCTCTAGCAAATCAGACAATAAGGGTGCATGACATAATACCAAAGTCTCTAAACCAGAGGAACGTACAAGATTTGCAGCTTCAGTTAGGCGTAGACGCAGAGCGTCTTGTCCATAGACATCGCTTAGTTCACATTCCGTAGGACAAGCAGGTGCAACCCAGGCAAAACGGCGGACTCCTGCTTCTGTTGCCATCTCTAGCATTGAGCGCGTCAGCTGAGTAATATCCGACAAATCTGTGGGCATTATAAATACAAATGCAGTTTCGGCGCCACAAAAATATTCTTGAATAATATCTTTAGATACAGTGTTAATATTCACCCATTCAATGGCTGAATTTGTTGATGCTACAACACCAAAACGTTTTAATGCCCGAATGAGTGAAAACTCCCGGTTCGTTAGCAAACTCATCAACTGTACAGCAGGTGCATACTGAGCATCAGATGTAAATACAGTAAAGGTTGATGCGGATGTAGAAATAAGGGGTTTATCTGTCAGCATGGATTTAAAAATGTTATTAGAGGATGTTTAGCACTAATAATCATCCCCTCAGGGAATATTGTAAAGATAATATCAGCTTTTTCAGCGATCGCACTTTCTCTGCCAACTTCACTATCAAGAAGAAGGCGATCGCTCTCAAGATCATCAAAAAATCAGGATTGAATGCCTGAAACCTACACACCATATTTGGTCTTTTCTGTCAATGCGTAATAGCCCTTTCAAGGTGGGTCAAATGTTGGTCAAAAACCCCTTTTCATCTTCTTATCACCTTGAAAGGGCTAGTCCTAGAATGAGCGAATCTCCGCTCCTTCAGCGCCTATCATATCGACTAAATACAGTTTTGCATAAGTTTGTAGCGTTTTTTAACGCAGAGGTGAATCAGTCGGCGGAAGCCTATGCCGTCCCGTCGAACTGATGTTAGCGAAGCGTTAGCGACGCAGGAGCGTCACCCGAAGGGAGCGCGGAGGTAAGCGCAAAGTGACGCAGAGTTTTTGTTATAAATTTTCGTCATGAACTTATGAAATGCTGTACTAAATCCTCAGGGGTTTCTGAAACCGAGCCTACCCTCCGATGCACAGACGTTTCCGAAACGAAATGGGGAATTTTGCCGTTACTATTATCATCATCTTCTTCTTGTGATATTTCCATAGATTTGGGGACAGACGTTTCCGAAACGAAATGGGGAATTTTGCCGTTACTATTATCATCATCTTCTTGTGATATTTCCATAGATTTGGGGATAGCAGCAAGTTGGATACCCTCTTTGTAGAACCGTTCCCGAATCATGCGAATAATATCTGAGTTGACTGTCCAAAAATCGTCTTTTTTCACCCACCCATTAGCCTTGACACTGATGTAGTAGTCCTCAATGCTCCACACCTCGGTTTGGGGGGCTGGATCTGCCAAAACATTGGGGTGGGATTTAATAATTTCTACGAGCAATTGCTCCACCTTAGTCAGGTCTTCGTCAAAGCCAATTCGGAACCAGTGTGTAAATTTGCGATTTTGACCGTAACTCAGGTTTTCGATGGTGTCGCCCCAAATTGTGTTATTGGGAATGGTAAATATCTGACCGTCAAGACCTTTAATTTGCGTGTTAGCTAAAGTGATCGACTCTACCCATCCCCAGAGTTCGCCGAATTTGATTTCGTCATTAACATCGAAAGGCTTGTAGACCATGATCATCAAGCCGCTGGCTAAGTTACCCAGGTTGCTTTGTAGGGCGAATGCCAAAATGAAACTCAAACCCCCAACCAGGGCTAAAACTGGACCGAGGCTGACTTCCAGCGCTGTCAGAGCCAGCAGGAACCCAACAACAACTCCGCCACGCTTAACCAGCATGACGATAAATTTACGCATTATTCTTGATGAACCACTGAATACCGAAATTAATCGATTGATGATCGCGCCGAGGATTTGAGAGACAATAATCGAAGCAATAACAATCCCGACGAACTTGCCTGTATTGCCCGCCCAGCGAAGACCACCTTCTTCAGCTTTAGCCCAACTCAAAAGCCGCACGCCCATACCTTCAGTATCTTTGGTATCGATGTCGATACTCGTAACTGCTTGAATGTACTGGCGGTATGGCTTGGCATCGCCACCTTTTTTCTCCAGTTCATCTAGGACAACGTTAAAGCGACCGACGATTCCTGTCAGCTGCAATTGAAGTTCGGTAACGGTTAATACGAGTTTGTTCTTTGTTTCCGACTGTGCATCGGTACTCTTTTGCAAATTTTCGGTCGTTTTTTCGAGTTGTTGTTGTTTTTGTTGGAGGTTCTGTTGGTTGTTGACGACTCCCGGCAAACCAGCAACTTTTTCCTCTCCGTTATTTTTAATTTCGGTATTTTTGACGGCGGCTGTGGCTTTGTCGAGATCCTCGGACGATTGCTCGGTTACATCAGCCCCAGGTATGCTTTTGAGCAGTTGTTTGAGGGCATCGTCCGCTTTTTTGACCTGCTCGGTGGCTTGCTTGTATTCCGGTGAATCAGGCTTGGCACCTTTTTCAGCTTCTTGGGCTTTCTCGAAGGCTTTGATCGCTGCTTCTAGTTTTTCGATAGTTTTGGTCGCCTCTTGATAAGCTAGAGATCCAGCAACCGTCTTATCTCGATCTGCCTTTATTTGATCAAGAGTTTTTTTGCCAATTTCTAGGTCGCCAGTTTTTGCAGCCTTTTCCAGCGCCTTACGCGATGTCTTGTCTTCTTTTAATTCTGCGTTGGTTGTTTTCGCTTCCTCCACAGCTTCCTGAGCTTTTTTCAGTTCTTCTTTGGCTTGTTCTGTTTTTTTCGTTACTTCTTTGTCCTGCTGGGAATTAGGGGCAGCACCCTTTTTAGCTTGGTTAGCTTCTTCAAGGGCTTGTTTAGCTTTTTGTAAAGCATCAACGCCTTCTTGCTGTTTACTAATGGCTTGATTCTCGCGCTTGATGGTAACTTCAGCCTCGCTGATTTCTTTGGCTTTTGTGTGCAGCGACAGCATCCATGCTGCTGACTCGTTTTGGAGTTCTTCCAGAGTAAGGGGCTTAACGAGGATTTTCAGTTCATCAACAGGAATATTCAGGTCTTCAGCAGTAGTTGCTGCTTTGGGGTCTGGTGGTTTCTCTGGTTGCGCTGGTTTAGCTTCTTCAACCTTTTCAGTTTTGGCATCTTGAGCTTGATCTTGCTCCTGCGATCGCACAGGAGTAGTCCAAACCACGAAAAAACAAACGAATCCTGTAAGAAAAATTGATCGAATTTTATAACGCCACATTTGTTAGATTCTTCAGAATATTAGGTGTAATTAGTCTATTACAGAACTAGATTGTTAAGTATAATAATTGACGAATCCTTAACAAATCGAATTTGTAAATTGTGAATTTTTGAACTTGGATCTAATATGGTCTTAGTTTAATTAACAGTAATCAAAACATTGCAACCGTCGTAGAGACGTTCCGGCGGAACGTCTAATTCGATGGTCGATAGCGAGTGAAACGTTCGCTTCGGACTGTAAATATTTTTGTCCAGCTACTTATACCATGTCCATTTAATTAACAAGAATAAAAACGTCGCAACCGTCGTAGAGACGTTCCGCCGGAAGTCTTTACATTATTTACAAGTAATAAACCTGACATGATGTTATTAGGCATAGAAAAAACCCCTAGTATTTCTACTAGGGGTCAAATTTATAGTTAATTCAAGCGAAAAGTAATTTGGGATAAATTACCCAACACTGGTTAATAACAACTCACGTTTTTCCGACTTGCGTACTACCACTTGACCGTCGTCGTCAACATCAACAATGGCTGAGTCTCCATCGACGACTTGACCGGACAACATTGCTTCGGCGAGAGAATCTTCCAAAAGGCGCATAATCGCCCTACGTAAAGGTCTAGCACCGTAGCTGGGGTCATAACCTTCTTGTAGCACACGGTCTTTAAAGCGTTCTGTGACTTCTAAGGTAATTCCTTTTTCAGTCAAGCGACCTGCAACTTCTTTAAGCATGATTTCGGCGATTTGCTTGACTTCTTCTTTGTTCAACTGAGTGAAGACGATAATCTCATCCAGACGGTTGAGAAACTCAGGACGGAAGTAAGCCTTCAATTCTTCGTTCACCAAAGCTTTGATGCGGGTGTAATTAGCGACCGATGCATTTTCGGTGAAATCAAAGCCTAAACCACCACCACCTTTGGAAATGACCTTAGAACCGATGTTAGAAGTCAAGATAATCAAGGTGTTCTTAAAGTCCACCTTCCGACCTTTTGCATCACTGAGATGACCGTCATCTAAGATTTGCAGCAGCATATTGAATACATCGGGGTGCGCTTTTTCGATTTCGTCGAAAAGCAGCACTGTATATGGTCTGCGGCGCACGGCTTCGGTTAGTTGTCCGCCTTCGTCGTATCCGACGTAACCAGGAGGTGAACCAATTAACTTAGAAACGGTGTGACGTTCCATATATTCCGACATATCCAGACGAATCATTGCTTCTTCGGAACTGAAGAAGTAACTCGCTAATGATTTTGCTAACTCAGTTTTACCGACGCCGGTGGGACCAGAGAAAATAAAGCTAGCGATGGGACGGTTGGGATTCTTCAAGCCAACTCTAGCGCGACGAATGGCGCGAGATACTGAGGTGACTGCTTGCTCTTGACCAATAAGCCGTTGGTGGAGAGTATCTTCTAAGTGTAGAAGCAACTCTGACTCAGATTCGGTCAGCTTGTTGACAGGTACACCAGTCCAGGAAGCGACGATTTGGGCGATGTCTTCTTCATCGACGATGCCGTGGAAAGTTGCCTCGTTTTCTGATTCTACTTGCAGTTGCGCTTCAATTTCTAACTCTCGATCGCGCATTTGTCCTGCTTTGTCAAAATCTTGGAGTCTAACGGCTTCGTCTTTTGCTTTGGAAACGCTCTGGAGTTGCCGCTTGAGTTCTTTGTTGGTAGAGGATATCGAGTTTCGCAAACGAACGCGAGAACCGGCTTCATCAATCAAGTCTATGGCTTTATCTGGGAGAAAGCGATCGCTAATATAGCGGTCTGACAATTCAGCCGCAGCTTGTAGCGCTGCATCGGAAATGGTGACTCTGTGGTGCTGTTCGTAAACGCTCCGCAAACCGTGTAGAATCTCGATGGTTTCCGGTACAGTGGGTTCTCCGACCATAATCGGTTGAAAACGCCGCTCTAGAGCCGCATCGCGCTCGATGTGCTTGCGATACTCATCAAGGGTGGTTGCTCCCAAGCACTGAAGTTCACCCCTTGCTAATGCTGGCTTGAGGATGTTAGATGCATCCAAGCCGCCTTCTGTACCACCAGCACCAACAAGCGTATGAATTTCATCTATCACGAGGATGATATTACCCGCCGTGCGGACTTCCTCCATGATTTTCTTCAGGCGTTCTTCAAAATCGCCACGGAAGCGAGTACCTGACACCACCGATCCCATGTCTAGGCTGATAACTTGCTTGTCTTGCAAAATATCGGGCACATCTTGATTTATAATGCGTTGTGCTAGACCTTCGGCGATCGCTGTTTTGCCTACTCCTGGTTCGCCAATCAATACTGGGTTATTCTTGGTACGGCGACCGAGAATTTGCACAGCACGCTCAATTTCTTTTTCTCGACCAACTACAGGGTCAATTTTGCCTTCTTTGGCTAGTTTGGTGAGATTTCTGCCAAACTCTTCTATACTCAGATTTTGGGTGCGTTTTTGACCACCACCACCTGCGGTAACGCTTGCATCATCACCCAAACGGCGAATAACTGCGCTGCGAATAGTCTGTAGATCAACTCCCAGGTTTTGCAGGACTTTAGCGGCAACACCTTCACCAGCTTCAGTCAATCCCAAAAGCAGGTGTTCTGTGTTTATGTAGTTGTGTCCGACACTGCGAGCTTCCTTAAATGATTGCTCAAATAGGCTTTTTACCTTTGGTGTAAAGGGAATTTCTGGTGGTACGAAGCCAGTACCGCGACCAATGATCTTTTCTACTTCTCGACGTGCGTCTTTGAGGGTAATACCCAACTCAGTTAGCACTTTTGCAGCCACCCCAGTTCCTTCTCCCATCAAGCCCAGGAGAATCTGTTCTGTGCCGACAAAGTTGTGTCCCAGGCGTCGGGCTTCCTCCTGAGCTAACATAATTACTCTAATGGCTTCGGAAGTGAAGTGTTCAAACATAACGGGTTCTTGCTCCCTTGCTGCTTACGCTGAGAGTGAAAATAATCTTCACTCTTTTTAAACTTTCATGTATTTTCTTAAGGACAATGTATCTTTATTTAAAGTGAAGTGGCAGTAGTGAGAGCCGTAAGGCTCAGGTGTGGTTGCCGTCTAGTAGTAGACTGTAGAGGCTGGAGAGCCTGTGGAAGCCTAAAATAATAACTTTTAGCTCTTTAAACCTTTACAAAAATAAAATGTAAAATCGGTGTAAATTATGACAGACGCATTCCCAGGTAAAGACCAGCAACATCCGCTTTACAATCGCGATCGCCCTCTAATAGATATTTTACTATCTCAAGGGCAAACAGACTACAATTTAGCAGAACTTGCTAGATTGCGAATCCGTTATCAAGGGTTTCCAGGTGCGAGAGACATTCAACAGAGTTTAGATCGAGTCTTGCTGACTTGGGGTTTGACGGAAGCGGAACTTTATGAGAAAACCCGCCAAATTCACAATTTTGCCAAGATTTACGAAACTCGCGGCAAAAAAGAAGAACAAGATTGGAATTAGGGCATGGGGCATTGGGCATTGGGGAGGCATTGCGTTGGGGAGCCAGTGCCGTGGGCGGGTTTCCCGACTTGAGGCACCTGGCGTCCGGCTCTGCCGACTTGAAGCATCTGCCGTCATGGGGCAATGCCCAATTCTAGTTTTATCTAGTTCGTCATCTGACGTTGGGATGATAAATTGTTTAAGCTTCGGATATTTCGGATATCTTATTTATCTCATCTAAAACTTCCACGTCTTCAACAGAAGGCAAGGGTAATTGTTTAGCTTGCCGCAGTTGTCTATAAAGCTGTTTTTCGAGACAGTTAGAAGTTTGAGAAGATGATTTGCTGTTGTATGAGTCGTTTAATCGAGATTCCTCAGTTTCTAGCCCAACTAGGCGTAAAATAAAATCGCGTAGTCTACGCATTACATTTTTGATATCGAAGTAGATGATATTTCTAATTACGCAGACCCTTTCATCTAATCAGTAGGTTTTTGCGCTGATGAGATAATTTGAGCGATCGTCTGTTTGTAAAGAAAATCGAAATGAAAACAGTTCGCGGTACTAGTAGTCTGTCAAGATAAAAATGATGGTTGTAGTAGAGACGTCGCAGTGCTACGTCTGTGAGCGGGTTGTGGATTTGTACACAACCATCCAAATATAATTGACAGGCTACTAGTTGGATTATTACGTCAAAAATGTTGAATTCCAAAAGTTAAAATTAATTATCGTATCATAACATCTGCCTATAAGTAGATAATGGCTTTCAAAAAGGTATAACTTCATTGGGATATCAAATAGCTCACCGTGCAACAATAACTTTCTTTCATCTAAGTAAATGTAGATAAAGGCTTTTAAAAAGGTATAATTTCATTTGTTTGTAGTCAGCGCTAACTACAAATCTAAATAAAAATCTCTGAATACAGGAATAACGGATTTTCTCTGACAAGAGTAATAAAAGCGGAATAAATACCTTAGCAACACAGATGCACTTTTACCTATGTTATTTGAAACAGCATTGCAACTTATAGAAGCTCGCTTTGAAGCCAAGACGGGGAAACATCTTACATACCTAGAAAAAGAAATCCTCAAAGCGGCTTGGGATAACGAACCATATAACACAGTTGCCAACAGTTTATACTTGAGTGTGGGGTATATTAAAGACTTAGCTTACCCCTTGTGGCAGCAAGTTTCAGACTTATTTGGGAAAAAAGTCAATAAGAATAACTTTCGCAATTTACTCACTGAGCAAAGTGCCATTTCTACTGTTTCTTCGCAGAAAATTCAAGTCAGTGACATTGATCAAGAGGAAATTTTGCTTGAGATTTTAGTGTCAGGTGGGTCGGGGGGAATAACCCACATCGGAATAACGGTTGTAAATCCACAACTTGTGTCCTGATGCAATTTCAGAATCCATTTGCTGGGAATTGCTTCTAGTAAACTACATCTTCGTAAAGCTCGGCTATTGTTCCTTCAAAGTTAATACTGTCTAATCGAAATGATTTATCTTCTGCTGTGTAAGATTGTAAAACCCACAGCCCTTCATCATTACGGCGGAAACATTCGACTCGCGGACGTTTGGTGTTAATTAAAACATACTCTTTGAGACTTGATAAGGTTTGGTAATCGGCGAATTTGTCTCCCCGATCAAAGGCTTCAGTAGAGTTAGATAAAACCTCGATAATTAAACAGGGAAAACTTTTATACGCAGGAGTTTCCTGATCTCGTTGGTCGCAAGTCACCATGACATCGGGATAGTAATATCGATTTAGAGATTCGATACGTGCTTTCATGTCGGCGATGTAAACACGACAACCTGAGCCACGGACATGATTACGGAGAGGAGCAAACAGGTTGCCAGCAATGGTAACGTGGGGGTGAAGCGCTCCAGCCATTGCGTAGATGTAGCCGTCGATATATTCATGCTTGATGTCGCTTTGTTCCTCCATTTGGAGGTATTCCTCAGGGGTGAGGTAGATTTGAGGTGAAGCAACCATATTTAAGACCTCAAGGTTAAGTAATGGAAATTTGTTGATTTAATTTCTAGAATATCTTTTGTGTGCGATCGCCTTTTCATCAAATGAAAATGTACCTCTCACTCGTAGTGAGCGGTTCACCGCTTGGTGCAAACCTGCATGAGCAAGTTATGTCTTAGATTCAAGAATCCCCGTCGATTTATCGCGGGGAGTGTCACACTCCAATACTTAGTTATCAACTGTCAGCTTAAATTCTGTCTTTTCTTCTTGTTTAGACTGCTTAAGGTTATTTTGCTGCTCTTTATACTCACGCAACTGCTTCAATAAGCGTGCTTGGGATGAAGTGGAAGTGCTTAAACTAATTGTAATTTCTGGCTTTTTGGCAGCACTTTTCTCTTCAGCAGGTGACATATTAATAATCATCACCTTTTGGGTTGCCGTTGGGGCAGGAATAACCAAATCTGATTTATTAACAGATGTTTTAAAAGAGTCTAAAGTATCAGCAATTTGCACTTGCTGTTGCATCTGCTCTGTGGAAGAAACCAAAGTACTTAAACCATTCACCAATTGCCGCAAATTATTTCTAAAAGCGGGATCACCAGTCAACTCATCTAAATCAGATG
This sequence comes from [Scytonema hofmanni] UTEX 2349, assembly GCF_000582685.1. Classification (GTDB taxonomy): domain Bacteria; phylum Cyanobacteriota; class Cyanobacteriia; order Cyanobacteriales; family Nostocaceae; genus Hassallia; species Hassallia hofmanni. Next base: position 1,220,213 of record NZ_KK073769.1, read on the forward strand.
TAATTTTTTGGGTATTTTCAAATGTTACCCGTGCCGAATCTAAAGTTTGTTGCAATAGTAGTCGGTTATTTGGGTCGTTGAAGCTTTTGGTAGCATCGCGTAAATTAGTTGATGCGATCGCTGCATTTGCTGAGAGAGTTTCTAAGTTTTCTAGTAATTTACCTTGAGTGAAGCGATTAACAGTTGGTGATAAACTGCTGACTGTAACGCGTAGTTGATTGCTCGCTTGGCTAAGATTATTTAAAGTACCAACTAGCGTCGAACGATTTGTTGTCACTAAACTATCGAGATTTGTCACTAAACTTTTCGCTTGATTTGCAGTCGAACTAATAGTTTTTGCGGTTCTACCAAATTCAGTTGCAGTTGTGCCTAATTCAGTTGCGGTTGTGCTAAATTGCTTGGCGGTCGTACCAAATTGAATTACTGTTTGATTAGTAGATGTACTAAGTTTATCTGTTGCCTGTTGCACTGAATTGGCTGTGGTAGAAAATGTACGTAATTGTTGTTGTGCATTTTTGCTCAAAACCTGGAGTTCTCTACTTAAAGCCGCTATATTAGCAGCTGCTTGGGAGGTACTTTCCAAGGTTTTATTGACAGTTGTATAAAATTTCGGATTACTGTATGCAACAGATAGTTGAGTTGAGCTACGAATAAGCTCATCAACGCTGATGCCAACCTCACCTTTTAAGCGAGATCCATTACAGACGATAATTTGGGGATTGCAATTTTTTTCTGTAGGTTTAGCTAAATCAGTTGCTTGAATTAGCGTTGCTTTTGGTGTGATGTCGATAATGCTTTCGCTAATCAAACCGGATTGATTCGCTTCAACTTTTACATCACGGGGGATTTTTAATTCAGGTTGAGAAATATCAACTTCCACTTCAACGTTATTTAAACCAGGTTGAATTTTAGAAATACTGCCTACTTTCACACCCCGATAGCGAACAAGTGTTCCCTTTTGCATTCCGGTAGCGTTAGCAAACTCGATAATAACTTTGTATGAACGTTGAGATGTAGTAACTCTATTCAACCATAGCAGAATCAGTCCAAATACTCCTAATCCTGCCAAAAGCAATAACCCTACAGAACCCTCTCTAAATGTTCGCGATCGCATTTTTCTCCTTCTGCCATCTAGCCGACACCTACATGAATCGGTCCGTGCACACTCCCACTGAGAAATTGTCTAATCAAAGGATGTTCTGTATTCCCAAGTTCATCTATACTACCTTGCCACTGCACTTTACCTTGATAGAGAAAAATAACTCTATCAGCGGTACGACGAATCGTACTGTCTTGGTGGGTAACAATGGCATAAGTGCCACATACTCCCTGAGTACATTGTAATTGGCGAATTAAATCTTCTATTACTGTAGAGGCAATTGGATCAAGTCCGGCTGTCGGCTCATCGTATAGTAAAATTGCTGGTCCTTCTTGTGGGTTGTCTGGGTTGGACACAACCGCACGGGCAAAACTTACACGTTTTCGCATTCCTCCGGAAAGTTCACTAGGGTAGAGCGAACCGATTCCTGGCAAACCTACCATGTCCAATTTTTCTTCAACCAATTCTCGAATGCGCGATCGCGACATTTTTGAGTATTGATAAAGTAAAAACCCGACATTTTGCTCGACTGTCAATGAATCGAATAATGCTGCCTGCTGAAACACCATCCCAATGCCAACCGGATCAACGCCATCTTCTATCAAACCTTCTCGCCGTACCCCTTGTACATAAATTTCTCCATCATCGGGAGCCGTTAATCCTGCAATCACTCGTAAAATAGTTGATTTCCCAGTACCACTAGGACCAATAATTCCTAATGCTTCTCCTTGGTAAATTGTCAAGTCTACATTGTCTAAAACTTTATTGTCACCAAACGACTTTGAAACACCTTTAAGTTCAATTAATGGTTTATTCATTAGGAATTGCGAATTGGGCATTGGGCATTGGGCATTAGGCATTGGGCAAATAACAATTAACAGACGTGATGAATCGCGTCTCTACTAAAAAAAATGCAAAATTGTGATGTCATAGTCATTGGTAGCGGTATCGGGGGGTTATGTGCTGCTGGATTACTTGCACGTTATGGCAAGCGAGTAATTGTCTGTGAAAGTCATACAATTGCTGGTGGTGCAGCTCATAGCTTCAGACGACGAAAATTTGAATTTGATTCCGGTCCCTCTTTCTATTGTGGTCTGACTGATGCCCAAAGTTTAAATCCTCTCAAACAAGTTCTTGATGTTTTAGGCGAATCCCTTTCATGTGTGTCTTACGATCCATTAGGACATTATCACCTTCCTGAAGGCACTTTTGCAGTTTATGGCAATATTGAGCGTTACCTTCATGAGGTGGAGAAAATTACGTTGCAAGGTGCTAAAGAACTAAAGCAGTTTCAAGAACGTTTATTACCGCTTTATGAAGCAATGAAAGGCATTCCGACTTTAGCTTTGAGAACAGATTGGCAGATGATTTTGGTGTTAATAAGACGTTATTTGCCATCTTTAACAAAAATGCTCCCCAATTTGCCAATTGTTCAAGCTTCTGTGGGTAATGTGATGGATGCAACAGTTAAAGATGCTTGGGTACGACGGCTGATCGATTTAGAATGCTTTCTACTGTCTGGTTTAAAGGCACATGGTACTATTGCCCCAGAGGTAGCTTTTATGTTAGGTGAACGCTCCCGTTGCGGAGTTGAATATCCTGTGGGTGGTAGTGCGGCAATTGTCAATGCTTTGGTGCGGGGATTAGAAAAGTTTCATGGTAAGTTGCGCTTGGGGTGTCACGTTGAACAGATTTTAGTAGAGTCTGGCAAAGCTGTTGGTGTCAGGTTACAAAATGGTGAAATTCTCAAAGCGCCTGTAGTGATTTCTAATGCGACAATTTGGGATACTTATACTAAGTTGTTGCGTCCCGAAGACTTACCCGCATCTTATCGCAAAGTTTCTCTAAATACACCAGCGGTAGATAGTTTTATGCATTTACACTTAGGCATTCGTGGTGAAGGCTTGGAGAATTTGACGGGACATCATGTAGTAGTCCACGATGGACAACTTGATATAACTTCACCGGGAAATACTTGCATGATATCGATTCCCAGCGTGTGGGATGCAACTCTAGCACCAGAAAAACATCATGTGGTTCATGCTTATACTTTAGAACCTTATGGGGGATGGGAAAAAAATGCACGGTATGAGCAGAAGAAGCAAGAAAGAGCAAAGTCTTTATATCGTGCTTTAGAAAGAATTATCCCAGATATTCGCGATCGCATTGAGTTAGAATTAATCGGCACACCACTAACTCACGCTCGTTATCTGAGAAGATATCAGGGAACTTATGGACCTGCGATCGCAGCTGGTAAAGGTATGTTTCCCAACACACACACCCCCATTGCTGGATTGTATCGCGTTGGTGACAGCACTATGCCAGGAATCGGTGTACCGGCAGTAGCTGCATCTGGGATATTGTGTGCGAATACTTTGGTTAAGCCAGAACAAACAGCAGAATTGTTGGATAACTTATTGCATTTTTAATATATAGCGCTTCTCGGTTGTGTGCAATACGCCGTGTAGAGACGTAGCACTGCTACGTCTCTACATTTATTTTTTGAACATGTATGTGATTCAAATGAGAACCGCTATAGTACAGCATTTCATTAATGCGATCGCCAATTAAATTTTGTAATACCCGATGCAATGCCATTGTCACCCGATGCAATCGCATTGGATCGCGATCCAATCGCATTGTCACTCGATGCAATCGCATTGGATCGCGATCCAATCGCATTGTCACCCGATGCAATCGAATTGTCACTCGATGCAATCGCATTGTGACTCGATACAATCGCATTGTCACCCGATACAATCGCATTGTCACCCGATACAATCGCATTGTCACTCGATGCAATCGCGAGGGATATTTTTGCGTTGGTATAAATTCAATCAAAAAGCGCTTAAAGGCTATCTTTTTTCTGACCGGAATCGTCAAATCTGAAAGTGTAATCTATTACCATGTAGTTGACGCAACTTTGCAGGTTAAAATGACAGGCGAACCGATTATAAAATTCACCTTTGCCGTTGACGATCCAGAGTTAGATGACCAGAGACGGCAACAGCTAGCGAACAAGCTGCTACGGGAAATCCGGGATTTGGATGAAGTAGAAAAGGCAAATCGCACGGAAGATTTGAACCCAGAAGCGGGAAGCAAACCAGGTTTTGCCACTTTGATCGGAGTGCTTACGGCTGAAGTGAGCATGAAGAATGTCAAGAGCTTTTTAGGGTTTTTGGGCGATCGCTTGGCAGACAAGCCGATAAAGATTAATATCAAAGTTGGCGAAAAAGAAGTCAACATTGAAGCAAAAAGCCGAAAAGAGCTACTAGAGAGTGAGAGAATAGCAAAAGACCTGTTAGCAGCAATGGGTGGTGGAGCAAATGCCTAAGAAGAT
>NZ_KK073769.1:1224751-1248760 GCF_000582685.1 [Scytonema hofmanni] UTEX 2349
GACCTGTTAGCAGCAATGGGTGGTGGAGCAAATGCCTAAGAAGATAGCGCTGCTAATTGGAGTCAGTGAATACGGTGAAGGTATCCCTCCCCTATCATCTGCTCTCAATGATGTGGAAGCTATGCAGCGAGTTTTGCAAAATCCAAGTTTGGGAGGTTTTGATCAAGTTGAACGTCTGCTTAATCCCACTGATAGCAAAATGCGAAGGGCAATTCAAAAGCTGTTTAGAGAAGCTGCAAAAGATGACTTAGTATTATTATTTTTCTCTGGTCATGGTATTACTAATGATGATGGTCATCTCTATTTAACAACTCAAAATACAGCCAAAAACGACTTTGAAGCTACTGCTGTAGATGCAAATTTTATTCAAGGACAATCAAACAATTGCTATGCTAAACGGCAAGTATTGATTTTGGATGCTTGCTACAGTGGTGCGATCGCTCAAGGTTGGAGGACAAAAAGTGTCGGTGTCGATCTCAAAAAGCAGCTAGGTGCTGAGGGACGAGTTATTCTCACATCTAGTAGTGCAACTCAAACTTCATTTGAACAGGAAATTTTACCGCTTTCGCTCTATACTCAGTATTTAGTTGAGGGAATTGAGACAGGTGCAGCAGACACTGACAACGATGGCAATATTCATGTACAGGAACTGCACGCTTACGCTAAGGCAAAAGTTCAAGCGGTAAAGCCTAAGATGACACCAGAGATCATTCTGGATAAGGAAGGCTTTAATATTCTACTGTCATCTGCTCCAAGGAATCCAGAAGCGGAGTATCGCAAGCTTGTTGAACAATATGCCCAAAATGGTGAACTTAGTAAACTTTCCTACTTAATTTTAAAGCCGAAACGGAAAACATTTAAAATTACAGATGAAAAAGCCGAGGAAATAGAAACCGAAGTATTAGAACCTTTACGCAGACGCTTTGCAAACTTGGAAAGTTACAAACAAGTTTTTGTTGAGGTAGTTGAGCAAAAATATCCAGTGGATGAACATACTCGTAAGATACTGAAGGATTATCAGCAGGATATTTTAGGTCTTAGAGATGAAGATGTAGCACCAATTGAGTTAGAGATTACATCTGCTAAAAAAGCGGAATATCGAAAACAGGTTCAGATACAAAAACAACAAGAAAAAGAAGAATATGAAAATAGCCTGCGGTATTATGAGCAGGAATTTACAAAAGCAATTAAAGTACAATACCCGCTAGATGAATATGTCCGCAATGGATTAAAACAGTTTCAACAGTCCTTAGGACTCAACGATGAAGATATAGAGCGAATTGAAGCACCACTTTTAACCAGAAAACAAGCAGAATACCAGAAACAACAACAACAAGCCAAAAAGCAGCGACAAGAACAACAATCTATTCAAACAACAACTGTAAAACCAACGCAGCAGAATAATGATCTCAGTTCTGAGAAGGGTATAGACTATACGCGGTTGCGCGATTTACTCAAAGCTTACGAGTGGGAAGAAGCAGACAAAGAAACTCTCGCAGTGATGCTCAAAGCCGTTGACAGAGAACAAAAAGTTTGGCTTGATCCCGAATCGATTAAAAACTTTCCTTCCGCTGACTTACGCACCATTGACCAACTGTGGGTAAAATATAGTGATGGGCGCTTTGGGTTTAGTGTGCAGAAGCGTATTTGGGAAAGTGTAGCTAAAGACTACACAAAGTTAGGCGATCGCGTCGGCTGGCGGACGTATGAGACAGTTATATACAACAAAATAGTAGAATGTTTAGAGGATATTAATAAAAACCTGGGATTCAAAGAAGAAGACGTAACGAGGACGGGTGCCCAATGGATCTACTATACAGACCTCAGTTTTGATATTGATGCTCCCGAAGGACATCTTCCTGCAACATTAGCTAGAGGGGAGGGAGAGCATAATGACTTTGGTGGGGGTTGGGTGTGTGTGCCCGGTCTTCTCTCGCATCCAGAGTTGTAAACTCTAACATATAAGGGTTACAGTAAATTCTAAAGATTCACAATCAAGTCATTACCCACGAAGTATTGCGGGTTCTAGGTTGACCTTACCTGGCACTGGGTCAACAAATCTTCCCCGCTTGGGAATCAATTCCCAACCTAATAGTATAAGTCTACTAAAGTAGACTAAGAGGTTGTTTGAAAAGTGGTTAGCTGTGATTTTAGGCACTTATTGAACCGAACAAACCCCCCTTAAAAAGGGGGGAACCGGAATCAAAGTCCCCCTTTTCAAGGGGGATTTAGGGGGATCTAGAAGGTTTTGATACTGACAAGAGAACTTTTCAAACATCCTCTAAAAAGCATACCTAGTCTACTAAAGTAGACTTGAGCTATGAGCAATCAATTTATTGCAGGGTGGGTTAGGCAGCAACACACAAGATTTGTCAGTTTCGGAATTAGAGCATATCAGGAAAATACCGATTGAGAAAAACTTGTGGTGTCAAAATCTGAATACGTAGGTTGGCTGAAGACGCACAAATATCTGTAAATTTAATCAATAATCTTTAATGCGTCGTAATCCAACATTTTGCCTACGATTACTTAAGTGATTGTATTTTGCTCAAGCCAAGCAACTAAATCAGATGCATTTGAAAAACTTAAAAAATCTTCCCCCAACGCTTCTAATTCTTCAGTAGATAATATTCTGATACGCTCAACTATTGCTGAATCTATCTCACCAAAGCGTCGATTTAACTGTCGAGTTAAAAAGCGAAAAGCTTCCTTTTGCTCACCTTTCTGCTCACCTTTCTGGAAAATATCCTGATAAATAACTGATTCCTGCATAATATCCTCACTTAATAACTGACGAATCAAACCCTTTTCAAACCGCAAACCAGCTAAAATTTCAATATATGCTGCTGTATTTTGCCTTGTCTCCCTATCTAAAATTTTAGCGACTTCCTGAGCAACCTGCGATAATAAATCTCGCGGGGAATCAGTTCGACACAAAGGTGCTAACGGTAACAATGCCGAATTGCTCAAAAATAAGCTTGAATCTTGCTCCCACATTCTTACTGCACGATAGCGATGTATGGTTGTATCATCCACATATTCTTCAGTAAAAGCAATTTCATCATCCGTTTCCTGCAAAAATATTACTACCTGTACAACTGGACACTTGTATTGACGTTTTAACCTCACAGAATAATCCAGCATTCGGAAAGGAATTGCAGGATTAGATTGTGTTAAAGTTTGGAACTCAATATGCAAAATTCTATTAGCAGTTCGCAAAAAAGTCACAGAATCTGCACGAATTGGTTCTAAACTTAACTCAGTTTTTAACACCTTAACATTGGTAGATTCTTCAGCAATTAACCACCTAACAAAATCTGCTGGATATTTCTCTGCCAGCACTTTACAGACATTATCAAAATTCACAATAATAGCCCAATTAATATCATGATTATATTATTAAATGGGGATAAATCCATTTTTATTTACAGGTGGAAACGCACAAGAGGTACAAATTTATCTGCGTCCATCTGCGTTTATCTATCTTCATCTGCGGTTAATTCAATATTCTGTATAAGTTATATTTTATTGCGATAACTGACAAATTGCTTTCAAAGCTTGTAGCAAATCAATTGCACGTTGAGATTCCATAAAATTCAACACTGGCATTAGCTGATAAATTAAAATATCACTTTGTTTGATATACACAAACTGATAATATTGTCCGTTTGTCACTAATCCCCAAACTGAAGTTTGATACTGTAAACTTTTATAAGCATATGTCAGCAATTGCGGTAAACCCTCTATTGGGGCAACGCTACTATTTTTAGATTCAATTACCAATATCCAAAAAGATGTATTAGCTGTTATGCGTTTCGCTTTAGTAACAGCTAGAATATCCATCCTGCCAGTAATCTTTGTATCTTCATCTTCAATAATGATATCTGCTATATCTTCTTCCAAAGTAATCTGGATAGGATAGCGATAAAATCCCGCTAATCGCATTAAAGGTGCAACTACAAGAAACTTTACTTGCCCTTCGGAAACTTTGCCTGCTGTTAGATAACGGCGAAAATCATTTCGTATTTGTACAAGTTCCTGCTGTTCCAATTCTGTGAGGGGTTCTAGCGATAGCAATGGTGTGAATGAATCAGCGTACTGTTCTTGAAAGCCGAAAAGACGTTGAACATCGTCTAGGGACAAATTACGAGCGTTAAGAGTTGTCATTGATTTTTGCTTTATGTTAACAGTGATTACTTACAGCAGATTTCAGGTAAGAAAAAAGTTTATGCGTGTTGTGAATAACTTCTTCACATGCACCCCTTTTTTCCTTTCCCCTTTCAACCAAACGAGATCGGTAGTTGAACCATTTATGGAGGGGACACTCGCAACTAACACCAAGTTTGTATTACTCGACCTGTTAACTGTTGTCCCAACCAAGGTGTATTACTAGATAAACTGTAGAGATTTTCGGTGTTGACTTTCCAGCTTTCTTGGGGGTTAAATAAAGTCAATTCTGCTTTTTTATTAGGAGCGATCGCACTCATTTTCTGTCCTAAACACTCCGCAGGACGATTACTCAAAGCTTTCCATAATTCCAAAGCTGTAAATTCACCGCTTTCTACTAAATATTGCCACAACAGCGGTAATGCTAACTCTAATCCAATTGCCCCTGGTAAAGCTTCCGCAAACGCTTGCACCTTTTCTTCATAAGTATGCGGTGTATGGTCAATAGCGATCGCATCTATAATACCCATCCGCACACCTGCACGCAAGGCTTTTAAATCGCTCGGTGTTCCTAAAGGTGGTTCTAAACGCAGGCTTGTATTATAACTCTTAATTGCCTTAGTGTCAAGTAAAAGGTGCATCCAAGTAGTGCTGGCAGTGACGGGTAAACCTTGAGACTTTGCTGAGGCGATGAGTTCGACACTGCGAGCCGTGGAAACGCGCATAATATGGACAGGGGTACCGATGGCAGCGACTAATTCCAACACTGAAGCGATCGCCGCAGTTTCAGAAATAGCGGGATTGCCTGGTAAACCTAGACGAATAGAGTCTTGTCCTTCGCGCATGACACCATTAGACATAAGAAGGCGATCGCAACACCAAAAAGCGATCGGTTTTTTCAAAGGCTGGAGATATTCTAACACTCGTCGCACCAGCCCCAAATTTTCCAAGTTTCCGCCATCAGCAAAACCAACCACCCCAGAAGCCGCCAAATCTGCCAATTCGGTCATCTGCTTCCCCGCAACATCCTGAGTGATAGCACCCCAGAGGTGGAGGGGAGGAGGGGAGGAGAGGGGGAGGGGGGGAGGGGGAGAGGGGGGAGAAATTCTTCCTTGTCTCCCTTGTCCTGCTTTCTCCATCTGCAATAACTGCACTACCACACTTGGGTTATCAATTGGTGGAGATGTATCGGGTAAAAGGTTAATTCTTGTAAAGCCACCAGCAGTAGCAGCTTGCAACAAAGAGGAAATAGTTTCCCGTTGTTCAAACCCAGGTTCACCAGAGTGACTATATAAATCTACCAACCCAGATCCTAAAATTAATCCTCGACAATCTCTGATTTGAGTATCGGCACTAACATCAGAAATAGTTTCTGCGACGGAACTGATATAACCATCAGCAATCAACACATCAGCTATTTGATCAGTTTCAGAAACTGGGTCGATAATTCTTACTTGTTGTAGCAGTTCAGTCATAAAAATTTGGAGTTACGAGTTAAGAAGCGCGAAGTTAGGTAGAGACGTGACCGTGGAACGTCTGTACTTAGGTAGAGACATTCCACCGGAACGTCTGTTAGGAGCAAAGGAGCGGAATTATTTACTTTTTGCTTGTTATTCCTAACTTTATTCCTCATTCATAACTCTATACAGACGCTCTTTGTATGGCGTCTCTGCTCCTAACTTTTCTAAAGTGCGCCGGCTGCGGTTTTATCGAGTATACCTCCACCTAAGTGAGCGGTGATATTCATTGCTTGCATTACTGGTAAACCATCGAGTCCGCAAGGGTAATCGATAACGCTGATTGCACCATTTCCTTGACGGAAATTCCAGAAATTTTCTGGTGGTAAACCGAGAATCTGACAAAGCAAGGTTTTATTTGTAGCGTCGTGAGCGACTACTAAGCCGATTTTAAGTTGATTTAGTATTGCTGTTTCAACTATAGATTGCCAAGCTGCAATACTGCGATCGCACACTTGTTGCAGATTTTCCCCTTCAGGCATTTGTACGAATGCGGGAATTGTTCGCCAAAGTTCCAATTCTCCCGGATATTCTTGCTCTATTTCTTTTTCAAATTTTCCTTCCCAGAGTCCGTGACTAATTTCTCTTAAACCATCAACTAAATCCAACTTTACACTTTTGTGATGCTCTAAAATAATCTCCGCAGTTTCTTTAGGACGGAGCATTGAACTACTAACGGCAAAATCAATTGCTACTTGTTGGAGAAATTCGCCGGCTTTTTGTGCCTGAAGCCTACCATTATCATTTAGGGGGATATCAATTTGTCCTTGAAATCTACCTTGACGATTCCATTCAGTTTCACCGTGACGCACCAGCAACAATCTGACTCCTTGATGATCTGGTCGCAAGGAAGGCAGAATTTCGCCTAAGTGTTGCGTCTGATTCATCGATTCTAGTTGGACTGGTTCTCCTAATCCCCCAGAAAAATTTAGTACGCTGATGCCACAGTTAGATTGCTGTACACAATGGTAGCGAGATGGAGATATGGACAATGCGGTGCTGATTAACGCCCGATTGATGCCGTTATGCCCGACAATCAAAATGGTTTGTCCTTGATGGCGAGACAAAATTTCTTGCCAAAACTCCCGCGCTTGTTCATACAAAGCCAAAACCGGGAAATGTTCTTTTGTTCCCTCAGTTTCTGGAACTAGCATCCGCAGTTCGTGAGGACGTTCTTTCCAGATGCGGTAGTCCTCAGCAAATTTCTGCTTGACATCAGTAGTGAGCATTCTTTCCCATAAAGGAAGGTCAATTTCCAGCAATTTATCAGAGGTTTGCCCAACAATAGATTCTCTAGAATCTATTGTCAATTCACTTTGGATGATATCTGCTGTCTCTTTCGCTCGTCTTAAAGGACTGCTGTAAATAGCATTAAATTGAATATTACTGAGGGCTTTGCCTGCTAAATGGGCTTGGTTACGACCTTTTTCGGTGATGCTGGACGCATCTGTGCGACCTTGGATGCGCTTTTCTGTGTTATATGTGCTTTGACCGTGGCGCACGATGATCACACGAGTCATCTTTTTTGCCCTCCTCTATCTAAAGGAATAATTTTACTGCAAATTGTTTACAAATTGGTGTTTTTGCCAACTTAATGATTTTAGGCGATCGCGGAGCGACTCAATCATGAGTATCGCCTAAAAATAAAGTCCCCTCTGTCTTTGAATTGCTTATATACAACGTAAGACAGAGGGGCTATTTGATTCTACCAGTATATAATCCTTTGCCTAACCGCAACCATTGAGAAAAACCTGTATTTAGCACTCTTCGTGCTTAAAATCAATGCGATTAGACAACCGATGTGCAAATTAATTATGTGTTGCCCGAAACCCTTGTAGAGACGTAGCATTGCTACGTCTCTACATTTTTTTACACCTATGCCTATTGACCAAAAAGCTGCACTTGTACCCCATCATTAACGCTGTTATCAGACTGATCCGGTTGCAGGATAATGGGAGTGTCTGTGAGTGTTAGAGGTTCATCAAGCCTTCTTAATTCGAGTTGATCCCCGATTTGCAAAATACCTAGAGGGACAATTTTTTGCGTATTATTGCCAGGAGCATTGGCAGAATTGCTTGGTGCAAAAAATTTGCCGTAGTCATCCTGCGCTGTTCTATTATTAATTCCGGTGAGAGAATCACCAGTTAGGGTATCTTGTTGTGTATTTGAGTTTTGCGTTGATGGTGATTGTGCATAAACTGAATTTCCGAAGCTTGTCACACTTGCGATGATTGCCAAGGCTGCAATGATTTTACTCTTCATAAGTTTTATCCAAATTATTTTTTATGACTTGTCTTTATTTTACAAACAAGTTATTTTATTTGCTGTAATTATAAGCTGTCTTATAGCTAATAACTGTATTTTAATATACAGGCTTTGTCAATAAGTTCTCTTCTGGTGTTAAGTAAAACAAATAGATAATATATTATTATTTTTATGTATATTTTATACCTATTAGATATCTCCAGAAAAGAAAAAAGACCCCTCTCCAAACCTCTCCCCGAAACGGAGAGAGGCTTTAAAACCCCCCTTCCCTCTCTTCGAGACGCTGCGGGAACGTAGGGAAGGGGGGTTAGGTTTGTGTGTAAAGAAAGCGGTCTCTAAATCTTTTCCGGAGATACTTATTGCAAATCATGCAATAAAGCAACTGCATAAATACTTAGGATAAGCACTCTGATATATTTCAATACCGTTGATTTAAGCCCCAAATCCTGATAAAGATGTAGCATTGCTACCTCTCTACGTGTATTCGATTAGAGCGCAATCTGCAATAACTCATGAAATTTTTTCCCTTTCCCCCTCTTTTAAGTCAGGTGGAACAGATTAAATATAAAACCTCACCCTGCCTTTGGCTTCCCCCTCAAGAAGGGTAGTGTGTACACACAAGCTATCGAATTCCCAAAAATATTGAAAAACCTCACCCTGTCCGTTCCGGACATCCCTCTTTGCGATCTCGGAGAGGGCAAGATTTACCCTTGGGTAAAGCGAGGGTGAGGTTTTGTCTTATATTTAATGTTTTCTAGTTGAATATTATCTGCCAAAAACTTCTAGGTTTCATTTTGATGTAAGTTCGATCATTACCTCTAAATTTCTTTTCAAATGTATTTTTATCTAGCTCAATTAAATTAGGATCAACGACCGCAATGAAAGCGTCATATAAGTTTTGTTCTCTGTTAACTGTTTTGATACTTAACAACTCCTCACCACTAAGATTGCAGCTTTTACCTGGTTGACTAATCAAGCAAACAAGACCAGTTCCATTCTTTGAATTAGGCTCAAATGCCCATAAACCTAATTCTTCTTTCTCGTAGCGGTTATTTAATATCTCAGCTACGCGTTTACAATTTGAGTCAAGGTTCTGTGAATCGATATACTCCTTTTTCCAGTTAATCAGCACTTTTTGTTCTTTCTGATTTTGGGGATTGTAAACGACAGTGGTTGGTGTATTCTCAATAGTCTCACAGCCAAATAAAGTACTTTTGTTAGAACTTGACTGGCTGAAGGTTGGGGTAGCAGTGAGAGCGATCGCCACCGTAGTCAAACCAAGCAACAATGGTTTTTGCACTTTCATGTAATTGAAGAATAAAACTTTTTAAGATTGTAACTGATTACTTGACTTTTGCGGATGGTTTGTAGTATTTATCAATACTAACCCTAATCTAGTGATTATCCAGTCCTTGTGTATCTAATCATACGGTATGCTCTTTCTAAGTGGCTCCCTTGCAGTCTTCCCCTGTGCTTGCTGATTGCAACAAATCCCGCGATCGCGCAAATAGTCCCAGATAACACCCTGAGGGTCAATTCAGTTGTCACACCCCAAGGAAATATCAAACTTATTAATGGGGGAACTATCGCTGGAAGTAACTTATTCCACAGTTTTCAAGAATTTTCCGTTCTGACTGGTGAGACAGCATCTTTTAATAATCCCGTAACTATTCAAAATATTCTCACAAGGGTTACAGGCAATTCAACTTCTAATATTAATGGTTTGCTCCAAGCTACAGGTAATGCCAACTTATTTCTAATTAATCCCAACGGAATTATTTTTGGACGCAATGCAACGTTAGATATTGGGGGTTCATTTGTCGCTAGTACAGCAAGTAGCATCAAATTTCCTGATGGCAACGAGTTCAGCGCTATTAATCCTCAAAGTACATCTTTATTGAGTATCACTGTTCCTCTGGGTTTGCAATTTCCAGGAATGTCTGCAAACATTATCAGTCGTGCTGCTAATCTTCAAGTATTGCCAGAAAAAACTATAGCTTTAGTAGGTGGAAATGTCACCCTAGAAAATAGTCAGTTAACAGCACCACAGGGACGAATTGAACTCGGTAGTGTTGCTGGTAACAGTTTGGTAAACTTGAATCCCACAGCTAACGGCTGGACTTTAGGATATAGCGGTATAAATAATTTTGGCAACATTCAACTATCCCAGTCTACGGTAAGTGCCAATAGTGGTAATATCCAACTGCAAGGTGGAGGCGTAACCCTGACTGATGGATCGGCAATTGTCACCGATAATTCTGGAAGTCAAAACGGTGGGGAAATTTTTGTTCGAGCGACAAATTTGACTGTCACAAATGGCTCTAGAATTAGCGTACAAGCTTTAAATCAAGGGAGCGCTGGTAGAATTAATGTGCAAGCTGATGCAGTCGAAGTCAGCGGTGCATCACCAGACAGTCAAGTATTCAGCACAATTGCAGCTACCTCAAGAGGAACTGGTGATTCTGGAAGCATAAATATTACAACCAATCGGTTGACTGCCAGAGATGGTGGTGATGTGTCGGTGACAAGTTTTAACTCCGGGAGGGGAGGAAATCTGACTGTCAATGCCTCTGAATTTGTAGAATTAATAGGCGATCGCATCAGTTCAAATGGTCAAAACTTCAGTCGTAGTGGTTTATTTGCCGCTACTGAGGGAACTGGAAATGGCGGAAATATAACAATTAATACCCCTAACTTGCGGGTACTGGATGGGGGAAGGGTGTCTGTGTCTACACGGGGTAGAGGGGAGGACGGTAAACTAGGTGGTATTGGTGGTAATCTGCTTATCAATGCGAAAGTGATAGAACTAAGTGGTACTGGTTTGAATGGTAGATTTGCCAGTGGTTTATTTGCTTTGTCTGGAGAGGAAAGACCAAATATCCCAGAAAATGCAGCTACAGGTAATGGAGGAGATATCAGAATTGAAACTGGGCAGTTAACTATTCAAAATGGAGCACAAGTATCAGCAAGCACTGCGGGTAGCGGTCAGGGTGGAAATATTACCGTTCAAGCTGATCTTATAAATATAACTGGATCATCAATTCTTAATCGAGGATTCAGTACTTTAGCTGCTACCTCCCGTGGTACGGGGGACTCTGGTAATATCACCATTGATACTCGGCAGTTGAGAGTTAGCGATGGTGCAGACATATCGGTTACAGCTTTTGGAACGGGGAGTTCGGGAGAGCTTAATGTCCGTGCTTCCGATTTAGTAGAACTCATTGGGGCAAGTGCTATTCCCAACACTGCAATCTTCAGCCGCAGTGGTTTGTTTGCTGCTACTGAAGGAACGGAAGATGGAGGTTCTATAACGGTTAATACACCCCGGTTGGTGATTAAAGATGGGGCAAGAATTTCAGTCTCTACTCGTGGTAGGGGTGAAAACGGCATCCCTGGTGGTAGGGGTGGTAATTTGATTGTCAATGCCTCAGATCGTATCGATTTGAGTGGGATAGGGCAGGTACAACTTTTACGTGACGGACAAATTGAGATATCTAGATTTGCCAGCGGTTTATTTGCTTTGTCTGGAGAACCAAGACCAACTATCGGAGAAAATGAAGCTACGGGAATCGGTGGTAACTTAGAAATTAATACTGGTTTGTTGAGTATTCGAGATGGAGCTGAAGTGTCCGTGAGTGCTAGAGGTTCAGGACCAGCCGGCAACTTGCAAGCACAAGCTAACGAAATCAAGTTAGATAATGGCTCGATTATCGGGTCAACGGTATCGGGTAACGGTGCTAACATTAATCTACAAGTTCAAGATTCTTTACAACTGCGCGGCAACTCTCAAATATCTACTACTGCTGCTGAAAATGGCAATGGTGGTAACATCACAATTACCGCAGATACCCTTGCCGTCTTAGAGGGTGTTTATAAAATAAATCTTAAGCAGTTGAGCAACGATGATTACGGGCTAATCGACGTAACATCAGATGTGTCATAGCAGCGTAGATCATGGTTTCACTCGTTTGCGGAAGATATTCATAATCCTTACTCAGACGGCGGTAGCGACCAAGCCACGCAAAGGTACGCTCTACGATCCAACGTCGGGGCAATACTTTAAAACCGTCTGTGCGATCGCAACGTTTAACAATTTCGAGGCCACAACCAATAAAATATTTAACCCAATCAACTAACGAGCCAGCATAACCAGCATCTGCCCAAATTAAATGTAACTTTGGGAACACATGAAAAATTTTATCGAATACGAGCTTTGCCCCGTCACGGTCTTGAATTGAAGCTGCGTGCACAACAACCATCAAGATTAAACCCATCGTATCAACAAGGATATGGCGTTTACGACCATTAATCTTTTTTCCGGCATCATAGCCCTTGGTTCCTCCTTTCTCAGTCATTTTTACGGTTTGAGAGTCTATAATTCCGGCGGATGGCTCTGCGTCTCGTCCAGAGATTTCCCTGAGCTGCGATCGCAGAGCTGAATGGATTTTTTGCCATACGCCTTTGCGCTGCCAACGTTGAAAATACGAGTATACAGTTTGCCATGCTGGTAAATCATGCGGCATCATTCGCCACGAACAGCCAGCACGCAAGACGTAAAAAATTGCATTTACCACTTCGCGCAGATCGACTTCACGCTTTTTTCCACGTTTTCGTTTACGTTCTGCCAGAATCATGGATTTAATCACATCCCATTCCGGATCAGAAATGTCTGTGGGATAAGGTTTTCGACTCATGTCACCTAATTCAAATATGACAACTGTCTTTTTTAAAATACCTGTCCTGGAGAATGACTGCGGTGCTCTTTACTTTTTATTTATAAACACCCTCTTAGAAAATAGCAGCATTAGGGCAGATGCTGGCAGACTAGGGGGAAATGTGCAAATTACTACCCAAGGACTGTTTGCCCTTGAAAATGCGATCGCTGCCACTTCTGCCTTAGGACCTCAATTCGATGGGATTGTGACTGTAAATACTCCAGATGTGACACCGAGTCAAGGATTAGTTCAACCCCCAGTTCTCGCTCCCGAAAACCAGGTAGCGCAAGCTTGTGCAGCAGAGGCAGGAAAAGATAGCAGCCAATTTATTATTACCGGACGTGGTGGACTACCACCTAGTCCTACCGAACCACTTAGCAGTGAAGCTGTCAGAGTCAGTGGGACAGAGCGATCGCTATTGCCATTAAATAATTATCCACGACCAGCTACAGGATGGCTAGTTAACAGCAAAGGTGAAGTAGTTTCCCTTACAGCTAATGCGGCTAATTTAACTCCAACTTCTAGGCTACCTACAGCTAACTGCCATGTGCGTTAAAAATTATTACAGTATGAGGTTTTTTTGGCAGTTGTTAGTGCTAAATCTGGGATTATTGGCTGCGAGTGGGATATATTTGTCAGCGCGATCGCAGAATATTCCCCCAGTTCAAATTCCCAATCGGGAGCAACTCCAGATACCTGAACCGCTACTTCCTCAAGAAGAACTTCTGCAAATTTTGCCCTCGGCACCGAACTTACCCGAACAAAATCTCGATATTGCTGGAATCATTAATGTTAAACGTTTTGATTTTGTCGGCTACACAAAAGGAGTATTTAGTCAAGAGAGGTTGCGTCAAGAACTAAAAGAATTTACCGACACAGATATTAGTTTTCCCCAATTGCTCCAAGCTGCTTCTAAAATCACCGCTCTCTACATCAAAGAGGGATATGTTACTTCTGGTGCATATATCCCAGAACAAACCCTGACAGGTGGTGTTGTTAAAATCCAGATTCTTGAAGGTAGTTTGCAAGAGGTTCGGATTGCCAGAGAGCAGACAAGTTCTAGACGCTTGAATGATGATTATGTGCGATCGCGTTTAAATTTAGCCATTGCAAAACCCCTGAATGTCAGACATTTACAAGAAGCTCTGCAACTATTACAACTAGATCCTCTGATTAAAAAGATATCAGCAGAACTATCTGCTGGCACAACTCCTGGGACGAATTTACTCAAAATCCAAATTGAGGAAGCAGATTCTTTTAGCACCCAAATCATTGCTGATAATAGCAGAAACCCTAGTATTGGCAGTTTTCGACGGGGATTAGAGATAAAAGAGGCTAATTTAACTGGATTAGGAGATAGCCTGAATATAGCCTATAACAATACCGATGGCAGCAACGCCATAGATACAACTTACACCATACCAATTAATCCTCACAATGGTACTATTAGTTTTAGCTATAGCAACACATTCAGCAATATCATTGAACCGCCATTTCAAAACTTAGATATTGAGTCAAATTACCGTAACTATGATCTCACTGTGCGTCAGCCAATAGTGCAGAATGCTAACAATAAATTCGCCCAAGAATTAGCACTTGGCTTGACATTAACTCGGCGAGAAAGCGATACTTCTATTTTAGGGGTAAACTTTCCCATTTCCGTAGGAGCAGACGCACAAGGAAACACCCGGATTTCCGCATTGCGTTTCTTTCAAGAGTACGAGCGAAGTAGTTTTCAACAAGTTTTAATTGCCCGTTCTCAGTTTAGTTTGGGTGTGGGCGCATTTGACGCCACAATTAATGATAAGGCTCCCGATAGTCGTTTTTTTGCATGGCGAGGACAATTACAGTGGTTGCGCTTACTTGGTTTGGAAACTGACAATCCACGGGTTACACCGAAACTTTTACTGCGTTCTGATGTGCAAATAGCTAGTAGAGCGATCGTGCCTTTAGAGCAGTTTACATTAGGTGGTATTTACAGCGTGCGAGGTTATCGTCAAGATGCTGTTTTTAGTGATAATGGTGTTTTTGTTTCCGCAGATTTGCAATTACCTATTTACAATACAGATCGGGGGAAAAATGTTTTACAGTTAATTCCATTTGTTGATATTGGTACTGCTTGGAATAGTTCCGGCAGAAATACACCGAATCCTAACACTTTAGCTAGTGTTGGTTTGGGTTTGCAGTGGGAAATGGGTGAACGTTTCAAAGCTCGTTTAGATTATGGCATTCCTTTAACTGATATTAATTCGAGGGATAGAACATGGCAAGAAAAAGGTCTATATTTTTCCATGCAGTACAATCCATTTTAAGAAATAGGTTTAGATATCAGCATCGTCAAAAGTTTGCCGCGTTCTTTTTAGCATTATTCACATTAATTTTTAGCTTAATTATTCCTGCTATCTTAGCAAATAAAGTTGTCGGATTTGAAAGTAAATTACAACCAACTTTGATAACATCCAATGCCTTAGAGTTGGAACAGCAAGGAAAAGATTACTATGACGCTGGACGTTTTGCCGAAGCTGCCGAAACTTGGCAAAAAGCAGCAGATGCTTATGGTAAAAATGAGGATGAGAAAAACAAAAATCTAATTAATAAAGCCAAAGCTTTGCAATCTTTAGGGCTTTATTCGGAAGCTTGCGATCAAGTTCTAAAAACTTTTGGCAATTTCAATTTAACTTGCAAGGAATTAATTAATAGGAATAACAATGTTCTGGAAGATATAAACTCAAAAGAACAAAATGTCCTTAATAAGATAATTGGTTTGCGTCTTCTCGGTGAGATATTACAAAGATTTGGTAAATTAGATTTATCTAAGCAAATTTTAGAAATAAGTTTGCAAGCATCTAAACAAAATCCTCAACAAAAGAGTGAATCTCTACTCGCATTAGGCAATTTAGAACGTGCTAGAGGTAATAAAAAACGAGATGAGTTAGATTACGATAAAATTTTATATACTATTGAAGAAAAGTGTGAATCAGAATCTAATACATATCAGCAATGTCAGAAAATAAAAAAAGAAGTTTTAGGACTATATAAACCAGCATTCCAGCATTATGAGGAAGCAGCAAAACCCCAGGCTAAGGCTGAACTAATAACACAGATTCAGGCTGAACTTAATCAACTCAGCCTAAGAATCGAAATGCAAGCATGGTGGGATGAACAGATTGAAAAACACCAAGATTTGCTTAACAGAAAAATTGATACTTCTAGAGAATCAAAACAGCGATTGGATCGTATACTAAAAACATTATCTGAAAACAAAAATTATATACAAGAAGAATTAAATACTATAGTAAAAGTAGAAGATTTGTTGCCCAAAATCAAGTGTCATTTGAGTAACTTACCACAAAGTCGTGAAACAGTCTACGCGCAGATTAATTTTACTCATAATCTGATTAAACTTAAAAGTAATACTAACAAAGATGACTTTTCCCAACAAGAAATTGCTAAATTTCTATCCAACGCTATTCAACAAGCTCGCAGTTTCGGAGACAAGCAAGCAGAAGCAGCAGCTTTAAGTAATCTTGCTAGGCTATACGAACTGCAAATACCAGATAGAGAAAAGCTAACAAAACAAGAGCAACTCTACCTTGCTCAGGCAAAAAGCTTTACTCAAGAAGCCATAAAATTATATGGTGATATTAATGTTGATAACCGTCAAGTTTTATATCGTCAGAGAAGCCAATTAGGACGCATTCTTAAAGCTCAAGGAGATATTAAAGCAGCACTTGTATCTTACGCTGAAGCATGGAATATACTCCAGTCGCTCCGTGGAGATTTAGTTACTAATGCTGATAACCAGTTTGCTTTTCGTCAAGATGTGGAACCTGTATATCGAGAATTTATCGATTTACTATTACAAGCTGAAATCGGTAAAATTGATGTAAAAAACTTGGTATTGTTGAATAACATTCCAGGAGCAGACAAATCTGCGAAGGATGAAACACCAAAAAATCCCTTAGATATAGCTCGTCTTGTCATGGAATCTTTGCAATTGGCAGAGCTAGATAACTTCTTTCAAGAACCTTGTTCACTACCAATAGCTAAACCAGTTCAAATTGACAAGATTGATAAGAGTAGGAGTACAGCAGTTATCTATCCAATTATTTTGGAAGATCGTTTAGAAGTGATTGTCTCTCAATCTGGACAATCCCATCATTATTCACAGGAAATACCTAAGAAAGAAGTTAAGGACACTTTAGAGGATTTGGTTAATATTATATACAAGAACGAAGACTCTGCTATAAAGATAGTAATAACTGCAAAATACAAATTAGAATTAGCTTTAAATAAACAGAAGATTTTAAATCTATCCCAAAAGATATATAATTGGTTAATCCCTTTGAAGTTAAAGCAACAGTTAATCAAAGAAAATATAAAAACTTTAGTTTTTGTACTTGATCGTCCTTTCCAGAAAATTCCAATAGCTGCTCTTTATGATGGCAAAAATTATCTTATTGAAAAATATAATATAGTTCTAAGTTTAGGTCAGCAACTGATACAGCCAAAACCACTTAAACCCGAAAATATCAGAATTTTAGCAGCGGGAGTTAGTAAGGGAGGATCTGCAAGGGGACATGATTTCCGAGAACTAAAAGGTGTACGTACAGAATTGAATAAGATTAAATGTATTAGTAAGAATTTAGGAATACCTTACGATGAACTTCGCGATGAACTTCGCGATGAACTTCCCTTTAAATGTATTAATAAGAATTTAGGAATACCTTACGATGAACTTCGCGATGAACTTCCTTATAAAAATTTTAACAAAAAGAATTTAGAAGAAAAAATTAAATCTTCTCCTAATGTAGTACACTTAGCAACTCACGGTGTTTTTAGTTCTAACCGCGAGAAAACATTTATTCTGACTGGGGATAAAGATAGCATTGGTATAGATGAGTTCCGGAATTTGCTCAACCCTAAAGATAGAATTAGGAGCAGAAACATTGAATTACTTATTTTAAGTGCTTGTCAAACAGCTTCAGGAGATGAGAGAGCTGCTTTAGGTATCGCTGGGGTAGTGTTGCGCTCTGGAGCGAGTAGCACAATTGCCACTTTATGGAATGTATCAGATGATGCTACAGCTTTGCTGATGGAGGAATTTTACAAAAATTTAACTAACCGTGAGAAAAAAATGAGTAGAGCGGAAGCACTTCGCAGTGCTCAGATATCTCTTATAAGAGATGAGAAGCACGAACATCCTTTATACAAACATCCTTTATACTGGGCGCCTTTTATTCTCGCGGGTAATTGGATTTAGTCGGTGCGGTTTGTACCTTATGTCCAATACAAACCTAACCCCCAACCCCTTCCCTACAAGGGAAGGGGAGTAATATCATGACAGGTTTATTACTTGTAATGTAAAGACGTTCCACTGGAACGTCTCTACGACGGTTGTGACGTTTTTATTACTGTTAATTAAACGGATATGATATGAGGTCTTGCACTCCTACAATAAATTGTGGGTTACAATGAGCAAAATTTATTGTAAATTTTATCCTCCCAAACGTTTTTTACCCTCTTGCGCTGGTTTATACTCTGGCTTAAGACGAAGGGCTTCAACGTAGGCTTTAAGAGCTTCTTGGGGAGAATTTTTGGTCAACAAGTCACCTTTATTAGTCCAAGCAACATGATTTTTGGGATTCTTTTCAATTGCTTTGTCAAATGCGATGAGCGCTTTATCTGGTTCTTTCAATCCTAACAATGTTGTACCTTGATTATTCCAAGCGTCGGAACAATAACCAACAGAGTCTTTGTCAGTAGAGCTACAACTTAAATTCTTAGCCATCTCCACAGATTCCATTGATTCATCGTATAGCCCCAAATCAGATTCAGCATTTGCTTTACAAAGCCAAGCTTTAAAGGAATTATTATTCTTCTTAGTCGCTTCTTGACAAGCCTCTAATTTCTCTTTATTTCTGTTGAGTTTGCCTAAAGCATAGCCCAGACCTATCCGAGCTTCTTCGGAGTTTTTGGTATTTGGATCAAGTTCTATTGCTTTTTTGTAGTTGACGATCGCTTCCTTATAATTTTCATTTGCTTCTAGCGATTTACCTTCTTCAAAAAACTTTGTTCTCTGATAATTTAGTAAACTTCTGTGGAAAATAAAACCACCGACCAGAAGCAAGATGAACAAGAGTCCGAAAAATCGCCTCGGTTGCAAAACATTTGGAACATTTGGAACATTTAGAGCATTTAAAACTTCCTTTGCCGATTGATAGCGCTGTCCAAATTGGAAGCGCACCATCTTAGTTAATATTCTTGCTAACTTAGGGCTAACTGTGGCTTGATTTCGCCATACAAACTCTCCCTGAGAATCTGTCTGTAATTGTTCAGGAGATACTCCTGTTAAAGCTTGGATAGCTGTTAGACCTAAAGCATAAATATCACTGCAAGTTTTCAGTTGATTTTGAAGTTGTTCGGCAGGCATATATCCATATGTTCCCCCTGGTTTAACAACAACTATTCTCTGACGATTAAACTCTAAAGTTGTAATTTGCTTAAATTTAGAAAAATCAATGAGAACAATTTTGTTATCCCGCTGTCGTCGAATTAAGTTAGAAGGCTTAATATCTCCATGAATGATATCTTGGTCATGGATAAATGCTAATATTTCTAGAACATCCCTCAATAAAGCAATAACTTGCGCTTCACTCCAGCGATTGTTTACTGTAATATTTTTGTTTAAAGTCTCACCTTCTATAAATTCATAAACCAAATAGAATTCTTGATTTTTTTGAAAGTGATCCAAAACTCGTGGAATTTGTTGGTGAGGAAAATTTTGGGCTTCTGTGATTGCGGTTGCAAAGTGACTTTGTGCTGACTGCAAAATTTGCTGGTTCTTGGCTGGCAGATGAAGTTGTTTAACGATACAATCAGATTGGTAGGGACGTTGTAAATCTTGTGCTAAATATGTATAACTAAGCCCTCCTCCACCCAAGTAGCTTTTAATGTAGTAGTGCTGATTTAGTGTTTGATCCAACAGAGTCAGGGGTTTTAAATCTGCGAGAACCTCAGATGCTGTTTCGTAGCGCTGTTTATAATCAGAGCGCACCATTTTATCTAAAATTGTCGCTAAGTGCGGGCTAATCTGTACTCCATTCCAGATAATTTCGTCTCTGTGATTCTTCACAGGAATTCGTCCTGTTAAAAGTTTGAATCCGGTTACACCCAAAGCATATATGTCAGTTGCAAATTTCGGTTTTCCTTTAAGTTGTTCATCTGGTATATAGCCTGGTGTACCAATAACCATTGTTGTGACTGTTTCCCCTTCAGAATTAACTGATAAAACACTAACTTCTTTAACTGTCCCAAAGTCGATGAGAAAAATTTTATTATCGCTCGTCCTCCGCATTAAGTTTTCAGGTTTAATATCGCGGTGGATAACATTATTGTGAGATAGATAATCTAATACTTTTAAAACATCATACAAAACATCAATAACTTGTTTTTCACTTAAAGGCTGATTTTCGATTTCTTTCTTTAGATTCTGACCTTCAATATATTCCTGAACCAAATAGAATTTTTGATTTTCCTGGAAGTAATTATAAAGTTGTGGAATTTGCTGATTGTAACTCCCTAAGCGACGCAAAATTTCTGCCTCTTGACGGAACTTTGTTTCCGCAATCTGCAAGAGTAATGGATTGTTGTTTTGGGGCTTTAGGTATTTAAGAAGACAAATAAGTCCTGGTGATTGTGTATCTTCCGCTTGATATGTCTCGCCAAATCCGCCCTTACCGATAAAGCGGATAATTCTATAGCGCTGATGTATAATATCTTCGGGTTGGTGATCCATATAGCGTTGTAAAAATTAGTATTTATCGAATTTAAAATCAGGACTCTGACTAATAGACATCGATCGCTCTTTTATTATGAGTTGCCCAAAACCCTTGTAGAGACGTTCCACTGAAACGTCTCTACGTCTTTTCTACCAGATGTCTAATATACCAAAATCTCTCTTCCATCTCCGCAAATGTCCGAGATATCCGCGACTTTAGCAAGTGAGAAGCAAGAAGGTTGCTCTTTTTTTCCACGGCAGTACTCTGTGCGATCGCCCAGAGTACTGAGGAAAATTTGTCAATAGGTATTAATTTCCACCCAATCCATTCTACCAGCTTGAACTGGCATAACTTCAGATCGCAAGTTAGACTATCGAATCCTTTAATACCTGTCGGTGTAAGTACTAAGTTCACTCGCGTCTTTAGTTCGTCATGTAATTTTGGGATGCCTCTAACTTGCCTGTGTCCTTTCATAAATCTTTTACACAATTTCATCGCGCAGTTATCTACACAATTTCTCATATATTGGTCTTTTTTGGTTTTAAAACCAAGGGATTTTATTACATTATCAAATCATATTTAATATCATGTCCGTTTAATTAACACTAATAAAAACCTACCTACCGTCGTAGAGACGTTCCGCCGGAACGTCTTTACAGTATGTGTGATTTACCAGACATGATATAATAAGTAGTTACTAAAATTTGCATTCTGCCAAACCTAAATACTGAATGCCTTCTGGAGTGACTTGAAAACGACAGGGTAAAACTTCTAAACCGAGAGCGATCGCTTCCCTCAACAACTTCCCATATACAGGGTCAGTAATATCACCAGAGGCAAAATGCGTACAATCACCCCGATTAATAAAGAGCGGTTGATATTGGTAGTGCTGGGGTGCAATATCATGCCCTAATAATCACACATATTGTAGAGACGTTCCGCCGGAACGTCTTTACGACGGAACGTCTTTACGACGGTAGGTAGGTTTTTATTAGTGTTAATTAAACGGACATCATATGATACCTATAAGCCTCTATCTTTTCCTGGAGAGCGATCGGATACATCTGATTGTGCTGTTGTTTCAAGAGCTTTTTTAGTTTCTTTATTTTCTACTTCGACATTTTGATCGCTTGATGCATCAGATTTTACTTCAGCTTCTCTACCTTTTTCTGAAGCGTCTATTGTTATTTCAGGAGCTTTTTTAAGTTCTTGATTTTCCATATCGTTTTTTGCACCCTAATTGTATGATGACTAACCATTAAGTTAGCATAGGGAGCATCTTATATCATGTCCGACAAATCACATATACTGTAGAGACGTTACGAAAGGAACGTCTCTACAGTATATGTGATATTGATATTAGTGTTAATTAAACGTACATGATATTAGTCTCTCTCTACTGCACCAAGAGCTTTTAATGTGTTTTTCTGAGGAGTTGTTAAACCAATTGCGTTTTTAATATTCATACCTTCATAGGGTCTATCAATTCTCATCGTTTTGACACATTCACCTGTTTCAACATCCCAAAGCTTCATGGTTTCATCTTCGCTGCTACTAACTAGTATGGAAGTATTAGAATTAAAGGCAATTGACCGTACAGCTTTGTGGTGTCCCTGAAATGTTTTGAGAATAGCACCTGTATTGATATCCCACAGTTTAATAGTCTGGTCGTCACTACCACTAGCTAAAATCTTGCCATCAGAACTAAAGGCAATTTTTCTAACTCGATATATGTGACCTGTTAACGTTTGTAAACATTGCCCGGTATTAACATCCCACAGTTTAATAGTCTGGTCTCCACTGGCACTAGCAAGGATATCTGCACGGGGACTGAACATAACAGATAAAACCCAGTCACTGTGTCCTGACAAAGTTTGTAGACAAATTTCCGTACTTGTATCCCAAAGTTTAATAGTGTTGTCATCGCTACCACTCGCTAAGATTTTACCGCAGGAACTGAAATTAATTGTTTTTACTTCATGAACATGTCCTTGCAAGGTGTGCAGACATTCTCCCGTATGCCAATCCCAAAGCTTTACCGTTTGGTCACGACTACCACTTGCTAAAATTTGTGCATCTGGACTGAAGCTAACCGAATGTACCCAACTATCGTGTCCCCAAAGTGTTTGCAAACACTTTCCTGTAGTTGCATCCCAAAGTTTGATAGTTGTGTCGTCGCTACAACTTGCCAATATCTGACTTTGACGGTGCTTCCCCATCTCCTCAGATGACGTTATGCCCTTTTCATCTATGTAACCATTTAGGTTTTGGGAAGCAAATGTGACTGATGATACTAGATTTGTATGTCCTGGCAAAGTTCGCAGACATTGCCCCGTATCAACATCCCATAATCTTACCCGTTGGTCTTCGCTGCTACTCGCCAACATTTGACCATCTGGACTAAAAGCAACGGATAATATCCAATTACTATACCCATCCACTGTTCTCAAACATTGTCCTGTGTGGACATCCCATAACTTCATCGTTTGGTTTTCACTAACACTCAGTAAATTTTGACCATCTGGATTAACAGCAACCAACCAAATACGTGAAGCATTGCGATCGCTTAAAGGTAAATTGCTATGCTCGTGCAAAGTTTGCAGACATTTCCCTGTTAGTATATCCCATATTTTAACAGTTTTATCCTCGCTTCCTGTCACCAATGTTTTACCATCTGGGCTGAAAGCAACTGCCCACACATGACTGTTATAGTCTGGTAATATTTTTATACACTCACCACTAGCTAAATCCCAAAATTTCACCGTTGTGCGATCGCTCCCCGTCACCAATGTTTGTCCATCTGGACTCAGAGCAATAGATAACACCCAATTGATGGGGATTTTTAGGACTCGCAGGCAAGAAGCAGTATTTACATCCCACACTCTCACAGTTTGGTCTTCACTCCCTGTTAACAAAGTTTCTCCATTGGGAGTGAAGGTAGTAAAAAATACTCGATTGCTATGCCCTGACAAAGTTTGCAGACATTCCCCTGTGTGAATATTCCACAATTTTACCGTTTGGTCGTTGCTCCCACTGGCTAAAATTTCCCCGTCTGGACTAAAAGCTAGGGATTGTACCCAACTTGTATGACCTCGCAGTGTTTTCAGACATTGCCCAGTGCGGACATTCCACAATCTT
The DNA here is from genome assembly GCF_000582685.1 of [Scytonema hofmanni] UTEX 2349. Classification (GTDB taxonomy): domain Bacteria; phylum Cyanobacteriota; class Cyanobacteriia; order Cyanobacteriales; family Nostocaceae; genus Hassallia; species Hassallia hofmanni. Next base: position 1,248,335 of record NZ_KK073769.1, read on the forward strand.
ACCGTTTGGTCGTTACTACCACTGGCTAAAATTTGCCCGTCTGGACTAAAAGCCAGGGATTGTACCCAAGCAGTATGACCATTGCAGGTAATAATTTGTGTGATGTTTGCAACTGACCACAAGCTAATCTCACTGTCAGTACTTGTTGCCAGTAGTTTTCCATCTGGGCTGAAAGTTGCTGATAAAACACCCCCTAAGGTTCGAGTCAAAGCAGACTTACTTAAATCTGCATTAGCGAAGTTGACTCGATGCAAATTCATCCCCTGTAGGTAAGCTTGCCAAACCGTTAAGTTAGAAAAATCATAGCCACTCAGGTCAACATCAAGCTGCCAGAGTAAATTGAGAATATTACCACCTGCATATCCTGGTTTTCGCGGAGCAACCGACTTCAGCTTTGATAAAAGTTGATTTAAATAGTTTTGCACA
>NZ_KK073769.1:1248860-1289859 GCF_000582685.1 [Scytonema hofmanni] UTEX 2349
GTATGTAAGCTTGCCAAACCGTTAAGTTAGAAAAATCATAGCCACTCAGGTCAACATCAAGCTGCCAGAGTAAATTGAGAATATTACCACCTGCATATCCTGGTTTTCGCGGAGCAACCGACTTCAGCTTTGATAAAAGTTGATTTAAATAGTTTTGCACATTTTCTTGAGTACCCAAGAGGTTTAGTAATTTATCCGCAAGGGGTTTGAGGAGCATCTGAATTTGGGCATTGATGACGTAATCTTTGGCAGTAGCTCTGATTAATGCACAGCTATTATTAAATAGTGCTATTTCCACCGTTTGAATTTCTTGGCATATTTGTTCGATTAAGCGATCGCTAACATATTCCATCACCACTGGTTGTTGAGTAAAATTTCCCGAATTCTTCTCAATTAGTGAGCGCGATTGTAGAGATTCTAAAGTTTCTAATAAATCTTTGAATGAAACAGCAGGAATAATGTCCTCTTGTAACTCTCTAAACGATACCCATTCTCGATTAATTGTCAACCAGTACATTACCTGTTGTTCTAAAGTTGACAAGCGATTAAACTGCTGGTCAAGTAAATCCGAAATATCACCAAAGACAATGGCTCCTTGTTCTAAAAACTGAGCAACATTGCCGTCAAATAACTCATGAATAGTAGTGGCAACAATCTTCAACGCCAAAGGATTGCCTGCATAAAACTCTACCAACGCAAGACATTCGTCTTCTGAGACACAAAAGCCTTTTTCGGTGAGAATTTTCTCACCTTGTACTCCTGTTAAACCAGGCAATCTCAGTGAACGAATCGGAGAGTTTATCCCTTCTTTAATTCTAATTCCTCTGGGTTTCTCCCTAGTGGTCAATACTAGACAACTTTGATGGTTAGTCTCTCCCAAACATCTGAAGAGATGCCCATATCCTTCATATCCTTGGCGATATGTTCCTGCGCGATCGTTACTAGATAGAATAGACTCTACATTATCTAAAACTAACAAACAACGCTCTGCACGTAGATATTGTATTAAACAGGAGATTTTACCGTCTAAGCTCTCTGGTAAAGTTGTTTCTTGTTGATGGGACAAAAAGTTAATTAGGTCGGTCAAAAGCTCATGAATTGGTGGTGCATTACGCAGACTTCGCCAAATAACGTACTGAAATTCGGTTTGCAAAAGCTGTGCTAATTTCACCGATAAAGCAGTTTTACCAATTCCACCCATGCCGATTAAAGTAATCAGTCGGCAATGGTCGTTAATAATCCATTGTTTTAGTGTAGCTAATTCTTCGCTGCGCCCGTAGAAAACTGAGACATCAATTGCCTCTCCCCAGTCTTGATGATTATCAGTGGTTCTTCCTCCAGTATTTTTATCTTGATCTCCAGTCTGGGATGGAACCTCAAAATCCAAATCAGCAATGTCTCTCCACGAGAGTGCCAACTTCTGACAAAGTTCTTCAAAAGTCACATAGTCAACGGGTTTACCAGTTAGGAAGTTGCTAACTGTAGCTAAAGCCAAGCCTACATCTTCAGCCAAAACTCTTTGACTGGGGAAGCCGTTACGCTTGACTGCCAGTTTTACTTTCTGAATCAACTCCTGACGAACCCTGAGCGACCTTGGCATGGCTCGTTTGATTACTATTTATGAATTTTACCAGTAAAGCGTTCAAAGTCAGTCACAACTCAGAAACAAGTCAGTAATCCTCAGGCGATAAGCCAGTATGCAGTGGGTTTTGATGAATATATCAGGTTTGTACCAGGTTTATATCAAGTTTAAACAAAAGGTAACGAAGCATGAGACTCAAGCATCTTTTACTACAAGCCACTAAGTAGAAGGGGTTGCGGGTGATGAAATCCGATCAGGCGACAACTATATTAAATATTAGGAGAAAGTATGAGCAATATTTTATTAATTAATGCTGAAACCAACACCAAAAACCTCTTAATGAAATGCTTGGAGACAGCAGGATTTGAGGTGATTATCACAGAAAATGGTCTGGTTAATGTTCATCTAAAACATGAGAACTTGTCTACTACCACCGAACGTAAAAAATCAGATACTCAGAAGTCCATATTTCCATCTATTCCCCGATTGTGTGAGGTTTTTGAGTTCATTGAATTGAATTATCATCAAAGTATTAGTCTGAAAGAAGTAGCTCAAGCAGTTGGTTATTCTTCAGCTTACTTAACCGACTTAGTGCGACGACTTACTGGAAAAACAGTAAATAATTGGATTATCGAGCGTCGGCTAGCTCAAGCAAGCACCTTACTTTTAGAAACTAACTACTCCGTTGATGAGATTGCTTTAAAAGTAGGCTATCAAAATATCAATCATTTTTATTGTCAGTTTCGCGATCGCTATCAAAATACTCCCCGTGCTTGGAGAGAATCACAGCGTTGTCACGCATCGTAATGATACCCTAAATTATTGCCTTTCTATTAGATGCTAATTAATCAACTAAATATATTATCGCGCATCCTATACTAGATTATGCTATTTGCAAATCTAGTATTTTTTTATTTGAATATTTATGGTAATTTTCAGTTTTCAAGTTGAGATAATTCTGAGAAAATCTTAAATGTTTGACTTAGAAGTTGTTGATGATGATATCTAAAATTTTTTAATTAATAATTAGTATTTTACCTAAAAATAGTTACTTATCAATAATATAAAATCAAGATACTATTATATATGGAAAAAGACAAACAAATAAGTTTGCTTTCCTCTAGCAGCTATTTTGAAATTTTGGAGCGTTAATTATGTCAGTTGAAATCTTTACAGATTCCAATTTCTCTGGAACTACATCAGGTTCTCTCGATCAGGACTATTCTTATATTGGAGATTTTTGGAACGACAAAATATCCTCGATTAAAGTTTACTCCGGCACTTGGGATTTTTTTGAACATGCCAATTTTCAGGGAAGAAGTTTCCGACTTGGACGAGGTGAATATCCCAGCTTTAACAATGAAACGAATGATACTATCTCGTCATTTAAAAAAGTGGGAGAAGGTGGCTCACCTGCTCCGTCAGATAATGGTGTTCTGAAAAGAATCCTTGACCTCACAAACATGGAGCGTGGTAAGGTTGGTTTACCTCCGCTCACATTCAATTCCAAACTCGCTGCTGCTGCACAGAAACACAGCCGGAGCATGGCAATGCAGGACTTTTTCGATCATCGGCAAATGGTGGAGCGAGTCAGAGCGGAAGGTTATCAGTACTCACGAGTAGGGGAAAACATTACCGCAGGCAACCCTACACCAGAAGCTGCTATGCAAAGCTGGATGAATAGCTCAGGACATCGTGCCAACATTCTCAATTCTCAGTTTCGAGAGCTTGGGGTCGGTTACTACTTTTTGGAAAACGATCAGGGTAGCGTCAAATACAAACACTACTGGACTCAAGTGTTTGGCACACCCCAGTAACGCTCAATAGCAGGGCAAACGCACCGTAGCAATGGCAACTTAGATTTACCAGATTATAAATTATTGCAGCAGTGAGTAATTGTTTCGGCAGTTGCTCACTGCTACAATAATTTATAAAGTTTTTCGCATTCATACATTTATCCTGAATAAAGAAACTACAGCTTATATAGAGAGAGAAAAATTATCAGTATCTAAAAATAATTAACTCTCGCTTCTATAAGTTCCGAAAAATAGTTAATTATCAATCCTATTGTGTCGAAATACTATATGTATATAGAAAGGCAAAGAGGGTTAGCAAAGAAGCTGAAACCTCTTTAAATATGTTGAATAATTAAAGATTATTTCTATGATTATTCACTAAAAACTTTCCTTAATAAAATTTTGAAAGAATAAAATCATCATGAATACACATCCTAATGGTGTTTGGATTTGGAATTTGTCAGAAATCGAAAATAACTACCTTGACAGGTTAGTTAAATGCCAAGTTAAGCGCGTCTACCTGAAAGTTTTTGATGGTAAAAGTAGACCCATGTTCTGGAGCCGTCAATGTTCTCCAGAAATAATTAAGGAATTCAAATCTCGCGGTATGGAAGTTTACGGATGGGGATATCATTACGGAACTGATAATATCGCTGAACAAGTATCAGCAGTAAAGCAAGCTCTTGATTGCGGATTAGATGGCTATATCCTTGATTTGGAAAAGGAAGTTGAAGAAAAAAGCACTCACATTTCTGTAGACAAACTTCTGTTTGCGCTTCGTCCTTTGCTCAAGGAAGGTACACTTGGATATACCAGTTTCGGTCATCCTGGACTTCACCCTAATATTCCTTGGGAGATTTTGGACAAGTATTGCGATATAGCTTTACCACAGATTTATTTTGAAAAATTCACTTTCAAGCCTACCACAAAAGAAAAGGTTAAGGATTGTCTAGATGCACATCAGCGCATAGGCTTGGAAAAACCAATTCTGCCGATTTGGGGTTCCGAAAGTGATACACAAAAGCCTGCTACCAAGGCAGAACTTCAGGATTATCTCAATAATTATCCAGGGTCATCAATTTGGCGTCTTCCTAATAAAGGTGAACGTGGAGAAGCTTGGAATTTAACATATTCGTCTTCTGACTTGGAATTACCCATCCTTACCCGTTATCTTCGTCTAGGAGTTGAAGGAGAGGATGTCAAAGCACTGCAAAGAGTCCTAAATGCTAAAGGGTTTAATGCAGGAGAAGTAGATGGAGAATTTGGTTCTCAAACTGAAACTGCTGTGAAGAACTTCCAAAAAGCAACTGGAATTGATGTAGATGGGGAAGTTGGTTCACAAACTTGGGCGGCTCTTGGTGGTAAATTTGAGAACAAACCGCCATCAGACATTCGTGCTAAACTCGCCGATTTTGCTGAACAGGAAGCAGCTAAGAAATTGGTATGGAAGGGACCAAATAGTGAAGCTGAGAAGTATCTCAAGCCTTTCCGGGAACCTATGCAGAAATTAGGTCATATTGGTTCTGAACCAGTCTTTTATAACTGGTGTGCTGCGTTTGTAACTTATTGTTGCCGGGATGTAGGAATTGAGATCCCAATTATTCCTGAAGGATTCTGGGCAACAATGGCTTTAGTTGAATCTTGGAAGTTTTGGGCTAAAAAGAATGGGTATTGGTATCTAAAAGGAAGTATCACTCCTCAACGTGGAGACATCGTTGTTTTTGATTGGCAAAGAAACAATTCACAACTAGATCACATAGGCATTGTTAGGAGATACACAGCTGGAAGTTCTGAGATTCAAACCTCTGAAGGTAATCACAGCGATGATAATATCACCGGGAACTTTACCCAAAACATGGCAAATGTCGCAGGATTTATCAGAATAGGCTGAATTACAGCTATTAATCCAATACGCTTGGTTTAAGCCCAAAATACGAGCGTTGTAGGAAGTATGAGGTTCAAACAAGCAGAACCTGATGTTCCAATACGGTTCGGATAAGAAAATTCGATAAACCAAAAACCTTGTAGAGACGCGATATATCGCGTCTCTACATACCCTCAATCACCACGAAAAATCCTTAACCGAACTGTATTGCCTGATGTTCAACAAAACTTAATTTCTCAAAATTTAGGAGAACCGTAATGAATACTATGAAGTTTCCACAATTTCAAGGAACATCAAAAGAAGGGGATTTTCAATCTGCTCTTTTGGAAGCTAATAAGAAAGCGTTAGAAGCTTTAAGCATAGGCACTTCAGATCAACGCATTGAATGGAAAATCATTAAAATATCAGGTAGCCAAGGTGGATTATTAGGAGAGAACACGATTACTGTGACTATAGAAGCCGAACCACATTAGTGCGATCGCGCCATTATTTGCTTATTCAACCTGACCTAAAAGCGATCGCTACATTACAATTTATTTGACAATCGCGCAATGCGATCGCCGATCTTGTCGGTTGGGTTGAGTACCGACACCAAATAATAAAATTACACCTAATTTATTTTCCCAATAACTCAAAGAAAGTTTCCTTGTCAATACCAATATCTTGAATCATGCCTATGAGAGTCCCTTGTTTTAGGTCTTTTCCGGCATGAATAGGAACAACAACCCTTTGTCCATGACTATCCTTGTAAATAGCATGACTCCCCTTTTGACGATCAAGATAAAAACCTAAATTTTCGATGACTTTGATAAATTCTTTCGCTTTGACACTGGGAAAATTACTCATGCCAAGATACTTAATGGCTTAACAATTAAATCCTCTTTAGGAATTGACTGATTATCAGCCCTTAAACTTTCAATATATAATTCAATAGCTTCTGTAATATTCTCAATGGCTTCTTCAAAAGAATCTCCTTGAGAATGACAACCTTTTAGGACAGGACAAAAAACGTGATAACCTCCATCTGATTCTTTTTCCAGAATAACTGTGTAATTGTAAATTTGTTTATTGTTATTTTCCATGTGTTTTCAGTTTTTTGACGATCTATCTGCTTTGAACTTAGACTGATTCCATAATAAAGGCTTTTAGATTATGTCGATAAAAGGAGTGCGATCGCTCGTCGGTTGGGTTGAACCATGAAACCCAACAACTCAATATTTACACATTCAAGGGAACATTAAGTAATTACTAAAATTTGCATTCTGCCAAACCCAAATACTGAATGCCTTCTGGAGTGACTTGAAAACGACAGGGTAAAACTTCTAAACCGAGAGCGATCGCTTCCCGCAACAACTTACCATATACAGGGTCAGTTATATCACCAGGGGCAAAATGCGTACAATCGCCCCGATTAATAAAGTAAAGCATTACTGCACGACTTTGGGGCAACAACGCCATCAATTCTCGCAGGTGCTTTTGCCCTCTTGTTGTCTCCGTATCGGGAAATAACGCCAATCTTCCTTCCGCGAAAGTTGTGTTTTTCACTTCTAAAAAAATCGGGCGATCGTCATCACTTCCTGTCAAGAAAAAATCAACTCGACTTTTTTTATCTTGCCCATAAACCACCTCACCCCGAATTTGGCTATATCCACCCAATTCCGGAAAAAGGTATGTTGTCAAAGCTAACTTCACCACCCGATTTGGCAAAACAGTATTAACACCTACCCAAGTCGGTTCGTTATCATCTACCTGAATCAATTCCAAAGTATAAGGCAATTTACGCTTAAGATTATCACTTAAAGATAACTGCACCGCACTCCCAGGAGTGGAAACCCCAGTCATTGGTCCTGTATTCGGACAGTGCGCTGTTACTATTTCCCCAGAAGCAAGTTGAATATCTGCAAAAAAACGCTTGTAACGCTTCAGCAAGATACCAGGATATAAAAGCGGGTAGCGGTAAAGCCAATCATTCATCATTGTATGGGGCATTGGGCATGGGGCATTGGGCATTGGGCATTGGGCATTGGGCATTGGGCATATAGATTGATTTTGCAGTAATTTTGCATAAGGTAGCTAAAAATCGATAATAAGCGATAACCAATGCGTGAAAATCAACTTAAACAAAAACTCAAGCGTGGTGAGGTTGTCCTCGGTCCATTTATGAACTGTGCTTATCCTGCGTTTATCGAAATCTGCGGACACGCAGGATTTGATTTTGCGGTGATTGACATGGAGCATGGAGCCTTGCATACACTGGCTGCGGAAGACCTCTGCCGTGCGGCAGATTGCGTCGGAATTGCCCCAGTGATCCGCATCAGAAAGAATGACGCACCGCAAATTCAAAGAGCGCTTGACATTGGTAGTGCTGGGGTGCAAGTGCCGCAAATTGAAACGAAATCTGATGCTTTATCTTGCGTTAAGGGAGCCAAATACAGCCCTCTCGGTTCGCGGGGACTTTCATTTGCCACGCGATCGGGTATGTACACAGCAGCGGGAACGCAAATCACAGACAAGTTAAACGAAGAGTCTTTGGTTGTGGTTCATGTCGAAGGTCAGCGCGGTGTGGAGAACATTGCAGAGATTGTTAGTGTACCGCACATTGACGTTATCTTTCTCGGTCCCTACGACTTATCGCAGTCGCTGGGTATTCCCGGTCAGGTAAGAGATCCGCGTGTTATTAAGTTGATGCAGCAATGCGTCACTATTATTCGCGACTCTGGCAAAGCAGTCGGCACCTTTGCTGACAACCCCGAAGTTGCCAAGCAGTGGATTGATGCAGGAATTCAATACATCGGGCTGGGTGTGGATGTGAGCATCTTCTTAAGAGCCTGTGAGAATTTAGTCAACGCAGTCAGAACGTGACGACGAAAATTGTAGAGACGTTCCGGCGGAACGTCTTTACAGCGGTTAGACATATCATAAAATGTAAATTTATGTAGTCTATTTGACGACATTTACTAAAAAAATAATTTATACTTAGTGTTATAAATCTCCCAAGAGAAAAATTGGGAAAGTCTCTGCAATCAGGAAAAGATGATGCAAAAAGTATCGGAATTCATGCAACTAGAATATGCCTTTATGTTTACATTGCGAAAGGTAAATTCTATAAATCCAGAAGGTTTCAAGCAATTTTTTAACGATTTGCCTCTAGACCCTTATATTAAAGGTAACTATCGCTCTAGAAGGTTATCTCGTTTTATAGTTTCTGAGAAGAAATTAAGCAAATTACCTCATGGCTACCTTTTTCAAAGCAAAGAATACAATCCATTAGTGGGTGATGTTAAAAGAGAGTTTGCAGAATTAGATGATGCATTAATAGAACTTGATATTTTTAAGTATATGGTTTTGGCATTTAGTGATTCTTGTAAACTTCACCCAGAAGCCGAAATAGGAGTTCATCAAATTAGAACGACTTGTTCACCAAATAATTTAGGAAATCCCGCACCTGAAGGTATTCATCAAGATGGTACTGATTTTATCGGGATATTTTCTGTTGCTAGAGAAAATATTCAAGGTGGAGAAACGCATCTTTACACTGCTAAAAAAGAAAAGCCTGTTTTTAATAAAATTTTGAATTCTGGAGAATTACTATTGGTTAATGACCATGAATTTTATCATTTTACTACTCCGATTAAACCTCAGACTGAGGCTCAAGGAACAAGAGACGTTTTTGTTTTAACTTCTCCAAGTTTGCTTTCTAATTAATTAAGTAGAAGTATTGAAAATTTTGGCGTTGCTGATTGAGAGGATGAAAGTTTCGCACACTCGTAGCGAAGAACAATTGATTGTCGTTTAGAGGATGTTTGAAAAGTCCTGTTGTCAGTATCAAAACCTTCTAAATCCCCCTAAATCCCCCTTGAAAAGGGGGAATTTGATTCCGGTTCCCCCCTTTTTAAGGGCAGGGCTGTTTCATTCCCTAAAAAGCTTGCAAATGCAAGCCTTCAGGAGATGGAAAATAAGCTTTGCACTCAATGTTTCGTATCCCAATCGTCAAAATTTCATCACTTTTGCCCAGATATTTATCGCCAATGATCTTGACAAAATCCTTACCTTCTCGAATGAAACAGCCCTGCTTTTTAAGGGGGGTTGTTCGGATCAATAAGTGCCTAAAATCACAGTTAACCACTTTTCAAGCAACCTCTTAGTAACGCCCAAATTTTTTCACTGATGATTTACACTGGAAATTGAACCTCAGATTCTATATTACAAACAAACATGTCTATTTCTGAAATTACTCAAAAACTTTTAGCAGCAAAAGAAGACAAAGGATTAACTTTTGCTGAATTAGCACTCCGAATGCAACGTAACGAAGTATGGATTGCTTCTGTAATTTACCGTCAAGCGAGTGCTTCACCTGAAGAAGCACTCGTATTAGTTGAGGCATTAGGGCTTGATGCGGACTATGCATCATATCTGACGAAATACCCGATAAAAGGTAGTGATTCTATTGTTCCAACTGACCCTTTTATTTATCGGTTTTATGAAATTATGCAGGTATATGGACTTGCACTGAAAAATGTAGTTCAAGAAAAGTTTGGTGATGGAATTATGAGTGCTATCGATTTTACTTTGGATGTAAGCAAGGAAGAAGATCGTTTGGGCGATCGCGTGAAAATTGTCATGTCAGGTAAGTTTCTCCCTTACAAAAAATGGTAATTATCACTAGATAAAAAGCGCTCTTTGAGTAATAAGCTTCATCATCTCTACAATGTGATTTGCCAAAAATGATATAAAAGATAAATGTCTAAGTATGACAACATATATGAGATTGTGCGCCAAATACCAAAAGGTAGAGTGGCAACTTACGGACAAATAGCAGATTTGGCTCATTTGTACGGAAAAGCCCGTTTAGTCGGTTATGCTCTCTATCAAGTTGATATCAGTTTATCAGATATACCTTGGCATCGAGTAATTAATGCCAAAGGGGAGATATCCCATTCAATGCAGCGAAATGGTACAGATTACAAACAGCGATCGCTTCTGGAAGAAGAAGGAATAAAATTTAATTCTGAAGGAAAAATCAATTTGCGTGAGTATCTGTGGCAACCTGAACATACTGAATAATTTCATTCACATATTGCACCATACGTCAACAGGCTGGAAGCCTGCGGCTATACGAACGAAGTCCACCTACGTGGACTACAAAACGTCTAAATTATCTAGCCTCCGAAGGGAGGCTTTGTTTGTATAGCCTCACCCTTCCAGGGTGTAGGTGCAAAATATGATTATAGTTCAAAATTAGTCGCAGACTACTCCCCTCAACGGTAGGATGGAAAAAGCAAAGTGAGTATTATCCAGCCGCAAATCTGCTGAGTAATGCTTAACACACCGAAAAGAAGATTTAACAATAAATATCTATGGATTCGACAGTTCCCCCTAAAAGTCGCAAATTACCAATCCAAGCAATAGGTGCGAAAATTTTCCATTCTTGTAATATCATTAGTTTGTTTATCATGCTCACTAGTGGGCTACAAATTTACAACGCTAACCCTGTTTTTGGCGGACGTGCAGGTTTACATATTCCTCCCCTATTTACTTTAGGAGGTTGGCTTGCGGGAGGCAGGCATTGGCATTTTGCGGCAATGTGGTTATTTTCGTTGAATCTATTGTGGTATGGAATTTATGTTTTAATCACCCGCCGTTGGCGACATCGCTTTGTAAATATAAATGATATCAAAGCATTACAAAAAACTCAAAACTCGAAGCGTTTAAATTATGCTTGGCATCGCATCGTTTATACAGCTATTATTCCCATTTTACTGCTGGCTTTATTTACAGGAATAGGCATGTATAAACCTGCCCAATTCTACTGGATTGTTGATGCATTTGGCAGTTGGGAAGCATTAAGAATTGTTCACTTTTCTTCAGTACCAAGCATTATCCTATTTGTAATAATTCACCGACATTTAGGGCATAAAGTTGGAGGGGAACAGTTGACTGATTCGATGTTTTGAGTTGAATAGATAAATAGACGGTTATTCAGACAAATCACAAAGGACTAATTTTATGAATTTAATTCGCGTACCTAGTTCTCAATTAACACGCCGAAAGTTTTTACAAGTTTCGGGTATTTCGAGCATGGGTTATCTTCTTAGTAGTTGCGGCACACCGTTATTTAGTGATGTTGCAAGCAACCTTTCTGAACCGTTGAATGAGAAGGTTGAAACATTAATATTTAATCCCCAAAAGCCTGTACCGGAATTCTCCAAGAGTGATATTAAACCGGAGGAGTTGCTAGTTAATAGTTTTCAAGGTACTCCAATTATTGACCAAGCAAAATTTCGCTTAATTGTTGATGGTGATGTCAATAAACCTCTCAACTTGAGTATGGCAGATATTCAGGCTTTGCCGCTAACTTCGATGATTATTCGTCATGTTTGTGTTGAAGGTTGGGCAGCAATTGTGCAATGGGGTGGTATACGTCTGCGGGAACTTATTGCCCTTGCCCAACCGAAAACAAATGTCAAATTTGCTTACTTTAAATCTGCTGATGGCTATTACGAAAGTTGGGATATTGATTCAGTATTGCATCCCCAGACTTTGTTAGCTTATCAGAAAAATGGTGAACCTTTGCCATCTGAAAATGGTGCCCCGTTACGTTTAGCTTCGCCAATTAAACTTGGTTATAAGCAGAGTAAATGGGTGACTAAGGTTACTTTGATTAGTGATTTGCCAGCGATGAAAGGTTTCTGGGAAGATCAGGGTTATGAATGGTATGGAGGGTTGTAGAAAGTTATAAATTATAAGTTATGAGTTATGAATTAATAACTCATAACTTAGTTTTGTTTGTAATGTTTTAAATATTTAATATGAACTTTTTTGATAAATTGAATCAGGCGATCGCCCAAAATCAAAGCTTACTATTTGTTGGGCTTGATCCTAATCCAGAAATGATGCCTGCTCGCTACAACTCTGATGATATCATTTCTAGTTTATGGGATTGGTTGCAATTCATTATTGCCGAAACAGCCGAACAAGTTTGCGTTTATAAACCCACACTCGGATTTTATCAAGCTTTGGGTATTTCTGGTTTAGAATTACTGCAAAAAACTTTAGCATCTATCCCGGCTCACATTCCAATTATTTTAGATGCAAAACACAGTGATTTAAATACCAGCACAATTTTTGCCCGTACTGTGTTTAGTGAATGGAATGTGGATGCAATCACTCTCAGTCCTTATGCCGGACAAGATAATGTCGCACCGTTTTTGGTTTATCCTGGTAAAGCGGTGTTTATTTTATGTTGTACTTCTAATTCAGCCGCAGAATCTTTACAACAGTTTCCCACAGCGGAAACACCCTTTTATTTGCAAGTAGTAAAAGAATCAAAAAATTGGGGTACTCCAGAACAATTAGGTTTAGAAGTAGGAACAACAAAGCCTGAGATTTTTGCTCGCATTCGAGCAGATGCACCAGAACGAATTATTATGGCTCGTAGTATCTGGGCAGAAGGTGGCAACCTTAATCAAGTCCTAGCGGCTGGTTTGAATAAGAATGGTGATGGTTTGCTGATTCCTGTTCCTCAAGATATGTTGAGTTCAACAGAATTATCTCAAGAAGTCCAGTCTTTAAATACCCAAATTAATCAGGCAAAAACTGAAATTATCCAAGATGTTTCTAGCTGTTCTCTATGGTTGCCAGATGTTTGTTTTTTGGATCAACATCCGCAACAAGATTTAATTTTGCAACTTTATGATATCGGTTGTATTATGTTTGGCAACTTTGTCCAAGCATCGGGAGCCACATTTCCTTATTACGTCGATTTACGCAAAATAATTTCTAATCCGCAAGTTTTTAATCAAGTTATTATTGCTTATGAAGAAATTTTGGTCAAGCTAAATTTTGATAGAATAGCAGGTATTCCCTACGGCTCTTTGCCTACTGCTACTGGTTTATCTTTGCGTCTTCAATGTCCGATGATTTTCCCTCGTAAAGAAGTGAAAGCACACGGAACCCGCAGGGTAATTGAGGGTGATTTTCATCCTGGGGAAACAGTTGCGGTAGTTGATGATATTCTCATCAGCGGTAAAAGTGTTATGGAAGGGGCTGAAAAGTTAAAATCGGCAGGATTAAATGTGAATGATATTGTCGTTTTTATTGACCATGAACATGGTGTAAAAGACAGATTACGAGAAAATGGTTATCAAGGTCATGCGGTTTTAACTATTTCTGAAATTACACAAACGCTGTATCAAGCTGGACGGATAGATGATGAGCAATTTTCAGCTTTGAAAGATGTATAATATCATCTCCGTTTAATTAACAGTAATAAAAATATCGTAACGCCGTAGAGACGTTCCGCCGGAACGTCTTTACACTGTAAGCCCTGGCGACTAGAAGTCGCGGCTACACGAACGAAGTCCGCCTAGCCTGCGGCAACGGCAAAGCCGAACGCGGACTAGAAAAATCTAGTGTTTTGAAGCCTGCGCTCGTCTGGCTTTGTATTTGAACCAGCGGCTTTCAGCCTAAGTGTAAGCTACAAAATCAATGGTTTTGTCTGTGTAGCTGCGATTTCAATCGCCTTTGTTTGATGAGGGCTTTTATATCCTAAAATTTGTAGGATGGGCAATGCTAATTCTAAATCTGCTAATTTTGAAGTTTTAATTATGACTGTTTCATTCAATCAATTACTTAAATGGTTAGTTATAACGCTGCTATTTCCTTTAATCTTTCTCAATGGTTGGCTACTATTTCGATTTTTTCAATATTTTCAACCTTTGGTGACAACTTTTGTTTTGGCAACTTTGCTAGGATTCATTTTGAATTACCCCGTTTCAATTCTTGAGGAACGTGGAGTTAAGCGTGGCTATGCGATCGCATTAGTTTTTTTCTCTAGTATTATAATTTTAGCTGCTTTGGGTGTTATTTTGGTTCCCATTGTATTAGAGCAATTTCATGAAATGGTTCAACAGCTTCCGCAATGGATTGATTATAATAAGCAAAAACTTGATATTTTAAATGATTGGGCTATCAATCACAGTTTAAAAGTAAATTTTCGTCAAATATTTACGCAAATAACAGACCAATTGCCTAGCGAGTTCGAGTTTATCGGAGACAAAATTTTTAGCGCTATTTTAGATGCTATTGATAGTATTTCTGAGACGTTAATTACAATAGTGCTAACTTTTTATCTTTTAGCCGATGGAAAGAGAATATGGGATGGGATATTTAAAAAGTTACCTTTGAGTTTTGGTCAGAAGGTAAGAGAGTCAATTCAGGAGAATTTTAAAAATTATTTAATTGGTCAGGTAGCTTTGGCTTTGCTGATGGGAGTTTCACTGACAATAGTGTTTTTGATTCTCAACGTTCCCTTTGCTTTACTCTTTGGTTTGGGAGTAGGAATTTTGAGTTTAATTCCTTTTGGTGATGTGGTAAGTCTTGCGGTGATAATTTTAATAATAGCATCGCATGATTTTTGGTTAGCAGTAAAAGTTTTTGCTGCATCTGTTGTAGTTGACCAGTTAATTGACCAAGCGATCGCTCCCCGTCTTTTAGGTAGTTTCACAGGACTTAGACCAATCTGGGTGTTAGTTTCTTTGCTAGTAGGAACTTATATTGGTGGGTTGTTGGGATTGTTGATTGCTGTACCTGTAGCTGGTTTTATCAAAGATGCGATCAATAATTTTGCTTCTATGGCTGATTATTCAGATAATGTTGATGGTAAGGAAAAATCACTCTTAAATGTTAGTGAATGATGGGGATACTTGCATCAGACAGCGATCGCATTAGACATCTGGTAGAAAAGAGACGTAGCATTGCTACGTCTCTACAAGAGTTTCGGGCAACGCATAATTAATTTAAGGTTTTTTTTCCAAATCATTCTGTTTCACCCCCAATCACTCTTGCAGTTCCATTAGGGTAAGATGAATTCAAAGGGGGTTAAATTTGATTGGAAAGATAGAATATTAGGCACTTACTAAATTATGTAGTTGTTTTTCGCATTCTTGGAAGATGAAATTTACAACAGCAAAGAGTTTATCTAACTCCTGAATAGTATAAAAAGTAGTATTTAGAGTAAAAACATCTCTTTCTAATTTGCCAAATTGCCAAGTATTACCATTAGACACAATTCCAAAAACAGTGATATTCATTTCTTGATTAAGACCTCTTGCTGCAATCATTTCTACTAAACATTGTGCCCAGCCTGTTTCAAAATTATCTTGCTTTGCTTCAACTAAAATAAAATAAGGTTTATCAAAAACTATTTGACCCAAAGGAGAGCGTTTAGCAATTATATACTCTGGAAAACCTGAGAGTTTTTCATCATAGTTGAAAGATTGATGGCTCCAGATTGTGAGTTTGGTTTTATACTTCTTCCATACTTCTTTTAAGACTGGATAGATTAAATTCTCACATATTGCAAACTCTGAGTTGGAAAAAACTCCATCCTGCATTACTTCATTTAAGTCTTCTCGGAAGTAATCAGGAACATTAAAGGGTGTTTCTTCAATAAAGTTAGCTTTGGTATAAGTAACTTGATATTCTTTGAGAACTTCACCGATGATTTTGAAATTACTAAAAGCCATATTTACCCCTTCATCTCAGTGCTAGTTTTATTTAATTTACTAGTTGTCAGCTTATCAATTAATTGTTGTACCCAATGGTCTTTAAATTCCCGCGCATCCTCATAAGCACTTTTATCACCCATCACCAATTTTTTGAGATAATCAAGTAATAAATGTGGTTGGTCTGGGGGATAATCAAACCAAAGCATCTCACCAATATCTAGTTTAACAGCACCCAAACCGCGCGATCGCCCACCACCGAGGGGTATTTGTTCGGTTTCAAATTGGTGTAAACCAATCATCAATAATCCTAATTCCCATTCCTCGCTATTTTCGGCTATTGCTTTGAATTCAAATTGCGTTCCTGCGGGTAGTACTTGGAAATCATAAAGTTTTCTGTCTGCTGCGGTTTCGGTGTCTCTGTCAATTGATACACCATCGCGTTTAGCTGTGTCTGAAAACCACGAACCATCACCATCGGGACATCCCGAAACAACATAGGATTTTGGTGCGTTGGCTATTCTTAATAATGCTTGTTTTAATCTTTCGTGAAAGCAGGTTTTTCCGGTGTTTGCAAATCCACAAATTGCTACTTTGATATTAGCTGGATTTTCTTCTCTGCTGATATCTAAAATATCGCCAATTTGATATTTAGGATTCTTGCTAACGGTGATGACATATCTATCTAAACCTTTATCACCTTGCTTGGGGTCAAAAAAGGCGATCGCACTATATATTTCCCCCAATTTATACCCCAAAACCTGGCTCACCAGCACCGATGCGCGTCCGTTAATTTTGATTAACTCACCACCTGGTAATTCCCCGGATGCGATCGCTTCATCCAATCGCAATACCACATCACGGACTATTTTGTCACCGGTCGCTAGTGTTTCCCCAAACCCAACTTGTAAAACATCGCCTTCAAGATTAATGTCATAGGTAGTCATACAACTTACTGCTAGTTAATAAACCCTAATCCAAAATCCAAAGTTAATCAATCAAGTCTCCCAGATTATACGCAGGGTTATGTGTGACGCATATCACGAATTTGCCTAATTTTGGGTCAAATACTGCGATCGCACCGTAAAGATGGCAGAGTCGATGTGCCAAAACAAAGGCTACAGGAATGGATGTGGGACCATTGATTTTCAGTAGTTGTCCTCCCCGTAGTTTGCCAGATTTTGCCATTTCTTCTAGTCGTGCGGCTGCATCTTTGACAATTTGCTCGTTTGATGCAGGTTCGCCAAAGTTGACTTCTAATATGTCTTCGTTTAACTCGATGTTGTAAGTAGTCATTGGTTTACCTTGTTGCATGGATACATCATACACCCGGCGGAATAAGCCTCTTCCAAATCTGCGAAAGACGCAACTATTCCTGAAGCTTCAGGATAAAATTGAAGTAATAGTCAAATTAAGTTTAAGTCTCAGGAAAAGCCTAATGGCAAAAGACCGATTTCACGATGCAGTTAGAATAGACATCTGATAGAAAAGACGTAGAGACGCGAAATTTCGCGTCTCTACAAGGATTCTGGTTAATGCATAATTAATTTTCGGAGTTGTCCAATGGCTGTAGAAGAATATCGGCAAATTATCCAACAGTTAATTTTAGAACGCGCAGAACGCCCATCTCCATTACCGGAAATCGAAAAACAAGCCATTCTTGATACAGAACGTGACCATTATCTTTTATTACACAGTGGTTGACTGTCTATGCAGATGGGTGTAATTTTTTTCATAGTGAAAAATCTATTGTCAAACAAATCGACACCACTCGCCCGAACCTAAACCGCATAACTTCGTTGACTGGTGTCGATACCTTGTGTAGTAAGGTTTCCAGGCTGCAAAATCGACAAACTTTTGACAGTTTTTTGTCATTTTTCAAAGTGGTGTCGATTAGGGCATCTGAAACTCCCTCGCAGTAAGGGTTCCAAAGGTGAACTCTTTACAACTACCTCGCCCCGAAAGGGGATGGAAACCAGATGTTTTGCTGCTTTGGAACTCTTTGATCCGATACTTTACAACTACCTCGCCCCGAAAGGGGATGGAAACTTTAAATAAAAATCTGTTGTCTCTTGCAACTTGTCCTTTAGAAATGCTGTTACCCTAACGGGGATGAAATCCAGCAAAGAAAAAACCAAGAGAATTAAGCTGAATAATATAGAGTAATTTGTTAGACTAAAGCTATATTTTAGGAAGTAAAAGTTAAACTTCTAAACTCATGCCAGCTAGAGACCTCTACCACAATGCAGTTATCAACGCACTGTTAGCAGATGGCTGGAAAATTACCCATGATCCTTTTTATCTAGCCTATGGTGGTAGGGAAGTTTATATTGATTTAGGAGCAGAAAAAGTTACTATTGCCGCAGAGAAAGAATCTGAAAAAATTGTAGTAGAAATTAAAAGTTTTCTTCGTCCTTCCCCAGTAACTGACTTACAAGAAGCTGTAGGAGTTTATGAAATATATCGCAGTCTTTTAAAAGAACTACAACCAGAACGTAGACTATATTTAGCAATTGCGAAACGCGCATATGAAGGAATATTTACGGAGCGGTTTGGTCAATTAATATTGGAAAATTTGAATTTGAAACTAATTGTTTTTGACGAAAAAGAGCAAAGGATTTTGACATGGATAAATTAACAAAATATCGTGAAATCGTTCGTCAATTAATCTTAGAACACGCAACTCATAAACCCGCGAATGGCGAAATTGAACCAAAACCAGTGATTGATTCAGAAAGAGACCATTATGAGGTGATGCATATAGGTTGGGATGGTGTTCGTCGGGTACATGGTTGTTTGATTCATATAGATATTATCGGAGAAAAAGTTTGGATTCAGTATGACGGAACTTCTACCCCTATTGCGGAAGAATTAGTTGAAGCGGGTATTCCCCATGAAGATATTGTTTTAGGTTTTCATCCATTAGAACTGCGACAGTATACTGATTTTGCAGTTTCCTAGTTCTAGCTTGACTATGCCAGCAAAAGATAGACATCTCCAGAAAAGAAAAAACCCCTGAGAAAAGGTTATAGTCCGTTTTAACTGATATCTTGCACCAATCCCAACAACCGCCTTAGAATGAATTCTAAGGCTAATAGCTAAAGTCGTCTTTAGACGACTAAGTAAGGCTTTCAGTCAGTTTTAACTAACTTTAGCTATAAACTGTGGAACTTCAGTTCTGGACGATTTCTGTGTAGAACGAAATAGCCCTGACTCAAAATAACCTTTTATTAAGAGTTGTGGATACAGAAAAGGAGGAAGTTCGGCAATGGATAAACTAGAACAATACCGCAGCGCAATTAAAAATATATTGAGCGAATACTATGAGATAACTATTGCTCAATCTGGTGCAACAGAAGGGTTTGAAGCAAGCGATCGCCTAGCTTTTGATGAAAAACACGACCAATATCTCTGGTTTCGCTTTGGTTGGCACGAAAAAAAGCGAATACAGCATATTATTATATATCTATGCATCAAAAATGGGAAAATTTGGGTGGAAGAAGATGCAACTAATTTGTGTGTTGTTGATGATTTGCTCTCTGCTGGAATACCTCAAAGTGATATTGTTTTAGGTTTTCATCATCCGAAAAAACGACCTTACTCTAGCGCTAGAATTGGAAATGCGGTTGATTGCGTTGTTTTCCCTGTTTGTATTTATTACTTCCAGCGTGCTGTTTATTTGTGTGGTTATGGGGAAAGTCAAACCCGCGAAAAATTCGGGAAATGTTCGGTGATGAAGTGGTAGAAATTATCGATGGTTGCACAGAATGCGATACCTACCCGAAACCACCTTGGAAAGAACGCAAACGCAAGTATTTAGAAAATCTCCGTCATGCATCCCCATCTGTGCGGTTGGTTTCTCTCGCTGATAAATTGCATAATGCGCGATCGCTACTTCTAGATTGTCGGCAAAATGGCAATGATATTTGGAGTGAATTTAAAGCAGGGAAGGAAGGTACTTTATGGTTTTATCGGGAATTATTGCACATTTATCAAGCAACTGGAACAGATTCGCTGACTGAAGAATTTGCGCGATCGCTTGAAGAACTGAAACAGTATCCCGTCGCTTATGTGCCTCAGTAACCCAAGCAGCCTGAATTGTTGGGTCAGTATCAAATTCCAAGCTTTCCACTATCTTTTCTGCCAAGAGCGCTCTCGACGCACTAGGCAAAGATATAGCAATCCGATTTGATTTCTGAATCACTCGTAGAGGTAAGGGACTGGGGACTGGGGACTGGGGACTGGGAAGGAGGAATAAAAGTGTACTGAGTTTTGTTCAAAAATCAAATATGAGTCCTATAGAATTTATTCTGTCAGTTGCTCAATTGACTGCATAGCTACCCGCAGAATGTTGAATTCTGCTCACAGTGTAACAGCAATCTGACTTAACATGAGCTTGAAGCAATCGTTTGATGAAGCATTTAACTTCATTTCCCAAGTAAACTATCAGCCTGTAACGGATACACATGACACAACCTGCGCCAATCCTGGAATGGCTGATCATCAATCATTACCTCTGGTTTTGGGAGATAGCCGACAAAGCAATCCAAGAGTCCAAATTCTTCTGCTGAAGCACGAGCATACTTGCTACCGCCACTACTCCAACAGTACAATATTGCTCCTTGCGCCTTTAACTGTCGAATCACCCTAATCACACTGGGTATCGGAATCCGCTTTGTACCAACCGATCTTACAAGAGTGTCATCAACATCAACAAAAATAACCACAGTTGCCGTCGCTTACTTATATGAGCTTTTCTAAAATAAAAGTTTATTTTATTTTTAATTTTAAATTATTGACTGACACTTTATCTACATTGATAACCGTAAGTCAAATGATTGGTAAGCTAAAAACCCTACTTAACAACTGCAACGAAGTTCACAGTCCAAGAACCACTCGAAGACCCTCTTCAACTAGCAACATAACATGGTCACTAACTTGACTCACCTGTTCGATTAAAAACGATTTATCTACAGTTATTATTTGTGAAACATTTACAACAGAATCTTGTGGCAAACCTGTTTCATCAGATCTAACTAAAACGTTACCTGGAGCTTCAGCCAACCGAAGGTTGCTAGTCATTACAGCTACAATTACAGTGCGAATTCGGCTACGGTTAAAGTCATCAGATTGAATAACTAGAACTGGTCTACGATATCCTGGTTCAGAAGCAACTGGCGTTGGCAGATCTGCCCACCAAATTTCACCTCGCTGCATTACCAAGTTTCCTCTGGCAATGTGTGGATTTGTAGTTTAACTAAAAATGGGTCAAGACTGCTATCTTCATCGGCATACACAGCATCTAACTGCTCCGTAATGCGATCGCCACGATGAACTTTTAAGTATTCTTGGAGCGCTATAGCATACAGTTCGCTTCGAGATAGCCCCATTCGCTTTGCAAAGTTTTCCGCTGCTTCAAAAATAGTATCTGGTATTGAAATAGCTGTTTTCATTGCCATAGTATAACTAAAGTTATACCATGATGTTACCACTTCTAATCAAAGAACTTAAATCAATTTTAATCAGCCGACGTACTGTTGTAAATTATTGAAGGTGGGCAATGCCCACCCTTTAATTATGCAGCGTGTTGACGATACCACTCGATGGTATTTTTCAGCCCCTGCTTAAAGTCTACTTGAGCGGTGAAACCAAAGGCTTGTTTCGCCCGTTCAGTATCCAAACAGCGACGGGGTTGACCATTTGGCTGGTTAGTTTCCCAGACAATTTCGCCATCAAACTCCATCAATTCGCAAATCAGATTAATCAAATCGCGGATGGAGATTTCATAACCGGTTCCCAAGTTAACGGGTTCAAAATCGTTGTATAATTGAGTACCCATAATAATGCCCCGCGCTGCATCTTCAGAATAAAGAAATTCGCGAGTAGGACTACCATCACCCCAAACTGGAAGTTTCTTTTGTCCCTGAATTTGTGCTTCATGAACTTTGCGAATTAACGCTGGGATGACATGGGAACTACTGGGGTCAAAGTTATCTTCTGGTCCGTATAAATTTACTGGCAGAAGATAAATGCCATTAAAGTTATACTGCTGACGGTAAGCTTGCAGTTGAACTAAAAGCGCTTTTTTGGCAACTCCGTAGGGAGCGTTGGTTTCTTCTGGGTAGCCATTCCAAAGATCATCTTCTTTGAATGGTACTGGAGTAAATTTAGGATATGCACAAATAGTGCCAACACAAACAAATTTTTCGACTCCAGCTTGATAAGCAGCGTGAATTAACTGTGTACCCATCATCAAGTTGTCGTAGAACAACTCTGCGGGTTTTTCACGGTTGAGACCGATACCGCCAACGTGAGCTGCTAGGTGGATAATAATGTCTTGTTGGTCAGCTGCGCGTTGGCAATTTTCCCAGATACGTAAATCGCAGTCAAGCGATCGCGTAACTGTAATTTTCTGGCGATCGGCTCCAGCTTTACACAGCTTCTCTATTACCTGACGCCCCAGAAATCCAGCCCCACCAGTAACGAGAATTCGTTTATTTTTAAGTTCTAAGGCGGTCATATTTTTCTCCTTATCGGTGTGTTAATCAGAAGTGGAGAACACCCAGTTCTTGACGAACAGTAGCAATATCATGAGGCATTTGCGAACCATGTCCATTTGGTGAAGTGCAACCGAGTGCTTGCAAATCCGCTTCCATCATCAGTGATACCAACTGGTTAAATGTTACCGATGGTTCCCAGCCTAACTTTTGCCGTGCCTTGGTAGAATCGCCGATTAACAAGTCTACTTCAGATGGTCGCAGATAACGTTGGTCAAACTCAACATAATCTTCCCATTTCAGGTTCACATAACCAAACGCTAGGTCTAGAAACTCGCGCACTGTATGAGTTTCATTCGTGGCAATTACATAATCGTCTGGCTGGTCTTTTTGTAACATGAGCCACATTGCCTTTACGTAATCTTTGGCGTAGCCCCAATCCCGTTTAGAATCAAGATTGCCCATGTAAAGTTTTTTCTGCTTACCTGCAAAAATCTTGGCGACTGCCATTGTAATCTTGCGCGTTACAAATGTTTCACCCCGTCTGGGCGATTCATGGTTAAACAGAATGCCATTACAAGCAAACATGTTGTAAGATTCGCGGTAATTCACCGTTTGCCAGTGAGCGTAAACCTTAGCACAAGCATAGGGACTGCGGGGGTAAAACGGTGTTGTCTCGTTTTGTGGCACAGCTTGTACCAAACCATACATTTCCGAAGAACCTGCTTGGTAGAATCGCACTCGAATACCAGTGCGATGTTGATAGTCGCGAATCGCTTCCAACAAACGCAGAGTTCCCATTCCGACTGCATCCACCGTGTATTCCGGTGAATCAAAACTTACCCGTACATGAGATTGAGCGCCCAGGTTGTAAATTTCTATAGGCTGGACTTCTTCTAAAATGCGGCGTAGTGTGGTACCGTCTGTCAGGTCTCCGTAGTGAAGAAATAACCGCACTCCCTCTTTATGAGGGTCTTCATAAATGTGATCGATGCGGTCTGTGTTGAAAGTAGAAGTCCGGCGAATAATACCATGAACTTCATAACCTTGATCTAGCAAAAACTCACTCAGATATGAACCATCTTGACCAGTAATACCAGTAATTAACGCTCGCTTTTGTTGGGTCATGCTCAATTATCCCTTGTCGTTTTTGATTAAATAAATACAGGCAAACTGATACAACGTAGCAGTTAATTGCTCAATTGCCTAATGGGAAACCTACGAATTTCGTTGGCATTGGTGCTAAAAAATTAAGTAAGAATACTTAAGATTCAGTATTTTTACGTTATTCCCCTTACTCTTATTCAGCAGACTTGACCTAATTCTGTATAATTTTTTCATCTTTACCAAAACTTTATAAAAATTTCAGAAGGCAGAAGGCAGGAGGCAGAAGGCAGAAGGCAGAAGGCAACCCACCCTTACTCATAGTGGGATTGAAACAAGGACGTTTTATACCGTCCGTGCAAGCCATCTTGAGTATAATTATTTGTTTCAACTGGGCTTTAAACCCACAAAGTAAGTTTTAATTGATACTCCTAACATAAGTGCCTTCTGCCCTCGAACTTCTGCCTTTCTTGTAATTTTTGTTAAAATACAATGAAGTTTAACAATTCAAAATTAAAAATCCCACATGCTCATAGCTGTGGGATTTTGTAGGCTTTTGATTTGTTTACTTTTGGGTTGACAAAACAATTAGCTTATCAATACGCACCGTTATTTTTTGGAATAACCACAACACCAACAGTTTTCAAGATGATCCATAAATCGAGCCAAAGATTGCCAAATTTAACATAATGTAGGTCTATTTGAACTCTCCGAGGGTAGGGAATGTCATTGCGCCCTGAAACTTGCCACAATCCCGTAATTCCAGGTCGGATAGTTAAAACTTGATCGATCGCAGACCCGTATTTTGGCAGTTCTTCCTCTACTAAAGGTCGCGGACCAACAACACTCATATCCCCTTTTAAAACGTTCCAAAATTGAGGAAACTCGTCTAAGCTGGTAATTCGCAAGAATCGACCAATTTTTGTGATTCTGGGGTCATGTTTGAGCTTAAAACTAGTCTCAAACTCTTGTCGCAATTCCGGTGATGTTTCCATCATTTGCATGAGAACTTCGTCAGCATTACTCACCATTGTTCGGAATTTAATACAATTAAATGGCTTGTAGTTTTTGCCAACTCGCTCCTGTATATAAAAAATTGGTCCTTCTGAGCTAGAAGCAATCAGTAAGGTCAGAACCAAATAAACAGGCGAAAACAATATCAGTACTAACAGCGAAAACAAAATGTCGAACAGTCGCTTGGCAAACTCTCCGTTTAAACCCTGTAAAGTCAATGCTTTGGGTTTAAATCTAGGTGTCTTGGTTTTTTGACCACCTTTTAAGAAAGTACGCGTAGACGCGCTACCATCTTGCCGTAGGCTTCGCCGCTTGCCGGAGAGGAGTGAGCTCTGGGCAGTCATCATACTCCTAAATAATCCACACCACACATAGTCCCAATCTTAAAGCCTTTCGGAGGTGCTTCTGGGGATAATTTTCCAAAAGCTTATAAAACTATCGCAAAAATTAAGACCGTTACTCCAAAGATGGTCTTTTTTCGTTGCACGTATTTAAAAAATCTAGATAATGTTTTGCAAATGTTTGCACATTAAATTGGGCAGCGTGCGATCGCCCATATTCTGGATTAAACTTACCCTCGTATGCTTCAAAGGCTTCTACTGCCTCTACAAGGTCTTTCTGAGTCTGATGAGGGAAGAATATACCCGTCCCTGTACCCACTTCACTAGTGCGAATATCGCGTACAGTTTCTAAAGCACCACCCGCACCATAAGCAATCACCGGCGTACCACAAGCTTGTGCTTCTACCAAGGCAATGCCAAAGTCTTCACAAGCTGCATACACAAACGCTTTGGCACTAGCCATATATTTTTTTACTACATCATCAGGTTGCCAACCCAGTATTTGTATATGAGAATCCGCTATTTCCTGAATTTTTTTCATTTCTGGTCCTGTACCAATTACTACTAAAGGTCGTTGGAGTTGATTAAAAGCTCGGACAATTAAAGATACTTGTTTGTAGCTGACTAACCGGGAAACTATTAGGTAAAAATCCTCTTTGTGAGGAAAAAATGGTAATCCTTCAATATTCACCGGTGGATAAATTACTTTTGCCTCTCGTCGATAGCAGCGCCAAATTCGACGAGCTGTATGCTGTGAGTTAGCAAGAAAATAATCAACCCGATTTGCTGTTAACACATCCCAAAAGCGCAAACGATGCAGTAAATACCGCGTTGCCCATCCTGGTAAACCATTGCCTAACTTACTTGCTTTTAAATAATCAAAAGTCAAGTCCCAGGCATAACGCATAGGACTATGGCAGTAACAAATATGCAACTGATCGGGAGTGGTGAGGATGCCTTTAGCAACGGCGTGGGATGAAGACAAAATTATGTCATACTCCCGTAAATCTAGTTGTTCAATCGCCAGGGGTAAAAATGGCAAGTATTTTTGAACACCATCGCGGGCAAAGGGAAAGTGCTGAAGAAAGGTTGTGCCAATTCGACGCTTGTATAAATAACTTTCAGGATTAGTAGATTCAAAGTCGATCAGGGCATACAAATCAGCATCAATGTGATTCAGAATCTCCCGCACAACGAGTTCTGATCCGCCTGTGGCTTTGGGTGTAAGCCACTCATGAATTAAAGCATATTTCAAGGACACTGCTAACTGTAATTGGTAGAAAACACGCTGCCGTAGTTATAAAGTTAACTAAAAACTTACTGATTGTAATCAATGGGAAGCACCCCACATTCATCAAAAGACGTAATCCTTGGGAAAGTGTTTCCACGTCCGTTGCCGCAACCTGATAACCTCAAATTGGGGACGCTTAAATGGGAATGGCGCTTAGACTCTTGGACTAGAACCTGATAACCTCAAATTGGGGGGATCAGCATTAGAAACATTAACTCCTAGCTGAAGCGCCCTTACTACTGAGATAAATTAGGAGATTTATGCGAATTTTAATTATGGGTGGTACTCGGTTCATTGGTGTCTACCTAACGAAGCTGCTGGTGGAATCCGGACATAAAGTGGTACTGTTCAATCGTGGTAATCGTCCAGTACCCGAACAAGTAGAACAAATTACAGGCGATCGCACTGACGCAACACAACTGAAAGAAAAGTTGTCACCAGAAAACTTTGATGTCATTTTTGACAATAACGGACGGGAACTTACTGATACTCAACCATTGGCGGAAATTTTTCAAGACCGCGTGCAACATTTTGTTTACATGAGTTCGGCTGGGGTGTATCTCAAATCAGACCAAATGCCTCATGTAGAAGGGGATGCGGTCGATCCAAAAAGTCGCCACAAAGGTAAGCACGAAACGGAAGCTTTTTTAACACAATCGGGATTGCCTTTTACGTCGATTCGTCCAACCTACATTTATGGTCCGAGTAATTATAACGAGTTGGAAAGTTGGTTTTTTGATAGAATTGTCCGCGATCGCCCGATTCTCATCCCCGGTAATGGGATGCATATCACCCAATTTGGTCATGTAAAAGATTTGGCAAAGGCAATGACTAAGATTGTAGGTAACAAACAGGCGATAGGACAAATTTACAACGTATCAGGCGATCGCTTTGTTACTTTTGATGGTTTAGCTCGTGCTTGTGCTGTTGCAGCTGGTAAATCCTCTGAGTCAGTGAAAATTGTTCATTATGACCCAAAAAAGTTTGATTTTGGCAAACGCAAAGCTTTCCCCATGCGGGTACAGCATTTCTTTGCATCAGTGGACAAAGCAAAGACACAATTGGATTGGCAGCCTGAATATGATTTAATTTCTGGGTTACAAGATTCTTTACAGAATGATTATCTCACATCTGGGCGCGATAAAGCTGAGGTAGATTTTTCTACTGATGAAGAGATTTTGAAAGCGATTGGTGGTGAGGCAGCGCGCTCCTGAGGGTTTCCCCCATGAGCGACTGCCGAACCCGAAGGGTTAGTTGAAGCGTTGGTGCGATCGCGTTTTTCTGGGCTGGTATTATTTCCATTATTCTAGGCGATCCCTAGTTGGGCTACGCCGTTTCCGATTTTCGTTCTTTATAAGAGAGTAGGCTGAAAACCCTTCGGCTTCAGCCAAGGGATGAAAGCCACTTTAAGGCAGGGTTTACCCTGCGGTGATATTTTCTTTTTGTGGTTCGGGTAAAGAATCTATCCATTCATCTACAAGACTACTGATAGTTCTATCCATTTGAGTAGATAATAAGACTAACTTATAATACCTGCGGTCTGTGATTCTACAATTTAATCTTTAAGCAAGACGAAGATATGCTCAAAAACACTTAAAAGTAAATAGGCAACGTAATGAGCATTTTAAGAGAATAGGACGCTGCGTATGCAAAGCTAACGCTTTAGTCGCCTATGAAGATTTAAGTGTTAAGAACATGGTAAAAAATCATTGTCTTGCCAAGTCAATTAATGATGCTGCTTGGTCTACTTTTCGTTGTTGGTTAGAATATTTTGCTGGTAAGTTCATAAGCGCTGAGTCCCAAGGGGACACGCTACGCGAACGCTATCGCCTAAAATTAGGGTTTGCTGATTGTGGTGTAAATACTTTTGTATCGATTTAGTAAATGGCTAGTACCGCAAGGCGGAAGTCACTCATTCAAAAGTTAAAAGTAATATGGAGTAAGCTTTTTAGCGATTGAGAATGGTTGGTTTATTTCCGCGCCCGTTGTACTAGCTTCTACAAAATATTATGAAACGCAAAGTCTCTAAACGCGATCGCTTGAGATTGGTAAGGCTCGTTTTGGCGATCGCATTTATATTAGCTGGTATTATTCCTGGTAGGATAGCGATCGCCTTTTATCAAGCCCCAATACCCCAGGCTATTTTAGTTTTGGGGAGTGCTTCCGAAAGAATGGAATTTGCTGCCCAATTTTGGCACACTCACTCTCATTTAGATATTTGGGTTTCTGATTATGCCTGGAACTTGGATGTGAATCGCCGTATTTTTCAGTCCTTTGGTGTTCCGAATCAGCGGTTGCATTTAGATGGTAGAGCAACGGACACTGTGACTAATTTTACGACCTTGGTAGAAGATTTTGTCAGCCAGAAGTTACAGCATATTTATCTGATTACGTCCGATTATCACATGAATCGGGCAAGAGCGATCGCAAGCATCGTCTTCGGTAGTCAGGGGATTGTGCTTACACCTGTAGAGGTTCCTTCGCAAGGAGACGAGTCAGAAACCCTGGTGCGGGTGTTGCGAGATTGCGGGCGATCGCTTTTGTGGATTTTTACCAATCGAACTGGAGCTAGTTTGAATCCTAAGTTATGAGAATCGCTTCTTTTATATCAATGCCGCCAACACTCTAATTTCCTTGATTGGAACTTTTCATATTTTCTAACTCAGTGAGCGACAAACCAGTAAATTCGCAAATTGTGCGATCGTCAACCAGTCCCAACATCTTTCTGGCGATCTCATAGGTTTTTTCTTGTTTACCCTCCTCACGTCCCTCCTCACGTCCCTCCTCACGTCCCTCCTCACGTCCCTGAGACAAAGCCTTGGTAATTGCTCCCTTCTGATCTTGAATAAAAATCTCGCGTTTCTCTTGATCTTCCAACTCATCCAGGCTGAGATTTGCTTGATTGGCAATGTTAAAAGCTTTTTTAATCTCAGGAATATCATCCATATTCACGGGAATCTCTTGTAAATTTCGCGCATTATTCAAGAAATACAGCCATTTATCGACTATCGTTTCTAATTTCGATAACTGCTTCTGGAATTTTGGCAATTCCACAAAAATTAATTCAATATCGTAAATGGGATAATCGATCAGATAATCTTTCTCTTTTAAAATGAATTTTGAGATCACACTATTCAATTCTGCAAACATGACAAAATCGGTAATTGTTAAGGCAATTACGGGATTTAGCAGGTTATAGCCTTGTCCAGATATTAATTGCGTGGAATAAGATTTAGCCGCATTATATAAAATTCTTTTTTCAAATCCTTCTACATTCAGGACTTGCATTTCAATAATTACAGTGCGTTGCTCACTCGTCTGAGTATCAATAATCTTTGCTTTGATATCTAGATAAGTATCCTTAACGCCGCGAATTTTTGGAGCCAGATAGGGATTGAGGATTTCTAAATCTTGAATGATGTCCTGTTCTTCATAAATTAATGCATTGAGAAAACTAATCAAAATGTCTTTACTATCTTCTGAGCCGAAGATTTTCTTGAAAGCAAAGTCAATCTTGGGATTGATGAAGATCATAAATTTATATTGAAAGCTTGCCTAGCTAATATTATATTCTGGCTTCATCTGCATCTGGCGCGATCGCCAATATAATTACTGGCAGAAGTTACAGCATATTTATCTGATTACGTCCGATTATCACATGAATCGGGCAAGGGCGATCGCAGCCATAGTTTTGGGCAGTCAGGGGATTGTGCTGACACCTGTCGAGGTTCCTTCGCAAGGAGACGAGTCAGAAACCCTGGTGCGGGTGTTGCGAGATTGTGGGCGATCGCTTTTGTGGGTTGTGAGTGGGAGAACGGGAGCTAGTTTGAACCCGCATTTAATGTCAGTAGATCACAAACTTTTTCCCAAAGGGCGATCGCTTACAAATTTTGTAGTCAGTGATACTTTTTATCAGTTACTGTTTAAGCAAGTAGGTAGAGTATCAATAATAATTGCTTATAAACAAGTAGCAACTGAGCTTCTGTCAATTAGCCCGATAGAAGATAAATACCTTCAACAACTTAATATATTTTCTCAACAGCTTGACGGAGGAAGGCTAAGATCTGTTTGAGACTAAATAATTTACGATAAATTAATCTTCCACCTCTTCTCTTTCGATGGTTGAGATGGTTCAAGACATGGGATGATTTTGCTACCTAGAGCTAATACCTCATCGTCGTAAGCACAGTGTTTTGTAGTTTCAACTAAAAAGTCCATTTGAAAACGTTGCCGATCGCAATTTCGCAAAACCTGCATTAACCAAGTTTCCAATCCTCCTCTATCCATCAAACCAACAACATGAAGGATACGAATTTTATCTTTATTTTCAGTAATAGTTCTCATACTTTTTTGAATCGTGTATTAATTAAAACCGCATAAATGACAACTGCCAGACTGCCAATCAATTGCGCGATCGCTCCAATCGCAAATACTAAGGCAGCACCTTGTAGCTTTCAAGAGCATTGCTTTTAGTTACCGAATTTTCTTAGCTTCGCGTCGCTGATTATAAAGCATCATTTAGGCTGCTGCTTTTTTGCGGTAAAAGATAAATTGCCCCAGAAATTAACGTCAAAGCGACAGAAAGCCAAAATGCAACCAGGGTAGGTATCTGCCACACTTGAGGAAGAGGTGCAATTAAAAGGGCGATCGCCACTATTTGACTTACAGTTTTCAGCTTACCCCAAATATTCGCCCCGGTAATTGTAGTTTGATTAACTCGCCAGCCAGCGATCGCTAACTCTCGTCCTAAAATTAAAAATACTCCCCAAGCTGGAACTCGTCCTAACTCAATCAAAACCAGTAACGGTGCCAATACCAGCAATTTATCTACCAACGGATCGAGAAATTTACCCAACTCGCTAATTTGGTTGAGTTTCCGCGCTAAATAGCCATCTAACCAATCAGTCAGCGCAGCAACGAGAAAAATCGCCAAACACACCCATCTCAATTGAGGAGCAGGATTATACAAACCATAAAGCAAAAATGGTATACCCAGAAGGCGAGAAAAAGTAATCCAATTTGGTAGAGTCATCTGAAGGATGAAGTATGAAAAAAGAAAGAATTTAACTGTAGGGTGTGTTGTCGCGGTACGGGCAACGCACCATCAATAGTGTTGAGAATTATTGCTCCTGAGTCAGACACATCCTCAAGGGTTTTCGGCATTTTCCTTATAATGCGATCGCCCAAAACCCAAAAATGCTCATTCGGCACTCACCTTTGGGTATCGCTGCATCAATTCCCTGACTTCTTCCGCATGATATGAGCTTCTTGTCAAGGGGGAGGAAACGACTTGTAAAAATCCAATTTCTTCGCCAAAAGCTTTCCAAGCGTCGAATTGTTCTGGATGAATGAAATTATCGACTTTCAGATGTTTGTGACTGGGTTGGAGATATTGTCCAATTGTCAAGATATCGCAATCGACATCTCGCAAATCTTGCATACAGGCGCGGATTTCCTCGTCGGTTTCACCGAGTCCAACCATGATACCGGATTTGGTGTATATTTGGGGTGCAAGTTGACGCGATCGCCTGATTAATTCCAACGTTCTGTCATAATTACCTTGGGGACGCACTCGCCGATATAAACGCGGAACAGTTTCTGTATTGTGGTTGAGAACTTCTGGAGCAGCTTGCAAAATTACCGCCAAAGCATCCCAATTAGCACACAAGTCAGGAATTAGCACCTCAATTGTAGTCTGAGGTGAAACAGTGCGAATTCCTTCAATACAACCGACAAATTGAGAAGCACCACCATCGGCTAAATCATCCCGGTTTACAGAAGTGATGACCACATGATTTAATTTCATGCGTCTTACTGCTTCTGCTAATCGTGTGGGTTCGGTGGGGTCTAGCGGTTTAGGTTTTTTCTCAAAATCGATATCACAGTAGGGACAAGCGCGTGTACAAGCAGGTCCCATAATCAAAAACGTGGCAGTACCAGCATTGAAGCACTCACCAATATTTGGACAAGATGCTTCTTCGCAAACGGTATTCAGGGCTAAATCCCGCAAAACTTCTTTAACGTTACCGACGCGCTCCCATTGAGGGGCTTTTACCCGCAACCAGTCTGGTTTAACAGTCACAATCCGCTTTTATCGAGATATACATTCGTTTATGTTAGCAAGCTTCCGGCAAGTTGGAAGGAGTGGGGGAATCCTTGGAGACAACGAGAATAATTCTTCTTTCCCCCCATCCCCCTTGTTCCCTAGTTTGTCATTTATTACGGGTCATGTTATGCTGTGATATGGTATGCCATTTTTATGGCGGGATGTAGCGCAGCTTGGTAGCGCACTTCGTTCGGGACGAAGGGGCCGCTGGTTCGAATCCAGTCATCCCGATTTTTGTTGTAGATGACAACATATTGGTGTACTTAGTTAGTTCCCATTAGCAAGTACTTGTTGACATTTTTCAAGGTAATTTTCCACCTCTGAATGTTGGGGAAATAACCGTTTTACTAACTGAAATTTTTGTAATGCTTGAGTGTATTCACCTCGGTAGTAAAATTGTAATGCTTCGCGGTATGTCTGGTTTGCTAATCCCTGTTGATTGCTAATATTGGCAGAGTCGAGAAACTCTTGAATCGTATTACTGGTAAAAATAAAGGTAAAATCATCATTGGGACCAAAGGTGACTAAACCGATAACTTCACCGTCGTCGTTGAGAACTGGACCACCGGAATTACCATTTGGTACGGGGGCAGTAATTTGTAGAACCGGTGTACCGTCTTTCAGGTTTTTCTTAGCAGAAACTTGACCGCGAGTAAAGCTAGCTTCGTAAAAGGAATGCTCGTTAAATACGGGTAAATTTTCAACTAATCCCGGATATCCCACTACCGTTACTGAGTCTAAAAGTTTGACTTGATTAGATTGTGCAAGTTTGAGGGTAGGAGCATTAACGACATTAACTTTGATGATGGAAACATCCTTACCTTCACCTGCGATCGCACCGGAATTAATTATTTCAAAAGGTAGCTGTTCTTGATTTGGTAAATACACTAATTGAATCGGTTTGACTTCAATCCACTTTAATTCTGCTTTGACATTTTCTAATGTTTGTCCGTCAGCTTCAAGTTTTGCGGCTAAATCTTCCTGAAGAATTTGCTGGCAATCTGCTGGGTTTGTAACATGGGCATTGGTGGCAGCGTAACCATTAGGATTAACAAAAAATCCAGAACCGTGACCTGTTATTTGTTCCAAATCATAGATTTTGCCAGTATTGGGTGAGTAAACCTTGGCTTTACAACCAACAACTACCCGAACTACCGATGGTTTGACATCTTCAGCTACCAAGTTGGCTTGCGATCGCTTTTCTGGTTGACTGGAATTAGTTTGTAAGGGTTGTTGGGAAATTTCAATTGTTTGAGATTTGGCTGCTGTGATGGGGAATGTAGCGGAAATAGCAGTAATTGCAGCGAGGGTTCCGAATAATTTAGCCTGAAGTGTTTTGTGTAACATGTGAATTGCCTGTTGAACTCGACAATCCAACTTTCCCCTACGATTATTGATTTATGCCTTGAGAAGTTTGTGTAATTAACGACTTTTATTTTTTATCAGAAAATTGGGTTTAAAACCCCGTCCTAGAAGGACGGCTTTATATTAATCAAACATCTTACAAGATATTTGATATAATGTAAGCATGACACAAAAAGCTTTCAAGTATCGCTTCTATCCGACATCTGAGCAGGAAACCTTGCTGAGACGAACGATGGGTTGCGCTCGGCTTGTCTATAACCGTGCTTTAGCCGCGAGGACTGAGGCATGGTACAAAAGGCAAGAACGAGTTGGGTATGAGGAAAGTTCTAAGATGCTGACTGAATGGAAAAAGAAAGAAGACTTGCAATTTCTCAATCTTGTTAGCAGTGTTCCTTTGCAGCAGGGATTGAGGCATCTTCAGACAGCTTTTAGTAACTTCTTTGCGGGAAGTGCTAAATACCCAAACTTCAAGAAGAAACATAACGGTGGTAGTGCTGAATTTACTAAGTCGGCTTTCAAGTGGAAAGATGGCAAGGTATTCCTTGCTAAATGTCTTGAACCATTGGCTATTCGTTGGAGTCGCCAGTTACCATCATGCGTAGAACCATCCACTATTACGGTGAAGCTCTCGCCTTCTGGACGGTGGACTGTTTCTTTGTTGGTGGATATCGAGATTAAGGCATTACCTAAAACTTCTAATCAGATTGGGTTGGATTTGGGTATTACAAGCTTGATTGCGTTGAGTACAGGTGAAAAGGTTGCTAATCCCAAAAGCTTTAAAGCCAAACGAGCTAAGTTGCGAAAGGCGCAGAAAGCTTTGAGCCGTAAGCAAAAAGGCTCTAACAATCGCCACAAAGCCCGTCTCAAGGTTGCTAAGGTTCATGCTGGAATTAGCGACGCTCGAAATGATTTTCTTCACAAGTTGACGACTCGATTGGTACGTGAAAACCAAACGATTGCGGTTGAGGACTTGGCTGTGAAGAATATGGTTAAGAATCGGAAACTTGCCCTTGCTATCAGTGATGCTAGTTGGGGCGAATTGACCAGACAACTTGAGTATAAGTGTGACTGGTATGGTCGCCAATTCATCAAGATTGAT
This sequence comes from [Scytonema hofmanni] UTEX 2349, assembly GCF_000582685.1. GTDB lineage: Bacteria > Cyanobacteriota > Cyanobacteriia > Cyanobacteriales > Nostocaceae > Hassallia > Hassallia hofmanni. The sequence goes on from NZ_KK073769.1 coordinate 1,283,446, forward strand.
CGTTGGTTCCCAAGTTCTAAGCGTTGTGGGCATTGTGGTCACAACGTTGATAAATTACCTCTGAATATCAGAGAGTGGGATTGCCCTAAGTGCAGCACACATCACGATAGAGATGTTAATGCTGCTAACAATATTTTGGCGGCAGGGCTTGCCGTTTCAGTCTGCGGAGCGAACGTAAGACCTGACAGGCATCAGTCTGAAGGGCAGTTGCGAAACCCCAGTAATGGGAAGAAACAGAAACCTAAGTCGTGAGTCTTAGGAATCACCGTTGCTTTAGCTCGGTGAGGATGTCAACTATTAACTTACTAAAAATTCTGAAAATATTGGCGATAAAGCTCGTTCCGTGGTTTAACCTCATCATTGAACAGATTTACCAAACCGAGGGCTTTTAATTTATACCGGACTGCATCGCTGAATTTTGCTGAACTGGTAGCATTGACAACTTCTTTCATTGCCGTGCCTAATTCGCTTTGTTGTGTCAAAATTAACCCCAGATGTCGCAGATGGTTGCTGTAAATTCCGGTTGTGGTGGGTGCGGTTTCCAGTAGATGAGTTAAGCTGACTTTCTGATAGGCTATTTTATACAAAGCTAAACGTACTAAGAAAGGATGTCCTCCGATCATTGCTCGTAATTGCTGGACTTCTGTATCGCTCCATTGCAGTTGATGACGCTTTGCTAAATCTAGCGCTTGTTCGGGAGTAAATTCTGGTAATTCCACTGGTAAACCCACGTTAAACGGGGATTGGTTGATGTTCATCGGTATGTAAGCTTCAGTGGAATGTACTATGACTAAGCGGAGTTTTTGCCAAATTTCCTGCTGACTTCCCTCTTGATGCATAATCCGCAGAAGTCCGAAAAAGTCTTTATAAATTCCTGGGTATTCAAATAATATCTCTACCTCTTCCAGTGCCAAAGTCAAGGGTTGTTTCAGTTGGGGAAGCAGATATCGCTCGAAATAATCTTTTACTGCAACCTTAGCACCAAAGCTTTGAGCAAATTTCCAATGTGCATCTAGTTTGTTTAGTAGTTCTGCCCCTAAAGCTGGATTCTCTTTGGACAATTCTAAAATAATGCGATCGCAAACCCAGCGCAAAAATGTACTTAAGTTGCTGAAAAATTCCTTCTCCCCTAGCTCAAAGTTGATCACCACCGTTGCGTCACCTTGATTTTTCGCTTCTTGAATAATCCGCATTAGCAGGGAAGATTTACCCATTTTCTGGGGAGCTTTAATACAAATCAGGGAAGCGGGTTTGCGAATTTCCTCAAAACAGTACTTTTCCACAGGGGGACGTTCGACATAAAAGCTGGAAGTCAGCGCTATCAGTCCCTCTGGATATTCTAGATAGTTGCTTGGTGATGGTGCTGGGGTTGGTGCGGTGGTTAATTCCTCAAAATCGTCATTTTCTGCCTCATCTGCTTGTTTTCGCATGGGGGGAGCAGCAATACTTCGCCAATCTTCTATACCCAAAGCTGCACAAATCTTAATAAATATAGGACGGTCAACAGGTTGCAGATTGATAAACTTGCTTACTGTACCTTGGGATATTTCTAAATGGTCAGCTAAATCTTGCTGACTAAGGTATTGTCCATCCAAGCGGTCTATAACTTTTTGCTGGCATTCCTTGCGTACTGCTACTGAGCGAGGCATGGCTAAATTATAAAATAGTTACAAAGTTTAGCTTAAAGGATAAGTGTTTCTGTAGTAAAGTCAATAACAAGTCAATGACAAGTTGATAAGTAATTGATATTCTCTTGCCCTAAATCAGGTGGTGTTGCTGTTTAATGTAACTTACTAGTAGGGTGCGTTACGGGTTTCATCCTAAGAGGATGTTTCAAAAGTATTTTTGCTAACATCTCAGTCTGAAAAACCTAACCCCCCTACCCCCCTTCCCTACAAGGGAATGGGGGTTTCAAAGCCTCTCTCCTTGCAGGAGAGAGGAATGGAAGCGAGGTTTTTAGTATACGTTTTGACTTTTCAAACAACCTCTAACGCACTCTACATATTTTTTCTTTGAGCGGATAAATTATGACGGGAGATTATGAGTATAAAGTTGGTGGCAGTTTACCAGAAAATGCCCCCAGTTACGTATTTAGAAAAGCTGACTCGGAATTTTATCAGTGGCTGAAAGCGGGAGAGTTTTGTTTTGTTTTTAACTCTCGGCAAATGGGTAAAACCAGCTTGCTAAACCAGACAATGAAACGTTTGCAAGACGAAGGTTTCGCTTGTGCCAAGATTGATTTAAATGAAATAGGTAGCGATGAAAGCAACCCCGAACAATGGTATGCAGGTATCGCTTATAATTTAGTTACGAAACTGAAAATTCTGGAAGCACCAGAAGAATTATTGACTTGGTGGAATGAACGCATCAATTTATCTCCCGTGCAGCGACTTGGATTATTTCTAGAAGAGGTAATGCTGCAAAAAGTCAATAGCAATATCATTATTTTTATTGATGAAATCGATAGTATTCTCAGTTTAAAATTCCGCTCCAATGATTTTTTTGCGCTGATTAGAAGCTGCTATGAGAAGCGCACTTTGAATGTTGAATATAATCGCTTGACATTTGCTTTACTTGGTGTTGCTACTCCTAGCGATTTAATTGAAGACAAAAGACGAACACCTTTTAATATTGGTAAGGCAATTCAACTTAACGGTTTTAAAGAAGAGGAAATAAAACCCTTAGCGAAAGGATTGAGGGGTAAGGTAAGCAATATTCAAGAAGTGATGAAAGGTGTTTTAGGTTGGACTGGTGGACAACCTTTTTTGACACAGAAAGTTTGTAAGTTGCTTTTGCAAGAATTATCTACATACTCAAAACGTTACACCCCAGAACCTAACGCTTTAGATTGGGTAGGTAGAGTTGTCAGAAAGCAAATAATTAATAATTGGGAATCCCTGGATGAACCACAACATTTAAGAACGATACGCGAAAGGGTTGTAATTGATGATAGATTTGCTGGTAGTTTGTTGGGTTTGTATCAGCAAATTTTAGAAGATGGTGTAATTGATATTGATGATAGTCCAGAAAAAATGAGGTTGCGTTTGACTGGTTTAGTTGTGGAACAGCAAGAAAAATTGAGGTCTTATAATCCAATTTATGCTAATGTTTTTGATTTAAGTTGGATTGAGAAAGAATTAGATAAATTACGTCCCTATACTGATAATTTTAATGCTTGGGAAGAGAGTGAATATCAGGATGAGTCTTGTTTGTTACGGGGGGAAGATTTAGAAAAAGCTCGTGTTTGGGCTGATGGGAAGAGTTTGAGCGATGCTGATTATAGGTTTTTATCTGCGAGTTTGAATGCTGAATTAAATCAGAAAGTTGCGGAAGCGGAAGGAAGACAAAATAAGGCTTTGGAGGAAGAGAGGAAAGCGAAACAGCGTTTGACGGAGGTGGAAGGAAAGACAAAGAGACAGATTAGTATTGGTTTGATTGTGCTTGCTGTCTCTATTATTGGTGCTGTTGCTGCGTTGATTTTTGCTCGCAGTGCGGAACAACGGCGAATTTTTGCAACATCTCAATTGAATTCTACAAGGTCGGAACTAAGTTCCACAAATTTTGAACTCAGGAAAGCTAGAGAAAATATCAACACACTAATGAGGCAAAAAGAAGAAGGACAAAAAGTACTCGAAACAGCAAATGATAAACAAAAACATGCAGAAAAATACGCAAAACAAGCGGAAAATAAAGCTAAACAAGCAGAAAAAGTCCAAAAAGAAGTGGAAAGCAAAGCTAATCAAGCAGATGATAAATTCTGGAGAGCTAACGCTAATTTACAAACTGCAAATCAGAAATTTGAATTCGCACAACAACAATTTCTAGCGGCAAATAAGAAGGCAAAATCTGCGGAAGAAGAAGCTAAAAATGCCAAAGGAGAACAACAAAAAGCGGAATCTTTAGCTGAAAAAGCTAGAAATAAGCTTGCATCTGCAAAAACAAGCCTAGAAGTAGCACAAAAACAATTAGAAACAGCTAATAAAAACCTTCAACTAGCTCAAACAGCACAAGAACAAGCTCTAAAAGAACTGAAATTAGCCCAGGAAGCTACAAAACTCGAAGTGGCTGGAATCAATATTTTACGAGGATTTGAGTATCAAGAGATAGAATCCTTATTGTCATCTGTTAAGATAGCACAAAATTTTAAAGAATTATTTGGGAATCCACAGTCATTCCAAAAATATCCAATATTCAATCCTTTATTAGCTTTACAAAAAATAATTAATAACATTGATGAAAAAAACAAATTTGATGCAAAACAAGGTAAAGTTAAAAGTTTATCTTGGAGTCCAGATGGCAAGAAAATTGCAACAGCAGGAAGTGATGGGACAGTAAAGCTTTGGAAGGTATCTGGGCAGGAAATATCTGAGTTTAAGGTAGACAAAGAAGGGGTTTACAGTGTTAGTTTTAGTCCAGATGGACGTAATTTGATTACAGTTGGACAAGATGATAGTATTGCCAAGATTTGGGACTTGTCGGGAAAATTCTTGGCTGAATTCAATCATCAAGCATTAGTCAATAGTGTTAGTATTAGCCCAAATGGAAAGCTTCTTGCGACAGCATCAACAGATGGGACTGTCAAAATTTGGACTATTTCAGGGCAGCAATTACAAAAATTTCAGGCTCATAAATACGTAGTTGATTGTGTAAGATTTAGCCTAGATGGACAATCTATTGTTACAACAGGAAGCGATGATGATTATTGGCTTTTGCGATGGCTTTCTCCAAAGGATGATGCACATAATTATGCGCGTTTATGGAATTTATTCGGACAAAAATTAGCTGAATTCAAGGGGCATGATAATAAAATTAATAGTGCAATTTTTAGTCCAGATGGGAAACATTTAGCAACTGCTTCAGATGATGGTACAACTAGACTATGGGATTTAGATGGCAAGAAATTAGGTCAACCTTATAAAGGCAAACAAGGTGCTATTAAAGACCTCAGCTTTAGCCCAGATGGACAATATTTAGCAACAGCAGGAGAACAGGGTAGTGTAAGTATTTTAAGTATCCGTAAGGATATGTCTAAATTACGTAGGAATAAACCCTCGAAGGAAACTAATAATCAATCAAAAGGTATAGCTCGTACATATTATTCTCTTTCAAGGTTTCAACAATTCAAAAAATTTAAAGGACACAAAGGTGCTGTTAATAGTTTGAGTTTTAGTCCTAAAGGAGAGTTTTTAGTCACAGCAGGAGATGATGGTACGGTAAGACTCTGGGCAATAGCAAATAACGAAGAATCTCAATGGGAAAAGAACAAAGCTGGAGGATATTGGGTCACTTTTAGTCCAGATGGGAAATTGTTAGCGACTTCAGGTCGTGGTGGTGTTCAAATTTGGGATTTGTCGGGGCGTTTGTTAGCTGATTTTAAACATCAGAGTGAAACCTGGAGTGTTGCCTTTAGTCCACATGGTAATCGTTTATTTACAGTTGGAGAAGATGGATTAATTAGGGTCTGGAATTTATCCGGGCAATTATTAGCACAATGGAAAGGTCATAAAGATAGAATTTCTTGGGTAAGTATTAGCCCAGATGGAAAGTACCTCGCAACAGCAAGCAAGGATAGTACTGCCAAACTTTGGAATTTATCAGGACAACTATTAGCTGAGTTTAATGAACACAAAGGCGGAGCATCAGCCATAATTTTTAGCCCAGATGGTAAAGGCTTAGTCACTGTAGGAGAAGATGGTTTTGTTAGAATTTGGGGATTATCTGGACAAAAGGTTTTAGAATTTAATAGTCAACAAGGTTTCTTAACTTCGGCAAGCATTAGTCCAGATGGAAAATATATTGCAACTGCGGGAAAAGATACTCGAGTTTGGGATTTTTCTGGTCAGCCGATAGTTACGCTCGACCAGGGTTCTATTTTCAGTAATAATTTTGTAGCTAATGGACAACGTTCTACTCAAGGGGAGGTCTTTAGCTTAAGTTTTAGTCCCGATGGACAGCTAATTGCTACAGGAGGACGTGGAATACTTCAGCTATGGCATATAAAAGGGGGACAATTAGCTGAATATACAATTCCTGGAGAAGTAGGTATTAATAGCATAAGTTTCAGCCCGGATGGTAAGCTAATTACTGCTGTCGGTTCTGGTGATACAGTTCGGGTATGGCGCTTAGAAGGATTAGATGATTTATTAACACGCGGCTGTAACTGGCTAAAAGATTACTTCGTTACTCGTTCAGAGTTGCGTCAGGGTATTTGTCCAGAACAGATACCAGAAACAAGCAAAGCATTGCACCCGTAACAGTTAACAAATTAACAGATATTTTAGCGATTCGCATTTATTTGGTATGGAGTGCGATCGCATTTATGATGTTAGGGAAGTGCGATACTCCGCAGGAGTGGTCTCAATACGGTTCGGTTAAGGGAAATTGTAGGTTGGGTTGAACGAAGTGAAACCCAAC
>NZ_KK073769.1:1289959-1380563 GCF_000582685.1 [Scytonema hofmanni] UTEX 2349
GTGCGATCGCATTTGTTATTTTGGGGAAGTGCGATCGCATTTGTTATTTTGGGGAAGTGCGATCGCATTTATGATGTTGTGGAAGTGCGATCGCATTTTTAATGTTGAGAAAGTGCGATCGCATTTATGATGTTGGGGAAGTGCGATAGCTTCGTTAAGCTGTGTGATCGCGTTGATGTAAATATTTTTTTGCTTATACTAAATATTACTCAATACCGATAGTATGCTGTTGTTGATAAAATAAATATCATTAGCTTGTGAGCCTAGAAACAATACCAGATGAAGCTGTAGTTGTTCGAGGAGGACGCAATCGTCCAGAAGATATTGAACGAGCAATTGGAACACACCCCAGTGGTGTAACTGGAATCTCTGTAGAAAGCGCGGTAGGATTATCTGTAAAGGAACTATCTGCAAAAATCCCTCATGGGCAAATTGGGGTGACAACCGTAGGTGAAATTCGTCAACTTGGGGGTGATGTTATTCGGACATCTGGCAGAAGCCTCCATCATGCTACATTAATAGGCTTGACATCTGAGCAGATTAGTAATTTGTTGACACCCACAATTGGCAACCCAGGCAAGTCAAATTAGGAGTTATCAAAATATGGAAAAGTCAAAAGTCTTTGTAGATTTCCATAACGCTGATGTTCAAGGTCGCTTACGCCTTAATTGTACTGGTACGATTGAGGATTTAGCTCATCAGAAAATTTGGTTGCAAAATGGTCAAGAAATAACGCTTTATAGCGAAGATTTAGAAGTAGATGGAATTGTTCAATATTCAACAACAGAAAATCTGTGGGTAGCTGTTATTGATTGGGACAACATAAAAGAGAAACAAGATGTGTTGGTAAAAGAAGACGAAGTTGTTATTTAAAAAAGAGACTCACATTAAACAGCTATACGAGCAGTTAACAAAATTTTGACTATTCGTAACTGGTTGATAGGTGCTTATATTTTTGAGTACGAGCAAAATGGAGTTGATAGAGCTGCTTACGGTACGCAACTAATCAAAAAGCTTGCTGACGATTTAAAAAGTAGAAAAATCGATGGTTTATCTGACCGTAATTTGAAAAATTTTCGCCAATTTGCACTAACTTATCCTACTTTGGCAAAAGATGATAATATTTCTGCTTTTTTATCGGTAATTAGCATACCATTAAACCAGCTTCAAATTCGGCAGCCACTGTCTGCCGAATTGAATAAGCTTCCTGAAAGTTTTTTTCCTGCCCTAAAAGCTCGTGAATTAGAAAGTACATCACTTCTTTGGCAAGATAGTAATTATTATCAGCGTTTGTTTTCTGCATTTTCATGGTAACATATTCTGGAATTAACTCCTATTAACAATACGACTAAGCGAGCTTTTTATGAATTGGAATGCATAAAAAGTAACTGGTCTAAACGAGAATTAAAACGCCAAATTAACAGTATGCTTTACGAAAGGATAGGCTTATCTAAGGATAAAGAAGCTGTTTTAGCACTGGCAAATGAAGGACAACTTATTGATAGCCCGGAAAAAATCTTACGCGACCCTTATATTTTAGAATTTTTAAAATTAGAAGAAAAAACTAGCTACTCAGAATCTGATCTCGAAGAAGCTTTAATTAATCACCTACAAGAATTTATGCATGAATTAGGTCGAGATTTCTGTTTTGTTGACCGTCAATTCAGAATTACAGTTGGCGGAGAACATTATTTTCTCGATTTGTTATTTTATCATCGCTCTTTGCAGTGCCTGATTGCTATCGATTTAAAGCTAGGAAAATTTAAGCATGATTATGCCGGACAAATGAATTTCTACCTGAACTATTTGCGAGAGAACGTTGCATATCCTCATGAGAATTTTCCCGTGGGTATTCTTCTGTGTGCGGAAAAAGATGCAGAAGAGGTTTACTATGCAACAGCAGGACTTGATAATCAATTATTTGTGTCGCGTTATATGGTAGCACTCCCTTCAGAAGAAACCCTTAAACAATGGTTGAAAGAAGAACAAGATCGGCTTGAGAAACAGTTTGATTTGGGTTCGACAAAGAAAATATGATTGTTAATTTTTAAATGGGAGGTCTAGCTTTAAAGCGATCGCATTTGTGATGTTAGGGAAGTGCGATCGCATTTGTGATGTTGGAAAGTGCGATCGCATTTGTGATGTTGGGATTAGTGCGAGAGTCCGTAGGAGTGGTCTTTGACCATCGCATTTATGATGTTGCGAAAGTGTTACAATAAATGCAACTTCATTTACAATTAAAGGAAATATAGTTAAAAATCGCTATGAATTCCTTCTCCAGAGTAACATCACAAGCAAAAAACCAAGACAATAGCGAAGTATTAGTAAACGTTATTGTTAAACAAGGTAGTGATGGGAGAACAATTGCGATCGTTCCAGGTTTACCAGAACTACAAGTAGAAGCAAGCGATAAAGCAACAGCCTTAAGCCAAATTCAGCAACGACTGGAAACCCATTTGGCAGGAGCAGAGATTGTTTCTTTACCTGTAAAATTGCCATCTCTTGAGCGGAAAAATCCTTGGTTAGAAATGGCTGGAGTTTTTAAAGATGACCCACAATTTGAACAAATGCTCGCAGCGATTGAAAACTATCGACACGAATCAGATAAAACTATAGAAGATGATTCCTCGCAAGAGTAGGATTATATTTGCTTAGGTATAAATCAGATGACGCGATGGGTGCTTGATACTGACCATATTTCACTATTACAAAGAGGTAATCCAGTTGTTATTAGTAAAGTAGCTACTATTAACCCCTTAGAAATATCAGTAACAGTTATAACTATCGTTGAACAAATGTACGGTCGTTTAGATGTTATCAAACGAGCAAAAACAAAACAAGAATTAGTTACAGCTTACGCTTTATTAAAAGAAACATTTAATCGGTTATGTCAAGGGAATATTCTGGATTTCGATGAAGCCGCATTTGATATTTATAACGAATTACGTGCAGCAAAAATTCGTATTGGTACACAAGACTTAAGAATAGCAGCCATTGCACTTTCTGTAAGTGCTACAGTGGTAACGCGCAACAGTAAAGATTTTGAAAAAGTTCCTGGTTTGAAAATTGTGGATTGGTCGATACCTTAAGACTTTGGCGATCGCATTTATGATGTTAGGGAAGTGCGATCGCCTTTTGGTTATGTTTGGGAAAGTACTATGTGCAAAGCTTAATATTAGGAAAATTATAATATAGCAATCCTAAATGAGTTGTGAAAATAGAGAGGCTCAGATCCCCGACTTCTCAAAAAAGTCGGGGATCTCGTTGTTCACGCTCTTATTTAGGAAACTTCTAATATAACTTTGATAATATTGATGATATTGAAACTAAAAAGCTCGGTAAATGCCAAGAAAAAAGCGACCACGAGAGCATATAATAGCAGATTTAAGTGTAAATTATGTCGAACGATATGTCTTGCTATGTGGCTATTCTGTAGAGCGCATTGAGTATGATTATGGTTACGATCTAGTAATTTTTACTTATAATGCTGAAGGTGAAATTGAAAATGGTCAGATATATGTACAGTTAAAAGCTACAGATTCACTCTCTATACTTTCAGATCAAAAAACCATTACTTTTGCTCTCGCACGCTCAGATTTGGAATTATGGTTGGTTGAACCAATGCCATGTATTTTAATTGTATATGACGCAAAAAACAGCCAAGCTTATTGGCTATATATACAAGGATATTTTGAAAGTTTTGAGGGATTCGATTTATCAAATGTTGGTGATAGTGTTACTGTTCGTTTATCTAAAGACAACGTATTAAATTGGCAGGCGATCAAAATATTTGCTAAATTTAAAAATGATGTTCTCAGCCAGTTACAAGGAGTGATTCGTCATCATGGTTAGAGAAATTAAATTCACCGAATTAGAGAAATTGCTCTTAGAGACGGGGTTTGTAACAATGCAGACCTTTGGCTCCCAAAAGATTTACCAGCATCCATCATCTGGTACATTAATAGTTCTGCCTGGTTACGAGCAACAAGCGTATGTCAGAACATTGCATTTAGTTGCAGTGCGACGAATACTGTCGGAAAATGGCTTGATGGATAGCGATCGCTTCAACAGTTTTTTGAACAAGGTAGCAAGCTAAATGCCACATGCGATACTCCGTTCGCGTAGCGTTCCGCAGGAAAGGAGTCACTTCGTGAACGCGTTTTGGTTAATTTGGTTTGGAGTGCGATACTCCGCAGGAGTGGTCTTCGACCATCGCATTTAGTTTGGGTTGGAATGCAAAAGCACAATTTAGTGATACCAAATCAATCAAATTAAAAAGCCTGCTGTAAATCCTCAAATGTATTTGCTAAAGCGATATTTCGTAAAATCACTTTTAAACGCTCTAAATCGGATACACAAATTATAAACTGGACACTGACTCAGTATCCATGATTTATTCCACGTTGGTAACGCTTAAAAGGATTTTTCTTTGTATCCACCAGCATAATCAATCACGCATATCGTTCTGTATTTGGCGTGAGTTCCATACGCGACTCCTGCGACTTTAAAAGCAGGATTAAAGATATTTTTTCTATGACCGCGATCGCGTACCCCATCATCTATAATTAATTGCATGACGATATCTTGAGCCGTATTTGGACCGTAGCTGATGTTTTCTCCAGCGGTTGTTAGCCAAGTTCCATAACGACTGATACGCGTAGAAGGGCTGCTACCATCAGCACCATAATGACCTGTTACGCCTTTTGCTCCTTGGTCTTTGACATGATCCCTAGCGGCTAAAGACATTCCTTTAGATGCAGTTAAAGCTCCTACAGGACGAACTGACTTGAGAAATGCGATCGCTTCATCAACAGCTTTTGCCCCTTCTTGCGTCTGTAAATAGCTATTACCCGAAATTTTGATTCGGTTGCCTTGAAAGCGCTTTTTATAGCTTTCCATAATCGGGATATATGCCTTGGGATTTGTCCGCACTTTGTTCATTTGAGCAATCACCTGTTCTTCTAAAGGTGAGAGGTAACTTGCTTTTGCTAACAAAGTTGGATTAATTTGAACTACATTCGGCTGGAAAGTTGATGTATTTGCTCTTACTGGGTGAGAAAAAAAGCTAGCGATCAAACCAACACCAAAAACTACGCGCAATCCTAAACGATGCATTTATTACCTCACGATTTATGTTCTCAGGGTTAACACAGAATAAATTACATGCACCTAACATTCTTGTTAAACCTGGCTTGGGGAGAATGTATTAGTTTTAACACTGAGAGTAAAAAATGCCAAGAGTAAGCTTACTTAAGTTGATGATTTCAGAAGGCAGAAGTACGAAGGCAGAAGGCAGAAAGAACCCACGTTTAAAAACGTGGGATTGAAGCAAGGACGCTTTGTCGGAACGCGCACTTTCCGCTCGATACAATTCTTTGTTTAAACTGGGCTTTATACCCACAAAGTAAGTTTTTATTAATACTTCTTTCCTTCTGCCATCTGCCCTCTGCCCTCTGCCTTTCTTGTAAGCGATCGCGTCATTGATCGTAAACAAACTGCGATCGCATCATAACTTAAGGCGGGGTATCCCCGCCTTAACAAGATAATTACCGAGTCGCACGAGCTAAGGCTTCTTCCATGTCTGATAGCTGCACCGCACCAGAGAAACTTTCACCATTCATGACAAAGAAAGGTGTACCAGTCAGCCCCAAATTTTGAGCTAGCTGCATATCTTTAACAATTTCATTATCGGCAAGAGCGCGATCGCTTTTAAATTTGTCTAAATCCAACTTGAGATTTGTGGCAATATCCAAATACTTTGCCTCACTAAGTTCTTTTTGATCAGAAAATAGCGCATCACTATATTCCCAGAATTTGCCCTGCTGATTTGCTGCCCAAGCTGCTTTTGCGGCTGGCACTGCTTGAGCATGAATTTGTGTCAAGGGGAAATGCTTGTAAACTAATGTCACTTGATCTTGATGCTTGTCCATAAACTGTTTCAGAGTTTTGTTAGCCTCAGCACAATAGGGACACTGATAGTCGGAAAATTCAACTAAAACAATCTTTGAATCAGGTGAGCCAGTAACAGGAGAATTACCAATCACCGCTTGGGGGTTGATTTGTAATTCTTGCAAAAATGCCTGCTGTGATTGTAGTATTTCCTGTCTTTGTCGCTGCTGGTATGCTACCAGAGATTCTAGAACTACCTCTGGATGTTCGCGGATGATTTGCAGAACTTGCTGTTCGAGTCTGGGACTGATGCGGCTGGCTGCTTGCGCGGGCAATGACCAGCCTAAAATCAGACATAGCAAGCTTAGTATTGCCAAGCTACGTAGATAAATCAGTAGACTTTTTGACAAATTTAAAAATGTACGCACGTTCAAAACTCCCTATAACTGAGTATTCCTGGACAGAGAAAAAAGACCAATATCAGAGCAAAGAGAAAACTGCCGCTAGGGGGTTGTGTGGGTTTTTTGCCCAACGATTTAGATTTGTAATAATATATTACCGAATTGTGTGTAACGCTTCTTCTTTGCAGATGATGCGAAGTTAAAAATACTGTCAAAGCATCTGCTCAGATTCAGCCTGACTAGCCCCGTTGGGGCGGGGTGTAGGGTGTAGGGTGTGGGGAAGAAATAGCCCCAACAACCAGCGGGACACAAGCTCCGTCCAACGCTGTCTTCACTACACCCCGCACCCTACCCCCCACACCCTTATTTTTGACTGTGTGGCATCGTATCCATAAATCAGCAAAAAACCTATGTATCAATTCCAGGTTAGTGCATACACGCAAACTGGTGAATCCATTGCTCTGGTGGGTTCTACTCCTGAATTGGGATCGTGGGACATCAGCAGATGTATTCACCTCCGCACAAGTAGCGATCGCTATCCTTTATGGCAGACAGACAAAGAAATCGACATTCAGCCGTCTTTGAAGTCAGGTGTTCGCCGCCAGAGAGTTGAATACAAGTATATACGTCTTGATCCCAGAGGCAATGGGCGTTGGGAAGCTTTAGGACAAAACCGTTGGGTGCCGATCAACCCTGACGAGCAGTCGGGTACTATTGTTGTGGATGATGGTGTATTTGGTTATTTGCAGCCTTATCCATTCGGATACATTGAGTCGCCTGCTGTCAAGATGCCCTTGGACGAAGGGTTTGAAGGTCTAAAAATCGTCGTCATTGGCAGTTCCGTTGCCTTAGGTCATAAAGCGTGGCTGTTGAGAGGTTGGGTCTGGCTATTAGAACAAGCTTTGCAGCAAAAATATGGACACAAAGTAATAAATGTATCAGAAGCGGGAGTAAATGTCAGCAAAACCATCGCCCGATTTGCCTCAGTTGTCACGCCAGAACAACCAGATATTGTTATTATCGCCTTGTCTCTGGGTAACGAAAGGTTAGCCTACTGTCCCGCTCACGAACGAAAGGCAATACAACGGCGGTTTGAAAGCGGCTTACAGCAGCTTGTGACAATGACGCGGGCACTAGGAGCGCGTCCGATTCTGGGCGGGGTTTATCCCAATGACAACTATTCCCCTGAGCATTACTGGCTACTAAAGGATACACACAACCGCATGTTGAATTGGGGCGTACCGATACTAGATTGGTTGGCAGCAGTGGATAATGGGCAGGGACACTGGAAAGAGGGGATATCCTTCGACCCGGCTCACCCCAATACCATCGGTCACAACCTCATGTATCAGGCGCTCAACCTGCACCTTTTCCAAATTAACAAAGACGAATTAGCAAAAGAAAAGGAACGCTTCTGGCAGCCCAATGAAATCCCCATCTACCTTGATAATGCAGGTTTCTATGTTTGTGCCTGTGTCGAAGAGAAGCGTTTGCGGATCAGGAATCCATCAAAATACACCTACACTATCGCTCCCTATTGGCAAGAACTGCAAACTGCACTGCAAACTAAAGCAGGATTGCTCCCAGGCATCTACATTGCCAAAAATGCCGAGAAAGGAACACTTCCCTTTTTTGCCCTACAAGAGGATGGGGCGATCGCAACTACAGTAGAGATCCCCCCTGGTGTTGATCTGGAATACACTGCCGCATTCAATCTTTTTGCCCCGAACAACTCACAAGTTTTGTTCTATGATGGGCATCTGGGGATTTTGCAAGACGACGATCGCCACCTCTGGGTGATCAACGAATCAGACAACGAGTACAACATCCAGCCAATGTGGCAGGAGGTAAGCAAGGCACTGAAAACGATGCCAACAGGTGTATATGAAGATCCGCTTGATCCCGATGCGCCTTTTCGCACCATGATGATTAGTAAGGATGGGTTGGAAAGCCGGGTGAAAGCACCACCCCAGTCTGCGGTGCTTTTCCAATATAAATGTAAATTATCAGATATTAGCCGTGTTGGGATCATTCCCCTTGGCGATCGCTGTGCAGTCCGGATGATGCTGTATAAGATGGAGTACGATGGTCCGGCTTTTCCGTTTGATCTGACGCGCACTACCAATATTGCAGATATCGCGGATATGATCGAAAACCGTTTTTATGATATGTGGAATCCTAGCTTCCTGCATTACAATCTAGACGCAGGTAGAATCTACCACAGTAAGTGGACGGGTCTGTCCTTTGCCCACGAAGTTGAGGACACAGACGACCCGCTTAATGATATGTCTCCCGTCCATGAACGGATGCGCGTTCGTTACACAGCACGCTCCCAAAGGTTTTGGTACACAATCGAGAACTGCGACAAGGTGCTTTTCGTCCGCACAGGAATTAGCGATCGCGGTGGTGTGATTGACCTGGTTAACAAGCTGGAAAAACAATGCCAGGGCAAGCCTTTTCAACTTTTAGTTCTTTCTCCCCAAGCTTCTGATGAGTTTTTAGACCTGCCCAAAGTGCTGCATTATAATGTAGAGTTTAATCCCGATGTCATGTATGACGATTTGGGACACTGGATGTACTGCACAGAGGTGATGCGCCAAATTCTGGAATCGATTGGGGTGTCTAGCAAAAATCTGTTCTGGTGTCCACCTAAAATACCGAAAGGGTGAAAAATTAGATAGGAGCGATCGCAACTTTGAGAGTGCGATCGCCTCACATAATCCCAGAAGCGATCGCTTAGAGGAAACTGGCGGGAGATTGAAAGAGAAGAGTGACTTTAGTGCAACATTTAAACTAAACAATTCCAATATTTCTACTTGAGTCGATAGTTATGGCATCACCATTAAAGGTGAAGGCAGTTGCCTGCAAAGCTCTAAACATTATGGTTAGAGCGCCATTCCAATCTCTGGGTGCAGTGTATTTGCACTCAGAGATTGGAACTTTTTGTTTCCACCAAGTTTATGGTGAATGTGCCCACAACTAGGGCAGGTTTTGCTGGTATAGGACTCGTTGACCAGCGCAACAATAACGCCTTACCCACATCCAGAAGACGCTCGTCCATTGAAGGGTATCGAACGGCTGTATAAGGTTGGCTTGGGTGAATACCGTGTTATTTACCAGATTCAAGAGCAATCTTTACTGCTAACGGTGACAAAAATTGCACATCCAAAAGATTATTAGAAACGTGATTGGGAGATTGGACTTTGGACAAAAAAAAGAAGTAGATGATTAAATTTTTGTTACTTTTTATGGTGCTGGCTAGTCCGACCCTGCTCATTCTATGGTGTGCCAAAGCGCGCTTTGGGTTAACCTGGAATCTGCTTTTGATTCCGGTAGGTGCGATAGTTGGGTTTGTGCTGATGGCAATTGCTGGGGCTTATTTCTATGGGTTAATAACCTGGCTAAACGATCGCCAAACTGGTCCACCTCCGGCAGGGGCAATCGGAGCGGCAACTGGTAGGGCGATCATGACGTTGATTTTGATGGTTTTATTTGGCTGGATTGGGTCAGGACTCGGCGCTTGGTGGGTAGTCGAGCGCGAGGCAGAACGAATACTTCACCTGGTCAGTTAGCACTCTGGACGAATTGAGGATGTGGGGGTGCGATCGCTATGAGCAGGAGTATAATGGCACAAAAACGCATAAACTAATACTTATAAAACAATGGAATTACTGGAAATGATTTTGGCGCTGGCAACAGTAACTGGCATCGTCAATGGACAAACAATAGTTGTTAAAGAGAATACAGGGCAAACAACTCAAGTCAGGCTGGCATGTATTAATGCAGAGGGAAGCACCAAAACGCGACGTAATTTAGCAAAACAAAGGCTAAAAGAATTGCTACCACCAGGTAGTTCCGTAGTTATCAGAAGTGTAGAAAAAGATGAAAGTGGTAGCGCAGTTGGCGAAGTATATCTAGACAATCGTTCGGTAAATCTTCGTCTGGTCGAAGAGGGCAATGCTGTTGTTAATCGAGAATCTTTGTATAACTGCTCGGAGAACAAAACCCAATATTTAATTGCAGAAGCTAATGCTAAAAATAAGCACCTGGGGTTATGGCAGCAACCAAAAGAATATTCTTTGCAAGGAAAATTAATTTATGAAGAAATCCCCTCTGTGATGTCAACTAGAGCTTACAGGGGAGACGAATTTTTTTTAGTCACCAACTCCCCAAAACAAAGTCGGTTAGTGCTCCTTCCATCAGAACAAGTTTCTCATACTCAATTGCAAGCACTTAACAATCAACAAGTTGAAATAAAAGCAGTGTATTTTGAAGGTACGCGCCCTTCTTCTGATAACGTTGCCTGTCCCGTAAGTCCTGATAGACAATGTATGCCTCAAGGTAATGGCTATCAAGTTTTATCTATAGCTGCCAAGTAAGTAATTGTATTGCAGGCTATGTGGTGTAGCGCGATCGCCTCCGATGCTTCCATTGTAACCCACATATAGGAATCATATTTGATTTCTAAAAAAATCTAAGTATTTGTAGGGTGTGTTAGGCGTAAGCCGTAACGCACCAAAAGCTTAAGATGGTGCCGTACTCTCGCCTAACACACCCTACGTATCTTTTCAGAAATCAAATATTAGTCCTATATTAATTATTGTTACTAATTGTCAGGACATTTATATAGCTGTTTTTCATGTTTGGACTAATGAAAACCCTGAAGTTATCAGAACTAAGTTAATTGAACTTTGGGTCTGGAAACAAGTTGATATACTTGTAGATTCAAAGACAAAATTTACTACCTGCATTCTAGAGTATATATTTTATCAACCGGAGGAGGAACAGTCTATTAGAAATATAGTAGATTATTTACTTAATATTTCTCGAAATGATTGTATTTATTATTATCCCAGTATTGTTTTAATCAAGTATTTTACCAATAAACTGTTGCGATCGCTCTTTTGGCTTGAATAACCTACATGGCTACAGAATTTTTACTCAACAATTGAAACGCTTGCAATGATAGGATTTTGAGTCTATGTAAGTATATTTGCATTTATTGAAATCCAGATTAAGGCGATCGCCTCTATTTCAAAGCGACTAAGGAAGGAAACCAATTCTCACTGGATGAATCTAATTATATAGTGATTGGTCGCTTTCTAGTTTTGAGGTTATTGATGCGTCGCCTAGTATTTTGGGTATTTATCCCTATTAGCCTAATAGTTACATCCTGTGATACTGTGATTGAATCTTACTTTTCTATCCCGGAAACTACCCAAAAAGATTTGCAATTATCCAAAGGGGGAAATAGCCTCTCACCATTGGAAAAACAAGTAATTGTAGAAATGAATAAGGCGAGAACAAACCCTGCTGCTTATGCGACTATCTTAGAAAAGTATAAAAAGCGCTTTGAAGGTAAACGAGTTAAAATCTCTGATAATGTTTATTTGCAAACGACTGAAGGAGTCCAAGCAGTCGATGAAGCGATCGCATTTCTCAAGTCAGTTCGTCCTGTGGGAACTTTGACAGCATCTAAGGGGATGTCTTTAGCCGCTAAAGATCATGTGAAAGACCAAGGAAAAACAGGTGCAATTGGTCATGATGGTAGCGACAAAAGCGATCCCTTTATTCGCATCAGTCGTTATGGAACTTGGCAAAAAACTGCTGGGGAAAACATCAGCTATGGTTCCCACACGGCTCAAGATATCGTTATGCAACTAATTATAGATGACGGAGTACCATCGCGGGGTCATAGAATAAACATGTTTAACCCAGCTTTTAAGGTCGCAGGAGTTGCTTTTGGCATTCACTCCACTTACAGGCAAATGTGCGTGATTGATTATGCTGGAGGATATCAAGAAAAATCCGTTTAATACCTGAGTTCGACATAACAGAAACGCTTAAAAATGAGTCTTAGTCCATGTTATATCAATTACCCGCATTTATCACAAAACGGTAGGGGCGGGTTCACGAGATATTCGTGAATGATTGAAGCATATTTGTGAACCCGCCCCTACAGCCTCTGGACTTGGGTTTCATAAATTTGGTGAGAAATCCGGGAATTAGTGATTCTTGTTGACAATGAATAGTCAAAATAAATATCTCAAAGCCTTATTCTGGAGCTAAAACCAATTTAAGCAGCTTGTAGTCTTTTTAACTCTTGTATCAGTTCTCTACATTCCCTACTGGCTTCTATGGATTGACGCAATAGCTCTTGTTTCTGCTTACGATTCTCTTTTGGATAACTAGGTATTTCTCCAGCCTGACGACTTAATGTAGCAGCTAGACGACCGTATTCTTTAATTTTAGCTTTTAGTTCTTCCATCCCCTTAACCCTCTAGTTCTGAAATTACTACATCCAAATTGACCATCTGTTCATATAATATATCCGCTCTGGTTTGAAGTAGGCTAGCATCGTCAAATGCTTCTAGTTCTAGTTCAATTTCTGCTAAATCATTTAAATCCTTTACTATATCGTCTAATCGGTCATATACTTGCAACAATGCTTCAAATGTTGATTGTTTCATTTTATTTTCTTTATAGTACGCACTGGTTGTTGTAGTACATCCGAGCGTATTGTATGCCTAAAGAGTAGTTCTACACCTAAAAGCGCACTAGCTCTTTTTCTGTTATCTCTGTCAATTTTTCATAAAAACCTTTTGCTTTAAACGATGCTGTCTAAATGCTTCAAACCTGCCAAATTAACATGCTGTGGCTCATCTAAGATTTTGATACGCGCTCCATCAATCCCGTTGCTTAAGTACTTCATTAACCATTCAGAAATCACCGCCACAGCTTGAAGTTGTCAACTAGCAATTATTTATCAATAGCTGAAAATTATTGACAATTACTCAATTCTAACAAAATCCTGTAACTCTTATCATAGAAGGTTTATAGCTTATTTCATTACATCGAACTTAGGTGTTTAATGTACCACTCTTCTCGTAAAGCCGTTAATCTCAACGTAGAAGTTCAAGGCGAAGGATTCCCGATTTTATGCTTGCACGGTCATCCTGGTTCTGGCTCTAGCCTTTCTGTATTTACCGATCGCTTATCAAAACGTTTTCAAACTATCGCCCCAGATTTGCGTGGATACGGCAAAAGTCGCTTTAAAGGTGATTTTGAGATGCGCGACCATTTGACGGACTTAGAAGCGCTTATAGACCGCTTGGGAATCGAAAAATGCTTAGTGTTGGGATGGTCGCTCGGTGGCATTTTGGCGATGGAACTGGCACTAATGCTACCACAGCGCGTGACTGGATTAATTTTGATTGCTACGGCTGCTAGACCTAGAGGAAATCATCCGCCAATTAGTTTGGCAGATAATTTGTATACTGGAATTGCTGCTTTATTGAACTATGTAAAACCAGGTTGGCGCTGGAATATTGAGACATTTGGCAAGCGATCGCTTTTCCGTTACCTGATTCAACAACATACACCCACCGCTTACCGTTACATAGCCTCATCAGCAGTGCCGGCTTATTTGCAAACTTCACCTGCTGCCACTCGCGCCCTTTATACTGCCATTCAATCTGGTTACAATCGAGTTACAGACTTAGAGCAAATTTTCTGTCCTAGCCTAGTACTCGCTGGGACCGAAGACCGTCACATCACAGTTAATTCTAGCTTAGAAACTGCTCAACACCTGAGAAATTCTCAGTGGCAAAGCTACCCTAACACTGCTCATCTCTTCCCGTGGGAAATTCCTGACCAAGTACTGAGCGATATTGACTGCTGGCTACAAGAGCATCCGAAAGTAATAGCTAATAGCCATTAGCTATTAGCCATTAGCCATTCAATTATATTTGACCGCTAAAGGCAGGCTTTACTTTACGGTCAATCCATTCCCCCAAATCTTCAGCAATTGTTAAAGTACCTGGTTTGCAGCGTTTGACATTTACTGCAATTCCTTGCGCTCCTTCAACTTCTAAATCTTCTACATAGCCTTTGATTGCCGCTTTAGCTTCAGAAGAACTCATAAATGGTCCAAAGTAGTAAGTGCAATTGGGCTTTTGTGTCCCAATCTCAACCCACCAAGCCAAGCCAAAGCTGTCAAACGTATTAATTAAGGCTTCCTTGAGGTTATCCCAAATGGTTTTCATAGTTTTTGCCAGTTAATAAGTGTGCTTTTTGGTTGTTAAATGTGTGTTACTGATTTTTTTTCCTTTACATTTCTTTATACTCTGTTATGATTCGTTTTCCAAGCGGTTTTTTGTAATTTGTCTAAATGCAACGTATTTAACCAGCGTTGGCGATAAATTTCATAAAGCGCCATACCCGCCGCCACAGAAGCATTCAGACTAGGAGTATTGCCTTGTAAGGGAATCGACACCAAAACATCGCAAGAGCGTTGTGTCAACATACTCAAGCCTTCGCCTTCTGAGCCAACTACCAACACAATCGGAATTGGTTTTTTATTGTCATCTTTAGGATTGACGAATTCAACGGTATGCAGCGGTAGGCTTCCAGTGACAGCGGTACCGTAAATCCAAAAATTAGCTACTTTCAAGGCATCCAAAGCGCGGCTGAGGTTAATTACTCTTGCAACCGGAAAGGTTTCTAGGGCACCGGCTGCGACTTTCATCACCGTGGAAGTGATTCCAGAGGCTCGGCGTTGGGGGATTACTAATCCTTGAGCGCCGATCGCTTCAGCTGTGCGAATAATTGCTCCTAAGTTGTGGGGATCGGTAATACCGTCAGCTACGACAATTACTGGGGCATCGGTAGTAGAAAAAGCTTTGGTAATTAACTCGTCTAATTCAATGTAGTCGTGGGGGGCAATTTGCGCCGCTATTCCCTGATGATTTGCGTTGTAAGTAATTTGGTCTAGTCGCTTTGGTTCAACTTCATCAATCACCGCTCCGTTGTCTTTCGCTTGCAAAATCAAATTATGAAAGCGGTGATCGTAGCGCAATTTAGAAGTAATCCAGATTCGATTTAGACCGCGCTGATTTTCTAATGCAGTCAACACTGGATGGCGACCGTAGATTAGATCGCTATCTTCTGTTGGTTTAGATGAAGATGTATCAAAGAAACTGCGACCTGGGCGTGAGTCGTCTTTTGAGCCTTCGCTCCTGTTAGATGAAAATGCATCAGAGAACTTGCGACCTGGGCGTGAGTCGTCTTTTGAGCCTTCGCTCCTGTTAGATGAAGATGCATCAGAGAACTTGCGACCTGGGCGTGAGTCGTCTTTTGTGCCTTCGTTCTTATGAGGTGAAAATGCATCAGAGAACTTGCGACCTGGGCGTGAGTCGTCTTTTGTGCCTTCGTTCCTGTTAAATGAAAATGCATCCGAGAACTTGCGACGTGGGCGTGAGTCGTCTTTTGCACCTTCGTTCCTGTTAGATGAAGATGCATCAGAGAACTTGCGGCGTGAGTCGTCTTTTGTGCCTTCGTTCTTATGAGGTGAAAATGCATCAGAGAACTTGCGACGTGGGCGTGAGTCGTCTTTTGCGCCTTCACCTATTGGTTTAGATGGGGATGCACCAGACAACTTGCGACGTGGGCGTGGTTCATCTTTTGAGCCTTCCCCATCTTGATGTCGGGGACGAATCGAACTAGAAATGACACGTTTGCCTTTAATTTTTAAAGATGGTGCGCGATTTTGTTCGCGATTCGAGTTGAATTTTTTTGGATTTGACATATTACTTTGGTAGAGCGGATGGGTGAGCATCCCGATTTAATCAAGTTGGACTTACGCACTCTCAGTGATTATTTTTTTAGTGAGGTATATTTCTCACGATTTTTCTAGCTGGAGTTTTTGCAGTAGTTCGGTTAAGCGTTGAGAATCGGTAAGATACAAATAACCAATTAGAGTTTCTAGGCTAGTTGCTTGTTGATAAATTTCTCTTTCAAGGCGCTTGGGACTTTTTGTCGCGGCATTACGACCGCGCCGAACAATTTCTAATTCTGTGTCCCTCAGATAAGGAGTGAGCGATCGCAATATTTTCGCTTGTGTTTCTGCTCGGACTTGTGCCACAACTAAACGATGGTAACTTTCCACTCGCTGCGGTGGCAGCAGATAAAACATCCTCATATGAAGTTCATAAACTGCATCCCCTAAATATGCCAGGGCTGCCGGAGAAACTTTTCGCACATCTTTAAGGGAAATCTGTTGAGGTAATTGCTCTGTGGTTGCCTTAATTAATTGGCACGAAGATGAATTTTGCATGTTTGTTGCATTTGATTCATCTAATAGCTCTTCCTCCTTTGATTCCACAAGTTAACTATTCCTTTTGGCTACATTGATTTTTTCCACAGATTATAGATAGTGCTGTTATACCTAGCATAATCAACACTAGCAAACTTATTCCTAATTTTATCTTTTTAGTTTTAAATTTACATTTAGTTAGACAATTTTCAGATTGGTCTATACTCTACCAATAGGTTTTATCAAGTTTTTGTATCTTTGATTGCGATCCCCAAGTTTCAGTTAATTATTCTTTATTTTATTCGATGATGTGCTAGGCATTTATACGTTTATCGGGGAGGGGGAAAGGGGAAAGGAAAAAAGGGCAAAGGCGGGAGGATATCAATCTTTTCCCTCTTCATGATTTGAGATGTGTGGATTTAGCCGGAAGTGAGCGATCGCACTTTTATTTGTATCAGGAAAAATATCTTTTATATCATGTCCGTTTAATTAACAGTGATAAAAACCTACCTACCGTCGTAAATAGGTTCCGGCGGAACGCCTTTACATTATAAGTAATTTTTCGGTCATGATGTTATGTCCGAAAGTAATAAAAATTAAGCTATCCGAGATGAAAATCTGGATAGCTTAATTATATTTGTCAAGCAATTCTCGACTACTTAATGTTTTCTAGAGCCGCATCAACAGATGTTTGCAGGGATAGAAACTTCTCTAAGCGAACAAGCTTGACTGTTTGAGTAACGCGGGCGTTTGTGACGATTTGCAAAGTGCCTTCGGCGTTAGCCTGCTTGGCTAGCTGCACTAAAGCACCCAAGCCAGAGCTATCAATAAAGTCAATCTGTGAAAGATCCAGAATTATGTGCTTTGGACCTTCATCAATCTTGCTCCCTAGCACCTTGCGAAAAGTCGGTTCTGAAAAGGCATCCAACAGACCCGTGAGACGGAATAGCTGACAGTTCTCCCGGACTTCGCGAGTGCCTCTCAGGCTCACGGTTAGATTAAGTGATTCAGCTATAACTCCCTCCTCATCGTTAAGGTAAACGTTCAAGTATATATAATTTTTGAGCAAGTTGTCTACAACTGGCTTTATGGGTTAGTGGATACTGGATGGTGGTTGGTGCTCAACAGTACTTTTGGACAAGGTTCCAACTAACCATTTCCACTTTCTACATTTTTAGCTTATACCAGAAACAGTGCTACGTGCTGCTTGCATCGATTGGACAAACTTTTCAAACAAATAATCAGCATCGTGAGGTCCGGGACTTGCCTCTGGGTGATATTGGACTGAAAACACAGGTAAAGACTTATGACGCAATCCAGCAATGGTGCGATCGTTTAAGTTCAGGTGGCTAATTTCTACGTGGGTCTTGGGTAAAGAATCTGGGTCAATGGCAAAACTGTGATTTTGGCTGGTAATTTCTATCCTTTCTTGCAATCCTGCTGGTTGATTTAAACCCCGATGCCCAAATTTAAGTTTAAAGGTTTCTGCCCCCAATGCATGACCTAAAATTTGGTGTCCCATGCAAATGCCAAATATCGGTTTTTCGGCAGAAAGCAAAGCTTTGGCGGTTTCAATTCCTTCTGTGACTGCGGAAGGATCGCCAGGACCATTGGAAAGAAAGATACCATCTGGATTATATTTGAGAATTTCCTCGCTTGAGGTGTCTGCGGGAACAACGATAACTCGGCAACCGTAAGCAGCTAAACGGCGTAAAATATTGCGTTTGATGCCAAAATCAAGAGCAACAACGGTGAAGGACTCTTGAGAATTTGCTACACCAACTGGGTTAAATTCCCAAATTGCAGTGGTGGGATCTGACCATTCATAAACCGTTGGGGTGGTGACTTGGCGAACCAGATTTAATCCCTTCATGCTTGGAGCCGCTTGTACTTTTTCTAACAATTCTGCCTCATCGAGAATTGAGGTGGATATGCCGCCGTTCATGGCTCCAAACATGCGTATTTTGCGGGTGAGGGCACGGGTATCAATCCCGTAGATACCCGGTACTTGATGCTGTTTTAGGTAATCTGGTAACGATTGTGTCGATCGCCAATTACTCGGTTTATGACAAATATTGCGAGCGATCGCACCTTGTACTTGTGGTCGTTCCGATTCCTCATCAAGAGGATTCACCCCAGTGTTTCCTAATTCTGGATAAGTAAAAATAACTATCTGACCGCAGTAACTAGGATCGGTCAGCACTTCTTGATATCCGGTCATCCCAGTATTAAAGACCACTTCCCCGATCGCAGTGCCAGTAGCACCAAAAGACCAACCGCGATAAGTAGTTCCATCTGCCAGGACAAGTAAAGCAGGTATTGCGTCAGACTGGGGCATAGGTAAAAAATTAGGGAATTGGGCATTGGGCATGGGGCATGGGGCATGGGGTATGGGGCATGGGGCATCGGAGAAAGAGAAAAACTTTTATTCTTTATCCTTTACCCTTTCCCCTCTTCAATGCCCATTGCCCATTGCCCCATGCCCATTGCCCCAATCGAATGTCAATTATCCCATGAGTTGCTCAATTTTGAGTTGGAAGTAAAATTAATTAAAAATTAATAATTAAACAGATAAAATCTTAGAAGGAGAATTAAGGCGCAGAAGTAGATTTCAAGAGCTTTGGGCAGGTAAAATGTTAAGTAATTATGCTTCATTATTATTTATCTCGTGGATTGCTAATTTTTCTATCAGGCACTTTGGCGGTGTTGAGTTTTGGCTGTCGTGAAGACAAACAAAATACCGCCATCGGTAGCAATGAGCAACCTGCTCAAATGAATAATCTGGCAGCAGAGCCTGACATAAAAGAAACGGCACCAGCAACTAGTCCAGAAACAGAATCTCAGACACCAGTCAAGATTTCGCCGACTTCTTTTGAGTTGGGGTTAGATAAAGCGATTGGTGGTTTTAGTATCAGCCAATCTGCCCAATCAAGCGCAGATTGGAACTTGGTTGCGAGTCAATATCAGGATGCGATCGCTCTGATGAAACAAGTTCAGCAAGAAAGTCCCGACTTTGCGATCGCTCAAAGAAAAATTACTGAATATCAACTCGAAGCCAAATATGCTCAGGAAAAAGCGACTGTTAACCCGCTTTTAACAACATCACCAGAACCGCAGAAAATAGTAGTTGCTGTTCCCAAAGCATCACCATTACCAAAGTTCATCCTCCAACCTCTGCCCCAACCTGTACGCGTACAAGTAAAAAAAATACCAGATGCCGTATCATCTCTACCACAAACACTCAACCAAGCCAAAGAAAAAGAACGCCAAGAAATATTTTCAGTACCCATCAAACGGCGAATGGGTGGCACACCAATTATAGAAGTTACCTTCAATGGCAATCAACAATTTGAGATGATTGTCGATACAGGAGCAAGTGGTACAGTCATCACTCAGCAAATGGCTTCTTCTTTGGGAGTGGTGACTGTGGGGAAAGCGAAAGCAAACACCGCTAGTTCCAAAGCCGTAGAATTTTCTATTGGCTATGTTGATACGATTGAAGCAGGTGGAGTATCAGTTAATAAAGTAGCAGTAGCGATCGCTGGATCAGATTTAGAAACTGGACTTCTCGGACATGACTTTTTTGGCAATTACGACCTCACGATCAAACGCGATGTGGTCGAATTTCGCCCTCATGAGGATTTACAGCCTAATTCCTCAGAAACTCAACTAACTGCTCCAACTTCGCCCAAGCCGCACCGGATTGTAGAATATCCTTAGCCGCACTAACACCTTCGGCATGGTTCATCAACTCAACTGCACCCCCAACTTGTAGCGCTAAAGCCGCATTTAGTGCCACTACATCCTGTTGGGCAGCAGTTCCCTTACCTTGCAGTACTGCTTTGAGAATCTCTGCATTTTCTTGAACATCGCCACCCCGTAGCATTCCTATGGGAGCAGGTGTTAAATTAAATTCTTGGGGATTAATACTTGTCAACTGCACTTGACCCTCATACAACACCGCTAAATCGGTTAAATCCCCCAAACCTGCTTCATCAAGTCTTTCTCGTCCGTGCAGCACAATTGCTTTTTGTGTACCCAATTGCTGTAAGGCTTGAGCAATTGTTGCTAAAAGCTGCGGATCGAATATTCCGATAACTTGCCCAGTCGGACGCAACGGATTTACTAAAGGTCCAAGTAAATTAAATACTGTCCGTACCTTCAAAGTCCGTCGCAATGAAGCAACAGCTTTGAGTGCTGGATGCCAACCAGGGGCAAACAAAAAAGTAATCCCCACTTCTTGTAGTGCTGCTTGTACTTTGTCACTAGAGACAGCCAAATTTACACCCAAAGCTTCCAAAACATCTGCACTACCCACCCGACTTGATGCCGAACGATTGCCGTGCTTGGCGACTTTCACGCCATATGCAGCAGCCACAAAAGCCACCGCTGTGGAAATATTAAATGTCGATGCACCATCACCGCCAGTGCCACAGGTGTCGATCAGGGGAGTGGGGGAGATGGGGGGAGATGAGGGGGATGAGGAAGAAATTCCTCCTTGTCCCCCTTGTCCTCCTTGTCTCCCTAAAGACTGCCCTTGCAACACTTCAGCCATTCCTGCCAATTCGTCCACAGAAACGCCTTTGAAGTGCAATGCTGTCAAAATTGCTCCTGATATTTCTGGGGGAATAGCTTCGTTTAACCATCCTTGCATCAATTCAGCAGCTTGATTGCGAGATAAGGATTCACGGTCTAATAATTGTTGTAGCAGTGTCCAGAAGAAGGATAATTCCGGCGCCGAAATTGGGAAATTTGTCATAGATTGGATTCTTCGTAGTAAGCGTTTTAACGCTTAATATAGCGCTTCTCGTTTGAATCAAATACAGATTTATCTGCGTCCATCTGCGTTCATCTGCGTTTCCTTAATTCTTTGATGTATTGCACCCAACTGAGAAGCGCTATATTGCACGCTTTGTGCCTACTACCAACTTCAAAATAACAAGAATTTGGGTTTACCTCGCAAATTCAAATGGTTGCGATCGCTCTTTTTTGTGAGCGTTGATTTTCATTTCTGGAATTAAAATTAGTTTCACCTGACTTTTGTTTTTCCCGTATTGCTAACGTGAAATCTTCCTATAAATAGATATAAAATAATTTATTTAACTTTGCTTCAGCCCTCAAATGAGGACTAAAGTCCTCACTACAAAACTTTAATTATTTACCGGACATGATATTATATATGGCTTATGTGCTGATTTTTAAAGGTTCAACGTTGCAATTTGTACCACCCATATAAGTGAATAACCGCTAGCCAAACTGCGGAAAGTAAACCCGCAAGGCTGAGGGTAAGACCGCTAAATGATACTAATAACCCAAAAACGGGTAGCACTGCGCCGGCGATCGCACAAATGAAAGCTGCAAGGGATGCACGCCAATTTGCTCCTAACCCCCATGACAAAGCAAGTAAGATGAGGGAAATCAGAGTCCAAGCAAATTCGGCGTTCATTAAACGAGCTAAATAAGTCAAAGTCAGCAGACAAGCAAAGAAAATTCCCCCGGCAAGCGCTACGTTTTTTAAACTCATTGGGATGGATAAATATAACAACAATATCCACCAGAGAAATAACGCCGGCGCTAGCAATAATAGACGGGGGATGATGCCAGTGTTACGAATCGGGTCGGTGCTGGTATATACTCCAAAGGGATTTTTGACGGAAACATTATCATCAAATATCCAAGTAAATTGGGTGCTTTTTCTGTCAACTTTAATGTCATTTGGTATAATACCGCTGGCAAAGTTAGCTCCAGCGAAGTTAGCGATCGCTATCAAGCGAAAGTTAGAAAGTAATTGCCCTTCGGCACTATAAACCCAACGTGGTCCCCCTTGGGCTTTGTAAGTAACGCGAAAGCTGGTTTCTTCCCTTGGTTGCAAGCGAAAGGCAAAGTTATAATCGCCAGGATTGGTTTGTTGTAATCTAGTACCAGCACGCTCTACTTTATAACTTTGTAGTAGGGAGTAGCCGTTAGGTGGCGGTACTTCAAAGATAAAATTATTAATATTTTCAAGTTGATTGACAACTTTGTAGTCAGCGCTGTAATCTACGCGATAAGTTGCACTCCGACCTTGAACATCTGGAATTTGGTCAAGTTTTACTTGAATTTGCGAACCAGCTAGGGTCAGATAGCGGTTGACATCTCGCGTTTCATTTATTTTGACTATTTTGCCATTAACTTGAGTTGTCGTGGTATACGGCTCTTTTATGATGTAGCGTACTTGTGGGGCTGATTGTTCTAGTTTGTCTCCTGCGACCAAAAGAGCTACGTTCGCAACTTTTGCCTGTTCCCAGTAATGATAGCGATTGCTAAGAGTTGAACAGAGAAAAAATCCCACCACCAGTAAAATTAATACCAAGGCTAGATGCTGGAAGCCTCGCAAAAGTTCAGAATAACGTAGCGTCCATTCGCCCATAAATAGAGATTGTTCTTTGGGCAAACGACGCAGAGAAAAGCTTAGTAGCGCGATCGCTATTCCCAAAGCTATGACCAGAAATACTAACAAAACTGAAGCTTTGAGTATCTGACTTCCCAAGTGAACTAGTTCAACAGGATGTGTTAAATCAGGCACTCCGGGAATGCCTTGTGCAGAAACAAACATTAGCTTTTGCCAGAATGTACACAATCAGACAGATGAAATTTCTCAAAAGTTTCTACAATTTACAAACCTTTAAGCTAGCGATCGCTAAACTACCTATAGTTGTTTACCCAGAGTTTCCAGTTTTTCTTCTTGAATTACGGTTAGCCGATAGGAATGCCGTAGAATAAATTTATGACTATTTCATTCCTGAGAGAAAAAATCCATCTAGCTCTTTATGTCAATTAGAAGATAAAGTATGAAAGATAAAGTGATACCTTCTGCAATATAGATTTTTGTCTCTTTTTCATTAAGAATCAATACGTTCGCTTGTAAAGCAACGTCTTTTTTTGTCCTTCTGCATTCATTAGCTATCACGCAAGAAGTAAAACTATGACTCAAATTCTTGATTATCTAAATATTGACTCCGAACGTCAAATTTTGTGTGGTTATACAAATCACACTTCTCAAATCCAAATTATTCGGATTTCCAACATTCCCAATTGGTATTTTGAGCGAGTAGTTTTTCCAGAACAAATACTTCTGTTTGAAGCTTTACCAGAAGCTGAATTAGAAATTCATACAAGTACGTCGTTGGTTGAGAAAATCTGCTGTACTGATTTACACCTGGATAATGAGCGATCGCACTCTTTTACTACTGGGTAAATTGTATCCACAAAGCAAAATCCACCTACACATTAGTGTCAGGTGGATTCTTTAGGTATTTTAGTGGAACCGGGCAGAATTGAACTGCCGTCCGCAATGGGTATTAACCCCCCACTCGTTCACAGGTTTAGCCTTTCTGACCCTCAAGGCGGGAATCGTTCATTATCCCGAACGTAGGATGCTCTGATTTAATCTTAGCTAGCAAGCCAACCAGAGAACGCTTACTAGAGCATCCGTTGGGGGTTGGTCTCTAGCCCTTAACGGAGTCAAACTAGAGACGCTCGAACCTGAAAGAGGTGTTTTAGGCTGCTACTAGAGCATCCTTACGAGCAAATTTTACGATGTTGTTCGCATTTACTTTTTTTTCGAGCCTTTGATTTGCGAGAGGAGACTCACTCTCGACCTGAATCACAGAGTAGCTTTCGCCACCACGTCGAAACCTTTACGGCCCCATGTCATATTCTGATTATAATGTAGTATTTGGAAATTAGCAACAAGGTGGGGAGAGGGGGAGACAAGGAGGTGGGGAGAGGGGGAGACAAGGAGGTGGGGAGAGGGGGAGACAAGGAGGTGGGGAGACAAGGAGATGCGGGGATGGGTAAGAAACTGTTTTGCAATTCCCCTTGTCCCCTTGTCCCCTTGTCTCCTTGTCCCCTTGTCCCCTTGTCCCCCTTGTCCCTAATCCCTAAGTCAACGCCTGGGCGCCGCCAACAACCTCTAGAATTTCTTGGGTAATTGCGGCTTGTCGGGCTTTGTTATATGACAAAGAGAGAGATTTAATCAATTCGCCAGCGTTGTCGCTAGCGTTGTTCATTGCTGTCATCCGTGCGGCTAGTTCGCTGGCGGCTGATTCTTGTAACGCCCGCAATAGCTGGTTACTCAGATATAATGGCAATAGAGAATCGAGAATCTGTACTGGATCTTGCTCAAAAATCATGTCGCGGGGAAAAGCGCGAACTTGGGTAATGACTTTCTCGCGTTGCACTTCAAATTGACCGCCACGAGTTGTGAGGCGGAAAATTTCATCATCACCGGCTTCTAGACCTTGAACGTCAAAAGGAAGCAAAGTTTGCACTACAGGGCGAGAACTAACCAAGGAGATGAACCTGGTGTAGACTAGCTCTACGCGGTCTACGCTTTCTGAAAGGAACAAATCAAGCAGTTTATCGGCAATTTCATTTGCCTCAGATGCCACAGGAATTTGCTCTAAACCTGTGTAAGTTCCATCAATTGGCTGTTCTCGGCGTTGGAAGTATTGAATTGCTTTGCGTCCTACCAGTACAAACTTGTAGTTTACGCCTTCTGCTTTCAGTTCCTTGGCGCGATTTTCGGCACGACGAATGACGTTGGTGTTGTAACCACCACACAAACCGCGATCGCCTGAAATTACCAACAACGCGACAGACTTGACATCGCGTTTTTTCAGAAGTGGTAAATTTGCTTCTTCAAACCGCAAACGAGTTTGTAAGCCATACAATACTTGTGCCAAGCGATCGGCAAAGGGACGGGTAGCAATTACTTGTTCTTGAGCGCGACGGACTCTGGCTGCTGCTACCAGTCGCATCGCTTCTGTGATTTTTTTGGTGTTTTTGACCGATTGAATGCGATCGCGTATTGCTTTGAGATTAGCCATAATTTGTCCTTAGTCCTTAGTCCACAGTCAATAATCCAGAGTCAAGAGTCTAGAGTTTTTTGACTCTTGACTCTTGACTAATTACACTGTTGCCAAGAAAGTCTTCTTGTACTCGGTAAGTGCTTCTTTCAAAGCAGTTTCCTCAGCGTCACCTAATACTTTCTGAGTTTGCACTGCTTGGCTGTATTGAGGTTTGCTGCCCTTTAAGTATTCCCGCAGACCTTTGGTGAAGTTTGTAATTTGAGTTACGGGAATTTCATCCAAGTAGCCGTTAATACCAGCATACAGAATTGCCACTTGCTCGTATACAGACAGTGGTGAATTTTGGGGCTGCTTCAGAAGTTCGCGCAAACGCTGACCGCGTGCTAGTTGGTCTTGGGTGGTTTTATCTAAGTCAGAAGCAAATTGCGCGAAGGCTTGTAAGTCGTCAAACTGCGCCAATTCTAACTTGATTTTACCGGCAACTTTTTTCATTGCCTTGGTTTGAGCGGCAGAACCTACGCGGGATACTGAAATACCGGGGTTTACTGCTGGACGGATACCTGAGTTAAACAAGTCAGAGGAAAGGAATATCTGACCGTCGGTGATGGAAATTACGTTGGTGGGGATGTAAGCAGATACGTCACCAGCTTGAGTTTCGATGATTGGTAGGGCAGTCATGCTGCCTTTGCCCAATTCATCGCTGAGTTTAGCTGCTCTTTCCAACAAGCGGGAGTGGATGTAGAATACATCTCCAGGATACGCTTCCCGTCCGGGTGGACGACGCAACAGCAAGGACATTTGACGATAAGCTTGAGCCTGCTTGGACAAGTCATCGTAAATTACTAAGGTTGCTTTGCCTTTGTACATGAAGTACTCAGCCATTGTTGCCCCAGTGTAGGGAGCCAAGTATTGTAGGGTAGCTGGTTCACTGGCACTAGCAGCAACTACGATGGTGTAGTCCATTGCGCCTTTTTCTTGCAATGTTTGCACCACGTTAGCGACGGTGGAAGCTTTTTGACCGATCGCTACATAAACACAAATTACATCTTCTTCTTTTTGGTTGATGATTGTGTCAATGGCGATCGCAGTTTTTCCGGTTTGGCGATCGCCGATAATTAATTCGCGCTGACCCCGACCGATGGGAATCATCGAATCGATTGCGGTGATACCGGTTTGCATCGGTTCGTGTACCGAACGACGCTCAATAATACCAGGTGCGGGAGATTCAATCAAACGAGTTTCTGTAGTCTTGATTTCTCCCTTACCATCAATGGGACGACCGAGAGCGTCAACAACTCGTCCAACCATTGCTTCACCCACCGGCACCTGAGCAATTCTACCAGTGGCGGTTACGGAGCTACCTTCTTGAATCTGGCGACCTTCACCCATCAACACCGCACCCACGTTGTCTTCTTCTAAGTTTTGGGCGATGCCGATTGTGCCGTCTTCAAATTCTAATAGTTCCCCAGCCATAGCCTTTTCTAGACCATAAATCCGGGCAATACCGTCACCTACTTGCAGGACAGTACCAACGTTAGCAACTTTGACATCTTGGTCGTATTGCTCGATTTGTTTCTGAATAATGCTGCTGATTTCGTCAGGTCTGATGTTAATAGCCATGTATCTATCTTTATTTGGGAGACTGAGAAAGTAGTTAGTGGTTAGTGGTTAGTAGTTAGTAGTTAGTGGTTAGTAGTTATTATGATTCTTTCAACTAACAACTAACAATTTATTAGTGGTTAGTAGTTTATGACTCTTTCAACTAACAACTAACAACCAACAAATAACAACTTCTTAAGAGCCACTTAAGCGTAAGGAAAGACGGCGTAACTGACTACGCAAACTAGCGTCAATTACTTGAGAGCCAACTTTGATGATTACACCACCAATCAAGTCGGGGTCTATTTTTGTTTCTAGTTCGACCTGATGAGCGTTAGTCATGGCGATGACTTTTTCTCGTATTGCTTGTTCTTGCTCTTGGGAAAGAGGAACGGCAGAGCTTATTTCTGCTAAGACAGTTTGATTTTTCTGTCTGAGAAGCGTTATATACTGCTCGCAAATTGGTTCTAGCAATAAAATGCGGCGTCTATCTACCAGCAGCATCAAGAAATTGCGTAAGTTTGAATTAGTGCTTTCGCCAACGATTTCGTTGATGACTGCCTTTTTTTTGTCAGCTTCAATAAAGGGGTTGCCGATAAAGCCTTGCAATTGTGATGAATTTTGCAATAAATTCAGCAAAGAACGTACATCTTCGCCGAATTCTTCTGTCTGGTTTTTTGACTCGGCTACTGACATTAATGCCTCTGCATAAGGCTGGGCGATTTCGGCTATTGCTATGTCGCTTTTCATTTCTAGCCTCCCACCTGCGCGATGCTGCGGTCAATTAATGTTTGTTGAACGTCGTCGGCAATGCCACTCCGCAGATCGGATTCGACTTTTTGCAATGCTAAAGCGCTTACTCGTTGACGCAGTTGGGCGATCGCTCGATCTCTTTCTGTGTTTAAATCAGCTGCGGCTGTTTGTTTCAAGCGTTCTACGTCTTGCGCTGCCTTTGCCAAGATTGCTTCTCGCGCTGATAAAGCATTCTCTTCGGCTGCGGTGCGGATGCGTTGTGCTTCTACTTGCGCTTGAGTTAATTGCTCTTGCACTTTTGAAAGGGCAATTTGTGCCTCTTTTAAACGCGCTTCGGCTCCTTGAATTTCGGTTTCAATATTTATCCGCCGCTCGTTCAGGATATTGGTTAAAACTTTACGTCCAAAGTAAAATAGTATGCCAATTAGAAGCGCTAAGTTAATTAGATTGGTTTCAAAAATGTCTAGATTTAGACCGAAACCACCTTCGCCTTCTGCCTCTGAGTGAACAGCGGCTTCTGCGGCAAGTAATATGAAAGTCCCCATGTTAGCCATTTACACGCTCGCTGCTCGCTTGCTAATTAATTTGATTTTTCCCCTTGGGGGAAAAAGTGCCTTTCTTACATCTTGCTCGGACACCCGACAAAGGTGTTCCCTTGCGCGTGCATTCGCCCTTGGCGTTCCCGAAGGGTAGCCTGCTCGCTTCAGGCTAAAAAGTCTAATTTTCGCACGTCCCTACCAACCGAAGCGGACTTAGTACACGCAATGCCGGAGGGCGACTTAAGCGCCCTCCTGAGACTTTTGTCGAGATGCGCGTATACTTTCAACGCAACCAATGTTATAATCTGGAGGATATTAGTCTATCTAACCAGACTTGTTGGTCCCAACAGTTTTTCTAGAATTTGCCTGCTGAGGGCATCAACTTGTTGCTCTAAGGAACGCATTGCTTCTTGCTTTTGCTGCTCGATTTCCACAGATGCTTGTTCGCGTTGAGCTTGAGCTTCTTTTTGCGCTTCAGCAATTTTGACTGCGGTAATTTTCTTCGCTTCAGCTTGAGCGGCTTCCAGAGTAGCTTGCGATTGCCTGCGGGCATCTGCTAGCTGTTGTTCATATTCTTTAGTTAAGCGCTCGGCTTTTGCCAAACGTTCACTTGCTTCAAGGTTATTCGTCCGGATGTAATTATCGCGATCGTCTAGTACCTTGGTCAGTGGCTTGTAGAAAATGACATTCAACAAAGCTGCTAGCAGCAAAAATTGCAATGCCATCAAGGGCAAGGTAGCATCGAAATCAAACATTTCTCTCCTATGCGGGTTGGAATAGCACTCTTTTATGGCTAGCTAATTCATCCAACCTTTGATATTCTACAGACCCCATAGCCAACGAGGGTCAACTTACATGGAAACGACGTGGAAAGCCTAGATGTCAGCTGTAGAGACGGTTGGAGGAGTAGCAACACAGTGCTGCCTTTACATCGTTCACGTCTCTACACTAACAACTATTTTTAGGTCTTAAGCAAATGGGTTAGCAAACAGTAGCA
Organism: [Scytonema hofmanni] UTEX 2349; assembly: GCF_000582685.1. Lineage (GTDB taxonomy): Bacteria > Cyanobacteriota > Cyanobacteriia > Cyanobacteriales > Nostocaceae > Hassallia > Hassallia hofmanni. Next base: position 1,319,083 of record NZ_KK073769.1, read on the forward strand.
CTAGAGCAATAACCAGACCGTAGATAGTCAGGGATTCCATGAATGCTAAGGTTAACAGCAATGTACCGCGAATTTTTCCTTCTGCTTCTGGTTGACGCGCAATACCTTCTACTGCTTGACCTGCGGCATTTCCTTGACCGATACCAGGTCCAATTGCAGCTAAACCAATTGCTAGAGCAGCAGCGATAACGGAAGCAGCAGCAACTAATGGATCCATTTTGATTTTCCTTACTTTGAGAACAGAATGAACAATTTTCGGTTTTAGATTTTGAACAAAATCTAAAATTACATCAACTGAGAAGCTTTAATGCTCCTCATGCCCTTCATCACCGTGACCTGCTATTGCTTCGTGAATGTATGCTCCTGCTAAGGTAGCAAATACCAGCGCTTGAATGGCACTGGTAAATAAACCTAGAGCCATAACGGGCAAAGGTACAAACAGAGGAACCAATAGAACTAGCACACCTACTACCAATTCATCCGCCAAAATATTGCCAAATAGACGGAAGCTTAGGGAGAGAGGCTTGGTGAAGTCTTCGAGAATAGCGATCGGCAATAAAATCGGTGTCGGCTCTATATACTTCTTAAAGTAGCCTAAACCTCTTTTGCTAAATCCGGCGTAAAAATACGCTAAAGAAGTTAGCAATGCCAATGCGACAGTCGTATTGATATCATTTGTCGGTGCTGCCAATTCACCCGAAGGCAGTTTGATTAACTTCCAGGGAATTAAAGCACCCGACCAATTCGACACGAAGATAAACAAAAATAGTGTGCCAATAAAGGGCACCCAAGGACGGTAGTCTTTCTCACCAAGTTGGTTTTTCGCCAAGTCCCGAATAAATTCTAGGGCATATTCCATCAAATTTTGGATGCCTTTAGGAATTCTCTTGGCGTTGGTAGTAGCAGCGATGGAAGCTATGGCAAGAATACCAATCACAAACCATGAGGTGAGAAAAACTTGCCCGTGAATTTTCAGATTGCCCAATTGCCAGTAGAGGTGATGACCTACTTCCAATTTGGCGAGGGGAAAAGAATTAAAGGCGTTTAAGACACTAAGCATGTGCATTCTTCAAGATTTTTCCCCAAAAAGCGAGGATTGGAGATATTGTCTTTGTGAGCCTGACGTTTAAGAATCAGGAATAAACGCAGTTTGCACCGTATAGACGATGAGCGTGGCTTTGTAGGTGAGAAATCCCAAGAATATTGGCAGGACATGTAAATCGTGCCATTGAGTCGCAACTACCATCAAGCCAATAAATAGAGCAAAACGATTTTTGCTCAAACTGTTTTTTTCGCTACCTAGCCGCTCAACGTCTCTAGCCAACAATTTTAAGTAAACCACACCCGCACACGCCCCTATCAAATAATTTAGGGCAATGTTTAGGGAATAAAAAATCCAGACTGAGATAAAAATAATCCCCGTCAACAGGAGTGTGATTCTCAACAACTTCTGAAAGAGTTGATAAAACTCTTCCATAGAAGAAACGCCCGGTTCTGTGTCTTCAAAACCAGATTGAGCATCTTGTCGTGTTGTCGGCGTGGGGTTAATCGATTCGTCTGACAAGCTCACAGGAAGCAGAAACCAGTACAGCTAATTATGTTGACTGCACATTCAGTCAGATGAATCATATCACGCTTGGGTAACATTACTTTAGGAAAAAACAATTAACTTCTTGTTTGGGCATTGGGCATTGGGCATTGGGCATTGGGGGACAAGGAGGAATTTCCCCCTTGTTCCCTTGTGAAGACAGTCTACCTTGGTGTCAAGATTATTACCTGCTGCTGGAGGAGCGATCGCACCCCCTCTATCCCCAACTCTACACCCTGTAAAATATCTCTCACCGTCGCTTTCACGTCACAATGAAGCAAAAACTCAAATTCGCTTACCGACAAGTTGATAATTTGATAATCGTAGTTAAAAATACACTGACTCGGAAACCCATTAATACAAGGATTAAGTTCGGGAATCGCTGCCAACAAAGCATCATCGGCTGACCAATCCGCTTTGACTGTTGGAGGACGACCGAGAAAAAACTCGTAATGGGTAACTTCTGGATCTAGTAATTCTATCAGACGATAAACATCGCGATCGCTCAACTTACCTGCTCGTTCAATCAATTCTGGTGCTTTGTTCAAAAGTCTTTCTAACTGCCAAAATCCCGGATTAGAAAAGTTAATAAACTCCAACCCCGAAGCATCAATTAATTCAAACAGCGTCTCAATGTTGTAGTCAATCTCTTGGGGATGGACATACATATCGGCAAAGCATTCGTCTCGTTGGTTTTCCATTGCCCAACGTTGTTTCTCGTACTTGACAAGTCTATTGTTTTCTGGTAAAGATGAAAATAATTGTCGCCCGACTTGGACGCCATCGCGATAATCGCCGCGCTTGTCACCTTGAAGAAGTGCGATCGCCTTTTGCATAAGTTGAATTTCCCAGCGTCCCAACTCACCATAGACGAAGACGTGCATCAAGCCACCTGGGGCTAATTTCTTCGCCAAAGCTTGAATACCGCGAATTGGGTCGCTTAAATGGTGTAACACCCCAACGCAGTTAATCAAATCAAACTCACCCGGAAGTTGTTCCACATCGTACAGACTAAGGTGATGAAATTCGACTCTGTTTGCTCCAGAACGTTTGCAGCGCTCTTTTGCAACGTCCAAAGCGCCGGCACTTAAGTCAATTCCCACAACTTGCGCTTGTGGGTTGAGATGCACCAAATATTCAGTACTTACCCCCGTACCGCAGCCAGCATCTAAAATGCGGATATCTTCCTTTTGGGGTTTTTGTCCGGTGCAGAAATTGTATGCAGCTAACCAATTCCAGCGCCAATTGTAGCCTGGAGGTGGTTCATCTAGCAGCGGTTCTGGGGGGAAGGGGTAGGTATTGTAGAGTTTGGCAACAGCAGCGCTAACGGTTTGATCGGACATTTTTGGAGCAGTATGGCAGCATTTTTGAGTATAGCGGACGACTGAAGTCGCGGCTACACGAACGAAGTCCGCCTTCGCGGACTAATAGTTTAAAAGCCTGACACCCTTAAGGGTGCGGCTACACGAACAAAGTCCGTCTTCGCGGACTTAATGTCTGAAAGCCTGGGTCGGCAGGCTTTGTTGGTATAGCCCCAGGCTTCCAGCCTGCGGGATGTTTATCAAAGGTCACATTGATGGGTTTGGCAAAATTTAGCGTTATTAATTTCACTCTGCAAATTATTCAAAGAAATTATTTGTAAATTAGTCCCATTCTGAACCGCAGCAGTGATGTAAGCGAATTTTTGTCCGCGTTGAAAGGTGTCTCTACCAACTTTGGCGACAGAGCGAGAATTACGAAAGTCGTTGGCAATTTCTGAATTATAAATATTTTGCAGCAGTTTGATGCCCTTAGCATTATTAATGGTAAATTTTATGCTGGGGTCATCGCTGACTGTTATTCCTTCTTTAGTTACAATTCCATTTTGGGAAGTAGCATTTACATAAAAGTATAAATTACCCTTGCGACCTTCATAACCATGCGCTTCGCTGCTATATTTTAGCGCTGATAGTTGAGGTCTGGTTTTTGCCCACTTGAGGACGGTGTTAATATTTTGTCCTGGTAGGGCATTTGCAGGGGCAATAGTTAAGGCGATCGCACAAACGGATAAAGCAACAGTAGATAATAAGTTAAATTTATGACGAGCGGGCATCGGTTTTCCCTGTGTGGAAGATAAGAATTATAGTTTAGGCGATCGCTAGATTATATTAGTGATTGCAGTCACACGGTATCTTGAATATTTCAAGGTTGTACAACAGATATATTCTGTGTCAACCTGAAGGCAAGATTCGTGTTTGGTTTTGATAAGCCATCAGCGGAAGTGTATGTCCACATCAAAGCTAAAGTGAACAAAGCAGCGTGGAAGAGTAAGTAAAATTTATTACGCATAAATATAAGTTTTTTTATAAGTGAACGTTGATATATACAGCTTCACTCACTTCTATTTCGCAATAAGTCGGGAAATTTATTTTTGGGCGATCGCTCTCGTGCGTTGCCTCAATAAAGCTGCAAAATATCAATCATTTTTTGGCAAGTATCAGAAATGCTGTACCAGTCCACGCGCTAAAATAAAGCGCCACACGACGCGATAACGGGAGACTAATAAAGTTTCAGGTAATTAAGTTAGGAGGAAGAGAGAATCCGGATGTAAAGACGTTCCGGCGGAACGTCTCTACAAGGATTTTAGTATTATGTAAAATTATTTTCATACTCGGATTCAGCAACGCCCAAATAAAATATAGTAGTTCTCATTTGAGTTAAATACATAGAACGCATCGATTTTGTCACCAGGAACTAAAAATCACCACTCTTCATAGTCCGCGTTGGCGGACTTCGTTCGTATAGCCGCGACTTCCAGTCGTCAGCCACTAACCGACACAAAACTGGGGACTTCGTTCGTATAGCCGCGACTTCCAGTCGTCAGGCACTAACCGATACAAAACTTAGGATTTTTCTCACCGACGCCTCCCATCCACTTGCCCAACCAGACGCTTGTAGATTACAGATTGATACACTTCTTAATAAATCAGCCTGGATGACGCAAAACGTTCTAATCTAAAAGCTGAACTGGGTTAAATTTTTTTGGCAGTTTTGAAGGTGGCACGGAACTCCATGACCACACCGATGTGTCAAGCTGCTAACGAACCCAGGCTTAACACATAAATAATTATGATGGGAGTTTTACTAATCCGATGAGTGTTAAGGCAAGTGGTGGAAGCTCAGTTGCGCGTCCGCAACTATATCAAACTTTAGCTTTGTCAACAATTACCCAAGCGGAACAGCAAGACCGCTTTTTGGGAACCGGCGAACTAAACGAACTCGAAAGCTATTTTGCATCTGGTGCAAAGCGTTTAGAAATTGCCCAGACGCTCACGGACAATTCTGAGATTATAGTCTCACGAGCCGCCAACCGAATTTTTGTTGGTGGTTCGCCAATGGCTTTCTTGGAAAAGCTCAAAGAACCAGAATTGGCAACAGTCGCTTCTGGGGGAATGGACGTTAGAGAGGGAATGAAATTAGGAACCGTAACCTACGTGGAAACTCGTGGTGGGTTCTTAGAAAACTTACGTTCAATTTTTAACTCCTCTCCTAGTGGTGGTGCAACACCTCCTGGTTTTAGACCAATCAACATTTCCCGTTATGGTCCTAGCAACATGGCTAAGAGCTTACGGGATTTGTCGTGGTTTCTGCGCTATGCAACTTATGCGATCGTTGCAGGCGACCCGAATATCATATCCGTGAATACACGGGGACTCCGGGAAATCATTGAAAACGCTTGTTCCGGTGAAGCGACACTCGTTGCTTTACAGGAAATCAAACTAGGCTCGCTTTCCTTTTTCCGCAAGGATGCTGAGGCAACAGATATTGTGACTCAGTACATGGATGTTTTGCTGAACGAATTCAAAGCACCCACTCCATCAAATAAACTGCGTCAACGTTCTTCGAGTGACCAACAAGGGTTAGAACTGCCCCAAATTTACTTTAATGCGGCAGAGCGTAGACCCAAGTTTGTGATGAAGACTGGATTAAGCGCAGGTGAAAAAATTGAAGTCATCAAAGCGGCTTATCGGCAAATCTTTGAGCGTGACATTACCCGTGCTTACAGTCAGTCGATATCTAACCTGGAATCTCAGGTGAAGAACGGTACAATCTCTATGAAAGAGTTTGTTCGTCGCCTTGGCAAATCTCCCCTTTACCAAAAACAGTTTTATCAGCCTTTTATCAACAGCCGCGCTTTAGAATTGGCATTTCGTCACTTCCTCGGACGCGGACCAAGTAGTCGGGAAGAAGTACAAAATTACTTCTCGATTATTTCCAATGGCGGTTTATCTGCTTTAGTCGATGCCTTGGTAGATTCTCAGGAATATTCTGACTACTTTGGAGAAGAAACAGTACCATACCTGCGCGGTCTGGGTCAAGAAGCTCAAGAATGCCGCAACTGGGGACCTCAGCAAGACCTGTTAAATTACAGTGCGCCTTTCCGGAAAGTACCTCAGTTTATCACGACATTCGCTGACTACGAACAGCCACTACCAGATCAACACGTTTACGGTTCTGGTAACGATCCGCTGGAAATTCAATTTGGAGCGATTTTCCCGAAAGAAACTCGCAACCCCAGCACTCGTCCGGCGCCTTTTGGCAAAGATACCAAGCGGATTTTGATTCACAATGGTCCGGGTATTTCTAACCAAAATAGCAACCCGAAAGCGCGTGGTGAATTCCCAGGTTCCTTGGGTCCAAAAATCTTCCGGTTAGATCAGCTACCGGGCACACGAGGGAGAAAAGCAGCAACAGGTGTCAGTGTCAAATACTCGGAAAGCTCCACCCAAGCACTAATTAAAGGTGCTTATCTGCAAGTTTTCGGTCGCGATGTTTACGAAGGTCAACGACTGAAAGTAGCAGAAATTAAGCTAGAAAACGGTGAAATTTCTGTAAGGGAATTTGTTCGCGCTTTGGCGAAGTCGGATCTGTTCCGGAAAATGTACTGGACTTCGCTTTATGTATGTAAAGCGATCGAGTACATCCACCGCCGCTTGTTGGGTCGTCCTACCTACGGTCGTCAAGAAAACAATAAGTACTTCGATATTTGTTCTAAGAAGGGCTTCTACGCGCTTGTAGATGCGATTCTTGACAGTCCGGAGTACAGTGAGGCGTTTGGTGAAGATACAGTTCCTTACGAACGTTATTTGACTCCTCAAGGTGTATCGCTGCGACAACTACGCGTTGGTAGCATTCGCGAAGACGTCGTAGTTAACAGAGTTGACAAGGAAGAAATGCCGCGCTTTGTGGAACTTGGTGCTGTCACTCAAGAACGGTCAGAACCGGATATTCAGTCTCGGATTAACCAAGGTGTTAGTAAGAAGCGCGAACAAACGAAAATCTTCAAGCAGGTTGCTGGTACTAACGACAAAGTTGCCGTTAAAACTTTGATCAACGCTGCCTACCGTCAGGTTTTCGAGCGCGATATTGCTCCATACATCGTGAAAAACGAGTTTACGGTGTTAGAAAGCAAACTAGGTAACGGGGAAATTAACGTTAAGGAATTCATTGAAGGCTTAGGTAGTTCAAGTCTATACCAAAAAGAGTTCTACGCGCCTTATCCCAACACCAAAGTAATTGAACTGGGAACCAAGCACTTCTTAGGTCGTGCGCCATTAGATCAGGCGGAAATACGCAAGTATAACCAGATACTGGCTAGTGAAGGGCTGCGTGCCTTTATTGGGGCGATGGTGAACAGTGCCGAGTATCTGCAAGCCTTTGGTGAAGACGTGGTGCCTTATAACCGCTTCTTAACATTGCCAGCGGCTAATTATCCGAACTCTCAGAAATTGTACAACCAGCTCACCAAGCAAAACGATGATGTGGTTGTCCCCAGCTTTGATACAGTGCAGCCGCATATGGATGTGGCGAAAATGCCGCTTTTGAGCAAGGCGATCGCAGATTTGGCATCGAAAACTCGCGACATCGACAAAACCAAACCGCTGTTTATCGAACTCGGTCGTTCTTTCAACGATGGTCGCGGACAGTCGGTGGAAGTTGGTGTTGGTACAACTCAGCGCAAACCAGCACGTATTTACCGCATGACTGTAGGCTCAGGTCAAGCAGAAATGCAGCAGGTGATGGACGCGATTTACTGTCAGGTAATGGATGTATTTAGCGGACAGGTTCCTAGTTACTTCCGCCGTTCTGACTTAGACAGCAAACTGCGAAACGGGGAAATTACCGTCCGCGAGTTTGTGCGCGATCTGGCTAGTTCAGAAATCTATCGCAAACGCTTCTATACGCCTTATCCCAATACCAAAGTGATTGAGTTCCTATTCCGTCACATATTGGGACGCGCACCAGCTACTCAGGCAGAAATACGCACTTACAACAAGCTGCTAGCTGACGGTGGTTTAAAAGCTGCTGTAGAGGTGATGGTGGAAAGCCCAGAATACGCTCGTTACTTTGGTGAAGATGTCGTGCCTTACAACCGCTTCCCATCTCTACCTGCGGGGAACTACCTCGGTAGCGTCCAAGCGGCTGCGGACTTGGTGAAACAATCCTGGTCTAGCTTGTCACCGTCTGTGTTGACCGGCGGACGTGCTAGGTAGCGATCGCGCTTCGTCAATAGTCAATAGTCAATAGTCAACAGTCAATAGTGAAAAACCTTTGACCTTTGACTTTGGACTATTGACTCTAGACAGCCTCACAACCCTCCGCAACAAAGCTTTCAGATTGTCTGTGCGACTGCAAATCTGAAAATAAATATTACAAAGTGTTAAGAGCAGTCATAGTTGCTCAACATAATGCCCGAAAATATTTTGCGGAAGGTATCTGAGTTTTACGGCTTGTGTAGTTCTATTTGCCCAAGTCAACTCGAAATTCCTAGCACAACACAAACAGTTTTGCAAGTGTTGTATCTAAGAAAACGAGAAAAACTCAATCAATCCAAAAAGTCGCACCAGTTTAATCAAATTCTGGTTTCATTAGTATTGGAGGAATCCATTAATGAGTATCGTCACGAAAGCTATCGTGAATGCTGATGCAGAAGCTCGCTACCTCAGCCCTGGCGAACTAGATCGTATCAAGAGCTTTGTTACAAATGGTGAGCGTCGTCTTCGCATCGCTCAAGTTTTGACAGACAACCGCGAGCGGATTGTTAAGCAAGCTGGTGACCAACTGTTCCAAAAGCGTCCTGATGTTGTATCTCCTGGTGGCAACGCTTACGGTCAAGAAATGACTGCTACTTGCCTGCGTGACCTGGATTACTACCTTCGCCTCATCACCTACGGAGTTGTTTCTGGTGATGTAACCCCCATCGAAGAAATCGGTGTTGTGGGTGTTCGCGAAATGTACAAGTCCTTGGGAACTCCCATTGACGCTGTTGCTTCAGGCGTAACCGCAATGAAGAATGCATCTGCATCTCTGTTGTCAAGTGAAGATGCTAGTGAAGCTGGCGGTTACTTCGACTACCTAGTCGGTGCAATGCAATAGCTTGAACTTGTTTCTCTGTGGAAACAGAACAATTGCAATACGGTTGGAAATAAGGAATTAACAACATGCAAGACGCAATTACCGCTGTCATTAACTCTTCAGACGTTCAAGGTAAGTACCTCGATACCTCTGCTTTAGAGAAATTAAAAGGCTACTTCTCAACTGGTGAACTACGCGTTCGTGCTGCTAGCAGCATCAGCGCTAATGCTTCGGCGATCGTCAAAGAAGCTGTAGCAAAAGCCTTGTTGTACTCTGACATCACCCGTCCAGGTGGCAACATGTACACCACCCGTCGCTATGCTGCTTGCATCCGCGATTTGGACTACTACTTACGTTATTCTACCTACGCTATGTTGGCTGGAGATTCTTCCATCCTTGATGAGCGCGTGTTGAATGGCTTGAAAGAAACCTACAATTCTTTGGGTGTACCCGTTGGTGCAACCGTACAAGCTATCCAAGCAATGAAAGAAGTAACTGCTAGCTTAGTAGGTCCCGATGCCGGTAAGGAAATGGGCGTTTACTTCGACTATATCTCTAGCGGCTTAAGCTAAGAGCTAGTCAGCACTTAAGAATTTAGGTGCGGCTTAATTAAGGTCTGGAAATCAATCGTGAGTGCTAGAAAGTTATGTCGCTTGTCTTTTTAAATTTAAATATTTGGAGTGATGAGTGTTAGCTGTCTAGTATTGATGATTGATTTCCAGCCTTGGAGTGATTAATTTAAAGATTTCTGTAAAAGATACACTCCCATTTTTTTGACATAAAAAAGTTTTCACGATAAATACAGGAGATTTAACCCGATGCGGATGTTTAAAGTTACCGCTTGTGTTCCCAGTCAAACTCGCATTCGCACTCAACGCGAACTGCAAAACACCTATTTCACCAAGTTGGTTCCTTATGACAACTGGTTTCGCGAACAGCAGCGCATTATGAAAATGGGCGGCAAAATCGTCAAGGTGGAGCTAGCAACTGGCAAGCAAGGCACCAATACTGGGTTACTGTAATTCCTACCCATATAACAAAAATTATTGTAGGGAGTTGCAAAGAGGTCAAAGATGACCTCTTTTTTGTTGCTTGAAAGTCCTCAGGCGATGAAAGCCTGGGGCGTTGCGTGTACAAAGTCCGCCAAGGCGTAGGCTTTCATCGCTTCTCGGTTGCGTGCAATACGTGGTATAGAGACTTCGTGCGATCGCATCTTTACATTCGCGTCTCTACATTTATTTTTTGAACATGTATATGATTCAGGCGATTTCAAGTTATGTTAAATGCTTATCTAGTAGCCAATTTGACGACTTATATTATGTCCTGATAATTAACATTAATAAAAATATCGCAACCTTTGTAGAGACGTTCCGCCGGAACGTCTAAACAAAAGTAAGTAATTTGCCGGACATAATATTACGTAGGGCTTGCGATATGACCTCACCGATAGTCTGACTTCAATCAAACATCTTTACAAGGCGATAGCCACGAGTATATAAAGGAACAGGAGCGACAACATTCTGCTTTTGCCTAGCCTGCTCAACAGTTTCATCAAAGATTATTAGCGTCTGGTGACCAACCTTCAGCCATTCTTCATAAGGCACGCTCATATCTTCTTCAACACCACCGACACTTGCTGGTATCATTGCTCGGTAAGCTTGGTTGAATTTTCGGCGGAACCGGAAATCTACGGAAATTCTCAGACCTTCGGCTTTGCGTCTTACTGTTTGGTGCAGTCCACGGGCATCGTTAAAGTACATCGTACCCTGTTGTAGTTGCACTTCCGTATAGGAGACAACCATTGGAATATCTCCACCCTCATCAAAGTCGGACATCACCCGCATAGCCTGTAGTTCCATTTCGCGAGGCATTTCACCGGCTTCAATGGTAATGTTGTCGATATCGCCAAATAGTGGCAGCACCACTACTATGGCATCAGCGGGAACACCTGCCCAGACATCACTATGGCACTTTGAACTGGCAAAGGGCAAACGCGTCTTTTCTATGTCAGTTTTGCCATAGACCATACGAAGATTTACTGGTAAATCCACTGCATCGATTAAGTCATTTGCTCCGAGTTGGCAGAAAGCCTCAGCAACACTTTTTTGAAAAAGGTTAAATGCCAGAGTGTGTTCCCGCTTTGGCATTAATAAGCCAGTACCAGTATAGTTAGGCAAACTATTTCTAGCTTCCAGCAGTCGATTAAGCATTTCATCTTCTGAAAGAATTATGGGACTATTCAAACATGCTGAAATATACCCCGCAGCAGCGACTTGGATTTGTTGGAATAACTCAGGTTTTAATCTGTGTTCAAATAGCAATCGATGCTGCCGCTTTGTAGCAATTTTATCTGCAAGCTCATCAAATAGTTGATCGCCAAGCTGAGAAAATGCGATCGCACGCTCATATTCCAACTCATCACACAGTGGCAAGCCTACTAAAAGTCCTTCCATCATCATCCTTCCTGAAATTTTTCTAAAAATGAATAAAATAATTGGCTAAGAACTCATGCACTCAAAGTTAATCCGTTTTTACAACGTATACTTGTATTAAAAATTAGCAGTATTATTCTTTTTTTGCTTCGTTAAATATACTACTTCTCCATTTTTATTGAGTACAAGACATATTTATAAAATACGATTTAATTAGAGTTGTTTAATTAAACTATATATAAATGAAGTAGTAATAAAATTCATGTAAACTCAAATTTATGATAAATCATTTATATATTAATAAAGAATTAAATTTAGTCTAATTCATTTGATTATTTTATTCTAAACCTAGACTGGAACTGAATAACAAGCAAATAGACAAAAATAAGTAAAAACAACATTAGCAACAAAATAATCAAATGTTATAACTTAAATAGTTCAACATTTAAGCTTTGTTTACATCAAAAAAAGCAAATTAAAACCTAAATAAATAAAAATATCAATTTTGAAGAATAAAAACTCAACCAAAAGCCTATATAATCGCACAGCATCAGAGTGGGTTAGAACAGAACCCAGTTCGCTCTCAGACTTTACGGCACGCCCTTTTGTATTAGAGCTTTGTCAGCCTGTTACTGGTTTGCGAGTTCTTGACTTAGGTTGTGGTGAAGGTTATTGCAGTCGAGAGTTACGCCGACACGGGGCTGCACAAGTGCAAGGAATTGACCTTTCCCAAAGCATGATTGAAGCGGCACAGATGCAAGAAGTAGAAGACACGCTAGGTATTGACTACGAAGTGGGATGTGCTACTAACCTCAAGCAGTTTGGCGATCGCGAAATAGACCTAGTTGTTGCAGTTTTTCTATTCAACTATTTGACAACGCAACAGACTCAGCAATGTATGGCTGAAGTCGCACGCATTCTCCGTCCTGGTGGTCGATTTGTGTTCAGCGTTCCGCATCCATCCTTTCCATACATGCGACAGCCAGCATATCCATTCTATTTTCAAGTAGAGGGTACAGGCTACTTCAGCAAGCGAGATCAGCAGTTTTCTGGTCGTATTTGGAAACGAGATGGTTCCTGGCTAAATATCCAATTAGTTCACAAAACCTTTGAGGATTATTTTGATGCGCTCAAAAGTGCTGGCTTTAATACAATGCCAATCTTACAGGAATTACGGGTGACTCCAGAACATATTGCACTGGATGAGACATTCTTTAGTCCTTTAGTTGATATACCGCTTCATCTAGCTATACAGGTATCACGATGAAAAATATTTCTTCTTGTTGTAAGCATTCTTTAACTGAAATAACGGATCACCATTCTCTTTGGAATCATGAATTCTTAACTCGCTGTCGTATAGGTGATTTATCTCTGCGAGAAGTACAGATCCTAGCTGTTCAGATGTACAAATTCTCTAAAGAATTTAATCGTATTCTCGCTAGTATTTTGTCTTGCTGCCAAGATGAAAGTGCTCAGGTAGTTCTTTTAGAAAATCTGTTTGACGAAATGGGACAAGGAGATGTAAATCAAGCTCATCCAGAGTTGTTTCGTCGATTTACTCGCGCACTTGGTATCGACGATAACACTTTAGCCGCACTAGCCACTGCACCTGAAACTTCCGCTCTAATTGAAACCTACTTGAGGATACCCCATCAATACGGCTATCTATCTGCACTGGCTGCGGTTTGTTATGCTTCAGAAGGAATTGTTAGCTCTTTGTACACTCAACTTTATAAAGGAATTGTTGGTGTTACTCCTTTGCCCAAACAGTCGTTAATATTTTTTGAAGTCCATATTGATGTGGATGATAGTCATGCAGCCAAGCTAGCAGCAGTGATTGAACCTCGCATTACTATACCTGAAGATGAGATCAAGGTAAAACTCGCCATTGTTGAAGCAATGGATGCTCGTGTCCAATTCTTTAATGGTATTCAACGGCAAATTTCTGAGTCTAGCTTTTCTCTGCATTCACCATTATTAATGCAAACTAGGTAAAGTTAAATGTTGAAAATACGGATGCAACTATCCTGGGTTAAAGCATTAAAATAACAACAAGTTTACTTGAGTTTTTTCTTGTATAAAGCTGTAAGTAAACAAAGTTGACAATTTAAACAACCGCTATTAAGCATTAGATTGTTAAAAATTGATCAAATTTAAAAAATAGAATTGGGTGCATCAACAGGAGGCTTCTATGTATGGATTAGTAAACAAAGCGATTCAAGATATGGTATGTAATCGCTTTGGTGAAGAAACTTGGAAACAAATTAAGCAAAAAGCTGAAGTTGAAGAAGATATTTTCATCAGTATGGAAGGTTATCCCGACGACCTAACCCATAAGCTAGTAAAAGCTGCTAGTGTTGTCTTGGGTTTATCTTCCTCAAAGATTATGGAAGCCTTTGGAGAATTCTGGGTTGAGTATACAGCTCAAGAAGGCTACGGCGAAATGCTGGATATGAGTGGGGATACACTACCTGATTTTCTAGAAAATCTTGACAATCTTCATGCTCGCGTTGGAATTAGCTTTCCTAAGCTTACACCTCCATCGTTTGAGTGTAGTGAGATGAAGGAAGATTCTTTAAGCTTACACTATCGCTCTACTAGAGAGGGGCTTACTCCAATGATTGTTGGTCTAGTCAAGGGATTAGGAGCGAGGTTTGATACTGAAGTTGATGTTACCCAAACCCAGAGTCGGGATGATGGTGACGATCATGACGAATTTTTAGTCAAGTATAAACCCAACTGAGCGTTCCATACATGGTTCCTCCTCACCTAAGTCTTTCACCAGAATTATTTACCAAAGCTTTTCCCTTCCACTTTGTATTTAACCGCAGTCGAGAAATTATCCAAGCTGGTGATGTTTTAGAACGTCTAAGTCCTGAATCACTAGTTGGTAATCAAATTGAGCAGCATTTTCAGATTAATCGTCCAAACCTTATATTTGATTTTGATGCGATTCAAAAGCAGTCACGCTCGCTTTTTATATTAGAATTTCTCCACAATGGAATGTATCTCAAAGGTCAAATGATATATCAAGAAGAGCAGCAGGTAATATTTTTCCTGGGTTCTCCTTGGATTACTGACACAGCTAGCCTTGCTCCTCTTGGTATCAAACTTAAAGACTTTGCAATTCACGATCCAATAGCTGATTTCCTCTTTCTATTACAAGCAAAAAATACCGCTCTTGCTGATGCTGAAAAGTTAACAACAGAACTGACTCAGCAACGCGGAGAATTAAGAAAAGCGTTACAAATTAAGGAAAATATAACTGAAATTGCTCAAGCACAAGCTAAAAAACTAGAACAATCTCTCAGGGAATTACAGCAAACTCAATCCCAATTAATCCAAGCGGAGAAAATGTCCGGTTTGGGACAGTTGGTTGCGGGAGTGGCTCATGAAATTAATAACCCAGTTAACTTTATATACGGTAACTTGAGTTATCTTGACGATTATATTAATGATTTAATGCAACTTATACGTCTTTATCAGCAATTTTATTCTCATCCTGTAGCAGCAATTAAAGATTATATTGTAAAAATTGAGTTAGATTTTTTAATAGATGATTTGCCCAAAATTATAAAATCGATGAAAGTAGGAGCTGAACGAATCTCGGAAATTGTCTTATCTCTAAGAAACTTCTCTCGGCTTGATGAGGCAGAGATGAAAAAAGTTGATATTCATGAAGGGCTTGATAGTACTTTACTAATTTTACAGAATCGGTTTAAAGAAAAAGTTAATGGTGTTCCTCTTGAAGTAATCAAAAATTACGGTAATGTGCCTTTAGTGGAATGTTATGCAGGTCAACTTAATCAAGTATTTATGAATATTATCAGTAATGCAATTGATGCTTTTGAAAGTTCTAATAATAAACATAATTTATTAGAAATCAAAAATAATCCCCCCAAAATTACAATTACTACGGAAGTTATAGAAACAAATGTTGTTATCCGAATTGCTGATAATGGTTTGGGAATAAAAGAGTCAGTTAAAGAACGACTGTTCGATCCATTTTTTACAACTAAGCCTGTAGGCAAAGGTACGGGTTTGGGTTTATCTATAAGTTATCAGATTGTCGTTGACAAACATAAGGGAAAACTTAGGTGCGTCTCAGAACCTGGACAGGGAGCAGAGTTTTTCATCGAGATTCCCTTATCAATCAACCAAGCATATAATCGCGACAAATCACTCATAACTTACGTAGCATAGACGAAATAATCAGATTAAATCCCAATAAGCAGAAATTACAGTTGCGTGTCCATCCTTGACAATACCAGAAATCACTGTGAATCAGGCTCCAGAAAACCAGAGAAGGAAACAGCAACCTTATAACCGATGCGAAAACCGAAAAGTCGAGCGTATGGGTTCTTTTTACGCAATAAATGTGCTGATTCTATACCTGTTTTGTCAACTGCGTATTCACCTGTTTCTATGTCAATAATCACCATTTTACCGATATTTTCTTATGTTTTCACTTGTTGACGAATGCTGTTTTCGTATAGTTCTTTCGCACGTCGTCCAACTTCTTCGCGGCTTAAAAGTATGGTTTGCACGGCTTTGCTCCTTTGTTGTTACTGTGTATTAATTCTACTTGATTATCTATTGTGGCTTAAAACTGAATTTTCTATATCTGTCATCTTTGAGTTAAGCAACAAGACAAATAGCGATCGCGTGATTTTCTTTCTCTGACAAATGAATCAATTAGCGATTAAATAGTCAATTTATCAAAAATATTCGACTATCGCAGCAATAGCCGCAGCGATTTCCTCCATAATTTCAGTCGAACATTCTCCTATTTTACGGATGAATCTTTGCACATCCATACCGCGCAATTGTAAAACATCTACAGCAGAAGCTTTTGTCAAAGTATTCGTAGCATCTGGTTCAATTTTGACGTGCCAGATATTGCCAGCGTAATATTCCTTCCAGTCTGTGATTGGTGCAATTAACTTAATGGGTAATTTACCAACACCATCAGAACTTACTATCACAGCAGGTCTGACTTTTTTAATTTCTGCTCCCACTGTTGGGTCAAAATTAGCCAGCCAAATATCACCCCGTTTAGATCCAGCAGAGCTAATAATCAATCAAGTCTCCTGTCTGTAATTCTTGCCATCCTTTATCTTGCTGATAATGTCCTAACATTAACTTAGCTTGTTCTGCTAATATACATCGCCGTTCTTCTAAGGGCAATTTCATAAACTCACGACGGCTGATGTTTTGGAGTTTTACAGGTATTTCTGTTGTTTCTAACTGGGTGTTGTCTTTTTTAGTAGTGGATTTTGAAACTTCCATAAATTAACAGTATTTATGTTGATTCTATCTCAAGATAAATTATGTGCGATCGCCAGCTTTACACAGTTAACGGGACTTAAACAAAAATTAAACCCAAATGTAGCTCAATGTTGTCTCTTTCATGTTTAATTTATTTTAACGTGAAAGCTGTGCTGGTAAAGCATTATACTCTATTATTCTCATTTCTTTTGTTTAAGTCCTGCTAGAAAGCTTAATACAGCACCCTATCGCTTTAATCGAATACACGTAGAGACGTAGCACTGCTACGTCTCTACAGGGTTTTGGATTTTATATATGTACTTCCTAAGGAGTGAAATCTGCTGTATTTCCTCCTTGTTGCGTAAGTCCTGAAGTAATTCAACTTTGCGATCGCTCAAAATGCCAGCTTCAATCATCCACTTACCAACTATCACAGTCATGACGATTGATTCCTCCCAATAATTCTTTATATTCTCCCATTTTAAAAGCACTTCAAGTCTCAATACCGTTCAGTTAAGTATCAAAACCTGCTAGAGACGTAGCAATGTTACGTCTCTACAAAAAACCATTTTTAGTACCAATTCCTTAACTGAACCGTACAAAAAAATGATATAGCAATTAATACTCTACCATTTTTGAATTTGGCATTTAATTTAAAATTCCAATTTTTTTTACAAGGCTTTTAAACTTTTGGTTTTCATTTTCAACCGCGTCATGAAGCGCCATAGTTCGCCAGCCCAAAGTACTGTAGATGTTCCGGCAATGATACTTATCCAGTCTATTAAAGATAAAGGCACTGTTCTGAATACGGTTCCACCAAACTGAATAATCAATATCTGTCCTACTAAGATAGTGATAGCGATCGCGACAAATCCTTTATTCTTAGATAAGCCTGTAAAAGCAGATTGCTTTAATCCCCAACAACGAGCATTAAACAAATTCCAAAACTGTAACATTACAAATACGGCGAAGAATACAGAAAGCTCATAAACATTGATATCCCCGTCCCGGCGAATATAACGTAAAAAGCCAATCAGAAACATCAAAAATGCTAACCCAACAGAAAAAATATTCTGTGCCATTGCAGAAGTGACAATAAAGGCTTCTGGGTGACGGGGAGAACGCTGCATGACTTTTTGATTGGGAGGTTCCGTCGCTAAAGCTAAAGCAGCAAAAGTGTCCATAATCAAGTTAACCCAAAGCATTTGTGTCACAGTTAGAGGAAGCGCGACTCCGATAAATGGACCGACTAAAGCAATTCCTAACGCGACAACGTTGATGGTTAATTGAAACAGAATAAATCTTTGGATATTTTGGTAAAGCGATCGCCCCCAGACAACTGCATTCACGATACTACTGAAAGAATCGTCAAGGAGAATGATGTCGCTGGCTTCTTTAGCGATCGCTGTACCACTCCCCATTGCTAAACCTACTTGAGCTTGTTTGAGTGCCGCAGCATCGTTTGTACCATCGCCAGTAACACCTACCACCTCACCCTGAGCTTGTAACAGTTTCACCAACCTTGAAATAATGCAGCAAGGCTTTAGCAACACTAGCAGGCACCCAGTTATTAATAGAACCAGGAATTAGTCCCAGAGGATAGCCTAAACCAAGCCCAACAGCGAAAATTGCAAGCCCTATACCAACAGTTTTCAGCCAGCTAATCAGACCATTGTTTTCTAACCATTCTGATGCTGCAAATTTACTACCAGCTAACTCCAAACCATCGTAAATCACAGGTAGCCACACTCGACTAAGTGCCACTAACACACTAGCAATTAACAGTCCAACAACATACCATTGTTGAGAACTCAGGCTTAACTCTTTGGTGACAAAACCGCGTACCAGCAAAGATAAAAAAGTGACCCCAGCAAAGCCAAGACCAACTACGCCAATTAGTTTACTAAGTTTTTCTAATTGACGATTGAGCGGTGTTTCTTCTCCAGTTTCTACAGAAGCGATCGCTGTGGATAATTGACCAATTTCAGTATTATCACCAACAGCAATAATTTCTAAATAACCATATCCTTGCTCAACCATCGTGCTGCGATAAACTTTGTCAGCGGGGTAAGTTCCCTCTTTGATACCTTGAGCTAAGAAGTCAGCTTGAGTAAGTTTTTTAACTGGTTCTGCTTCGCCGGTGATTTTTGACTGGTCAATTTCTAGAGAGACTTCTTCTAAAATTTGTCCATCGGCTGGGATTTCTTCACCTTGTTCGACGTATACAATATCACCGACAACTAAATCTTTACGGGGAATGGTGGTAAAGTTGCCGTCTCGGATAACTTTAATTGCAACTTCATCGTAAACTTGATTCAGGATATTAAATTCTTGATCGGCTTTGTATTCGTTGACAAAAGCGAGAGTAGTCGCTAACAAAATAGCAGCTACAATCCCCAAGCCTTCAGCATATTCACCCTCAAAAATGCCGACACTAATAGCGATCGCTGCTGCAATCATCAAAATCCGAATTACTGGATCTTCAAATTTTTCTAAAAACAATTTCCACAAAGGGTCACGTTTTGGAGGAGTAAGAACGTTAACACCGTACTTTTGGCGATTGACCTTAACCTCTTCAGACGTTAGCCCTTCAAATGGTAATTGAGTTTTCTGAACCTTGTTATTCTGATTAGTAAGCATGTTAAATCTCTTGAATTATCAAAAGTAATAAACTATCTAAAGTCCATATCTAAGTACAAAATTGCCCAATTCCGTAACGAACAAATAGAGGAAAAACTCTGCGTACCTTAGCGATTCCTCGGCGTTCCTTTGCGTTTAAAAAATCTAATATTTGATGCCAAGCTCTACTCAGATGTTTGCAGTGTTTTCTCAAGATTTATGTTTGCGAATGGCATTATTCATCAAGATGATTTGTTCAGCATGAAACGAGGGAGGCATCAAGCTGTGAATTCGATGATCTAGCCCATCATGCATCACATCGGTTGGTAGTTGAGAGTGGTCTAATCCCAAGGTGTGACCAATTTCGTGGGTGATAGTATTGGCAATTAAATTAGACAATTGGCTAATATTCAGACTTGCTCGATAAGAAGCATTCAGTATTTGGTCTATGCGAATAGCAGCACGGTCTGTAACTTTGCCACGACTGAAACTAGCAATTCCCAAATAATCAACAGGCTGCTCGTCACTAAAAACATAGACATAGGTGAAGTTTTTCCCCCACTGTCTTTCATCAGGTTGGTCTGAAGTTAAGAAGAGATTTACACTTCTAAAAGCACTGAAGACTTGAGCTAGGGAATTTGCGATAATTTCTAGCATCATATCGTCCTGGGTGTCCATATTCATACCTGAAAAATCAACCCAGATACAATGACGGATTTCGCTATTTTTTCCAGCAATCAACCATCCACAAAACGGACATACTCGCCAGTTAGTTTGGATGCGGGAACGGCAACCTTGACAGCAGGGTTTTGGCGGTCTAGTTAGGTTAATCCGTTCCCAAATTGGAACTTGAAGCTTACGATTAGTCTTAGTGAGATTCAGGCGATCGTAAAGCGACATTTTACTTAGAACCAGCTACCCAATTAAAGCCAAAACGATAGTAATCGTCCACTTCTTTGTGTCCACTAAAGTATTTCTCTTCTTTCAAAATTGTTATTTGATCTGCGAGATTACTCACCATAGCTGCTGCACATAAAGGTCGATTTTTATCGGGGTTATTGAGTTCTAGATAAATTTCTTCACCATTACTAACTTTGAAAAGCATCCGACCTCCCACAGAACCAAAATCGGGCGCTCCCTGATAAATCAGAGCAAAAAACATGACTCTTTTGATAGTATCCGGTCTGTAAATGAACATATTTTCACCGTCTGAAGCAGCCCCAGTACGGTCATCTTTATCAAGAAAGATATAAGGGGAAGAATCTTTTGCCCCAAAATTTCCTCCTAAAGGTTGGATGACTCCTTTAGTACCATTGACCGTTTCATACATACAACCCAAATCAAGGTCAGGGGCGCTATTGGCTTTAAGTAACTTGGCAAATAATCCGGCGTTTTGATTGGATTGCTGGTTCCAATTTAGGTTGACATGAACTGTTACTTGCTTAGAGTTACCAGCTTTACTTAAGTCTATTTTGTGAGAATCGCCACTTTTTTGAAGTGTAATAGCCATAATTACGGGTTTCCTGGTATTTAAGAGTAAGAGGCAGCAAGTTCACCTAAACCATTGACATTGACACCATTGCCAATTGCAGCCATTTTCCAGTCATTATTGTGTCGATACATTTCAGCTAAAACCATCCCAGTCATGCCCAGATACTCCTTACCGGAGAGGTTATATTTAGCCAGTTCTTTGTTATTAGCTGCATTAACCAGGCGTACAAAAGCATTTTCGATTTGGCTAAAGTCCTGCTTGCGGGCAATGCAATCGTAAATATTGACTACAAAGACTAACTTGGCAATCTCCGCAGGTACGCGAGGCAAATCAACAATAATCACTTCATCATCGCCATCGCCTGCACCAGTTAAATTATCTCCTGTGTGAGTAATTGCTCCTGATAAATGCTGGAGATTACCAAAGTAGATAATATTCTCTTTAGCTGTTAATTTGCCATTCGCATCTAGGCAAATCACAGATGCATCTAAGTCATATTCATGACCACCGCCACCAAAATTACTAAAAAATCCACCGCCCGATCGCTTTGCAACATCCCAGCCGAGTCCGCACATCATTTTGGTTAGACCGGGAGCTTCTTTTGAAAGTGAAATTCTTTGTCCTTTCTGCAAACTAATTGCCATAATAAATCTCCTAGCTATAACGGTCTAATAAAGCTTTTAATCCACCTTGATAGCCGGAGCCAACAGCATTTAAACGCCATTCTCCGTCTTTGCGGTAAATTTCAGCCATAATCAATGCAGTTTCGATTGAATAATCTTCAACTAAGTCGTATCGAACTACTTCTTGGCTTGTTTGAGCATTAACGACACGCACAAAGGCATTTTGGACTTGACCAAAGTTTTGATGTCTTTCTGCGGCTTCGTGGATGGTTACAGTAATGAGAATTTTATGAACTTCAGCAGGAACTTTTTGCAGATTAATTTTGACGACTTCATCATCACCATCACCTACACCTGTAAGATTATCTCCTGTGTGTTGAACTGATTTATTTGAATCTGGGCTGGCGAGGTTATTGTAGAAAATGAAATGGTTATCAGAAATTAGTTTTTCATTACTTCCTAGTAAGAAGGCTGAAGCGTCTAAGTCAAAATCAAAGCCTGTATCCATTGCTTTGACATCCCATCCCAAACCAACAAATACTTCAGTAAGTCCTGGTGCAACTTTGTCAAGAGATACGCGCTGTCCTTTAGTAAGTGTAACTGCCATTGTTTGATAACTCCTTATTTTTTTTAGTTAACTTCAGTTTGTCGCCAAAAAATTCTTTATTTGTAGCGACCAAGAAGTGCTTCTAAGCCACCTTGATAACCAGAGCCTACAGCGTTGATACGCCATTGATCTTCTTTGAAGTAAAGTTCAGCCATAATCATGCATGTCTCTGTGGAATAGTCTTCTACAAGGTCGTAGCGAACTACTTCTTCATTTGTCTGGGAATTAACAACCCGTACAAATGCATTTTGCACTTGACCAAAATTTTGACGCCGCGTCTCGGCTTCATGAATAGTTACAGCAATAAGAATTGTTTGAATATCAGAAGGTACTTTTTTGAGGTTAATTTTCATGACTTCATCATCTCCCTCACCAGCACCTGTTAGGTTATCACCAAGATGTTGAACTGATTTGTCGGGATCGGGACTTGTCTGATTGTTGTAGAAGATAAGATGAGCATCAGAAATTAGCTTTCCATTTGCATTTAATAGAAAGATAGACGAATCTAAATCAAAGTCGTGACCAGTGTCTGTGGCTTTAAGATCCCATCCCAAACCAACAAATACTTCAGACAGTCCTGGGGCAACTTTATCAAAGGATATACGCTGTCCTTTTGTCAATGTAATTGTCATACCTAAATCTTCCTTTTAAGATGAATGATGTATATACAAAAAACCTGTATAAAATTGATAGTAATGCACCCAAAACATTACTAAAAAATTAGCTTTTTAATAGCAGATCATCCTTAATTTATTCAGGTCTGCTGATATTAAAAGCTCTTATTTCAACTTTTACAGATTAATCATGCGACTATTATGTGCTTTTTTTTTTACAAACGTACTGCGAGCAAGTACTTAATTATTTATATGTAAAATTTATTTTTTTTGAGTGGTATTACCCAAGCTATTTAGGGTTTGCTGAAAAAGTATGAAAAAGCAATTCTTTTGGGTTGACTAGTTATTCAAGTAAAATCAAAGATAAGCTTTTGTTGTTTATAAATAACAAAATCATAATTTTCAGTTATGCGAAACTGCATAAAAGGTGCAGTTTTCAAAAATAGACATAAAAAAGCATAAAAAACCCGCGACAGGTGAGTAGAAAGATTCATCACTAAAAAAGTAATAGCAATTGCAGTAAGAGAAGTGTGGGAAAGTTTCGCCATCACTCGATTGAGGCTAAACCTTCTTTTAGCTTGCCCAAATTTTCCTTCAATACAATTACGAATTCTCTCGGATTCTAAATCTTGCTTCTTTTTTTCTTTACTAACATTTACTGGTGGTCTTCCCAAAGCCGGTCCACTCATGATAATACCTCTTTCTTTGCACCAAGCTCGATTCTCTCTCGTTCGATAAATTTTATCAACATGAACGGATTCTGGATAATAGCCAGTATAATTTTTATATGCTTCTACTTGTGCTTTTAAGTCTCCAGATTCATTAAAATTATTCCAACTAATATGGTCTAAAAATACATATCCCTCAAAACAACTAGCAGACAATTTTGCCCCAAATTCTACAGGTTTACCTGCTTTACCCCGGACGATTGGACGGATATGCGGTTGGGTTAAACTAACAATGCGGTCGTCAATACTCTGTTTTTATTTTCATACAACCATAGTTGTTGACGATAAACTTCTACAACTACAAGCAACATTTTATATTGTCTATTACTGAAATTTTCTAAAGTTGCTCCGTATATGATTAGCTGGTCAATATGGGATAAGTTTCTTTTGATATATTGAAGCTGCTTTTTAATCGCTTTTCTCCTATCTTTTTGGGATACACGACGCTTTTTAGCGACTTCTAGGTAGTCTTTTCTCCCTATTTCCCGATAAGTCCTTGGTTTTTTCTCTAATGTACCTTTTATCTGTTCATAAAGAAGGTCTATTATTCTTTCTGTCTGTTTTCTTGCTTGATTTAATAGCTCTAAATCTGTTGGATAGCTGATGTCTGCTGGCGCACAAGTCGCATCTAATATTAATTTTCCCCGATTTTTTGGCGTGTTATCTTCTTTTTCTAATTCTTCTGTTTTTTTTCAGTTGATTCAGTTGCTAAAGTCAAAGATGTTGTCTCTAGCATCCTCTTAACAGTTTCTTCATTCACTTTGTTTACTAAGTCTGCACTAATTCTTTCACGAAAATGGACTAACATAGATGCATCAAATGGAGCTTCATTAATATAAGATGATATCCCTATGAAGTACTGTAGATAAGGATTTTCTTTGATTTGTTCTACTGTCTCTCTATCACTTATTCCTAGTTTTTCTTTGATTATTAATGCCCCTAATGCCATCCGAAACGACTTTGCTGGCGCTCCCATCTCTACAGAGAATCCGGATGAATATTCCTCTTCAAATTCTGCCCAGGGTATTAAATTTCCCAGAATAATCCAACGATTATCTGATGACAACTTTCCTTCAAACGGAAGTCCAAAATTTTCTGGTGAGACTGGAGGTTGCCCCTGTTTTCGATACATATGTACTAATAACCCACTCCTGAGTGCTAGTCACGTAGATGCAAGGATTTTGGGTTATTTTAGCCTCTTATCTTGCACCTGAATATATTTCTTTGGTCTGATGATCTGAGAATGTAAGCTTTTCTTTCTTTTTCAGCAAACCCTATTTATTAATCTATTAGTTATTAAATAGCTTTTATATCTTTGATTTATAAAGCAAATCGATAAGACTACAACTGTATGTGTGTAATCTATAGCGGTTCTCATTTGAATCACATACATGTTCAACAAATAAATGTAGAGACGCGAAATTTCGCGTCTCTACACCGCGTATCGCACGCAACTGAGAATCGCTATTTGTCAACATAAAAAAACGGTAGAGAACTTTCACCCTCTACCGTTATTTCATTTTCTAAAATTTAAAATTTTACTCAGCTACTGGGGTCAATAATTCCCGTTGCTGTCCACCACCACTAACTCGCACAGTACCGCTTTCATCAACATCAACGACGGCTGTATCACCATCTTTGATGCGACCAGAAAGAATTTCCTCGGCGAGGCTATCTTCTAACAAGCGCATAATCGCCCGACGTAAAGGTCTTGCACCATAGCTGGGGCTGTAACCTTCTGTAATCAAGCGATCCTTGAAGCGATCGGTGACTTCTAGGACGATACCCTTTTCAGTCAAGCGACCAAATACTTCTTTGAGCATGATTTCAGCGATTTCTGTCACCTCTAGCTTGCTCAACTGACGGAAGACGATAATTTCATCAAGTCGGTTGAGGAACTCTGGACGGAAGTACTGCTTGAGTTCTTCGTTCACCAAAGTCTTAATTCTGTTGTATTGCGTCTCGCCGGCGTTATCGGTGAACTCGAAGCCGATGCTGGAAGCACCTTTTTCAATTACCTTGGAACCGATGTTTGATGTCAAAATCAGCAAGGTGTTCTTGAAATCTACGGTGCGACCTTTGGCATCAGTTAATCGACCGTCTTCGAGAATTTGCAGCAGCATGTTGAATACATCTGGGTGCGCTTTCTCGATTTCGTCGAATAACACAACGGTGTAAGGACGACGGCGCACAGCTTCGGTCAACTGACCACCTTCGTTGTAGCCGACATAACCAGGAGGCGAACCAATCAGTTTGCTGACGGTGTGGCGCTCCATATATTCGGACATATCTAGGCGAATCATTGCTTCTTCGGAACCGAAGAAGTAAGACGCCAAGGATTTCGCCAATTCAGTTTTACCAACACCAGTCGGACCTGAGAAGATAAAGCTGGCAATGGGTCGATTAGGATTTTTCAAACCGACACGAGCGCGGCGAATGGCACGAGAAACTGCTTTCACGGCATCTTCTTGACCGATAAGGCGTTGATGCAGGGTGTCTTCCATATGCATCAGCTTTTCGGATTCGGATTCGGTGAGTTTGTTCACCGGAACTCCTGTCCAAGATGCGACGATGTGGGCGATGTCCTCTTCGGTGACGACGGGTTCTAAACCTTCTGTACCGGATGCGCTGGTTTTGCTTTGAGCGATCGCCCGGATTTCGGCTTTGATTTCCATTTCGCGATCGCGCAGTTCCCCTGCTTTCTCAAAGTCTTGACCGCGCACTGCGTCATCTTTTTCTTTCAATATCTGACGCAGTTCTTTGTCTAACTCTTTTGCTGCTGGTGGCAATTGGGAGTTAATCAAACGGACGCGAGAACCTGCTTCATCAACCAAGTCAATAGCTTTATCTGGTAGGAAGCGATCGCTAATATATCTATCAGATAATTTCGCTGCTGCTACTAAAGCTTCATCGGAGATTTTCAGCTTGTGGTGCTGTTCGTAACGGTCACGAAGTCCGTACAAAATCTCGATTGTTTCATCAACGCTCGGTTCACCTACCATTACTGGTTGGAAGCGTCGCTCTAAAGCGGCATCTCGCTCGATGTGTTTGCGGTATTCATCAAGGGTTGTTGCACCAATACATTGCAATTCACCTCTTGCCAAAGCTGGTTTGAGGATATTTGCCGCATCAATAGCACCTTCTGCTGCACCTGCACCAATAAGCGTGTGAACTTCGTCAATCACGAGAATGACATTGCCTGCCTGACGAATTTCGTCCATGATTTTCTTCAGGCGTTCTTCAAATTCACCCCGGTACTTGGTCCCAGCTACCAGCAAACCGATATCGAGAGTGACTACGCGCTTATCTTCTAAGATGTCGGGGATATCTTTGGTGGAAATGCGTGTCGCCAAACCTTCAGCGATCGCCGTTTTACCTACACCAGGTTCCCCAATCAATACTGGGTTATTTTTGGTGCGGCGACCCAAGATTTGAATCACCCTCTCAATTTCTTTTGCGCGTCCTACTACTGGATCGAGCTTGCCGTCTACTGCCATTTGGGTCAGATTCGAGCCAAATTCGTCCAACGTTGGGGTTTTCGTTCGACCCGAAGAACCACCTGGAGAAACTTCGGCTGTTTCTCCCAGCATTCTAATGACTTGGGTTCGCACCTTGGAAAGATCCACACCGAGGTTTTCCAGAACTCTGGCTGCTACGCCTTCCCCTTCGCGGATTAAGCCCAACAGCAGATGCTCGGTACCAATGTAGTTATGTCCTAATTGGCGCGCTTCTTCCAAGGATAGTTCTAGAACTCGCTTTGCCCGTGGCGTAAACGGAATTTCCACAGCCACAAAGCCTGAGCCTCGACCTATGATTTTTTCTACTTCAATCCGAGCGTCTTTGAGATTGACGCCCATTGATTTCAGCACCTTAGCCGCCACCCCGGTACCTTCGCCAATTAGACCCAAGAGGATCTGCTCGGTACCGACAAAATTATGCCCAAGACGGCGTGCCTCTTCTTGAGCAAGCATGATTACCTTAATGGCTTTTTCTGTGAAGCGTTCAAACATAGTTTCGTTGATCCCATCACCTGCGTCGTGCCGGTATGCTGATTTTAGCATAAGCTCTAAGTTTGGGTGTCTGTATAAACAGATAGACATCCAAGGGCTAACACTCCGGTTAATCAGATAATTATTAACTTTTTATAACTTTGACCTGGTGTGTATACCGAGAGGTTTGATTTTAGACCCTCGATTTCACGGCAAAAAACGGGTTTTGGGTCTTTTTTTTGCCCTTCCCAAACAAAGATTAATATCATAAATTGGTGTTCCTTTCAATACATATCAACACACTATTTAAATATTTAATGGTTTTTTAGAGTATGTGGCTAATTAGATTAGAAATTCTCATCTTTATTTCAAAATTAACTGCCATGAGGACTGACTTAAGCGATCGCAAACTATGGTATGCCATGTGTCTAAAGTTTTGGGAAAATCTGGCTGTTGCATTTCTCCATTCCACAAAATTAGAGCATCTTCACCGTTATCTCTGTAATAACCGCGTCGTCGCCCTGCTGTTTTGAAACCAAATTTTTGATATAAAGATATTGCTGCCGAGTTAGAAACACGCACTTCCAGAGTGGCTCGCTC
The DNA here is from genome assembly GCF_000582685.1 of [Scytonema hofmanni] UTEX 2349. Taxonomy (GTDB): domain Bacteria; phylum Cyanobacteriota; class Cyanobacteriia; order Cyanobacteriales; family Nostocaceae; genus Hassallia; species Hassallia hofmanni. Next base: position 1,347,038 of record NZ_KK073769.1, read on the forward strand.
TAAACCGCGATCGTAAGCTCGAACCAAAAGCGAATATAGTAAAGCTGCCCCCAAACCTTGACGATGGTAGTGAGGATGAACTGCCACAATCGTAATGTGTGCTTCATCTACAATTGACCAAAAGCAACCCATTCCCAGCATTCTGGAGTTAGAGAAGTTGGAAAATAATCCGACTAATTCAGTGTTAGGACTTTCCAACTCTCGTTGATAAGCTTCTAAATTCCACAAACCCCCAAAACAGGCTTGATCTAGTTCTAAGGCTCCACTCAGATCATCTGGTGTCAGTGATTGAATTTCTAATGCTAATGAGATCACAATTATCAATAATGGGACAACGGGTCGCTAAACTGAGAATCGGAGTATCCACTCACGCTCCTAATTAGAACAAGGACAACTCTTATATTTATGGTATCGACTCACCCGGCAGGTATTCAACATTCTGGTAGTCAGTATTTACCGGAAAAAAGCAGTAAAAATGCCAAATTGTCGCCTAATCAGCAACTTTTACCCTTGAGTGCCAGAGTTAATGGTAGTGACTGCCTAGAAATTGGTGGCTGTGATGTCACAACTCTAGTTCAGCAGTTTGGTACGCCTTTATATATTTTGGATGAAGAAACGTTCATTGGGGCTTGTCAGCAATACCGAGATTCTTTTAAGCAATACTACAAAGGCGAATCTCAGGTATTGTATGCTTCTAAGGCTTGGAGTTGTTTGGCAATTTGTGCGATCGCATCTCATCAAGGTTTAGGTGTAGATGTAGCATCAGGAGGAGAACTTTACACAGCACTACAAGCGGGTGTCAGTCCTGATAAAATCTACCTGCATAGCAATAATAAGTCCCGCCAAGAGCTAATTTTTGCCATTGAATCTGGTTGCACCATCGTGGTGGATAACTGGTATGAGTTACATACTTTGGTGGAGATAGCTGTTGAAGAGAGACAAGGGGGACTTGGTACAGACGCGATTAATCGCGTCTCTACAACTCCTAAAGACGCGATTAATCGCGTCTCTACAACTCCTAACTCTTCATCTCCCATCCGAATAATGCTGCGGTTGACTCCGGGTATTGAGTGTCACACTCATGAGTATATTCAGACAGGACAATTAGATAGTAAATTCGGCTTTGATCCCAATGCGCTGGATGAATTGTTTACTTTTGTCAGCAAGGAATCTGTTCTGAACTGCGTAGGATTACATGCTCATATTGGTTCTCAGATTTTTGAACGTCAACCACATCGCGATTTAGCTGCTTTGATGGTGCAGTGGTTGAGTAAAGCCGCTAGTTACGGTTTAAGCGTGACAGAATTAAATGTTGGTGGCGGTTTGGGCATTAAGTATATAGAATCAGATGATCCACCGAGCATTGAAGAGTGGGTAAAACCGATTTGCGAAGTGATTGAATCTGCTTGTGAAGAAGAAAATCTACCTTTACCAAAGTTATTATGTGAACCAGGGCGATCGCTAATTGCCACAGCTTGTGTCACTGCTTATACGTTAGGATCATCCAAAGTGATTCCGGGAATCCGTACCTACGTAGCTGTGGATGGCGGAATGTCTGATAATGCACGTCCGATTACTTATCAATCAGTTTACCGGGCAGTAGTCGCCAATCGCATGTCAACACCTTTAACCGAAACAGTGACAATTGCTGGTAAACATTGTGAATCAGGGGATATTCTAATCAAAAATGCCCAACTGCCAAAAACTCAACCCGGAGATATTCTGGTAGTAATGGCAACTGGTGCGTACAATTACAGTATGGCATCTAACTACAATCGTATACCGCGATCGGCAGCGGTTATAGTCAAGAATGGCGAAGCAAATTTAATTTTGCAGCGCGAAACTTATCAAGACTTGATTAGACAGGATTGCCTACCCGAAAGACTAAAGAAAGATTTTGGATAAAGCCTGAAGACTGAAAGATCGGATGAAGAACAAAGAATAGAGATTGAACATTTTACACTTCATGCTTGATAATTCATACTTCATACTTCATCTTTCATCTTTCATACTTTATACTTCATACTTTCACGCCAGATGTCATGGGAGATTGGTGGAAGCAATGGCTGATAAACCTGGGACAGTCTGGGTCTTTGCTGCTTGAGACTCTGGATATAGCCTTAGTACTGGCGCTGACTTACATGATCCTAGTCATTATTAGTGAGCGCCGGACACTGTGGATGGTGCGAGGATTTATTGTGTTGATGCTGGCATCAGCTCTCAGTGGCAGATTAGGGCTACCACTGTTAAATTTTGTATTAGAAAAGTTGGTGATTGGTTGTGCTGTGGCGATGGCTGTAGCGCTCCAATCAGAGTTTCGACGGTTTTTGGAACAATTGGGACGTGGCGAATTTCGGCAGTTATTTTTACCATCGAATCGGACAATCCCCAAGTCTGATAGTGTGATTGATGAAATTGTCGATGCAGTTAAAGAACTGTCCAAAAACCGGATTGGTGCTTTGCTAATTTTGGAAACTAGTGGTCCAATTGACGAGCGCGATTTTTCTGTGCCTGGAGTCAAGCTGAATGCGGAAGTTTCTAAGGAACTAATACAGACAATTTTTCAGCCAAAAACTCTTCTGCACGATGGGGCGACAATGATTCGTGGCTCGCGTATTATGGCATCTGGTATAATTTTACCACTTTCGGGACGCACAGCCTCGCGCCAGTTGGGAACACGCCACCGGGCAGCGATGGGAATTACTGAGCGAGTCGAAAATTGCATTTGTGTTGTTGTATCAGAAGAAACGGGTTCTATTTCTTTAGCGGAAAGGGGAATCCTAAATAGACCGCTGACACTCGCGAAGCTGAAAGAGTCTTTAGAGGCTCGATTATCCCCAACTGTAGATCGAGAAGCCGTAGCTCCAGGTCTGTTAAGCTTGGTACGTCAGATTCGTAGTAAGGCACTAGCCCTAATTTCACGTTTACTTGGATTACCATCGACTGCTTCGCGAGATAAAAAATGACAGTACACCATACACAACTGCAATATTTGCCGACTGACTTAAAGCGAGAATTACTGCCCAAACATGTTGCGGTGATTATGGATGGCAATGGTCGATGGGCTAAACGTCAAGGGCTACCCAGGTTTATCGGTCACAAACACGGTGTTGATGCACTCAAGGATTTGCTTCGCTGTTGTAAGGATTGGGGAATTGGTGCGCTGACGGCTTATGCTTTTTCGACTGAGAATTGGAAAAGACCTCAGGAAGAAGTTGATTTTTTGATGACTTTGTTCCAAAGAGTTTTGCGTCAAGAATTGCGCGAAATGCTGGAAGAGAATGTGCAAATTAGGTTTGTGGGAAATTTGCCCGCTTTACCGCGTATTCTTCAAGAAGAAATTTCCCGTTCAATGGAAGAAACTAAGGATAATCGCGCTATCCGATTTACTGTTGCCACAAACTACGGTGGACGACAAGAAATTTTACAGGCTTGTCAAGCGATCGCCGAGCAAGTAAAGCAAGGTTTACTTCAACCTGATGAAATTGATGAAGCAACTTTTGAGCGTCATCTCTACACGGCAGGAATTTGTGACCCAGATTTATTAATCCGCACTAGTGGGGAAATGCGAATCTCAAATTTTCTTCTCTGGCAAATGGCTTACGCGGAAATTTATATCACCGAAACTCTGTGGCCCGATTTTAACCGCACCGAATTTCACCGCGCTTTATCTGCTTATCAGCAACGGGAAAGGCGGTTTGGTAAGGTATGAAGAGGAGTGGGAGAGTGGGAGGGGGGGGACAAGGGGACAAGGAGACAAGGAGACAAGGAGAATAATTCTTCTTTCCCCCTAGTCCCTAGTCCCCAGTCCCCAGTCCCTAGTTCATGGTCCTGAAAAAACCGCTTGTTCTATATCTTGCCGACTGAGGGAATACTTGAACGATCGCTGTATATCTTGCCCTTTTTGTTCGGAAGGGAAATATCGCACGACGATTTGCTCAATGTCCAGCCAGATTTGCGCTTGCCATAATGGTCGCTGGACATGCCAACAATGCGGTTGTTGCTCATCTTGCTGACAACCTTGGTTTTTTAACCACTGCTCAATCTGAGGTAGGGGGTGGTTATATAAGGGAGTATCGGCAGAAACTTTATTCATTATTTGCGTCAAGAGTCAAGGATAAAAAAAATAATTTTTACTTCTTAATTTCGAGAGGATTACTCGTATGAGAAAAACGGTAAATTTGCTCTTGAATTACTGGCGTTGGTGGTGTAACTTGTGTACGATAAGCAGCGTCGCCACGAGTTAAGCCGATGGCGATCGCCAATAATAAACAACCGAGAATAGTTAACCCCATAATAAATAAAGCAAAAATTTCGCCTTGTGAGAGCGGGCGATCACTCGCATCAAGGTAAGCTGATTTTGACCAATCATAAAATTTAGCTACGGGATGGTTCAAGTCAGCGGGTGCTTGAATGATGCCGCTTCGAGAGTAGCCAATTTTTAAATCGTAGCTTAATCGGCGTTCTGGGCTGCTGAGAGTGGCGTAAGCTTCGTTGAGTTGCTGAAATTTAGCAGTAGCGATCGCAGTAGGTAAGTCTGTAGTATCTGGATGAAAGCATTTGCTCAGTTCCCGATAAGCATGACGGATTTCGATTACCGATGCCGAGGGATGCAGTCCTAGTAGGGAGTAATAAGTATCACTCCTTTGTGGCATTGCCCCGTTTTGATTCACGGTTGTTTGAGTCACGATCAAGTTTTTTCTTATTTTAAACCTGAGGATGGCTGAGTAGGCGATCGCACGGGAAATCTCTTACCCTATTTCCTTTAGACATAGGAGTATAAATTTAATTATGCGTTGCCCGAAACCCTTGATTAGACGTAGCACTTGGTAGTCTCTACGTATGACTCTGGCGATTTCCTTTGAGCTTAGTACACTTTTTGAGTGATTACCAACGTCAACTTTCCACAGCTTTTGATGATAAAAAGTCAGGTGAACTGAGATTTATTTCCCACTTATGGGAAATCTAAGTGTAGGTGGCACTCCGAATTGGATTGGCACGCTACTATTCAAAATTACAATGAGTGTAGTTATGTTTCGAGTTGTTGTTGGTCATAGTGACGATCCTGATTCTCAAAGCGCGATCGCTGAAATTCTAACTGAATGTATCTCCTCTCTTGCTGGGTTAACTCCTCAGGCTGGACTTTTATTTGCAGCTATAGACTTTGACCATGCCTTAATTTTGCAGCACATTCAGAATGCTTTTCCCGGAATTGAGTTGATTGGTGGAACTACAAATGGAGAAATCTCTTCAATTCTGGAGTTTCAACAAGATTCTCTTGTCTTAATGCTGTTTGCTGGCAACGATGTGGAAATTCATTCAGGTATTGGACGAGAAGCATCCAAAAATCCAGCATTGGCAGCCCAACAAGCGATCGCACAAGCAAAAGCAAAAAGTGCATCTCTGCCACAATTATGCCTCACCTTCCCCGAAAGTCTGACGAGCAATGAGGTGTTGATTTTAGAAGGTTTAAAACAAAGTCTGGGAGAGGATATTCCCATAATTGGGGGAATCACTGCCGATGACTATACCTTTGAAAAGACCTATCAATTTTTCCAGGGTGAAGTATTAAGTGATTCAGTGCCAGTGCTGCTGTTTTCTGGAAAACTACTATTTGGACACGGAGTTGCCAGTGGTTGGACTCCTGTCAGCCAACGTAGTCGTGTCACAAAAGTGAATGGCAATGTAGTTTATGAAATTGATGGACAGCGTGCCTTAGATTTCTATCAGCATTATCTTGGTGAAGAAGGATTTGCAGTCAACTATGCGATTCATGCCTTAGCAGTTTTTGATTCGCAAAACCATTTCTATATGAGAGCGCCTAAAGGTTACGATCAACAATCTGGTAGTATGACATTCTTTTCAGCTATTCCTGAACAGGCAATTGTGCAAATTACCGATGCTACTCGTGAAAATATATTATCAGCTTCTGAGACATCCCTGAAAAATGCGATCGCCCATTATCCTGGTGTAGAGCCAACAGCAGCATTGCTTATTTCCTGTGGAGCTCGTAGACGAATTCTGGGAACTCTGACTATAAAAGAGTATCAGCTTGTCAAAACTCATTTACCAGAGGCATTACCCTGTTGTGGTTTCTACGCTTACGGTGAAATTGCTCCTTTGGTGGGTGGAGGTCAAACGCAATTTCACAACAAAACCTTTGTCACACTGCTAATGGGAACAAAATGAGTGATGTATGGATAACCAAGACAATTCCATACAGATTCAAGAGTTAGAAAAGACAACCCGCATCTTGCGGAAAAAGCTCGAACGTTCTGAAACTGAACGTCGTCAGCTAGAATCTCAAATTGCCACAAAGGAATTTTTACTGAAGAAAATCATTTGTGAGTTAGAAGAGTCTCAAACAGACTTGCAGCAAAGAAGCCAAGAGTTAGAAAATACGCTTAATAATTTGCATAAGATGCAAGCTCAGATGATTCAAAGCGAAAAGATGTCTGCCTTAGGTCAAATGGTGGCTGGCATTGCTCATGAAATTAATAATCCTGTTAGCTTTATTTACGGAAACCTCAGCCATATCAGCCAATACACCAATGACTTACTGCGACTTGTCCAGCTTTATCACCGTTATTTCCCCAACCCACCAGTCGAAATTCAAACTGAACGCAAAACCATCGATTTAGAATTTCTGGAAAAAGACGCGATTATGGTATTGCAATCAATGAATATTGGAACAGAGCGCATTCGGGATATTGTGCTGTCACTGCGTAACTTTTCGCGCTTAGATCAAAGTGAGTTCAAAGCGGTGGATATTCATGAAGGCATCGACAATACTTTGATGATTTTGCAGCACCGCCTCAAAGCCACTGACAAAAGCCCAGAAATTGAGGTTATCAAAGACTACGGCAATTTATCTAATGTAGAATGTTATGCCGGACAGGTCAACCAGGTGTTTATGAACATTCTAGTAAATGCGATTGATGCCCTCGAAGAATTTAATGCCAAACGAACTTATCAGGAAATCCGGGATAATCCCTGTCGCATCACGATTCGTACTTCTGTTGTTGATTTTTTATGGGTAAAAATTGCCATCGCTGATAATGGGTCTGGCATCCCCGAATCGATTCAAAAACGGATTTTCAATCCGTTCTTTACAACAAAACCTGTGGGCAAGGGAACAGGAATGGGAATGGCTATCAGCTATCAAATCATCACCGAAAAACATGGTGGCAAATTAGAATTTTTTTCCAAACCTGGAAAAGGAACGGAGTTTGTGGTTCAAATTCCTATGCGGCAGCAAGTCTCGAAAGTAGTCTAAGGCGGAATGCTTGTTTATTTTAGGACTTAGGGATTGACAGGAAATACCAAATGTTGTTGAAATTTAGCAGTAGCGATCGCACGCCCAATCTCTGATCCAATTTCCTTGTAGAGACGTAGCATTGCTACGTCATCGAATAATAAAAACTGGGATGCACCCCCCGGCGCAATGTCTGTTTAGGATTTGCTGCCAAAATCAAGATTTTTTTGACTGGAATGCTATTACTCATTTGGTTAAGCTTGTACAGGATGGATATAACCTCATTATTAAAGGTAGATACACTCCCTCATTCCTATCCCAGTAAATCAGCGCGGGGTTTAAAGGTTTCAATTTGCCGCAATTTTTCGTATAATTCTTTTTCTTCTTGGCTAATAGTTTTCGGAGTAACTATCTGAATTTCTACCAATTGATCGCCACGTTTACCTGCTTCGTTGGGGTAGCCTTTATTAGCGAGTCGGAATCGTTGACCAGACCTAACTCCTTGGGGAATTGACATTTTCACGGGTCCATCGAGAGTTGGTGCTTCTACCTGTCCCCCTAAAACGGCTTCGCTGGGAGTCACGGGTACTTGGCAAAATATATTTAAGCCTTCTAATTTAAACAGAAGATGCGGTTCAACGGTAATTTTTAGATACAAGTCACCACCACCAACGCCTTGGTTACGCAGGCGGATGGTTTGACCTGTTACCATACCTGGAGGCATAGTCACTTCTAGCGATCGCCCATCTTCTAAGCGAATGCGTTCATTACCGCCTACATAAGCTTTTTCTAGTGGTAAAGTTAATCTCGCTTCTATATCTCGACGGGTACTGCGAGGAGTTTTTGGTACTGTGTATTCAACTTTGCTTCGGGGGCTACGATATGGATCGCGGTTAGCACCATTAGTAGAATCACTTGCCCCATTTTTATCATTTTTTACACCGACAACTTGATTAATAAAGTCCTCAAAGTTGGCAAAATCGCTAGGATTTACATCTTGAGTATTAGTGCGATCGCCCTTATTACCCCAACCTTTACCCTTTGATGTCTGGGAATTGCCACTAAAGCCTCTTTGATTCCAGTAGCGGCTAAACTGATCGTATTGCGCTCGTTTAGTTGGATCGCTAAGGATTTCATAAGCTTCACCGATATCCTTAAATTTGTCTTCGGCTGTTTTGTTTCCCGGATTTAAGTCTGGGTGATACTGCCGTGCTAATCGGCGATAATTCTTTTTAATTTCCTCACTTGAGGCTTCTTTAGGTACTCCTAAAATCTCGTAATAATCGCGAAAATTCTGCAAATTTTGCATAGTCAGTTTAACTATATATTTTAGATTTTATTAATATTTAATGGCTAATAGTGCTATTAACTATTACTTGTTACGAGAACGCAAATCCGAATCAATCAACTTCATTTTGGCGCTACTAATCTGATAATACAAGGGCGGAAAACTCCGCCCATTCAAAAGTACTATAACCAATCGTCGTCTTCATCATCCCAGTTATCTTGGAAACTTGAACGTGATCGCCGTGAAGAACCGCTGTCATAGGAGGAGGGACGACTGTCTTTGTCTCTATAGTCGCGGTTGCCGCTGTAATCCCTGTTGTTGCCGTAGTCTTTATTGCCGCTGTAATCTCTGTTACTACTGTAATCCCTGTTGTTGCCGTAGTCTGTGTTGCTACGGTAGTCTCTGCCATAGGAATCGCGATCGCGAGAGTTATCTCTTAAATTGTCTCGCTGACGTTCTTTATCTTTATCGCCGGTGAAGATTTCCTTGATCGTACCCAACAAGTCATCCTCTTCGTCGTCAGCATAATACTGCCGCACTTCCCGATTTAGATCGTATAAAGCATCTTGCAGGTCAGCGTAACTTTGGTCAATACCGCGATCATCATTTTTTTGTAAACTTTCGCGTAGTTCCCGACAAATAGTGTCAATTCGTTGACGCCTGTTTCGGGCAAATTGCATTCCAAAATCTAGCGCCACTTCTCTGAGTTGTCTTTCTGATGATAAAATTAAAGCCTCGGCACGGGTGCGCTTTTCTACTCGTTCTTTACGTTCCCGGTCTTCATCAGCATATTTTTGAGCATCTTGAATCATTCGGTTAACTTCCGACTCGCTTAAGGTAGAAGCACCTTGAATCGTCACACTTTGCTCTCGTCCTGTAGTTCTATCTAAAGCCGTTACCTGTAAAATACCGTTGGCATCGATATCAAAAGATACCTGAATTTGTGGGACTCCTCGTGGTGCTGGCGGAATGCCATACAGCTTGAACCGTCCTAAAGACTTGTTATTTGCTGCCATTTCCCGTTCACCTTGGACAGCGTGAATTTCCACGGTATTTTGGTTATTTTCTGATGTGGAAAAAATGTCAGAGCGACGTACTGGTATAGTTGTATTGCGGGGAATCAGCTTTTTCATGACACCGCCGATGGTTTCTAAGCCGATAGATAAAGGCGTGACATCCAAAAGCAGCACATCCTTAAGTTCTCCAGCGAGAATACCTGCTTGAATTGCCGCACCAACTGCCACAACTTCATCGGGGTTCACATTTTCGTTGGGTTCGATGCCGATTAAGTCACGTACTAACTGCTTTATCATGGGGATGCGGGTACATCCACCCACCAAGACAACTTCATCGATATCCTCAGGTGTTAAACCGGCATCTTTCAACGCTCTTTTGACTGGTGTTCTGACCCGACTTACCAAGTCGGTGCATAAAGCTTCAAATTCCGAGCGAGTCAAGCGAGTTTCGATATGTTTAGGACCTTCTTCAGTAGCGGTGATGAAGGGTAAGTTAATATCGGTAACGCTGACGGCGGAAAGTTCAATTTTAGCCTTTTCCGCAGCTTCCATGAGGCGTTGTAAAGCTTGGCGATCGCTTCTTCTTAAGTCTACTCCTTCTGTTTCCAGAAATTGCTCTGCCAACCAATCAACTACTTTCTTGTCAAAATCATTACCGCCTAACTGCGTATCTCCACTAGTGGATTTAACTTCAAACACGCCATCGCCAACTTCCAAAATCGAGACATCGAAGGTGCCACCACCCAAATCAAATACTAAGATTGTCTCCGTCTCACCGCGATCCAATCCATAAGCCAAAGAAGCTGCGGTAGGTTCATTAAGAATTCGCAATACATCCAAACCGGCAATTCGACCAGCATCTCGCGTTGCTTGCCGTTGAGAATCGTTAAAATAAGCAGGTACGGTAATTACTGCCCCGGTGACTGTATCGCCTAAATAACGACTCGCATCGTCTGCCAGTTTTTTCAGCACCATTGCGGAAATTTCTTCTGGGGCGAAGTCTTTACTGAGTTTAGGGCAGACTATTTTAATACTGCCTACTTCGTCTTTGCGAATTGTGTAGGGTACTCGCTTTGATTCTGAACTCAGTTCGCTATACCTGCGCCCAATGAAGCGTTTTACGGCAAAAAAGGTATTTTGGGGATTGAGGACGGTTTGACGCCGTGCCATTTGCCCAACGACTCTTTCGCCTTCTTTGCTGAAGCCAACGACGGAGGGGGTTGTTCGCATTCCTTCTGCATTGGCAATCACCACCGGCTTGCCACCCTCCATGACGGCGACTACTGAGTTGGTTGTACCCAAGTCGATGCCGACTACCTTGCCCATGCGTTGCTGTTCTCCTAAGTGTCTAATAAATTTTATTTGTTTGCAAGCAATGCTTGATTTATTCTATCTTGCAGTTGGGAATTACACTTGAAACAGCGTTCATTGCTATAATTCATGTGAATTTAAAAGAGCAGCTGCAAACTCATCTTAGGTTTATAGCCCGCGATCGCGATCCGTATTTGGCGACTGGCGGACATTTTTTTGTCCAACAATACATTCGCGAACAATTTGAACAATCGGGAAGTGTGGAAATCCACACCTTTGAGGCAAACGGCAAAGCTGGTAAAAACCTGATCTTGAATTTACCTCCATTGGAGAGATTTTCAAAGAAGGATTTACCACCTATTTTAATTGCAGCACACTATGATGCTGTACCAGGAACACCAGGAGCTGATGATAATGCTACAGGTGTAGCTGTGTTGCTGGAATTGGCAAGGATGTTTGCCACGCAGCCAATTAAATATCCTTTGCGATTGGTAGCTTTTGATCTGGAAGAATATGGCTTAGTTGGTAGCGCTGATTATGCAGCTAAGTTAAAGCAAGAAAAGCGATCGCTTCGTTTGATGATGTCTTTGGAAATGTTGGGTTATTGCGATGCAACTCCTAATTCGCAAAATTATCCCCCACCTTTAGAACGCTTTTATCCAAATAAAGGCGATTTTATTGCTTTAATTGGCAATTTACGGACATTGCCCGATTTAATTAATCTGAGTCGCAGTATTCGTCAATCTGGTACACCTAGCGAATGGCTACCTGTGCCAAATAGAGGCATAATTGTTCCCGATATGAGACTAAGCGATCATGCACCTTTTTGGGATGCGGGTTATCCAGCAATTATGGTGACAGATACCGCATTTATGCGAAATCCACATTATCACAAACCAAGTGATGCGATCGCAACTTTGAATTTAGATTTTCTTACAGGCGTCTGTCAAGGTTTGGAAAGAGGTATTAGAAAGTTGTGAAAAATAGGGATTAGGATTTTTGGAAATAAGTAAGTGGGGGTAATAAAAGCAGATTGCGTCGTTATAAAATACATGTAGAGACGTAGCATTGCTACGTCTTAGAGTGGGTTTTAGGTTTTACGTATGTACCTCATCTATCTGAAATTTGCTGTAAAAGCCAAGAAAATGTTTTTTGGTGTTCAAAAGTCATTTCTGATATAAATAAAATTTACAAAAAGTTGAGATGATGATGAATAACAAGTTACCATTAAGCAACTTTGTGCCAATCGATTCTTCTTTCATTAATCGAAATACTCTTTACCAAAAATTTTACTCAAAGATTCTTCCTAATCCCTATTTAGATAGAAGTTTGGTGAGTTTCCAAGATAATAAGCAAGCTCCATTTTCTTCCTGGTTTAAATATAGAGAAGGTTTTTCAGAAAAGCTAGTTACTTATCTTCTTCAAAACTTAAAGCCACAACCTGGTATTCTACTTGATCCATTTTCGGGATCTGGCTCATCTCTATTCGCTGCAAGTGCCTTGGGGTGGCAATCTATAGGAATTGAACTTTTGCCTGTGGGCATTTTTGCCACGAAATCTCGGCTTGCGTCTCAAAAGATTAATGTAAACTTATTAAATACAGTAATTTTGCATTTGAAAACAATAAATTTTTTAGATTACTACAACCAGACTGATACATTTAATCATATTGCAATTACACAAGGAGCATTCTCTTCTCTAAATGAAAATAAGTTAATAGGTTATTTATTTTATTGTAATAATTATATTTGTGATGAAGATATACGTTCTCTACTTTTGTATGCTGCTTTTTGTATACTGGAAGATACTAGCTATACCAGAAAAGATGGTCAATATCTACGTTGGGATACTCGCTCAGGTCGTTCTAAAGGAAAAAATGAATTTAATAAAGGGGAAATTTTAAATTTTGATAATGCAATTAACCAAAAACTAAAGCAAATTGCATCAGATTTAGATGTCAGTTCTATACAGTTGAATTTATTTGATAATAGTTTATCATTGCAAGATACAGTTGAAAAGCCGGAACCTAAACTTTTTCAAGGCTCTTGTTTAGAAATTCTTCCGACTATCGAAGAAAGCAGTATTGATTTTGTCATAACTTCACCACCTTATGCCAATAGATATGATTACACTCGCACCTATGCTCTTGAACTTGCATACTTAGGATGCAGTGAAGAAAAAGTCAAGCATTTACGCCAAACAATGTTGTCGTGTACTGTCGAAAATCGAGATAAGCGCAATTATTTAGAAAATTATTATATTGATATAGGACGTTATCAGGATTTCTTAAAAATAGATTTAACTTTCCAAAATCAGGCTGCGTTACAAGAAGTATTAGGAATTTTGGAAAATTATGGAACAGAAGGTAAGTTGAATAACAAAAATATTACCAGAATGCTACGTAATTATTTTTATGAAATGTGCTTTGTCATCTATGAATTAGCTCGAATCCTCAAAGCTGGAGGCATAGTGACAATGGTAAACGACAACGTTCGATATGCTGGAGAGGAAATTCCTGTAGACCTAATTTTATCTGATATAGCAGAGTCTTTTGGGCTGGTAACACGACACATTTGGATATTAGGGCAAGGAAAAGGTAATAGTAGTCAGCAAATGGGAAATCACGGTCGCTCAGAATTGCGTAAATGTGTATATATTTGGGAAAAGCTGCACTGTGACAACAGAGGAAAATAATCTCTTAACTGAAGCAAATCGCGTCAACTATCGTTTGCGTTCGACTTTCTTTTATCGCAAACTTAAGGAATATAAGACGCTCTCTTTTAATGCGAAAATTAATGCATTATTACCTATTAAGCATTTGTATAGTTGGGAAAACTTGGCAAATTGGGGCATTGGAGAAGATGCATTTAGCTACATTAATCAACATCCCAGCTTGCAGTTAATTCAGGTATTTTGTCACCCCAGGCTAATTAGAGAACACTCTAAGCTATTAGGTTATTATCGTAATATAGCGGCACTTTCTCAAAAAGCCGTTAAGTACTTAGTCGGAGTAGATGTAAAGAAGATTGAAACCGATGAAGAAAATAGATATTTTTTGACAGAAGATAAAGCATTAGCACTTTCTCAACTTTTTAATGAACATATATCGCTGATAATTGATAGTTCAATAGAAAGTCTGACACAGGAAGAATTATATGGAATCTTATTAGCCTCAACGGGCGCACAAATTGACGGTTCATGGCGTAATGCTATTGGTGAAGAAGCAGAAAAAGTTGTGCAAAGACTTATTATCAAAGAGGCAAAGGAACATAATCTTCTTGCTGCTTTTATCCCACGGTTGAATACGGCAATCGAATTATATAATCCTGAGAAACTTGAGGAACAACTAGGAAATATTGAATGCTATCGAGGTGTCATGTTGGCTAACCACACCTCAATACTCTTTTCTAGTGAGCCAGATATTTCACTTTTAAATAATCAGGGTACAACAGTTGGTGTAATTGAGGTGAAAGGAGGCGCCGATCCTGCTGGAGCACTTGAACGTTATGGAGCTGCTAAAAAATCCTTTGAGTCAGCAAAAGTTAGAAACTCAGAGGTTAGAACGATTCTCGTTGCTAGCTGTATTACAAGTGAAGTGCATACTCGTATTCAAAATGACTCAACTATTTCCGCTTATTTTAATCTCACAGAAATATTGAGTGAGAATTCAAGGCAACAATATGACTCTTTTATTCAAGAGGTATTTTCACTTTTATAGGCATAACTTTCTCTAGATGACTGAACGCTATATATTAAAATCACAACTTCAGCTAACTATTCCAAAATTAGTAAGTGCTATTCGCTAGTAGGGTGCGTTGCGCTAAAATTCAACAACATTTACTATATAATTCAATTATCAACCTATTTATTAAGTCGATTTTATGTCTCTCACCGAACTTTTGCCCCATTTAAAAGAATTATCTCACACCGATAAACTCTTATTACTGCATTTCCTGGTAACTGAAATGGTGAACGAATCTGGTTTAGTTCCATTAGATGCTCAAGGTAAAACCGCAAACCTTGGTCTACATGATTCTTTTGAAGCTGCTGCTGTTTTAGCAAAAGCTTTAGCAGAAACAAAAGCAGTAACAAATGGTTGATAAAGTCAGATTTGGGTTCACTGAGGTTAACTCAGAGTTAGGTGCATTAAGTACATTTCCTTATCTTCCTTTGACCCTAACCTATCAGAATCATTCTTTGAATGTATCGGGTTTACTCGATACAGGTTCAAGTGTTAATGTCTTACCTTACGAAATCGGATTGAGGTTGGGGGCTGTTTGGGAACGTCAAACACTTTCCGTTCCGTTGGGAGGTAATTTGTCTAGATTTGAAGCAAGAGCATTGGTTGCGATCGCAACAGTCGAACAATTTCCAACTGTGGAATTAGCTTTTGCTTGGACAAGAGACAGAAATGCTCCCTTAGTTTTAGGGCAGATGAATTTTTTCTTGGAATTCAATGTATGTTTTTATCGTGCTGATTTAGCATTTGAGGTTAGCCCTAAAAAAATGCAGTTGTAATCTTAATTGTTGATATTCTCATGATGCGATCGCACTACCTCTAAACTGTTATATTTTATTACTCAAATTCTGATATTAAGGTAAGGGATAAAATTAGGCGATGCCTACGGCGGTAAACTACGCACTAATGATAGCATAATAAAAATTGCTATTAAAAATTATGACTATCGACCATGACCGCTTATTTAAAGAATTAATCTCTACATTTTTTACGGAATTCATCGACCTATTTCTTCCTGCTATTGCTTGCGATATAGATAAAAACTCCATTCAATTTTTACCAGAGGAAGTACTTGTCGATGTGACTGCCGGAGATAAAAAAATCATAGATTTACTTGCAAAAGTAAAATACCAAGAAAAAGATACTTTCTTCTTAATTCATGTTGAAGCTCAATCTTACACACAGCAAGATTTTGCCAAACGAATGTTTAAATACTTTGCCAGACTTTACGAAAAATACGATTTACCAATTTATCCCGTCGTAATTTTCTCTTTTGATGAACCACTCAGACCAGAACCAAAAATACATAGCATTACGTTTCATAATTTAGATGTACTCAAGTTTGAATTTGCAGCAATTCAATTAAATAGAATTAGTTGGCGAGATTATTTAAATCAACAAAACCCAATTGCCGCAGCATTAATGGCAAAAATGAATATTTCACCAGAAGAACGTCCGCAGGTGAAAGCAGAATGTTTGCGGCTATTAACTACTCTAAAATTAGACCCCGCACGAATGCAACTGATTTCTGGCTTTGTTGATACTTATTTAAATTTAAATGAAGCGGAAGAACAAACTTTTAAAGCAGTAATCAGTACAATGGGATTAGAAGAAAGGGAGGAATATATGGAAATCATCACAAGCTGGGAAAGAAAAGCATTAGAAAAAGTAGCACTTAATTCCCTACGTGAGGGTTTACCAGTGGAGACAGTAGCACGAATTACAGGGTTAACAGTAGAGCAAGTACAACAATTACAGCTAAAACTACCAGATTTCTCTAAAGAAGAGTAAAAATAACAAAGTTAGGCGATGCCTGAGTTGGGCTGCGCTAACGCACTTGATTTTCTGCAAATATTATAGAGGCGATCGCATTTTTTTAGAGAAGATTTTTGGTGCGATCGCCAGCATAATATAAAAGTAATCGCATTTTGGAGAACATGTATTTTTGGTGCGATCAAAGTACTGAGAAGATACCGTTCGCGAAGCGACTCCTCTGGAGTATCGCATGTTTGAGAGAATATTTGGTGGTGCGATCGCCAAGACCAATAGCTGAAGAACTATAATTTTGCATTACACCGAAAGCAACCTAATTTCTCGGTGCAAAATCACCTTGACATGACAATGCAATTGCATTACTTTAAAATTATTATGTTTGCACATGGGTTTAGAGGCGATTATGACCCAAACACCAACCCCAATTTCAGAATCGACCCTTACCGATCGCTATCAAACAACAATTCCCGATGCTGTTCGCAAGGTTCTGGGATTGAATAAGCGTGATAAAATTCGCTATACAATCGAACCCGATGGTCGGGTACTTATTTCGCGTGCGGACACAGCAGAAAACGATCCCGTGCTGGAGAAATTTTTGAATTTCCTGGCTAGAGATATCGAAAATAATCCCCAACATTTACAAGCGATCGACTCCGATTTAGTCTTTCGTGTTAAGTCCTTGGTTGCAGATGTGGATTTTGACCTTGATGCACCACTTGATGACAGGGATGAATAGATTTGTCGAGAAATTTATGTCTAATTTATGTCTAAGAATCAACCTTTAGTAATTAATGGATGGAGCATATTTGCCCATCCTTTATTTCTCGCTCAGTTTGAGGAATTACAGAAACAGGTTGAAAATTTACATCAAAAATATCCCCAAGAATATAAGAATAAAAATGCCACAAAGCGTCTAGCGGCTATAGTTAAATTAGCATTTTAAATAATTCCCCAAGACCCGACAAGGATTGAATATCGTCAAGGAGATACTCTTGGAGATGATTACAAACACTGGTTTAGAGCCAAATTCTTCCAGCAGTATCGATTATTTTTTCGATATCATCTAGAGAGGAAAATAATTGTTTTTGCTTGGGTTAATGATGAAAAATCAAAACGAGCTTATGATAGTAAAACAGATGCTTATCGGGTATTTCAAGCAATGTTAGATATTGGCAATCCTCCAGATAATTGGCAGGATTTATTAGAAGCTGCAAAAGCAGAAATTGAACGTTTGGAGCAAGCAAGTAATATAGAAATTTAACTAGTGTAATCTTAATTGTTGATATTCTCATGATGCGATCGCACATATGGATTAAAATTAATTAAATCATCTATATTCCGTTTCATTGTGTTACAAATATTGTCTAATTGCAAGTCATTTTCATCATGACCAAAGGGGTTTTCTATCTCTAAACCAATGGCTTCAATGCCAAATAAAGTAAAACTAACCAAAGCTGTAATTAAACCCGTCCACCAACCCAGACTTTGCACTAGTTGAAAAGGTAATAAGAAGCAATATATTAATATTAATTGTTTCAGATGGATAGCATAAGCTAGAGGTATGGGCGTTTTTAAAATACGTTCGCAAGCTCCTAAATTATCCACGAGATTATTTAATAAGTCTTGTATAGCTATTAGCTGATAATTATTTAGGCAATTACGCTTGTGTTGTCTCTCTAAATAATCACCAATCCAGAAAGCAATTTTTAAGGGGGGATTATTCAAAGTTTTTAGTTTTATATATCGAGAATGTCCCATGAGTTCTTCTAACTCACTATTAACAGGTTCTCCCCGCAGGTGCAATTTAGTTGCGACAGAAAAACCTACCAATAAATATAATGCGATAATTTTATTGTTTTTATCTTCTGGGGTTATTTCATCAATCGATACCAAAATTTGCCGTGCTAAATTTCGTGTATTATTCACCATAGAACCCCAGCATTTTCTTCCTTCCCAAAATCGATCGTAAGCTGTATTTGTGCGAAAAACAAGTAATAAACCTAAAACAATACTGGGAATAACGCTTTCAAAAATAGGCTGAGAAACAGGCAGTTTTAAATGATAAAGTAGAGAAATGAAAACACCGAATAAACCAAAAGCCACAACTTTTTTAGAAATTGCTGAAAAAATCGAGCCTTTAAATTGAAAAGCTATTTTTAACCAATAAAATTTTTTGTTTATCATGCAATTCCTCGTCAATAAGATTTAAGAAATCGATATGAACATCTGATAACCTAAAAATAATAATTCTGCAAGTAGTACAAATAACAACGAGAAATCTACAGTTGGAAATTTTAGATTGTTAAGGGCAGTACATTTACTGATTTTGTGGCAAAACGCTTTCACTCGTCAATCGGTGATTTATCGGTTGCTGTCGTCAAATCCGCAGTATACTGAATGCAGCAACACTCCTTTAAGGAATCTGCTAATGACAGCATCGGTAAAAAGTATACCACCATTAGAAAGTGGCGATCGCCTCTCTCGCAACGAATTTGAACGCCGATATACCGCGATGCCGCATATTAAAAAAGCAGAACTGATAGAAGGAATAGTGTATATCGCGTCACCTCTACGTTTTAATAGTCATGGAAAACCTCACGCTAATCTTATCGGCTGGTTGTGGACTTATAAAATCGCTACTCCAGGCGTAGAGTTAGGTGATCATGTCACAGTACGCCTGGATTTAGATAATGAGCCACAGTCCGATGTTGTACTGTTAATTGATCAACGCTTGGGGGGACAAGCACGTATTAGTGATGATGATTATGTAGAAGGTGCCCCGGAGTTAGTTGTAGAAGTTGCAGCTAGCAGCGCGGCAAATGATTTACATGACAAGAAAATAGTATACCGTCGTAACGGTGTTCAAGAATATATCCTTTGGCAGATTTTAGAAAATAAACTTAACTGGTTCAGCTTGTAAAATAGCGAGTATGTCTTACTAGAACCGGATGCAAATAATATCATCAAAAGTCGCGTATTTCCCGGTTTGTGGTTGGATTTGCCCGCATTACGTGCCGCAGAGATGACAAAAGTTTTAGCAGTGGTGCAACAAGGGTTAAATAGTGAAGAACACATAGATTTTGTCCAGCGTTTGGCACGGTAGGATTAAATTAATTGTTAGAAAAAATTGGTGAGCCGTTGTACCCTAGAAAAAACTAACATTAGATGAACAAGTATTAAATATTCGTTGACAGACTCATGGGTTATTATATTGCTCCTCGCTTTCTAGATAAACTTGCCGTCCACATCACTAAAAACTTTTTGAATATTCCCGGTGTGCGAGTACCTGTAATTTTGGGAATTCATGGACGCAAAGGTGAGGGAAAGACTTTTCAATGTGAGTTAGTCTTCGAGAAAATGGGTATTGAGGTAACTCTGATTTCTGGTGGTGAACTGGAAAGTCCAGATGCGGGAGATCCTGCGCGTCTGATTCGTCTGCGCTATCGAGAAACAGCAGAATTAATCAAGGTGCGCGGCAAAATGTGCGTGCTGATGATTAACGATTTAGATGCCGGTGCGGGACGCTTTGATGAAGGTACGCAATACACTGTAAATACGCAGTTGGTAAATGCCACACTGATGAATATTGCTGATAATCCTACTGATGTGCAGTTACCTGGAAGCTATGACTCAAACCCTTTACGTCGGGTGCCGATTATTGTTACAGGTAATGATTTTTCCACTCTCTACGCACCGTTAATTCGTGATGGTCGGATGGATAAATTTTACTGGGAACCAGACCGCGATGACAAGGTGGGAATTGTTGGTGGAATTTTTGAAGCGGATGGACTTTCACAACGGGAAATTGAACAATTTGTAGATAATTTTCCCCATCAGTCAATTGACTTTTTTAGTGCTTTGCGATCGCGCATTTATGACGAACAAATCCGCAACTTTATCCATCAAGTCGGTTTTGAGCAGATATCTCGACGTATAGTTAACAGTGCCGAGAAACCACCAGAATTTAAGAACCCTGATTTTAGCTTGTCTCACTTAATTGAGATGGGCAATTTTATGGTAGGTGAACAAAAACGGGTGGAAAATTCTCAGTTGGTTGATGAGTACAATCGCTTAAATCGAGGCAGAAATTCTCGATCTGCACCTACAAGCGTTGTCACACCGGTTAGTCAGTCGTCAAAAAGTAGTTCAAACGAACCTGCAAAAACGAATGGTTCAAATACACATTTGACCTTAGAAACACAAGAGCAAGTACGTCAGATTTTATCTCAAGGTTATAAAATTGGTATTGAACACGTAGATGAAAGACGCTTTCGCACAGGTTCTTGGCAAAGTTTTGCGGTTCCACAAATTGATGCCGAATCTGATGCTATATCAACTTTGGAATTTTTTCTCGCCGAACATAGTAACGAATATGTGCGCTTGGTAGGAATCGAACCCAAGGCAAAACGTCGGGTTGTGGAAACGATTATCCAACGTCCGAATGGCAAAACTAGCTAATTAAATTTGTTGCATTCATTAACCGTCGTAGAGACGTTCCGCCGGAACGTCTTTACATTGATTTTCACGCCTATGTCCAATATGTATAATTCGCCATAGATTATATCATGAATTCAGTAAAGACGTTCCAGTAAAGACGTTCCGCCGGAACGTCTCTACGATGGTTGCGACGTTTTTATTACTGTTAATTAAAGGGACAGGATATTACTACTTCTTCCAAAGTTCAGTAAATCTCTTGTATACATCTGGAGATATCTGACTTTGTAAGTAATTGAGCGCTTTATCTTGATGGGTTTTGGCTACATAAGAGTTGCACACATCCGTTAGCTTCACTATTGCAGGATTGACATCATTGGTTTGTCGCCACTGGTTGGTAAACTCAATTAAAACGTCTGAACTTAACTGGATTTGTAAATAATTTAGCGCTTCAATATAACTAGGCTTTTTCGGATTCTGTTTGAATTGGATGCAAACATCTATCAGCCTGATATTACTCGGTGTTAAACTTGGTTGATTTAGAAGGTTACGCGCTTCCTTGTCAGCAATACCATTCACCGACAAACCCTGTTTTTGCTCAAATCTCTTGACCGCTTCATAAGTGTTTGGTCCATAAAACGGTTGAGTTGAGGGTATCTGAGCATCAGTGGCAAAACCGTGGCGCTTCAAGTTATTCTGAAGTTGGACAATTGTATCATGCAACACCTTCTTGGTTTGATCGCCAGCAATGCCATCAGCTTTGAGGGAGTAATCTTGCTGAAACTTTTTGATTGCTGTGACGGTGCGTTCATCTGTCAAAGGGTTATTATTCGTCTTCCAGGGAGGATTGCTACCAGGATTACTATCAGGAGCTAGGTATCCGAACCCGATTAAGATATTACGGATGGCTTCGTTAGTGTAATTAGTTGCCATGCTTTTTGGTTCCTTGATTACTAAATTACTGATGCTGAAAGCTGGGAACACCGTTTAAAATTTTACACCTTCTTCGGTTTAGCGATCGCACTGATTCACATTTAGATACCTAGATAAAGCTTGATATCACTTTTATTTATGTGGCGATCGCCAACCATAATTCCTGGGGGGGGGAAACCAGGGCAAGCACTAACAGATAAATTTTTGTTTCAATAGTTATAGAGAAACAATTAGCGAAGTTGTCCTATTTGCAGGGAAGATAATTTTTATGACGTATGATTACGACTTGTTTGTCATTGGTGCTGGTTCTGGTGGTTTAGCATCTTCCAAGCGGGCAGCTAGCTACGGGGCAAAAGTGGCGATCGCTGAAAATGATTTAGTTGGTGGTACTTGTGTGATTCGCGGCTGTATTCCCAAAAAACTGATGGTTTACGGCTCTCACTTTCCCGCATTATTTCATGATGCCGCAGGTTATGGCTGGAAAGTCGGTGAACCAGAGTTGGATTGGGAACATTTCATTACTTCTATAGATAAAGAAGTCCGCAGACTATCGCAATTGCATATCGGTTTTTTAGAAAAAGCCGGTGTCGATCTAATTCCCGCTCGTGCTACTTTAGTAGATCCTCACACCGTAGAAGTTGATGGACGCAAAGTTACCGCAGATAAAATTTTAATTGCTGTAGGTGGACGTCCGGTTAAACCAGATTTACCTGGTATGGAATATGGCATTACTTCTAACGAAATTTTTCACCTGAAACAGCAACCGAAGCACATCGTTATTATTGGTGCGGGTTACATCGGCACAGAATTTGCTTGCATCATGCGTGGTCTTGGTTCCGAGGTGACACAGATTACCAGAGGTGAGAAAATTTTGAAAGGTTTTGATGATGACATTCGCAGCGGAATTGAAGAGGGAATGACCAATCACGGCATTCGCTTGATCAAGAATAATGTGATCGAAACAGTTGAGAAAATGCCGGAAGGCTTAAAGTTGACTTTATCTGAAGCAGACCAAGAACCGATAACTGCCGACGTGCTTTTAGTTGCCACCGGTCGGATACCGAATATCGAAGGATTGGGGTTAGAAAATGCCGGAGTGGATCTTGTTGAAGGTGATATCGAAGGACCCGGATACAGCAATATGATGGCGATCGCTGTCAATGAATTTAGTCAAACTTCCCAAGAAAATATCTTTGCCGTCGGTGATGTCACTGACAGAATTAACTTAACTCCGGTAGCAATTGGTGAAGGTCGCGCTTTTGCTGATAGCGAATTTGGTGGCATACGCCGTTTATTCAGCCACGAAACTGTTCCTACAGCGGTATTTTCCAACCCAGAAGCCGCTACAGTCGGTTTAACAGAAACCGAAGCACAAGAAAAGTACGGAGATGCCGTCAAAGTATATCGTACACGCTTCCGCCCGTTGTTTCATAGTTTAACGGGCGCACAAGAAAAAACCATGATGAAGTTGGTAGTCGATGGCAACACCGACAAAGTAGTAGGCGCTCACATGGTAGGAGAAAATGCAGGTGAGATAATTCAAGGTGTAGCGATCGCTGTTAAAATGGGTGCAACTAAAAAAGACTTTGACGCCACCGTTGGTATCCATCCCTCATCCGCAGAAGAATTTGTCACCATGCGGTAATTAAAGTTATAAGTCAATGGTCAATAGTCAATGGTGCAAAAACTTTGGACTTTGGACTATTGACTCCTAATTCCCCCCACTCTCCCTTGCATTACATTTACCTCCACGGCTTTGCTTCAAGTCCAAATTCTGCGAAAGCGCGGGATATAAGCTCGCGCTTTGCCCAAATTCACACAACGTTAAAAATTCCCGATTTGAATTTGGGCGATTTTTCCCATCTGACAATTACGCGACAGCTAAAACAAGTTGCTGCTGAATTTCCCCCAAATGCTGCACCAGTGACTTTAATCGGTTCAAGTTTGGGTGGTTTAACCGCAGCTCATTTAGGACAACAATATTTACAAGTGCAGCGTATCGTTTTATTAGCCCCGGCTTTTGGATTTTTATCTCACTGGTTGCCATCGCTGGGAGATGAAAAATTGCAGCGTTGGCAACAAGAAAAATATCTGGAAGTTTACCACTATGGCGAAAAGCTATCGCTACCCCTTCATTACGATTTTGTTACCGATGCTGCCCAATATCAAGAACAATACCTGCAACGTCCCATCCCTACCCTAATTTTGCATGGAAAAGACGATGAAGTTATCCCCATTCAAGCAAGCCGCGATTTTGCATGTTTACGTCCTTGGGTAGAGTTAATTGAACTTGACAGCAATCACGCTTTAGGCAATGTCACATCAGAAATTTGGCAAGCAATTCGCCTATATCTGCCAGATGCCATGAAGCTGTAAAATATGAAGTTCTTACCAATTTTCAAAGTCAAGAATCCTAACTCCTGTAGAGACGCGAAATTACCCTGCGGGTTCTCCAAAGGAGTACGCGTCTCTACAACTCCTAACTCCTAACTAACTATGCTGCCATTTATCCGTTCAGATTTAGCTAAATTTAGCGCTTACAAACCTCATCCCGGTAGTAGTACAGCAGAACCAGTTCCATCACAATTGGATCGGCTAGATACGAATGAAAGTCCTTATGATTTGTCACCTGAGTTAAAAGAAAAACTTGCTTGGGAGTATCAGCAAAGAATTGAAACGAACCGTTATCCCGATGGCGGACATGAGACACTGAAGAATGCGATCGCTCTTTATGTGAATGAATCAGCTAATGTCGCGCCATCTTTTTTCACTGCTAGAAATATTTCCGTTGGCAATGGTTCAGATGAACTAATTCGCTCAATTTTAATTGCGAGTTGTGTAGGGGGAGAAGGTTCGGTTTTAGTTGCTACTCCCACTTTCTCGATGTACGGGATTTTGGCGCAAACTTTAGGCATTCCCGTTGTGACGGTGGGTAGAAATGATGCGAATTTTGAAATTGATTTACAAGCGGCTGATAAAGCGATAGAACAAACGCAAAATCCGCCGATTCGGGTGATTTTTGTAGTTCATCCTAATTCCCCCACAGCCAATGCTTTAAGTGCGACAGAATTGGCATGGTTAAGAAATTTGAGCGATCGCGTTTTGGTAGTAATTGATGAGGCTTATTTTGAATTTAGCCAGACTACCTTAGCTAGCGAATTACCACAACGTCCTAACTGGATGATAATGCGGACATTTTCTAAAGCCTTCCGTTTGGCTGCTCATCGGGTTGGCTATTGCATTGCTCATCCGGAGTTAATCACTATTCTAGAAAAAGTGCGCTTACCTTACAATCTTCCCAGCGTTTCTATCGCTGCGGCGTTAATTGCTCTGCAAAACCGCCAACTGTTATTAAAGTCAATTCCCCAAATGCTCGTTGAACGAGCCAAACTTATCGAAGCTTTATCTCAATACCCTACATTACAAGTTGCCGAAAGCGCTGCTAACTTTATTTACCTGCGACTAAAACCAAATGCCTTGAAACAACAAGACGATTATTTAATAAATCTTACCCAAAAACTCAAAACTGCCGGCACTCTTGTGCGACATATCAGTGGAGGATTGCGAATCACAATAGGAACCCCAGAGGAAAACCTCCGCACGTTGAGTCGCTTACAAACGGCTTTAACAAATCTTTAATATTAACAACCTGCTTTCAAAAAGGGAAAAGGGAAGAAAAATTTTTAATCCGGGAAAAGTAAAGCGCAGTTTATGTTGGCTAGTTAATTAAATCGGGTATACTGATCGCTGCCTAAACGCCGTACTATTCCCACTGTTTGTGGCAGCACACCTACCAAAAGAGCAAAAGCTATATCAGGCAACTTATCCACCGTTTCTGGTGCAAAGTATTGCTCAAATTGATCGAGAATCTTTTGAACTCGCTGAATAGCCACTGGATTTTCTGTAATTTGCTTGATTAACCGAATCCACTGCCGTCTAATCAAGTAAGCTTTCTGACGCTCCTCATAAGAGTCGGGAGTCAAGAGTTGCAAATTACCTATCGGCAATAAATTTTGGCAATCGCGATCGTAATCACCTCCGACAGCTGCACCTGGTCCGGCAAATTCTGCATGGTAGCGTTTGAATAGTATTAACCCATTTCGCCGACGACTGTTAACGATAAAGACCTTTCCACTATGCAGCTGTGTGAGGATATCCGAGCCTGGAGATTGCTCAGTTCCATTAGGCATGACAATATAGTCAAGGAAACTAGTTTCAGGGTAATAAGTTGATACCATAGCAGTTTGATAGCGTAGGCGGTTTTCGCTATCCATGTTTTCTAAATATTTGAAATAGTTTTGTAGTAGTCTGCACTTCAACACTTAACTTGATTTAAATCAAAATGATTGGTTCTATCTTAATTAATTATCAAGACTTTTTGCTTTATTTAACTAAGATAAAATTAAATGAACTTTTTTCAGCAATTAAGTAATCATATTTTATGAGATTTAACTGGCTTTGTCTTGAAGGAAACGAGTTATTTTTTTAAAGCTTTTATAAAGATAAATATCTAAAATGCAAAGTTATTATGAGGAATTGAAACTTTTTTATCGTATTTTTACTGACATGACAATTACAATCACTATATTTTGATCTAAATAAAATTGTCTTTTAGTATTTGGATATCTAAAATTAATATCATATAAATAAGTTAAATAGTACATTATTATTTAATTTTTATTAATTAGTATATTTCTTAAAAAACTATCAGAGTAATGCATAAAAATAAAGCGTTTTCTCCGTGTAACGATCGCCACTTAAATACACGAGCGATGGCATAGCGCTGATAAACGCCACATCTCATAAATCGACTTTCTTGATTCACGCGATCGCACCCGCCAATCGGCACTTAGAGTGATTGTCGTATCAATGTGACGCTGCCATCATGTGTATAATTACATATACAAACATTAGCATTAGATATGCATTTATTTCTTCTCCCAACGCGCCTTTCTATGAGGGAGAAAGGGAGACGCGTTGAGGTTGGCATTATACTAAATAAAAATTATTCCTTTTAATGATCAAAAAGTACATATGTAAATCACAAAATATTTGATAAATTAATATTTTGTAAATTTAATTAATAACTATTTATACGTAAAGAAACGAAAATATATAATTTTTTGTAAAAATTAAGCATTCAGCAAATAGCCTTCTCTATTGCCTGAATGCTTAATCAACTTACTTGGCGTTTTGAGAAAGGGATGCGGTTAGCGCTATGTACGTGCGATCGCACGATATGCTGTATTTACGACGAGTGAAAAATTCAGATAGTTGAGGAATCTCGTAAGTACTTGTGCAAGAATATCTGTCGGGAGCGTCCCAGAAAAAATGTATTCCAATAAGATTCGACTTGATGCACCTGATATCCTGCCTTAAAATAAAGCTGTCGTGCCTGATGGTTGTTTTCCAAAACGTGGAGGTATAAGTCTTTAAAACCCCACAAAAGGGCAACTTTTTCACAAGCTTTAAGCAACTCCGACGCAGCACCCATCCTCCGATATTTTGGGTGAATAGCTAAATTAGACAAATAAGGAAAACTCTTGCCAACCTGAGTCCAAGAATCACCAAAACGCATACCCAGTTCTACAGTTCCAACTAAATTATCAGTTGTAGCAGTAGTATCAACAACAACTAAACAAATGTGATGGGGTGCGCTTGATGCTAGACGATGCCTTAAATCTTCGTAAATACCCAAACGTAGTAACGGGAAAGCCCATCCCCACATCCCATTTGGGGAGTGAAAACTTTCGGTAATGATTTCGGCAATATTAGTCAAATCAGCAGGGGTAGCCGCACGAATTTGGAATTGGTTAAAAGGTTGATCGGCGGCGGTATTTACTGATAATTGTTCGGATGGGTGAAAAAACCAAGGTTTCGTCAAAGCTAATTTAGGATTGATTTTATTCTAGGAAAATTTTATATAGTATCCCCAAATTCATTTTCTTTCAAGCGATCGCTCTCCTTGTGTCCTTGTACAAAACTTGACACCAATGCAAGGCTTGTGCAATGAAATGCAATTATTTTTGATAATAATATAACTTAATCATCCTAAATCTGCATATTTGGTGTTCGCAAATACCCCTTTTGGGCTTTTTGGGGGCAGAGAGCAGATGGAACAGAAGCTTTTGCATAAGTAAGTGTCTTGCCCTGCCCGCTTTCCCCTGTTCCGGTAAACAGATACTCGTCTAATATTATACTTAGGCTGGAAATTTTATTCTTCTAATATTGCTGATACCACGATTGCCATAAATAAAATTTCCCTGTAAATGTTAGTGCAACTGTTGCGGGGGGAAAACTTAATATGCAGCTTCAGATGGATTTTTAAGCCAGATTGGAGATCTGTATATAGTATTAATCGGTTCTCGCTCTTGATGGTGAAGGGATTAGCAAGCAAATATGTATTCTGTAACAGTTACGAGTACCAAATTAATTGGGGTGCATCAAAGCAAATGGCGATCGGCATCTTCTATTGAGGCGAATTACTGTGAGTAAACGCTTTTACCCTCAGCAGTCATGTAGCCAAACCAACTATGGAGTCGAAATGCTCTGCTATTACCTGACTCAGAAACATTCCCAAGAGATCAGATTATTCTTTAATCGACTGCCGTTGCAGCAGGAAAGCGGTGCATGAAATCCCAATCAAACAGTAAGCCGAAAATTTTGGTTGTCGATGACGAACCAGACAACCTTGACTTGCTTTACCGCACCTTCTATCGCGACTATAAGGTGCTTAAGGCATCCTCTGGTCCAGCGGCATTAGAACTGCTTCAGCAAGAAGGAGAAGTCTCCGTGATCATCTCCGATCAGCGGATGCCAATGATGAGCGGTACAGAATTTTTGAGCCTAACCGCAACTCAATATCCAGATATCATCCGGATTATCTTAACTGGCTACACGGACGTGGAAGACCTGGTGGAAGCAATTAATGCTGGTAAAGTATTTAAATATGTCACCAAACCGTGGGAAGCAGAGGAACTTAAAGCAGTGGTACGCCAAGCTTTGGATACCCATAACGTCCTCAAAACCCGCACCCGCGAACTTACCCGCACCCTGCGTCAAGAATCGCTACTGAACACCGTCACAAACACGATTCGTAGCGCCTTAGACTATCGGCAAATTCTGCAAACAATTGTGGATACCGTGGGTCATATGCTAGAAGTCGATGTCTGCTTGTTGCGTCCTTTCCAAGATGGGCAGTTGGTGGATGAAAATTTTATTTACCAAAGGGGGATTTCAGAGGAATCTTTGGAGAGGGGGGGACAAGGGGACAAGGGGACAAGGGGACAAAAAGAGCAATTCTTTTCCTCCTCTCCCCCCCTCTCCCTATCCCCCCCTCTCCCCCTCTCCCTCTCCCCCACTCCCCATCCCGCTCTACTAGCGCAGACAGTATGGGAAATCCGGGAAGTGCAGGTGATTCATGATGTAGCAAAAGATGAGCGTATTCAGGGCGATACTGCCGAACTATTAAGTCGCACTGCTGCTTTTGCTACAGCTAATATTTGCTCTAGCTTGGTAGTTCCACTGATTTGCCGACAAGAACTTATGGCGGTGCTGGCGTTGCACCAGTGCAAGCAGCCCCGCGTGTGGTCTGAGGATGAGGTGCAGTTAGTGGTGATGGTGGCGGATCAGGCAGCTTTAGCTTTATCTCAAGCTTATGCTTACGAGCAAGTGCGTGCTTTGGCGAAACGGGAATCGCTAATTAATACGATTACGAGCGCGATTCGCTCTAGCTTAGATCCTGAAGATATTTTTGCCGCGATCACTCAACAATTAGGACAAGCCTTGCAAGTTGATGGCTGTGTTTTGTCTTTGTGGACAGAGGAAGATGAGTATGTCAAATGTGTGGGATTGTATGAAAGTTCTTACAGTTCAGAGGATTCTTTCAAACTAGATCATGCTTGGGAAACAGGTAGTAATAATTACGGAACAAATCAAGAATTACCTCAGTCTCTGTCACCGATTCAGGAAAATCCAATTCTGCAAGAAATGTTGCGGACACAAGAGCCGGTGGTAATTATAGATATGAGTAAGTGTCCGCCAGAAATCAAAGGGTTTGATTTGCCCTTAAGAGGAAAAGCGCGATCGCTTATGGTGGTTCCTTTATTGGCTGATGGCAAAAGCATCGGTAGTATTACTCTGCGTCAAGATAGTAGCTCACGCAACTGGCTAGCTACAGAAATACAATTAGCATCATCTGTCGCAGCTCAAGCGGCGATCGCTGTACAACAGTCACATTTATACCAAAAAACTCGCGAACAAGCTGAACGGTTGCTGCAATTAGACAAACAAAAAACCGAATTTTTCCAAAATATTTCTCACGAGTTCCGCACCCCTATAACCTTAATTCAAGGACCTCTAGAATCGGCAGTAGCGACAAAAGAAGGGTTATCATACGCCCAAAGTGCGATCGCCTTACGCAACTCAAGACGCTTGCTAAGATTGGTAAATCAACTACTCGATTTGCAACGTCTTGATGCTAAAAAGATGCAGCCTAGTTTCCGTCCCTGCAATTTAGTTGAATTTGTCAACCAAATTATCGAATCGTTTCGTCCTTATTGCGAGAAAAAGGGACTTAATCTGATTACCGAACTAGAAGCATCTCCTACAGTGTACTTAGATATGGAAAAATTCGACAAGGTAATTTATAACCTGCTGTCGAATGCCATGAAATTTACAGACGTAGGTGGTAAGATTACTGTGAGATTACAATCTCAAGGCGATCGCTGTAGATTGCAAGTACAAGATACGGGAATTGGTATTGTAACTGAACAAATTCCCCACTTATTTGAACGCTTTCGCCAAGCTGAAGGCTCAGAAAATCGCTCTTATGAAGGTAGTGGCTTAGGTTTGGCTTTAGTTAAAGAACTCGTGGAAATGCACGGCGGTAAAGTCACTGTGGAATCAGTTTACGGCAAAGGTACTACATTTAGCTTATGGCTGGTCAGCGGAGGCGCTCATCTACCTAAAGAACTATTGCTAGAATCGCCTTGTGAATTGAACACCAGCCGCGCTAACGTTGAATTAGCTGATTTAGAATTACAATCAATAGACGAATTTGAAAATATTAAAAAAGATTTATTAAATAGTGTTAACACTCAAGAAAATGAACTGAAGACTGGCGAATCAATTTTGGTCGTAGACGACAACCCAGATTTGCGGACTTACGTATCAGAAATTCTCCGCGCTAATGGCTATCGAGTGCATACAGCGCGTAATGGTTCCGAAGGGTTCTTGATAGCTAAGGAAATAATACCACGCCTGATTGTCAGCGACTTGATGATGCCTTTGGTGTCAGGAATGGAGATGATTCGGATGATCCGCAATGAGGAAAAGTTGAAAGGAATTCCAATTATCCTCTTAACGGCGAAAGTTGATGAAGAAACCCGCATCGAAGGTACAGAAAAAGGTGCAGATGCTTATTTAGCTAAACCATTTAACGATCGCGAACTTCTGGCTGAGGTGCGAAATCTTTTAGCCTTGAAAGAAAATGAACGCCGAGTTTTGGAGTTAAATACTTACCTGACAGAATCGGTGCTTAAGCGCTTTTTACCGAGTGCGTTGGTGCAAAAAGCTGCAATGGGAGATTTAGCCCTGGATTTGCGACCAGAACCGCGTTTGATTACAGTTTTGTTTAGTGATATTGTGGGCTTTACCCAACTATCAAACACCCTCAGATCGCGACGTGTAGCAGAATTGCTCAATGAATATTTAGAATCAATGACCAAAGTGGTATTTGATAATGGCGGCACCATCGATAAATTTATGGGAGATGCTATCTTAGCTTTATATGGTGCGCCAGAAGAACTAACGCCTAATGAACAGGTGCGTCGGTCGATCAACACAGCAAGAGGAATGCATCGCTCATTAAATGAGTTAAACCAGCGTTGGCGAGAACAAGGTATATTTGACTCCGACGGACGTAATGGCTTACAGTTTCGCTGTGGTATCCACCAAGGTACAGCAGTTGTCGGGATGTTTGGTAGCGCCCAACGTGCCGATTATACTGCAATTGGTCCGAGTGTAAATATTGCTTCTAGGTTGCAAGTTGCTGCTCTTCCTGGTAGTATCCTCGTTTCTGCTGCTGTTGCAGATTATTTGGATGAAGATGAAATCATTAAAGGTAGCCCGCTAGAACTTAAAGGAATTGATGAAACAGTTTTGACGTTTGTTGTCAAAGCAGAAATAACTGTTAGGAGTTAGTGGGTAGTGGTTAGTGGTTAGTGGTTAGTGGTTACAGTTTTTCCAACTATCAACTATCAACTATCAATCAACAACTATCAACTATCAACTATCAACCATCAACTATCTAATATGACTCAATCGGTTGACCAAACTTCAATAACAGATATAACATCAAGGCGACACAACGATCCGCCGGGTTTGTGGATTGCTGTAGTCACCAGTTCAGTTGCATTGCATTTGCTGCTGTTCTGGCTAATGCGCTATAATAATCCGCTTAGTCTGTGGTTTCCACGAGATCCTGAAGCAATTATTCCGATTGAGGTTATCGAGATTTCTCCAACAGCATCAAAAGCTAAAGTACCAAAACCACAATTAAAAGCTAAAACAGTCTCTCCACCATCCGCAAATCAACAGTCTTCAACAGTCACGGCAAGAAATGAAAATTCTAGCGGGATAAATTTTGGTGCTATTCGCAAAGAGAGAAAAAGAAACACTTTTGTCTCTAAACCTAATACTCAAGTCGTTCCTAAACAATCAGTTCCCACATTCACACCAACACCGACACCAACGTCATCTGGTAATCTTCGTAGGAAACGCTTGCGTGAAGAAATCAGTTTAGGAAAGCCGACACCGTTACCAAAATTTACACCAGTTGAACCACGTCAGCCAATTGGGGAAGATTCCCAAACTCCCATTCGCAGAACTCCACGTCAGCCAATTGGGGAAGATTCACAAATTCCTAGTCGCAGAACTCCACCTCAGCCAATCGGTGAAGATTCCCAAACTCCTAGTCGGAGAACTCCGCGTCAGCCAATCGGGGAAGATTCACAAATTCCCAGTCGCAGAACTCCACGTCAGCCAATCGGGGAAGATTCACAAATTCCCAGTCGCAGAACTCCACGTCAGCCTATTGGTGAAGATTCACAAATTCCTACTACCCGCAAAACTCCACAACCGGCAACAGGGGGAGGAATAATAGCTATTTCGCGTTTTTTAACTCCAGATGAACTAACTCCAGACGAACAGAGGATTTTGATCCGAGATTCTTTACCCAAAGGTTCGATCTTACCGGAACATATAGGGAGTAATGAAAAACAAATTGACTCAATTTCCCTCAAACCCAATTTGGATCTTCCAGAGAAAGAGTTTCTAGTTAGCTTAGTGATTGATGAAACTGGTAATGTTGTTCAAGCTGAAGTTGTAGATCGAGCGATCGCACCAGCGCAAAGAGGCAAATATCAACAATTCGCTAACTTTATTTTCCAAGGTGAAAAATTTTACCCTGCTCGCTACCAAAATGGTACTCCAGTACTACAGTGGACTAATCGCTTTGTGCGGATCAAAATACACCGTCGTTAAGTTTGATTAATTGCTTGAACTATTATCACGCATTGTGTTATATTATTTAAGTTGGAAACTAGCGGGCGTAGTTTAGTGGTAAAACTTTAGCCTTCCAAGCTAATAATGCGGGTTCGATTCCCGCCGCCCGCTTTGTATAATTTTTGCATTAAATAAAATACTAACTCATATCATGTCCGCCAAATTACCCATAATAAAATAACCCCACCCCCAACCCCTCCCCGCTTGCGGGG
>NZ_KK073769.1:1380663-1398649 GCF_000582685.1 [Scytonema hofmanni] UTEX 2349
TGGGGGCAAGGAAATGTTGAGTTTTGTCATGTCTGAGTTATCAGAATGATATCATGTCCGGGCAATTAAGCAAACAGACCCGTAACCCCACCCCCAACCCCTCCCCGCTTGCGGGGAGGGGAGCTAAAGAGAAGCTTTGGCGGGGTGGGGTTCCGGGTCTGTTTGCTTAATTGCCCGGACATGATATCATTCTGATAACTCAGACATGACAAAACTCAACATTTCCTTGCCCCCATCAGTACAAGAATACCTACATCAACAAATTACCCAAGGCGGCTATAACAACCTAGAAGAATATATATATCATCTAATTCTAGAAGATCAAAAACGCAACACGCAAGAAAACCTAGAATCCATGTTAATAGCTGGTTTAGATAGTGGCACACCCATCCATATTACAGAAGAGTGGTGGAACAAAAAAGAGGCGAATTAGTCAAAAAACTGCCTTAGCCATAAACATGAACCAACGCATTTTAATTACTCCCAAAGCCAGCCAAGATATAGACTGACAGGTTTGCGGAAAAAAAGTAAAAGATTTTGAAAAATATTTAATCTTCTATCTTTCGCAAGATGATTTACTTTCGGTAGTGCGAATAATTCATGCCACCCGCGACTTACCAACAATTTGGGAAACAGAATAGAAAAAATCTTTAAAAATTTACCAACCGTCAATACATTATTTAATCTGGATTACGATTACGATGCACCATAGAAATATCGTTCCGAGATTTTGCTTCTAAAAGCAAAAAATAGTATACCCCTTTAATTAATATCTCTGCTATATCGATGAAGAATACAGCAGAGATAAAACTATATTTAACCGAAGCGACCGCTAATGTAATCTTGGGTTGCCTTCTGTTTCGGATCATTGAAAATTAACTCTGTTCTGTCGAATTCCACCAAATAGCCCATACGAGCACCTTTTTCTGTGGGTTCAACGTTGAAAAATGCCGTTACATCTGACACCCGTGTAGCTTGTTGCATGTTGTGGGTGACGATAACGATGCTATATTGCTCTTTGAGTTCGGTAATCAATTCTTCAACTCTGATAGTGGAGAGGGGGTCAAGTGCCGAACAAGGTTCATCCATGAGGATAACATCTGGCTGTACAGCGATCGCTCGCGCAATACACAAACGTTGCTGTTGTCCACCGGACAAAGATAAACCACTTTGCTTGAGTTTATCCTTGACTTCATCCCACAAAGCTGCTTTTCTGAGGCTGGTTTCTACCAATTCATCCATATCACCTTTGTAGCCGTTAATTTTTGCGCCAAAAGTGATATTGTCATAAATTGATTTGGGAAATGGGTTTGGTCTTTGAAACACCATTCCAATCCGACGCCGCACTTCTACTGGATCGATGTCTGGTGCGTACAAGTTCTTGCCGCAGTAAAAAATCTTACCTTCTGCCCGGAAGCTGTCAATTAGGTCATTTAGCCGATTATAGCACCGCAACAAAGTACTTTTACCACAGCCAGAGGGACCAATAAAGGCTGTCACCTTGTTTTTTGGGATATCTAGCCAAATGTCTTTTACAGCTAAGAAATTGCCATAATAAACGTTGACACCCTCCGTCCGCAATACTGTGTCCGTGTCTTTTACCGTACCAATGTTAGTAGTCATAAAAAAGGAAAGTTCAAGTTTTGTAAAATAGGGTTGTAAGCACCCATCGTCACCAGGCATCAAATATTTCCATTGCGATGTCAAAATCTTCCCGGAGGAGGATGTCAATAAAGCAGTTATTTTTCCAAAATCTGAATGATATCAATTCGCGCAACTGACTAAGCTTTCTGACGAGTAGCCCAACGAGTGATGATGCTGGTTAATAAAACCAACAGCACTAATATTAAAGAAGCTGCCCAAGCTAGTGACTGCCAATTTTTAAATGGAGAGATAGCGTAATTGTAAACCAAAACAGCAAGGGAAGCTGTGGGTTTGAATAAGCCATCGGGCCAGAAGGGAGAAAATAAAGCTGTGAAAATTAGTGGTGCTGTTTCTCCAGATGCGCGGGCGATCGCTAGCGTCGATCCGGTTACAATTGCTGGTAAAGCTGCTGGTAACACCACCTGCGATACTGTTTGAAATTTAGTCGCACCAATACCTACAGCTGCTTGTCGCAAATCTTGTGATACTAATTGTAAAGCTTCGTCTGTCGTTCGCAGAATAATCGGTAACATCAAAATTGACAGAGCTGCGCCTCCAGCTAAAGCGGAGTAGGAACCTAACCCCAGCTTATTGAATGTCAGAACCAAAATCCCATAAGCAAATACCCCCGCAATAATCGAGGGAACTCCACTGAGAACGTTAGTAGCAAAACGTATTGTACGCGCTGTCCTTCCAGAGCTAAACTCTGTCAAATAAATTGCTGCCATTACTCCGATAGGGATGCTAATTGCTGCGGCAATTCCTACCATTAAAATTGTTCCCAAAATCGCATTCCCAAAGCCGCCACCTTTTCTTAGAGGTGGTGGTGGTAGTTCAGTAAATATGCTGATATTGAGACTGCTAAAGCCTTGAAAAATAACGTAACCTAACACCGCAACCAGTGGTATAATCGCCATTACCGCACAAATAAAGGCGACAACAGTCATGATTGTGTTGAACATCGTCCGGGGAGACGAAGGAGCGCGAGTCAGGCTACCGCTGCTGTATCCAAGTTGAGAATTGCTGGAAATATTAGAAGCCATGATTTAATACCAATTATCTACAGCCGCTTGACTCGGAGAACGACTAACTCTGCCAAAATGTTGACAATCAGCGTCAACACAAATAAAACTAAGGCAGCGTACATTAAAGATGCAACTTGCAAACCACCAGCTTCCGCAAATTGGTTTGCCAGTAGAGAAGAAATTGTATTTGCTGGGGCAAATAGCGAGGTACTGATGTTGTTGGAGTTACCAATCAACATGGTGACAGCCATAGTTTCGCCCATCGCTCGACCAAGTGCAAGCATCACGGCACCGACAATCCCCGAAAAAGCAGCTGGGATGAGAACTTGCAAAATCGTTTCCCAACGAGTTGATCCCAACCCAATAGCTGCTTGACGCAAGCTAGGAGGTACAGAAATCAACGCATCGCGGGAAATTGCGGTAATAATCGGCAAGGTCATGATAGCGAGAATAAATCCCGCAATCAATAAATTTGGACCTGTAGGTGCAGTGCTAAAAATTGGCAAAAAGCCAAAAGAAGCATTCAGCCATTTTCCGAAGCTGGTTAAGGGGGGAACCAAGACGAAAATACCCCAGATGCCATAGACAACGCTGGGAATTGCTGCTAGCAGTTCTACTAAGAAAACTAGTACCAGCTTAACTTTGGGTGGGAGAAAATTCTCGCTGAGGATAACAGCCGTACCAACACCAATGGGTACAGCTATCAACAAACCTATTAACGAACTCATGAGAGTTCCGTAAACTTGAGGTAGTACGCCATAATCATCATTGACTGGATTCCAAGCGCTTTTACCTAAGAAACTCAGACCAAACTTTTGGATTGCTGGGATAGCTCCCACGAATACTTGGAATGCTATCCATAATAAAGTAAATGCGATCGCGAAAGCAAAAATGCGAGTCAGCCAAACAAAGCCAATATCTAGTGACTTTTCTACTTCCGAGCGTTGTCTAAGTCCTGATGGAATATTCTGGGGTTGTGTGGTCATAAAGACGCAAAAATCAAATAGTTGCAAAAATGCGGCAGCGAACCTTTATTAGTCAATGGTCAATGGTCAATAGTGCTAAAACTCTTGACTCTTGACTTTGGACTCTTGACTTATTTGCTAGCGCTGTTATTATTGGTAGCTCCAACAGAAATTTTATAATCTGGGCTGATGGCATCGGCAGCAGCAGCTACCTTACTAACCACAGTTGCAGGTAAAGGAACATATCCCAATTCTGGAGATACCTTCTGACCTTCAGTCAAGGCATACTCAACCATCGCTTCTACAGCCTTCGCTTTTACTGCATCGGGATATTTTTTATAAACCAGAAGCCAACTGTAGCTGACGATGGGATAGGAATCTGCTCCTTCTGGATCTGGAGCGAAAGCGCGGAGATTTTCTGGTAACGTTACTGCTTCTAGAGTTTTAGCGCCTATCTCGTCGTTGTATGTGACAAATTTACCAGCCTTATTTTCCAAAGTAGCAAACTTGAGTCCAGTTTGTTTGGCATAACCGTACTCAGTGTAACTAATTGAACCTTGAGTTTGTGCAACTTGAGCTGTCACCCCTTCATTACCCTTTGCGCCAACTCCCACGGGCCATTTTACACTTTTGCCTTCGCCAACTTTAGTTTTCCATTCTGGGCTGATAGTACTGAGGTGTTGTGTAAATACGCCTGTAGTACCGCTACCATCAGAACGATAGATTACTGTGATTGGCTGTTTGGGAAGTTTAGCACCAGCATTTGCTTTGGCGATCGCTGGATCGTCCCAAGACTTAATTTTGCCGAGTAAAATATCTGTGTAAACTGCTCGTGGTAGCTTCAGGTCTGGAACTTCGGGCAGATTATAAGCGATAACAATGCTACCAGCTGTCATTGGCAACAACAGTACACCTTTGTCGGCTGGTATCTTGCTGATTTCGTCATCTTTCATCGCGACATCACTGGCACCAAAGTCTACAGTACCTTTGGTAAATTGCTCGACACCAGCGCCACTACCAACTGACTGATAGTTTACTCGCAGACTTGGGTATTTTTTGTTTAACGCATCGAACCAACTCAGATAAAGCGGTGCTGGGAAAGATGCACCGGCACCAGTTAAGGTTACGTTTCCACCCAAATCCAATTTGCCAGGGCTAGAAGCAGTAGTCTCAGTAGCAGAACCAGAAGGTGATTCTTTAGTGCCTGAATTTTCTGCGGTTTGCTGTCCACCGCAGGCTGCTAGGCTCAATGACAGTGCTAATACTGTTACGGAAGTTGTTAAATGCGTATTTTTGATTACATTGAGTCTTGATAACATTTTGTCGATTTTATCTAAATTTTTAGGTAGGCGTCTCTAAGATACCGCTCTATGGTAAACAGAAGGTTAACAAACTAAAAAATAGTTAGTTTATCTATTTGAAAATCCAAAATCCAAGTATATCACTACACAACAAAAAACAGTATAAAGTAATACTTTTTTAGGAAAAACAGTTTTTACGTCCCAAATTAGCGTTTTTGGTTTAGAGCGATCGCCTACGGCGGGGCTTTGCCCATCGCGCTACCGAGAAGCGCAAATAGATGGCTGAAGATGGTAGAATATAAAATATTTATTTAAAGAACGGCGATCGCGCTTGTTTGCTTTTTACTATCGCAAGCCAAAAGCGCTAATTGCTAAAGAACTTAATAAATTATTCTTAATTAAAAGTATTAATACTCATACAGCTTGTTGCTTTTAGCGATCGCTATTGTCTTGTAAATGTTTGTTGCTTCCAATCAATTACTATGGTCGATGATTGGCTTACTCCTGACAATAGGTGGCACCTTCCTAGAAGCTTATGGTATCACTTTACCTTGGAGTTGGAGTCAGCATGGAATTGAAACTTTTTCTTTAGGTGTTAAATATCAAGTTGGTGCAGTGTTGCTGGTAGGTTGTTTAGGAGGCAAAAATGCTGGTGCGCTATCGCAAATTGCCTACTTAGTTATGGGGTTGACTTTGTTACCAGTTTTTGCGGACGGTGGGGGTATCGGTTATGTCAAAGAGTCTCAGTTTGGCTATCTGCTGGGCTTTATTCCTGGAGCTTGGATTTGTGGCTTCTTAGCTTTTAAAGCTAGACCTAGACTAGAAACTCTAGCGTTTAGTTGTTTTTGTGGCTTGTTAATTGTCCACCTTTGCGGTATCACTTATTTGATTTTCAGATATATTTTTCACTTTCAAGGCACAGAAACTCTACCTTTAATGATGCAAGCAATCCTCATATACTCCTGGTTTGCTCTACCAGGTCAACTAGCTGTACTCTGCGCCGTCACTGTAATAGCATATCTATTACGACACTTAATGTTTTATTAATTTAACGTCATTTGTTGTTTGTCAAAAGCTCATGACCAATAACTAATGACACTTGACTAACTTGCCATGCGCTTAAAAAACCGCTTCTTTTGGATTGCTGCCTTTGTAATTGTTATCTTAGACCAACTGACGAAAAACCAAGTAGTATCAGCCGCAAAATCTTGGCAGTTGGAAACTATAATCGAATCAAAAACAGGAAATATAATATATAGACCTACTTTGGCACTCATACAGGGGATATTTCATTTTACCTACGTAAAAAACGATGGTGCAGCTTGGAGTATACTAAGTGGGCATATAGATTTATTACGCTTTTTATCATTAGCAGTAAGTTTAGTTTTGATAGCAGTAGCGTGCTTTGGTCCAGCCTTAAATTTTTGGGATCAACTAGGCTATGGCTTTATTTTAGGTGGAGCGATGGGCAATGGCATCGATCGCTTTGTTTTAAGTTACGTAGTTGATTTTCTCGATTTTCGATTGATCAACTTTCCTGTATTTAATGTGGCAGATTCATTTATTAGTATTGGCATTGTTTGCCTGCTGATTTCCTCGTTTCAAAAAACACCAGCTTCAAGTAAGCGATCGCCTTAACATTTCTTCGTAGTCAGGACTGAAGTCCTCATCTTAATCATCTCATAACTAAAGCCTGCTTACTTTTTTGAAGTAAGCAGGCTTAATTTTCGATCTGACCTTTTTCGTCATTAACTTGGTTAACACCAAACCTATTGGTGTTAAGGAATTAGTGGCAGCAAAAACTATATGTAGAGACGTAGCACTGCTACGTCTTTACGAGGATTTGATGGTCATCACGATCTTTAAATGCCACCATTACTTAATAATCGGTACTCACACAAACCGATTATTCCGTGGTGGCAAGAATACGATTATGTTTGAATTAGCGTAGAGCTAACATTTATGAGCCACCAGTAGGAACTTTTCCGAACCCTAATTTGGAATTGTAGTTG
This sequence comes from [Scytonema hofmanni] UTEX 2349, assembly GCF_000582685.1. Lineage (GTDB taxonomy): Bacteria > Cyanobacteriota > Cyanobacteriia > Cyanobacteriales > Nostocaceae > Hassallia > Hassallia hofmanni. The sequence continues at coordinate 1,387,611 of NZ_KK073769.1, forward strand.
GAGAACTGGTGCTTGGTTCGATTGTGCTGCCCGGGGTACTCGAATCAGGACTTGTCGTGCTACCTGGAACTGGAGTAATGTTGGTTGGGCTACTCGACGAGTCAGGAGTTGTCAAACTACCTGGAGTAGTATTTTCAAGAGGTGTAGTGCTGCCTGGGGTACTCGAATCAGGAGTTGTCAAATTACCTGGAGTAGTATTTTCAAGAGGAGTACTATTTTCCGGAGTAGTGGTACCCTCAGGCTCCGTCGTGCTACCTGGGGTAATCGAATCAGGATTTGTCGTGCTGCCTGGAACTGGAGTAATTTTGGTTGGGCTACTCGAATCAGGAGTTGTCAAACTACCTGGAGTACTATTTTCCGGAGTAGTGGTACCCTCAGGCTCCGTCGTACTACCTGGGGTAATCGAATCAGGACTTGTCGTACTACCTGGAACTGGAGTGATTTTGGTTGGGCTGGTCGAATCAGGAGTTGTAGTGCTTCCTGGGGTGCCGGTGTCAGGAGTTGTAGTGCTTCCTGGGGTGCCGGTGTCAGGACTCGTTTCAGGAGTTGTAGTGGTTCCTGGGCTGGTAGTTTCAGGAGTTATCGAGTTGCTGGGAGTGCTGTTTTCCGGAGTTGTGGGAACTGGTGTGGTTGGGTTAGCTGGAGTGTTTGGAGTGGCTCCAGCAGTGTCTTTTTGACAACGGGAGTTCAGTGGGAAATTTTTACACAAAATTTCCATTGCATCGGAATTCAGCTTGATCTCCGTTGACGAGGTGCTTGTAGATTGGCTTATTAGTTGCTTTGATTCTGGAAATTTGGATGATTGGGCAACAGCAACATTACTGGTAACTGCTAGGGTAAAGGCTGTACCTATTAGGGTCAGGTATTTTCCCTTCATGTTATTTAACCTCAACGGAACACTGCGCCCATTTAATCAAACAATATAATTTATAAAATCTTCCTAAATGAAGATGTATATTTTTAATTTTAAATATGTGTAGATCGTAAAGCTATAAAATTTACATGCATTATAACAGTATTGGTAGTTGTTATCAACACAACTTCAAATAACTATATTTTGTTCGGAAACCAAATATAGTTGACGAAATAGGGATTAGAGAATTTGGACAAGAATTATTGCTTAGGTAAAAATGTCATAAGCTTAACAAGCTCACTACGATCGCCTGATATGGTATTGGTATCAGATAAAAATCCAATAATTCCGTACAGCCAAATTCTACTTTGGCTTATGAGTAAAATGGTGAAATACCAGCATCAAGAGCACAAATCGACAGTTTACTTGATTAAATAACCGTGGTGTGATATAGCCAATGAGTTCCCCCCACCCTCCTCAAAAGCCAAAAACTTTGCTTGGTCAGGTGACTCAAGCAGTACAAACAATTCAAGCGAGAGTAGATTTTTCCAAACTAGCGCTGCGACCTAATGCCAGAGTACCAGAATTATTGGTGCAGGATTCGGGGGCGGATAAGGCGGAGGTATATCCATTATTAGGCGATCGCTACGTATTAGGTCGCAGTTCTAAATCCTGCGATATCGTCATCCGCAACCCAGTTGTCAGCCAAATTCATCTGTCACTGTCGCGGGATTCTAGTCAACGAACCCCCGTTTTTATCATCAAAGATGAAACCTCAACTAATGGCATTTATCGCGGCAAACGTCGCGTCACTTCCCTAGAACTGCGTCACGGTGACACCTTCACCCTCGGTCCACCAGAACTAGCCGCTTCCGTGCGGTTGCAATACGTCGATCCACCAGCTTGGTATGTAAAAGCTGCGACTTGGAGCGCTTGCGGTGTCGGTGGAGCCACAGCGTTATTCGCTTTGATAATTGGTGTAGAATGGCTAAAATTCTCGGTTAGACCTTTACCCACAGCCACTCGCGCTCCGGTAATCGTTTACGCTCGTGATGGACAAAAACCATTACGCGAACCTCGCTCTACTTCTCACATCGATAAAAAGCGGTTAGAAGACTTTGGTCCTTATTTGCCCGCTGCTGTAATAGCCTCAGAAGATAGCCGTTATAATTGGCACTTCGGGGTTGACCCATATGGAATTTTGCGAGCAGTATTAATTAATAGCCGCAGTGGAGATGTGCAGCAAGGTGCTAGCACTGTAACTCAGCAAGTCGCCAGAAGTTTGTTTCGCGATTATGTCGGTAGCCAAGATTCCCTTGGTCGAAAATTACGAGAGGCTGTAGTTGCTCTGAAGCTAGAAACATTTTACAGTAAAGATGAGATTTTACTGACTTATTTAAATCGGGTATTTTTGGGGGTGGATACCTCCGGCTTTGAAGATGCGGCTCGATTTTACTTTGATAAGTCGGCAAAAGAATTAACTTTGGCAGAAGCAGCAACGTTGGTAGGAATTTTACCCGCTCCTAATGGCTTTAATTTTTGTGGAGAAAGTAAGAATAAATTAGAAGCGATCGAATATCGCAATCGCGTGCTCAAGCGGTTACTGGAGAAGGGGAAAATCAAACAAGAAGAGTATAACCGCGCTAGGCGATCGCCTATCGAAGTTAGCCCCAAAGTTTGCGAACAGCAAGCGAAAACAATTGCACCTTATTTCTATAGTTACGTCTTTCAAGAACTCAAATCGATTTTGGGTGAAGAGTTAGCCACAGAAGGCAACTTTATTATTGAAACTCAGCTAGACCCGGCAATTCAAGCCCAAGCCGAAGCAGCGTTGCGAAATTCTGTCAACAACGGTGGCTCAAGTTTTCGTTATTCTCAAGGTGCAGTGGTGACTCTTGATTCTAGCACCGGTGCGATACGGGCAATGGTAGGGGGAACTGATTACAAAAAAAGTCAGTTTAATCGTGCTATCCAGGCAAAAAGACAACCCGGTTCTACCTTCAAAATTTTTGCTTACACTGCTGCCATTGAGCAAGGAATTTCTCCTGGAAGAAGTTATTCGTGTGATTCTTTGCCTTGGCAAGGTTTTACCTACAAACCTTGTCGCAGTGGTGCTGGTGGCAGTTTAGATATCGCTACCGGTCTTGCGCTTTCCGAAAACCCCATCGCTTTACGAATTGCCAAAGAAGTCGGCTTGAATAAAGTTGTCGCAATGGCACAGCGTTTAGGGGTGAAATCTACCCTCGATCCAGTTCCTGGCTTAATTCTCGGTCAAAGCGTCGTTAATGTTACTGAGATGACTGGTGCTTTTGGAGCCATTGGTAATCGTGGTGTCTGGAATCGTCCCCACGCAATTAGCCGAATTTTAGATAGCAGTGATTGTCGCGATCGCAATGATTTAAAAACTTGCCGCGTCATCTACTCTTTTGACCAAGATCCAGAAGCAAACAAGCGCGTACTCAAATCGGATATAGCCGATACCATGACCAATTTGCTACGTGGTGTCATTGCCAGAGGTACAGGACGCAGTGCCGCAATTGGATTAGGTGAAGCTGGTAAAACAGGCACAACAAATGACAACGTTGACCTGTGGTTTATTGGCTTTATTCCCAGTCGGCGACTCGTAACTGGTATTTGGCTAGGAAATGATAATAATTCTCCCACATCTGGCAGCAGCGCTCAAGCAGCTCAACTCTGGGGAAATTATATGGGACGAATTACAAAATAGGGAATGGATAGTGGTTAGTGGATAGTGGATGGTGGTTAGTGGATGGTGGATGGTGGTTAGTGGTTAGTGGTTAGTGGTTAAATATTAAGAGTAATTTTTGACAACCAACAACCATCAACCAACAACCATCAACCAACAACTATCAACTATCAACCAACAGTTACTGATATCCCTGCCAAGGTGTGACTTCTAGTGTACCGTTGGGCTGAAATACTACTTGGTAGTGAGCGAGGGGTTGTTTAATGTTGGGAGGTGCTACATTTGAACCGTAAAGCGTGTTGAATATCTTGGGAAGAGGTGTTTCCCGGAAATAATCAAAGGCTACTTGGTTAAGTGGTTCATAATCGGCGATCGTTCCATCTTTATTGACGGCGACTCGGTACTTCAAATCTTGGGAAAAACTGGGAGTACCGCTCCAATTTTGGCGAATTGTATCATAAAGCTTCTTATTTAAATCTTTGACGGCGTTGCCATCTGTGATTTTTGCGCCGATAACTTGTGGTGTGTTGGCGTATCCCCGCCAAGGGCTAACTTGCAGCACACCTTGTTGTGTAAATACTACTCGAAATTGGGCGATCGGTTCATTATTAATGCCACCACGTTTGGCAGGATTATAAAGCAGTTTTGGCAGGGGAGTTTTTTCTATTGCCTGATTTGCCTGTTTATTCGTCGCTTTATAACCAACCATCGCACCATCTGCTGCCACACCGATACGATAGACTAAATCTTCATTTAATCCTGAGCGATTAGCCCAATCAGGATTAATTTGATTGTAGACTTGGCGCTGTAATGCCCGCAGTTGAGAAGCATCAGTAATTTCCGGAACTGTTTTTAAAAGAGTTTCTAAATCTGTTGTAACTACGCTTGTTGCAGTTGGGGTGGTAGTTGGTGTAGGAGTGGCATTTGCGAGGGGGGTAGGAGATGCTATGGCATTTGTAGCATCTGTTGCTGAAGCAGTAGGGCTGGGTGTTGTAGAGTTAGTCTGCTGTTGTGGTTGACGTACTTGTGGCGCAGGAATCAAACCGAATGCAAGAGCACATACAGCCAAACTCGATACACCCACACCAGCGGGTACTGCTTGCTTGATAAATGCTTGACTAGCAATACCAGAACCTTTGCCAACAGGTTGTAATTCTAGTGATAACTCTGGTAAAGTTTGGCTATCAGCAAAAAACTGATCCACCGCTTCGACTAAATCAAACAACTGCACACTATTCAAATCGATTTGAATTGGTGTTTTACCATTATTATATTTAGCTTCTGCATTTTTTTGGACATCTGAATGCACAATCAATCTATGTCGATTGCTGTGAATTTTCTCAAACTGCACTAACTCCGATTCTGTGTTGTGTGCGAGTGGGTTTGGCACGCTGCTCAAAAATTCTTGAGCATAACCACTAACAGCTCTCACCAAACTTTCAAAAAATTCTCGCCCTCCCACTAATGGCTGATTGTAGCCAGATAAATAGCATTCTGCATTTACCAAAATTGAGAGTTCTGGGCGCATTTCTTGGAAGTGTACCGCTCTTGTGGCATCACTTAAACCTTCTAAAAGCAGTGTGCAATTAGGTAAACTATACTTACGTTGAATATTCATTCTACTTCACCGTCAAAAAGACTAATCCAGAAGCGTTGCATTCCTGCTGTACCTGTACAAAATAATAATTTACCTAGCAAATTCATCGCCAGTTCATCTAATTTATCATCAGAAGTTAATGCCAAAAAACCAGAACGGCGAGGATTCATGCGGCTTTTAAAATGTGCTCTAAATCGCTCTAGATAATTAGAAAGCCGCAAATTTTGTTCTAAAGGAATCTGTTTATCATTCATTTGTTGATAAATCATGAGCATTTGACGAATGACAACTGTTAACCGTCGTGCCAAATAGCAAGCGATTACGACCAAAGCTTTTGCCTCGATAATTGTCAAAGGACGGCGAATATTTGCTCTACGTAAGGGGTTAGTGCTACGCATTCGCCATAAATTCACCCGGTCTTTAATAATACCTTTGAGTTCCAATTCTTCAGCAAATCCCAAAATTGCTTCAGAGCCACCCAGTTCTAAAGCTTCAATTGCTAGTAAAATAAGGTCAATTTGCACGCGGGTTGTACGGGGACATCCTTGTCCCTCAATTGCAGGATCGGGGAGAGTGTCCAGAATCATCGGCGCTGATTTTTGCGTGGGACTACTGTTGAACGGCGTTAAAGAAGCGGAAACATTCATTATAAATACCTTGTGCGATCGCAACAGACTAGGTAAAACTAATTTAAGATAGCTAGTCTAAAAAGTGAACATTTTCACGTTATGACAGGAGTAGGACTGCCTGATATATAGATTAATTACTCGTTCTACTCAAAGGTTTCCGTATACTGAGATTAGAAGTTTTTAAAACATAAGTTTAATAGCAACAAAAGGTAGTATAATTCCATCTTTAGCTTGGTGTAGATTCTGATAATCGTCAATGGATTATGCGTTATGAAGCAATGACCCCAAGCGTATGACATTATAGTGTACGATTTTTCAGGTATCAGGGATTAGGGATTGGGGACTGGGAACTAGGGACTGGGAAGAAACAACAAACAAATTCTTCGTAATCTCTAGCTCCTAACTCCGCACCTCCTAATCCCCAGTCCCCATTCCCCAATCCCCATTCTTATGGATTTAAAATCTCTGATTCGTGACATCCCAGATTTTCCTAAACCCGGAATTGTCTTTCGGGATATCACCACACTGCTGCGCGATCCTCAAGGACTGCGTTACACTATTGACTTTCTTGCCGAAAAATGCATTGATGCCGGATTGAAAGCAGATTATATTGTGGGGATGGAGTCGCGGGGCTTCATTTTTGGTACACCTCTAGCTTATAAATTAGGACTTGGTTTTATTCCAGTTCGCAAACCAGGTAAGTTACCAGCAGCAGTTCATTCGGTTGAATATGAACTAGAGTATGGTACGGACTGTTTGGAAATCCATCAGGACGCTTTGCACGCGAATAGCCGGGTTTTAATTGTAGATGATTTGATTGCTACAGGTGGAACCGCGAGTGCAACGGCAAAGTTAATAGAGAAGATTGGCTGCGAACTTGTGGGATTTGGGTTTATCATCGAGCTACGGGATTTGGAAGGGCGAAAAAATCTGCCGGATGTGCCGATTATTAGCCTTGTGGAATATTAGTGAAGAGTCTAAAGTCAATAGTCCATAGTCCAAAGTCTAAAGATTGACCCTTGACTGTTGACTGTTGACTGTTGACCCTTGACTGTTGAGATTTAAAAAACTATTATGACTTCTACCAGAATTTCCTTAGAAACGGGTCGAGATTGGCTGTATAGGCTGGTCACTAGCGAAACCTTTATTTATGTCATGAAGCGGCTATTACAGGCGCTTTTGACATTGTTTTTAGCATCAGCATTGTCATTTTTCATTATGCAGCTCGCACCAGGGGATTATGTCAGTTCCTTGGAGGCAAATCCGAAAATTTCTAAAGAACGAATTGATGAACTGCGACGACAGTTTGGTTTGGATAAGTCTTGGCTGGAACAATTTGGACTTTGGTTGTGGAATATTTTGACACGGGGCGATTTTGGGACGAGTTTTTCTTATAATCGTTCTGTCGCATCTTTGTTGTGGGAACGCGTGCCAGCAACATTGCTGATGGCGATCGCTTCTTTAATTGTAACTTGGGCGATCGCTATCCCTTTAGGCATCACTGCCGCCGTCAAGCAAAATCGCGCTTATGACCGGATTTTGCAAGTCTTAAGCTACCTCGGACAAGGATTTCCCAGTTTCATTGCCGCTTTGTTTTTACTATTCTTTGCCCAAATTACCACCCCCCTATTTCCCGTAGGTGGTATGACCAGCATTTATCACACCGACCTCTCCCCAATTGGGAAAATTATAGATATAGGCTGGCACTTAATTTTACCCACCATCGCTTTAAGCATCACTAGCTTTGCTGGTTTACAGCGAATCACTCGCGGCGAAATGTTAGATGTACTGCGTCAAGATTACATCCAAACGGCTCGCGCTAAAGGATTGCCCGAAAACCGCGTTATTTACGTTCATGCCCTTCGGAACGCCGTTAACCCCTTAATTACGTTATTGGGCTTTGAATTGGCTAGTTTATTAAGCGGTGCTTTTATTACTGAGCAGTTTTTTAACTGGCCCGGTTTGGGAAAGTTAACTTTACAAGCTTTATTTAATCTAGATGTGCCTCTAGCAATGGCAAGCTTGGTAATGGGTGCAGTACTGCTAATTGTCGGCAATTTAGTCGCCGATTTAATGCTCAAAGCAGCCGATCCGCGTATTCGCCTAGAAAATTTGAATTAGTTGGTTATAGGGCATTGGGCATTGGGCATTGGGCATTGGGCATCGGGCAAAATTCCTCTTCCCCTGCTCCCCCTGCTCCCCCTGCTCCCCCTGCTCCCCCTGCTCCCCCTGCTCCCCCTGCTCCCCCATCCCTCTTCCCCTCTCCCCCATGCTCTCCGAAGTTTATTATTTGATACGCTCAAAATCTGACGGTAGTTATCTTACTGCCCGTCCTAACTCGCAAGGAACGGGCTATTTGTTGCTATTTAGCGAAAACTTTGATGCTCTGAGCTACCTCAACACCCACGCAGCTGAACTGGCAAGCCGCTTTTCTGTAGAATCTATTTCAGGGACGCAGGTAAAAAGTTTGCTGAAACGCTGGGGTTTCAGTGGTGTGGGCATTGTTACAGATCCGTTGTTACCCAATGTAGAATTTTTGCAGCAAAGCTGAAATTGGGAATGGGGACTGGGGCATGGGAGCATCCCAATGCGTGCAAAAACTCCCCCAGACTAGAAGCCTGGGGCTAAATAAACAAAGCCTGCTTCGTGCGTATAGCGATACCCTTCTAGGGTATTGCGGCAAATTGGGGTAGATATAGCGAAGCTGTCTCAGGGACAAGATAGCCTGAAAACATTGCCGTTGTCGTTGGAACCATAACATTGCCGCTTTGGCAAGCTTATGCTTCCAATTGACTTTGGCAAAGTTATGCTTCTAATGACACCCTCAACTATAATATGGTGTGTTTAGCCTTATTCGTAACCAAGGGATTGTTGGACTTCCCGTAGGTATGACCGAGCATAAGAAGTTAATATAACTCCTGGCTTTTTTAGAAGCTTAGTAACCCTCGATTGAGTAGGTTTATATCCTTGTGAGTGAAGCAATTGAGCAACATCAAAAATTTTTTGGCGTATGCGCTCCCTTTTTTGCTGTCCACTTGCAATTGAATGTTCTTGATAGCGCTTTGAGATAGAGCGAGAAAGTTCAGGAAAATATCTATATAAATAGCTGTTGTTTTTATAGCCAAGTCGTCTAGTAATCTCTAGAAGCGAAGGTGGAGGGTATTCTTGAAGTACAGCTTCAAGAATAGGTTCTATTTTTTGCTGCTTACTCACCTTTTTATAATCAGCATGTCTAACTTTAATTGTCTGACATAATTCGGAAAAATGATATTGTAGAACAAGAGGACGATATCTTAAACGAAGCGCTACATTTTCTAAGGAAGGTGGTGGATATTCATTAGTTATCTCTTGAAGAACTATATTTAAAACCTCTTTCCTCTCTAAATCCATTTTTTTATGAGACTTTCTTAAACACTTTACCTGAGTTGGTTCTTGTGGAAATAAATTGTTTTGAAATTCAGTTGTTAAACTATCTTTTGTTAAGAAGTCCAGCAATGATATTTCCAAATATTGAGTTAAAAGCAAAAGCTTATCAAGCCGAGGAATTGCTTTACCTTTACACCATAAACTTAATGTTGTTTTTTCTATCCCCAATTTGCGAGATGCGGCAGCTATATTAGTTGCAAATACTTGATTAATATAAGTAGAAATTACATTACTAATTCGGTTTTTTAGTGGTGGAGAGGTAATGCTGGGCGTAGCAGCAATTAACTCTCCTAAGTTATTGATAAGTGCAAGCGGTTCATTTATTCCAGCTTTTGATTCTACATTGCTTGTAGAGATTTTCGTGCCTTCAAGACTTCCTAACCAATGACCACATTGGGAACAGTGTCCAGTCCGTGAGTTTCCAGAAATTATCGGCATTGATTGATGACAGTGAGGACACACACAAAGCAAGCAGTTATGGTGGATAGGACAAATAACAACGACATTAATCGACCAAAGAAGTGGCTCATAAATACTTTTGTCATTGTCATGCCATTCCTGATAGCACTTTGGACACCAAGCACGTTGATGATGGAGCAAGCCCCTATTTGGAAAAACCTTGCCCCAACTTAAAAGGGTAAGAAAATGCAAGTTAGTATTCCGTGTTAGTGCAGTCAATGCACACACCAAATTACTTGCCATTAACCCCGTACCATTAAGTGCAGCTCTGTGCATTTCCGTTCCAAGTACATGGCTAATATTATCGTTTTGATAATCCCAAAAGTCTGTTCCGAAGCGCGAAACTTTCCGCTTTGAATCTGGGTGGCAGAAGATTTCGCCCAAACATGGGGCAATTTCATTCAAAATTAGCCGTCTAGTGGTAATACAATGTTGTTGAGCAAGTCGAGCAATATAGCCTGTTAAACTCTCCACATAAGGAGTTCCAACACCAATCGGTTCTAAATAATACAGGCGGCTCCTTGGTGGAATAGGAGCTTTTTGGACATTCCACGATGGGTAAAGTTTTAAGGTTGGTAGGAGCATATTAATTAAGTTCCGACTTGACGGCGTTTAGGTAATGGTTGTCCCACCTTATGTACTACTTTTCGTCCAGTCGTGGTAGCTGCATTTTGCTTTTTGCCAACAATCGGAAAAGAATCATCAAGGAGTGCAGGTTTTATTGGTAAACCTAGTTCAGCACGTAACTGCCCGACTTCTGCTTCAATTTGTGCCTGATTGCTTTCCCCTTCTTTGATTTTCTTCAAAATATTTCGACATTGGGCAACAGATAAAGCACGCTGTTCTAAATGTTTGATTTCAACGGTGGTCGCACCGGATGTGATTGCCGAAGCTAACGCCGACGATAACCAATTTTTGAGAATTCCTACACACCCTAGACTTCGCTCATAGCAGTAATCCCAATGCGATACTAAATCAGGCTCTTTATGTAACGGCATATGAAGTTGGAAACCCCAAACCACACTTTGGAATATTTCTATGTCCTGTGTTATGTCAGCATGGTAACGAGGAAAATGTACGTAAACACTACGTCGGCTTAACTGGTCTCCGACATCGTGTAAAGTAAGCAATTCGTAAGTACCTACTAACCCATGCACAACAAGAGTTCTATTTGCTAGGGACTTTATTGCTTCTGGTAAATCTGTAAGTTTGCGCCCAGAAGCTACCATCAGCATATGATGGGCTTCATCAATAAAAAAAACTTTCGGTTTACGTATCCGTTCAGGGGGGGGTAAGTGACGCAACTGGGGAACGCTACGCTAGATTGGGCGGTACCGGGTACGGGCTAGCAAGACCTAGTATGAGCCA
>NZ_KK073769.1:1398749-1429243 GCF_000582685.1 [Scytonema hofmanni] UTEX 2349
CTCCTGAGTGCTAGTCACGTAGATGCAAGGATTTTGGGTTATTTTAGCCTCTTATCTTGCACCTGAATATATTTCTTTGGTCTGATGATCTGAGAATGTAAGCTTTTCTTTCTTTTTCAGCAAACCCTACTGTAGCGGTAGTACCTATATTAAATAGTGCATTAATTGCTGTAATACGAACAAACAAATTTTTATCAATCAAAGCCTGATGAAGTGTACATATAGCTTTATCACTGCCGATTTCCCCTAACGCTGATGTAACTGCCATACGAACTATAAAACATTCATCATTAAATGCTTGGCTTAATTCATAAATAATAGTTTCATTCGCAATTTTCTCTAAGGTTTGAACAGCATTGAAGCGAATTATAAAATCTTGATTTTTTAAATCTTGAACTGTGGAAATTATTAACGCTTCATTCTGACTTTTTCTATCTTCATAAACAACGCTTCCAGACTTATCATTTTTTTCATCTCCTATCTTCTGAGATGGTCTACATTCCATTAATGGAATGCCATTTCTATAAGATACTACTTCCCATACATATCCCCCACTTTCTAACATGGCGTTTTCAAACTCTTCTTCAAACTTTTGTCTTACATCAGGAACAGTTTGAGGTAATATATTTGAAAACCAATCCTTGTGTTTTGGATGAATTTTAAGTTCCTCAATGAAACTTTTGCTTTTCTCCTGAAACTCCTGTTTTACCTCCCCCGCTAACCTCGCACCCAACATCAAATCCACATCCAACGCTAACTGCACCACCCGCACTGCTTGCGCTTCATCCTCCACCAAACCCAACATCAGCGCTAGCGGTTCAGTCCACTTCAACAAATTCAAATAATCGCGTTTCAGCTTTGCATCACTCAAACTGGGTAGCAGCTTCCGCAAATATTCTGCCGCGTAATACTCTTGAAATAGCTGATGGTGAAATTCAATTTGTTCTCGGTCTGCTCCCGTTTGAATTAAGTAATGTTTTAGCAAGTCTTGTAACCAATCCTTTGCCTTTTGCCCAGGAAAGTCTACTCTATTTTTGAGGAAATCTTCTAAAACAGCTTCAGCCTTTCCTCTGGAAATAGATAACCGAAAATCTGTTGGTTTTTCCTTGGGATTTTCTCCTTGCATCATTACAAAAGCAAGATGCTGCAAAAGCTCAGACTTCCATAGACGAAGCCCTTCTGAAACGTATCCGTTCAGGGGGGGGTAAGTGACGCAACTGGGGAACGCTACGCTAGATTGGGCGGTACCGGGTACGGGCTAGCAAGACCTAGTATGAGCCATCAAGATTGTCGCAGCCCGCACCCGGCACTCCGCTTCGCCGCCCAATCTTCCCCAGTTGCTGAATTACTGGTGGGGGTAGGTAGGGCTTACACACTGTACAAATTTTGGCTCCGGTACATTAATTAACAAAAATACGCTGTTTCAGGCTTTTATCAATCATTCTTTGATCAATAGCGTTGGCGATGCCCGCCGCAGGCATCGCCTAGCCTAAAAATAAAGTAACAATCTTGACATCACATTTAACTCGTCTTGGTCATCGTCACTGATTAATGACTTTTGGAAGCAAAGAAGGAGCTTCTTTGCCTTGACGAGCATCAGCAACCGCTTGTGTCATAAACTCCAAGACATTACGTTGCTGAGATTTGAGAGTCGTAACCACAGTCAGCATTCGCGCCACAAAAGTGCTACCAGTCTTTGTTTGAGAACCAAAACTCGTACGCCGCCATATGACTGCCGGACGAATAGCTCTTTCTGCGGCATTATTTGTTGGCTCTACACCCTCCGTCGTCACAAAAAGCCACATTGCAGGTTCGACTTTAAGTAGTTGACGACAAGTACGAACAGTTTTAGCTAGAGGAGTTTTTTCACGTGATGTAATCTCGTAATCAGCTGCTTCTTGCAATAGTGTTTTTATACTGCTACGAGTATCTTGGACTAACTCGGCAAAATCAGAACGAGTCAGAGTTCCATCCCTTACCCGATGCCATAGCTCGAATAATTTTTCTTGTTGCTTAACTAGCGCAGTCCCTAATTCTTGCGATACCCCAGTCCGTTCCGAGATTTTGGTAAATTCGCGTTTCAAATGTGCCCAGCACAACTGTCTGTGTCCTATATCTACCCAGTTGTAAGATGCATATCTGTCTGAATTTAAAATGCCTGTAAAGTTCTCACCCAGAAGGTTTTGAGCGGCTTGGGTGCAACGAGTCAGGGCAATCTGAAAAAATGTAACTAGGGGTGTAACTGCAACCCAAAGCCAAGCCTGATTCTCTTTCGGGTTGCAACCGTCGATATTACCTTGTCTAAAGCTTGTCTCATCTGCTCCAACAACATCCGATTGCTGAATGTACTGTTTGGCTTCATCCACACAACTTGCAATTGCATTACTCGCTTCCAGCCTGAGTTTGTTGACTGTTCCCAACGACATCGAGATGTCAAATAATTCTGCTAGGGCGCTTTGTACCATACGGTGACTGTTGTGGTATACCGCACTCAACAAAGCAACGGTTGCAACAACTCTGACGCCGTATCCAGTCTTGTTTATGTTCTCCGGCAATATTGCACGAGTCTGTGTTCCACATTGAGAACAAGTCAATTGGTGTAAGCGATGTTCTATAACTATGGGTTCAATGGGCGGAATCTCAACTATCTGGTGTCTGTATGGATTCTCATCAACTCCAGTTAGGCTTTCTCCACAACCAGAGCATATTGTTGGATGATGCTCAACCACCTCTGTGCATTCTTCTGGTGGGTATAAGTCACGATTTTTACCTTCATGACCTGGTTGCCCTCCCCGTTTTTTGTTACTTTTCTTTTTCTCCTGCTTTTTCCCAAATCCTGGCGGGTCTGCACTAGGAGGTGATGATGAATTTTGAGATGTACGATTAGCTTTCTCTAATAGCTGTTGCTGGATTGTCAGGACTTCTGCTAATTGTTTTTCTAAGCTTTCGATTTGCTGCCCCATCCCCTCTACCAGTTTTTGGACGCTGGCTGGAGTTTTTTCCCAATCAACACGGGGTATCTGCTCGATGTAGGATAGGTGCTTTTGTTCCATAAATTTCACATTACCAGATTTTGGTCTCCCTAATTGACGATCGCCTGACAACCCCAACAATTGTTACTAAATTTGAGGAGCCCACGACGTAGCTAGATCAACCAATTAAATCGCCTGTAACTCTTATTCTCTCGTTACCCCCCTGAACGGTTACATTGACACAGGCTTTGGTGCATTAATTAATTGTAATTCTGACTACCGATTTGAAATGTTAAGAAAATACATCTTTGGCAAGCTTATGCTTCTAATTCTGTTTTCTGGCAAAGTTATGGTTCCAATCACTCAAAAGTGACTAAAAGCGCCTAACGGAAAATCAACGTTTTACCCAGAGTCGCGGCAAAGTTATGGTTCCAGTCACGGCAAAGTTATGGTTCCAACGACATTAAATTACAACTATGTATTACATTCGCCAACAGTATCTTCACTATATCTACCCCAAATTGGGATATTCCCAATGGCATGGCGTATCGGGCATTGGGAATTAAACACGCACAATTTTTGATCGCGTTCTAATATGATTCTTTCCATGCCCATTGCCCATCGCCCAGTCCCTAGACTACTGCTTTTTCTAATATCAATTTAGAACCTTTCACTGCTTCCGGAATTGAGGTTGGGTAATTGCCAGTAAAGCAAGCAGAACAAAAATTATTGGTGTCTTCTCGCGTTGCTTCTAGCATTCCGTCCCAACTGAGATAGGCTAGGCTATCTACTTCTAGTTGTTTAGCAATTTCTTCTACTGATTTGGTGGCTGCAATTAGCTGATCCTGGGTGTCGGTATCGATACCGTAGAAACAAGGGTGAGTTACTGGGGGTGAGGAAATTCGCATATGTACTTCCACTACACCCGCATCCCGCAAGGTTTTGACGAGTTTTCGGCTGGTTGTACCCCGAACGATAGAATCATCAACAATCACGACCCTTTTGCCGTATAGCACATCTTTGAGGGGATTTAGTTTCATTTTGATTCCCGATTCGCGCATCATTTGTGTTGGCTGAATGAAGGTGCGCCCGACGTAACGATTCTTAATCAATCCTTCGGCGTAGGCAATACCAGAAGTTTGAGAAAAGCCGATCGCAGCTGGGATGCCAGAATCAGGAACACCAAAAACAATATCTGCTTCTACACCAGATTCTTCAGCTAGTCGCCGCCCTAAACGCAATCGGTAGCTGTACAACGTTTCATTGTGCATCATACTGTCAGGACGGGCAAAGTATATCATCTCAAAGATACATAGCTTTTTTTGGGGTTGTTGAGTCCAGGGGAAGGAAGCTAAACCATCTTCGGTAATCCAAACTAATTCGCCCGGTTCCACCTCGCGCAGATAATCGGCACCAATGATATCTAATCCACAGGTTTCTGATGCGAGTACATAGCGAACTGGATTTTCACCTAAGGTGCCAATTACTAGGGGACGAATGCCATTAGGATCGCGAACACCCATGACACCAGTTGGAGTGCCAATTACTAAACTAAAAGCACCATTGCAGCGGTTAAATGCGCGAATGCAGCCTTCTAACCAGTCTGCACCAGCATTAATTTCTTCGGCGATCGCAAAAGCAATCATTTCTGAATCGGTTGTCGTCACTAAGTTGCATTTGGTCTTTAGCAACTCTTCCCGCAATTGCCCGGTATTGACTAAATTTCCATTATGTGCTAAGGCTATTGAACCCAGACGAGTTTCGACAACAGCAGGCTGGGCATTAACTTTCCGGCTAGAACCTGTAGTTGAGTAACGAGTGTGACCAACGGCTAAGTTACCCGGTAGCTGACTCAAAATGGATTCGTTAAACACATGGGATACCAAACCCATATCTTTGTGCAGGTGTACTTGTTCCCCTGCAAATGTGGCAATTCCCGCTGACTCTTGACCTCGGTGTTGGAGGGCATAAAGTCCAAAGTAGGTCAGTTTAGCGACGTCTTCCCCTGGTGCGTAGATGCCAAAAACACCGCAAGCTTCTTCTGGCTTGTCAGCACGGTTTTCAATTGCGTGGTCATCCAAGGAGAGGGAATGGTTAGGAATCATGCTACAGCTTTGCTCCAGACGAGATTTTGAGTCAGTGGGATGGATATATAAGTGAATGTTTTCAGAAATATTAACTGACCTTAATAAATCGTTAACAATCCATATACATATAACAGTAGCTTAATCATGCTTGGGGATAGCAAACATTCGTGGTGAATATTCAGGAGTCAAGAATCAAGAGTCATAAGTCTTCACTTCGCTCCTGCTGTAGAGACGCGAAATTTCGCGTCTGTCCAAAGTTGTAGAGACGCGAAATTTCGCGTCTCTACAACTCGGCATCTTTTAAACGTCTTTCAATCGCATGGGAATAGCGATGGCTCATATCTTCGATCCTAACCTTCATTAAACTTTGGTTATCGGAGGTTAGCACCCCAAAATCAGTGTTGGAATTACTAACCTTGCCAAGTTTCTGCCAATAATTAGCCAATTGTTCATTTAATAAAGATTCCCAAATTTCTTGCTGTTCTAACGCTACAGAAACAACAATTCGCGCTCCACCTTCACCAAACAGCGCTTCGTCCCACCTAAGTTGTGAATTGCTTGATGGTAATCCTAAATTAATTTGAGCAGCAAGTTTGCCAGCGATGCAACATTCTGCCAAAGCAACAGCCAAACCACCCTCAGCACAATCATGAGCTGAACGAATCCAGCCATTCCGAATTCCTTGACGACAAACTTTTTGTACACACCTTTCCAATTCAAAATCTACCCGTGGAGGGCGTCCAGCTACAGTATTATGGATGGTGGCTAAATATTCGGATGCGCCCAATTCAACTTTAGATTTCAAAGGCAATCCTAAAAGATAAATAATATCACCTTCGGCTTGCCATGCTTGACCGCAAATTTTACTTAAATCAGGAATCAACCCGACCATCCCCACAACCGGGGTAGGATAAATTGGTTGCGGGTTGCCTTCTGAGTCGAAAGTTTCATTGTAAAGTGAGACATTACCCCCAGTAACCGGCGTTCCTAATTCTCGACAACCTTCAGCCAAACCGCGACAAGATAAAGCTAATTGCCAATAACCAATCGCTTTTTCTGGACTGCCGAAATTTAAGTTATCAGTCACCGCTATAGGTTCAGCACCCACACAACTCAGATTGCGTGCAGCTTCAGCCACAACTGCCTTAGCACCCTCGTAGGGGTCAAGATAGACGTAACGAGGATTGCAATCAACTGTAGCAGCAACAGCGCTTTGGGGAGTAGGGGTTTCGGAGGGAGATAAGGGAGATGAGGGAGATAGGGGGGTTTCGGAGGTAGGAGAAGAATTCTTTTCGTCCCCCTGCTCCCTGCCCCCTGCCCCTTGTCCCCTTGTCTCCTTGTCCTCCTCAAGGGGACGCAACCGAACGACAGCTGCATCAGCGCCACCTGGTAAGATAATGGTGTTATTTTGCACTTGATGATCGTATTGGCGATAAACCCAACGTTTTGATGCGATCGTTGGCGTATCAAGTAAAGTCAAAAGGATATCATTCCAACTTTGCAGGCTTCCTTGAATTTCAATGCCAGCAGTTGTGCAAGCAGGAAGAGAATTAGGTGTCCATTCCCAAGCTTTTAAAGCATATTCTGGTGGTTCTGTCAATAATTCTCGTTCATACAATGGGGTATTTTCTGCCAAAGCTTCAGCGGGAATTTCTGCTGCTATTTCACCTTGAAATAATATTCTAACAATGGGTTCAGCAATAACTTCCCCCGCAACGACTGCTTGCAGTCCCCAACGGTGGAAAATATCAATTAATTCTTGTTCGCGTCCCTTGTGTGCCACAAACAGCATTCTTTCTTGAGATTCCGAAAGCAGATATTCATAGGGAACCATCCCCGATTCTCGCACGGGTATTTTATCTAAATCTAGTTCAATGCCGACACCACCTTTTGCAGCCATTTCTGATGTGGAACAAGTAATGCCAGCTGCACCCATATCCTGCGCGGCAACGACTGCACCTGTTTTAAAGGCTTCCAAACAAGCTTCAATTAACGATTTTTCTAAAAATGGGTCGCCAACTTGCACGGCTGGACGGTTATCTAGTGATTCATCGCTGAGTTCTGCACTGGCAAAACTTGCACCACCCATACCATCGCGTCCGGTGGTAGAACCAACATATAATACCGGATTCCCTAAACCAGATGCCCCAGATTTGACAATTTCTGGAGTTTCCATCAATCCTAGCGCCATGACGTTCACTAGGGGATTCCCGGAGTAAGCAGAGTCAAAGTATACTTCGCCTCCGACGGTGGGCACCCCGACGCAGTTACCATAATGAGATATTCCCGCTACCACACCACTGAAAAGCCGTTGAGTTTTGGCATCTTCCAGGGAACCGAAGCGCAAGGAGTTTAAAAGAGCAATGGGACGCGCACCCATTGTAAATATATCTCTGAGGATGCCTCCTACGCCAGTGGCTGCTCCTTGAAAGGGTTCGACAGCTGAGGGGTGATTATGAGATTCAATTTTAAACGCAAGTTGCAATCCGTCGCCTAAATCGACAACGCCAGCATTTTCACCTGGACCAACGAGAATGCGCGATCCTGTTGTGGGAAACTGTTTTAATAATGGTCGTGAATTTTTGTAACAACAATGCTCTGACCACATCACCCCAAACATTCCTAGTTCGGCTTTGTTGGGATGACGTCCTAACCTACGGACAATTTCTTCATATTCATCAGGCTTTAAACCTTCTTTGGCAATTTCTTCAGCGGAAAAGGCTGGTTTTGAGCTTGCAGTCATGAAAATGCACTCTGGGGGACAAAGCATTATTCTATCGATTTACTTGCCTTGTAAATGCAGTTCCAGGAATGCAGATAATTCTTCTTTGGATATTTCTTTCTGAACTACTTGAATCACCAAGTTATAAGCTTGCTCTTGAGATAAGTTCAAACTGTAGCCGTTTAAGTTAAAAAAAGTAAGCATAACAGCGAAAGCGGTGCGTTTGTTGCCATCAAGAAACGGATGATTCATTGCTAAATGGTACAGGTATGCTGCTGCTTGCTCACCAATTGTCGGATGAAGTAGTTCGCCAAAAAAGGTGGCTTGAGGTTGTGCCAGTGCTGAATCTAGTAAACCTTCGTCTCTAACACCAGATGTTCCACCAAATCTTTGAATTTGGCGTTGGTGAATATCTAAGACTTGAGAAATAGTGAGAAATTTAGGAGTCTGCAAGACGACGAAATACCTCTTCCCATTTTTTTTCAACTGCTAAATAAGCCTGCCATACTTCCTCATCTGAAGCAATCTGATTTGAGGTAGTATTTTCTAATTTGTCTTCGCTTTGTTCCATTTCGCCTAAGGATTCTGCAAAACCAGGAATATTTAATAATAGTTTTTCAGTAGCTTCGCTTTCTTCTGTTTTTTGTAGATAAGCAATAATTGCAACTGCTACTCGCAACTTCTCAAAAGAAAGTTGACGCAAACGACTTTCCGCTTCTGATAAATAAGTGCTGTGCTTTTGTTCTGTTGCCATCGTTACCCCAAGCTAGGTTTGTTGCAAGACGTTGTGAATCAGTTCTGCTGCTAACTCTAGCTTATATCACAATACGGTTGATGTTAAGAATTTTTGGTAGTGATTTTTGACCTGTAGAGACGCGAAATATGAAGTCTCTACGCTCGTATTTTGGGATGCTAATTAATTTATATTTTAAATAGCGATCGCACTTCAACTTTTCTATAAATAAAAGAGCGATCGCTCTCTATTAAACTCTCACTAAATTCCTGTATCATCACCTTGGGAAGTATCACCAGAAGACTCTTGTGCAGCCTTTCTCACCGCTTCAACATCCAAGCTTAATCTTTCGGCTATCTCTTCGACAGTCAAACCCAATTCCAATAATAGGGGTACTGTTTCTAGTTTGCCCTCTAGTTTGCCCTTTTCCTGGGCATCTTGTGCGACTTCTCGAAAATACCTTGTTTGCTTTAACTCACTTAATCCAAACATAGCTTCTATCTCCTCGCGGCTTAAGCTGGTAAACTTATAAACCAATATCGTCTCTATCAATTCTAAAACTTTCTGCCTGAGGGCAACATCTTCAAGTTCTTGCTGTGCTTTTTGAAGTAATTGCCTAGCTTGTTCATTAGCCGTCGCTTCCTCCTCAACTACTAACTGCACTATTCCTAAACCAAGGGACGTATTTGCTGTTTCCTCTAATTCATCTAAGTATACAAACTTAACTTGCTGACTCATCAGCAATCCCCTATACTGCATCGGTACACCTGGATCTAAACTTCGTTTGGCAAACACTGCGACTGCATACCAATCTTGAATCGGTTGGTATTGATTTAAGTAAACGAAGTTTTCGGCAAAAAATCGCCAATAAAAATTGGTTTTGGGTTGAAACTGAACTTCTACAAAGTAGATGGGTTGTTCAGGCAAATCCACTAAAGGTAAAAACAAACCATCAAAGCGAAATGCTAGTTCTTTGATTTCAGCAGATGCAAACTGGTAGGCTTCTGCTTCAGTAGCAGATTGACCGAT
The DNA here is from genome assembly GCF_000582685.1 of [Scytonema hofmanni] UTEX 2349. GTDB lineage: Bacteria > Cyanobacteriota > Cyanobacteriia > Cyanobacteriales > Nostocaceae > Hassallia > Hassallia hofmanni. The sequence goes on from NZ_KK073769.1 coordinate 1,408,293, forward strand.
GAGTTCAAAGAGAATACCAGGCAAAGTTTGGAAAAGTTGATAAAATATTGTGTCAGTTCTCACAGGTTTTATTTTTGAAACTCAAAATATTTTGAGTTATAACTGGCATCAATACTATTGAATGTAACTGTAATGTTGTCAAGTCGCTTACCTCCAATTCAAAAAAGGTCATCAGGTAGATAAGTTTATGCATTTTCCATTAAATGTGTTGATGTTGATAAAAATTTATAAACTGTAATTAAAAAATACAGTTTTAAGTTGCACAGTATGCATTAACTAGCTCGGAAGTAAGAAATTTCTTTTTTAGGTGAATACAGTTTGGCTGCAACAATCATGTGATGACAATCACTGATGCCCATGATTAAGATCGTCTTCCAAAAACGGGTAAACCAGCATAATTACATATAACTGAACTCTAGCCGAGTCATTAATAGGGAACACACTAATTGCCGACAGCCTTTTGAAGAAGTCTGTCGGTTTTTTCTTGGCATTCTCTGGGGAGTGGGGGAGTGGGAAAGCAAGGGGAGATGAAGAATAAATTCCCCAATGCCCAATGCCCAATGCCCAATGCCCAATGCCCAATGCCCAATGCCCAATGCCCAATGCCCATTAAATAAAATTTCCCCACAACCTGCTGGTAACTTGACAGGAATTCTGCCAGAGCCACTACCAAGTGTGGGGAGGGTATGATCAAATTAGAGATTTTATGGATGTTGAGTGTTTAGATATTGCACTCTCTCTAGTAGATCGACAGTGTACGCCATTCATTAGCGCCCACGCCTGATTATGACATCGATTGAATCACGTAATCAAAGTACGGGGAAGCTTGGGCAGCGTCTTCGGCATTGAGTAAGTCAAGGGAGGCTTTTTTCAGACAGCCGATCGCTTCTACCATTCCTGGTACGGGAACGCCTAAAGAATTGTACATTTCCCGCACGCCAATCAAACCAATTTTTTCAATTGGTTCTTTGTCGCCGGCAAGGATGCCATAAGTAACTAGACGTAAGTACCAGCCGTAATCGCGGATACATAAAGCACGCTGACGCTCTCCGAAAGCGTTGCCTCCAGGAGCAATAAAGTCAGGACGCTTTTGCCAAAGCTGTTTGGTTGCTTCCTGAACTATCTTTTTCTCGTTTTCGGCTAGGGTTGTGACAATCCGCATCCGCTGTGAGCCGGTTTCCAAGAAGTCTTTGATGTTTTTGAGTTCACCACTGCTGGGATAACGCAGTTCGTCGTCGGCTTTGAGAATAACTTGGCTAATTACAGTCATGATTAGTAAAATCACGCGACATATTATTTGATAGTTTAACTAGTCTTAGGTACACAAATAAAGGGAGACAAGAAGGTGTCGATTACAGAATTGCTTCCCACTGATGAAGATGATTCACCCAAATGGCAACAGGGAGAGTTAATTGAAGTTGAAATTACAGACTTGAGTGATACCGGCGATGGTGTCGGACGCTTCTGCGATCGCGTAGTCTTTGTTCCGGATACAGTACCGGGCGATCGCGCTATTATTCGCTTATTACACGTCAAACCCAAATACGCTCACGGCAAGCTGCATTCCTTATCCCAAACATCTTCAAGACGCATCCGTCCTAGTTGCATTGTGGCTGATAAGTGTGGTGGTTGCCAGTGGCAGCATATCAGTTATGAGTACCAACTTGAAGCCAAACAAAATCAAGTTATTCAAGCTTTAGAAAGAATTGGCGGTTTTGTGAATCCACCAGTAGATCCAGTTTTGGCTGCACCTTCACCTTTCGGTTATCGTAATAAATCTACATATCCTGTGGGTAAATCAGCAACTGGGCAAGTGCAAGCTGGTTATTACCAAAAAGGCAGCCATCAATTAGTTAACTTAAATCAATGCCCCGTGCAAGATGCACGATTAAATCCATTACTTGCCGAAGTTAAACAAGATATCCAGACGCAACAATGGCAAGTTTACGACGAAACCCGTCACTCTGGACAAATACGCCATCTTAGTTTACGCATTGGACGCCGCACTGGGGAAATGTTGCTAACAATAATAGTCAAAGATTGGAATTTACCAGGAATTGAAAAGCTTTCCGCTGCGTGGTTAAAACGCTTTCCGGGATTAGTAGGAGTCTGCTTAAATCGAAATAGCGATCGCACTAATGCGATTTTTGGTGACGAAACTCGTTGTGTTGCCGGAATTTCTTATCTGAGAGAACAATTCGCCGGTTTAGAATTTCAAGTACGTCCAGATACATTTTTTCAAGTTTACACCGAAACAGCCGAGGCGCTTTTGCACGAAATTCAAAGAGAACTGAATTTGCAAGGAAATGAAGTTATAGTTGATGCTTATTGTGGTATTGGCACATTAACTTTACCTTTGGCTAAACAAGTCCGTAATATTACGGGGTTAGAAGTGCAAACCAAAGCTGTAGAACAGGCTATTTTAAATGCGCGAAATAACAAAATTAATAATGTGACTTTTGTTGTCGGTGCAGTTGAAAAATTGTTACCGCATAGTGACATTGTGCCGGATATTGTGTTATTAGATCCCCCACGTAAAGGTTGCGCGAGCGATGTCATCGAATCCTTACGGCGATCGCAACCCCCTCGTATCGTTTACGTCAGCTGTAAAGTAGCCACCCTCGCTCGTGATTTAAAACTACTTTGTAAAGATGGAATGTATACCATTACACGAATACAACCCGCTGACTTTTTTCCCCAAACGGCTCATGTCGAAGCAGCCGCTTTTCTAGTTTTATCAGCTTCTGGTAAGGGTATTTAGTCCCTTGACAAAACTCAAATTTTTTATTTGTAGTCTAGTGCATAAGAAAAATGCTAAAATCGAATTAAGCTAAACATAGGATTCATTGAATTCCATTTCTATAAAGAAATTGAAGTTGTATGGGTTACTCCTAAACTTGAATTTGGTTGTTTAAATCCCGAATCGGCAGGTAAAAGAGTATTGCTATACTCTTCTACATAATTGAAAGCATCTTTATTTGCTAATTGCATTATTGAGGTTTATTCTTGCCGTTTTACATTTGTCAACTGTAATTCATGAAGATAACCGATGCTCCACAGTATTTTCACAACTTAGTTTTGAAGACGCTAGTTTGAAGGCAGCACGATCACCTCAACTCATATCAGGGTGCTTTTGTTTTGCAAACTGATGTCTAGCTAACTGAAGGCTATGGGGTTTCTCTTGTGATTACCATTTCGCTCCGTCCAGTTGGACGTAATTGGGGCACAATTAGTTTCGCCTCAACTCTATATCTTTGTCCAATATTAGATTTACTATTGGCAGAAATTCCCGTTAAATTTCAAGCCGAGTTGCGACTGGGACTTCAAGAAGCCCTAGTCAATGCAGCTAAACATGGCAATCATCTTGATCCCGGTAAAACAGTTGTAGTCCGTTTTTCCTTAATAGATAATCAGTATTGGTGGATTATATCAGATCAAGGCAGCGGATTTAGTCCATCTTGTACATGCGATCGCGATCCCACAGATTATCTACCACCAGATGAGTCAGAAAACGGTCGTGGTATGACTCTCCTGCATCAAATTTTCGATCAGGTAGAGTGGAACCGCAAAGGCACAGAATTAAGGCTTTGCAAACAGCTAGAGAATCGACCGAGATTATCTCTGCGACGTTAGAGGGGAGCAGGGGGAGCAGGGGAAGCAGGGGAAGCAGGGGAAGCAGGGGAAGCAGGGGAAGAAATTCCCCCAAGTCTCCAAGTCCTCCTTGTCCCCCTTGTCCCCTTGTCCCCTTGTCTTATTTTCCGTGCGTCGGACAAGGTGGTGCGGAAATAGAGCGATCTAACCAACCAGATGCTTGTTCTAATCTAGCAAGAGCTTCTTGAGGCTGATTTTTGAGCAGAAACACAAGAGCGGCAGCGGCTTGTTCACTGGCGCGAGAATTGCGGTTAGACTTAAGGCGATGCCAATCGTTGGGAGAAATGCTCAACCTCTCCATGAGAGCTTGGGCTAATTCTATGGTGCTTAATTCATCTAATTGACTGGTTTTAGGCAGCTGGGTGGATTGGGACATAACTATTGGCTTTGTTTGCATTTACTTTTACTGTACTACTTGTGCATGAAGCCGCCTAAACAACCGCCACCAGAGTCAAATCAAGAGTTAGAATTTGAAGAAGAATTATTGTTCTTAGAGCGATCGCTTTTTGAACTTAAAGAACGCTACACGCAAGTGCAAGGCGATCGCATCTCTAAGGCAGAATATGAAAAACGTCGCCAAGAACTTAATCAAAATAAACATTACACTCCAGAAATCAAATCTGAGTTAAAGCACATCAAACAGCAGCTAGAAGTGCTAGAAGTTAGCTTAGAAAGTCAGTTATTTTCCTGGAAAAGCGTCAAGAAACCTTTTTGGCAAATCATCCGCTTTGGTGGATTGGGCGTTATCATAGGCTGGATATTAAAGTCCTATGTTGGGTAACTATGGTAAAGCGACGGATAGCAGAAATATTGCGAAGTGGTCAACCTGATGAATCTATTTTAATTCAAGGGTGGGTGCGGACAAAACGCGAGTTGAAAGGATTTGCTTTTATTGAAGTTAATGACGGTTCATCGTTGGCTAGTTTGCAAGTCGTGATGAATCAAAATTTGCCAGATTATGAGGCTATCATCAAAAAGCTGAATACAGGTGCTTCGCTAGAAGTAACAGGGGTGCTAGTTCCTTCCCAAGGTAAAGGACAGCGAATTGAGTTGAAAGCCGAAATGGTGGAAGTCTACGGTGAAGCTGATCCCGAAACTTACCCGCTACAAAAGAAACGCCATTCTTATGAGTTTTTGCGGACAATTGGACACTTGCGATCGCGTACCAATTCCTTTGGTGCAGTTTTCCGCGTCAGAAACGCTTGTGCAGCAGCAATTCACCAATTTTTCCAAGAACGCGGCTTTTTGTGGGTTCACACACCAATCATCACCGCTAGCGATTGCGAAGGAGCGGGGGAACTTTTCAACGTTACTGGTTTGAACCTAAAAGACATTCCCCGCACTGAGAATAACGCCGTAGACTATGCTCAGGACTTTTTTGGCAGACCGACATACTTAACAGTTAGCGGTCAATTAGAGGCAGAAGTCATGGCAATGGCTTTTAGTAACGTTTATACTTTTGGTCCCACCTTCCGTGCGGAAAATTCTAACACGTCGCGCCATTTAGCCGAATTTTGGATGGTTGAGCCAGAAATGGCTTTTTGCGATTTAGATGGCGATATGGATTTAGCGGAAGCGTTTCTCAAACACGTTTTCAAATATGTGTTAGAAACTTGCCCGGAAGATATGGAATTTTTTAATCAACGAATTGATGATACAGTGCTGGCAACGGCAGACAACATTATTAATAATGAATTCCAGCGTTTAACTTATACAGAAGCAATTTCCTTATTAGAAAAAGCCGATGTCAAGTTTGAATATCCGGTAAGTTGGGGTTTAGATTTACAATCCGAACACGAACGTTATCTAGCTGAACAATTATTTAAAAAGCCAGTTATCGTTTCCGATTATCCGGCAAAAATAAAAGCGTTTTATATGCGCTTGAGCGACGATGAAAAGACTGTGCGAGCGATGGATATTCTCGCACCGAAAATTGGCGAAATTATCGGGGGATCGCAACGTGAAGAACGTTTAGATGTGTTGGAAAAACGGATAATAGCGCAAGGAATGCAACCAGAAGATTTGTGGTGGTATCTCGACTTGCGTCGTTATGGAACCGTTCCCCACGCTGGTTTTGGGTTGGGTTTTGAGCGGTTGGTGCAATTCATGACGGGGATGGCAAATATTCGCGATGTAATTCCGTTCCCCAGAACACCACAAAGTGCCGATTTTTAGTTTGATAATTTGAAAACTAGGCATTAGAAATCGCGTCTAGACAAACCAAATCCGTCTATGCGGACTAATAAAAACTTTAAAACCCGCGAATGCGGGTTTTGCTTGTATAGCCGCGTATTTGAGAAAGGGATTAGTTAAAATTAAGATTTTTGAATCTCTTCTTGTAAAACTTGAATTTGCTCAAGAGATAATTCAGTAACTTGAGCAATTTGCTCTAAACTCATTCCAATTCGCAGCAGATTTAAAGCCATCTTTCTTGTTGTTTCTGCTTTGCCTTCTGCTTTGCCTTTGGCTTCCCCTTCTTCTAGGATTTGTTGATAAATGACTGATTCGCGCATAATCTCACTCCTGAAAATCTTGCTAATTACATTTTTATTTAACACCAGACCTGCTAGAATTCCACTGGCAGCAGCTATATTTCTTTGTAACTGGCGATCGCTAATTGCTTCAACTGATGAAGCTACTTGGGTTAATACCATTCTAGGATCGTTTGTCTGACTTAGCACAGCAAAGGGTAATAAACCGGGAATACTCATAAATCTGTCTGTCGGTTGTTCCCACAGACGTATTACCTCAAACTGATGGTAAGTGTTGTTTAATTTAAAACTGTTTTCACTGACTAATTCGGAACTTGTTTTTCTCAAATAGATTACTACTTGACGCATTGCTTTGTTAGGAAAGCGGCGATAAACCCTAACCCGATAATCTAACATCCGAAAGGGGATATCTTCATCAGCGTCGGTTTGAAATTCGGTATGCAGAACTAAATCATCAGATTGTAATAAAATTAATGAATTGGCTCGAATTGGTTCGTTTGATAATTCAGTCGGGCTAAGTTCTGTTAATTTAATCGGTGAACCTAGCAACCAAGTTGCTAAATCATCTTTGAAGTTTTCGGCAATGAATTTACAGATATTGTCATACATGGCAGCTTTCAATAAACTGTATTAGGTATTGCGGTGTTCAGATTCCCGACTTCTTCAAGAAGTCGGGAATCTAACTTTTCACGCTCTCCCGATTAGATTGGTATAATAAGCTGGGTTTTTTGTGAACTATTATGATGATGGTTGGTCATACCAATTGTATGTGAGGTTGCGCTTTATTCGCCCCTCAGGCTGGAAGCCTGGGGCTAAACGAACAAAGCCCACCTGCGTGGGCTAAATTAGGCGCATCTTCATACAGAAATGGTATCAGATATTACGCCGATTTGGTTCATCACTTCTAGCAAATTCAATTCGTACCACCATTCGACAATTTTACCTTCAGAGATGCGAAAGAGATTCAAATCGCTTGCATTTATCGATTTTCCTGTTGGGGAAATTCCCATAAATTCACCTTTATGTGTGCCTTTTATGGTAGAGCGAAATGCAACTTTATCATTTTCAGCGATCGCATTCTCCACACTCACAAGTTCGATATCTGGGAAACTTTGGTACAAAGTAGCGTAAAATTCCTTCGCTTTGCTTCCACTAATCGGTTCAGAACAACCGCAAAAGTACCAGATAATGTCCTCTGCCACTAATTCGTCCCAAACTTGATCCCACAGAGGAACATTTCCCCATGCTTCCTTAGCAAAACGGAGAACAATCGCTTTGTTTTGTTCGCTTAATGTAGACATGAAAATCTCCTTTTATCTGAATCAAAATTCTTAATTCAGTATCGGGAGTAAAACAAACTGCTGTCTTCAAAGTTCTTGCGTTTGTTTTCCAAGTTCTTGCTATTGCCGCAAAAATGCTTTCGGGGTCATCCCAACTAAGCGCTTAAAATGGTAGTTGAGATGTCCCTGACTAGCAAAACCGACAGCATAAGCAACTTCTGCAATTGTCAATTTTTTTGTTAGAAGCAACTGTTTGGCACGCTGAATTCGACACCGAATATGATATTGATGCGGTGAAACTCCGGTAGTTTGTTTGAACAAATGGGCAAAATGATAAGAACTCAGTTGAACTATATTTGCCAGTTCAGCCAAGCTCAAATTATCCTCTAGATGGTCGTTAATATAGTCAATAACCTGCTGAAAATTTCGCGGGATGCCTCCGAGGACAAAATTCTCAATGGCGTGTTCTCGTGTGGAGTAGCGAGACACTAAATGAACCGCCAATGCATTTGCCATAGATTCAGCATAAAGACGGCTTTGTACACGATCTGTTTCCAGTGCCGTCAAGAGCGCCAACCCTATATGATAAATCAATGGGTCGAAAAATGTCAGTCGTGGTGGTATCTCGATGCGATCGCATCCAAACAATTCGTAACTAACAGCGATCGGCAGTGTTGGTTCCAGGTAAAGTTGCAAAAACTCGGTTTCTCTATCCCACCGAACGCTTTGCTTGAAATTAGCTGGATATAAACCAATATCACCCGTTTCTGAATAAATTGTCTTTATATGACCATCAACCACATGCTCTAATAAGACTGAGCCGCCAATATTAATGCAAATAGTATGATATGGGGAACTAATTTCTGGAAGTATGTGAGGAGGTTGACGGTAGTGTGCAAGCTGAATTTTATCCCACCCTGTTGCCTGACTTGAAGCAATTGGCACTTCGGGAAGAACAGACAGCAGCGCATCCCGTGCGTCGCTAATCAAAATATTGAAGTTGTGAGGAGTAAGTCTTAAAAATTAGGCAAAAAGCCATTTCCAAAGAAAATGGCTGATAATATCGAAAAAGAAATTGAAATTTGAGAGAGTGCGATCGCATTCTCTGTGAAGTTCTGAGTGGAGATTTCCTCCTCTCAGATTCTTCTGTTAAATCTCAAATGGGTTTTTACGCCATTTGATTTTCAATTGCCCACCGCGCTAATTCAGTACGGTTGTGCAAATTGGTTTTGCCCAACATATTGGAAACGTGGCTTTCAACGGTGCGCTGACTGACGTTTAGTTCTTCAGCGATTTCCCGGTTAGCTAAACCCCTAGCAACAAACTGAACTACTTTCAGTTCGGTTGGAGTTAGCTGGACATCGAAGGGAACCTGGATGCGGGAACCGCTTTCTCCTCCTTTTGCTTGGTGTTCTTTCCAACGGATAGTTTGTTTGAGCGAAGATTCAACTTGGGCAACGAGTTCTTCGGGTTCAAAAGGCTTGACCATGTAGACGTCAGCACCTTTATTTAATCCTTTAACTCGGTCGGCACTTTGACCTTTCGCGGAAAGGAAAAGAACGGGAATCCAGCTGGTGCGTTCGTTTTGCCGGACTTGTTCAACAAAAGTATATCCGTCCATTTCCGGCATCATCACGTCGCAGATGATCATGTCAGGGATATCCTGCTCTAAAATTTCCAGAGCTTCCCGACCATTTTCCCCAGTGATGACTTCATATCCCCGGAATTCCAAGTAATCCTTCACCAGCAAGATGAGGTTAGGGTCATCATCAATCAGTAGAAGTCTTTTGTGATCTTTCATGCTGGGCTCTTTCATAGCAGTGGCACTTGTTGCGCTTGGGTCGATCAAGGTCTTGATTAGTTATCCTCTATGGTGGATTATTGAGATGTTGTCCTTTTTTTCCCACTTAACTTGCCTTTGCTTAAGCGATGTCACAAAAGTGAAAATCGCTTTTGTGATATTAGTCATTCAATGGCAAAACTCCAGTAAGGATACGTAGAGCAGTAGTTACTATAATGCGTCATTATAGATCGCTTTGTAGGTGGCTGGTGGAAAACACTGATTAAATAATAATCTTTTGCGTTCACACATAGGTATTGGAGGTTTGATCACCCTATCTAAAAACCAACCAAGCGCTTCAATTATGCTGACTGCTGTTTCATATCCAGTGGATTTTAAGCTTCGATAGGATGTTCGCTCATAAAGAAAGGAAGTTTCAAAGCACATGTTGGGTCAAAAATGCATATTCTTCCACCACCATATTGCCTATCAAGTGTTCTTGATTAAGCCGCTTTCCGGGACTTCCGGGGTAACGCAGGCGATACCAGACACCATCCGGGTAAACCACCATTATCGGTCTAGAACAACAAACTCGCAAGCAGTTGGTTTTGGTTCAAGAAATGCAAGCGGGATATTTGTCTGGCGGCTGGTCAAGTTTGAGCCTTTGCAGTCGATCAAGCAAATGTTCCCAAGATTCCAGATTAGCTTGTTTTGTGTTGCTTTTAGGAACTATCTGGTCAGTACATATAAAAACATGTGGCTGAATTTTTGCAAGTCCTAAAGTTTTTACACAATTTCTTAAGGGTTTATTGTCCAAAACATGAGTGGTTTTTGGGATTTTCACACCAAGACTGGATCGCTGTATTGTTACTCATTAAGCGGCTCCCTGATTACTGTTCTATATCAATTTTTCAACTTTGCAAATAAATTTGACCATATAAAAATATTCGTAACTAACAAAACAAAACCCGGTAAACAAAAAATAATTGAGTATTTGTACTTAAGTATAACTTTGGTTGCTTAGTTCGGGAACCCGTACAAGTCAATTTCTTGCCATTGCATACCGTAGTTAGCTACATTAGCACTCAGGAGTCGAGAGTGCTAATCTAAGAGGCGAGAAATTCCTATGGCAGCTGTATCTTTAAGCGTTTCTACTGTAAAACCTTTAGGCGATCGCGTTTTCGTAAAAGTGAGCGCATCTGAAGAAAAGACCGCAGGTGGTCTGTATTTGCCCGACACAGCCAAAGAAAAGCCCCAAGTAGGCGAAGTTGTTGCTGTCGGTGATGGCAAGATTAAAGACGACGGTGGTCGTCAAGCGTTGGATGTAAAGGTTGGTGACAAGGTGCTGTACTCCAAGTACGCCGGCACCGACATCAAACTCGGCACTGACGAGTATGTCCTGCTTTCAGAAAAAGACATTTTAGCGATCGTTAGTTAGTGGATGGTGGGAGCGTGGTTAGTCGTTAGTGGATAGTGAGAGCGTAGAACAACTATCAACTATCAATCAACAACCAACAACCAACAACTATCAATCAACAAATTTACAAATTTACAAATAGCAGGTTGAACGTAGGCAATTATGGCAAAGCGTATTATCTATAACGAAAACGCCCGTCGCGCCCTCGAACGAGGCATGGACATCCTGGCTGAAGCCGTGGCTGTTACCCTTGGTCCCAAGGGTCGTAACGTGGTACTAGAGAAGAAATTTGGCGCACCACAAATTGTCAACGATGGTGTGACGATCGCCAAAGAAATCGAATTAGAAGACCACGTTGAAAATACTGGCGTTGCTTTGATTCGTCAAGCCGCTTCTAAAACCAACGATGCTGCTGGTGACGGTACAACAACTGCAACCGTGCTAGCTCACGCAATGGTAAAAGAAGGCTTGCGGAACGTTGCAGCGGGTGCAAATGCGATTTCCTTGAAGCGCGGTATTGACAAAGCTACCGGGTTTTTGGTAAAGAGCATTGCTGAACAAGCTCGTCCTGTAGAAGATTCTAAAGCGATCGCTCAAGTTGCGGCAATTTCGGCTGGTAACGACGAAGAAGTCGGTCAGATGATTGCTCAAGCAATGGACAGAGTAGGCAAAGAAGGCGTAATTTCCCTAGAAGAAGGGAAATCTATGACCACCGAATTAGAAATCACCGAAGGGATGCGCTTTGACAAAGGCTACATCTCTCCTTACTTCGCCACCGATCCTGAGCGGATGGAAGCGGTGTTTGATGAGCCTTACATCTTGCTCACAGACAAGAAAATCGCTTTGGTACAAGACCTCGTACCAGTGTTAGAGCAAGTTGCTCGTGCTGGTCGTCCTTTGGTGATTATCGCCGAAGATATTGAAAAAGAAGCTTTGGCAACTTTGGTTGTGAATAGACTGCGTGGCGTGTTGAACGTTGCTGCTGTCAAGGCTCCAGGATTTGGCGATCGCCGCAAAGCGATGCTCGAAGATATCGCTGTTCTCACTGGTGGTCAACTAATCACCGAAGATGCTGGTTTGAAGCTTGACAACACCAAGCTAGAGAGCCTGGGTAAAGCTCGCCGCATCACCATCACCAAAGACAGCACCACAATTGTTGCCGAAGGTAACGACGTTGCTGTGAAAGCTCGTGTTGAACAAATCCGTCGTCAGATGGATGAAACCGAATCTTCTTACGACAAAGAAAAGCTGCAAGAGCGTTTGGCTAAACTTGCTGGTGGTGTCGCAGTCGTGAAAGTCGGTGCAGCGACCGAAACCGAAATGAAGGACAAGAAGCTGCGCTTAGAAGACGCTATCAACGCTACCAAAGCTGCCGTGGAAGAAGGTATCGTTCCTGGTGGTGGTACAACTCTCGCTCACTTGGCGCCTCAACTCGAAGAATGGGCAAAAGCCAACTTGAAGGATGAAGAGTTAATTGGTGCTTTGATTGTCGCTCGTGCATTGCCTGCTCCTCTGAAGCGGATTGCTGAAAACGCCGGTCAGAATGGTGCTGTCATTGCTGAACGTGTGAAAGAAAAGGAATTCAATGTTGGCTACAATGCTGCAACTAACGAATTCGTCGATTTGTTTGAAGCTGGTATTGTTGACCCGGCGAAAGTGACTCGTTCTGCTCTGCAAAATGCGGCTTCTATCGCGGGTATGGTGTTGACAACCGAATGTATCGTTGTTGACAAGCCTGAGCCTAAGGATGCTGCTCCTGCTGGTGGCGGGGGTATGGGTGGTGGAGATTTCGATTATTAAGGTTTATTAACCGCCCTATTTTTGAAAGCAGTCGTCTCCTGGTGGGGGCGGCTGTTTTTTAATGCAAAGGAGCGCTGAGGGAAGCGCAAAGGTGAATCAGTCGGCGGAGTCGGTTTCCGTCCCGTCGAACTGATGTTAGCAAAGCGTTAGCGACGCAGGAGCGTCACCCGAAGGGTTCGCGGAGGAGGAGGAGAGAGAAGTTATATGTTTGATGAGACTAAAACTGTAATCTCCTGTATAATTTCGTTTTGCTCTTGTTTAATTGTTTCCAGCCTAGTTAAAAGTTTTGCTAGTTGATCGTTGTTTGGCTGCGAGGTTAAGACAGAAGTGGAATTATCTTTAAAGATGTTTAGGCGTTTAAAGTTGAATTTGAATAAGGACTGAACGAGTTTGAAAGGGGTAGTAAGTGTGATTAATAAACCTTTCTCAATCAAACGACTGAAGGCTTTAATAAATTGCCAAATAATAAAAATAGTTAACAATATTATCATAATGCTATTACACTCACCATATTGCCCTCAATAGCAGTTTTTTGTAACTGATATAGATTATCATCTATGGCAAACAATGAGGCTCAGGATAAATACGGATATTTGTTCATAAAACTTATTAATATTGAGCGACTAAACTTTGAAGCTCATCTGATGTTGCTAAATAAACACCTTCTGCTAATTTTTCAATATGCATGTTAAGTAATCTTTCCATTTGTGGATGCAGTTGTTATTTTTAATAGTTACGTTAATTACTATAATATCGCTTTTTTGAACTAGAGCGATGCGTCTACGCACTCTTACAATTTTCCCTATAAACTTGGCTTTAACGGTATCTCAATCACAAATTTTGTACCTTGACCTAGTATTGAATCACACCACAGCTTACCGCGATGCTTTTCAACTACAATTTGATAGCTGATAGATAATCCTAAACCAGTTCCTTTACCTACAGCTTTGGTAGTAAAGAAAGGATTAAATAATTTAGAGCGAATATCTTCGGGAATACCTACGCCATTATCACGAATCGATATTAATATCTTATTTTCATCTGTTAGTTGGGTATGAATCCAAATTTTCGGCACTGGAAAATTATAAGTTACTTCTATTTCTTCTAGTGCATCAATGGCATTTGTAATTAAGTTCATAAATACCTGATTTAACTGTCCGGCATAGCATTCAATAAAAGGTAAGTTACCGTATTCTTTAATAATTTGAATTTCTTTTTGATGATTTTGTGCTTTGAGACGGTGCTGTAAAATCATTAATGTATTGTCAATACCTTCGTGAATATCCGCTTTTTTGAATTCGGCTTCATCTAAACGCGAAAAGCTTCGCAGTGATAAGACAATTTCCCGAATGCGAGTTGTACCAACTTTCATCGACTGAAGAATTTTGGTTAAGTCTTCGGTAATAAAATTGATATCAATTTCATCAAGTAATTCTTGAAGTGATTCAGGTGGATTTGCATAATGTTGTTTATATGCTTCAAGTAATTGCAATATATCTTGCGTATACTGATTGACGTGGGTAAGATTGCCGTGGATAAAATTCACCGGGTTATTGATTTCGTGTGCTATTCCGGCAATCATTTGTCCGAGGGCTGACATTTTTTCATTCTGTACTAACTGAGTTTGCATTTTTTGTAATTCGTGGAGTGTTTGAGAAAGTTCTTCTGTCCTTTCAGTAACACGAACTTCTAAAACTTCGTTTGTCTGTTCTAGTTGTTGATTTGTTGTCTCTAAAGCTGCAAAAGAATCTCGCAATTGCTGCGCCATTTTATTAAAAGAACGAGCAAGAATATTCAGTTCGTTAACCTGAGTTTCTTCGACAATTTGATTCAGGTTTCCAACGGCGAAATCCGCTAGCGCGGCTCGCTTCGCTAACGCTTCCGATGCTTGACTCAAGCGTAGAATTGGACTGGTAATCCAGCTTGCTGTATAGATACCCAATAAAATTGCAACTGCCAATGCCGCCAAACACAACAAGATGGTTGTGCGAGTATTGGCGTTAATTTGTGCCATGAAGTCTGATTCTGGCACCGTCACAACTACGAGCCAGTCTAAACCATATTTATCTCGCCACGGAGTCACTTGTATAAACTGACGTTTTCCATTGAAGGTGATGTTAAGTTCTTGATTATTCTGGATAGATTGAAAATTTTTAAACCTTTTTTTCAACTCACTAGCAACACTGCGAATCAACGGATCGGGACTTTTAAGAATACTAAATCGTTGTGCTTTTCCATTTACTTTATGCAAAATGGAATGCTTACTAGAACTGCCAACCAGCATTCCATCGCGCTCGATGATGAAGACTTGCCCAGAAGAACTGACTTTTGTGCTACGAAGAAAATCACTGATATTGGTCAGCAGCAAATCAATGGCTATGACACCGAGCAGTTTACCATTTTGATCGGAGATTGGATATCTGGCAGGTAAGCCGACATAATTCCCATACCCAATATTGGAAGTTGGGATTTGGGTTTGCAGTGCCTTACCCGCTTCGCTAATTTGTAAATTTTCAGGTGGCTCAAATGTAAAGATTGGACCCCAAATAGGCTTGCCTAATCGGGCTGCATCTTTAGTGCCTTGTTGCGTCCAGGGATCAAACTCATAGCTTTGCAAAAGTTGAATGCGGTTTCCCCGGTTATCCGCAATATATTCTGACGCTTTGCCATCTCCAATTAAGTTTTCGTAGACTAGCAGAAGATCCACACCGTTAATCCAGCGTCCGGCTCCTGTTTCTCTGCCGTCGGTTAACACATAGCCGATATATGTGATATCCTGAAATGCTTTGGCTTGTCGCCAGAGATATTGCTCGTTTGCCCTTTGATTATTTAAATTGAGTTGTCCAGCGGAAATTGCATCCGCATTCAGTTGACTCAGTTGCTGTGGTAACGCTAAATAAATAGCTAAATGTTCATCAACTTGCTGACTAGCTTTATCAATTAGCTGATTGGCGAGGTCATTTACGGCTTGTTGCCCATTTTTAAAGGAAAGATATCCCACCAACCCCACAGCAGCAAAGATTTGCAGCACAAAGGGAACGACAAGAATCAAGCGCAGAGGTATGGATTTAGTTTTCTTGGGATGGGTGTTTTTGGGGTTCAACTGCATTGTCAAGAGGGATGTATAAAGTTACTTCACAACCAATTCAGTTGTATAAATGCCACAGAACCACTTTTCTTTCAACCTCTCCTGTTTTTTTGTGCATTTTTGCGTTCTCGATTTATCCGTGGCAGGTATTTTTCAGGAGAAGTAACTTTATAATTCCCGTAAAACCCTGGAAAATATTTATTAGTATGGGTAATTAACTTACCTTAATAAGATTACTAAGATTTTTTTCATTCCACACCAATGAGCCAAACTAACCCGGAAACAACACCCCTACATACCCTCAACCCACTAACCCGATTCTCTGACAGAGCAGCGGATTATGTAAACTATCGACCAAGCTACCCAGCCGCAGCAATTGATATTATCTTGGAAGGGTTAGCACCACCAACGCAACTTTTAGCGGCAGATATTGGTGCGGGTACTGGTATCTCCTCGCGGTTGTTAGGTAAACGCGGAGTTAGGGTCATTGCTGTTGAACCAAATGCAGCAATGAGAGAAGCAGCTGAACCACATCCATTAGTTGAATTTCGAGATGGAACAGCAGAAGTTACTAACTTAGCTGATGCATCGGTTGATTTAGTCACTTGTTTTCAAGCTTTTCATTGGTTTAACCTAGAACTAACTTTATCAGAGTTCCACCGCATCTTGAAACCTTCGGGACGGTTGGCTGTAGTGTGGAATCACCGCGATCAAGAAGATGCTTTTACGGCTGAATATAACGAATTAATACGTGCAGCATCGAATAGTGGTCAAGTACAGGAGCGGATTAAATCTGTAAAACCAATATTAGCAAGTCTCCATTTTATTAACATAACCGAACATACTTTTGTTCATCAGCAAGAATTAGATTTAACTGGGCTAATTGGTCGTACTATGAGTTATTCTTTCGTTCCTCGGAAAGGACTAATGCAGCAGCAACTCGTTGTTAATTTACAAGAGTTATATCAACGCTTTGTTAATGAGCATGGTTTTGTTTACATGGTTGATAACACTAGTGTGCATATTTTGGAAGCAATTGAAAGCTAAAAATAGAAGATAAATTAGGGTGCGTTAGCGAAGCGCGTAACGCACCATATTTTAAGCAAATATGCAAAGTTATTTTTTAGCGCAAAGACGCTAAACTTTTCTCTTTTTTAAACCTAATATCAAACTTTAAAATGGCAAAAGCACGTTATGAAGGATATTTTGAAGGCACTCCGACAAAATTAGTTAAAGAAATTTTTGATGACATTAAAGTTTATGCACAAAATGCTAAATCTATACTAAATCCGGCAACTGGTTTTATCGCTGCTTATGATTTTACTTTAAATCCTTATCGGGGTTGTCAATACGGTTGTAGTTATTGTTATGCTGCGGCTTTTAGTCCTAATTCCCAAATGCGGCAAGATTGGGGTAAATGGGTAATCATTAAGGAAAATGCTGCACAAGTTTTAGAGAAGGAATTAGAAAAGTGGTATAACAAAAACCCCAACAAATTTCCGACAATTTATATGAGTAGTGTTACAGATCCTTATCAACCAATTGAGTCGAAATATCAGCTAACGCGCTCTTTATTAGAAGTAATGCTTGAATATCGTCCAACGTTGGTAATTCAAACTCGCAGCCCGATTATTACCAGAGATATCGATATTTTACAACGATTTCAGCGATTGCGAATTAATATGAGTATACCGACTGGTAGCGAATGTGTGAGGAGAGATTTTGAAGTGCGATCGCCTAGCATCAAAGCCAGATTAAATGCTCTTACCAAAATAAAACAAACTATTGACCCTTTAAAAGGCTTTATTCCCAAAGTTTCTATCACCATTACACCTCTACTTCCTACTTTACCAGAAGATGAAGCCGCTTTTATTGAAAAATTAGCGATCGCAGATAGAATTGTCATTCAGGAGTTTCACGCAAGTCATAATCGTTCTCTTGTCGCAGGAACCCGCGAAGAAGCACAAGCTATTAAGCAAAAATACGCTTGGTGGTATGATGATGAACAAGTAAATTATATGAAGTTTAAGCAAAATTTAATTTCTCGTCTTCCCAGCGTGGAAATCAAAGAAGGAAAAGACGGCTTTGGTTATGAGTAATGCTATAGCAAATTGGTGGCGAAGTCAGCAATTTAAATCTGCGCTTAAGCATGGCAATACCCAAGTTGCAATCAAATTGTTGCAAGAAATTAAAAAATCGGGAGCAAAATTTTCCTGGTTAGAGAAGCTATTTAGAGATAAGCTTCAGTTAGAAAGTTATTCGCAGCAAGATAAAAGAGAGGTAGCTAATTTAAGTTTTAAATTAACTGAAGCACTTCAAAAACAAGAAAATTTAAATGAAGTAGCTTTTGATAAACAAGATAGTTTTATCTTAAAGCCAGAAGCAGAATTTATCAATTTTGTTTCCAAAGCATTTAAACTAATAGAACATGATATCACCAAACTACAATCTACTGGTCTGGATGAGCGTATATTTGATGATTTTGAAGCTAGATTAGTTGAATATATCAAAGAAGAATTTAGTCGGATATTTGATAACAAGTTAAAAATTAAAATAGAAGATGCTCTAGAAGATATCAATAGCTTAAAAAGTGGGCAAGATCCAGATTACCGTTTTAGTCTGACTCCCCATGTCTACTTTATGAAGTATTTTTTAGAAAATGTCTACTGTATTTATTTAGCTTGGTTTTTGATTTACAAAGCTGGTTTACTACCAACTAAGATTAACATACTTGATATTGCCGCAGGTCCGGGAACAGTTGCTTATGGTTTAGCTTTATTTTTGCAAAGTACTAGCGGCTTTTTCGATATCCCGCAAATGCACATATCCTACTATTCTTTAGAAAAACAAGATGCTTTTCAATTTCGAGGATTACAATTTTGGCGTCGATATATAGAATCTAGAAAAACGCCTGTAAATGCTTACTTTCGTTTTGTGACTGACGACATTTTTACCTGGAATTCTCAATCGAGTAATATACCAAAAGAATTTTTTGACTTTATAACTGTTTCCCATTGTTTTTTTAACAGCCTAGTTAAAACCCTTCAAGCAAATAATATCTACAAACAAATATTTGCTACTAGATTAAAGCTACAAGGTTATGTGTTGCTAGTTGTCCAAGATAAGAAGTTATTTAAAGCTTATGATGCTTACCAAGTTGAAGACCAAGAACATGAAAAAAAGGTGGTAAATAAATTTTTGGCAGAACTTGGGTTAGAGCTTGTGTGGTATAAGTATTTAACATCCACAGGCTCAAGAACACCTTATTCGGCTGTTGAATTTGGAAAATTTGCACTAGCTAACTTACCCAAGCAATTGTATATGAGTTCGATGATTCAAAAGTATCTTGGTCAGAAGTATCAACAGCACTATTCCTTAGATGATTATGTAATATTGGCGAAAAAATCTTAATATTAATTAGGAATAATATTAATTTTTGATAATTTGTGAATCAATGTAACTATCCAATAGCAGAATCAGAAAATGGCTGGCATGGCAAACTGAATTTAGTGTATGCCGATCGCCTGGGGACAACTGCCCTAATTCATAACTCCCATCAAGCCCCACTGAAGGTACAGCGCCCGTTTTATCCAGAAGGGCAACAAGTTTGTCATAGCATCATTTTACATACGGCTGGGGGCGTTGTGGGAGGCGATCGCCTTTCCCTTAATTTTCACCTCCAACCAAACACCCAAGCATTAATTACTACAGCCGCTGCTAGTAAAATTTATCGCAGTAACGGCACTCAAGCAAAACAAAGCATTAATATACAAGTTGATGCTGGCGCTTGTTTGGAATGGTTTCCCCAAGAAACTATTGTTTTTAATGGGGCAATTTATCGGCAAGATTTACGGGTAGAATTAGCTACGAAAGCTAGTTATTTAGGCTGGGAAATTACTCGATTTGGTCGCAGTGCTAGAGGTGAGAAATTTGTGCAGGGAGAATGGCGCAATCATACTGAAATTTGGCAGCAAGGTAAACCGTTGTGGATTGATAGACAATGGCTACCGGGTAGCGAAGAAGTTTTTCATAGTCCTCACGGCTTGGCTGGGCAACCAATTACAGGTACTCTAGTTTGGGTGGGAAGTTCTGTGAGCGCGGAAATTGTGGAAAAAGCCCGTTTAAAGTGGAATGGAGCAGGTGAAGCTGGGGTTACTCGTTTGGAAAATGGATTTTTGTGTCGATATCGTGGTTCTTCGACATCTGAGGTGAGAAACTGGTTTATTGATGTTTGGCAGTTGCTGCGGATGTCTTTTTTGAATCGTGATAATTGTATACCGAGGGTTTGGCAAATTTAAACGTAGACGCGTTCGCGGAGCGTCTCGTAGAGAAGCGGCTTGCCGCAGGCTACCGCAGAGGCACAGAGGACACAGAGAGGTAAAAATGCAACTTACACCGCAGGAAAAGGATAAATTGTTGATTTTTACCGCTGCTTTGTTAGCAGAAAGGCGTAAAAATAGAGGTTTGAAGTTGAATTATCCGGAAGCGATCGCTTATATTTCTGCTGCTATTTTGGAGGGTGCCAGAGATGGGCAAACTGTTGCAGATTTAATGAGTTATGGTACAACTCTGTTAATAAGAGATGAGGTGATGGAAGGTGTGCCGGAAATGGTGCATGAGGTGCAAGTAGAAGCTACTTTTGCTGATGGGACTAAGTTGGTGACAGTACATAATCCAATTCGTTAATTTGTTGTTATTAAGATTTACCACTATCTACTATCCATTTTTAAATGCTTATGATTCCTGGAGAAATTATTACGTCTGATGGGGAAGTTGAATTAAATGCAGGTCGTGAAACGGTAAAATTGCAGGTGGCAAATACAGGCGATCGCCCCATACAAATCGGTTCCCACTATCACTTTTATGAAGTCAACGCTGCCCTCAACTTTCACAGAGAACAAGCCAGAGGAATGCGTCTCGATATCCCCGCAGGAACAGCAGTTCGCTTTGAACCAGGTGATGAAAAAGAAGTGACTTTAGTCCCGTTAGTTGGCACTCGCAAAGTCTACGGCTTCAACTCCCAAATTAACGGAAACCTTTGACGTACCTACAATTCACCAAAATTCATCTCACGCTAAGAGTGAGTACTTTCTTGAGATGCGAGGCTTCTTTTGTATTCAGCTAAAACCTGATGCTATTATCACCATCCGCGTAAAGTTTTGTGTACTTGCGCCAGATGCCACATATAATCATTAATTTTGTATTCGTCGGCAGCTTTAACTATGTATTTAGAAGCCAATTCAACGTTGTTGTCAGCCTCGTAATACAATCCCAGATAAAGATGACTGTAAAACTTGCCGCTTTCGCCTTCTAATTCACCAACATTTAAAATATCATCTGGCGTACAATTTCCAGCATACAAATCGTAAACACATCGCATTATCCGTCGCGGGGAGCATCCCACTTTTTATTTAGCGAGCAGAGATTAATCCATTAAGGTAGG
>NZ_KK073769.1:1429343-1433747 GCF_000582685.1 [Scytonema hofmanni] UTEX 2349
TCGTTCTTGTTCGGGTTTAAACTCGCGGACAATATTCCAGATGCCATCATGTCCGTCTCCGATACATGTGAGGGTCAACAGCCAAAGGTTGGCTGTTGACCCAATCACTTCAATGATTGAGGATAACTTGTCAATTACCCCAATCTCGCCAAACTCCGCAATCTCGCCAGCTTGATGCACTAATTTACCTGTCTGTGGCTGTTGCTCTGTCGCTATTTGACGAGATTCAAAGGCTGGTTTTACGGTCGGTTGGTTTAGTTCTTCCTTGAATGCTTCCAGTTCGGTTTGGTCAAAGTTGGCAGTCGGGCGAGTTTTTCCTTTCTCGTACTTAACACCGATTCGTCCTTGCTGAACGTAACGCTCAAGCGCTCGAACGCTGACACCTAGAAAATCTGCTGCTGACTGCTTATTCATAAATCTCGCCAAATATCGAAACTCGCCAAAATCCTATCAGTGATTGGCGAGTTTTGGCGAGATTGAGAAAGAGCAACCATTATTCCTCAGCTGTGCCTATGCTATATTTCCCCTAAAATATAGGACTAGGTGCTATACTTTAACCGAAGAGACTAGAAAATGAAAATTTACAAAAACCGTACTTTTGACCGTTGGGCGCGAAAGGAAGGCTTAAACAATCTTAGTCTCTGTAACGCTGTAAACGAAATGGCAGCAGGACTTTATGATGCTGACCTGGGAGGTGGACTGTTTAAAAAACGCATAGCAAAACCAGGGAAGGGTAAGAGTGGTGGATTTCGGACACTAGTAGCTACTAACAATGAAGATCGTTGGTTTTTTATTTTTGGCTTTTCAAAAAACGAACGCAGCAACATTGACAAAGATGAAGAAGAAGCTCTGAAAATGTTATCCAAGCAATTACTTGCTTATACACCAGAAGAACTTGAGCAAGCAAAAAATAGTAATGCGTTAATAGAGGTGATTTGTAATGCGTCAGAAGAAATCAGCAATTCTTGAAGCAGTTCATGAGACAGCAGAAGACCTACACAAAGCTGGGCTAATGAATCAAACTACATTGCGCGAATTTGAACACCTATGCCTACCTCCTATTGAGCCTCTAGAACCATTACAAATTAAAGAAATACGGGAAACATCTCAAGTTAGTCAAGCTGTTTTTGCACGTATTTTGAATATAAGTACTTCAACAGTTCAAAAATGGGAAATAGGACAAAAGCGGCCTAGTGGAGCATCTCTTAAGCTACTGCACTTGGTAAAGAATCGTGGGTTAAACAGTGTGCTGTATTAAAATTTTTGGCTCGGAAAACTTACTTACGGGTTATTCCTCTAATTTAACTTGTAAACCATTGTTCACCTCTGGTCGCTCAAAAACTCCAAACTAAGAAACTCTAGTAGCTAATTTCTTACTTTTATTTATCACAGCCGAGACTTATTAATGATTTTGAGAGCTTCGGCTGCCCAGCTTTATTGTGCGGTCGGATCTGAAATATCTGGGGCATCTGGGTAAAAAAGAGTTTTAAAATATACTCAAAATATTTAAAAATTTACTTACATAATTTAATAAAATGCTGACTCAGAATTTTATTGAAAATCTACCTGCCTTTATAGGATTGTTAATTACATCTAGCTGGCTTATATATACAAGTTTACGCATCGCATACAACTTAGATTTAATTCAAGTAACTATAAATTGGTTGTCAAATAAAAAAATTCTTTTACCATCTTTAGCTACTTTAATCTCACCTTTCTTGTTCATGTACGTTTATAAAATCGTGCCATTATTAGTGGATAAATGGAGACTTCGTGAATTTATTGGCATTTTAGGGGCAGTTACAGGTGTAATACTTGGTTTTCTTGTTAGTGAATTCCGTCAATGGAAGACAGAATTGCAACAATTTGATACAGTCCGTACTATGTTAAGGATTGAAATAAAGCAAGATTTAGAATTACTTAATGAGTTAAGGCAAAAGATAAAGCAAAGTAGTCAACCAATAGATTTTTTTAGAGATAATCCCCCTCCGCAATGGAATCCTATTATATGGAAAAATCAAGTTTTATTGCTTCCTTTAGCTTTCACAACCGAAGAAATTAATCAAATTTATAAGTTATATAATGAATTCGACGATGTTATCAAAAATTATTCAATTCTCCGTGAATTAATATCTGAATATAATGATATACCTGACAAAATTCAAATGTCTCTTGAAGATACGTTTTTACTAGATAAGAAGATACAATTATCAGCAAAAATAAGAACTAAACTTATCGAGTTTTACAATACAATACGAGAAATTCTTGATAGATATAAAAACCCTCTTGTGTAGCCGCTCCTTATAGGATTAAGTTAATGTGTAGTCGATTTTATCTAATGTTATTTTCTTCTATTATCATGTCTAACTCTGCTAATGTCGCACAAGTTGTTAGCACATTTGTCAACCTAACAAAGGAACTCAAGCCGTTTGTAAAAACAGATGACTTGAGAATTGCATTTGATAGTGAAGGTCAGGTTTATCTTATTGGGGATGACTTTCAGGAGCAAATCCATGCCAATTTTTCATTGTGGCGTGAAGTTAGGAACGAAATAAGAATCTTGATTGCAAAACACCGTTCTCAGTATAAACCGGATGAAAAAACTAATCCTTAAATTCATGACCCGTATCATATCGATTTTGGTGTGATGCAGGGTTGAGTGATAGCGCTCAAGATAGGGTTAATCTGAGGCTGAATGCTTTGCAACAAGCTGGTTTGCCTCGATGTCGCCAAACTACTATTTTCCGACTCATAGGCGAGGCGATCGCCCCCAATTGCCCTGAACAAAATCCTATAGAAGATATTTGGTTACAAGCTAAAACTTGGGTTCGACGTTTTTGTGCATTGGTTCCTTCATTCTCACATTTAAAGTGGATGTTTGAGTGGTTCATTCGACACACAAACGAGTGATTTTGCCACTCTTCAGATGTACGGAGTTTTTTCAAAAATCAAATAGGAGTCCTATAGATAAGTTAAAAGTGAAGTCTTACCACTACCTACTAAGGCAGTAACAAATCTAAAAGTAAAAAAACCGTCATCGAAGGTATGCCTGAGATCGTCTTCAAGTAGCTAAGTTATATTAGCTATTTGCCGTCCAGATAAACTTCGAGATGTGGAACCTTCTCCGTCACTTCCTGGTTGTCTAATAATACGTTCAATTCTAATATCTTCAATGAATCCAGTTCCTGACTTAAGGGAGCATCCCACTTTTTATGCTTCCAAAAAAGGTAAATAAAGCATGAGAAGGTAAAGGAATAATCTATGCGATCGTTTTAATGAGAGGCATCATGACTGAAGAAGAAAACCAACTTTTACTTCAACACGCTCGTGCGATCGCTAAGATACTCTACAAAAACGCTGCGATTGAGGAACTGACAAGCTTAGGCAAGATAGAAGAAGTA
This sequence comes from [Scytonema hofmanni] UTEX 2349, assembly GCF_000582685.1. Taxonomy (GTDB): domain Bacteria; phylum Cyanobacteriota; class Cyanobacteriia; order Cyanobacteriales; family Nostocaceae; genus Hassallia; species Hassallia hofmanni. The sequence continues at coordinate 1,432,745 of NZ_KK073769.1, forward strand.
GTACGTAGCCAAATGCAGGAGCATGTAATGCCATGCGTAGGGGTTTTTTTACCCTTAAATGTCACAGGAGAAAACACGGGACACAGACGAGAAATAAAAAGTATCATTGGAAAACTACCAGTTACAAGTTCTCAAGCACAAAAACTGGAACTTAGACCCCATAGTCAATTAAGTCCATACTTAGAGGCATGTTGTTTAAGAGCGAGCGCTTCGGTATCGTACCAACGTGCAGCAGAAGACGTAAAATATGCAACCGGGATAGAAGTCCCTAAAAGTGTCCAACAGAGGCTAGTACATCGCCAAAATTTTGAATTTCCACAAACACAGTTAACTGTTGAGGAGTTGAGTGTTGACGGAGGAAATATCCGTATCCGTACACCAACTGGACAGCAATGTGACTGGAAAGGTTATAAAGCAGTTCGCTTAGACAATTTACAAGCGATCGCTGCTTCATTCGGTGGAAAATAATCTCGTGATTGATTGGGTCAACAGCCAAAGGTTGGCTGTTGACCCTCACATGTATCGGAGACGGACATGATGGCATCTGGAATATTGTCCGCGAGTTTAAACCCGAACAAGAACGACGCGAAATACAAGACTTGTTCCATCTAATGGAAAACCTTTATAAAGTTGGTGGTTCGATACAAAGAATAAACAAAGTCAAAGGGCTTCTGTGGGAAGGAAAAGTCGATGATGCGATCGCTTGTTTTGTTGATTGCACGCTCAAACAAGCTGAGAATTTCTGCGTCTACCTTGAAAAACATCGACACCGTATCGTCAATTATCAATATTACCAAGCCGAACAAATTTGTTCTATTGGCAAGGCGTGCTATTGAATCTACCGTTAAGCAAATTGACCGTCGAACTAAAATCTCTGGCGCACAATGGAAAATTGAGAATGTTCCTCAAGTCATCGCTCATCGTTGCGCCTACCTTAATGGATTAATCTCTGCTCGCTAAATAAAAAGTGGGATGCTCCCCGCGACGGATAATGCGATGTGTT
>NZ_KK073769.1:1433847-1471402 GCF_000582685.1 [Scytonema hofmanni] UTEX 2349
TCATCGTTGCGCCTACCTTAATGGATTAATCTCTGCTCGCTAAATAAAAAGTGGGATGCTCCCCGCGACGCGGGTCATTTTTCACCAATAATAAAGAATTGCGTGCTTCTCCCACACCTGAAAGCCTTGCCATGCAAATATATCGCCAGACTGTTTCTTCTACATCTTGGGCGTTCACCGTCAAGTCTATCTCAAATTGTTGAGCGCCAAGAGCAAATCTTTCTGCATAATAGTAAGATAGCCCACGTTGCCACAGATAAGGCTTCAAACGTGGATCAAGTTGCTCTGCCATATCGAAATCTTGAATCGATTCATTAATTTTGGCAAGCTGAAAATTGACCATGCCTCGTTGAATGTAAGCTTTTGGATCTTTTGGTTGATTTTGGATGATATGGTTCCAGTGTTGAAGTTGATTTTTGAGAGGATTTGAAAAAAACATTTGTTTGTTAGTGCGATCGCTCTTCCTTATATGAATTTATTTTATATTTTTTCACTTTTCACCGAAAACGTGTAAATAAATTGCATACATGTAATAATTAACTTTAAAAGTACTTGCTTGCCTGCACCTGCAAGATAAACTTCGTAATTAATAGATAGTCAGAATATTAGAAATTATCAGTAATCACAAATGAGCGATCGTTGGACACTCAAAGGAAAGAAAGCACTGGTTACAGGTGCTAGCAAAGGTATTGGACTAGCTGTTGCCACTGAGTTCTTATCTTTAGGTGCAGAAGTCACCATTGTAGCTCGAAATTCTAAGGATATAAATCAACAATTGAGCACTTGGCAACAAGCGGGATTACCTGCTTATGTTATTAGCGCAGATGTCGCAACCGCTGATGGTCGTCAAGCTATCTTTGAGCAAGTAGGCAAAACTATGGGTAAATTAGATATATTAGTCAACAATGTGGGAACAAATATTAGCAAAAAAGTCGTAGAGTACACGATGGCTGAATATGAGTTCATCCTTCAGACAAACTTGACTTCAATTTTTGAGATGTGCCGACTGTTTTACCCTCTCCTAAAAAATGGGCAAAACAGCAGCATTGTTAATATGAGTTCTGTCGCTGGTTTGGTTTCTAACCGCACGGGTGCGCCTTATGGTATGACTAAAGCAGCTATTAATCAACTAACGCGATCGCTATCAGTTGAATGGGCACAAGATCGGATTAGAGTCAATAGTGTAGCACCTTGGGCTATTTATACGCCTCTAACTAAATCTGTACTCGATAACCAGGATTTTCTCGACTTAGTTTTATCCCAAACACCTATGGGACGTGTGGGTAAACCAGAAGAAGTCGCAGGTATTGTGGCGTTTCTTTCTATGCCAATGGCATCTTTTATCACTGGTCAATGTATTGGGGTAGACGGCGGATTTTTAGCTTTCGGTTTTTAAGTCTAAATTTACTCTCATCAATTTCAGGACTTACGCACCGACTACGTATTTCCGTCATTGCGACGCAAGGAAGCAATCTCAAAGTCTTGTTTTCTCGTAACAAGTGCGTAATACCAATTCTTTATGAGGCTGCGCTTAATAACCCGACGAGTAAACTCGCGGCTAAACGAACGAAGCCCACTTGCGTGGGCTAAATTAGGCGTATCTTCACACAGAAATGGTATAAGTCCTAAATTTGAATCAAGTGTGGTATGTAGCTATATCTTGTAATCAGCCGTTTTCCATCTAAGCATTTCTGACAAAATTCACTACTTAATATCTAAAATCTGCCCACCGGCTAGAAGAAACTATGCACAAAATTCTGTATTGTGAGGCTAGTTTCTCAAAAATAAGTAAAAACACTTGTGGTTCCAATTAGAGACAATAATCCCATCACAATCACCCCTTATGTCACTTATGGGCTGATTGCTGCTAACGTCCTGGCTTTTCTTTATGAAGCAAGTCTTCCTCCCCAAGCATTAAATGGATTTTTACACCTGGCAGCTGTAGTACCGCGAGAACTAACCGCTAGTTTTGCCGGAATTGCCCTAAATCAGCCAGTTCCAGAGTGGGCAACCTTGATTAGTTCCCAATTTCTCCACGCTGGTTTGTTGCACTTGGGCGGTAATATGTTGTTTCTCTGGATTTTTGGCAACAACGTTGAAGATAAGTTAGGGCATTTCAAATATTTGCTTTTCTACTTATCTTGCGGTGTTTTGGCAGGGTTAAGCCAATGGTACTTTTCGCAAAGTTCTAATATACCTTCCTTGGGTGCGAGTGGAGCGATCGCCGGAATTTTAGGTGCATACATTCTCCGCTTTCCCCAAGTCGAAATTGTCGGCGTCGTTCCTCTAGGCTTTTTCTTCCCTACCTTCCGCGTTCCAGCTTATTTCTTTCTTGGATTTTGGTTTATCCAACAAGCTTTCTACGGAATCGCAAGTTTAGAGACACCGGCTAACATCGGTATGGAAAACGGCGGTATTGCTTATTGGGCACACGCAGGCGGTTTTGTGTTTGGGGCGATTCTCGGTCCTGTGTTAGGCTTGTTTAGCGATAAATCTAACGACGATTATTTGTACAAAGAGTGAAATAAATATTGATTTGTAAATCAGCATAAACTTTACTTGTAGTTCGCGCTTCAGCGCTGAAGCGCGAACTACTTTATCAGGATATATTGCAATTAATCAATAATAAGGAAAAACATCTGTGTTTCCCCTTTACGATGAAAACCCGACGCGAATCACTCCGTATTTTACCTACGGGTTGATTGGGATGAACATTTTAGTTTTTCTTCATGAAGTCAGTCTGTCAGGACAAGCATTAGAACCATTTTTTGAGTCCTATGCGGTAATACCACAAGAGTTAACCACCAACTTTGCCCAAGAATGGACAACCTTATTCACGTCACAATTTTTACACGGTGGCTGGTGGCATTTAATCTCGAATATGGTGTATCTCTGGGTTTTTGGCAACAATATTGAAGACCGCTTAGGTCACTTCAAGTATATAATTTTTTATTTGGCGTGCGGTGCATTAGCTGCTATGTGCCAGTGGTTTGTCGGGGTAAATTCGCAAATTCCATCTTTGGGAGCGAGTGGTGCGATCGCCGGAATTTTAGGTGCGTACATTATCCGCTTTGCCCATGTGAAAGTTGTCACCTTAATTTTCTTAGGATTTTTCGTCACCACCATCAGAATTCCCGCACTAATAATAATCGGACTTTTCTTTGTCCAGAATGTGATATCTGGTCTAGCCAGCCTGCAACAAGCCGCCAATATGAGTGTAGAATCAGGCGGAGTTGCTTACTGGGCACACATAGGTGGCTTTGTCTTTGGGATAATGCTCGGTCCCTTATTTGGCTTATTTAGGCAAAGTGAGTAAAGGAGTGGGGGAAATACGGTTCGGATAATAAATATTCGATAAATCTTGTAGAGACGCGATATATCGCGTCTCTACATACCCTAAATCACCACAAAAAATCCTTGAACCGTATTGCCATTACCCAACAGACACTTCTCGTTCCTCAGGTGGATAGATTCGTGGTGCAATTGGCTCAGGTATGGAAACGATGATATCAGCGCCATTAATAATGATTCCTAATAGCCCCAATTCAGATTCAGTTAATTGATCCACAGCTTCACCGAGCATGTTTTCTTGTGTATAATTTGGTCGTGCTACCAACACCATGCCATCGCTGTAAGGTTGAATTAACAAGGGGTCATTAGATAAGCTGAGAGTGCTAGTATCTAAAATTACTAAATCGTAACGTTGGCGAGCATCCTCCATCAGCTTTCGCATTTCGCTTGATTCTAGAATAGCGGCAGATTGGCGCACAGGACCCGGACTAGGAACAATATATAAATTTTCGACATCAGGAACTAAGTAAATACACTCACTCAAGCTGCCGTAATAGCGTAGGGGTTCAAGAGTAGCATCGGGGTCGAGATTAACATTGAGCGATTGACAACGGCTATGCGATCGCAAATCTGTTTCAATAATCAAAGTTCGTTTACCAGCACGGGCAGAAGCAATGCCCAAATTATAAGCACTCACGGTTTTTCCTTCCGAACTGCTGGTGCTAGTAATCAACACTACCTTCAAGTTTTTCCCACCAATGCGGCGCAGATTACTGCGTAACTTTTCATAATACTCTAAATAAGGAGACTCCGCAGAAAGTATTGTTGGCACTGCTTCTTTACTTAAATCATCAACTGGCATTAAAGGCAATTCGCCCAGCAGAGCCACTTCTCGTTGTTTGAGGTTGTCGCGAATATCTTCCTGGGTTTTGAAAGTCCCTTCCATTGCTCCTAACAAAAATATTACCCCGCCACCAACTAATAATCCAAGTATTGCGCCTACACCCAAAGTAATTGGCACACTCTTTGGCGGTTTTTGGTCGCTAATGACTACTGGTGGTTTAGCAATGCTGAGACTAGTGACAGTTTCTGCTTCTGCGGTTCTCGCATCAGCTAGCTTTATTTGCATTTGGTCATAGACGGTTTTTTTGAGTAGGATATCTTGCTCTAAGCGCGATCGCTCCAATTGCTTATTAGGTATCAGAGAATACTCTTGTCGCAATCGCGCCTCTTGTTTAACTTCGTCAGCTAGTTGCTTTTGTAAAGTATCCCGTTGGGTTTGCAAAGCCACCAGTTGATTTGCCAATAATTGGCGTGCCGGGTCTAAATTGCTATTGCTACGAATAGCTACAGCGTTAGGAGTCAAAGCCGCTGCCGTACCACCACCACCTACTACCTCAGTTGCACGTTGTTGTAATAGTTTTTCCGAAGTTTCTTTCTGACGTCGCAATTGAATCATTGTTGGGTGTTGTGGACGCAAGTCTTTTTTGAGCAATTCAATTTGCGACTCAGTTTGATAAATTTGCGATCGCAAGTTGGCAAGAATCGGATCGGCACTTAAAGCTGAAGATACATAAGCTTGGTTAACTGTCAACCCCAGTTTATTTTGCAAACTGGCAAGTTGAGCATCAATTCCGGAGAGCGTTAGTTGAATTTGCCGTTGCTGACCTTGGCTGATAGTGACTGCGTTTAACAAACTGCCATTTTCCGCAGCTAATATAGCAGGTCGTTGCAGGCGATCGTACCTTTCTAATTTCTGTTCAGCAGCTTGCAATTCTACCTTTGCTCGTGGTACCCGCTCGTTAATTTTGGCAATAATTGCCTTTAATCGCCCAGTATTAATCTCACCGCTTAACTTGACCATTGCTTGCATTAATGCCAGCACAGTCTCTTGCGCCCGCTTCGGGTCACTATCTTTATATTTGATTTCAATAATTGCCGGGGCAGCAGCTTCTCCTTCCTTCGCTGCTTTGGGAACACTCAGCGCCACATTTTCACCAATTTTTTTCGGCTTGACCTTTACTTGCATTGCCACAGATTCAATTATCTGGTCTGAGAGCAAAATTTCCTGGCTGAGTTCTTGCCCTTGCTGCTGAATTTGCGTACCAGTTGCTGAGAAAGAAACTGGTGGACGAGTGTAGGCAAGTGCAGCACTGGTTAGATAGCTAGGGGCTGGATCTGGTTGCACAGCCACCAGAGTTGACCCCGCTACAACTAAACCAAAACTGGCTAATCCAATCCACTTGTACTTATCAAAAGCAATCAGGTAGCGCTTAACAATGGGTGAAGCCATAACAATAATCAAATTCTTAGGCAGGTTTTAGCAGAAGCAGGAAAAACAAAGCGATCGCATCTTTAACTTTAAACAAGTTTTGTGACCAACAGCAAAAGGGAAGAAAGCAACTAGTTTGAGTTACCACTAAAAGTGTCAAAGAAGCGGATAAAACTTTCAACATTGAAAAAAGGTCGAGTAATCGTAGTCAAAAGATTAGTAATTTTACCGATCAGGGTTCGACCTACAACAATAACATCATTGTCTTGTAGAGGCACGTTTTGAGACACATCGCCGGAAAGTGCCTTTTTCGCATCAAGTTTTTGGGTGACGGCTTTACCTTGTTCTGGATCGAAGCGAACAAGAGCAATGTCTCGGAGATTAGCAGTATCCGGATTAATTCCGCCTATAGCATCTATAAAACTACTACCATTAGGTAGCGTTTGAGTGGTAATTCCGCCAGCCGCATAATTTAAAACGCGGATTCTAATTTGCGGTTGAGCTAGAGTTGAACGAGCTACTAAATTTCGGTCATAACCGTCATTAGCACCAATTTCTCGACGCGGCACAATTATCGCATCACCGTCTTGCAAACGTAAATTAGGCAATGAGCTAGCATTTTGCAACGTCGCATACAAATCAATAGTTTGTGAAATTATAGAACCATCAATTAATCTCCGCCGCACTTGCACTTGCCGCAGGTCTGCGTTGAGCGTTGAACCCCCAGCTATCAGCAGCGCATCAGCAATGCGGGGTGTCGGGGAAGCGATCGGATAAATTCCTGGACGCGGCACTTCACCACTAATCGTAACTTGAACTGGTCGCGCCCCTGCCAGCCCGACTGCCACAACCGGATCGACCAAAATGCGACTTAAACCCAAGCGAATTTTTTCTTGAGCTTCTTCCAAACTCAAGCCTTGTACGGAAACTGTTCCCAATTGCGGTACTACAATATTGCCCTCAGGATTTATTTGTGCTTGAAAACTCAAATCTGGACGTTGCCTAGAGAGTGATAAAGCCACAATCGGATCGATCACAAACCGATTTAAACCAGAGCTAATTTTTGCTTCTGCTTGTTTTAAAGTTAAACCTTGTAGCGACACTGTACCCAGTAACGGGACTGCAATATTGCCTTCAGGATTTATTTGCGCTTGAAAACTTAAATCAGAAAAGCGCTGAACCACAACGCTGATTAAATCTCCAGGTCCTAAGCGGTAGCGACCTGGAGGAGATTGAACTGTAATCCCCAATACATCTCCAGGTCCTAAAAGATAGCGACCTAGTTGGGGTGATATTCCCTCGTTTAAACCCGCAGGTGCAAAATCAACACTTGATGGGGGTGAAGGAGGTTGCCCTTGCCCCTGTCCTGGAGAGGGTAAAGGTTGAGCCACAACATCCGGAACAGATATTGTACAGAACACCCCTACCTGAAGACTAACAAGACACAAAGCGCTGAATACACGCCTAGAATAACCGATAACTATGAACATCAATCCAATCAAACTAAATTAAGAAATGCTGCGCCGACTCGCTATTTTACTCTGGAAATACTCTGGGTGTCCGCTCTTAATCAAACGTATTTTTATACAATTTATCTTTTTTTGCATCACCTAAGTACAGAATTTCGCTTTTTTCCTAGCGAATCCTCTAAAAAAAACTCTGCGTACCTCTGCGCTTACTCTGCGTCCCTTTGCGTTAAAAAAAACGCGCTCGTTTTTAGGCAAAGCTTTACTAAAACAGAAACCTAACTCCTTTTATAAAAAACTCCCCATTAATGCCCCTTGCACTGTTTCGCCAATAGACTTGGTTAAAGACCAAGTTGTTTCTACTTGCCCCAAGGGTTCCATCGGAATCATAATGCTGACGCAAACCCAAGGAGCACGCTGCTTGCGTAACTGTGCTAATTGATCTGCCGCAAACCACCGTATAGGTGATGGATTTCCACCATTGGGGAAAGCATACCATTGCAAAACCGCAAATGTTTGCTTCATAGTGGAGGCGCGAAAAAATTGAGCCTCGACTTTAACTTGGGTTGATGGTTGTTTTACCGTAAATTCTGCCAGACGATATTGAGCTACGTTCCACTGCTGCCAGCTTTCAATCTCTGTCCATTCTACTTCTGGTTGATTTTTAGAATCAGTTTGCGGTAGCAAAAGCAAAGTAGCCTGAGTTTGTGTGCCTTGTTTTTTGATGACTTGCATTAACCATTTGTGTCCACCAATCTGTTGTTGGCTTTTTTCAATGGTTTGCCAACCAGGAAGGTTTAACCCTTGGTGCCGCAACTGTCTCAACTGTTTGATAGTGGTGATAGGAGGCAGCTTTTGCCATTGCCAGTGTCCTGTGATGTATCCGGGTACAGCTCCTATCACCAGCAGTATTAGTAACAATAAAAGCGCTGCTAATCTAGGAAATTGGTTTTCTTTGAGTAATTTAGAAAAGGATATCATAAGTAAAATTTGCAATACTTACGCAAAATTTTACCTGCTAAAATCACTTCCTGTGTTCAGTAATTTTGACACTCTCCTACGTATTTCCCTTTCCTCAGGTTTAGAGGGGCTTTTTGGTATTGCGATCGCTCCCCTAATATTACCAAAAAACCCTCGTAAAGACGTTCCGCCGGAACGTCTATACAATCGTATGGAATGACGAATGCTGGCTTTAGCTTTCGTCTTCTGAAAAATATCTATCAAATCGATTAAGAATAGGCACTAATAAAAGCAGCATAATGGCAGAATATAAGTCTCCACCCCAACTGTCATGCAGCCATTCAAAAGCTCCCTGTTGTCCTGTTCCATGAAAGAAACTCAGTAAAGTGTTGCGAATAATATTCGCGGTGACGCTGACGACAACAGCAGTAGATAAAAACCAAATAGTTGTGCGACGCGATGATAAAGCACCTGTCCAATAAAGCAGCATTAAGCAGACGTATAAGGTAGTAAATAGCATCTTCAACCCCGCACAGTAAGGGGCAACTTCCACAATGCGTCCCCCGACGAAGATATTTATGCCGTCAACAGCTACTTGCATACCAAACTGACTTAGGATGAAACCAGCTGTACCAGCGATGAAGCTTTGAAGAGGCAAGGTGTAGGGAGCGATGAGGTAAGGTAATGCTGTTGGGGTTGCCAAAAACACTAATAGTAGGGAAAATCCTTGCAATTTAAAGCCGGGAATTCCTTTTAACCACAAGCACAATCCTGCTAAGATGGCTGGGAAGGAAAGATTAACCCATTCGGTAACGCCGCTCAGATAAAAAATTCCCCCTACGATCAATAAGGCTACACCCAAAGGATGATTGACATCGGGTAGTCGTTGCCATTTTTTTCGGTTTATCCAACTCAGATAAGCGGCAAAAGGTATACCAATAATACCGTGGCTAAAATATTCGTGTTCTGTACTAATACTTTTGTTTAGCCAACCATCCAACCAGTGCAGTAATATTGGCGCATAAAGCAGCGCTAATACACCGAGAATGGCGAAGCTGAACAATTGTGTTGCGTTTGTGTTTTGAATCTGACGCTGGAATGTCATAGTTTTTAGTGATGTGAATTACCCACACTGATATCATGTCAGGTTTATTATTTACAATGTAAAGACGTTCCACCGGAACTACGAGTAAAGACGTTCCACCGGAACGTCTCTACGAGGGTTGTGATATTTTTATTAATGTTAATTATCAGAATATAATATGACACGGAGTACCGGGTACATCGAAGAGATGAGCGGTAAACCGCTCACTACGAAACTCATATTTAAATGATAATTAGGAATTAGACATCGATCGCTCTTTTATTATGCGTTACCCAAATCCTTGTAGAGACGTAGCACTTCTACGTCTCTTTTGTCTGTATATTGGTGTTTAAATGCACAATAACTGTTGTTGTTCGCCACTGAGGATTGATGCCAAGGTTGCGACAACTTCTTTGACTTGGCTATGTTTTAAGCCTGGGTACATGGGTAAGGATAATATTTGCTTTGCCTGTTTTTCTGCTTGGGGAAAGTCTCCAATTTGATAATCTAAGTCGGTAAATGCCGGCTGGAGATGGCAGGGAATTGGGTAGTGAATGCCTGTTTGAATTCCTGCTGCTGTGAGTTGTTCCTGGATTTGTTGACGTTCAAGCACACAAGAATCATCGATTTTGATTACATAAAGATGATAAACGTGTCCTGTGCCACTTTGGTTTTGTATGGGGATGATACCTAGCCGATTTAAGGGTGCTAATTCACCATCATACTGTTGGGCGATGTTCAGGCGATCGCTATTCCAATTCGCTAAATATGGTAGTTTCTCTAGCAACACTGCCGCTTGCATCGTATCCAAACGGCTGTTCGTACCCGCTTCGGTATGATAATACTTCGAGGATGCGCCGTAATTCCGCAAGCGTGTCATTTTCTGGGCAACATCTGCATCTTTTGTTAGCAGTATTCCTCCATCCCCAAATGCACCTAAATTTTTACTCGGATAAAAACTAAATGCTGCTGCTATCCCCACTGAACCGGCGCGATATCCATCGCGTTCGGCTAAATGCGCTTGTGCCGCATCTTCAAAAATTAGTACTTTGTATCTATCGGCAAAGTCTAACAACTGTTGCGGTGATACCATTTGTCCGTAAAGATGCACGGGGATAATCGCTTTGGTCTGCGGCGTAATTGCTCTTGCTGCTGCTTCTAAATCAATTAAGGCTGTTTTGGGGTCGCAATCTACCAAAATCGGTTTTGCTCCCGCTCGTAGCACGCCAATTAGGGTAGCGACAAAGGTGTTTGCTGGCAAAATTACTTCATGTCCAGCACCAATATTACAAGCTTGCAAACCGAGAGCGATCGCATCGGTTCCGGAAGCAACACCAATACCGTATTTTGTTCCAGACTCTGCTGCAAATGCTGTCTCAAATTCTTTTAAGGCTTGCCCTAAAATAAAATCTCCTTTTTCAAATACAGCCTGCATTGCTTGCTGCAATTGAGTTTTCATCGATTGGTGTTGCAAGTTCAGGTCTACAAAAGGAATTCTAATTGTCATATTTTTTTTCAGAAAGCCTCAAAAATAACCTCAAAATCCGGTTTTTTCACATCTAATCCATTTTTGACTTAATACCCAATGTTTGGGTAATTACTGATTATGAAGTATTTGTGAACTTTATATGATTTTTTTCTTTATTTACCATTTTGATTTTTAGCAAAAAAGGATTGTATTTTTGATTTTTTGTCAGATTTACTCAATTTATTCTGGAAAAAGTAACAAATTATATTTAATATTTATTTAGATGATTTTCCCAAAAAAATCACTATTATTAGTTTTGATAAATGTGAAGCGCGATCTTCGTAGCTTACCGTAGATATCGCTTTCATTATTTTCGAGAAAACCGCCTCAGTAAATTCCAGGAAAAAAATAATTTTGAGTAAATTAAATTGAGTAGATAAACGTAAAATCTTTCCTTTATATATTAATGATCGGAAAATTTTATCCTTAGCGTTATCGTACCCACTTCAAATGTAAAACTAACGCGATCGCTGACATTAAAACCTAAAGTCAGGTACGGCAGCGAGTTCAAAGAAAGCCACTGCCTTGGATTAACACCCTTGCAGTGGGAAAAGAAGTACATGTTTTTTCTTGCCCCTTTACCCAAATAATTGCCATTCGTCTATTAGACAGGCGAAAGTGGAAATTAATTATGCGTTATCTGAAACCCTTGTAGAGACCTAGTACTGCTATGTCTCTACATTTTTCCACGCCTATATCTATTAGATAATTACTGAACTGCTGGGTTATATTTACCAAAAAGCCACTATACGTGTAGGCATTGCTTACCAAAATGCATTCACATATCATAAACTTAATACACGAGTCGCATTCTCAAAGTATTTCTTGTTTTACTCAGCACTCAATAATTTTAAGTAAGGTAAAAAATTTTCCGGCAAAATTGTTTATCGGTAGCAAAATTGGGGAATGCTTAAGTTAGCAAACAATAACCCATAAATAGGGGTTATAGAAATTACAGTATCAAACAATTATCAAGGTAACAGTGGCAATGGTAGAGCCGGAAAACAAATTGTTTGCCCTCAAAGATGGTTGGGCTTCCCAGGAAACGAAAGAACAACAACGACTAAAAGCGTTGTTGGAACTAGGTTTGCGGCAATCAGAAACGATTCCTGTTTTTGAAGAAGCGACTCAAACTGCTGCCCACTTTTTGGATTCCCCAATTTCCATATTGGGATTTGTGGATCAAGAGCGTCATTGGTTTAAGTCAGCGGTAGGCTTATCTCGACTGGGAATCATGAATCAGCTGGCGCAAAATCGTCAACTGTTACGCCGGGACTCCTTTTGCACCCAGGTGGTAGAGACTTCGCAACCCCTAGTTATCACTGATATGCGAAAAATCACGGATGCAGAACTTGCTGGTAGTAAGTTAGTGCGGGATTATGGCATTCGCGCTTATATGGGGGCACCGCTAATTGATGCTTCTGGGCATTGTCTGGGTTCGCTGGCAGTCATGTATCTTCATGAACACAAATTTTCCCCTCGAGATGTTGAGTTTTTACAAATCATAGCTCGTTGGTGCATGAGTGAATTTGAGCGCAATCAACTTTTGCAACAAAAGCCAGAAAGCACTCACAGTAACGCTTCTCATTTCTTATTTAAGGATGAGCAGCGCAGCGAAATCAGAATCACCACACCCCTAGAAAAAGACATCGATCCTACCAAGCAACTGAAGTTGGAACTATTAGGGCAGCTTACTCAGGAGTTGCTTACACCGTTGACATCTGTGTTGGGTATGGCTAGCGTTTTGGGACGTGAGATTTATGGACCTTTGACCACTAAGCAAAGAGAATATATAGAGATTATTCAACACAGTGGTCGATACTTGCTTTCGTTGGTAAATGAAATTAGCGAACTCGGAGCAGTGGATGAAAGACCGAATGTGCTGAATCTAGCTCCTATGGATATTGAAATGCTGTGTCAACAAGCTATCAATACGTTAGAAGAAGCAGCCAATCGTCGCGAGCAAGATATTCGCTTGTCGATAGAACCAAACCGCAGCCGCATTTGGACTTTGGATAAAAACAAGGTGCGACAAATGCTTTATCACCTGGTTTTCAGCGTGATTCAACTTTCTGCTACAGGTAGCGTTGTTCGCATTCATGTTTCTTACAAGGAAGATATACTCAACATTATTGTTTGGGTATCGCATCCCTGGTTGGGAGACGGTATAACCGAGGTTGATCCTTATTTTCGTCTAACTCCACTAGCATTAGTGGAACTGACTGCTGAAGCTACAAGTTACAGTATTGATCAGAAAAACCAAGAGCAAGTAAGGAGTTTGCCATTAGTAGAGTTGGATGATTCAAATTCATACGAATTTGGTGTTGATTCCAACTTAGATTTAACTAAGCCGCATAAAAGCATGTCTCGCGAAAGTTTGGGTCTGTTACTTAGTTGTCATCTAGCAGAATTGCATGGTGGGCAAATTTCGATTCAAGGTTCACCAGAATCAGGATATCGCTATGTGCTTTCTTTACCATTAAAAATAGCGACAACAGAAAAAGTTAGCAATATCTGATGCGATCGTATTTTTTCGCGTTTGAGGATGACAAAAATGTTTGTTATGTTGGCGTTAAACCTTGAATTATCGTTTGATGCGTCGAAAAATCAGCTATTTAGTCTATTTATCTGAGAGTGAGAAAAACTTAAAATTGATTGTTGCGAAACTAGTCGTCACCGATGAAAGTAAAATTTGCTTTTGGTGACGACTGCGATCGCCCAAGTTTTGATCGCCAAAGATGTCCGCGCATTATATAGACCTGACTGTAGATTTATCGTCTTTTAAGATCCCAGTAAAGTTTTGTTATCAGAGCATTTGACTAGCATCATTGTCAGTACCAAAAATATTGACTATACCTAAATATTTTATTTCCTCCTGGCTGTGAGTTACTTTTATCATCACAGTTAGAAGCATATATTTTCCCAAAAAAAATATACCTTATTAATATTCTTCCCATCCTGATGTTATGGGGTTATTAACTGCTAACTAAGTATAGGATGTATTAGATTATTCTTTTAGAACGATTTACAATTAGGAGAAAAACCTCATATATCTTTATTTTCAGCTACTTTTGTTAAAAATATAACTTAAGACTGATATTTTATTGTAGTAAATTTAGATTCATGATAAATTAAATACTTGACTCATGAGCTATATCAAACAAATCTGCCAAAACTTTCTTTGGATATCAGAGTGCATCCTTATTTTCTTTTCGATGTTATTTATTTCTCAATTCACATTCCCGGCTAGTAGTCAGTGAAATGTATAGTTGTTCACTTTTGGATTAATTAAATTGATGACACATAAGTAGCTGGATAAAAATATTTACAATCCGAAGCGAACGCTTCATTCGCATTGGACATTGTGTAATTAATTCACAAGTACTTATTTACGCTCGTAGACTTAAGTTTTTTATCATAGCTTAAGTCCATATCAGTATGGAAATATGTATTCTTTATCTCTTGGGCAGATATTAAGCTTAGTGCTAAAACTGTTTATTTTGTGTTGCGAAAAATTTCTTAAAATACTGAATTAAAAGGAAAATAGAAATGAGCAAAGATTCTTTAACAACAAAAGATAGTCAATTTAGTTCACCAACACAATTGTTAAATAATTCTCATGAAGATTCTGAATTAAAAAAATTTACACAATCTATCAATAATCTTAATTCGCTGCGAATCAAACCTTCTTTATTGCAAAAATTTGCGAATCTTTCTATTGGTCGCAAACAGTTAATTGTATTGATTGCTTCGGAACTAATATCAATTTTCGGGTTGGGTATTGTCAGTAGATATTTAACTACAAGTAATCTTCAATCTTTGTCACTGGAACAAGCTAAGTCAGAAGTTGCAGTTACAGATATAGCTTACAATATTAAAGTTAATCAAATGGGCTTTGGTTTTCGAGGGCAATCAGATAACACTGCAATTATTAAAGCGGCAAAGCTCAATGCTTCTGGTGAACTCTTAAGTCCAACCTTAAAGGCAGAAGTCAAGCAAATTCTGACAAATGAAATCAAAGCAAGAACAATAGAATATGCTACGCTTGTTGGCAAAGATTTCAAGATTATAGTCAATGCCAATGCCGATCGGCAAGGGGAAATTTTTAATCCCGACAATTTAGTTAGTGAAGTTTTTAGCTATCCAAAACAGATTAAAGCTAGTCGCATTGTCAAATGGTCGGAACTGAGTCGAGAGGCACCACCTTTACCAAGTGGATTTAGAAATAAAGATGCACTAATTCGTTACACAGTTACCCCAGTGAAAAATCCGGAAACAAATGTAGTAATTGGTGCTTTAGTTTCTGGGGATATAGTTAATGGTAAAGAATCAATTTTGAGAAGTACGTTGACAACTACTGGTGGTGGATATAGTGCAGTTTATTTTCACCAACCAACAGGAGAATTTACGTTAGCAACATCTTTAGCTCAAAGTGAATCAGGGAAACTCTCAATTTTAGATTTACCTCAAACAGGTAAATCCTTACTAGAAACAGCATTAAATTCGGCAGGTGAAGCGGTCACAGCACGGATGAAAATTGACAATCAAACTTACACTGTGGCAACGAAGGCTGTACCCTACAAAATTATCCAAGCAGATGAAGAGTCCATTGCTATTTTTAGTAAGCAGCCTGTGGCTATTTTAGTGCGGG
The DNA here is from genome assembly GCF_000582685.1 of [Scytonema hofmanni] UTEX 2349. Lineage (GTDB taxonomy): Bacteria > Cyanobacteriota > Cyanobacteriia > Cyanobacteriales > Nostocaceae > Hassallia > Hassallia hofmanni. The sequence continues at coordinate 1,449,100 of NZ_KK073769.1, forward strand.
TAACTCCAGAAACAGCGTTAAATAAATTGCTTGTAGATAGTTTTTGGGTGCAGTTATTCACGATTATTTTGGCATTAGCGATTATCTTGATTTGGACTTTGATTCAGAGACGGACAATTGTTAAACCGATTCAACATCTACAAGGAATAGCCTTAAGATATACAGCAGGCGATCGCACTGCTCGTGCAGAAATTTTTTCAGCTGATGAAGTTGGACAATTAGCTTTGAGTTTCAACCAATTAGCAGACAAAATTACCCAACAAGTCCACCAACAAGAAAATGAAGTAAAACTAGCAAAACTAGTTAGTGAAATTACTGGACGTTGCCGTGGCTCTCTAAATACTCAATACATTTTAAATGCTGCTGTGACAAGTCTACAAGCAGCTCTTGAAGCAGATAGAGTTATTGTCTACAAATTTGATGAAAATTGGCAAGGCAAGATAATTGCTGAATCGGTAAATCCTGAGTTTCCAGTCACTTTGGGAATAGAAATCGCCGATCCTTGTTTTGCCAACAATTACGTAGAAAAGTACCAGAAAGGACGTGTACAAGCTCTGACAAACATTTATGCAGCTGATTTAACTGATTGTCACTTAGCTCAGTTGGAAAAATTCGCAGTTAAAGCAAATTTAGTTGCACCGATTTTGATTAACAATAAACTTTATGGCTTGCTCATCGCTCAACAATGTTCTCGTCCCCGTCAATGGCAAGAGTTAGAAATTAATTTGTTGAAGCAAGTGACAATTCCCATTGGCTATGCTTTAGAGCAAGCATCACTAATTGAAAAAATTACAAATGCCAGTTCTGATGCTGAAGTTGTTTCTGATGAGCAACGTCAACAACAACAATTACTACAACAGCAAATTATCAAATTGCTCAAAGATATCGACAAAGCATCTCAAGGTGATTTGACAGTTAAGGCAGAAGTGATATCTGGGGAAATAGGCATTATTGCTGAAGGTTTTAACACCATAATCAATAATCTGAGAGCGATTGTGGTGAAAGTAGAATCATCGACCTCTCAGGTAAATATAGCTGTTAATGAAAACGAACATGCAATTCGACAACTATCTGAACAAGCGCTGACGCAAGCTGTTAAAATCAACCTTACTTTAGATAACGTTCATCAAATAAAGCGGGATCTGCAATCAATGTCAGAAAACGCTCAAAAAGCTGTTTCTTTTGCTCATACAACCTCTTTTAATGCTCAAGAAAGCGGAACCGCGATAGATTTGACGATGCGAAACATCTTTAATTTACGCTCCACAATTGATGATATGGCAAAAAAAGTAAAGCGCTTGGGAGAATCTTCGCAACAAATTAGCCGTATAGTTTCTTTGATTGAAGAGATAGGAACACGAGCCAACATATTGGCAGTTAATGCTGAATTAGAAGCTGTCAGAATTAATCCGGGCAATAACAGTTTTTTAGTATTTGCTACAGAGTTAGGCGAACTAGCTATACGATGTACAAGTGCTACCCAAGAAATTGAGCAAATAACGAAAAATACGCAACGAAATACACAAGAAGTTGTCAAAGCGATGGAGTTGGGAACTTCGGAAGTGGTGAAAGGAACACCCATTGTGGAAGATGTGAAAAAATCCCTAAATCAAATTTTGAATGTATCTCAGCAACTTGATAAGTTAGTGCAGTCTATTTCTCAAGCAACAGTATCTCAGGTGGAAACATCCCAAGTAGTGACAAAACTGCTAGAAGAAATTTCTCAAGTATCAGAAGTTACTAGTAGTTCCGAGATAATTTCTCAATCTTTGCAAAAAACTGTAGACATTGCTCAAGAACTGCAAACAAATGTAAGTAAGTTCAAAATCAATTAGTCAAAATTTAGTTATACCAATTCTTTATGAGGCTGCGCTTAATAACCCGACGAGTAAACTCGCGGCTACACTTACAAAGCCCACCTGCGTGGGCTAAATTAGGCGCAGCTTCACACAGAAATGGTATTACGTTTATAGCGATCGCCTATATCCAATAAAATCTGCCCAGAGCAATTCAAACACGATTAATTCCCAATTTGCGTTTCTTTGTTATTACTTTTTTGGAACTACTCGCATTATGATCGAGTCCAAGTTCTACGCAGATTGTTAATTGATCGCAGTTTTCTTTATGAATTTAGTCTGGCAAAGATTCACTTTATCTTACTTGCCGCTCAAACAATATCTCACCACCAGCTATCTACACCGTTTTCTAGTTGGGTTGTTGAGTTCCTGGCGGCAAGGCAGTATAGTAATGCAATGGGGAGACACAATCGCGGCTGGCTTACTGAGCGTGGTGTATGCTCTTGCACCTTTTGTATCAACTACACTTATCGGATTATTGTTGACCGCTTGTGTGGGATTTTGGCTGTTGTTGACTTTATCAGATGAAGCCGCACCAAGAATTCCATCAGTCACTCCGATTCACTTGTTGGTATTGCTTTACTGGGCTGTTGCTGCTGTCGCTACCGCATTATCACCTGTGAAAAAGGTTGCAGTTAACGATTTGATCACGTTAACGCTCTATTTGTTGCTGTTTGCCCTTTGTGCTAGGGTTTTGAGGTCGCCTAAACTCCGCTCTTGGATGATTGTTCTTTACTTGCATGTATCCCTGATTGTCAGTATTTATGGGATGCGACAATGGTTTTTTGGCGCTCCTCCCCTAGCTACTTGGGTTGATCAAGAATCTGCTTTTTCTAAGACTACAAGGGTCTATAGTTATTTGGGCAATCCTAACTTACTTGCCGGATACCTTCTACCCGCTGTGGTTTTCAGCTTAGTTGCCGTGTTTGTATGGCAAGGCTGGATTAAGAAAGCTTTAGCACTAACGATGTTTGTTGTCAATACTGCTTGTCTAATTTTGACTTTTAGTCGTGGTGGCTGGATTGGGCTAGTTGTGGCATTTTTAACTGTGATGGCATTGTTGGTTTATTGGTGGAGTATAGAAATGCCTCCTTTTTGGCGAACTTGGTCGCTGCCGATTATTTTAGGAGGTTTGATTGGGGTATTGCTCCTAGCGATGATATTTGTAGAGCCAGTGCGCTTGCGGGTTGTGAGTATTTTTGCCGATCGCAAAGACAGCAGTAATAATTTTCGTCGCAATGTTTGGGATGCTGTTTTTGAGATGATTCGCGATCGCCCAATTATTGGTATTGGTCCGGGTCACGGTTCTTTTAATAAAATTTACCCGCTTTACCAACGCCCTCGTTATACTGCTTTGAGTGCTTATTCGATTTTATTAGAGGTGATTGTCGAAACTGGCTTTGTGGGTTTAGCCGCTTTCCTGTGGTTAGTAATAGTGACTTTTAATACTGCATTTTTGCAAATGCAAAGGTTCCGGAAATTGAGAAGTGCCGATGGTTTTTGGTTAATTGGAGCGATCGCTACAATGGCAGGTATGCTCGCTCATGGCACGGTAGATACTGTCTTTTATCGTCCTGAAGTCAATAGCGTTTGGTGGCTAGTAGTTGGTTTGATTGCTAGCTATTACACATACACACCTCAAGACCAAAGTCAAGAAGTAAATTCGCCTTTACCTGCATCCTAAAACAATGCAACAGTTGTAGAGACGTAGCACTGCTACGTCTGCTACGTGTATTCGATATTGGCGCAATCTCATAACACAATACGCTTGGTGTTAAGGATTTTTGGTAGTGATTTTGGTATGTAGAGACGCGAAATTTCGCGTCTCTACACTCGTCCGATCAGGCTTAACTGAACCGCATTGTCTTATAACAAAGTGAAAAAAGAAGAAAGAGGCTATAAATCCCTTCTTTCTTCTTTTTCGTGATTCTATTATTTTTGTCCAAAATAAGCAACTGAAGCGGCAAATATCTGATTATTCTCTGTAAGTTGTAGAAGTACCAACGGCATTTGGGTCGCGGTAGCGTGTTGCGTCATCGCGGCGATTTTTACCAGCCAAACCTCCTAGACCTAATAAACCTATTAATCCTAACCAACCCCAATCAAAATCATCTCTTTCATAAGTTGTTGTGGTTGGGGCAGTTGTTGTGGTTGTATCTGGGGTAGTATTAGTTGTTCCACCATTAGATTGAGCTTGTACAGGTAGAGTTAAGGGCAACATTGTCATACCCAACGCGAAAATCCCAGCGCCAATAGCTTTGGTGAGATTACTTTTCATAAATGTTTGTTACTCATTGGTTCGTTTGTTAGTCACCAATTTATCTACTCCAAAGATTTATTGAATCAACCTACAGCTATAAACTCAAGTTTCTCTAAACTCACGCTGAGGATAGACAAATGCTGCTGAAAGTGAAGTTGTGGCTCACTCTAATGTAGTAGTCCCGTTTGTCACATTGCGGCTTAATAATTCTTCATCGCTCGTTGCATATCGCGTTGATCTTGGCGTCGTTTCAAGTCTTCTCGCTTGTCGTGGAGCTTTTTACCTTTACCTAGAGCGATACTTACTTTTACTAAACCTCGTTTCAAATACATTTTCAGAGGTACTATAGTTAAACCTTGCTGTTCCACTTTGCCAATTAGCTTGCGGATTTCTTGGCGATGGAGCAGCAGCTTGCGCGTGCGGCGCGGTTCATGGTTAAAATATTGTCCACTAGCAGTGTAAGGTGAGATATGTACATTCAGCAGCCATGCTTCGCCATCGCGAATCAAAGCATAGCCATCTTGGAGATTAACCTTTCCCGCACGGATTGACTTAACCTCGGTGCCTGTCAACTGAACTCCAGCCTCGTAGGTTTCCAAGATTTCGTACAAATAACGGGCTTGCCGATTATCGCTTACAACTTTGTAACTGTCGCTTTTCTCGCTCATTGAATATTTTGCTTGCGTCAAATTTGCCTAAAAATTCGTGTTTAGTTTTTGCTAAACTTTAATGGGGGATATTAAACTACTATAAATGCTTTACTCGATATCAGTGTTATCTTATTAATTTATAGTCACAAGAAGGGCGATCGCCTTCAACTAAGAGTCACAAAACCCCACGGAAGACAGCCGAGGGTACAGAAATTGTCCTAATCAGACCAGCTTAAGTACTTTGAGTAGTACGTTTAAGGCAAGAGACATCGGCGTGGAAAAGAATGTAGAGACTTACATCAATATCATGTCCGGTAAATTACAAGAAAGGCAGAGGGCAGAGGGCAGATGGCAGAAGGAAAGAAGTATTAATAAAAACTTACTTTGTGGGTATAAAGCCCAGTTTAAACAAAGAATTGTATCGAGACGCGTAGCGCGAGATACAAAGCGTCCTTGCTTCAATCCGACGTTTTTAAACGTGGGTTCCTTCTGCCTTCTGCCTTCGTACTTCTGCCTTCTGAATTACAGTGTAAAGACGTTACGAAGTTTAGCATTAACGCCTTATCTCTTACCTGCACTGATAAACTTATAAACGCAAAACACTTTATAACGATGAAAGCATCTGCAAAATTCGACTTTGAGGACGAGAAGTTTAACGCACCCCCTTCTCAAATCATCCCGTGGTGTCAGATGATTAATCCTCGCTATGGCACAGATGGGATGCAACCCCACGGGTTAGCAATTAAGTTAGATAATGCCCATGCTGTTGGTTTTCAACCGGATGAAAATTGGCAACAGGTAGAACATGAGTTTAGTTCGGGAGTAGAATCTGTATTTATCTCCACCACCCCACACATAGTTATAGTGCGTAAGGGTCCATTGTCTGTAAAAGACAGACAAAGTGGTTTAAAACTGGGTACACTCAAAGAAAATTATGATGCGTTTTTAGCAGACAAACTTAAATTTAAAACCTTTACTCGCTACCTAATTTTTTTAGTAGGAGAAAACAAAAATTTTTTACATGAATCACCACTACAATTAACTTTAAATGGCGTAGCCGGAGCAAGTTTTAGTAAAAGTTATTGCGAATATCAACAAGGGAAAATAGTCGGTGGTTTCGCTGCTGAACTAGAAAAAGCTTATGCTGCATATCGCAAGCAACCCATAACATCAAAAGGTTCACTATTCCACGCTCACGGGATTTTTTGCCCAATAATTGAGTCTGAAGAAAGAGGGATTGAACCAAATACTGTTATGGTAGCTTCAACTGTAGACTATAAACGTCCAACGGTGGCGACGTTAACACAATATTTGATTGCTTCCGACTCTCCGGAATCGGCAATTATCTCCAAAAATTTTGAAGATTACAAAGATTTTGGTAAGGAAGTTGTGAAACTAGAAGCACCGAAGATGGAAATGGCAGGGGTTTCTAGTTCTTATGTTTATGCGGATGAAGATGATTTTGGTTATCCACCTTATTAGGGATTAGGGACTGGGGACTGGGGACTGGGGACTGGGGACTGGGGAGATGGGGAGATGAGGGAGATGAGGGAGATGGGGAAGCAAATTCCTCCTTGTCCTCCTTGTCCCCATGCCCAATGCCCAATGCCCCATGCCCCATGCCCTATTCTTTAAGTAGCAAATAATAGAGCGAACCATTACCACCTGTAACCCCAGCGCGATCGCCTGCTAATTGTCCAGTTCCCATGAAGTAATCTACTCGTCCTGGTCCTTTGATGGCGCTTCCTGTATCCTGATCGAGGACAAAGCGGCTGACAGTACGATAATCCAGCCTTCCTGACGCAGTGGGATAGGGAATTGAGGTATTGATTAGCGCTAATGCGCCAGGAGGCATGAGAGACTTGTCTGTAGCAATAGAACGCTCTCCTGTAACAGGTACATTAATACTGCCGGTAGCTGGTTTACCCCCGCTTTCTTTGAAGAAAACAAACCTTTCCCAGCGCGGTAGATAATTATTTAACTCTTGGGGATGTTGCTGAAAGTACTCGGTCATCCGTGGAAGGGTCAGTTGTTTCAAAGTTACTTTCCCGTCTTTTGCTAATTCTCGCCCGATACTTGTCCAAGGGTAATCTGTAGCACCTGCATAGCCGATACTAGTTGTAGTTCCGTTGGTTAACTGAATCTGAGCGGAACCTTGGATTTGCACCATGTATGCTTGCCAGCGATCGCGGAACCATAAGAGTTCCAAACCGCGCAACCGACTTTTATCTCCAAGCAAACCATCTTTTCCTTCTAGCTGTATCCGTTTGGGATGGGGTTTACTCCATTTATCAAAATTTGCTGGTAGTCGATAAAGGGGATATTTATATACATTTGTGCGAACTCGGCTTGCAATATAAGCAGGCTCGTAGTATGCAGTAAATTTAACAGTACCTTTGCCGTCATTACCTACCGATTTGTAAAAGATAAACTCCCGACGGACAGCAGCTTGCAGTTGAGATGGTGAATTTGAGTTGACAACTAATTGACGGAAACGAACCAAACTGCGATACACGCGATCGTGGGTAATTTCCTTAATTGGATAACTCTGATATATAGCGATCGCCCTATCTTTTTGCAAATAACTCAGACTGTTGTCAATGGATGCTAAGAGTGCGTCGCGATCGCCTGGTTTATTCCCTCGACTCCAAATTTGCTCATCCCAACCCAAACAAGTAGACTGGGAAGTACAATCGGCTCCTAATTCCATTGGTTTAAGCACCGAATGTACTGACGGAATTCTTGGTACTGGTATTACCACTGGCTGGGCTTCAGGATTGTTTGGTAACGGCAGTGGTGGTAAAATAGGAATCTGAGCAACAGCTGACCAGAGTGGGATAATAAAGGCAACTCCCAAACTCAAGGAAAGCAAAGCAAGGGTTTTTCTCATCATTTAATTGAATCTTTCAACACTAGAACTAAAAACTGGTTCTACCCGGATTGCTAAAATCCGAGATGGACGCACTACCATATACTCTCCCTGACCGGAAATATTTTTGATGGGTACGCTGATAAAGTCATTATCAGCAGCCTTTGGAATAAACACGCCATTGTACCACTTCTGAAAATCTTGAATTGTCGGAAAGCGTATTTCTTCCCGGTGTCCACCATCCATCATCAGGTGTACGACAAATTCGCTTGCTGTTCTAGTCATAAAGTTGAATCATTTGAAACACATCCAACCTATTTTCAACTACTTAACCCCAAAATGGGAAGAGGGGAGGGGGGGAAGAAAAACTCATAACTCCCCGTACAGACGTTCCACCGGAACGTCTCTACTTTCGGCTATGACGTTTGTTTGACGAGAAACAGTTCCCAGCAAGTTGTTCGGCACAAAGGGCGATCGCATAAATTATTTTATCTAGTTTGGCGATCACATGAAAATAGATCCGCGCTCGATTATGAAAACTAAACAATACCGTATTGGGAACACTTCTTAGTTGCTGAAAGAGAAGAGAAAATTGACATCCTCCCCGCCGTAAACGGTCGGGGATTCCTAAGACTCACGACTTAGGTTTCTGTTTCTTTCCATTGCTGGTTTTTCGCTCTTTATTCCCTTTAGCAAAATGCCTATCAGGTCTTATGTTCGCTCCACAGACTGAAACTGCGAGTCCCGCAGCCAAAATATTCTTACTAGCGTTGATGTCTCTGTCGTGGTGTGTCCCACAGTTAGGGCAATTCCACTCTCTGATATTCAGAGGCAGTTTATCAACAATGTGTCCGCAGATCCCACAGCGTTTTGAACTGGGAAACCATCGGTCAATCTTGACAAAGTTACGACCATACCAATCGCACTTATATTCAATCTGTCTAACTAGTTCACCCCAGCTAGCATCACTAATCGAGAGAGCGAGTTTTTTGTTTTTGACCATATTCTTCACAGACAAATCTTCGACTGCAATCAATTGGTTTTCTCGAACCAGTCGGGTTGTCAATTTGTGAAGAAAATCATTACGAGCATCACTAATTTCTGTATGAACTTTAGCGACTTTCAGTCTTGCCTTGTGGCGATTGTTAGATCCTTTTTTCTTGCGGCTAAGAGCTTTTTGAGCTTTCCGCAATTTACGGCGTTTAAGACTAAACGCCTTAGGATTAGCAATCTTTTCACCATTGCTCAAAGCAATCAAGCTAGTAATGCCCAAATCCAAACCAATTTGATTACCAGACTTAGGCAATGCCTCGATTGCAACATCCACCAGCATTGAAATAGTCCACCGTCCAGAGGGCGAGAGCTTCACCGTAATTGTTGATGGCTCTGCACTTTCAGGAAGTTGCCGACTCCATCGGATATCTAAGGGTTGAGCGCATTTGGCTAAAAATACTTTGCCATCTTTCCACTTGAAAGCAGTCTTAGTAAATTCAGCATTGCCACCATGATGCTTTTTCTTAAAGTTTGGGTATTTTGCCCGCCCCGCAAAGAAATTAGTAAAGGCAATTTGTAAATGTCTCAAGCCTTGTTGTAATGGCACACTGCTAACTTCATTCAAAAACTGCAAGTCTTCTTGCTTTTTCCAATTAGTCAGCATTGTTGAAGTTTCAGGGTATCCGACTCGCTCTTGACGTTCGTACCATGCTTCTGTCCTTGCAGCAAGAGCGCGGTTGTAAACTAATCGAGTGCAACCCATCGTTCTTCTAAGCAACGTTTCTTGCTCAGAAGTTGGATAGAATCGGTACTTGAATGCTTTTTGTGTCATTCTTACATTATATCCGATATTCTGTAAGAAGCTCAAATTAATTAAAGCCGTGCTATAAGCACGGGGTTTTAAACCCAACCTTCTGATAAAAGGTAAAAGCTAAAAAATTTATTTTCTTAGACTTCTACCTTTTAGGGTTTCAATTTTAGCTTATTCAGAAATCACTTGCTCAGATTTGTCACCTGCTCAATCAGTGCTAAAACATCACTGCGGCTAAGTTTATCTTTGCCATTAGCAAGAGCGTTAAGAGTGCCATGAGCCAATGTCAGTGGAATTTGACAAAAATCTAATGCAGGACCAGCAGGAAGGGCTTTAGTGTAAGCATCTGCTAAAATTAGATTACGTTGGGCGTAAAGTTGGATATCATGTGCATTCCAACCATCTGGAAAGAAGCTCACCCCACGGGTCAAATCTTCATGATGGTTGCGGAGGATGTTAACCGCCTGTAAGCCCCGACCAAAAGCGATCGCATGGGTACGGTTTGTATCAGTCCCATCATACCATGCCCATATATCGGAGAGTAACAAGCCCACTGCACCTGCAACTCCAAAGGTATAACGATCCAAGTCAAACTCTGTATGAATTTTCCAATTTTTTACTGCCCAGTATGCCATCCGATCCGCCATTGCCGCAGTCGCATCCCAAATCCGAGGTGCGATGCTCTCAGGTGCCAGTAGCGCCCATTCTCGTATCCGCAGGCTTACTTCTGCTAAAGAATCTTCGTGGCTGCCAAATCCCACAGAAAAAGCGTCAACCGCAAAGCCATCAACACCTGCTTGTAATGTCAAACTAATTGTTTGCAACAATCTCGCTTTAGTGGCATTATCTAGTTCTGGATGATCCTCAATTTCATCAATCGCACGCATACACAAGTATGCAGATGAAACTGCTTCTTGCAATCCTGGTGGTAAAATACTAATTGGGATGTAAAAAGTTCGACTAGTCTGTTTGAGGATTTGCAAAGCGTCATTACGTAAATCCATTTTTTCACTCCTCTGTTGATTTTCACACCACATAAATTTTGAGGTTTTTTTGATTACGTTGGATACAGTTTTTACTAAACCTGAAAAACCGTAGATACGCTAGTATCTCATCGAAAAACTTATCATTTTTAGTATCTCAATTTACAAAAACCCAAATTTGATTAAAGTCTAGTATATAGGGCTTTGGTTGCAAAAACGTGTGATTTTTGGTTTGATATAGATGTTATGAAGGGTCATTGTAAATATAAACAATATTCCTCATATCCAGTTAATTCCCTGCAAAGTTTTCCAAAGTGAACAACCAAATCAGAGGGATGAAAGACTCTTATATCTGCGTTATTCTGACGATCAAGCCAGAATTCCTGTGTATATACATAAAAATCCGAAAAAACCTTTAAATAACAGATGTTTAGTACACACTTTGAAGACGCTTCCCACAAAGAAGTCGTTAAGCGGACACATCTTGCCGCTACACAGTACCAGGGGATGGAGAAAAATAGATTATTCTCCCCAACCCCATAATAGCGATGGCACATCGATTGCTGATTTCCCAGCGACATTAGTAAAATTAAATACGTTTTCTGAGTAGACGATGATTGACAAAAAGTAGTTCCCCAAGAACGAGGGGGGACATCTCTTTACGGTTACGTATTTGGCAAGGTAATTCTGAGTACACTTTTGACGAAGACGGTGGAAAATCTTTCGAGTGACAAAATAAACAATTTACCTTGAGAAAAATATGTGTATTTAGGTACGGTTCAGATAAGCTTTTTTCTCCCTCCTGCTTCCCCTGCATCCCCTGCTCAAGAACAGCCTGCCTCAACGGATAAATTTTTTAACTGAACCGTATTGGTATTTAGGGGGGAAATGCCCAATATCTAATTCCCAAAATCTGCACAAAGGTAGATGCAAAAAAAAAATGAATAAGTAGCATAAGAAACAATGGGTATAACCGTTTGTAACCAAAGAAAGACCTAACTGTCCCGCCTTAGATAGATGCAGTTAAACAAACTTCAATGTTAAAAAGCAACCGCTTGCATCTGCATGACATACCTCTGACATTTTCACCCAAACTTATTGGAAAAATTGCCAGTGCGATCGCTATTTGTGTTGGTAGCTTAGTACTGTTTGGGTCGTGGTTCAACATCGAAGTTGTCACGCATGGCTTTTGGAACAGTACCTCAACAATGAAAGCGAATACAGCATTGTGCTTTGTACTGTCTGGTATTTCGCTCTGGTTGTCGCAAGAAGGAGACAGGGAGACTAGGGGACAAGGGGATAAGGGGGACAAGGAGGATAAGGAGGATAAGGAGGACAAGGGGAATAATTCTTCTTTCCCCACTCTCCCCATCCCCCCATCTCCCCATCCCCCCAACTTCTGGCTTTCCAAAATATGTTCAGTAGCAGTCAGCTTAATTGCTTTGCTCACGCTGATTGAATATCTATTCGGCTGGAATTTTGGTATCGATGAACTGCTGTTGCGTGACTTATCACCTGGCATAACATTTTATCCTGGGCGAATGGGGTTAAACACGGCATTTAATTTTGTGCTAATTGGCAGAGCGATAGAACAAAAAACCTGCCGTAGCTTTTGGTATGCTCAAATTCTTACCCTGATAGCTGCTTTGATTTCTTTACAGGCTGTCATCGGCTATGGCTACAACGTTAAAGTAGTTTACAATATTTATCCTTACACAACTTCTATGGGGTTACTTACGGGAGTGACCTTTGTAGTCCTCTGTGCGGGCATTCTTTGGACTCATCCAGAGCAAGGGTTGATGCGGGTAGTAACAAGTGATACTGACGGTGGGTTGCTTGCGAGGCGTTTATTGTTTGCAGCGATCGCACTTTCTTCTGTGTTAGGCTGGTTCATCGTTGAAGGTCAACGTCAAAAACAGTATGATGCGGCGTTTGCAGTGTCAATGTTTGCCATAATTGTTATTGTCAGTTTTGTCGTTGTGATTTGGCAAAGTGCAGCGTTAATTGAAGAGGTGAGTCAAGAACGCGATCGCGCAATCGAAGCGTTGAAAGACAACGAACAAAAATTGAGCAGTTTCGTAGATGCTAACGTCATCGGCATTCTGTTTGGCGACATTTACGGTGGTATCTTCAACGCAAATGACGAATTTTTGCGGATTATCGGCTACACGCGTGAGGATTTAGTCGCCGGGAAGATAAACTGGATTGAGATGACACCACCAGAGTATCTGTATTTGGATGAAATTGCGATCGCCGAGGCAAAATTAACTGGTGGTTGTACCCCTTATGAAAAAGAATATATTCGTCAGGATAATAGTCGCGTTCCGGTTTTAATTGGTTACACTTTGCTGGGAGAAAAACGCGAACAGTCAGTAGCCTTTATTTTAGACTTGAGCGATCGCACTCTTGCAGAAGCCGCGTTACGTCGCAGTGAAGAAAGATTTCGCTTGGCTATTGATAATATCCCCGATGTGTTTGGTATATATGATGCCGAATTGCGATTGCAGTTTGTCAACACTACGGGTTTGCAACGCACTAATAAATCATTAGAGGAAGTACTTGGACGCACTGACGAGGAAATCTTTCCACCGGAAATTACAAACGCTTATTTACCAACTTTAAAAAAAGCACAAGAAACGCGCACCTTACAAACCGTAGAAGCCACTATAAATTTACCTGATTATGTCAGCACTACACTCATCAAATATGTGCCAATCCTGGATGATAAAGGTGAAATTTACCAGATTCTCGGCGTGACTGACGACATCACCGTCCGCAAACGAGCCGAGGAAATTCTGCAAAATCAGCAAAAATGGTTGGAAGATGCTGTAAACTTAATGCCAACACCTTTGCTGTTTATCGAACCAAAAACCGCACGAGTAACTTTTGCCAATCGCGCTGCTGACGAATTAGCTGGAGGTAAATTTCCTTTAGCTGAATCCGTGGAAGATTATTACACAACTTATTACAGCACAGATGGGGCGGGAAATCCCATTCACAGCGAACAAGCACCTGGGGTAAGAGTTGCTCGTGGTGAACGTCTCAATGGGGTAGAGTTGAACTGGCACACGCCTAAAGGAATCCGTTCTCTGCTAATATATGCAGATACTCTACCAGCGATGCACGGTCTTGAAGCTACCTGCGTCTTAACATTTCAAGATATTAGCAACCTCAAACAAGTAGAAAAAGCACTCTCATTAGGCAACAAAAGGCTTCAACTTTTATTTGACACAGCAAGCGATTTACTATCGAGCCAAGAACCAGTAACATTGGTTAATAGCTTATTCCAAAAACTTGCCGAGCAAATAGCTTTAGATGCTTATTTTAACTATTTAATTCCAGAAAACCAGTTAGTCTTGCGGCTAACTTCTTATAGTGGTATTTCTGAAGAACTTGCTAAAGACATTGAGTATTTAGAGTTTGGACAAGCTGTGTGTGGTACAGTTGCAATGGAACGCCGTGCAATTGCTTTAGAGAATGTGCAACAATCAACGGATGTGAAAACAGAACTGATTCGCGCTGTTGGCATTACCGCATATTATAGTTATCCGTTGATAGCACGGGGACGAGTTTTAGGTACACTTTCCTTTGCCAGTCGTAGTAAAGATAGCTTTAGCCAAAATGAAATCGGGATGATGCAAGCGGTTTGTGACCAGATAGCGATCGCAATGGAAAGAGCAAGCTTGATCGCTTCTTTGCAAGAGCAAACTCTTCAGTTGACAGAAGCAAATCGGATGAAAGATGAGTTTCTCGCAATATTATCCCATGAATTGCGATCGCCTCTCAACGCCATCCTCGGTTGGGCACAGATGCTGCGTTCTTCACGCAAGCTCACCGAAATTCAAATCGCTAAAGCTTTAGAGACAATTGAACGCAACGCTAAAGCACAAACACAACTAATTGAAGACTTGTTAAATATCTCGCGGATGATTAGAGGCAAGTTGCGTCTGAATGTCCACAGTTGCGATTTAGTAGCGATTATTGAATCTGCACTCGATTCTTTACGTCTAGCAGCTGATGTAAAAGAAATTCACATCGAAACTTCAATTGACCGAAATACTGAATTAATTTTTGGCGATTCTGAACGGTTGCAGCAAATTATTTGGAATCTACTATCCAACGCAATTAAGTTTACACCCCAAGGCGGGCGCGTGCAAGTTGATTTGCAACGAATTAATTCTCATGTGGAAATTACGGTGAGCGATACAGGCATTGGTATCAAACCTGAATTTATGCCTTACATTTTTGATCGCTTTCGTCAAGCAGATAGTTCCAGCACCAGATCCCACGGCGGATTAGGATTGGGATTATCAATCGTGCGTCATTTAGTAGAATTACATGGTGGTACTATTTATGTAGAAAGTGCCGGTGAAGGCAAAGGTGCAAAATTCACTCTTATGCTGCCACTACTTAACGTCAAATTGGGACAAACAAACAAAACAACTTTCTAAAGTTAAGTTTTTTAAATAATTTCAGAATAATACTAAACAGCCAGTTTTTCTTATCACAAAAATTTATATTTCGCTAATTATATCATGTCCAATGTTAGGACACATTCGTAGAGACCTTCCGCCGGAACGTCTTTACATGGACTGAGGACTTTAGATACTAAGCGATGAATTCGTGAAAGATTTTTTACGTATGCCTAGAGTCATGCACATCACTCAGGGTGCATATACTTATGCAAATCAAACCTATTAAATAAATAGTGTTTTAATTGAAGCATTTAATATGATAAACACATTAGCAACAACAACCCTTGAATCGCATTACCCCAATAATGCTAATTCTAAAATAAAACAAGTAGATTTTTTACAAAAAGTAATTGAAGGCTTACAAGATGGCATCTTAATCTTGACCGAGATAGGAGAAATCGTTCATGCTAACGCATCGGCAATAAGCATTTGTAGTCAAATCAGTCAAGGCATTTCTCAAGCGAACATTGTACCACAAGCAATTTGGGATCATTGCAAATCGTTAATAGATAGGAGTTTATTTCCCAATCAACACATCATTCTCTCTGATGAGATTGTGTTAAATAAGTTTAATATTTTTCGCTTGCGGGTAAGATGGCTAGATGTAGATCCCTTACAACGTCCTTGCTTGTTGGTGACAATTGAAAATAAATGTGAGACATTAAAAAATGTTGCGATCGCTGAAGTCAAAAAATATAACTTAACACCACGAGAAGCTGAAATTTGGCTTCTTTATCGCTTCAACTACAGCTATAAAGAAATTGCCTTCCAGCTTTACATTAGCCTGAATACCGTCAAAAAGCACATGAAAAACATTCACGCCAAGCGACAAGCGAATATTGACACCGAAAACTAAGAAAAATCAACAATCAGAATTGATTAGTGAAATGCAATTATTAACAAAGTAGTTAATAATTTCATCAATCAATTAAGATTGATATACTTGCAATGCCGAAAAAAAATAACTCTACACTTATACCATTTCACTAAAAGCACGGCATTTCCTGCTTTATCAAACTTTCAAGCGATATTGCTGCGGACAAGTTAATGCGTTTGCGCTTCAATCGACTGCTCTATGGTGCATCTACAACTTATCGAGGCACAGGTTGTCCCCGCATCCACGGTGATAAATTTAAACTCAATGGCTCGGCTATGGACACTTGAGCAATTGAGCACTTATTATAGTTTTGCCTAAAATCGTAGTGTTTTTAAATGCATTAACAATGCAGGGGTATTGCCAAATTTAATTACCGACAAATTAATAAAATGCTGTACTTATACCAATTACACATCTAGTATAAATTAATTATGCATTGCCCAAAACCCTTGTAAAGACGTAGCAATGCTACGTCTCTACGTCTTTTCTGCCAGATGTCTATTCTATGTGGGGTTGCGCTTTATTGCCCTGCGCCAATAATTATCCGGACTTGATATTAGAGGATTAAGCAGCCACTAAACCATTATGTTTAAGTAGAGCTGCTGTACTCGGTTCACGTCCCCGGAAGGATTTGAATACCTCCATCGGATGTTTGCTACCACCAAGAGCCAGTACTGTATCACGGTAGCGTTTTCCCGTAGTTTTAATAACTTGCTCATCTTCGATGCCAGCTTCTTCAAAAGCAGCAAAAGCGTCAGCACTGAGGACTTCTGCCCACTTGTAGCTGTAATAACCAGCTGCATATCCACCAGCAAAGATGTGTCCAAAAGCGCATAAAAAGGCATCTTCGGGGAGTGGTGGTAAAACGGTTGTGGTTTTGGCAAGGCGATCGCGTACCTGTTTGGCAGTTTCATTCCCACCTGGACGATAGCGATAATGTAATTCCAAATCCAACATGCTAAAGTGCAGTTGTCTGAGCATACCACTGCCACTCATATAATTCTTAGCTGCCAACAGCTTTTGATAATAATGCTCTGGTAGCGTCTCACCAGTTTGGTAATGCTTTGCCATCCCAAACAAAGTTGGTCTTTCATAACACCAGTTTTCCATAAACTGGCTAGGTAATTCCACTGCATCCCATTCTACATTATTAATGCCTGCTGCACTGCTGTAATCTACCTTCGTCAGCATGTGGTGCAAGCCATGACCAAATTCGTGAAACAAAGTTTCCACTTCATTAAAAGTCATTAAACTCGGCTTGCCATCGACGGGGGGAGTTTGATTGCATACCAAATAGGCTACAGGTAAACGAGTATGAGTTACCCCTTGAGCTTTGATTTTCCCACGATTGATGCAGGTATCCATCCAAGCACCACCACGCTTTTCTGCGGGACGGCTGTAAGCATCTAAATAGAAGTAAGCGATCGCACTACCAGTTTCATCAACTATTTGGAAATAACGTACATCTTCATGCCATACTGGAGCTTGTCCATCGGCAGAAGTGACAGTCACACCGAATAGCCGTTTCACCAACCCAAATAAACCATCTAACACTTGGGGTAGCGGAAAATAAGGACGCAACTCTTCTGCGGTGAAAGCGAATTTTTCTTCTCGTTGACGTTCAGCCCAAAAGCTGATATCCCAATGCTTCAAATCATTGGCTTCTGCTGCACCGTTCTTTGCTGCAAAAGCTTTAAGTTCTTCTAAATCTTTAACAGCAGCATCATAACTTGCACGACGTAATTCTTCTAAAAGCGCTTCTGCTGCTTCAACATTCGGAGCCATTTTGCTCGCTAAACTTAACTCAGCGAAAGTTTTAAAGCCGAGTAAATTTGCAAGTTCTTGACGCAACTCTAAAGTGCGTTCAATTAACGGGTTGTTATCCAACTCTCCAGAGGAAGCACGAGTGATAAAAGCTTTGTAAAGCTGTTCTCGCAAATCGCGGCGGGTGCTATGCTGCATGAAAGGACCATAACTCGGAAAGTCCAAAGTGATGCGCCAAGGACCGTTTTCGGGTGTGGCGTTTTCTGCACCTTCAGAGCGTGCAGCTTGTGCCGCAAGACTTAGTAAACTGGGGGGTAAGCCGTCAATTTCTGCTTTAGTTGTCAAAGTCAAACTAAAGGCTTTGGTAGCATCGAGTATATGGTTAGAAAACTTAGTGGAAAGTTCGGCTAACTCCATCTGAATAGCGTTAAAACGCTCTTTAGCTTCACCTTGCAACCCGACACCAGAAAGTTCTGCATCTCGAATTGCAGCTTCGATGATGCGCTGTTGAGCAGAATCTAAAGTTGCCCAAGTATCACTTTGCCGCAGTATTTTAAAAGCATTGTAGATAACTTGACTTTGACCGAGCTTGTTGACAAACTGCACCACATCTGGCTGAACAGTTTCATAAGCTTCGCGCAATTCTGGGCTATTCTTTACGCCCATTAAATGGTTGACTATGCCCCAACTCCAATTTAGGCGTTCTGTTAAATCTTCTAAAGGTTCTACTAAAACACTCCAATTTGGTTCTATCTTAGTTTCTAAGCTAGCAAATTCCGTGTCTAATTCTGCCAGCAGTTGCTTGAAGGCTGGGACAACCTGTTTTGGGGAAATGTCTGCAAAAGAAGGTAAGCCGTAGCCTTTGAGTAAGGAATTTTCGGAAATAGTGACGTTTGCACTCATGGTTTTGTGTGAGTCGCGAGTTGATAAGGGCGATTTTTATCTATATCTTCTAATGTAGCGATCGCCGTTTAATTTGAGTGCAGCATCCCAACGAAAGCACCGACAAGAAAGAAGGATGCAGAAGAGCGAATGGTAGGTCTGACTTCTCAATGTACGAAAAAACTCTCGTCGAGAGCTTAATCCACAATCAGGTGACGACCTCTCTAAGAGGGTGTTTATAAAATAAATCTTAAGCAGTTGAGCAACGATGATTACGGGCTAATCGACGTAACATCAGATGTGTCATAGCAGCGTAGATCATGGTTTCACTCGTTTGCGGAAGATATTCGTAATCCTTACTCAGACGGCGATAGCGACCAAGCCATGCAAATGTACGCTCTACAACCCAACGCCCTTGGTAATACTTTAAAGCCCTCCGTGCGATCGCAACGTTTGACAATTTCCAGTCCGCAACCAATGAAATATTTGACCCAATCGACTAAGGAGCCTGCATAACCAGCATCTGCCCAAATTAAATGTAACTTTGGGAACACATGAAAAATTTTATCGAATACGAGCTTTGCCCCGTCACGGTCTTGAATTGAAGCTGCGTGCACAACAACCATCAAGATTAAACCCATCGTATCAACAAGGATATGGCGTTTACGACCATTAATCTTTTTTCCGGCATCATAGCCTTTAACTCCTCCTTTTTCAGTGGTTTTCACAGTTTGAGAGTCTATAATTCCGGCGGATGGCTCTGCGTCTCGTCCAGAGATTTCCCTGAGCTGCGATCGCAGAGCTGAATGGATTTTTTGCCATACGCCTTTGCGCTGCCAACGTTGAAAATACGAGTATACAGTTTGCCATGCTGGTAAATCATGCGGCATCATTCGCTCCGTGCAGCCAGCACGCAAGATGTAAAAAATCGCATTTACCACTTCGCGTATATCAACTTCACGTTTTTTTCCACGTTTGCGCTTACGTTCTGCGGGAATCATTGATTTAATCAAATCCCATTCGGTATCGGAAATGTCTGTAGGATAAGGTTTTCGACTCATAGCATCCGATTCAAATACCGCGACTGTCTTTTGAAAAATACTTGTCCTGGGAAATGATTGCGGTACTCTTTATTTTTTATTTATAAACACCCTCTAAGGGAGCTTACAACAAAAATGCAGACGAGCGATCGTGGCAAGCAATGAAGCTGTTTCTTAGGCAAATTTTTCAATATACAGCAGGTTTCAGCTTTAGGAAGTACATATATAAATCCCAAAAACTTGTAGAGACTTAGCAGTGCTACGTCTCTACGTTTATCGTCGCTTCGCTCCTGGTGGGTGTGGGGAATGTAAGTGAAGATTGGGAACACCCCACACTATGAGTGCAATTGGGTTCAAGACCCCACCGAAAAAGTGCGGTGTCTACGGCTCTTGTGGGGTCTAAATCCCCAGTCCTCACCGAACCCTACACCCCACTCAGCCACCCCCCACACCCTGTTCAATGGATATTAGGGCAATCTGCTGTAAGTGAGTTTTATATCATTCTTGCGACAGATAGAGGAATCAGCTAAAACTACATTTTAGAGAGATGAAATTGCACTTCCTATCTTCTTAAAATGATGCTAAAGAATGAACAAAAGGAATGTAATTATGTCTTCTGAAGAAAAGTCCAAAGCTCCAGATAACACAGTAGATGCATCAGGTGGCTATCAAACCCCCATCGACGAAGAGACTCGCAAAACTGGTACTGCTGCGAAAAGTGATGCTAAATCTACAGCCACACCAGAAGCACCTGGAGAAGATTCAGTAGCAGGTAGCCCAAATCAGGGAACTGAATCGCGTTAAATTTAGCTGTAACTGTGTGAAGTTGAAGTAGCCTGATTAGCTAAATACCGAGTGGAGATGGATTGCAATAGCGATAATCATCCACTCGATTTTTATAACTGCGATCGCTTCATATATATCTTAAATATAGTGGGTTTCACTTGGATACAATACAGAACCTCACACCGCGAGTTCCGGACACCTCTCTACGAGCGCTCGTAGAGGAGAAGAGAAGCCTGCGCTGTGCGGAGGTTCCCCCCCCGTTAAGGCGACTAGCGTGATGAAGTTTTATTTACCTCAGTTAACTGAGAACCGCTATATTCACTGGTTCGGATATCAACGAACCAGATCCTTGAAGGTGGGGACTTCCGCGACACGTTAAATCGTCTCTAATTATGGTGACAGACAACTCGATAGTGCGATCGGTTCAATTGATGCACTATCACCAAGTCGCTGCCGGAGTCGATAAAAAAGCAGAAGTGCTTGTAGATGGTGGTATCCGTCGGGGTACAGATATCAGCCCTTTCAAGGTGAACGTTTGTACTATGAAATAAATAATATTTTTCACCCAATTTCGGTATTTTGGCGATTGCGATCGCTTAATTTACAGTCCAAAAATTTGGAGTTTATCCATAATTTATTTCTTCAATTGCAGTCAATGCCTGAAATACGGTTAAAAATTGGATAGTACATATGCTCACCTTGAAAGGGCTAGTACAGATATTAAAGCCTTGACAATGGGTGCAAAAGCTGTACTTTTAGGAAGACCTATCCTTTGGGGACTCGCTGTAGGTGCAGAAGTTGGTGTTATTGATCGTAGTTTGGTAATTCCCCAAAGAAAGTAGAAGATGCTTTGTGGTTTGCGATCGCTACTGAATTAGAAGTGGAGTGCGATCAAATCACTCATCAAATGTAGATTACGACTGAAAAATCACTTTCTTAGTAATCCTGGATTTCTAGGGTGTCTTAGAGGGTGTTTATAAAATAAATCTTAAGCAGTTGAGCAACGATGATTACGGGCTAATCGACGTAACATTAAATGCGTCATAGCCGCATATATCATGGTTTCACTAGTTTGCGGAAGATATTCGTAATCTTTACTTAGTCGGCGGTAACGACCAAGCCACGCAAATGTACGTTCTACGACCCAGCGTCGAGGTAAGATTTTAAAACCTTTCGTCAGGTCGCAACGTTTGACAATTTCAAGTCCACAACCAATAAAATATTTGACCCAATCAACTAACGAGCCAGCATATCCGGCATCTGCCCAAATTAAATGTAACTTGGGAAATAGGTGGTAAATTTTCTCGAATACAAGCTTTGCCCCGTCACGGTCTTGAATCGAAGCGGCATGTACGACCACCATCAGAATCAGACCCATCGTATCAACCAGAATATGACGCTTACGACCATTAATCTTTTTTCCGGCATCATAACCCTTGGCACCTCCTTTTTCAGTCGTTTTCACTGTTTGAGAGTCGATAATTCCGGCAGATAGTTCTGCGTCTCGTCCAGAGATTTCCCGAAGTTGCGATCGCAGGCTTGTGTGAATTTTTTCCCACACACCTTTACGCTGCCAACGTTGAAAATACGAGTATACAGTTTGCCATGCAGGTAAATCATGAGGCATCATTCGCTCCCGTGCAACCAGCACGCAAGATGTAAAAAATTGCATTCACCACTTAGAGCATATCGACTTCACGTTTTTTTCCACGTTTTCGCTTACGTTCTGTAGGAATCATTGATTTAATCAAATCCCATTCGCTATCGGAAATATCCGTGGGATAAGGCTTTCGACTCATGGCACCCGATTCAAATACAACGACTATCTTTTTTAAAATACCTGTCTTGGGGAATGACTGCGGTGCTCTTTATTTTTCATTTATAAACACCCTCTTAGTAATTGTGGCTTAAAAGGGTGTGCGGTGAGTAGATTTGAGGCGTTGATAAAAAAGCTCAAAAAATAATTTGAGAAAAGAGTTGACAAGAAAGAGTGGACTCGCTATATTGAATAAGTGCCGGAAGAGCGAGCGCCAAAAAGCGGACTCAGAAGGAGACCG
>NZ_KK073769.1:1471502-1513850 GCF_000582685.1 [Scytonema hofmanni] UTEX 2349
AGGTGAAACGCTGCTGCGGCGACGATAGTCTAGGGGTAGCCCTACGCCAAAATAGCTCTATGCCAGGTTTGATAATTAAACAAAAGCCTCCTCTAAATAATTAGAGGAGGCTTTTGTTTTTAGTACGATTGTATCCGGAAAATCTGGAGGTTTGACAAATAAACAATATTGATTCATACTCTATTTTTCAACAGTTTATTGGTCAAGTATTTGACTCAAAGACAGGTGATTGAATAAGTGAAGATTATTGATTTTCAGATGGAATAATACCCCCTCCCGGAATATGTGCTGTTATGATTTGATGCTCTCCAACATTTTCTAAGTTTTCTTGTTCATGAATGAAATCGTCAAGGCTTAGCTCTTTTTCGCTTTGTTCACTCACTTGTTTTGCTTCAATTGGATCTGCTTCTTTATCTAGATTGAGAGAGCGAGGAGGTTCTTTGGCACTAGACACATCGAAGAATGGTTTTGCTTTGTCAAAAGTCATAAGTTGCTAAAAAACGCTATTTATTTTAGTGTTTGTCATATCTAGATAACAAACATCTTTCTTGAGAGTGATGGTGTGGGAGGAGCATAAAAGACTGTGACATTAATTTTAGCGCTCGATTTTGGTGGAACTAAATTGGCAGCAGCAGTGGTAAATCTCGGTTCTCAACGATGGTTGCGTTATGAACGTCGCTTTTCACCAACCAATGCGAATGCTAGCAGCGATTTAGAAATGATGCGATCGCTTATCCATTCACTTTGCATATAACCCACATTCCGCACCTCAACTGTCACAAGAGAGAAATAATTAATGCTACTTCTTATCATTAAGCCTCTTCGTTTTTGAATACAACTTAGTTCTGATAACGTTCCTCTTCAACTTTTGTTTTAGTGATCGCTTGTTCGATTGAAGTTGTTGGGATAGCAACCTCTATCACTTTGAATATCTTCGTATTTTGTATCTTAGGAGACACTAACGAGAATTTTTTAAGATGCACCGAACTTGATTTCCGTTTTTGGAAACAATGCCTATTTTACAGCTATTCGAGCCTTAACTGAACCGTATTGGTTAATAACGGTGTGGGAATTGTAGGCGATCGCAATACCTTAGAAAAACTTAGCATCTTGAACTTACATATGGTGCGTTACTGCGTTAACGCACCCTACTGACTAACAGTATAAAAGTCACTCATCTAAAAGGCAAAAATAGTTTCATCTATTTTCACCTTTTATTTTTAAGCTTGCGCGATCGCATTCACATCTTCATCAATCAACGAATTAAGCAATGTCCACAGTTGCAAATCTGTGAAATCGGGAATTGCCATAAATGCGCCAATTTCTTGTAATACTAAGAGATTGTGGGTGGAAGCAATACCAATTGTACAAATTCCTGCACCAACAGCAGAACGAATACCTGAGGGAGAATCTTCCAGAGCGATCGCATCCGTTGCTTGTATCCCCAAATTATTCAAGGCAACTTGATAAGGTGCAGGATCTGGTTTACCTGCTATATCTTCTCCTGCAATCACCACTGTATGAAAAGCTTCTTTAATTCCTAAAACTTTTAGCATAAATTGTACATTTAATCTAGGGGCATTAGTTACTAAAGCTCGTTTTAATTGATGTGTCTTTGTCCATTCTAGAAGTTGACAAAATCCGGCTAGCGGTTGCAAATCTGGGGCAAATTCACGAAAAAGTGCTTCTTTCTCTTCGGCAAGTTTTACCCCATCTTGGGGTGATAATTGTGGCAGAATGTCTTTGATAATTGCAGGGTTAAGCCGCCCACTAATTCTTGATTTGTAGAAGTTTTCATCAATTTCTATACTGTAATTTTTAAGCATTTCCCGCCACGCTATGTAGTGGATAGGGTCAGTATTAACAATAGTTCCATCTAGGTCAAAGAGGATTGCACTCAGCATGGTGTTTTGCTTTAATGTAAAATATTGTAACGTTGATGTAGATAGTTTACATTGTTGTTAACTAAGAAAAATAAATATGATTAATATCATGTCCGATAAATCATATATATTGTATAGACGTTCCGGGGGAACGTCTCTAACGACGATAGGACAATTTTGAACAAATCCCTTGTAATCGAATGTTATCCGTCACAAAATTTTTTCGCATCAATGATCTAATGGTGCAGATTTACAACTCTGAAAGCGAAATGGCACAGGATGCAGCAGAAATCGCACAAAAGTATTTACAAGAGGTTCTGACGTCAAACGATTCTGCAACTATATTATTAGCGACAGGTAACTCTCAACTTAAATTTTTGGATGCTTTGATAAAGTTAGGTGGTGTAGATTGGTCACGAGTGACGATGTTTCATCTAGATGAATATTTAGGAATTGCTGCTAACCATGCTGCGAGTTTTCGGCACTATTTGCAAGAGCGTGTAGAGAAAAAAGTACAGCCTAAGCAATTTCATTATATAGAAGGTGATGCATTACAACCTTTGGCAGAGTGCGATCGCTACACCAATTTACTCAAAGCACAACCAATTGACTTGTGCTGTCTCGGAATTGGTGAAAACGGACACATAGCTTTTAACGATCCATCTGTAGCAAATTTTCACGATTCATATAGCGTGAAATTGGTCAAACTCGATACAGCAAACCGTCAGCAGCAAGTCAACACTGGTTATTTTCCTCATCTGGAAAACGTACCCCAGTACGCTTTTACCCTCACCATCCCAATGATTTGCTCTGCTAAAAAAATCATCTGCCTTGCACCTGAAAAACGTAAAGCTCAGGTAGTAAAGCAGATGTTACAAAGGTCAGTTAACATTAACTGTCCCGCTTCTATATTACGTCAACAACCGCAGGCAACGTTATTTTTAGATGTGAATTCTGGTTCAGCATTTTTAGAGTCATAATTTAATTTACAAGTTAGAAGTTATAACTTCGACTTCTAACTTGTGAGTTCTAATTAAATGCCGACTAAATTAATATCTACGAGAACTTGTGACTTCATTCGGATCGCGGTAAACCGTTTTGTCTTCTTTTTTGCGAGCTAAACCTGCTAAACCAGCAAGACCAAGCAACCCTAGCCAACCCAAGTTAGAATGGCGATCGCGTCTTACTTCAGTGGAAGTCGTGGTAGTAGTACTTATACCCGTTGTACCCGTTGTACCCGTTGTGCTCGTTGTACCACTTCCCGTGCCGTCGGTTGTACCAGTACCTGTTGTTGTTCCTACACCAGTATTATCTGTTCCCGTAGTACCGCTTGTGCCTGTACCTGTAGTGCCTGTTGTCCCTGAACCCGGAATGCCACCAGTACCAGTACCAGTTGTGCCTGTACCAGTACCAGTTATGCCTGTACCAGTTCCAGTACCCGTTGTGCCGGTGCCAGTTCCATAACTTCCAGTACCAGTTGTGCCGGTGCCAGTTCCATAACTTCCAGTACCAGTACCAGTTGTGTCAGTGCCAGTTCCATAACTTCCAGTACCAGTTGTGCCGGTGCCAGTTCCATAACTTCCAGTACCAGTACCAGTTGTGTCAGTGCCAGTTCCATAACTTCCAGTACCAGTACCTGTTGTGTCAGTGCCAGTACCTGTTGTACCAGTGCCAGTTCCATAACTTCCAGTACCAGTACCTGTTGTGTCAGTGCCAGTACCTGTTGTACCAGTGCCAGTACCTGTTGTGCCTGTACCTGTACCTGTTGTACCAGTGCCAGTGCCACTACCTGAACTGCCAGTTTGAGCAGAAACAGAAGCTGGTAAAGATATAGCGGCTAAACTGACGGCAAAGACACTAGCCAAAACGGTTTTAGATAAGTCAAAAGTCTTCATGTTTATTTTTCCTTAAAAGTTTTGGATTTCTTAAGATTATTGATTGGAGAAAACGGCGATATCAATTTAACCAGCTTTATTAAATAATATGAACTTAAGCTAAGTTGAACATCTTACTTAAGTTATGCAAAAAAAAGTTTTAAAATATTTGAATATATAAAAATAAACATTTGCGTAGATATTGTCTTGGCATTCAGACAATTACTTAGTGCATAAATATTAGCAAGCGATCGCGCTCTGGTTACTTGCTGCAACCATCTTTAGGTTGATATTTTATATTATTCATATGCGTGAAAAAGAATTTAGAGACGTAGCACTGCTACATCTCTAGGATTCTGAATAACGCATATTTATTTTCTAAAAGTGTTTAGTGTTTCGATAACTTCCTGCAATTTGAAAACCAGACAAGCAAGCTTCAAGCTCAGGGCACTCTTCACACTTAAGTTCTTTTCCTGGATTAGTACAGCCACAGGGAGGATTTATGAAACATTCAGAAGGATTTTTAGGGGTAGATGGTTTTTGGAAGATAAACTGCAAAGCGGCTTCTTGTAAACAAAAAATAATGTCTCGCGTCATCATAAAATTTCTCCAATTTAAACATAATCGTCTCCCCAGCCAAAGAGAATTTATTAGACTTCTCCGAACAAGATGTAGAGACGTTAAATTTAAGGTCTCTACAAGGGTTCTGGGTAACGCATAATAAGCATAGCGGTCGATGTTTATTGATATTTATACATTTTCTATGGTTTTGCAAATTACAACTTCATACTAAAAGTATGTCTTATATCAAACTTAAGGAGTATTTTTATATTTATTTTTATTAACAGTATTATGTAAATCCTAGAAAAATTCTATACTATTTTACCAAGAAATACCCATATCTGCCTATGGAAAGGTATTTCAAACACCAGAGAAATAGAAAACTGTTATCTTTGTTGTCTAAAATCTATTTCCACTGCGATTAAGAGCCACAATCTTCTTCACGGTGATTACCGTTTTTATCGCGTTTGAGACTTTCTTCTAGAGCCTGAATTTGCTCGCGACGCGCTTCTAACTCTAGGGAACGACGCGCTAGTTCTTGGTTTTGTAAAGTTAAAGATTGCCGCCACTGTTCTGCTCTTTCAGCTTCTTGATGCAAAAATTGCGGAGTGATGCCAGTGGTGAGGTAGGTTTGTACCAAATCCATTACCCAATTGGTGGCGTCTTCGAGTCTTTCGATGTCTCCTGTGGAGGAAAGCTCAACTAAAACGAGCAATTTCTCACTTATGGAGATGCCTTTTCCCAGGAGAATGAAAGCTTCTTCTGGGATTATCGCCCAGAAACTGTCAGCTTCCTGACGTGCCAATAAACGCAACTGATACTGATCGAGAAATTTGTTTTTATGCACCTGAGCTAGATAGAGCATGACCGAAAAAAGGATGAAGGATAAAAGATAAAGGATGAATTTGAGAAAAAGAGAATCATAGTACTGCACCATTATTTATCTAATCATGAAAAAAGATATATGAATAAGACGCATAGCGCTATCTTTATACGGCATCATTTTTTCTGCACCATTATTTATGGGGTCTTACCCTCTGTCTTTCATCAGTTTGCGCTAGAAAGGAAACCGTTAGATAGACAACTGATTCACTTTATCAGGAAAGGCAGTTATGCTGGAGGCAGCTATGCTGAAGGGAATTCTGATTCCTGCCCACAGAAAGTGACAATCATGGAACAGGGGGTTTAAAACCCCGCCGTCTACACGGCGTCTTCGTTCAGTTGGGGTCGCTATTCCCCATCTGAACATACCTTCTGCCCTCTGCATAAGTGCCTTCGTTCATCCTTCTCCTAGAGGGAGACGCTTCTCTACGAGAGGCTTCGCCAACGCGAACATACTTTACACTTCATACTTTAGCTGACTTTTGGTAAAAGTTAAGAGGAGCCAGTTGCGTGCTTTGGTTGCCAAAGTTTAGCAACTGGGCGTTTAGAAGTGAGGAGCAGATAACGCCCTCAGGCGATGAAAGCCTGGGGTATTGCGCGTTCTGAGCTTACCTAGGTGAGCTAATTTTATGCATCTTCATATGAAATCGGTATTAGCTTCGTTTGTTGAGTTTTGAATTAAAAAAATCAACTCATGACTCCTAACTCTGAATGAGTGGTTATGCTAAACCACGCAGGCGATGTCTTGCGACAAGCCGCTCTGCGTCTACGCGCAAAATTTCTGCTTGTTTTTCAGCTTCTGCTAAAGCATCCCGCGTTGCTTGCACTACCTCAGGAGCGGCTTTATCCACAAATTTGGGATTATTTAACCGGGTAGTGAGTGAGTTAATTTCCCCTTCTATTTTGCTGAGGCGTTTTTGTATTTTGCCATTTAATGCCTCTATATCTACGACACCATCCAGAGAAAGTAGCACTTGTACTGTACCAACAACACCAGCGATCGCTTCAGTAGTATCTTGTGGTTGTAGTGATTCTATCACCCGCATGTTAGTTTCAGTAGTGGTTTTGAACCACGTATCCCATAACTTTTGTCTAGCTTTAGCCGGCACTAAATTTTCAGCGACAAACCAACTTGTATAACCTAGACCAAGCATTTGAAAGAAAGTTCCTAAAATAGGAATGTTGTTAATTTGATCTGCAACAACGAAACCCAGTCGAATAAAAACAAACACCACAATGATCAAACCAATTGTCTTCAAGCCTCTGAGAGGGTTTTTTGCAACTACGGTTTGTTGATGAAGTTCGCCAGTTATAGTTAAAGTCTCAACCTTTGCCAAATCTTTAATATAAGACTGTCCAGAGGTAAGAATTTCCCGTTCTTTGGCACTGTCGCTTTGCAAATTCACCGTTACCTTTACCGCTGGTTTAACATCCGCTTCCGCTCGCAAATTCCGAATTGTGCGGATAGTACCAATCAACAATTCAAACTGTTCTTCTAAAGCTGGATCAATTAAACTTGTCTCCACCTGTGGATAACTTTGTAAAGATATCGTTTGCGGTGATTCTTCTGGTTGTTGGGTCAGAGTCTGCCAAATTTCCTCAGTGATGTGAGGCATTAAAGGATGAAGTAGTTTTAAAATGCCTTCGAGAACATACGCTAAGGTTTGCTGTGCGACTTTGCGCGATGCGGGATCGGCAGATGATTGCAAGCGAGATTTCACCAATTCAATATATTGATCGCAGAAATCACCCCAGATAAATTCATAAAGTCCTTTTGCAGCTTCACCTAGTCCGTAGTTTTCGATGCGATCGCGGGTTTGGCTAATAACTTGGTTGTAACGAGAGAGAATCCAGCGATCGCTCAGTTCCAGGGATGGCAAAGACTCTTTCCCAGTCCCTAGTCCCCAGTCCCTAGTCCCCAGCCCATCCAAATTCATCATCACAAACCGTGCTGCATTCCACAACTTGTTAGCAAAGTTGCGAGACGCTTCCACCGATGCTGATTCATCTTTTTGGCGATCGTACTCCAAGCGGATATCTTGACCTGCACCCGCTACTTCCTTAATCATTGCGTAGCGTAGGGCATCAGTGCCATATTTGTCAATCAGTAGCAGGGGATCGATGCCATTACCTTTACTCTTAGACTGCTTCTGCCCATTTTCATCTAATACTAACCCGTGAATGTAAACATCTTTAAACGGTATTTCCCCGGTTAAATGCTTACCCATCATTGTCATTCTAGCTACCCAGAAAAAGATAATATCAAAGCCAGTTACCAAGGTGCTGGTGGGGTAATAAGTCGCTAAATCCTGAGTTTGTTCGGGCCATCCCAAAGTTGAAAAGGGCCACAATCCCGCAGAAAACCAAGTATCCAACACATCTGGATCTTGTTGAAGCTTGACATTTCCCCCAAATTGTGTTCTTGCTTTATCTAATGCTTCAGCTTCTGATTTAGCCACTATAAACGGCGTATTATCCTTAATTTCGCCATCGGTTTCACTGACAGCATACCAAGCGGGGATTTGATGTCCCCACCATAATTGGCGAGAGATACACCAATCTTTCAGCTTCACCAACCAATCACGATAAACCTTAGTCCAGCGTTGGGGGACAAACTCCGGGGAGTCCTTATCGTCGAGAAATTCCAGCGCTTGATCAGCGAGGGGACGAATTTTGACAAACCACTGAGTAGAGAGGAGAGGTTCAACGGGGACTTTTCCGCGATCGCTATAAGGAACCGTATGCTTATAATCCTCAATCTTCACCAAAAAGCCGTCTGTTTGCAAGCGAGAAACCACATTTTTTCTCGCGATAAAACGGTCTTGTCCTTGGAACTCCCCAGCATTTTCGTTGAGAGTGCCGTTTTTATTCATAATATTGATCAACGGCAGATTGTGACGCTTACCCATTTCAAAATCATTTGGGTCATGTGCCGGAGTCACCTTGACGCAACCCGTCCCGAAAGTCGGGTCAACAAACTCATCGCCAACAATGGGAATTTCCCGATTCATAATTGGCAGAGTCACCGTTTTGCCAATTAAATGCTTATATCTGTCATCATTAGGATTAACCGCCACAGCCGTATCACCCAGCATCGTTTCTGGTCGCGTCGTTGCCACCTCCACATCACCAGAACCGTCAGTTAGCGGATAGCGGAAGTGCCAAAGATGACCATTAACCTCTTGATTTTCCACCTCCACATCAGACACCGCCGACTGGGAAGCCGGACACCAGTTTACCAAATACTCACCCCGATAAATCAGCCCTTCTTCGTAAAGGCGGACAAAAGCTTCCAAAACAGCTTTCGATAAACCCTCATCTAAAGTAAACCGTTCCCGCGACCAGTCAACGGAAACACCCAAGCGTCGCAACTGATTAACAATCGCTCCCCCAGATTCCCCCTTCCACTGCCAAGCGCGTTCTAGAAACTTCTCACGTCCTAAATCGTAACGAGTTTTACCTTCAGCCTTAAGTTGATTTTCCAGAATTGCTTGGACGGCAATACTTGCGTGGTCGGTTCCGGGGAGCCATAGGGTGTTGCATCCTTTCATGCGGTGGTAGCGCACCAGGGTATCAATCAGCGCACTTTCAAAGGCGTGACCCATATGTAAACTGCCGGTGACATTCGGCGGAGGAATCATGATGCAGTAGGGTTCACCACCTTTGCTGGGGTCAGCTTTGTAGATTTGGTTTTCTTCCCAAAACTTCTGCCATTTGGCTTCCGTGGAGAATGGATCGTAGAGACTGGGGAGATTTGAATTTGTTGCCGTCATGCTGGGAAAACTAAGGAAGATGGACTTTAATAAATTTTGCCACATGGAAACGAACCGCCAAGATGCCAAAGACGCCAAGAGAAGAGAACCAAGTGAGGAAGTGGATGGGTTAGCGTATGCTGTGATTGGTGCAGCGATCGCACTTGTGATGATGGGGTGATGTGGGCGATCGCACTGGGAAAGATTATGAAAGACTGCTGAGAAATTCATCTAAAGAACTAACAGCGATCGCTCAGGGCTGTTTCATTCCCTAAAAGGCTTTAAAAATCAAGGGTTCAGGAGATGAAAAATAAGCAAGGCATTCAATATTAGGCTTCAATTTGGTCAACAATTCATGACTAAAGCCCAAATATTTATCGCCAATGGTCTTGACAAAATACATACCTTGTCGAATGAAACAGCCCTGCCCCTTTAAGGGGGCTGGTCACAGTTATTACAGTCATATTACACTCCTCAATCGACTATACAAATTTGGCATAGCCGCAGGCAGATGGCGAAATTCTGGGGCTGGTGACAGGAATTGAACCTGCAACCAATCGCAAACATCTTTGCCAATTCGTCCACCCGGCAATTAAATAAATGGCTGCCCCAGTAGGACTCGAACCTACAACCTCGCGGTTAACAGCCGCTTGCTCTACCATTGAGCTATGGGGCAACGAAGCCCCCCAGGTCGGAATCGAACCGACGACCTTCTGTTCTTCAGACAGACGCTACTACCAACTGAGCTACCGGGGGATAAAGAAGGAGAGATAAGTTTTATCTAGTGGACTGGTTTAATTCAACACTAATCAGCCACTACTTCATCTGTCCCATGTAAGGCGATCGCGGAAGGAT
Organism: [Scytonema hofmanni] UTEX 2349; assembly: GCF_000582685.1. GTDB lineage: Bacteria > Cyanobacteriota > Cyanobacteriia > Cyanobacteriales > Nostocaceae > Hassallia > Hassallia hofmanni. The sequence goes on from NZ_KK073769.1 coordinate 1,481,310, forward strand.
TTGAACCTTCACTCTTCAGTTTCGTAGACTGAGATGTTATCCAGTTACACCACGCGATCAAGGCGGAGATAGATTAAATCGTCAAATTATTGGAAGACAGTTATTCATGGTTACTCAAAGTGAGAAAGTTGACAGCGTTATAAATTGCTGGTAGTCTTGAATCAGTGCCGAAAACCAAGGCTTAATTATTCGGTTTGTAAACCGCAGTTCTGTCAAAACTGACCAGCCTGTTACAAGGTCGAACGGAAAGTCCACGTTTCGTTAAATTGGTTGAAAATAGTGGGTGACTCATAGCTAAAAGCTTCAACCAATATTTTTGTGTGGTTCAGCAACCATATTTAATCTCGATTAGGCTCGGCTAGAGCCGAATTTACGCCTGTGGACAAGAACTCGCCGACGACCTTGGTTGAAGCAGGAAGCAGACCCTTGAGGAGCAATCTTGATTGAATGGTAAGACTTAGATAAGTTTAACCAAGTTTTGTGTAGCAGAAGACAGGATTTGAACCTGCGACGGGTATTAAACACCCGTTTCTTCTTAGCAGGAAGACGCTTTTAGCCACTCAGCCACTTCTCCACAGTGGGTCGGGCAGGAATTGAACCTGCAATCAATAAAGGGCGCTTTTACAGAGCGCTGCCTACACCAATAGGCGAGCCGACCCAAATCATACCCCCGACGAGATTTGAACTCGCAATCTCCGCTTTGAAAGAGCAGCGACTTAACCATTCGTCTACGAGGGCAGAAGTAACGCAGGGACTAGGATTTGAACCTAGAACAACGCTTTTGGAGAGCGTGATGTTGCCGTTACACTATCCCTGCTTAGTAGCAGTGGCGGGATTTGCACCCGCATCAACCAAGGTATGAGCTTGGGGCTTTGCATTAAGCTACACTGCGACACCAGAGGCTGAGGTGAGATTTGAACTCACGATATTCGCTTTTGCAGAGCGACGCCTTCAACCACTTAGCTACTCAGCCATTTGGGAGTCCCTACAGGACTTCAATCAGGGTGACGGGATTTGAACCCGCAACATTTCCGCAGACAACGGAACGCTCTAGCCATTGAGCTACACCCCGATATTTTTGAAATCTGTGCCTAAAATTTTAGACTTTTAGGCACAGGTTTTTGGTGAATTTGCCCATTTCATATTTAGTTTTCAAGGTTCAGAAAAATTACTTTTAACTGTTAGCAAAACAACCGACGCTCTAAGTAATAAACCTGTTGTGTATTACGTATGTATTCGGTGGTTTTGATGCGTGCAAACTGAGAACTTTTGTGATTTCTTCCTTCTACTTCAGATAATTTGGAAGTAGGAGGAGCTTTGTTTACTGGGGACTTTGGTTTATCCCAGCTTTTTTGTGCTGCTTGTATGCAAAACATTGCTTTTAATCCTATATAAGCTTTGTTTCTCGCTTCATACATGTATACTACAATTATACTACAAAAAATGTCAAGGGGTTTAGGAAAGTTTTTTTTAGATTGTCTAAAAACACTTCTATATGTGACTTTGAACTAATAAACGCATCTAATAAAGTGTGACTACAGCTTATGATTGGGTGAGTTTTTGATAAACTGACGTGACAAACAACCACTCAAAGCGACAAAAGATATTCGGTGTTGTCGCGATCGCCTTTTCTGTAACAGTTTGTAGTATTGCCCCAACTAAGAAAGAGCAATTAACTAGCGGATGGATCAAGCCACGGCAAAGAGTGAAATTGAGCGCATTGCTGATGTCAAAACTTCTTTATTTCGTCCTCCTGGAGGCAATGTATTAAGAGATGCCAAACCAGGTGGAATTGTCTTAATGCACGATGGTGGAGGCGATCGCCAAAGAACTGTGCAAGCCTTACCACAAATCATCACCGGACTCAAACAGCAAGGCTACCGATTTGTCACAGTTCCCGAACTCCTTAAAGAGAGAGGGGGAGACGGGGGATGAGGGAGATGGGGGGAATGAGGGAGATGGGGAAGCAAATTCCTCTTTGTCCCCAAGGAGTCCCCAAGGAGTCCCCAAGGAGTCCCCTCTTCACTCGCTCACGATGGAAGCACTTTTTTGCGCTTCTTGCCAAAGTTTGTGTACAAAGAACTCAGTGCGATCGCTCATCGCTGTGACGAAGACACCCTCCGCATCCTCGGAACCATTTGATATCCAAGAACCCCGCAGAGTAACTTCTAAATACTCGGCATCACAAACTGACAACGCCATGATTTCTGAGACGTTGCGCTTTACCTCAGCTTTTAGCGCTTCTACTCCTGGTAAATCAACAGGAAGCAAAAAGGAAGCGGTACTCGGCTCTACGCACAGACATTGCCCGACTCGCAGTGCCAAAATAACTCGCCCTTGCACCCATTGCTCCAAAGACTGAGTTAGACACTCTAAGTGAAAGCTTTTTTCAGTGTAAATTAATTTCAACATTCCTTATGCTCTCCTGTTATTCCAGGTTTGCTTGTTCCGAGCGCCAGAACTGTTCGGCAAAAGATATAGCCGGATGAACTGGTGCTTTTGGCTTGGTACGCAGTTGCATACCAGTTTCAAACAGAGTGCGATCGCCTTTACGGGAGTTACATTTCTCACAAGCTGTGACTACGTTATCCCAAGTGTGCAAACCACCTTTAGATCGCGGAATCACATGATCCAGCGTTAGATGTTTGCTGCTACCGCAATATTGGCAACTGTGATGGTCTCTTCGCAACACTTCGCGCCGATTTACCGGCGGAATTTTCCATACACGCTCACTAGAAGTGATTTTCAAGCGAATGTGTTTTGGTACATAAAGTACCAAGCTAGGTGAGCGGACTTGCCATCCGCTTTCTGCAATAAAATCTAGCGGTTCAGCTTTATCCGCTACTAACAACACGATCGCCCGCTTGATATTTACTCGACACAGTGGCAAGTAATTTTGCGAAAAAACCACCACGGATTGCTCTAACACTTGCCTAAAAGCGCTCGTCACAGCTTGACTCCTTATTAAAAAACCCCCGCTTCTTCTTTTTGTGAAGCGGGGGTTGGAAATTGACCGGAAAGTGTTCTGGTCTTATATCGGTACAGCATCTTGCTATCTGTACCTCCCGCTTGCTTGGTTTTGTTTTAGTGCTGCATTCAGCCCACTAATTCTCTGAAATCTAAAATCATGATTACCCTCTGTGATTTGCCGTTGATTATGGCGAATTTCACCCATAAATAAATACTCCACTCCCATAGCGGCTGATTCCCAACTGAATCGGCAATTGGCAGCACGCGAAGAAGTAGAGTTTGGGTAAACGGATTTCACAGAAAATTTCACCTATTGAACATTCCTTTAAACATACTACACTTGTATTACTATCCTGTCCATACCTATAAGGAGAAAAAGTGATGCATACGATCGCTCGCACGCCAACCACCGATATGGAAGTTACCAGCATCCGTCTGGAACGCGAACTAAAAGATAAACTCAAAGAATTAGCCGGCAGCCAGGGATATCAGGCATTGATCCGAGATATACTCTGGAATTATGTCCAGCAAAAATCAGGTGAGTGGAAACCCCGATTTTCGCGATCTGATATTCGAGCCAGCATAGCCGCTACTGCTCAACAAGAAGAACGCTGTGTGCTCACAGGTCAATTAATTCAACCCCAACAGCCTATGTTGTTAGGACTGACGAGGAATGGCGATATGGTTCCTCTAAGTGTCGAAAGCTTGGTTGGATAACTCTCGTTTCATGTAAATACAGCTCAGTTACCCATGTATGTTTGGTGGTAACTGGGCTATATTAGAATTAATTTTTATTAATAAAATAAATAAATTTCATAAAATCCAAATGTTTGTGACCAATTTGGCAACAAAAAAATGGTGAGTGCACTCAGCGGTTGCCTGTACCGTCTATTCGTAGTCAGGACTTACGCACGGACTACGTATTTCCGTCCCTATCGACGCAAGGAAGCAATCTCAAAGTCTTGTTTTCTGGTAACGAGTGCGTAAGTCCTAGTAGTGACTCTTTTGTGGAGCAGAAACTAAGTTACCAGATGACAACATGATTGTAGCCAAAAAAATTTTTGCTCTTCAAAACTTTATAACTTCTTTACTATCTGCCTAAGCAATCCGTAAAAACTAGGACTTACGCACGCTCTCAAATTTATTATCTTGTGCAGTGACGTAAAGCTCGCTGGGGAAGCTTCCCCCCAGACTTTACGAAAATACCTCGTTTCAGGCTTTGAGCAATATTGAAACGAATATTACAAAATTACCGAAAAAGCTTCAGTGTTAACTCGTAATAAAATTATGTAGTTTCAGGCTTTGAGCAATATTGAAACAAATATTACAAAATTGCCGAAAAAGCTTCAGTGTTAACTCGTAATAAAATTATGTAGTTTTTGCCTAAATTATAGAGAAATTACTGTTTATGTATACTTGAAGACAGGATATTCTAAATCCAAGTTAGTAAGTTAACTCAATACATAAGAGCTAGAAATTAACTGGTTTCGGAGTTTCACTCTATAAGTGGTATTTTGGAAACTAAGTATAAAATTATTTAATATACCAGTAATTTGGTGATCTGAAATAAAAAGAGGCTATAACAGGTGAGAGAAAGTTTTCATCGCAAGGAAAGCGAATCATTAGGTGCAGCTAGCTACAAAACAAAAAGTAAAAGAAATGCCAGGAGGTTGGGTAAAAAGAGGATGGGGTTATTATCAAACAGTGTGCCAGCAATGAAAAAAACTTTATCATCGCCATCACTGCGCCAAGATGAAGTAGATCGACAACAATACCCAGTCAAGTTGATGCAGCATCCGGAAGACCTAGCCAACGAGTTGGCACGTCATATTCATCAAATCATTACCAAGAGCTTGGCTCCAGCAACGATGCTGCAAGAGATTGCCGAACTATTAGGAACCACGTTTCAAGTTGATTCTTGCTGCTTAGTTCCAGTAACTGGTGAAGGAGTTGATCAGGCAATTACTGCTAATTGGTGTGCGTCAAAATATTTAGGCTTGCCGCATCCAGATGAGATATTGTCAACCGAACAGGTGCAGTGTGCCTCAGAACCAACGATTGAGGACATTTCAACTATTAGAAATAGTCTGAAAATAGGATATCAATATTTACCGTTACCGATTAAAGCGGTTTTGGCAATTCCCACACGCTTTGGTGGCAAAAATAACGGGGTGATAAGTCTGATACAGTTTCATCCCCATGATTGGAGTGAGTCAGAAAAACAACTCCTAAAAGCGGTGGAATCGTCTTGCGCGATCGCTTTTTCCCAAGTAGCACAAGCACAGGTAATTGCTTCTCAAGAAAAATATATAGCTAAAAGCACCCAGCATGAAAGCTTGATCACGCAATTGACAATACTTAGTCGCAGCAACCTGGAGTTAAATCAAATGCTTCAGTTAGCGATCGCCTCCACAGCAGAATGTCTTCAAGCCGATCGCGGTATGCTCATACTGCTAAAATATACAGATCCGCTATTTAAGACTCAACCTAAAAAACAAATTCCCAAAGCAAGAGCAACTGTTGTTGCTGAATGGTCTAGAGACGAAAATTCCCGCACCGCTCAACTAGAAACTTTAGATAAGTCTTTCTCTGTTTCCGAGTGTGGTTTATGCCAGCGCGTCTTCACATCAGGAAAAGCAGTAGTTATAAATGAAAATATAGACCAAAGTGGTATTTCAATTGCTCCGGTGTTTGCTTTGGATCTACTGCCAGCGATCTTATTAGTACCATTGGAGAATCAAGGCAAAATCATCGGGTTTTTAGTGCTTCAGCAAGCAGTGCCTCGCAATTGGGACTTTGCAGAATTAAATATAATGGAAATGATTTGCGCTCAAATGAGCAATGCCATAATTCAATCACAGACACTGCGCCAAGTACAAATGTTGGTAGATGAGCGCACAGCAAAACTACAAAGTAGTCTGGAATTGCAGGGAAAATTGCACGATAAGATGCGCCGTTATGTTGATCAATTGCAAGAATTGAATGAACTCAAAGATGAATTTTTGAGTAATATGAGCGATCGCTTGCGTTATCCCTTGACGAATATGCTGATGTCAATCCGCAATTTACGTCTACCAGGAATAGCACCAGAGCGTCAAGCTAAGTATGTGGATATCTTAGAAAGCGAGTGTACTAAAGAAATTAACTTGATTAATGACTTGTTGACACTTCAAAAGTTAGATACTCATCATGAACGCCCACAATATGAAAATATCGATTTAAATACAAAAATTCAAGATGTAGCAGCATCTTTTGAGCAAAAACTCGCAACTAAAGGATTAAGTATTTCCCTCAATCTACCTATAGAATCACTAACTCTACAAACTGAAGTAGAAAGTTTTAACCGCATTCTGCAAGAGTTGTTCACGAATGCGAGTAAATACTCACAACGGGATTCTGTGGTTCAACTGCAAGTCTATCAACAAGTTGAGCAACAAATCGATCAAGTTATTATTAAAATAACTAACACCGGACTTAGTATCTCCGATGAAGATGCGACTTACATATTTGACAGGTTCCGTCGCGGCAAAGGAGGACGAGGAGGAGGATGGACTCCAGGTACAGGTTTGGGACTTGCTTTAGTCAAGTCTTTAGTAGAGCATTTAAATGGAGCGATCGCTGTTGAGAGCATTCCAATTGAGGACTCTAACTTGAGCAAAATTTGCTTCACCCTAACTCTGCCCCAATTTTCGGAATAAAGCAAACCATATTTTAACAGTGACTGAGCAACACAATACAACAGAAGACTTTGATTTGAACTCTACTAGTGACGACACCAACCTAGAAGAGAATTTAACAACCGATGTGGAAGTCAAAATTGAGAAAATAGCAGAGCGAAAGCGACAAATTACTGCTAAGATCCAAATTCCCCAATCAGTTGAACACGTTTGGAAAGTCCTGACAGATTATGAGGCTTTAGCTGAATTCATTCCTAATCTTGCCAAAAGTCGTCGATTAGCTCATCCTACCGGCGGTATTCGACTAGAGCAAGTTGGCTCTCAGCGCGTGCTAAATTTCAACTTTTGTGCGCGTGTTGTTTTAGATTTGGAAGAATGCTTTCAGCAAAAAATTAATTTCCAAATGGTAGAGGGAGATTTTAAAGACTACTCTGGTAGCTGGTGCTTAGAACCTTACTGCGTTGGTGAAGATATGGGAACTAATCTTTGCTACACAATCAATATTTGGACTAAAGTTATTATGCCAGTCACACTGATTGAGCGTCGGTTAAAAAATGACCTACAGTTAAATCTGCTAGCGATTCGTCAGCGTGTAGAGGAGTTAGCTACTTAGTACAGCGATCGCATTTTTAACGAGCGCGTTTTTTAACGCACTCGTAGCGCGGAGGTAAGCGCAAAGTGACGCAGAGTTTTTGTTATAAATTTTCGTCATGAACTTATGAAATGCTGTACTTAGTTACTATTTGCAAGGCTGGGGAAGATATCCAATTGTTTGTATATAACAAATTATTATATATTATATCTTACGCAATTAGCGCATAATTTCATGTTCGTAGTCAGCACAAAGCGTCCTTATATCATGTCCGGTTAATTAACACTAAGATAGTCAAAATACATTGAATTATCCCAACGGAAATTGTCAATATTTTGATAAAATAAAAGATATCTGGAGGTAAGATTATGACTCAAGCCTTGCCCAAATTACTCACCTTCAATGAATTTAGCGAATGGTATCCCAACGATGGTAAACGCTATGAATTGCACAGGGGAGTAATTGTTGAAATCCCACCCCCAACTGGAGCGCATGAGAAAGTTGTAGGATTTATAGCCCGTAAGCTAACTGTCGAGTTTGATCGCCTGAACCTTCCCTACACTATACCCAAAACCGCATTAGTCAAAACTCCTTCTGCCGAATCCGCTTATTCACCTGATGTGTTGCTGCTAAATCTTGATAATCTCGACAATGAACCGCTTTTTCAAAAACAGTCTACAGTAAGCCAAGCGGCATCAGTTCCAATAGTTATTGAAGTTGTTTCAACTAACTGGCGAGATGATTACTACAATAAATTTAGGGATTATGCTCGCGTAGCGTCTCGAAGAGAAGAAATGGGTATTCCTGAATATTGGATTGCCGATTATGCTGCGTTGGGTGCAAGAAAGTTCATCGGCAATCCCAAACAACCCACTATTTTTGTATGCGAATTAGTTGATGGTGAATATAAAATGACACCGTTTCAAGGCAACACCGCGATTTTATCACCTACTTTTCCCGAATTAAATTTAACCTCACAACAGATTTTTGATGCGGCTAACTAACCCACATCCTGCCATAATTGATTATTAATCTGCACCAAAATCTCTGATAACTTCCCATTAAAAGCTTTATTTAATCTGACAAAACCTCCTTGGGATTTAAATTAACCTTGGTCTAATGCCTCCTGAACCACAATAGTTTTTAGATTAAATATATAATTTTATTCTTAATTTAGATTTTTCCTTCAGTAATTACCGATTGTGACAGTGGGGGTGCGGAATGTGGGATATATCTAATAAGCCTGTCATGCTATTAGATAGCACAAAACATGCTGACTACGAAACGATACTATACAGCATATTTCAGGTAAATGAGGTACATGCATAAAACCCAAAACCCTGTAAAGACTTTCCGCCGGAACGTCTCTACGTGTATTCAATAAAAACGCAATCTGCTGTAGATATCTTTCCAGCTTGAAGGCTCCAAACAACTTTACGGTTTCTTTAAATTAAATGCCGAATATTGACGGATGATTAAAACCGCAACTATCCCGCAAATTGGATTGAGGAACTTTAACTCAATCTTATGGAACCAATACAGCAACCACTACCCGATTTGAAATCGCTGAAATGGACTGGCAACAAAATACCACAACAATCTAGCCAGATATCGATTGACCCTACCAAATTTAAGCAGCTACTAAGTTTAGTTTGCGGTGACAGCGCGATCGCCCTTCGTTTGCTTGACCAACAGCAAAAACTACACCCAGGTAAGACAAGCTGTTGGTATCTGGAGAAAACTATCCACGATGTCAATCGCGATCGCCACTGCTGATGGGTGTGGTTGTGCGATAACATTTCTCAGATGGTGGGAAAGAGCGATCGCATAACTATTTATCTCAATTTCTCAACTAAGCCTCAAAATACAAAGCATTAGATAACTTTTTACTTAGTATTTATTGGTTATACCAAAAATACCCCCAGGGGAATTCGAATCCCCGTTACCTCCGTGAAAGGGAGGTGTCCTAGGCCTCTAGACGATGGGGGCATCACTTGCCAGACTTTTATTAAGATAACGAATTTTTTATCTGATGTCAACAGGTTTGGCAAAAAAATTCTCTACTCACCCAACAATGCCTTGAACAAGAGATTTTTAGAAGAGCGGAAATCTTGTGTGCATAGTGGTTTTAGGGCAGTTATCAAGTCATGCGATCGCCATTAATTATAACAAGTCGTGCTTTTATCGGCTATGATTTGTTTTTAATTCTTTCATTATTTCCTCAACTTAGTCGTCATGGGTTTATCACAAGCTGAATGCTGCCGTACATTAGCCTTTTTCACTTCTAAACGCACAGTGGCAGAATGTTTTCTGTATTTTATGCCCAGATGAGCGATCGCCACTTTTTCATGAATAATTAAGAAATAGCGTATAAAAAAATACTATTCATGAAACCATTGGAGAATTTAGCAAGTCACAATGGATATGGTATTGCGCCTGACAAAGTTAAGATTAACTGTTCTTTACAAAGATTTTGACATATATTACTCAAAATCTAAAACATGGAAGCATCATTTGAAATCACCCAACAGATGGTGATTGCCGTCTTTGCAGGGATTAGCGCTCAAGTGCTGGCTGCATATCTGAAGCTACCCAGCATCGTTTTGTTGTTGGTATTTGGCATTCTCCTTGGTTCGGATGCACTTGGGTTATTGCACCCTCATTTACTAGGCACAGGATTGGAAGTTATTGTCGCCCTAGCAACGGCAATAATTTTGTTTGAAGGTGGACTTAACTTAGATTTGCGCGAGTTGGGCAAAGTTTCCGTTAGTCTGCAATTACTCGTCACTCTGGGAACGCTCATCACTCTGCTTGGTGGTAGCATGGCAGCTCACTGGTTGGGCGAATTTCCCTGGAATATTGCTTTTCTCTACGCTTCCATAGTTGTAGTCACAGGACCAACCGTTGTCGGTCCCCTGCTCAAACAAATCAATGTAGATCGACAAGTCGCAACACTGCTGGAAGGGGAAGGCGTTTTAATTGACCCTGTGGGAGCTATCCTCGCTTTCGTTGTTCTAGATACAATTTTGAACGGCGATGCTGACCCAATCAATGCAATTATCGGTTTGCTGTTGCGTCTGGGAGTCGGTGCAGCAATTGGGGTAGCAGGTGGTTATTTGATGAGTTTGATTTTCAAACGTGCTGATGTTCTCTCATTAGAACTAAAAAATTTAGTGGTGCTAGCGGTGCTCTGGAGTCTGTTTACTTTAGCGCAGATGATTCGCAATGAGTCGGGAGTAATGACAACCGTAATCGCCGGCGCAGTTTTTGCTAACTCCTCGGTGCCAGAAGAACGTTCGTTACGCCGCTTTAAAGGTCAATTGACGATTCTTAGCGTCTCGGTGCTGTTCATCTTGCTAGCGGCTGATTTGTCTATTGCCAGTGTATTTGCCTTGGGTTGGGGCAGTTTATTTACAGTTTTGGTACTAATGTTTATCGTTCGCCCGATTAACATTCTCTGTTGTACTTGGAATAGTGACCTCAACTGGCGGCAAAAATTGTTTTTAAGTTGGGTTGCACCTAGAGGTATTGTTTCTGCTTCAGTGGCTTCTTTATTTGCGATCGCACTCACAAAACGCGGTGTCAACGGTGGTGAAGCGATTAAAGCTTTAGTCTTCCTGACAATTTTGATGACAGTATTCTGTCAGGGGCTAACAGCAGGTACGATCGCTAAATGGTTACAAATCACCTCTAAAGAAGCAACCGGGTTGGTAATTGTTGGCTGTAATCCCCTAAGTCTTTTGGTTGCCCGATTCTTTCAAGAACGGGGAGAAGCGGTGGTCATGATTGATACTGACCCGAAATGTTTTGCAGAAGCGGAAGCACAAAATCTGCGGGTAATTGCTAGCAGCGCCCTAGATACAGGAGTTTTGGAAGAAGCGGGACTGGCTTCGATGGGAACTTTTTTAGCTATGACTAACAATGGTGAGGTAAATTTTGTTTTAGCTCAACGTGCAGCTGAAGAGTTTAACCCCCCCCGTGTTTTAGCGGTTTTTCCTCGCGACCCCCAAGCATCCACATCCGCAGATAATAAAGTTGACCAGGCTTTTGTCCCAGACTTAGGAATTAAGACTTGGAATGAGTATCTCAATAGTGGACGAGTGAAGTTAGGGACAACTACCCTTGATGAAGAGGAATTTTCCAGCCAACAAAATCGCATCCAAGATAAAATTCGGGCTGGCGATTTGGTGCCGTTGTTGGTAGAAAGAGATAAACGTCTACAGATAATCCCGGCTGCTATTGATTGGCAAGCAGGCGATCGCATAATCTATCTATTGCATGACCCCAGATCCAATCTTTTAAAACGCTTATCTGGTGCTAGTCAATCCACCCCCCTATATGCAGAAAAGTTACCAGAAGTCGAACTAGTCCCTGTGGCAAAGTTAGCTGAACTTTCCCCTAGCGATTCCCCCAGTGTTTGAGGGAATGGGGGGACAGGGAGCAGGGGAGGCAGGGGAGGCAGGGGAGGCAGGGGAGGCAGGGGAGGCAGGGGGACAAGGGGGACAAGTATTTCTTTTTTCTTACCCTTTCCCCTTTCCCCTTTCCCCTTTCCCCCTCTTAAATCGGTTGCTGTGGTAAATTACCTAATTCAGAGTTCAGCATTTCTTGATGCGTTTGTTTTTCTTGCCAAACTGTACTAGCTAAATGCACCACCGCAAGAAGTATCGCAGCAACGGAAACTATATAACTGTGTATGGTGTAAAGATGCTCAATAGTTACGGTGCTAATGGCTCCACCGCCTGTTAGGATATCTCGTAATTGATGCCCGATGAAAGGAATTGCTTTAATTGTTCCTAGTTCAAGACTAAAACGCCAGTATCCTAGTTGATCCCAGTTTAGGCTCATTGCTGTCCAATCCAGACCGATCGCACTCAAGGTAAACAAAATTCCACTAATCCAAGCAGTTAACCAACTCTTGCGAAATTGTCTGCTTAAAAACATCACCACAATTTGAATCAAGGCAACAATAATTACTGTGTTACCTGCAATATTATGCGCTTTGTGAAATAACCAGCCATAAGTCACTTGCCCATCAATCATTTTCAATGACTCGTAAGCGCCGCCTGCTGCTGGTTGATAATAAAAAGAGAGTAAAATTCCCGTAGTCGCACTAATCAAGGTCAGAGTCAGAATCGCGACCGATAATATCGTCGATATTCGTTGCCCAATTATATCAAACCGGGGGAAATGCATAGCGATCGCCTCTTTACTTAGTTTTATATGTATTTTTATTACAGTTTAACTAAGAATTATTAACAATCGATAAGTCTTAAGGCGTAGATGTAAATATTATCGAGGAGGGAGAAAGGGGAAAGGAAAAAAGGGGAAAGGGGGAAGAAGTCATTTAAAACACTAGGTGATTTTAAAATTCCTTTCTCATGCGGGTTTAAGAAATACGCTTCTAACGGTGGTCTCCGCAAGTTAAGTGAGGTCGCAATACCAATACATTTTCTTCCCCTTTCCCGTCTTCATGAATTAAGCTAAATATTGCATCCAAGCTTTTAACGGTTCTTCAGAGCCATACCAAATTCCTCGACTTCTGGGGGAATGGTTGACACCTTCAATGACAATATTTTCGGCTCCTTCTAGATGAGCAGCTTCAATCGGCGTGATACCATCACCCCAAGTATTACCTTTGCCGCAAGTTAATAGGTAGCTACTATAAGCTAACCAGCTACCTATTCGTCTGACCCCAAAGATTGTTTTTCCGGCTACACAAACATAACGAACGTTTTTGTAAAATGCTCCTGGATAGTTATTTTTGACGAAATCCAGATTCCAGCGTGTCCAACGTTCTTGGCTAATATGAGGTGTGCCTAAGGTAACAAGAGTATTAACTACATCGTGACCGCAATAAATAGACGGTTGCAACTCACCACGTCCTAAGTAAGGCTTTTCTCCCAAGTAAATGCGGGATATCCAACCTCCGGCTGAATGACCAATTAAGTTAATTTGAGAAGCCTTATATTGTTGCAATATCTGCTTTACGGTGCGATGGAGTTGCTGCAAAATAGGCGTTACAGGTCTGCCGCCGAGAGTCGGTATCCAGTCGCGCCGTCGCAGTGGTACTGTAACTGTGGGAAAACCTGACTGTTGCAAAGATTGTTCAAGTTGACGGTAAGCGATCGCACTTTCTAAATATCCTGGCAAAATAACTGTCGGTAATGGCATTTGAGAATTTAGATAAAAGTAAGGATTTTTGCACGAAAACCCAAATATCTAACTTATACGTAAGTAAGTGGGTATTTTAGTATTATTTATCGCCGAAATAGCGTTAATTAATTACTATGAAAGAATTTCGCAGACTGCAAATGTTGTCAGTAGCGGCTTTGACTACTTTTTGAATTAAAGCAAACCAGGAATGACACAACAAATTGTGAAATACTAGCTATCTGAAAAAAACTGTTTAAAAGTGTTAATGTCAAGTCAGTTTACTGTATAATGCACATAATGTTATTATTGTAGCTACCTGGGTGAGTGAAAAATAGTTCGGCAATGGGAAAATCGAATTGAGTAATACTGGTTGTATACCTAAAATGAAAGCGATCGCCAAAACTGACAGTCACACTATTTTTTAGCTTGAATTGTCGGCGTTCAGCAAAAATCAGTCATAAAAACTAACAAATTTTCCCCAAACTTTGTCAAAAAACGCAACTATAAACATATTTTCGCGTCGATGCTAAGGATAACTAACTGGTAAAAAATGGAAATGCTTCTGTTTTTAGTAACGCAATAGAAAGTTATTATTTTTAGTGAAACGCATCTACATCTATATGCAGTATCTGTAAAGATAAAATTACGAGTCAACGCAACTGAGTCGAGTGAACCAGAACAGCTATGTCTTACGTCTCCCTGCTGAAAAACATACCAGATATCTTAAGCCAGCCTGCTGGAATTGCAGCCATAGCCTCTGTGGGCATTCATGGTGCGATCGCTTTTATTTTGCCCTTGATGCCTGTAGATTCTAGCAAATCCACCAAACAAGTCTCATCAACTAAACCCGTCGGACTGGTTGAATTAAGCCAAGCCGATCAAAACCGTCTGCCACAAATTCCCGGCACATCTCAGGTTGCCATAAAACCACAAGTTCCCTTACCGAACTTTGCCACTCAGCCAACTCAATTAGCAACTTTGCCACCAGCTTTGTCCAGCTCTAGCCAAGCTATATTGCCCCCCATCCCGCAAACACCTAATAATTATCCCATCGCCTCTGTACCTAAAGGTCAATCGTTGCGGATAATTCCTCAGACAAAGGGAAATTTTCAAATCGACACCTCTGGCTTTAATGCAAGCAAAACAACCGCGCAATCATTTCCGCGTTTTGACAACAATGACATAAAAATTGCCCGTTCTTCTCAACCCCTCTCAGTAGAGAGGTTGCCACAATTACAAGCGGATAATAAAATCCCTGAGGGACAACCTAACACCCCTCCGGTGGTAAGTTATTCTGATGTGCCTTCTACACCAACTAATGATGTAAGCAGCACTCCACAAAGTATGTCGGTGGGAAATGATGTACCGAAAATTGCTACTCCAAATCAAGATTTAATAACTCCTGTGGGAGAAACTCCAAAACCTGGAGAGAATTTCACTTTAGCAGCGACAAACCTACCGCAATGGCAACAGTCAAGCTCCACCATACCTGAATTGCCACTAGCTACTCAGAAAGCCTATACGGTATCAGCAGCTACACAAGAGTTAACTAACAAAACTACTACCCTGGCAGAACAGTTTATTAAAGTCAAAGAGCAATACCCCAACATAGAAACGAAACAACCGATTTCCTTAGCGATTGAGAAAGCAGGGTTGTCGCGTCGAGTTGAGGTAGGTTTGGTAGTTAATCCAGATGGCAAAAAAGTTGAATCTATAGAATTTTTGGATAACTCAGTTTCACCTGCAAGCAAAACAGCTATTACAGAATATTTGCGAGACTATTTCCAAAAAAATCCGGGTCAGGCTAATGGTAAGCCCAAGTATTATACATTTAGTGTATCGCCTAATTTGTCGCCAAAAAATGATGCCGGTAATAGTTCTCAAACGACTCCACAAGTTTTGCCCGCATCCCCAATAAATCAAACATCATTAAAAGCACCCGACGAGGAAGCAACTGTAAAACCAGTTTCGGGATTAAGAATCACCAGCAAACAGCCTTCGACTATACCTCAAGTACCCCAAAAACCATTACCAGAATTGCAAGTTGGGGGTAAACAGCCTTTGCTGCTACCGCAATTTAATAAACCACAACCATCAGCACAAGTCAGAAAAAATCAGACTTTGCCTGTATTGCAACCGAATCAACAACAATTGTCACAGGTGCAAGTCCCTAACCAACCTTTACCCACAGCGCAAGTCAATAAACAAGAATTATTAGGAGCGCAAATTAGGAATAGTCAACCTTTGCCCACCACCACACCGGAAGCAAATGCCAAACCATCATTTGCTCCTAAAATCAGCAGCAATCAGACTTCCCCCACTGCCCCTACTGTTAAACCGAGTCAAAAACTCTTACAACAGTTGCGCGAATTGAGGGAAAAAAGAGAAATATCTAATCAAGAAAAATAAAATTTGCTTTCTTTGAGATTAGGGTTTGGGGATTAGGAAAAACGGAAGCACCCCAATCCCTATCTATTCTCGACTTAACCAGCCTTCTTCGGCTTGTTGGAAAACGTAAGTGGCTACTTCCATAATCTCTTGAGGAGTTAACTTATCCTTAAAAGCAGGCATGGCATTTTTACCATTTTGAAGCTGGTGAGTAATTGCGGCAATAGAGTCAACATCATAATTTTCCAGGTACTTTGACAAAGCTTCCTTTTTTAAAGTTTTCTCCTCAATGAGAATGTTACCACCACCAATGTGACAAGAGGCGCAGTTAGCATTGAAAATTTTGACCCCGTTGGATGTATCGACAGCTAGCGCTGGATGAATAAATGTAACTTCGAGAGCGATCGCTAATAGTAAAATTAATAAAAATATTCTCAAGTAATTCTCCTTGCAAACAGGTTTAGTGCAACTTAAAAAACCGTTTTTTGCATACCCTCCAGTCTATAAGCCTGTGGTTATACGAATTAAGCCCGCTTTCGCGGGCTAGAATATCATAGCCCGTGAAGGCGGGCTTAGTTTGTATAGCAACACCGTTCTAGGGTATTGACTTAACAATATCCTAAAGACTATCTATATATAATTGACGGTTCCGAAGCTTATCCCCGATTAGCGCTACGTCGCTTTTAGCATCTGGTGATGAGGATAGGACTCGGAACCGTGTTTAAAAAAATCTAGCCAAAAGATACATTTTCAGAACTTTGCCCAGGAGCAAGAAAAATCATCTTGCTCCCACAGCATTATTCTTAGCCTTCAACTGTCAGTTTACCAATCATGCCTGCGCCACGGTGAGGTTCGCAGTAGAATGTGTATTCACCAGCAGGAGCGTCTGCGGGGATAATGGTTGTTTGCTTCTGACCAGGACTCATCAGCAGTTTCTTGTGAGATAGTCCTTTAGCTAGATCAGCGCTTTTAGTAGGATTTTTTTTAGGATCAAAGACAACATTATGGGGAGGAACCTTATTGTTCACCCATTCAATTGTATCACCTGGTTTAACAGTCAACTTTTTCGGTTCAAACGCCAGCATTCCTTTATCGCTGCCTAGTTTAACTGTGTAGGTTGCAGCCGCAGCGCTGGGAGCGAAAACCGCAAAGCTGCTCACAACTAAACAAATTGTTAAAAAAGCTAAACCCAAGCGTCGCAAACTAGCTGCAATCAATTTCATGACTTTCTCCTAAACATTCACTTTTATCTTGCCTTTCTCATTTTAGATATAAATCAACGCTAAATATGACAATCTGTCATAGATAATTTTTTTTTTAATTTTGAGTAATAATACTGGTGGAAAAGCTGAGTTTATAGTCTCGTTGTATTAAGTCTAGGGATGAGGGATGAGGAATTAATAAGAAATATGAAGTAAGGTAAACTTCTGCCTTCATCTTTTAAATTGCCCCAGTCCCTCAACCCTTGACTTAACAACTTGTTGTTAAAGCGATCGCTATTTGACATTGATCGCCCAAAACCGATAAGTTAGCATCCAGAGAAGAGTTTAGTAATAAATTTTACCACCACCCCACTGCTGACCAACAACTTTCGGTTGCAGGAGAATATGACCAGCGATCGCCTTTAAATTATCGTCAGTCAAATTTCTCATTTGTGGGAAAACATCTGAACTCTTAGTGCTGGGATGTATTTCCGAAATCTCCACCTCACCGTCGTAAGTAGTGGGATTTTTCATGTAGTCTACCAAACCTTCAATGTTATTACGGTTTGGTAATGCTAATGCTAAATCTTCGGGTGTAAGTCCTACGTTTTGGTTGGTCTTGGTAACACCCCCAGCGTGACATTGAGCACAAGCGAAGTTAAATAAACGTTTGCCTTCTTTAACTTGTTTCAAGCTGAGGACAATGGTATCACCGTTTTCATTTAATGGCACCGTCCGCGTTTCTGCGGTTAGTTCTAACGCTGTTGCGCTACCGACAACAAACTGAAACGTCAGTAAAACAGTAACCAAAATAATGCCAATTAATCTTTTTAACATGTTTCCCCTTAAATGTTTTGACGCTCAACACAGGACTTGATAGCAATACTCAATCTCAAAAATGCTAATCGTCAATAGATAATTGCCAGCTTGCTCTTAGCCACTAACAAAGACAGCACCTTTTCTGGAGCAACGCTGTAATCTGTTGCTATCTAACAAATCGCACGATTGAGTTGCTGTTATACCAATATCATGTTCAGAGTCCCATTTGTTCCCCAAAATACTGAGTGGGGATCGAGAGGGGGAAGATGGAGGAGGGGAGAGAGAAAAGGGTAAAGGGTAAAGGGGAAAGGGGAAAGGGGAAAGGGGAAAGGGTAAGAAAAAAGAAATACCTGCCTCCCCTGCCTCCCCTGCCTCCCCTGCTCCCCCACTCTCCCTAACCCTTACCACCTGTAAAAGTGACGCTTTGAACGAAATACTTGTTGAAAAAAGCATAAATACTTAAAGCTGGCAGAGTGAAAACCATCGAGGCTGCCATAATGTAGTTCCAATAGCTGATATATTGCCCTTTAAAGGAGTTCAGTCCCAAGGGTAGGGTAAACATTTCTGGGTCAAACAAAATCACTACAGGCAACAAGAAATTATTCCAACTGCCCATGAAGACAAAAACTGCTTGTGCTGCTAGTGCGGGTTTTGCTAAAGGCAGAACTATATAACGGAAAATTCCAAAGGGTGTTAAACCATCTAATTGAGCAGCTTCTTCTAATTCTTTAGGAAAATTAATGAAAAACTGCCGCATCATGAAGATGAAAGTGGCATTAACCATGCTGGGGACAATCATGCCTTGGTAGGAATTCAACCAACCGATCGCTTTTAAAATCAAAAATGTGGGAATTAGCGTGACTTGTGCCGGCACTGCTAACACTGCCAAAATCAAAAAGAACCAGAACTGCTTCCCACCAAAGCTTAACCGCGCTAAAGCATAACCTGCCATCGAGTTAAACAGTAAGTTTAAAATGGTGACGCACAGGGCAATAAACACACTATTAAATAGCCACCGCAAAAATAACGGTTCTTGAAGAAAGATTTGTTTGTAGTTGTCAAGAGTGAAATTGTGTGGTACAAAATTAGACTCACCGCTGACGATTTCTGATAGGGACTTGAATGAAGCAGAAAGCGCCCACATAAAAGGAATTAAGGTGATGACAGCATACAGCGTCAGCACGAGGTATAGCAGTCCTTTTAACCAAGGAATGCGAGAAATATTAGTCAAAGTTTTTCACCTCCAAAGAAGCGCCGCTGTATTAAAGTAGTGGTGATGATGACAGCTGCTAACAAAAAGGCGATCGCTGCTGCATATCCCATCTGCAAGTTGCGAAAAACAGCTTGGTATATTAACAAAACTATCGTCAGAGTGGCGTTATTTGGTCCACCATTGCCATTAGAGAAGATATAAGATTGGTCAAACAGTTGAAATGTGCCAATCACCCCTACAGCCATCACAAAAAAGGTTACAGGCTTAAGCAAGGGTACAGTAATCCGGATAAACTTCTGCCATTCATTCGCTCCATCTAACTCTGCGGCTTCGTAAAGAGTTTGCGATATATCTTGCAATGCTGCCAGATAAATTACCATGTAAAACGGTGCGGTTGACCAAATATTCATCACCATAATACCTTTGAGCGCCACTGCTGGATCGCCCAACCAGTTATAAGTTGGCAGTCCCACAAAAGCGAGAAAATCATTCAGTAGCCCATCGGTATTATAAATCCACATAAAAATCAGTGTCAAAACTGCTGAAGATGTGACTGTGGGCAAAAAGTAAATAATTCGCCACCAATTTTTGCCGCGAATGCCAGAATTAAGTGTTACTGCCAAAATTAAAGCGAGGATTGTTTGAGATGGCACTACGATAACTACGTATTGCAATGTATTAGATAAAGCAATCCAAACTCGTTCATCATCAACTAGTTGGGAGAAGTTGCGAAAGGCAATGAATTGATACTTTATCCCCCCTAACAGTTGGACTTTTTGTAAAGAAAGAAACACAGCGTAAAGAATGGGTAAGACAACAAAAGTCCCCATTACCAAAATGGTTGGCGTGATAAATAGGTATCCAGCCAGATTTTCTGTGATATTTAACCTGGAGGGTTTTCGTCGTCTTCTAATTTGCAACATAGCTGAAACTCTGCTTCATTCAGCATCAAAAGAAGCTGTAGCGATGGGTGGACAATGATTCTTCATCGTACTCCTGCGCGAACGTAGTACGCACTGAAGTGCGTTAATATAAGCGCTGAAGCGCTTACTACAAGGAACCTTTTATGATCGTTGTCCATCATCTCAATAATTCGCGATCACAGCGTGTACTATGGTTGCTTGAAGAATTAGGTATCGAGTACGAAATCAAGTGCTACGAACGCGACACGGAAACGATGCTGGCACCAGAGTCGCTGCTGAATGTCCATCCCCTCGGTAAGTCACCAGTAATTACAGATGCAGACCTAACGATTGCTGAGTCGGGTGCTATTATCGAATATGTAGTGGAGCGCTACGGCAATGGTAGCCTAGTCCCGGCACAGGGTACACCGGAGCATCTGCTCTATAGGTATTGGCTGCACTACGCTGAAGGCTCTGCAATGCCACCATTGGTGATGAGGCTCATCTTCAACAATTTCGGAATAGGGGACAGCAAAGCGATGGATGGATTCATCGCACCCCAGATTAAGCTTCACTTTGACTACATCGAAGGCGAACTAAGTAAAAGTACGTGGTTTGCGGGTGAGGAATTTACCGCAGCCGATATCCAAATGAGCTTTCCCCTAGAAATCTTCGCTGGGGTTCCCGAACAGGTTGAGAATCGACCAAAGATTAAGGAATTTGTCGATCGCATTCATGGACGACCTGCTTACAAACGTACCCTTGATCGTGGTGGCAGATACGACGTATCGTTTTAATAACTAAGTGGGCAAACTCATTCCATTGCTTTAATTTGCTTGTTGGCTTCTGTTTGCGATCGCACTATTGCCTGTTTTAATGGTTGTTGTCCCAGCATTGCGCTGACAAATTGGTTGTCAAAGTTGTTCACAATCACTGCCGGATATTTACCTACTTGCCACGGTATGGCATAATTAACACCAGCAATAAAAGGCGATCGCATCAAGTCTTTTTCATAACCTAATTTCTCTGCTACTGATTTGCGCGTCGGTAGTGCAATCCCCATTGCTGACCACTTCTGCATTCCTTCAAAACCTGTCAAATAAGATATCAACTCCCAAGCTTCTGCTTTGTGCTTTGTTTGTTTATTCATCACATAGGCAACTGTAAATACCATTGTGACTTTTTTATTATTTATGCTCGGCATTTCTGCGGTAGCAAATTCCAGCTTGGGAAAGGTTTCTCTTAAATAAGGAATTGCCCAATTACCCTCAATCACCATCGCTGCCTTACCTTGACCGAACATTTCACTACCAGAGTTTGTCCCCACATCAGATTTTTGTGCGGAGGTACAGTCTTTTTGATACTGATCTACGGTTAACTGCAATCCTTGTAAACTTGCTTCACTTGCAAAAGCAGCATAACCATTTTCTGTCACAAGTTGTCCGCCAAAGGCTTTGATTTTATAAGCTTGACGCGCTAATTCGGGAGTTTCCCCAAAGCCATATTGATCGATTCTGCCGTCTTGATTGCGATCCACCGTCAACAGCTTCGAGTCGCTGCGGAGTTCATCCCAAGTTGTTGGAGGACTACTCAAATTAGCTGCCGCGAAAGCTTGTTTATTATAAAACAGTGCCAGTGTAGAATAATCTTTAGGCAAACCATAAATATGATTTTGGTATTTGAAGCTGTCGAGTAGCGTTTCTTGAAAGTCAGCTAAGTCAAATTCTGGTTTGATGTAACCCTCAAGAGGTTCTAAGACATCCTGACTCATGAAAAAAGGAGCCTCTAACGCATCCAGATAAAAGACATCCGGTGCAGCTTCGCCGATAAAGCGAGTTTTAATCACATCCATATATTGATCATTGATGACTTCATGCTTGACTTTTATGCCTGGATGCTGTACCTTGAAGTCGTTTAATACCTGTTTTAACAATTTTTGTTCAACCGGATTAGCTGCCCAACTGCTGAGTTTAACAATAACTGGTGCTGTTGCAGTGGGTGCGATCGCTCCAGGTAGTTCTTGGCAAGCGGTAAGAGTGAAGGCAATGGCGATCGCTACTACTACTTGCAAAAATTTCCACACGTTGCTTATCATTACTTCCGAAGAATGTTTTTTTTCACTTATCTTATACCTTCTCTGACTAAAGATTGATATATTTCTTGAGAAATGCAATTAATATAACGAATAATTATTAGCAGGGCTGAATAAAATAGATTAGTTCGTAGTCAGCGTTTAACCGCTCTATCTGTGGGTACTAAAATACTCAACTTGGCTCTGAGAATTAATACAGTTATACATTAGACATAAAAAGCGAAAAACAATGTAGAGACGTAGCAGTGCTACGTCTCTAAGATTTTTGGATAACGCATATTTAAATTCGGTCAAAGTCTATTAAAAAGCTACAATAACCAGCGAGATAGTAAATGGATTCTGTTGAGTTTAATATCGGTTCTCCTTTAGTTCCAAAAAATACTCAGGTTGCAGCACCAGAAACGGCAATTTCTCCTACCGCTAAACCCGGAACACCAGTTACTAAAGATGCTATTCGCACTTCCTTGCGAGCTTCAACTATAGATAGTGCTTTCGCTGCGTTTTACACAATTACTACCAGCGGCATTTTACTTAGTAATTTTCTGGTGGATTTACATGCTAGTCCTGTGGCTATTGGGATGCTTGCCTCAATCCCAATGTTGCTAAATCTGATTCAGCCAGTAGGTGCATATCTTTCAGAACGCATCACAAGCCGCTTTCACTACTCCCTTTGGACTAATATTCCGGGTCGCCTAGCGTGGATAATTCTATTGCTTGGTATCATAGCTTTTAGCTGGGGACTAGTTAATTCTCACCAGCTCGTTGTCTTGACCTTGGGGATTCTTTTAGTTAGCCATCTGTCTGCCGGGTTGGGATCTGCATCTTGGCTAAGTTGGATGGCTCAATTAGTTCCCCGCAAATTGCGCGGACGCTTTTTTGGCTTACGCAACAGTGTAGCTAGCCTGACTAATTTAATTTGTGTACCTTTAGCAGGTCTAGTTATATCAAAATGGTCTGGTGGCGCAATCCAAGGTTATGGTGTGGTTGTGTTTATTGGCATTTTATCGGGAATTCTCAGTTTGGGGTGTCAGTACTTCCAGCTTGATGTTAATCCGCAGCAGCAAAATACTTTACCTGATGGAATAAGTGAAAAAAAAGCTATTTTAATTGAAGCAATTGATAAGGACTTGCCGAATACCGAGAATACAGAAATAAAGAGTGATTCTAATAGTGGCAAAAGCATCTTCAAAGATTTTAACTTTTTGATGTTTATGTTGTATTTGGGCTTATGGACATTTGCCGTTAATCTCAGCGCTCCATTTTTTAATTATTACTTGTTGGACACGCTGGATATAGATGTCACTTGGGTAACGACTTACGGTAGCTTGCGGGCAGGAGCAACTTTAGTGATGCTTATTTTCTGGGGCAAGTTGGCAGACAAAATCGGCAATCGTCCAATCTTGTTTTTGGTCGGGATTGTCCTAGCAGTTTCACCGCTGCTGTGGCTGTTAATTGGCAACAGCCAGCTTGATATCTGGCTATGGTTGCCATTGTTACACATCCTTCTCGGCGTAACTTGGGCGGGTATTGATTTGTGTAATAACAACATCCAACTAGGAATAGCACCAGCTAGACATCAAGCAATTTATTTTGCAAATGCCGCTGCGGTGGCTGGAGTTAGTGGTGCTTTAGGTACAACTATAGGCGGTTTCGTCACCCAATTTTCTATTTATGGCGGCTTACTCGGATTATTCGCTATCTCTGTCATATTCCGGCTTGTAGCTTTGACTCCGCTCGTCTTTGTACGAGAAGCGAAACACTAATTAAGGGAAAGGGGCATGGGGCATGGGGCATGGGGAATGGGGCATGGGGCATGGGGCATGGAAAGAATTGTATTTATTCACGCACTTGCTTTATTGAACTTCTTTAATTCTCACTGCGAGCGTGCCCAATGCCCAATGCCCAATGCCCATTGCCCATTGCCCTATCTTCTTACTCAACTACGGTAGAACTTAACGGTCTATTTTCCCACAACAGCATATGAGGTGTGATTGGTGCTGGCTGGTGTAAAGCAATCAGCTGCGCTAAGATATTTTTTAACTGGGTACGGGGTACGATATCGTCTACAAAACCGTGTTTCAACAAGTCTTCAGCAGTTTGAAAATCATCGGGCAGTTTTTCGCGCAGGGTTTGCTCAATCACTCGTCGTCCTGCAAAACCGATCATTGCCTTTGGTTCTGCCAAAATCATATCACCCAACATGGCAAAACTAGCAGTAACGCCGCCTGTGGTGGGATTGGTTAGGACGGGAATGTACAATAGTCGTGCATCCCGATGGCGTTGTAGGGCTGCGGAGATTTTCGCCATCTGCATCAAAGAAAGCATTCCTTCTTGCATTCTTGCCCCACCAGAGGTGCAGATAATAACTACAGGATATCGCCGTTGAGTCGCCGTCTCTATTAAGCGGGTGAGTTTTTCGCCGACGACAGAACCCATGCTACCACCCATAAATCGGAAGTCCATGACTCCAAGAGCGATGGGTAATTTATTGATTTCGCCTAAACCAGTTTTGACAGCATCGATTAAGCCAAGTTTTTCTTGAGTTTCTCGCAGGCGATCGCTATAAGGTTTGCGATCGCGAAATTGCAGAGGATCGGCTGGACGCAAATTCTCATCCATCGGTTTCCACGTATTCGCATCTATCAATTGGCGGATGCGTTCATCGCTATCCACTCGATTATGATGTCCACATTCGGTGCAAACCATTTGATTCGCTCTCAGGTCTTTGGTATATGTCAATACACCACATTTAGGACATTTATTCCACAATCCATCAGCAATTTCCCGTTCTTGGCGTTCAATACTGATAGAGCCTGATTTACGTCGATTTGCAAACCAATCTAACAAAGACTTTAAACCGCGTGATTCTTCGTTGTTTGCCATTTTTATCTTATGCAAGTGTGTACTAAGTTCAAAACAGTAAGAGCAAGTTTTGCGTGGTCTTTTATATGATTGTCCTTTGTGAATAAATATACGACGAATCACGATTGACAAATAACTAATGACCACTTATTCCAATTTGTCTTCTAAACGCTAATCGACTTTCCCCATGTGCCTTTGGTGCCAGCTTAACGAAAATACATAAACCAATTCAAGTATGTTATTCCTTTTTTAGGGAATTTCTCACGAGTTTTGCATTTATTTGATAGACGCGATCGCTCTTGAAAAAGGAGTTGTAGTTCCAGCCTCCAAATTAATAATTTTTGTTGCTTTCTTTTTAAGAGTCAGTTATTCTAAGTAGATGAGCATAAATAAACTCTCCTTAACGTAGTAACCTGATTAGCCGTTAAAATCCAAGAGCGACGAGCGGTAAACCGCTCACTACGAAGAGCAGAGAGTATTTTACATTTAATTTCGCCCACTTACTTAATCACCACTTGATATTACCAAAAGCTAAAAGACTGATGGCGTAATGGTGGTTACAGTCGGGGAGATGGGGAAGTGGAGGAGTGGGGAGGCATTTTAGAATCCAATGCCCATTGCCCAATGCCCATTGCCCATTGCCCCATCAAGTAACGGGAAAAAATAACCTGATATAGCTAGATAAAATTGCTTCACCACCAAAAAGAGCGATCGCAGCTCCCAAAGCGAGAAAGGGACCAAAAGGTATCTTTTGTCCCCACTTCTTTTTTGATAATATAATTGCACTGCTACCTGCTAAGGCTCCAAGGGTACAGCCGATAAAACCAGCTAAAAGCAGAAGTTTCCAACCTAACCAAGCTCCCATCATTGCTGCTAGTTTAGCATCACCTCCACCCATCGCTGTTTTTCCAAAGGCGATAGAACCAAATGTAGCGATCGCATCAAATAACCATAACCCTAATACTGCTCCTACTATCCCCCGCATCAAATGATGAATTAATCCACTCCAGCTAGCTTCTGGTAAAAAACCAACAATCATTTGAAATACAATCCCCAACACTAACCCAGACTGTGTTAATTGATTGGGGAGAATCATAGTATCAAGGTCGATCAGCGATAGTGCTAATAACCAACTACAAAAAGCCCAATAGCCGATTGTTAATATTGAGACTTTAAATACAAATAAAACTAGTAAAAATATTATGCCCGTTATCCCTTCTACCACAGGATAACGGACGGAAATCTTACTTTTGCAATAACGGCAACGTCCTTTTAACCACAGCCAACCCAGCACAGGAACGTTATCGTGTGCTTTTAGCTGTCTTAAGCAACGGGGACAGCGAGAAGGAGGAAAAAGAATCGACAACTTAGCAGGTAGCCGATAAACTACAACATTGATAAAGCTACCGATAGATGTACCCAAAGCGAAGACAATTACACTCGTTGGTACGAGTATCAATAAGTCCATATAGTTAGTTGTTGGTTGTTGGTTGTTAGTGGGCATGGGGCATTGGGCATTGGGCATTGGTAATAATTCTTTCCCTTTTCCCTTTCTCCCTCTTCAAATTCCCACTATCCACTATCCACTAACTAATATATGTACGATTCAATCTGATTTAAAGGCACAAAACATTCTTGCGGTAAGAGGACTGGTTGATTAGTAAAAATTACCTTGCCGCGAAGAGTAACTCGATTAATTGCTACTCCTGAAGCTTGTCCAACTATTTCTGGGTGGACCTCGCAGTAGGTGTAATAAATTTGCCCAGCCGATCTGATCACCGAGGGATCGATTAAGGGTGGCTGGTTTTGTGAGTTACTGAAATTCGCTTGTTGCCCTTGTCGTAAAGCGTACACTAGTTGTTTTATTTGCTTTCTAAGTTTGTATCTAGTCTATATGAAAGTTAGAAAAAACAGTTGCCAAATTGTCCAACTTTCAAGGGGAGATGGGGGGACAGGGGGACAGAGGGACAAGGGGACAATTGTTTCTCCCCCTCTCCCTAATCCCTAATCCCTAGTCCCTAGTCCCTAATCCCTAATTCCAGAGCTTGAATAAGTGTCTTGCCCATAGAACGACAACCCAAAAGGTTCATTCCCGGAGACATTATATCTCCAGTGCGATCGCCTTTTTCTAAAACTTGGGATACTGCTTTTTCGATTTTGTCAGCCGCAGCACTTTGATTTAAGCCGTAGCGTAACATCATCGCTGCACTCAAAACTTGCGCTAGGGGATTTGCTTTATCTTGTCCTGCAATATCTGGGGCTGAACCGTGGACGGGTTCAAACACTCCAGGACCTGAAGCGCCTAAACTAGCAGATGGTAACATACCGATACTACCAGTCAGCATCGCCGCTGCATCCGAGAGAATATCGCCGAATAAGTTACCCGTAACGATAGTATCAAATTGCTTGGGAGCGCGAACTAATTGCATTGCTGCTGCATCTACATACATGTGAGATAGTTCGATGTCGGGATATTCTTGAGAAAGTGAAGTAATGCGATCGCGCCATAACTGCGATACTTCTAATACATTTGACTTATCCACCGAACATAGTTTACCCCCACGTTTTCGCGCTGCTTCAAAAGCGACTCTGCCGATGCGTTCAATTTCCGATTCGCTGTAAACCATCGTATTTACACCGCGCTTCTCACCTGTTTCTGTTTCAAAAATTCCCTTCGGTTTACCAAAGTAAATTCCGCCTGTGAGTTCGCGCACCACCATAATATCCACGCCTTCCACAACTTCTTTTTTCAACGTAGAGGCATCAATTAACTGCGGTATAATCTTCGCAGGGCGCAAATTGGCAAAAAGCCCCAAACCCGCACGCAATCCCAGTAAACCCGCTTCTGGGCGTAAATGAGAAGGCAAAGAATCCCACTTGTAACCACCAACAGCGGCGAGTAAGATAGCATCACTATTACGACACATTTCTAAGGTATCAGCGGGTAGAGGTTCGCCTGTAGCGTCAATTGCTGCACCACCCATGAGGGCTTGTTGAAATTCAAACTGTAAATCAAATTGCTTACCGACGACTTTAAGCACGTCTACCGCAACGTTGATGATTTCGGGTCCAATGCCATCGCCGGGAAGTAAGGTAATGCGGTAGTTTTGAGTCATAGTTGGTTTTTACTGGGTAGATGTGCAAAAAAGCAAGCGCAGATTAAATATCATACCTAGCAAAATGTCCCAATGGAGTTTTTAATTTATTTGTCCTTCCGATGACCAAACACAGAAACGCATTTGTTTAGAACCTGATAAGACGATTCCACTGAAAAAGCCAGCAGTCAGATTTGAACTGACGACCTTCCGATTACAAGTCGGATGCACTACCACTGTGCTATGCTGGCGAAGCGCTAACTCTAAGCGATCGCAAAACTTTTCTGGTTTTACGTATCATACCGATTTCATATCTTAGCATAAGCCAGTTAATTGCACAACGTCAAGTACAAAAAAAGAAAAAAATGCTTACTTTGTCCCATATTTATGATTTTTCCGCCTGTAGATGATTTATTGAAGGCTCCAAAAGCGTCCAAAAAATAGAGAAATTGTCAGTAAATCAAGATTAATACCAAAAGCGATCTGAAATCCCAGGCTGAACACCAAAATATCTGGTAATGTTTTAAAGTGGTATTTTTTGAATACGGCACGCTAAACAAACATAAATACATAATTGTTCTTTACAGCTCACAACAATGGCAGCGTTGATCGGACGAGATTTATTAAGTTTGGCAGACTTCAGTGCAACCGAAGTTCAAGAACTCTTGCAAATGGCAACTGAGTTGAAATCACAACGGCTAAAGTTGCATTGTTCTAAAGTGCTGGGGTTGTTATTTTCCAAAGCTTCAACTCGGACACGAGTCAGTTTTACAGTAGCGATGTATCAACTGGGTGGACAGGTAATTGATCTTAACCCCAATGTCACCCAAGTGAGTCGTGGGGAACCGATAGAAGATACAGCGCGGGTGTTGGATCGATATTTGGATATTTTGGCAATTCGCACCTTTGCACACCAAGATTTGGAAATTTTTGCCCATTATGCCAAAATTCCCGTAATTAATGCGCTTACCGATTTAGGACATCCTTGCCAGGTATTGGCAGATTTAATGACAATTCAAGAATGTTTTGGCACCCTGGCTGGCTTAACCTTGACTTATGTGGGCGATGGTAATAATGTCGCCAATTCCCTCATGCTAGGCTGTGCTTTGGTAGGGATGAATGTCAGAATTGCCACGCCAATTGGCTATGAGCCAAATGCAGCCATGACCGAAAAAGCACGCGCAATAGCCGACAACAAAACTGAAGTTATCTTAACTAATGACCCAGAAGCAGCAGTAAAGGGAGCTTCTGTACTTTATAGTGATGTTTGGGCAAGTATGGGGCAAGAAGCAGAAGCCGGCGCAAGGCTACCAATTTTTCAATCCTACCAAATCAACGAGCCGCTATTAAGTCTTGCCGATCGCGACGCAATTGTTTTACACTGTTTACCAGCTCATCGCGGTGAAGAAATTACTGAATCTGTAATTGAAGGCTCTCATTCACGAGTTTGGGATCAGGCAGAAAATCGGATGCACGCTCAAAAAGCTTTACTTGCAAGTATCTTAGGGGCAGAGGAAACAAAGTAAAAGTTACTATTTCTTCTCTTTTTCCTTTTAACTTTTAACTTTTACCCTACCATTGGGGGGTTTTTTGTAGTACTAATGTTCTAGAGACATTTGTACTTTGTCTCCCTACTAATTTATGGAAAGACTAACAGAAGCTCAACAAGAACTTTACGAATGGCTGGCGGAATACATCCGATCGCACCAGCATTCGCCGTCAATTAGGCAAATGATGCAGGCAATGAACCTGAAATCACCTGCACCGATTCAAAGCCGCTTGGAACATTTACGTGCCAAGGGACATATTGAATGGAGTGAAGGTAAGGCACGAACAATTCGGATTTTGCGTCCGCAAAAACCAGGTGTGCCAATTTTAGGTACAATCGCTGCCGGCGGCTTAATCGAACCGTTCACCGATACTGTGGAACATCTGGATTTGGCTAATTTGTCGTTGCCTCCGCACACATATGCTTTGCGAGTAGCTGGCGATAGTATGGTTGAAGATTCGATTGTCGATGGAGATGTGGTATTTCTGCGTCCAGTACCAGAACCAGATCATCTGAAAAATGGTATCATTGTCGCCGCCAGAGTCGAAGGACACGGTACGACATTGAAGCGATTTTACAGAAATGGCGATCGCGTCACCCTCAAACCTGCAAATCCCAAATACAACCCCATTGAAGTATCGGCGATAAAAGTGGAGGTACAAGGTACTCTCGTCGGCGTCTGGCGAGGTTACAACTGATATATGGGCATTGGGCATGGGGCATAGGGCATGGGGAAGATATATAATTCCTCATTATCCCTATTCCCTATTCCCTATTCCCCAGTCCCTATTCCCCAGTCCCTATCTATGTACCTGACGCCACGAGTTGAGAAATTGCCCACTTTCAAGCTGAAAAAACCATTTGCCGGCGAAAGTAAGGGCAATTATCAAACTCAACCATTACCAGGATGTCCCAGAATGCCGCAATCTCTGCAATTACGGCAATATCAACGACAAGCTATTGAGTCTTGGTTTGCCAACAACGGCAGAGGTACGCTGAAGATGGCTACTGGTAGTGGTAAGACGATTACAGCATTGGCGATCGCTTGCGAGTTATACAAACAAATTAACTTGCAAGTTTTGTTGGTGGTGTGTCCCTTTCGTCATCTTGTCACCCAATGGGCGCGAGAATGTGAAAAATTCAACTTGCAGCCCATTTTAGCTTTTGAAGATTTACGAACGTGGCAAAGTCAACTTTCTACCCAACTTTATAACGTGCGTTCTGGTTCGCAATCGTTTCTCACGATTGTGACTACCAATTCCACATTAATTGGTGATGGCTTTGGTTCTCAACTCAAGTACTTTCCCGAAAAGACTTTGATTATTGGCGACGAAGCACATAACTTAGGCGCACCTAAGTTGGAAGAAAGTTTACCACGCCGCGTGGGTTTACGACTCGCTCTTTCTGCTACTCCAGAAAGATATTTTGATGATGGTGGCACTCAATCTTTATTTAATTACTTTGGTGCGGTTCTTCAGCCAGAATTCACTTTAAAGGATGCAATTTCTCAAGGTGCGTTAGTACATTATTTGTATCATCCCATTTTGGTAGAGTTAACAGAAGCAGAAAGCATTGCTTACTTAAAACTAACTAAAAGAATTGGACGAGCATTACTGTATCAACAACGAGAAAATTTAGATTTAGGGGATTTTGAAGGCAACGAAGATTTAAAACCTTTGTTAATGCAACGTGCAAGATTAATTGGTGCAGCAGAAAATAAATTAAAGGCTTTGCGCGAATTAATGATGACTCGTCGCGAAACTACTCACACCCTTTTCTATTGTAGTGATGGCGCCCAAGAAGAGGGACGTTCATCGTTACACCAACTTAAAGCAGTTGCCAAAATATTAGGAGGAGAATTAGGGTATCGGGTAAGCACCTACACTGCAAAAACACCTTTACAAGAAAGGGAAATTTTGCGCCATCAATTTGAAAGCGGCGAATTGCAAGGTTTGGTAGCAATTCGCTGCTTAGATGAATCCCCAGTCCGTTTAGCCTCTGGCAGCATCTGACCCAAGTACCCACCGACACCGACTTTCGCCAAGTCCCCAAAGGTAGGGCGAAAATTATGGTCTACTATAGCCAGTACCAGCGCCCCAATTACCAAAATAATTACAACTACAGACCGAACACTAATTTTTGACAGCATCTTAGTATTCATCATCTCGAATAATAAACCCTGATTCTTTATTCAAAAATCCGGTAAGCTGCTTAATCAGCCCACTAAGTCGGTTGAATTTGTGTTCAAGTAGTTTGTCGGTGGCATTGTGCCTGTATTCCGAGAATAATTTTTTCTCTGCGTACTCAGTCAAATGTACTTCTAGCCTTTTCTCATTTAGGTATAACTTCTCAACAAAAATATCCCTGTGTAAATCAATTGCGGCTAACAAAGTAGTTTGTACATTGGTGATTCTGGTGTTGATTTGCGCTTCTATTTGCGCTAATCGATAGATACCACCAATACAATAAAAATGCCAAAGAAACAAGTGTAAAAAAATTGTTGACATCAACTTTCATGATTAATGCTTTTTGAAACTATAGACCAAAGAAAAAAGGCATATTAAATTCCGACCGCTTCTTTTATTGCCTGGATATCATCTTCAAGTGTTGTTGTATCCACACCTTCGTATTGATAGATAGAAATATTGGCGTTAATAAACCATTTGGGAACCTGGATAGAAACAAAATAATTAATGTTTAAATCGTCAAAAACTATTAAATTGAATTTCCCTAAAAACAATCCCTCGCGTTCTCCTGTGAAACTTGCCCCCAAGCCAGTTGTGAGGCTACGGCTCAAGTAACCTGCATACTTCCAAATCTTGCCTACAGGAATAGTGGTAGCGACAGACACGGCAATAATAGGTTTATCAAACACAGTTGGGACAATTATTTCAGTTATCTTTTCATAAATTGGTTTTCCTGCTGAATCATTCAAGTAAGTTACAGCAGGGAAAGAATCACTATATTGTAAAGCCCAATTACTTTCTATCCCTAACTGTAAATTCCTTGTCACTTATACCCCTCGGT
>NZ_KK073769.1:1513950-1517051 GCF_000582685.1 [Scytonema hofmanni] UTEX 2349
AACACTAATTTTTGACAGCATCTTAGTATTCATCATCTCGAAGAATAAAGCCAGATTCTTTATTCAAAAAGCCCGCAAGCTGCTTAATCAGCCCACGAAGTCGGTTAAATTTGTGTTCGAGTTGCTTGTCGGTAGCATTATGACGGTACTCAGAAAATAACTTCTTTTCGGTGTACTCAGTCAAGTGTACTTCTAATCTTTTTTCATTCAGATATAGCCTGTCCACAAGGTTGTCTCTCTGTGAATCAATCGCGGCTAATAAAGTAGCTTGTACATTGGTAATTCTTGCATTAATGTGCGCTTCTATTTGCGCTAATCGATAGATACCACCAATTAATAAAAAGACCAAAGAAATAACAGTAAAAGCATTGTTGACGTCAATTTTCATAATTAATTTCGTATTGATAGATAGAAATATTGGCGCTAATAAACCATTTGGGAACCTGGATAGAAACAAAATAATTAATGTTTAAATCGTCAAAAACTATTAAATTGAATTTCCCTAAAAACAATCTCTCACGTTCTCCTGTAAAGCTTGAGCCTAAGCCAGTCGTAAGACTGCGGCTCAAGTAACCTGCATACTTCCAAATCTTGCCTACAGGAATAGTGGTAGCGACAGACACGGCAATAATAGGTTTATCAAACACAACTGGGACAATTATTTCAGTTATTTTTTCATAAATTGGTTGTCCTGCTGAATCATTCAAGTAAGTTACAGCAGGGAAAGAATCACTATATTGCAAAGCCCAACTACTTTCTATCCCCAGCTGTAAATTCCTGGTCACTTATACCCCTCGGTACATTATTAATTCAATATGATCGCAAAATTCGCCCACAATTTCCAAAGGGTCTTTTATGCCATGTAATTGCAGCTTGTCGCAGTAGTCGGCTGTAGAGATTTGATTTTCCAGCCATTCTCTAGCCGCTTTATTACATCCGATCATGCCAGCGAATTCTTCATCGCTGGCATCAACATCAATTTCTACAGCAAGTAAATCAATGTCATCATCAGGAACCCAAAGTAATCAGTTGTGGCTTGATAAATTCTGTTAGCCTTTGCCCACGCTACCGAGATAGTCGCGTAATTTTCAGCCCCAACAATAGATTTTACGAAAGTTTCGACACTAGAATTAATTATCTCAGTGACATCAAAAATTTTGCCTTGGTCATCCTTTAGTCCAAGGAAGTTAAGAACGTTAGTAAATGCACCTATTAATGTTTGTCCAATATCATTAGAGAGCATTAGATGATTTTGAACTGTAGCCGCGAAAGTTAACACCCCTAAAACTCTGTCAAGTTGCAACCATTTGAAACCATCGACTAATTTACCGCTAATGCCTCCGGCAATTTGCTTGCCAAGCTTGTTATCAATTATTTTTAATAATGCTAATTGGGCAGCGTTGGCACCTGCATTTAATTTGTCAAATAGATTGTTTGATTGATTATTGGTATTTTGATTTACACCATTACCCAAATCATTTAGAGCTTTGGCACCACACCCCCCAGGCTGCAAAGTTCGACAAGTTCCTGTGGCAGCTGCTTGCTCTATCTGGGGAATCGTGGCAATGCTAGGGCGGATTGCATCAGCAGCGCGTGCTGGAATAAAAGGTAATATTCCTAATATTTGGTCGAGTTTGGGAATAGCTTGCTGGTTCACTTTCTCTTGTTCTTTGATTTTTGTTGTGAGATGACCAATATCAGCCCCGATTTTTGTTTCATTTACTTTTACTTGCTCTAAATCAGTTCGCAAATTGTTTACACTTTTAATTAGCCCGCCAACAGCCGGATCTGAAACTTGCAATCCTTCCTGCTCAAGTTTTGTGATGCGCTGATCCACATTTGTACCCAGTGCGGCAATTCCGCCGGCTAATACTTCATCATTTTTATACAAGCGATCAACACCACTAGTAACTAAATCAGCGGTTTTTGCCCCATATCTGCCTACCCACTCGGTAGCACTAAATTGGCTCTCAGTGACTTGTGCAAGCCTTCTTTCTACATAAGTTCTAGTCGCGCTATCCGTAGATTTAGTAATGGTTGCTTGCCTGACTTCAGCTTGTGTTACTGTTATCCCCCAACGTTTGGGGTGTTCAACTTCAATTGTTTTAACTTGAGATTGTAGGGATTGAACTTGTGCCGGAACTTTTTCTAGTTGAGCTAACTTGGTTAAAGCAGGAGCTAAATCAGCACTAACTTTTTTAACACTATCTTGAATAGTTTGAATGACTTTATCTTGAAGCGTTGGTTTAGCTTTTTCCAGATTAGCAATCTTATTTTCAGTTGTATTTAATCTACCTTGAATGATTCCAATTGTTACTTCAATCTTTGATTGAAAATTACTTGTAGCACCTTGATAAATTTATTAATCTGCGATTGAACATTAGCGATTTTATCTTCTAATTTAGTTCGTCCAGCGCGAGTTTCATAAAGCGCGTCATTGCTCTTTTTCTTGGCATCTGCAATTTGAGCTTCTAACTTTACTTTACCGGCGCGGATTTCATAGAGCGCATCATTTGATTTTTTCTTGGCATCTGTAATGGAATCTCTAATTGCCGGCTGCTGTGTTTCAAGTCCATAAATCCTATCTCTAACTCTTTGGTTCTCTAGTTCAGCTTTTTTAATTTCAACGTTAATTTTATCAATTTTAAGCTTTTGGACATTCATCAATCCCAATACTTTGCTAATTGATTGAGATAATAGTTGTTGCCCGTCTTCATTTACGTCGTTTCTCCAACCTTGGATGATATTAACTGCTAATGAAATACCTATAGAGGCTAATGCGGTAAGTATAGGCGCAAACTTTGCTAAAGCAGCACCAGATTTAGCGACAGTACTACCAGCTTGAACCGCCTTCGCAGCCTGAGTAGCACCTTTGGCTCCCTTAAGAAATTTATCCCAAAGATTCTTACTGTCCTTCGCGAGCTTTGTAGCTTCTTTAGCTTTCTTTTCAGCTTCTTTAGCAAGCTTGGCATTAGCTTGAATCTTTTTTATATCCTCTGTGGTGAAGTGTCCTTCTCTAAAAAAAGTTGCTGCTCTACTAAGCTTTTTAAATTCCGCATCGGGTAGTTTCGTTGTACCCTTTGGTAATTTTATATTCCAAT